>NZ_CP092454.1:0-4033914 GCF_023757925.1 Acinetobacter sp. AHP123
ATCGCAACCATGATGCAGCCTCTTCTTATTTTTTAAGTATTAAATTAAGAAAGTATTTATATATGTAAGCTCTTCTAAAGAATTAATATCACAACTTGATTTTAAGTTTAGTTAAACCCCACACAAGTTCCATAGTCTAATGATTTTTAATACCTTTTTAAATACATACTTAATATATTTTTTTATATTTTATAAAATAAATAATAAAAAATAGACAAGTTTAATATATTAAGTTAAAATCCCACTACACGCTCAAAATACAAGCAACCAACTATCTTTATTCTAATTTTTTAGCTCTTTTCTATAACCCTAAAATAAGAAAAGCTAGACTCCCGTCTAGCTTTAAAATGTTTCATCTTCTAGCTTAAATATAATCAACCTTTTGAGCTTTTAAAATATCAAGCTGCAACATCTTTTTCTTTTTATACTTATAGGCAATAAATAACCCAATAAACCATACTGGTGAAAACTCTAAAGCAATTAACGTATCATGATCTAAAGCTAAAATTACTATAGTAAAAACTAAAAACAACATCGTCATCCATGCCATAAATAAACCACCTGGCATTTTATATTTTGACTGAATATGTAACTCAGGACTTTTCTTACGATAATAAATATATGAAAGTACAATCAACATAAATGTGAAAATACATAAAATTGAAGTGAGCGCTGAAATAATCGTAAATGCCGTCATAACGTTGGGAACAATAAATAAAATTGATGTTCCAAGCGTCACACAAGCCATTGAAAATACGAGTCCTCTAATTGGAACTTTTCTTTTAGACAGCTTACTAAAGCTTTTAGGGGCATCATTGTCTAAAGCTAAACCATATAACATACGGCTGGTTGCAAAGATGCCGCTGTTTGCCGAAGATAGTGCCGAAGTCGCTACAACAAAGTTGATTAAACCTGCCGCAATTGGTAACCCAACCAATGTAAACATTTCCACAAACGGACTTCTATCTGGCGATACCTTAGCCCAAGATGTAACTGCAATAATACAAACCAATGCGCCCACATAGAATAATAAAATACGTAAAGGAATAGAGTTAATTGCTTTTGGAAGTGAGGTATGCGGGTCTTTGGTTTCAGCAGCTGTTGTACCAACCAGCTCAATACCCACAAACGCAAATATGGCAATTTGGAAACCAGCTAAGAAACCTGTTACACCATAAGGAAACATAGATTGTGTTTCAAACAAATGGCTAACCGATGCTTTAACCCCATTTGGAGAAGTAAATCCAGTACTAATTAAATAAATACCAGCCAAAATAAACAGAATAATTGCAGTAATTTTGATGAGGGAGAACCAAAATTCTAGTTCACCGAACAATCGAACGGCCACAAAATTGAGTATGGTTAAAACCGCCAATGAAGTAAATGCTGGAATCCAAACAGGTAAATCAGGATACCAAAACTGCATGTACCCTCCGATCACAATCACATCTGCAATCGCAGTAATAATCCAGTTACACCAGTAGGACCAACCAAGGAAAAACCCCGCCCATGGACCAAGATAAGCCGTTGCAAAATCGGCGAAGGTTTTAAAATTGGTGTTCGCAAGCAACAATTCACCCATTGCTCGCATCACGAAGAAAAAGAAGAAACCAATAATTAAATAGGTTAAAACAATTGAAGTACCCGAAACACTTAATGTTTTCCCGGAACCCATAAATAATCCAGTACCAATTGCACCACCAATTGCGATCATCTGAATATGACGATTGGTTAATGAGCGCTGCAATTTCTCTTCTTCTTGTTCAGTCATATGTTGACTACCAAGAAGATCTCCTTCCAGGAACTGCTTTCCGTTATTCTTACTCATGTAATATTTACTCCAATTTATAGCAACCGTCGTAAATGCTTTAATAATAAATAAATTATATGATTATTAATTTAGTCCATTAAATCATGTTAAAATATTATTAAACCACTTAAAACCTTATAAATTCCTTTTTAAAAGCTATTACCTATAACAATAAAAATTAATCATCAATCCTTTCCTTCATTATTATATTAGCCCGCTTTTCTCAATATAATTTCAATAAACAATTAAAATATATAAATTAATTAAATATTTTATTTACTTACTATTTATATAGAAAAACAGGCTAATTAATCCCAGCTCAGTGAGCAAGATTGTATTTATCCATATACCCATCTTGCGCTAGCGATAATATAGTATTCCTTCTTAAATTTGGTGAAATGTATAGTAATTTCCGCTTAATTAACAGCCATTCGAAAATGTTCAGTCACTTTGAGTTTATTGACCACTTCTGGGCTCGAAACTTGTTTAACTTGAACGCTTAGCACCCGAACTAAAGAGCCATTTTCAACATTCAATTGTTTTGCTTGTTCTTTTGTTAACTGCAATATGTTTTGATGCGGTTTGCTATACACAAGAATCGAGCGATAATTTTCATAGTCATCATTAGCCACAATATAAGCTTCATCACCTACCGCAATATTTTCAGGTTGTTCAATTTTTACCGCTACAGACTGACTTTCTTTAATTGCCCGTAAATTTTCGATATCTGCTTGCAGCGTCGCACCCCCATCAAAAATATCGACATAGCCTTTGTAGCGTAGTCCCTCTTCAAGCAAGAGGTTGTAAGCTGGTCGAGTATTTGGATGAACAATGCCAATCGCGGCTTTCGCATCATCAGGTAACATATCGACATAGAGTGGATGTCTTGGCATTAGCTCAGCAATAAAAGCCTTTTGCCCGACTCCACTCAAATAATCAGCTTTGGTAAATTCAATATTAAAAAACTTATGACCTACCGCATTCCAAAATGGTGATTGTCCATTTGCATCGGAGTATCCACGCATTTCAGCAACAATCGTTTCTTCAAAATATTGACGGAATGCTGAAAGAAACAAGAAGCGAACTTTAGATAAAAACTTGCCATTTTTATTTAAGCGATAGTCAGGATCTAAAAATAAAGTACAAAGCTCACTACAGTTAGTATGGTCATTACTCAAATACAAAGTAGGTAAAGCGTTATAAACACTTAAGGGTTCTGACGCATGAACTTGGGTTCCTACATGGAAGTTATACCAAGGCTCTTTTAAACCAAGTGCGACTTCAATACCGCAAACACCAACGACTTTGTTGAGTTCAGTATCTTCTAAAACAAATAAATAAACCTGATCTGCCTTTGGGAGTTCACCTGCGACCGTTTTACACGCCCGCTCAATACGAGCAGCGAGTTTTTCCATATTTGGTTGCAAAGATGTCAAACCAAAACCTGCTTTTTGCGCCAACAGGTAAAGGTCATTAACATCTTTAGGTTCGATGTAGCGAATAATCATCATGCTGCTTGTTCATCCTTTTGAATTTCCACAAAGCGAGCAAGCGCACGTTCGAACCGTTTTAAGCCTTCATCAATATCAGCAAATGGAATAATCAAAGACGGCGTAAAACGTATAACGTTTGGACCAGCAATCAGACTCAGTAATCCTTCTTCACCTGCAAGGTTATTAATATCTTTTGCTTTACCTGCGAACTTATCTTTTAAGGCACAACCAATCAATAAACCTTCACCGCGAATCGTCTCAAAGATTTCATATTTTTCATTTAATTGATTTAAAGCTTTTTTATAATAATCATGACGTTCTTTCACACCTTCAAGCACTTCAGGCGAATTAATAAATTCAAATACTGCTCCTGCAACCGCACTTGCTAACGGGTTACCGCCATAAGTCGTACCATGTGTACCCACTGAAAAATGTGGAGCAAATTTATCAGTTGTTAACATTGCACCCACTGGGAAACCACCGCCTAATGCTTTTGCAGTCGTTAACACATCTGGAATAACACCTGAATTCATGTAGGCATAAAGTGCGCCTGTACGGCCTACACCAGTTTGCACTTCATCAAAAATAAGTAACGCACCAAATTCATCACACAGTGCACGTAAACCTTTTAAAAATTCGATGTCAGCAGGAATAACACCGCCTTCACCTTGGATCGGTTCAACAATGACTGCACATGTTTGCTCATTAATCACCGCTTTTGCAGCTTCTAAATCATTAAAGGCAACATGATTAATGCCATTTGGAAGTGGTGCAAAGTCTTGTGAATATTTAGGTTGACCACCTGCCGAAACGGTAAATAAAGTGCGGCCATGGAAAGCATTATTAAATGCCACAATGCCACTTTTGCCAGCAACGCCGCTGTCTAAACCAACTTTACGAGCCAGTTTTAAAGCAGCTTCGTTCGCTTCAGCACCAGAGTTACAGAAGAAAACCTTGTCTGCAAATGTATTTTTGGTGAGTTGTTTAGCAAGGCGTAGAACAGGTTCATTTGTATAACCGTTACCTACATGCCAAAGTTTTGTTGCTTGTTCTGTTAAAGCATTTACTGCCACTGGATGCGCATGACCTAATGCGTTTACTGCAATCCCTCCTGCAAAATCAATATATTCTTTATTTTCTTGATCCCAAATACGTGAACCTTCGCCACGTACTGGAATGAAATTTGCCGGTGCAAAAACTGGAACCATCCACTCGTTAAAGTCACTACGTGAAACTGCAAAATTATTCATTTTATCTAGTCCATTAAATTAAAATTATGAGGGTTAGCTGATGACCCTATTATTCAAAATCAAATTGATTCACAAAATTTGTAATTCAGCAAAAAATGAATTATTTTTTACCAATTTGATAATTGACAATTACAATATGGATAACATTGATCAAATTATTTTAGGTTTACTTAAAGATAACGCACGGATGTCTGTTACCGAGTTAGCCGAAAAAGTTCATGTTTCAAGAGCAACTATTAAAAAGAGAATGGAGTATTTGGAGTCTTCGGGCATCATTACTGGATATACAGTACGGTTTAAGCCCAATGCTGAACGCAACATTATTCGTGCATGGATGAGTATTATGGTTGAAGGGACCAAAGCGCAGTCTGTGATTAAAGAACTACGCCTAGAAAGTGCCGTTGAATGTTTGCATAAAACCAATGGCAAATGGGACATTTTGGTCGAGCTTCGCTCTGATACCTTAGAAAACTTTGATAAAGTTTTAGAGAGAATCAGGAATATTTCAGGTATTTATAACAGTGAAACCAGCATTCTGCTTGCGAGTCATAAGACCTAATCATTCACTTTAATTTCAATAAATAAGAACTCGAAATTGATGAGCTAAGCACAAGGTTTGGCTCATCAAGCTGCTCTCAATTAGAAAAATTATTCTATTATTTTTCATCAAATCTACTGAACGAGTACGACAAAGAGCCTCTTCTAAAAATCTTCACAAATTTTTAATTTTTTTTAAATAATCAAATCAAAAACTTAAAATCTAATCTGAAGTAAATTCCAACTTTTTTCACTCAATCCCCTCATCAAAGCATTTGACAGAAAATTTAAAACATAATACATATAGTATTATATGTTATATGTTAAAACCTAAGGACAAGGTATAAAAAATGGCTAAAACTCAACTACAACACTTTATTAACGGCGAATATGTTGCTAGCAAAGGAAATGATTATTTCGACTTGGTCAGCCCAGTGACTGGTGAAGTTTATGCACAATCACCGAATGCAACCGAGGCTGAAGTTGATGCAGCTTATGCTGCTGCAAAAGAAGCATTTAAAATTTGGGGACGCAGTACACCTTCAACTCGTCAAAAAGCATTACTGAATTTGGCAGATGCGATTGAAGCAAATGCGGAGCGTTTAATTGAGGCGCAAAGTCGTAATACGGGTCAGTTAAAACACTTAATTGCATCGGAAGAAGTAGGTGCATCGGCAGATCAGGTTCGTTTCTTTGCAGGCGCTGCCCGCTTACTCAATGGTACAGCTTCAGGTGAATATTTAGAAGGTTTAACCTCTTCTATTCGCCGCGAACCAGTCGGTGTGGTTGGTCAAGTTACTCCTTGGAACTATCCACTCATGATGGCTGTTTGGAAAATTGCTCCTGCTTTGGCTGCGGGGAACACAGTGGTACTTAAACCAAGTGATACCACTCCTGAAAGTACCCTTTTACTTGCAGAAATTGCTGCACCTTTTTTCCCTAAGGGCGCATTTAACGTGGTGTTAGGCCAAGCTCAGGTGGGTTCAAAAGTTGTATCCCATAAAACGCCAGCGCTCGTTTCTATTACAGGTTCTGTTCGTGCGGGATTACAAGTTGCAGCTTCTGCCGCAGCAAATTTAGCAAAGGCTCATCTTGAGCTTGGTGGTAAAGCACCTGTAGTGGTTTTTGAAGATGCCGACATCGATAAAGCCGTTGAGATGATTGCTTTAACAGGTTATTTCAACGCAGGACAAGACTGTACTGCGGCAACACGTGTGATTGTGTCTGAAGACGTTCATGATGAGTTTTTAGGCAAACTCGTTGAAGCTGCAAAGAATACCCGTTTTGGTGAACCCGATGATCAAGATGCGCTTTATGGCCCACTTAACAATGCTAACCAATTAAAGAATGTTAAAGCTTTTATTGACAACTTACCTGCTCACGCCAAAGTTGAAACAGGTGGAAAACAAGCAGACCGTCCAGGCTTCTATTTTGAACCAACCGTTATTAGTGGCTTAAAACAACACGACGAAGCCATTCAAAATGAAATTTTTGGACCAGTGATTACCGTTCAAAAATTTACCGATGAAAATGATGCGATTGAAAAAGCCAACGATGTTGAATATGGCCTAGCTTCAAGTGTGTGGACTAAAGATCATGCCCGCGCAACTCGTCTGTCACGTGAGCTCGATTTCGGTACAGTTTGGATTAATACCCATATTCCTTTAACCGCAGAAATGCCACACGGCGGTTTCAAAAAGTCAGGTTATGGTAAAGATTTATCTGGCTACGGTTTTGAAGAATATACCCGCGTTAAACATGTGATGAGTTCAAACGAATAATAAAAATGGACTTTGAAAGGAGATCAAAATGAATAAACAACAAATGAAAGACTTGGTGACTAAAGCCCATCACGAGCTATTTAATTTGCACGACACCACTGCTCTAGACCGTTATTTTTCTGAAGACTTTATAGAGCACTCACCGCTGGTTGCCAACGGTATTTCAGGATTGCGTCAATTGGTAGAAGACTGCCCCGACATGCAACATGAAGCTGTGCGTGTATTGGCAGATGGCGACTTGGTTGCAATTCATGGCCGCTTTCAGGGCCTAGATGAAAACCCTTTAGTTGGTTTTGATATTTACCGAGTGAAAGATGGAAAAATTGTGGAACATTGGGATGGTCTGGTGACTGAAGCAGCACCAAATGTGAGTGGTCGAACACAATTAGATGGTCCAACCGAAATTGTGACCCATCATGATTCGGAGAAAAATCGTGAGATTGTGACCTCTTTCTTCAAGAAGTCATTAATTGATGGCAATTACGAAGCATTTAAAGAATACACCCACAACGATCAGTTCATTCAACATAGTCCAGATATTGGTGATGGTGTTAAGGCAGTGATTGATTTTTTGAACAATATCCGTAATGAAGGGCAAGGTTTGGTATACTCCAAAACTCATCGCTCCATTGCTGATGGTCAATTTGTATTGACACATTCCGAAGGAAATATTGCCGGAAATCGACATGCCTATTTTGAACTGTGGCGTGTAGATAACGGCAAAATTGTTGAACTTTGGGATGCAATACCAGCCGTGCCTGAAGATGAACAGGCAGTCCATCAATATGGCGTGTTTTAATCATTTATCCGTTTCATTAAGCTAAGTCACTGACTTAGCTTTTAGAGAATTCGCCATGTCAGCATATACGATAATTTTTGCACCTATCGCTCAGGCAACTCGATCGGAACAAGTTGTAGAACGCTTGGAAAATGCAATTATCTCTGGATTGCTCAAAAGCAATGAACAACTTCCTAACGAGGCGGATCTAGCTCGCTTAATGGGAGTGTCACCCATTACCGTTCGTGAAGCTTTAAATACTTTACGCGTAAAGGGTCTGATTGATACACGACGCGGGCGAAACGGTGGAAGCTTTGTTTGTGAGTTACCTTCCGATTTACTCTTAAACAAGCATCCTCTACGTCAAGCTTCAAATGAATATCTAGCTGATTTAGGCGAGTTTCATAGTGCAATTTTAAGCCATGGTGCATATTTGGCTGCACAAAGAACCACTGAATATGAACTGAAAAAAATCAAAGAGCTGATTGAACAATTTGAACAGGCCGTTGAAGCAGACACTCGTGCCCAACTTGATTTACGCTGTTTGCTGACACTCACCTCTTTTGCTCAATCAGCTCGACTAGCAAATCAAGAGTTAACCATACAAGCTGAATGGGCACCGCTCATTGCTGTGCTTTACCAAGATGATCAATTTCATCAATTGGTCGTTGCGCAATACCACCAACTTTTATCATCTTTTGTTCAAGCCAATCAAGATGATGCTGTTATTCAAGCACGAAAGATTATTTCGATGCTAACGGATCAAATGCTTCGATATAAGTTATCTATCGAATAAAAACAATAAACAGAGCGCTTATAAAGTATCGAGTGAGAAATACGGAATTTTAGGAGTTATAGGAATGACCCAACATTTAGATATAGAAGAGCTTCAAAATTTGTTAAAGACGGTGGTTGAGGAAACGACAACCATTACAGAAAAACTGGCAGCTAAAGCGAGCAAAATACTCTCAAAATATGAACCTGAAAAAACAAAAGACATTAAGCTTTCAGGTTCAGAACGTTCAGCTTTGCAAAAGGAAATTAAAAAGGCCTTACAGGAAAGCCATTACAGTCAAGGTATCGGCTTTGCAAGTTATAGCCCTGCAACGCAAGAAGAACAAGATTATTGGACACTTGAATGGTGGTATAAAAAGGAAGATCAGTTACAACAAGCCAAACTTGAAAACTATCAAAATGCTCAGCGCTTTTTAGATTTTCGCTCTTTTGAATGGTTCCATAAACCTGCTCAAAATAAAAGTCCATGCATCCATGGACCATATGTCGACTATATCTGCAATGGTGCATATACCATCACCCTTGCTCATCCGGTCATGATTCGTGATCAATTTATCGGTGTAATTGCCACCGACATTTTAGTTTCAGCACTCGAAAAACTACTGATGCCGAAACTTAAAAATATCAAACAAAAAGCAATCGTGATCAACGATTCCTCTCGTGTGATTACTTCAAATGACGTCAGCATCAGAACAGGCACATTATTTAAAGGCCAAAGCCCACAGCAGGTTCTGTCACGACCGTGTCAATCTTTTCAACTGGTCGTGATCTAGAGCGAAGTCACACATATAAATATTTGACTTTGCTTTAGGGCATTACCAAGGCGAAATAGCCCCTAGCTTTTGTACAAACTTTCTTCAAATAGACTTGTTTATTCAGGTCTAGGGGAAGTTTTGGCTCAAAAATAGCATCGCTTTTCCGGATGAAAAGCAAAACAACGAAATTTGAGGTTGAAATGACATGGAAAATAAAACGTCTTCCTTAAAAAAACTGTCTCTTTGGCAAGTCACAATTATTGGTATTGCCTACATGACTCCCATGACGGTGTTTGATACTTTCGGTATTGTCTCTAGCATTACCAATGGACATGTACCACTCGCATATTTACTCGCACTTGGTGCCATGCTACTCACCGCTTGGAGTTATGCAAGATTCAGCAAAAATTCAGAAAAATCAGGCTCGGCATATAGCTATACAGCTGAAAGTTTAGGGCCTAAAAGTGGCTTTTTTGTCGGTTGGTGTTCTCTACTCGACTATTTGTTATTACCCCTCATTAATGTTTTGCTAGCTGCAATTTATCTCACAGCTCTTATTCCAAGTCTGCCTTATTGGTTTTGGGTGTTGGTATCGGCAGGCCTAGTCACTTTAGTGAATTGTTTCCGCATTCGGTTACTCGCTAATTTAAGTCTCGTGTTTGTATTTGCACCCATCATACTTATGGTCATTTTTGTGTATTTAGTGATTCAGGGTATTGGCTCAACTCAAGGTTATGAGCATGTGCTTACGTTGGCTCCACTCTGGCATGAGCAGCAATCTATACTACCGCTCGTTGCGGGTGCCTCAGTTTTGTGCTTTTCTTTTTTGGGCTTTGATGCAGTTACCACGCTATCAAATGAAACCAAACAACCCACTAAAAATATTCCCCGAGCAGTCATGTTAACAACTCTCGCTGGCGGACTTATTTTCTTCACGGCTGCTTGGTTTATTCAGCTTTATTTTCCAAATAATCTACGCTTTCAGCACCCTACTGAAGCACTTCCTGAAATTGTGCTTTATGTCGGCGGTGCTTTTTTCCAATCCGTATTCTTATGCGGACAAATTATGAACACTGTCGCCTCTGGTCTTGCCTCTCATGCCAGCGCTTCGCGTTTACTGTATATAATGGGCACCGATAATATTTTTCCTAAAAAGTATTTTGGGACAATTCACATCTCCTTAGGTACACCATTTTTTTCGGTTTTATTTGTTGGTCTTATTTCAATGTCTGCGGTTTTTCTAGATCTAGCACAAGTCGTAAGCCTGATCAGCTTTGGTGCGCTAGTCGCTTTTACAGCCGTAAATTTCTCAGTTTTTATGAAGTTTTATATTAAAGATAAACAGCGCTCAGGGTTTAAAAATAAATTTCTAAACCTCTTTTTACCGCTTTTATCAGTCATCAGCATTATTTGCCTGTGGCTTAACCTTGATTCATCTTCACTCACTTTCGGATGTTTCTGGTTATCGCTAGGCATTCTTTTATTTATCTATAAAACGATTAAAAAACAAAGTATTGCTATTAGTAATGCTTATTAATTTTACAGGAACTTCGTCATGAAAATTATTTCTAAACCTCAACTTTTAAAAGACGTGCAATATAAACTAAGTAAATCTCTACAAGTGGGCAAAGAGTGGAGCTGGTTAAATCCAAAACATGCAAAATTTGACACAACAAATGTAGAAGGTGCAGCGGTAGATAATCCAGCGAACTACTATGAAAGCTCACTTTCTGATTGGCATACATTTGACAGTTTACAAGCTGATATTGAATGCGATGTGGTGGTTATTGGCGGTGGTTTATTAGGTTCATCAAGTGCATTACATTTAGCTGAACAAGGCGTAGATACGGTCTTATTAGAAAAAAATCGGATTGGTAGCGCAGCTTCTGGCAGAAATGGCGGACAACTTACCCCCGGTTTAGCTCGCTGGGAAGCTCAAGAAATGGCCGATCGCTTAAGCTATGAAGATGCAAAAAAACTGTGGCATTTTACCTCTACAGAAGCCATGCAACTTATTGATGACATCTCGGAAAAATACCAGCTCAACTTTGACCGAAAATACGGCCATATTACCGCCGCCGTTCATGAAGGGCATTTAGTTGGTTTAACACAAGGCGCCGATGCTCGAAAATATTTAGGTGAAGACCATACGCGCATTGTAGGTAAACACGAACTCATGGACTTTATTAAATCTGACTACTACACAGGTGGTTTAATTGATGAGTTAGGTGGACAAATCCATCCTTTAGCTTTAAACCGTGGCTTAATTTATGGCTTTTGCCAAAATGGCGGTACTGTTTATGAGCAAACAGAAGTCATTTCAATAGAAGAAAAAGCAGATGGTATTTATGTTCAAACAGCAAATGCTGTCGTAAAAGCTAAAAAGTCTGTGGTGTTAGCAGTACACCATGCTTCGTTTAAACTTTTATCAGAGCAAAGCAATACTACTATTCCATTTTACACCTATGTTGCGACGACTGCCCCACTAGAGCTTGATACAAAAGAGCTTTTGCCATTTGGGCATCCTGTTTATGACACTCAGTTCCAAATTGATTACTACCGTCCCGTGTTTAATAACCGTTTACTTTTTGGTGGCCAAGGCACAGGAACATGTTGGGGACCAGAGAAAACTTTAAATTATCTAGAACATCGAATTCATACGGTTTTCCCTCAAATTAAAAATCTAGAAATGGATTTTGTCTGGAGTGGAACAACTGATTTAACCGTAAATGGTGCAGTCGATAGCCGTAAGTTTGGCAATAAATTCCCAATTTATGCTGTTCATGGCTGGAGTGGTCACGGCGTTGCACAGACTGTACGCATTGGTAAAGCCATTGCAAATGACTTTGTTGGGCAATCTAACGACTTTGAAATGTTATCTAAAATTGACCATCAAAATATTATGTTTGGTCGTACCCTTGCTCCCGTTGTCATCCCGCTCGCAAAAAGTATGTATGGCATCGGCGCAATGATTAACCCGGGCAAAATGGTGTCTTTCTAATTTATAAAAACATCGTTTTTCTAAAAAGGATCCGTATAGCTTTGTACGAATCCTTTTTTATTTAACTGAGTAAAATCCTTTTCAAATTAGGTGATCCCTAGCCAATCTATTACAATAGCATCAGCTTTTTTATTCAGCGCATATATTTTGAGCAACTCATCTTCCCAATTAAAACGCGGACTTAAAAATCGCCACATCCAGCTAATCGCTATGGGTGGTGCTGTCGGGACAGGTTTATTTTTAGGCTCTGCACAAGTCATCCAGTCTGCTGGCCCTTCTATTATTTTAGGTTATGCCATTGTCGGTTTAGTCGCATTTTTAATTATGCGCCAAATGGGTGAAATGATCGTAGAAGAACCTGTGGTCGGTTCCTTTAGTTACTTTGCACAAAAATATTGGGGAAGATTCCCCGGTTTTTTATCGGGCTGGAACTATTGGGTGGTCTATATTTTGGTCGCAATGACTGAACTGACAGCAGTTGCTAAATATGTGCATTACTGGTGGCCTCATATTCCTGCTTGGATATCAGCCTTATTTTTCTTTGTTTTGGTCACATGTTTGAACTTAGGCAACGTTAAATTTTATGGTGAATCTGAGTTTTGGTTAGCCATTATTAAAGTTGCGGCAGTCATTGCCATGATCGTGTTTGGCTTATATTTATTGCTCACCGCAGGTAGTGATTCTATCGCTAGCTTCTCAAACTTATGGCAGCATGGCGGATTTTTCCCGCATGGGTTCTCGGGCTTGTTTTATATGCTCGCCTTCTTAATGTTTGCTTTTGGCGGTATTGAACTGATTGGGATGACTGCTGCTGAAGCCGAAAATCCTGAAAAAAGCATTCCACAAGCCATTAACCAAGTTATCTTTCGAATCTTGGTTTTCTATGTGGCTTCGCTTGCCATTATCATGTCGCTCATTCCGTGGAATCAGCTTGACCTTGGTGGTCTAGATAAAAGTCCATTTGTGATGATTTTTAGTCAGCTTGGGATTGGTTGGGCAGCGCATTTGCTTAACTTTATTATTTTAACAGCCGCACTGTCTGTTTATAACAGCGGTATGTACGCAAACAGTCGCATGTTATATGGTCTAGCAGTACAAGGCCACGCATCCAAAATTTTTACAAAAGTGAGCAAACAAGGCGTTCCAACACCGGCTGTTATCTTTTCTTCTATTCTGATTTTTGGTTGCGTGTTACTGAACTATTTTATCCCAGAAGAAGCTTTAAGCTATCTCATGTACATGGCTGTAGCAGCTTTAGTTTTAAACTGGGCAATCATTAGCTTTACTCATTTGAAGTTTAAACGTGCCATGAAACTTGAAGGTAAAGTTGTCAAATTCCCTGCACTATTTTCACCTTTAAGTAACTATATCGTTTTGATTTTTATTGGCATGATTTTATATATCATGTGGACTCAAGGTTTTGAAAAATCAGTTATTTTAATTCCAATTTGGATTGCATTTATGTTTGGATTATATAAATTTTTGAGTTGGAAAAAATCACTCTAATCTTCAAAGAAGGCTTATTCAAACAGGATAAGCCTTTTATCATTAAATAGCTTGTCATCTTCAATAACTTCAAAAATCTACTCAAAAAACCATTCACATTTTATTCATCATTATTAAATTTTTCGCTGCTAGACACATTGATATGTAAGCCTTAGTCATTCTAAACATTGGTATTTAATGAGATAATTATTAAAGTACAAGTGTTTACATGATCTATAAATATTTGTGTCAATGTTCAGCTAAAATCAAAGCAGACCAGTTATCGTTACAATCACTCAATAGGAAAAAGACACTTCATCGAAAGACAGGTTCTTTACCCACTTTACTGATTTAGCACCGTCAACTGTGTCACTCAATGATGAAAGACAGGAAATTTTATGGAAAAAGCTCTGCAATGTCCTAAGTGTGGTTCTACAGAAATCGAAGCACGTGACCATGACAAATTACTTAGAACAACTGGCGGTGTTTTACTGACAGCTGCTGGTACAACGGCAGGCACTGTGGGTGGTGCTGCAACTGGAGCTTCTGTTGGTGCAGCGATTGGTACGATTGCTGGCCCTTTAGGTGTGATTGTTGGTGGAACAGTAGGAACTTTTGTCGGTGCAATTAGCGCAGGTATTACTGGCGGTGTGGTTGGCAATATTTTTGGTAAAAAAGCAGGCGTAATGATCGATAAAAATATTTTTCAGGATTATCGCTGTCTAAAATGTAAATATCGCTTTAAGCAAAAGAAGTAATGTTTATTTAAATTAAGCTCAGGTTTAATTTACTTTCAAAGTAAGGAAAGTAAGCAATTATTAGTATCTTTCCTTACCTATATTTTCCTCTAATTTATCCTAAAGTAATTAAAAAATAATCCAACAACTTCTCTCTTTCATCTGGCTTGTTTGGATCTAAAAGCTGAACCATTGCTCCATCAATCACAAACAAAAACATGTGAGCATCTTGTTTTGAAGCATTTGCGTTGGTGATTAAAAGCAAATTATAGATTTCATTAATAAACCAGTTTCGATATTCAACGACCACCTGATAGGCCTTTGGATGTGTTTTCGCAATTTCAAAAATAGCTTTAAAAGGCAAATGATAAAGTCCGTCTAAATCGGCATGTAAAAAGTAAATTTTGCGGAGCTTTTCAAGCGTCGTTAATTCTTTTTGAACATGAATGATTGAAAGTACCTCCTGTTTTAGACCATCTTTTTGAAAGGTTAAACTCATTTGAATTAGCCTTTCTTTTGAGTGAAAGTAATTATAAAAAGTCGCTTTTGGGATTTTTGCCGACTCAATAATTCGGTCAACCCCGACATTGTGAAAGCCATAGTTGTTAAACAGATATCGGGAAGTGTGAAGCACACTTAAAGCACGAAATGGGAGATCTGAATGTGGCATAGTTTTACCGTTATAAAATAAATTCTTGTTGTATATAAATGAGATAAAAATGCCTTTACTCTTTTTTAAGCAAATAAAAGGCATAGCAAAGCCCATAAAGACTGTGCTTGGCACATCTCAAGTTTTATTGTTGATTAAGTTTTTTGGTCGTAACGATTTAAAGTCCGAAAAGCCAAATGACTTTCAAACTGCTTTAAAAGTTTAAGTTGTGTCGTTATAGCTTTTGGCAAAGGCTGCCAAGAAATAATGAATGTGCAAAGCCAACTCCTTTTTATTGGGAGTTCTGCCAAAACATTAAAATTATGGTGGCAGAACGAAAGGGGGTTCGCAGACTGGAAACAAAGGAACCAGCACACCCGAAGGTGTCCCCCTTCCGCCCTACCGTAGAGAAAAAGGGGGCGAACGAGTTCCCGACACACAAAACAAGAGTTTTGCATATCGACTTTGTTTTCCCGGTCTGCGACAACCGACTGGCAATGTGGCCAGCAGGCAAAGGATAGTGTTCTACCCTTTGGCAGTCAAGCACACTAAACGACATTTGCTTTAAAATAGATCATTAAAAAGTAAGGATAAATAATTAAAATTTATTATTAATTTGGGGTTTATAACGAAATTGAAATTTATATAGATATATTAGTTTCAACAGGTAAGATTAGAATATCAAATGCTAAATGATGAAATGAATGATGTAGAAAAGTTTCAGTTAGAAATTGCAATAAGTCACCAATATCCCTTTAAACCTATTATTTATACTTCTCTCGATCTGCTTTCTGCTCCGAACAATTCAATAAGAATATAATGGTAAAAATAGTTGTTTGCTTTTCATTCTATTTCTTTCCATTTATAAAAAATATATAATGTTCTCAATAGCTTTCTAATTATCTATTACATTCAATCAAGATCATTTAGTTTCAATAAAGAGAATAAAATGCAAGAACAAGCTTTACCCTCATCTACTCAAGATTTGAATGAGGATCAAAATATTACGTCTCCACCAATTTCTCAATCAGGCATTTATCATTTTAAGTTTCATGGTAAAGCCTCAGAATATTTTGGAATCTGGATCGTTAATATTCTTTTGACTATTATTACTTTAAGCTTATATGCACCGTGGGCTAAAGTTCGTCGCTTACGCTATTTCTATGGCAATACAGAATTTTTTGAACGTCGCTTTGATTTTACAGGGATTCCAACCAAGATTTTGATTGGACGTTTAATTGCATTAGGAATTTACGCAGTATTTGCAATTTCATCACAGTATTCAATAGTTGCGACTGTGGTTGGACTAGTTGCATTATATACAGCAGTACCTTGGCTAATTCGCGCTACTTTGCGTTTTACTGCAAGAAATAGTAAGTTCGGCAACGCACGTTTTTATTTTGGTGGAACGATAAAAGAATCTTATAAAGTCTTTCTTTTGAGTATATTGGTATATATTTTCACATTAGGAATCTTTACACCTGTAGCTATTTGGCTATATAAAAAATATTATCTAAACAACTTATATGCTGGACAATTAAATTTTAAATTAAACGCAAAATGGTCTGCATATATGGCTGCAGTTTATATACCAGTTTTTATTGCAATTGGTATAATTGCTATTTTTTCAATCATTTACTTTGCTATGGCAGGAACAATTGCTGGGTTCTCACCGAACGTTGCAGTCTTCGGAATAGTTATGGTATATGCATTTATTGGATTATTTATTTATCCATTAATTGCTGCACGTATTTTTATTACGACATGGAACAATACTACAGTTGGAAACAGTCAATTTAAAACAGACTGTAATCAATGGCGTTTTGCATGGATTGTAGCTTCAAACTGGATTGTAAAAATCTTAACCATAGGCTTAATGTCTGCTTGGGCTGCAGTTCGTATTCACAAATATCAGATTGAATCGATGAGTTTAATTTTATTAGATGATCCAGATCAAATGATGAATCTCGCTCAGCAAGAACAAAGTGCTTTAGCTGAAGAAATCAGTGATATTTTTGATATTGACATCTCTCTATAATAATCTGAGTTTAATAATTTATGTCCCAAGCAGTAGATATCATTTTCTATGATGGCATAGTGTCTAAACCTCACCGTGCTCAGATTTTAGCTCAATCTAAATCTGAAGTTCTCATTCGGTATGGTGAGCAATTAGAACAACAACGTCATTATCAATATACTGATATGAAATTGATTGGTGCGCTGGGACAGTTACACCCAGTAATTGAATTATCTGATGATGCAAGAATTGAATTTCATAGTGCATTACCAGAATGGTTTAATTACACAACTAAAAAGGTTCAACATTCGATTTGGAAACTTGAACGCTCTCCGAGTCTTATTCTTTTTAGTGTAATTTTTGTGATTACTTTCGCGATCAGTCTAGTAAAATGGGGTGTTCCAGCCACATCCCATTATCTTGCTTTTCAATTACCTGAGAATACTTTAAAGAAACTAGGTGATGAAGCCGAGAATTATGTATTAAATAATTGGACTGCACCCAGCCAATTAGCACAAACTCAAAAAGACCAAATTACTAAACAATATTTGAATACTGTTGCTGAAAACAGACCAGCCAAATTAGTCTTCCGTAAAGGCGATCAATTAGGGGCAAATGCTGTAGCACTACCTAATAATACGATCATCATCACAGATGAACTGATCAAAATGGCACATACTAATCAGGAAGTCTTAGGCGTATTAGCCCATGAACAAGGCCATTTGGTTTATCGCCATAGTTTGCAACAAGGGTTAACTAGTTTAGGCCTAAGTATATTATACATTGCAATGACCGGAGATAATTCAGACTTATTTACGTCATTACCTGCGGCTATGATAGGTGCAAATTACTCACGTAAATTTGAGTCCGAAGCCGATCTATATGCTTTACAACTGATGGATAGGAAGCATATAGAAGTCTCGCACTTCGCAAATTTCTTACAACGCTTAAGCGATACAACAGAAGAAGGTATCGATAAAAAAAATCAGTCCAACCCGCCAACTTCTCAAGAAGAATCTTCAGCTAATAAACTATCTACAGCTGTTCTTGATACTTTATCTTCTCATCCCGCAACTGAAGAACGTATTCGAATGGTTCATGATTTTGAGAAAAAACAGAAAGGCCTATAAAATAATTTATAGGTTCACAGGCTCTATCTAGAAAATTTATGGTCTTTAGGAAGTGGAGCATCACATGGTTGATCTGTCTTTACATTGACCATTTTCACTGGCCCATCGTTGTAGATTGTTACCTTACAGCCTTTCACGACATATTCTTGTTGAATGCCACCGTACATTTCATCCTCAGAAACAGCAGATGCAACATCACACGCCTCGTCAACACGGCATATATCCTCTTGCCCACCTACAGCTTCTGCTCCAGCAGCTTCCATTACATCTACAGCACTCTCCTGTACTTCAGCATCTACAGCCTGTATTTTTGCTGCATATGTATTTGAAAGATTCATCATAAGAAAAATTGCAAGAAAGAACTTATTACTAGGTTTTATTAAATTCATGAATTATCCATATCTCTTAATTTAAATTTGGTACATATCAGGCGATTTTACTATGCAAGATAGTGATGCAAAGGGGTTAGTATTATAAGAAACTATTCCGCCTATAATTATACATATAGAAACAATAGTTGACCCGAAAGAATTATTCAAACAATGACAAGATAATGACCATTATGAGGGTGCAATTAACTACAAAATATAAAATTAAGCTGACGTCTAATTGTGCCCAACTCAATCAAAATTTTTATATGGATTGCTAAGTAATAAAAAAGCCCCTGCTTTTAACAGAGGCTTTTCGAATTTGGTGAAGCAGTGAAATTCTAATTCAAACTAAGTATTGATGATATGGCTTTGTGCAACTCATTGTCCGCTGATTCAATTTTGTTGCTTTGCCAAGCAATATAGCCGTCTGGCCTGATCATTATGCAAGCATTTTCATCATTACCCCAAGAGCGAGACAGTTCTCCATAAGAGTCTTCAACGTCTCTTTTGGGACCTACCTGTATAACGTTAATATCCAAGTTAAGCTGTTTATTCAGGTTGTCTACAGCAAGTTTCCATTTATCGCCTTGTAGCCAACAGAAAAGCGTAAACTTTCCATTTCCGATTAAGTCTAAGGTTGATATTTTTTTATGATTTTTGACTAGCCATATATGAGGAAGTTTATGACCTGGGGTAAATGAAGGATAATAATGAAGATCTTCATCTCTACTAGAATCTATTTTATTTTCAATAGCAGACTCTTCTCCAATAATTGCAGATGAATAATACCGTACGTTAGTTTCGACTCCTAAAGCAGCAAATTCATAAGCTTTATATTCAATTGCAGATCTTAAATCACGACGTTTAACAGCACCTTTTTCATTACCTTCGCTTAAGGCATTTATGCTTCCTTGCATCGTCTCTGTACTGTACTTTCCATCTAACTCTAAAGCAGAAAAGATTGTAGAGAACTCTCTAACACTTTGATTTGCTCGTTTAACAATTCGCTCACCAACAGGTGCTCTTTCTTCATTAAAACTGTCTAATAAACCACTACCCGCTTTGCCATTTAATACAAATGCTAATTTCCAACATAAATTATAAGCGTCTTGTATAGATGAGTTTGAACCTAAACCATTCGAAGGTGGATGACGATGGACAGCATCACCAATGCAGAAAACTCGACCTTTTGAGTATTGCTCTGCATACATTTCATTTACTGTCCATAACGACTTACTACTTATGTTTATTTCTATGTCGTTATCACCAATAAGCTGCTTGCAAATAGCAATCGCTTCATCATCGGTAAGAGATGGCTCTTCTTTTTCAATGTCATACCCCCAAACAATCTGCCATTCATTCCAAGGTCTGACCATACGCAACAACCCTAACCCTATCCCACCAATGTTTGCTCCAGGTTGTATAATCCACCAGAGGTAGCCAGGTCGATGCGAAACGTATTTTGTTAAATCGGCTTTAAAAATAATGCTTATACTGCCATTTTTCCCCATTTTACCTGCCATAGGTAAATCTAAATCTTTTACGACTTGGCTACTTGCACCATCAGCTCCGATTAAATACTTACAGCGGATTAAGTATGTTTGTTGAGTTAATCTATCTAAAACAGTGACTGTTACACCATCCTCGTCTTGTACATGAGATAAATATTCCGTATCAAATCTTGGATGACTCCCTCGTGATGCTGCATTTGAAAGTAAAATAGGTTCAAATAGGTGTTGAGGAAGATCGCACTGTTCACAGGGGCTCGCTTTAGCATATTCTGACATTCTTTCTGGATGATTCATTCCATAAGGAAAGCGTCCAATTTCATCACCCGTTAAAGATGTGCAATAAACAACATCTCCCATGACTTCTTTTGGTGCTGCTTTTGCGATTACTTCATCTGAGATCCCCAAGTCTCGAACAATTTCCATAGTTCTTTGACTGATATAATGAGCACGAGGGCTGTTTGCCAGCCATCTATATTTAGTTATTATGATATTTCTAATTCCATAACTACTTAACATAAGTGCAGCAGAAGAACCAGCTGGACCACTTCCAACAATTAAAACATCAGTTTCTAACATTTTTATCCTATTACTTACATATTTTTGACAGCTAAATAGTTACTACATACATTTAAAGCAAATAACCATTTTGAATATAATATTGCTTCTAAAAACAAGCTCAGTTATTAATAAAGTACTCACAACATTAAGCGTAAAATAAAATTTCGCCCTAATTTTTAAATATAAATTATTCCTACAACCCCCTATTTACAAAATAATCATAAATACAATCTCTATCCAATAACAGCTATTTATAAATTTTGATAATTCTTTAAACTCTAAAATTATTCGTAAATTTTCAAAGCTCCTAAACTACTTTCTATAGTATCAAGATCTAATAAGGTGTCAGCAATATTTTTTATATTAAATATATCTCAATTATATTTGTTAAATAAATTTTGATCATACCATTTTTCAAATTCAAAACTAGTTTCAGGAAAATTCTTGATCATATCCTCACATTCCTTAAACATTTTTTCTACTTCATTTTTAAAATCAATCTTTAATTCCCCAAGATCTTCTAGTTCGGTCCCTTTATGAATTATATTAATTAAGTCGATAGAGCAATTATTTTCTTTCAAAAGTCTAAGCATATATGGTGTATACAAAAAATATTCAGCTTCATTTATATCTATATAATTATTTTTTAAAGAGTACAAAACACCTAGATTAATTAGTAAAATTAACTTTTCCAAATCAGTTTTCCAGATCTACTCATTTTTCTCTCCAACTATTCTTATATTAATCGAAAAATCTTATTAAACTAGCTTTAGTAATAATCGATATGTTCATTTTATATCTAAGTAACTCTATTAAATTTTTCTATTTAAAGCCACTTTAAATCCTACAGAATAAGTATAGTAACCTTCAACCTCCAGACTAGATGCTGACGCAACTCAATCAATTTATGCCATAGAAATAAAAAAAGCCCCTGCTTTTAACAGGGGCTTTTCGAATTTGGCGGAAGCGGTGAGATTCGAACTCACGGAGGACTCACACCCTCGTCGGTTTTCAAGACCGGTGCATTAAACCGCTCTGCCACGCTTCCATGTGCGTAAGAATACAAAGCTTATTCATTTTATTCAAGAAAAATATCATCGCTTTGTGTTCAAGTGCATATTGTTTCATCAATTTTACAATCGAGCAGCTAATTCTGCTCCTTCTTTGATCGCACGCTTCGCATCTAGCTCTGCTGCGAGCTTTGCACCACCAATAATATGGTAGTTGGCTATAGTCGACTCACCTTCTTTTGGCATCAAGTCTTTTACCGACTCTTGGCCTGCACACACTACAACCGTGTCTACACGTAAAAGCTGGTCTTGACCATTGTGCTCAATCCAAAGTCCTTCATCAGTGACTGCTTTATATTGCACGCCTCGTAACATACGCACGCCATGCTTTTTAAGCTGTGCACGGTGTACCCAACCTGAAGTCTTGCCAAGGCCAATACCGAGAGGTGTAGTTTTACGTTGTAGTAAATAAATCTCGCGGATTGCTGGTTCAACCACTGGTGGCTGCATACCACCTTCAGAAACATAGTTCGGATCTGGGTCTACACCCCATTCACGTTGCCACTCTGCTAAAGGTTGAGGCTGTGGTTGATGTGGAGGTTTAAGTAAAAACTCAGATACATCAAAACCAATACCACCTGCACCAATCACTGCTACTTTTTGCCCAACTTCTGCACCTTTTAAAACTTGAGCATAAGAAAGAACTTGTGGTGCATTGCTTCCTTCAATTTTTAATGCGCGAGGGATTACACCAGTTGCAACAATCACTTCATCAAAACCTTCGCGTTCAAGCTGCTCGCGATTTACGCGAGTATTTAAACGTACATCCACGCCTGTTTTTTCGAGTTGTACTTTGAAGTAGCGAATCGTTTCGTGAAATTCTTCTTTACCCGGCACAACTTTGGCAAAGTTAAATTGACCACCTACATCTGCAGTTGCTTCAAATAGTGTCACTGCATGGCCACGGCTTGCTGCAACAGTTGCCGCGGACATACCTGCTACGCCACCACCGACAACAGCAATACGTTTAGGCTGCTTAGTTTTTAAATAAACCAGTTCTGTTTCATGGCCTGCACGCGGGTTTACTAAACAAGACACGCGCTTGTTTTTAAAAGCATGGTCTAAACAGGCTTGGTTACAAGCAATACAGGTATTAATTTCATCAACACGGTTAGTCGCAGTTTTATTTACCCAAAATGCATCGGCCAATAAAGGACGCGCCATTTGAACCATATCAGCTTTGCCAGTTGCCAAAATCTCTTCGGCAGTTTCAGGCATATTAATTCGGTTTGACGCAATAATCGGAATAGAAATATGTTGTTTTACGTGGGCTGTGTAATCGACAAAAGCGGCTCGAGGCACCGAAGTTACAATGGTCGGTACACGTGCTTCATGCCAGCCAATGCCAGTATTTAATAAAGTCACACCCGCTTTTTCTAAAGCTTTTGCAACAGTAACTACTTCTTGCATAGTGTTACCGTCATGAACTAAATCAAGTAAAGACAAGCGGAAACAAATAATAAATTTCTCACCAACTTTGGCGCGAATCGCTTTCACAATCTCAACAGGAAAACGCATCCGGTTTTCAATTTCACCACCCCAACGGTCAGTACGCTGGTTAACGTGGCTACTTAAAAACTGATTAATTAAATAACCTTCCGAGCCCATAATTTCGACACCGTCATAACCTGCTTTTTTGGCAATGTCAGCGCACTGAGCGTAATCTTCTATTGTGCTGAGAATATTTTTTTCAGAAAGCTGACGCGGTTTAAATGGTGAAATTGGAGATTTAATTGCTGTTGAAGACACAACAAATGGTTGGTAACCATATCGGCCAGCGTGCAAAATCTGCATTAAGATTTTAGAGCCATGTTTATGAACAGCATGGGTTACTAAACGGTGCTGAGGAACATCAAAGAGACTGTTCATAGTTCCACCCGCAGGTGCCAACCATCCCTGACGGTTCGGAGAAATACCACCTGTCACAATCAGGCCAACCCCACCTTTTGCACGCTCTTCAAAATAAGCTGCCAGTTTTGGATAGTTAAAAAAACGGTCTTCAAGTCCCGTATGCATGGATCCCATCACCACACGGTTTTTAATGGTGGTAAAGCCTAAATGTAATGGTTTTAATAAATTGGCGTAACTTGTCATGCTGCGTCCCAATAGTTTTTTGCAACTTGTTGCATAGTACTTTAATACTTTTTTGATAATTTTGGATGACCCAGAATTATTTTTTATTCGAGATTATGGTCAATCTATATATAAAGAAGACAATCCCATATTTTCTTCAAATAATAAATACCAATCAGAACAAGTGAATTAATGCTTTTTTGCCAAAAAAAGCACCATGAATAGTGCTACAATAGCCGCCATTCAGAATTCTCGAGACCACCTCAACGGGGTCTTTTTTATAAATGTTAGGATTAGCAATGACTGATAATGCAACTATCTTGCAGCATGTACCAGTAGGCAAAAAAGTTGGGATTGCCTTCTCCGGAGGCCTAGACACTTCAGCTGCTTTATTATGGATGAAACAAAAGGGTGCAGAGCCTTATGCATATACTGCAAACTTAGGCCAGCCTGATGAAGATGACTACGATGCAATTCCAAAGAAAGCAGAACAATACGGCGCTGTAAAAGCTCGCTTAATTGACTGCCGCTTACAACTTGCGCTTGAAGGTATTGCTGCAATTCAGTGTGGTGCATTCCATATCAGTACAGGTGGTGTTCCTTATTTCAATACGACTCCATTAGGTCGTGCAGTAACAGGTACAATGTTAGTTACTGCAATGAAAGAAGATGACGTAAACATCTGGGGTGACGGTTCAACTTATAAAGGTAACGATATTGAACGTTTCTATCGTTATGGTTTGTTGACCAACCCGAATCTTAAAATTTATAAGCCTTGGTTAGATCAAAACTTCATCGATGAACTCGGTGGCCGTGCAGAAATGTCACAGTTCCTGATCGACAACGGTTTTGACTATAAAATGTCAAAAGAAAAAGCGTATTCAACTGACTCAAACATGTTGGGCGCAACTCACGAAGCAAAAGATCTTGAATACTTAAATGCTGGTATCAAAATCGTTGACCCAATTATGGGCGTTGCTTTCTGGAAAGAAGAAGTTGAAATCAAACCAGAAGAAGTAACTGTACGTTTTGAAGAAGGTGTACCTGTTGCGTTAAACGGTCAAACTTTTAACAATCCAGTTGAGCTTATTCTTGAAGCAAACCGTATTGGTGGTCGTCATGGTTTAGGTATGTCTGACCAAATAGAAAACCGTATTATCGAAGCGAAATCTCGTGGTATTTATGAAGCACCGGGTATGGCCCTTCTTCATATTGCTTATGAGCGTTTGGTTACTGGTATTCATAACGAAGATACGATCGAACAATACCGCATTAACGGTTTACGTTTAGGTCGTTTACTTTACCAAGGTCGTTGGTTCGACTCTCAAGCGCTTATGTTGCGTGAAACGGCTCAGCGTTGGGTTGCTAAAGCTGTTACAGGTGAAGTTACACTTGAACTTCGTCGTGGTAATGACTACACCATCATGAACACTGAATCTCCAAACTTAACGTACGAAGCTGAACGTTTAACAATGGAAAAAGGCGATTCAATGTTCTCGCCTATGGACCGTATTGGTCAGTTGACTATGCGTAACCTCGACATTACCGATACACGTGCAAAACTTGGTATCTATACAGATGCTGGTTTACTTTCAATCGGTCAAGGTTCTGCTATTCCTCAATTAGACAGTAAGAAAAAATAATTTTCTTATAACGTCAAAAAGGCCACCTATTAAGGTGGCCTTTTTATTTTTTAAATTCATTCAGGCAATTTCGGCGACTTGTAAAGGCTGATAATAAATTTGGTTACGCCCAAGCTGCTTAGCCCGATATAAAGCTTGATCGGCAGCATGAATTAAATTTTCCTGTGTGACTTTTAAGCCTTCTGTATAGACAGTAAAGCCCAAACTAATCGTTACATGCGTAGAGACCAAAGATGCAGCATGGGGAATCGCTTGACGCTCAATCGCTTTATAAATATTAGCAGCCACCGCATAGGCACCTTGAGCGGGTGTTTTTGGCAAAAGAACCACAAACTCTTCTCCGCCATATCGGGCAACAAAATCAACATGACGAATCGAATTCTTAATTGCAGAGGCAATAGACGAGATGACCTTGTCCCCCATCTGGTGCCCATAAAAATCGTTATAGTTTTTAAAAAAATCGATATCAATAAATAAAACGGCCAATGGGCGTTGCTCTTGCTTTGCCCGATAGTAAAAAAAGTCAAACATCTCATCAAAAGTACGTCGATTAGAAATTTTAGTGAGTGCATCTTGTTGACTTAAATGAAGCAATTCAGATGCCTCAATACGCAAAATCTTTTCATTAAGCTCAGCAAGCTGATTATTTAAAAAAAGACTTCTTTCTCTAGACGTAAGCATCGTACTAATTGAAAAACCTAAAATACAGCTACCAAACAGAGCTCGCCCCAAAGCAATATAGTCACAATTCGCTTGCAATAGAATCAATGAAGAAAAAACAAAAATTGCGGCTGTTAAACCCACATAAAGCATATGTAGAGGCTTTATACCGCTCAAAATAAAGCCGAGCATATATAAAAAAGAAAGTAGTAACATCGACTGATTTTTAAGAGCGATATTTCCTACACTAAGCAGTAACATTGCATTGAAAATAATGGTAAAAAATACAATCCCGCACGCAGCGACGTAAAAATATTTAGTGAGTTTTTTAAACTTGGCAAAAACCCAAAATAGCAGCAGCGCACAAGCAATATTAATTGCACTCAGTAAGCAATAAATAAAATCCCAAGTAATGTAAGGTACGCCAATCACTAAGTAGTCTGTAGGGAGCGCTAATAAAATAAAAATTAGATAGGTGAGAACGCCACTTGCTAAAAATTTGGAGATATTTTGTTTAGTTCGTTCAAGATTTAAGCACCAGAACTTTTTTTCTAATTGATGAGGCAAAGGTGTATTGGCATAACGATGGGTATGTAAAGTTACCAGATATTCTATTTCTTCTTTTGCTTTGAGTAATTCCTGTACATTTCCCCTATTTACCACTACCCGATTCCTACCTCTTACACATTAACAAAATATAACATTATTTTTTGAGGCCTCTTGCGCTTTATTTTGCCATTTGTCCGTAATTCTCGTTACCATTTTCACACTTTATCGATTATCATTTGTTTTATTTCGAAGTTTGAACTGCCTTGGACTCTATTACCCTGCTCCAGCCAGATGACTGGCATGCACATTTACGTGATGGTTTAGCATTAAAACGTACTGTACCTGATTTGGCTAAACAGTTTGCTCGTGCGATCTGTATGCCAAACCTTGTTCCACCTGTAAAAACTGTGGAAGAAGCGCTGGCTTACCGTGAACGTATTCTTGCTCATGTTCCAGAAGGTCTCAATTTTGACCCGCGTATGGTGCTTTATTTTACTGACTTCACCTCACCAGACGAAGTTCGTAAAATTAAAGAATCTGGACATGTAAATGCAATTAAACTTTACCCAGCGGGCGCAACCACCAATTCTGATAATGGTGTGAGTGATATCCGTAAGGTTTATGCAGTTATTGAACAATTAGAAGAACATCAAGTTCCATTATTACTTCATGGTGAAGTAACTCATAACCATGTCGATATTTTTGACCGTGAAAAACGCTTCCTTGATGAAGTACTCAACCCACTCTTAAAACAGTTTCCAAAACTTAAAGTGGTACTTGAACACATTACAACAAGCGATGCGGCTCATTTTGTTTTAGAGCATGATCGTAATGTTGCGGCAACAATCACTCCTCAGCATTTATTATTTAACCGTAATGATATGTTGGTCGGTGGCATTAAGCCGCATTTTTACTGTTTGCCAATTTTAAAGCGCCAAACACATCAAACAACTTTGCTTGAAGTTGCAACGAGTGGTAACCCTAAATTTTTCTTGGGTACAGATAGCGCTCCTCACTCACAAAATGCAAAAGAAAATGCTTGTGGCTGTGCGGGCTGTTATAGTGCACCTAATGCAATTGAGCTTTATGCCCAAGCATTTGACCAAGTGGGTAAATTAGAGCGCTTAGAAGGTTTTGCTAGCCATTTTGGCGCAGACTTCTATGGTCTACCACGTAATACTTCTACCATTACTTTGGTAAAAGAAGATAACCTTGTCCCAGAATCTTTTGATTATTTAGATGATCAAAAAATTATCCCGCTGCATGCCGGGAAAACGCTGCAATGGAGAAAAGTGTGACACAAGAAACCTCTGTCCCGGTCATTGGCCAACGTTTTCGTGGCTTCTTACCTGTTGTTGTTGACGTTGAAACGGCAGGTTTTAATGCCCAGACAGATGCATTGCTAGAAATTGCATGCATTCCAATTGTGTATGATGCTCAGGGACAATTTGTCCCTGGTCCAGCATTTCATGCGCACATTAACCCGTTTGAGGGGGCTAACCTCGACCGCCGTTCGCTAGACTTTATTGGTATTGATCCATTCAATCCAATGCGTATAGCAATGGCTGAAGATGAACGCACTGCATTACGCCGTATTTTTAAGTCGGTCAATGAAGTTCGTAAACAGCAACACTGTACGCATGCAGTATTGGTCGGTCACAACGCTCATTTTGATCTTGGTTTTGTTCAAGCTGCAATTGCACGTACAAGCACAAAAAACCAGAACCCTTTTCATAGTTTTTCAGTCATGGATACAGTTACTTTAAGTGCTGTGATGTTTGGACAAACAGTCCTTGCTAAAGCCTGCATTCAAGCTGGAATTGAGTTCGATGGTAAAGAAGCACACTCTGCTTTATACGATACTCAGAAGACTGCTGAACTGTTTTGCTATATTTTGAACAAACTGTCTCCTTACCTACTTGACAGTTTGGTGGCGGCTTCTTAAGATACCGCCATCCTCAACGTCCCTATCGTCTAGAGGCCTAGGACATCGCCCTTTCACGGCGGTAACCGGGGTTCGAATCCCCGTAGGGACGCCATTATTCTATTCTTATAAAATTTCTTTTTATTTTCTTAATATTTTATTTATTGCTTTAACCTCTATTATTTCCAAATAAAATACATTTGTATTTAAATATCACTGATCCAGTATTTCCTTTACGTAGTTTTACAATATAATAATTCTTATTTTTATACTGATATTTATTATCAATAAGGTTTTAAATGGATCTTAAGCTTCGCCTCCTCTCCCTGAGCATCGCTCAGCTCTGCTGTATCTCAAGTGCTTTCGCAGAAACAGATCAATCTTCAACTACGCTTGCTACCATTAAAATTAAAGCTCAACAAGCCGCTGATCAAACTTACAAAGTAGATAATTCAAGTAGCGCAACACGTAGTGAAGTCGCATTAAAAGATACACCGCAATCTGTCAGTGTGGTGACCCAAAAAGTAATTGAAGATATTGGAGCTACACGTTTAATCGAAGCGCTTGATTTAGCTGGCGGCGTTACTCGTGCTAATAACTTTGGGGGTCAAGGCTTAACAGGGTTTAACCTTCGTGGTTTCACTAGCGGTGAGTTTTACCGTAATGGATTCCCGATTAACCGTGGTTATCCGAACGCTCCAGATAGCAACACGATTGAACGCGTAGACGTTTTACGTGGTCCCTCTTCTAGCTCGTATGGCCGTGGTGACCCGGGTGGTACTTTTAACTTAATTTCTAAAACACCAAAGTCTGAGCAACAAACTACTTTAGGTGCCCAGCTTAACAGTGAAGGTTTATATCGTACCACTGTCGACACGACAGGCACTATTCCAAATGCAGAAAATATTGGTTATCGTCTAAATGTGATTGCAGAAGGTGGTGATAGTTATCGCGACCACGTTGAGTCTAAACGTTATGGAATTGCTCCAGTCATTCAATGGCAAGCTTCCGACGCGACTAAAGTTATCTTCGAAGCCGATATTTTAAGAAACCAGCATCCGCTTGACCGTGGTCATACACGTTATCCAACACAGAAATCTTTTAATAGCTCACCAGAAACCTATTTATGGGAAACAGGTAAATACAACAACCGGCTTTACAATGATAACAATATGACTCAATTACGAGTCGAACACGACCTTGGGAATGACTGGAAGCTGAATGCTGGTGTGCAATATTTAAATGGCAAATTGTATGGCTATGCGGTAGAAGCAAATGGCATTCAAAATGACGGTGAAACTTTAGGCCGGAATTACAACTATCGTGAATTGAAATGGCAAGATACAGATGCCCAAATTAACTTAACAGGTAATTTCCAGCTTTTAGGATTAGCACATACCTTAGTGACTGGGCTTGAATATGAAAATTATGATTACAAGTCATACATTATTCGTTCAAGTGGTGATGTCGGTAGTTACCCTATTAATATTTATAATCCTGTTTTAGGCCAACCACTGCCTGAGCTTAATCGGCTTACTACACATGATCGTGAAAACTTAAAAACAACCGCCCTTTTTGTACAAGACCAAATCGATTTAAATGAACGTTTAAGTGCACTATTGGGCTTACGTTTTGAGCACTACGAACATGATTACAAAAACCTATTACCGAATACTGCAAACTGGAATACCAGTCATGATGCGTTTATTCCACGTTTAGGTTTGGTTTTTAAAGCTCGTGATGACCTTTCAATCTATAGCAATGCTGCAAAATCTTTTAAACCAAACACTGGTGCTAGCCGTAATGGAGAAGGTTTTGACCCTGAAGAAGGCATGGCTTACGAGTTAGGCTTTAAATGGCAAGCACTCGACAATATGCTATCGGTTGACTCTGCTATTTTTTATGCAAAAAAAGAAAATGTATTAACCCTCGATCCTGTAGATTCAGCCTATAAAGTTGCTGCTGGCGAAGTTCGTAGCCAAGGTATTGAGCTAAATGTTGCAGGGCAAATTACTCCGGCTTGGAAAATTATTGGTGGATATGCTTATACAGATGCAGAAGTCAGCAAAGACAATACTTTGAAAAAAGGAACCACCTTAGCCAATATTCCAAAGAATAGTTTTAATCTTTTAAATATCTATGAGTTTCAGGATGGTCCTTTACAAGGTTTAGGTCTAGGAATTAATCAAAAATATATTGATAAGCGTGCAGGACAAACAGCCAATAGTACTTACACCATGAAAGGTTATGCGGTTACAGATTTGGTTTCTTACTATCAAGCAACACCAAAACTTCGTCTTAACTTAGATCTGAAAAATATTTTTGACAAAGTTTATGATGAAAGTGCTTTCAATTTATATGCTTATCCGGGTGAATCACGTACGGTTCAATTGGGTATGAGCTATACGTTCTAAACTGAACTATAAAAAGATCTGATATACGGTAACCTCTTCAAGGCAACAAACTTGTAGGTCAGATCTCGTTAGGGATATCAAACACTAAAAAGCCACTCCATTTTTAATGGCAGTGGCTTTTTATTAAGCTACTTTTATATAAAAAATATAATCTACTGATTTATAAATATTTTTATAATTAAATTATGTTCTATACTCAACATATATCAAAACTATAATTTGAACATGACATGCAAATTCGATTATTTCACCTAAAAAATTCGCGCTCTCAACGCATCATTTGGTTTTTAGAAGAATTAAAACTCAACTATGAGCTCACTATTAAAGATCATTCAGTTATAGGCGAAGATAAAAACTCACCTCATCAATTATCAAAATTTCCAACTCTCGAAATTATTGAACAAGGAAACACTTCAGTCTTAGCTGAAACCTCAGCAATTTTAGATTACCTATCTCATTTACACCCACAATTGGGACCGAACAGCCTATCACGCCAACAACTCCAAAATTTTTGTTATTGGAAAAATTATTGCGAGGCAACATTTATTCCCGATTTAGTACTCAAACAAATCTTTCACCAAATTGCACAACGTACATCTTTTTCCGATCCGTTTCATTCCTAAACTTTTAAAATATGGATTCGATCAAGGCTATCTCAATCAATCACTACAACAACAAATGAAAATGATTGATGAACATTTAGAGCATCACTTATGGTTTGTTGGAGATCAGTTTACTATTGCTGATATTTTGATGTGGTTCCCATTATTAGCTTGCTCACAAAATTACAGCCAGTTTAAACATATACACCGTTATCTTGCCCAAATAGAAAACAGACCTGCCTTTAATAATGCTTTAATTAAAGGCCAATGGTCTGCTTCTACATTTAACGCTTACTGGACGACTGCATGGTAATGAAATTATGCAGACTTACGCGAGTTCACTTGTCCTTGAATCACCGCTTTAATATTGCCTTTGGCATAATTTAAAAACACCACAAGTGGTGAAAGTTTTGGATTTGGTTTTTTACCCTTGCCAATGGTTTTAAATTGAGCGGCATACCAAATAATTTCCATAATTGCCATTTTATCGACAAAAGGTAAGCCCGTTTTAATCGGTTTTACGGCATAACGCACGTCTTGCCCTGCAATTAGACGTTCTGTTAAATCGGTTTCCACGGCAAATGGGCGAGCAATACCAATAAAGTCACATGCACCACTTTCAAGTGCAGCATTCATGCCCTCTACAGTACGGAACCCACCTGTCACCATGAGCTTACATTTAACATGCTGACGGATTTTCTCAGCAAAATCTAAAAAGTATGCTTCACGCGCAATCGTGCTTGCTTTACGTTTATCCGCCTTAGCTCCAGCCATTGCTGGTGCCTCGTAAGTGCCGCCTGAAATTTCAATTAAATCGATACCAGCTTCGTCTACTGCTTTAAACACTGAAATGACATCTTCTTCGCTAATACCGCCACGCTGAAAGTCAGCTGAGTTAAGCTTCACTGAAATAATAAAATTTTCAGAGGTTGCTTCACGTACCGCCTTATAAACCTCTAATAAAAAACGGCTACGATTTTCAACTGAACCGCCCCATTGATCTGTACGCTTATTAGTTAATGGCGATAAAAACTGACTAATTAAATAACCATGTGCGCCGTGCAATTGCACGCCTTCGAAACCTGCTTTTTCACAGATCTGAGCTGCTTTCGCAAAACGATTAATAATATCTAGAATTTCATCATGACTAAGTTCACGTGGCGTTCCAAACATGGTTGCTAAAGCTGGGCTAAAAGGTACTGCCGATGGCGCTACGGTTTCTTTATTTAAACCTTTTGGACACTGGCGACCTGGGTGTGACAATTGAATCAATTGCACCATGCCGTATTTTTTACCTAAGGCCGCCCATTCTTTTAAGCGATCTAGGTCACGTTCAGTTTCAATAACAACAACACCTGGTTCATTTTTTGCTCCAGCATTTACCATGACATTGCCCGTAATGGCACAGCCAAGTTCACCTTTTGCCCAAGCACCATATAAGCCCAAATGTAAATCATTTGGTTGGCCTTCATAATTTGCAAGCGCCTCACTCATCGCACCTTTAATAATTCGATTTTTAAAGGTGGTATTGCGAATTGTGATGGGTTGAGCAATCTGGTTCATGGTTAACCTCTTTTTTTGAATTATAGAGCAATTACTCTAATTTAAATGAGTTATTGAGCGTGTCAAGACATAATCGATAACTGACAATAGCACATGTCAATTTTAAAGAATATAAAAATATGCAACTTTTTGCATAAGTCAAAAATTAAATTTATTCTATTAAAAAACAAATAATTAAAATAAAATCTTAAAGAGATGCTCTAATTAACTGTCTGGTATATTCAGTTTGCGGTTTAGAAAATAGAAGTTCAGTTTCCTGAGATTCAACAACTTTAGCATGACGTAATACCATCACTTTATGGCACAGTGATTTCACTATATTTAGATCATGACTAATAAAAATATAACTTAACTGCTCAGTTTGCTGTAATTGTCGCAACAACTTAATTATGGCTTTTTGCGTGGTCCGATCTAAGGCCGATGTAGGTTCATCCAAAATTAAAAGTTTCGGCTGAACCACTAAAGCTCTGGCTAAGGCGACACGTTGACGTTGCCCGCCTGAAAGTTCATGAGGATAACGATGTTGAAAATCTTCAGCTAATTCAACTTTTATCAAGGCAGATTTAACTTGCTGAGTTACCTCTTTTTCATTCACAGCTTTTAACTTTAACCCTTCAGCAATAATCTGCCCTACTGTCATACGCGGGTTTAAACTGCCAAATGGGTCTTGGAATACAAGTTGAAAATCTGATCTCATCAACCGCAGCACTTTTGGCTGTAACTGATTCAAATCTTGCCCTAAAAAAACAATTTGCCCTTTACTCTTAACAAGCTGAACCAAAGCAAGGGCTAAAGATGACTTACCCGCACCACTTTCACCAACCACTCCAAGTGATTCACCTTGAGCAAGATCGAAACTCAAATCTTCTATTGCAGTGAAATATCCTTGAATGCGATTTAAAATTCCTTTTCTTATAGGAAATTGCACCCTGAGCTGTCGAACTGATAAAACATTCTGTTGAGTGGGTCTAGACTCTACACTTCCAAAATCATGATCTAACAACTGTGCTGTATAAGCTGTTTTAGGGTTTGCAAAGATTTGGCTCAGTTCACCTTGCTCTACTACACGCCCACTTTGCAATACAATCAATTTCTCAGCATAGAGATGTACTAAATTTAGATCATGGCTAATTAAAATAAGTGCCATTCCATATTTTGCTTGTAAAGATTTTAATAGCTCTAAAATCTGTATCTGTAAGACCACATCTAAAGCAGTCGTAGGCTCATCTGCAATCAAAACTTTAGGCTGAAGCGCTAATGTCATCGCAATCATGACACGTTGTTTTTGACCACCAGAGAGCTCATGTGGATAGCGTTTTAAAATTTGTTCTGGTTCAACAATTCCCACATCTTTTAGTAGTTCAACTATTTTCTTTTGAACTTCAAATTTTGAAAAACCTGATAAAAGAAGGTTTTCTCCTACAATTTTTTCAACCCGATGTAGCGGATTTAACGCAGTAGCAGGCTCCTGAAAAATCATAGCGATTTGTCGACCACGTAAATATGATTGAGCTCTCTCATCTAATTCAAGCATGTTTTGTGAGCCAATCCAGACCTGACCCGTTACTTCTAATTTTTCTTGCAGCAATCCCATTATTGCTAAGCAGCTCATCGATTTACCTGAACCACTTTCGCCCACAATAGCGAGTGTTTCACCTTCACTTAAGTAAAAATTTAGATCTTCCAATAAAATCTTTTGGTCTTTGGTTTGAACTGAAAGATGTTCAACCTTTAATAACGTTGAGGCAGTATTTAAACTATTTTCTTGGGTCAAAAGCATCACGGGCTGCCTCCCCAATATAAATTAAAAGTGAAAGAACAATAGCCAGACTAAAAAAGCCCGAAATTGCTAGCCATGGCGCATCTAAATTATTTTTACCTTGTAGCAATAACTCGCCCAATGAGGCTGCATCGGGTGGCAGTCCATAGCCTAAAAAATCAAGAGCTGTTAAAGCGCTAATATTGGTTGTTAAAATAAAAGGTAACTGAGACAAACTCGAACTGATCGCATTGGGCAAAATATGCTTAAAAATAATAGCGCGATCGGTCACTCCCAAAACTTGGGCTGCACGAACATAATCCAACTGGCGAGCTTTTAAAAATTCTGCTCTGACAATTCCCACCAAAACGGTCCAGCCAAAAAACAACATAATGAAAAAGAGCCAATATACATTTGGAACAAACATACTGACTAAAATCATGACCATAAAAAGCATGGGTAAGCCATTCCAGACCTCAACCAAACGTTGTCCTAATAAATCTACCCAACCGCCATAGTAACCTTGAATGGCACCTACGGTAATTCCAAATAAAGTGGAACAAAAGGTTAAAGCTAAACCGAAAAGTAACGATACTCTTAAGCCATAAAGAATGCGGGCTAAAACATCCCTTCCCTGATCATCTGTTCCTAACCAATTTTGCTTGGAGGGTGATGACGGTACAGGAACAGCCAAGTCTAAATTGGGCGTTTGATATGAAAATTGAATGAGCGGCCAAACTGCCCATCCTTTAGCCTCAATAAGCGCTTGTACAGCAGGGTCTTTATAATCAGCTTCTGTTTCAAACACCCCACCAAACGCCGTTTCAGGATAAGTTTTAAACACAGGTAAATAGTAAGAATCGTCATACTTCACTAATAATGGTTTATCGTTAGCAATTAACTCCGCAGCTAAGGATAAAACCAAAATCAGACTAAATAAAATAAAGCTGGCCCAGCCCAATTTATGCTGCCTAAAACGCTGTAATCGTGTACGCACAATCAGAGACATTATTTGCCTCCTTGTGCATCAAAGTGAATTCTTGGATCAATCCATTGGTACAACACATCACATATGAGACGTAAAATTAGGCTAAATAAAGTAAAGAAAAATAAAACCCCAAAAATAACAGGATAGTCACGCTGGACAATTGCTTCAAAGCCCAACAAACCCACCCCATCTAAATGGAAAATAATTTCTACAAACAGATTACCCACAAAGAAAATGCCCGCTAACACTTCTGGCAAGCCTGCGAGCACAACTAAAATAGCATTACGAAATACATGCTTATATAAGACCTGTTGGCCATTCAACCCTTTTGCATAGGCTGCCAAAACGTAGGGTTTATTGAGTTCTTCTAAAAATGAGTATTTAGTTAAATAAGTTAAACTGGCAAAACCGCCTAATACCATCGTAATCAGTGGCAAAGTCATATGCCATAAATAATCGGTAACTTTGCCCCAAAGATTAAGTTGATGAAAGTTATCTGATACTAAATTTTGTAATGGAAACCATTGAAAATAAGAGCCGCCTGCAAAAAAAACAACTAACAAAATGGCAAATACAAAACTCGGTACAGCATATCCCACTACAAGAACTAAAGAGGTGGACCGATCAAACCATGAGCCTTGCTGTCTTGCTTTCTTAATTCCCAGCGGAATAGAAATTAAATAAATCAGAAAAGTGCTCACCAGTCCAAGCGAAATCGAAACAGGTATTTTTTCCCACAACAATTCCACGACTGGTTTATCTTTAAAGAAGCTTTGTCCAAAATCTAAAGTTAAATAACCTTTTAACATTAGAAAAAATCGTTCAGGGGCAGAACGATCAAAGCCGTACTGAGCCTTAATTTGTTCAACCATTTCAGGGCTTAAACCTTGAGCACCTTGATAATAAGTTTCTGCACTCAATGCACGACCAATTCCCAAATCGCTTTGTGCCTGATGTATTGCTTGCTCAACTGGCCCACTCGGTGCAATTTGCACAACCACAAAGTTAATCAATAAAATGACAAACAATGTGGGAATCATTAAAAGAAGTCGCTTGAGAATATATGAACCCATATAACAGGATTTCCTTTATGGCAGGTGCTTTTTATTGTTGATGTAAATATTTGGCAACTGTTTTGGCTTTGTTTGCATCACTCCACCAATATTCTATTCCAGAAGAAAGTGCTGGTTTAACTTTAGGTTGTTGATACATATTCCAATAAGCATACCAGTTTTCACCTTTACCATACGTCGGAATTTGATAATAACCAGCTCTAAGCAATCGATCGAGAATGCGAGTATAAATAATCTGTTGTTCACGGCTTTTACTTGCAACGAGTTTTGAAATCACTTGATCAATTACGGGGTTGCGAATCCCTGCATAATTGTAATTTCCATCCTGCGCTGCGGCGATACTTCCCCAAAACTGAGTTTGTTCATTGCCTGGGTTGAGAGATTGCGGCAGATTCATTGTGGTCATATCAAAATCGTAACGACGAGTCCTTTCTAAATATTGCGGAGCATCGACCTGACGCAAATTAACTGCAATGCCTAACTTTTTTAGGTTACGAATAAAAGGTAAAAGTGTTCGTTGTTTACCATCTTGCTGAATTAAAAACTCAAGCTGAACTTTTTTTCCTTCTGGTGTAAATAGCTGCCCTTCTTTAACTTTATAGCCAGCCTGTATGAGTAATTGTCTGGCTGTTAACAAGTTCTGACGGTTGAACCCACTTGCATCCGACACTGGATATTTCCAGTTTGCTAAAACACCTTGTTGCATGAGTGGAGATAACTTAGGCAATAAAGGTTTTAACAAGTCTAATTCAGTTTTTGAAGGTCGACCTGTTGCTGCTAATTCACTATTTTCAAAATAACTTTGTAGGCGCTGATATTGACCATAAAACAAAGCTTTATTTTGCCATTCAAAATCATAGGCATAGGTTAAAGCTTGTCTAAAACGAATATCATTTAAAGGTTTTCGCCTAGTGTTAAACACATAGCTTTCAGTGGCAATCGGGTTATGGTGACGAAATTTATATTGAGTAACCAGCCCTTCTTTTACGGCAGGAAAACGATAATCTGTTACCCATTTTTTAGGATTAGTTTCTTCATGCAAAGTGTATTGCCCAGATTTAAATCCTTCAAAAGCAATATCCCAATTTCGATAATAGACATATTTTAATCGGTCAAAATTGTAACGCCCCTTGTTAATAGGCAAATCTTTTGCCCAATAATTTGGGTTTCTTTTATAACTAATGCTTCTACCTGCATCAACTCGTTCAACTACATAGGGCCCCGAACCAACAATCGGCTGTAGGGTAATTCGGCTAAAATCCCTTCTTTGCCAACCTGCTTTTGAATAAATTGGTAAGGTTGCCAAAATGAATGGCATTTTAGGATTATGAGTAGACTTAAAACTAAACTTTACCTGATGGGCGTTTATTACTTCTGTTTTTGCCAAATCAGCAAGGTACATCTGTAAACCTAAATTAGACTTCGTCTGATAGGCATCAAAACTAAATTTAACATCTGCCGCAGTGACTGGCTGTCCATTACTAAAACGCGCTTTAGGGTTTAAATAGAAAGTAACAGACTGCGTTTTTTCTGGGTCATAACTCACTTTCTCGGCTAAAAGCGGATATAAAACCCCGACCTCATCTAACGATTGAGTCATTAAAGTATCAAAAAGATAATTAACGCCCTCTGTAGCATTCCCCTTACCATTCATACTATTGAGGTTATCAAAAGTTCCTTGAGCGGCCTGACTTAACAGACCACCTTTAGGAGCATTCGGATTTGCATATGGCATAGCCATCATTCCTAAATATTTAGGCTTGGAATGAATCGCTATATATGAAGTGGTTTGCTGTGCAGAAAAAACTGCATGCGAAACGACACTGAGCCCGACTAGCAGGCTCAGTTGAAAAGATGATTTATGCATAAGTTGCTAATTATTTTATAAATTAGGCACTTTAATAACATCCCCAATGCGAAGCTGAGTAGAAGGTGTCAAATTATTCAGCTCAGCCAAGAAATTGGTTTCTAAACCATATTTGCTAGCAAGACCAATTAATGTATCACCGCGCTTCACTTTGTATTCCACAACAGTTTTTGGAATTACAATATTTTGGCCGCGCTGTAAATTAGCACTCGCTTTTAATGCATTCATTTCAGCAAGTTCACGCACTGAAATGCCTGCACGGCTTGCAATACTATTTAAAGACTCACCAGATTTCACAGTATATTTTTCAGTGTTTTTACCAGCCGCAACTGTTTTAGTTGAAGACTTGGTATCTACTTTAGCTGTTTCTACTGTAGGTACATCACCTGTTAGCTTTAAACGTTGCCCTACACGAACGCTACTGGTACGTGAAAGACCATTTAATGAAGCAAGGTAGTCCAGCTGTAAGTGGTAACGGTTAGCGATATTACCTAAGCTATCACCAGATTTGACTGTATAAGTTTCTGGCGTTTCTTCTTTAGTATTTTTAGAAGGCTTAGTTGGTGCTTCTTCTTCAAGTGTACCTGTGAGTTTTAAACGTTGACCAGCACGCAACCCAGCAGTACGAGACAAACCATTTAAGTCAGCCAAATAACCTGTTTGCAAGTTATATTTACTCGCAATCGCATTTAAGCTATCACCTGACTTTACAACGTACTGTTCTGGAACACTCACACCAGCTGGTACTTTTATCGTTTGACCAAGCTGTACATGGCTATTTGCTTTTAAGTTATTTAACTCAGCTAACTCAGCTAAGCTAATTTTTGATTTCGTTGCAATACTCGATAAAGTATCACCACGCTGCACTTTATAGCCTTCTGTTTTATAAGAAATACTAGCAGTAACTTTCTCAGATTTATTAGAAGTTTTAGTTTCAGCAACTTCATCTACAGAAATATCTTGTGTAGGCACATTAATTTTTTGGCCAGCCATCAAGTTACTACCCGCAGATAAACCTGGCGTTAATTCAGCAAGTTCCTGATTAGAGAGCGCATAACGATCTGCAATCAATTTAAGGTATTCACCGCGCTTCACAATATAACTTTTAGTTGCTATACGTTTTGCATTTGCTTGAACTGCTTTCGGCTCGACTTTCGCACTTGAGCGACTATTCTTCGGCTCTTTTAACAGTAATTTTTGCCCAACAAACAGACCATCTGTTACTGATAAATCGTTATATTCAGCTAACTGTCTTACTGACAAATTAAACTGATTAGCAACACCGCTTAAACTGTCGTTAGCTTCAACTACATATACATCTGGTTTAGCTGTACTTTTAGATGTTGCTTGAGTTTCTTGTGGTTTAGCATCATATAGATAAAGTGTTGAACCTACATATAACGTCTTTTCAGGATCAATCTGGTTCCACTTCGCAACATCGCGCCAGTTTACGCCATTTTTCATTGCAATAACGGCTAACGTATCACCCGGTAAAACAGTATAGGTACTGCGCTTACCTTTAGGTTGTACAACCACTACATCAGTATCAGTCTTGATGTAAGGTTTGTCTTTATTACGTTGTCCGTCTTCAGAGTTAGCTACAGTCACGTCTTCAGCTAAAGTTTTTGGATAGGCAAAACCTCTACTGACCTCTTTACCTTGTTGCTCTGCAACTGACTGGCTCGTCTGAATTGCGGTTAACCTAATTTTGCCATCATAAGGATCGACAATTTCGGTTCCTTTAGGCGCGATTGCTTTTAATTCAGCAACGACTTGATCTTTTTCAGCTTGTGTTGGTTGCGGCTCTAAAGCTTGTTGAACTGTTTCTTTCTCACCTTCAGCTCGTACTGCCGCTAAAATCTTCTCACGCTCTGCAGCTGAAATTGGTGGCTCCATCTTAACAGGCTTCGTAATGTTAGCTGCATTGGTCACAGCTACAGGAATACGCGGCGCACTTGGTACATCCGCTGATGCTGCAAAGGCAGCCAATGCATCAGAACCACGTGGGGTAGATTTTGAAATCGTTGAAGTATTCTTCACTGGTGAAGAAGGTTTAACTGTCTGAACTTGTGTTGTTGGTGTTGTTCTTGTTGTCACTGTAGTAGAAGGACTAACAGTTGTAGGTGTAGACGGTGAAGTTGCATTTGCCCACCAACCTGAGCTACCACCCGTTTTTTTCCCTTTTAATTTATTATCAATTGAAGGACTTAAATCTGCTGGAATCAAAATACGCATTGGACTCGCAGGGTCTACTGCTTCACCACGATATCCTGGGTTCAATGCATAAAGTTCTGCACGGCTTAATCCTGCTGTAGAAGCAATTTCATTTAACGTTAGAGGTGCTGATAAAGTCACTTCACGGAAATGGGGTCTATTTGCAATAGGCGGTAGTTCTACACCATAAGCCTTTGGATTTTTAATAATTTGAGCAACAGCTAAGAAACGTGGAACATAGTTCATTGTTTCTTGAGGTAATTTTAATGACCAATAATCAGTTGGCAAACCAGCAGCTTGGTTGCGGTTAATCGCCTGCTGAATACGTCCAGGGCCAGCATTATAAGCAGCTAATGCAAGTTCCCAAGAACCAAATTGGTTATAGAGACTCCCTAAAAACTCATAAGCTGCGCGAGTTGATTCAACCACATCTCGGCGCCCATCATACATACCAGTTTGCTTTAAGCCATAAATACGGCCAGTACTTGGAATAAACTGCCATAGCCCCGCTGCCGCTGCACTACTTGTTGCAGCTGGGTCATAAGAACTTTCAATTACCGGTAATAATGCAAGTTCTGTCGGTAGTCCACGGCGTTCAGCTTCTTTTACAGTATGGTACAAATAACGACTGGCACGAGCACTCAAGCGATCAAGGTAAGGCTGACGAGAAATAAACCAGCTACGCTGAGCTTCAATACGTGAATCCCAATGATTCAAGTCCATTTTGAAACCAACAGACATACGCTTCCAGACATCACCATGCTTCAAAATAAGCAGGCGATCGCCTTCTACAGCGCGCATATCGGTTGCTGAAAGTAAGTCTTCCAAAGAGTCAAGACTACTCGCATCTAAATAACCTGCACCACTGACCTGTTTCGATTTTGAGGTTTTTGCAGATTGCGGAGTCGATGAACAGCCTGTTGTAATACCCAACGCAGCTAAAGCAGAGCTAAGTACGGTAATTTTGAACAATGATGCCGCAGATGGCTGCCACACAAATGTGGTTGGTTTATACATAAAAACTTCCAAACAACTCGCGTAATATTTTTTTGGGGTTTGGCCACAAACCCTAGGTCTTCGATGCCATTGTAGTAAAGCGTGCAAGATAGACAAGGCAATAATTTGATGTCATTTGCATGGAAATGTTACAAGAAATTAAAAAAACCTTGCTTTGTAACGATGGAACCGAACTTTTTGCGTATACAATACACCATATTCAGTTCTTTTTCTTTTAGTTTAGGTTTCGATTTATGTCTCAAACAATCACACTGTATGTTGATGGTGCATGTCGTGGCAATCCGGGTTTAGGTGGTTGGGGCGCATATGTCATTACCGAGCAGGGTGAGCATAAATTATTTGGTGGTGAACCTGAGACAACCAATAACCGCATGGAACTCACTGCTGCGATTGAAGGCGTTTCATTTTGCCCACCCGATGCTCATTTAATTATCTGGACAGATTCAAATTATGTGAAGCAAGGCATTACTGAATGGATTCATGGCTGGAAAAAGAAAAACTGGAAAGATGTAAAAAATCCTGACCTTTGGCAAAAATTAGATGCTGTATGTGCAGGTAGAAATATTGAGTGGAACTGGATTAAAGGCCATGCTGGACATGCAGGCAACGAAATGGCCGATGAGCTTGCAAATATCGGAGCCGATCAAACCGCACTTCAAAAAAAAACAGTTCAAGCGACTGCCCTGCAAGATATAAAAAAGCCTGAAGAGGATTGGTTGCTTGATGACCCTTTTGGGTTTGATATGGCAGAAGTAGCCGAAGAAGATAATATTGATCTTGAACAGCCCGAAGAAGTTGAGATGACTATTGTGGAAGAAGAAGTTATTGAAGTTGAAGCTGCTGAACCAGAAAGTAAGCAACCCGTTAATAATATTCATCCTCAAATTGTTGTGACTGAAGCCAAATTACAATTACAAGGGCCTCGACAACTGATTCTCGATACGGAAACCACTGGTTTTTATTTCCAAGATGGCGACCGAATTATTGAGGTGGGCGCTATTGAAATGATTAACCGGAAACTTACTGGTAGCTCAATTCATATTTATATTAACCCGCAAAAACCAGTGGGTGACTCAGAAAATATCCATGGTATCAGTGATAATTTCTTAAAAGATAAACCGCTCTATGCAGAAATTGCCGATACGCTGTTTGATTATCTAAAAGGCGCAGAGATTATTGCCCATAACGCAACCTTCGATATGAACTTCCTTGATATGGAGTTTAAACGCGCTGGTCTTCCCGCGCTTTCCGAAGTATGTGAGGTAACAGATACGTTAGCTTTAGCAAAAAGCAAACATCCGGGACAAAAAAACTCGCTTGATGCCCTTGTAAGACGTTATGAAATTCCGGCACGTGACCGTACCTTCCACGGTGCATTACTCGATGCTGAAATTCTTTCAGACGTTTACCTTGCAATGACAGGTGGACAGGTTTCTTTTGATATAGATGCCTTATCCCAAAGTGAAAATAGCCAGAACATAACAAATAAAACTAGGATTCAAATTGACCTACCAGTTATTTACCCTTCTGAAGAAGAGCTAAATACACATGAGACTTGGGTCAAAGAATTTGAGAAAAAACATGGAGAACCTTGCCTTTTTGCAAAATAAATTTTTGATTCTTTAGCGTTTTTAGCTTTTCCCCTTTGTAAGTTAAGTTATATTAGTCACATAGATTTTTAGCTCAAATTACCGAGCACTACGAATATAACAATTGATTTTTTTTCAAAGGGGAACGTTTATGTCTGAGCATACTTCGATTCATTTCGATCCAACAGCTTTACTCATCATCAAACATGAAATTGATCGCTCAATAAAACTGGTTGAAGGTGCAGTAAGCACTTTAATTGAAGAACAAACGCTCCCTTTTGGTATTGATGATGCATTAGAACAATTTAAGCAATGCACTCAAGTCCTACGTTTAATTGATATCCCCTATCTTGCAAAAATCACTCAATATTCAACTGAGCTGATGCAAAAAATTATTGCGAAACCAACCCAAATTAATACCGACGATGTCGTTGCGCTGAGTGAAGGCACCACCATGGTAAAACGATATATTGAGTTTATCTGCTTGCGTGAATTACAAGTTCCTCAGTTTCTTCTTAATACCTTAAATAATTTAGAATTAGCTTTAAATAAACCATTGACCTCTTCTGGACAAGCGATTGCTCCTTTACTTGCAAATGCTTTACTTGAACTTCCATTCCCAGAAGTATTCATTAATGAAAAAACTCAGTTTATTCATCAACTCTATAAACTATCTCTACATCAATTTTTAAATAAAACAGAAGCTACTCATCATTATCAAGCTTTTAAACTGATCGGTACCTATTTGGTCAGCATGGCAAAACACCAGCCAAGCCAACAATATTGGCAACTCGTAAATTATGCTTTCGAACATATTGATAACCTGCTTTTAAATGATTCACGCTTACGTGTACTCATTAATATTGAAAGTTATATTGGTCAGTTCTTAGCAACGCCGGAAAGTTTCAAGCCTGATTTACCTGCACTTGCAGATATTTTAAGTATAGTTATCGCTCAAGAAGATGAAGTTGCTCACCATATTCGCAACCAACTTCATATAGGCGATGAAACACCGACAGATACGCAACTACTGGTTTTAAGCCGCCATCTTTTTGGTCCTGACTTCGACACCATGCACGCAGTCAGCCAATTAATTTTGAGCGAAATGAACAAAGTGCGTAACGATATTGAATATAACTATCAAAATATGTCGACTGAAAAAGCACAACAATTACAAACAAGCCTTTTACAGCTCGCAAATACATTTAAGCTACTAAACCTTGATGAAGCCTCAGTTGAGCTTTCTCAACAAGCGAGTAGTTTAAGTCAGCTCAATATATTAAGTAATGAAAACTATGCTCAGCAGCTTATGGACAGCATTTTGTCTGCCATGAACTCAATTGGTATTTTGGTCCGCCAATATACGTCTAGTCGCTTACAACTTAACGTGAATAATACGAATATTTCCTTAGATCGTCTTGATGAGGCACATCAAGCCTTACTCACCGAGACAAAAAATTTAATTGATTTTATTTGTCAGAGTCTTACGCTATATGCAAATGATCAGACACAAAATATTGAAGCAATTGCAGGTTCACTAAAAGAGCTAGCGGGTGCGGCCGAGTTCCTAGGAAGTACCATTCAACAAAATGCTTTACTTCAAACAGCTCAATTTGTTCAACAACAACTTGAACAAAACCAGCCTTTTAATACAGACCAAATTCACTGTATTTTTAACGTATTAGCGGGCCTTGACATGTTGGTTGACAATTTAAAAAATAAACAACCTGTTCTACAATCCATGTTTAATGTAGCATTGTCGAGTAGTCAACAACTTCAAGAAAAGGCAGCTTAATGTCTGAATTATCACTTGCTTATATTTTTCATCATCAACAATTACTGGTTGATCAAAACCTTCAACTACCCAAAGTCGAAAAGTTAGCAAGTGATTTACTTTTCACTCATGATGAGCAGGTCATTGCACGTGACTTGCTTGCTGATGAACCCATTCCCGAAGGCTTACAACTGGTTCCAATTCGCCAACTCATTACAAGTTGGTCGAAAGAACAGTTCTTGCAAGCAAGCCGCGCTGTACAGTTACTTGAATGGCGACGCAATCATAAGTTTTGTAGTCACTGCGGACACCCGACAGAAGTTCATCCAACTGAATATGCAATGGTGTGCCCTTCTTGTCGCTATCACCAATATCCTCGTGTAAACCCATGCATTATTACCGTCATTACTCGAGGTGATGATGAAATCTTACTAGCGAAGTCAGTCCACAATAAAACTAACATGTATGGTTTGATTGCAGGTTTTGTTGAAGTTGGTGAAACTCTTGAAGAAGCAGTACAACGTGAAGCTTTTGAAGAAGTAGGCCTAAGACTCAAAAATGTTCAATATATGTCAAGTCAGCCTTGGCCTTTCCCAAGTAACCTGATGGTTGCGTTTAGAGCAGAATATGAGTCTGGTGAAATTAAACTGCAAGAAGAAGAAATTGCAGATGCACAATTCTTCAAAATTGATCAATTACCTGAAATTCCATTTAAAGGTAGTATTGCTCATTCAATGATTATGCAGATTACCCAAGCCGGGTAATCTGCCGTGTTTTAGGCGATATTCTCGTTTAAAACACTTCTTCAAGAAAATGCAAAATAGTTCTTTTAGTCCTGAAGTAATGACTAATAAAACTAGAGAGACTGGCCAAAATTGTAATATGCCCAGTTTTAGGAATCACGGCGATATGGCTGTGATTACCCTTCTCTCTAAGCGCTTGATCCATATCTAAAGTATTGTGTTTTTTTACAATCTGATCATTTTCAGCCATCAAAAGGTAATGTTTAATATTATTTTGATTAACGAAATAGTATGGCATCACTTCTTTATAAGAGGTACTTTGATCAAAAGCATCTTCAGCCAGTGGGTCACCTTTATAGTCAAAATGATATGGGCCAGCTAAACCGATTATTGCCTTAATTTTCCCTAAACACTCAATTTTGGTTGAATCAGGGTGATAAACAGCAGACATCACATTAAATGCCCCTGCCGAATGCCCCATAAGTACAATATTTTCTGTAGAAATTTCCAGTTTTCCCTGATTTTGATGCAAATAATTCAATGCTTGAGTCAGGTCATCAACAAAACTTGGGAAAATATTTTTAGGTGCTAACTGGTAGTTAATCACAGCAACGTCATAGCCTTCTTTGGCAAAGGTCTCACCAATAAAAAGGTAATCTCGTTTATTACCATGTTGCCACGCCCCACCATGCACAAAGACAATGAGTGGCTGATGAGATAGTTTTTTAACAGATCTATAAATATCCAAACGGTGGCGAGGCTTTAGCCCATAACGAACATTTGGAACCTGTTCAAAACCATCTTTTGGCGTAAAACGGTTTAAAGCAAAACTCCCCAAATCATACAGGCGGAACTCTTTATAGAGAGTTCGCGCCTGTTCAATTTTGCTTTGTAGTTGTTCAATCAGATTCATATATTACTGTGCAGTCGAAGCAGGATCTGTCTGGTCAGGATCAATTGCAACAGGTGTTTGAACTGTTGGCTGAGCAATGACGTTATTAATAATTGGTGTAGTCGTTGTACTACCAGTACTCGCTGCTGGAGCAGGCGCTAAATCAACATTATCAATTAAAGTAACAATTTTGGTAACGTTACCAACGTTTTGTAAGACGCTATTTAAATCGTTAATTTCAGCAGTATTTAAACGGCCCATTACATAAAGTACGCCGTCTTCGGTATGGACGAGAACCTTACTATCAGAAACCACAGGTGCTTTCATTAAAAGAGCACGTGTATTTGCTGTTACACCCGCATCTTGCATGATGGTGTTATAGCTAACTTTGTTACCCACCGTAATATAGTTATGTACAGCTTTCACATCACTCATGGCTTTAAGATTGTCTTCTGCCAATTGTTTCAAGTACGGGTCTGGCACTTGGCCAGTTAATAAAACTGTACTGTGGAAGCTTTCAATATTAATACGTGACTGCTTGAAACGTTGATCAAGTTTATAAATGTTGATATTCGCTGTACGTTTAATTGAAGAGTCAATGAATACTTGGCCTAGACTGCGGACACCGCTATCTGTGCCCACTGGAGCTGTGCCTGTTCCACCAGAAATAAAACTTGCGCAACCTGATAAACTTGCGACACAAAGCATTGTTACAGCAATACGGTTTAACACTCCACCAGACTCCTATCAATTTCTTGGCTTGATCATAAAGCATCAGACTTAAATTTGCTCAAAAGAGTAATGAACTCTTAATCCAAAGTAAATGCATTTTCGATCCATTGCAGATCATAATGGAATTTTGAAAAGTCATGCTGTACTGTTTTTGCAATTTTCTGTGGAAAATCAAAACAAATCACATCAAAACGACAATAAAAATCCTGATAAGATGGATAGCGCTGTAAAAAACGCATCGCAGTTTTGATAATTTTCTTCTGTTTTGTCCACGTTACCATTTCACAAGCTTGTCCATAATTTCCTATAGTGCGTGCTTTTACTTCAACAAAAACTAACTCTTGCCCTCTTTTGACGATTAAATCCACTTCACCACGGCGTGAATGGTAATTACTTGTGACCCATACATAGTTTTGTGCTTGTAAAAGGCCTAAAGCAGTTTGCTCTGCCCATTTCCCCAACTGTTGCGCCAATAACATTTTTAATTTCCCCAATGAAAAGCATCTGTAGATGTTTTTATGCGTAAGTTATTTTCTTAAATTCATCTGACATATCAGATCTAAATCGAACAAATGAAAATCAGATCATTTTCGAAAAGCTCAAGCTAGCAGACATTGTTCACGCCCAAATCATAATTTCGGGTAAACTACCCCATTAAAATTGTTTATCTGTACGGAGTAAAACCAAATGAGTGCTCAGTTATTTGTTGTAGCCACCCCAATCGGGCACTTAGATGATATGACTTTCCGTGCAATTGATATTTTAAAATCAGTTTCTATTGTAGCTGCCGAAGATACGCGTCAATCAGCACAATTATTTAAGCACTATAATATATCGACTCAACTTACTGCATGTCATGATCACAATGAAAGCAATAAAATTGAGCAGTTAGTTCAAAAATTACTTGCTGGCGATAGCGTTGCTTTAATTAGTGATGCAGGTACACCGCTCATCAGTGATCCAGGCTTTAAATTAGTCCGTGCTGCTCAAGAGAACGGTATTAAAGTTGTTCCAGTGCCAGGTGCATGTGCTGCTATTGCTGCCTTAAGTGCGGTAGGTTTGCCAAGTGACCGTTTTAGCTTTGAAGGATTTTTACCATCTAGATCGTCACAACGTATTTCTCAATTAGAAAAACTTAAAAACGAAACCCAGACCTTAATTTTCTATGAAGCACCCCATCGTATTTTAGAGTCTATTAAAGATATGGCTCAGGTATTTGGTGAAGACCGTCCTGTAGGGTTTGCACGTGAAATTACCAAAACCTTTGAAACCATTAAAAAAATGACCTTAAAAGATTTGGTCAGCTTCATTGAAAATGACCACAACCAAGAAAAAGGTGAAATTGTAGTGGTTGTGGGTGGTGCAGCTGCAAAAACAGATCTAGAACAAGAAAAACTAGATGAACTTTTAAAGCGTTTACTCCAAGATTTGTCTGTTAAAGCCGCATCTCAACTTGCTGCTGATTTAACAGGAATTAAGAAGAAAGTCGCTTATCAACGTGCGCTCGAGTTAACACAATCTTAATTTTTAATTAGGTATGGTGATGACAAATAGCCTGTGTCATCACCATCTGTTAATTTTGCATAACAAAATATAAGAATAAGAGTACTAATATGAGTGAACAAATGGGCAAACTTGGCCCTCATGAAGGACAAGAACTAGAATTATTACTTTCAGGCGAGAAATCTATCGCTCTATTTTACGATCTATTACCTGTCAGTTTTTTAAAGCATCTCGAACAAGGTACTTTATCAATGCTGAGTAAAGATATTGAAACCTCCCTACCTTTACCCTTTTCAATTATGCTGATCTATAAAGATGCAGCTTTAGCAGATTTAAATGAACTCATGATATGTATTGAAACTTTATTTAAAGAAACTAATTTTGAAAAATGTATAGAACTTGAACGAAGAATTGGACAGCTTTTAGGTTACTCAGGACAAGATATAGAGTTTTATATTCAGCATATTTCGAATCGTCATTAAGACTATCTCAATAAGTGTTTTGTTGACTCCACAATAGTCTCTGTTAGTGCATCTAACTGTTTAGACTGCCTTTTCCAGTGGTGCCAATATAACGGAATGTCGAGCTCAGCCTCAGGTATAACATCCACTAAAGTTCCATTACTTATTAAAGATTGAACCTGAAGCTCGGGCACCATGCCATATCCCAAACCTAATTGGATTGCTTTCACAAAGGCATCTGTAGCAGGAATAAAACTATAAGGATAACTCTGCAAAGGCAAACCATAATATTTCAGTAATACCTCTGAATGCATAAGATCTTTATGGTTGAAAATTACAGCTGGTGCATTTCTTAAAGTTTCGCGGTTTACGCCATATTTAAACCAGTCAGCTGCAAATTCAGCAGAAGCCAACATTTTATAACGCATTTTCCCAAGTGGTTGAGCTAAACAGCCTGACATGACCTGCTCTTCTGCCGAGATACATGCGTTGACTTGCCCTGTTTCTAATAAAGTATGCGTATGCGATTGATCATCAATTTTTAGTTCTAAGATTATTTTTTCTTTAAAAAGTGTTTGCTGAATGCTCGGTAAAAGCCAAGTCGCTAGCGAATCTGCATTGGATGCTAGAGCAATTTTATAGAATTCCGATTCAGATGATTTCCCCATCAAACCTTGTAATAAGTTTTGCTCCATTAATCTCGTATGACGTAAATGTTGCAATAACGTTTGCCCAGCTTGTGTGAGTACACATGGACGCCCACGGATAATTAAAATTTGGCCTAAATACTTTTCCAAAGCTTGCACACGTAAGGACACTGCCGAAGGCGTAATATATAAATGCTCACCTGCTGTATCAAAACTTCCCACTTCTGCGACTGCAAGAAAGGCTTCACACTGTTTGCTATCTAACATATAGAACCTAAATATTTTTTAGCCAAACCTAAATATTCTTAATTTTACTTATTTCTTAAGAAAAAGTCAGATAATTCCCACATCTGATTTTTCGCCTTATTGTTATGTTCTCTCTTAGTATATTTTTTAAAGGTTTCGGTATTGGTAGCGGGCTTATTGTAGCAATTGGAGCTCAAAATGCTTTTGTTCTAAAACAAGGGCTCAAACAGCAATATGTATTTTGGCTATGTTTAATCTGTGCACTGTCCGACTCGATTTTAATTGCTTTTGGTGTGTTAGGTTTTGCCGAAATCATGACAGCATCACCCATCTTAATTACGGTCGCTAAATATTTAGGAGCAACGTTCTTATTAGTTTACGGTGCGAAAGCATTCTATGCTGCCTTAAAAACTACCCAGAGTATGGAGCTTGATAGCAGCCAGAAACAGACTTTAACTCAAGCACTAGTGACCTGTCTCGCCTTTACTTGGCTTAATCCACATGTCTATTTAGATACCATTGTTCTGATTGGTTCAGTTGCAACTCAGCTAGAAGACAAAATTAGTTTTGCTTTGGGTAGCATTGTTGCATCTTGGATTTTCTTTTTCAGTTTAGGTTATGGCGCAAGGTTATTAAAACCATTATTTATCAATCCTAAAGCATGGAAAGCTTTAGATTTTATTATTGGTTGTGTTATGTGGAGTATTGCAATATCACTTCTCATCTAATGCATTCAAACAGTAAAAAGTACCATGTCAGAATGGTACTTTTTATACGCTCAAAATTATGCTTGAGAACCCAACACCAGTTTTGACTGTTTTCTTTCTTGCTGAGACTGTTTTATGACAGCATAACCAGAAGACACACCCAAGTACGCAATTACAAAGGCAACAAATAAATCTGGAAATACACTCCCTGTTCCAAATACGCCAACGGCCGCTAAAATTACAGCAATATTGGCAATAGAATCGTTTCTGCTGCACAACCAGACGGAACGCATATTGGCATCTCCATCACGGTACGCATAGAGCATAAGCGCGACTGAAACGTTAGCAATTAAAGCCATCACGCCAATTGCTCCCATGACCATAGGCTCGGGTGGAACACCATAAAAATACGACCAGACCACTTTTGCAATAACAAAAATACCGAAAGCTGCCATCGTTATTCCTTTAAGTAATGCAGCTGTTGCGCGCCAATATAAACTCATCGAAAGCACAACTAAAGATAATGCATAATTTGCTGCATCTCCGGCAAAATCTAATGCATCGGCCCATAGCGAAACAGATTGAGCCTTATAACCGCCCAATATTTCTACTACAAACATCAACGCATTGATCACAAGAGCAATCCATAACGCTTTTCTAAAACGTGGACTCACTTTCTTTGAAGGAGAACATGTTGAAGCACAACCACATCCAGCCATTTTATTTCCTCAAGAACTCTTTTATAGTAATTAAAAACCCTCGAGTAGCTCCAGAGTCAAGCCTTATGAGTCTTTCTATTGGTCAATTATCAAAAAAAGCGGATGTTCCAATTGATACGATCCGTTATTACGAAAAAGTAGGTGTGTTGGACCGTATCCAACGTTCAGAAAATAATTATCGTGTTTACACTGAGCAGACCCTCAACGACCTATTGTTTATTAAGCATTGCCGCGAATTAGATATATCACTCAGTGATATTAAAACGTTAAAAGAAATGAAAACTCAACCTAAACAGGCATGTACGAAAATTGATAATTTAGTAGATAAATACTTAAATGAAGTATCAGAAAAAATTGAACGATTATTACTTTTAAAAGAATCTTTAATTGATTTAAAACAGCACTGCTCTACCAATCGAACAGTGGATGAGTGTGGAATTTTAAAAGAACTGCAAAACTCACCTTAAACCTATTCTGATAAATTCATACAAATAAAAAAGCACCACTCATGTGATGCTTTTTTAAGATTAATGGTCGCTATGTTCATCAGGAGGAACTTCGGTAATTCTACCACCTCGAGCTAAAAATGCGGCAACTTCATCTTCCAACGCTTGGCGCTGTTTCTGTTTAGCAGTTACAGTCAGCGTTTCTGCTTCGGCAAGGTCTGTATCACTCAAACTGCCTGCTTCTTCATCAGCTGCACCGCTTTCGGCTGCTTTCGCTTCATCTTCATCTACAGCAGAATCTTCTGCATCTTCATAATCATTGATATCTGACATTTCACACTCCCCAGAATGATTTTATTGCATCATTGCTATGGTCCCAAGACCTCAGAAATTTAGCAACCTCTTTGCATTTAGCAAAGAGCCAATTTGGTCAATTCCGTATCTTTTATGACCAAATTGGTAATGATATATAAATGATTGTTCAAAAAATATCTACTGGTATTTAATTCACTCAGTAGAGTATAGACCCAGTGAATATTTTAATGCTTATAGCGGGTACTTTGTAAAGCCCCTAAACCATTTGCTTGTTGCATAAATCGGTCTTTTAAAACCGGTGTCAGCTCAACTTGCTTAAGCCCCATATTGCGAGCCCACACGACTGGAAATAACTCACTGCTTTCAAGCCAACCAATTGCCGACATGCTATGCATCATCGCATCATTCTGACCTTTACGGCGATGTTCATAGCGCAATAAAGTTTGCTCATGTGCCCATACACCACGGTTTAAATCGTGAAGCAATACATCACACAGCACTGCCGCATCAAGACAACCAATATTTACCCCTTGCCCAGCAAGTGGATGAATCACATGTGCTGCATCACCAATCAAAGCTAAACCTGCTTTTACATATTGTTTTGCAGCGCGAGCTTTGAGCGGAAATTGTGCTCTTGAACGAACTTCTAATACCTCACCCAACATGTGTTGGCTCTCTTGAGTTAAAAGCTGCATAAACGCTGTATCGTTTAAAGCTGAATATTCATCGGCATAATCATCTGGTAGTGTCCAGACAATCGATTGCCAATATCCATTTTCAGTTTCTTCAAGACTTGCCATTGGTAAATATGCCAAAGGTCCTGTAGGTAGGAAAATTTGGCGGGCAACATAATGATGAGGCTTTGCTGTTCTGATTGCACAGCTAATAGCTGCTTGTTTGTAATCTAGTACATCGAGGTCAATAAAAGCCTGTTCGCGTACAAATGAATTCGCACCATCTGCACCAATAAGAAGTTTAGTTTTAAGTGTCGTACCATCTGCTAATTGAATATGCCAACATCCAACACCTTGCTCAATACGTGTAACACGAACTTGAGTACGGTAATCTGTAAGCTGCTGCAACATTTTTTGCTGAATAGCAACGTTCAGTACACTTGGTTCCACCATAGAACCTAAGGCTTGCTCAGCTAAAGGCTGACGTGCAGAATCTTGACCAAAATTAATTTCACCATAGCCATTAAGATTCCAGACCTGCATGCCTGTATAAGGCATTTGGCGTGCAAGATCATCCCAAACATTTACCGTTTTAAGCAAATGAATGGTCGCTTGGCTAAGCGCTAAAACACGTGGATTCATCACGCTTAATGTTTTCTCAACATCAAGCACAGGAGCCGCATCAAGCACCGTGGGTTGTACCCCGCCTTGCGCAAGTAATAAAGCAGTTAAACCACCAACCAATCCACCACCAACAATGACGACATCCAACACTTCACTCATGCTTTTAACCCCATTGCATAGTTAGCCACCAATGGTTTTACACCCGGAATGACATCAAACGCAATTAACCCCGTATTACGAATTAATTTTAATAATGGATTTTGGTTACTAAAACCACGAACTACAGTGTCACAGAACTTAATTACGCGCTGCTGATCTGATAAACGAGCTTGCTCATAGGCCAGTAAGTTATCAGGGTTACCTAAATCATCAGAAGTAGTTAATTGGTTCACTAAATAACGTACTAAAACATCTGCATCACGTAAGCACAAATTAAAACCTTGCCCTGCAACCGGATGAATTGTGTGTGCTGCATTACCCATTAAAATAACGCGGCCCACAGCTTGTTTATGTGCAAGCACTTGTGAAAGTGGATAGCTAAAACGTTTACCCGTTTTTTCAAATTTACCCGCTCGGTCACCATAGGTTTGTTGTAAAGCACTTAAGAAATGCTGGTCATTTTCATCACCCAACCATTCATTTTCAGTGCCTTTTTTCACAGGCCACACCACTGAGCGGCGGTACTCACCCGGTAGAGGTAATAAGGCTAAAGGACCTAATGCGCTAAACCGTTCAAAACCTACCTGCTCATGTGGTTTTGATGTCTGAACCGTAGTCACAATTGCAACCTGATCATAGTCGTGAACATCAACACCCACACCAATTGCCTGGCGACAAAAAGAATCGCGTCCATCAGCCGCAATTAATAGTTTTGATTCAAGTTTTAAGGTTTCCTCACCACGCAAAGCTTCAATATGTACTTGCTCGGCATCTTGAGTTAAAGCGGTAACCTGTACGCCATCAATGAGTTCAATCAAAGGTTGTTGGCGCACCTGAGTTAACAACACACGACCAAGCCAAGCATTTTCAATTACCTGACCAAAGCTTTCGACTTTTTCTTGCTCCGCAATTAAACGTGCTTTACCAAAACTGCCTTGCTCAGTAATGTGGACTTGCAAAATTGGGGTCGCATGTTGCTGTAATGCATCCCATAACCCTAGCTTCTGATAAATCTGTACGCTACGACGCGATAAAGCCGTATTACGCGCATCAAAACTCGAATGGTAAGGAGCAACATTTTGATCATCATAGTTTGGGTATTTCACAGCTTCTAATAGCTTTACCGCAATATTAGCCTTCGCGAGCATGAGTGAAAGGCTCAAACCCACCATTCCCCCACCTACAATAATCACTTGTTGTTGCATCGAGTTTTGCTCCTTTGGCGAATACGTTTAATTATGCTTTAGCTTGCGCCATTAAATGTTCAATATCTGCAATATCTTTAACCACATTAGCAGTTAAAACTCGTGGTCCTTTCGAGGTTGCGACCACATCATCTTCAATACGAATACCAATACCACGCCATTTTTCATCTACAGTTTCATCATCTGGTGCGATGTATAAACCAGGTTCAACTGTAATGACCATACCCTCTTCATATTGGCGCCAGTCTTCACCTTTTTTGTAAGACCCGACATCGTGTACATCCATACCTAGCCAATGACCTGTACCATGCATATAAAACTGACGGTATGCTTCGGTTTCGATGAGTTCGTTAACATCACCTTTGAGTAAACCTAAATTAACTAGACCTTCAGTTAAAATTTTAACTGCTATTTCATGAGGCTCACGGTATGAATTACCAATACGAACTGCATCAATCGCTGCATATTGGGCAGCCAATACAACTTCATATAATGCTTTTTGCTCAGCACTAAATTTACCATTGACCGGAAAAGTACGGGTAATATCCGAAGCATAGAGTTCATATTCACATGCAGCATCAATTAAGACTAAATCACCATCTTTGAGTGGCTTGTTATTTTCAACATAATGTAAAACACAAGCATTAGCTCCACCGCCTACAATACTGTTATAAGACGGAACACAGCCATTTTTCCCAAAAATATAATTGAGTTCAGCTTCAAGAGCATATTCCATCATTTCTGGGTGTACTGTTTGCATCGCACGCGTATGCGCTTCAGCACTAATATTTGCAGCAATTTGCATTAGCTCAAGTTCTTGTAGTGACTTAACTAAACGCATTTCATCAACAATACGGTCCAGCTGTAGCAATTGAGCGGGAGCGTTTTCATGTCGGTGTTCGGCATCTGCTTTTTTAATCCACTGGCTCACCCGCGCATCAAACTCAGCATTGTGCCCAATCCGATAATAAAGACGCTCTTTATTTAATAATTTTTCAATAATTTCTTCATCAAGCAAATCAATTACATATGCTTCATCAGCATCATAGTCTTCAACTGCACCATCAACTCCGGCACGGAAACCATTCCAGATTTCCATCTCGCGATTACGTTCACGGCAAAAAAGACTATAGCTATATTCTTCATCGTCGAAGGTTTCAATGACAGCAACTGCCTCAGGCTCAGCAAAGCCCGTCAAATAGAAAAAACTACTATCGGCACGGAATTTATAATCCGCATCACGATTACGGTACATTTCCTCACGCGTTGCAATAATTGCAATGCTGTTTGGACCCATTTTTTCTGCCAGACGGTCTCTACGATGTCGAAAATCAGCTTGAGGCAATTTCATAATGATCTACTTGATTTAGAATTTTAAAGACAAAAAATAAAATACAACCAATAACACATCGCCTCAATTAGCTTGGGCGATGTGGAGTAAACATTTCTACAATATTTTGTTCTGTGTCTACAGCAGCAGATTTACTTTTTGCATGAAATTTTTTCAATAAAGAACTTTCAGCTACAGTAATTTTTTTTCTGCCAATAGACAAACTTACTGGGATTAAGCGTACAAATTCATATAATTCTTCGTAGCTACTTTCACCTTCTTCATCATTGTCAGAGTCTTCAAATTCGACTGCTGCAATATCTTGAAGGTTCTCAATCAACTCAAGTTCATCTGGACGAATATGACCCGATGCCAATCCAAAACCTAATACAACGCCTGCACACCAATCTGATAAAGCTTGTACACGCTCTTGAAGTAGATGGTCATCGTCAGGAAGCATAGGTAAATAATCTAATTCATCTTCAGATAACGCATGAATAACATCTTCTGCTTCATCAGTTAAAAGCGTTAGAGCATCTTCACTTAACTCTGGCACATTAAGGGTTGTTAAAATTTGTGACCATTGTTCACGCGTTGGCGCTTCTGTCACACAAACAATACCTGTTAATAGACCATGTAACTCACTAGGGCTTGAAATTTCTTCAATTCCTTCAAAATGAGCGTTCCAATCTGTCCAGCCTGAAATATCGTCTTGCATTCGTTTATCCAATCTCTATACTTTGTATATATTACCTTTGATTGCAATTCTGTGCGACCTCGTTATGTTAGAACAATTACAGCGGCTACAAGCGCATATTAGCGTATTAAAAACACGCTTACATCATTTAGAGAGTGAACATGCGGCACTCTCAGAAGCTAAAGAACTGGCTGAAACAGAGCATCACGCACAAGTTGTGCAAAAAAATAGTATTATCACTAAAAAACAAGAGGAAATTGAGTCGGTAACTGAGCAACTATCTCAGTTAAAAGGTCAATTTCAACAGTTGAATCAGGATGCTAACACACTTGCTGAACGTTATAGCCGATTAGAAAAAAGTACGACTGATTTAAAAAATCGTTTTCAAGAAATTCTTGCCGAGCGCAATGAATTACGTGTTGCAAAAGAAAAGTTACAAGCCCACCAGCGTCAAACCCAACAAGAGCTTCATGATTTACAACAAGATCGTGATCGTTTGTTACAAAAAAATGAGCTTGCTAAATCAAAAGTTGAAGCCATCATTCAACGTTTAGGAATTTTAGGCACTGCTCAAGATCAGCATGCTCAAGAAATTCAGCAGCTTGCCCATCCTAATGCTGAAACTGGTGAGGAGACACAATCATGAGTGAACAAGTCATGGTAGAGCTTAGGCTGATTGAGCAGACCTTTAGACTCGCGACTACTTTAGACAAAAAAGATGAACTTGAACGTGCAGCAGAACTTCTCAATGAGAAATTTAATGAGATGCGTCGTAGTGCTCCACGTGTTGAGCACAACAAACTGGTCATTATGGTTGCTCTACAATTGACTCAAGAAGTACTGAGCCTCAATAAGTCTTTGCAAGAATACACTCACTGTGAACGTTTACTGCAAACGATATTGGATGATGTTGAACAAATTGTTTAAATAAATTATCTATACAAAAATGCCTTGCTCTATGAATAATAGATGCAAGGCGTTTTTTATTGGCACTATTAAGCATAATTGAAATTACTTTATGCCTGTTAATGTACAAAGCTTCATCAAACGCAAACTAAGTTTACAGTTCCAGAGGTTTAGGTGATTGCCAACATGGTCAGATCGGTTATACTTAAACTGTCTCTGGGATGTTCGCCAGCGGGTCTATTCCCCTGCCGATACTTAAACTTATGGATGTGTTCTGTATATTTAGAGTGTATGCCTACCTTCGTGTAGGAAACCCAGCAAGTATACGTCGCGTCCACCTTGAACTCATCGGGTTCAGGGTAACGACACATGCAGCGGCATCTTCGGAGCATTTAGTTTTAACTTTTAAGAAAAATTCAAAATATTTATTTTAATTTAGCTCTCCATACAGACCTTTCAGTCTAAAATTTTCTTTTTAAACATTAAATTGCAGCTTAGCTGATTAATCTACTCCCCCTTCTCTAATATTATTTCTTATTTCTACTCAGACACTCTTCATACCAGCCTGTTTGAAAATCCTCTATTGCCTTTCTTTTAAAGAAACTGGTTCTAAATACTTTAGCAGAGTAAGCTGAATTAATTAAATCTTGGTAAAGTTGTTTGGCTTTTGGGTCTTCAAGACCATTCGCTATCTGTTGCAAGTCTTGAGATGGAACTTTTTTTTGACGTGCTTCCATGACAGTATAAGCGACTTTTTTTACTACATTACAAATATCAGGATCACTTACATTGTTGTCGGCATGACATCCTAAAGCTAAAAAACTAAGAAAAAATAATTTAAACTTCATGACCCTACCTTATTTTTATAGTTTGAAATTTATAACAAAATTTAATTATAAAAAAAGAAATAGAAGATTTCTTACTATTTCTTTTTAAAAGATCACGCTGGATTAATCACGTAAAAATAAATAATAAGCCCAGCTAAAACAGTTGAAGCAATCGTTAAGTATGTACCAACCGTATTAAAACTCTGTAAGAATTTCAAGATTTCCATATCTAGAACCCCCTAAATTAGCAACTATAAAGACAAAATGAAATTTACCACAACTTAATAATGCCAATCAATTCACACTTATCGGATTTTTTGAGAATTAAAACATCAATTAATTATTGGTTACACCGAATCGCAAAGGCATCTTTGTAGTAATCAGTTGCACTCTTCAAATCTGACAATAATTTTTCTTCGGTATAAGGTTTAGGTGAAATTTTAATTAATGCAGGCATATATTGGGTCTTATAAACCTCAGGATAATCATGGCACAAGATTTTGACTTTAACTTCTTGTGGGGTATTCGGATTATCCAGTTGATCTAAAAACTCTCCAATTTTACGGTCAGACTCTTCAAATTGAGCTTTATAGTCAACTTCAGCAGCTTCAGGTTCTGTTTGTTTTGTACACCCGCCTAGCATCAATACGGCGCTTATTGTAATGGTTAAAATTTTTAACTTCATAGGCTTAACAATTTCACATTCATCCTTTTAAATATTCTTATCTGATTAAATGTAAATAAATACTGGTAATACGTAAAGAAATAGAATTTTTTATCGCTAAAGAAGATACCTCACATCAAGTAAATTTAAAGTTATTTCTTAATTAGTTCTCTATTTCCATAAATCTTAAGAAAAAAAGGTATAATTTTGCTCGACTGATCTCAAATCTTTGTTAGATTTACGCATGAATGAACTTAGTTTTATTAGAAAAAATTTAAGATCTAAAAGACGCTCTTTGTGCCCCTTAGAGCAAAAAAAAGCTCAACTTAATGTTCTGCATCATTTAAACAGTCTTGCTATTTTTCATTCATCAAAAAAAATTGGTTTATATCTGCATGCCTTTGGAGAAGTTCATACAGATCTGATCATAAAGTTATGTTTTCAAAAAAATAAGCAAGTTTATTTACCTATGATTTGTTCTATGAATCAACGTTTAGTTTGGGTAAAAATATCTAGAAACCAATATTTAAATCGACGTTTTTCTCATCATCCATTGGGTATGAAAGAACCCATGGCAACAAGAGGAAAACATGTATCAAAACTTGATTTACTATTAATGCCACTTTTAGCTTGTGATCACTACGGAACACGTATTGGTATGGGAGGCGGCTATTATGACCGTACATTAGCTAGTGCAAAACATAAACCTTATCGTTTGGGAATAGCTCATCAATTTCAATTTATTGAACATACTTTAAAACGTCAAAGTTGGGATCAACCCTTAGATGCTTTACTCACCCCTCAACATATTTATTATTTTAAAAGATAATATTTATATGAAAATTTATAAAACTTAAAATATATCCTTTTATTTTTTAGTCCCTTAAAACGAAAAAGTAACCACCCTAAGGATGGTTACTTCTACGTGACAGACCGATTTACCAACTTATAGTAACACGGCTATTTAATGTTCAACATTAAATAAGTTTTGCATTATTGTTAATTATACGATGCCGATAAATGACATAAGAAAATGGTTATTTTTCATCCAAACGTCTTTTCTACTATATGAATATTTCATAATTATTAAGCTAAATTACCTATCCTTTCTACAAAATTTTATTCTTCTTAAGAATTAATCCGTTGATTCATAATATTTTAATAAAAAAGTTGACTAAATTAGTCATTTTTTCCACATTTTCTATAGAGAGGCCCTTGTAATTTTTGAAATACACATCACTATAAAAAACATGGCAACCTCGTTGTCACTCATTAGGAGTGCCCATGTCTGAACTTATTATGAATGAAAAAACTGACTTAGAGCCTCAGGTTCCAAGTGTATTACCACTTTTAGCGTTACGTGATGTAGTGGTCTACCCACACATGCAAATTGCGTTATTCGTGGGTCGTGAAAAATCGATCAATGCAGTTGATGTGGCTCGTAACAGTGACAATTTAGTATTTGTAGTTGCGCAAAAAGATTCGCTTACAGAAGATATTGATCACGATAACCTTTATCAGTACGGAACTGTCGCTAAGATTGTTCAGGTTGTAAATCATGAGAATGATGAAAACTGTATCAAAGTACTGATTGAAGGGTTACAGCGCTCTAAGCTTGAAAAAATTATCGATGAAGATAGCCATTTGACTGCTGAGCATAGCTTAAGTCCAATGACAATTAACGTAGATAAAGCTACTCAAGAGACTCGTTTACAAGAGTTGCGTAATTTATTTGCTCAATATGCTGAAGCAAAATTACGTAATGCACGTGAACTCGTTGCAGCTGCTAATAAAATTGAAGACTTGCTACAGCTTATGTTCTTCGTGGCAACACGTGTACCTCTAAATATTGAAATTAAACAGAAGTTTTTAGAGCACGATGAATTTGAAGCACATTTGCAAGAGCTTATGAGCTACTTGGTAAATCAATCTGCCGAACAGCAAATTGAACAAACTTTGCATGACAGCGTAAAACGCCAAATGGAAAAAAACCAACGTGAATACTTTCTAAATGAAAAAATGAAAGTCATTCAACGTGAACTTTCTGACATGAATGGTGGCGCTGAAGATGACGTTGCTGAAATAGAAAAACGTCTTACTGAAGCTGATTTACCTGAACACGTACGTAAAAAAGCTGAAGCTGAGTTCCGTAAGCTTAAAGCAATGCAACCTGCATCTAGTGAAGCTGCTGTTGTACGTAACTATCTAGAAGTAATTTTAGATACGCCGTGGAATAAAGCGAGTAAAGTCAGCATTAACCTTGCGAAAGCTCAAGAAATTCTTGATACAGATCATTACGGCTTAGATGACGTTAAAGATCGTATTGTTGAATACTTAGCTGTTCAGTCTCGTGTTAAAAAACTCAAAGGTCCTATCCTATGTTTAGTAGGCCCTCCTGGTGTAGGTAAAACTTCGCTTGGTGAATCAGTTGCGAAAGCAACAGGTCGTGAGTTTGTTCGTATGGCACTCGGTGGCGTACGTGACGAAGCTGAAATTCGTGGTCACCGTCGTACTTATATTGGTGCGATGCCAGGTAAAATCGTGCAGTCTTTAACAAAAGTTGGCGTGAAGAACCCACTGTTCTTACTCGACGAAATTGACAAGATGGCACAAGACTACCGTGGTGATCCTGCTTCTGCATTGCTTGAAGTATTAGATCCATCACAAAACAGTAAGTTCAACGATCACTATTTAGATCTTGATCTTGATCTATCTGAAGTGATGTTCATCTGTACTGCAAACAGCATGAATATTCCTGAGGCATTGCTTGACCGTATGGAAGTTATTCGTCTACCGGGTTATACCGAAGATGAAAAAGTTAACATTGCTGAACGTTACCTTGTTCCAAAAGCGATTAAGAACAATGGTCTGCGTGCAAAAGAGTTAACAATTCATGAAGAAGCGATTCGTGATATTGTTCAGCGCTATACACGTGAAGCTGGTGTACGTAGTTTAGAACGTGAAGTGTCTAAAATTGCGCGTAAAGTGGTAAAAGAAGCAGTAAGTAAAAAGTCTAAAAACTTACAACTTGATGTGACTTCTGCCAATCTTCCAGAATACTTAGGTCCACACAAGTTTGACTTTGGTATTGCAGAAGATGAAGCGCAAGTAGGCCGCGTAAATGGTCTAGCTTGGACATCTGTAGGTGGTGAGTTGCTTACTATTGAAGTTGCAGCCGTCAAAGGTAAAGGTAAATTCATTACAACTGGTTCACTCGGCGACGTAATGAAAGAGTCTATTACCACAGCAATGACTTTAGTACGCACACGTGCCGATGAGCTAGGTATTGAAGCTTCTCGTTTTGAAGAAACTGATGTACACGTTCACTTACCAGAAGGTGCAACACCAAAAGATGGTCCATCTGCTGGTTTAGCATTAACAACTGCGCTTGTATCAGCATTTACAGGTATTGCAATTCGTCCTGATATTGCAATGACTGGTGAAACAAGCTTAGGTGGTCGTGCAATGCGTATTGGTGGCTTAAAAGAAAAACTTCTTGCAGCACACCGTGGTGGAATTAAACTTGTATTTATTCCACAAGATAACGTTCGTGATTTGGCAGAAATTCCTGCGAATGTTAAAGAAGGTTTAGAAATCAAAGCTGTGAAAAGTATTGATGACATCTTGCCTTTAGCATTAGTTTCGATGCCAAAGCCTTTACCAAAAACACCGATTGTAAAACCGGTGGAAGGTTCAAAAGCAGCACGTCACTAATTAAAGTGTGAAAAAAAGAGAGCTTCGGCTCTCTTTTTTTTGTTACACAATTTGATTGAAAAATATCCAACCATCCTCATAATAGGTATTAAGAGTATTTAATTAAATTAAGTATTCTTCGCTATCTATTATTTTATAGATAGCTTTGTTTTATTCTCTATGATCATCTGAACTCCAGACAGATGATCATTTGATCGCAGTCCAACACCGTTTTTTGGACTGCGTTTTTTATGCCTATTTTACTACCACGAACTTATCTCTTCCTCAGGTATAATGCGCCAGCTGTTTTAAATGAATAGATAATATGAAAATTCGTATTCTGACCATTGGTCAAAAAATGCCTGCTTGGGTTCTCACTGGTTTTGAAGATTACTTCAAACGTATTCAACCTTTTGTGCAAACTCAAGTCATTGAACTTCCTATGGCCAAACGTGGTAAGAATGATTCAGAAGCGGATATTTTAAAATATTGTCAAATTGAAGGTGAAAGTATTTTAAATGCTTTAAAACCGAATGAAACTTTAATTGCTCTAGAGGTCGGTGGCCGAGAACTCAGCACAGAGAAACTGGCTGACACCATGAAACAGTGGATGCTTGAAGGTAATGATGTAGTACTCGCGATTGGTGGTCCAGATGGCTTGTCAGATCAAGTACGTAAAGCTGCCGCATGGCATTGGTCACTTTCAAAACTCACAATGCCCCATCCTTTAGTACGTGTTTTACTCATTGAGCAACTGTATCGGGCAATGACTATTAATCATAATCATCCTTATCACCGTGCATAAAAACAACAACCGTTTCATTTTAGGAACAATCCGTTGAAATCAGGATACTTTTAACATGTCCTGATTTTGGCATAATAACTATTATTCTGCTTTTTAACTCAGGTGTAATGCAATGGAACTACAAACCCTTCCCGGACTGTTTATTTCACATGGTTCACCCATGCTTGCACTTGATCCAGAACAAGTAGGCCCTGCTCTACACCGCTTAGGTGCTAATCTTCCAGCACCAAAGGCAATCATTGTGATGTCTGCGCATTGGGAAAGTAAAGCACTTGAAGTGAGTATTTCGACTCGCCCTGAAACATGGCATGACTTCCGCGGCTTTCCTAAAGAGTTATATGAAATTCGCTACAGCGCACCTGGGCAACCAGAACTTGCTGAAGAAATCTTAAAATTACTGGCAGATGCTCATTTAGTTGCACATGCGAATAGTACGCGCCCTCGTGACCATGGCGTATGGATGCCTCTATTGCATATGTATCCTGATGCTGACATTCCTGTCGTCGAGATTTCTTTGCCAACCAATTTAAGCGCACAAGAAATCTATCGCATAGGACAAACACTCGCGCCTTTACGTGACAAACAGATTTTACTCATTGGTTCAGGCAGTATCACTCATAATCTTGCAGAGCTATCTTGGCAAGGAGACAACTCTAAAGTTCCAGAATGGGCTTCAACGTTTAGAAATGCTGTTGTGAATAAACTTACTCATCAGGATTATGATGGCGTACTGGACTGGCAATCGTTGCCGTTTGTAAAACGTAATCATCCGACCCTTGAACATTTTGCCCCGTTGTTTTTTGCTATGGGTACAGGCAATCGTTTTACGATTGTTCACAGCAGCTTCACAATGGGCTCACTAGGCATGGATATCTATCGTTTTGATTAATTATTAGCAGATACCCCGTTTCGCGGGGTATACCATTATTTTTGTTGAAAATTAGAATAACTTACAAACTTATACATTTTAAAAACCGAAACAATCAAATGTTTACATTTTCTTTTTTTAAGAATGTTTTAAGCTTATTGCTGTTGTTTTTTTACTTGAAGTTTTTTTAAATGAAAATTAAATATTTAATTCTTGCGTTATTACCTTTTTCTTTGATGGCGTGTCAAACAGTTACCACTACTCCTGCTCCAATTGTATCTGAGCAACAACAAAACCTTGCAGCCACTTTAGGTGAATATGCTTGGACTTATCAAAATGTAAAAGCTTCTAAACCACTTATCCTTAACTTTAATGCAGATGGCAAATTAGCAATCAATACAGGTTGTAATGGCCAAGGCGGTACTTGGAAAGTTGAAGGTAACCAACTTGTTACATCTAACCTTGTTTCAACAATGATGGCTTGCCAAGATGATTTAATGAAACAAGAACAATTGTCGAATAGCATCTTTAGTGACGCAAAATTACCAATCGAAATTAGCAACAATAATGGTCAGGTGATTTTAAGCGTGACAGACAAAACTGGTCAAAAGCATATTTTCCAAGGTCAAAAAGCAGTGAATACTCAAGCTTTAACAGACTACTCTTGGTCTTATCAGCCTGAAAATACAAAAAAACCTATCGTTCTTAACTTTACCAACGACCGTTTATCAATCGCAACGGGTTGTAACCGCCAAGGAACAACTTGGAAAGTTGAAAACAATACCATCGTAACTGCTGATGTAATGTCAACAATGATGGCGTGTGAACCTGCTTTAATGAAACAGGAACAATTTTCTAGCAGCCTTTTCCAAAAACGTGCGATTCCATTTGAACTCAACACCACAAATGTTGACCAACCAACACTAACGGTATCTGATGCTCAAGGTCAAAAATATACCTTTACTGGTAAAATGACACCTGAAGCAAAATATCAATCTGAAGGAAAAACTGTTTTCCTAGAAGTTGCTCCACAAACTAAATCATGTACTGGTGTTGCACCACAAACTTGTATGCAAGTTCGTGAAATTAAATATGATGACAAAGGCGTTAAAACTTACGCTGACAAAAACTGGTCATTATATTATGGCCAAATTGAAGGTTTTGAACACAATCCAGATCAACGTGTAATTTTACGTGTAAAACGTTTTGAAGTGAAAAACCCGGCAGCAGACCAATCTAGTCAAGCTGATGTATTAGATATGGTTGTTGAGCAAGAGTTAGTTAAAAAACCTAAAAAATAAGTTTTTAGACTAAAAAAATCCGATGCTTTTGCATCGGATTTTTTATTTCTATTTTTAGAAAATACCTTGAGCAAGCATTGCATCGGCAACTTTCACGAAGCCTGCAATATTGGCACCATCAACATAGTTAACAGTACCATCTTCTTTAGTACCGTATCTTACGCAATTGGCATGAATGTCTTTCATAATTGCATGTAGACGCTCATCGACCTCAGCATGTGTCCAGCTTAAACGAATTGCATTTTGAGACATTTCTAAACCAGATGTTGCTACCCCACCCGCATTAGATGCTTTTCCTGGCGCATACAAAATTTTAGCTTCGATGAAGTGTTCAACTGCTTCAAGTGTAGATGGCATATTAGCGCCTTCAGCCACGCAAATTACACCATTTGCAATAAGCGTTTTAGCATCTTCACCTGTTAATTCATTTTGCGTAGCACATGGTAAAGCAATATCGACAGGAATATGCCAAGGCGTTTTTCCTTCAAAATATTCAAAACCATGTGTAGAAGCAAACTCGGAAATACGACCACGCTTAACGTTTTTAAGATTCATGACTTCAACAAGTAACTCATCTGTAAAACCATTTTTTACATAAACCGTGCCGTTAGAGTCAGACAAAGTAACAACTTTTGCCCCTAAGAACATGGCCTTCTCTGCTGCATATTGTGCAACGTTACCAGAGCCAGATACTGAAACAGTTTTACCAGCAAAAGATTGTCCACGTGCTTTGAGCATTTCCTCTGCAAAATAAACCGTACCATAGCCAGTTGCTTCAGGGCGCATTAAGCTACCACCAAATGAAATTCCCTTACCAGTAAAGACACAAGCGGTGTCATTACTGAGTTTTTTCATCATGCCAGCCATATAACCGACTTCACGCGCGCCCACACCAATATCTCCCGCAGGAATATCAGTATTTGGTCCTAAATGGCGATAAAGCTCAATGATTAATGCCTGACAGAATCGCATAATTTCAGCATCAGATTTACCTTTAGGATCGAAATCTGAACCACCTTTTCCCCCACCCATTGGTAAAGTGGTAAGTGAGTTTTTAAAAGTCTGCTCAAAACCTAAAAATTTTAAAATTGATAGATTGACCGATGGGTGGAAACGCATTCCCCCTTTGAATGGACCAATTGCTGAATTGTATTGAACACGGAAAGCTCGGTTAACTTGAGTCTGACCTTGATCATCCATCCATGAAACACGAAATTGAATCACACGCTCAGGTTCAACTAAGCGTTCTAACAAACCCTGCTCTGCATATTCCGGATTTTTTTCAATAAATGGCCACAAACTCGTCATTACTTCTTCGACAGCTTGTAAGAACTCAGGTTGATGCGGATCACGCGCTTGCACGTAATTCAGGAATTCATTCAGGTTGTTATATTTCAATGCACGGTCCTCAGCATAGTAATGAATTAAATTGGTGCAATACATTATTAAATGCATCATTTAGCAGCAAAATATTAAATCCCTTTCCATCAATTTTAACAATAGTTATTTTAAATTATTTTATTCACCTTAATTATCAAAAACTTATTTTTAGGAAAACTACTTAAAGATAAGAAATAGTCATTTAACTTTTCACTTTTATTGATCTATTATTGTGCAGAATTAGCGACATTTTAGGTCAATTAAAAACCCGATAAATTCGTTAAAATCCATTGACCTTACTTAGGTTTTTCTTCATTATCGCATCGTTTTAACCAAGCTATTTGCCCACTATGAATTCATCTATTTCTCTCATACGCGAGATTGATGCGTTATTACCACAAACACAATGTGGTCTATGTGGACATCGTGATGGATGTCTACCCTACGCAAAGTCGATTGCTGAAGGTGAAGAAGCAAATAAATGTGTTCCAGGTGGACAACCTGTTGCTGATGCACTCGCAAATCTATTAAATCGCTCTCCATTAACTGCAGAAAGTAGCGTATGGCCTGTACAAACAGATGGCCGCCCACAGCGAATGAAAGCAATTATTCGTGAAGATGAATGCATTGGCTGCACCAAATGTATTAGTGCTTGTCCTGTAGATGCTATTATTGGCAGTGGTAAGCTCATGCATACCATTTTGACTGACTTATGTACGGGTTGTGAGCTATGTATTCCACCTTGTCCGGTAGATTGCATTGATTTGGTCGAAGACACGCAAGCATTACCAAATGAACAACAACGTACTGCGGAACAAAATGATTTAAGACAACGTTATTACGCTCATATTCAGCGTGAAGAAAAGCGTCGCAGTCACCGTAAAGGTCCAGTGGTACGTGCTGAAATTGATACTCAACTATTTGCGCAGTTTTCTCAGGCACTTGATGAATTACCTTCAATTGAACTCATTGAGAAACCTAAAGAGACTGTGCCAACTGATGCTAAAACTACAATTGAGTTAGCTAAAATTCGTACACAAATTAAGAAACTAGAAAAACAGTTAAGTATACGTGAAGATGCTAAAAAACGACTTCAACTTGAAGAACTACAACAGCAACTCATGCAATTACAGGAGGTCTGAATGGCTGTCAAAAATATGACGAAAAAGCAGATTCAAATTTTCTTTGAACGCCTTCGTGAACAACGGCCGTCTCCTCAAACCGAGTTAAAATACTCATCTTCTTTTGAGTTACTCATTGCAGTTATGTTGTCAGCTCAAGCGACCGACGTGAGTGTGAATAAGGCAACTGATAAACTTTACCCTGTGGCTAATACAGCCGAGAAAATCTATAACTTGGGCGTAGATGGGTTAAAGGAATATATTAAAACAATTGGCCTTTACAACGCTAAAGCAGAAAATGTCATTAAGACCTGTAAGATTTTAATGGAACAATTTAACGGCGAAGTTCCAAGCAATAGAAAAGATTTGGAAGCTTTACCAGGCGTCGGACGTAAAACCGCAAATGTTGTTTTAAATACAGCGTTTGGGCAACCGACTATGGCTGTTGATACCCATATTTTCCGAGTGGGAAATCGAACTGGCTTAGCCGTAGGGAAAAATGTACTTGAAGTTGAGCACCGCTTAATTAAGGTCATTCCTAAAGAATTTATTTTAGATTCACATCACTGGCTCATATTGCATGGTCGTTATTGTTGTATTGCCCGTAAACCTAAATGTGCAGAATGTGTAGTTGCAGATGTCTGTAACTGGCCTGATCGCTTTGAATTTGGTGCTATAAAAACAATTCCAACAAAAAACCTCAGTTAATCCTGAGGTTTTTTATGCTGCTGTAATTTGGGATGTAGTTGACGTTCTCGTCCATTTTTTTTATTTTCCAAAGCCTGTTGTTTCTGTACATGACGCAGCATTTTTTGACTTTGATACAGTAAAAATAATAAAAGTGCCAGACTTAGCAATACCACCAAAATCAATATGATTTTCATATTGTTCTCCTGCACTGAATGAAAGAAAAGAGCCCTCACAAAGAGGGCTCATTATCACAAACAATATTAAATTATTTGTCTAAGATGTTGAACAAATCTTTTTGTACATCTTCAATTGTACGCAAGCCATCAAGCTTGTCATAAGTTGGTGCATTCTCACCAGATGCAGCACGGCTTTGATAGAATCCAACCAATTGCTCAGTTTCTGTATGATAAGAAGCTAAACGTTTACGGATTGTTTCTTCTTGGTCATCTGGACGTTGAACAAGATCTTCTCCAGTTTCATCATCTTTACCTTCCACTTTAGGTGGATTGTAAACTGTATGATAAACACGGCCAGAAGCTGGATGCTGACGACGACCAGAAAGACGTTGTACGATTTCTTCGTCAGGAACATCAATTTCAATTACGTGATCAATGTTAATCCCTTCTTTTTCCAAAGCTTCAGCTTGTGGAATAGTACGTGGGAAACCATCGAAAATGCAGCCATTTACACAATCAGGCTGAGCAATACGTTCTTTTACTAAACCGATAATAAGTTCATCTGAAACCAAACCACCAGATTCCATTACACTTTTAGCTTTTAGACCTAATTCAGTACCTTCACGAATTGCAGCACGGAGCATATCACCGGTTGAAATTTGTGGGACATTGTAGCGCTTACAGATCAACTGAGCCTGAGTCCCTTTGCCTGCTCCAGGTGGTCCGAGTAAAATAATGCGCATAAAAAACATCCTCATTTAAAACAATGAATATGAAGTCCGGCAGAAAAAGTCTCGTTAATCTTCAATAGATCCTGCCCGACGTCGAATTATAAGAAAGCCACAAACAAATGTATTGTACCAGCAATAAATCCGGTTACCCCACCTAGTACAATAAGAATCCACTCATCCTCCTGAAATGCAGGACGCAATAAATTCTGAAACTCTTTTGGTGTCAGTTCGCGAATACGCTCTTTAAACATTTGAAAAATCTTCTGTGCCCGGCTTGCGTTCAGCGCTGGGTCACATACGGGTCCCATCGTAATTTCAATTGATCGATCAATCAAGTCCGTCTTTAATCTTGCGTACTCTCTTGGCCCTAAAGAAAGCTGTAAAGATGTACGAACTAACGGTGTTTCCATAATTTCGTTAATATGACGTTTCACAATGCGGCGGGTCTTATCTTTACGCGGCCCATACATCATTTCGGTCATAATCGATTTTAACGTAATTAAATCTTCTGTTACTACGCTTGAAAACACATCAGAGACTTCCTCTTGACGCTTCATGAAAGCACCTTGGAAATTATAAGTCCCAATTCGAAGAACGGGTACAATCCAAGGGAACTTACGATCTTTTGTTAATCTAAAAATCTGTGGGTAACGAATATAATGTGGCTCAATCGGATTAAATACCATCCAGATCGCGATCCAGTTCGTTAAAAAGCCCCAAATTGAAGCCCAAAATGGTACAGTCCAGTGCCAAGGTACGACAAACCAAACAATCATTTGGAAAATACCAAAGAACATTCCAATTAAAGCACTAATATGCCAAATAAAGTTGATTTCTTTTTGCCCAACTTTTAAGAACATACGTACCATTAAACGGCGGTCACCTTCCATCTGGCTAACCACCATTTCACGCATATTAACCAGTGACTCGACGTTCATGGTCAGCTCAGTCACTAATTCTCTTAACACGCCTGGTAATTGTTTATGCGCCTGTGCATAAATACGGCGTTTAATTGAATAAGGTAAATTTTCCCAAAGTACGGCATTACGATCGATCATGACTTCATCAATCAGGTGTTCAAGTTCAAATCCAACCTGCTCACCAATAATGCGTGCCATATCTTCAGGGTCCATTGCCTCTAGAAATTCACGCAATGAACCTAACTTAGATAATGTATTGTCGGTAATAATACCCGAGATACGTCCAGCTTTACGTGGCACAATACCTTGCCAACCTACTGGTAATGGACCTAAATGGAATCCCCAAAATTTAATTGGGTAAAACACCATTTTTAAAGCCATCCAAACGTGTGCCCATGTAACAAAGGCAGTGACTGGAATGATACTCAAAACGGCCCAAAAATCAGGTCTGTGTAAAAAGGTCTGCCACAATCCGCTGACGTACTCTAACATGTAAGACTCTCGTATTTATTTGTGCTCTGCTTATGGCGAGTTAAAGATAAACTGCTTTGTTTTATAAACCAAAACTTAGAGAATAAGAAAATTGGATTTGTGGTTTAGTATCCGCAGCAACTGCCCCATTCTGGTCAGTTAGTTTTTCCGCCGCGCCAATACCCACACTAAAAGTACTAATTCTTTCTGAATTCAACAATACATAGGCCAAATCGACGCCAGCGCCTAAACGGGATTTATAATCACCATCGACCTCTTTACTATCGAGATGCCCAGCATAAAAACCAATATAGTAACCATTTTTATCTGTGCCGGTAAGATAGTAAGGATATCGAAACCCGACTTGGCCACCAGCAGTTTTGTCACCATTCAAAAATGCGCCAACTTTGGCATAGGCGATACCATAAGGGTTTACCCATTCGCCGTTTAAATGTAATAGTTTTTGTGTAAAACCGGCACCCACATTCCACGTAGATGCAGTATGTCCTGTTAATTTTGCTTCTGGAAGAAACGAATAGTCTTGAGCATGAGCCCAACTACTTACCGTCAGAACTGCAAGTAAGGGATAAATTTTTCTCATTATTTTCTCCATTTTCCCTAATCGTATGGTGAGAACAACCCTATTCTATTGAATGAGAGACTTTAACAGAATTATTTTGCTTCTTATATACAAGTATCTACAATTTTGTTGTCTGCAAAGTCAAAACGTATCTTATCGAAATGCACGGAAACTTTGAAAATTATGCAATATTTTAAGCGCTCTTGCGTTAGAATAAGCAGCTATTTTTCTACCCTATGTCATTAAGTCGATCCTTATGAAGCAGCACTTTCCTTTAAAAGATATCCAGCAAGAAAAGCGCATTTATCGAGGACGAATCTTTTTTGCCGTAGGCCTTGTTATCGTTTGCTTATTAGTTCTGATTAGCCGATACGCTTATCTGCAAATTTTTCACTACGACGAGTTTTCTACAGCATCTGATAAAAACCGAATTCGCTTGCAGCCACTTCCACCTGCTCGTGGTTATATCTATGACCGAAATGGTGTATTACTGGCAGATAATTATCCTGTTTTTACAGCAACTTTAAGTAAAACAGATGTAGAAGATGTGGATAGTGTTGTTGAGCAGCTACAGCCTATTTTAGATCTAACACAAGAAGATATTGACCGCTTCAAAAGTCGTATAAAAACTGCTCGAAAAACTGAACGTGTCGCAATTAAACTTAATCTAACTGAAGCCAATATTGCCAAGTTCAGTGAAGCTAAATATAAATTTCCCGGCGTAAGAATCGAAACACAGATGACCCGTTATTATCCACACGGTGAGTTATTTGCTCATGTGATTGGTTATGTCGGGCGTATTAACGATAAAGAATTAAAAAGTATTGATAAAGACTTATATGCTGGAACCAACCTGATTGGAAAGATTGGCGTTGAGAAAAGCTATGAAGATTTGCTACACGGAACACCAGGTTATGAATCTGTTGAAGCAGATGCTCACAGTAACATATTGCGCCATTTAGGCCGTAAAGATCCTACTCGCGGCAATGACCTCTATTTATCTTTAGATTATGGTTTACAGGTTGTTGCATCTCAACAACTCGCAGGCCGTCGTGGCGCCATTGTTGCTATCGACCCTCGTACTGGTGAAATTCTGGCTTTAGTATCGAGTCCAAGTTTCAACCCTAATTTATTTGTGACGGGTATTAACCATAAAGATTATAGTTCTTTACGTGATAATTTAGATCAACCGCTTTATAACCGTGCGGTACAAGGTGCATACCCTCCAGGCTCTACCATTAAACCAATGGAAGCGATGGGCGGCTTACACTACGGTATTGTAAACTGGTCAACAGCCATTTCTGACCCAGGCTATTTCCACTTACCTGGCGATTCGCATAAGTTCCGCGACTGGAAAAAAACCGGTCATGGTATCGTAAACATGCATAAAGCCATCATTATGTCATGTGACACCTATTTTTATATTCTTGCCCATCAAATGGGTATTGATCAAATGAACCAATGGATGCGTCAATTTGGGTTCGGTCAAAAAACAGGTGTCGACCTACCAAGTGAAAGTGAAGGTCTTTACCCAAATCCTGAATGGAAAATGCGTACTCGCAAAGCCAAATGGATGAAAGGTGAAACGATTTCTGTGAGTATTGGTCAAGGTGCATTTACAGCTACACCTTTACAACTAGCTATGGCGACTGCAATTACAGCCAATCATGGTTCTCATGTCACCCCTCATGTTTTACGTGCAACGCATGGTGCAAAACCATTTACTGTACGTAATGCACCTGATGGCAAAATCAACTTCAACGGAACAGATGAAGACTGGATTCAAATGCGCGATGCCATGATTGATGTAATTCAATCAGGTACTGGTCGAGGCATTCGTACACCTCTCTATCAAATTGCAGGAAAGACAGGAACTGCGCAGGTTAAAAGTATTGCTCAGGGTAAACGCTACAATGAAGCAGCCCTGAGCGAACGCCAACTTGACCATGGTTTATTTGTTGGATTTGCACCTGCTGATAAGCCAGAAATTGCGATTGCCGTGATTTGGGAAAATGGTCGTCATGGTGGTTCTGCTGCTCAACTTGCAAGACCTATTTTTGATTACTGGTTATTAACTCGTAAGAAAAATCCAGTTCGACCAGCAAACCATCAAGTCAATGGTGGACTAATGACCGCTGGAATTAAGCCAGGTGAGCTATCAAGCGGCGGCGAAGTTGCTAGCTCTACTCCAGCAGCATCAGCTACTTCAACTGCACCCGCAGCCTCAACACCACAGGCTACACCAGCTCGCCCTGCAACCAATGAGGTCGATGAATAATGAAGAATCAATTACGCATTATTGGTGGTGAATGGAAAAGACGAGTACTTCCCTTCGCTAGCATTGAGGGCTTACGCCCAACACCAGACAGAGTACGCGAAACTCTGTTTAACTGGCTGATGTGGGATATTCAAAATGCGCATGTACTTGATATTTGCACAGGCTCTGGCGCATTAGGTTTTGAAGCATTGTCGCGTGGTGCTGCGTCAGTTTATATGTTTGAACCAGACAAAACTCAGGCACGTTTTTTAAAAGATAATGTTGAGCTATTAAAAGCCAAAAACTGTCATTTAATCAATGCGACTGCTCAGCAAGCTTTACCCCGTTTAAAAGAACAGTTTGATGTTGTGTTTTTAGACCCACCTTATAGTCTAGATTTATGGCAAGAGCTTTCGAACTTGGCAGACCCCCATATTAAAAAGAATGGGTATATTTATGTTGAAGCTGATCGAGATTTATCTCAACTTCTCCTCCCTTCAACATGGCAACAAGTTAAAACAACGAAAGCTGGTACTGTTCACGCAGGGCTTTATCAAAAAGTAGCTGAATAAAAAAGGTAGCCTAATGCTACCTTTTACTTTCAAAGTTATGACTAACTTAATCCAATCACTGCAACAACTGCTGCACAGGCGCCAACAATTTTTTTGCCATATGGCACATATCGTGTAAGCGCAGCCCCTAATGCTAATCCACCACAATAAATTAAAGCCATAGCTGCAACCATACCGACTACTAATGCAACGACATGGCCTGAGTGTGCTAATTCAACACCATGTGCTACGCCATGAAAGCTTGCAAGCAATGCCGCAGCGATAGGTAAAATCCGATTTGATTTTGTCCATAGCGCAATTGCTGTAACGACCAAAGAAGCAACAATTCCATATTCAGCAACATTTACAGGGACTAAGCCTTGAGCACCGATTAAAAAGCCAATAATGAGGGTTACACTTAAAGTTATGACACCTGCAATTTTCCATTGCTTAGCTGCTGACCAGAGTAAAACACCAAAAGCCAAAGCCATGATTAAATGATCTAAACCAGTAAATGGATGAATAAAACCTGCTATAAAACCAGAATGTTCATGGTCATGTCCTGGGTGTGCCATTGCAAGTGCCGGCAATAATGCAAGGAGCCCTATGCCCCATTTTTTAATGAAGTTCATAATCTCTCCTTAAGCTTTAAACAGCCCTTGCTTCTCGATAAATTGAATGATTTCTTCAAGACCATCTTGGGTTTTCATATTTGAAAATAAAAATGGCTTTTCTCCGCGCATGCGTTTCGCATCTTGATCCATCACATCAAGATTTGCACCGACCATTGGTGCAAGGTCAGTTTTATTAATAATCAGTAAATCTGATTTGGTAATACCCGGCCCGCCTTTACGAGGGATTTTTTCTCCACCTGCCACATCAATCACATATAGAGTTAAATCTGAAAGCTCCGGACTAAATGTTGCAGCTAAATTATCGCCACCGCTTTCAATAATAATAAGCTCCAAGCCTTCAAACTTTTCACACAAATCATCAATTGCGGCCAAGTTAATTGAAGCATCTTCACGAATTGCTGTATGAGGGCAACCACCTGTTTCTACACCCACAATACGATCTGGCGACATCGCTTCGTTACGGGTTAAAAAGTTTGAATCTTCTTTGGTGTAAATATCATTTGTCACCACAGCCATGTTGTATTTATTACGCAAGGCTAAACATAAATTAAGTGTAAGCGCAGTTTTACCCGAACCTACCGGTCCGCCAATTCCAACTCGTAATGGACTACGTTCTGTCATGATTTTTATCCTTCTTTCCTAAACTTAAGATCTGAATAACCGTGAATATTGTGTTTCGTGTTTCATGCTCAGCATTGCATAACGGGGCAAAGCACTACTCAATTGCTCATCAACAAGTTGCAAGGCTTTTTCCACAGCTTGGGGAACTAAACCATGTAAGTGCCATAAAATTCTTTGTCCAGCCATTTGCCCTAAAGGAACAGTTTTTACTGCTGCTAAAACCTGATTTTCTAAAACGGTAAAGGTATAAGCTGTGAGCACGTCAATGTCAGCAAGCCCAAGTCGACCACAGAGTTGTGCATAGACAGGCACAAAACCAAACTGCTTTTTAACCTCAACAGGTTTTTTTAAAACATCTCTAATCCACGCATTCAAAGAAAATGCCAGCTGTTGAGACTCTGCCAAAAGCTCTTTAGTTTCACGGCTTGCCTTATATAAATTTGCCCAAACCAGAAACTGATCTTGATCATCATGATGTTGCATGAGACGGTTTAATACGGGTAGCTCAAACCGTACTAACAGCATTTCCAGCACTTCTTCGAAATAAGCAATTGCTGAGGTTTCATCGTGTATTAAGCCAATATCGATGGCTGTTTCTACACCTTGTGAATAACAATATGCTCCAACTGGCAGCGCCGTAGAAGACAATGTCAGCAATTGAAGTAATTGTGCTGCGTTATGAATGGACATGATGCAAAGCTTTAATTGGGCTTAAGCGGTGGTCATGACCATGCTGTGCATAGGCGCCGCTTTCAGGTTCAAACGGATGATCAGTTTCTGAAACTGTAAGCCCCAACCCCTCTACCATTTCTGCAAGCACATGATCAGGTTCAAAATATAAAGCTGTAGGCGTCAACATTAATGGCACATGTCTGTTACCTAAGTGATAAGCCGCTTTAAGCAAATCAAAATCGCTTGTTGCACTGACTTGCATCAGACGTTCAGGCTTAGCATCTACACGTAGTACATCACCTTGTTGAGTTGAAATATATGAACCACTACGCAAAATGCCAGTACGTGGTAAATCAGCGCCAATATCTACACCACTCGCTAAAGTCGCCCGAAAGCGGGATTTTTGGCGTGTATCAAAAGTCAGTTCAACCGTTTCAAATGCTTGATCAGGAGAAATATGTTCAAGGCGTTGTGTATAGATTTTCATTTAGCTCTTCTCTCCTTATTTATTTCATTCATGTGGTATAAATTAATGAGGTAATTCACCTCGACAAAACTCATCAGAATAAGAAATAACGCTGTGCCATGGGTAATACATCAGCAGGTTCACACGTTAATAACTCACCATCAGCTCGTACTTCGTAAGTTTCGGGATGTACATGCATAACAGGGCAATATGTGTTGTGTTTCATGTCAGTTTTGCTAATTTCGCGTGTGTTTTTACACGGACTAATTAACTTCTTGAGGTTTAATTTTTCAGCAACTTTTTCATCAATCGCTGCTTGAGATAAAAAGGTAATGCAAGTGTTATGAACACCACGTGGATAGGCACCAAACATTGGACGGTAATGCACTGGTTGAGGTGTCGGAATTGAAGCATTAATATCACCCATCGGTGCTGCTGCAATCATGCCACCTTTAATAATCATCGAAGGTTTCACACCAAAAAAGGCTGGCTTCCATAACACTAAATCAGCAAGTTTCCCGACTTCAATCGAACCGATTTCATGGCTTAGACCATGGGTAATTGCTGGGTTAATAGTATATTTAGCAATGTAGCGTTTAACGCGATTGTTATCATGAAATTCATTGTCACCCTCTAAAGGACCACGTTGAATTTTCATTTTATGGGCAGTTTGCCAAGTACGTAAAATCACTTCACCTACACGCCCCATCGCCTGAGAGTCAGAAGACATCATGGCAATTGCACCTAAATCTTGCAAAATATCTTCAGCGGCAATGGTTTCACGGCGAATACGGCTTTCTGCAAAAGCAATATCTTCAGCAATTGCTGGGTCTAAATGATGGCAAACCATGAGCATATCTAAATGCTCATCAATGGTATTAATCGTATAAGGTCGCGTTGGATTAGTTGAAGATGGTAATACGTTACTTTGCCCAATCGCTTTTAAAATGTCAGGTGCATGCCCCCCACCCGCACCTTCGGTATGGTATGTATGAATCGTACGATTTTTAAATGCAGCTAAAGTTTCTTCTAAAAAACCGCTTTCATTTAAAGTATCTGTATGAATCGCCACCTGCACATCAAACTCGTCTGCCACACTCAAACAGTTATCAATAGCTGCCGGTGTTGAACCCCAATCTTCATGCAGCTTTAAGCCAATTACTCCAGCTTTAATTTGCTCACGAATTGGATCAGGTAAACTTAAATTCCCTTTGCCTAACAGACCAATATTCATAGGCAAATCGTCAATCGCCTGTAACATGGTCGCAATATGCCAAGGCCCTGGAGTCACTGTGGTGGCCGAAGTTCCGGCTGCTGGTCCTGTACCGCCACCGACCATGGTTGTTGTACCAGACATTAATGCAGTTTCAACTTGTTGAGGGCAAATCCAGTGAATGTGGGTATCAATACCGCCTGCTGTTAAAATTTGTCCTTCACCCGCAATCACTTCTGTTGCAGCCCCTAAAGGAATCGTAATGTCTGGTTGAATATCTGGATTTCCAGCTTTTCCTATTTTCCAGATTCGGCCATTTTTTAAGCCCACGTCAGCTTTAACAATTCCCCACCAATCTACAATTAAAGCATTGGTAATGACCGTATCAGCAACTTCATCAGCTAAAAGCTGTGATTGCCCCATCCCGTCACGAATAACTTTTCCGCCACCAAATTTAACTTCTTCACCATAAGTCGTTAAGTCTTGCTCAACTTCAATAAAGAGCTCTGTATCCGCCAAACGAATACGATCACCAACCGTTGGACCAAACATCTCAGCATATGCACGACGTGACATTTTCATAACTTATTACTCATCTCTTTCATTATCGTTGTTATGTTTAATCCAACTTGCCCATGACGCGGCCTGCGAAACCATAAACCTCTCGTTTACCAACCAAAGCAACAAGCTCCACTTCTCGAGTTTGTCCCGGTTCAAAACGAATTGCTGTTCCAGCTGCAATATTCAGTCGAAAACCCTTCGCCATTTCGCGATCAAACTGTAATGCATCATTTGCTTCATAAAAATGAAAATGAGAACCCACCTGAATAGGCCGATCACCAATGTTGGCAACTACAACTTTTAAAGTTTGCCGTCCAACGTTCAGTTCAATATCAGCATCTGGAGTAATGATTTCACCGGGGATCATAAGCGTTCCTTTTATACGATTGGCTGATGGACTGTGACTAATTTCGAGCCATCTGGAAAAGTTGCCTCGACCTGAACCTCAGCAATCATTTCTGGCACACCATCCATCACATCTTCGCGCTTTAATAAGGTAGTGCCGTAATGCATCAAGTCACTGACCGTCATACCGTCTCGTGCACCTTCAAGTAAAGCTGCTGAAATAAAAGCAATAGCTTCTGGATAATTCAGTTTCAATCCACGCGCTTTACGACGCTCAGCCACTAAACCTGCAGTAAAAATGAGTAACTTATCTTTTTCTGTTGGATTGAGTTCCATTTCTCTTTCCTAAATTGCATTTATATTGTTTAAGCAAAATACGTGCTCAAAAGTAGCATACTTGTTTTGACTGTTTTTTAAATACGCAATTTAACGTAACTTAAGTTTTCCAAATTCTTGGAAATTCTTCATCTAAATCAAACCAATAACGTCTTAATCTTGCTCGTATAGCCGCAAAAGCATCATGACAATGTCGAACATCATTTCCCAGAAAACGAGCCGAAACTACATCATCCAATAATGTTAATGTGACAGGTGCTTGCATACGCATCATCAATTCACGAATGAGTTCTAACTGCTGTTCTAAATAAAAAGCTGAACGATACTTTTCGGGAGCGACTGCCCAAAAGCTTCCCATTACGGCTTGATTATTCATCCCCAAACATGAACTCAGCCAACGATCTTCTCCTTCAAAATACAATGTATCTGCAACCAATAACTTATGTTCTCGCCACAATTTAAATTGGTTGTGATAACTCCCATGAACAAAGCGCTCTGCACGTGCCTGCCGCCCAAGTACCAACATATCCCAGCCAATAAAACTCGCAGCATTATCAAGGTGAATATGAGTTTCTGAATGTGCTAAAGCTCCATCAAACAGCATCGTTTCTTGTGGAACCCACTCTAAAATGGACTGATCTTTGACGTGCAAATGAATATGCTGAAAAGCTTGCTTGCCATTGGTTTTGTACCATTTCCCAGCACCTGGAGTAGTTACTACCGCATGGGCCTGATCTTTGGTTTCAATTTCAAAAGTAAGATGATCTCCTCCTGCAATTCCTGCTGGAGGATGAACAATGATGGCATGACATACGCCCGTTCTTTCAGGCCAGAGCATTTTTTGCACCCTAACAGGGCCATGATGCTTTCTATGACTCATTATGGTGCGTGAATTTTCAAAACAAAATCCAAGTTCTAATTGTGCATACCAAAATGGTGCTAAAGAGTTTTTTGAAAACGTTTGTACCTGATTCATTCTGGTTCATATGTTCAAAATAAGTGCTTAAAGTTATAAGCAAAATACGCACCAAATATGAAAATAAGCCAACTGATAAAATTAGATACAATTTTTCGACTTTAATGAGTTAAAAAATCATCAATGTCTAACATAAAACCACAGTAACTTATGGAATTGTTTATACAATAGCGCCCACCGTTGCTTCCATACTTGCTCTCCATGAAACTTTTTTTCGTGTTAACCCCACTTGTCTTTTTAACTGGGTGTATTTTTGGCCAATCTAGTGAGGTCAAACGTGCAGAAAAGATCCTGCACAATTTCGAATGTAAAAATGTTGAGACAAGCCAGCTTGCAACAAGCTCAATTAATTCTTATTACCAGCAATCTTTAGCAGTAAGCAAAGAAAAAGCAACTTCATACGTAGAGAGCTACAAAAATGGTGAAGAATTATTCGACATGCCGCTAGATGAAGTTTTAAAGCAACAGTACCAACTCTATAAATCAGCATGTGACTCTCTAGGTGGAGTTTCAGCGCAACCGTAATTTATAAGGTATTCATTAAATCGTTTTAGTGGATACCTGCTTTTTATTTTTGTTTTAATAATTATTCCAAAATTTACTCACTTTACCTTTTGTTAAAATTAAATTACATACTTAAACTTTTATTAAGCTCTCATATTTCATAGCCTGTTATTTGCTTTTTTATTTATTTTCCGAGGTTTAGATCATCATGAAAAAAACATTATTATCAGTTGCACTTGTAAGTGCCCTTCTTGTTGCTTGTAGCAAAAACGAAAATAAAGCCGATACAACAACACAAGCTTCTGCTCCAGCTCAAACTACTGAAGCGAATAACAATGCAGTAGATACTGCTCATACGGCTGAAAACTCACTAGATTGGAATGGCACATATAAAGGCACTCTTCCATGTGCAGACTGTGAAGGCATCAAAACTGATTTAGAGCTAAAAGATGATAAAACTTATGAATTGACTGAAACTTATCTTGGTAAAGGTGATAAGAAACCGTTTGAAACCCATGGTACATTTACTTTTGATAAAGATAATACTTCAGTCATTACGTTAGATGATAAAGGGCAAAACCGTAAATTCTTTATTGGTGAAAATACGGCAACTGCTTTAGATATGGAAGGTAAGAAAATTGAAGGCTCTTTAGCTGAGCATTATGTTTTGAAAAAATAATTATTTTTAATATAAAAAAACCCGCTCATGTGAGCGGGTTTTCTTTTGAAATCAATTCTTAGTGAGCTGCGAATTGGTTCATTGTGTTTTTAGCATCATCATGTGCTTTAAGAGCGTTGTCACCAGAGAAGATTTCTTTGTGATCATCACCGATGTCAGAACCCGCCATTGCTTGGTGTTTAACACAAGCGATACCACCACGGATTTCTTTACGTTGTACGCCAGCAACATAAGCCAACATACCTTCAGAACCGAAGTAACCTTGTGCAAGCTCATGCGTAGAAAGAGCAGCAGTATGGTAAGTCGGAAGTGTGATCAAGTGATGGAACACACCCGCTTCACGAGAAGCATCTGCTTGGAATGTACGGATCTTAGCATCTGCATCAGCAGCTAATTCAGTATTATCATATTCAGCGCTCATTAATTTAGCGCGGTCATATGCAGAAACGTCTTTACCTTCAGCAACCCAACGGTCATAAGCCTGTTGACGGAAGTTTAAAGTCCAGTTGAATGATGGGCTGTTGTTATAAACAAGCTTAGCATTTGGAACAACTTCTTTAACACGGTTAACCATGTGTGCGATTTCTTCTACGTTTGGAGTCGCAGTTTCGATCCAAAGAAGGTCAGCACCGTTTTGAAGGCTAGATACACAGTCAAGTACAACACGGTCAATTTGCGTGTCAGCACGGAACTGATATAAACCAGAAGCTAAACGCTTAGGACGGTGTAATTTACCATTACGTTTGATCAAGATTTCATCTTCTTGAGCATCAGCAATGTCAATTTCAACGGTATCTAAGTAGCTGATGTATTGAGATGCGATATCACCTGGCTCTTTAACCACTGGGATTTTTTGAGTCAAGTCAGCGCCTTCAGAGTCAGTACGCGCAACGATAATACCGTCATCAAGACCCATTTCTAAGAATGCATAACGTAATGCATGGATTTTAGCGATGAAATCTTCGTGTGGAACAGTTACTTTACCAGCTTGGTGACCACATTGTTTAGCATCAGATACTTGGTTTTCGATTTGAAGCGCACAAGCACCAGCTTCGATCATTTTACGAGCAAGTAAGTAAGTCGCTTCTTCGTTACCGAAACCAGCATCGATGTCAGCAATAATTGGCACAATGTGAGTTTGGAAGCCGTCGATTTGAGCAGTGATTTCAGCAGCTTTAGCAGTATCACCAGCTTCGTTTGCTTTTTTAAGCGCACGGAATAAATCGTTTAATTCTTTTGCGTCAGCTTGACGTAAGAAAGTGTAGATTTCTTCGATTAATGCAGGTACCGAAGTTTTTTCGTGCATAGATTGGTCAGGAAGTGGACCAAATTCTGAACGAAGAGCAGCAACCATCCAACCAGAAAGGTAGATATAGCGACGTTCAGTAGTACCGAAGTATTTTTTGTTCGCAATCATTTTTTGTTGTGCGATAAAACCGTGCCAGCAACCTAATGATTGAGTATATTTGCTAGAGTCAGCATCATAAGCAGCCATATCACGACGCATAATCGCAGCTGTATATTTAGCAATATCTAAACCAGTTTTGAATTGGTTTTGCATTTGCATACGTGCAGCATCTTCTGGGCTAATATCGCGCCAAGTGCTACCGAATTTTGCTTTTAGTTCGCGGATTGCATCAATCGCTGTTTGATATGTAGTCATGATATTGTCCTGTATTCATTTTAGGATTTCATCGATTGAAGCCTAGAGTCATGTACTTAAATTTCTTATGACACCAGCTGCTTCGTCATGAACACAGCTTAGACTTAGCCAATCAATTAATCCAATATCCTTTATTAATCTTCAGTATTTATTTAAAAAATATACCGATAAATCGATATTATAGATAAAACTAAAAACATTAACACTTTGTTTATAAAAATAAAATTATTCTAAAGGAGTATAGAGTTTTATTCTAAAAACCTAGTAAGTCTTATTTTTATACAATTTTTGAAGTTTTTCCAGCCATTTTTAATTTAAAAAGTCAATTGTAAATTAGGCTATTTTTGCCAATGTAAAAAGTCAATTTACATGCTAGAAAGTAGTAAGTTATATATAAATATATTCTATTTATCTCCTTCATACTTAAAAACGTAGCAAAGACAATAAAATCGAGCCTTTGAAGTACCTCTCACCCCTACTTAATTCCTACAAAAAATGTCGTTTTTCTCATCATTTTTTCACACAATAGTTATTAGATATGGCATAATTTGAAACAATTTCAGGGTTTTATTTTCGGTATTTTTTTTATGAATCTGGAGCGAGTAGATCTTAATCTATTAATATATCTTGATGTACTTCTTCGTGAAAAAAATGTTACACGCGCAGCCGAACAGCTTGGGGTAACTCAGCCTGCAATGAGTAATATTTTACGTCGTTTGCGTAATTTATTTAATGACCCTCTTCTTATCCGCTCGTCCGAAGGCATGACTCCAACAGAACGTGCACTTGAATTACAGCCTCGTATTCGTGATGCCCTTTCTGATCTCTCCATGATTTTGGAACCCCGTACCGAATTCCGCCCTTATACAAGTAATCGCGTTTTCCGCATTATGACATCGGACTATGCTGAGGCAACTTTAGTTCCTCGTCTTGTCAAAGCGCTCCGCTCTGAAGCTCCAAACGTTGTCCTTGATTTTCTTACACCGAGTGACGTGTCTTATAGAGATATGGAGCAAGGTAAAGTTGATCTTGCAATTAATAGATTTAATGAAATACCGCAAAGTTTCCATCAGGTTTTAGTTTGGCGCGATAGTTTCAGTTGTATTCTGAACGACAAACACCCTGCGGTGACTCATTTAAATTTAAAAAGCTATTTAGATGCACAACATATCTGGGTTTCTAAAACAGGTATGGGTGTAGGTTTTGGTGTAAACCCCGACAAACAAGGTGGTTTAGGCTGGATTGATCAAGCATTAGAACGTATTGGTCAACGTCGTAAAATTTCTGTATTTACTCGCCACTACCAAATGCCTGCGTTACTTGCTCAAAATGTAGATCTTATTGCTACCTTACCAACACGCATGGCACGCCTACAAACACAGAACCCTAAACTGGTTATAAAGGATCCTCCTTTTTATATTCCAGAGTTCGAACTTAAAATGGCTTGGTGTCCGTTATTACATCATCACCCTGCTCATCGCTGGCTGCGCCAACTTATCTTATTTGTTGCTCGTCAAATGATTGAAGAAGAAAACCGTGAATTTCTAACCAATAATTCACAATTTTCTCACTATTAAATAAATTTTAATTTAATTGTCCTATCTTCAAGCGCTGAGCAATCAATCTGATTACCTCAGCGCTTTTTTATGTTAAAACTTAGTCATAATAATGATGAACCTCAGGTGATTTGTGAGTCTCTTTCAAAATATCATTATCATCGTACTGCTTATCATCGGAGCAGGCTTTTTATCTTTAACTGAAATTGCACTAGCGGGTGCCAGAAAAGTTAAGCTAAAAATTCTAGCCGAAGCGGGTGAAGAACGCGCCCAACAAGTACTAGATTTACAAGAACAATCTGCTGACTTTTTTGCAGCTTCTCAAATTGGCCTAAATGCAGTTGCGATTTTAGGCGGTATTTTGGGTGAAGCTGCTTTTCGTCCTTATTTCGTCACTTTAGTGGACCGCTTTTATACAGGCCCTTGGACACAAACGATCGGTTTTGCCCTTTCCTTTACCCTAGTGACCTCACTCTTTATTTTATTTGCCGATCTAATGCCAAAACGTTTGGCTATGATTGCACCTGAAAAAATTGCAATTAGTGTTATCAACCCAATTCAGGTTTTTATTAAAATTTGCAAACCTTTAGCTTGGGGAATTAATGCAATTGCCAACCTGCTATTCCGTTTGTTTAAAGTGAATACAACGCGAGAAGACAACATTACGTTTGATGATATCTCAGCAGTAATGGATGCAGGTGCTCAAGCAGGCGTACTTCAGAAACAAGAACATCACTTTATTGAGAATGTTTTTGAATTAGAAGAACGTAACGTACCTTCGAGCATGACTACACGTGAAAATGTTGTTTATTTCACTTTAAATGAACATGAAGATAGCATTCGCCAAAAATTAGCAGAGTATCCATATTCAAAATTTTTGGTATGTAATGAAAATATTGATCAAGTCATTGGTTACGTCGATGCCAAAGACTTTCTTGTTCGCATTTTAAACAACCAATCCCCAACTCAATTGAATGAATCAACTATTCGTACTGTCTTGATGATTCCTGACACCCTAACCCTCTCGGAATTGCTTGATCGTTTCCGTTCTACAAAAGAAAAATTTGCAGTTGTGATAAACGAATATGCGCTTGTCGTAGGTGTTATTACTTTAAGCGATATTATGATTACGGTTATGGGCGACTGGGTCACTCCAATTGATGAAGAGCAACAAATCATTAAACGAGATAATAACTCATGGTTAATTGATGGCAGCACACCAATTGATGACTTAAGACACGCGCTTGAAATTGATGAAATGCCTGATGAAGAAAATTATGAAACTTTAGCAGGCTTCATGATGTACCGCCTGCGCAAAATTCCACGTCCGGCAGATTTTGTAGAATTTGGTGGATACAAGTTTGAAGTAGTCGACGTCGATCATTTTAAAATTGACCAACTTCTTGTAACTCGAATTTTAGAACAAACTGAAGTACATTCATCAATTGATGACAACTGATTTATATTAATTTAAATACCTCACAATTTTATGTGGGGTATTTTTTTAATCTAAATAAATTTTTCAAATATGTGTAATAATTATTTTAGATTCATAAATTCAAGTTGCTCTTTTAATTTAAAAGCAATATTATTTAAATCATCATTTATATTAAATCTTAAATACTGAAAAATAATAGAATAATCCATATATATCAATTACCACTAAATAGTTAAGTCCCAATTTACATTGCCTCAGAACTTATGGAACTTAGCTCAAAGCAAGTTGTTAAATGGTTCTTCTTCTCATTTCCTCCATCAAACCATATATAATTTAAAAAAATATCATATAATTTTTATTTTTATAAAACCTTTATAATCTATTATAATGAATCACATTTATTATAAGCTTACTATAATCTTAATATATATGTTCAGTATTTCGCCTAAATATACCCCTCCAAATGAATATATATTAACCAAATAAACTAAATATATTATTTGTCTTTTTAATAAAAATTAATAAGAATAACCAAGGTCAGAGTTTTGAATAAACTTGTTCAGTAAAACTATAGGCAAAGGATTGATTGTATGCTGACATTACTTGGTGTTGGCATGATTTTGTGCTTCATGTACTTAATCATGTCCAAACGTTTAAGCCCTATTATTGCTTTAATTCTCATCCCATTTATTTTTTCTCTTGTTGCCTGGGGCCTAGGTCACTACTTTGAAAGTTTAAGTCACATTGAACTCAAAGGTCTCAGTGAGATGATGCTGGATGGCATCAAAAAATTAGCGCCAACTGGCGTAATGCTTTTATTCGCAATTTTATATTTTGCCTTAATGATCGATGCAGGTCTTTTCGATCCACCGGTTAAATGGATTTTGAAAAAGGTTAAAGGTGATCCTTTAAAAATCACAATGGGAACCGTGTTCTTAACCACAATGGTTTCTTTAGATGGTGATGGTTCAACAACCTATATGATTTGCGTAGCTGCAATGCTGCCACTTTATCAACGCTTAGGAATGAATACACTTATCATGACTGCACTTATGCTGTTATGTAGTGGTGTAATGAATCTAACACCATGGGGTGGCCCTACAGCTCGTGCTGCGAGCGCCCTGCAAATTGACCCAAGCCACATTTTCGTACCAATGATTATCCCTATGGTCATTAGTATTGGTTGGTTATTCTTCTTGGCATACTTATATGGTCGTTACGAGCAAAAACGTTTAGGCGTTATTGAACTTGAAACTCACCATGGTGACAATATTACCGTATCAAAAGATCCTGAAGCGACTCGCCCACATTTACGCAAAGTGAATATGGTGCTCACAATCCTTCTTATGATTGCTTTGATCAAAGGCATTCTGCCTATGTCTGTGTTGTTCATGATAGCGTTCTGTATTGCAATGCTCATTAACTACCCAGATGTTGATATGCAGAAAAAACGCATTGCAATGCATGCGGACAGTGTCTTAGCTGTTGTGGGCTTAATTTTCGCAGCGGGTATTTTTACAGGTATTTTATCTGGCACAGGTATGGTTGAGGCGATGTCTAAAGAATTCGTCGCAATGATTCCTCCTAGCATGGGTCCATACCTTGCACCGATCACAGCTTTAGTGAGTATGCCTTTGACATTCTTTATGTCAAATGATGCTTTCTTCTATGGCGTTTTACCTATTCTTGCTGAAGCAGCTTCACATTATGGTATTAGTGCAGAAGCGATTGCTCGTGCTTCGATCGTAGGTCAACCTGTACACTTGCTATCGCCTCTTGTCCCATCAACCTATTTGTTATGTGGTCTTGCTAAAGTCGATTTTGCCGACCATCAAAAGTTCACTTTAAAGTGGGCATTCATAACTTGCATGGTATTAATGGGTACTGCTTTAGTGATTGGTGTTTTCCCACTCTTTAGCACGCTTTAATTATTCATATGCAATAAAAAAGCCCCAATCGGGGCTTTTTTTTATTTCTGTACATATTCAATTAAGTGATCTAACACAATCTGAAAATGCAATGTAATGTCTTCTTCTAAAATTTTATAAGCATTATCAAACTGAACCATTGGCCAACCCTCTTTCCAAAATGGAAAAATATTGTGTAGACCTTCAGTCACGATCGCATCTTCACGACTAATCGCTTGAGCAACTTGAGCTAAAACCTGAGCGGTTTCTGCACCATCAATAGCTAAATAATCAATACCACGTGCTTTAAAAATACGGATACGGTCTTTTTTATAACGAATCTTTTTCGCCTGACCTGAATTCAAGCCTAATGCCAGCGTAGCAGCTTCTACAAACTTTTCTTCAAAGTTTGCATTCAACGCAACTAAAGCCTGTTTATGTGCTTCTTGACGCCCAGCTTTCCCCCCATTACGGATAATCTCATTTGCTTCCGTATCCAGCTTATCTTTTTTCATAGACTGTAAAATGTCTAAAATTTCGATATCGCTTAAAGATTCAGGAGATTGCTCAATCATGGGAGTCCTAATACACAAAAATAAAAAAAACATTGTCTCATAAAAGCACTACTAAAGCAGAGTAAAATTTTAAATAGCCTATTATCTTGACTATTTTTATAGTCCTAACTTCATAGACAACACTCATAAAATCAAATAATTCTTTGGTTATAAAATTAATTATTTGCCAAATTAATTTTACCCTGATAATATTATTTTACCCAGATAAAAATATACGGCTAAAATGAATACTAAAATCACCTATACTGCTTTCACTGGAAGCACGCTTATTGCGAGTGACTCCCTAATTGAACTTGCAAAAAAACTTAAAGGTCTTCCGAAAACAACGGAAAATATTCTGATTTTTAATGATCAAACAGGTCAACAAATTGATCTTGATCTTTCTGGTTCGGAACAAGAATTTCAACAACGTTATGCTGAACCAGAAGCAATTAAAAAAGTTGGACGACCTAAACTCGGAGTAATTTCGCGTGAAATCACTTTACAGAAAAAACATTGGGATTGGTTAGATCAACAAAGTGCGAGTGCATCAGCAATAATTCGTAAGTTAATTGATAAAGAGTTAAATAACCCAAATTCTGAAGGTAATATTATGCTCGCTAAACAAGCCATTGACCGTTTTATGTCTGCCATGTTGGGTAATATGCCAAATTACGAAGAAGCAACACGCGCTTTATATCAAGGCGATCGAGAAGTTTTTTTTAAGATAATTCAATATTATCCTAAAGATATAAAAGAGCATCTGATTCAAAAAACCCAAAATATTTTTTAATTTTTTGATTATTCCAGCTTCGCGATAAGCGGTACAATCAGAAGTAATCTATAAATCATCTTCATCATTTATTGAAGATGTCATTTGCATATCAAGATTTTTATAATCACCCCCCTGCAAACAACTTAGACATCTCTCTTTCAATTCATCAATCATTTGCTGTTGCTTTACCTCTCCACCATCAAAGCTAGATAAAGCATCAATCTCATCAAAACATGCGATTACATATTTTAGATCGTTAGAAATTATTGTAGATTTTAAGAGTTCATTAGAAAAGCTCGACCTTGCTAAAGACCATATTCCAGCTTCAGGAGAAAGAACTCCCTGTTTCATTCCCTCTAAAACTCCCAGAGCTAGTGAAGCGATATAGAATTCAGCATTTTTATTAAGGTTTCAAGTTTCATATATTAGAGATGTAGTTATATAAAAATATAGAGTATACACAATACAAAAAACCCGCTTACGCGGGTTTTTTCAAAATCAATTCAATCTATTAAAGACGGACTAATTCCACAACTTTTTCAGCTGCCTCTTCAAAGGTTTCAGCAGTAATTTCTGTATCTGTGCCGTCCACAGCCGTAGTGATAACCACAACACCTGTCTCACGCAATAAAGTAATTTGCTCAGCAGTTAAGTTGGCTTTTGCAATCGCAACTACACCTTGTTGGATCAATAAGCTTTCTAAAACTTGAGCTTTCTCGATTAACTGTGCAGAAATCCCAATCACCGCAGGTTTTTGACCTAAACGTGCAGCACGATCTTCAGCAGTAACAGGATTGCTATGGGCAGTCCACTCTACCGCAGACTCAACCATACCCGCACCAACCGTTACATTGCTTAAACGATCAATGAAAATAAATGAACCTGTGTATCGTGAATCTTGATATTGATCAAATACGACTGGTGCATCAAACTCAACAACAACGTCGGCAATTGCATTTAACTCAAGCTCTTCAACCTGAGTATGCTCAAGCGTATTCACATTCACACGATAGTGAATGTTAGTTACTTTAGCAGGAACAGTCTGTGTACCAATTTTAACGTTGTACAACTTGCCTTTCACCAGTGGATGTTCATTCATCCATACTACTGAAGCACGAACACTACGAGAAATTAATGGTTGTTCACCTGCACGTACTAATACGTTTCCACGGCTAATATCAATTTCATCATTCAACGTTAATGTAACAGCTTGACCTGCAACAGCTTGGTCCAGATTTCCATCGAATGTTACGATTTCTTTAACTGTTGAGCGCTTACCTGATGGTAATGCAACAATTTCATCACCAACATTGATTTCACCTAAAGCGACAGTACCAGCGAAACCACGGAAATCGAGGTTTGGACGGTTCACATATTGAACAGGCAAACGGAATTCGTGTTTGTTTGATTCACGACTAATTTCCACAGATTCAAGAATGCTCATCAAGGTTTGACCCTTGTACCAAGCTGTATGCTCAGAAACATTTACTACGTTATCGCCATTTAAAGCAGAAATCGGTACAAACTGAATATTGGCTGGACGACGGTCACCTAACTGACTTACGAAAGCATCATATTCAATCTGAATTTCAGTGAAGCGTTCAGGAGAGTACTCAACCAAGTCCATTTTATTGATAGCAACAACGATATTTTTAATACCAAGTAAACTAGCAATAAACGTATGGCGACGAGTTTGGGTTTGCACACCATAACGCGCATCAATCAAGATAATTGCAAGATCAGCAGTTGACGCACCAGTTGCCATGTTACGGGTGTATTGCTCATGTCCTGGAGTATCCGCAATAATAAACTTACGCTTTTCAGTTGAGAAATAGCGGTAAGCCACATCAATGGTAATACCTTGCTCACGCTCAGCTTGTAAACCATCTACAAGTAATGCCAGGTCTGGTGCATCACCTGTAGTTCCTACTTTTTTACTATCGCGCGTTACAGCTTGCAATTGATCTTCGTAAATCAATTTTGAATCGTAGAGTAGACGCCCAATAAGTGTACTTTTACCATCATCTACGTTACCGCAAGTCAAAAAACGCAGAAGGTCTTTTTGTTCATGTTGCTTTAAATAGGTCAAGATATCTTGACTGATTAATTCTGATTGATGAGACATTGCTCAAACTCCACAAATTTAGAAATTGTCTTAGAAATAGCCTTCTTGCTTTTTCTTTTCCATTGAGCCCGCTTCATCATGGTCAATCATACGACCTTGACGCTCAGAACTCGTGGCTAAAAGCATCTCTTGGATAATTTCAGGTAACGTATCTGCTTCAGACTCAACTGCACCAGTTAATGGATAACAGCCAAGCGTACGGAAACGTACAGACTTCATCTGTGGAACTTCACCTTCTTTTAAACGCATACGTTCATCATCAACCATGATTAATGTACCGCTACGCTCTACTACTGGGCGAACAGCAGAGAAATAAAGAGGAACGATTTGAATATTTTCTAAATAGATATATTGCCAGATATCTAACTCAGTCCAGTTAGATAAAGGGAATACACGAATACTTTCACCTTTGTTCACTTTACCATTGTAAAGATTCCAAAGTTCAGGACGCTGGTTTTTAGGATCCCAACGGTGCTTACTATCACGGAATGAATAAACACGTTCTTTCGCGCGTGATTTTTCTTCATCACGACGTGCACCACCAAAAGCAGCATCAAATTGATATTTATCCAAAGCCTGTTTTAAAGCTTGGGTTTTCATAATATCTGTATATTTTGAACTACCATGATCGAATGGATTAATTCCAGCTTCACGACCTTCTTTGTTCTGATGAACGATTAAATCAAAGCCATGCGTTTTTGCCATGTTATCGCGAAACGCGATCATGTCTTTAAACTTCCAACCTGTATCTACATGCAATAAAGGAAATGGAAGTTTCGCTGGATAAAATGCTTTTAATGCAAGGTGAAGCATTACCGCAGAGTCTTTACCAATTGAGTAAAGCATGACTGGATTTTCAAATTCAGCAGCAACTTCACGGATAATATGAATGCTTTCAGCTTCAAGTTGCTTGAGATGTGTGAGTCTTGATTCAGTCATGAACACGTCCTTCTCTATCCATTTTGCCCATAAAATCTAGAAGTAGTATTAAACCACCACCTAGAAGACCATGTGGAGGAACGAGTGCCATAACAACTCCAATTTTTCGTGATAGATAATCCAACCACAAGCCTTTATATGGCTTATAGCATTAGTTATGCATTATAGTGATTTAAAACCGATTCCTTTTGCTTGTTTTTTCATATTGATATTCGATTTCATCATATACATGTAATATGCTGATTCACTTGCGTAACTTTACAATCGTAGCTTGTGTAGCCAACTTAAGCAAATCATGTTCTAGTCTTTAGATTTCTCTAAAAACCATAAAAAAAGAGAAGCTTTTATAGCTTCTCTTTTTTAAAACATGATCTATTCTTAGAAACCGAACATTTTACGTTCTAATGGAATTTCAATTCCAATAGATGCACCTGCGTCATTACCTTCTAGATCGGAATCACTTACCCAACCATTAATTTTTAATGGAAGATCAGGTTTGATGTAATGCGTCCAAGTTAAATCAAGGGCTTTGATTTCATCGTCTTTAGGGAATGCTTTATTGATTGCCAAGTTAGATTGATTAACTTTAACCACCATTGCACGACCACTTAAACGGTTCATGACATCAAAGCGGATATCACCACCCACTGAGTACATTTGTCCATCACCACCCATCGCGTGGCCTAATGGGTAACCATGTTGGTAATAGCCATCTGTATATTGGTGGTGATTATATGAAATTCCTCTTACATCACCATTGGTACGTGTATCAGCCCATTCAGCATAGAGTTGATAAGGCATATTATTAACTATTGAAGAATAATCAGCGCCAGCCAAATACATTTTTTTAGATGGCAAACCACCCGCCTCATCTTCCCCTACATATTGTCCGTAAACACTGACTGGGATATTAAACAACGGTTGTAATTGCAAACGAGCATCAAAACCTGCTAACTGATTAGATGCATTATCTTCGCCTACACAACTATTTTCAGTACAACCATTATCTTTACCGATAATCGCATTCCAATAAGCTTTAAAACTATTTGGCTGACCATCTCCACCAATTTGAATCGCTCTAGAAGCACCAAGTTCTAAAGCAGGAAATGGTTGTGCAGTTAAACGCATCCCAATTAATTTTGCATTATGTATTTTATAATCATCTAATTGACCAGCAAAAGCTTGGTATTGCCAAGGCCCAATCCAAGATAACCATTTTGTATCAAACGCATTTTGCACCGCACGTTGTGCTGTTACACCATAAACTGGGCGGCTAGCATCACCACGAATTAAGCTACCATCATGGCCAGGACCCCACCATGTTGGAATTTGACCCGCTACAACCCACTGATTCCAAAGTTTACCAGCAACATATGAGCCTTCAACATTCACATCTTGCCCATTATCAATTTGTGGATCTTTTTCTGCATTTACTCGGATTTTTGCATCCCAGTTTTCACCGCCCGCATTAAACTCTAAAGAACCTTGATATTGAGCTTTTTGGTTATCACCGAATGCTTGCGGAATATTTTTGCTATCGGTCTCAGCAAAAGCGCCCACTTTAACCGTATCGTTATCCGCTTTTAATGCATCAAGAACTGAATTAATAACTTTTTGTTGAGCTGGATGCGTCACTTGTGCTTGAGAGAGTGCTCTCTGGATTTCATCACCACTTAACGGCCAAGTTGAGGTGCTAATCTTGATAACACCTTGTTGATTCAACCAATTTAAGTCTGTACGTAAGTCCTCATTATTTAGCACTAAACCTTGTGCAAAAATAGCGGATGAAGCAGTTGCCAATATTGCAATCGAAAGTGTTTTTCTTAGAAACATGCCAGCCAATTCTCAAAGTTATTTATGAGCAACACCTTAAATTTTTTATCACAACTTTGCAATTGTTAAACTGTGCAATTACATTTTTTAACGCTATTTTAAGATTAGTGTAGATAGGTAAGTTTTTGAGATATAAAAGTAATAAAAAAAGGCAGTATAAATACTGCCTTTTTTGCCTTTAGAAGATTAACCTTCTTTACGGCGCATATGTGGGAATAAAATTACATCACGAATACTTGGAGCATCGGCAAATAACATCACCAAACGGTCAATACCGATACCTTCACCTGCGGTAGGTGGTAAACCATACTCAAGCGCTTCAACAAATTCTGCATCGTAATGCATTGCTTCATCATCACCAGCGTCTTTTTCAGCAACCTGAGCTTGGAAACGTTCAGCTTGATCAATTGGATCATTTAACTCGCTGAAACCATTTGCCAATTCACGGCCACCAATGAAAAACTCAAAACGATCAGTAATATGTGCATTGTCATCATTACGACGAGCGAGCGGAGAAGTTTCAGCTGGATATTCAGTAATAAATGTAGGCTGACGAAGTTTAGTCTCAACAGTTTCTTCAAATACAATCGTTTGAAGCTTACCTAAGCCAAAACCAGGCTTAACTTGTTCTTTTAATTCTTCACGAATAAATTGAGCAAGGAACTCACGGTCACCAACATTTTCAGGCGTAAATTGTGGGTTATTCTCTAAAATCGCATCAAACATAGAGATTTTCTTGAATGGCCCTTTGAAGCTAAACACTTCACCTTGGTAAGGCACATCAGTTGTACCCAGAATATCCAAAGCCAACTTTTCAAGCATGTTTTCAGTTAATTGCATCAAGTCTTTATAATCAGCATAAGCTTGATAAAATTCGATCATCGTAAATTCAGGGTTATGACGCGTTGATACCCCTTCATTACGGAAGTTACGGTTAATTTCAAACACACGTTCGAAACCACCAACAACCAAACGTTTTAAATAAAGCTCAGGTGCAATACGTAAGAATAAAGGCATATCCAAAGCATTGTGATGTGTTTCAAACGGACGCGCAGACGCACCACCCGGAATCACATGCATCATTGGCGTTTCAACTTCCATGAAACGTTCATTGTTTAAGAATGCTCGAATACCTGCAACAACTTTGGCACGGATTTCAAAAGTTTTACGTGTTTCTTCATTCACAATTAAGTCAAGGTAACGTTTACGGTACTTAACTTCTGTGTCATTTAAGCCATGGAATTTATCTGGTAACGGACGAAGAGATTTTGTAAGAAGTTCAAAACCTTCAAGATGAACATATAAGTCACCTTTTCCTGAACGTCCGATATAACCTTCGGCAGCAATAATGTCACCAAGGTCTAAACCTTTAATAGTCTCAAGAATATCTTTTGGTAAGCCTTTACGGTCAACATATAGCTGAATACGACCTGTCATATCTTGAATAACCATGAAAGAACCACGGTTTAACATGACACGGCCAGCCACTTTTACATAGACATGCTCAGCGCTTTCAATTTGTTCTTTCGACTGATCTTTAAATTGTTCTTGTAGATCAGCTGCGTAGTGTTCACGCTTAAACGTATTCGGCCAAGGACTCTTTCCAGTTTCCTTCGCAACATCTTGGATTTGCTTTAATTTGGCATGACGCTGTGCAATTAAATCGTTTTCGGAAATAGTTGGTTCAGAAGTCGATTGAGCGTTTTGTTGCGTCATCTCTGCCTCGATTAAGTAAAAATTAAGTGCTATATCCTAACAGATTGCAGGAGTTTTTCGAATGATTTCAATCAAACAAAAATGAAAAAAGACAATTTTATAGAACAAAACACTACTTTTTAAAGGCAAAGTGACTTAGACCAATCGCTAAGATCATTTTTTAAAGCATTTAGTAAAATATAAAAAAATCCAAATAACCTCGATATTCAAAAGGCCCGATTTGCCTTTTATTTTATCAATGAGATTGTGTCGTAAATAATGAAAATTCTATTTTTACATGGCTTGGATTCTTCCCGGGAATCGACAAAGTTCCATGCCATTTTACATCCTGAAAAATTTTGTATTGACGTCGATTATCGTAACTTAAGTTATGCATCTGTTGAGTACTTTTACCATCAGGCTATTCAGACGATCAAACCAGATTTATTGGTGGGTCATAGCATTGGAGGCTATTGGGCTCTAAAAACTGCTGCTCAACATAAATTAGCAGTGATTGTGGCAAATCCAAGTCTTACCCCTAATTTTCGGGCAGACTACCCTCAACTTTCTGAAGATGAACTCATGCTCTCTAATCCCAAAATGGCCTATTTAGAATTAGGAGATGAGCAACTTGATATGTATCAGGTCCAAGAAAAACTTGCACCCTACATGAATATTGAAACGTTTGAAGGTGGACATCATCGCTTGGCCTATCCTTCTCGAATTAATGATCTGATTATAAAAATTTATAAAAAATATTTGTCCTAGATTTATATCGTTTGATTATAAAAAAACTGGTTCATACGTGTTTAAAAGAAGCTTTATTTCGCTTCAGCCATTTTTTTAACCACATCAAAACCTTGAACGAAGCCACTTTTCAACATGCCCATATATTCGGGCAAGGTGGCCAATTCAACCTTTAAAGTGGTTATATTATCTTTTTGGTTTAGAAAATATTTTTCTTGAGAACCACTCCAACCTTTAACTTCTTCACTTTCTAAATCTTCTTTACCCTCCTTAATCATTCCTAAATGTTTAAAAATCAATATTTCTGGTTTTTGCATTTGTTCAATTGTAGAAACCATCCCATTTCCTTCGCCATCAAGAAAATAAGTTTTTCCACCTACTTGCCAGTCAGTACGCATTGAGGAATCTGGTGCAAAAAATTTCGTCCAAGCGTTATATGTCTCACTATTCCAAAGTATGTCCCACACTTTTTCTATAGGAGCATCAATTTCCACTTCATATACTAAATTTTCCATATTTTACTTCCTTGATTTATACCGTCTTAATGACAGCAAATTTTAATTTTCGATTTTAATAATGACATTCTGTAGCATCATAGTTTGTTGTTATTTAGCTTTCATATGAGATGAATTTTTTAAATGATTTAGCACTCTTTATTTCATGATATTTTCACAAATAAAATTAACTGTAAGAATGCATTAATTATTATTAGTTTATGGCGAAGTTTTGCCTAAATAACCACTTATTTGTCCTAACCTGCCATTCATCTTTGCTTACGAATGATTAAACTCCGTTATTTACTTTACTTTGAATGTAGAACTGCGTAAAAATTTGATATCCGATCAAAGGCACATTGGTTATTATTGACCGGATCGTAGTTACATTATTAATAGATGGAATAGTTTTACTGAAAGGCAGCTTTGAGCAAACTTATCAGTGCGGAGAGTCTCATGAAAAAATATCAATGTATCGTTTGTGGATGGATTTATGACGAAGCGGAAGGTTGGCCACAAGACGGCATTGCAGCTGGAACAAAATGGGAAGATATTCCTGATGACTGGACTTGCCCTGATTGCGGCGTTTCAAAAGCTGACTTCGAAATGATCGAAATCTAAGAGCGTAAAGTAAAAGGCCATGATTGACATGGTCTTTTTTACGAATATTACCAATCACCGTATTAAATAAATAATTCTAACTCTGGAGAAAAAAATGCATCCTATCGTCATTATCGGATCAGGCATGGCGGGTTATACCTTAGCACGTGAGTTCCGTAAGCTTAGCCCAGAGCAAGAACTTGTGATGATTTGTGCGGATGATGCAGTGAACTATGCAAAGCCAACATTATCAAATGCATTTGCAGGTAAAAAAGCACCAGAACAAATTCCTTTAGGTGATGCTGCTAAAATGGGTACTCAACTCAATATGCGTATTGAGCCTTTTACTTTTGTAAAAGAGATTTTAGCTGAACGCCATGAACTTGTTCTAGAAAAAGATGGTGTAACGTCGAATCAACCCTATTCAAAACTGATTTTAGCCGTGGGTGCTAACCCAATTCGCCTTGCAATTGCAGGTGATGGTAGCGATGACATTCATGTTGTGAACTCATTGATTGATTACCGCGCTTTCCGTGAAAATCTAGCTCAGCGTAAAGATAAACGTGTTGTTATTTTAGGTGCTGGTTTAATTGGTTGTGAATTTGCCAACGACTTACTGCATAGTGAATATGACATCACTGTGATTGATTTGGCTCCTCAACCATTAGGCCGTTTACTTCCAGGGCATATTGCTTCTGCTTTCCAACAAAATCTTGAGGAAGCTGGAGTAAAATTTGCACTTGGAACCACGGTTGAAAAAGTAAGCAAAATTAATAATGGCGAAGACTATGCGATAACACTCGCAAACGGACAAACATTGGTTGCGGACCTTGTTCTTTCTGCGATTGGTTTACAGCCAAATATTTCACTTGCTAAAAGTGCAGATATTCAAACAAGCCGGGGAATTATTACCAATGGCTTACTAGAAACAAATCAAGCAGACATCTACGCAATTGGGGATTGTGCGGAGGTAAACGGTACTTTACTGCCATATGTAATGCCGATTATGCAACAGGCTCGTGCTCTCGCTAAAACACTCAGTGGACAACAAACTGCTGTGCACTACCCTGCTATGCCAGTTGCAGTAAAAACGCCAGCCGCTCCACTTACAGTTTTGCCAGCTCCAGTTGATGTAGAAGTGAACTGGGAAACAGAAGAGTTCGACGATGGTATGCTTGCCAAAGCAATTGACAATGACGGAACATTGCGTGGTTTTGTATTGTTAGGTGCAACCGCAGGTAAACAACGCTTAACTTTAACAAAGCTTGTTCCAGATCTTATTCCAGCCCAAGCATAAGGTTTGTATCAGGAATACTCAGTTAGAGAGTATTCCTTTAAGGAATGAATAACATGAATAGCGCCTTACAGTTTAACATTTCACCGTATACATCTTTCATGCAAGAAACCAAAGTCAACTTAGGCAATGGAATTGAGTTACATGTAGAAGTCGGTGGAAAGCCAGAGCATCCAACCATTTTGCTGATTATGGGTCTTGGCGCCCAAATGCTTTTTTGGCCAGATTTTTTCTGTAAATCGCTGATTGATCAAGGATTTCGTGTTATTCGTTTTGATAACCGTGATATTGGCCTTTCTTCAAAAGTACGTCACGAAGGTAAACGCTTAAATACTGTCAAATTGATGGGCCGCTTTGCACTTGGACTCGCTAATCAGGGTGCACCTTATACGCTGCATGATATGGCAGATGATGTATCTATGCTGATTGACCGCTTAGGCGTCAACAAAGCACATGTAATTGGTGCATCAATGGGTGGGATGATTGCTCAAATTCTTGCAGCAAAATATCCAGAAAAGGTTGAGAAGTTAGGGCTTATGTTTACAAGCAACAACCAGCCTTTTTTACCACCTCCTTTTCCGAAACAACTTTTGAGTTTAATTGGTAAACCCGAGTCACGTGACGAAGAAGGTATTGTTAATCATAGTTTAAAACTATTTCAATTGATTGGTTCACCTGGTTATATCAACCAGATTGAAGCAATACAAACAGCGCGTAAGCTTTATCAGCGTAGCTACTATCCTGCTGGTGTACTTCAACAGTTTTTAGCAATATTATGTACAGGCTCTTTACTACAACTCGACCGTGAAATTAAGCAACCCGCTTTAGTCCTACATGGCTCTCGCGATCGCTTACTTCCGCCTAGCCACGGTAAGGCTGTAGCAAAAGCAATTTCCGGTGCTAAGTTTGAATTAATTGATGGAATGGGGCATGATATCCCTGCACATTTTATTCCACAGCTTAGCGGTTTATTTGCGCATCATTTTAAATCATCAGACTAGGACACTATGGCTGCATTACCCTCATTAAGACAGCTATCATATTTAGTTACGTTGTCGGAAACTTTGCATTTTACTGAAGCAGCACGCCGCTCTTTTGTCACTCAATCGACTTTATCAGGCGGCATTATGGAGCTTGAACGGTTATTAGGTGGCGTTTTGGTAGAACGTGATCGCCAGAATGTGCGTTTAACACCTTTAGGTGAACAAGTCGTTGCTCGCGCCCGTGTACTACTAGCAGATGCTCAAGATTTAATGCGTTTGAGCCGTGAAATGAGTGAGCCGTTAACGGGTGATTTGCATTTGGGTGTTATTCCAACAATTGCACCTTTTATCCTGACACGGTTACTTGATGAAGTGCATCAGCAGTTGCCTAAAATTCAGCTGCATTTGCATGAAGCACAAAGTGAAAAAATTGTAGAGCGTTTAGAACACGGTAATCTAGACATGATCGTTCTTGCTCTACCGTTTGACACTAGAGGCCTAAAAGTCGCTGAAATTTCGAAAGAAAACTTGTACCTTGTATGTAGTAAGCAAGATACAAATGCTCTTCAAGCAAACTCTCTAGATGATCTTGATTTATCAAGATTAATTTTGCTTGAAGAAGGCCACTGTTTACGTGACCACGTTTTAAGTGCGTGCCCGATCGGTGAGCGTAAAAACGACAACCGTTTAAAAGCAAGTTCTTTACCAACGTTAGTTGAAATGGTTTCTTCTGATTTAGGCTTTACGCTTTTACCAGAAATTGCAATTGAAAATAGTATGATCAAGTTTAATGATCAGATTACTGCAAAACCAATTGAAGATGCTCCGAGCCGTACTTTAGCTTTAGTGACTCGTAAAAGTACACCATTGCAAAGTGAGTTCGATGTATTACTGCAAATTATGCAGAAAATCACGACAAGAATACATGAATAAAAAAAGGAGTCTTCGGACTCCTTTTTATTTTATTGCGGCGTTAAAGATGCCCACTTAAACACCCAAGCAGATGGCATATTCAAACTATTATCAGCAATAATTTTTTCTCTAATAATTTGTGCAATGGCATAGTCATTTGCAGGGTCGACCATGACCCGTATGCCTTTAGTCGTTGCACTGGTTACAACCTTGTACCCTTTTGCTTCTAATTGCGACTGAACCATATTTGCCTTATTTTGATTAGAGGCTAGCGCAACTTGTACCATCCATTTCTTTTCACCATTTTCCAAGATTTCTTTAGCGACAGCTGCATCAAGTTGCTTTTTACTGTCAAAGTTTTTCTTTTCTTCTATTTTCTTGGTGTGAACATCTTCAACTTTCTTTTGGGCTAAAAACTCATCTTGTTTTGGTTTTCTTTTTTGGATGATTATTTTTTTATTTTTCTCTCCACTTTTGTTAGCTTTATCATTAGAAGGATTTACAAAATAAGGATATATCGCTTGATCATCAAATCTTTGAAAGACGATGATATCTCCATAACACTTCTGATCTGCGTAAGCGGTCACTGGTATTATCCCCAAAAGTATTTTAATAAGTAAACTTCTAATAAAGCATTGCATCTTATTCATTTACCAAAGTTAAGTATATTTAATGCGGCCTATTAAAGTAGATTTCTCGTGATTTGTATATTTTTAAAATTCAATGTTTTATGTAAAAAATCACATATTTTCAAAACATATTGCAGTGCTTCAAATTATTATCGTTTATCCAGCAACCATTTAGAAAAACTAACTAAATTACTTTGAATTTCAGTCAATTAAAAAAGCCGACAAAATGTCGGCTTTTATTTAGTCTTAAAAGTTCATTATTTAATAATTTCTAATAATGCCCTTTGAGCATTATGCAATTTTTCACCCTCTGCTGGCTCAGCACGAATCCAAGTGCCATCCCCTTGAAGCAACCAAGCCTGTTGATTATCTTGTAAGTAATTTACCAAACCTTGTTGATAAATACGTTTTTTCAATGCAGGGTCTTCAACAGGGAAACACGCTTCTACACGATTAAATAAATTACGGTCCATCCAGTCTGCACTTGAACAGTAAATACGTGCATCGCCATTATTACTGAAGTAATAAACACGAGTATGCTCAAGGAAACGTCCTACAATTGAACGTACTCGGATATTCTCCGACAGGTTCGGCAAACCTGGACGTAAGCAGCAAATCGAACGGATAATCAGGTCAATTTGAACACCCGCTTGAGAAGCTTCATACAATTTATTGATTAACTGGACTTCTGTTAATGCATTTACTTTAACAATGATCTGAGCTTTACGGCCTGCTTTAGCATTGGCAATTTCTTCATCAATAAAGTTAATGAGCTGAGCATGTAAGGTAAATGGTGCATGTAATAGCTTTTTCAATTTCGCCATTTTGCCCATACCAGTCAATTCTTGGAATATACGATGTACGTCTTCACACAGATCTTTATCTGTGGTCATGAGACCATAATCGGTATAAATTCGGGCATTCATCGCATGGTAGTTACCCGTTCCTAAATGAACATAACGTACCAATTTATTATTTTCACGGCGCACGACCATAATCATTTTGGCGTGGGTTTTATAACCTACAATACCGTAAACAACGACTGCTCCAGCTTCTTGTAAAACGTTTGCTACTTCAATATTTGATTCTTCATCAAAGCGAGCACGTAATTCAATAACGGCAATAACTTCTTTTCCATTACGCGCCGCTTCTGCCAAAATTTGCACAATCTCAGAATCAGCACCACTGCGATATAACGTCTGCTTAATTGCTAATACTTGCGGATCGCGAGCAGCTTCACGAAGTAGCTGAATTACAGGAGCAAAAGATTCAAACGGATGATGCAGTAAAATATCTTGCTTCTGCATTGCCGAGAAAATACTCTCGGTCTTTTTAAACACTTTAGGCACAACTGGCGTATGCGAGTCATAACGCAAATGAGGACGTTTAAAGTTTGAAACTAGACGAGCTAAGTTTACTGGACCATCAACTTTATATAATTGCTCATCAGTTAAATCGAACTCTTCCAGTAAGTACTCATAAATATGCTGTGGGCAGTTATGGGTTACTTCCAAGCGAACTGCACGGCCAAAACGTCGAGAACTTAATTCACCTTTTAATGCTTTAGCTAAGTCTTCAACATCTTCATTCAGTGCCAAATCTGCATTACGTGTAACACGGAATTGGTAACAACCAGTTGCTGTCATTCCAGGAAATAAATCAGACACATGTTCATGGATAATTGCCGATAACATCACATGATGTTCTTTTCCACCTGTTAATTCGTCTGGTAGGCGTACAACGCGAGGTAATGAACGTGGCGCAGGTACGACAGCCAAATCAATTTGACGACCAAAAGCATCTTTACCTTCAAGCGTAATAATGAAGTTCAAGCTTTTATTAACAAGTCGAGGAAACGGATGTGCTGGATCTAAGCTAATTGGTGTTAATACAGGTGCAACTTGTTCCTGAAAATATTTTTTCACCCAAGCAGATTGCGCTGGAGTTAACTCACCACGACGTAGGAAGCAAATATCCTCTTCACGTAACTTAGGTAAGATTTCCTCATTTAAAATTCGATATTGACGCTCAATCGCAGCATGAGCAGTTTCAGAGATTTTTTGTAAAACCTGTCTTGGGGTAAGGCCATCAGGGCTACGACTTTCATTGCCTAGAGAAAATTGTTCCATCACTCCCGCAACACGAATTTCAAAGAACTCATCGAGATTACGCGAAAAAATGAGCAAGAAATTCATTCGCTCAAGTAATGGATGTAAAGGGTCTACCGCTTGCTCCAATACACGCAAATGGAAGTCAAGAATAGACAATTCACGATTTATATAACGGTCATTATAACTGTATTCTATTGGGTTCGTTGTTGCTGTAATCGCTGTATTCATGTCTAACTCTATTCTCTATCCAGCCAAAATCTCTGTAAACCAGTATGCTGCAAAAATATGACAATTTGGTAAAAACTAAAAAATTTACACATCTTTAAAACAGCTTTATTCAGGAATCTGGGTGCTATTCATATAACGTAAAATAACGCGTTTTCTATATTGTAGTTTATGATCGTTACGGTGATCTTGATAATATTTCGGATCAGGCAATAACGCAGCTAAGAAAGCAGCTTGTTCACGCGTTAAGCTTTTAGCACTTTTACCATAATAATGATGAGCGGCTGCTTCAACACCGTACAAATTCTTACCGAATTCAACAGAGTTCATATACACTTCAAGAATTCGGCGTTTTGACCACATCCGCTCCATCATCCAAGTCGCGACCGTTTCTTGGCCTTTACGAATAAATGAACGTTTGTTGTATAAAAACAAGTTCTTTGCAAGCTGTTGAGACACGGTAGAACCACCCGCAACTACTTCACCCTCTTCATTATTTCGCTCGAGGGCAAAACGAATGCCTTGCCAATCAAAGCCATGATGATGGATAAATTTTGCATCTTCGCCTGCTAAAATCGCATGTTTAAAATTATCGCTAATATCATCATAATCCAACCACTGATGGACAATTGGCTCTGATGTATCAGACCAATAATCAATTCGCATGAACATGGTCGTATCCACTTCATGTGTCCGCCACCAAACCAAACTCGAAAAAATCCAAAGTTGAATAAGGAGAATCGCCCCAATAAAAATTAACAACACGCGAACAATAAAAGCTTTCATGTTCGTCCTGATCTCCTGTATTCAACTTTTTTCATGTTAAGCTGTAAAGCATGTTCATATATAACAAAAGCATAGCATGACTCAATATCAGCCTCCGCACATTAAACGTAAACTCAATGTACAAACTTGGTGGCTGACCGCCCTGCTCATCGCAATCAATGTAGGTTTGTTTGTCTGGCAAATTCTATCTGGAGTCGATATTAGTGACCCAGCCATGAAAGATGCTATTCATTGGGGAGCTGATTTTACACCACTTACTTTTTCTGGGCAGCCTGAACGTCTATTTACCAGCATGTTTTTTCATTTTGGTCTAGTCCATCTCATGCTCAACATGTGGGCCTTATATATTTTCGGTAATGTTGCCGAGTCACTATTTGGTCGCTTCTATTTTGTAGGCATGTATTTACTTGCTGGCTTATTTGGTAGCCTTTTAAGTAGTTATATGACCATTCAAAATGGACATGAATTACTGCAACATTTTGACCAGAGCTTACTTCCTCATGTCAGTGCAGGTGCTTCAGGTGCCGTAATGGGATTAGGTGCTGCGTTAACAGTCCTTTCCTTATTTCCACCACTTCCGCATCAAGCCTACATACTCGATAAAAAAGCATTATTAATGATTATGGCAATCAACCTTATTTTTGGTTTTGTCGCAACTGGTATTAATAATGCCGCACATATTGGCGGCATGGTTATTGGAGCATTCCTTGCACTAATGTGGTACTTAAGCTACGTCAGTAAGTTTAAAAATGTGCTCAAGATTTTAGGCTTATTAGGCGCAGTAATCATTACGGGTGGTTTTTATATGTACTGTGTACAACTCAACTCACCTTTACTTCCGCTATGGCATGAAATCATAATCCAAAATCCTGGCATTATTCCTTAAGTTAAAGCTGATTTAATTCTCTCAAGCTTTGTAAAGGTGGTAAGTTGCAAAGATAACCGAGTCGATAACGACCAATCAATGCACAAATGAGCATCATGCCAAAAGGTAAAATCAGCCATATTTCAAAATGCCACTGTATTGCCATATTCATTTTATAACTAGCAATCGCACTAATCACCTCCGCAAAACAGCAGGCAACTATGCCTGCTAACAGACCAAGAAACCCAATCTCAAAACTGAGCATTTGCTTCATTTTATTTTTAGATAAACCAAATGAGCGTAGTAAAGCAACCTCACGGCGTCGCTCATCCATTAATAGGTTTAAACATGCAATCAGTACTAATACGCCTGAAAAACCAACCAACGCTGCCAGTACAGTCACTATTTTGACCAAGACATTCATTAAGCGTTTTACTTCATCTAAAATTCGATCAACATCAATAAATACTGTATTTGAGAACTGCTGAATAATATTGATCATTTTAGGTTGATCTTGCTTAGGTACATAAAAACTCCCTAAATAACTTCCAGCATTTTCATCTAAGGTTTTAGGAGAAAAAATAAAGAAAAAGTTAGGGCTAAAGCTTTCCCACTCTACACTCCGGAAATTTACAACTTTGGCTTGTAATGTACCTTCGGGCAGGCTAAAGGTCAGCTTGTCTCCAATTTGGATTCCTAAACTTTCGGCAGTTTTACTTTCGACTGAAACTTGCCCCACGCCATTAAACTGGATTTGTCCTTTTGTAATTGCGTTGTCATTCGGCAATTGATTTGATTGCGTTAAATTCAATTCACGACGCAAAGAGTTATTTTGTTTTATGGCTTCTTCTGAAAAGGGTACATTATTCTTTGCTACCAGTCTGCCTCGGATATTTGGATATAACGGCGTGCTTTGCCAACCATGTTCCTTTAACTGTTGCTCAAAAGGTTTTAAATCGAATGGAGGTAAACCATATACAAATTGATTAGGCGTTCCTTCAGGAAGCTGTTGCTGCCAACGCTGTAATAAATCTGTTCTTAATACACTGAGTACTGTAATAAGGCTTAAGCCTAAAGCCAGTGCAGTAATTTGTAAGGCACTTTGCGAAGGAGAACGAATATAAAAAGACAAACGATTTTTCATCTTTTTTAAACTATGAAGCACGAGCCAAACAACGGTATACAGCAAAATACAAAGAACAATAATTGCAGCCAAAACCATAATGCTGAGCATCAAGTTTTCACTCAACACCAAACTAAAAACAATCAGACTGCTAATACCAGCAAAAAACATAAAGAATAAAGATTTACGAGATTTGGCTTCTTCGCGAATCACCCGAATTGGAGGTGTATTTAAAAGCTCCCAAATGCTTGGCAAAATAAAACCGAGCAGCACAATCACACTCGTAAAAATAGCGATTGGTAAAGGCCCAAGGAAAAGTGGTATTAGCGAAAAACTTAACTCTAATTGAGGAATCAATTGCAGCATAAGTTGCAGCAGTCCATACCCCATGACTAAACCTAATAGGCTGCCCATCACAATTGAAATCGCACTGACAATGCAAAGCAATCCAATATAGGCCCATAAAATTTGGAGCTTACTAGCGCCTAAGCATCTAAGAAGTCCAATATGATCTTGGTTTTGCTGAACATATCTTTGACTCGTTAAAGCGATGGCAATTCCACACAACAAAATCGTTAAAATATTGGCTAATTGCAAAAAGGTATCTAGGTTTTCAAGCGGGCGTAATAACCGACTATTTGATTCACTCGCATCACGTAAACGTAGACCCGCCGCTTCATCTGCTTCTTTAGAAGGTTGATGCTGTTGCTTAAATTGCTTTGAAAATGCCTGAACTTGTTCAAGGTTACCAGACATTAACAGGCGATAATCGATTCTACTGCCAGTTTGAATTGCATGTGTTTTAGCAATATCGGCTCGATGAATAATAACTGTTGGAGAAAAACCTGAAAAACCCAGTTCCTGATTTGAATCACGCACAATCACGCCGCTAAAACGGAAGGTACCGTCAGCAATAGAAACAATATCTCCTCTTTTTACTTTTAATAAATCCGCTGCTCTTTGGCTTAGCCAGACTTCACCAGATTGAATCGCTTGAGTTTTTGGCGCAATTTCAAGCTGTCCTCTGAGTGGAAACGCAGGTTCTATCGCTTTTACATTGACCATGACAAACTGATCTTGTGTATGAGCCATAGAACTAAATAGAGTGACATTGGTTTGCTTTAAACCAAGCTGCTCTGCTCTTTGTTTCCATGGCTGTTCGATAGGCTCGTTATTCGACAGAACTAAATCTGCACCCAGCATTTGCGAAGCTTGCAGACTGACTGCATTTTTAACTTGGTCATTACTAAATTTCAGGGCTGTGGTTGCACTAATCGCAAGCGATAAAGCAATAATGAGTAGATATAATCCACCCGTACGAAAACTTTGTAGCAAAAGTGGTTTGAGAAGATTACGCATAATTTAACCACCCTGTACTGTCTTTAGTCGGCCGTCATCTAACTCAACATGACGCTGACAAAGGGCTGCTAAATTACGATCATGAGTCACTAAGATCAGAGTCGTACCTAACTCTCGATTTAAATCAAAGAGCAAGCTTTCAATTTCTTGTGCTGTCTGACCATCTAAGTTTCCTGTCGGTTCATCCGCAAAAATAATCTGTGGTTCTGCAATAAGAGCTCGTGCAATCGCCACACGTTGTTGCTCCCCTCCAGATAAGACTTTAGGCGTTTGTTCAACCTGACGACTAAGACCTACTCGATGCAACCAATCTAAAGCTTTTTTCTCGGCGGTTTTATAATCAAAATCTTTACGTAATCGTAAGGGCAACATCACATTTTCAAGTGCACTCAACTGAGGTAAAAGTTGAAAAGACTGAAATACGAAACCAATGTGCTGCATTCTAATTTGAGCACGTTGTTCCTCTGTTAGCTGATGAACAGCTTGCCCACACAGCCAAACTTCACCTTCAGAGGGTTGATCTAAAGTTGCCAAAATTCCCAATAATGTTGATTTACCTGAACCAGAACGCCCAGTAATTGCCACCTGTTCCCCTTCAAAAATCTCTAAATCGATATCTTTTAAAATCGTAAACTGATTTTGGTTAATCTGAATAGTTTGTGTAACTTGATGGGCAGCAATGATGGGTTGTGGCATGATGTAAAAAGTCCTATGTATTCAGAATCAGGGTCGAAGTACAAATGTCTAAATCTTTTTTGATTGGTTCTAAAAGCATCATGCTCATCTCATTAAGTATGTTGCCTATGCTTGTATCGGCGAAAACTATTTTAATTTTAGGAGATAGTATTAGTGCCGGTTACGGAATTGATCCCAAACAAGGTTGGGTGCAATTACTGCAAAAACGCTTAGACCAACAGTATCCCAAACAACACAAAGTGGTCAATGCAAGTGTTAGTGGAGAAACAACCAGCGGCGCTTTAGCCCGATTACCTAAGCTATTACAGACTTATAAACCAAATGTGGTCGTGATTGAATTAGGCGGAAATGATGGCTTACGTGGTCAACCACCTCAAATGATTCAAAAAAATCTGGATCAACTCATTCAATTAAGCCAAAAACAAAAAGCCCAAGTTATTCTTTTTGGCATGAAAATTCCGCCAAATTATGGGGCTGCATATAGCAAAGCTTTTGAAAATAACTATAAAGTTGTCAGCCAAAAATATCAGGTGAAATTACTACCGTTTTTTCTTGATGGAGTCGCAGGTCAAAAACAGCTTATGCAAAATGACTTGATTCATCCAAATGCTCAAGCACAGTCAAAATTACTTAATTTAGCTTATCCATATATAAAAGGTGCCCTATAGGCACCTTTTAGTTTTAAGCATTATTATTAATATAATCAGAAATCAAAGAAGGTTACTTCACCAGTTTCTAGCGAATATTCTGCACCAACAACAATCAACTCACCTTTCGCAATCAGGCTCTCTAACACAGCCGAACCATGACGTAATTGATTTACCGAAGCAAAAACGTTTGAACGTACCGCATGACATGAAAGTTTTTTCAAATCATTTTTTAAATCAGTCTGCATTAAAATTTCAACTGATGGACGAACACGGTTCACAATCGACATTAAGTTAGATGATGGCGGGTGATCAGGATTCATTAACGTATCAATTGTCGCCTGAATAGCGCCACAATGACTATGTCCTAATACAACAACAACTGGACAGTCATAGCGTTCTGCCGCGAACTCAACACTACCGACTTGTGAAGGAGCAACCACATTACCAGCAACACGGATTACGAATAAGTCACCAAGACCTTGATCAAATACCATTTCTGCTGGAACACGTGAATCTGAACAACCTAATACAATCGCAAACGGATTTTGATCCTTTGCCATTTCAGCGCGTTCATGATGCGATAAGGTTTTTGCAAGGGAACTATTTCCATTTACAAATCGTTGATTACCAGCTTTCAGACGATCTAAAACTTCTTGCGCGGTAGGCATTTTATATTTCCATTGTTTTTTCAAGGTTGGAAATCATTTTAATGTGTCAAAATTTGAATGTCACTGACAAAAAATTAAATCCTTTTCCATGAAAAAATTTAAAAATACGATCTCTATTTGAATGTAATGTTTATCGCAAATTCCTTACTGTTTAGCGAAAAAATAGACATACATTGGTTCTCGGATTGACTATAATTTTTCTCCTTTTGATCATTTGGCAAATGACTCATTGGCAAAGTTTTTCAATAATTTTCAAACTCGCTTATGCCTCAAGGATGAAATCTTATGACGACGCTGTTTGTATCAACCAAAACAACCATAAAGAAAACAGCTATGGCACTTGCCTTGGCTTGTAGCCTTACAACAATAACAGGTGTTTTTCAGACGCAAGCAGCTGATACCATAGATATAAACTTTCAGAATATTTTACAGCAAGAGCGCAGTTGGGCAGGTTTACAAAGTAAAAGTTTAAAAGTTGGTGAGGTGACATGGTCATATAGTGAAGGTGGTTCTACTGCTAAACCGACATTGCTCCTTATTCATGGATTAGGAGGGAGTCGTGATAACTGGAACCGAGTTGCGCGTTATCTCACAGCAAATTACCACGTTATTATTCCAGACTTACCGGGTAGTGGTGAAACCTTAGTTGCACAGGATTTCGATTACTCAGTACCTAATCTTGCTGAAAAGTTACGTCGATTTGTTGAAGCTGCCAATTTAAAAGGCCCAATTCATATTGCCGGCCACTCACTTGGTGGTTCGATTGCCCTACTCTATGCTGGACAATATCCATTTGAAACTAAAAGTCTATTCTTGGTTGATAGTGGCGGTATTTTCCGTTCTGCAAATACAATTTACCTAAAAGATCCAGCTTACTTAAAACAACTTTTAGTATCTAAAAAAGGTGACTTTAATTATTTGTTAAAGCAAACCATGTTTAATCCTCCATTTATTCCTAAAGAGTTCCTTCAAGCTCAAGAAAAGCTCATGATTAATCAGGCGCCTCAAACGCAAAAACTGGTTGATCAGCTTATTGCACTCAATAAAGTCTACACGCCAGATTCATTTGCAGTGCTCACCAAGACAATCGATGCACCAACACTGATTTTATGGGGTAAGCAAGATAAGATTATTAACGTAGAAGTAGCAAGTGAACTAAAACGACTTTTAAAGAATGCCCAACCTCCGGTTATTTTAGAGAATGTCGGCCATATGCCAATATTGGAAGCCGAGCAGCTGGTTATTCAACAATATGTACCGTTTTTACTTAAAGTAGAAACAAATCAGTCTTTAAAAACGACTACACCTTAAATAAAACTTCGGACTTGTGAGACCTTATGTCTACCCAACCGCTTATAGAAAAACTCATTGAAGCTCATCTTGATTTTTTAGATGAGGAATTTGCTCAGCCCCAAATCATTCAACAAGAATTTGAGCAATTTTATCATTGGTTGGGTAGTCGGCAACTACAGCACCTCTGGACCTTTGAACAAATCCAGCAACTGATTCAAAAGCAGATTTTAGAAACTCCTACTTCTGATTTTCTGCTTGAACAAATTGCAGAACATATTCGCTTTGCACTTATTCATCCAGACAATGAAAATACAACAATTGAAGATGTTATTCCTGTTTTAACAATTGATGGAATTGCGCAATACGTTGCAAGTAAAGAAGAGCATCGTAAAAAAATCATTAAAACGATTGTGAATAATCCTGCATTTTCAGCACTCTTGACTCAATTGATTCAACAAACAATGCATGATTACTTAGATGAATCAATGTCAAAACGTGTGCCGGGTGTAGGCCGTTTTATGAAAATGGGGAAATCTGTTCTAGAAACAGTGACTGATTCAAATCTAGACGACACGATTAATCATTATTTGCAAAAGAATATTTTAAAACTGAGCCAAATGAGTGAGCGCGTTTTAAACCAACATTTTGACAATGACAAGCTCTATCATTTTCAGGCAAATGTTTGGCATAAAGTTAAATCTATGCCACTTTCTGTTTTAAAAAACTATGTAGAAGTTCAAGATTTATCAAAGACTGTAGGTTTAGGACATGAGATTTGGGATCACATTCGTCAAACTGATTACCTGAACCAACAAGTCCATGATGGTATTTATACGTGGTATGTTCGAAATCAGGAACGTAATTTTGACTTGCTACTGCGTGATCTCAATATTAATGAAAGTTTAATTCAACATGAACTGACTCAGTTGCTTGTGCCTGTATTACAGCAATTAGTTACAACTGGACATTTAAGACGTCGTGCTCGCGTGTATCTAGAGAAATTTTATTATTCTGAAAAAGCATTAAATATTATCAATAACAAAGGCGCTTAAAGCGCCTTTGTTATCTGTCTTAATTAGAAAGAATATTTTAAAGAAGCGTAATAAGCTCGACCTGGCTCATTGTAGGTTTGGCTGATCGAATTACTGTCTCTTAAAATTTGTTTATCAAACAAGTTACTTACGCCAACACGCGTACTTATATTATCTGAAATTTTATAACCAACATTAATTCCAGCAGTACTATAGCTTTTTACAGTACTTGGCTTAATCGCAGAATTTGTTCCACCTGAACCAATGCCCGATTCGAGTCTATTTTCAGCAAACTGACGAGATTTTTGACGGCCATATTGAGTGAATACAAAATTCACATCTAACTGATCTGTAATGTCGTAATCAAAAATTGAGTTAATCGTATAGTTTGGAACTAAAGATAATGGGTTACCCGTTTGCTTATCTTTCGAGTCCATCATGTAAGTAAAGTTATTGGTCCAACGAATATCGCCAAAGTCTAACCCCAAACTTCCTTCAAAACCTTGAATTAATGCTTTAGGCGTATTTTCCCAGCGTAAGATATTCCACTTGGTGTTGGTCACAGCGCCCGTATTTGCATTGGTGCTTGAACCATCAACTGTTCCGACAACATTTGTACCGGCCACAATCTTATCTTTATAGTCATTGCGGAACCAAGTTAAGCTCGCATTTACAATATCTTTTTGGAACTGGATACCAAGCTCTTTGTTTACCGAAGTTTCTGGTTTTAAATCACCATTACCTTGCAACAAGCACCGTGACTCAATATTGGCCGGGCAACCATTGCCGTTGGTACTGAGTAAGTATCCTTCGGCATTTTGATACATGTTTGGTGCTTTATACGCTTTTGCTACCCCACCTTTTAAAGTGAAATAATCATTGAGTCTTTGAGTAATGTTTAAGCTTGGGCTCCAGTTAGAACCAGATTTGCTGTGATCATCGAAACGCAAGCCTAATACGGCATCGGTACTATCGGTAAGTTTTAAGTTATCTTCGATATATGCAGAAGCAATACGTGATTCCATTTTACTGCGATTGCCTTTAGCTAATTGATCGCCATAACCTGAACCGCTGCTGTCTGCTCCCTGATTTGTCGAAATATTATCTTTAAATCTGTCTTCAACCCATTCAGTACCAAGTGTTAATACATGTGGTACATAATATTCAAAAGGAATATTGGCTTCACCATTTAACCGAAGAGTTTCTAAGCGTGAAGTGGCTTTGTCATCCAGATTATTAATTTTTCCTTCTGTGCTGCCGCCCAGACCTTCAGGAAGACGTTTATTGTGAGTTTTATCATATTGGGCAACTAACTTGCTTTTACCCCAAGACCAATCCCCTTCATGCGTTAATGCATAACTATCGCGGTACATGGTATTGGTTTCTTTACCAATAAGTTCCGAAAGAATCGCATCCGCTTCAGCATTTGCATTTAACTGAGAGTCACCAGAATAAATATTACCCTGTTTGCTAGAAGAGACATCAAGTAAGACAGTTTGTTGATCTGTTGCCTGCCAAGCTAAACGGCCTGAAATATCTTTATTTTTAACACCTTCACGACCAGCTGCGGTACTGCCTATTGATTTATTAATATCAACATCATCAGCTTCTGTTTTATTGTAATTACCATATAAACGATAAGACAAGACATCTTTAATCAATGGCCCACTTACGTTAAAGCCAACACGATTTGATGCACCTTCTTTAGAGTCTTCAGGTTGTGAAGTATAAAACTCTACTGAGCCATGAGTTTCATTCGTCACTTTTTTAGTAATGATGTTAACCACACCACCTGCTGCACCCGAACCATAACGAGCTGCTGCTGGTCCACGTAAAACCTCAATCGATTCGATTGCTTCTGCTGGAACCCAGTTTGAATCACCTCGTGTATCACGCTCTCCTTTCCAGCCATAACGAACTGAATTACGAGAGTTAATTGGTTTTCCATCCACTAAAATGAGCGTATTTTCTGGACCCATTCCACGAATATCAATTTGTCTATTATTACCACGCTGCCCCGTTGCACTATTGCCTGTTAAATTAACACCCGGCATACGGCGTACATAGTCTGAAATATCATTACGAACTGGTAGTTTTTCTAAATCTTCTTTGGTAATAACCGACACACCGAGCGATTGCTTTACTTGCTCTTCAGCAGTTACGAAAATTGTTTCCAATTTCACAGGTTCAGCAGGCTTTTCTAATGCTTGTTCAGCTTGTTCTTGCTCATTTTGTGCAGCATAAGCCATAGACATCATACTTGCCAGTACTGAAACAGAAAGCACTGACTGGATAATACGCTTCGACATAAGTATTCCCAATATATTGATTTATTAAACATCTCTCATTTTAAGTTCGGCATTGTAACAAATCCAAATAAAATTACAAATGATATTGATAATAATTATCATTATTTATATTGAATAATAAAAAAACCTCATTGCGAGGCTTTTTTATGTCACTTTTCAAATAATTTAATTATTTGAAATAAGCACCTTCTGCTTGCGTATGGTCAGTTTGGTCAACCACACGTTGGAGCTCAGGAATCTGCTCTTTTAAAGTAGTTTCAACGCCCTGTTTCAAGGTAACGTCAATTGCAGAACAACCTTGGCAACCACCACCAAATTTCAATACAGCAGTTAAACCATGCTCTGGATCATCTTGTACTTCTACCAAGCTACAATTTCCACCATGCCCTGCAAGACCTGGGTTAATTTCTGCTTGAAGAATGTAAGTAATACGTTCCTCAATTGATGCATCTGGACCAACACGTGGAACCTTAGAGTTTGGTGCACGGAAAGTGAGCTGACCACCAAAACGGTCCTTGTTGTAATCAATTACAGCATCTAAAAGATATGGAATAGATGGTGCATCAATATACGCAGGAAAATCAGGATAGTCTTGTTTATAATCTGTTGGGATCACTTCTTCTGGCGCACTATATGCCATACAACATTCGGCACGTGGCGTACCTGGATGCTCAACAAAAATTCGAACGCCAATTCCCGGAGTATTTTGCTTCGTTAATAAATCGTGCAAATACTCTTGTGCAGATGGTGTAATCAAAAGGTTTGGAATTTCTTCTGCAACAGCAGTGTTGGTGTTCTCAGTCGACATAACAATATTCCTCAAGCTGATGCCTTTATATTAACCGAAGATGAGGTGGATTTAAAAAAAATCAACTAAATTTGTCGGATTTATACACAACAGGGTTTCAACTTCAGTTTTTAATGGCATTATTGAGCCAGTATTGATCATTTTTTAAATATTTCTTATGTTGCATTTGCCATTTAACCATACAGTTACTCTTATTATTATTACGGTCATTATCTCTTTAATTGCTTTTAGCAACCAAAACGTGATGAACCGGCTGATTTTTTGGCCACCTGCAATGCAACGTGGACAGATTGATCGCTTCATTACTCATGGCTTTATCCATGCCGATGGAACACATCTACTTTTCAACATGATTACCCTGTTCTTCTTTGGCAGTATTATTGAAAGTTTTTATCGCCAATATTTCTACGACATGGGTTTTGTGTTGTTCTATTTAGGTGGCTTAATCTTCGCGATTTTACCAAGCTACCTACAACATAAAAATGATGCGAATTGGGCCAGCCTAGGCGCCTCAGGTGCTGTTTCAGCAGTGTTATTTGCTTATATTCTATTTCAGCCGTGGAAGTTAATTTTCGTATTTTTCATTCCTGTACCCGCTATTATTTTTGCAATTTTATATGTGGCCTACAGTATTTGGGCTGGTAAGCGTGGTAATACCCATATTAACCATAGTGCTCATTTATGGGGTGCGGCTTACGGAATCATCGTAACAATTCTACTTGAACCAAAAGTTATTCCGCATTTCTTAGACCAACTAACTCGCCTTCCTTTCTAAACAAAATAAATTAAAGGAAGGCCCCTTGTGGGCTTTTCTTTTTTTCTCATTAATTTATCACTATAAATTCTCAGTCTTTTTTCTGATTATCTTTGATCTTTTCTTTGTTTTGATTGCAAAAACCATCTGATTAAACTCGTGCCAATTCTTTTAATAATTCAGATGATACAATGAAGTACAAAGCAATTTTATCTAGCCTTTCCATTGCTTTATTTAGCTTATCTTTAGCTGGATGTAATGACAACGATAATCAAGAAAATGTAGCAACCACACCTAAGCAGCCGAATATCTTATTTATTATGGCTGATGACTTAGGCTATTCCGATTTAGGGGCTTTCGGTGGTGAAATTCACACCCCTAATATTGATAGTTTGGCTCAAGAAGGCCGCCTTTTAACGGATTATCATACTGCTCCGACTTGTTCTCCAACACGCTCTCAACTCATTTCTGGTACTGATCACCATTTAGCTGGTATTGGGGCAATGGCTGAACTCACACCAGAACATTTGAAAGGACAACCAGGCTACGAGGGATATTTAAATGAACGTTCTCTATCGATTGCACAAGTACTTAAAGATAATGGTTACCGCACGTACATCAGTGGTAAATGGCATTTAGGGTTAACCCCTGAAACCAATGCACATGCAAAAGGTTTTGATCATTCATTTACATTATTACAAGGTCTAGACCATCACTTTAAGCAAGCGCCAAGTGCATTTAAACGAAATTCAACTTATACAGAAGATGGTCAAGTTATTCCTGTTTCCGCTTTGCCAGATGACTTTTTCTCGACAAATTATTTTACCGATAAATTACTGAGCTACTTAGACTCAGGCAAAAATAGTGGCAAACCGTTCTTTGCTTATGCTGCCTATACGGCGCCTCACTGGCCAATTCAAGCACCTGCTGAATACCGTGAAAAATATCGCGGTGTTTATGATGTTGGTTACGATGTTATTCGTAACGCACGTATTGCTAAGCAAAAACAGCTTGGAATTATCCCTGCAAACTTTGAGGCAGCAGAACCAATTGCAACTCAAAATGCCCCACAAAAATATGGAAAATGGGATGAGTTAACAACTGAACAAAAGGCACTAGAAGCCCGTAAAATGGAAATCTATGCAGGCATGGTAGAAAACCTCGATGCTAACGTCGGCCGCATTATTCAATACCTCAAACAAAATAATCTTTATGACAACACTTTAATTTTCTTTGTTTCCGATAACGGTGCTGAAGGTTTTGTACGTGGCGGATATGGTAGTGAATCTGGTTTTGATAACTCTGTAGCAAATGTGGGAACACCAACTTCATATCACTATATTGGACCACGTTGGGCCGAGGTCAGCGCGGCACCATTTCATTTATGGAAAGATACAGCTGGTGAAGGTGCAACCACTGCCCCTGCTATTGTGAAATTACCAAATCAGAAAAAAGCAGAAGAAACCAATAATAGCTTTGCATCTGTACTCGATGTTTTCCCAACCCTATTAGAATATGCTCATATTCCAGTACCTCAAGGCCAATACAATGGTCGTACCATTAATACGCCATCAGGAGTTTCATGGAAGCCTTTACTTGAAAATAAAACCACTACCATTCGCCCTGCTAATTTTAGTTTTGCCGATGAATTACATGGTAGTAAATATGCCAAACAAGGTGAATGGAAAATTGCAGTTCAAGGACGCCCTGAGTTAGGCACGGGAACTTGGGAGTTGTATAACATTGCCACTGATCGTGGAGAAAAGCACAATGTTGCGCAACTTTACCCAGCAAAAGTGCAAGAGTTATTATCGGTTTATCAAAAATATACTGAGAAAAATGGTGTGCAGGAATATAACGCCAAATGAGATTAAAACTATTTTTAGTTACCGCAATCAGCCTGTCTTTTATGACAGGCTGTAGCCAATCTTCAAAAGTTTCTGAATCAGCACCCTCACCTCAACAGCCAACGTCTTTAGCTGACCTAGGTTCTATTGAAAAGTGTAAAAACTACTCTGGACTACCTCAAGGTTGGCTCAAACAGCCTACAGCTGGAATGGTGTTAATTGCCGATGGGCATTTTAATTTTGGTTCTGAGAAAGCCTATCCCGATGAACTTAATTTTGCAAAAAAACAAAGAGAAGTTAAAGGATTCTGGATTGATCAGACTGAAGTTACCGTTGCTCAATTTGCAAGCTTCGTAAAAGCAACGGGCTATCTTACCGATGCTGAAAAACAAAAGCAGGCCGCTGTTTTTTCACCAGATCCTCATCATCCACAGCAATGGTGGCAGCTAAAATCAGGTTATACATGGAAAACGCCAAATGGCAGTAATGGTGCTATAGCCAATCCTAATGAGCCTGTGCGATATGTGAGTAAAAATGATGCTGAACATTATGCAGTCTGGCTCGGACATGACTTACCAACGGAACTAGAATGGGAATATGCAGCTAAAGCCAATTCAAAAACTGATACGCCCTTACATCAAGCTCCTACCGATGAACACCAACATCCACAAGCAAATTACTGGCAAGGTGAATTCCCTTTTCAAAACCTAAATCAAGATCACTTTAAAGATGTAGCACCCGTTGGATGTTTTACACCAAACGATTTCAAACTATTTGATACGATTGGAAATGTATGGGAATGGACATCCTCTCCTTATCAAGGTGCTCATGACCAACATATGGGAAATTATTCTGATTTAAGACAACAGCAAATTGCGAGTACACAATATGTAATTAAAGGTGGATCTTTTCTGTGTGCTCAAAATTATTGTTCGCGTTATCGAAACAGTAGTCGTTATCCGCAAGACTTTGATTTAGCAGCAACCCATGTTGGCTTTCGAACAATTTTAAGATCTAATTAGTTTCTTTTAATTGGAATTAGTAAATATATTTTTAACGAAAAGTAGATCGAAAAATAATCAATATATTTCTATAGTACAAAGGAGAATGATAAAAAAGTGAGAACATGATGAAAGCATTATTTCTTTGTGTAGCAGCAATTTTCACAATGTCATTATCAGCCTGTGCAGTTCATACACGGGAAGGTAGTATTGTGATTGATCCAGATTCACCTTATCACAATCATCCCGGAGACTTTTGCCCACCAGGGCAAGCTAAAAAAGGACGCTGTTAGAACCACTCCATTCTTAAAGTAATTTTGAAGTTACATTAAAGAAATAGAGTTTGATTAAATGATAAGCTGAGTACAAAAATAGTGGGTTCCAACCCAAAAATAGATGGGATGAAACTAGAAAATTATGGTGTAAAAAAATCACCATATCCCCAAGATTTTTAAAAGACAATCTTACGTTGTCTTCTATCTAGTTTCACCCCAATTCTTTCTTATTCCGTCTGACTTCTCTTATCCTTTAAGAAAAAAGTCTAGTTTTTAATCATTTCTGCATCTGTATTATTGATACATTTTGAACATTTTACCTTCAGGTTAAAACTGATGTATTTGCTTCATACAAAATAATCATTTATGTAACGTAAGTCTATAAAAATGTTCTAAAAATGTGAAAAAAATTAAGACTAAAATGAGATGAATTTATCATAATAAATTGCTCTTTCAAGTTTCATCACATAAATATTCAATATTATTTTGTCAGTTATTGCCACTCGTTTCCTTTCATTGGCATAGATAATGTATACATCTGTATATTAACCCAGTCTTATAACGAGATATTTTATGTCCAGCACAAGTCAAGTCGAAGGTCTACAATTTCCAGTACATGCCTCAACAAAAAAACAAAGCACATCTCTTACCGGCCAAGAGATTTTGTCAGAGGCTTTATCTGTTGTAGATAATAAAACCGCGCAACAAGTGTTGAATGAAAAAAACTGGCGAAAAAACTACCCTATTTATTTTAAAGCGCTTGTTAAGCAAGGCATCTCAAATAGTAGCAATCCAATTACTATTGCTAAGCAGGGCTTGCATAAAGCTCACCACCTTTTTGACTACTATCGTGATAGTAAGCATTACCTTTTAAAAGATGCGGTTCATATTGCTTCATCTACACCCCTTCATACAGTAAAACTTAAAGGTGAAAGTGATGCAGCTCCAGAGTGGTATGTTCCTTACAAAGGGCAAAAGCTTAGTGGACAAAGCTTACTAGACCAAATTCAACGTTGGGAAGAGGCTGGTATTATTGAACCAAGTCATGCAAAAGCTTTGCGTGAAGCTACTGCTCATCCAGAATGGTTTGATTTATCTGACCGTACCATGGTGCTGTTTGGTGCAGCTTCAGAAGCTGGTCCTCTACCTTGGTTAGCCAAATGGAAAGCGAATATTATTGCTGTCGACTTACCAAACCCACGTGTGTGGGGCAAAATTTTAAATACGATTCAACAAGGAAACGCAACACTCATTGCTCCAAGCGTTGAACAAATTGCTTCCTCAGCAAAAGCTTCTGAACTAAAGGATAAATTGGGTGCAAATTTATTGACTCAATTACCAGAAATTGCACAGTGGCTAGTGCAGTTTCCACAAAAGTTAGATTTGGCCGCAATCGCCTATTTAGATGGTGAAAAGCATGTTCGCGTGTCCATGGCAATGGATAGCATCATGCAATTTGTGAGCGAGCATAAGTCTGATACGAGCCTTATGTTTATGTGTACGCCAACCGATGTTTATGCAGTTCCTAAAGAAGTAGCAAAAGCTGCTCAACAAAAATTTAAATCACGCACAAAACTACAAAAAATGGCGGTGAAAGGTGTTTCTACACTTTCATTAAATCGTTTTTTCCAAGCGCCTTATCAAGACCTGATTGATTGTGAAAATGGAAAAACTTATGGTATTGCCGACTGTCTAGTGGTTGAACAAGGGCCAAATTATGCTTTGGCAAAACGCATTCAACAATGGCGTGCTATTTTGGCCCGCCATCAGGGACAACACGTAAGTATTAATATTGCTCCATCTACCACTACCCACTCTGTGACTAAAAATCCATTATTGAAAGCAGCTTTTAATGGTGCAGAGCTTTTTGATGTAGAAGCGTTTAGTCCTGAAACGACCAATGCCATTATGGCGGCACTCTGGATTCATGACTTAAGAAATGAGTCTTCTGTGGCAAATCCTGAAACTGAACTGGACCATCCGCTTGAACTCATGATGGAAGGTGCTAACCACGGCGGATTATGGCGTGTTGCTTATTTAGCAAGAACTGCCCTACCTTTTGCTGCAATCTATGGATTTGCAACCGAAAAACTACCTTTTGGAAAATCATCTAAAAAATAGTTTAATTAAAGCCCAATTCTAGAATTGGGCTTTTTCTGAGTTTTTCTATTTATTTTGAAAGTGTGATAGATATTTTTGCATTTCATCAGGTGGCACCATACCGCCTCCAGTCGCCCATACCACATGATTTGCCTGCTGCAACTTTTCAGCTGATAGTTGATGTAAAGCCAAATAATCAGGACTCGTCTGAACATAATATGGACCCATCATTCCTGCCACTGCTGAAGGCTCAAGCTGAATATTTTCAGTTTTATTTAGAAGTGCTATTAGTTCATACAAACGTTCATCGTGAATGGTGTAATAGCCATCAATTAACTGTTGCATAGCACGCCCAACAAAACCTGAAGCACGTCCTACTGCAAGTCCATCTGCGGCTGTAACGTTATCGATGCCAATGTCATTTACTGAAATCTGATCATGCAAGCCTGTGTGCACACCAAGTAACATGCAAGGCGAATGGGTTGGTTCAGCAAAAATACAATGTACGTGCTCACCAAAAGCCAGTTTCAACCCAAAACTCACGCCACCTGGGCCACCACCTACGCCACACGGCAAATAAACAAATAATGGGTGTTCAGCATCAACTTTAATCTGTTTTTGCTCAAATTGCTGTTTTAAGCGTATTCCTGCAACGGCATAGCCTAAAAATAATGTTTTCGAGTTTTCATCATCAATAAAAAAGCAGTGTGGATCTTGTTCTGCGGATTTTCGTCCCTCTTCAACCGCTACACCATAGTCACTGGCATATTCCACAACATTGACGCCCAGTGAACGCAGTTTGTCTTTCTTCCACTGTCTCGCATCGGCAGACATATGCACTGTGACTCTAAAACCCAGTTTGGCGCTCATAATGCCAATCGAAAGCCCAAGGTTGCCTGTAGAACCTACTGCAATTTGATACTTAGAAAAAAACGTGCGAAATACGTCTTGGTCCAGTTTAGTGTAATCGTCTTCCAACTTGAGAAGTCCTGCCTCAATTGCCAATTTTTCAGCGTGAGCCAAGACTTCATAAATACCACCACGTGCTTTAATTGAACCTGAAATAGGGAGATGACTATCTTTTTTTAGCCAGAATGTTCCACTCAGTTGCTCTTGTTCTATTGAAGAAAGTGCTTGCTGCATTTTCGGAATTTCAACGATATCTGATTCAATTTTTCCATGTTGTGCTTGAGTTTCAGGAAATACCTTTGCTAAATAAGGTGCGAAACGCGCTAGCCTTGCTTCCGCGTCACTTACATCGTCTACTGTGAGTCCAACTTTTTCTAAAGCTTCAGTTAAAGGATAGCGATGAGGTGTAAACCAAAATGTCTCTTGATAGGCTTGCAGTGTCTCAATAAGTGGAAATTGTTGTTTTAGCTGATCTATTTGAACCGCATCCATAATCTATCCTGATATAAAAAGTTTAAGCTCAGCTTTTAAAGCTGCTTGATGCTCTATAACGACTTGTTAATTTATAATTGAATGTACATGAAAATAGACTGAACTTTAAAAAGAAACAAATAAAAAAGCCACTGTTTACAGTGGCTTTAATGTTTTAAATGCTTTTATACAAACTGCAAGAATAACCAGTACAAACCGCCTGATAAACAGATTGTTGCAGGAAGTGTAAATACCCATGCAGATAAAATTGTTTTCACTGTATTGAAGTTTAAGCCTGATTTATTCGCAACCATGGTACCTGCAACAGCACTGTTTAAAACGTGTGTTGTTGAAACAGGCATACCTAAACCGTCAGCAGCTGCAATTGTACTCATTGCTACAAGCTCAGCAGACATCCCCTGACCATAAGTCATATGATGCTTACCAATACGCTCACCTACAGTCACAACAATACGTTTCCAGCCCACCATGGTGCCTAAGCCAAGTGCCAAAGCAACTGCTACTTTCACCCAAGTTGGAATGTACTGTAAGAATGAATCTAAGCTACTACGGTATTCTTTCACAAGCTTTTCTTGTGACTGATCCATTTTTGGTAATGCATTCGCTTTATCCAAACGCTTAAACGAAGTGGTGCTTAAATACATGTCATTACGAATTTCGCTAATTGCAGCTTCTGGAATATCTTTTAAGTTGCTATAGCTAGAAACACGCTCACCCAAGTGGTCAGTCATGCTTGCCAATGCAGGCACTACTTCTGGAGTTTGCTGTTTAGTCTGAATGTATTTAGTCAAAATAACACGTGCTTTTTCATCGGTTAATTCTGGCTGATTTTGATTCAAAAATACGGCAGTTTGAGAAGAAAGCTGATGGAATGATTGAACTTGTTGTGTATCAAGGTTTTTATTTAATGAATAAGCCAACGGCACCAGACCAACCAAAATCAGCATGATGAGACCCATACCTTTTTGACCGTCATTAGAACCATGTGCAAAACTTACACCTGTACAGGTAAAGATTAAAATTGCACGAATGATTGCTGGTGGTGGTTTATTACCTTCTGGCGGCTGGAATAATTCTAATTGGCGTTTAAAAACAGTTTTAACCAACAAGAATACAATCGCTGCAAAAGCAAAACCAATTAAAGGCGAAAATAATAATGCCTTACCGACTTTAATCACCTGATCCATATCAACACCGCTGGTCGTTACGCCAGTCGATGCACTCAACAGATGGTTCATAATGCCCACACCCAAGATTGAACCAATCAAGGTATGAGAACTAGAAGCAGGAATACCCAAGAACCAAGTACCTAAGTTCCAGAGAATCGCAGCAATTAGAAGCGCAAAAACCATTGCGAAACCGGCACCGCTACCCATGTTCATAATCAGTTCAACAGGCAACAATGCAATAATGCCGTAAGCGACTGCGCCGCTTGCAACCATTACCCCAAGAAAATTACAAAAACCTGCCCACATGACTGCAACTGGTGCAGGTAAAGCATTGGTGTAAATCACTGTTGCTACTGCATTTGCAGTATCGTGGAAGCCATTTACAAACTCAAAGCCTAAAGCAATCAAGAGTGCAGTAGATAAAAGGATAACCGAATAAAGACTCAAAGGCGGTACATGTGCTAAATCAGCACTCACCTGAAATCCAATATAAATAAGTGTTGCAACAATAATCGTCAGAAACACCGGCATAAAAAACTTAGGTGTCGGGACATGTACATTCGTCGATTTGACTTGCAGGTTTGCCGCAAGTTTTGAATCCGAAACAGGGGGTAGATTAGAATTCATGCAGACGGTAAGAGGATAAAAAAATCCTCTGTATTCTTAAATTAAATTATGACAATTATATGACAAAGCGGCGCCTGATGAAGTCAATTTTTCATATTTTGACCTCATTTGATGCACCTTTCCTCTATTAAATTTATTTTTTTATTAAAATACAATAATTTAAATCAATTTATATCTTCCTTATTTATGACTATTTTTAAAGCAAAAATATATAAAAAATTACCCGAATGCTTGTTTTTTAAACAGCATAATTGTTATAAAACGGAATATTGGAGATGAAATATTTCAATATCATGATCATTTTATGAATATTTGATGAAAAAACAGTCTTTATTTGTCATAAAAGCCGTTTTTCTAATGAATCTATTACAAGTGAATGGTGGGTCGTTATAGCTCATCAATTGCGCAACTATTCTGTTACAATAGCGCCGCATTTTTAAATTCATATAAAAGATCGGGGTTTTCTATGTCTACGCTTGCCACCCTAAAAGCGCTTCTTGCTAAACGCATTCTGATTATTGATGGTGCAATGGGAACGATGATCCAGCGCCATAAATTGGAAGAAGCCGACTACCGTGGTGAGCGTTTTGCCGATTGGGCACATGACCTAAAAGGTAACAATGACCTTCTTGTGCTAACTCAACCCGAAATCATTCAAGGTATTCATGAAGCTTATCTTGATGCAGGCGCAGACATTATTGAAACCAACAGCTTTAACGGCACGCGTGTTTCAATGTCTGACTACCACATGGAAGATCTTGTTCCAGAGATTAACCGTGAAGCAGCACGTTTAGCTAAAGCAGCTTGTGAAAAATATTCGACTCCAGATAAACCGCGTTTTGTAGCAGGTGTACTCGGTCCAACATCGCGTACCTGTTCAATTTCACCTAATGTAAATGACCCTGCCTTTCGTAACATTACGTTTGATGAGCTAAAAGAAAACTATATTGAGGCAACTCATGCGCTGATTGAAGGCGGTGCAGATATCATTTTGATTGAAACCGTTTTTGATACATTAAACTGTAAAGCTGCAATTTTTGCGGTGAAAGAAGTCTTTAAGCAACTTGGTCATGAATTACCACTTATGATTTCAGGGACCATTACCGATGCCTCAGGCCGTACTTTAACAGGTCAAACTGCTGAAGCGTTCTGGAACTCTGTACGCCATGGTGACTTACTTTCAATTGGTTTCAACTGTGCCCTTGGTGCAGATGCCATGCGTCCTCACGTTAAAACCGTGTCTGATGTTGCTGATACTTTCATTTCTGCTCATCCAAATGCTGGCTTACCAAACGCTTTTGGTGAATATGATGAAACACCAGAACAAACTGCTGCCTTCTTAAAAGAATTTGCAGAAAGCGGTTTGATCAATATTACCGGTGGTTGCTGTGGTACGACACCAGACCATATTCGTGCGATTGCCAATGCTGTAAAAGACATTGCACCACGTCAAATTCCTGAAACTAAGCCAGCTTGTCGCTTAAGTGGTTTAGAACCATTTAATATTTATGATGACTCATTGTTCGTTAACGTCGGTGAACGTACCAACGTTACTGGTTCAAAAAAATTCTTACGCTTAATTCGTGAAGAAAACTTTGCCGAAGCTTTAGAAGTTGCACAGCAACAAGTGGAAGCTGGCGCACAGATTATCGACATTAACATGGATGAAGGGATGCTCGATTCGCAAAATGCGATGGTGCATTTCCTAAACCTTGTAGCATCGGAGCCAGATATTTCACGTGTGCCGATCATGATTGACTCATCAAAATGGGAAATCATTGAAGCAGGCTTAAAATGCGTACAAGGTAAACCTGTTGTTAACTCGATTTCGTTAAAAGAAGGTTATGACGAGTTTGTCGAAAAAGCTCGCCTGTGTCGCCAATATGGTGCTGCAATTATTGTGATGGCCTTTGATGAAACTGGTCAGGCAGACACTGCTGAGCGTAAACGCGAAATCTGTAAACGTTCTTATGACGTTTTAGTTAACGATGTGGGCTTCCCTGCTGAAGATATTATTTTTGACCCGAACGTGTTCGCAGTAGCAACAGGTATTGAAGAACACAATAACTATGGTGTCGATTTTATTGAAGCCACAGGTTGGATTAAACAGAATTTACCTCATGCCATGATTTCTGGCGGTGTATCGAACGTTTCATTCTCGTTCCGTGGAAATGAGCCTGTTCGTGAAGCGATTCACTCTGTGTTCTTGTACCATGCCATTAAACAAGGCATGACTATGGGTATTGTAAATGCCGGTCAAATGGCAATTTATGACGATATTCCTAAAGAACTCAAAGATGCAGTTGAAGATGTTGTTTTAAACCAGAACCAAGGTGAATCTGGTCAACTTGCTACTGAAAAATTGCTTGAAGTCGCTGAAAAGTTCCGTGGTCATAGTGGTGCGCAGCGCGAAGCAGAAAACCTTGAATGGCGTAACGAACCTGTAGAAAAACGCCTTGAATATGCGTTGGTCAAAGGTATTACCACCTACATTGACGAAGACACAGAAGAAGCTCGCCTAAAAGCCAAACGTCCTTTAGATGTAATTGAAGGCGCTTTGATGGACGGCATGAACGTTGTTGGTGACTTGTTCGGTTCAGGCAAAATGTTCTTACCACAGGTTGTGAAATCTGCACGTGTTATGAAGCAAGCTGTAGCTTGGCTCAACCCGTACATTGAAGCTGAAAAAACAGGTAGCCAATCTAAAGGTAAAGTCCTGATGGCAACTGTTAAAGGCGACGTGCACGATATTGGTAAAAATATTGTAGGCGTGGTACTGGGCTGTAATGGTTACGATATTGTTGACCTTGGCGTGATGGTGCCTTGCGAGAAAATCTTGCAAACTGCAATTGATGAAAAATGTGACATCATCGGTTTGTCAGGTCTGATTACGCCATCTTTAGATGAAATGGTATTTGTTGCGAAAGAAATGCAACGTAAAGGTTTTAACATTCCTTTATTGATTGGTGGTGCAACAACTTCAAAAGCACATACAGCAGTAAAAATTGATCCTCAGTACCAAAACGATGCGGTGATTTATGTTGCCGATGCTTCACGTGCTGTGGGTGTTGCAACTACTCTCCTTTCGAAAGAAATGCGTGGAAACTTTATTGCAGAGCACCGTGCTGAATATGTCAAAATTCGTGAGCGCTTAGCTAACAAACAGCCTAAAGCTGCCAAGCTAACTTATGCAGAGTCGGTTGAGAATGGCTTTAAAATTGATGAGAGTTATGTTCCTGCAAAACCAAATCTTTTGGGAACACAGGTCTTAACCAATTACCCACTTACAACACTTGTAGAATATTTTGACTGGACACCATTCTTCATTTCTTGGAGCTTGGCAGGTAAGTTTCCGAAAATTTTAGAAGATGAAGTGGTTGGTGAAGCTGCAACAGATCTGTACAACCAAGCTCAAGCAATGTTGAAAGATATTATCGACAACAACCTTTTTGATGCACGTGCTGTATTTGGTATGTTCCCCGCTCAGCGCACCGATGCTGACACCGTCAGCGTATTTGATGAAGCGGGTCAAAATGTTACGCATACTTTTGAGCACTTACGTCAACAATCTGACAAAGTAACAGGTAAACCAAACTTGTCTTTGGCAGATTACATTCGCGCTGACCGTGAGCAACAGGATTACTTAGGCGGATTCACTGTATCGATTTTTGGTGCAGAAGAATTGGCAAATGAATACAAAGCCAAAGGTGATGACTACTCTGCAATTTTAGTTCAATCACTAGCTGACCGTTTTGCCGAAGCTTTTGCAGAACATTTACATGAACGTATTCGTAAAGAGTTCTGGGGTTATAAAGCTGATGAACAGCTTAGCAATGAAGAGCTGATTAAAGAAAAATATGTCGGTATTCGCCCTGCACCGGGTTACCCAGCTTGTCCAGAGCACTCTGAAAAAGCAGTGTTGTTTGACTGGTTAGGTTCTACCGACAAGATCGGTACTAAACTGACTGAACACTTTGCAATGATGCCACCATCTTCAGTAAGTGGTTTCTATTATTCTCATCCACAAAGTGAATACTTTAACGTAGGCAAAATCTCTCAAGACCAACTTGAAGATTATGCAAAACGTAAAGGTTGGACATTTGATGAGGCGAAGCGTTGGTTAGGGCCGAATTTAGATGATTCGATTGTTTAAGTTTTGAATCATCCTGATTAAAAATAGGGCGTGAAAGAAATTCCATCACGCCCTTTTCAATTTGAAAATTTAATCTTTTTACTTCAAATGTGACTTAATTTTGTCTTTAACTGCTTTAGTTGAAATACCATATCGATCATGCAAGGTTGGTAATGCCCCTGCATCTAAAAATGCATCTGGCAAACCAATCATGTCAAAATGAGGATGTTGTCCATTTCTTAGAAGTAATGACCCCACAGCTTCCCCTAGTCCACCAATGACTGAATGATTTTCGGCAGTTAAAACAGGACGGCCACCTTTTGCAACTTCATCCAGAATGGTTTGTTCATCTAAAGGTTTAATCGTAGGCACATGCAACACTGAAACCTCAATGCCCTCTTTTTCAAGTTCTTCGGCTGCCTCAAGCGCACGCATGGTCAATAAACCAGTCGAAATAATGAGTAAGTCTTTACCGGGTTTAATCACCTGTGCCTTACCTAATTTAAACTGGTAATTGTATTTATCGAGCACTAATGGAACCTGTCCACGCAATAAACGCATATATACAGGGCCATTATGAGCAGCAATCTGAGGAATCGCTTGTTCGATTTCTAAGGCATCACATGGGTCAATGATCATGAGGTTTGGCATTGCACGAAAAATCGCAATATCGTCAGTCGCCTGATGGCTTGGGCCGTAGCCTGTGGTTAAGCCCGGAAGTGCCGCCACAATTTTGACATTCAGATTATCTTCCGCAATCGCCATACAAATAAAGTCATAGGCACGCCGTGATGCAAACACAGCATAGGTGGTCGCAAAGGGAACAAATCCTTCACGAGCAAGTCCTGCTGCTGCGCTCATCAAAAGTTGTTCTGCCATGCCCATTTGGAAAAACTTGTCTGGATTTTCTTTAGCAAAAATATGCAGGTCTGTATATTTTGATAAATCTGCTGATAAGCCCACAATATCATCACGCTCTTTTGCCAAGACATTTAGTGCATGTCCAAATGGGGCTGGTTTGGTCGGTTGGCCCTCGGCAGCAATAGAAGCAATCATTGCCGAAGTGGTTAGTTTTTTCTTAGGAGGATTGGCTAACTGGCTCATGGTGTATTCCTTACTGTCCGTAGTGGGTCAAAATATTTAAAGCATCGTCCCATTCATGTTCATCAACACGAATAAAGTGTGTTTTTTCGCGGCTTTCCAAGAACGACACACCCTTACCCATTTTGGTGTCACAAATAATGACGCGTGGGCATGTTCCCTCATGGTTTCGTGCTTGGTCGAATGCCTCAAGCAAAGCTTCCACGTCATTGCCATCTACGCGTTGGGTGTACCAACCAAATGACTGCCAACGGTCTACAATGGGTTCAAACGCTAAAATTTCGCTGGAGTGCCCATCTGCCTGCTGATTATTCACATCAATAATGGCAATCAAGTTATCTAGTTTCCAATGAGAAGCAGACATCACGGCTTCCCATGTTGAGCCTTCATTTAACTCACCATCGGACAGTAAGTTATAGACAAAAGCATCCGACTTTTTCTGTTTCAGCCCTAGACATGCACCGACTGCAATTCCAAGACCATGCCCCAATGAACCACCTGTAATTTCCATGCCCGGTGTATATGAAGCCATGCCCGACATCGGTAGACGACTATCATCTGCACCGTAGGTTTCAAGTTCTTCAAGTGGGATAATTTTTGCTTCAATCAAGGCTGCATAGAGGGCAATTGCATAGTGTCCAATAGAGAGATAAAAACGGTCACGACCTTCCCATTCAGGGTTTTCTGGCTGATATTTCATCGCATGGAAATAAGATACTGCCAGTAGATCAGCTGCGCCCAAAGCTTGTCCAACATAGCCTTGACCTTGTACTTGCCCCATGCGTAAAGCATGTTGGCGAATGTGGTAGGCACGTTGTTGCAACTCGGCAATTTGGCCTGCTTTATCAACATTTAACATTGTCATTTACTATTCCTTATTAACGATTGACCAGTTTTGCCGGAACACGCAGAACCAGACTGGCACCAAAAATTAATACTGTTGTGATTAAGAACATGCCGATTGCATTTGAACCTGTGTTGGTGGTGACCCAACCGATTAAATAAGGTGAGCAAAAGCCTGCGAGGTTGGCGAAGCTATTGACGGCTGCAATACCTGCCGCTGCCGAAACACCACCCAAGAAGTTGGTCGGTAACATCCAAAATAAAGAGGATGCTGTCAGCACACCTGAGGCTGCGATGCAAAGGCAAATTAAAGAGAGGGTTAGATTTGAAGCGAATAAGGTCGCAAATGTGAGTGCTATAGCACCTGCACACATTGGAATAATTAAGTGCCAACGGCGTTCTTGGAAATGGTCACCACTACGTCCTGCCAAAATCATAACTACAATCGCGCACATATAAGGCAGGCTGGTGAGCAAACCGATATGCCAATTATCACTAATGCCTGAGTTGCGAATGAGAGTGGGTAGCCAAAAGGTAATGGCGTATTGGCCCATCACTACGCAAAAATAGATGCCTGCGAGTAACCATAAGCGTTTATCTGCGATGAAATCTTTAACACTAGCATGACCTTCTTTGTGCTGGTTATCTTGAGCCAGCTCTTGCTTCACCAAGTTTTTTTCGTCTTGAGTTAACCAGTTGGCATCTTGAACTGAATCTTTTAAAACAGCGAGTACCAATAGGCCGACGAGCACAGTAGGAATGGCTTCAATAAGGAACATCCACTGCCAGCCAAACCAACCATGTACACCGCTCATTCGGTCCATAATTAAGCCTGAAAGTGGTCCACCAATCATTCCCGAAATTGGAATCGCGATAAACCAAAGTACGGTCATGCGTGCACGGCGGTAAGACGGGAACCAATAAGTGAGATAGAGCAACAAACCCGGAGCTAGTCCAGCTTCGGCGACACCCAATAAAAAACGTAAGGTGTAAAATTGCCATTCAGTTTGAACAAAAGCAAAACAGCCTGACAAAATTCCCCATGTAATCATGATACGGGCAATCCAACGTCTTGCGCCTACTTTGTGAAGTACGATGTTACTTGGTACTTCACAAAGAAAATAACCAATAAAGAAAATCCCTGCGCCTAGCCCATATACAGCTTCACTAAACTGTAAATCGCTCATCATTTGGAGTTTGGCAAAACCCACATTTACTCGATCTAAATAGGCACAAAAATAACAAAGCATTAAAAATGGCATGAGCCGAAATGCAATTTTTCGATAGGCAGATTTACGAATCGCCATATCTACTTCAGATGAAAATACTGTATCCATCATGCGAATCCCTTTACATTTGGTCACAGTATCCTCTTGTGACCATCATTCTATTTTTAGTTTTTAAATGACAAGCCTTAATGAATCAGCATGCCACCATTTACATCGAGTGTTACGCCAGTTAAGTAAGCTGACAGATCACTTGCCAAAAATAATGCTGCATTTGCAACATCTTGCGCTTTACCTAAGCGGCCGAGTGGAATACCTGCCAAAATGTCGTGACGACGATCATCATTCATTAAACCGCCAGTAATATCAGTATGGATTAGACCCGGAGTAAGAGAATTTACACGAATTTGGTCAGGACCAAACTCTCGAGCCATCGCTTTTGCTAGACCTAACACCCCTGCTTTGGCAGCGCTATAGTGTGGCCCGCCAAAAATACCACCGCCGCGTTGAGCTGAAACTGAAGATAAGCACACAATGCTTCCACCTCCGTTTGCTTTCATGGATGGAATAACAGCTTGAGACATAATCAGTGTTCCACGCAGGCTGACGTCTAAAATACGATCATAGTCATTGCGCTGAATATCGAGTGTTTTAACTGGCTGAGTAATGCCAGCATTGTTAATTAAAATATCAACCTTGCCATAGTGCTGTAGTGCTTGTTCAACAGCTGCTTTGACCTGTTCTTCATTTGCAACATTGGCAGCAAGACCTAAATGTCCTTCACCAAGTGCCTTTGCAGCGTTTTGGCTTTGAGCAAGATCTAAATCAACAATAATGACCTTAGCACCTTGTTGTGCAAAGATTTCTGCGGTTGCTCGCCCAATTCCACGTTCTGATGCTGCACCAGTAATTAATGCCACTTTTCCTTGTAGTAACATGTTCAATCCTCTTTTACGCTTTATTTCCTGAGTTCTGACTTAGAATCTCTTTTTTCACAAAGCCCAGCAATCATCTCGCATTCAACAAGGCATGAAAAAAATTCATGCCTATGCTATTTTTAAATAAGTTTTAGGGATAAAAACGGATCATTTCATGGATAGCACTGAAAACAATTTCAACCAGATGCCCTCAATTAAAACATTACAGGCTTTTGAACAAACCGCCCGTTTTGGCAATGTTGCCAAGGCAGCCGAGCATTTGAATCTCACGCCTTCCGCAGTAAGTCACCAAATTGCTAAGCTTGAAGAAATGATTGGGCAGAGTTTATTTATTCGTGGTGCTCGTGGTGTGACGCTTACCCCTTCTGGCGAACGCTATTTTCAAGATGTCACCACCATTTTGCATAACCTGATGTTAGCGACTGAAAAAGCTGCTGATAAAAGTCCTAAAGACAGTCTATATATTCATTCATCTCCAAGTTTTGGTTTGCTTTGGTTATTACCACGCCTTGAATCATTTAAAGAAAAATTTCCAATGATTCAGGTCAACTTGTCATGTTCTTATGAAAATTTGCACTTTACTCGCGACAAGATCGACATTGATATCCGTCATGGTTTGCCCAACTGGACAGGGGTAGAAATCAGAACGATTCGTAATGAAAAGCTAGAAGTACTTGCATCCCCCAAACTACTTGAACGCAGTCCAGTAAATAAACCTCAAGATTTATTAAAAAAAGAACTGATTTTATCGCGCTCAACCTTAGTTACTTGGCCCCAATGGTTTGCCCATCAGGGTTTAAGCATTCCTGAGTTTCCCTACACTTTGAGTTTTGACCGCTCTTATATGTCACTTGAGGCGGCCACACACGGGCTAGGTTTTGTTTTAGAAAGTAATTTGCTTACTCAAAATTATTTGGAATCTGGAAAGTTGGTTAGAGTTTTTGCAGATGAGCTATCGATTCCTATCTCGGCTCATCATTTGGTATATCCACGAACCCACCAATTTATTCCTAAAATTGAGCTGTTTTTAAACTGGATTCATGATGAGTTGGCAGATTGAGAAGTCATTTCTTAAATGATTTGAATTTGCTCAACTCTTAAGTGATGCATCATCTCTCGAACAAATACAAAGTAGGTAAAAATATAAAGCTGATCTGGAGCCACTTGGCTTGTGTAGTAGCTCAAACGCTCAATAAAATCATTGAATCCATGCTCAAGCTCAGTACGGCTGATGTACTTTTTAGCATTAAAAAATAACCGACTCAGTTGCGTCATGGCTGCATCAGACGTAACAGCTACGCCACTTATCTTTAGATTTCTGAGTAGCTGAGACTCGATGATTTCTTCAATGAAATAAATCATCTTTTCGATAGCCAGTTCATCAATAACACCATGGCCATTACTTTTTGAATCAACAAACCCCAAGCCCTGTTCGAGTTGAATATTTTGATTATCTATGTCAAATGATAAGCCATTAAGACCAAGTGAAAATTTTAAAACCGAGTCGGGATGATTCATAAAAATAGCTTACCGTTGAGTTTTATTAATAGGATTAGTGCCAGTTTGTTCAATGCTTAGAGTTAACAGCGCTAATCCTCATTAACACTATATATAATAAAAAACTCTTTAAAAAGATGAAAAATCAATCTTATATTCATCCAACCCTACGATTAAAAAATAGAGTATAAACATGAAAAAATTAGTAATTTTAGGTGTTGCGATTTATAGCTTTGCACAACTTACAAATGCAGCCACATTAAATGTAAAACCCTATGGTACGGCTCAAGACGGTCAAAAAGTTGATCTATACACCATGAGCAATAACAAAGGAGTCTCTGTATCTTTTATTAGTTTTGGTGGTGTAATTACACAAATTTTGACTCCCGATGCACAAGGTAAACAAAATAATATCGTTTTGGGCTTCGATGACCTAAAAGGCTATGAAGTCACTGATACCAAGGAAGGCATTCATTTTGGCGGATTAATTGGTCGTTATGCGAACCGTATTGGTAATGCTAAATTTAACTTAGATGGAAAAACGTATAATCTTGAAAAAAATAATGGGCCGAATTCATTACATAGCGGTAATCCCGGTTTTGATAAACGTGTTTGGCAAGTTAAGCCCCTCGTTTCTAAAGGTGAAACCGTTAAAGCTTCTCTTAAGTTAACCAGTCCGAATGGTGATCAAGGTTTTCCCGGAAAATTAGATGTAGAAGTGATCTACAGTCTTTCAGATCAAAATGAATTCCAGATCGAATATAAAGCCAAAACTGATCAACCGACAGTCGTCAATCTCACCAACCACAGTTATTTCAACTTATCAGGCGCTGGCAATAACCCTTATGGCGTGCTAGATCATGTTGTACAACTCAATGCAGACCGTATATTGGTAACCGATCAAAACTCTTTACCCACAGGTGAAATAGCTTCGGTTGCAGTTACACCTTTTGATTTTCGGACACCTAAAGCAATTGTGAAAGATATTCGAGCGAATAATCAGCAATTGGCCTATGGATATGGCTATGACCAAACTTGGGTACTTAATCAAAAGTCTCAAGGAAAGTTAAATCTTGCAGCTCATGTTTTTGATCCAAAATCTAAACGGACACTGCAAGTCTTAACCACTGAACCAAGCGTTCAAATGTATACAGCCAATCATTTACTCGGAAATGTTGCTGGTGCAAATGGCGTACTCTATCGACAAGCAGATGCGCTAGCATTAGAAACACAACATTTTCCAGACAGCCCGAATCAACCATCTTTCCCTTCTACACGTTTGAATCCAAATCAAACTTATAACAGTGTCACCGTATTTAAATTTGGTATTCAGAAATAGTCTTTTTAATTGGAACTATATTTATCTAAAAAAAACTCTCAGCTGAATATGACTGAGAGTCTTTTCATTTATTTAACTTTTGTGTTTGGTAAAAATGCGGTGGCAAATCCAAGTAATGGCAAGAATGAACATAAACCAAATACCCATTCAATGCCGTTAATATCAGCTAAATGCCCTAACCCAGCTGCGGCAATACCACTTACCCCAAACATAAGACCAAACATTAAGCCCGCAATCATACCCACACGGCCCGGAACAGCTTCTTGTGCGTAAACCACCATTGCAGCAAAAGCAGACGACAACACCAAACCAGCAATGATTGAGAAAACTGTTGTCCAAAATAAGTTTGCATACGGCATCATTAATGCAAACGGCGCCATACCAACAAATGAAACCCAAATAACAGCTTTACGACCAATTTTGTCACCAATTGGGCCACCAGCAAATGTACCTAAAGCAACAGCAGCTAAGAATGCAAACAAATGCAATTGAGCGGTCTGGATGCTGATATGGAACTTTTGAATAAGATAAAAAGTAAAGTAGTTACTAATGCTGGCAATGTAGGTAAATTTAGCAAACATCAATAAACTAATTGTGCTCAAAGCAATGATCAGCTTACGGCCATGCAATTTACTTTGTGCTTGATTTGCACGCGCAGCCACCTGATTTTTAGCATGACTCACCGTCCAGCGGCTTACGCCAAATAAAACCCAAATCGCTAAAAGTGCAAATATCACTAAGCCCGCAACTGCATGCTGCCCAAAAGGAACAATCAATAATGCTGCTAACAATGGACCAATGGCAGTACCCGTATTTCCGCCCACCTGAAAAGTCGACTGTGCCGTACCGAAGCGCCCACCCGATGCCGTTCGTGCCACCCGTGAAGCTTCAGGGTGAAAAGTTGCCGAGCCTACCCCAATAAGCGCAGATGCACATAACAACACTGCAAAGCTTGGTGAAAATGCCAACAAGATAATGCCACAGAATGTGACCATCATTCCGAGTGGTAGAAGATACGGTTTTGGATGTTTATCGGTATAAAGTCCAATCCAAGGCTGAAGCAGTGAACCTGTAATTTGATATACAAATGAGATCAGGCCAACTTGAGCAAAACTCAGCGAAAAGTTTGCTTTTAGCATTGGATAAATAGCGGGTAGCACTGCTTGAATCAAATCATTCAGTAAATGTGCGACCGCCACGGCGCCTACAATTTTAATAATCATTCCTTGAGGCTGATCATGTGCAACGGTATTGGCAATACCATCTTTCAATTGTATTGAAGACGTCATACCTGAAAAACTCCAATATTCTAAGTAAGATGCTTATTGTAAATTGTCGCTTATAAAGTTATCTTCCAATAATCATTGTATAAGTGACAATTTTTAGGATAGTTTATGTCCGATTCTCTTATTCAGTCTGATTTGTCTGAACTTGTGATTGGGCTATCTTCTGAGCACTCTTACCGAGAAATCACGCCGACTCATACACATACACGTGCGCAGTTTTTGTATGCATCCACAGGAAATATTCAGGTGTTTACACCGAACAATGTCTGGATTGTACCGCCCATGTGTGCCTTATGGATTCCTGCTCATGTTGAGCACAGTGTGATTTCACTGAGTCACGTGAAGTTAAATACGGCGTTAGTTGAAGTAAATGCAGCCGCTCTAATGGGTCAGCATTGCTTTATTATTCGGGTAAGCAACCTGTTGCATGAGCTTTTGATTCGTTTAAATGAAATTGAACGAGAAGACACGCCAAATACGGCGACGTCTCAAGAGCTTTCCCGTTCTTTACAAATTTTGATTTTTGAAGAAATCCATCGGGCCAATTTGTTGCCCATCCAGATTCCTTGGCCGAAAGACAAACGACTATTAAAAATTTGCCAAGAGTTATTACATACTCCTGATCATTCAAAAGATTTAACAGATTGGGCTGATGAGATTGGTACGAGTTCTAGAACCCTAATGCGTATGTTCCAAAAAGAAACTGGACTGTCTTATCGGGCATGGGTCCAGCAAATGCATATTGCACTTGCCTTAAGTAAAATTGCGAATGGTGAATCTATTGCTCGAATTTCTGAATCACTGGGGTACAACAACCCCAGCGCGTTCAGTGCGATGTTTAAGCGACATCTAGGAAAAACACCTCAGCAGTTTAGAAGTTCTGCGATGTCGCTATAAGTCTTTTTTTTTGCAGGTAGGTCATGCTTTTCGAGCAAATCATCAAAATCGTGATAGACATGAAGCTCACGATCTTTACCAGTTCTCGCATGATCTAATCGTTGTTCAGGATCCACTAAAACAAGCGTATGGCCATCATCAATCAGACGATCTACACCTTCTAAGAACATACGTTTACCCACATCGTGGATAAGTGAAATCTGGGTTAAATCAATGACGATTGTGCTTTGGTCAGTTGTCTCATCTTGTAAAATGCGCAACAACATTTCAGCTTCGGTAAATTTCAATACACCGCGAAGCACATATACACTTAATGAAGCATCTTTTCCTGTACGGTAATGGCTTTGTACAATCGTTTGTGCAGAAGGTGTACCTTCCATGAGGTGTAATCCCATGTCACGGGATAACCGTTCTAAAATATCGATGCCTCGAATACTATGACCATGCTCATCTAAACGAGGAGAAAAAGCAGCAATACTGACCTGACCCGGCAGTACACCTAAAATACCGCCTGCTACACCACTCTTAGCAGGAATACCTACAGTCGACAACCAGTCACCCGCGGCATCATACATACCACAGCTCATCATGACACTGAGCACTTGTCTAACCACAGATCGGTTTAACAAACGCTTTCCAGTTTTAGGGTCAACCCCACCATTGGCAAGTACACTGCCCATACGTACCAAGTCTTTAACTGTAACCATGATCGCACATTGACGAATATAACCATTCACAATATCGACAGGGTCAGTTTCCAAAATCCCGACAGTTCGCAACATATAACCGATCGAAAGATTACGGTAGGCCGTTTTAACTTCCGAATCGTAAACAGACTCATCAAAACTTAATTCACGTCCTGCAAGCTCGCTCATAAAACGGCGTAGAATTTCTGCACTATGTAAACCATGCTTGACCTGAATCAAGGAATGTACAGTAATTGCGCCAGAGTTAATCATCGGGTTTTTCGGACGTCCGTCTTTACCCAATGAAATTTCATTGAAGGCTTCCCCCGAAGGCTCTACCCCTACTTTCGCAAGTACTGCATCAATGCCAAGCTGTTGTAAAACATAGGCATATACGAACGGTTTAGAAATCGATTGAATGGTGAATTCAACATCATCATCTCCAATCGAATAAATTTCGCCATCTACCGTAGACATGGCTAAAGCTAATCGATCTGGATTTGCATTTGCTAACTCTGGAATATAGTCAGCTAGATGTCCGCTATTATCTACCTCACAGGCTTCTATCACATTTGCCAAATAATCTGGGAGAGGGGTTTTCATGGTCAGTAACCTTAAATGAGGAGATTTACACTTTCGATCATTTTTTCAGCACAACCTGCTGATAATATTAAAATTATAATTTTTTAGTGAAATAAAAATCACGATATAAGTATTGTAATTCCGATGGCTTATTTATTTCAAGCTCATTATACGTTTTTAAAAACTTTAAATAGAAGATTAGATTATTCTTTCTACAAATAGAACTCCATTTAAATGATCGACTTCATGTTGAACAATTCGAGCCGGAAAACCATGGAAAACTGTTTCAACGGCTTCACCCTGAAGTGTTAAATATTTCACCTTAACCATTTCTGCACGTTCAACTTGTCCACGCTCATCTGGCACACTTAAGCAGCCTTCTTCACCCAAAAGCGTTTCATTTGAGAACTCTAACATTTCAGGATTCACCATCACCACAGCATCCATTTCAGGTGCATCGGGATAGCGTGGGTTTGGTCGAGATGCCACAATAATGACACGTTTAGAGATATAAACTTGCGGTGCGGCAATTCCCACTCCATTACGCTCAAGCATGGTTGCTTGCATAGCGGCTGCCAACTGATAAAGCCAATCACTGTTTAACTCATTTGCCGAGACAGGGGCCGCAATCAGTTTTAAGATATCTTCACCACGCTTTGCGACTGGTAAAACTACACTCATCCTTTGAATCTCTCATTAAACTGGCTATGACGAGTTTTATTGTGTCGCTGAACAGCTCAAAAGAAAAGTCATTCCTACATCTGTTTTTATTTCATCTAATGCGTTTTTTGTTTTAAAGCTTTTTTATTTGAGTGATTGCAAAATCTAAACCTCCATATAGAACAAATTTCATCCATTTACTTTTACTTCACTTTTCCATTAATATCCAAACTTCAATTACAACAATTAAGTAAAAAATGGATCAGGACTTAACTTTGCAGGATGCGAACTATCTTAATAAAGAAGATAAACGAACCCTTGCCCTTTCTTCATTGGGTGGAGCTTTAGAATTTTACGATTTCGTGATTTATGTGTTTTACGCCAAAATCATTTCCGACCTCTTTTTCCCCAGCACGCTTAGTCCGTTTTGGGCCATGCTTAATACTTACGGTATTTTTGCAGCGGGTTACTTTTTTAGGCCTCTAGGCGGGGTCGTAATGGCCCATTTTGGTGACTTGGTCGGGCGTAAAAAACTATTTTCGCTATCTATTTTGCTGATGGCGCTGCCTACCCTGTTTATTGGGATATTGCCTACCTTTGAAAATATTGGGTATTTGGCCCCCTTACTTTTATTACTTATGCGTGTGGTGCAAGGGATTGCGATTGGGGGTGAAATTCCAGCCGCCTGGACCTTTGTGTCAGAACATGTTCCCGAAAGAAAAATTGGACTGGCAAATGGTTTACTCACCGCTGGTCTGTCTTTAGGAATTTTACTAGGCGCACTGATGTCTCTATGGATTTCACTGAATTTTAGTGAAGGGCAAATCCATGACTGGGCATGGCGTATTCCTTTCATTGCAGGTGGTATTTTTGGTCTGGTTGCACTTTATTTACGGACTTATTTAAAAGAAACCCCCGTGTTTAAAGCTATGCAGGCACGTAAAGAAATTTCAAAAGAAATGCCTGTAAAACAAGTTTTAAAAACGCATAAAACAGCCGTTGCGATTGGCATGTTATTTACGTGGTTTTTAACTGGTTGTGTGGTGGTAGTGATTTTAGCCATGCCAAATTTATTGATTGGTTCATTTGGCTTTGAGCGCGCACAGACTTTTGAAATGCAAAGTGCCGCCATTGTCATGCAAATGGTCGGCTGTATTTTGGCTGGCTATTTTGCTGACCGTTTTGGCTGTGGCAAAGTCATGATGGTCGGTGCGCTTGCCGTTGCACTTACAGCAGCAGTTTTTTATAACAGTTTGGGTCATACCGCACATTCAACCATTTTTGGTTTATATATGTTGTTGGGTCTATGCTCTGGTACTGTCGGCATGGTGTCGAGCAGTATGGTCAAAATGTTCCCCGCGCCTGTGCGTTTCTCGGGCATTTCATTTTCTTATAATTTATCGTATGCAATTGTTGGTGGTATGACCCTGCCTTTAGTGCATTGGCTCAGTCAATATAGTGATATTGGTGCGATGTATTATATTTTCGCGCTAACCATTTTGGCCTTTGTGACTGCCTTTGTGTTTTGGAATAAGTTTGAAAAAAACAGATATTAAACGCTTTAAATTATTAAATAAAAAACCACGCCGATTGCGTGGTTTTTTATTGCTGCTTACTTTAGAAAGTAAAGCCGATATTAAAGTTAATACGATATAACCATTTATCGCTGTTTGGCGAGGTTGCGGAGGTATAACCCGTTGAGTTTGTAGAGCCACCAATAATGTTGGAGTTTTTACCCCACGTATAGTCTGCCCAAACCATAAATGGTGAAGCAATAAACATCATACCTGTAGTATTCATTTGCGAGTCTGACCAATCATCACGTTTTTTATCAAGGTAACTATAGTCATTATAAAACTTAATGGATTTTAGCTTGCCCATATTAGTGACAGGCAATGTATAGGCAAGGTTTAGACTGGCAATCGTACCTTCCGAAGCAATGAAATAAGCAGGCGTAAGGCCATTCGCTCCCATCAAAGTCATATCACTATTTACACCATCCGGATTTTTAGCATCGTACTGATAGTGAATGACCGAGCTTTGTAAATTAAAGCGTTTGTAGTTGTTTTCGGTGTGCAAACCGACTGCATAATATTTGCCGTCTTTATCGGTAATATCATTATGTAGCTGGGCGATTGCACCCGATACACCGAACTCTTGCTTACCGAAATCAGTTTCTAACTTGCGAACAATGCGGGTATTCACCTGATTGCGCTTTTCATTTTGATAGGCTTTTTGAGATGGAAATGCATTTCCTGCCAAGTCATCATAAGTTGCACTCTCAGGTGAATAACGCAAGTTCGTCTCTAACATTTGCGGGTAATAACCGAGTTTTACATCCCAATCTTTGTCGTGATAATTCCAGTTAATCCCCGGTGCAATATTGTTGCCATAACCTAAAAAGAATGGAATGTGATAGGTCCAGCCATTTTGTGGGTATGGATAAATCGTGAAAGGCTTATAAACTAGGCCCGCTTCGATGCTGTTATTGGCATCTAAGTTATAGCCGACATATGCTTTTTCAATGGATGTTTTCTGTTGGTCTTGAACCATATAACTGGCATTGATGTATGCATCATCAAATTTACCTTTTAGATCAACCCTGAAAATATCAAAATGGAGCTTACCAAAACCACGGTTCGGTCCTTCCCAATCTTCATAGCGTTGATTTAACCGAACCACCCCACCTAACTTTAATGAGTCGGTGCCATCATCACTTTTCCATTCAAGCAATGAATCTTTTGCAAATGCATTGACGCTTACCCCCAGCGTAAGCTGCACAATGAATGCCATGATCAATGAAGTCTTTTTCATCTCTACATCCTTGATTGAGTTCCAGCGTCCTGCTGGAACTTTATTTGTTTTACCTGTAAAACTTCGTTTTTATTGTTTTTTAGACAAAAAAATTTATCTAAAAAAAGGATGGCTTAGCAGCTCCCATCGCATATGTACTAAACCATCCAAACTGGTTAATACAGTTTCTTTTGCGGTGGACCCGCGAAGTTTAATGGTCCAATCGAGTTCATATCGAGCTCGATCACGGTTGGTCCTTCAAAAGCAACAGCCTCTTGAATAACCGTTTTAAACTCATCTGCACTACCCACTTTCCAGCTTTTCACACCCATTGATTCGCCAAGAAGTTTGTAGTCAGGTGTATGCAATTCATTGAAATACTGGCGACCACCAAAGTAGTTATTTTGAATGCCACGCATTACGCCATAACCACCGTCATTCATAATCATTAAGACCATGTTGGTGTTTTCTTGCACCATAGTTGCAATTTCACCAATACCAAGCATTAAGCCGCCATCGCCGACTAAACCAATCACTTTTTTGTCAGGGTTAGCAACCGAAGCACCAATTGCTGTTGCAAGGCCTAAACCAATTGCACCTGCAAGTGAGTGAATGTTTTGATTTGGTGCTTGTACAGGGAATAAACGACTACCCCATGTACTACCCGACATGGTTATGTCGCGTACAAAAATACCGTCTTGCGGTAAAGCTGCACGCAAGTGGTCACAAATTAATGCGTACTGATCGATTTGTTTACGCAGCGCATCAATTGCAGCCTGCTTAGCAGCTACTACAGCAGCATCGTAATCGGCATCAACTTTTGAAGTGCCTTGAAGCTGTTCTAACACACGTGTTAATACATCTTTAGCATCGCCACAAATGAAGTTGCGGATTTTGTAATTACGTTGCTGAGCCACTGGATTTGCATCAACCTGAATAATGTTTTCAGGGAACTCAACCGAATAAGTTTTTGTTTCATTACTACGTAAACGAGAACCCACCACAACCATCAAGTCGGCATCTTTTAATAACTGCTCAACTCCTGCCGAGTTATGGAAAGCACCTAAACTACGTGGGTGATCATCTGCCAAAACACCGCGGCCATGTGTAGATGAAACAACCGGAATACCTAAATCTGCAATTGCTTTAACTTCAGCAACGCTATTTAAAGTTCCACCGCCAATCCAGAAAATTGGACGTTTTGCTTTTTTGATTTCACTCACAAGAAGATCAATTTCTGCTTGCTCTGCCTGTGGTAACTCAAGCGCTTTGACTGGCCCAAGATTAAGTGGCAAATCAATTTCTGCTGCCTGTACATCAATTGGTAGCTCAACACTAACCGGTCCCATTGGAACTGTGGTTGCAACACGGATGGCTTCACGAATCACACCAACTGCATTGTCTGGACTGGTAATACGGAACGCCGCTTTGCTTGATGCACGCAAGAATGTAAGTTGGTCTTTAGTTTCATGAATGAAACTTGCATCACGGTCGAGATATTCACGCTCAACTTGACCTGTTAAATGCAATACAGGACTTGCTGCATTCATTGCTTCAATCAGTGAACCTACCGCGTTACCTGCACCAGCACCTGTACTGGTCAACGCTACACCTAAGCCTTTAAAGCGTGAGTGTGCATCTGCCATGGTGACTGCGCCAGCCTCACCGCGTGCTGCAACAAAGCGCATTTTTTCACGGCGCCCTACTGCATCTGCAATAGGTAAATTGTGGATGGAAATAACACCATAAATACTATCAACTTGGTGCGCTTCTAAAACTCTTGCGATTGCTTCGCCTACATTTACACGTTCAGTCATGTCTGTTCCTCAAAATTTGTTTTCAGTCCTTGAATTTATTAATCGCACCAAGGGTTAGGCTGTTCATTCAGCCCCATATAAATACTCTTTTGTTGCATGTACGATAAAATGCCTAAACGGCCTTTTTCGCGCCCGATACCACTGTCTTTAAAGCCACCAAACGGTGCACTAATCGAGAATTTTTTATAGGTATTAATCCATACCGTTCCCACTTCTAAGGCACGTGCAATACGCCAAGCTTTGCGATAGCTTTCAGTCCAGATGCCTGCGGCAAGACCAAAACAACTGTCATTGGCTTGGGCAATTAAATCTTGCTCGTTGTCATATTTCATAACGACTAAAACAGGGCCAAAAATTTCTTCCTGACAGGTTTGAGCACTGTTATTTAAGCCCGTGATAATGGTAGGTAAGTAATAACTTCCTTTGACATAGTCACCAGTTGTAAGTGCTTCACCACCAATCAGAACTTGACCACCTTCGCTTTTAGCAAGCTGCACATAGCGGTCAACGGACTGCAAATGTTTGTCATTGACCAATGGCCCTAAATGCACACCCGCCTGTTCTGGATGGCCCACACGTAAGCCTTTGGTAATTTCAACCAAACGCGTTAAAAACTGATCGTAAAGGCTGCTATGAATAAACAAGCGAGAACCTGCGATACACGCTTGGCCTGCTGAGCTAAAAATACCGTATGCGACACCTTTAGCAGCCAGTTCGACATCTGCATCTGGCAAAACGATTGTTGGTGACTTTCCACCTAACTCAAGCGACGTGGTAATCAGCTTATCTGCGGCAATGTGTGCTAAATGACGACCCGTGGTTGTTCCACCCGTAAAAGAGATTTTACGAACCAATGGATGTTGAGCAATCGCATCACCAATGATAGAACCACGACCAACTAGCACGCTGAGTAAGCCTTTTGGTAAGCCAGCTTCTTCAAAAATTTTGGCAAGCTCTAAAGCAATCAGTGAGGTTGCTTCTGCTGGTTTTAACACCACGGCATTTCCTGCTGCCAAAGCTGGAGCAAGCTTTTGAACTTCACTCGCGATTGGAGAGTTCCAAGGGGTAATGGCTGCCACAACGCCGACAGGTTCATGCACACTCATGGTCATAAAGTCTGGAGCACGTTGAGTGGTGAGCTCGTCATTCATTGTTTCACATGCTGCTGCAACATAACGTGCAGTCGCCGCAGCGCTCATCACCAAACCGCGAGTTTCGGTTAAAGGCTTCCCATTATCGCGTGTTTGTAATTTTGCTAATTCGTCTACACGCGCTTCAATAATGTCTGCAACTTTGTAGAGAATACGGGCGCGCTCATGCGGCAAGCTGTTTCTCCAGCTCGGTTGACGCCAAGCCTGATCCGCTTTTTCAATTGCTTCATTTACATCTTCAAGCGTTGCTGTTGAAAGCTCAGCGTTTACCGACTGATCTGCCGGAAACAGGCTTTGAATGACTGCACCACGACCTAATCGCCATTCACCTGCAATATAAATTTCCTTTGCCATGATCAAATCCTTCTTAAATCTGTATTGCTTCTACACTGTTGCGACAAGCACGAATCACGCTAAGCGCAGCCAAAGTTGATGTTTTCGGGTTACTTGGTAACGGCACGCCCACCAGTTCAATGGTCATTTGCCCAAAGCCACCTTCTGCCACAATGGTGTGTTTGTTTTTGTTGATGGTTGGATCAACAGTTAACTCAACCATGGTTTCATCCATTCCAAGCCCTGCAAGTGCAATGGTTGCTGCAACGTTGGCATTGGCTGGAAATTTGGTCGCAGCTTCACGGGCAGTTCCTGTAAAAAAGACTGTAGCTTCAACAACATGGTCTAGATCGACCAATTGCTCTGCATAACTGCCCTTCCAGCTTTTTGGACTTTTACAGCCCTTGTAAGTGACTTTTTGCAAACCACCTTCTTTGGCCGCAGAAATACCATCAATGCCTGCAATTGCCCCCGCCAGTAAATGCAGATGTGCATCATTTTTTTCGGCAGTTTGTTTAAGCTGAACCAGAAATTCGCTATCAGCCAAAGTACCCACCGAAATCAGACCAATGGTCCAGCCTTTCGCTAAAACTTTTTGAGCATGCTCTTTCACTGCTGCTTGACCTGCCACCTCAATAACATAGTCAGGCTCACCATCACATTGCTCAATATCGGAAATCACCTGAATCTCGGAAGAGACTTGTGACTGCACTTTTTCAATACTGCGAGATGGCACTACAATCCATTTGAGTTGCAGATCTTGAGGCAAATGGGCATACACTTCTGCTGCCATTGCGCCAAAACCAATCATCATCAACTTTTTCATGACAGCACCTAATATTTATAAATGTTTATTAAAACCACCTGAGACATCTATTGCCGAACCTGTGGTGTAAGATGCCAATGGTGATGCCAAGAAAACTAAAGCACGTGCTGGCTCTTCTGGGCGGCCTAAACGCTGCATAGGAATACCACGATTTTTTGCGATATTGCCGGTCCACTCTTCCCATGACAGATTTAAATCTGAACGGGTTTCATAACGGCGTTTCCACTGCGCAGATTCGACCATTCCGAGTAAAATCGAGTTCACGCGAACGCCATATTGAGTAAACTCATGTGCCAAAGAATGGGTTAAGTTCAACAGTGCAGCGCGTGCAGATGACGTCGCAATCATGTGCGGTTCCGGTTGCAATGCCAGTAACGAGTTCACATTGGTAATTGAGGCATTTGCCGACTGTTTTAAGTCGTCGAGAAAAGCCCGTACTGGATGTAAAACACTGAAATATTTCAGCTCGATTTCTTTCATCCAGTCTTCATCTTGTGTGTTTTCAAAATTTGAAACACGGCCTTGCCCAGCATTGTTAATGAGCATGTCCACATTGCCCAAATTGAGTTTGACGTCTTTAGCAAATTGCTGAACTTCTTCTTTTTTCAAAACATTACATGCTTTGGTAAAAATATTGGCATGTGGAAATTTTTCTAAAATATAGCGCTTAGAAGCATTTAAACGTTCTTCATCGCGACCACACCAAGCAACTTTTGCTCCCTCTGCAACCAGTATTTCAACAGCAGCCAGCCCAATCCCAGATGAGCCACCGGTAACAACTGCAACTTTTCCTTCAACTTGGAAGCTCATAATCCTTAATCTCTCTTACGATTGTTCCTGAATCGTCAACATAATTTGGTTAAATGCTTGCGGTTGGTCGACATAACTTAAATGTCCTGCATCTTCTATGACGAAGCGCTGTTCCAACTGCAATTCCTGAGCAAGCTCTTGTATACCTAACGCAGGAGTGATTTGATCTTGCTGCCCTGCAATGACTGTGCATGGGACTTTTAAATCGGTTAAATAATTACGTATTTCGTCATATGCGAGTAAGTACGATGCATGTGTGAAACCCTGTAGGGTCAACTGTTGCATCACCTCTGAAACTAAGGCTAAGGCTTGTGGCTCTTGTTTATAAATCAAATGAGGTCCACGGCTTTCGGCCATGCCTTTAGCACCAAGTTCTTTCAACATTTTTGGTCTTTTTTCAAAAACCTGAATTTGTGTTTGTTCATCGTGGCGTTGGTAACCTTGCGCTAAGTTAGCAACAACCAAGTGTTCCACTCGCTCTGGGTAAAGTGCAGCAAATGCACTCGCCTGTAAGGCACCTAATGAGTGTCCGACCACAATCGCTTTTTCAATTTTTAAAACATCGAACAATGCTGCCAAACGCTTTGCGTAGTCAGTAGCATTGGGCTGATCAGTTAAAAGTTCATCTGATTTGCCATAGCCCGGTGCATCCCAGGCAATAACATGAAAATGATGAGACAACACTTCAAGTTGGTTTACCCATGAAGCAGAACCTGAACTAATGCCATGTAACAGCACAAGGTACTCACCCTGCCCGGCTTCCCGATAGGCTTGCTGCTGGCCTTGAACAGTGACGGTTTTCACCGGAAATTCTGCTAACTTTTCAATGAGTGTCATCATTTTCAATTCTTTCCTTTCATTCACTTCATCAAACAATTAACGTTTGATTTGAGACAATGGATGCTCTGGTGGATAGTTCGGAATGGTTGGTTTACCTGTTCCCAACATCACACACATCAAGGCATCTTCTTGACCTGGGTTAAACAGACCACGGTAAATACCCGGTGGAATTGAAATCAGGTCACGCTCTTTTAAACGGGTCTCAAATTTTTCGCCGTTGTGCTCAATGAACAAATCAATTTCGCCGCGGAGCATAAAGAACACTTCTTCAACATCGTGGTGAATGTGCAAAGGGCCTTCACACTGTGGTGGCAGAACCATGGTTGAAAACGTGAAGTTTTCTGCTGGAACGGTGTTACCGTCATTTGCAACACCTGTTGCACCCGTACCCATGTAACGCATTTGTGCGCGGCGATATTTCGGGTCGTAATCGGCTTGAAACTTCAAAGCCTCAAAGTCATATTTACGTGTCTCAAAGCGAGCAATACGCGTGTTTAACCAATCTTCTAAAGAAGCATTTTCTGGTTGTGCCCACGATTCGAATTGTTGTGTAGTCATTTTTTAAACTCCTATACAGTGAATTAATAACGTTTTAAAAGAGGAACTAAGAACAACGATCCAATGACAGCGACAGCAGCCAAGAAGGTAATTCCTAAATTAAAACTATGTGTTTGCATCACGATGTAACCGATAAGAACAGGTGCAATTGCACTTGCAAAATTACCTAAACCGTTAAATATTCCACCCGCAGTCGCCCCTACATTTGAGGTCGTTACTCTTGCAAGCAGAGCAAATACCGCCGCTACTCCAAAGCCCCACGCCATAGCACTTAAAGACATGGCAGCAATAATCAATAATGGCTCAGTCATAATGACCATCACATACATGAAGATGCCCGCGAGTAATAAACCGCTAAATACTTGAATTGCTCGGCGGCCTAACTTGTCAGATAAAAACGCACCGATAATTTCGCCAATTAACATGGCAATGAATGGAAAGCTTGAATACATCCCAAACTCTTTGAGATTGAATCCTTTGTCTTGCATTAAGTAAGAAGGAACCCAACTGTTTAAGCCCCACAAATACGTCATCAATGCAATATTAAAGAGACACACCAACCAGAACGCGCTGTTACTTAAGAGCAATTTAGTATTGGCAATGTGACCTTTGAAATTGGTACGTTTACTCTCACCATCAATTTCGACAGTTTTCTTGAGCTGCAAGTTACGTAAACCAAAAACAATGCTGAAAATGGCAATGAGTGTTAAACCGGCCATCACAAAAAAAGTGGTGTGCCAGTCATGGTGCGCTAAAACATTTGCAGTAATTGGGAACCCAAGAAATGCACCAATCGGCGTTCCAAGTAAGAACATGGTAGAAGCACGTGCTTGCTGATGATCTGTGTAAGTCTGCTTAACAATGGTATATGCCAAGGCAAATAACGGACCTTCTGCCAAACCGAGCAGTACACGTAAAATCAACATGCCTGAATAACTGGTGGTGAAGCCCATGCAAAACATGAGTAAACCCCAAGAGGTCACACTCCAGAACAGCATTTTCTTTGGGTTAAAAATGTCACCCAAAAAGCTTAGAAAGACTGATGAAAAACCATAAGCAAGCAAGAAACTTGTCATGAGCCATCCAAGCTTGGCCTTATCTTCAGCAATTCCCATTGCACTTTGAAAATGTGGATCTGAAAATAAAACCGCAATACTAATCTTGTCGAAAAATGCCAGTACCACACACACCATAAGGACAAAAGCAGGTACCCAATGCTTCAATCCACTTTTTTCTTCATTACTCATGTGTCATTCCTTCGATTTGGTAATGAGAACCAGATTTAATGTTTACGGTTTTAACTTCATGACATTAAATTCAGCATCTGCTAATAGTTTTGGATCTAAAACGGTGTTGGCTTGCATCCAACGTTTTGCTAGTTTGACTAGCTTCGAGTCATTAATGGCAATCATGTTGAGCAAACGATTTTCATGGTCCAGATATAAATAGCTCACCTGATATTCCCCGCCTTGGCGAATGACCACTTCTTTAGTTTTTTCAGGTTGATAGGTTCCTAAAATCTGAATATTGAAGTGATATTGATCAGACCAAAGCCATGGAATATCGCTATATTCAGTTTCAATTCCAAGCATCGACTTTGCTGCGGCAATCGCCTGATTTTGTGCATTTGCCCAAGACTGAATGCAGTAGCCCAAGCTCGGATGAATTGCGACATCGCCTGCGGCATAAATGTTTTGATCTGAAGTTTGTCCAAAGCAGTTCACCACAATGCCATCTTTCACATCGAGACCAGCGTGTACACCTAACTCTTTAGCAATCTCGGCACCCGCACCTACCACAACACAGTCAAATAACTGACTATTTTGAGGATGGTTCACCACTTCAACTTTCTGATTCGGCGCTTCAACCAAATGAAGGCTTTTGCTGTCTAAATGAATTTTTGTGCCTTGGGTTTCATGCATATTTTTTAAAAATGCAGAGACTTCAGGACTCACGCTTCTTGCACATAAACGGTCGCCATATTCAAAAATATGAACTTCTTTACCTTGCTTACGTGCAGTTGCCGCAATTTCAAGACCAATCCAACCACCGCCAATCACAGCGACATTTTTTGCATTCTTTAAAATTTCAGCCAAACGTTCACAGTCTTGTACATTGCGTAAAGTCACAACATTTGGAATGAACTGCCATGTATTGACCGGTACACGTGCACGGCTTCCGGTTGCAATCAACAATTTGTCATACGGCAAAACTTGGCCACTTTCTAAATGAACCTGTTTTTGCTCACGATCGACTTTTGTCGCAATTTCCGGTTTATGCCATTGAACCTTGAACTCTTGAACCTGCTCAGGAGAGAACAGATTCAAACTTTCATAAGTTGCTTCTTTTGAAAGTACTTGCTTAGACAGTGGGGGACGCTCATAAAACACTTGATCTTCATTTGAAACCACGTGAATTTCGCCCACATAACCGTTTTGACGTAAGGTACTTACTGCCCAACCCGCTGCCTGTCCAGCACCTACAATTACGATCTTTTCCATAGCCATCTTCCTTGTTCAACCATACCTGTTAAACAGGCTTCACCTGACGGCGGGTTGTGTCATCAAGACCACCTTCAATCGCCCATTCGGTGAAAAGCTCTAGACGATGTTCTTCTACACGTGGCTGCCATTCTTCGGTCAAATAATCATCGTTGGTGTAGTATTCAAACGCACCACCTAATGGTGAGTTGACGTACCAGAAATAAGCAGAAGAAATTGGATGACGTCCCGGTCCAATAAAGGTTGACCACTCTGAACGATTCATATTTAAACCGCCCCCAATCACCTCATGGATATCACGTACTACAAACGCAACGTGATTTAAGCCAGCAGGTTTATTTGGAACACTGAGCAAGAATAAATCATGGTGATAACCTTCACCGCGGCAACGTAAAAATGCACCACGATTTTTGTAGGCATCAGACAAATGAAAGCCTACTTTTTCAATATAGAAATTTTCAGTAGTTGCCAAATCTGGTGTAAAGAACACCACGTGTCCAATCGCAACAGGCTGACCTTTTTCATACACAGGACTTGCTGCATTCACACGTTGAATGTTGCCGTATTGGTTAATTCCTTCCGTTTTAAGTTCTTGAACATCTTTCACAAAACTTTGTTCAAAACGGATAGTCATACCATTTGGGTCAAGACACTGAACTGTATTTTCTGAACGTTTAAAACCTTCTACATCAGCCAAACGAGCTGCCAAGTCTTCAAGGTCTTGAGCACTATCAACACCCCAAGTGACTTCACGTAAAGTTGAACCTTGCTCAATAGCAACTGGCAAACGGTCATCATCACAATTAAATAGATAAATCTTGCTACCATTTTGAGTTTGGTAAAGATCAGTGCCTTCAATATCTGAACTACTTTGACTTAAACCAAAATCTGCCAAAAACTTGTTTGAAGCGGCTCTATCTTCAACTCCAAACTTTAAAATCTCGATCCCTGTAATCATTTGACTACTCCTTAGTTAAAGACAAAACCGCCATTGACCGGAATATTTTGACCTGTCACAAAAGAGGACAAATCCGACAGTAGATACAATGCTGTTCCATTTAAATCTTCTGGAAGTTGCTGACGTTGAATCGCTCTTCCGTTCACATATAAATCGTGACGTTCTTGAGGCACATACTCGGTTGCTTCAACCAGAGTAAGCCCCGGTGACAATGTGTTGACACAGATATTAGATTGTCCCAACTCTCTTGCCATTGAACGCGTCATGGCAACAATTGCACCTTTACTCGCAACATAAGCCATTAGGTTCGGTGCACCCCAAAGTGCTGTATCAGAAGCAACATTAATAATTTTGCCAGCCGCCGATTGCTTTAGATGGGGAACGCATGCCTTACTGATTAGCCATGTACCTTTCACATTAATATTCATGACCCGATCCCAAAGTTCAGGATCGTAATCAATCATATTTTTTCCACCGACATTGGTCGCCAGTGCCGCGCAATTCACAAGGCCATCTAGTCCTTTTAATACTTCAACGCTTTTTGCAACCGCATTTTCAATAGAGTCTGCATTGGCAAGGTCAACGGTGACAGCATGAACGTTTAGCCCTTGTTTTTGTAACGCTTGTGCTTCTTGTTGCACCAAGTCAGACAAAATATCTGCCATCACAACTTCAGCACCTGCCTCGGCAATGGCTTGAGCGAAATCTCGGCCTAAACCACGTGCAGCACCAGTTACTAAAACTTTTTTGCCTTGCAACAACGCTACATTAGCCATGAGCTTCTTCCTGCATCTCGATACGGTTTGATGCATTTAGCGCAGCAATTTTCTTTAATTGCTTCTCAGCTTCTTTTTTCATTAAACGGCGTAAACGTGCAAGACCAACATCGTGTTGATATAGGAACTCTTTTTCACGCGCATTTGGCGCAAGGTTTTCTAAAATAATTCGGTCTTGTTCCAATACATCCCAATGCAATTGTTCTAAATGATTGCGATACAAGAAGCGCCATACATTTCGTTGCCAACCACTCACCTTACGGCAGCGCCAGAAAAATACACGGGTATTGTTGGCATCAATTGGCGTTGCATAGCCCACAATCCAGAACTCACCACCTGGACCAAATTGTTTACGGTAAGGAATTGAAAGACGTAACCAGCTCGCACCTGTTGAACCGTATTCGACCCAGTCGAAGTTCACGCCTAATTGACCTTCTTTTTCAAAAACAAAGCCATTATCGGTCGTGCGGTGTTTCATCTCTGCGGTACGATCACCATCTGCCATCGAGTGCGATGTCGCATGTAAATAACTACCATGCATTGGGTCCATCACGTTATCAATTGCATACTGATGGTTTACTTTCCAGTCTGCTTGGCAAAGGAATGCACTCCACTCTTCGCTTGCAAGTTGCTCTGGAAACTCAAGCGGTTTTGGCTGTTCATTTGCATCGATACCAAACCAGATGAAGATTGCGCCATGTTGCTCAATTACCGGATAGTTCTTTAAACATTTCGTTCCAGTCATTGGACATTCATGAACGGCTGGCACATCGGCAACCACACCATCAGCACGAACTTCAACACCGTGATACCAGCAAGCCACTCGGTCGCCTAAGTTCCAACCAAGGGAAAGACGAGCACCGCGGTGTGGACAGCGGTCTTCAAGTGCATGAACCTGACCTTCGGCATCACGCCAAACCACAATGTTTTCGCCTAAACGAGTAATTCCAACTGGATTAGCAGCGACTTCCCAACTTGCTAAAACAGGATGCCATTGGTCACGTAAACCAAGTTCTAAATATTCTTCAGCGCTTTGTGAAGTTGATACGATTGCGTTCATTTTATTCGTCCCTGAATCAATAACCTAAACGTTGCATTTCTTCTGTAAAGCTTGCAGAAGTCCATTCATCACCAGATTCACAGCGGAAACCCTGTTGATTAAGTGCAGAAACAACGTCATCTAACTCTGTTGCGCCCGCAGAAAATGCCTGAATCAAGTTCTTTACAAAATCTTGTTCGTAGAGCGTTGGTTCTTTATAACGTGTTTGCCAAACCAACAATTCAGATTGACCAGGAATTTGAATATTGTTGATACCTGCTTCGGTTGCCGGCGTTGCATGAATCCAGCTTGCCAACTTTTCATTAAATGTCTTCATTGTTCTGCTTCCTTGTACATGTGAGGACTAGAGTTGAATTTGAATATCCTGTCCTTCAACACGAACTGGGTAAGTACATAGGTTTCTACACCCGGGTCCACTTTTTAGCTCACCTGTTTGAATGTCAAAAATTGCTTCATGCAATGGACATTCAACAGTTTGATCTTCGATAAATCCTTCGGTTAATAAGGCATACGCATGAGGGCAAACATTTTCGATAGCAAAGTAATTTTCGTCGACGAAAAATACGCCTATTTTTTTCCCTTCAATTTCGATGGCTTTCGGCTCATCTTCGCTAACGTCACCCTGCTGACAAACTGAGATCCAACTCATACCTTGCGTCCTCATTTTGTTTTATATACAAAACATAATTTGATTTTCAAAACACAGGCTAAGCATAATACCCTTGATCATTTTTTGTCAAAGTAAAAATAAATATAAAATTCATTTACTTAATTAATTTTAAATATTTTGTTACGTTTCAAACAAGAAACAAAGTTTTGAATATAAAAATTGTTTTATGCATTTTTAACAATTACAATAGTTATAAAATAAAGCAGCATGCCCCAAATTGAATCATGTTTTATTTATAGGAAAATGACACGAATGAGCATAGCAATTGAAGAAGATTCGCAAGAATCAGAAACAACAAAAAATGATGATCGTTATTTAGTACCCGGACTTGTACGGGGTTTAGCTATCTTGCAAGCATTTAACCAACAAGCGCAAGAAATGACCATTACAGAAATTGCTGAAATTTTAGAAGTGAACCGTTCTAGTGCATTTCGTCTGATCTATACACTCGAATCTTGTGGCTATTTAAGAAAAGCATCTCAAAAAACTTATGCTCTCGATTCCAAAGTCATGGAGCTTGGGTTTAACAGTTTATCTAAACTTTCATTGCTCGATTTATCGACGCCTTTAATGAAAGAACTACGTGACCAAACCAAACTTGCGGTACACCTTTCAATTTTAGAAGGCACTCATATTGTCTTTGTAAATAATATTCAGTCGATGGGAACCTTCACGAGCAACATTAGCTTAGGGACTCGCTGGCCTGCTCATGCAACCGTCATTGGTCAAATGTTATTATCTGATTTACCTGAAACTGAAGTACGTCAGCGTTATCGTAACTTTGATGATTGGGATAGTTTTTCTGAACTGACTCCAACCAATTTAAAAACCCTATTACAAAGATTAGTCTATGTAAAAACCCAAAAAACCATGGTGAGCTGGGGTCATTACAATCATGATATGGCAGCCTGTGCAGCACCTATTTTTAAACAATCAAACGGGAAAATGGTTGCTGTTATCTCTGTGAGTTGTCCAATTACCACTTACGATGAAAAAACATTTAAAGAAGATATCGCAAGTCTAGTCGTTGAAACAGCAAACAAAATTTCCAAATTTATTTATTAAAAAAAAGCGACGTTAAGTCGCTTTTTTTGTGATTTTATTTCTTAAATTAAAAATTACACTTAGATATGTCCCCATTCATATCTTGAAAAATCAGTACCGAAAGGCTTTCTTTAATATCAAGTTTTAAATACTGCTGTTTAAATTGAACAACCGCATAAAACTCTTCAGCACCGTCATCTAAGCCAGTGGCAGAAATCTGGCTACCTTGTGGGAAATCTTTGAGCCACGCGGCATTATAAAAATCTGACACTGAACTAAATTCACAATACTGTTTTGGCTCTGCCATTATTTTTGCAGCAATCAGATCAAACTGTTGTTGTCTATAGACATCTAAGCTCAACAACATGATCACTCTCCAAATTAAAGCTGGTTAGAGGCTAAAAGCTGTTTCTTTTTAACTTTTTCCCATTGATACCAACCATAAGCGGCCATCAGAACAAATGCGGCATATAACGCAGCTGTTAAAAATAAATCTTTATAGATAAACATGCCCACATAAATAATATCGACAAATACCCAAAGCACCCAAGTCGCAATATGCTTTCGGCTGGTCCAATATGTTGCAAGTAAACTAAAGGCTGCAAGCTGTGAGTCGAGCATCGGTACTGCTGCATCGGTAAAGTTTTTAAGAACAAGACCAAACAGTAAACCACCTACCGCAGCAATAATCATTTGGATGATAGCGGTTTGAACTGCAATAGGTTCAATTCGAATGTCGTGATCTTGCTGCTTTCCTTTAAACCAATAGTAAAAGCCATAAAAATTTACGACCATAAAAAAGAACTGCAAAATTGTTTCGCCATATAGCTTAAATTCGTAAAACAAATAGGCATATAAAACAAAGGCAAAGAAATTAAACAGCCAACACCACATATTACGGATGACGGTTAATCCAACTCCAATGAGACTAATTAAGACCGCAAAGATTTCTAGAGGTGACATAAGCTGCTTATTGAGATCAATTTGACGAGGTATTATGAGAAAAATATGAAGCTAAGCAAACTACTAATTTAAAGTTATCAAAAAAAACCATGTCTCATGCTTGAATCTAATTTGTACTTTTTCATTTATATGTTATAAAAATATCATCTATATTTTAATATACTTATCATGTTTTCATCTAAAGCCCAATGTTGTCTAGCGCGTCAATCATACGCCGCAGAGATTAAGTTCTATGTGGTCAATTGGCGACGTCCTTATTTTGGACAATTTGGCGCTTTAGATACGAAAATCGAGATATTTAATTTGTAATATATCCTCTGATTTTCATCACAAGCCGCCATAAAACGCGGCTTTTTTTATGCCCTTTTTAAACACCAAAGAACAAACTTTCTGGAGCTTTATATGAAGCCATTATTTGAACAACAGAGTATATCCACCCCGCAGATTCAGCCGGTTGTAGCATTATCTTCATCTCCGACTCGCCTTGCTACAGCCGGCCAATTTATTGCTGTCGTCATTATTTGGTCGCTTACCCCACTCGCGGCCGTCTGGACAGTACAAGAAATTCACTGGGCATGGGGATTATTTATTCGGTTCAGTCTGGCGATTCCAATCGCCTTGCTGTGTCTAAGATTTTTTCGCTTAAAGCTCATCTTTAGTAAAAAAGCTGTTTTAAGTTATTGTGCTGGAGCCATTGGCTTATTTGGCTCTATGGCGTTTTGCTACATGGGTGCAGATAAAGTCCCCTCTGCCATTATTTCAATTATTTACGGCACCTCTCCGTTAGTATCTGGACTGATTAGCTCCTTTTTATTAGGACGCGAACGATTTTCAGTATGGCAATGGCTTGGTCTCGGTATTGCTCTTGTCGGGATGAGTTTTACTTTAGGACTGTCTTCATCAGGTTTTCAGCTCAACCGCATCGGTATTATGTTTGAGCTGATTGCGATGCTGTTTTATGTCTTGTCGACGTTTGCCGTGAAATCTGTCGGAGCGCATATTCCACCCATTACACAAATGACAGGTGCTACCCTTGTCTCATGGGTCGGTTATGTATGCTTGTTACCTTTCTTTTGGTCGCATATTCCCACTGAATTTCCAAGTCTGAAAATTTCTCTAGCAGTGCTCTATAGCGCGGTTTTTTCATCTGTACTTGCCATGATTTTTTATTATCAACTCATCAAGATACTACAACCGACGACTGTGCTACTTATTACCATTATCACCCCAGTGTTAGCCACATTTTGGGGAACATGGTTCAACCATGAGCAGCTCAGCTCACATCTTATTTTAGGTTTAACCTTGTTATGCCTAGGGTTATTGATGTACTCACGGCGCCCAACGTAATGTTTTATAACCTGATTGAGAGCGCTCATCAGGTTATTCTTCCCCCTCATCTTTACATTAAGCTTAATAATAAGAACTTAGTTTTCTTTTAATCGCCCTTCTATTTTTGTTTACGGAATAGTCAACAAATTGTATTTGACACTTTTTAAACGATCGTTTAAAAACTTATTAAAAATAAACAAAGGACATCGAAAAATGTCAAATCAAGAAGGAAAAGTCAGCCGTGAAACTCGCGGACATATTTTTTTAATTGGTCTAGATCGAGCAGCAAAGCGTAATGCCTTCGATAGCTACCTGATTAAAGATTTATCACGGGCGCTTACTGAATATGAAAATAATGATGCTCTTCGCTGTGCAATTATCTTTGCTCATGGTGACCATTTTACGGCTGGATTAGATCTAGTTGAGTTACAACCCAAGCTCGCTACAGGTGTTTTTGATTTTAGTGATGAAGAAGTGAACCCTTGGGGTACAGTTGGACGAAAACTGAGTAAACCTTTAATTGTTGCAGTACAAGGTTATTGTTACACCGCTGGTATCGAACTATTTCTGAATGCAGACATTGCTTTAGCAAGTGAAAATACTCAATTTGCACAGATGGAAGTTCAACGCGGCATCTTACCTTTTGGTGGAGCTACAGCACGATTTACTCAAGCCGCAGGTTGGGCCAAAGCCATGCGCTATTTACTCACTGGTGACAGCTTCGATGCCAAAGCCGCCTTTGATATGAACCTGATTACAGAGATATGCCCAGAAGGTACTCAAATCAACCGTGCAATAGAACTGGCTGAACATATTGCTCAAGCTGCACCACTTGCTGTAAAAGCGACCCTCGCTTCTGCCCGTGAAGCCATTAATGAAGGTTATAAAACTGCTTTTAGCCAATTACAGGGCCATCTTCAGCCTTTACTCACCACACAAGATGTTCAGGAAGGTGTGTTTGCCATGTTGCAAAAAAGACCGCCTGTTTTTAAAGGTAAATAAAATTCCATCACGCTAGAAAAATAAAGAGAAAAGCTATGCAATCAGCAACTCAAATCAATGAACAGCTTAGCCAAACTGTACAATTCCCAGCTTTAGATGGTTATCAACTTAAGGGCACACGTTACTTTACAACGACACCAGCTAAAGCAAATATTGTCGTTGCAGGAGCAACGGGTGTGCCACATGAGTTTTACCGCCGCTTCGCTGAATATATGACGCAATTTGGCTATCAGATATTCACATTTGACTATCGAGGGGTTGGAAAATCGAGTCCAAAATCTTTAAAAGGATTTGATATGTCTTATTTAGATTGGGGGAAACTCGATTTAGCAGGTGCGATTGAATATTTATCAAAAGAACCATTACCTCTTTTCATGGTTGGTCATTCCTATGGTGGCCATGCGCTAGGTCTACTACCTAATCATGATAAATTATTGGCCTGTTACACCTTTGGTACAGGTGCAGGTTGGCACGGCTATATGCCACTCAAAGAACGTTTTAAAGTGCAAGTGGTCTGGAACATCGTGTTTCCACCTATCGTTGCCGTGACAGGTTATTTGCCTTGGAGCAAATTTAATATGGGTTCTGATTTACCCCTCAATGTTTATAAACAGTGGCGTAAATGGTGTAAAAACCCTAAATATTTTTTTGCTGATCCAGAACAAAAACACTTAATTGAACAATATGCTTCTGTCAAAACCCCAATTTATGCAGTCTCAGCCCTAGATGATGATTGGGCTTTACCCGCTTCTTGTCGCGCATTTATGCAACATTATCGACAAACTCAAGTCTCCTACGTCAGTCTTCAACCTCAAGATGTTGCTATGAAAACCATTGGCCACATGGGCTATTTTAAAAAAGATGCTAAACACATCTGGGATAAAATCCGCAGCACTTTTGATGTTTTTTTATAAAACTGCTTTATGTTTTGGATAATGTGAAATGAGACCGCAAAAACTGACTAAAGAAGATCTGCTTAAGCACTGTGCTTTGCAGTTCAAAACTTATGGATATGCAGGAACGAGCATGGATATGCTGGCAAAGGCTTGCGGCCTCACCAAAGCTTCTTTTTATTATTATTATCCAAATAAAGAAGCGCTTTTGCTTGAAGTGTTAAATGGTACTCATCAATATTTAATCCATTCTTTATTTGGAACGACTGCAAGTTCAGAACTCTCAGCCATTGAACGTTTTGAGCAAATGCATAAACGTGCTGTCCAGTTTTTTACCCAAGGCGTGAATGGTTGTCTAATTGGGGTAATTTCAATGGAGGCGGCATATGGTTCACCTGAAATTTTAGCCAAAATACGTAGTATTTTTCAGGACTGGCAACTGGCTATTCAGTCTATTTTTGCTTGTTGCATTGCTCAAGATCGAGCTGAGATTTTAGCAAAACAAAGTATTGCTGATTATGAAGGAGCGATCTTGATGTACCGTGTCACTCATGATGAGTTTTACATCGATCAAATTAAGCAACGTATTCTTGGACTTCTTAATTCTTAAAAAAAATAAAGCCCACTTAAAGTGGGCTTTATTTTATGGTTAATCGTTATTCAACTCTCACGATTTTACCTAATTCATCGTGGTGAACGACTGTAATTTTTTGGCTACGTCCCTGCTCAATTTCATGTTCAGGTAAATCGAAGTAGCGCGCATAATCATCAGTCTGTTTTGCTTTAAGTGCACTGCCACCGACACGGCGCTCTGGTAGCAAATGGCTCCATAACAATAAGCAAATTGCACAAGCAATTAATGCGGTAAGACCATGTTCAATTCCTACACCAAAGGCACTAAATAAACGGTGTACCAAATGAGTTTTTTGTAGTTCAACCAATAGCCATACAAACACGAACGGACGCCACAACAACAACCAAACCGCCCACATCATGGCTGTGCTTGTTGTAGAAGCATAGCGTTTATGCCATGGTAATTGACGGCGTAAATCAATAATCAACGAATCTGTCTTCATTTCTCTCTTTACCTAACGAAGTGCTGTGGTTTTCCCCAGACATCAATACAGCACGATCTTTAAAATCTCATGACTCTTGCATTTCATTCTAGCGAATGCCCCGATCCGGGCTCACCCAACGTGCTCGTTTCTCATCTCCACGTCGTAAGACTTTTGGAAATGCCACAATGGTTGCTGAAATAGTGATTAGCCAAAAGACCAATGGATACCAGATCATCCAGAAATAGTTTTTTCCTAGATGCGGTTCATAACGACTATCCATCCATTTGCTTAAAGCAAACTGAATTAGACAGGTTGCCCCCAATAAAATACCAGTACCATACGGTAAAAATGGGGAGCTCACAACAGCTAATGCAGGGACTGGTAAAATAAAATGTACCAACCACAACAAAGCCATCGCTAGCATTAAATATGACCAGACTAAAGTTAAGCAAAGCTCAAACATTAAAGGCCATAAAAAATTCAATTTTGGTTTAGTGAACACATCAATATTTTTAATTAATACCTGTGCACCACCCATTGCCCAACGTAAACGTTGTTTCCACAACCCATTGAGGGTTTCAGGCATTAAAATCCAAACCAAAGCATTCGGTTCAAACTCAATATCCCAACCTGCACGCTGTAACTTCCAAGTAATATCGATATCTTCAGTCAACATATTTGGTGACCAATAATCGACTTGGTGAACAGCACTTTTACGAAAAGCTGTAATTACACCCGATACAGTAAACAAGCGACCAAAAGTACGCTGTGCACGTTTAATCATGCCCACAATCGAAGAAAACTCACCGACCTGAATACGCCCTAACAAAGTTGAACGAGTACGGATACGCGGGTTTCCAGTAACAGCTGCAACCGTTGGATTTTCAAGGAAATGACGAATCATCCACTTTGCTGCATGTGGATCAAGTAAAGCATCACCATCAATACCAATTAAAAACTCGGCATCGGTCATTAAGCTTCCGGCTTGCAACCCCATGGCTTTACCTTGGTTTTGCGCCAAATGAACAACACGCAATTTTTCATGTTGTGCTGCTAAACGGTCGAGTACCTCACCTGTATTGTCCGAGCTACCATCATTAATCGCAATCACTTCAAAATGAGGATAGTCCAGTTTTAATGCATGGCTAATGGTTTCTTCTGCATTATCTCCTTCATTAAAACAAGGAACTAATACAGCGACTTTTGGATAACTTTCCAATGGAGCGGGTTGATCATAAGGCGGAGCCTGACGTTCTCTCCAATAGAAAATGATCGCACCCATCATCCATAAATACGACATGAATAATGGATAGTAAAAAACGAATTTTAAGGCATGCGACCATATTGCAGCAAAGATTGTCATGTTTCAGCCTCGACTACGGCACAAGACGAGATGATTTTTCAGCAAATGCTTTATGCATTACGTCAACATCCGGGTGATCTTTGATTGGGTCATCAGGGTAATATCCGACATGCATTACACCTTGCTGATACAGTGAATGAATTGTTGCTGCCATTTCAGTTGAAGGTACCTTTTCATTTTTACGCCAGTCGGTTGCCTGTAATTCAAAAACAGTTTTCTTGAGGCCATTAGGATATTGTTTCACGCGATCAATCATGTCTTTATAGAACTGATCTGAATTATCGACCTGCTCCATATAAGGCATTGCCATAATAGCTGTAAAATCATAATGCTTTAATGACTCTTCAAGCGATTGTGAATACCAGTTTTCTGCATATGGTTTTAAAGCCACCTGCGCATATAAGTTACGTGCAGTCACCAAGAACGGCTCATATTGTCTCACGTCATCAACGAGTTGCATTGCAAAATCATCTAAATATTTTGTCTTATATGCAGTCCATTTCTGCAAGTCTTGATCGTTATCACGGATTTTTGCTAAATCTGTTGGTAAACCTTGTTTTGCATAAGCCTTTAAAGCATCAGCGCTTGCATCTTCATAATCAGATAAAGTGACGTCGTCATGGAATAAAAGTCCGTTAAACGGCGTTGATTTAGCTAAATCCTGATAAATTTCACGAATAGTTTGGCGCGCATCTGCTGAGAAGGGACTTAAACGGATATAACCCATATTAAGGTGCTCACCCGCTTTTTCCTGCTGAGTTACCACCAAGTCCTTAGAAACAGGATCGGTTTTTGGTAGTTCCCACGCCAATAACGGCATCCACGCATAAATACGGCTTACAGAAGTGCGTGTTTGAATTTGCCATGCAACACGGTTAAACAAGTCTGCACGCATAGGAATATGGCGGTTTGGGAAATAAACCATATCCGCAGAACCATTCGCATCTGGATCTGAAAATGCTTGTAAATAAACTGTATTTACACCCATGCCATTAATTCGATCTAACAAGTGACCTAAATTGCGCTCTTGTTGTTTCGGGTCTGGATCATAAATATAGTCCAGATCGACATGCATGATTTTTTGCGGACGATTATTATCCGTTAAATTTAATTCACGGTTTTTAATTTCTTGAGCCAAATCATCAGTTGTCATTCCGCCTTCTACCAAAATACGGCTCATATTTTGTAGAGATTGTTTTGCATGGTCTGCCCCATCATCAAGCGTAATGGTCACAGGCATACCCAATTTTTTTGCAATTTGGACAGTTTGCATATTATAGCGACCGTATGGCCACACCATAACACGTGGCGAACGTAAGCCATGCGCTTTTAATAAGTCATTATTCTTTTTCAGGTCGCCATAGATTCGTGCTTCATATTGTTTATCGTTCTCGTAAGTTTGTGTTTTAACATCATAAAAACGTGTGGTCGCAGCAGGTTCAGAGTTACCTTGCGGGTTACCTGTAATACCACGATGCAAATGATAGCTATGGTTCGCAATTTCTACAAAACCACTATCTTGCATTTCTTTAAGTTCATTCCAGCTTAAGATTTTATCACGTGGAATTTCTTCCCCTGAAAAATCCACTTTTTGACCAGCTTTTGGCTCTAACCATGAACCCACTACAGCCAAAACAACTGGAATCTTTTTAGCTTTTAGAACTGGATAAGCGTTTTGATAAAAAGATTGATAACCGTCATCTACAGTTAATAAAACCGGTTTTGTAGGCAGTTGAAATTTACCCTGATGAGCACGGATCAACTGATCAACCGTAATAAAATGGAACCCGTTTTTTTGTAGCCACTCAACGTGCTGTGTAAATTGTTGAGTCGTCACTGCATATTGAGGAATTAACGCATTTTTAGTATCGGTAATTTCATGATAACCAATCACCGTGAGTGTTGAAGCGTCCAGTTTAGGTGGTTTGGCTAATGCCATGCCTGACAAACCTGCCAAAGCCAAGCCAAGTGATATGTTCAACAAAGGAGATGCAAAGCGGATAATCATGAAATAGCGTCTCAATAACAATATAGATTACTTATGTGAAATTTGATGTTAGGGCACAAACTTTTTGAAAGTTGGTCTTAATATCACACTGCTCACAAATGAACAGTTTTTCAGTCAGCATTTATAATCAAATAATCTGAAAATAATCTTAAATATTCAAAAAGCTAAAATATAAATTAATAATGTATTTATATTTAAAGCTCATATAAACAAGAAAGCCCCCTAAAGGGCTTTCAATTTTCACTAGTCACGAGTTTTGACATCAAATAATTCAATTTCAAAAATTAAATTAGAATTCGCTGGAATAATTTTACCCATTTTACGCTCACCATAAGCTAAATGAGCAGGCACGATTAACTTACGCTTACCGCCAACTTTCATTCCCATAATGCCTTGGTCCCAGCCTTTAATTACACGACCTGTTCCAATCACGCATTCAAAATAATTACCGCGGTCAATTGAAGAGTCGAACTTAGTACCGTCTTCTAACCAACCTGTATAGTGAGTTGTAATCAAAGCACCTTTAACCGCTTCTTTGCCTTCACCTACTTTTAAATCGATAATTTCTAATTCATTTGACATGGTTTAACCCTTAAACTGAATTTCTAAAATCGCAATTAGTACTTAGTGTACCAACTGAATCTGTAGAATTTGTTGCGCTTTTCTAAATTACTGTAACTGTGTCCAAACAACATTTGCCTGACCCTTTTCACCTAAAAGTGTCCACTCGTTGTCCATCACATTTAATTGTAGTTGCATGGTACGTTCACAGAGCTGTTCAAGCTCGGCTGTACTTTGAGGGGCAATTTGCCACACCTGAACGTTACTTAAGGTTTTAATTTTACTGTTTCGCTTCCACCAGTCTTCGACTTGTGTGCCATAAACAACAACCGCAACCGTTTTACAACGCGCACTGGCTTTTTTAACTTTATCTTCAGACGGCAAACCGACTTCAATCCAAGTTTCTAGTTGACCCGTTAAATCTTTTTGCCATAACGCTGGCTCGTCAGTTTCAAAAAGGTCTTTAGTAAACTCAAGCTCATCACTTGCGAAACGGGCAAAAGCCATCAAACGAACCATTAAACGTTCTAAAGTTTCCGAAGGATGCAAGGCAAGCGTCAGTTGATAATCACCATAAATATGGTCATCCATATTGGCAATATTCAAGTCTGCCTTATAAATTGTTGCTTTAAGCGCCATGATTAATATGTTCCAAAATTTGGCGCTAAGGATACTCGATTTTAGGTAAAAATTATAAAAAAACTAAGCAATCCACCGCATAGTAATTGGAAATTTGCATATTCTTCCAAAACGCTCAGCTTGCTTTAGAGTTGGCCGACTTTTTGCTTGAAAGAGAAATATTCTCCTCTTGCTAAAATTGATGACTTATGTGGCAAAAGCTTAAACGTAGTTTATTTTTACAGGTTCTTTGTGCTCTCTTTCTAGGAGTTGCAGTTGGGGCTGGTTTTCATGATTTCTCCCTATCCTTAAAGCCATTGGGCGATGGTTTTATTTCTTTGATTAAAATGCTGATTGCACCCATTGTGTTTTGTGTCGTTGTACTGGGAATCTATGGTGCAAACGATATCAAAAAAATGGGCAAAGTCGGTGCAAAAACGATTCTCTATTTTGAAGTGGTCACCAGTATTGCTTTAGTTTTAGGCATTATTGTGGCTTATGTATTTAAACCGGGCGTCGGTATGAATATCGATATTAGCCATTTAGATGCAAAAGATTTAAGCACCTATACCGAACGCGCTCATGAAATGCACACAGGTTCGGAATTTCTACTCAATATTATTCCAAAAACATTCACTGCTGCTTTTGCAAACGGTGATATTTTACAAGTTTTACTCATCGCTATTTTATTTGGTGTATCACTACTTTTAATTCCTAAACATTTGGCAGAGTTAGTACGTCAGGCGCTTGAAGCTTTTTCAGAAGTCTTCTTTAAAATTATGGGTCTGATTATTCGTTTAGCGCCGATTGGTGTATTCGGATCAGTGGCCTATACCACCGCCAAATTTGGTTTAGATTCCCTTCTACAATTGGGCTATTTGGTTCTACTGTTTTATGCAACCTGCATTTTATTTGTTGTGGTTGTCTTAGGTTCAATTTTAAAACTTGCCGGTCTCAACATTTTCAAATTTGTGGCTTATTTTAAAGATGAATTAGCAATTGTTTTGGGTACAGCATCTTCTGACTCTGTCTTACCTCAAATTATGAAAAAACTCAGAAATCTGGGAATTAAAGATTCGACGGTAGGTCTGGTCATTCCTACGGGTTACTCTTTTAACTTAGATGGGTTTTCAATTTACTTAACTTTAGGGGTGATCTTTATTGCACAAGCCTGCAATATTGATTTATCCACTCACGACCTATTGGCTATTTTGCTGGTTTCACTCATTACTTCTAAAGGTGCCCATGGTATTCCTGGCTCAGCTTTAGTTATTCTTGCAGCAACACTGTCAGTTATTCCAAGCCTTCCTGCAATTGGTCTAGTGCTTCTACTTTCAGTCGATTGGTTCATTGGCATTATTCGTGCCTGTACCAACTTAATCGGTAACTGTGTTGCTGCTGTAGTGATTGCACACTGGGAAAAAGATATTGACCATGCTCAAGCCAAAGCAGTATTAGATACAAAACCTTAAATCCATTATGAGAACATTAAATCGTCTTTGGTTTAATGTTCTCTATTCTTCAAGCTGACAAGCAAGTAACGCCGTTTCAAAAGCCAACCAATCGTGATGATGTTCACTAATGATTTCAATACGGTTATCAATCCCCTCTTCACCAGACTTATAATTAAACTGATCAGGATTAAAGTTAAAAACTTTCCAACCTTGATCTGTATTAAAAATTCCCTTAATTCGAAGCCAGTCTTGCTGCGCACATAATAAATCTAGCAAATTATAAAAATCGAATTTCCAGCGTTTAGGTAATTTCCAACCTGCCACAATATAGCCTTGTGCCGACTCGACATAATGATAAGGTAATTGCTGAATTTCCTTCTTAACCTCGGTTTCAGTCATTTGTTTTTGAAGTTTAAGTAAAGGTTGTATAGATCGCTCAGTTAAATGAGCAGCTACATCAATTTTATTTAACACTAACTGACCATTTTCAGTTTTAATCCACTCTTGGTGATAAGGCTGATATTCACCTTTTAATAACTCAAGCGCCTGATCATCTTCAAAAGTCATCACATCCGTATGTGACACCACCACAATCTGGGCAGCTTTTAACTGATCTTCATAAAGGTTTTGTTTAACCCAGTTTGTATCGTGCAAACGGCTACCATCAACAACAGTAATTAATGCTCGCATGGCTAAACTACTTTGCCAATGCGGCTCAGTCAGTTGGTCAAATAACTGTGAAGGATGCCCAAGTCCAGTCGGTTCAATAAAGAGTCTATCTGGCTTTTGTTCACTCAATAGACGAGCTAAAGCAATATGCATAGGCAATTGACTGCTACAACACAAGCAACCACCTAATAATTCTTTGACTGCATAGCCTTCATCTTGAGGTAAGAGTTGTTGGTCTACTCCAATTTGCCCAAATTCATTCATTAATACAGCCCAGACTTCATCTTTAGGCTTTTGACTTAATAAATGCTGTAATAATGTGGTTTTGCCTGCCCCTAAAAAACCGGAAATAATATGGGTAGGAACAGTTTTTTGGGCAATAAATTTCACAAGCGACTCAAATCAACAAGGTTTCAAAACTAAGAAAGGTATATCACTGTTTAAATCACATGAAAATGATTTTTCACTTTGAAGATATACTTTTCAATTATCAGACCAAAACACTTAATATGTGACATACATCTCACTCAAAATCTAAATTAACTTTTGATAATTAAAATTCAAACGGAATATTCTATTTATGCGCATTCACAATTCATGCCAGAGTGTAAGTTTTACGTAACACGATTGATCTTTTTTCATTCGATAAGAAATATTTTTACACATTTTAAGGTGTAATTAAGCCCTTTAATTTTACAGATTCCGCACATAAACGGCCCGTATATTTCATATTGTTAAGATAGGCGTAATAGATTGTTAAGTTAATTGATGTAATCCAAACCTCGGCTTAGCATGTGTCCTAGCTTAGTCATTCAGCCATACAGGTTTCATGTATGTAGGAAAGATTAGGTTTAATTTATTTTTAAATGAAATTTAAGGATGCCATAAAATGAAATTAGCTAAAACTTTACTCGCTACTACACTTGCTTTAACTGCTGCTTCAACTTTCGCTGCTTCTAAGCATGACCAAGCACATACCACTGCTGGTGAAGAAAAAGTTGTTGTTTCAACTCAAGAACAAGCAAACACTGCAAATGCTGCATCTGATGCTGTAGGTTCTGCTTCTGAAGCTGCTCCTGCAACTCGTTAATTCTCTCAGCACTCTCCTCCAAGCTCAGAGATAATTTTACTGAAATGAAATATGGACGCTGAATTTTAGTAAAGAAGAAAAAGGATCGAACCATGCTGCGGTTCGATCCTTTTTTTTAAGAAGATTTTTTATACATGCTACAAGATGGGTTATGGTTTTCTTGTAGACGTAAAACTTTACGGTGCTCAGCAGCTTCAAAGCGGCAACGCTTCCACTCTGTATCAAGTTTCAAATGAGGCACTTCACATGGCTTGCCCTGCTCATCAACAGCAACCATAGTGAAATAACAGCTATTGGTATGGCGCACTGTACGCTTCTGAATATTTTGGGCTTCAACACGTATTCCGACTTCCATTGAAGTACGGCCTACATGGTTAACACTTGCCAAGAAGGTTACCAGCTCACCCACATAAATAGGTTCTTTAAAATTTACCTTATCTACAGATAAAGTCACCACGTAGCCACCCGAATAACGACTTGCGCAAGCGTAAGCGACTTGGTCTAGTAGTTTTAGAATCGTACCACCATGAACATTACCTGAAAAATTTGCCATATCAGGCGTCATCAAAACTGACATCGTCAATTCAGACTGATCATCAGTTGCTGTGGTTATTTCATCTAATGTAGGCATAGCTAAACTCTGTGTCTTAAAACAAGCTCAGTAAACATTATGGTTGATAATTCACAAAAAAAACATGCTTAAATCCACAACATAGCATTGTATTTTTTAATATCTTTGATTGTTTTTTAAAATTTAAATTTTTAAGGCATTATTTTTAAAGTTATTTTTAAAGCTTTTTTTATTTATCTTAGTTTTTTTAGAAGATGCTATGCCATTTTATTCCCACACTTAATGGCATAGCAGGATGTTATAAGCCACTCGCTATACTTTAGTAATAACGCCAGTCACACCATTAATGATCATATCAATGGCGATCGTACCGATTAATAAAGCAGATAAACGCCCGACAATATCAAAGTAGCGGTCAATATGCTTGGCATGTTTATAGCGTAAATGATCATGTGAAAATTTCATCAAAATCAAAATACTACAGGTTAAAAATAGGGTGAAGGCAATCACTAAGGCTGCCTCACCAATTGACATTTCAATACCTGTAACCACAGCAGCACTAATGGTGCCCGGACCAATCATAAACGGCATGGCAATGGTACCAGCCAGATGCTCTGGTGCACCGCGCATTTCACCAATCGTATCGGCACCCTGAAAAACATAGCGATAGCCAATCACCAAAAAGATAAGGCCTCCAAATATCTGAAAGGCTTCAAAACGTACATTCAGATATTTACTAAAAATTGTTTCGCCGCCCCATGCAAATAGCATGAACACGACAAAAGCAATCAAACTTCCCTGAATCAGTGCTTTATTAAACACTTTGGCTTCTGAATGACGGATCAGGCCAATCATGTAGATGCTCATTAGAAATGGATTGAGCAACGAGAAAAATAAAGCAAAAGAATGTAGATAAGGAGAAGCCATGCATTTTCCTCTTAAGCTTGTGGATCGGGGAACAATGGACGATTCCCTGGGCTAATACGATTAATATGTAAGAACGTCATATGTCTTTCATATTTATCTAAAATGTCATTAATAACCTGTTCTTTACTATAACCGACCAGATCGTTATCTTGAGAGCCATCATAAAGATAGGTTTCAAGACGGTAATAGAACTGTTTACCTCGTTTCACACGTTGACTGAAGTTTGGTGCGCTATAGCGTACAGGCCAGATCTGGTAAACGAAGTTTTGTTCTTCTTCTAAATGAATAGTGAAATCCAGATGGAAAAGCGTTTCTTCATCTTCAAGCGGCGTTTGCTGCACATCTACGTTCATGCCCTGCTTAATAAGCTCACCTGCAACGGCCTGAACAGCCGGTAGACAAACTGCATCTAGCATGCGTTGGGTTTCAGTGGTTCCCGGATGATGCATGACTCGAGTTAAACGCTGTTTCCAATTCAGAATATCGACATTACCTACCACTGGCGCTGCATTCATACTTCGACTGGCTTGCCGGTAATCTTCAAGCCTCAGCGACTTATAAAGCCCCGCCATCACAAGGAACATTACAAAACTAAAAGGTAGTCCCATAATGATGGTCGCGTTTTGCAAAGCAGTAATTCCGTTGGTCATGAGCATGGCAAGCGTTAATAACCCAATGGCAATTGCCCAAAACACGCTTAACCAACGCGGAGCATCATTATCGATATTCGTAAGTTTAGTCGTGAAGTTACCTAAAACCAGCGCTCCCGAATCAGCAGAAGTCACGTAGAACAAAAGTCCTGTTACGGTGGCAATTGAAGCGATAAAGGTAAAGCCCGGATATTGCGCTAACAGGTCATAAAAACCATGAGCCGGATTTGCTAACACAGTCGCTGCTAAGGTTTGGTTGCCTTCAAAAATAACGCTGTGCAGTGCACTATTACCAAAAATGGATAACCATGTGAGTGTAAATAGAAGCGGAATAATTAAGGTACCGCATACAAACTCACGAATGGTACGCCCTCTTGAAATACGTGCCAGAAAGAGTCCTACAAATGGAGACCACGCAATCCACCATGCCCAGAAGAAGAAAGTCCAACTACTCATCCACTCTTTAGGCTGTTCAAAAGCAAAACTTTGTAATGCTAAAGCAGGGAAACGAGTTAAATAGTCACCAATATTTTGAACAAGGGCATTGAGTAAAAACTCAGTATTTCCTAAGAATAAAATAAACAGCAATAACCCGACCGAAACATAAATATTGATTTCAGATAAAATCCGCAGGCCTTTATTGACCCCAGATGTCACTGAAATAACACTAATACCGACTGCGACAGCAATCAGGATAAATTGCATCCAGATATTTTCTGGTAACCCCAATAACACATGTAGGCCATAATTCAGCTGTACTACTCCAATCCCGCAGGTCGTTGCAATACCAAAAATTGTCCCGATGACGGCAGCCGTATCAACACTATGCCCAATTGCTCCATTAATTCTGTTCCCGAAAATTGGGTAAAGTGCAGAACGAATGGTAAGTGGTAAGTTATAACGATAGCTAAAGTATCCCAATGACATACCGATCAAGGCATACATACACCAACCGGTTAAGCCATAGTGGAATAAGGTCCAGACCATACTTTGGCGTGCCGCCTCATAGGTTTGACCGGCTCCGACTGGAGGTTGCATATAATGAGATAATGGTTCAGCGACCGAGAAGAACATCAGATCGATACCGATACCAGCCGAAAACAGCATCGCAGACCAACTGAGTAAACTAAACTCAGGTTTTGAATGCTTAGGTCCTAATTTAATACTGCCGTATCTTGAACAGGCAATAAAAATCACGAAAACCATATATAATGTTGCGGCAAGCAGATAATACCAACCAAAGGTTGAGGTTACCCACTGAAGTACGGCGTTCATGACTCTATTTGCAAAATCATTGAACAAAAACGTGACGAGAGAAAAAATTAAAATAAGTACAGCTGAAAAATAAAAAACCACACGGTTGAGCGGGTCTTTTTTAGATTTAGATAATGTTAAATCATCAACTGCTCTTGGATTATCTGTTGCCATACAATCCTCAAGGAATAAAATAAAAACAAAATATTTAATTTCGTCTTTTCACTCTTATTTAAAACAATGAAAAGACGACTTTAAACGCAAAAAATAATATATAGATGTGATCGGTTGAGGTTATAAAACCTCAGTCACTTTATTCTGGTCACAATTCGACGGAACCGAAATGTCTTTTGAAACAGCTAACTGTTTTTTCACTAATTGAGGGTCAAAATCATCTTGCTTTAACGCTTTGGCTAAACCAAACATATAGAGCAAAATAATGACTGAAAATGGTAAACCACATAACACCACAGCACTTTGCATGGAGTTAAAACTACCGGCCAAAAGCAAGCCAATACTTACAATGGTAATTACCACAGACCAAAAAACGCGTAACCAGATCGGTGAATCACTATCATTGGTGCCCCCTTTTGAGGACAAATTAGCGATCATTAGTGTACCAGAGCCAACTGGTGTCAAAAATAAAACGAAACAAATTACAACAACAATGCCAGCAACATACGGATTAAACGGCAGATATTCGAGTAACTTAAATAAAGACAATGCCGGATCAGTTAAAACCATATCGCCCAAAACTTTTTGTTTCTGGTTCAAAATAAAGTAAATGGCAGTATTTCCAAAAACCGAGATCCAAGCCAGTGTAAAACCTAGAGGAATCAGGCATACACCTAAAACAACCTCACGAATCGTACGTCCTTTTGAAATGCGCGCAATAAACATGCCGACAAAAGGCGCCCATGCAATCCACCAAGCCCAATAAAATACTGTCCATGACCCTAACCAGCCACTGGCTTTTTGATTGTATAAATACATATCAAAGCTTTTACCAATAAAATTGCTTAGATAATCTCCCATATTCTGTACAAGACCATTTAATAAATGATTTGTAGGACCTGTTAAAAATACAAATAAAAGTAACGCATACAGTAGACGTAAATTAATACGCGATAACCATGCCAAACCTTTTTCAATGCCAACCACTGTCGTGATCGTGGCAACACTCATCATGATGAGAACAGCAGCAATTAATGTCACTGAGTTATTAGGAATTTGCGGAAGTAAATAACAAATGCCGGATACCAGCACCAATGCTCCGATTCCCAAGTTAGTGACCAGAGAAATAACCGTCGCTAAAATTCCAAAACCATCCACGAAATCACCGACCAAGCCATGGACTCGCTCGCCAAAAATTGGATAAAGCGCTGAACGCAAAGCTAGTGGTAAATTTTGTCTGAAAGCAAAATAACCTAAAGTGACTCCGAGCAATGCATAGAGTACCCAGCCATGGATGCCCCAATGCAAAAAGCTATAAGTCATCGCATTACGGGCTGCCTGAATGGTTCCTGACTCACCTTCTGGCGGTCTTAAGAAATGATCAACAGGTTCAGCAACACCATAATAAAGTAGTGCAATACCAATCCCTGCCGAGAACAACATTGAAGTCCAAGCCAAATAGCTAAACTCAGGTTTGTCGTCGTCTTTTCCTAATGGAATCTGCCCTACTTTTGAAAAAGCGAGCCAAGCGACAAAGCCCAAACACAGCACAATAACCAACATGTAATACCACCCAAAAAAGTGATTTACCTGCTCTTGTACATAGGTCAGCCAAAACTGACTTTTTTCGGGAAACAGCACAAAAAGTAGGCCAAAAATGCCAATACTGACGGCTGAACTCCAAAATACAAAACGATTTAACCGAATATGGTCTGAAGAATATTTATCACTTTTCAACACCATCTTATTGCTCCTTGCAATCGGTGTATTTTCTCAAAATAACGTAATAAGTAATGTACTTATGCGCATCATCCTATCCTTAAGAATCTTTGATTTTAGCGCTTTATTCCTCGTGCTAATCTTCAAAAATTCATTGATTTTTACATATCATACTTGTTATTGATTGAACGTTCAATCAATAACAAGTATGATAAAAAAAGTGCTATGATGCTCTGCAAGTTAACATGCTGAATTTAAAGCACCACTAAAAGTGCTGATGTGGAAAAACATGACAAAACGCAGAGTAAAACCAGAGCACGTGCGACGTGAAGAAATTATGAATGCCGCACTCGACGTAATTTATGAAGTGGGGTTATCCAATACCACCATTGCTCAAATTGCAAAAAAAGCCGAGCTGTCGACCGGCATTGTCAGCCATTATTTTGGCGACAAACAAGGGTTGATCAATACCTGTATGCAAGAAATGTTAAATGTTCTGCGTCGTAAAACCGAACAGTACAGAGCAGAAGCAGATTCGCATCCAGAGAGCCAAATTAAGGCCATTATCGACTCGAACTTTGACATTAGTCAGGTCAATGAAAAAGCAATGCGGGTCTGGTTAGACTTTTGGTCAGCGAGTATGCATGTACCAGACTTAAGCCGCTTGCAAAAGATTAATGATCAACGCCTGTACTCTAACTTGAAGTTTTATTTCCTCAAGTTAATGAATGAACAACAGGCCAGTGTTGCCGCTAGAGGGTTGGCAGCATTGATTGATGGATTATGGTTACGAGGCAGTTTAAGCCGTCATAACGAATTTGACAGCAATCTTGCCCGTTCCATTGCTTACGATTATGTACAAACGCAAGTTCAATTTGCGAACAAGCCTTTGCAGGAGAGACAAAATGAGTGATGCACAAGTTCATCAACTGTATATCCACGGACGCTACGTTAACGCAACCAGTGGAAAAACATTTAATAGTATTAACCCTGCCAACGGCGAGACAATCGCGACTCTTCAACAAGCTTCTGAACAAGATATTGAAGCTGCTGTAAAAAGTGCCCAACAAGGACAAAAAATCTGGGCTGCCATGACTGCCATGGAGCGTTCACGTATTTTACGTCGTGCTGTCGACATTCTTCGTGAACGAAATGATGAGCTTGCACGTCTTGAAACACTCGACACAGGCAAATCTTTTAGCGAAACATCTACAGTCGACATCGTGACTGGCGCAGATGTACTCGAATATTACGCAGGACTGGCAACTGCCATTCAGGGTGACCAAGTTCCGCTTCGCGAATCAAGTTTCTTTTATACACGCCGTGAACCTTTAGGTGTGGTTGCTGGTATTGGTGCTTGGAACTATCCAATTCAAATTGCTTTATGGAAATCTGCCCCTGCCCTTGCTGCGGGTAATGCCATGATTTTCAAACCAAGCGAAACCACCCCACTTACTGCATTTAAACTTGCAGAAATCTATACAGAAGCTGGCGTACCAGACGGCGTATTTAACGTGGTGCAAGGTGCGGGTCGTGAAATCGGTCAATGGCTCACTGAACATCCTGTGATTGAAAAAATCTCATTCACTGGCGGTGTGGAAACTGGCAAAAAAGTTATGGCAAGCGCGGCTGGCTCTACGCTTAAAGAAGTGACCATGGAACTTGGTGGTAAATCGCCACTCATTATTTGTGAAGATGCCGACCTTAACCGTGCCGCAGACATTGCTGTCATGGCGAACTTCTTTAGCTCAGGTCAGGTATGTACCAACGGTACACGCGTATTCGTTCCAAAATCACTTCTAGCCGACTTTGAAAAAGCGGTTGTAGAGCGTGTAAAACGTATTCGCATTGGCGACCCAATGGCTGAAGACACAAACTTCGGACCACTCACTAGCTTCCCTCATATGGAAAAAGTGTTGTCTTTCATTGAGTCGGGCAAACAACAAGGCGCTAAAGTGTTAATTGGTGGCGGTCGTGCTACAGAAGGCGAGCTTGCCAAAGGCGCCTATGTCCTACCAACAGTATTTAGCGACTGCACCGACCAAATGGCGATTGTTCAAGAAGAAATTTTTGGACCTGTCATGAGCATCTTAAGCTATGAAACCGAAGAAGAAGTGATTCAACGTGCCAACGACACTACCTTTGGTTTAGCTGCTGGCGTAGTCACTCAAGATATTAGCCGCGCTCATCGCATTATTCACCAAATTGAAGCTGGTATTTGCTGGATTAACACGTGGGGCGAATCGCCTGCCGAGATGCCAGTGGGTGGCTACAAACAATCTGGCGTGGGCCGAGAAAATGGCTTGACCACACTTGGGCACTACACCCGTATCAAATCTATTCAAGTTGAACTTGGCGATTATCAAAGCATTTTTTAATGCCTCAATCGCTCTAGACACTTCAACCTAAATCACATATGCCGAGCAGTCTTTATAGATTGCTCAGGCAAACTGTTAGTAAAAAAAGGATAGTTATGAATATTAAAGAATATGATTACATTATTATTGGCGCAGGATCTGCCGGAAATGTACTTGCTGCACGTCTAACTGAAGACAAAGATACCACCGTTTTACTCTTAGAAGCGGGTGGACCAGATTATCGCTTGGATTTCCGCACACAAATGCCGGCAGCTTTGGCCTACCCTCTTCAAGGTCGTCGCTATAACTGGGCTTATTTAACTGACCCAGAACCGCACATGAATAACCGCCGTATGGAATGTGGTCGTGGTAAAGGTTTAGGTGGCTCATCTTTAATTAATGGTATGTGCTATATCCGTGGTAACGCAATGGATCTAGAGCAATGGGCAACTCATAAAGGCCTTGAAAACTGGTCTTATGCCGACTGTTTGCCTTACTATAAAAAAGCCGAAACGCGTGACATTGGTGAAAATGACTATCATGGTGGTAATGGCCCTGTATCCGTTGCTACCCCTAAAAATGGCAATAATGTATTGTTCCATGCCATGGTTGAAGCTGGTGTACAAGCAGGTTATCCACGTACTGACGACTTAAATGGTTACCAACAAGAAGGCTTTGGGCCAATGGACCGTACGGTTACCCCAAAAGGTCGCCGCTCAAGTACTGCACGTGGTTATTTGGATATGGCAAAAGGTCGTCCAAACCTAACTATTTTGACTCATGCCACGACCAATAAAATCTTGTTTAATCAAAAACAAGCGATTGGTGTTGAATACATTATTGGCGCCGATCAAAACAACTTACAACGTGCCTTGGCTAAACGTGAAGTCTTACTGTGTGCAGGTGCAATTGCTTCACCACAAATTTTACAGCGCTCGGGTGTTGGCGAAAGCAATTTCTTAAAATCAATGGACATTGATGTCGTTCATGATTTACCGGGTGTAGGTGAAAACCTGCAAGACCATTTGGAAATGTACTTACAGTATAAATGTAAGCAACCCGTTTCTTTATACCCTGCCTTGAAATGGTATAACCAACCTGCGATTGGTGCCGAGTGGCTATTTAATGGCACAGGTATTGGTGCAAGTAACCAGTTTGAAGCAGGCGGATTTATCCGTAGTTCGGACGAGTTCAAATGGCCAAACATTCAGTACCATTTCTTGCCAGTTGCCATTAACTACAACGGTAGTAATGCCGTGAAAGAACATGGTTTTCAAGCACACGTAGGTTCAATGCGCTCCCCTTCACGTGGTCGTATTAGACTGAAATCAAAAGATCCGTTTGAGCATCCAAGTATTTTGTTTAACTACATGTCGACTGAGCAAGACTGGCGTGAGTTCCGTGATGCAATTCGTATCACGCGTGAAATCATGCAGCAACCTGCACTTGATCCATATCGTGGTGAAGAAATTAGTCCGGGTAAACATTTGCAAACTGATGCAGAGCTTGATGACTTTGTTCGTAACCACGCAGAAACCGCTTACCATCCATCTTGTAGCTGTAAGATGGGCGAAGACGAAATGGCTGTCGTAGATGGTCAAGGCCGTGTACATGGTATGAATGGTTTGCGCGTAGTTGATGCCTCAATTATGCCACTGATTATTACCGGTAACTTAAATGCAACCACCATTATGATTGCCGAGAAAATTGCAGACCAGATTCGTGGACGTGAAGCATTACCACGTTCAACTGCACCGTTCTATGTAGCATCATAAAATCTTAAAGGGCATATTTCTTATGCAGAGATATGCCCTTAATTTCATATTCATTGAGCCAATATTAATAAGAACTATGTATGACAGAAAATAAGCATTTGTAAGGAGCTTATTTACATAAATATGTCATGAAATAAAAATTAATCTATTTTTATAGGCAAATATTCTTCAAATGATCCAACTTTAATCAAATCAAAACTATTATTTTAATTTCAACAACTTAAAACTAAACAATTAACTTAAACTATCTTATAAAAGCCCAATTTGATTAAATATAAATCATATTTATGATTTTGATGAACCCCATTTATTATAAAAATTGTCTTGTCAATGCAAAATTAGTCTAAAATATAGGGTGTTTGCGATAATCCCAAGTCATTTTTATTTTTTTCGAAGTTCTCTAATTTTGAGAATTCAGTTTCGCATTTATATCCATTTTGTCTGGATACGCTGTCTAGGTTTCCTCACTCCTTAAGTGACTCAAATAACTTATTTTAAGGTCCCCCTTACATGAAAAAGTTTTTGAAATACCTTCTGGTATTAATCATTCTTATTTTAATTGCTGGTATTGTTTTCTTGTTTAGACCAACTGCGTCAAAACAAGTCGAAACTGCAAAAGATGAGCCAGTTGTTGATGCTGTTCTTGTTGGCGGCGGCATCATGAGTGCCACTCTTGGTACTTATTTAACTGAGCTTGAACCAAACTGGCAAATTCGTATGTATGAACGTCTTGACCAAGTTGCTCAAGAAAGTTCAAACGGCTTTAACAATGCCGGAACAGGCCACTCTGGCTTTATGGAAATGAACTATACCGAAGAAAAAAACGGTAAGATGGAAATTGTCAAAGCTGAAAAAGTTGCTTCTCAGTTTGAAGTAGCAAAACAGTTCTGGTCATATCAGGTAAAACAAGGCGTTTTAGCTGAACCTAAATCATTCATTAACCCAGTTCCGCATATTGCTTTCGTTTGGGGTGATAACGTTCAATTCTTAGAAAAACGTTATGCTGCCATGATTCAAAGCCCGCTGTTCAAAGGCATGAAATTTACTGAAGACCCAGCTGTGATTAAACAATGGGCACCTTTAGTCATGAACGATCGTGACCCTAGTCAAAAAGTTGCAGCAACCCGTATGGATGTTGGCTCTGACGTAAACTATGGTTCTATCACTAAACAATTAGTGAATCGTTTAGACCAAAACCCGAATTTCAAATTACAGACTTCAACCGAAGTGACTGGCATCAGCCAAAATGATGACAAAACTTGGACTGTGTCTTTCAAAAATTTGAAAACTGGTAAAGTAGATCACGTTAAAACACGTTTTGTATTTATTGGTGCAGGTGGTGCAGCAGTTAAATTATTGCAACTTACTGGTTTACCAGAAGCGAAACAATATGCTGGCTTCCCTGTTGGTGGTGAGTTCTTAATTACTGATAACCCAGCAATTACTGCTCAGCACACAGCAAAAGTTTATGGCCGTGCTGAACTTGGTGCGCCTCCAATGTCTGTACCACATATTGATACACGTTATATCGACGGTAAAAAATATGTATTGTTTGGACCATTTGCAACGTATTCAAACAAGTTCCTGAAAAATGGTTCTCAGCTTGATTTACTTGCATCAACTAACAAAAACAACGTTTTACCAATGACTACTGTTGGCTTGGAAAACCTTGATCTTGTTAAATACTTGGTGAGCCAAGTAATGATGTCAGATGAAGATCGTCTAAATGAACTTCGTAAATACTACCCAGATGCGAAAGCTGAAGACTGGCGTTTAAGCCAAGGTGGTCAACGTGTTCAGATCATCAAGAAAGAACCAGGTAAACCAGCAACGCTTCAATTCGGTACAGAAATCTTTGCGTCTAAAGATGGTGCTGTAACTGCATTGTTAGGTGCGTCTCCGGGTGCTTCGACTTCTCCATACATCATGCTTAACTTGCTTGAAAAAGCTTTCCCTCAGCAAACTGAAGGTAAGTGGAATCAGAAGCTTCATGAAATTGTAGTATCTTATAAGCAAGACTTGAGCAAAGACCCTGTATTACTCGACAAAGTTCGTCAGTACACAAGTTCTACGCTTGGCTTGAACTATACATCTCCGTTCAAAGCTGCAAACGATGAAACTGCTGCTGCCCCAGTTGCAAAAGCAAACTAAGTTTGACGATGTATAACTAAAATATCAAAAGGATGAATTTCGATTCGTCCTTTTGTTTTTTAAGCCCTCACTTGAGATATTTAGATTCGCTATGACGCCTTTAAACTCATCATCTCGCCTCTTGTCATTTTGTTTTAAGCTCGTGCTTGTTTTGCTACTGGCCTATCTTTTGGTAAGCGGTTTTTATATGTGGATGATTGGCGGTACAGCCATTTATGTCAGCTCAGCGGTGTTATTTGCCATCACTGCTTATGCATTTAAGCTCGGCAAATATCAAAAGCTATACTCGGTTTTAAATGTGCTGATGAGTGCAGCCGCATTATATTTCAGTACTACTCATTTATTTTTCTCGCCTGTTCAGTTCTTTATATTTTTACCTGCGCTATTTTTTGCTGTGCTTGCTTTTATTTCTCAAAACAAGACTCGAAGCTTATGTAAGCTTTTATTATTAATCAGTTTATTGATTTGGTGTAACATACACTTTACACAACTTGAACAACTTAAAGCCTATTATCAAACCCAGCACACGGGTGAAAGTTGGCAACAATTTGGCGCGTTATAAGATCGTTTTTTATTCTATATTTTCAAATAAATACATACTCTTTTTCACATGAAGTTCATCAATAAAACTGAACATCGTCTACAGAAATCCTTTTAAGAAAAAATATTCATAACAATCTAATTTATTTAGAAATATATCGAGCATATTCGCGATTGAACACGGCTCATCTACACGCTAGATTAATCAAATATTTTTTCTCCCTTTATGTTGTAATTTATGAAGATTTTAGATGGCGGTTTAGGCCGTGAATTGGCCCGTCGTGGCGCTCCGTTTCGTCAACCAGAATGGTCTGCTCTTGCACTGATTGAAGCACCAGAAACAGTAAAAGAAGTACATCTCGATTTTATTAACGCAGGTTCAGAAGTCATTACGACTAACAACTACGCTGTTGTGCCTTTTCATATCGGACAAGAACGCTTTGAAACTGACGGCGTGCGTTTAATTCAAGTTGCAATCGAACAAGCAAAAAATGCAGTTAAAGAAAGCGGCAAAAATGTCAAAATCGCAGGCTGCTTACCGCCGTTATTTGGCTCTTACCGTGCAGACTTGTTTCAACCTGAACAAGCTAAAAACCTTGCTGAGCCAATCATTAACACATTGGCACCAGAGGTTGATTTTTGGCTCGCTGAAACTCAATCGTGCTTAAAAGAAGTCGAAACAGTGCATGCGCTATTACCAAAAGATGGTAAAGACTATTGGGTGTCATTTACCCTTCAAGATGAAATTAAACAAGAACAAGCGTTACTTCGTTCAGGTGAAAACATGCAACAAGTGGCTGATTTCATCAAACAATCAAATGCCAAAGCAGTGTTGTTTAACTGCTGCCAACCTGAAGTGATCTTGCAAGCAATTAAAGAAATTAAAGGACTCATTCCAGAGTCTGTACAAATTGGTGCCTATGCCAATGCTTTCCCACCGCAAGATGAAAGCGCTACTGCCAACGATGGTCTGGATGAAATTCGTAAAGACTTAGATGCTCCAGCTTATCTTGGTTTTGCTAAACAATGGCAAAAAGCAGGTGCAAGTCTAGTCGGCGGTTGTTGTGGCATTGGTCCAGAACACATTGCTGAACTTTCTCAATTTTTTAAAGAATAAATACCATGTCTGCTGCCAAAATTGGACTATTGTCTCTTACAGCGCTGGTCTTTAGTTCTATGGTGGGGTCAGGTGTATTTAGCCTACCCCAAAATATGGCTCAAGTCGCTAACGGCTCTGCCCTTCTTGTTGCATGGCTCATTACTGGGGTCGGCATTATTTTCTTGGCCCTCACGCTATTGCATTTAACGCGTCAACGCCCAGATCTTGACGGTGGTATTTATAACTATGCGCGGGAAGGTTTTGGCGACCTCATCGGGTTTTGCTCGGCTTGGGGCTATTGGTTATGTACCACCATTGGTATTGTCGGTTATGTGGTGATTGCCTTTTCAGGCGTTGGCATGTTTACCGATAGCAAAGACCATATTATTTTTGGTGAAGGCAATACGCTCTACTCTCTGATTGGCTCAAGCATTTTTGTATGGCTAGTGCACTGGTTAGTGAGTCGAGGCATTAAAGAAGCTGCGATTGTGAATTTACTGGCAACTATTGCCAAAATCATTCCAATGGTGGTTTTCATCTTCTTTACTTTCATTGCCTTTAAGTTTGATTTGTTCAAACTCAACTTAAATGACTTCTCTTTAAAAGTTCCGCTTTGGCAGCAAGTAAAAGACCTGATGCTCATTACCCTTTGGGTATTTACCGGTATTGAAGGTGCTGTGGTTTTATCATCGCGTGCGAAAAAACGTCATGACATTGGTAAAGCGACCATTTTAGGTGTGTTACTGGCCTTAAGTTTTTATGTCATGGTGACCGTATTGGCCTATGGTGTGGTGAGTCGTGAAGCCCTTGCTGGCATGCACAACCCATCAATGGCAACCATTTTGCAGCAACTGATCGGTTTACCGGGCACAATCGTTATTACTATCGGGCTTATTATTTCAGTTTCTTCGTCTTATTTAAGCTGGACTTTATTCGCCACTGAAATTCCATATTTGGCTGCAAAGAATGGTGCATTCCCGAAATTATTTTTAAAGAATAATCAAAACAATGTACCCATTTCATCACTTTGGCTAACCACCATTGTCGTACAAGGTGCTTTGATTGCGGTGTATTTTTTCAATAAAAACTACACCCAGCTTTTATTAATTTCATCAGTGATGATTTTGCTGCCTTATTTTCTGGTGTCGGCTTTTTATCTTAAAGAATCCATTCGCCATAAACGCACACCGCATATTGCCATTGCAAGTGTTGCTTCCATTTATGCACTTTGGTTGCTCTATGCAGCAGGATTAGATTTATTACTTCTGTCTGTAGTGTTGTATTTGGTCGGCTTGATTATTTTTTCAATCAGCTATTTTGAGCATAAAAAATCACTCAAACAAAATCAGCTTAATTAATCCTTTCAACCACTGTTGAATCATTTCAGCAGTGGTTTTCTAAAAACAAAAAATTCTATTTTAAAGGCTGTGACTGCTTTAAATGCAACCGTAAAATACGGCGTAATTCTAAAATCGCTTCTGGGGTAGTTTGAATTGAATGCCCGCCCTTAATAATGAGTTCCGACTGTTCACCACCTAAATGTGAACTTTGATACGGCACAATCCCATCGCTGCTTTTTAACTTATCAGTCGTGCCATTTATGTTCCCCATAATCGAGTGATAGACCACGCTGGACGATGGCTGAATGGCTTGCGTAAGCTGCATAAAGCTAGAAGAACGACTTAAATTACTCGCTCCGTTTTCAATTAAACCTTTTCTGAGCTTTGTGTTTTTCTCATCTCTCATTTCGACTGCAATAAAAAAGTCAGCTGGCAAACGAATAATACGGCGGGCAATTTGGGTAAACCATCGGTCAGCGTAATCAGTGCCATGATGCGGTGCCGAAACAAAAACAACGCGCTTAAAATAAGGCAAAGCTTTGAATTGAAAACGCTCTAGCACCACCGGATTTTCTTTTAAACGGTTTAGCTGAGCTTCATTCATTTTTTGCATGGCTTGCTCTGAAACATCGGCATTGCTTACTAAGAGGCGGCTAATCACTCCGCCCATACTATGTCCAACCAGCACTGCATCGTGTGCAGCGTAGCTATCTTTAGCAACATTTTGAAAAGCCTGATTCAGCAAGGAATAAATCTGAAAACGACTTTCAAAAATCGGCATATTGGTTGAATAAAACACCTGCCAGACTTGATAGTTATTCCTTAATTCGGCATCGCCCATAATGTCATTGGTTAGACTCACCCACGCCTCTGGGCTACTTGCCAAACCATGAATAAATACAATAATTTTCTTATTTGGGTTAAAGGGTTCTAACATATATAAATGCGGCATGATCAAATTGTTTTCTTTATTAATTAAAGACCAATAGCCTGCTGCACCTAAATTATATTTCGACAGCCAAAGCCCATAAGGCGCCGAATAGTTTGCAGTAAGCGGATAGTCCACACCTTCAACCTTTACGCGGTCTTGTCGATATGGATCAAACATCGCAATTTCTAAATCTGCTCCAGCAATGACCTGCTCTGCTGTGGCTTTTTGTTTTGGGTAAGCAATCGCAGTGACTGGAAAAAAGCGCGGTAAATGTATGTTCGGATTATTCTGGTGAGCGTAAAAAGCATCGGGGTCTAAAATGAAGCCGTGATTTACATCATTTTCTTTACGCCCAACAATAAACTCTGCTCCTAAACCATCCTTACGGTTAACGGTATTAAAGCCAGAAAAGTTCATGTTATAGCTAGAGCGAAAAGTATCGACTTCAATTTTTTGTACATCTACGGCATGGTCAAAATTGACGTGGTACTCATGCCCATCTGCTTTAAGCAGCGGTGGAAAACGATGCGTATTTAAATGATTAAAATACGTGGTCATAAGCTTCGACAAAGCCACGTTATAAAAAATACGTACCTGATTTTGGCGATGGTCAAATACCCGATCAAACGGTGATTCTTCAGAGTCAAATAAATAGACATAACTATAGCGCAAGCTTTTATCAAAAAGCGCTAACTCTTGCTCAATGCAACTACTACTTTTATTAATGACATTACATTGGCTATTACGTCCGACGTCTAAAGCTTTTGCCAAATAAATTTCACTGAGCGCAGCATAGCGTTCTTCTCGACTGCTATTTTCAGACAAACTTTGAATTTTATTTAAACAATCATCAAAATTTTGCAGACAAGATTTTTCACTTTTTTTAACTAAATACAGCAAGTTTTGAGTTTGATGACTTAAGGTGCCATCGGTCAGAATACTTTCATTCTTACTTTTTAAAGCATTACTTAAATTACTTTCTTTTAAATTAATGACCTGACAGCCACTGAGCAAAGCCATTATTGTTATGATTGAATAATGATAAGACTTTGTCATTGTGCATTCCTTAATCGAATGTATTCCCCATCTGGTCATTATGCCTGTAAAGCGGTGAACGAACAATTTCGGCTCAGCTTCCATTTTCCTTTATTGCGAAAAAAAGCCTGAACTCATTTTAATTCAGGCTAATTTGTTATTTTCTCTAATCAAGCTTGGTTGAACTTTTGCTGTGAAGCTAAATAAGAAAAATACAAAATGGGTAAGATAAACGGCGCTACACTCCAGAAGTCAAAATAGACATAGAGAATCGCTCCCAAGAAAGCACCAATTACAAACCCAATCACAATACTGGCACTTTTTAGAAAACTTGCCCGATTTGCTGCATTATTGTTTTTAAGCAAGTTGGCTATATCAATACCAAGCTGCGTGGTGTTGCCTGTCATCATGGTACTTGGGCTAATATTTTTAATGAGGGTTTTGCTTGAAGTATTACGAATAGCCAAAGCAATTAAACCCAACCCGCCTGTTACTGCAACTGTTAATGCATCCGGATTTTTAAATGGTTCAAAGTAAAGTCCTGCAACCATAAAGGCACATAGAAAAATAGCTTCAAATAAAAATAAATAAGACAGGGTTTTGTGCTTAACCTGACTACGGTCAATTAACAGTTTCGTGATCACAACTGTCAAAATAAATAGCGGAATAGCAGCAAGCTTAATCCATATGCCAGCGCCGCCTTTAACCCATGCAGCACCTGCCAATACTAAGTTTCCCGTAACATGCGCGGTAAAAAAACCAAACAGCGCAATAAAACCTATGGTATCAATTGCCCCACCCACCATAGTCAACAAAACAGGATCTCGACATATTGCCCAGGTACTTTCTGTCTCTTTTTGAATTGGGGTATCTGCCATATAAAATATCCTGTTAAATTAGAGTTTTAAAACAAGTAAGTTGTATATAAATGATTTAAAAAATAAGTAATACTAAAGTGTTTATGAAAACAAAAAATGATGTAAAAAAATAGAGTGTGTAATGTCGCAACACTGTCTTTAAAATGGCAACAATTAAAATTGAGTGTTTTTGAAACAATAAACGGTTCTCAACTTCAAATCAATTTGACCTCTAAAACTGTTATAACTATGATGAAGCCGCAAGTTAATATCAATTGGTTTTGAACCTGAAAAAGTTATGCCAAGATATGGATAATGAAAAACAACAACCAAGAGTAGATATATGTCACTTTATAATTTTTCAGTTTTTCTAGGTGGATTATTATTTGCATCTATTGCCTTCGCCGGTCAAAAAAATAATGCTCAACGTGATTTCTATTTAAAATGTATGGCAGCAGGTCATAGCCGTGCAAGTTGTACATGTATTTATCATCGTTTAGAGCGTCAATATTCCCCTAAACTCATGCATAAACTTGGCAGTTTAAGTTTACAAAGCCCTGAAGTACCGCGTGATTTTGTGAAAACTATGAAGCGTACTATGCAACAGTGCCAATCATAATTCTTTCATTTTTTAAGCCACATCCACACCAATACCCCTGCCATACATAAAATTGCCGGATAGACAAACCACGGATGTGGAATCGTCCAAATCATAAGCCCCGCAGCCAGACTCATACTCACTGTAGAGATATATTTTGCTTTTTTAGGAATATGCCGATGTTCTTGCCACTCACGAATGAGTGGTCCGATATAACGATGATTTCGAAACCATTGATGAAGTTTTTCAGAGCCTCGAGCCGCAAAGAACACAGCCAAAATTATAAAATCAACGGTGGGTAAACCCGGAATAAAAATACCCAATATGCCAAGCGCAATGCACAACCAAGCCAAACCAATAAACACCGAACGCGCCCAAACAGAACGAGCAAGCTTACTGACTGGTTGAGCGGGTGCTAACGACTGCTCATGTTTTACGATCACATTTACTTGATTGAGTTTGTCCATATCGGGTATTCCCTTTCTCCACTTTTTATTATTTCAATTCATCAAGCTGATCAAGCGCCTGACCAAAATATCCAAAGGCATCTAACGCTCCTTGAACGACTCGGTCTTGCTGGGTTTGGTCAAAGCCGGTTTCATCAAGTGCTTGTACAAAACGTTTCCAGACTTTCGCGCGCCCTTCGGGATAGGCCGCTAAATTACGGGCAGCAAACGTTTCAGAAAAACCCAAATGCTTTTGAGCTTCTTTAAATAAAAATGCAGCCCCTAAAGTTGAACCCTCAGACACATAAATCCAGCCTAAAGCTTCGGGTAGCTGTACGTTTTCACTCTGTAATTGCTGCCCGTTGGGTTGAATACCCAAATCATTTAAATCGGCAAGTGCTTGTTTTGAGCGGCCACGAATGTCGAGGTCCGGAATCAGTCCTGCCACACCCTCTTTTTCAAAAAGATGTTCAATTTCACGCTGAAAGTAATATTGAGACAACGTAAATTGCGCGTATTTTTCTTTACTTGAAAACACCTTTGCCTCTGACATTAATTGATGCATACGTTCGTGTTCAGCAGCAGTTTCTTGTTTCAAACGTAAAGACAAGCTGTTGCTAATGATTTGGTCTGTAGATGAGTTCATCATCTTTCTCCTGCAAAATGGATATCGCTCATCGGTTAACGGCCCCGATTGAGTTTGAGTTGGACTGGAAAATCCACAACAATGGTCACGGCTCGACCGTTAATTTTGTGGGGTTTAAATCTGGATTTACGTGTAGCTTGCATGACCCGTTCATCAAGGCTTTGAATGCCCGAACTTTGGCGTAATTGAATGTCGATCGGCTGCCCTTTTTCATTAATGCGAATCCGAAGCTCAACCAAACGATTTTGTTGTTTTAACTCGCGGTCATCATAGTCAAGCCCGCCAAAACTCAGCACATCTACACTACTCACCTGAACAACATCATCATGTTCAACTTGAGTACTCGGTGCTTTGGAATATTCTTGCTGCATTGCGGGTGTTTTGACCCCACCACTTTTAGCTTCGCTATTGGTGTTTTGTGGCAACTGCTCAGTTTGCGTTTGTTCAAGGTCTGTCGAACTCAGTTTTTTATCGGTATGAGTCGCCAGCCTTTCTGTACGCTGCGCTGTTTGAGACGAGGCTAAATTGTTTAAAGTCGTTTTTGGTTGTGCTTGCTGTTTGTCATTTAAATTATTTTGCACAACTTCTTTAGAAGCAGTTTTTGACGCTAATGTTTGAACATTTGTAGGTGTTTTTTTTGATTTTTCAGGTACTGAATATACCGAACTGTTTAAAATAGATTGAGGCGTTACACTGTTTTTAGGTTGGCTTTCAGTCTTTTCAGCCGATGGCTTTTTAGCAGACGCTAATGACACAAAACTTACTTTTAATGCATCTACTTTTGGCGATGCTTGAAAAGTATAAGGTTCAATTAAATGACTCAGCATCCAGACAACAAACACATGCAGGCCAATCACCACCACTACGGTTAAGCACTTATAAAAATGCTTTGGCCCTTGTGGTAAAGGCAACATAACCATTGGCTTATGTGTAGGGAATAATGATTTTGATTTCATGGCTTATTCCCTAAAAACGATGCTCAAGCTTGAGGCTAATGTTGTGTTTATCGTAGGAATACAGCCAATCGACATTGCTTTTATTATGGTTATAGCGATAGGTTAAATTAGGCGTCATGCCATAAAACTCAAAGCGCGGCATTTGCATAACAAAGGTATAGTTCTGTTCAAAATCATGACGGCGTGCTAAGAAAGTTTCCGCATATTTATCAAACAGGCGCCAACGGTAAGAGCTCAACAAAGTGGTGTTAAATCCTGTGCTCCAAGACTTGCTTAAGCCCAACCTCACACCTTGTTGTTGGTAGGCAGCCATATATTTTTCTTGGGTCGAATGGTCGAGCACATCTAAACCACCAAAAAAAGTCCACTGGTCTGGAAAAATCTTCCAGAAAGTAGCAAAAGCTGAGCTTTCTACCCCATCTAGGGTTTTATATTTCTGATAATTTAAATCTTTACTCTCAGCCTCAAGCTTGAAGGCTTTATCTGCCGAGATAAAATGCATCCACTCGGCACGTGCGCCCCACGCATTGTAAAGACCATCATTGCCATAACGTTTATGTTCAAATAGCGGACTCACCCCAATTTGATTTTTTAAGTCAAAGTAGCTGTAGCCGGCATTAATGTTAATAGTAGATTCATTAAATGCCGCGTGGTCGTTATAGGACTGTCCAAACGCCAGCGCACGTAAAGCCACGCCATGATGCCCCTTAATCGCATAGCGTTTAATCAGACTGGCTTCGTAGTCTAAACCCGTTGCCGACTCAGCTTTAGGCGTCCCACGGGTAACTTGCTCAATCGGGATAATATTACCTTTACTATCTTTGCCATAAAGCGTCCATGTTTTACTCTGTTCAGAAGAACTATTTAAATTACTGACATAGGTATAACCCGCTGAAACCGAGCCTTGCCAAGAGTCTCGTTTTTTTAGTGCTTGAACAAAGGTATTCACTGTTGTTAAAACTCCAGACGGAATTACAGCAGGGTCACTTTGTTTAAGTTTGTCTTGAATGGAAATAAAAAGGCGTGCTGCTTCCTTATTCTTCTGTTGTTCAAACAGCACGCGCGCTAACTCAAGTTCACCAATTAAATTATGAGGTTGTTGTTTTAGGCTGCTTTGAAATTTTTGTTCAGCCAATTTCAGTTGCCCCTGAGAACGTGCAACTGCCCCTTCGGCAAAGTCGGTTAAAGCCCGATCGTAGCCAACATATTTCTTATAATGTTCTAAATAAACCGTGGCTTTGAGCCACTGTTTTTGCATGACTGCCAAATATAATGCCTTGGCAAGATCATTCGGGTTTTGCTCAACACTGTATTCTTGTCCATTAATTTGAAGTTTAGGTAATTGCTCGGTACTACGAATGGTTCCCTGCTCATGAAACTGCCGCTGTTCTTGTAAAAGCGTTTGGTCCAAGCTTTGATTGAGACGAAGCTGTGTGTCTTCGTCGGCATATAAAAATGGACAACTCAACACAGTCAGACAGCACAAAAGCGTTCGTTTCATAAAACAATAAACCTGAAGCAACCAAGCAAAAGCCAAAAAAACAAAAGGAATCTACGTGTGTAGATTCCTTTTGCATTCATTAATTTTTAGCACCGCCAAATGCAGTGTTGTAAGACACGTTATCAAACTGGGCAATACCCGCTAAAGCCGAAGCATTTGCACCAAAGAATTGACCTTGCACCACACCAGAGTTGTCGACACCAGCCGTACCGTTAGCCGTTGCCAAACCTGCAAACGCAGCAGTACCCGGGTTAAATGCCACACCATCTAGGCTTAATGATGAAACAGCCGTACCTGTTCCGGTAAGCGTTCCTTCAAGTGTCCCCGCGCCATAATTTGCCGTGAACGTACCACTTAACAGATTGCTTCCAGAACCATTAATCCCTGCAACGGTATAAGTTGCAGTACCCGCGGTTGGAATAGTGGTATTGGTGTTATCACCCGCGTAGTAAACGGTATGGCTCGCGCTTGCCGGCGTGTCGCCCGCTTTCCACCATTCACCAAAATAGACTTCCTGTGTGCCCACCTGACCAAAGTTAAAATTACCTAATGCACTGTGTGAAGGTGGCATTGCAGACACTGGAATATGCGAAATATTAAAGGTTTTGCTGCCAACCGTTACATTGGTATTACTCGTTCCCTGAGCAGCAAAAGCCTGAGCCAAACCTTTTAACGAACTAAAACCTGTAAAAGCGTTATATGGTGCACCCGCAGCTTGAACCGACACCGCTGCTACACCACCCGGATGGCTTGCATTGGCAGCAGCACCGATTTTGATGTTACTTTCATTACTCGAAATACCATCAATACCTGCATAAGCAAATGCAGTTGAACAAGCAACAAGACCCAAGAACAATTGAGAGATTTTCATTTGTTGTTACTCCATCTTTTTTAAAACTAAGTTATTGTTTAATTTAAAATAACGATTTCGCTATTTTTAGTTTATTGAGTAGGCCCAGCTGCAAACCTACTCGGGCTTTTTTTGTAAATAATAATCATTCAATCTTATTATTTACCGTTACCTGACTCCCCTTTTATGTATGTGTAGAGGGAATCAAATTCTGTTTAAAATTTGGTGGTCCAACTAATTTTCATCGTTCGGCCGGGTGCGGCCATGGCACTACGGGTTAAAGGATCGATATAAAACTGGTTAGAAAGATTACTGCCGACAAACTCAACCGTGTTGTAGTCATCAACCTGATAACGTGCATAGGCATCAAAAATCCACGTGTCATCCCAAGCCAAAGGCACATTGAGGTAATAGCCTTTATTAACGCTAGCATCATTGTTTTTGCGTAGCGGGCTTTCATAAGCTTTATAAAATGTTGCACGCGCACCGAGCTCTAACTTTTCATTAAAAAAACGTGCGCCAAGCAAACCGTGGAAACTCAGTTCAGGTGTAGCCATGGTTACCAAGTAGCCATTTGGGAAACCATCATCGACACAACGCTGATACGGTTCACGGAACTCAAGGCCCTGCTCGGTTTGAACCGTACCACCTAAAATCATTTTGTTAATGGCACTATTGGTGTCACACACTTCATTTTTTAAGTTATAGGCCACGCTTAAGTCTGTGAAAAAACCACCATTATCAAAACGGCTTTGTAACTCTAGACCTGATAGCTTTTGCTCATCCATATTGGTAAAAATAAGGTTTTGGTCACGCTCAATCACATTTTTAGTTTTGTTGTAGTAATAGGCGAGCTTAATATCAGCATTGCGTGCTGTGCTGAACCAATCACGCATGTCATAGACATAACCCACTTCGTAGTTAAAAGCGTGTTCAGGTTTGATTACTTGATATGGCAACATGGCAGAAAAACCGACAGTGCTTTCAAACAAACTTGGTAAGCGATATTCCTCTGCATAGCGTGCATAGATTCTGCTGTTTGGCGTAAGATGAATTGAGGCGCCTAACTGCGGTGCCCAGCCGCTATCTTTAACTTTGTCGGCCGACTCAACCGGAACTTGGTCTACCACCGACATAAAGTTACCGCCAGTCACGACGTACTTTTGTCCAGAGGCATTGAGCTGGTTTAACGGATTATCGGCAAGCGACAATTGCCCATTCGCATCTGCTTTCCAGCTCAGCGTATTTTTCTGTGACCAGATCATGTTATACAACGTGCTCTCTGATGCAGGTACAGTATCGAGCTGCCCATCCCACTCAGGATTTTTTGTGGCATAGCGCTGTTTTAAAACATTGATTAAACGCTGCTGAGTCGAGGTGTAACTCTCAGGCATGGTCTGATATTCAAAGGTATATTCTTTAAGCCTACTTTTTTTGGTAAACAGCGGATTTAAACTCGGGTCAATCTCACTCTGCAAAGACTTATTTAAAAAGTCATCAACAGCCCAATACGAGCGATAACGCATACCCGCATCAAAACTTAACCAAGACAGCGGTCGATAATTAAAGTTAAAGTCGAACGTTTTTTCCTCACGGCGCCCTGCCCGTGGCAGTGCCTGATAAAGCGAATAACTTGGACCAAATTCGCCATATATATCGTCGGACGTCAGCTTTTCTTTTAAGAAACTTCCACCGAGCGTCAAATCAAGCTGGTCTAACAAACGAGTTTTATTACTGACCGTAATGCCTTTACGCGTATTGTCAGAATGGCTTATTGCCGTGTTAATAATGGTGTTATCTCGAAAGTCGATTGTGGTTGGCCACCCACCACGTGTGTATGTCTGGCTTTCGGTGTCGGTTTGCCAAATGTTGGCATAAAAATCAATCCAGCGATTATTCTCAGGCTTAAACTTATATTCGAGGCTATAGGCTTTAGAGTGAATATTGCTTAAAGGCCACTGCGGAACACCCAAGTCAGGGGTAATACCCCAAACAATCCGAGACGGCATAATTTCACCAAAAATATTTTTGGTATCTCGGTAAGTCAGCTTAAGAGTCTGGCTATCGGTTGGGCGATAGGTCCCTTTTAATAACCACGATTCCATATGACTTGAGGTGTTAGGAACTTCATCGCCCGGTTGATAGGCATAGGCAAAATAAGGAATAAAATCGAGGCTGCTGTCTGGCGTTGCTCGTTTATAGTAGCTCGAGCCATGTGTCCCTGAAAAATAATTGCCGCGCTCACGTACCGCATAAACTGCCAGTAAATCAAATTTATCTTGCTTGGTGGCTATTGCCAGTCGGCCCGCTAAGTCATCGCCCGAAAAATGAGAGTTATCACTTCTGGTCCGGTTCTTTTTATAAATATCGGGGTCATACTTTGACCCGTTCATGTCGATCCAAGGCGTTGTGTCATCGTAGTTTTGGCCCACTTTGCTCATGTCTGGCAAAGACGGATCGATTGAGTTGGTTGAGCCTTCTACTTTTAACTCGGCACCAAAAGACTTACCCGGACGAACAATGTCATCGGCCTCTAGCGTTTTAACGACTACACCACCGCCAACAGAAGTCGTGGTATTGCGCTCTAAAGATGGGCCTTTAATGACTTCAATGCCCGCAATAAGATTGGGGTCGATATAGTTTCGGTTGTTTACCCCGTTGTAACCACGCCACACCGCGATCGACTGTTCAGTGCCATCAATGGTTAAAGGCACACGGCCAACGCCCTGCACACCACGTACACTTGGGTCGAGCGCGCCACTGTTACGGGCATCGCCGCTATAGACTCCCACCATGCCTTGTAAAACATCGGCTGGGTTGGTTCCTTTAAAGCGTTCGACATAGTCTTTGCCCGCATAAACCGAAGAACGGTTTGCGTCATAAACTTTGTTATAGCCTTCTGTATCACGGTCTTCTTTGCCGTACACCACAATTGGCGTGAGTCGTACCGATGCATCTTCTTCAATTACGGCACTACTTGGCGGCAGGCTAGCGGCCTGAACCTTAACGGGAGTGGCGCGCGGTGTAGATTTTTTGCTGAGTGTGTAGCCCTGCCCAACTTTTACAGCATTAAATTCAGTTGATTTTAAAAGCTGCTCAAAACCTTGTTCGACTGCAAAGTTACCTTTTAAACCCAGACTGTGTAACCCTTGAAGTTGCTGGGCATCCATTGCAATTGAAGTACCCGATTGTTCGGCAAACTGGTTGATTACGTTAGCAAGGCGACCCGCAGGAATGTTATAGCTTTTCACTCCGGCTGTTTCTGCATAGGCCTGCTGCATAGGCAGCGCAACAAGCCCACCCATCGACACAGCATGTATGGCAAACGCCAGTGTTGAAAATCGAAAAATCGATCGATTCTGCTTTTGCCCCGTTCCCGCTTTTTTCATTTGCCCCGCCCCAGTAAATCGTAATAAGAATCATTCAATAAAACAAATTAAAATGATCCATATTTATTGCTTCTACTTACTATGACGAACGACTTTCAAAAAAGTGGAACCTAAAATCGAAAATAAATTTAATTTTTTATTATTTTAAAGAAACCATGACCACAAACGGCGTGATTTGCTTAATTTTCAGGTCAGGAAAAACCGTAGCCAAAAGCTTAAGTGATTCTGTGGTTTGGTCTAAAGGCAACACAGCATTGACTCGCACATGTTGCAGTGCCGCATCATTAAAAATAATTTTGCCTTTGTAGTTGCGGTCTAGCTCTTGTAGCACTTGATTCAGTGGCAAGTTTTCTACCATGAGTTGATGCTTTTGCCATTTTTGTTGTTCGTTATAAACATTCAGTGCAGGCAGTTTTTGTACGCCATTTTTGTCCATTTTAATGGCTTGACCTGCCTCGACAATAGCCTGACGAGTCGCATGCAATTGAGTGGTTTTAACTTGCGTGGCTTCTACTTTTACCTTCGAGTGCAACATGTTGAGCTCGGTTGCTGAGGGGTCATAACTGACGCTAAAAGCTGTGCCGAGTGCCTGAATTTGTCCATGACTGGTTTTGACCAAAAACGGTCTAGTCTTATCTTTGGCAACATCGACATAAATTTGACCTTGCACCAGCTCAACCACTCGCTGGTTGGTTTTAAAATCAAGATTAACTGCACTTTTACCACGTAAAATTAAACGTGAGCCATCTGTTAAGGTTTGCGTGGTCCACTGCCCCGATTGCCCTTGAATGTCGGCCGTAACATAGGCCACAGTGGTTTCAGTTAAATAAAATAACGCCCCACTCATGGCAACAAACACAACGGCAAAAGCTGTTCCTGCACGTAAATGTTTATAGGTTTTTCCTGAGCTTAGGCCAGCTTTAAGAGCGACTTTAGTAACTTTTTTATGTCCGCTGGTTTGAGAAAGTTTTTGAATTGATCCAATACACTGTTCAATATCGGCAGCCACTTGGCGATGTTGCTCACTGGTTTTTTTCCACTCTTCAAATTTTTGTTTGGCGGTTTTTCGTGAGCTTTCATCATCTGAACTCAGTTGAACAATCCAATGCGCGGCTTCTTCAACCAGTTGGTGATGCTTGCTTTTATCCATGGCCATTTAAATGTAAGCGTCCATGTCTTGTCTGTTTTGGTAGCACTGAATTAAACAGCTCGCCAAATATTTTTGAATCATTTTGGTCGACACATTTAAACGTTCGGCAATTTCTTTATGGGTATAGCCTTCGAGGTAATGCAAAATAAAAGCTTGCTGTGCTTTTTCAGAAACGCCTTCGAGTGCTTTGCAAAGCTGGTTAATCGCTTGAATAATTTGCATCTGGTCTTCGGGTGAAGCCACTGCGTCAAGCATATATTCCATTTGACTCAAGCCATCTAAATAGGCCTGTTCAATGCGTTTACGGCGCACTTGGTCAATGAGCAGGTTTTTAGCAATCGACGTCAAATAGGCGCGCGGTTCCTTAATGCCGAATAGCTCGTCTCGGGTTTGTAGCAGTTTAATAAATGTGTCCTGAACCAGATCTGCGGCCTGATCAGTATTACCTAATTTTTGTCTCAACCATTGGTGAAGCCAGCTTTGGTGACTTCTATATAACTGATCTACAAGCAAAGAAGTTTTGTTCACAGCAATTGGACTCAAAACAAGGAACTTATAAATGATAATAATTATCATTTAAACAAGTCAAGCAATAATTCAAGTAAAACTTAAATCACTGTTTAATAAATTGAATTAATTACCCGCTCGCTTTGCTGCACTTCTCTTAAAGTAAATCGGCAAGATTTCTAATTTCTTCCATCACCGCTTTACACGCAGGTGTTAAATAGCCATGTTTAGAAATAGACAAAGAAATATAACGCTTGAGCGCAGGGTTAATAATTTTTGCAGCTTGAATTGGGGTGTATTGGCTGGCCTTCTTTAACGCTTGCGGCCCCAACATGGTGTACATGCGAGACTCGGAAACCAAATGGGTTTGCAAACTAATTGAGTCCGCTTCAAACACAATATTCAGCTCTACCCCATTTTCATAAGCCATGTGGTCTAAAAAGTTCCGCCAGTTACTTGGCCTGCAAAACGTGACCAGCGGTAACTGACTTACCTTTTTAAATTCGACCTCATTGGCCTGAGTGAGCATATCTCCTTCACAGCCGACCAAATAAGTATCGGCTTCGGAAAGGTAAACATCGCCATGTTTAGGCGTTGGGTTGAACCGATAGAGTATGGCTAAATCAACGCTGCCATCTTCAAGCCATTTTTCTAAATGTACCCCTTGTCCTTCACGCACCGACAGTTTAATTAGGGGATATTTCTCTTGAAGCACTTTATAGAGGGTCGATAACAACGGATGTGCAGTAGACGGCAAACTGGCTATGCGCACCGTACCAATTGGGGTATCGGTCGAGTGCAAAATTTCATTATTGAGTTGATCGGTTACGTTCAGCCATGAACGAATTTTAGGAAGTAAATGCTGGCCTAAATCGGTGAGTTCGACGCCGCGTCCAGTTCGGTTAAACAAACGACCGCCACATTGGGCCTCAAGTTCGTTCATTTGCCGACTGATTTGCGGTTGGTTGGTGTTATGCAGCATGGCGACTTTACTTAAGCTACCGAGTTCCACCGCATCTAAAAATATTTTCCATAATTCATAATTCATCGATTCTTCCTAAATCGTAAATAGGCAGTATTTTGAGCTATACATTTTCAGTATAACTGAAATTCAAGAATTGGTAATTCCTACATAGCTCACCTATTTCTATACTCCAATCATGTTCTCTACAACACGATTTAAGTCAGATTAAGAACCAGAGAATATTTAATTACACTGTATAGGAAGTACGATTATGAGTTTAGATTTACGTGGATTAACCCCAGCACCTGTGACTCCTTTTACCCGTGACGGACAAGTAGACCATAATGCAATTCAACGTTTAGGTTCATGGTTAGGCAGTATTGATGGTGTGAAAGGCTTGGTTGTTCTTGGGCATGCAGGTGAAGGAACATTCTTGTCGCAAAAAGAACAAATGCAGGTCATCGAAAGCTTTGTTAAATCGGTAGATGACAAAATTCCCGTAATCGCTGGGATTACGCTCGAAGGTACTTCGGTTGCAGCAGAAGAAGCAAAACGTGCAGTCAGCGCTGGTGCTTCGGCAGGTTTAATTTACCCTTCACATGGTTGGTTGCGTTTTGGCTATCAAAAAGGCGCACCACAAGACCGCTATAAAGCGATTTATGAAGAAAGTGGTTTGCCATCTATTTTATTCCAATATCCAGATGCAACGAAGGCCACTTACGACCTAGAGACTCTACTCGATATTTCTGCACAGCCAGGTGTGTTTGCCATGAAAAATGGTGTGCGTAACATGCGCCGCTGGGATGTGGAAATTCCGATTATTCGCCGTGAACGCCCAGACTTACAGGTGTTGACGTGCCACGATGAATATTTGCTTCACACCATGTTTGATGTAGACGGTGCTTTGGTTGGCTATGGCAACATTGCCCCTGAACTGTTAATTGAAATGATTAAAGCAGGCAAAGCCAAAGATTACGCTAAAGCTCGTGCGATTCACGACCAATTATTACCAGTGACTCGCAATGTTTATCACCGCGGTTCACACATGGAAGGCACGGTCGCGCTTAAACATGCATTGGTTGCTCGCGGAATTTTGGACCATGCCACTGTGCGTTCGCCACTGCTTCCACTGGCAGATGGTGCTGAGCAAGAAATTCATGATGCAATGCGTCAAGCCGGAATTGGCAAGGTCGATTTAACGCAAGCCGTTGCTTAAATTCTATTCGGGCTAGCATGTACGCTAGCCTTTTTTTCCTGTACGCTGCCTGAGGCAAAACATCGGGCATGTCTCTTAAAAACAATAATAAAAAGCATGCAAACTGTGGTGAACAGGTAGTGCGAAATAGAACAAAAAAACTACGAGGAATGTAGTAATAAGGAGATAGAAGATGACAAATCTAGCGGATGTAGAACAAATTAGTCATCATCAAAAAAATGCGGAAATTATTGCAAGACTTGAACGGCTACCCGTCACTGGTCGATTGCAATTTATGCGTATTACCATTGGTATAGCGACCTTTTTTGACGCTTATACTGTTCTTGCAATTGCCTTTGCTTTACCCCAACTCATTACCGAATGGCACCTGACGCCTGCCTATGTCGGTGCGATCATTGCCGCGGGCTATGTTGGGCAACTGGTCGGTGCGATCTTTTTTGGTTCTCTTGCCGAAAAAGTCGGTCGTTTAAAAGTGCTGTCTTTTACCATTTTACTGTTTGTGGCAATGGACATTGCTTGTCTGTTTGCTTGGAGCGGAATGTCGCTGTTAATTTTCCGTTTCTTGCAAGGTGTTGGTACAGGTGGCGAAGTGCCTGTTGCGAGTGCCTATATTAATGAGTTTATTGGTGCAGAAAAGCGCGGTAAGTTTTTCTTGCTTTATGAAGTTTTATTCCCACTTGGTCTTATGTTTGCAGGCATGGCAGCATTTTTCCTGATGCCAATTTACGGCTGGAAAGTCATGTTTATTGTGGGCTTAGTTCCATCTTTACTGGTGATTCCTTTACGGTTTTTCTTGCCTGAGTCACCACGCTGGCTTGCTTCCAAAGGCCGTTTTAAAGAAGCCGATCAAGTGGTTAAAAGCTTTGAAGATGGTGCTATTAAAAGCGGTAAACCTTTGCCTGAACCTGTCGTTAAAGAAATTAATCCGCAAGGCATGGCAAAAACCGACTGGCGTGAGCTGTTCCGTGGCATTTACCGCAAACGGACCTTTACCCTGTGGGGCATGTGGTTTTGCGTATATATGGTGAACAATGCCATGGTGACTTGGCTGCCATCTCTCTACAAACAACACTTTGGCCTGTCACTTCAAACCAGTTTGGGTTATGGCTGGATTACTTCGGGCGTGGGTGTAATTGCCTCTATTATCTGTGCGTTAATGATTGATAAAGTTGGCCGCCGCCCTTGGTACAGTGCAGCGTTTTTCTTGGCGATCATTCCACTCATGAGTCTCTCGGTTTTAGGCGCAAAATCGGCGATGGAAGTTGTAATTTTCGCAACGATTAGCTATGCCATTTTGCAGACCATTTCATTCTCTTTATACCTTTACGCTGCTGAACTTTACCCAACTCGCCTACGTGCAATGGGCATTGGATTTAGTACCGCTTGGCTCCGTGCCGGCTCTGCGATTGGGCCTGTTATGGTGGGTCTCGTTGTTGGTGGCTATGGCATTCAATATGTGTTTAGTGTGCTGGCGGTTGTGGCGCTCATTGGTGGCCTTGTGACCTTCTTGTTTGCCATTGAAACCAAAGGCCAAGTACTCGAAAAACTCTCTCCTTAATTCATCCATTTCATAAAAAGCTTGCCTAACCCAGCGTTAGGCAAAGGGCTTATTCATGCTTAAAAAAGGAATTTAAAATGAATAAATATTTGCTATGGGGCTGTATTGGCTTAGGCAGTGTAAACAACGCTTATGCAGAACTTCCTCAAGAATTTGGCAAGTTAGAATTAAAGCTTAACACCCGTTACTGGAACGATGAAGGCACTGCCCACCCCACGCTTGCAAACCCTTCGCCTTCATCGAGTGAATATGAACAAAGTGCCTTAGGCCTTGAGTTAAATTATCAGTCACCTTACTTGTGGGACTGGCTTGGGGTAGATGGTTCACTCTATGCAGTCACCAAGTTATTTGACTCTGGCAAGCCTAGCGCTCAGCTTTTAGAGGTTGAAAATAACGGCAAACTTGATCAAAACTTTGCAACTTTTGGGCAGCTCTACATCAAAGCAAAACTGGGTGATAAAGGTGAAATTAAATTAGGCCGCCAGTTGCAAGACTCACTGTTACTTAAAAGCACCAATAACCGCGCGGTGCCCGATACTTTTTCGGGTGCGAGTGGTCAGTTTCAATTGAATGATCAGCTACAGACTTACATTGCTTACTATGACCGCTGGAAACCACGCAGCATAGATAGTTTTGAAAAACTGGTGACTGAAAATGACGAGCGCATTGATTATGTCGGTTTGCTTGGCGCCAAATATCAGTACAAAAACTGGAGCCTGAATGCCGAGTATTTAAATAGCAAAGATTATTTAAAAAAGTATGGGGCGATTGCTCAATATAAATTGCCGATGCATGGCCTTGTGTGGACCTTCAACACAGGTGCTTTTTTCTCGCGTGACGATGGTAAGCTGTTTAAATGCGGTGCCGAAACCGAGTTGGACTGTGTCAAAGGCCAAGACATTAACAACCGTGGCAATGGTTATTTTGTCGATGTAAATGTGGCTAAGAATAATCTCGAAGGTGGCATTGCCGTTTCAAAGCTTGATGGTTTTTGGATTGAAGATAACTTTGCCGTGCACTCCGCCCGCAACTCGGTTTTAACGCAAGATCACGGCACCAACCCGTTTCCGACCTCTGCGACCATTGGCCCCGACTTTACCAATAACGATGAAACCGCCGTTGCCCTTCGCCTGAAATATAACTGGAAAGACTACGTGAAAGGTTTAAAAACCGAGGCGAAGTATATTTATGGCTTTGGCGCGCACCAAAGTAACATTAGCAGTGATATTGAGGGTAAAGAGCGTTACTTTGACTTTACGGTGAGTTATGCCTTGCCGTGGGTAAAAAACTTAGATGTGCGTTATTCATTTTTGCATTATGAATCAAAGTTTGAAAATGCAAACCTAGGTGAAAAAATAAATGGCATGACCCGTAAAGATTGGGACCAGCACCGAGTATTTATTAATTACCGTTATACATTTTAAGAATAGGTTAAACGTTTAGGTTGCAAAATCATGATTATAACTATGTAAAAGCACTGGTCGTAATCATGATTTTTTAACTAAAAATATTACGCTACCGCACTTTGATTAAATGCTTCAACAACACCAAATATCTTGTCAGCATCCCTATCAGCAAACACCCCATCAATACCTTCATAGTGAATTTGATTGAACGGAGGTTCATAAAGTTGAGACGCTTCTAAAGTTCCACGCATAGTTAAATGGTCAATAATCATCCCTACAAAACGGATTTGTTTTTCGTTATATGTAGTGCCATGTAAATAATTTGAAAATGCCTCTTGTACTGCCTGCCGATCTAAACCCACTAGAGAACGGATAAAGAGAGTTAAAGACTTTTCTGTACCAAAACACTTTTCAAATTTTTCTTTACTCTCGACTTCTTGCGCTTCAAAGACAAAACGCTCTAACTCAATTAAGTCAGTCGGAGTTAATGCTAGGCCACGTTTTAATTTTGCGATAGTAATATGGTTTTCATTTGCCTTAATAAAATTTTCAACACGCTTACGATATTGCGCAAGATTGACACCGCTAGAGACGACAGGAATATCAATTTCTACTGCATTACCAATTTCATCATCTAGCATGGAATAAACAATGGTAGAGGTGGATTTTTCTATCAGTTTTACCAAGCCACGAATACGTTTACGCATCGATTCAAGCATTGGAAGTGTAATATCTTTCCAATATTCAGCAGTTTGAATTTCTTGAATTAAAGTGATTTGTGCAGCAACAACAGGAATATTTTCTTTAGTCTCGAGCTTAGATGCAACTTCAATCACTTTATTAGCATACGTTTGAATTGCTTTATTGTTCTTTGCTAATACTGCAAGTTCAAGGTTATAGCACAACATATCAAATAACTTTGCTTCTAAGGTTTCAGCCTCAAGCTCATTTGGTAATTTTGAAATATGCTCACGTAATATGCCCATAGATAGGTCATCTAAATTATTCCAAGCATCATCATCTTTGAAATGTTCAACATATTCGAGTTCAGACCGCACAATGAAATTCTCATTGTTCATCGATTTTACTTCTGTCTGTAAGCTTTGACGAATATCTTGCTGTACTGCTTTTAGTTCTTCAGTGTCAAAATCTTTGGTATTCAATAAACTTAAAATATTTAATCGTGCTTTAAATAATCGCTGTCCCAACGGTTCAGTCGTAGAAACTGGAGCACCTTCCGGGTTTTCATTAAAATATTCAAAGTTTGAGCAATAATCGAAAATATAAAATTCTTTTTTATCTTGTTCTGGTGCAAATAACTCTTTACACAGTCGTGTACCTCGCCCAATCATTTGCATAAATTTGACTTTAGAACGTACCGCTTTAAAGAACACCAGATTAACCACTTCAGGTACATCAATACCTGTATCAAGCATATCCACAGATATAGCTATTTGCGGGTCTGGTAGGTCTTTTTTACTAAAACCATCAATTAAACTTTGCGCGTACTTAGTTGCGTGAGTAATTACACGTGCAAATTTACCATCATATTGCGGATAATTTTTGTCGAAGCGCTCGGCAATGAAATTAGCATGATTTTGATTTACGGCGAAAATAATTGTTTTTCCTAACCGATCACCACCTTCTACCTTAATGCCATTTTCCATTAAGTGTCGAAGCATCTTATCGACTGTACCCGTATTAAATAGTTCTTTATTAAGTTTGGATGCTGAAACCTCTTCCGGTACATCTCCCCCTTCCCAGTCCAATTCAATCCAATGCTGTTTTTCTTCTTCTGAAAGTTCATCATATTTCACGCCTTCACGCATGAATTTAAGAGGAACTGAATAGGCCTTTGGTGGTACTAGATAACCATCAGCAATAGCTTGATCGAGATCGTAGTAATCGGTTGGGACACCACTTTCTAAACCAAACAATGCATAAGTATCACGATCCACTTCATCTCGCGGTGTTGCAGTTAAACCAACTAATAAACTGTCAAAGTAGTTAAAAATCTCACCAAATTTTTGATAAACACTACGGTGTGCTTCATCAACAATAATCAGGTCAAACATACCTGTACCGTATTTACGGGTTCCATCTGCATTCATTTCATCAATCAGGCCCATCATTGTGTGATAGGTAGAAAGATAAACTCGTCCGTTTTGGTTCTTACTATCGACTAAGTTTACTGGTGCAGCATCGGGTAAATTGGCTTTAAAAGCATTGGTTGCTTGATTGACTAATGATGTTCTATCAGCAAGGAAAAGTACTTTTTGTACCACATTAGCTTTCATCAATACATCAACTAAGGCAATCGATGTACGAGTTTTTCCTGTACCTGTTGCCATGATGAGCAAACCAGCACGTTCTTTACGTTGGAATGCTGCCAGCATGGCTTTAATCGCGCGAGTCTGATAGTAGCGTTCTACAATTTCTGTATTGATGGGGAAGCTGCTTAAATCAGGATTATTCTTACGTCGCTCAATAAGCCGTTTAAGCTCTGCCTGAGTATAAAATCCATGGACTAATCGTGGCGGGCCGCCCTGCACATCGTTCCAAATTCGAGTTTTGTAACCATTGGTATAGAAAATTACAGGCCGTTGCCCTGTTTGTTGTTCTAAACAATCCGCATAAAGCTTTGCTTGTTGTTGTCCAATATCAGGATTGACAGATGTACGTTTTGCTTCAACAAGCGCTAAGGGTAAGCCATCAGCATCATAAAGCACATAATCAACTGAGCCTTTACCTGATGAGTTTGGCATACCTGTAACTGGTACTTCTTCGCGTACGGTGTTGCCAATTTCCCAACCTGCCTCTTCAAGAAGTAAGTCAATTTTAAGTTTACGGGTTTCGTCTTCTTTATAGTCGGTATGGTCTAGAATCTGACTATTCGCAATTTTGGCTTGTTCAACTTCAGCTCGTTTCTGAGCAAGGTCCGCATCAATATTAGCAAGTAATTTTTCGCGTTCTTCTAAACTTGCAGATTGCTCAAAGAGTTTTTGTTCACGTTCACGTAGCGCCTTGTGTCTTTCAGCAAACTCCTTTTCTTTCGCTTCAGCTTCTTTTTGTAATTGCTCTTTATTAGCTGCAATTTGCTGAGTGCTGTCAATATTTGGGATTAATTTTGGGTTAAATAAAATCGGCTGTGAACGATCTTTTGAAGGTGAACCATAATTACGTTCGAACCAGACATAAATTAAAAATAAATGGCTGATGTGTTTTACAGTTTCTTCGGTAGTTAGTTGTTTAAACTTTTTTCCATGTACGGCACTATTGCCGACCATGCGGATGTTGTCCATTTTGTCCCAAATATAGGGCGGGACAAGGTCTTTAAACTTAACATCATTAAGTAAGTTATAAATAGAAGCATCGTAAGGCTGGTTTAATTTTTTATCATATTGATATAACCAAAACACCAAGTTTTCTAAAGAGTTTCGGGCACACATCAAGGAAGCTTGAGGTGAAATATACACGAGCTTTTCAGCTTCTTTGGCAGTAATAGCCAAACTGCTAAAGTCAGGTTCTAGGAATGAGAAATTACTCATGTATATACCCTCAAATCTTGAAATAAATATTTATAAAGTTCCGTTAAATGCTTGGTTTTGTAGTGAGCTAAATAAATTATCGGTTAAATTTTTTGCATTAAAAGCTTTATCAATAATACCGTAAATTTCACCTAAATTTACGAAGAAATTCTTTTGTAAATCAATCGGTGGTAAAGGAATAATTGCATCTGCAAGTTGTGAAACATTTAAATGTTTTTGTACTTGACCACGTTGTTCTTTCATGACCAGCTGCTTACCAGCATCTGAATTTAAAAAGAAACTCAAAAACTCTGGAAGCAATTTAGAGTTATCTGTTCGTGTAATAAGAACATCAATAGCGTTACAGCCTTCCATATCTTGTTCAATTACAGCAGATTTGCCTGGTTGACCAGACCGTACAGTAACCACATCACCAGCTAACAATTTGGTTTTTTTCAAAATTGAATTATTATCATCTTCTGTGAAATAAACAAACTTCTCTTTAATAATTTTATTGATTCCAATATTTAAAGATCGTATTGCAGGTACACCTGATTCAACATAATAAGAAGCTGGCTTAACTACGATCCCCACTGTTATTTTCGAACAAACTTCAGACAGTTTTATTAAATCCCATCCTTTAGGATTACTCACAGGATCACCAAACATATCAATAAACGTGGCTTGTAAAAGCTGATCTAACTTTTCAATCGCTTGTTGACGTTTTCGGCGTAACTCATCTGCTTGATCTAAAATAGACGCAATTCGGCGTTGTTCTTCAAGTGGTGGAATCTTTACTTTAAAAGATTTTAAATTTCCTGCTGAGATACTTGCTTGATTTACTGATTTATTTGCAAACTGTAGCAATGAGGTTCTAATTCTTGATGATCTTAAAAGATGTAAAAGGTATTGAGGAAAAATTAGTTGAGGATTTGGGCGAAAACATAATAGATTCATGCCATGAACGAGTTTTTCAGGAAATCCCGTATAAATAGCAGTTTTGCATAAATGCTCTAAACTATTAATATGACTAAATAAAATATCACCATATTCTAATAGGTGACTTTTACCTCCTTCCTCTGACAAACTAGCATAACCAACTCTATTGAAATCAATTGTTTGATTTGCAATAGTTTCAATACGAGTAATAGGTAAACCATCTACATCTTTCGATTGTTTAACGGATTTGCCATTCCGAATAAAAATACATAACTCATCTAAAGTATATGGTTTAGATATCACTTAAGCATCTCCTTAAGCGCAGCCATTCCTTTAATAATATCTTGCTCAAGCACTTCTAAATCCGCCAGAATCTTGCTTGGTGCTTCATATTCCACTTGCTCATACACCACTTCTTTATAACGGTTAATCGACAGATCATAACCATTGGCAGCAATAGCGGCTTTATCCACCAAAAAACTTTGCTCTGTCGCTTTACGACCTGATTCCGATGCCAAGTTATGGAAACGAGCAATAATGTCAGGAATATTATTATTTTCATGCTTAGAAGCATCTAGTTCATTACGTTTATCATCAAGTGAATAACCATCTGCCTGCATGTCATAGAACCAAACTTTATCTGTACCACCAGATTCAGTTTTAGTAAAAATCATAATTGCAGTGGAAACACCTGCATATGGTTTAAACACACCAGATGGCATCGAAATAATCGCTTCGAGCTTTTGCTCTTCTACAATCTTTTGACGCAAATCTTTATGCGCTTTAGATGAACCAAATAACACACCATCAGGCACAATCACCGCAGCGCGCCCACCTGTTTTAAGCAAGCGTAAGAACAAAGCTAAAAACAGCAATTCAGTCTTTTTGGTTTTAACAATCGCCTGAATATTTTTGGCACAGCTTTCGTAGTCCAAACTACCCGCAAATGGAGGGTTAGCAAGAATTAGGCTGTACTTACTTTCAATATGTGAATGTGCTTCACTTAATGAATCACGGTTTTCGATACTTGGGTTTTCGACCCCATGTAGCATCATGTTCATTGAACCAATTCGAAGCATGGTACTGTCAAAGTCATAACCAAAGAAAGTTTCTTCACTAAAGCGTTTTACTGCTTCAGAGTTAGCAAAAATCTCGGTACTGTAATGTTGGCTAAGGTATTCACTTCCTGCCACAAGAAAACCGGCCGTACCACAAGCTGGGTCACAAATAGTATCGGTAGGCTTAGGCTGCATGAGCTCCACAATCATTTTAATAATATGACGAGGTGTCCGGAACTGCCCATTCTGACCTGCTGAAGCAATCTTACCGAGCATATACTCGTAAACATCACCTTTAGTGTCTTTATCATCCATTGGCACTTCTGCCAAAAGGTCAATCACTTTAGTTAATAATGCAGGATTAGGAATAGTAAAACGAGCATCTTTCATGTGATGACTATAAGTAGTGTCATCATCACGACCTAAGTTTTTAATAAAAGGAAAGACTTCTTCTTCAACCGTTTTATATAACTTAGCTGGATCACCTAAATGAATAAGTTTAGACCAACGTAAGTGATCTTGCTCTGGTTTAAAAATTGGTTGTTCAACAGCAGTCTTAAGACGATTTGCCTTTCTTTCTTTTGTAGTTTGAATTTCATCAAGACGGCGAATAAACAGTAAATATGTCATTTGCTCCATGACTTCTAGAGGGTTAGAAATTCCACCACTCCAGAAAGCATTCCAAATTTGGTCAATTTTACTTTTAATCTCGCCTGTGATCACAATGTTGAACCTCAAATTTCTTCGATGCGTATTGTGTTAGAAATACTTTTGAAATGCTATAGCCATATATGCTCAGCGGCAATACATGTCGTCCCTCTTAATCTTTTGCTTATTTTTAAAGCTATATTTAGATAGATTGAATTAGAGGAGAAATTAAGCAAACTACTACAGATGCCTACAAAGCTTCAATCAAGATTTTTTAAACTTTTATTTCTGATTTGAATTTTTGAAAATGCAAACCTAGGTGAAAAAATAAATGGTATGACTCATAAATATTGGGACCAGCACCGTGTATTTATTAATTACCGCCATACATTTTAAGAACAGGCTAAAAGTTTAGTTTAACTTTATTATCTTTATTAATTTAGCCACTTAAATAGATAAACTTTTGAGTTTAATTAAAATATAAATTTATATTTTAATTTTTTATAATATTTTATTTAAATTGAATTGACCTGTTAAAAACTTATGATTATTATGGTCTCGCTGGCCTACATTGCCAGTCGGTTTTGACAGACCGAGTATACAGCGTATCAGGTAAATACTCCCTGAGTATGAGACTTGTGCGCAACTTGCACCTCCCCCTTACCGTTGCGGTAGGACGGGAGGGGGACGCGCTTGCGCGTGCTGGTTTGTATACCCAGTCTGTCAACCCTCTTCCGTTCTACCACCATAATCAATTGACGGTGATCTTTGGTGGTAGAGCTCCATACATTCTAGGAGTTGACCATGACCTTTTTTATATTAAACCCCGATCCTCTCTCGTAATTTTATTTATTTAAAATTTAGGCTTTCTCTCACCTAAAATATTTTAAATTTATAAATAATTTTATTTTAAAATTTTAATCATTTTATTTTCCTGTATTTCAGGCGGGTTAACTATTCCCTTTTAAATGATTTTAATACTTTAAATATATGCGGCTTATTTTTTATTAATAACTTAGTGAAAATTATCACGAGAATAATATGAAACTTTATAAACCTATTTTGGCTTTAAGCCTTTTAATAGGCGATTACGGTGTTTCTGGTTGCGACATTCACACTCAGCAGGATTTTGAAGAAATTTGTCTGTCTGGTGGGCACACCCAAGCCAGTTGCGACTGTATTTACCAACGACTTGAACAAGTGTATTCGCATAAGCTCATGCAACGTCTAGAACATGTCAGTTTGCAAAGTCCTGCTCTCCCACAGGACTTTGCCCCTACTTTTTTTAGTGTAATGCGGCGGTGCGATAAAGAAGACATGGGCTAAGCGTTTGGCTTAGCTCCCTTATCTCTGTGTCGCAATGGTGGATGACTTTAAATCAGCGCAAAAAATTAAAGTTCTGTTGTGGCACGGGGGCCTGAGAAGAAAAAAATTTCATTAATTTAAAGTTTATCTTCTCTCCTATATCAAATTAGACACTATCTACTTGTTTTTGCTGCCATTCTGCATAAGTTAAATGAGTATTTATTTCTTTCCACTCTTTTCGTCCATTTGATGAACGGCCTTGAATTACACCAGATGCTGCAGACGGGCTACTAAACAAATAATCTTGGTTAAAAGTAAAATCTTTAGAGTCAATAATTCCATTTTCAATTAAATAGTTACGCAATTTTGTATAATTAAAAATAGAAGAGGATACTCTTTTTACTTGAGAACCTTTCAGAACAAAAAACTCTCCATCTATTTCTTGTGCTTTAGCATCTACTTCACGACTAGATAAATAAAAGTTTGCTGTTTTATCAATCTCAGGTTCTACAAAACTATGTGTTTTTGATAAGTATTGTTGATAGCTAGGTCTTTTTAAATCTTTGAGAAAATCATAGCCTAATACAGGCAAAACAATTTGTATTTGCTCTAAAAAAAATTCCATATCAGCAATATCCGACTCTGGTAAACGGCTATAACTATGTGCTGTACCATTTTCGAGCTGACATTGTCCATTTTGCTTAGCAATATCCATCAGACGACTTTCAAGATATTTGATATGAGATTTAGTTAAATTCTGGTCTTTACTTGTAATTAGACAAACCTTTTCCCAGAAATCTTTTCCTCCACTCTCTTCTGTTCGATTATGTTGTTTTAAACGATTAGCAACATCATCCGACTCCCCAATGTACACTCTTGGATATAATGGATTTTCTGGATCATGGCTAATGAGGAAATATACACCTGTTTTTGTACATTCTTCACGCTGGATCAACTCGGCCAATTTACTACGAGGGGCAGAAAGTACATGTCCTGTCCAGTTAATAATTTCGGCTGTTAAAATTCCATTAGGTGTTCCATCAGCCAAAAATAACTTAACACTTTTACCTTGACCCACTGCTTTCCACCTTTAAATTTTCCGAGCCTAAACCAATTAAAGCAAAGATATTCTTCTCAGTATTTCAAAAACGAAAAATTATCTTTTAAAATCTTAAAATATCAAGATAATACCTTAGCTCCTAAATTTTAATAATTTTCAGAACTACCATTATCTGACGTTGTATCTTCAGTAGTTAATTCCTCAACAGCTACCTCCTCTTTCTTAGGTTTACTAACTGATCTTGTTCCATTTTCTAAAGTTTCTCCCGCTGCCGCCTCAGCAGCCACACCGGATATTTGTTCTGTTGGAGATGCATCAATTGCTATCTCTTCACTTGTTTCTACTGGGAACTTAGCTAAGTAATCTTTATGGCAATATAGCTTTACCAAACTATCAAAATAGTAATTATCAGGTCCATCAAAGATTACTTGTTTATCTGATTTAACTATAAATCTGGAGAAACCTGTATAAGCACCCCATGAGTTTTTGGCATTTACCTCACCACAATTTTTAATAACATTTCTAAATTTCGCAGAATCACCATCTTTAAGATAATAGCGAACAGCATCCTCAACTTTTTTAAGTTCAGCTTGTTCTTTTAATTTTCTCTCTTGTTCTTGTTTAATTTTAAGTGCCTGTTCTTGAGCTTGCTTTTCTTTTGCAATATCTTCTGCCGATTTACCACAACCAACTAATATCAAGGAAAATAAAAATATTCCTATTATTTTTTTCACAGTTTAACTCCTCTATATTAGAAGCTAGACTATAACGAGATTACAAAACTTTACGCAAGTGAGACCTTATAAAAATATTAAAATTCTACTTCTGCTGTGTTTGTTATCTATTAATTGCTTCTTCTTTCTGACTCATTCGGGCTAAATAAAATGAAAATTTAAATACTTCTTTACCCATTAGATTCAAGTTGGTTATATAGCTGAAATGATATTTAATTTCAGCTATATTAAAACTAAGCTTTTGAAAATATTATTTTTTATATTTAATACAATTTGGAGTTAGCTTGTTAATTTTGTTGTAGTGAAATTTCAGCATTATCGTGTCACTAGCAGCTTCTTCTAAAACTAGTTGATTATCATTGATACTTATAATTCTTAATGCTTGCTCGAACTCCCCCTGTTCATTATATAGCTCAATTTGATTTTGCTTATTAATTTTAAAATTCGATTTTTCAATACTATCTACAGTATAGAGTCCCGTTTCAAAATCACATTGCACAGGATGTAGAGTAGCTGTATTTCCTGAAAACTCAACTAAGTTGGCAATTCCATTATTAAGCGGATGCATTGCCCATATACCTTGTAAATCTTTGGGAGTGTAGCCAAAGCTATTAGCACTAAACACTGACATGCTGACTAAAAGAAATGAAGTAAAGGATTTATTTAATAAAGTTAATTTCATATTGATATGACCTGATTTAATCATTTTTGTCTAGGAATTTGAGATATTACTCTAACTTAGTATCAAGGCAGATAATCATCTTTTGATATCACAATTTCAAAAGAAAAAAACCAAATTGATCCAAGTTGAACATCTTTAACTTGAATCAATTTGACAATTCCTTCAACTAAAGTGAAGATCTTTTTCCTAAATCAAAACCAGCAATAACAAGTATTAGACAATCTAAATTATTTAGAATTCAGACATTATCCTCAACCTCATAAGTGGAATTAACAAGTGACTTTGGCTCGTTAATTAGGAAATCTAGTCCAAGTAATGCAACCTTTTCATCTATTGAGAGCTTGTTTTGATCTTCATCTAATTTTAACAAGATGAAATCTAAAATTTCTAAACCACGATTTTTAACATGATCAGGACTCCAAATTGATTCATTTGCAACTATTTGAGCACTTAAAGAGTCGTATTTATATCCACGATTACGATATTGGCTACCTTTCTCTGATTGATCTGCTTTGAACCTGAAAGGATCATTTTGCATACTTGAATTATCTGAGTGAGTAATAGCTAAAAGATTACCCAAACTATTACATAATCTCTTTCTTTCGCCTTCAGTGAAAATACTAAACTCATGCCAATTAAGTTGTAACTCATCATATGTACTTTTGCGTTCTGATGAATTGTCACCATTACAAAAGTTTTCTAAACTCTGAGAAGCACTTTGTGGATAAATATGCTCTATCGAATCTCTATTTTTAAAATCTTGCCAAATTAACTGTGAATTTACAGCAGATACTTTATTTTTTGCCCTTAAAAATTGATCATACTCGAAAAATATATATTTCAAACCGCTCCACTTATAAAAACCTTTCTTCTCTTCAACCAGATATTCAATTAAGTTTTTAAATTTAGTAAAGCTATAATATTCTTTTGTGTAGGTTTCAACTGAATCACAAATTGCTTGAGAATCAATTTCTCCGCTATAAACTGATGCTGACAATCGGTAAAGCTTACTATCACCTGTATTTGACTGCCGATCAGCAGCATGAAAAACTTTAAAAGCAAATTTTTCCAATCGTGTGCAAATATCAAATAAATTAAATTTATCTTTATTGTGTAATATCGCTAATATTAAAGGTTTAAACGCAGCCCTAAATCCGACACGATGTAGTCCTAAAATTTTAATACGTACATTATCATCAGCATCTTCAAAATATTTAGGATAATGTATTTGATTCCAATAAATTGAGCTTTTTTGCAAAGATTTAACATATTTTAGAATATCTAAGGCTGTTAATTCATTTCCATATACACGTTCAATCGTAAAATAATGATTAAACAAGTGTTGGGCATAAACATTAGACTCTGACCGATCATATTGCCCAAAATACATAATCCAGTGTGCTTTAATAAAATCGTCATCATCTAAAGGGGCACTCTTTTCAGCTCCTAATGATTGATAAATAGTAATCCATGCAGTATTTACTGATTTTATAAGTTCATTTTTGTCATCAAGACTTAAGCTCATTTTATCAATAAGATACATGAGTCTATTCTTTAATTTCTCAAGTTGAGATAAAGGTTTCCCCCTATTATTCATAGTTTCAAAAACTACATATTCATCCAATTCATTAGGTAAAATATATTCATTAAGCCTTAATCCTGTTGTTACCTTATCAAATAGAAATTGCAATGCTTCTACCTTATTGCTAGCATCCTCTAGATAAAATCCAACAGCTTTTTCAAAAAACTTACGTGCTTTAATCAGGTTTTCAGTATAAATACTCTCCTTACTATCCCCCTCAATCTCATCAAGCCCAAGTACATTTTTTCTAAAATATTTATCACTTGGATTATCTTGATCATAACCAAAGATATACGCTTTTCTAGTGCCTTTAGAAATGTAAAGATAATGAAATTCAGTATCTCCCTCACGGTCTCCAAATTCATAATCAAATTGTTTTGAGTATTTAACCAACACAGTAATTAGAATCAAAATCGAAGTAATTCGCTGTTGACCATCAACTATTGAATATTGTGCTTTTCTAGGTAAAAACTCTTTATAATCAGGACTTGTATGTTCAGCTAAAGTTAGTAATCCAGTATAATGCCATTTATCATTAGGAATATTTTGAATATCATTCCAAAGATCCATCAATTGACCTTTAATTCTTACTAGATCTTTACGTTCCTTAATTTCAGCATCATTAGTCCAAGAGTAGCCTCTTTGATATGAAGGTATTCTTAAAATTCTATCTGTAAAAATAGCATGTATTGATTTTAGATCCATGAGTTTATGCTTAATAAAAATATTTAAAATATCTTAACAAGTTACATGTCATTTTAAAAAAAATATTTATTATAATTTAGAGCTTTTTACTCAAATAAATAATCTTATATTTATCTATACTCTTTACTAAACAACTTATTCAACAAATAATTTAACTTTCAAAAATATTTATAAAATCGCTTTATTAGTATTTATTCAAAGACATAATCTAAAATACTTTTAATTTAAACAAATATCCCCCCTTCAAAACAATAAAAAACCCCAAAACTTACGTTTCAGGGCTTTTCACGAATCTTGGTGGAGATGGCGGGAGTTGAACCCGCGTCCGCCAGCATTACGCTCGAGAATACTACATGCTTAGATATCGTCTATTGTTTTAACACCAAGTGACCCGACGAACAGGGTACAAGTTGCGATCCTCTAAGTTTGGTATAAAGCCCCGAGGCTTGACTCTATACGGACTTGTGTGCGTGCGCTACGGTCGGGTTCCTAAACCACAAGTATTCTAGGAAGCGGACAAACTGCCCTTAGGCAGCTAGAGCGTAAGTTTCGTCGTTTGCGACTAAAATATGCAAATTTGATTTACGAGAGAAAATGCGCTCTCGGCATGCATCTATGAGTTTCATCACCAGCGTCGAAGCCAATAACATCCCCATGAATGTCTGAACATCATAGCATAACTAAAATAAAATACTGTGCATTTTATCAACAGTCTGCTACTGATGAACATATTTACATAATTGAGTGTCTTTTGTTTTTTTCAAGGGTTACATAAAAAAGCTGCCAAAAATGACAGCTTTTTTTAAAGTTGGGTCTATAAAGCACCATTGCCTAACACAATACCTTCACGGCGTGGGTCTACCCCACCTGCGTATTTTCTTTGATTATTAATATTTACTTTCATAATCGTTGAAATACCACTGGTTTGCGCAGTGTTAGCAACGCCATGCCCTTTTGCTTTTAAGCCTTCAATTAAATCAAGCAAAGAAAGCTGCACATTCGAGCTATCCACATTGGTGTTTTTACTATTGGTCGCGCCAAAGTTAACAAGCGAGGTGGCCTGCTGTGCATTTAAGTTCCAGTCCAATGCTCCCACCAAAGTTTTAACCACATATTGAATGATGGTGCCGCCACCTGGTGAACCTGTTGCCATATAAAACTCATCTGGCGTGGTGCCTTTAAACACTAAGGTTGGCGCCATGGTACTACGTGGGCGTTTGCCCCCTTCTACACGGTTGGCAACCAGTGCCCCAGTACTATCAAGCGGGTTGGCACTAAAGTCAGTTAACTGGTTAGACAGCAAGAAACCATCCACCATATGGAATGACCCCATACTCGATTCAACAGTCGATGTCATTGAAACCACATTGCCATAGGCATCGACAATCGTAAACTGAGTCGTACCATGTTCAACAGTGGTGTCGACACCCGAAGCTGGGTTGAAATTACCTGCTGGCGCAACGCCCATACTCTGGTTCGGGTTAATCAGTGCTGCACGTTGCTTCAAGTAGTTTTTATCAATAAAACTTGGTATACCCTGTGCTGGTAAAGCGACAAAGTCGGTATCTGCCACATATTTATCACGGTCGGCGTAGGCCAAACGTTCTGCCTCAGACACTAAATGCACGCCCATCACATCTGGCACACCACCTTCATTTTCAGGGTTTTTAGGTGGGTAAAGCGACATATCAAAGTTTTCTAAAATACCTAGTGTTTGCGCAACCGCAATCCCTCCCGAAGATGGTGGTGGCATGGTACACACATAGTAACGATCACGATACGTCGTACAAATCGGGTCGCGTTTTTTAACCTGATAGTTCGATAAATCCTGCAAGGTCATTAAGCTTGGCGTAATTGGAGTTCTTGCTGGGTCATCCCCTAATGTCTGTCCTGCTTTTGCCACAATCGCTTGGGCAATTGGACCCGTGTGCAGCGCATTTGCGCCTTGTGTGGCAAGTGCTTCTAGAGTTTTTGCATAGGCTTTATTGGTCATGGTCTCGCCCACTTTACGAGGTGAACCATCTGTGTAGAAATAGGTTGCCATTGCATTTGCATCGAGCGCTAAGCTGTTTGCATTGCTTGCAATTGCATCTGCCAAGCGGCCCGGAATGCGGAAACCGTTGTCAGCCAAACCAATCGCTTCGCCAAAAAGCTGGTTCCACTTGAGTTTGCCATGTTCTTGTTGTGCTTGCTCAAGCAAACGCATCACACCCGGCACACCAATCGAGCGACCGCTACGGCGGGCACTTGGTACAGGTGCTGGTGAATTTGGGTCATATATATCTTGGCGGATTAAATAATATTCGTTGGCTGCGGCTGGTGCGGTTTCACGGCCATCGTAAGCAGTGACTTTTTTGGTTTTGGCGTCGTAATACATCATAAAACCACTGCCAGCAATGGTGCTCGATTGAGGCTCGACTAAACCCAGCACCGCTTGTACCGCAACGGCAGCATCGACTGCACTACCGCCTGCTCTTAAAACATCACAACCCGCTTTTACCGCAAGTGGCGTGTTTGCCACCACCATATATTTATCTGCGTATTTAACCGTGTTACCGAGTCTATAACCCGATGCACCTTCAGGCGCTGCTGGGTCACCATTTTGGTTTGAACCGACCACCACGCTTGAACCGTCTTGTGCCAGTTTGCTACAACTGGTGGGGTCATTATCAACAATTAAATTGGGTGGGGTTGTATTTGAATCATCCTTGGGCTGATCTGACGAGGAGTCATCTCCACATCCTTGTAATAAACCGACTGCTAATAAACTACTGAACAAAAATGAATATCTTTTATTCACGTGATAACTCCAATATATACGCCTGCCTATCCATGCAATTGCCATGCAAGCTTCTTTGTTTTCAGGTATTAAGTTTTTTTAATCTTTGATAAAAATAAGGTTTTATAATATTGAATGTTTAAGGGCGTTTTTCCTGTGCCCTGTATTAAGCCTCCTTGCTTGATATTACACGCTTTTATATTTGATCTGCCCGATTCTGGCATGCTTTATTTAGTGAAATACAGGCAAAATCTACCATTTATAGACTCGCTCTATTTTTTAATAGATCTAAAAAAAGCACCTCCGAAGAGATGCTTTTTATGTTTAGTGAGATGGCATTCCGCTGACATCTCCTTTGGGTTTCGGACACAGCCAAATGACCAGCCCCGCAAAGACAAACACCATTGCAAATAGCAAAAACACATGGTTTGCCGACATGGTAATCGCTTCTTTATCAACGAGGTTTGAAATAATTCCTAAGGTCGAGTCAGCCGAAAAACCATTTTGCGCAAGGTTATTTTGAACTTCGGCAGTATTTAGGTTAGACACCATTTCACTGCGTGCAACTTTAGCGTGGTCGTCCCACACGGTCACCGCAATTGACGCACCAATCGCCCCTGCCATGGTTCTTAAGAAGTTCATAAGACCTGCAGCAGATGCAATCTCTTGCTGGAGTACTGAACCGAGTGCAATATTCGACAGTGGAATAAAAAAGAACGGTACAGCAAAACCTTGCAGGATTTGCGGCCAAGCCAGTGCCATAAAGTCGGCATCTGTGGTCCAGAATGCCCGCATTAAGGTCACACCACCCAGCAAAATCAAACCGAAACTCGCCAGTGCTCTTGGGTCATGTTTGGTTGAAAGCTTTGCCACAATTGGTGACATGGTCAAACTACCAAAGCCCATGGTTGCAGTTAAATAGCCAGCCCACGTGGCAGTGTATGAAAGGTTCATTTGCAGCCACTGCGGAATCAGTACAATGCTGCCAAAGAATGCTCCAAAGCCAAGCGACAAGGCCAGTACTGAAATTGCAAAGCCCCTATGCCTAAAGACTTTGACATCCACGACGGGGTGCTTATCAGTCAGCTCCCATATGAGGAACACCACAAAGCCTATGGCGGCAGTCAAGCCTAACACCACAATGCTGGTGCTATTAAACCAGTCGCGTTCGTGCCCTAAATCGAGCATGAGCTGTAGTGCACCAATCCACAGAATTAACAGACCTAAACCGACGGTATCGATTCTTAAAGAAATCGTTTCTGTTTCGGCAGGTTTTAACAAACGGATTGCCGCTAAAACACAAACAATGCCGACTGGTATGTTAATAAAGAAAATCCAGTGCCAAGACAGGTTATCACTAATGAGACCACCCAAAATTGGTCCTAAAATTGGCCCAACGACGGTCGTCATTGCCCATAGGCCCATCGCCTGTGCATGCTTTTCTTGAGGGAAAATACGCATGAGCAAAGTTTGGCTGAGTGGCATGAGTGGGCCACCGCATAGACCTTGTCCAATACGAAAAAACACCAACATGCCTAACGAGTTTGCTAGACCGCACAAGAAAGAAAAAATGGTAAAACCAATCAGGCCAAAAATAAAAACCCGAACAGTTCCAAAGCGCCCTGCAAGCCAACCGGTTAAAGGTACACAAATCGCTTCTGCAACTGCATACGACGTAACAACCCATGTTCCTTGTGTACTTGAAACAGCAAGGTTACCGGTAATATGCGGTACAGATACGTTGGCAATGGTCGTATCAAGCACGACCATAAAGTTCGACAAGGCAATAACAAACGCTGCCAGTAATAAACGGCCACCGCTTAGTTCGGCAAAAGGTGTTTGCGTTTTCATAAGCGTTTACTTCGCAGATAAGTCGACTTTTGCTTCCATCGACAAGCCAACACGCAGTGGGTGTTCAGCAAGTTCTTTCGGGTCAAGTGCAATACGAACTGGTAAGCGTTGAACCACTTTAATCCAGTTACCTGTTGCGTTTTGAGCCGGAATTAAGGCAAAGGCAGAACCTGTACCACCAGAGAAGCCCATCACTTTGCCGTGATATTCAACATCGTCACCATATAAATCTGAAGTAAGCGTAACGATTTGACCCGGACGGACTTTTTTCAACTGACTTTCTTTAAAGTTCGCATCTACATATAAATCATTCAGCGGCACAATCATCATCATGCTGGTGCCCGGTGCAACACGTTGGCCAACTTGAATGTTACGACGTGTCACCACACCATCAACTGGCGCACGAATCACGGTACGTTCTAAATCAAGCTGAGCTTGTTCAACATGCGCCTGTGCAACTTGTACATCAGGTGTTGAAACTTCGCTTACGCCCTGAATTAAGGCTTCGTTTGCAGCTAAGGTGCTTTCGGCAGCTTTACGACTTGAAGACGCTTGCGCTAAACCAGCTTTAGCAAGCTCTAGCCCGGCTTTCGCTGTTTCAACTGCACTTTGTGCCTTAGTCAGTTCTTCTTTAGATACTGCACCAGACGCGGCAAGTTGTGCACGGCGGTTGAGCTCTAACCCAGCTTTGTCATAGTCGGCCTGCGCTTGAACAACTTGTGCTTTAGCACTGTTAATTTCGTCAGCACGAACCACAACTTGAGAGTTTAAAGAGCTACTGTTTGCCGCAGTTTGTTTGTATTGGCGTTTTGCTTTTGCGAGTTCCGCCTCAGCTTGCGCTAATGCAATTTTGGCATCACGGTCATCAATACGAACCAGCACGTCACCACGATGTACCGTTTGGGTATCTTTTACGACCACCTGAGCGACCTGACCGCTCACCATTGAAGTAATTTGCGCGGTTTCTGCACCGACATAAGCATTATCCGTACTCACGGAGTTATTTAAAAATAATGCCCAAATTGCATATAAAATAGCGGCGATCAATAAAATCAGCGCAAAAAAACCAAGAAATTTTTTGCGCTTGTTTTGATTGTTGTCATCCGAGGCAGATGTTGTTGGCACTGTTTCTTCTACATTGCTTTGTGCATCAGTCATGGTATGTTCCTAAAGATGAGTTGGCTTTGCCATCAATCTCGCACTACACCTTGTTATAGAGTTTTTATTTTTCTATAAACAAGACATATCGCATTGTCAAAGGAGGTAATTTTAACGCTAAAACCTCATAATATGAGAATAAAAATTTATAACTCATGCGTTCGTTCTAATTAAATTAATGTTTATCTCAAAGTTTTTATGAAAATTTTAGCTTTTCAAACACTAAAAAAAGCGCACTTGGCGCTTTTAAATGGTTCAATTCATTGCTTAATAGGCATATGAAGCAATGCCGGCAGCAATGGCTTTATCTTCATCATTGACCATGGTCATACGCATTGTGCAGCCCTTACGGCCTAAACGTAACACTTCAGCACGGGCAATAAAATATTTACCACGCCCCGGTGCTAAATAATCTACACGCATATCGACTGTTGCCAAACGCGACACTTGTTTAATCGTTTCAGTTAAAGTTTCTGGGGTCGAACGGCGATAGAGATGTTCCATTGCCACAATTCCGCCAATACTATCGAGCAAGGTCGCAGCAACGCCACCATGCAAAATCTGAAATGCCAGATTGCCAATCAGGTTGGGTTGCATCTCGATATAGCCTTCAATGTGCCCGTCCACCACACGCATAATCATTCCACTATGCTTAAAAAAAGGAGAGCTATTAAACGCCTTACATAATTGGTTGAGAACCACAGTTAGGTCAGTTTTTGCACCTAAATGGATGTTCCCAGTCCAATTTTTCTTTTCATCACTCATACATTGCCTAAATTTAAAAGCATGATAAACACCCATAATTTTGTACAAATCCAGCATTATGGGGCTACAATACAGCAGTCGGTTGACAGTAATGGAATATCCGCCAACCTATCCTAGTGTAATACCGAACATCGAGATTGTTATGACTTATACGTTCAATCGTCCTGCATTTCCAGCCACTCGCATGCGCCGTATCCGTAAAAATGACCAGTTGCGTGCGATGGTCAGCGAAACACAGCTCACTACCAATCACTTGATTTATCCAGTATTTGTATTACCGGGACAAAATCAGACCCAAGATATTCCAAGTATGCCAAACATTCAGCGTTTGTCGGCAGATTTGTTACTGAAAAAAGCTGAAAGACTTCTGGAATTGGGTGTATCAAAACTGGCTCTTTTTCCAGTTACCCCGCAAGAAGATAAAAGCCTCACCGCAGAAGCTGCATGGCATGAAGATGGTTTAGTTCAAACCACTTGCCGTTTACTTAAAAAAGAATTACCAGAAATGGTGTTAATCACTGATGGTGCCCTTGACCCTTACACGACTCATGGTCAAGATGGCATTATTGATGAAACAGGCTATGTGCTGAATGACGAGACTGTAGAGTGCTTGATTAAACAAGCGTTAAGTCACGCAGAAGCAGGTGCCGAAGTAATTGCACCAAGTGACATGATGGATGGCCGCATTGGTGCGATTCGTCAAGCTTTAGAAGCCAATGGTCACATCTACACCAACATCATGGCCTACTCTGCGAAATATGCGTCTAGCTTCTATGGTCCGTTCCGTGATGCTGTTGGCTCTGCATCCAACCTAAAAGGTGGTAATAAATATAACTACCAGATGGACTTTGCCAACCGTGCCGAAGCGTTACATGAAATCGCGCTTGATATTCAAGAAGGCGCCGACATGGTCATTGTAAAACCGGGCATGCCATATCTGGATGTAGTACGTGAAGTGAAAGATACCTTTGGTATTCCGACATTCATTTACCAAGTGAGTGGCGAATACGCAATGTTAGCTGGCGCCATTCAAAATGGCTGGTTATCAGATTCAGTCATTTTAGAATCACTGATGTGCTGCCGCCGCGCTGGTGCAGACGGAATCTGGACTTACTTTGCAGAAACCGCTGCCGAAAAACTCAAGGAAATGAACTAAGTTCGCAGAGAAAGGATAACACTGCATGCATATTGCAATTATTGGCGCGGGCATAAGTGGATTAATGTCTGCGCTGGAGTTGGTTGAACAAGGCTGTAAAGTCAGCATTTTTGATCAACAACAAGCGGGACAAGCAGCCTCTTGGGCTGGCGGAGGCATTCTCTCTCCGATGTATCCGTGGCGCTATGTGCATGCAGTGAACCAACTTGCTCAATTTGGCAAAGCCTCTTATCAAGCATGGAACCAAAAGCTCTACCCTATTACAGGGATTGATTTTGAAATTCATGACACAGGCATGCTGATTTTTGATGAAGAAGATTTTGACGTTGGACTTTCCTATGCAAATCAACATCAAGAGCCTATGCAGCGCTGCGAATATTTACAGCGAGATGCGCTAGAGCAAGTCAACCCGCATATTTCCGAACAGTTCCAAGAAGCAATTTATTTCCCTGAACTGTCTAATATTCGCAACCCACGCGTATTACAGTCCCTCATTAGCTATTTAAAACAACATCCAAATGTTGAGTTTTTTGAACACGCTGCTGTCAAAAAACTAATTCAACATGGCGATGTTATACAAGCCCTACAAACTGAAGATGGTCGCAAACACACAGCAGATCATTTTGTAATAACTTCGGGTGCTTGGAGTCATTACTGGAACTCACAATTACAACTCGACATTCCAGTCGAACCTGTTCAAGGTCAAATGCTGTTATTTAAAACCCCTGCTCACTGGCTACCGACCATGTGCATGAATCGAGTGATGTATCTGATTCCTCGTATGGACGGTCATATTGTGTGTGGGTCAAGCATGGCACATCGTGGTTTTGACACTTCGACTGACGAAACGACTCAGGACAATATTTTAGAAGCGTGTTTAGAAATGGTGCCTGAACTGGCCAATTTCCCGATTGTACATCGCTGGGCAGGACTCAGACCAAGTTCACCAAATGGCGTTCCGTACATTGGCAAAATGCCTGAAATGGACAACCTCTGGGCAAACTTTGGTCATTTTAGAAATGGGTTATGTATGGGCGCAGGCTCTGCACAATTGCTCCGTCAGCTTATGCTGGGTCAACCGACATTAGTTGATGCCAAAGCATATTCGCCAGAGCGTTTGCAAAATAAAATCTTAGCCTGACGCCAATATATTCTCTAAAGCCATTTTTAATTGAGGATAAGCAAACTCAAATCCCTCTGCTTGTAAGGCAGCGGGTTTGACGTATTGCCCATTTAAGATCAATTGCGACTGCTCCCCCAACAAACAGCGAAAAACAGTGCTAGGCGCTGACAAAAGTGGTTTCTTATTGAGTACCGCAGCAGCTTGTTCAACAAATACCTTTTGAGTCACGTTTTCTGGCGCCACGACATTGTGAATTTGGGCAGATTGAGGATGCTTAAATATAAACTCGATTGCACTTAACACGTCTTCAATGTGTATCCAAACCACAGGCTGACGACCGTGACCAATTTGACCGATTAAATTAAGTCGAATCGGAAGCAACATTTTAGGCAAGATGCCACCGCCCTGCCCAAACACTATGCCTAAACGAATAATTTTAGTATTTTGCTGAGTATCTGCTAAAGCTGCGTGTTCCCACTCTTGGCAAAGCTCGGACATAAAAATAGGCTGTGGCGAGCTTTGTTCGGTGCACACCTCTGCCCACTTTTCTTGATCATCAATTCCGTAATAACCAATCGCCGAACCAGACACAATCACTTCTGGAAAAATTTCAGATTGCTTGAGCCACGCATATAACTTTCGGGTCGTGTTTACTCGGCTTTCAATGAGTTGTTTTTTACGTGACTCGGTCCAGCGTTTTTCGCCAATATTTGCACCTGCCAAATTCACCACATAGTCAATTTGACGTGTCGCAATATCTTCGAATTTTTGCACCCACTGTAAGGCAGGATGATCAGATTTCTTGCCAGCCTGCCGTGTCACAGCAATCACATTATAATTTTTTTGCAGCAGGAACTTAATGAAATGCGTTCCGATAAAACCACTAGCACCCGTGATTAATACATTCTTATTCATATTTCCTCCTAAGCCGAGGACACAAGTTTTATTTCATTATATAAGACTCATTTATATTTAATCGTAGCTGTTTATGTAGTGATCTATTGCACATTAAACATTTTGTCTGCCATTCGCTGTGCCTGTTTGCCATAAAACCAGTAGGTAATTAAATAAAGCGGAATAGCTAACATTAAAAGCATAATCACCATAATGCTCAAGAACTGAGGTTGTTTGAGGTAAAGCATAAAGTTCTGCAAAATCTCAGGGTCTTTTCTGGCAAATAAAAACAGACCAAATAAAACACCACACAAGTTATAGCCCCAAAAAATCAGGGTAAAACCTAAAGTAAATTTCTTTTTTTCTTGTACAGTCGGTGCACGGCGTTCTTTCTTTAAAAATTTAAATAAGACAAAAATCATTGCGCCTAAATATGGAACGGCTGTTAAAATACCGCCTACACTCGCTGGTAATAGTGCTGCAACCACACCTACAATTAAGGTAAGTACGATGCATAAAGCAAAAAACCAGAGAAAGTAAGTACGTAATTTGGTCATATTTTTGCCTAATTTATGGGTTCAAAAAATAATTATAAATTTTTTTCGATTTTTTTTCATTTTTCTGTCAACCAATTCGAATCTCTTGACGTTATATAGGGTAACAAGGTCGCAGCAACCGAATACTTCCTTTGCACGGCATCCGCAAAATTGTTTCGGTGACCTTTCATTACGACTCTTTTCTTCCTTCAGATTAGGTTTTGTTAGCAGCCGAAACCCTTGATGAAGTTTTTGACCGACGATTCTCTCATCACTCGAATCGTCGGTTTTTATTTTCTAGCACTTTCATTTATTTTACGCTCAACATACACAATAGTCCTTTCGTGGCTATAAAGGCTATGCGTATACTTTTTGCACCATAAAAATATGTTTTAAATAATATGAACAATATTGCCTATTTTGAAATCCAGTCTTCAAACCCTGCCCGCGATGCCCAGTTTTATCAAGCTGTGTTTGGCTGGCAATTTAAACTCGATGAAAACTTACCGATTGAATATTACCGTATCGAAACGCCTTCAATTATGGGTGGACTATTAAAACGCCCAGCCCAAACGCCGCCAATGGAATATGGCACTAATGCATTTACCTGCTCGGTTCAGGTCGAAAATTTCGATGAAGTGGCTACAAAAATTTTAGAGCAAGGTGGTATTGTCGCGATGGATAAATTCGCCATTCCCGGTCGTGCTTGGCATGGCTATTTTGTCGATTTAGACCACAACGTTTTTGGTATTTTCCAAGTCGATGAAAACGCAGCTTAAAGATCTTATTTAACGACTCTATTTATTTTTTAATGTATAGCCACCGCTTTTTTATCGGTGGCTATTTCATATTGGTTATTCGGCAAAGCTAAAGCTGGCTTCACATGTAATTGGGAAATTCACCGAATTGGCAATCATGCATTCATGATGCGCTTCTTCATGCAATTTTGCAGCAAGTGCTTGATCGGCACCTTTTTCTAAAACAACTTCTGGTCTTAAAATAATTTGGGTAAAGTGACCACGTTTAACTGGATCTGCATCTTCCATAAAGCCAAGTGCTTTGTCGATATAACTCAGCACATGAATATGATTGACTGCACATAGGTGCAAATACCAAAGCTTATGACAAGCTGAAGCTGATGCAACCAACAAATCTTCTGGGTTCCATCTGGTCACATCACCTAAATAAGCAGGGTCTGATGAACCTTGAATCGTGTTTTTTTGCGGATGCTGAATACTAAAATCTCTTTTATATGAACGATAAGATGAAGTACCTGTACCCGTATTGCCTTCCCACTGTATTTTTACTTCGTATTCATGAATGGTCATTTTGTTCTCAAAGTTCATGGTTTGAGTCGATAGTAACAAAGCAAAGTTTAAAGTGAAAAATTTAATTTAAGTTTCAACTTAGGCTTAAATAACGAGCACTTTAAAATGTCTTGATAAAATCTCCTGCCAATTTATGCTAACGTATCTGTGTTTATTTTGGCTTGATGTCTGTTTCTATGTCCGTACATTTTCTACATACTTCTGACTGGCATTTGGGGCAGTTTTTTTATAATCATTCACGACACTACGAACACCAACAATTTTTAAGCTGGTTACTCACTCAAATTCAAGAAAAACAACCGCATGCCCTGCTCATTGCCGGCGATATTTTTGATGTGATTAATCCGGGCTCTCAAGCACAAAAACAACTCTACCAATTTTTAGCAGATGCACACCGTATTGCACCGCACATGCAAACGCTCATGATTGCAGGTAACCACGACTCAGGCTACCGTATTGAACAGGTCGAACCACTATTAGAAAAATACAACGCAAAAACCGTGGGCGTGGTTCGCTGGAATGAAGACAAAACTCTAGATCTCGATCGACTACTTTTACCTATTTATAATCAAAATCAAGATATTGTGGCGTGGTGCCTTGCCTTGCCTTTTTTACGTTCAGCCGAAATTACGGGCTTTAATGAACATACCACCAACAGCAAAAATGCGATTGTCTATTTGCACCAGCAGCTCATTGCCGAAGCAAAACGTCGCAAGACACCAGACCAAGCCCTGATTTTGATGTCGCATGCCCACATGCAAGGTGGAGAAACATCTGACTCTGAACGTCCAATTATTATTGGTAATGAAGAGGCACTTTCAACAACTTTATTTGAAGATGCTGTCGACTATGTGGCTTTAGGGCATTTGCATAAGCCACAAAAAGTAGGTCAGCCACACATTCGTTATAGTGGTTCGCCCATTCCGCTTTCTTTTAGTGAAATTAACTATAAACATCAAGTGGTAGAGGTCAAAATTGACCCAGCTCAAGAGACAGACAACCGTTTGCAATTTGAAGCTGTAGAAATTCCACGTTGCATACAATTGCACCGCATTCGTGGTGAATTAAATGAGGTCTTGCAACAACTCAAAGCATTGCCAAACGGCGTGATTGAGAATATTGACCACCGTGAATATGTCGATATTGAATATTATAGTTTAACGCCGCCGCAACCTAATTTACGTCAGCAGTTTGAAGCGGCTCTACCGCCTGACCGCTACCGTTTAGTGCGTATTTCACGTCAATATGTGAATAAAGATGCTACCGATTTAAATACTACTCAGCAAATCGCCCTTGAACCGCCAACACCAGAAAAATTATTTCAGAATATTTGGGAAAAACAAGGTTACAGCACAGATGAGGCGGTCTTAAAAGATTTTCTGAGTCTGGTACAAGAAGCAGAAAAAAATCTTGAAAATGATGCAAACCCTTAAGGATATGTCATGAAAATTTTATCCATTCGAATAAAAAATCTGGCATCTCTTTCTGATGAACACTTTATTGATTTTGAAAGCGCGCCTCTCGCCCATGCAGGTCTGATTGCAATTGTAGGGAAAACAGGCGCAGGTAAGTCGACCATTTTAGATGCCATGTGTCTGGCTTTGTTTAATCGGGTGCCTCGCTTGAAAGACAGTGATGGCAAATTAAAAGATGTTGATGGCTCTGAGTTACTCACTAACTCACCTTTAACTGTCTTACGCCGTGGTACAGGACATGGTTTTGCTGAACTTTGCTTTATTGCGCAAGATCAAAAACGTTATTTGGCGCGCTGGGAAATTAAACGTGCACGTGAAAACCCAAATGGTAAATTACAAAGTGTACAGCGCCATTTAAAATGCCTGACCGATGGTGTGGTGCTTGCCGACAAAGCCAAAGCGGTTGATGAAAAAGTCAAACAAATTACCCAGCTTTCTTTTGAACAGTTTACTCGTGCGGTGTTACTTGCCCAGTCAGAAGTGACCGCGTTTTTAAAAGCTCGAGACAGCGAACGCGGTGAATTACTTGAGTATCTGACCAACTCCAGTATTTTCGCCAAAATCGGTGAACTGGCTTTTCGTAAAACAGCAGATATTGCAAAGCAGCGTAAACAGCTTGAAGAGTTTTTAGGCCATATCGAAATTCTGTCTGATGAAGAGATTGCTGCATTTACCGAGCAATATCAGCAAGCTGAGCAAAACCATCAACAGTTAGAACAACAGAAAAATGTTTTAGACAAACAACAACAATGGTTTGAACGTAAAGCGAAACTTGAGCAAGAAGTTCAAGCGAAACAACAACAGTTTCAAACTCAACAAAATCATCATCAACAAATGGCTGGTGAACGTGAGCAATTAAAACGACTCGAAGTTTTTTCTGAAATACGCCCACAAGTTTTTCAGCAATCTCAAAATTTACAAACCCTACAACAACTTGAGCCGCAAATTCAGCAAGCTCAAAGCAAGTTTAATGAGTTAGTGCAAATTTTTGAAACGGAACAAAAACAATATCAACTTGCAGAACAACAGCTCAAACAAACCCTCGATTTTGAGCAACAGCATCAACATGCTTTAAATCAAGTTCGACAGTCCATTCAAGAACGCGCCTTTATTGGCGATGAATATAAAAAGTGCAAAGAAAAAAGACATGTACTTGAGCAAAAACTCAGTCCAGTGCAACAACAGCAAAACACTGTGCAACAGCACATTGCACAGCTTGAGCAGAACCAAATTCATCTTCAACAGCAACTTACCCAAACTCAGCAATATGCTGTGTTGGACAAAGGCCTGTCAGCACATCTGCATCAGCTTGGGCAATTTATTCAAAACTACCAAGCGATTGAACAACAGCTTGGCAACCCTACCCTTGCCCGCCAAAAGCTAGCGGAAGCTAAAAACGAACTCGAACAACTCGTAACTTCTCTAGGCACAGTTGAACAGATTGAGTTAAAACTTGAACAACAGCATAAAGACAAAGATCAGAAACTCAATAAAATCAATCAGTTAGATCTAATTCAACAGAAAATAAAAATTTATCATGAGCTATATGCTGAACTTCAGCAATTCACCGAAAAACAAACTCAAGCCTCAGCCCAAGAGCAGCAGCTTAAAACCGTTTGCCAGTTAGCTGAACAAGACTACCAAACAGCAAAAACTGAACGTGAAAAGTTACAACACATCTTGCAACAGCAGCGTTTATTACACACCGAAAATATTGAGCAGTTACGGGCCAATCTTAAAGACGGCGAAGCTTGCTTAGTGTGTGGAAGCACACATCACCCTTATCGTGTTGATGACAGTGCAGTCTCTAAAGCTTTATTCGATTTGCAGCAACAACAAGAGCAACAGGCAGTAGCGCTAGAACAAACTAAATTTAATGCATGGCAAAACCAACAACATGCGCTTACCCAGTGTCTTGCTGAGCTTGAGCAAGTTCAGAAATACTTAACTCAACTTAAAGCCAAACAATCAAGCTTGCAGCAAGAGCTTGAGCAGCAGTTTAGCCTGAATCAGTTACCCATTGAGCTTAGTCAGGCTCCTGAACAAATCCTGCTAAAGCTGAACGAACTCAGACAAGCCGCGCAAACTGCTATCAGTTCATTTGACTCAGAAAACGTGCGTTTAACCCAAGCCATTAAACAACACAATCAGCTCGTTCAATCTATTCAGCGTAATGAAAGCTTGCTCAATACGGCACAGCAATGGCAACAACAGGTTCAACATATTGTTGAGTGTTTATCGGAAACTGAACAACAGGCATGGCAGCAAGCAAGTAGCCAAACGGCTAAACAAACTTGGACTATTCTTGATGCACGCGCCAAGCAACTTGAACAACAAGAACAGCTTTCACAACGTTTCGAACAGCAGCAACAAGAACTGAAAATGTTAGCTGCCAATCTTGAGCAAATGACCAAGCAAATTGATGAGATCGATCAAAATCTCCAAGAGATTACGCTTAAAGGCCAACAGAATAATGAAAAAGCGGTGTCGCTCATTCAACAAATGACTGGCCGCGCTGACATTAAACCGCACGAATGGTTAATTGAGCACGATGCTAAACGTCAGCAGCAACAAACGGCGTACCACGAAGCTAAACAACGTTTCGAACAAACCAGACAGCACTTTGAACAACAAAAACAGGCACTTGATCAGCTCAAGCATCAACATCAACACACCTCGCAACATCAGCAGCAGGTTGATGAACAAATTCAAAACTGGTTAAAGGCTCACGCTGATTTTCAAGCATCTGCTCTTACGGCGCTCATGCAGATTAATTCAACCCAAGAGCAAGACATTCGTAACCGTCTTAATCATGCTGAGCGTTTATTAAGTGAAGCTTCTTCTGCCCTTAAGACCATGCAAGAGCAATTAAGCGAGCATTTACAAACTCAGCCAGATATTGAACATGAAAAGCTTGTTAGCCTTATTCAAGACAATATTGCAGAGCTTAAAGCACAACTTGAAGTACGTGATCGGCTTAAGCTTAAGCTCGAAGTGCATCAGCAAAATCTTGCGAAGCAGCAACAATACGCTGAGCAAATTCAAAATATTCAGCAAGAAGAACATCGCTGGAGCAAAATTTCAGGTCTCATTGGCGATGCTAAAGGTAAAGAGTTCCGCGACTACGCTCAACAATATCACCTAGATATTTTAGTTGAACATGCGAATCAACAACTGGCGATGCTGTCTCAGCGTTATACGCTTAAACGCCTAGAGCAATCGTTAAGTCTTGCAATTATTGATCACGACATGGATGGAGAAACTCGCTCTGTTGCATCTTTATCTGGCGGTGAGTCATTCTTAACCGCCCTTGCCTTGTCTTTAGCCATTGCCAATATGGCCTCGGGTTCAATGAAAATTGAATCTCTATTTATTGATGAAGGCTTTGGTACTTTAGATGCTTCGTCTTTGCATATGGTTATGAATGCTTTAGATCAATTGCAAAATCAGGGACGTCAGGTCATTCTCATTTCACACATTCAAGAAATGCATGAGCGTATTCCTGTACAAATTCAAGTGAAACCACTTGGTGCTGGTGCAAGTACGATTGAAGTCGTGGGTTAATTTATTAGGATTTCATATCTTAAACTTGATTGAATCTTATATAACAAAGGGGCGTATTATTTACGCCCCTTTGTTTCTTGTATGGTCTTGTACTAATTTTTTATTTTTAAAACATCAAAAAATTAATTCACGCAGAGTACGACAACTGCAAAACCGATACAGTACAAGCCGAACAAATGCCAGCGTCCATGTTCTAACCATGAAGACAACCATTTTAATGCCAAAAGACCAGCACCAAAACTAAAGCACATGCCCAATAAGCTTGGAACCATCGAATGGAACACTTGTCCATGTGTCACGGTTTGTAAGCCTTGAGCGTGAACTAAACGATATAATTCTTTTAAAATTACTGCTGGTGTTAATACCACAGCCAACGCAAAACTGAACTCTTCTGCCTTTTGGCGTGATACACCTAAAAATAAACCTGTAGAGATGGTTGCACCAGAACGTGAAAAGCCACGGAAAGGCAAACATAAAGCCTGCACCGCCCCAATAATAGAAGCACTACGCAAACTAATTTCACCCTGCTGACCACGATCTAAACGCGAAGATAAAATAATCAGAACACCTGCCGAAATCAGCGCAGCTGCCATGAGTTTTGAGTTACTAAACAAATGCTCAATTTCGAAACTGCTCGCGCCGCCGAAGAACACATGCTTAATCAGAGATTGGAGCGCTAAACCAAGCACGCCTGTAATAAGCGTTGCTAAAATAATATAGAAGGCTTGTTTTTTAAAACTTTCCCAAGAAGAGAAATAGGTTTTACGCCAAGATTTCCAAAAGTAAACGATCACTGCAAACATCGTACCCGTATGTAACATCACAAGTAAGAAGGTCATATCAGGTGCAGATGGATCATACCCCATTAACTTTTCAGCTAAAATAACGTGTGCGGAACTAGAAACTGGCAATAATTCAGCGAATCCCTGAATAATTGCCAGAATGAAAACATGCAATAAATCCATACATTACACACTCAAATATTAAAATATCTGGGTTATAAGCTAGGAAAATTAAATTTAAATTAACAAATTACAGTTACCCGACAAAACGTTTATCTAAATTGTAAAAGTCATTTTTTCTCAACTTTATCGCGCTTTCCAAATAAAGCTGTTCCTACACGTACCATGGTTGAACCTGCTGCAATCGCAGCGTCTAAATCACCTGACATTCCCATGCTTAATGTATCCCAGTGTTCTGGGTGGGCATGTTTTTCTTTCACAGCATCAAACAAGGCTTTGGCATCTGCAAAAGCAGCTGTATTGTCTGGTGCTGGAATTACCATCAAACCACGTAGTTTAATTTTTGCTAATTGGCTAATTTGAGCGACTAACTCCGCAACCTCATCTGGTGCACAACCATCTTTACTATCTTGCCCGTCAATATTCACTTGCAAGCAAATATTCAAGTCAGATTGATTTTGAAGTCTTTGATTAGATAATCGCTCAGCAATAATCAAACGATCTACACCATGCACCCAATCAAATTTTTCAGCCAAATGTTTAGTCTTATTGCGCTGAACATGACCAATAAAATGCCATTCAATTTCTAAATCTTGTAAAGCTTCGATTTTGTCTAAAGCTTCTTGTAAATAGTTTTCACCAAATGCTCTTTGTCCTGCTGCATACATTTCACGCAAACTTTCACTCGGATGTGTTTTTGATACGGCTAAAAGTTGCACAGTTTCAGGCGAACGCTGAGCATGTTCACAAGCAACTCTGATTTGCTGTAATACGTGCTGCCGCGCATCTTGCAGGTAATTCATTGACAAGGTTCTCATTTTCAAAAAACTTTTTTGCTTTTCACCTAAAGCGAGGTGTTGGTAAGCCTCGGTGAAAGCCGTATATTATTCTACAAAATAATGACATATTTTGATTTACTTGGGGAAATTATGGATATTACAGAGCTACTCGCCTTCTCTGTGAAAAATGGCGCGTCCGATTTACATTTATCTGCTGGCATGCCACCGATGATTCGCGTTGATGGTGAAGTCCGTCGCATTAACTTACCAGCTCTAGATCATAAAGATGTTCACCGACTGGTCTATGACATCATGAATGATAAACAACGCCGAGACTACGAAGAAAAGCTCGAAACCGACTTTTCTTTTGAAGTGCCAAATGTTGCTCGTTTCCGTGTTAACGCATTTAACCAAAACCGCGGTGCTGGTGCAGTATTTCGTACCATTCCATCTAAAGTACTTACTATGGAAGATTTAGGCTTAGGTCAAATCTTTAAAGATATTTGCGACTATCCTCGCGGGATTGTACTGGTGACAGGTCCAACAGGTTCGGGTAAATCAACGACGCTTGCGGCAATGATGGACTATATCAACGAGAATCGTTATGACCATATTTTAACGGTTGAAGACCCTATCGAATTTGTACATCAGTCGAAGAAATGTTTGATTAACCAGCGTGAAGTACATCGTGATACCCATGGCTTTAACGAAGCACTTCGTTCGGCACTGCGTGAAGACCCCGATATTATTTTGGTCGGTGAGATGCGTGACCTTGAAACCATTCGTTTAGCACTTACCGCTGCCGAAACGGGTCACTTGGTATTTGGTACGCTCCATACCACTTCTGCTGCAAAAACCATTGACCGTGTGATTGACGTATTCCCTGCCGAAGAAAAAGACATGGTTCGTGCCATGTTGTCAGAATCTTTACAAGCTGTTATTTCACAGACACTGCTTAAAAAGAATGGCGGTGGGCGTGTCGCAGCACATGAAATCATGATTGGTATTCCTGCCATTCGTAACTTAATTCGTGAAAACAAAGTCGCCCAAATGTATTCATCAATTCAGACTGGTGCAAATCATGGCATGACGACACTCGACCAAAGCTTAAAAGGTTTAGTTTCTCGTGGAGTGATTAGTCCGCAAACGGCTCGTACTGCTGCAAAACAGCCTGAATCATTCCTATAAAAATAATTAGAGAATAAATATGGATTTTAATGACTTACTCAACCTCATGGTTGAAAAAAAATCATCCGATCTTTTTATTACAGATGGTGTTGCACCATCTATGAAGATTAACGGACAAATTGTTCCAATTTCAAAGAATAGTCTTTCAGGTGAGGTTATTGGTCAACTCTTACATTCCATCATGAGCGAAAAACAGCGCAAAGAATTTGCGGACACTCGTGAATGTAACTTTGCCATTATGAACCGCGATAAAACTGCCCGCTTTCGTGTGAGTGCTTTTCAGCAGCGTGATATGCCGGGCATGGTACTACGTCGAATTGAAACTAAAATTCCTTCAATTGATGACTTGCAGTTACCACCTGTTCTTAAAGATTTATCAATGACCAAACGCGGCATCATTATTTTTGTTGGTGCGACAGGTACAGGTAAATCAACGTCTTTGGCTTCAATGATTAGCTATCGTAACCACAATACTAAAGGTCATATCATTACCATTGAAGACCCAATCGAGTTTATTCACGAACATGCGGGCTGCATCATTACCCAACGTGAAGTCGGAATCGATACGGACTCATTTGAAATTGCCTTAAAAAATACTTTGCGACAAGCACCAGATGTCATCTTGATTGGTGAGATTCGATCTCGTGAAGTTATGGACTACGCGATTGGCTTTGCTGAAACAGGTCACCTTGTATTGGCCACAATGCACGCCAACAACGCTAACCAAGCACTCGACCGTATCATTCACTTCTTTGAAAGTGACCGCCACAGTCAGCTCTACATGGACTTATCTCTTAACTTAAAGGCCATGATTGCTCAGCAACTTATTCCAACACCTGATGGCAACTCTCGCCGCGCCGCAATTGAAATTTTAATTAACTCACCATTAATTTCAGATTACATTCGTAAAGGTGAAATTCATGAAATTAAAGATTTAATGAAACGATCACGTGAACTCGGTATGCAAACCTTCGACCAAGCATTGTTTGATCTCTATAAAGCAGGCCAAATTACCTACAAAGATGCATTAAAACATGCTGACTCACCAAATGATTTACGTTTGACGATTAAGCTTGCTGAAGAAGGACCTGATCAAATTGCAGGCACAAATCAGCATTTAACCTTCGACCGACAGTAATTTCTTCATAAAAAAAGGAAGGTTAAACGTAACCTTCCTTTTTTATTTGTTTTCTTTGTGTGAAAACGATTATTTCTTGCGCAGAACTTCCTGACATTCAGGTTCGTTACAGTAACCGTAGAGGTTTAATGAGTGACCCGTTAAGGTAAACCCATGTTGGTCTGCTACAGCATGCTGTTCCTTCTCGATAACATCATTAGTAAATTCAATAACTTTGTTGCAATTATGGCAAACCAAATGATCGTGATGATCTTCTTGCATAATTTCGAAAACAGAATGATTATTTTCGAAATGATGACGCTGAATGATACCTGCAGCTTCAAATTGTGTTAACACACGGTAAACTGTCGCAAGACCGACATCTTCCCCTTGTTCTAACAAAGTCTTGTAAATATCTTCAGCACTAAGATGATGTTGCTTTGAATTTTCTAATAATTCCAAAATCTTAATTCGTGGAAGGGTAACTTTAAGTCCAGCTTTGCGCAAATCTTGATTGGAAATAGGCATGAAAAAAGGTCTCTCAACAAATCTCAAGTTGGAATAGGCAATAGAATTTAGATGAAGTATGATCTATCCTTTGATCAAATGCATCATAATTTATTGGGATAGTGTAGCAAAATGCAAAAACTCGTGCTGACGTTATTAGTCACTTCACTCCTTGCTGGTTGTTCAATCTTTGGTGTATATAAGGTTGATATTCCTCAAGGGACTCCTTTGACCAAAGCTCAGGCCTCTCAAGTACAAGTCGGCATGAATTTCCAGCAAGTGCGTTTTTTGCTTGGTAGTCCAACTGTGACTGATCCACTCAATCCTCAGCGTTGGGACTACATTTACAACTATATCCCGGGAACTTATGCTAAAAAGGCAAAAATCCCCGCAGCACATGGTCAGCATTTAAAAATTTACTTTGATGGCACTGGCACAGTAACTAAAATTGAAGGTTTAGAAACTATTCCAGAGTCGCAACCAGGTTTACCTGCTTCTAAAGAAGCGATTTTAACTGCCCCACCACTATAATCGTTTTTTCTAATAAAAATAAACCCCTCAAGTGAAATACTTCGAGGGGTTTTATTTATGGGGCTTATTGCTTTAAGCGATTACTTTTAATATATCGCCCCACAGGATTTTTCTCGGCGCGCTTACGGCGTATATCCTTAGGATTAATCGTTAAAGGCCTATAGACCTCTACCCGATCACCCGCTTGTAAAATCACATGTGCCTCAACTTTTGCACCAAATATGCCAAGTTGTAATGGCTCCAGCAAACTTATCTGTGTCTGCAACCCACTCGCTTCAACTGCTTGTAATGCTGTCATTCCAGCTTCAAATGGAATAGCAACTAAAAACTGTTGCTCTGGGGCTGCATAAGCAACCCACACTTGCTGAGCTTTTTCCATCAGATAATTTGTCCAACTACCGCAATCATGGCAATTACAATTGAAAGCGGTAAAACAATACGTACCGCAATACGCCACAAGTTATAGAACAACTCATTGCTAAAATTCATTGATTTACGCAAGTGGCTAATTTTCATAATCCAGCCAGCAAAAATTGCATAGATCAGGCAAATGAGTAATCCCCAAAGCATCAAAATCAGCATAAAGATGCCGTGAAGTTCAGGCACAGCCCAAACCGCAATTGCTACAACAATAATCACCCACTGTAAAACGTACATCAGTTGACGTTGAGCGAGCTGTTCTTTAGCAAGTTGAATAAACAGAGCTGTTGTCATTACCGCAGTAAAAATCCAGGTAAAAACAGGAAGCTGTGCTTGAAGAGAAAAGAAACCAAACGCAACGACAGCAATGAGTTGAGCTAACCAGATTGGAAGTACAGTTCTTGTAGCGCCTTCTTGAGAATGAATTACAGACAAGCTATTTTGCCAGTAAAGTCCTAAGCCTAAACCACTCGCAACAAGAGCAAGTACCGTTGCATTACCCCACTCTTTAAACTCAACATTTGTCCAATGCCAAGGCTGTAAAGTCGTTCCCATTGTATTAGCTAAAACAATAGACGCGATTACACCGACTGTCATTAACACAATTAAAATCTGACGCGGAATAAAAGATAAAATTAAAGCCGCAACTGCGAGACCAGCAAAAACAATTTGCCCAGAAACGCTGTTATTGAGCTGTACTGTCAGTAAATTGCCAGCAGTACTCAGTACACTCCCGGCTAAAAATGGAATAAAAATAACTGCAAGCCAACCAGCCAAACGCCATTTTGGTGAACTATCTGCTTCACGAGTTAAACTTGATAAAGCATTTAAAGCAGTAGTCTTCGACCGTTTTGCTAAGGCAATTTCTAAATAACAAACTGGCAGAGCTAATAACAGCATTGTGCCCAACCACAATAACCAGAAATCGATTTGACGATCAATCTGGATCCCCATAGCGGGTGCCAATGTCGCCATAATGATGAAAGACAAGCAAAACGCCATCAGGGGCGATAACCATCGTGACATAGGTATGTCCTGCATTATGCATTCCTTGAAAAAGACTATAGATATTTTGCCCGTCTCATGCCTGAAAATCAAAGCTTGCTCAATAAAAAAAGCAAACTACCGAAACGATAGTTTGCTGCGCTAACTAAAATTATAAGTTTTGTTATTTAAGTTATGCGAAAAACCGAGCAAACCAGTTTTTCCCTTTCTTCTTTTCTTTTTCTCTAATAATTCCCATCATATTTTCTTTTACTGCACCCACATAATCAGCATCATCATGTTGAATATGGTTAATTAACCATTTTGCTAAAATTTCTTGTAGCTCTTTTTCAACAGTATGTCCCATTTCAAAGCGCTCACGATATAACTCTATTTTTTTAATAAACAAGTCATGTACACGTTTATGTGGTACACGATATTTATAATCAGCTTCCTCTTGTAAACTTTCTTCGAAAGTAAAATGAGATTGCGTGTAATCAATAATATTATCTAAAACATCTTTAATTCGACGTCTATCTTCATCATCTTTTACATCATCAATTTCATTAATATAATCAAGTATTCGTTTATGTTGCTCATCAATAACATCAATACCCGTATTATATTCTGAAGCCCATTTCATTTTCATACATCTCCCCAATGATGTTCAATGACTGTTGCATATACCTCATGATATATTTAAAGAATATAAATAAAAACAAAGCTATTTTGTCGGGTTTATCATATAAAAATCATATTAAACATAAATTATTGTTTTTATTTATTTTTTAAAAATTTAACCAACTAAAATAATAAAGTATTTTTTAAACAAAATACTTTATTATTAAACGACTAATATATATAGATATTTCTATTTATATATTTTAAATATACTTTATATTAATATTGATCTGCACGAGTAACACGCTTAAGTTCAGGATTTTCCTGCTCACGCTTTAATCTCTCTACATGAGTAATTGCTTTTTTAATTGGTTCACCATGTTGAAATAAAATCATTTCACCGGGTTGATAAGCTGTCCAATTTTCATTATGTGTTAAAGGTTCAGTTGTTATTACTGCCACACGATCTTCAGGGGTTGTTACCTGACTAAAATCGACTTCAACATCTAAATCAATTAAATGAGCCTGATTAAATGGATATTCTCGAACCAACCAATGTAATTTAGTAATCGCATAACTAAATAATGCCTTGCCATTCGATAAGCAATAATTAAATGTACCGTACTCAGCAATTTGTGGCGAAATTTTTTCTAATACTTCAAATATCTGTTCAAGGCTTGGTTCTTCATAGCCAAAAGCTTCAACGAGTTGATCGAGCAAATAACAAAATGCGCGTTCACTGTCTGTATTCCCCACCGGCGTAAAACGTCCACTTAGTGGTGGATCAAAGTCATGTAAATCACCATTATGGGCAAAAATCCAATGACGCCCCCACAACTCTCGAATAAAGGGATGAGAGTTTTCTAAAGTGATTTTACCTTGAGTCGCTTTACGAATATGCGCGATCACATTACGTGATTTAATAGGATAATTACGGATAAGATCGGCAATTGGAGATTCAACTGCCGACTGGTTATCGACAAATAAACGGCAAGCTTTATCTTCGAAAAATGCAATACCAAATCCATCACTATGGTCTGAGGTAATTCCTGCACGCTGTGAAAAACCACGGAAAGAAAAAGTAATATCCGTTGGTGTTGCACAATTCATTCCTAATAGCTGGCACATATCGCTTTTAAACTACTTCTAATTACCCCATCTGCTCTATTGTGCATGAGAGTAAAATTGCTTGCAAATCTCAATATGTGCTGGCTATTAGAAAATAGAACATATGATTAACGCTGACCCATTTTATTCATGACAAATGAAGTTGCCACTTTATTCACTTCCAGAAATACAAAATAATCTAGACAGTTAAACTCTTCATCAAAAAAAGCCTGTTTCGATAATTTTGATTGCATGCTCAAATACATTTGGAACAACTTTGGCATACGTTCATCTTGTGGAAAGCTAAACTCAGGATATTCAGGTTCGTAGATTTTTTTCGAACGGATATCAATGGTTTTACTTTCAGATAATTGCTGAATCTGGCGATGTGTGTAGTACGCTCTAGCCAAATTATCTTGCAAATGAATACTGACACACCCCATCAAATATTTAGCGCGCATTGACCATAGCACTTTCGGTGCAAGGTTCAACCACAGTGTCGATAATGCTTTACCATTACGAAAGCGAGGATGAACACAGGTACGCCCTATTTCTAACACATTAGGAAGATGTGATAACTGAGGAACAATATCAAACTCATGTGCGCTGTAGCTTTGTGCAATCTCATGACCTTGAAATAGTTTTAGACGGGTATATGCGACAATCTCTCCAGTCCACTTTTCACGTAAGACTGCATGCTCACAACCAAAATCATAAATGTCTTGGTCTAAGTTATCTTCAAAATGAATTCCAAATTGTTGGCTAAATTGTTGTGCACGAAACCGCTGTACATCTTGTAATTCTTTTAAATTATCAACCCATTCAAAACGAAATTGTGTCTGATTTATTGCTTTATGACGATTTAAAGGTAAAGTCCAGGTTTGGCGATATTGATTAAATTTTTCCAGCATAATGAACGCTCCTAGTGACACCCCTTACACTAGTCAAAGCTCATGACAAAAAAATGACCAAACTAAAGTGGTATAAAAAAAGACCACCTAGGGTGATCTTTTTATTGAGAATAACGGATTTTTTAAGCTGTTTTAGTGCGATTAGAAATGAGTGTACCTACTCCATGATCAGTGAAGATTTCAAGCAATGTTGCATGTGGTACGCGACCATCAACAATATGTGCGCTCACAACACCACCTTTAACAGCATCAAGTGCACAGCCTACTTTAGGAATCATACCGCCATAGATCACGCCTGTTTCAATGAGGCGATCAACTTCTTGCGTAGTAAGGCCAGTTAACAGATTTTTATTTTCATCAAGCACACCAGTAATATTGGTAAGCAAAATTAACTTTTCAGCGCCTAGTGCTTCTGCAACCTTACCTGCAACTAAATCAGCATTAATATTATAAGTATTGCCTTCTTCATCTACACCTAATGGCGCAATCACTGGAATAAAGTCACTTTGAGTGAACATTTCCAATACATCGGTTTTAACGCCAGTTACTTCACCAACCATACCCAAGTCGATATGTTTGATAGAACCGTCTTCTTCTTGCTTTTCCATAAGTAATTTACGGGCACGAAGTAAATTACCATCTTTACCTGTTAAACCAATTGCACGGCCACCATGTTTATTAATCAGGTTAACAATTGATTTATTTACGCTACCACCTAATACCATTTCAACCACTTCCATGGTTGCAGCATCAGTTACACGCATACCGTCAATACGGTCAGACTCGCGGCCTAACTGCTTTAAAAATGAGTCTACTTGTGGTCCACCACCGTGAACAACAATCGGATTTAACCCGACAGTTTTAAGTAAAACGATGTCTCGGGCAAATGAACTTTCGAGCTCCGGATCAGTCATCGCGTTGCCACCGTATTTCACCACCAGCGTTTTACCAGTAAAACGTTGAATATACGGCAAAGCTTCAATCAAGATTTTTGCTTTGTCGACACCGATATGCTGATGTTGGGGCATTACGCCTCTCCTTACTTAGGCCTCTGAAAGTTCTTGTGCAATTTGCGGATAGTGCTCTTGCAACATATCTACAAATTTTTGCTGGATTTCCTTTAATCGTAAAGGATTATCTGCATCAAATCTTACTGTGAAATATTCACCAGTATTTGATGCTCGAATAATGCCAAAACCATCATCAAAATCAAGACGTACGCCATCGATTTTACTGATGCGGGCACCTAAACGATGACTTAAAATTTCAATATCTTGTAATACATACTTTGGATCAGACTGATACGTACCAATATAGGTATCTTCTGTACAACATCTTTCTGGATAAGGAGCAAATAATTCAGAAATTGTTGTCGCACTCGATTGAGTAAAATATTCCATTACACGTAATGCAGCATATAGACCGTCGTCGTATCCGAAACCACGCCCATCATTAAATACGTAGTGGCCCGCATATTCTCCACCAAAAATGGCGCGTCCATTTGACTGAGATAAATAAGCTCTTAAGAAGCTACTTCCCGTGCGGATCATTTTTGCTTTTCCGCCAAGTTGTTCAACCGTTTTTTGAACCATGCGTGAACATTTCACGTCAAAAACAATTTCTTGCTCAGGGTGTTGTTCTAAACACATTTGCGCAAAAAGTGATAATAAACGGTCTGCTGTCAATATCTGGGCTTTTTCATCGACTAAAACGACACGGTCTCCATCACCATCCAGAGCAATGCCAATATCTGCCTGCTGCTCAACCACTGCTTTACGCAAATGAGTTAAATGAGCTGCATGCGAAGGGTCTGGTGCATGATCTGGAAACTCTCCATTCGGATGGGTTCGTAAAGCAATGACTTCACAGCCCATTTTTTCCAATATTAATTTTGAGCAGTGCCCAGCAGAGCCATGTAAACCATCTAAAATAACTTTTAAAGGACGTTTTAATTGGATATCTTTAAAAATGGCTTGCTGGTATTTCTGGCAAAATTCAGCTTTAAATTGAGGTAATGTTAACTCAAGTACAGAAATGGAATGAGCTGGTACATAATTTTGAGCTTCGTCACCCACTTGCTGAATCATTTCCGGAGACGGTGGTTCACCTTTTAAAATCCACTTAATACCATTATCCGATTTTGGATTATGGCTTGCAGTCACCATAATGCCATTGCCACCAAAATCTCTCGCAATGTAATACATCATTGGTGATGAACAACAACCAATGTTGGTAACCTTTAAACCTTGTTCTACTAAAATCTCTTCAATTAATTGTGCATAGGCTGGACTTGTGAGACGGGCATCATAGCCAATCACTAATTGAGTTTGTTCTGCTTGTTTGTATTGTTGTGCCAATCCGTAGGCAATCGAACGAACAACGTCCGCGGTTAAGTAAGAAAGTTTGCCTCTAATATCGTAAGCACGAAAAATACTTTTTGGAAATGAGTGTCTTACATTCATAGCGTATCTTCTATTTAAAGATCAATCCGATCTATCGCAAAAACATAGATTATTCAAAATTTTTGAAAGGTTTGTTTGCTAAAAAAGTTAAAAGAATATGAGTAAAGCGTGTTGTAATATAATCCATTGTAACATTCAAGATATAAAAAGAAACGCCTGTTCAACAGGCGTTTGATTTTCGTTAATATTTTAAAAAACTTATTGTTTACCTGTGTGACCAAAGCCACCAGCGCCACGTAAAGTTTCTTCAAATTCTTCTACTTGCTCAAATTCAGCTTGCACGACTGGCACTAAAACATATTGTGCCAAGCGCTCACCTGGTTCTAAACGGAAGGTTGTTTGACCACGGTTCCAAACTGAAACCATCAATTCACCTTGGTAATCTGAATCGATCAAACCAACTAAGTTACCAAGCACGATACCGTGTTTATGACCTAAACCTGAACGCGGTAAAATTAAACCAGCAAAATTTACATCATGAATATAAATTGCCATACCTGTTTTAACTAAAACAGTTTGTCCTGGTTCAATATCAATTGCTTCATCGACGCAGGCACGTAAATCTAAACCCGCTGAACCTGCTGTTGCATATGAAGGTAACGGCCATTCTTTACCTAAACGCGGATCGAGCAATTTCACTTGAACTTTCATGGGATTTCCTAAAAATTAAAAAATTAACGCTTTAATAAAGCTTTTAAATTTGCCAGATATTGTTGAGCCTGTTCTTTAGGATCAACATTAGCCGCAATTTTCTTTTTACGCCCTAACCACTCCAGCTCATCTTGCGGAAGTTCATCAAGGAAACGGCTAGGTGTCATCTGTTTCATCTGTCCACCATTTTTACGCTGTTCTGCCAGTGTTAACGTTAAACCTTGGCGTGCACGGGTAATTCCCACGTACATGAGACGGCGCTCTTCCTCAATGGTTTCTGCTGCAATCGAGTTTTTATGCGGCAATAGTTCTTCTTCGAGTCCCATAATGTACACATATGGGAATTCCAAACCTTTTGCAGCATGTAGAGTCAGTAAGTTAACTTTGTCCGTATCTTCTTCTTCCTGCTGCTGTTCTAAAAGGTCAAGCAGAACCAGTTTTCGAATGACACTTTCAATATTCTTTTCATCAACGTCTTCTGCACGGTTAATGAGGTTTTGAATACTGGTAAATAAATTCTCAATGTTATCGAGCTTACTTTTCTCTTGTGCAGGTGTTGCAGACTGTTCACGAACGTAATCCATATAACCCGCTTCGTTCATCATTTGACGAACTTTAGGCACAGGTTCATCGTCTTCCAACAATTCACGTGTAAATGTCGCGATAAAGTCAGCAAATTCATGAAGCTGAGTTTCTGCCTTTTTAGGAAGCACCATGCTTAAACGTTGATCAGCAGAAGCACCAAGTAAAGACAAATTATTTTCTTGTGAGAATAAACCTAACTTCTCAAGAGTAACTGGGCCAATCGCGCGTTTAGGCGTATTAATAATACGCAAGAAAGCACTGTCATCTTCTGGGTTAATAATGAGACGTAAATAACTCATCACGTCTTTAATTTCTGCACGAGCGAAGAACGATGTACCGCCAGAGAGTTTATACGGAATTTGCATTTGGCGAAGCTGTGTTTCTAATACACGCGCCTGAAAGTTACCACGATATAAAACGGCATAATCTTTCCAGTTTTTACCGTTCATGAGCTTATGAGTAAGTAGGTCTTTGACCACGCGTTCTGCTTCATCATCATCATTACGACATGTAATGATTCGGATAACCTCACCATGCCCTTTATCACTCCACAATTTCTTATCAAAAATATGCGGGTTATTTTGAATAACACAGTTCGCTGCTTTTAAAATACGGCTCGTTGAACGATAGTTCTGTTCAAGTTTAATAATTTGTAAATTGGGGAAATCCTGCTTAAGCAACGCCATATTTTCAGGCTTAGCACCACGCCATGCGTAAATCGACTGGTCATCATCACCTACCGCGGTGAACTGCCCCATTACACCAACTAATAGTTTCACCAAAATATACTGAGCGGTGTTGGTATCTTGATATTCATCGACCAATAAATAGCGAACACGGTTTTGCCATTTATCTCGTACTTCTGCATTTTCTTGCAGTAAACGTGTTGGCATAACAATGAGGTCATCAAAATCGACTGCATTGTAAGCACGTAAATTACGTTCATAAAGCTGGTAAAGATGGGCAAACTGTACATCTTCAGGTGTTTCACAAGTTGAATGTGCTTGCTCTGGCACGATCAGATCATTTTTCCAGTCTGAAATTTTCTTCATTGCCTTAGCAATTAATTCTTTGCTTTCTGCACCTGACAAATTGTCGCGATGCATCAAATCCATCAAAATACGCTTACAGTCGTCTGCATCTAAAATCGAAAAATTAGCTTTTAAAGGTAAATTTTTAAGTTCTAAACGTAAAAGGTTTAAACCAAAAGTATGGAAAGTCGAGACTGATAAACCTTTTGATTCTTCACGTGACAAGAGCTTGGTCACACGCTCTTTCATTTCACGGGCAGCTTTGTTTGTGAAGGTCATCGCAGTGATACGATGCGCTGGAATACGGCAATGCTGCACCAAATACGCAATTTTACGCGTAATTACCGATGTTTTACCTGAACCAGCACCAGCAAGCACCAATAAAGGGCCCTGAGTATATTTCATGGCTTCTTCTTGCTTGTTGTTCAATTGACTGGCAGATGACATCGTGTATTACCTCTTAATTTTTCGAGCATGATTATAGTCATCTCTGTTTTAGAATCCCAATAGTAAATCTATGGATATGTATAAATGATGTCTAATAATGCAATTTATGCGCCGCAGAATGTCGTGATTATTTCTTATACTGCACCCATAAAAAAACCACCCGAAGGTGGTTTTTGAAACAATAAACTAAATCTTATTGTTTAGCATAAATGCTGATTTCTACACGACGGTTTTGTTCACGGCCAGATGCAGTTGAGTTATCTGCGATCGGGTTAGATGAACCATAACCTTGCGCGTCGATACGGCTAGCAGATACGCCTTGGCTAGCTAAATAACTACGTACTGATTGAGCGCGTGCTTGTGATAATGGAATGTTAATTGAATCATTACCAGTGTTATCAGTATAACCTGTTACAAGAATTGCACTCTTGTTATCTTCAGCCAAAGTTTGAGCAACTTTGTTTAAAGTTGAATAGAAGTTTGGCTTGATGTTTGATTTGTTTGTATCAAAAGTAATGCTACCAGGCATAACTAATTGAACAGAACCATCTGGATTACGGTTAACGTCTACACCAGTACCCGCCATTTGTTGACGTAATTTTTTCTCTTTTTGGTCAAGGTATAAACCACTAGCGCCACCAAGAACTGCACCAATTGCTGCAGCACGGTTGTTTTGACGGCTAGAGTTTGCACTTGATTTAGAAATACCGTAACCAGCTGCTGCGCCAATTAAAGTACCTAATGCGGCTTTATCGTATTCAACGCCACCAAGGTTGTTACCTGTTGTTTGACAACCAGAAAGTACTACTGCTGCCCCTACCACTGTTGAAATAACTAATGCACGCATTGCATGCCTCCTCACTTTGAGTGTTTTGTTGTTGAGTGAATAATGAAACAAAAAGGAAGTATAAAACATTGATATTTTGTTAATAATAAACAGTTTAGTTACTTTTTTGTAATATTTTGATGCACTTTAAGATGCTACCTCATCACAATTTCTTCATTGTTGTCTAAGATATCGTTGTATTTCATATTATGACAGTTATAGTTGAACAACTTTTCTATGGATTTTAGACATTCGGGGTCATTCATATGTCAACTGCACCCAATAAGCAATCTGCGCTAAAAAAAATTACACGTGGACTCACTGTAGGTACAGTCATTACAGGAAGTACGTTTTTTCATGGTCCACCTGTTCTTGCACTAGGTCTGACTAAGCTTTTAAAAAAATCATCTAAAATAGATGAAACCAATATTCAAATTACAAATAGCTGGTTAGGGGTAAATAATTGGTTAATTGACCATGTTTTACCAAATCTAAAATGGGATATCACGATTGATGAGGGACTTGACCTAAATATGCAAGGTCGTTATCTCATGACGTGTAACCACCAAAGTTGGGTTGATACAACGGTGAATCAATATTTTGGTTTAACGCGTATGCCACTCACCCGTTTCTTTACCAAATGGGAACTCATCTTTATTCCTTTCGTTGGGCAAGCTTTTAAAATTCTAGGCTTCCCGATGATGAAACGTCACACAAAAGAACAGGTTGCAAAGAATCCTGAGCTCAAAGACCGTGACATGATGGAAGCACGTAAAGCTTGTGAACAGCTTTTAAGTCAGCCCTTCACATTATTGAATTATTTAGAAGGTACTCGGTTTACTCAAGAAAAACATGACCAGCAAAAATCGCCATATAAGCATTTGCTTAAACCAAAAGCAGGTGGCTTGGCACTTGCCTTGAATATTTTGGGTGACAAAATTGATGCCTTAGTTGATATGACAATTGTCTATCCGAATGGCGTTCCTGGATATAGCGATTTCTGGCTCGGTGATGTTTCAAGAATTGCAGTAAATTTGCGTAAAATTGAAATTCCAGACTGGGTTCTTGGTGGAAACTATGAAGACGATGCGGTTTACCGTGAACGTTTCCAACAATGGGTGCATGAAATCTGGACCGAAAAAGATCAACTTATTGAGCAAATGAAATCTCAATATACCTCTACAAATATTTAAGAAAGCATCCGTTATTATGCAAAACAGCGCTGGGAAAAAAACGAAATATCATCATGTAGATCCAAACAGCCTTTCGTTTAAGCTGTTTTTGATCTATGACATCTTTATGGTGTTTATTATTATTTTTAACCTGTTCTGTCTTGCGACTAATTTCTTTTTAATGAGCAGTATTGGGGCATGGTTCTTTGAACACATTCATTTGCCCCAGATATTGAGCTTTTACCGTAATTCATTACACCCGTGGGTGATCACATCAGAAGCTTGGTTTATTGGTTTTTTAATTGTTGAGCTGCTCGTGCGCTGGAGCATTGCGATCATCAATAAACACCATAAACGTTGGTTCTTTTTCCCTTTTATTCACTGGTATGAAATTTTAGCCATTATTCCTCAGCTTCGTTTTCTACGTTTGTTCCGAGCTGGGATTATTGCTTATCGTTTACACGAAATGGGCTATCGAGTTATTCCGGAAAGCTGGAGAAAGACTGGATTATTTTACTATCGTGTTGTCATGGAAGAACTTTCCGATCGTGTTGTTATTACCGTGATTGATGGCATTAGATATGAACTTCAAACCAGTTCTAGCCATAAACAGATTATTCACGACTTAGTTAATCATCATCGTGAGCAATTTACTGCTACCCTAACAGCATTATTACAAGAGTCTTTAGCGACTGCTTTAAAAGAACAAAAACCGGCAATTACAAAAGGTGTTGGGAAAATTGTAGATCAGGCCATAGTAGATACACCTGAGCTAACCCAATTATTACGCTTAATTCCTTTAGTCGGTGGTCGTATTGAACAGCAAATTCAGAGTATTGGCCAAAGATTAGGTGAAAATATTAGTGCAGGTTTAATTGAACCTTTAATTGAGGGATCACCAAACAGTCCCAATTCTACTTATCAATTAATTTCTCAAAAAGTGAGTGAAATAAATATTAATAATCGTCAGCTTGAGCAATTGGTTGAATCTGTCGTGTTCGAGACACTGGAATCTGTACGAAAACAGGTCAAGGTCAAACAATGGCAACAAACGCTTGCGGAGTATGATCGAATCAAAGAATAAGCATTTACTTAATTTTTTATTAAACACGCTAGAGAATTGGAACGATTTGTTCTAGCATTTGCTCTATTTACAATAAACTTAACGATATTACAGCTCGTTTTAACGCCTTGAAGGAAGACTTATGGCTGATATCCGGATTACCGGCAGAATGGTTAACTTTAGCAGGATAACCTTCGATACCAATGATCATGATGTGATCCGCCAGCAATTATCAAATATATTAAATGAAGGTTCCTATCAAGGAACTTTAGTGATTATTGATAGTACGGTTGAGCAAGAGTTAATTGCATTAATTCAACTTCTGGTGAGCTTAGGTCTACAGCCTATGGCGGTAATCGACGGTATTTTAGGAGATGAAGCTCGCGCTATTCAATTCCCTGTTTTACCGGCAGATCAACCATTACAGCGTATTAAAGCCACAACAGAACAAGTCGCAATTGTAGAAAAACCTGCTACTGCTCCTGCATCATCTTCAGCAGAAACAAAAAAACCACTAAACAAGATAGCAGTTGCTCATATTACCTCTTATCATGATGAAATTTTACGTACAGGCCAATCCCTCGTACAAGATAACGGCGATATTATTTTAAAAGCTGGCATGAATAGTGGTTCTGAAGTGATTGCATCAGGAAATATACATATTTATGGCACAGTTCGTGGTAGAGTCATTGCTGGTGCGGGCGGGCACGCAGCTGCACGTATTTTTTGCCAATCTTTAGAGGCTGAGCTCGTTTCCATTGCCGGAACGTATTGTGTCGCAGATGATATCCCTAAACATGTGGTAAAAAAACCAGTACATATTTATTTAAATGAAAAGCAAGAGCTTGAATTTGAAGCGATTGAACTTTAGTTTATTAAGCAAATCACCAAAAAACAGCCCTTTTAAGGGTGAATGACCATAATAGGAGTGGATTCGGTGGCCAAAATTGTTGTCGTAACATCAGGCAAAGGTGGTGTAGGTAAAACTACAACGAGCGCATCTTTTGCAACAGGTTTAGCCCTTCGTGGTCATAAAACTGTTGTGATTGATTTTGATGTAGGCTTACGTAACCTTGATTTAATTATGGGTTGTGAGCGTCGTGTTGTTTATGATTTTGTCAATGTGATTAACAACGAAGCACGTCTGCAGCAAGCCCTTATTCGCGATAAAGATATCGAAAACCTTTATATTTTACCGGCTTCACAAACACGTGATAAAGATGCGTTGAGCGACGATGGTGTTGCTCGTGTTATTGATGAGCTATCTCAAGAATTTGATTACATCATTTGTGACTCACCTGCTGGTATTGAACGTGGCGCGATTTTAGCCATGTATCATGCAGATGAAGCAATCATTGTAACAAACCCTGAAATCTCTTCAGTACGTGACTCTGACCGTATTATTGGTATGTTAGATAGCAAAACCAAAAAGGTTGAACAAAACGAAGGACGTATACGTAAACATTTATGTATTACACGCTTCAACCCTGAACGCGCAGACCGTCAGGAAATGCTGACCATTGATGATATTTCTAAAGATATTTTACGCGTACCGACATTAGGTGTTATTCCAGAATGTCCAAGTGTATTACAAGCATCAAACGAGGGTAAGCCAGTAATTCTGTATTCAGAAACTAAAGCTGGTCAGGGTTATGATGATTTGGTTGCTCGCTTTCTTGGTGAAGACCGTCCTTATAGACACATCACAGCTCAACCTAAAGGCTGGTTAGCACGACTATTTGGAGCGTAGATATGGCAGGATTCTGGAGTAAATTATTTAGCAGTGAAGAAAAACCATCAAGTGCTCAAACTGCCAAAGATCGTTTAAAAGTTATTGTTGCTTCTGAACAAGGTTTAGGCCGTCGTTTAAGCCAAGACAAGATTGATCAGATGAAGAAAGAAATCATGCAAGTGGTTAGTCGTTATGTCAGCGGTGTAGGTGAACAGCATATCCAAATGCAGGTTCGCTCTGAAGCTAATATCGAAATGTTAGAAATGAATATCAATTTACCTGAAGAACGATAATTCTATTTCTGACTATTCAATAAAACAGAATCAAGGCAAAATAACGCAAGTTATTTTGCCTTTTTTAAAACTGAGGAGATTGTCATGGCATTATCACAGCCAGCAACTTTCAATGAAGAATGGTCCGATGAGCGTGTTTTTGCCTACCTCAACCAACTTCCGCCAGCGGGTGTGAACGCAGATTTTCATGTGCTCTACCATGCATTCAAACATATGCGTCCAACAGACTATGAACGTCTTTTGACTCAATTTATTGCGGACGGACGCGATATTAATGCCAAAGACCCTGAAGGCCAACGCATCCATGATGTGATTGCCAAATTTCCGCGTCAATCGGCACCATTTTTAGAAGTTCTAGCAAAGTTTGCTTAAGCTTTTTTTATTTGAATAAGACTGCATAATCTATCTTAGTAAAATTTAGTAGATAGATTATGTGGTTCATTCAAATATCTAAATTATTTACTTTTATAAAAAATAATCTTAAAGTCATCAGCATTATTTCATTCTAAATATAAATTCATGAATCCAGAACCTATTAATTTAAATCAAACACAATCTATCCAATCAAACCATATAGAAAATTTAAAAGTTATTAGCCTTAATAAGTTTATCTTTCTATCCTTTATTTCTTTTGGTCTATACCAAATTTGGTGGATGTTTAAAGCATGGCGATTTTTTCTAATCAAAGATAAGTTAAATATTATGCCCGCTGCTCGTGCAATTTTTTCTATATTATTTTTATATTCACTATTTAATCGAATAAAAACCTATTCAAAAGAACAAGAATATCCTCATGACTTCTCTTCAGGTTGGATGTATCTAGGATATCTCATTACATCTTTACTGGTTCGCCTACCTGATCCTTACTGGCTTATCTCTCTCTGCAGCATTATATTTTTAATCCCAGCCTTTAAAGCGTTGAACTATACACAAAAACAAATAGAAACAACGATTGAGCAAGAAAAATTCAATACACCTCAAATCATTTTAATTATTATAGGTTCTATCATGTGGCTGCTGATTCTTATCAGTTTTATTATATGAATCCTACCTAAGTGATCTAAAATTTAACTTATTAATATTTTAAAAATATTAAAATTTAGTAATTTAAAAAGCCTCTTCAAGAGGCTTTTTTCTTATCTCAATTTATCGATTTCCAATAAGGAAAATACCAAATATGGTAAAAATGCCACCGGAAATACCATCAATCCATTTTGAAAAATTACGATACGCTGATCTAAAACTTGGCAATGAAAAAATAAATGTCACAAAGCAGAACCATAAAATTGTTTCGACTGTGACAATAATAAAGAGCAGCCAGTGAACCTGATCAAGTTGAGGGTTGGCTAAAAATAAAGAGAAAACACTACCAAAATAAATAACAGCTTTAGGATTTGATAGATTGGTTATCAGGCCTTTAATAAAAAATAGGTAAGGTGCTTTTGGTAGCTCTACAGCAACATTATCTTCTTGCTGATTTTTTGAAAATGCCGAACGCAACATCTGATAGCCTAACCAACATAAATATAAGCCACCGGCGATGAGTAAACCTTGCTTTAACCAAGCCATTTTTTCAAAAATAAGATTTAATCCCATCAGTGCCAAACAAGCCCAAAACATAACCCCTGCTGTGATACCACCCACCACTAACATAGCGTCTTTACGTGATCGACTAATCGCTGTTTGAGATACAAGAAAAAAATCAGGTCCTGGAGTAATAAGTGCACAAAAATGGATAAAAGCTAAAGTAATTAGAGCAAGTAACATGTTTTCCTCCAGATTTAATTCATTGTTATTTATTTAGGAAAAATACATTAGCATTTTTTACTATACGTTAAAATCTTTAAGTCATTTTATAAATAGATTCAGTTTATTTAAATTATAAAAAAAGCCTCCAGAGAGGCTTTTTTTAGGGATAAGTTCTTAAACTAAAATATCTCGCTTACCATTAGGCCCCATTGCGCTCACAATGCCGTTCTCTTCCATTTGATCAATGATACGAGCAGCACGGTTATAACCAAGGCTAAATTTACGCTGTAGTGACGATGTAGAAGCTTTACGAGTTTCTAAAACGAATGACACACATTGATCATAAAGTGCATCACGGTCAGAACCACCCTCACCCTCTTCAAAACCACGTGAAGTCGGTTCTTCGTCAAATGGAGTCAATATTTCGTCGACATAATCTGGTTCACCACGTTCACGCCAAGCATCACAAATGCGGTTAACTTCATCATCGCTAATGAATGCACCATGCACACGCTCAGGTTCGATTTTACCAGGCCCTAAGAACAGCATATCACCATGACCGAGCAAATCTTCTGCACCACCTGCATCCAAAATAGTACGCGAGTCGATTTTACTGTTTACACGTAATGCTACACGCGTTGGAATATTGGCTTTAATCAAACCGGTAATGACATCAACAGATGGACGTTGAGTTGCAAGCAAAAGGTGAATACCAGCAGCACGAGATTTTTGCGCTAAACGCGTAATCATTTCTTCTGCTTTTTTACCCACCTGCATAATCATATCGGCAAACTCATCCGCAACAATCACAATAGATGGTAATGGTGTTAAACGAGGTGCACGTTCTTGTGTCGCCGAATCACTTGGTTTCCAAGTTGGGTCAATTAGATCTTCCCCATTCGCAATTGCTTCTTCAACTTTACGGTTGTAGTCACTTAATTTACGAATTTTAAGAAACGACATCAGCTTATAACGACGTTCCATTTCATTCACACACCAGTTCAATGCGCTTACTGCATCTTTCATGTCAGTAACGACTGGAGTTAATAAATGCGGAATATCATTATAGTTTGCAAGTTCAAGCTGTTTTGGATCGATTAAAATCAAACGCAACTGGTCAGGTGTATATTTAAGCAACATCGATAAAATCATCGAGTTTACCGCAACCGATTTACCAGAACCTGTTGTACCCGCAACTAGCATGTGTGGGGCTTTCGCTAAATCAGTTAATACTGGATTACCTGAAATATCTTTACCCATCGCCATACTAATGAGTGCACTTGGATCGCGATATGTTGGTGTTTCCAATAGTTCAATCAAACGCACCATTTCACGGGCACTGTTTGGTACTTCAATCCCAATATATGGTTTACCAGGAATGACTTCCACTACACGAACAGAGGCCATCGACATTGAACGGGCTAAGTCACGCGAAATATTGGTTACCTTAGATGCTTTAACACCCGGTGCTAAATCTAATTCAAAACGGGTAACTACTGGCCCTGGTTGAGCTTCAACCACTTGAGCCTTAACGTTAAATTCTTGTAACTTAATTTCAAGTAATTCTGATAAACGCGAAAGCTGCTCTTCAGTGAAGTTAACTTTCTTATTCGGATCAACCTTATCAAGTAGATCAAGACCTGGCAAAGTAGGTAAATCCAAACGCTTCTTGGCAACCTGCATTGCACGAGACATTGGTCGACCAGCTGCATCTGTTAATGGCGCATCTAAATCGAAATCATCTTCATCAATATCAAGATTTTCTTGAGGTTTCCCAGCAGTTTCCTGCCATGCCTCAATAAACTCTTCTTTTGAAAGTTTATCGGCCTGAATAGTCGTTTGAATAGGAGCTTTTACAAATGCTGAAGATTGCGCATAACTACTTGCTCTGACAAGTTCAGCGGGCGCAATATCTTCATCTATTAATAAATCATCAAAATCTTCAAAGACTTGTTCGTTTGCTAAATTTTTAGGTGATTGATTTAAATTTGAAATATTTGAAGATGTTTCATTCGCAATATTCACAGATTGCGAAGTTGGTTCGGCTTCTACATGGTGATCTTGAACAAATGGTGTATGCACATCTGTTGCAGTTTTACTGTTTGGAACCGCAGCAAGTAACTCATCAAAAATTTCATCATCATTCCAGTCAAGACCATGTAGGTCTTGTTTAGCTGCAGGTTGAGTTTGATGAACTTGTGAAATAGTCTGCTGGAATTGATCATGAGCAGGAGCTTGTTCTGTTGAATCATCTGCTGCTCTTAAAAGTGCATCAATTTCTTGCTTATGACTCGCATCATCACGTTGTAAAGCACGCCATACTTCACCCGTAGCCACTAAACGTTGGCTATCTTTTTCAAGCTTATGGGCTTGCTCAAGCGTATGTTCAAAGTTTTGAGCATTTGCAACTGGCTCAACTGCTACAGGTTCAGGTCGGCTCTGCTCTTTCGCTAATACATCTGCAAATAACCTTTCAGCAACCGCATCATGTCGTGTTGCTGTAGGTTGTGATTGAGTGGCTTCAGATTGAACTGGCGCTTCTTTTTCATCTGAAGCATTGGCCTCAGTGTTTTGTGCAACTTTAACTGCCGCTGCTTTGTTAGCAGGCTGAGTTGTTAAGTCATAATCCGATTCGTTTGGTGATACGTTTTTATAAAATAAATCTTGTAAATAGCTTGGTGTCGCTTTGAGCGTAACCCATGTTTTGCTCCATTGCACCCCAAATGCAAGAGTAAACAAAACCACTCCGAAAACGAGTAAGAATAAAGTCGCACCGTAAATTGTTAGCAATTGAGATAGGCTTTGACCTAACTCGTAACCAATAATTCCCCCAGCCGCATTATCTAAAGTATCTGCCGGCACATTCCAATGTAAATAAAGCAGGCTAGACACAACCAAAATTAAAAAGAATTGTGCAGCATAACGAAATGGGCGGTTTAAAAAACTACGTGGCCACCACACCTGTATTGCTTCAATAAAAAGGAAAATTGGAATAAGCAAACTTGCCCATCCTAAAAAACCAAACAGCAAATCTGCAATCCATGCGCCAGCAATACCACTTGCATTGGATACTTGCTGAGTATCACTGGAAATATGCATCCAGCCCGGATCAAATGGTGTATATGTTACTGTTGCCAGAAACATATAAATCCCAAAAGAAACCAAGAATAATGTCATCAATAAGCGCTGTGCATAAACACTCGACACCGCAGTCATATACTGTCCTGTAACCCATTTAATTATTGGTTTAGAGATGTGAAGAACTACATTCTAGATCTTCAACGAATGAACTTTATATTATGCACCTGTTCTTACAAAAAAGGTGCATGATTCTTTACAGTTGTTGTTAACATGAGGCACTTCTATATTGTTATATAACTTAATTCGATTGACCTGATCAATATTATCCACATTGATTTAACGCTATTGATCGGCAAATTCACGTATAATTTTCAAAATTCTCGAAATAAAGAAGGATACCCTCAATGAGTGCTCGTCATTCTCGGTTAATTATTCTCGGTTCTGGCCCTGCGGGCTATAGTGCAGCTGTCTATGCAGCTCGTGCAAACCTTAAACCTACTTTGATTGCAGGTTTACAACTAGGTGGGCAACTTACAACAACAACCGAAGTTGACAACTGGCCGGGCGATCCTGAAGGTTTAACAGGTCCTGCATTAATGGATCGTATGCAAGCACATGCTGAACGCTTTGGTACAGAACTCGTCTATGACCATATTAATGAAGTGGACTTAAACGTACGTCCTTTTGTTCTAAAAGGTGATATGGAAGAGTACACATGTGATGCTTTGATTATTGCAACTGGTGCTACAGCTCAATATCTTGGCCTAGAGTCTGAACAAAACTTTATGGGACAAGGCGTAAGCGCATGTGCAACATGTGATGGTTTCTTCTACAAAAACCAAAAAGTAATGGTTGTAGGTGGTGGTAACACTGCTGTTGAAGAAGCACTTTATTTATCAAATATTGCTTCACATGTAACGCTAGTACACCGCCGTGATAGCTTACGTTCTGAAAAGATTTTGCAAGATCATTTATTTGCCAAAGAAAAAGAAGGCAAAATCAGCATTATCTGGAATCACGAAGTTGAAGAAGTATTGGGTGACAATACTGGTGTAACAAGTGTTCGCCTTAAATCAACTCAAGATGAATCTAAGCAAGACGTAGAGGTTCATGGTCTATTCGTTGCAATTGGCCACAAACCAAATACTGGAATGTTTGATGGTCAATTAAACTTACGTGATGGCTATATCCAAGTACAAAGCGGTACTTCTGGTAATGCAACAGCAACTTCTGTAGCTGGTGTTTTTGCTGCTGGTGATGTCGCTGACAGCATTTATCGTCAAGCGATTACTTCTGCTGGGTCAGGCTGTATGGCTGCTCTAGATGCTGAAAAATATCTAGATAATCTCGCTTAATTTAATCGATGCAACAAAAGACATCCAATAAACGATCGGGTGTCTTTTTTTATGTTTTATGATGTTTATCTCTTCATATTTTCAAAATGGTCTAAATGTGTAAAACGTCCTGACCTCGTCTGATATTGGTCAATCTGAGGAACTAACCGTTGAAAGTGCTCAGACTGAACATGTCGATCTAATGCTGCCTGGTCTACCCATTCCTCAATAAAAACAAAATGTCCTAAATTTTTTATATCATGATATAAATCATACGCGACACACCCCTCTTCACACCGCGTTTTATCAACAAGCTCTTGATAAATTGGTAAAACCAAATCAATTTTCTTAATATCAATAAAATCTTCTGCAATAAGTTTTAGCATCACGCAAACCTTTTCTATTCGTTCATGCATGCTAAAGTTGAACAATAAAAATTGTCAATGAAGCTTAGTTACGTTAATTTTGAACCATTCCATTTCATTTTATTTTTTATGCAGAAACTTCCACTCTCTCAATTCATTTTTCCTGACCCGATTGAAGCCGATCCGGATGGTCATGGTTTAATTTGTATTGGAGCTGATCTCTCCCCTTCTACTCTATATGAAGCATACACCCACGGATTATTTCCGTGGTTCAATGAAGATGAACCCATTTGTTGGTGGAGCCCTGAGCCTCGGTGTGTGATTTATCCTCAAAATTACAAGCCAAGCAAGTCTCTCCTTAGAAACATGAAAAAACATGATTATACAATTACCGTTAATCATGCCTTCGAAGAAGTTATTCGCTCATGTTCTTTACCAAGAAGTTATGCAGATGAAACTTGGATTAGCGAAGATATTATTCAGGGCTATTGTGAGATGTTTAATGCTGGCTATGGATATAGTGTGGAAGTCTGGGATCAAAACGAACTTGTCGGAGGTCTATACGGCATTACGATTGGCAAAGGATGCTTCGGTGAGTCAATGTTTAGTAATGAAACTGATGTTTCAAAAATGGCTTTTTATACATTAATGCTGATTGGACAAGAAAATCAGCTCCCTTGGGTAGACTGCCAGCTTGTAAATAGTCACTTAATTAGCTTGGGAGCCTGTACACTTTCTCGTCAAGACTACTTAAAATCGTTACAAGATGTAATTATTCACCCCTCTATCAATTGGAAAAAGTATCAAGAACGTGTATTTTCAAGTAAAACAATAGCGTTAGATGCAAAATTAATGGAATGATAACAGGAGGGACCAATCATGAAATCATATCACCCCAAGTCCCTTTTAAATGATTTGCAGTATTATATTACTCCACCTCATGATTGCAGCTACCTAGAAAATAAATCGGCGCGCATGGTGTTTTTAGACCCTATTCATCGGATTGATGTGGTCACTCTTTCAGAACTTTCTCGTTTAGGATTTCGCCGTAGCGGTGACTTCGTTTATCGTCCTGAATGCCATTTATGCAGACAATGCTTATCTTGTCGCGTTCCAGTTGCCGATTTCCAAATGAACAGCATGCAAAAAAAAGCGTGGAAAAGAAATCAAGATCTGACCATGACTGTTTTGCCAACTCAGCAAGCTGCTCAAATTCATTATGATTTATATGAACGCTATATTAATGAACGTCATGCTGATGGTGACATGTTTCCTCCAAGCTTAGATCAGTTTGAAAAATTTTTAGTACATAGTTGTACAGATAGTTTCTTTTTAGAGCTTTGGAAAGATAATCGTTTAATCAGTGTGTCTACATGCGATCTAATGGATGATGGACTTTCTGCGGTCTATACTTTCTTTGATCCAGATGAACATCGTAGATCACTTGGTGTGTACTCTATTTTGAACCAAATCGAATATGTGAAATCACTTGGTTTAGAATATCTTTATTTAGGTTACTGGGTGCCGCACTCAGCCAAAATGAATTATAAGTCGCAATACACTCCTTTAGAACTTTTACTAGATGGGCAATGGCGCCGCTTAAACAGATCCCTATCGCCCGATGAAATTCAACAGTTAGGTACGTCGCTTATGACAACATTACCTTCTGAATGGAATAATTTAATTATTAAATAATTTTGATCTAGTTTTCTTATGAAAAGCAATCAGATCAAAATTTAGAATAAAGAAGCAAAATCATCTGTACAGGTTTTTACCATAATGACCGCATGTTCCCGCCCCCCTTCTGGGGTAGGATAATAATTTCGACGGAGGTCAATTTGATGAAAACCTGTTTTTTCATATAAACCGATAGCAGCTTTATTACTTTCGCGAACTTCTAGAAATATTTGTACTGGTTGATTTTTTAATTGATCAATTGATGCATTTAATAACTCATATCCTAAGCCCTGACCTTGCATTTTAGGATCAATTGCCATGAGCAATAAATTTGCTTCATCTAGCACTGGTTGTAATATACAAAACCCAACGACTCTATTTTGTGACTCAATGACAGTGCATTGATAAGAACTCAAAGATTCTACAAATTGCTGTCTTGACCATGGGTGTGTTTGCACTGATTTTTCGATTTGTACAACAATATCAACATCAGTGTTTTGCATAATACGAATCATGGGGTTCAGCACAATCAAAGTTCTAAAGTAATGCGTATTATAAAAACTTCACAAGAAAAAACGAGTAAAAAAAAGGACAATTAAATTGCCCTTTTTTACCATCCTTTTTAGAGACCTAGTTTTTCACGCCAAGTTGCTAACAGCGCTGTAGTGTCAGAATCATTTGGATGAAATTTTGGTCTTAAGAAATCAAGTAACTCTGGAATTTGACGTGTCATAAAACCTTTACGACCATACATAAACTTAAGCATGTACTTCGTATCTTTCCACGTTAATTTATCATCAGTCTTGAGTAACTTAGCAGTAAAATAAGATTGTGTTGCAAAGATTAATGCCATTGCAATAATCAAAGCTGCTGAGCGCATAAAATAAGCTTTCGGACCTTGCCCATACATGCTTGTGTACACATCAAATGCCACGGCTTTATGTTCATTTTCTTCAACTGCATGCCACATCCATAAATGATACATCGTGTCGTCTTGGAACATCTCCTGAATTTCAGGGTTTTGTAAAAGTTCAGCTGCAATGGTAGACGTAAAATGTTCTAGCGCACATGTTCCCGTCAAATCAATCATTTCTTTAGTATAGCCAAAAGGTTTCATTAATTTGGTTACAACAGCCGTACCCATCTTAATGACTTTTCCTGTTTGCTTTTCCATATGGCGAACATCATAACCATAAGCCTGCGCTGAAGCATTAAATGCTAAATGCTCTTTCGAATGCATCGCTTCTTGACCAATAAAAGCACTAATTTCTTTTTGAAGATCTGGATCAGCAAGCTTTGGATCATTTCGAACAGCACGAGTACTATTTACAAAGAACTGCTCACCTTCTGGGAAAAGAGCCGATAATGCTGTCATAAAATGTGTTAATGCCGCATCATAATTCGCCCAATAGCGTGGGACCTGAGTAAATTCAAAGTCCATACGACGCACAGGGAAACTAGCACCAGCACGATTGGAAATATTTACCTTAGCATTCATCTCAGACTCCTTTTAAGTGAATAGCTAATTCACATATAACTTTATTTATTTTCTTAATATTTATAATCATACGTCTTTCGATGTACCAATTAAGTGCAGATGAGGACAGAGAAATATCAGATGAGGTCATTAATAACCCCATAAAGGTGCATAGACTTACTTATAGTTATGGTTAGCAAATAATACTTAAAAAGAAAAAAGGGCTACTCATGAGCCCTTTCAAATCAACATAGATTTAAATTACAAACCTAATTTTGCTTTCCATGTTTTCAATAGACCAACTGTATCTAGGTCATTTGGATGAAAACCAGGCTTAAAGTAAGCTAACATTTCTTTAGCCATACCACTAATAATGCCTTTAGATGGGCTATATCCATATTTATAAATTACTGATAGTTCATTTAAATTCAACTTATTGTCTTGTTTTAATAAACGAAGTACAAAAGATGATTGAATCAAAAAGATTAAAGTCATAGCAAAAACTAAAGAACTGGTTCGTAAGGCATAAGCTTTTACACCCTTACCAAATACACCTTCGTACACGTCAAAAGCTACAGCTTTATGCTCATTTTCTTCGATAGCATGCCAATACCACATGGTTGACATTGTTTCATCTGTCATAAGCTCTTGAATATGGTTATTAACTAATAACTGTGAAGCGATAGTAGCCGTAAAATGTTCAAGTGCTGTTGTAGCTGTCAGGTCAACCATTTCTTTAGTCATACCGAAAGGTTTAACAATTTTTACAAAAGCTTTAATTGCTGTTTGAATCGCCGTGTCAGTAAACTTCTCTAATGTTTCTACATCGTGACCAAACTTTTGAGCAGAAGCATTAAAATTTACATGCTCTTGAGTATGCATTGCTTCTTGCCCAATGAAGGCACTAATCTCTTTTTGTAATGCTTCATCATCTTTAATAGATGGGTGATAACGTACAGCACGTACACTATCTATGAAGAATTTTTCACCTGCCGGAAACAAGGCCGACAATGCTGTCATAAAGTGTGTGAGTCCAGCAGAACCATTCATCCAATATTCTGGTACATCATTAAAGTCAAAGTTCATACGACGTACGGGAAAGCTTGCTCCTGCGCGATTCGTAATATTCACTTTAGCATTCATACCCAAAGCTCCTTATTAAGTAATCCAAATTACTCAAACTTTATTGTTCGTTTTCTTGATTCTTATCATACAAATTTCATAAAAAGGATTAAGGGTAAATAAGGACATTGAAATATCAGTTAAGGCCAGCTTTTATAGTGATTGTTAGACAATTAAATATAAAAAAAGCGCTCTAAAAAGAGCGCTTTTTTTCACTGAAAGTGATTATGCAGTTACTTTCGCAACAACACCAGCACCTACAGTACGACCACCTTCACGGATCGCAAAACGTAGACCTGGGTCCATTGCGATTGGGTGGATTAATTCTACTGACATTTCAACGTTGTCACCTGGCATAACCATTTCAACGCCGTCTTGTAATTGGATTGCGCCAGTTACGTCAGTTGTACGGAAGTAGAACTGTGGACGGTAACCGTTAAGGAATGGAGTATGACGACCACCTTCTTCTTTAGAAAGTACGTATACTTCTGCATCGAATTTAGTGTGCGGCTTGATTGTACCTGGTTTAGCAAGTACTTGACCACGTTGTACGTCTTCACGCTTAGTACCACGTAAAAGAACACCACAGTTCTCGCCCGCACGACCTTCGTCAAGAAGTTTACGGAACATTTCTACGCCAGTTACAGTTGTTTTAACTGTATCTTTAATACCAACGATCTCTACTTCTTCACCAACTTTAACGATACCAGCTTCTACACGGCCTGTTACTACAGTACCACGACCAGAAATTGAGAATACGTCTTCGATTGGCATTAAGAATGCTTTGTCGATAGCACGTTCTGGTTCTGGAATGTAAGAGTCAAGCGCTTCAACAAGAGCAAGAACTGAAGACTCGCCATATTGACCAGCATCACCGTTAAGAGCAGCAAGAGCTGAACCACGGATAACAGGAGTGTCATCACCTGGGAAGTCATAAGTAGAAAGAAGTTCACGAACTTCCATTTCTACTAATTCAAGTAATTCTTCATCATCAACAAGGTCACACTTGTTCAAGAATACGATGATGTAAGGTACACCAACCTGACGAGAAAGAAGGATGTGTTCACGAGTTTGTGGCATTGGACCATCAGTCGCAGCACATACAAGGATCGCGCCGTCCATCTGAGCAGCACCAGTAATCATGTTTTTAACATAATCGGCGTGGCCCGGGCAGTCTACGTGAGCGTAGTGACGGATTGGAGAATCGTATTCTACGTGTGAAGTATTAATTGTAATACCACGTGCTTTTTCTTCAGGTGCTGAGTCGATTTGTGAGTAATCTTTCGCTTCACCGCCGTAAGTTTTTGCACAAATAGTTGCAATCGCAGCAGTTAAAGTTGTTTTACCATGGTCAACGTGACCAATTGTGCCCACGTTTACGTGTGGCTTATTACGTTCAAACTTGGCTTTAGCCATGATGATCTTCCTTTATAAACTGCTCATGCAGGGTCACTGCACGAGCGCTTGGTTTTTAACTAAGAATTAGTTTGGGCTTATAGTAATCGAAAGATTACTCGTCGTCACCTTTTTTACCGCCAGTCTGGAACTTAGCGATGATGCCTTCAGCCACGTTACGTGGAGTTTCAGCGTATTTAGCGAATTCCATAGAATAAGTCGCACGACCTTGAGACATAGAACGCATTTGAGTCGCGTAACCAAACATCTCAGCCAATGGAACTTCTGCTTTAATTGCTTTAGTTCCACCAGGAAGATCATCCATACCTTGAACCATACCACGACGACGGTTTAAGTCACCCATGATATCGCCCATGTAGTCTTCTGGAGTTTCTACTTCAACTTTCATGATTGGTTCAAGAAGGATAGGATCAGCTTTCATGAAACCGTCACGGAAAGCGTATGAACCAGCCATTTTGAACGACAATTCATCAGAGTCGACATCATGGTAAGAACCATCGAATAATGTCGCTTTGATACCCACAACAGGGTAACCAGCCAATACACCATTCTTCATACGTTCTTGAATACCTTTGTCAACCGCACCAAAGAATTCTTTAGGTACTGTACCGCCGACAACTTCTTCAGCGAATTGGTATTCTTTACCAGCTTCTTCAACATCCATAGGCTCTAAACGAACATATACATGACCGAATTTACCTTTACCACCTGTTTGACGAACAAATTTACCTTCTTGTTCAACAGACTTTTTGATCGTTTCACGGTAAGCAACCATTGGTTTACCAATGTTCGCTTCAACACCGAATTCACGCTTCATACGGTCAACAATGATGTCAAGGTGAAGCTCACCCATACCAGCAATAATTGTTTGACCAGATTCTTCGTCTGTACGAACGCGGAACGATGGATCTTCTTTAGCCAAACGACCTAAAGCAATTGACATTTTTTCTTGGTCAGCTTTAGTTTTTGGTTCAACAGCCAATGAAATTACTGGCTCTGGGAATTCCATACGCTCAAGTGTAATGATGTTTTTCTCATCACATAATGTATCACCAGTAGTAACGTCTTTAAGACCTACACACGCTGCGATATCACCTGCACGGATTTCATCAAGATCTTGACGTTCGTTCGCATGCATTTGCACGATACGACCGATACGTTCACGCTTAGATTTAACTGGGTTATAAACCGGATCACCTTGTTTAAGAACACCAGAGTAAACACGTACGAATGTTAAGTTACCTACGAATTTGTCGTTCATGATTTTGAACGCTAACGCAGAGAACGGAGCTTCGTCAGATGCTTCACGAGACGCTTTAGTTTCGTCTTTGTCGTCAAGGATACCTTCGATCGCTTTAACTTCTGTAGGTGATGGTAAGAATTCAATTACAGCATCCAACATACGTTGAACACCTTTGTTTTTGAACGCTGAACCACAAAGCATTACTTGAATTTCAGAAGCTAATGTACGAGCACGTAAACCTGCAATGATCTCTTCTTTAGAAAGATCACCTTCTTCAAGGTACTTGTCCATTAATTCTTCAGAAGCTTCAGCCGCAGCTTCAACCATTTTGGTACGCCATTCGTTAGACGTATCAACAAGGTCAGCTGGGATGTCAGCATATTCAAACTTCATACCTTGAGATGCTTCATCCCAGATAATCGCTTTCATTTCGATAAGGTCAACAACACCTGCAAACGTATCTTCTGCACCGATTGGCACAACGATAGGTACAGGATTACCACCTAAACGAGTTTTAACTTGCTCAACAGCACGGAAGAAGTTTGCACCAGTACGGTCCATCTTGTTCACGAATGCTAAACGAGGCACTTTATATTTGTTTGCTTGACGCCATACAGTTTCAGACTGAGGTTGTACGCCACCAACTGCACAGTAAACCATGCACGCACCGTCAAGAACACGCATAGAACGTTCAACTTCGATTGTGAAGTCTACGTGTCCCGGGGTGTCAATTACGTTGATACGGTGTTGTTCGAATTGGTTACCCATACCAGACCAGAAACAAGTTGTAGCAGCAGAGGTAATTGTAATACCGCGCTCTTGCTCTTGTTCCATCCAGTCCATTGTTGCTGCACCATCGTGTACTTCACCAATTTTGTGAGATACACCTGTGTAGAACAAAATACGTTCTGTTGTAGTTGTTTTACCTGCGTCGATGTGCGCAGAAATACCGATGTTACGGTAATTACTAATTGGGGTTTGGCGAGCCATGATGTCTACATTCCTAAATGTTATATTTAAAACAGGACGCATCAATTAAATTGATGCGCACAAATATCCAAGCAGGCAACTTAAATACCCGCAAAGCTCCCACTTTGATAAAGAGCAATGTTGAATCGAGCTGCGGTACGCATGAATATTCTCCTGATTAGGGACTGTTTTATCCGCTTAGAAACGGTAGTGAGAGAAGGCTTTGTTGGCTTCAGCCATACGATGCACGTCTTCACGTTTTTTGATCGCTGCACCTTTACCTTCAGCTGCATCAAGCAACTCACCAGCAAGACGTAAAGCCATCGTTTTTTCAGAACGCTTAGCAGCAGCATCTACTAACCAACGCATTGCTAAGGCAGTACGACGGGATGGGCGTACTTCCATAGGTACTTGATAAGTAGCACCACCAACACGGCGTGCTTTTACTTCAACCATAGGACGAACTTTTTCAAGAGTAGTCTCGAAAAATTCAACTGGGTCTACTTTGTTTTTTTCTTGAACACGTTCTAAAGCACCGTAAACGATACCTTCAGCAACAGATTTTTTACCATCTTGCATTACGTGGTTCATGAATTTAGCGATTGTTTGGCTGCTAAATTTTGGATCTGGAAGGATCTCACGAGCAGCGACTACGCGACGTCTTGGCATTTTAATACACCTAATAATATGACACTTCAGGATAATCCAGCAGTTTGTACAAGTGTCATGTACACGACGCTGGCCTTACTATACGTCGCTTGAATTACAAATCTATGAAGAATTCAAACAAGCGAAACGCTAAAGGGCTTATTGGACTAGTTTCCTAGAATTACTTCTTAGGACGCTTAGTACCGTATTTAGAACGTGATTGATTACGATCTTTAACACCAGCACAGTCTAATGAACCACGAACGGTATGGTAACGTACACCTGGTAAGTCTTTAACACGACCACCACGGATAAGAACAACACTGTGCTCTTGTAGGTTATGACCTTCACCACCGATGTAGCTAGATACTTCAAAACCTGAAGTTAAGCGAACACGGCAAACCTTACGCATAGCTGAGTTAGGTTTTTTAGGTGTAGTTGTATAAACACGTGTACAAACACCACGACGTTGTGGACAAGCCTTCAACGCAGGAACTTTGGATTTTTCAACCAAAGTCGTACGACCCTTACGGATCAACTGATTCGTTGTTGCCATATGGCAATTCTCCCGTTATTAAAAAACCTTAAAAAGAAAATACCTCTTTTTAAGGGCACATAATTGTAAGCTAAGATGCAAAAATGGTCAACACGGCAATACTTACCAAATGTTGACCATATCAATCTTTGACAGGATAACTTACAAATCTAAATAGAGTTTAAATCTTATTTTTAAACCTCTTATTTGTAAGCGTATTGTTAAGAGTATTTTTTATCATTCAACTCTTCTTCATCTTCCTCAGGAGTTAAAGCAGGTTTTTGCTCAGTATGCTCATGTTCCTCAACATGTTTATCAGCAAGTTGCTCGATACCTTGATGAACATTTTCCTGAATTTTTTCTTCACTCTTTTTACTTTCTGTAGGCTTTAAAACAATAGATACTTTTGAAATGACATCATGGTTTTCTACTTTATGATGATGTGCAGCATGAATATTGCCATCTTCACCCACATTTAAAAGACGAGGACTCGCCTTCTGGATGAGCGTTACCGCAGCATAATAGGCTTGTAACGGAGATAAATGCTCACTTGGATGTTCATTTAAATAATGTCTTGCGGCACCAAAAATGGCTTGTGCTTTATGACCAACATCTTCTTGTAGTTTCCAACTATATACGGCGCTTAAAACAGCACCCGCAACTGGTGTAACTTTGCCAAAGGCTGAAAGTTTAGGAATACGATTTAACCAACCCCATTTAAACTCTCCATCTTCATCGACTAACCAGTTCTTTAAAGTATCAAAATCGGTAGTTGAACCTAACACTTGCTGAAATTGATGAATATCTTGCGTTTCCAACATATTTCGTAATGTTTTTAAAGCTATCAATAAAGTTTGCTTTTCAGCAATCAGACTAATATCAACCTCTTTAAAGATAAACTCGACAACGTCTTGGTCTGTAACTTCCAGAAGTTCAAAACCATGTGATCTACCTGTCTGATAAATCGTTCTTAAAACCAGCACGAGTGAAACAGGAATATCTACAGCGGCGCCAACTACACCCGACACGCCTGTAATTGCACCTTGTACAGTCGCAATTAATTTATTTTGTTCGATAAGTGCCTGACTTAAACGTTGAGAACGGCCCGTATCTTTAGTGAGCTCAAATAAATCTTTAGCGCCCGCTTCTTCTAGGATTTTTTCAGTTAAGGTGCTTTTTGAACTAAAATCATTCAGCCAATCAAATAAATAACCTGAGATTTTTTCATCCCAATCTGGGGAAAGAAATGTAGCCACGCCATTTACTTTTGTAAAATGTCGCCCAAAGACCTGACGAGTTACTTTCGGCAATTGTTCTCGCAGCATTTGTTGAGGACTTTCATATTGCTCAACTTCAAATGGGCTTTTTGTTCTCGATTTTCCTTCAACTGTTGTCCCAGTTGGAATTGGTTCAATTACCTTACTGACGTCACCTGATTGGTTCTGTTGCAAGATACTCAATCCTGTAGAACTGAGCTTTTTAGCCACTCCGAAGACCTGAGAAAACAAATTGTCAGATTGATTATTATTAAATTTTGTCATCAAGTACCTCGATTTTTTAATTTATCTAATTAGACATAAATACTAGGTGGAATGTGGATTTATCTCAACTTGAATGTGTGTATTTTAGTTAACCCTAAATGCAACATACTATGTATTTAGTTATTTTTTTTAAATGTAAAATTGTCATAAAGATTTGCCATAAGAAATAAAAATCCTTTCTGCTATCATGTTAACAACGAAAAAACATGAGTCTTGTTTTCTTACAGCTATATTCTCCTATTCGTTTTCGTAGCTGTTGATCACCATAGACTCTTAATATCACCATAAAGGGACCTGTAGATGAAACGTGTTGTAATCACTGGTATGGGTATTAACTCATGTATCGGTAACTCTTTAGAAGCAGTTACTCATTCACTTCAAAATGGAATCTCCGGGACACGTTTTAACCCAACTTATGCTGAACTCAATTTTAAAAGTCATGTGAGCGCTGCTGCAGAACAAGATTTTGATCATATTGACCGTAAGTTAAAACGCTTTATGGGCGTATGTGCAATGTACGCTTACAATGCTGCTGTAGCTGCTGTTGAACATGCAGGTCTTACTGCTGAACAAATCGGTGGTAATCCACGTTACGGTATCGCAGGCGGTTCAGGTGGTGGTTCAACTGCATCTGTTGTTGAAATGACAGAGCTTTTAGAAACTAAAGGTGCACGTAAAGTAGGACCTTTCTTCGTACCACGCAACATGTCAAACACTATTACTGCAAACGTAGGTGTTGCATTCAAACTGCAAGGTATTGCTCATACAATTACAAGTGCTTGCGCAACTTCTGCTGACGCAATTGGTTATGCGTACAACCTTATTCAACTCGGCAAACAAGACCTTATGCTTGCTGGTGGTGGTGAAGAAGATCATTGGTCTCAAAGTTTGTTGTTTGATGCAATGGGTGCGCTTTGCTCAAAATATAATGAAACTCCAGAAACAGCATCTCGTCCATATTCAGCAGACCGTGATGGTTTCGTTATTGCTGGTGGTGGTGGTTTCGTAGTACTTGAATCACTTGAACACGCTCAAGCACGTGGTGCCAACATTTTAGCTGAAGTCGTTGGTTATGCTGCAAACAGCGATGGCGCAGACATGGTTGCTCCAAGCGGTGAAGGTGCTACACGTTGTGTGTTAATGGCACTTGAAGAAGCTAAGCAACATGGCGTAGACAAAATTGATTATGTAAATACACATGGTACATCTACTCCAGCTGGTGACATTACAGAACTTAAAGCAATGGAACGTGCATTTGGCGAAGGCAATGTACCTCCTCTTAGCTCAACTAAATCTATGACAGGTCATAGCTTAGGTGCAGCTGGCGTACAAGAAGCTATTTACTCTGTTCTAATGATGCAAAATGACTTTATTGCACCAAACATCAATGTAACTGAACTTGATGAAGGCGCAAAACCTTTTGATATCGTACTTGAAAAACGTGATGCAAAATTGAATACTGTAATGAGTAACAGTTTTGGCTTTGGCGGTGTTAACGCTTGCCTTATTTTCAAGAAGTGGGATGCATAATCCCACCTAGGATTATCGATGGATGCACCTTCTGATGCTTTTTTGTGGGTAAAAGCATTACATATTATTGCCGTGGTTTGTTGGTTCGCTGCTTTGTTCTACTTACCACGTCTATATGTTTATCATGCTATGAGTGAAGATGCTGTTAGTCATCAACGCTTTGAAGTAATGGAACGTAAGTTGTATCGTGGAATTATGTGGCCGTCTCTGATTGCCACATTAATTACTGCTCATTTTCTTGTGGATTGGGGCGATGCAACTCGACATTATCATCAGGCAACATGGTTTTACCTTAAAGTTGGATTAGTTGCTTTATTAGTCATCTACCATTTGGCATGTGGCTACTACCGTAAAAAACTTATCGGAAATGCTCACTATAAATCACATAAGTTCTGGCGCTTCTTTAATGAAATGCCAACCTTAATTTTATTTGCTGTTGTGATTTTAGTTGTCGTAAAGCCTCAGTTTTAACTGGGGCTTTTGCTTTTCTTATCTAAGAAATCTTTTATTCACAGCAATAAGAAAACTAGATCCATTTAAAGCTTTATATTTTTAAAACAGAACGATAAAACTAATGAATAATCACACCTCTTTATTTCGCGATATCTAACCTATAGTATGCTAAAGAAATAGATGAACTCATTTAATGGCAAAGCTATGCTACTTTTTAATGCCTTTAAACGCTTAATTCGCACACAATTTATTCTTCTTACACTTTTTATTTTCCGTCACTTAAAAAACTATCCAATTAGACATTTGACTGCTCAAGAAAAAGTATTAGCACAAATGGTCTTTGGCGACATGCTCAATTGTGAACAACCTAAAATTATTGCTACTCGCTACCTTCCTTGGCAGTCTTACGGTATTTTTATGGCTCCAAACGGAAATATTTATGTCAATCTTTCCGATTACAGTGAAAATTATGCTCTAGAATCTAAATTTATGCAGGGTATTTTTATTCACGAACTCACTCATGTCATGCAGTATCAAAAAGGTATTCATGTACTATTTAAAGGCGCCTTACTGCAATCAGCCTATTATCTGAGCTTTAAAAGTTACAACCCCTATAAATACACCTACTCTCCCCACAAGGCTTTTAGCTCTTATAACATTGAACAACAAGGTGAAATTGCCCGCGACATTTGCTCTGGTAAAATCCCAAATATTATCTGTTCACCTCAACTTCATTTGTAACTAAATAATCAATCATTCTTTGAACGTAACATTTCTTGCTCAATGTAAATGAGAATTCTTATAAATCAGAAATACTTACCTAAGCTATAAAATCACTCTTATTTAATTCAAATTATTGAAAAAAATATAACGCCCTTATTCCAAATTGGCTTGTGATAAGGCAGTATACAAACAATAAAAATAATGAAGCCTGTTTCTATTCTATACAGAAAATCTCGTTATTTTTACGCAGAAAATATGTGATTGGTATATATTATTGATCTTGACATTTTTGTTTACTATTTTAATTGTTTAATATCGTATCATACACATCGTTGAAAAATTATATCTATAAAAATCAACACTATGTGTATCTATATTCGTTATGATCTAGGATTAGGTTTGAATGAAAAGTTTTAAAGTTGCCCTTGCTCAGTTTTCTCCGCATATTGGCAATATTGACTCAAACACCAAAAAGATGATTGAGCAAGTAAATCAGGCGAAAAAACAAAACGCTGACCTGATTATTTTTCCCGAGCTTTCTGTTATTGGTTATCCAGCTGAAGACTTATTGCTACGTCCAAATTTAAATAAACGTATGCAAAAGGCTTTTGCTCAACTTGCCGAAGTTAAAGATATTGTCATGGTTTTCGGATTTGTGAACCAGACAGAAGATGGTCAACGTTATAATTCTGCTGCTGTCATGAAAGACGGTCAAGTTTTGGGTGTTTTTAACAAACACAATTTACCAAACTATGGCGTTTTTGATGAAAAACGTTATTTCCAAAAAGGACATCAGCATTTGGTGTTTGAATATCTTGGACATAAGTTTGGCGTATTGATTTGTGAAGATATCTGGTCAATTAATACCGTAAAACAGTTAAGCCAATTAAATGTTGATACAGTTCTTGTATTAAATGCATCACCATACGAAGTCGGTAAACCACAGCACCGTACACAAACCTTGAGTGAACTTGCAAAACAACTTCACCTCAACATTGTGTACGTTAACCAAGTGGGCGGCCAAGATGATTTAATTTTTGATGGCACAAGTTTTGTCAGCAATAAAGACGGTGGAATTGCTTTACAAGCACCAAGCTTTAAAGAAGACCTCTACATCGCTGAATTTGACCCAAAAAACAAAGCATTTAAAGTCACAGAATCAGCTCCTGCTTTAGAAACATTTGCAGAGATCTATCAAGGTTTAGTTCTGGCAACGCGTGACTATGTAGAGCGTTCAGGTTTCCCTGGTGTAATTTTAGGTTTATCTGGCGGTATTGATTCTGCCCTTACACTTGCTATTGCTGTTGATGCAATTGGTGCAGAAAAAGTACAAGCCGTAATGATGCCTTATACTTATACTTCTCAAATTAGTGTGGAAGATGCGGCAGAACAGGCTCGTCGTATGGGTGTAACTTTCGGTATTGCTGAAATACATTCAGTTGTAAATAGCTTTATGCAAACCTTGTATCCTTTCTTTGGCAACTCACCAGCAGATGCGACCGAAGAGAACTTACAAGCGCGCGCACGCGGCACATTACTCATGGGCTTATCAAATAAATTTGGTAATTTAGTACTCGCTACTGGCAACAAGTCTGAGCTTTCAGTTGGCTACTGTACACTTTACGGTGATATGGTTGGTGGCTTTGCAGTTCTAAAAGATGTTTATAAAACTATCATATTTGAATTAGCAAAATACCGTAATAGCTTAAGCGAAACTCCTGTTATTCCTGAACGTGTGATTACTCGTCCACCTTCAGCAGAACTTCGCCCAGACCAAAAAGACCAAGACTCTTTACCAGCATATGATGTATTAGATGCCATTCTTTACGCATACATTGAAGAAGATTTAAGTCAGGCAGATATTATTGCCAAAGGTTTTGATAAAGAAGTAGTTGAAAAAGTTATCCGTTTAGTTGATCGTAATGAATATAAACGTCGTCAAGGCGCGATTGGGCCGAGAATTACTTCTCGTGCATTTAGTCGTGAACGACGTTATCCGATTGTCAACGGTTGGACAGCGAATGACTGAGCAGGAAAACTCATCAAAAACTACAGCACTTGCTCAAGCACTTTTGCTTGAGCAGGTGGAATTTTTCAAAAAACAATTATCTATAGAAAACTCACCTATTTATTTCCAGCAGTTCATTCAACTGTTTATGCAACATGCTGACGAAATAAAACTTCATGAAGTTGTTGATTTAGAGCAACTACAAGCCGTTGTGAAACGTTATGCTTTTGAAATGCAGCTAGGTGCTGGTTTACTTGAGTTTATTGGGGAAATTGCGCAGCGTATTTATATATCTGCAATGAAGTCTCCAATTCAGCTACAAGATTTGGTATCTGACCACCAATTTGAAATGTGGCTCTCCAAATTTTTAGAAATGGAACATATTCCTCTTTATCTCAATCAGTTTTTAAGAAGTAGTCCTTCTGTACAACAACTTTGCCAATATATTGCAACCTCAACCTTAGAACAAAAATTACCAAAATTTCTAAGCGCATCTAGAGTTGATGATTATCACTTTGAATGGCAACACAAACTCAAAAAATTCTCCTTTCTACAGCAACAACGTCTTGAGCATAAACTTGAAACCTGGATTGCCAGCTTTATTCATGAACAACTCACAGAATTAAGTCTTTTATCGAGTGAAGATTTAGAAAGCCTAGTGCGTCATGTCTGGGAAGATATTAGACATAAAAAAATGTATGAGTTTATGAAGCAGCTCACTCCTCTCGATGTTGAAGAGTTTTTTGTTTTAATTTACGAATACTGGAAAGAATTACGCCAATCGCAATTCATGCAAGATCTGATTTTGTATGGTGTCGAAGTTTTTTATGACTTTTATAAAGACCAGAGTTTATTTGAAGTATTAAGTGAGATTGGTTTAACCGAAAGCGACTTACAAACTGAAGCTTTACGTTTTTATCCGAAGGTTATGAATGCCTTTAATGAACATGGTATTTTAGAACCGTTATTACAAGCGCTTTTAGCTCCTTTTTATCAAAGCTCAAAAACACTCGATACGATTGAAAAACATTTTAATATGTAAAAAGTAGATAAAAAGAAACCATGCATGAGCATGGTTTTTAAAATGGTGGCTATGACGAGACTTGAACTTGTGACCCCCGCATTATGAGTGCGGTGCTCTAACCAACTGAGCTACATAGCCGTAAACTGTGTGCGCATTATCTATAGTTCTGTATAGCAGGTCAAGAGTTCAAAACCATTAAACTCCATCAAATGAACAAATAAGATTCAGATCATCATTATTTGTTCATTTTTTAGCAAATTCGCACTTTAAACAATTGATCAACCAAAGAAATATATTAGAGATCTAATACTAGTTTTTTTCCTTTTGCTCTTGATACACAAATCATCATGCTCTTTTGTGAAGCCTTTTCTGCATCACTCAAGTATTGATCGAAGTGCTCTGCTTCACCTTCTAAAATGGCAGTTTCACATGTGCCGCAAACTCCTTCACGACATAAGCATTCCACATCAATATTTAATGTTTCGATGGCTTGTAAAATTGTTTGATTACTTTGTACTTCAATTTCCTGATTAGACTTAGCAAGTACCACCGTAAACGCCTCACCATCCTCAGGAACTGTTGAAGCAAATTGTTCCCAGTGGATATATTCATCGCGGTAACGGTGTTTATTACAGCAATCAATCACAGCATCAATCATAGGTTTCGGTCCACAGACATAGACATGCGTGCCTTTTGGTTGTAATGAAATCAGTTCATCCAAATTTAATGCGCAACCTTCTGAGTCAACATAACTAAACACATGCTCAGCGTGTTTCTGTTTTAACTCATCTAACAAAGCCGCGTGTTCAGGTGAGCGATAAGCATAATGTAGCTCATATTCAGCACCGCGTGCTGCAAGCTCATCCATTTGTGGCAAGAATGGTGTAATGCCAATACCACCTGCAATTAAAATATGTTTATTGCCTGTTTCCGCTAATGGAAATAAATTTTTTGGTTCTGAAATCTGAATTTCACAGCCTTCACTACATTGATCATGCATGAAAACCGATCCCCCCTTACCTTCCGCATCTTTACGAACGCAGACTTGGTAAGTCGATAGGTCTTGTGTACAGCTCATCAATGAGTAAGCATTTGAAAGTTGCTCATTCATTTTGACAATAATATGGCTTCCCCCACTAAATCGAGGAAAGTTCTGCCCATCTTGACGTTTGAACGTAAACCGTTTGATTAAAGGGGTAAGCTGTTCCACATGAGTAACAACTGCCGGGAACATTTCATAATGACTAGCCATATTAGAATCCTTCTTTTACCGCATATTCTTGTTGTTAGGGCTTATCCTTAAAGCCCTAAACACATGTATTTAATGGTCATGAACTCTTCAAGACCATACTTTGAGCCTTCACGCCCAACACCTGATTGCTTCACACCGCCGAATGGTACAACTTCATTTGAAATTGCTGTGGCATTCATACCAACCATTCCATATTCAAGCTGTTCTGACACTCGCCATAAACGTGAAATATTTTCGCTATAAACATAAGCAGCCAAACCAAAGATGGTGTCATTAGCCTGAGCAACAACATCAGCTTCATCTGTAAAGCGAATGAGCGGCGCAACTGGACCAAAAATTTCTTCTTGGACAATTTCCATCGTACGGTCTACGTTCGTTAGAACCGATGGCTCATAAAAGGTTTGTCCTAAAGCATGTTGTTTACCGCCGCAAGCAACCTTAGCGCCTTTACTTACCGCATCATCAATCAACTGCTGTGCTTTTAACACTGCTTTTTCATTAATTAATGGGCCAATTTGCACGCCATCTTCAAGCCCATTACCAACTTTAAACTTTTGTACTTCTTGAACAAACTTCTCGGCAAAAGCTTGATAAATATTGTCGTGTACATAAATGCGGTTAGCACAAACACAGGTCTGGCCTGCATTACGGAACTTGGCAAAAATCGCACCTTGTACAGCTTTATCTAAATCGGCGTCATCAAACACAATCAGAGGAGCATTACCGCCTAACTCAAGCGCCAATTTTTTAATGGTACTTGAGCACTGCTGCATCAGTAGGCGTCCCACTGGAGTTGAGCCAGTGAAGGTCAATTTTTTCACTTTTTCATGTGAAGTAAATACCGAGCCAATTTCTTGAGATTTACCAGTAACGACGTTAATCACACCAACCGGAATACCTGCTTTTTCTGCAAGCTTTGCAATCGCTAACGCACAATAAGGGGTTTCATTCGCTGGCTTAATCACGACCGTACATCCAGCTGCTAAAGCCGGTGCTGCTTTACGGGTAATCATGGCGATTGGGAAATTCCACGGCGTAATCGCAGCCACCACACCCACAGGTTCTTTACTAATAATAAAACGCTGCTGGTTATTTACGGTTGGAATCACATCACCATAAATACGCTTGCCTTCTTCGGCAAACCATTGAATAAAGGATGCTGCATAACGCACTTCACCTTTCGCTTCTGCCAAAGGTTTACCTTGTTCAATGGTCATGATTAAAGCAAGTTCATCGATATGATCGAGAACCAGTTTGTACCAAGCTAATAAAATATCTGCACGGTTTTGAGCAGTTAAAGCCTTCCAACTTTGCAAAGCTATATAAGCAGCCTCAACTGCCTGTGTCGCCTCGGCCGCCCCCATATTGGGAATTGTGCCAATTTCTTCGCCCGTTGCTGGATTAGTCACTGGAACCGTTGCATTTGACTGTGCAGCTAGCCATTGCCCGTTAATATAGGCTTGTTGCTGAAATAATTCAGTGCTTTGTAAACTCGACATATCATCTTCCTAACTGAAGAATCAGGTGTAAGTCATCTTTACACCTGAATAAATCCATTTGTTTTATTTGTGATGCTGCGCTACAAGATGTTGGAAGTAAGCAATACCATGTTCACTAATTCCTGAGCGCTGCTTATCAGTCATAATACGGCCTTGACCACGATAACCACGTGATTTCAAACCACGTTGTACGCTTTCGACCAAGTTCAAATCTTCAGGACGGAATACATTGCGATACCACTCAATTAAGTCTTTCTGATCTTGAGTGAGTTCTTCGTTCGTGAAGTAAATATCGTAGTGCTGCAAAGTCGTTTCTGCATCTACAGGGAACTCATAGATCACAGTCATGAAATTGCTGCCCGGTGGTACGTTGAACATGGTACAAGGCCAAGTCCAGAAACCATGAAACTCAGGATCTGTTATTGATGGATCAAGCTTAAATGACTTTTCTGATGAACGCGCAAAACCATACTGTAAAGTCCAGTTTTGATGTGTGGTATGCCAATATTTATCAACTTGTACTGAGTCAGCAAAACCAGGATGAGCTGGTCCACAGTGATAGCACTCTAGATAGTTATCGACAATCACTTTCCAGTTTGCTGGCGTTTCTGTCACAAAACGTGCCGCCAGTTTTAAATCTTTAATCACACTACATGCTTGATTTAAACGCTCAGCAAATTCCGGAAGTTGATCTTCTACACATGTCGCATTTTCATCCATATTAATGAAAACAAAGCCGGCATATTCCTCAACTTTTAAAGGCACCATGCTTGAGTTTTCTTTATCGAAAGATTCAACATGGTCACAGTTACGTGCCAAAGCTAAACTACCATCTAGCTTAAAAGTCCAAGCATGGTATGGGCAGGTAATTACATTTTTTGCTTTACCACTGCCACTTAAAAGCTCGTGACCACGGTGTGGACATACATTATAAAACGCACGTAAAATGCTATCTTTACCGCGAATGATGACAATGTTTTCACCAATTACTTTACGGGTAATATAGTCATTCGGTTGTGCCAATTCACTGCCATGTGCAACACAAATCCAGCTTTTAGCAAAGATTGCTTCTTTCTCATGCTCAAAAACTTGCGATGAAGTATAGAAAACTTTAGGGAAAGTCCATGCAACATCTGGGTTTGCGCAAAAATCTTCAGGTAATTTTTCAACTGCACTCATGTTATTACTCCATTAAATTCTTTTCGTCCAAATGACTCGATATTAAATTGATGTCTTTTCGACACTGGCAAACATGCGACGTATCGCACTCAGCATGTTTTGATATAACTGTTGAACTTCTGGGCAGTCACGCATGAGACGTAAACTGCCATGTAATAATCCTTTGCCTAAATGAAACTCGCTCAGTATTCCTGCTTGTTCCAATTTTTGGGTAAAGAGATAACCGTCATCACTTAAAGGGTCATACTCTGCAACCGCTACAAAACTTGCAGGCATATCAAAAAAATCCGTTGCCAATAAAGGCGCTAGTCGTAAATCCTGCCAATCTTGTGAGTTAGGTGCGTATTCCTTTAAATAAAAATGCATATCTTCCGTTGTTAACAACGGCGCATGGGCGTGCTTTTGTGCGGATGGGGCATCAAATGCTGTCGTTAAACATGGATAAACCAAAGCCAGACCTTGAGCTTGCAAACTACTATGTTGTAGTTCAACTGCAAGGGCTGCTGCCAAATTACCGCCAGCACTATCACCTGCTAGAACGATATTTTCGCTATCGATCTGCCAAGCTGAACCATGCTTTTTAAGCCATTGATAAACTGCTAAACAATCTTCATAAGCTGCCGGAAAGCGATGCTCTGGTGCCATGCGGTAATCTACGCTAATGACAACTGCATTTAAGTCCTGACACAAATAGCTGGTAATAAACTCATGTGAATCGAGCCCACCGACCATCCAACCGCCGCCATGTAGATACAATACACATGGCCAACCAGACTCAGGTCGATTTGTTTTTGGTAAATACACACGAACAGGAACTTGATGCTCATCATTTGCAACAAAGCGATCTTCTACTTCAATCTTGCCATCACGTGGCAAAGTGTAGTGTCGACACATCGCGTCATAGGCCGCACGGACTGAGTCAATATCTGCATCTGCTGGTGAATAAATGCTGCTCCAATACACAAGGCTTTGCATTTCTTCACTTAAGTCATAAGTGGTCTGTTCATGTGTAGTCATTACCGTTCCCTCTAGCTGGTTTTTCTGTCCAGTTTGATTGAGCTTGCAAGCTCAAGCTGCATCCTTTTTGCATGTTCATTTTGAGACTGGTTTAAACCAATCTCCTGATCATCATAACCTTGTTGCTCAATTAAATGCGATGGGACTTTGGCATAATCCTGAATCAGCCATTTCACTAAGCCATAGGTTTGAATCAAAATAATCACAATGAATGGTAAAGCCGTCACAATAGTCGCTGTTTTCATTGTGTCTAACGGTGCTTTACTAAAGATCATGGCAATTGGAACTAAAGTCAGCATGACACACCAGAACAAACGAGCATTTGGCGATGGATCTTGGCCTTCACTTAAACCACGTGTACATGTTGCCGAAACTGCATAGCCTACCGCATCCATGTGTGCTGCCAAGAACACCACCATAATGCCGAGGAAAATCCACATCATCAGCTTTCCGGCAGGTAACAGACTGAGCAATTGACCAATCGCAACCTCACCACCTTGTTGGCTTAAGATTTGCGGTACATTTACAGCCCCATGAATAAAGCTATAAACACTGTAGTTTTCAAACACACCAAAAATGAACCAAAGACCGACACTGCCACCAATCACCATGGCAAAGATCACTTCTTTAATCGTACGACCTTTAGAAACACGCGTTACAAAGAGTGCCACACCCGGTGCATATGAAATCCACCACAACCAGTAAAATACAGTCCATTCACGGGTAAACTTGCCATCACCCATTGGGTCGGTAAACAGGCTCATATCAACAAAGTTGGTTGCCATTAACCCGAAACTCATTAATGAATTATTCAAAATGAATTGCGTTGGACCAAAGCAAAGTACATAAATCGCAAATAACACCACGCCCAAGCACACCATGTGACTTAAACGCTGCATGCCTTTATCCATGCCAACGTAAGAGCTAAGCGCAAACACAACCGAGACACCCAAAATAATGATGACCTTGGTCATAAAGGTATTTGGGATACCTGTGAGTTGAGACAAGATATTGGTAAATGTCACGGCAGTGAGTACCAACGAAATCGTCAAGGCACCAAACATGCAAAGCAAGAACATGAGGTCGACTAAACGTCCAACCACGCCGGTTGATTTAAAGCCTGTTACAGCCTCAATCACGGAAGCTAAACTCAACCCTTTGTTTTTTCTCACATGGTAGCTGTAGCACAAAGAAATTGATGCCAATGCATAAATTGCCCAAGCACTTAAACCTGAATGAAAAAACGAGTAAGCAACACTATATTTCAATGCTTCTGCTGATTCAGGCGGTAAGCTCAAACCCGGAGTCTGATAATAGTAAGCCCAGTCCAAAAAGCCCCAGTACAGTGTAGAAGACCCAATACCTGACAAAATGAACATAAAAATCCATGACATCGTGGTGTATTGAGGTTTCCCTTCACCTAATTTGATTTTTCCATATTTACTAAAGGCCAAACCAAAAGTAAAAATGATGGCTAAAAAAGCAAACAGTAATACTGGGGTTGTAAATACCGATGTCGTCCACTGCATCCATGTTGCAGCAATCTTTATCGACTCTTGCGAATAAATCGCCAAACCAGCAACTGAAATAAATACAAACAGTAAGCTGGTTACGGCAAGAACTTTATCCGTATAAATTTTTGTGTTTTGATTATCCATATCCATACATCCATTTTTGGATGGCGTTATTCCATAGCGAACACGTCCATTTTAATTTGGGCTACACACGATGCAATTGCATCTCCTACCTCATAAGTTTTTGCCTGACCGCCAATATCAGCTGTTTTTGGCCCATTAATTAAGACATTCTCAATCGCCTGCATAATGTCCTGACCTGCTTGAATGCAGCGTTCGTCTTCTTCACCAAAGAATTCGAACATCATCGCACCCGACCAAATCGCAGCGATTGGATTGGCAATTTGTTTACCGTAAATATCTGGTGCTGAACCATGTACAGGTTCAAACAATGATGGGAATTTTCTTTCTGGGTTTAAATTTGCCGAAGCAGCCAAACCGATGGTTCCTGTACATGCAGGGCCTAAATCGGAAAGAATGTCGCCAAATAAGTTCGATGCTACAACCACATCAAAACGTTCAGGCTGCAACACAAAACGAGCCGCTAAAATATCAACGTGCTGTTTATCAGCTTGAATTTGTGGATATTGTTTTGCCATCGCGTCAACGCGTTCATCCCAGTACGGCATACTGACGGCAATACCATTTGACTTGGTTGCTGCTGTAATTTTTTTTGCATCGCGCTGATTTGCAAACTCAAATGCATAACGCAAAATACGGTCTACACCATGACGTGTAAATACGGCTTCTTGTAAAACAAACTCGCGGTCTGTTCCTTCAAAAGCTTTACCACCAATGGCTGAGTACTCACCTTCACTGTTTTCACGAACCACGTAAAAATCGATGTCACCCGGTTTTTTACCTACCAATGGACATTTCACACCAGGCATTAAGCGCACTGGACGTAAATTCACATATTGGTCAAAACCACGACGGAACTGAAGTAGCGAACCCCAAAGTGAAATATGGTCAGGCACTTTATCCGGCCAGCCTACAGCGCCAAAATAAATTGCATCGTAACCTTGTAGGGTTTCAAACCAGTCATCTGGCATCATTTTGCCGTGCTCAAGGTAGTAATCGCAGCTTGCCCAATCGAAAGCATTTAACTGAAGCTCAATGCCATGCTTTTCTGCTGCTGCCTTTACAACCTTAATGCCTTCTGGTAGAACTTCTAAACCAATACCATCGCCTGCAATCGTGGCAACTTTATATCTTTTTGCCATAAGCTTCCTTCACACCTTCGACTAATATCCTTGTATGGCTTAAACATGATGTTTTAAGCAAAAATGATCAATAACGGAACTATCACTCCAATGGACACGGATCGTGAATAATCTACCTAACCTATCGGATTTAAAGGTTTTTTGCACAGTCGCCAAACTAAAAAGTTTTGTCGAATCTGCTGAGGAACTTGGGACATCGCCAGCTTTTATTAGCAAGCGAATTAATATTTTAGAAAACACGTTAAGCTGCAAACTTTTTCATCGCAGCACGCGTCATGTCAGCCTAACGGAAGATGGCAAACTCATCCTTGAGAGAGTTTCAAATATTCTTGAAGAATTTGATGAAGTCTGTGAACTAGTCAATAACCCGCTCAGTACGCCCACAGGTCGTATGGATATTATTAGTAGCTTTGGTTTTGGCAGAAAGCATATCGCCCCAATTCTATCTAAATTAATGATGCTTTATCCAAAGCTCCAGATTCATTTTGACACTATCGACAATACCAAAGACTTGATTCAACACAGTATTGATTTAGACATCAGAATTGGTAATGAAATTGCGCCAAACATGATTGCGAAGAAGTTAGCTTCTAATTTTCGAATTTTATGTGCAGCACCGAGTTATTTACTTAAACACGGCGTACCAGACAGCATTGAAGATTTGCAAACACATGACTGTTTGACGATTAGTGAGCGTGATCAATCATCTGTGCTATGGAAATTTCGACATACTTCTGAAGATGTCTCGGTTCATGTCAAACCACGCTTTGTTTCTAATAACGGCGAAATTATTCATCAGCTTGCCATAGAAGGTCACGGCATTATTTTCCGTTCGATTTGGGATGTTGCAGATGAATTGATTACAGGCCAACTTCAGCATATTTTGCCTGAGTACTGGCAAGATGCAGATGTTTGGGCAGTTTATCCATCACGACTCAAAAGCTCGTCTAAATTACAAACTTGCATTTTGTTCATTCAAAATGAATTACTTAATCGATTGCAGCATGTGCAAAACTTAAACCGTGGGCAACTCATTTCACCCGCAGTCAAACGTGAACCTCCACCAGAAAAAGTATTTCTATAAAAAAAGCCCTAAGTGGGACCTATCCACTTAGGGCAATAAATTGCTCTTAAATTTTAGAAATAATATCCAATTGAGAGATAAAACAATTTATCCCAGTCATTACTGCTACCTTGTGCAAGGCCATCGGCCCCACCGCCCACCATTGGATCATTTTTACTCATAATATATTCACCCTGAATACCTATGGCTTTGTAATTAAAATAAACCCCAGCAATTAAACGTTCAGAGTCTTTATAACTATCCTCATCTTTAAAAAAGCGACTATGAGAGATATAAGGTTTAATGTTTTCAATCTGATGGAATGGCTGAGCAAAGGTGTAATTAATTTCATTGACCAAATATTTACCTTTATTGGCGACTTGATATGGATAATCAAATGCTCCAATCGTTGAACTATTAGGGAATAAATCGTCGCCATTGGTGACATCTTGCTTACCCGCCAAGAACATCCACTGCCATGCTTGATATTGCGTTTGAGCAAAAATGTTCCAAGATTTACGGTGTCCATCTATATTTGTTCTTTTATTTTCTAAGTCAGAATACCAAACTGACCCACCTAGCTCAGTCGAAAAATTTTGAGACTTATCAATCTCAAATTTTCTAGATGCTCGGGCAATCCACATATTTTTTTCTTCAATATTGGTACCTGTACTTAAATCATCAGCTTCAACAAAATTACCACTGTAACGGCTTGAGTCTTTTGAAGTTCCCTTATAATTTCCACCATCAGTTGGATAGAAACCCAAGGTCAAATTATATTTATCATCTGCAAATTTATATTTGATACCCAAATTATCGATATCTTCTAAACCAACTGTATTTAAAAGTGTTTCGTAATAACTACTTCCCCAAAATTCGCCAAAACCAAAATCAACGGGTTGCAAACCTGCCGTGATTCTCTGCTGGTCAGATAACTTATAACCTACCCATGCTTTTTTTAGAAAAATTGCATCGCATAAGCGATCATATTGATAACAACGAGCATCCGCCCCTGCAATCCAATCTGGATTTTCATAACCTAACACTAATTTAATATCGGTTAGCCGCCAGTCATCATTTTGAGAACCTTCATTTGCATCAACCACATAATCTTTATGCAAATAGCGGGAGCGTACCGCGCCAGAAACTTTAAATTGACCCGAGTCTAAAGTTGGATCTCCCCAACTCAAATCAGCCGCAGAAACTTGAACTCCCGCTGTTAAACTTAAAATCCCTACAAATAATAATGACCTTTTCATGTCTTCAACATCCTTGTTAAGTGTTATAAGAACATGAAGAAATTGACGTAGACAAACAATGCCACAACTATAAAGTCGGTCTTTACAAACTGTGTTTAATCAAAAAATGAGCATAAAAAAAGACCACGCAGGAGCGTGGTCTATAAAATGGTGGCTATGACGAGACTTGAACTTGTGACCCCCGCATTATGAGTGCGGTGCTCTAACCAACTGAGCTACATAGCCGAAAACTGTGCGCGCATTATCTTAGTTTCTTTAATGCACGTCAAGAAAAATTTTAAATAAATTAGGTGAAGTGAGCCTATAAGCCGGGTTCTGTCGAGGATGGTCATTCCTCTAGGCGTACAATCACTCATACGCTCAAGCGACCTACCCGAATCCAGTACGGGCCGTACCTCAGGATTCCTATTTGGTCTTGCTTCTGGTGGGGTTTACCATGCCGTGAACTGTTACCAGACACGCGGTGCGCTCTTACCGCACCCTTTCACCCTTACCTCACGAATGAGGCGGTCTACTCTCTGCTGCACTTTCCGTCGGCTTTCACCGCCCAGGCGTTACCTGGCACCCTGCCCTATGAAGCCCGGACTTTCCTCCCCTGCTTCAGTCACGAAGACCTCCACAGCAGCGACCATCCAGCTCACCTCAGGGGCGCATATTAACAAATTTATTTACTAATTGCTCGTGCTTTTTTGAGCAATTAATTTTTTATATTTGTCGAAGAGCTGTTCTTCTGTTTCCTCATGCTGTGGATCTTTAGGAATACAATCTACAGGACAAAACAACTGACATTGCGGTTGGTCATGATGACCAACGCACTCAGTACATAAATCTGGATGAATTTCATAAATCACCTCACCCATAAAAATTGCTTCATTCGGGCAAACTGGTTCACAAACATCACAATTTATGCATTCATCGGTGATATATAACGACACGTTACCAACCTTGTTGATGTTTACGTTCAAAGGCCTCAACCACAGCTTGCGGAACAAACTTGGTTACATCCCCTTTTAAACGAGCAATTTCCCGAATCAATGTCGAAGAAATAAATGAATACTGCTCAGATGGTGTTAAAAACACCGCTTCAAAATGTGGATCAAGTTGACGGTTCATATTAGCCAATTGAAATTCATATTCAAAATCAGAAACCGCTCTTAAACCACGAAGTACTGCTGTTGCCTTCTGCTCTCTGAAAAAATTAACCAGTAAACCATCAAAGCCGACAAATTCAACATTTGAAAGGTGGCTTAGTGATTTTTGGGCCAGTTCAACTCTTTCTTCTAGACTGAACAAAGGGTTTTTATGATGTCCAATTGCAATTGCTACTACAACCTCATCAAACATTCTTGATGCTCTAGTAACTAAATCAACGTGTCCATTCGTGATGGGGTCAAATGTTCCAGGATAAATTACACGCGTTTTAGACATCCGCTAGTACTCTAATTATATTGTGAACCTATTTTAGCAAAAGTTATACATGAGGCGAAATATTCATGTGCAGGAAAAACTTCACCTTAGCATCAGTTTACGGCACAATAGGCATAATTGTGGAAGTTTGAATTATGGCGAAAGCAACAGTAGTAAAGAAACATAATGGCGGAACAATCGCACAAAATAAGCGTGCCCGTCATGATTATTTTATCGAAGAAAAATTTGAAGCAGGCATGTCACTTCAAGGTTGGGAAGTAAAATCCTTACGTGCTGGGCGTATGACTTTGACGGAAAGTTATGTCATTTTCAAAAATGGCGAAGCATTTTTACTTGGTTCACAAATTCAGCCTTTATTATCGGCTTCGACCCATGTTGTACCTGAGGCAACACGTACCCGTAAATTATTGCTCTCTCGACGTCAGCTTGAACACCTAATGGGTGCAGTTAACCAGAAAGGCTACTCATGTGTTCCTTTAGCGTGTTATTGGAAAGGTCATTTAGTCAAACTGGAGATTGCTCTTGTGAAGGGTAAACAGCTTCATGACAAACGTGCAACCGAAAAAGACCGTGACTGGCAACGTGATAAAGCTCGTATATTTCATAAGTAATAAAACAAAAGCCTCTTTTCAGAGGCTTTTTTACGTCGTGAATTTCATTAGTTTAATCTGTATAAAAGTCCAGCAATATATTCACCAAACCATTTAGCTGTATCTAAATCACCTTGTGGAGGAGTAATTTCAACAGGCGCATTATCCGACTGTGTCATCAAACCTAAGCAACTCGATAATCGGTTTAAATCTTTTTCACTATGCCCTGTCGTCATTAAAGGTAAACCTGACCAAAGCATGCCATGTTGCATGGCAAAAATATTTAATTGTTGTAATACCGCGAGTTTATCGCCACTTAATCCACCTGAATTTGCAAAGCCAGCCGCAAGTTTGCCTTGCCACACACGTTCTTTCCAACGTTTAGAAGTACTGTCCATAAACTTTTTAAAATCGGCAGTCATACTTCCCATATAGGTAGGCGATCCAAAAATAATACCTTGCGATGCATCAAGCGCATCCCAATCAATATGCTCAATATTCATTAAGTGTACTTTCACCCCCATCACCTCTGCACCAGCAGCAATAGCAGAGGCCACCTTGGCGGTATGACCATATGGACTGTGGTAAACAATTGAGAGATGTTTTTCAGGCAAAGACATAAGATTAAAATTTTGAGCGATTTTTTCTATTTTATCATTTTATTAACGCTTGCTAAACCTACATCTATAAATATGAAATAGAAGCGTTTCAATACAATTCACAATCGTAATATCTTTAAGCTAAATAAGACGCTCTCTTACTTTATTTAATGACTACAAAATAAGAGAGTGAATTTAATGATGTTGATAAAGCTTAGATAAAAACAAAGGTAGCCATACGCCCAGTCTTCGCATCACGACGATAAGAAAAATATTCATCGCTCTGTTGATATGAACATTGGTCTCCGCCTAAAACCTGCTTCACACCTAGACTCTGCAAAATAAAACGTGCAATTGCATATAAATCTGCATGAAATTTATTTGGAGCAGCCCCCTCAACAAAAGCTGTTTCCAACTCAGGATATTTGTCACAAAAAGCAGCCTTTACTTCAGCGCCGATTTCAAAACAAGATTGGCTAATCGCAGCTCCTAACCACGCCCAAGCTGGAGGGTTTCGCATAGCAGCAATCGTGTTTTCAACAATCCCACCAGCTAAACCACGCCAACCCGCATGTAAGTTTGCGACTTCGGTACCTTCGGCGTTACCTAACACGACAGGTAAGCAATCAGCAGTCATCATCATTAAAGCATGGCCTTTGGTTTGAGTGACCAAACCATCACCAATTAAAGCCTTAAAAAGAATTTGTTCATTTACTGTATGGCAAATCGTACTATGTGTTTGAGTCATCCATGTCATTTTTTTAACACCGAACTTAGCAAACTCATCTAGCAATATCATGCGATGTTGCTGAACACGTTTTGCCTCATCATTAACATGTAAAGCCAGATTAAAGCCAGACAGCTCATGTTGATCCGTTGCTAATGCTAAAGGATGTTGAACACGTGTCTGTCCCACACATACGCCTTGAGGTAAACCTTGAACAAATTCCATATACGCTTCCTTAATATGCAGCGTTTTCTGAACGTAACACATCTACTAAATGCGTAAAATCTTCAGGCCACGGCGCTTCAAATAGCATTTCTTCACCCGTACGAGGGTGTTTCAAACCCAATTTAGCCGCATGCAATGCTTGGCGTTTAAAACCACGTAAAGTATCAATGAGTAATTCAGACGCGCCTGCTGGTACACGTACACGGTTCATATAAATCTGATCACCGATCAGTCCATAACCGATATAACTAAAATGCACACGAATCTGATGAGTTCGGCCTGTTTCAAGACGAGCTTGTACACGAGTAAAATCTTTAAAGCGTTCTTTTACATTGTAATGGGTCACAGCATCACGCCCGCCCGGTAAAATCGCCATTTTCACACGGTCAACTGGATGACGTTTGATCGGTTCATCAATCGTACCGCCAGCAATAATATTTCCATAAACAACTAGGTCATATACACGGTAAACCGATTTATTTGCTAACTGTTTACTTAAAGAAAACTGCGCTTCAAGGCTCTTGGCAACAACTAACAAACCGCTTGTATCTTTATCAATACGATGTACTAAACCTGCGCGAGAAAGTTCCGACAATTTTGGGAAATGATAAAGCAATGCATTCACTAAAGTTCCAGAACTATTGCCCGCCCCTGGATGTACTACCATACCTACTGGTTTATTAATGACTAAAATGTCGTCATCTTCATAAACAATATTAAGTGGAATATTTTCAGGTTGACTTGTGGTCTGTGCTTCGAGCTCAACTTCGAGTGTAAGCAGCTCTGTCCCTTCACAACGGTGCTTAGGCTTGACAATGTTACCATTCACCAACAGATGGCCATCCTTCAACCATTGTTTAAGCTTTTCACGTGAAAACTCATTCCACACCAAGGCCGCAACCTGATCGATACGTTGTCCCAGATAGGTTTCATCTAACTGAACTTGCAACGATAAACGTGTTGCAGTTGTATCAGAAGTATGGTTATCTGCATCCTCAGAATCTTCAAGTAAATTGAAGTCGGTTTCAGATAAGTTTGTGTTTGAAGATTGTGCTGAAGTCATTTGATCATTGAGATAAAAGTGGTTTAATAGCGCAATTGTAGCTCATTGCCCAACATAACAGAGGAGTTTTTATGTCGCTACCACGTTATAAAATTACGATGCTTGCCTTATCTTTAGGTGTAGCGTCTGCATTTGTGGGCTGTAGCAGCAATCCAAGTAAAAAAGAAGTGGTCGATAGTGGCCCACAATCTAGTGAACAAGCTTACTTCGAAAAGGCCCAAAAGTCGCTTGACCGTGGTCAATATCTTGATGCGACCAAGTCTTTAGAAGCAATCGATACTTATTATCCGACTGGACAATACGCACAACAAGCACAACTTGAACTTCTATATTCAAAATTTAAACAAAAAGATTATGAAGGCGCGATTGCCTTAGCAGAACGTTTTATTCGTTTAAATCCTCAACACCCAAATGTAGATTATGCTTACTATGTTCGTGCTGTATCGAATATGGAGCAAAACTACGACAGTTTGATGCGCTATACATCTCTGCAACAATCTCATCGTGATGTGAGTTATTTAAAAGTTGCTTATCAGAATTTTGTTGATTTAATTCGTCGTTTCCCAAGTAGCCAATACTCTGTTGATGCTGCTCAGCGTATGAAGTTCATTGGGCAAGAACTTGCTGAAAATGAAATGACTGCTGCGCGTTTTAACGTTAAACGTAAAGCTTGGATCGCAGCTGCCGAACGTTCGCAATGGGTAATTGAACACTATCCACAAACTCCTCAAGTTCCAGAAGCATTAGCGACTTTGGCATATAGCTATAACCAATTAGGTGATAAAGCGACTTCACAACAATATATTGAAGTTTTAAAGCTTAATTACCCTAACTTGGTGAAAAAAGACGGCACAGTTAACATGCGTGCTGCTCGTAAAGAAGGTAACTGGATTAACCGTGCGACCTTAGGTATTTTTGGTCGTGAATCTACGGCTGCAACTCCAGAAAGCACAGCTGAAGCAGAAGCTCCAAAACGTGGTTTCCTCAATCGCGTAAGCTTTGGTTTAATTGGTAATTCAGATAAAGAAGAAACTGAAGAACCAGAAAAAACAACTGTTGAAGCTCCAAAGTCAGAACGTAGTTGGACAAATCGTTTAAGCTTCGGTTTATTAGATAAACCTGAGCCACAACCAGCAGAAAATACAACTGTTGCTCCAGCTGTTAGCTCTACAGATGTATCAACTGAGACTCAGTCAGATGATGCAACGCAAGGTACTAGCGACGCTGCTCAATAAGTTACAAATTTTAAAAAGCACCAATAAACAGGCAAGTGATACCACTTGCCTGTTTGTTTTTATAAAATATTAAAATATTTATTGTGTAGATCTTGCCTCATCATGTCAGAATATTCTGACTCACTCTCTCATCAGTTTTAATACGGTTATCTGAATTATGGCAATTCCACAACATACGATTGATCAGATTTTAGATCGCACAGATATTGTCGATCTGATTGGTCAACGTGTGAAACTGAAAAAGACGGGACGTACATATTCCGGCTGTTGCCCTTTTCATCAAGAAAAAACGCCATCGTTCCATGTCTATCGCGACAAGCAGTATTATCACTGCTTTGGTTGTCAGGCTAACGGGAACGCGATCCGATTTCTCATGGACATCGATAACCGAAATTTTATAGATGTCATGAAGGAGCTATCGAGTAGCGCTGGAGTCGAACTACCGAAAGATAATACTGAAAATAAAAAGCTGTCTTATACCCGTCAGGTTACCAAACCACCAGTTGCAAAAACAAATACGGCGGAGCCTGTAACTCCAACTCCACAACAACCAACTGATGAAAGCTATAATACGCTTGAACCTGTATTTTTTGATGACCCATTTGCTCAATTTGAGCAGCCTTTTAGTTTTGATGAACCAGTTCAAGAAGGTAATTTATATGACTTACTGGAAAATGTTGCTCAGTTCTATGAACACCAATTACCTAATAGTCAAAAGGCAAAAAACTACTTTAAACAACGTGGCTTAACTAATCAGACTATTCAGTTTTGGCGCTTGGGCTATGCACCAGAAGACTGGCAACACTTAGAAAAAGCTTTTCCTTATGATATTGATGGTTTAAAACAGCTTGGACTTATTCGTTCAAGCGATAGTGGCCGTGATTTCGACTTATTACGTGACCGTGTCATTTTCCCGATTCGAGACCCTAAAGGCCGCGTCGTTGGTTTTGGTGGACGTGCCTTAAATGATGAAATCAAACCTAAATACATCAACTCACCTGACTCAGAAGTCTTTCACAAGAATCAGCTACTTTACGGGCTTTATGAGGGTAGAAAACTTAAGTCTAGCGACTGGTTAATGGTTGAAGGTTACATGGATGTCATTGCGCTTCAGCAATATGGCATTACAGGAGCTGTTGCAACTTTAGGAACAGCAAGTAATACAGAACATCTTAATATTTTATTTAAACAAAATAGCCGAATTACCATTGCTTTTGACGGTGATGCGGCGGGTCAAAAAGCAGCACGCAGAACGCTAGAAATTGCTTTACCACTTCTCAATGATGGTCGCGAACTCAAATTTTTCGTTCTACCAAATGACCACGATCCGGACTCTCTTATACGTCGTGAAGGGCTTGAAAATTTCCAGAAACTATTACAACAGGCCCCTCTTTTGTCTGATTTTGTGTTTGCCCATTTAACAGGTCAACACGACATTAGCACTCCTGAAGGCAAAAGCTTGGTCATGGGTGAACTCAGAGAACTGACTGAACTATTACCCAAACAGGGCTCTTTCCGCTATTTACTTAATCAATCTTTCCGTGAAAAACTCGGACTAGGTAAACGTTTTACCCCACAAGTTAGTCACGATGCATCGTTATCATTTAATATTCAAACGAAAGATGAAGACTTTGCTGTCGCAATTTTGATGCACCATCCATTCCTTTATATTCATTTTGAAGGATTACGTGCCTATATTCCTCAAGATGAGTTATTGGCTAAAATATTAGCAACTTTAAACCGTATATTTGATGAGTTGCCTGATGACCAAGAGCTAGCGACTTATTATGTTTTAGGTGCATGCAGCAGTTATTGCCATGAAATTGCAGATATTATGCAAAGGACCAATATCCAGGCATTAACTCAAGCACCTGAAGTGGCTGACAAGTTAGCTCAAGAATATGCGTTAGGCTTAAAAGAAAGATATTTACGTCAAAAGCTTAAGTCCCCGATTTCTCTGATTGAATCAAGAAATCTAAGACAGCAACTCAATGAACTAACAAAACAAATTAGTTTAAGACTGTTGTCTTAATGTTTTGGCTTACGCTCATGATCAAAGACGTCCTGTAAATGCTGTTGTAGCCATTCTAAATAATCAGGATTTTCCGCCTTAGCAGCTTCACGTAGCAAAATAGATGTCGGATGCATAAGCTTTTGCGTCAAACGATGCGCGAATTGCTGTAATACTTGTTCAGCATTTTCACCATGATGCAAAGCCTCTAATGCGTGCGCAAGCTCTTGTTGACTAATTTCTTCACTATGTTGGCGGTAAGCATGAATTGTGCTGCCAGCCTCTTTAACTTTTTGATGCGTAATAAGCTGGGTAGCTAACTGATTAACCATGACTTCTGCTTCAACAGCGGCCTGACGCCGTTGAGCAAGGTTTTCATCAATCACGCTTTGTAAATCATCCACACCATACAAATAGACCCCATCAAGCGCTTCAACTTTAGGATCTATATCACGAGGTACGGCTAAATCAACCATTAACATTTGTTGATAGCGACGTTTCTTTAATGCAGCCTTAACATCTGGATAAGCAATAACTTGATATAAGCTACCAGTACAACTCGACACAACATCAGCACGATATAAGTTTTCAGCTAATGCTGAAAAATCAATAATTTCAACTTCAACTTGATGTGAAATCTCTTGAGCCAATTGGTCAGCACGCTCACGGCTACGATTACAAATAATAATTTTGGCAACACCCATTTCAGCCAGATGCTTAGCAACCAAACTATTCATTTCACCTGCTGCAACGACCATTACAGTAATTTTTTCGGGCTTACTAAAGACTTGTAAAGCTAATTGAGCAACGGCATACCCCATCGAAACGGCATGACTTCCTACCGCAGTTTCGGAACGTACACGTTTAGCAGCATAAAAAGCATACTCAAAAACACTGTTTAATTCAGGAGAAACTGTTTGAGCTTCTTTAGACAATGCTAAAGCACTTTTAACCTGCCCTAAAATTTGCGGCTCACCCAGCATGAGAGAGTCTAGACCACTCGCTACTCGCATTAAATGTGTAATTGCCTGCGTGTTCTCGTAACGATAAACATGATGAATTAAGTGCTGTACATCAATATTATTGGCATCGGCTAACCATTTCAGAAGGCTTTCGGCGTTTTCTGCCATGGCATACACTTCTGTGCGGTTACACGTCGAAACGACCACCAAATCCTTTAAGTTCTGGTGATGGTTTTGTTCGGCAAGCAAACGACTTAATCGCTCTGCATTGAAAGCAATTTTTTCGCGGAGTTCGACAGAAGCTGTTTGATGGTTGACACCCAATGCAAAGAAAGACATATCAGATCATCATTTCGCTAAATTTATGCTATTGTGCAACATCGGTGTCATAAAAAGCATTACTTTGGATCAATAAAAATTGCGTCAAATGAATAGCCGTATTAATTTTAACGGTGCTTCGATAAGACAGTATTCTACCACATTCTTATTGTTAGGTAGCATGTCCTCGCATGTCTATGCACGTCCTGTGCAAGAGACCTATGCCGTGCATTCATTTGATCAGGCCTTAGAACAAACTATGGTCGCTGAGTTTGCTCTGGCTTATGATGATATTCCTAACGCTTTGCACAATTACACAGTGCTCGCAATTAAAAGCAACTCTACCTCAATTAAACAACGAGCTTTAGACGTTGCTCTTGAATATAATGACTTACAAGCCGCTTTAAATATTGCTACACATTGGGTAGCTCAAGAGCCCAAAGATGTGCCAGCTTTATTCTATTTGTCACATATTGCTTTAAAAACACATGAATATCAGCTTGCCGCTGAAACATTAGATAAAATTTTAAAAATAGATCCGACTGCTGATTTAGAACAAATTTTAGCAAGCATTGCTCCAGAAAATGCTCAAGATCGGGATGTACTATTAACAGCTTTACGCTCTAGTGCTGAAAAAGATAACCCTTCTATTTTAGCACTCATCGCCAACTTAGAAGCCCAAAATGGCCAATTAGAATCAGCCCTAACCAACATTAACAAGGCATTACGCCGACGTCCTAAAGTGACGAGCTTTATTTTAATGAAAGCTAACCTGCTCATTGCTCTGAGCGATCAAGAAGGTGCACTTAAATGGTATGCGAAGTCCAGCCGTAAATATAAGAAAAATTTAGACATTCGTTTAGCTGAAATCCGCTATCTCATACAAATCAATCAATCTCAACTCGCGTTAGAAAAGCTCGAAAACGTTATAGAAGCTAATCCTAAAGCTGAAGAAGCATTATTTATTGCAGGCTTAACCAGTATCGATTTAAAGCAGTATGACAAAGCAGAACAATATCTTGTTGATCTACGAAACTCTGCAAAATATCAAAATGAAGCCTATTACTACTTAGCAATTAATGCAGAACGTAAACAACATTATGAAACCGCAAAAGCTTACTATCGTTTAGTCGATGGCAGCTTATACGTCGTTTCCAGACGCAATCTGATTGCAATATATGATAAACAAGAAAATTTACATGATGCTTTACGGTTCCTCACGCAAGAACGCGTAAATTATCCCCAACATGCGAGTTTCTTATATCAAGCTCAAGCTGAAATCTTAAAGAAAATGGGCAATAAAAAAGCTGCATTAAACTTATTAGATGAAGCGATAAAGAATTTACCCGATGATCCGGAACTCATTTACGCAGAAATTTTATTACTTGATCCGTATACTGACAGAGATAAACTCGACAAAACATTAAAACAATTATTACAACTTGAGCCTAACAGTCCAACCTACCTCAATGCATATGCTTATACATTAGCCCTGCAAAACCGTCGGCTAAAAGAAGCACGTCAATATGCAGAGCAAGCTTTAGAATATGCACCGGAACAAGCCTCAATTCTTGATACGCTGGGCTATATTGCATTTTTACAGAATGATTATGAAGCCGCAGCAGAGGCTTTAGGCAAAGCTTATGAACTTAGTCACAATATAAATATTGGCGTTCGCTATGCTAAAGCATTGTATATGCAAGGATCATTAACTCAATTTAGCGCTGTGTTACAACAACTGAAACAAAAACATGCCAATGATCCACAATTACAACAGCTTGATGCGTTAATTTTACCTACATCTGCAAAAAAGAGTTAAATATATGAGCAAATTTGCCCAACTGTGCACAGCGATCTGTGGATCAAGTGTATTATTTCTAACCGGTTGTCAGCATTTTACTCAACCAAAACCTGCGGTTACCCAGCAAGTTCAAGATGAAAAACACTTTAATTTACAAGGTAAAATCGGTGTTCGCACACCACAGCAAACCGGTAGTGCTTTTTTCACATGGGTTCAACAACAAGATAATTTTGATATTGAATTAAGCGGTATTTTAGGCGTAGGAAAAACCCAAATTCAAGGCAAACCCGGTGAAGTGAAGTTAAATAGTGCGAAAACTGGATTAATTACTGCTGCCTCTCCAGAAGAGCTTTTAGAGCGTGCAACTGGTTGGCAAGCACCAATTACTCATTTAACGAGTTGGATTTTAGCCAAACCCGCAACTCTAAGTGCTCAAATCAGTAAAGATAATGAAAATCGTGTAAACCAACTGATTGAAGATGGTTGGACAGTTAATTTTAGCTATGATGGCGAACAAACTTTGCCAAATAAACTGGTTTTAAAGCAAGCCCTTGCTGAAGATAAAGAAAACCGTATTACAATGGTCATCCAAAACCGCTAAGTCTAATTATATAAATCTATGATTCGAGTTCCTTCTCCAGCTAAGCTCAACCTGTTTTTGCATATTACAGGCCGACGCGAAAATGGTTATCATGAGTTACAAACCATTTTCCAACTTATTGATTTATATGACTGGATGATATTTACGCCGACTTTGGATGAACAAATCGAAATTGATGGATTGAGTGAAGTCAGACCTGAAGAAAACCTGATTTATCGGGCTGCTCAAATACTAAGACCGCATGCAAAAAAATTCTGCGGTTTACACATCAAAATTGAAAAAAATATTCCAATGGGTGCAGGTCTGGGCGGAGGTTCATCCAATGCTGCCACAACCCTGATTGTATTAAATCAATTATGGGAATGTGGACTAAATCAAGAACAACTTGCAGACTATGGCGTTAAGCTTGGTGCAGATGTTCCTATTTTTATTTATGGTAAAAATGCATGGGCTGAAGGTATTGGTGAACATTTATCATTCATAGACTTAGATCAAAAACAGTTCATTATTTTAAAACCTGATTGTTTTATCAGCACTCAATTGCTTTTTTCACAAAAAACATTGACAAGAGACTCTAAGACCACTAAATTTTGCGCCTATCAGTTAGAACCTTCTAATTTTGGAAATAACTTTGAGCCATTAGCTCGACAGTTATACCCTGAAGTAGAAGAAGCAATGCGATATTTAGACCAGTTTGGTCAAGCAAAGCTTACAGGTACAGGTGCTTGTGTTTTTATTGAAGTAACGAATGAAATGAATATTGATGAAATTCTTAACCATTCACCTTGTAAATCTTACTTGGTAAATAGTTTAAAAGAATCTCCTCTTAATCATTTTAAGGTTACACGTTAGGGGCGTCGCCAAGTGGTAAGGCACCGGGTTTTGATCTCGGCATCCGTTGGTTCGAATCCAGCCGCCCCTGCCAACCTCACCTGTAATGATGATTATATTAGGGGCGTCGCCAAGTGGTAAGGCACCGGGTTTTGATCTCGGCATCCGTTGGTTCGAATCCAGCCGCCCCTGCCATCATATATATCATCGAATTTAGGGGCGTCGCCAAGTGGTAAGGCACCGGGTTTTGATCTCGGCATCCGTTGGTTCGAATCCAGCCGCCCCTGCCATTCTCTTATTTTAAAGACAGACTTAATTGCTATGCTTTTTGTTGATTAATCTTGACATTGTATTGCAAAAATATTAAAGTTCTGCCGCATTAGGGGCGTCGCCAAGTGGTAAGGCACCGGGTTTTGATCTCGGCATCCGTTGGTTCGAATCCAGCCGCCCCTGCCATCTATTTAATTACATACCAACCGCCAAGGGTGCTTCATGCCCAATCTTGTCGTTTTTAGTGGAAATGCTCATCCACAGTTCGCTCAAAAAGTCGTAAGTCACTTACATATCCCTCTAGGTGCTGCATCAGTCGGTCACTTTTCTGATGGAGAAATTTCAGTAGAAATTACTGAAAATGTTCGTGGTAAAGACGTATTTATCGTTCAGCCTACTTGTGCCCCTACCAATGATAACCTTATGGAAATCTTGGTTATGGCAGACGCTTTGCGTCGTGCAAGTGCTGGTCGTATTACCGCTGTTATCCCTTATTTTGGTTATGCTCGCCAAGACCGTCGTCCACGTTCTGCACGTGTACCGATTACAGCTAAAGTTGTTGCAGACATGCTTACCACTGTTGGTATTGATCGTGTCGTAATGATTGACTTACATGCTGACCAAATTCAGGGTTTCTTCGATATTCCAGTCGACAACATCTACGGTACTCCTGCTTTGCTTGCTGACTTACGTCAACAACAGCATGACAACCTTATGGTGGTTTCTCCTGACGTTGGTGGTGTAGTACGTGCTCGTGCCGTTGCCAAACAGATGGGTGACATCGATTTAGCAATTATTGACAAACGTCGTCAAAAAGCCAATGAGTCGCAAGTTATGCACTTAATTGGTGACGTAAAAGATCGTGATTGCGTTATCGTAGATGACATGGTTGATACTGCCGGTACATTGTGCAAAGCAGCTGATGCGCTTAAGCAATTTGGTGCACGTCGTGTAGTTGCATACGCAACTCACCCTGTACTTTCTGGCAAGGCTATTGAAAACTTACGTAATTCAGTTATTGATGAATTGGTTGTCACTGACACCATTCCTCTTTCTGATGAAGCATTAACCTTGGGCAAAATCCGTCAGGTTTCTGTTGCTAGCATGGTTGCTGAAACGATTCGTCGTATTAATAACGAAGAATCTATCAGTGCGATGTTCGATAGTTTATAATACCGCAGCTTTTATGAACCCTGGCCTTGGCTGGGGTTTTCTATCACTAAACTGGTCGCAAGTTTAGTATATTTAAACTTTAATGAGGATTTACTCATGGCAAACTTCGTATTAAACGCTCAAGCGCGTGCTGAAGACAAACAAGGGAAAGGTGCGAGCCGCCGCCTTCGTCACGAAGCATTAATTCCAGCTATCATTTATGGTGGCAATGCTGAGCCTGTAGCTATTACTTTAGAACTTCGTGAGCTTGTAAAAGCTTTAGAAAACAATGCTTTCTTTGAAGAAGTTGTAGAAATCAAAGTGGGCGACAAAGTTGAAAACGTTAAAATCCAAGCGTTACAACGTCACCCATCTAAAAACACTCCTATGCACGCTGACTTCAAACGCGCATAAGTGTTGAAAGGCGTAGATTAGTGTCAAATATTTCGCTAATTGTTGGTTTGGGCAATCCTGGTTCAGAATATGCCCAAACCCGCCATAATGCAGGCTTTTGGTTCATTGAACAGCTTGCTAATAAATATGGCATTACATTAAAAAATGATCCGAAATTTCACGGAATCAGTGGACGTGGTAATATAGAAGGACACGATGTCCGTCTACTTCTACCCACTACATTTATGAACCGTTCTGGACAAAGTGTAGTTCCATTTGCAAAATTTTATCAAATTGCTCCCGAAGCAATTTTAATTGCTCATGATGAACTTGATATGAACCCTGGTGTAATTCGTCTTAAAACAGGCGGTGGACATGGTGGTCATAACGGTTTACGTGACATTGTCCCTCATATTGGTCCAAATTTTCATCGTTTACGTATTGGTATCGGACATCCTGGCTCAAAAGAAAGAGTTTCAGGCCACGTACTTGGAAAAGCACCAAGTAGTGAACAAAGTCTGATGGATGCAGCAATTGATCATGCCATTTCTAAAGTGAAACTACTTGTTCAAGGACAAGTTCCACAGGCCATGAATCAAATTAATGCATATAAACCCACTTAAATTGTTGAACAATCATGCTTGCTATCTTGCTTTTTTAGGAGCAAAATGCGCATCAGCCACTTTGCCAACCGCAAAAGCTAAAGATTTCACCATAAGATCTACATCTTAGGTCTACTCAGGAGACGCTAGCCATGCTATCTCGTTTATTAAAATGCAAAATTCACCGTGCAGTTGTAACCCATGCTGAACTTCACTATGAAGGTTCTTGTGCAATTGATGGCGTATTGATGGACTTAGCTGGTATTCGTGAATATGAAGAAATTCATGTTTGGAATGTAACCAATGGCAAACGCTTCACGACTTATGCGATTCGTGGTGAAGATAGCTCTGGAATTATTTCAGTAAACGGCGGTGCTGCACATCAAGCAGACGTTGGTGATCTCGTCATTATTGCTACATTTGGTGATTTTACTGAAGCTGAAGCAAACATTCATAAACCACGTTTGGTCTATGCAAACCCAAATAATACAGTCAACCACACAGCGAATTGTATCCCTGTCCAAGTTGCCTAATTTCTTCTAAGAATAAAAAAGCCCGCATTGACGGGCTTTTATAATTTTATAAATCCTAAATTGTTCCATCCCACCAATTCTTTTGCTGTTTGCAATTCAATGGTTGAAGCCCCTCTCCTCGCAAATCAAACAGAATCGCCTCTCCTTTTGTATTTACCTTAAATTCAGCATACTTTGCTTTCTGATAGCATTGAGCTAGACCTTCGGCAAACAAGAAACTTCGTGAAGCGGGATATAAAGCCTGTGAACGATTTTCAGGATTTTTTAAAATTAAACTTTGCCCAGCAAATGAATTGTTAATATCTAAAATTGTACGAACTACTCGATTTTGTGAATCCAAAATAACTTTTGCTTGAACAGAAGAATGATTAAAAATTACCTGATCTAGAGCCTCACTCTCACTTCCTGCAAGAGCTTTAAGAGATTGTAAATTTAACTCATAAGCCAGTGCCATATAGTCACCTTGTAAAATTGAACGAGGATCGACTGGTCTAAGTTCAATAAAAATACTTTTACTATGATGCAGATGCCATTCGTTTTTTGCCACTAATCCTACAAAGATTAATAGGGTGACTAATGCAAGAATAAGAGAAAAATACTTTTTCATTTTTTCTCTCCTTCAACTTCAACAAGATCATCTTTATTTTCACGATGAAGTAACCATGACAGAGCCAAGAGAACAGCACCAGAAATAAAAATTGAGGCACTCTTGGCTAGAAAAGTTATTTGTAAGTTGTAGTAGAGCTGCCAGAACACTAAAACTAATACAGTCAAGCTAACTCCATAAACTATATAATCTTTCTTTTTTAATGCCCACGTTAAAATAATGAACAGGATAAAAATTTCAAAATAGCCAAGTGTAATAAGCAATATGCCAAAAATTAAAAAGGCAAAAAAAGTGACTCCATGAAGTTGTCTATATAAACGAAAAATACCAAAACATAGCAACCATATGCTAGGTAGCAAATACAAAACCCATAGCTGCTGACCTATCGAACTCTCTGGAATTAAACCAATAAAAGCATCAAAAAAAGAAGCTACTAGAATTACTACAAGCACACATAAAAAAATACTACGCTCATATAACGCTATTGATTCACTCTTAGGCAACAGCACCAAACTAAAAACCAAGTAACTGAGCAAAGTTAAATTTAAATAAGTCTGATTAGAATGTATTGACCACAATGAATGGTCTACTTGTAGCAAGTAGATAAAAGCGATGCCATATGTAGCAAGCATTTGAATTAAAATGAAGAACCAATGCGGTTTAAGGAAATAACTGATACATAGAATAAAAATCTGCGCAATTAAAACCCATAGAATTTGATCTGTTTCTGAACCAAGATGAAATAAGAAAGCAGTCTGTCCACTGATAAATAAACAATAAGCAAATTGTCGAAAGAAATAGCTTTGTGATTTCTTTAAAAGAATAAAAGCTAGTCCAACAAAAATAATTCCAATAACTAAAGAAATAGCCTCCCAAAACACCAGCGTAAAAGCTGCAAGTGCTAGACCTGCAAGCCAAGCACCAATTGCCAATGGAATGACATAAAAGCGGCTTTGACGAAAAATTTTTATTAAAAGATAACTAATCAGTGCAAACCAAATAAAAATAATGCCCGCAATTAATAAAAAGATAAATTCATTAGAATCTTTAAATAAGTTATTAATCCCATCTACGAGCCATATTGTTGCTGTCACACCAAGAACAGCAGCCATTAAGCTGGCACATAACTGATCATCTTTTTTGAAGAAATAATAAAAAGCGATGAGTCCTGAAAAGAAAGCCGAGATCAGATAAGGAATATTTTCATTCGATAAATATTGGATCATTCCAATGATTGAAATAACTGTAAACCAAGTGATAAAAAAAAATCTTAAAGCGCGATACTTCTTTATACACACCCCAAACTCGACAAGGCTTAATAAATTTAGAGCGAACAGATATAAATATGGAAACTTTTCTGACCAAAAAGTCTGTTTAAAAAATAAAAAAAGTGTGAGCTGGCTGGTTATACAAATTAGACCAAAAATTCCAATATTCGGTCGATATAGCCACGGTAGTAAAAGCAATGTCCAAATTAAAAAAAGCAAATAACTGTCTGCATCAGTTTGATAAACCTGTCCGATAACGGCCAAGCTTAAGCCTATCATCAAGCCACAAATACTGTGTAAGGTCTGCCTAACACCTTCAGTTAAGGTATCTTTTACACTGAACCATGCTGTCACAAGTAATATAAGGGGCGGGATAGCGAGTTGAATGCTATCTGGAAGCATCAACCAATTAGCAGCAATTAAATAAAGAATACTTACCGCCATAAATACATAACTGAAAATATGGAGATGCTGAATAAATGAGCTATTTGTTAGAGGATAATAGTCTCTTATCTGCATGAAACACCTATTTTATTTATAATTTTCTATAAAAAACATAGCATTCCATTTTCATATCAACAAGTAAGCTCTTGTTAAAAAGCCTAATTCTGTTTATGAAAATACTTATTCATAAAGAGACTTAGCATTCTATAAAAGCATCTAGCCAATTTTATCAAGCGCGCTATAATAAAACCCATCGCTTCAGGGCGGGGTGTAATTCCCCACCGGTGGTAAAGTTAATTTTTATAAATAGATTAACAAGCCCACGAGCTTAAATTGTGTAATTTGAGCAGATTTGGTGAAACTCCAAAGCCGACGGTATAGTCCGGATGAAAGAAGACGACGAACTGGGATAAATCCGTTTTATTTCAGTGCCAGCCTGTTTTTACATCAGTCCTGAAATGTTCAACCGTATTTTTACGAGAGCGTTTCATTATGTCTAGCTTAATTCAACCAGAACTTTTTTTCTCAGCCCTCTCTCCTGCTGAGCAGCGCATTCAACAAGCATTAGAAGATATCCGTCAAGGCAAACCTGTCTTGGTTATGGATGACTTTGACCGTGAAAATGAAGCTGATCTCATTGTTGCAGCCGAAACGTTAACGGTAGAAACAATGGCACGCATGATTCGTGATGGCTCGGGTATCGTATGTTTATGCCTTACAGAAGAGCTAGCAGACCATCTAGAACTACCACCAATGGTTTCTCAAAACTCGAGCCAGTTTCATACCGCTTTCACAGTAACCATTGAAGCTGCTCAAGGTGTTACTACAGGTGTTTCCGCTAAAGACCGTGTTACTACCATTCAAACTGCAATTAAAGATGGTGCTGTTGCAAGCGATCTTAATCGTCCAGGTCACGTTTTTCCATTACGTGCTCGTAATGGTGGAGTGCTTACTCGACGTGGTCATACTGAAGGAACAATTGATCTCGCAAGATTAGCCGGTTTAAAACCTGCTGGTGTGTTATGTGAATTGACTAACCCAGATGGCACCATGGCATCAGGTATTCAAGTTTTAGCATATGCCCAAACGCATCACTTAACTGTGATTACAATTGAAGAACTTGTTCAATACCGTCAACAACACGGTGTTTAAATAAAAAAGGGTTTGGCTTTATATCAAAGCCAAACCTTTAAATTAAAACTTACTTATATTTAAGAAACTTTCTTTTGTGCTGCCACTTCTTCAACATAATCCAAAAGTTCAGAGAATTGATTAATCATTGCTTTTGGCTGTGCTTGAGCAAGTTCCTCTGCTGTTCCATAACCATAAGTTACTGCGACTGCCTCAATACCGTTATGACGTGCACCTAAAACATCATATTGACGGTCACCTACCATTAAGCATTCTTCTGAGCTTAGTTGCTCATGTTCAAGAATATAATGAATAAGTTCAGCTTTATTGGTGCGCTCACCTGTCAATTCACTGCCATAAATATGTACAAAATATTGGCTTAATTCAAAATGATCTAAAATACGTTTTGCATAAATCGTTGGTTTCGCAGTGGCAACAAATAAACGATACCCTTCCTCTTTTAACGCTTTAAGTGTCTGCACAACAGAAGGATATACTTCATTTTCAAATAAACCAATCACAGAGAAACGTTCACGATAAGCAAGCAGAGCTTGTTCAGCTAACGCATCATCTTGAGTAGCCAACAATTTTGCGAGTGAAGGTTTTAAGGGTGGGCCAATGGTCCAGTCAATATTTAAATCGGCAGCCAATGGATAGCCTAGTTTTTCCATTGCATAGCGAATTGAAGTATGGATACCAACTTTTGGGTCTGTTAGGGTTCCATCTAAATCAATCAAAATATGTTTTATAGCCATTCAATCACTAACCCAGTAAAGTATTTAATTCAATTGGTCGAGAGTTTAATCAAACTCTCTTATACTAACGTAAATTTAAATTGAAAAGGAAATAACCGTGCGTCCAACCGTACTTTGTTTCTCGGGTTTAGACCCTTCAGGTGGTGCAGGTTTACAAGCTGATATTGAAGCGATTGGACAAAGTGGTGCTCATGCAGCAATTGCATGTACAGCGCTTACCATTCAGAACTCACAACAAGTATTTGGCTTCGAAGCGACCTCAAAAGAACTCTTATTAGCTCAAGCCAATGCCGTTGTTGGTGATTTACCAATTAAATGCGTTAAGTCAGGCATGCTTGGCACTACAGATAATATTGCTGCTCTAGCTGAATTTCTTCGCGCACACCCTGACTATCAATATGTACTTGATCCTGTTTTAGTGGCAAACAGCGGTGGTTCTTTAGGTGATCAAGCGACTCTTGTTAAAGCATTTGTTGAGCTTATTCCCCTAGCCACTATTATTACTCCCAACACAGTCGAATTACGTGCATTAACAGGTATTGATGACTTAGACCAAGCAACCAAAAAACTTTTTGAAATGGGTGCTAAAGCTGTATTAGTTAAAGGTGGGCACGAAGATACACCAGATCATATTAAAAATAGTTTATATATTAATGGTGAACTTGCAGCGAGTAGTAGTTGCCCCCGTCTTGAAGGCGAATATCATGGATCAGGTTGTTCTTTAGCTAGTTTTATTGCTGGTCGTTTAGCTTTAGGTGATTCTTTGAAAATTGCAGTTCAGCATGCTGAAACATGGTTATTCGGTGTTTTAAAGAATGCTGACACTCCAGTGCCAAATGGGCAAAAAATACCAAAAAGATTCTAGAAAGAAAAAAGGCGCCAAAAGCGCCTTTTTTATTACTCTCAATTATTGAGGAATACGTAAAACCTGTCCAGGGAAGATCTCATCTGGATCTTTTAACATTGGTTTATTTGCTTCAAAGATTTTTGGATACTGATTTGCATCACCGTAAAATTCTTTCGCAATTTTTGAAAGATTGTCACCAGATTTCACTGTATAGAACTTACTTTCTGGTTCAGGAGTTGCAACAGTCATCTGGTCATCTACTTGTGCCACATGATCAATGTTTCCAACAATAAGAATAATTTTTTCTTTATCTGCTTGGCTTTTTACCTGCCCTTTAATAATTGCAGTATCTGTAGCACCATTATAGGTTACAGATAAGCCCTCTACCCCTAAGCCTAAACTTTTAATTAAACCTAATAATTTATTTGCAACTTCTTGTGCAGAAGGTTCTGCTGGTGTTGCCGGAGCTGGTTGTGGTTCTGCAGGAGCGGTATTTTTCTTACCAATACCTTTTACAAAATCAAAAAGACCCATCTTTTAGTCCTCATATTATTGTTTATAGTAAAGTCATTAAACTGACCTTTATTGTTATACTTCAAAAAAGTTATGCCTCTGCTATCAATTGAGGTTGATCTTGTAAAAATATGTATCTCTTAAATTTTTTCTCCAATAAAAAAAGCCACCTTACGGTGGCCTTCTTTTATTCAGCAATATGCGAATTAACCAAGTTTTTTAGTTACATAGTCAATTGCAGATTGAACTGTAGTGATTTCGTTTGAATCTTCATCAGGGATAGTGATGTCGAAGTCGTTTTCGAAAGACATTACAAGTTCAACTAAATCTAAAGAGTCAGCACCTAAGTCATCCATAAAAGATGCTTCGTTTTTAATTTCTTCAGCTTTAAGACCAAGTTGTTCTGCAACTGCTTGCTTAACGCGTAGTTCGATATCGCTCACAGGAATTCTCCTCATTGCTCGTGGCGTTTGATTTGCCACTAGTTTAATTGAATATAAAAATTTTTAAAAGTTATACATCAGCCCTAGGCCATGTATAAACCACCATTTACATGTAATACCGTACCGGTAATGTAACCTGCTTTATCACTTGCAAGGAAACTCACCGCATTTGCGATATCTTGTGGCTCACCTAAGCGATTTAAAGCCACTTGATCACTCATTTTTTTGCGAATTTCTTCACTAAGTGCATCTGTCATTTCTGTTGCGATGAAACCTGGTGCCACACTGTTCACAGTGATTTGGCGGCTACCCATCTCTTTTGCAAGACTACGGCTAAACGCTTCAATACCTGCTTTTGCAGCAGAGTAGTTCGCCTGACCTGGGTTTGCAAAATGTGCAACAACAGAACTAATATTAATAATGCGGCCAAAGCGCGCTTTTGTCATACCTTTAAGCACACGTTTAGATAAACGATATACAGCTTTAAGGTGAATGTTGAGAATGTCATCCCAATCATCTTCTGACATGCGTAGCAATAGATTGTCTTTCGTGATACCCGCATTATTAACCAAAACAAGCACAGGGCCATAGTTCTGTTCAATATGAGAAACGACTGCTTCAATCTCATCGAGATTACGCACATCGAGAGCTAAACCTGCACCTTGCTCACCAAAGCTTTCACTTAACTTTTGTGCACCAGATTCAGATGTCGCAGTACCTACAACAAAATAACCGTCTTGAATAAGTTGCTGGGCAATTGCAGCGCCAATGCCCCGACTCGCGCCCGTTACTAATGCAACTTTGCGTTCTTGTGTCATGCAATTTTTCCTTCTGCCACTAAAACAGCATTTAGGGCATCTTCCATTTTACTCTTGCTATCAATCGCAAAAGCTTTTTCTATATTTGGTAAACGCTTCGCGAGATTACTCAATACTGTACCAGGGCCACACTCAACAACGTAGTGAATACCTTGGTCTTGTAAGAACTGCATCGTGTCTGTCCATTGTACAGATTGGTACAATTGAGCAGTCAACGCCTGACGCAATTGAGCAACATCGGTAGCTATTCCCGCGTTGACATTTTGTATTACAGGTATGGTAGGCAGCTCAATGGCAGTTTGTTCCAAAGCTTCTGCAAATTTTTCAGCAGCAGGCTTCATCAATGAACAATGCGAAGGAACTGACACAGGTAAAGCAATTGCCTTAGCAGATTGCTCTTTTGCCAAAGCCATTACTTGTTGTACAGATGCTGTACTTCCGGCAATTACGACTTGGCCTTGTGAATTATAGTTTGCAGCTTCTACTGAGCCTTGACCTTCTGCATTCACGATTTGGCAAAGTTCAACCACTTTTTCATCAGCCAAACCAAGGATTGCAGCCATAGCTCCTTCCCCTTGAGGAACAGCGCTTTGCATGAGTTTGCCACGCAAATTCACGAGTTTCACTGCATCTGCCAAACTCATAGATCCTGCAGCAACCAAAGCGCTGTATTCACCTAGAGAATGTCCTGCAAGGTACTTAGGTGCCAGACCACCTAAATCAAGCCATACACGCCATAAAGCGATACTGGCAGTTAATAACACAGGTTGGGTATTTTCTGTTTGGTTGAGACCTTCACCACTTTGCGCAATATGCCACAGATCAAATCCAAGTGCATCTGAAGCTTCCGCAAAGGTTTGCCCAACCCCACTAAACTGTTCTGCTAGTTCAGCAAGCATACCGACTTTTTGTGAACCTTGACCTGGAAACACAAACGCAGTTTTTGTGGCTAAAGCTACTTGTTCAAGACGTTTAGCAGACATAAGAAATCCTTTTTTGGGTTTTCACTCATTTCTGGAGCGGAAATTTAACATGTTATTTATATTTTTATAATTGCGAAAAACAACAAAAAAAGGGAGCTTTCGCTCCCATTTTTTCTATACTTAAGCATCACGCTTAATGCATATCATACAATTATTCAGCATCAGCTGCTTTAGCGAATAATTGACGACCACGGTAGAAACCGTCTTTAGTCACGTGGTGACGACGATGAGTTTCACCAGTTGCTTGGTCTACTGTTAATGCATTCTCGGTTAAAGCGTCATGTGAACGGCGCATGTCACGGCGAGAGCGACTTTTACGGTTTTGCTGAACGGCCATGATGGCTCCTTACAAAGATCGAAAAAATGGATCAGAACAAATTCAGTTGTCTTATCTCACAATTATATCACAAATTATGAGTTAAGTTTACCCTTCAAACCTGCCAAAACATCAAACGGGTTATCCCGTTTTTCTTCAACAACATTTTGAATGGTAGGTTGATGTTTATTTTCACAAGCATCATGCTTGGGAGATAAAGGCATCAACAATAACAGTTCATCTTCTAGTAATGCGAGCAAGTTAATCGAGGCTGGCGTATCATAATCGCCTTTCGTCGAAGACTCACTTTCACCTAAAACGATGAAATCAGCATCCTCATCCAAGCGCTCTATCAGTGACTCATCATCCACTAATGCAATATGAAAGTCTAAGACAAGAGGCATTTCAACAGGTTCCAAACAACGTTGGCACTCCATTGGAACTATCGTGTCCATATGACCATCCATCCACACAATGCGATGATATGCATCCATTGATAGCTTACAGTCTATGTTGATCAATTGGTTATCAATTGATCCAACAGCTTCACGAGCGATACGAGCAAAGCGAGACAAGGGCAGTTGACCTGACCATGTAAAGCCTTGTTCAGCCCATTTAAACGGCTCAATCTGTGCCGGAAAGGTATTTGCTGACATAATTAAGGCGGCAATTCTACAAATTCATCGGTACTCTGTCAAAGATTAAGATACAATTTTGCACTTCTTTAGACAGAACTCGGGGTAAATTAAGCAATGCACCTGTTGCAGCCGCAACCTGAAGTTAACACTTCATTACTCGTTTGCACCCATTCAACTCATCAGAACACTCTTGTACCTGACATAGTGCAACTCTCACCATGGTCAAGCTCAAAATCGGAGTCTGAGCAAGTCGATTGGCTTATTTTACACTTTAATCACTGGTTTTCCCACCATAATGTGACATTAGTTCGTGGAGATTTTGAACCAGAATATTTCCCTGCAACAAATATAGAACCTGCCAAGATTCAATTTGCCCATGGTTTCTTTAATAGTGCCTTGCATGAAATTAGTCATTGGTCTATTGCAGGTGAAAAAAGACGTCTATTACCGGATCTAGGATATTGGTACGCTCCCGATGGCCGTACGCAAGAACAGCAAAGTCTATTTGAACAAGTCGAAGTTAAGCCTCAGGCAATTGAATGGTTGTTTGCACAGTCTTTTGGTAGAAAGTTTAGAGTCTCGCTTGATAACCTGACAGGTGATGGTGGAGATGGCAAAATATTTAAAGATAATGTCTATGCTCAAGTACAACGTTACTTTTCAGGTGAAGCCGAGTTGCCACGTGATGCAGCAGCATTTATTGGTTTTATTTGCCAATGTACACGTTCAGGCCTATCATTACAATTAAATGAATTTAAACGTGAACTCCTTGATTAATTGACAAAAAAACCACGTTAATTACTTGCATAGGTTATTTAAAAAGCCTAATAATTATTTTAACACTGGCGTGATGGAGTCTCTAAAATATGATGCATTTACATGTACATCCTGAAAATCCACAGCAACGCCTTATTAGCCAAGCGGTTGAACGCATTCGTGCCGGAGATGTTGTGGTTTATCCTACCGATGCAGCCTACGCAATTGGCTGCCAAATCGGTAATAAAAATGCCATGGAACGTATTGCGCAGATTCGCGGTTTAGGACCTAAACATCAATATGCCATTATGTGCTGTGACTTATCAGATATTGCAACGTATGCAAAAGTTGATAATGCGACATATCGTTTATTGAAAGCGAATACCCCTGCTATAACGACATTCATTTTACCTGCAACAAGTGAAGTTCCTCGTAGGTTAATGCATCCTAAAAAGAAAACGATTGGCTTACGTATTCCAAGTAATCCAATTTGTCAGGCTTTATTACAAGAGCTTGGTGAGCCCCTACTTACGAGTACATTAATTTTACCGGGCCAAGAAGACCCTCTAGATGATCCGTACGATATTGAAAATCAGCTAGATAAACGAATCGATGTATTTATTGATGGTGGTTTCGGTACTTTAACAAGCACAAGTATTGTCGACTTATCGGGTGAACATCCTGAAATTATCCGTCGTGGTATTGGCGATGTAAGTGCTTTTGAATAAGCACTTACAATTTTTACCAATAGTTTTAAAAAAAGTATTATCACTCAAAAAAATACTCTTTATTTATTTTGGATTTTTTTTACACTTTAGTCGTTAAGTAATTTATTAAAATGCACAATTCATTTAGAATGATTTTCACTATCTGCTGTTCTTCTGTTTACAGCTCTCTTTGACTTGAATAACAAGTCTCATGCTTTTGAAAATTCGCGTGGCTTATAATCGTAATGAATCAATCACTTCATCAATCCATGGAAGACGCTCCACACATCCGTGTTTTAGATGAGTGGCATGACAAGATTCCTGAAGATCTCTATATCCCTCCTGCTGCATTTGAGATTTTGCTCGAACAGTTTGAAGGTCCACTAGATTTTTTAATTTATCTGATTCAAAAAAACGGTTTTGATTTAATTCACGTCGATATTGCGCCTATAGCAACTCAATATTTAACTTATATGGATAGTATGAAATCCTTAAATATTGAGCTAACCGCTGATTATATGGTGATGGCCGCTTTATTGGCAGATTTAAAGTCTCGCCTACTTTTACCAAAGCCAACAATCATCAGTATTGAAAAAGACCCTAAACAAGAACTTATTGATCGACTTGAAACCTATCTACGTATCAAGCAAGCGGCTGAACGTTTGGGTCAAATGCCAATTCTTGAGCGTGATACATTCAGCGCAAATGTGAGCTTAGGTCATATTGCTCCTGTTTATGAAGGCTATGATATTTCAGCATTGCATGACGCATTGTTTTGTGTGTTTAACCGACCAGAACCTATTACGCATGTTGTAGCTCAAGAGCCTGTCTTACTAGAAGAACGCATTGCATATATTGAAGAGAAATTAGAGTCTGGTGACGTGTTAAGTTTTAAAGAATTACTCAATCCTCTGCAAGGTCGCATGGGAATGGTTGTTACATTTATGGCTGTTTTAGAGTTAACCCGACAACAGCGAATTAAAATTATTGCCTCAGGTATTGAAGCTCCGTTAGCAATTCAAGGATCTTCAATATGAGCTTTGAACAAAATAATACGGATTTGTCATTAGCTGACATTCACCACGAAGTCTTATTACAACTTGAAGCTATTATTTTTGCCAGTGAAGCGCCCGTTTCAATTGCCCGTTTAAAAGAAGCATTTAATAATCAATATAATAAACAACAGCTTCGTCAACTTTTACAACAGCTCGCGCTATTACAACACGGCCGATCTATTGAGTTGATTGAAACAGCGCAAGGGTTTCGCTTTCAGGTAAGATCTAAATATCGTAGTATTATTGCTCAAATTTGGCCAGAGCGACCAACAAAACTGTCGCCTTCATTACTAGAAACCCTGGCTGTCATTGCTTATCATCAACCGGTTACCCGCGCTGATATTGAACAAATTCGTGGTGTGTCTAATAATAGTCAGATTCTTAGAACACTATTTGACTGGAACTGGATTAAAGAAGCCGGTTTTAGAGATTTACCCGGAAGACCCGCGTTGCTAATTACAACGCCTCAGTTTCTGAATGCTTTTGGTCTAGCATCGCTAGGCCAATTGCCTCCCCTACAGAACGCCAAGGAAGCCTTTATGGCTCTCGATGCAAATGCACCGAAATCATAAAGAGGTGGACTGTTGATCATTATGTCTAAGGTTGTGCTGTCATGAGTGAAAAATTGCAAAAAGTATTAGCGCGAATCGGATTAGGTTCCCGCCGATATATGGAAGAGGTTATTGCCGCAGGACGCGTGAGTGTAAACGGTCGTGTTGCCCAAGTGGGTGAGCGCATTGAACCAGGCGATGAATTACGCATTGATGGCCGTAAAGTTCAGTTCCAAATTGAAGACGAAATTCGTCGCCGTGTATTGATTTACTATAAGCCAGAAGGCGAAATCTGTTCACGTAATGATCCTGAAAAACGCCCGACTGTATTTGATCATTTGCCACAAATTGCGAATGACCGCTGGGTAATGGTAGGTCGTCTAGATATTAACAGTACTGGTTTATTACTATTTACAAATGATGGTGAGCTTGCTAACCGCTTAATGCACCCATCAAATGAAGTTGAACGTGAATATGCTGTTCGAGTTATGGGTGAAGTAACACCTAAAATACGTCAAAACATGGTTAATGGCGTAGAACTTGAAGATGGCCCTGCTAAATTTGAATCTTTCTCAGAAATTGGCGGTGAAGGTATTAACCGTTGGTACCAAGTTGTGGTGAAAGAAGGTCGTAACCGTGAGGTTCGTCGTATTTTTGAATCACAAGAACTTAAAGTAAGCCGCTTATTGCGTACGCGCTACGGTACAGTTATTTTACCACGCGAATTACGTACTGGCCGCTGGATGGAACTCGATAAAACTGACATCGATAATCTAGCAAAATCTGTTGAGTTAAAACCACGTCAAGGTACAGGTTTATTTGGTATGGCAAAACGTCGTACTGACCGTATGACTGAAAAGCCAATGGCTGCTCGTCGTGGCGGTTACTTACGCCAACAACGTCGTGATGAAGAAAAAGAAGCTCCGGCTAACACGGGTAACCAACGTAAATCGACTGGTTTTAACCGTGGTTCAAAGAAATTCTAAGATTTAAAGATATAAAAAAAACCGCTCAAATCAGAGCGGTTTTTTTATATCTTTTTAATTTAATTCATTTTTTCTAGTTCAATCCATTCAGCTTCAGGGAAATGAACTGCTAAATAGTCTTTCAGATAATTTGAAGTATCTTGAGAAATTAATGGATCTTTTGATTCATCTTTTAAGTTATAAACCAAAGCTTTTAATTTAAGTCCACGAGACTTAAGTGCTTCAAGACTAAGTAAAGTATGATTAATACTTCCTAAACGGCCTGATGTTACTAAAATAACAGGGAACTGGTGCTGAGCAACATAATCAATGCTAAGCAGACTGGTAGTTAGTGGCACCATTAAGCCGCCCGCACCTTCTAACAATACAATTTCAAAACGCTCTGCTAATGTTTGCGTTGCATTTTCAATTTTTTGAAAATCAATTTCTCGGTTATCTAGGCGTGTTGCAAGATGAGGCGAAGCAGGATAGCTAAAAATTTCAGGCATGGTTAGCTTGTCATGATCTTCTTGAAACCAGCCCTGTCCCATAATTTCACGATGCTTTTCAATATCTTCAGAAATATCAGCATTACCCGTCTGAATGAGTTTTTGGGTAATCACTTTTTTACCCTGCTCAGTCCATAATTTTGCTAAAAAGCCTGTAGCGTAGGTTTTACCAATGTCGGTATCAATCCCACTCACAAAATAGATCTGGCCACTCATTTACTTCACTCTCCGGGCAATACAATAAATCGGATGATATGTGAGGGAATATCCATCAGCGTACTTAAACCGATCATAATCTTGATAAAACTGTTGTAAAGCTTGCTTAGTCCAACGGTGCTGAGCAGTTGCCGTTACACCTGTTGCTTTTAAATGCTGCAACACAGCTTTAGGCGAATCAAAATAGAGTTGAGTTTCCGACTCTGACAAATGCAAAATCTCAAAACTAGCCTGAGTTAAGGCACTATTCCAATTTTCAACTGACCAATAACTTAAGCCTTGGCCTGTCAGCTCTTTAATTTCCATTAAATTCTGAGAGCCGAATGTTGAGAAGCATAACCAGCCTTGATCAACTAAAGCCCCATTACAACGTTCGAGTAAACGCGGTAAATCCTGCATCCATTGCAAAGCAGAACCTGAAACAATCATATCGAGCTGCTGGGGAAACTCTAAAGTTTCAATGTCCCCAATTAACCATTTCAGATTTTCTTGATGATTGAAGTGCTGCTGCACATCTGCATACAGATCATTCAAAATTAATTTTTCAATCTGAAAAGATGCAGTAATAAGACGAGTCAAATTACCAGAACCACAACCGATTTCAAAAACACGTGACATCGTACTTGGGCAAAACTGCTTTAGTAAGCCCGCTAAATTTTGGCAAATTTGTTTTTGAACTATTGCATGCTCTGAATAGCTTTGCCCAGCTTTGGCAAAACGCTGGGCAATCAAGTTTTTATTCAAACTCACAGAAAACTCACCAATTCTTCAAGCTCATGTTGTTGCACCATTGACGTTAAAGAAATACGCAAACGTGCACTATTTTTAGGTACTGTTGGTGGGCGTACAGGCATGGCATAAAAGCCGCTTTCTTGAACGTGTTTTGCCTTATCGATCGCAGCCTGACTCTCTCCCACAATAATTGGAACAATATGACTAGTCGACGGGCTTACATAACCCTTTTGTACAACAGCTTGTTGAAGATATTGGCTAATATTTTTTAAGTGTTCACGCTGAGGTTGAGCAACCAATACTTTTTGGAATATAAAGTTTACCCAAGCTACAATAATAGGAGGTTGAGAGGTAGTAAAAATAAGCGGGCGCATTTTATTAATAAGATAGTCTTTAAGAATTGGATCGCAAATAATGTAACCACCAACTGCGGCTAATGCTTTACCGAAGGTACCAACTAGAAAATCAATTTCTTGAATGACATTATATTGTTCAGCACATCCTAAGCCTTGCTGACCACGAGCACCAATTGAGTGTGCTTCATCGACATATAGCATGGTTTTAGCAAAACGTTTTTTAAGCTGGACTAATGCAGCTAAATCCGTTTCATCACCATCCATACTAAAAATACTTTCTGTGACCACAATGATTCGTTCAATCTTGTCATCATCATGATACTTTTGCAGAAGTTGTTCTAAGTGCTGTAAATCATTATGTCGATAACGCACATATTGCGCACCAGATAAACGTATACCGTCAATCATGCTCGCATGGACTAACTTATCTGCCAAAATTAAAGTTTTACTATCAGCAACAGCTGGTAAAATACCAATATTCATGTGATAGCCACTATTAAATAGCAGAGCCGACCGGCCACCAAATGCATTACTTAGGCTATTTTCCAACTGTTCATATTCATCAAAATTACCCGTCAATAAACGGGCCGATGAAGAACTAAAATAGCTCCGCTCTAACGGCAAGCTATCTAAAAACTCTTGGCGAAGATTGAGATCAGCCGCCAGTCCAAGATAATCATTTGAAGCTAAGTTGAGCATTGTTTTATTTTGAATTGTAATAAAACGGCCATGCTGCACATTTTGGGTAAATTGTCTGAAATTACCTTGTTGTTTTAACTCATCTAACTCGTTAGCAAAATGATCAAGTAATGACATCTTAATGTGCTCCCTGCAACGTTATAACAACGTCAACCAATTGTTCAAGCAAATCACTTAGCTCTTGTTGAGTGATGACATACGGTGGCATCACATAAACCAGTTTGCCAAAAGGACGAATCCAGATTCCACGGTCTACAAATTGTTGCTGTAAAGTTTTCATATCGACATTAAAAGTAAGTTCTACTACACCAATTGCACCCAGCACTCGTACATCAGCAACATAATCAAGCTGACTTAAAGGCGTTAAATATTGGCTAAGCTGTTGCTCAATTCGCTTAATATTAGCTTGCCAATCTTGCTCAATTAATAATTGCGTACTTTTCAAGGCAACAGCACAAGCAAGCGGATTGGCCATAAAGGTTGGGCCGTGCATAAATACTCCAGCCTCACCACGACTAATCGTTTCTGCAACATGCTTTGTAGTTAAAGTCGCAGACAAAGTCATATAGCCGCCTGTTAACCCTTTACCTAGGCACATAATGTCGGGCTCAACTTGTGCATGTTCCCACGCAAAAAGCTTACCCGTACGGCCAAAGCCAGTCGCGATTTCATCAAAAATTAATAACAGATGATATTTCTCGCAAAGCGCTTTAGCCTGACGTAAATATTCAGGATGATAAAAACGCATGCCCCCTGCACCTTGAACAATTGGTTCGATAATGAGTGCAGCAAGGTTTTCATGATTTTGCTGAATAACCTGTTCTAGCTCGGCAATATCTTGACGATTCCAATCTTCATGAAATTTGGTCTGTGGTGCTGCTACAAAAAGGCGGTTTGGTAAGCTGGTACCAAAAATCTGATGCATACCTGTAACAGGATCACAAACAGACATCGCATTCCATGTATCACCGTGATAACCAGAACGTGTGGTAATAAAATTTGTTTTTTGTGGTTGGCCTTGTGCTGTCCAGAATTGCACAGCCATTTTCAAAGCAACTTCAACAGCAACCGACCCTGAATCTGCATAGAAAATTTTATCGAGACTTGGCGGTGTAATTTTTAAAAGAATTTTCCCAAGTTCAATCGCAGGATCATGGGTTAGCCCACCAAACATGATATGTGACATGTTCTGTAATTGATCTGTCACTGCCTGATTGAGTTCAGGATGGTTATAGCCGTGAATTGCACACCACCAAGACGACATACCATCAATTAAAGTTTTACCATCATCTAGTTCAATCGTTGCCCCATAGGCACGTTTCACTTTAAATGTGGGTAAAGGTTGGGTCATTGAAGTATAAGGATGCCAAATATGTTCTAAATCAAAATTATCGGTCATCCTATTTACCCTTTTACAGCATTCAAATCTTTCATTGAACACATGTTAAACCTGTTAAGAATGAAAGAAAATTGCGATATCAATCAAAGCTTATTAACTTTGCTGATGAATTGTTAAAAATTGGCAGATTTCTTCAATTGTTCTTTCGACCTGTAGGTAGGGAAAAGCATGTGTAGCATCTTTTAGTAGCTTATAACTCATGTTCTTTGTCGCTATATCTTTAAAATTTTCTATAATTTTGCAAGGAATGACATTATCTTGCTCGGCAAACAGATGAAGCTGTGGTCCCAGATAGTTTTTTACGTTACTTACCAGATTTAATTGTTCAAGCATTTGTAAACCTTCTAATAAAAGTTCATTTGAAGGCGGGCTTGCTATATTTTGTATGCTTATCCAATCTTTTTTAGCTTGAGATGAGCCAAATGTAATTAAATAATAAAAGCGCTTTAAAGTAGCTTGCGGGTTCTGTAAAAAAGACGCTTTAAATTGACTAAATACGTCAGTAGGCATTGCTGTTTGCCAATTGTCATTAGCAACGAAACAAGGGTTTGAAGCGAGTGTAATTAAAGTTTTAGTTTGCCCTGTTTGCCTGTAAAAAATATCAACCAGTTGAGTCGCTAACTGCCCACCTAAAGACCAACCGATTACCACATCAACTTCAGCCACTAAATCAAGCTGTGCTTGAAATTTACGATCTAAAACATTAAAAATATTAATAAGTTGAGTTTCAAAACCAGCTTTTTCTAAATGTACTTTTAGAGATTGCAAAGGTTCCACGCCTATTCCCCACCCCGTAATTAATAAAATTTTATTTTGTAACTTCATATGCCTGTCCAAAGCCAACTTTATCAGGATTATATAATATTATCGTTTTAAAATATCTTTTAAAATCAGCATAAAAATTGAATTTCAAAAAGCAAAATCAATGATTTATGAGTATTTAATATTCTGAAATATATTGATAAACAATACCTGCATTATTCATAGTAAATATACAAAACTTTAATTATCTAAACATTGAAGCCACTCAAAAAACAACATAATCCACACTTAGCCTATAAATCCATTATGCAATGTAATTAATGTTAATACTTATGTTTTTTTATTAAAAGAAATGACTCATCAATTCATTTTAATGTTAGAAGATTAATTATTGAACAAAATATATTGGGAAGGCTAATATGAACAGTCAAAGTACAATATCTGATGGGAGAGAAAAAAATACATATTTTGTTACACCAGATGATATTATAAAAACTTTATCTTTAGATAAAAATTACTGCTTATTTTTGGATATTGATGGGACGTTAGCACCCTTCCAAATTAATCCTGAGCAAAGTTTTATTCCAAACACTACATTAGAAACTATAAAAAAAATTATTAAATTAAATATACCCGTTATTGCTGTAACAGGTCGAGATGTAGACACAGCTTGCAAACTACTACCGTCTATTGAGATCCCTGTTGCTGGTTTGCATGGTTTAGATATTTATTTTAGCTCAGATCATTATATTCGACCAGATTTAAGTTCGATTAATTTTAAAAAATTAAAACAAGATATTATAAATTCTTGTGAGAAATATCCAAAATTATTAATTGAGGATAAAGGATATTCTATTGCTTTACATTACCGTAAAAATCCCAACTTAGAAAATGTTGCTATTAACATCATGCATCAGATTAATCCTGATTATCCGCAATTAAAAATAAATAGAGGAAAATTTGTTGTTGAATTAATTCCAAACCAAGCTGATAAAGGTAGAGCAATTGAAACTATATTAAATCATCTTGATTTACCTGCTGTGCTACCTATTTTTATAGGTGATGATTTAACAGATGAATCTGGTTTCACTTACATTAATCAGCAATCTGGCCTTAGTATTAAAGTAGGTCCGGGTGAAACACAAGCAAAATATAGATTAAAAGATATTGATAATGTCTTGGATTTTCTTCTTTTATTTCAAAACAGAATAAAAAGCTTATATGTCAAAAATAGCCAAAATCAGAATGGAGAAAAATTATGTCTAAATTAATTGTGTTATCAAACAGAATAAGTATGCCATCGGGTAAAGCTTCAGCAGGCGGTCTTGCTGTAGCTGTACAAGATGCACTAAATGATAGTAACGGCATCTGGTTAGGCTGGAATGGGCAGCAAATTACCGATAGCGAAGCGCCAGAATTTGCGCAGGCTTATTCTCAAGGAATTGACTACATTACCTGCCCTCTCACTCATCAGCAATATGCCCAATATTATTGTGGTTTCGCTAACAAAGTTTTGTGGCCAGCAATGCATCATAGAGATGATCTGATTGAATATGATGCAGAAGAATATAATACCTATCAAAAGGTTAATCGCTTATTTGCTCAAAAGCTAAAAGAGCTTGCTCAGCCTGAAGATCTTATTTGGGTGCACGATTACCACTTTTTTAGTGTTGCTCGTTATTGCCGTGAATTAGGCATGCAAAACAAAATTGGTTTCTTCTTACATATTCCTTTTGCCAGTCTGAATATCTGGCACAAAATTCCGGTAGCCCGTGAGTTAATTCAAGACTTGAGCCAATATGATGTTATTGGCTTACAAACTCAGATTGACCAAAATGCCTGCATGCAGACTTGCCTGAATTTACTCGAAGCTCAAAAAATTCAAAGCAACAGTATTAGCTATAAAAAACGTCAAATATTAATTAAATCATACCCAATTGGTGTTCAGCCTGAACTTATACAAAAACAAGCCCAGCAAGATTTGGCTACCTCTTCGGTGTTTAATTTTGAAGAAATACCACGTCAAAAGACAATTATTGGAGTTGATCGTATTGATTATTCAAAAGGTTTACTCGAAAGATTTAATGCATTTGCAACCTTTTTGGAAACCAGCCCTGAATATCATGGCCTAGTTCGACATCTTCAAGTGGCGATCCCTTCTCGTACCGATATTCCAGCTTATCAACGCTTATACCAACGTTTTAAAACCAAGCTGGAGTTAATTAACGAAGAGTTTGCGCATGAAGACTGGAGACCTGTAGATTGCTGCTATGACACGGTACAACATCATAATCTCATGCACATTTACCGCAATTCAGATATTTGCTGGATCAGTTCACTACGTGATGGGATGAATCTAGTAGCTAAAGAATATATTGCGGCTCAAGACCCAGAAAATCCAGGTGTGCTCATTTTATCTAAATATGCTGGTGCTGCTGAGCAAATGTCTCAAGCCTTGATTGTTGACCCACAAGATAGAGCGGCAATGATGGATGCTTTAAAAATGGCTTTAGAAATGTCTAAAGCTGAGCGTATTAATCGTTATCAACAATTGATAGAGGGATTAACATCATCTGATCTTACCCATTGGCGAAATAATTTCTTGGATGATTTAGAAAAGACGCCAACATTACTAATGAAGCCTCAGCGATTATTACAAGATAATTATCAATCTATTTATCAGGTTTTATAAATCTAAATAAAAGAACATCGAGAAATTTAATTTCTCGATGTTCGCTATTTGGTGATTATTAGTTATAAATTAATTTGTCTTTACTAATGTAAAACGGTTAAGTAAAGCAATAATAAATAGTAATACAGCTACACCTGTTAAAACCGTACTTAAACCAGTCCATTCACCAATTAAACCGATTAAAGCTGGCCCACTTAATGAGCCTGTATAGGCAATCGTAGATACTAAAGAAAGTGCTGCTGCTTTCGGCATCTTATTTTGTCGACCTACGCGAGAAAACATCACTGGCACAATATTAGAACAGCCTAATCCTAATAGCGCATAACCTAATACAACCACTTGCCACACAGGTGCTGTCACAATAACAGCCATACCAATCGCAGCCCCAATTGCACTATAAGTCACAATATTTTTTTCGCCCCATTGCTTAAGCAAGACATGACCTGCAAAACGACCAGTGGTCATGCTAAGCGCAAAAAAAGTATATGCGAGACCAGCAAAAGCAGGATTAAGTTGATATTTACTTGTTAAATAAATACCACCCCAATCCATCGCAGCACCTTCTGACAAAAAGGCGATAAAACACATCATACCAATAAGCAAAATAATGCCATCAGGACGATAACGTTTTTGGGGTGCTTGAGTTGTATCTTCATGTGGCTTTTCATCCTGTTCAAAAGACGTTAAACAAGAAGGGATAGCAACACCACCAATAACAAGCAAAATCATAACAACTGATAAAGTACTCATTAAGGGTGAAAGTCCTACTGCCAATAGTGCTGTCACAAGCATAGCGCCCGTTAAACCACCAAGACTACACATTCCATGGAAACTAGACATGAGCGCTCGCAAGCTATGTTTTTCAACAACTACTGCTTGTAAATTAATAGCCACTCCAAGACATCCTGCTGCCGATCCAAAGATAAACAATGCTACAGCCATAGTCACAATGCTGCTCCACATCGTAAGGCTAGGCAATAAAACCATTAACAGCATCAATGCTAAAGCAATTAACGGACGACACCCCCAGCGCTTGACTAAAGCACCAGTCGCAGGCATAGCAATCATTGAGCCAATACCCATACAAAGCAAAAGTAAACCAAAATCGGCATGATTTAGGTTTAGGCGCTGCTGCGCAAAAGGAATGAGAGGTGCCCAAGCTGCAGTCGCAAATCCTAAGCTAAAAAAGCTTAGTCGTGTTGCAAGACGCTGTGTGCTTAAGAGAGTAGCTGTGTCTAAAACAGCAGGTTTGGTAAATAACATATTTCGCGAACTCACCATAAAATCATTGGCGATCCATACCAACCGATTTTCCATAGAAAAACCCTTGCCTCATTAAATTTCTAGGCAAGGGTTTTGTTGGCGAAATTATAAACAATTTCATAAAAAAAACAGGGGGTGCGATACAATTTTTCTGACTTTTTTGTAACTGCCAAAGCCTTATATAGTAAGGCTTTGAATATGTTCAATTTGACAAAATTAACATTTAAGCGATGAGTTGATTTTATAAAAATAAACCCATAAAAAACCCAGCTTAAGCTGGGTCTTTTTATTAAATTTGAGATTGAATATAGTTTTGTAACCCAATCAACTCAATTAAACGTAATTGCTTTTCTAGCCAATATGTATGGTCTTCTTCAGTATCTGATAATTGTTGACGCAACATATCACGGCTAATGTAATCGCCCTTCTCTTCACAGAGTTTGATACCGGTCGCTAACTTTTCGCGAACATGATATTCAAGCGCCAAATCAGCTTTTAAACAAGATACAACGTCTGTACCAACATTGATATCTTCACGATGCATGTTTGGTTTAGCACCTAAGAACAATACACGGCGAATGATCGCATCAGCATGAGAAGCTTCTTCTTGCATCTCATGATCAATACGTTCATAAATTTTATTTAGGCCCCAATCCTCATACATACGAGAATGGATTAGATATTGATCACGGGCAGCCAATTCTCCGCCAATGAGCATATTTAAATAGTCTATGACTTCTGGATTGCCACGCATAATAAATCTCCTATCGTATGAAGACTATTATGGGCAATCTTAAAAATGATTGCAAAACAAAAAATAGTTAAGTTTATGATTTTTATCAAATTAAAATGAGAAACATACGCATTTGCAGTTTAAGTTATTTAAATTTCCTGTGCAAAAAGAAACGCTTGTCTGATTTATAAGCTCAAACAAGCGTTAAAATATAACTTAAACCATCAATTTATAAATTTGTAACTAAAATCAATGGTTCTTATTTCGGTAGACCTATTCGCTTAAAGTCTGCCCGTAGCTCGCCATAAGTGATAAGAAATCAGTCTCATTCATAACAGCAATACCAAGTTTTGCTGCTTTTTCTAATTTCGAACCAGCCTTCTCGCCCGCCACAACGCATTTGGTCTTGCTTGATACACTACCGCTTACACGTGCACCTAATGCTTGTAGCATTTGAGTCGCCTGATCACGGGTCATTTGCTCTAATGTGCCTGTTAACACCCAGCTTTCGCCATTTAACGGTTGGCGTGTTGGAGCTGTTGGTGCATCCCAATGAATCCCAGCTGCAATTAAGCGATCAAGCACTTCAATATTGTGTGGTGCCAAGAAAAAGTCAGCAATCCACTCTGCGGTAATATCACCGACATCCGGGGTTTTCTTTAAAGCTTCAACATCAGCAGCTTTAAGTGCTTCTAAAGTTTGGAAAGTATTGGCCAACATTCTAGCTGTTGTTTCACCCACTCCACGAATTCCCAGAGCATAAATAAAACGAGCAAGCGTTGTCTTCTTACTGGCTTCAATGGCATCAATCAGATTTTGTACCGATTTCTCACCCATTTTTTCAATACCGAGCAAAGTTTCTCGGTGCTCATGCAAATGGTAAATGTCGGCGACATCTTTGAGCAAATCGAGATGCAATAAAGACTCTACCCAGCGGTCGCCCAGACCTTCAATATCGAGAGCTTTACGTGATACAAAGTGACGAATGGCTTCAATTCGCTGTGCAGCACAATAAAGTCCACCAGAACAACGTGCTAAAGCTTCTCCTTCAGGCATAACTACAGGAGAAGCACAAACAGGACAGCTTTCAGGTAAATGTACAATTTCAGCGTCAGGTGAACGGAATTCTGGCCAAACTTTTTCTACTTTAGGAATAACATCGCCTGTACGATAAACACTAACCGTATCGCCAACACGCACATCTAGACGATAGATTTCACCAATGTTGTGTAAAGTTACGTTGGAAACCGTTACTCCCCCTACAAATACAGGGTTTAAACGCGCTACAGGAGTTAAAGTACCTGTACGCCCTACTTGCCAATCAATCTGATCAACTGTAGTTAATGCAGCTTGTGCAGGGAATTTATAGGCTGTTGCCCAACGTGGCTCACGACTCAAGAAACCAAGTTGTTGTTGTTGTTTTAAGTCATCAACCTTTACGACCATTCCATCAATTTCAACTTGTAGATCTGGGCGCTCTTGCTGAATTTGCTCATAACGCTGCTGTACTTCTTGAATTGAATTACATAGATATTGACGCTCAGCAATTTCAAAACCAAGTTGCGTAAGCCATTGTAGGCTGTCGTGCATGGTGGTTAAGCTATGATTTGGTTCGCACTGGGCAATACCATACGCATAAAACGCTAAAGGTCTACTAGCAGCAATATTCGGGTCGAGCTGTCTTAAACTACCTGCTGCGGCATTACGTGGGTTGGCAAACGTTTTCTCACCTTTTGCTTCCTGATCGGCATTAAGTTTTTCAAAGCCAGACTTTGGCATGAGCACTTCACCACGGACTTCAAGCAAACGTGGAATTTCAAAATGATCTGAATGCAACACTTTAGGCAAGTTACGAATCGTTTTGACGTTTTGGGTAATGTCTTCTCCGGTTTCTCCGTCACCACGTGTAACACCACGTGTTAACACACCATTTTCATACCAAAGCGAAATCGCAAGACCATCAAGTTTTAGTTCTACTTCGTATTGTACTTTTTGGTTAGGCAAACGCTCTTCAACACGACGAGCAAATGCAAATAAGTCTTCCTGATTAAAAACATTCCCCAAAGAAAGCATCGGAACGACATGAGTCACGCTTTGAAATTTAGACAGTGCTTGGCCGCCTACCTTTGTAGTTGGAGAATCTGATTGAACCTGATCAGGATATTGCTCTTCTAAAGCTTTTAACTGGTGAAATAAATGATCATATTCACTGTCCGAGATTGTCGGCTGATCCATCACATAATAGGCGTGGTTATGCTTTGCAATCAGTTGAATAAGCTGACGCATCTGTTCGATCACGGAAGTTGTTGCCATTATGTTATTCACCATAAAAAAGGGTGGAAATTTCTCCACCCTGAGCTGCGACTAGATATATTGCAATTATCGCAACGAACGTAAAAAATTAAAACTAGGCAGTCGCATGTGCCGGACGATAATCAATCACATGATGACGCCAGTGCTCTTTTAACTGTGGTGTAAATTCAAGATTATTTTCATCATAAACTTTGCCATCAATTTCACGAGCAATTAAACCTGCAATACTTGCCATCATGTCAAAACCAGTTACGGCTTTACTGTTTGGAAGCGCAAGGAAAAATGCCAACCCTTGAACTTGTTCACTAGACAAGGTTTCAAGATCAAATCCAGCTGGTCCATTGTCTGTCATACGTAATACTGAAAACATCAGTACGCTCGGCTCATCCGTATTTTCATAACGATGGAAACATGACATTTCGCCATAACGTAAACCGTATTTTAACAATACTTTAAGTGCTTTATCGCCAGACAACGCGCGACGCGGGTTCGGATAGACATTTAAAGCAATAATCTGCTCAGCCATCGCTAATGCACTTTCATCATCATAGCGTTGCTGTTCATGCAAATGTACATCCAGAATATTACTCTCGCCTTCAAATTCAGCAATTTCAGCAGTTTCAATATTTGGGTTTAAACTCAACTCAGGCTCAGTTTTTTCACTTTCAAATTTCAAGTTTTCTTCTGATAAAGCTTCAATTTCTGATTTAACAGCAACCGTATCAACTAACTCAGCTGAACTGTCTGTGTTAATGGTAGAGCTTTTTACAGTTTCTTCAGATTTAATCTGGTCTGAAGAATTTTCAACAGCAGGTTGAGTTGATTCGGCTGAAATTGATTTAGCAGGTTCTACAGCCAAAGTTTCTGTTTGTTTTGTTGTACTAGTTTCTACCGCTGCAGATTCATTTAACGTCGGCTCTACTCGCTCTGTACTAGTTACCGATACACGTTCAGCTTCAGCTTGTTCAAGCTGATCTCGCACATGCCTAGGTATAACTGGTTGATTACTATCAGGATTAATATGCAAATCACTGTCTAATGAGGGTTCGGCATGGTTTGACTTTTTTAAAATCATTTTTAAGCCAATTAGCATAATAATAATGGCGACAACGATGCCAATAATCGTATTGATTTCCATTCTATGACTCCGAAACTAACCCGTATTCTTTTGCCTGTTCTAAATCGACAGTGACTAATTTTGATGTACCCGGTTCAGGCATGGTCACACCCAACAAATCAGTTGCCATGGTCATCGCCAGCTTATTATGTGTAATGTAAATGAATTGTACATGTTCAGAAAGCTCTTTTACCAAATTACAATATCTCTGAACATTCGCATCATCAAGTGGTGCGTCCACTTCATCTAACACACAGAACGGTGCCGGATTTAATCTAAAAATCGCAAATACTAATGCTAGCGCTGTTAACGCCTTTTCTCCACCAGAAAGTAATGCTAGAGAACTATTTTTCTTACCCGGTGGTCTTGCCATCAGTTTAACACCAGATTGCCAGTCATCTTCAAGGCTTAAACTCGCTTCACCACCATTAAAGACCTTTGGAAACAGATTTTGCAACTCTTGATTAATCTGATCAAACGTTGTCATAAACAACTTACGGGTTTCCTGATCAATGCTTTTCATCGCATCTTTTAGTTGAGTTACCGTATTTTCCAAATCTTGAATCTGGTGACTCAACTCATCAAAACGCTGAGAAACCTCTTCAAATTCTTGTGAAGCCGCAAGGTTCACCGCTCCGATTTTTTCAAACTGTTTCTGTACTTTTTCCAGTTTTTGCTGGTGCTCAGTTAAATCTATTTGTAAGCCTTTTTGGACTTCGGCATTTAACTCTTTGAGTTGCTCTTGGTAATGTTCACGATCTGACTTAGCCGCTTGCCATGCCAAACGCTTCTCTTCAAGTTGCTCTCTGAGTTGTTCATCTTTTTGTTGATATTGATGACGCTGATCTGTCAGGGTTTGTTGTTTTTCCTGCACACTATTGAGTTCAAGCTGCCATTCATTCCAGTTCTTTTGCAATTTTTCAGTTTGAGCAAATTGTTGCTGAAATTCTGACTCAAGATTTGGTAACTCTAACTGAATAGGGTCAACAAATTTTTTCGCCTGCTCCATTTGAGCATTAATCTGCTGATATTGACTCTGCAAGAACGAGATATCTTTTTCAAGCAACTCGATTTGTTGAGTGGTTTGCGTACTACTACGGCGTAAAATCTCGCGTTCTTGTTGCTGATGTTGTAGAGCTTGTTGCTGTTCTTCTAACTGCTCTGTTAACTCTTCTACCCGAAATTGCATAGTTTTATAATCAGGTAAAATAGTTTCAAGTTTGATTGCTAGAGCATGCAAATCAATTTCAAGATCGTCTTTTTGCATTGCGTCTTCTTCAAGCTGCATGTCTAGCTGAGCTAACTGATCTTTCAATTGTTGTTTTTGCAGTAAAAATGCTTGTGCTGCGGTTTGCTGTTTAGCAATTTGTACATCAAGCTGTTGTAAGTCTTTTTGTTTTTGTTTAACAACTTGCTGTTTCTGCTGCAAGTCAGCCTGCAACTGCCCTAGCTCATCTTTCTGTTGAACTAAAATTTGATCTAATGCTTGTAATTCGGGTTGTTGCTTTTCAAGGGCTTGTTCAATTTCATCTAAGCGAATACGGTGGCTCAGCATACCTTGTGCACTTTGACTTTCGTCATCATACATAAGGGCAATTACCCAATCCTGCCCGACATGATAGCCATCTAAAGTCAAAATAGACTGACCATGTTGCAGTTGCTTTTGCTCATTTAAAGCAACAGTCAAATCTTGTGCAATTGCTACATTCGAAAAGATTGATAGTTGTGGAGACTCAATCCAGTCATTTAAACAGGCTAAATTAACTTTAAATTGATTTATTTGCTCTGAAGGTTTTAACTGGCGAGCAATTCCTTCCTGAAAGGCTTGTTCAGTTTCAACAATATGAGCTTGCAACCATTTTGCTAAAAACTTTTCAACAATCTGCGCATGCGGTTTGCCTTGCTCTGTTAACTGTAGAGCCTGCATTAAACGTAGTGCATCTTGATGTTGCTTTGGACTTTGTTTAGCAACAAGCTGACTTAAATTTTTCTGCTCAGATAATAAAACCTGTATTTCTGTTTTTAGTGTTTGTTGCTGATTTTTGGTTGTCTGATGTGCTTGTTGAGACTGTTCAATCTGTTGCAAATACTGCTCAATTTCAGCTTCTAACGTCGAGATTTCACGACGTAATTGCTGCTGTAGTTGCTCAAATTCGCCCTGCTCATCTTCATGAACCTGCGATTGAATCTGACTTGCTTGGTGCTGCAACGTTTCTTTTTGCTGTTCAATGCGTTGAACATTTTTGCCTAACTGCTCAATTTGGGCAGACATCTGCATTTTTTGCTGCTGTTGTTTTTCAACCTGAGCTTTTACTTGTTCAAATTGTTGCTGTGCTTGTTTTTGCTGAGATTGTAAATCAGCAAAGTTTTGTTCAGCTTCCGTTGCAGTATGCTCAATTCCAGTTAATGATTCAGTTTGTTCATCTAACTGATTATTCAGTGTTTCAAGTTGCAATTCAGAAAGTTGTAAACGTTCTTTAGTTTGGAATTTTTGCTGTTCTAACTGAACGAGAGTCATACTATTTTGCTGGTATAAACTCTGTTTTTGTTCCAGAGTCATTTTCAGTTCAGATAGTTTTTTCTCAGCTTGTTGCCATTCTTGTTGTAACGGTGAAGATTGCTGAATGAGGCGCTGAAATAAAGCACTGGTTGCTTCTAAATCATGTTCAATCGTACTTAACTCTGAGCGAACCAATTTAAAAGTTTCACCCAGCTCATTCATTTGAACTGTATATTCTTCTTGTAAGCGTACGCTTTTATCTGCCTGAAAGGACAAAATTTCAATTTTCAGGGTACGAATCTGACTTTCCAGAGTTTTATATTGAACCGCTGCTTCGGATTGACGTTTAAGCGTCTTCAGCTGTGATTTTAATTCGAGGGCAATATCTTCTAAACGTGAAAGGTTTTGCTCAGTATGTTCAAGGTGTTGCAAAGTCTCGCGTCGACGAGCTTGGTAGCGTGAAACACCTGCTGCCTCTTCAATAAAGATACGCATTTCTTCAGGTTTGGCATCAACCAGACGGTTAATCATGCCTTGTTCAATCACTGCATAAGAACGCGGTCCTAACCCTGTTCCTAAAAAAATATCAGTGATATCACGACGGCGGCAACGTGTGCCATTTAAGAAATATTCGGACTTACCTTCACGGGTGACCTGACGACGAACCGCTAGCTCATTATAGGCATTATAAGATCCGCCCAATTTGCCATAGGTATTATCAAAACGTAGCTCAACACTCGCTACACCCACTGGCTTACGCTTGGAGGTTCCTGTAAAAATAACATCTTGCATGCTACCACCACGTAGCTGACGAGCATTTGATTCACCCATCACCCAACGAATGGCATCAATTACATTTGATTTGCCACAACCATTTGGACCAACCACTGCTGTGCGGTTCGCCTTAAAATTTAAAGTTGTACTATCTGCAAAAGATTTAAAGCCGGAAAGTTTTAAACTGCTTAAACGCATAATGCCCTAACTAGCGGCGTGAGCGTCTTGCCCAGGCCAATTCAATCTGTTTCATTCGTGTCAGCGATTCCAACACAAGGTTACGTAAGTGTCGACAAAAATCTTCCATAAATAAAGCGGCTTGTTGTGATTTTCGGATCAAAATTGCATCAGTCACGAGTTTAAATAATGCAAATGCTTCTTGTAGTTCCCGCTTAGAGGTATTTAAGGTCAAAAAATAACTACGACGTAGTGAAGGTAGTAACTCTTTATAAAACTTCATTAGGTAAGGGTTACCCACCATATCTTGCTGTTCAGCGAGATATTGAAAAACACCATCATAAAATTTTTCGATATCACCTGCTTTTACATGCTCAAGAAGTTGTTCTAATAAGAGCTGCAATTGATCTGCTTCATGTGCGCGCCATGTTTCACTGATGCGTTGAACAATATGCCCCAATAACATCACGTTTGTATCAAACAGTGCTTTAACCTGCTGTGCAGACATTTCTGAAACAATTGCCCCACGGCGTGGAAATATCTCAATTAAATGAGTACGCTCTAATAATAATAATGCTTCACGAACTGATCCTCGGCTTACATCAAGCTCTTTGGCAATACGTAATTCTTGAATACGCTCGCCTTCAACCAGCTCACCACTAATGATCTGTTCGCTAATATATTTGACAATTTGCTCAGAAAGACTTTCTGTCTCTTCGAGATTCATAAATCACCCGCTACTTTTTATATGCATTAATCCATGCTTTTCTTTCGCATCCTTGTTTTTAACTGATCGTACCGATTAAAAACTATGTCATTGTCTGACAATTTTATTGCATTTTAAGCCAACCCATTTAAAAACAACACCAAAATCGGATGAATAAAAGCCCCGAATGTTCTTATTTTATTGAATAAAAAAAGCTCGAATTTCTAAAAACTCAAGCTCTTAAATCGTAGTTATAACAAGATTAATATTTTATTCTCTAGTGCATAATCCCTTTATAAATAAAGTAACTACCTACCACCACTAACAAACAGGCAAAGCATTTTTTCAACATTTGTGGTGACAATGCATGAGCAACTTTTGCGCCAAACTTGGCTGTAACAAAACTCATGACACTAATGCCAATAAACGCATAGATGTGCACATAACCAATCGTGTTAGGTACAGAGATGTGTTCTTTGGCACCAAACCACATAAAGCCAATTGCACCCGCAATAGCAATAGGTAAACCACAAGCGGCAGAAGTCGCGACTGCTTTTTGCATGACGACGCCATGACGGTTTAAATACGGAACAGTTAAGCTACCGCCTCCAATACCAAAAATTGCAGAGGCAATACCAATGCCACCACCCGCCATAAATTGCATAGGTGTTGAAGGAAGCTGACGTGTTGGGTCAACAACTACATTTGCCCCTTTAAACATACGATAGGCCATCACAACCGCAAAAATACCAATAAGGAGCTGTAAATGCTGACCAGACATCAAATCGGCAATACCCGCTCCTAAAAATGAACCAATCACCAGTCCAGGTGCTAAATTACGAAAAACAGGCCAAAGAACTGCACCTTTTTTATGGTGGGCCGAAACTGAACTAAACGATGTCACAATAATGGTTGCAAGCGATGTTCCGACTGCAATATGCATGATTACTGCTGGGTCATAATGCAACTGGGTAAAAACCACATAGAGGATTGGTACAATAATTAGTCCACCACCAACTCCAAACAATCCGGCAGTAAAACCAGCAATTGCGCCAATGAGTAAATATATGATTAACTCCATAAATGTTTTACCACTCTGCTCATATTCAACATGGATTTAGAGACTCGCCAACTACAACAACTTTTAAGCGCAAAAAACCAGCTTCCAGAAGTGGTTTTATTAAAAGCAACCACAACTTCGACCAATGATGATATTCGTGAAATTGCCCAAAAAGGCATTACAACGGGCTTGGTTTGCAGTGCTCAACAAACTCAAGGGCGAGGTCAACATCAACGGCAATGGATTTCACCTGAAGGAAACATTTATTTAAGCACATTGGTGCAAACTCGAACACCCTTAGATGGTCGCTTAGCACTTGAAGTTGCTCTGAATATTTTGCAAATCCCGCAGTTACAAGCTCTGAATTTGCAAGTGAAATGGCCAAATGATTTATATAGTGCTCAGGGCAAATGGGGTGGAATTTTGGTCGAGCCGCTTTCCCAGCATCAGGCTATTGTGGGCGTAGGTATTAATTTAAAAACACCACCAGTGACTGATAGCGACCAACCGATTACCTCATTAGAAGATTTAGGTTTAGAGCCAAATAGCCGTCTTGAACTCATTTCAGAGCTATATGTCGCTATTCAAAATGCAGCTCGCTGGTTTGATCATGGTTGCTACAACTTGGCAGGACGTTTTAATCACCACGCTGCATGGATTAATCAGTTAGTTCAGTTCGAACATAGTCAGGGACTAGTACATGGCCGTTTTGTTGGAATATCCAACGAAGGTGCAGTAATTCTTGAAACCCCAGAACCTCAGCAGTTTTATCAAGGTCGCTTAAGACCGCAAGTGAATCAATAAACAGGTGTTCTTCCATGAAAAGTTTATGGCTTGATATCGGGAACACCCGTTTAAAGTATTGGATTACTGAAAATCAGCAAATTATTGAACATGCAGCTGAGCTACATTTACAGTCCCCTGCCGATTTATTACTGGGTTTAATTCAACACTTTAAACATCAAGGTCTGCATCGTATTGGGATTTCTTCAGTACTCGATACCGAAAACAATCAACGTATTCAGCAGATTTTAAAATGGCTTGAAATTCCTGTTGTTTTTGCCAAAGTACATGCTGAATATGCTGAGTTAAAATGCGGCTATGAAGTTCCAGGTCAGCTCGGGATTGACCGTTGGCTACAAGTACTCGCTGTAGCTCAAACAGATGAAAACTATTGCATTATTGGTTGCGGAACAGCGCTTACGATTGATTTAACGCAAGGCAAACAACATTTAGGAGGTTATATTCTCCCTAATTTATATTTGCAGCGCGATGCACTCATTCAAAATACTAAAGGCATAAAAATTCCAGACTCAGCTTTTGATAATTTAAACCCAGGCAATAACACAGTCGATGCAGTACACCACGGTATTTTGCTAGGCCTCATTAGCACAATTGAAAGCATCATGCAGCAATCTCCTAAAAAGTTGCTCCTTACAGGTGGAGATGCTCCTCTTTTTGCTAAGTTCTTGAAAAAATATGATCCAGTCGTAGAAACAGATCTTTTGCTCAAAGGACTACACCAATATATTGCTCATTATCCTAAAGACTAAAACACAGAACAAAATAAAAGGCGCTATATGCGCCTTTTATTTTATAAGTTTATTTCTTTTGGTCATTGTTGCCAAACAGTGGGCCCATTCCGCCACCACCGCCGCCACCAAATTGCTTTTGCATATTGCCTAATGAACGCATCATTTTGCTCATACCAGATGGATTCGCAAATTTCTTCATCATTTTAGCCATTTGCGCTTGTTGCTTAATGAGTTTATTCACTTCAGCAACATCCATACCACAACCCGCGGCAATACGTTTTTTACGACTTGGGTTCATCAAGTCTGGATTACGGCGTTCTTTAACGGTCATTGACTGGATAATAGCTTCCATTTTCTTGACCTGTTTTTCAGGATTTGCTTGCTCAATCGCCTGCTGAATTCCTGCACCGCTCATGCCAGGCAACTTATCTAAGAAGCCCATCATGCCGCCCATACTTTTCATTTGCTCAAATTGCATCAGCATATCTTCAAAGTTGAAGCTGCCGCCTTTTTGCAATTTTTTAGCCATTTTTTCGGCTTTTTCTTTGTCGATTTTACGTTCAACTTCCTCGACTAAAGAAAGTACGTCACCCATGCCTAAAATACGTTGAGCAACACGATCTGGATGGAATGGTTCTAAAGCATCAAGCTTCTCACCCATCCCCAAGAACTTGATTGGCTTACCCGTAATTGCACGTACAGAAAGCGCAGCACCACCACGTGCATCACCATCAGTTTTAGTAAGAATCACACCTGTAAGTGCTAATGCATCATTAAACGCTTTAGCTGTATTTGCAGCATCCTGACCTGTCATGGCATCAACCACGAACAAGGTTTCAGTTGGCTTAACGGCAGCATGTAATTCTTTAATTTCGTCCATCATGTCTTCATCGACATGTAAACGACCTGCGGTATCGACAATTAACACATCAGCAAACTGGATTTTTGCTTGTTCAATTGCACGATTAACGATATCAATTGGCTTTTCAGAAGCATCTGATGCAATAAAACCTGCACCAACTTCTGCTGACACAGTTTCTAACTGCTTAATTGCTGCTGGACGGTAAACGTCGGCAGAAACCGTCATTACTTTTTTCTTTTGACGTTCTTTTAAGAAACGTGCCAACTTAGCGGCAGTTGTCGTTTTACCTGCACCTTGTAAACCAGCAAGTAATACAACAACGGGAGGCTTAGCACTTAAATCAAGTGTTTCATTCGCCTCACCCATCATCTTGGTGAGTTCGTCATAGACAATTTTTACAAATGCCTGGCCTGGTGATAACTGAGTCATCACTTCTTGGCCCAATGCCTCTTCCTTAACTTTCGCGATAAATTCACGAGTTACAGGTAACGCGACATCGGCTTCAAGAAGTGCCATACGTACTTCACGTAAGGTATCTTTAATATTGTCTTCGGTCAGCTGCCCTGAGCCAGTAACATTTCTTAAACTCTGTGTGAGTCGTTCTGTTAAGGTATCAAACATTGCAAAATCCGCTTAAAATGGCTAGTTGCAAAAAAATCTTTCTCGAAATAGAAAATTTATGCATAGAATGCTATAGGATACTTTAGTTCGCAGCGAATTTATATCTTATATAGATGAATTAATCCTGAAAAAGGTTTGACATGATTAGCCTCCCCTTGGTTTACACAATTTTGGCACTCATCGCATATACCACTTCTTTCTGGTATCTGTTTATTCGTTTAATGTCAAAACGTGAACCAAACCCATGGTTATTTGCTTTTGTTGCGACTTTGGCGCTTCTGTTGCACGGTACAGTTTTATGCCACGCTATGCTGACACCAGCCGGAATTAACTACGATGTTTTTAATTTAGTATCGTTTACATCGTGGCTTATGCTGTTGTTAAGTTTAATTTTTAGTATTTTCCGTCCCATCGTACCGCTAAATTTATTAGGCATTCCTGTAGCGGCTATTGGTCTAATTTTAGGTTTTGGATTCAGTCGACCAGATCAATTTATTGAGCAGCATTCGTTAGGCTTAGATACTCATATTATTCTTTCACTTTCTGCCTATGCAGTTTTATTGATGGCAACCATTCACGCTATTTTGCTCTGGTTCCAAAATCGTGAACTCAAAAAGAAACAAAAAAAACGCTTTTGGGTCAATTTACTTCCGCCAATTCAGGCGATGGAGTCTTTGTTATTTGATCTGATCATAACTGGCTTTATTTTATTAACGATTGCACTCACTTTTGGTTTCTTGACGATTGATAGCTTCTTTGCACAGCATCTTGCTCATAAGACTGTATTTAGTATTATTTCTTGGTTTATCTATGGCTCACTCTTGATTGGTCATTACAAACTTGGTTGGCGAGGTCAAAAAGCGATTCGTTTTACCTTAATTGGTTTTGTGCTTTTGGCGATTGGTTTTATTGGTAGTAAATTTGTGCTTGAGATGATCTTGGGCCGTTAAGTAAATTAAAATTTCTTCGATACTAGACAGCGTTATACATATCCCGTATAACGCTGTTTTCTTTTTGCTCAGGTGACACAGACTGTGAAACTCATACTCGCTCCAATGGAAGGTTTAACTGACCCGATCATGCGGGATACACTCACATCTGTTGGTCATTTCGACTGGTGTGTGACCGAGTTTATTCGAGTTACAGACAGCATTTTGCCAGACCATATTTACTATAGTTTTTGTCCAGAATTAAAAAATGACGGTAAAACCGCAGCTGGCACACCTGTTCATGTCCAGTTCTTAGGTAACAATCCAGATATGCTGGCAGCAAATGCAGCAAAAGTTGTAGAGCTTGGTGCACCAGCAATCGACCTTAATTTTGGTTGTCCTGCGAAAACTGTAAACCGACACCGAGGTGGCTCTGTTCTTCTTGATGAACCTGATGTTGTACATATGCTCATTAAAGCAGTGAGAGATGCAGTACCTGCACACATTCCTGTTTCAGCAAAAATGCGTTTGGGTTATCTCGATGAAAACCACACAATGGAAAATGCCCACGCTGTTGAAGATGCGGGTGCAAACTGGTTAACGGTTCATGCACGTACTAAAGCAGATGGTTATACGCCACCTGCCTATTGGGAAAAAATTCTACCGATTAAAGAAGCTTTAAAAATTAATGTCATTGCGAATGGTGAAATCTGGACCAATGCTGATGCTAGAGCTTGTCAGCAACAATCTGGCTGTGAAGACTTAATGATTGGGCGTGGTGCTGTGACGACCCCCGACTTAACCCAATGTATTCGTGAAAACATGAATGAGGCATTATTCAGTTGGGAGCAACTGGTTGATTTACAAATTCGTTTTCTAAACGGTCAGGCAAAGACAGAAATTGGTATGGTTGGTCGTTATAAGCAATGGCTAGGAATGATGACGAAAGCCTATCCACAAGCGAAAGACCTATGGGACCAAGTAAAACGTATTAAAGCTTTGGATGAAATTGTTCAACAGTTAGAACACACCAGATCAGAAACCATTTAACGCAATATAGTCAAAAAAAAGAGGGCGATTGTTTTTACAACCGCCCTCTTTCGTATTTCAGGTTAAGCTATTATTCTTTTTTAAAAGCCGCTTACTTTCATTTTAAAGTCAGTTACAGAAACGCCAGTGACACCAAAACTCCCCATTGAGCCATTTGGTAAATTATTAAACGTTGTTGTATTTTGAGTACCCATATTTCCTAAAGTGACATTATTAAGTGAAGCATCAAATTTACTTGATATGCCTGTATTTCCAAAAGTTAATCCAGTTGGATCAACACCTGCATAGAAGCCATCAAGTACAAAACCTGTTGAGGTATTTGTGCCAGCAAATTTAAACCCGAATGTAGCACCCGTATTATCGGACACTAAAGTAATTGGACAACCTGCAGCAGCAGAACAAATAGATTGAATTGCCCCTCCAAATTTAACCATAACTGATTGAGCAGCATGGCCAAGCTGAATATTTAAACGAGGTTTATTAGTTTGTACAAAGTTAATATCTAAATTGCCAGTAGAACGGATCAGTTCTTTTACACCCGTATTCACTGTCGTTCCCGAACTAAAAATTGATTTTGGTGCATAACTTGTTAATGCATAATCGGATGGACTAGATAAAGATGCACTTGGAGCTAAATAAACTGAAAAAGGTAAAAGTCGAATACCGTTTACATCACTCCCCATGGATACCGCTAAATTTAAAAAAGGATTTCCACCACCAGCATCGACATCCATTGCAATATTAAAAGAAGGATTACTCGATACCGCAGCTTTAATAAACTCTATGCCAGGAACTGGATTTGTAGAATTTCCTGCAATGACAAAGCCAGCCTTACTGTTATATGAAGTTGAAGCAATACCGTTTGTATCAATCAGAGCAACTTGATTAAATTTAACTTTATCAGCCTGAATACCTAAAGTTAAACCATTTTGGCCCGTTGCTGCCGCAAGACTTTGATCATCTAAAGGCTGCATTGCAAAAACACTTGAACTACTGGCAAGTAGCAACCAGCACCCTATATTTTTATTCTTCATGTCGCTCTAATCCTTAAGAGACAAACGCTTATTATTTGTTCAGACTATCAGAATAATATTCAAGTACAAAGCAATTATCCCTATAACCCGACGAATGCAAATCCAATCACATTCAAAATAAATTTTTTATAAAAGTGGCGATATCTCCACTTTTCTTTATTAGTTAAAAGCACCATTTCTAGGCACAATACTAAAGCTACTATTTAAACGTCCACCAGTAATCGCAAGCTCACCTAAACGTGCACCTGCACCAGTTGATGGAGGATAGAAGTTAATATCTTTAACACGTAATGCGCCGTCAATACTCTTATCTGGATTAAAATAAACCGCCGTATTTACGCCAACTTTACCTAAACCACTTGCACTGTCTTTACCAACAACTAAAGCAGTATTAAACGCAAGCTTTCCAGTAATATTATCAAAGCCAATTGCAGAACCATCTATCGGATCACTAATTTGAACCGTATTTCCAGTTGCTGTGGCAGGCATGGTGAAATCGCCCAGTACAGTTAAAGCACTACCATCTGCAATTGAACTGTTTGGCACGATCGATAAATTAAGATCACCACCTAAACGCAGTTTTAGACCAAATAAGACATCATTATTTCTGGCAAAGTTATCAATTGGTGAGGTACATGAACCGGTAGCTGGACAAGTTTTATATTTTGCCCCCGGTAAATAACCTGCTGCAATTTCAGTTGATAAAGCAAGTAGCATCTCTTTTAAACTAATATTAAGACTGCCATTTTCTAAACCGATGCTTCCATTGCCTTTAACGAACATATCAATGTTACGTAACCCCATATAATAATCAGTAGGACTACCGCCATTATTAGCATTTGGAGAACCATCAATTAATAAAATTGAGGTCGTTTTGGTTCCAGTCGTATCACGTCCCGTAGTTCCAGCAGCAATACCAAAACCTAAACGTGAAGTCGTTCCAGATGTCGCAACAACATTCTGAACAGGTTTACCATTGGCATCTTTTGTATAGTAATAAGCACTATTTGCTGGCGCGTCTAAACCATATATAGCAGCATTAGCATTTAAGTTATAGAAAGGTAGTGCTAAGCCCCACTGGTTGTTTGCACCATTGTCTGCAAACTGATTTGCAGGAGCGACATTCGCACTTGTCGTAAAACGACCACGTCTTGAAAATGCTTGAAACTCTGCTCCACGCATCGCAAGAATTAAACTGAATGGATTAGTCACCGTATCACGATGAATATTATGCTGATAATCAGCAGCTGTCGTTAAAGTACCGCTACCTAAACGAATTGCATTTAAGGTTGTGTTGTTTGGCATTAATAAGGTTTTTGTATCAGCAAGATTTAGATAAATATTTCCGCTGTCAAAATAACCACGCGTAGCTGAGTTAAGTCCTGTTAAATTACCAAACTCGAAACCATAAGCATTTAGACCTGCTCCACCAATTTCTAAAGTGGTTGCTTTACCATCTGCACCTAGCATTGAATCATTATCTTTAGTGAACTCACCTTTCATGCGAAAGGCAATGCCAGAATTACCTAAAATGCTATTACTTGAACCTGTGCCTCCAGCTGTATTTGCAGTGCCTAAAGTGGTGGTATCCGCAGTACCATCCATACCACGGACTTGTAAATAACTATTTACCATACGTCCGCTAGCACCTAAACGAATCAAACCTTTCGCATTTTGTGGGCTATTAGTTGCATCTAAAGCATAAGGGTTAGCTTTATTTACATTCGAGCTGAGCATCACCTCAATATTCAGGCCTGAATTGGTTACTTTGCCGCTACTGTCAACATAGGTACCCGCAGTTAAACCAGAAGCTGAATCTGCTACACGGTTAAAATCAACATAGCCATAGGTAGTATTCGGAGTTTGCCCTACACCAGCAACATTAGTTCCAGTATTTGTCTGTAAAACTAAGCCACGAGTTGGGTCAATCAACATGGCCCCTTTACCAACAAAATTAAAGTTAAAATTTCTTAAAATTAACTGATTTAGCTGGGTGCGAGCATCCAATTGTCCTAAATAAATATTGGCATTATTAATACCAAGTGTCATGCTTGACTGGCTATTTGCATTAAATAAGCCATCTTGGGTTGTAAGTGCCAAATTTAAGGGAGAGGTCGTTTGAATAGCCAACTGCCCTAAAGTTGGCGAGCATATAGCTGAACTATTACAAACTTTAACGCTATTTACGGTAATAAGTGATGGACTACTTTGCATAGAAAAATCGAGTCCAGTTTTACCCGTAGTTGGGTTACTCCCTACATCTAAACGGTAATTAGTGCTTAAAGTTTGGTTAGATGCATTACTTTTTTGGACTTTTACACCACTTGCTTGAGCTCTTAATACCTGATCAGCACTTGTTGGTGTGCCTGCATGGTCATCCCAGTAAGCATTATCAATATTAATTTCATTAAACGTAGTTTGAATAGAGATCCCATCTTGTCCATTTACAGCACTCAAATCAGCATCTGTTAAAGCTTCCAAAGCATAAATTTGGCCACTCACTAACAACATGCTGGTTGCTAATGTATTTAAAATAAACTTTGAGCTGTGATTTTCTTTATTTTTTTTCATCACTTCAGTTCCTTTGAAATCTACATTAACCTTTAACAACGAGGATGACTACCATCACAACTAAAGACCATGACTTTTCCTTGGATAGCCAAATTCCCATTCATCATTAAGCCCATAAAACCAGTTTCACGTCCATAGTCATAGGCCGATGGAGTTGCTGTAGCAACTTGCTGTGCTGCACTATTAGCAGTCGCAGCATATGTCGGTTTTTTGAAATATGCATAATCATACATATTTGCACTCGAGCCTTGCGTTGTTGTTGAGCTGGTAAAGTTATCTTGCTCAATTGATAAAGCATTGAACCCAAAATTACGGAATAAAATCGGTTGAGCTGAGCTAAAACTAAGCTGAATAGCAGGCTTAATAATTTCAGTATTACTTTTATCAAGATACTTTAAATCAACGCCATCCAAGCCCATTTTTTGAATATTTAAAGTTCCTTGTACGCCTTTAAACACGAGCCAAAGTTTATTACCACTATCACTATTTTCAGCCCAACCACTTGGCTTAGTTGCATCTGCTTGTACAAAACGTTTGTTAATCGCTAAACCTATATGACAGAACTCAACGTTCTCACAGACACCACCACTACCATTGTCAAAGACACCGTTAGCTGTCTGGTTTAAATTCAGCATTAAAGATAAATCAGCACCAGCCTGTCCATTAATCGCTTGCAAAGCGTCATTATCTAAAGTTTGCAGCTCCGCATGAGTAACTGTTGTACAAAGAGCGAGGATCAAAGTACTTATTTTTTTCATATCAATCTCCTCCTCTTATAGACCTTTAGTTGTAAGTTTCAAGTGCTGGATTAAAACACCGTCAATAACAGCAGAACCCATGTTATTACTAATCGAAGAACTAATTTGTGAACTAGATAGTTTATATGTGTTCAGATCTGCATTTGGGGTAGTAGTAGACCAACGTCCACCGTTATAAAGTGCGTCTGGTAAAGGTGTGCCAGCAGGTACAACAAACTGTGTTCCATTACCCGCATCTGTTGTTGTATAACCTGTATTATTTACTGTCGGATTATAATAAGAAGTACTGTCAATATTAGCCCAGTTAGCGCCTTGGGAGTCAAACTTTAAACCTGAGCCCGCATTACTAGTCCAGCCTGTTGCAGTACGGTATTGCCAAGTGTCATAACAAGTAAAAATTAAACTACACGTGTAACTACCCGCTCGACGTTCTTGGTTTTGTAATTGATAAAAGTTTTTAGTTTGCGTTACGCCAACAGTACCAGTGGGTAGTTTTCCAAATGAAATACCGACTGCATCTTGCGTACTGTTCCCTTTAAATGCCTCTAGAGTATTAGTCGCAGCATTATATACAGTTGACCCTATTGAGATACTACTATGCGTTGCACTAGAACCTTGGTAAGTTTTACCCCCCAAAGTTACACTAGTACCGCATTGATAAACATTACAGGTAGAACCAAGATAACTATTGTTAGTTCCACTATAATCAGTATAAATTTTCTTATAAATTTCTGGTTTGTTTGGAATACGTGCTAACTCCAAACTAAAATTTTTGCCGTCCGAGCTTAAAACAAGAGGTTGATATAAAGACCCTAATACAAGATTGATATTTGGGTTATAGAGATATAAACCTTCATTTGCATCAAAAGTAGGAGCAACCCCACCATTAATTGCCGGTGTTACTAAATTACCTTGTCCTGTCCCAGACTCACGTGTACTCAAACGTAATACGTTATTCATAGCGCTATCAGTTGGAGCAGTCCATGAACCTGTTGAAGTAACCGTCGTAGTTTGGCTACGAATTCGATATAACCAATCTGCACTTGGCGAGTTATTACTTGGCGCACCAGTATATTGAGTACTATAGCGATTCACCCACGCCCCTACAGAGGAGGTTGGAGTATTTGAAGTAATTGTTGCTCTTAAATTAGAGGCATCCCCACTGTTTAAACGTACAACTCCAGCAAAACCTAAAGTATCATTATAAAAAGGACTCATTCCACCCGCAGATGTTGCCCCCCCTAATGTTTGGAAAAGCTGCAAACGGCTGCCATTTAAACTAAAGTTATTCCAAACACCTTGTAAACGAAGACGGTTTGCACGGCTTGCATCAGTACTTGTACCAATCAATCCATTTGAGTCGCCATAATTAAATTGATCTGCTGCACCATTTATTTTATTTGGATCACGCACAAAAATATCTGTCCATAACCCTAGTTTTAACTTATAAGCATCTATACCTGCTGAGTCTTTCGTTCCGACTTCATATAAAGGAGCTTCTAGAGCTAAATAAGTTACTTGACAAGATGGATCTGCCGCACCACTACAATTGGTTGCACTAAAATTCGGTACCGAGTTTTCTGTTGCAACTTTAAATATCCACGGGTTAACAGCTGTTCCCCAGCTGGAGATTGCAGCAGCTGTATCAGTAGAAGCAATTCGAGTATTTGTATCATTATCAGATTTAGATAGCGCTAAGCCATAAAGAAAAATATCTGCTTTACCAACAGCGCGATCAGCCGAATCGACAGAGCCATTTTTATTGGTATCTGCGGCAGTCTTACTTAACGGACCAACAGGCACATAATTGATATAACCAGTATCTTTAGTTCGATCAGTCAATATCTGGTTTGAGGTTTCATTCGCACCGGCACCACGAAATACCATATAAGTATTTTGGGGCAAGATAGCAATACCCTCACCTGTAGTTTCGCTTAAGCCTGCATCAGAAAGTTCTTCAAGAGCAAAACTTGATTGACTTACGCAAAGTCCGATTAAACTTGCTAAAACGGTTTTTCGAAACCTTACCGTATAATTAAGTGTAGTCATCTTGACCTTCCTGTTTTATACGATGCCGCGCACCATATTTCATTTATTTTTCTTTAACAATCCTTGATGGCAGGTGAATATTTCCTTTTCACCTTAGACCAGAAGACAAATCTAAATAGATATTGCCAACTTTTCCACATTTCCATTATGCGCAATATTTACACAAATGCAAAAAAAAGACCTTAAAAACTAAATTTTCCGATGAATGAACCAATTTAGTTTTTTAACAGAATTTTACATCTGCTCCATGGCAGTTAGATGCGAAACTTTGATTTTTCAAAACCAAATTACTTAAAGACATTTGTACAGGGGTTGCACCTGCTAAATTTAAGTTACCAATGTTAATGGTACTACCACCAATACAACTTAAAAGACCTAAAGCACCACAGTCAACTTTTGTGTCACCTCTCGTACCAGTACTTAGTTTCTGACTTACTAGTGCTAAAGTATCTTCAATTGTTTTATTTGCAATACTTACAGAATCAACTGGAGTAATATCTCCAATATCGATCGGATTCGAAAGCTCTAACCACCAGCCTCGCTGTGCTACCGATTTGGAACCGGGCCAACGTATATCATTTCCTTGGAGTGATAATGAAACAGGTGAACCATTTAAATTAGCCTTATGAAAGAACCCAAGATCCTCTGAAATATCTACATTTACAGTTAAATTATTAATAGACCCTGTAACAGATTTATCTAAATTTAAAATTCCTGCTGCCATAGCTTTAATATTGCCTGATACATTGATACCACTTACTGTTGCTGTAGCTTTTAATGGAGCTACAGAAATACGTTTACCCGTAATTGTTTGCTGTGGAAGGAATAGAGTTCCAGTCAATTTATCAGTCGAATTACCAGCCGCATCCGTCGTTAAATTCAACGTATAATCATAAGTTTGGAAAGGTACACATGCCAAATATCCACAAGCTTCACCAGAGATTTGAGCATTATTAACATCTGCTGGCCTCAATCCACTCACAGGATTTACTTTAACTGTACCTCCTGCTTGTGCAACTTCCATATAACCACTTAAAGAATTAATACCACTTTTATTTGGTCCATTTTCAGTACCAAACGTTAATAAACCTTCAATAGCCTCTGCACTTACTCGCATCCCTGTGACCTCGCGTAACGCAGTGCTATTAGGATTTTTAATTGCAAACTCAATAAATGGATTAGTTATTTTTGCAGATGAGCTAGCACGACCATCATTTGTATCAGAGATACCACTTAAACTTAAATTATCAATATCAATATCACAGGCTCCTGTACCATTTACGCCACCACAGCCTAGTTGAAGCTTACGGATATTAGTATTAAGTTCAACTTCAGCATCTAGACCTAATTTATAGAAGCCTACATTACTACTATTGTCACGTAGCTTTTCCAAATTTGCAGAATCCGTAGGTGCAATATAAGACATACTCATCAAGGCTTGCCCGCGAGTCGCAGATAGTTCAGCATCTGACATCGGGACTAATGTAGAAGCAGCATAGGCTGAGGAAAAGCATAAGCTTCCGAGTGTCAAGAGCGCTACTCGAAGAGACGTAAACTGTCGCATGGCCGACCTCCGTATCCGTGGGGGCATAATCCTGTTTAATTTCTTTTTATTTGGTTTGCCTAAATTTAGTAGATATCTAAACGATTACGACTAAAAGACAACCGATACATTTGCTTTTAAATTCTGTGATGCAGAACAAAAAAACAAATCAATTATTGATCATATTATATTATTTTTTACAAAAGGAAACTGTCGTTTATTATAATTCCGATAAACGCATCTCATGTAAATTTTATTTATAAAATTGGGCCACCTCAGTGACCCATTATTTTAAAACTCTTCTTTATCTAAGAAAAATTATGTCTTAGGCAGTGTAACACCTGTTTGGCCTTGGTATTTACCACCGCGGTCTTTATAAGATGTTTCACATACTTCATCACTTTCAAAAAATAGCATTTGTGCTACACCTTCCCCTGCATAAATACGGGCAGGTAAATTAGTGGTGTTTGAAAATTCTAAAGTTACGTGACCTTCCCACTCAGGTTCTAATGGAGTCACATTCACAATGATACCGCAGCGAGCATAGGTCGATTTACCTAAGCAGACTGTCAACACATTACGAGGAATACGGAAATATTCGATTGTACGCGCTAAAGCAAATGAGTTTGGCGGAATAATACAAACATCAGATTCAATATCGATAAAGCTTTTGTCATCAAAATTCTTTGGATCGACAATTGCAGAATGTACGTTAGTAAAAACCTTAAATTCACGGGCACAGCGTACATCGTAACCATAGCTAGAGACCCCGTAGGAAATCAACTTTTCACCATTTTCATCAAAACGGACTTGATTCTCTGCATAAGGTTCAATCATGCCGTGTTTTTCGCTCATCTCGCGAATCCAACGATCAGACTTAATAGCCATGTATTTTCTATCCAAAAGGTAATTTCATTGATTGCGACGTACTTTAACGTAAAAAAGCAATTATGAAAACAACGCTTGAGCTACTCTTCTCGATAAGAATAGCTCAGCTGTACATTTAAAGGTTCAGTAGAGCAGAATAACTAATTGGAATTGAAAAGCTAACTAAAACAAGTGAAGCTGTTCTTTGTAAATTAGTTTGATTTAACCACCCCACTTTCTTAGATGCTAAAACTGAACCCAAGAAAATCCAGAACAATGCAATTGGTGTAATGAGTGCTAAGTAAGCAATCATATGAACTAAATAAATATGAAAATCACTCCATGCAGCTACCGGAAAAATTGCTGAAGCAAACAGTAAGGCTTTGGGGTTCAATAAAGTTGCACAGAATAATTCACGAGCACGAATTGTAGGCTGATTTAATTCAACTTCTTGATTTGCCGTATGCCATAACTTAATGGCTAAGAAAATAATATAGCAAGCACTCAACAGCTTAAGAATAGGCGGCAGCAAGGGCAAAGTGTTGGACACTTTTCCAATTAACATTCCCCATGCAGAAATAGAGATTACGTAACCTAAAACTTCTGCTGGAATAAGTTTTACTGACTTCCGTAGTCCTACTTGCACGCCTGAAGAAGCAAGCAAAGTGTTAGTTGGACCAGGGGTAAGTAAAATTGTGGCTACTAAGCCAATAAAAAGCCATGAAATCATTGAATGACCTCACAATATAGTCATCTCAGATTAATAGATATCCGGTCACATGGCAAAAGGTAATTGTAAGACAAAGTTTTTCAAATTATTTTTTAATTTCAAATAAAAATATTAAAAACAATTACTTATAAAATTACTAAAGAAAGCAGTAAAGAAAACTTTACGGTCAGTTGTTATGCTTTTCAAATAATTTCGTACTTAAGTAACATAAGTATTTTTATTTTAAGTCTATTTTTCCATCAAAAGCCTTTATAATAAAAAATATATAGCGATGGTAAGTTTAAATTTTAAGCTTTTAATAAGTTTCAATTCATATATTGTTCCTGATTTTTTTATATAGAGCACCGCGCTCTACTACCTTAATGATTATGGCAAAGCACTTTTTTCAATCTTGGCTTCCCTCACCCGAGAAAGTTTCAAATATGAAATTTCTAAGGATTTTTGGTAAAAAGACCTTGAATCCTGTGCTTTGGTACGTCAATCGGAAATCGATTACCCGAGCTGTTTTTGTGGGAACTTTTTTTGGGTTACTGCCTATTCCTTTTCACAGTGTATTTATTGTGATGGCGGTTTTACTATTCGAAGTAAATTTACCCATTAGCTTAATGCTGGCTTGGCTAAGTAATCCTCTTACTCTAGTTCCAATTCTGTATATTGGTTTTTGGTTTGGTGCACATATTTTTCATGTGCATATGATCAACAAAGAAATGTTGCTAGGTGTATTGCACCAAATTTCTCGCTGGATTACTCATTTCGGGCACGGGCATATTGATTTTAGTCTCGCGAAAATTTTGATGACAGGTCTGGTTGTCGAAGCTTTCGTATTTGCCGTCATTTTATATTTATCTACAGAAATTTTCTGGCGTTGGATGGTTATTAAGAACTGGAAAAGTAGACATCGTCATAAAAAGCAAGAAGAAGAAGTTTTATAAAACTTCAATCTTCTTGCTGAGTGTTAAATTATTATTTTGGTAGTTTTGATTTCATATATTCTTCAGCCACATTGAGTACATACTCTTGGCAAGCCTCTCCTGTACCAGGGTCATAAGCTCCGTTATTTGTAATATTATTAGATAAGATTCGAATGCCTAAAAACGGAACATTCAACTGACTTGCAATTTGTGCAACTGATGCTGCTTCCATTTCCTCAACTGAAGTGCCATAACGCTGATGGAAAAATTGAATACGATCAAGTTCGTTATTCCAAACATCTGCTGAACCAATCGTTCCCTCAACCACCTCACCTTTGTCATAACGGACTTTATGTGCCGCCATTAATAGCTCTTGATCACCTTCAAATTTGCGTATTGCAATCGGTTCTGGATTAGACTCATCTGTTGGTAAAACATCAAAAGCTTCAACCCAAGTAAGTGAATTTGACCCAGCACCCAATGGCTGTTTAGGGGTTCTAAATGCACCAATATTGGTCGCATATTTTCCTAAAACAATATCGTAAACGTGTAGATCTGGGTCGTGCCCACCTGCTGTACCCTGATTAATGATCGCAATCGGTTTATAACGCTCAATAGCTAAAGCAGTTGCAGCAGCAGAATTGCTCATCCCCATACGGGTTTTAGAAATAATCATTGGATAACCGTTATAGGTACCCTTCCAGAATTTCCACCCACCAATTTCTTCAACAGTCTTATTCTCTAATTTTGAAGCCATTTTTTCCGATTCTACTGGCAAAGCACCCTGAATAATAATCGGCTGTAATTTCTGTTTTTGTTCCTGAACTGTTGGTGTTTGTGAAACAGAAGAGTCGTCATTATTGCATCCGACTAAAAATAAAGCGCTACATAAACTGATTACGCCAAAAGCACATTTAAATTGCATTTTTTAACCTTTCTTTTTAAAAAGTGTAAAGTAGCAATCTACATGCCAATTTCAAGTTTAGCTTTGTTATTAAAATTCAGTAATTTAATTTTTTATTTTAACCAGACAATAAAAAACCCGACTTAAAGTCGGGCTTTAATAAGTTAAAAAATCCGCTTGTCATCACGTGTACGTTGAGGAATCTTTTCAATTTGTTCCCACATAACTTTAGCAATATCAATATAACTATCAGCCGCATCATCCATTGCTACAACACTTGGTTTACCCTGATCAGCATGCTCACGGATCTGAGCGTTTAAAGGTAAACGACCTAATAATGGAATATGGTACTGTTCAGAGAGCTTATCACCGCCACCAATACCAAAAATTTGTTCTTCATGACCACAGTTAGAGCAAATATGGGTCGACATGTTCTCAACGACACCTAATACAGGGATGCCAACCTTATTAAACAACTCAATCCCTTTTGTAGCATCTAGTAAGGCAACATTTTGTGGTGTAGTCACAATGATTGAACCAGTCACTGGAATACGCTGTGCAAGCGTGAGTTGAATATCACCAGTACCCGGTGGCATATCAATCATGAGCACATCTAGATCAGGCCAAAGAGTTTGATTAAACAATTGCATTAAAGCACCCGTTGCCTTTGGTCCACGCCACGCGACAGGTGTGTTGTTATCACCAGTTAAATGTCCAATCGATAACACTGCCATTCCATAGGCATCTAAAGGCACGAAATTTTCACTTTCAATAAGAGGTGTTTTGCCTGCATTGCCTAGCATGGTTGGAATACTTGGACCATAGATATCAGCGTCCAATACCCCAACCTTAAGTCCCATTTTTTGCAAGGCAAGTGCTAAATTGACCGTAGTTGTCGATTTACCAACACCGCCCTTACCAGATGAAACTAAAATAACATGCTTAATGCGTGGATGAAGTGGAACATCTCTTTGTTGTGGAGCGGCTTTTTGAATAGGGGGATTATTCGGATCTGGGTCTGATTTAGGTGAAGCATCTAACACAGGAGGTAAATTTGAACTTTCTTGTGTAGGGCGCTTCTGTTGAACCACATGCAGGTTTAATTCTTCAATACCACACTTTTCTAAAGCCCCAGCCAAATCATCATGAATTTGCTGCAAGTGCTCTTTTTCATCAGGAAATGTATTAATAGTAAGTTGTAATACACGCCCCTGAACTTGGAGCTGACTAATGCGATCTTTTAAAGCATCTTTTGAATGGGGTAGTAAATAATTTTGGAGTACGGTTTGGATTTCATCTTCTTTCACTTCTTGTGCGGGTGAAAAAACAGACTTTAGTGAAGAAAGCCAAGACATATTGTTTACTCCAAAAACAGATCATTACAGCTTAATGGAGATAGTGTAACAGTATTGGTCCGCACTCGCTCACCTTGGGATGAATAATTACTCACTTACAATCTCATCTTTTAGGTGAGGAGTGCAGATTTTAGTTTAGATCAGCTTATTCAGCAGAATCATGGTTTTTCAATTTATTTAACTTATCAGTTGCTGTTTTCTTTAACTCGTCAAATTTTGCTGTTGCTTGAGTTTTTAACTCATCAAATTTTGTTGCAGCCTCATCTTTTAGCTCTGCTGCCTTAGCTTTGGCATCATCAAGTTTATGGCTTGCCTCAGTACGTAAATGATCGAACTTGTCTTGCAGAGTGTGCTGAGCATCTTCAAGTTTGCCTTTCAAATCACTTGCTTTATCTTCAACCGCCTCTTTACCAGCAGCTTGCTTCTCTTTTACATTTTCCTTTAAATCATCCAAAGCTTTTTCGCCTTGAGCTTTTGCATCTGCCGCTTTTGCTTTTAATTTGTCTACTGTATCTTCAACTGCTTCTTTACCAGCAGCTTGTTTCTCTTTTACATTTTCCTTTAAATCATCCAAAGCTTTTTCACCTTGAACTTTTGCATCTGCCGCTTTTGCCTTTAAATCATCTAATTTATTTTCAGTAGTCATCGTTGTTATCCTCTAGTTAATTAAAAAATTACCTGAATAAGTTATTAGTTATACATCGTTATGGCTTGTTTTCTGACCGTAACTGCAATTTGAAACAAAGACAATACAGGAAGATTCAAATATTTTTCGATTTGTTTATCTGTTCTAAAGAGAAATAACTTCGCAACTAAAAACCAATTTTTATGAATACTCATTGTTACCCAATAAAGATTATTATCCCGCCACTCAAGCACAACTCTCACCTTGTGCTTGGGCAAGGATTATTAACCTTTGCTTATCCCACCACTCAAGCTTAGCTCTCGTCTTGCGCTCGGGCAAAGATTATTAACCTTTGCTTATCCTCGCTCATCAGTTAAAATCTTCCACCTTATAAATACGAATGAGAGAATGAAATCCGTGCGTAAAATTTTAGTCACTAATGCCCTTCCTTACGCTAATGGTCCAATTCATATGGGTCATTTACTCGGTTACATCCAGGCAGATATCTGGGTTCGTGCCATGCGGGCAATGGGTCATGATGTGACTTATGTATGTGCGGATGATGCTCATGGTACTGCCATCATGCTACGTGCTGAGGCAAACGGTATTAGCCCTGAGGAGCAAATTGCGAACGTTCAGAAAGAACATATTCGTGATTTTGATGGCTTCGGTGTACATTTCGATCACTATGATTCAACTCATAGCGATGCCAATAAAGCACGTTCAACAGATATTTATATTAAAAACCGTGAAGCTGGAAATATTGCAGTTCGTCCTGTAACTCAATTATTTGATCCAGAAAAAGGCATGTTCTTATCTGACCGCTTCATCAAAGGTACATGCCCGAAATGTAAGTCTGAAGATCAATACGGTGACTCATGTGAAGTTTGCGGTACGACTTATAATGCAACGGAGTTACTTAACCCGCGCTCGACTTTAAGTGGTGCAACACCAGTTGAAAAATCTTCAGATCACTATTTCTTTAAACTACCGAACTTTGCTGAGTATTTACAGAAATGGACCCGTGATGAAGGTCGCTTACCTGTCTCGATTGCAAACAAACTCGATGAATGGTTTGAAGCTGGTTTAGCAGATTGGGATATTTCTCGTGACGCGCCATATTTTGGTTTTGAAATTCCAGATGCACCAAATAAATACTTCTATGTTTGGGTAGATGCACCGATCGGTTATATGTCTAGTTTTGAAAACTACATCAAAGCGAAACGCCCAGATTTAAACTTTGATGATTTCTGGAAAAAAGACAGTCAAAACGATGTTTATCATTTCATTGGTAAAGATATTGTTTATTTCCATGCTTTGTTCTGGCCTGCAATGTTGGATGGTGCAAACTATCGCACTCCAACTGGTCTTTTTGTAAATGGTTTCTTGACTGTGAACGGACAAAAGATGTCTAAGTCTCGCGGAACTTTTATTAAAGCAGAGACTTACTTACAGCATTTAAACCCAGAATATTTACGTTACTACTTTGCCTCTAAACTTTCAGATAAAGTTGAAGACTCTGATTTAAATCTTGATGATTTTATTCAAAAAGTAAATTCTGACTTAGTCGGTAAAGTAGTCAACATTGCTAGTCGTTGCGCTAAATTTATCAACAGTAGCTTTAACAATACTTTATCTGCTGAATGCGCAGAACCTGAATTGGTACAAAGCTTTATTGATGCAGGTGATTCAATCGCAAGTGCATATGAAGCACGTGAATTCTCACTAGCTATTCGTGAAATCATGGCGCTAGCTGACCGTGCAAACCAATATATTGATGAGAAAAAACCTTGGGCACTTGCTAAACAAGAAGGTCAAGAGCAACAAGTTCTTGATGTATGCTCGGTTGGTATCAATTTATTCCGTCAATTAGCAGTGTACTTAGCGCCTGTTCTTCCAACTTTGGCTGAGCAAGTTCAAGGTTTCTTAAAACTTGAAAGTTTTAATTTCGAATCACGTAAACAAATTCTTGTAAGCCACGAGATTGCACAGTTCCAACCGCTCATGCAGCGCGTTGATCCAAAAGCTGTTACCGCAATGGTGGATGCTTCTAAAGAGTCTTTAGGTACTCCTGCTCCAGAAGCAACTAAAGCAACGGCGAAAAAGGACAAAGCTGCCGAGAAAAAAGCTGCCCCAACTCCAGCAGTGGGTGAAGCTGAAATTATCGGTATTGAAGACTTCTTAAAAGTTGACTTGCGTGTTGCTCAGGTCATTGAAGCAGGTACAGTTGAAGGTTCAGATAAGTTACTTCAGCTGACGTTAGATGTTGGTGAAGCTGAACCACGCAATGTATTCAGTGGAATTCGTAGCCAATATGCACCAGAAGATTTAAAAGATAAATTGGTCGTCATGGTGGCTAACCTTGCACCACGTAAAATGCGTTTTGGTATTTCAAACGGAATGGTACTTGCTGCTGGAAATGGTGAAGGTATTTTCATTATTTCTCCAGATACAGGCGCGAAACCAGGCGATAAAGTTTCTTAATCTGTCTTAATAAAAAAAGCTTCCTGAATTGGAAGCTTTTTTTATTTTTGAAATATCAAAACTGAGTGAATTAAAATATTAAATAAACTTAGGAAGCCAGTGCTTTCAAATTATGACCACGGCCACCCTTCACAAGGGTTATTAAATAAAACATGTATGTTTCCTAACTCCTCATTTGTTAAATAACCATTTTTATTTTCATCTAGATAATGAAATAGCTCTGTTTGCTTGTTTTCACCTTGAAAACGTTTATCGCTCGGCCAGTTGTAAGGATAGAAATCTTCAACACGTTGAAATTCTTTTAGGCTATACATGCCATCATGATTTAAATCATATTTTTCCTGAAAAAGCTTCCAATCTAAAGAAGCAGGCTCACATGCATTTACCATATTCAAAATACAGTAAGTTGCACATCCAGCAAGTAACTTAATAGTTAGCTTGCTCATGATTATTCACTTGTATATCGGAAATTTTATAATCCTTTTCATGAACCGGAGTACCCACAATACTCATGGTCCGCTCATTTGCTGGCTGTTGCTTGCTCATTGTTCTCATCTCACATCCTGTAGTTAAGATGAGAAAAACTACAGAAATGCTCACCATTAGTTTTTTCATAACGTGATCCTCATTTCTTTTTGTTTTATTTATTAAGTTACCACTTTTAAAGTGTTTAAGTGCTAAAAAAGATATTTCAATTTGTATATATTTTACGCAAAAATAAAGCCAGACTATAAATAGCTGGCTTTGGATTTTTTAGATATTTTAATTAAAGACTTATCATTTGAAGAAAATTAACTTTAAGCCTAATACACTCACAATACTTCCAGCGACTCGGTCAACGCCAGTTTTTGCTTTTAAGTACATCGTTCTAGGCTTCTCTGAAGAGAGCAGCATTGCCACACATGAGTACCAACCCGCATCAATCATAAAACAAATTACTGGTAATGCGACGTAGTAATAATTTGGGATTTCTTTTGGCAACAAAGCAGTAAATACACTCGCTAGCACGACTGCAATTTTCGGATTACTTAACTGAGTAATCAAACCATAACGATATGCCTGTTTATAGGTCATTTTTGATTTGCCATCATTTTCCATGGCAATTGGTTCTTTAGCGTGTTTAATAATTTTAAAAGCCAGCCAAAGCAAATACAGCCCACCACCAATTTTTAAAATCAAATATGCAGAAGGTACTGCTAATAAAACTGCTTGCAATCCCATAACAGCTAATAGGCCAAACAGAGCTGCGCCCGTTCCTGTTCCTAACGCTGTAAACAAGCCATGTTTACGTGATTTAGAAATCGAATTTTGCGCTACATAAATAAAGCTTGGCCCAGGGCTTATTGCTCCAAGCATCAATGCCATCGCAATTGAAAAAAGAGGAATAAGGGACTCAAACATTGTATTGACCTAGCATCACGCAATTGCGCGGTATTCTAACAGCTTTTTATGACGCATATAAAAATGCAGAAGATATAAATGATGAAAATTGAATTTTCATGTTTTTACAATTTATATCTTCACAACGGACAAAAATGTCCGTTAAATATATCACCTTTGAAACTCCCCAATCGATGACATGAGTAAACGTCAAAAAATTGCTGCCCAAAATCGGGATGAATTACTCAATGCAGCCGAAGAATGTTTTCGTATTCATGGCATTAATGTTCCCTTACAAGTTGTAATTGACCACGCTGGTGTTGGCAGAGCAACTTTTTACCGCAACTTTTGTGATCGCAAGGCTTTAATTAGCGCGCTTCTAGAGCGTGCGATTACACAGCTAGAGCAAAAAGCAGCTCATTTTCAACAATTCGAGGACGGTTTATTTCGTTTAATTGAAGGACATATTGGGCAACTTCCCAAGCTCGCAATTTTGCAAGATTTTTGGAGAGTAATTGATCGACAAGACCCAATTATGTTAAAAATTTATGAACGGCGAAATAATGCACTTAACCCACTGATTGAAAATGCGATAGAACAAAAATTGTGCCGAGCTGATTTCACTGCCAATGACTATGCAATGGTCACTGCAATGTTGGGTTCTTCATTTCAAGGACATGAGCCAGAAGAACAGACTCGCTTAGCAAAACGAGCAATTGAATTACTATTTCATGGTATTCAAATACAAAAAATTCGAGGGATAGAATGAGTAAAACGCCTCGTTATTTAGAAACACCACCCGACTGGACACCAGAAGAGCAACCGACTCTACCCGGTTCACCAGCAGCTATTGCTCACTCTGTACCTAAGCGGTTTATTTACTTTTTTATTGGTTTATTCATCGCGCTATCGGCAAGCTTAAGTAATGGTTTTATTACGGCAAATTTACCCTTAATCCAAGGTGAATATGGCCTGACGCCTTCCGAAGCTGCTTGGCTGCCTGCGGCATATGTCATGGCAAATGTCAGCTCAAACTTGATTTTGTTTAAAGCCAGACAACAATATGGCTTGAGAGTATTTTCAGAAATAGGGCTGGTTATTTTTATTGCCGTGCTTGTTTTGCATATTTTTGTACACACCTATGAAATGGCACTATTCGCTCGGGTTGTTGCAGGTTTAGCTGGTGCACCACTAAGCTCATTAGGTATGTATTACACCATGCAAGCTTTTAAAAAAGCAGACATGGCAAAAGGTATATATATCGCCTTCGGCTTTCAGCAACTTGGCGTACCGTTGGCTTGGATTATTTCTCCATTTCTTGTCAGTACAGACAGTTGGTCTGTTCTTTACACCTTTGAGCTTGGTTTAGCACTTTGTTGTTTAGCCATGGTGGTTTCATTGAAATTGCCACGTAGCTTACGAATCTATGTTTTTGAGAAACAAGATTTCTTTACATTTGCTTTATTGGCTCCAGGTTTTGCCTGCTTGTGTATTGTGCTCACGCAAGGCCCAATTTTATGGTGGTTTAATAGTGAATGGCTCGCTTATGTCTTGATTGCAGGTTTTAGCTTAGTTGTTTTAGGTTTGCTCTATGAACACTATCGTGCCAATCCATTAATTATGACACGTTGGCTAGGCGCCTCTTCGACCCTACGTTTCATTTTTGGTGCTTTTGCTATTCGACTTTTAATGTCTGAACAAAGCTACGCTGCTGTTAACTTCTTAAAAACAATGGGAATGGGTCCTGACCAATTTGTTCCACTCTATGTTGTCATATTAGTGGGGATTTTAAGCGGAACACTTTTTAGTGCACTTACTTTTTCACGCGAACGAATTATCTTCCACTTACTTTTTGCAGAGTTCCTCATTCTGGTTGCTTGTGGACTAGATTATCACCTAACCAGTGATGTTCGACCTGTGAATTTCTTTGCAAGTCAGTTTTTAGTCGGTTTTGCTGGTGGTCTATTTATTGGCCCACTGCTTCTGATTGGCTTTGCGCAAACGCTTGCTAAAGGCCCATCTTACGTAGTGACCTTTATCGTATTATTTTCTGCTACCCAAACTTTCGGTGGTCTTGTTGGATCTTCCTTCTTCTCGACCTATCAACAACATCGTACGCAAAACTATCAGGCAGAGATTATTAAAGATTTAGAACAAGCAGACCCTCTAGTCGCTCAAAGGCTCTCGACCTATCAACGCAGTGCATCCATCACTACTACTGACCAAGCATTACAAACAGCTCAATCCATGCGCTCACTTAATCAAGTGGTCACCCGTGAAGCCCAAGTTCGTGCCTACAATGATGTTATTGCTTTAAACGGTATTTTTGCCGTCGCCCTACTCTTATGGGGTGGATTTAATATTGCGCGTAGTAAATATCTACAACGCAGAGGAATTAGCCGTCCTTAATGGCTTTCGTATTTGATGAAATAGAAATTGAGATTGATATATGTCAGATGATCAAAACAAACCGGAACCAACACCAGCTCAGGCACCCGCCAACGAGCCAACACCTGCACCTGCACCTGCACCTGCACCTGCACCTGCACCTGCAAGTAAACTGATTCCGACAAAACGCTCAACACTGTTATGGATGTTAGGTGTTCTTATTGTCGGTATTTTAGTGATTTTATGGGCATGGAGAATCGGGCCATTTGCAACGAGTGTCCAGCAAACTGACAATAGTTATGTCAAAGGTAAAACCACGATTTTATCGTCACAAATTAATGGTTACGTTAAAGATGTAGTCGTTAAAGACTTTGATCATGTCAAAAAAGGTCAAGTGCTCATGCATATTGATGCAACCACTTACGACCAAAAAGTAACACAAGCAGCATCAGGTGTTGAACAAGCTAAAAATACCTTAGCTAATCAAACTCAATCGATTGCCCAAAAACAAGCTGACATTGTGGCGGCACAAGCTAAAGTAGATCAAGCCAAAGCTCAATACGAACTTTCTTTAGCCCAGCTTAGACGCTATCAACAACTAGGAAATAGTGGCGCAGCTTCTAAATCTGAGCAAGATAAAGCCGCAGCAGATGCTGAAAATAACCTTGCAGCACTGAAGCAAGCAGAAGCTAATGTATTAGTGGCAAATGAAGCACTTAAAACAGCACAAGTTGCAGAAGCTGGTTTAGAAGCACAAGTTTCAAGTGCTAAAGCACAGTTAGACCAAGCACAAACCACCAAAGACTATAGCGTTATTGTTGCTCCGATGGATGGCCAACTTGGTGAAGTTAACCCTCGTGTTGGGCAATATGTAGCAGCAGGCTCACAGTTACTCTATCTCATTCCACAGCAAACTTGGGTGATTGCCAATTTCAAAGAAACCCAAATTGCCAATATGCGAATTGGTCAGAAGGCATGGTTTACAGTCGATGCGATGAAACACAAAAAATTTACAGGGCATGTTGAGCAGATCTCACCTGCTGCGGGTTCCGAGTTCAGTGTATTAAAACCTGACAATGCGACAGGTAACTTTACCAAAGTTGTTCAACGAATTGCCGTACGCATTACTATTGATCCAAATCAGGAAGGAATGGAACATTTACGTCCTGGCATGTCAGTGGTTACTTCTGTCGATACAAATTCGTAAACAGCTTTTTAAAGTTCTATTTAAAAAGTTACAATGTGATCAATCATTATTTTCTCAATTTCTAATGTTTGATCACATTGCTCAATCAGTTCCTTATCAACATATTCAACTACCCTATCACCTGCATCTTGACATTAAGAGGCTAGATTTAATTCATCCCCAAATCTCAGGTAATAAATTTTTCAAACTAAAATACAATCTGCTTGCCGCAAAACAACAAGCATTATCAGGCATTTTGACTTTTGGTGGGGCTTATTCAAACCATATTGCAGCAACTGCGTATGCAGCTCATCTTTTTGGCTTTAAAAGTGTAGGCATTATTCGTGGTGAAGAATTAGCAACCCAGCCTCTTAACCCAACACTGGCAAAAGCTCAAAGTTTAGGAATGCATCTACATTTTGTCTCGCGCACTGAATATCGCTTGAGGGATGATGCAAATTACCTTAAACAATTACACAATCAATTTCCTGAAACCTTCATTATTCCTGAAGGTGGTTCTAATGAGCTAGCAGTACAAGGATGTCAGGAAATTCTCAGTCAAAGCGATTTACACAACTATGATGTCATTTGCTGTGCAGTTGGAACTGGAGGCACGATTTCAGGACTCATTGAACGAAGCGCACCGCATCAAAAGGTTCTAGGATTTTCAGCATTAAAAGGCGACTTTCTACAACAAGATATTATGCAGTGGACTAAAAAACAGAATTGGTCGCTGACAGATGCTTATTGCTGCGGTGGTTATGCGAAAACTTCATCTGAGTTACTGGCATTTATAGAAAATTTCGAAGAACAATACGCTGTGCCCCTTGAACCGATCTATACGGGAAAAATGATGTTCGGTCTGTTTGACCTTATCAAAAACAACTACTTCCCTGAAGGAACTCGCATTCTGGCAATTCATTCTGGTGGCTTACAAGCAGATATAAGAAATAAACCAAGCTACTGACTCATAAATATTTAGGGAGCCTTATTCACCAGAGCTGTAAATGTCTTTAGCATGACTAAGGCTCGGCATGATAGTATATGCCCCTTTTTAATTTTCAAGATTAATCGAGAACCTCTTATGTCTAACAGCCATGTCGATGTCATTGTCTTAGGTGCAGGTGCTTCTGGACTCATGTTGGCTGCACATGCTGCTAAACGTGGGCGCTCGATTTTAATTTTAGAAAAAGCCAATAAAATTGGTAAAAAGATTTTAATGTCAGGTGGCGGTAAGTGTAACTTTACCAATCTGTATGTCGAACCTGATAACTATATTTCTCATAATCCGCACTTCGTTATTTCTGCCCTATCACGCTATAGCAACTGGGACTTTATCGGTTTGGTATGTGACTACAAAATTGCCTATGAAGAACGTAAACACGGACAATTATTTACGCTAAACGGCGCTAAAGAAATTTTAGAGATGTTGGTGAGTGAGTGTAATAAAACCAAAAATGTGGATATTCAAACCCATTGCGAAGTTGGCCAAATTACACCCTTAGAAAAAGGTGGATTTTCACTAAACACCAATCAAGGACATTACACTTGTGATTCTTTAGTTATTGCTACGGGTGGCTTATCCATTCCGACTCTTGGGGGATCTGGATTTGGCTATGAACTAGCACAAAAATTTGGACATCAAGTTTTTCCAACTCGTGCAGGTTTAGTTCCATTTACTTTTTCAGATCACATTAAAGAAGTGACCACACGCTTAAGTGGTAATGCTTTAGATGTGACGTTAAGCAACTCAAAAAATAGTTTTACTGAAGCGTTATTATTTACCCACCGTGGCTTGAGTGGGCCAAGTTCTTTGCAGCTTTCAAACTATTGGAATTCAGGAGAAAGTTTTAAAATTGACTTTTTCCCTAGCCAAGATTTAGCAACCTATTTAAAAAATAAAAAGAAAGCACAGCCAAAAGTTTTATTACGTACTCTTCTTAATGAGTTTACTGCCAAAAGTATTATCCAAGAGTTACAACAACTCATATGGTCAGAACAGAGCGAAACAGCGATTGGCAATATCAGTGATGCACAGCTAGATCATATTGCCGAGCAGCTACATGGCTTTGCAGTTAAACCGTCTGGCACAGAAGGATATCGTACCGCTGAAGTTACTTTAGGTGGAATAGATACAACAGAAGTATCTTCTAAGACCATGGAAAGTAAAAAGCAGAAAGGACTGTTTTTTGTGGGAGAAGTGCTCGATGTCACTGGACATTTAGGGGGCTACAACTTCCAGTGGGCATGGTCTTCTGCCTATGCTGCTGCCCAATATGTATAAGCTAATTTGAGTTTTTCGAACTACTTGATGCGTTCGATGAATCTTGTGGCTGAGAAGTAGTCTGTTTTGAGCTTTCTGACTTACTAAATACAAATTTATAAGCACTTGCTAAAAACCCTACCGTAATTCCGGCAATGACAATCGGTGCTAAAAAACGACCTGGTTTCTTCATCGTATTTTCCTCACTTATTTGTTTTTATAACGGCCAAAAAAGAACGACCACTCAATATAGAGTGGTCGAACTTATCACAAAAATCAAAGATTTTTTGTACTGTTTATCTGAAATTTAATTTAATCCCCTTAAATTTCATCATTTTCGCCTGTAGAACCAAACGGTTTATTCACTGGAGGTTGCGCTGGATTCACCTGTACAGAATCTGCTGGTTTTGCATCAGATGGAGCTGTTGATGGTGGAGTTATTGGCGTAGATGTAGTTGTAGCTGGAGCTGAACTACTCGTATTAGAAGGCGGTTGATAAAGAGGATTTGGTTGATTCGCTTCTTTTTTCGCTTTATCAAGCAAATCAGTTAAAAGTCGTTCTGCTGGTTGGCGCCCCCCTAAACCGAATGCAAGAGCGAAAGCTACGGCAACCGCGCCTAGAGTCAAACCAAATGCAAGGTTAACAATTGAATCTGCAATACCCATTGCTCTTAAACCAAGCGCAAGTACCAGACCAATAATTAAAACACGAACTAAACTAGCTAACCAACGTGAACTATTATACTCACCACGTTGCACCACATTCGCTACAACATTCGCTAGCCAGAAACCAATTACTAAAATTACAGCACCCAATAGAATGTTTGCACCGAAATGGATAAACATTGCAATGAGACCACTGATTTGATCGAAACCAAGACGGTCCGCTGCTTCAGATACTGCAAATAGCATAGTAAAGAATACAATTAGCCAGCCAACTGCATTAGAAACTTTAGTTTGACCTAAGAAGCGTTGTACATCTAATTTTGCAGGAATTTCATCAACACCTGTACCTGCAATGAGTTCAGCGACTAAGCGGCCAACAAAACGAGAAACAATATAAGCAACCAGTAAAATTAGACCAGCCGCAATAATGTTTGGAATTGCTTGCAAGATTTCATTTAGCATTGCTGTCGCAGGTTGAGAAATTGTCTCAATACCTAACGCTTCGAACGCTACAATTAATGTAGTAATAATGATGATGGCAAAAACAAATGAACCTAAGAATTTGCCTACATTAGAGCTTTTAAAAAGACCAATTTTTTCCGCTTGAGCCTGAACACCTAAGCTATTTACTAGACCTTCAACAATACCGCGTACAATTTTTGCCAAGATATAACCAACAAAAACGATAACGCCAGCAATAAAGATATTCGGTAAGAAAGCTACGGCGTCATTTACCATATTTTGAACTGGAATGAGTAAGCCTGTAAGTCCTAATATTGACAAAACAATCGGAAGGAAAAGTAACAATACAAGCCAGTAAAGAATTTCACCAATGTTCTGGCTAATTCCACCTACACCCACTTCACTGCTTAACTTATCATCGAGTTGGGTTCTGGATAAAACATTGGTAATCCCTGCCCGCACCAGTCGAGCAACGATCCAACCAATAAAACCCACCACCACAGCAGCAATAATATTTGGAATGTAGACCAGTACCTGATTTACCATGTTGCTGAATGGGCCACTCACTCCACTAATGTTGAGCACATTTAGAGCCGCAACAACAGCTAAAATCAGAATAAACCAGAATACAACCTTGGAGATCAGACCTTCAATATTTGGCGCTCTGCCCGTAGCTGAAGATAGTTTGGCATTGGTATTTACTTTTTGTAGAAGCTTTTTCACACCTGCTGCTACTAATAAAGCAATTATCCAACCAACCAATAAGATCACTACTGCAGCCAGGATAGGATGAAACTGATCCCAGTAATACATCGCATCAAATTGAGCGCCGCGAGGCCCATCAAAAAATTCATTCATATTGTTATGTCCTCAATTGTTATGTTCTTTTCAGTGTTATCTCTAGGAAACACCATTCGTTGTAAAAAATGACGATGAATGCGGTCTATCTCACATTATGTTTTGAATATTTTCTAATCAACACACTTCTGCACAAATACAACAAATTGATGCAAAAGGTTGCAAAAAAGCCTTCAGGTTTACACCTAAAGGCTTGATATCAAGTTAAACTGATTCTCTTATTACCCTGTATAGGTCTTTAAATTCAAATCAGAACTACCCTTAATTACATGTGGTGTGGTCTCATTTTGAAATGCTCCTTCTTGTTTAGGAGTCTGGTTGTGGTCAGCAACCATATAGACAATTAGTGCAAGAAGAAAAAGCCCAACAATAATTAAAATATAAACTGGCAGTCTTCTTTTTTTCGCAGTTTCTTCAGGACTCGTCACATGAGGTGGTTTTGAAAAGTCATGCATCTTCTTTCCCCTCTTCTATTATCATTAACTTTATATTCATCATAGCAATTTGCTTTGTTGCATTGTGTGAAAAAGCATTATTGGAAGGTGTCTGTAGTTGCAAAACTCTACTTTTAAATCAATAAAAATAGTATAAAATTTGCACACATTTATTTAGACGTTTAAAAATAATTTCTCGTTATTCACAAACTTCGTCTATTCCCCATTTGTAATACAATATGTTTTAGCGCTTACTTTTTATAAAATAGGCTATAATAAGCCCCCTTGTTTTAAAGCTGCTCTATTTTATGATGTATCGTCAGCAAAACGTAACTCTTGATCTCGACACTGACGTCACACATCAATGTTATATACACCAGACGAGAGATGAACATCTGATTGGTATTATTGAATTTAATAAACCAAGTTATGAACTCAAATGGGGTGATCTGGAGTATTTTCGTCGCCGTACTGAAGAGTTTTCAGTGATGCCATTTCCTGACTGTATTAACGCCATGATTGTTGATATTCGTAATATCAATATTTTTCTGGACAATGAAGTTCCAATTTTACCTTGGCGTTTACTTGAAGAAGACTGCCCTGTTCGCTTAGTTGTTCCTCAAGATCGTTTGGAACATTATGCAGGGCTTTTTGAACCGACTTGGCTTTCAAGCGATGTAGACAGTGCAATTTCCGAAATTCGTGAATTTATGGATATGTTTGTCCATTAATAAACATATCCATAAAAATAATTTTAAAGTTCTTTTAATTGTCGTTTGTTACCAGTAATTTTCTACTGCAATATTTCCCTCACCTCGACGATTCATCGTCAAACCACGGCGCTTTAAAGCATCTTTCGTGTCATCTACCATTTCTGGGTTTCCACAAAGCATGACATGGCTTGTTGCAGGGCTCAGTTCTATACCAGCAACTTTTTCTAATTCACCGTTCTCAATCAAAACTGGCAAACGATCATGTAACTGTGCTGATGGGTCACGAGTGATAATTGAAATAAATTTAAAACCAATGTGCCCTTCCCCAAATGTTTCAGCAATTTCTTGAATACGATCGACATAAGCTAATTCAGCTGCGGTACGGACACTGTAGACCAAATTAATCTTTTGATATTTAGACCATGTATCGAAGTCTTGTAGCATCGACAAAAACGGCGCCAAACCCGTACCAGTTGCCAATAACCATAAATCATGCGGTAAAGGCTGTTGATAGCGAGCTAAAGTAAGATAACCATAAGGTATTTTTTCTAAGTAAAGCTCATCACCTACCTTCAAATGTTGAAGATTTGAGGTAAATGCACCGTCAGGTACTACAATCGAGAAAAATTCTAGCGTTTCATCAAATGGAGACGACACTACCGAATAGGCACGAACAACAAGTTCCTCTCCAACTTTCAGTCCAATACGCGCAAATTGCCCAGCCGTAAATTTAAAATGTGCAGGGCGAGTCATGGTGAAACTAAAAAGAGTTGGCGTCCAACGGTGTACAGATAAAACTTTTTCTACGCTAAATTTTTCAATTGACATGATTTCAACGTGGCATGAAATAGTGCGCTCATGTTAGCATGACAGCCGAAATAATGAATACTTTTAAACGTTAAGGCTTTTTAAACATGCGCATGACATTACGCCAGTTGGCTGTTTTTGTAGCAGTCGCTCAAGAAGGAACTGTCACCAAAGCCAGTGATGCGGTCAGACTGACGCAAAGTGCAGCAAGTATGGCTTTAGCCGATTTAGAGGATGGTCTTGGTGCCCCTCTATTTGATCGTTTAGGTAAACGACTACAACTCAATGATCTTGGTCGGTTTTTATTGCCTCAAGCGCTAGAAATATTAGGTCGCTGTGAAGCTTTTGAGCAAGCTGCAAAAGGTGAGTTACAAAGCATTGATTTACGTATTGGGGCAACTCTAACGATCAGTGATTATCTCATGCCAGATTTAATGGCGAACTTTTTACAGTATCATCCCAAAGCCCACTTACAATTACAGGTAGGCAACACACGCCAAATGATTGAAGCAGTCAATCAGTTTCAGCTTGATTTGGCATTAATTGAAGGCTCATGTCACCTGCCTCAACTTCAATGTATTCACTGGCGAGATGATGAGCTTGCAGTATGTTGCTCCCCTAATCACCCTCTAGCACGTTTAAATCGACCTTTAACAGCAAATGATTTTTATCAAGTTGAATGGATTTTACGTGAGGAAGGTTCAGGAACTCGTGAAGTGTTTGATAATGCTATTTTGCAAGATCTCCCAGATGCCAATATTCGCCTAACCTTAGGTCACAATGAAGCAATCTTAAAAATCGTTGCTGGTGGTTTAGGAATGTCTTGTATCTCTAAACTTGCTATTGAGCCTTTAATTGAAAAAGGACAATTAGTGATTTTAGAAACACCTTTCTGGCAACTCACTCGCCCACTTTACATGTTAGTACATCGTCAAAAATACCAAGGCCCTGGTCTTAAAGCATTCTTGCAATTCTGTGAAGATCAAGTTTAAGACATGATCTTCTAGTGCCATCTTGAGTCATTCTCACATGGCTCACCATTTTATTATTTATTGGTTAAGACAATTAAGGGAAGCTATCACCTCCCTTAATTTTGCATTACTTACTTGTTCGAAACGTTATCAATAATCCTCTGTCCGTCACAGCTAAACTCGACAACAAGCTAGCCTTGAAGATTGAGAATCTCTATTAACGTCGAAAATGTGATAACAATTCTGACGTAATCGCTTTATTATGATCAGCGATTTTATTCTTTTTTGTTTTAGCCGGATTAGGATCAATACGCTCGATCTTGATAGCCTTAAATTTCCCCTGATTATCTGCCGCAAGAAATCTCACTTTTTCATTTCTTTTTGGCTCACCTTCGGATGCAGGGAAATCAGAAATATGAAAGAAAATATCTCCTTCAGTAGTCGAAATAAAGCCAAATCCCTTATCAGGATCATATTGTTTAACCTTTCCGGTATAAAATTCTTGCTTCATGATCTTTACCTTACTTTTTCAATACTGTTATTACAGCAGAAAATTAAAAAGAGACTTTCAATCCGCTCTCAAAACTTTACGGTTTGATTAAGTCTCTTTTATCGTTATTTCAAAAATTAGTCTTTTTGGACACTACCAAAAATTTTATCGCCCGCATCACCTAGACCAGGAACAATATAGCCTTGTTCATTTAAGCCATTATCAATAGATGCTGTATAAATCTGTACATCTGGATGAGCTGCTTCAACTTTAGCGACACCTTCAGGAGCAGCAACTAATACCATAACACGTATATCTTTACAGCCACTCGCCTTTAATACATCAATCGCAGCAACTAATGAATTACCTGTTGCCAACATTGGATCGATAATCATTGCAAGACGATTAGCGACATCTGGAACTAGTTTTTTATAATAAGTACGAACTTCTAGTGTTTCTTCATTACGCTCAAGACCTAAAACACTTACTTTTGCACTTGGAATCAGATTAAGTACGCCATCCAGCATACCAATTCCTGCACGTAAAATCGGTACAATCGTTATTTTTTTACCAGCAATACGCTGTGTAGTAACAGTTCCAGCCCATCCAGCAATTTCACAATCCACCACTGGTAAATCTTTTGTTGCTTCATACGTCAACAACATAGTCACTTCCTGAGCAAGCTCACGGAAATTCTTAGTACTGATGTCAGAACGACGCAACAAACCTAATTTATGACGAATAAGTGGGTGACGAATTTCTTGAATGGCCACAGATGTTACCTAAAAATATAAAAACGTATTTATTATAATCTTTTTTTAATGCTCAATAAAAAAAAGCCTCCAGATTTGGAGGCTTTTTTGTACACTAGAATTAGTGTTGTTGTGAAAGCATGAAATGTAATGGAGATAAAATTTCTGCTTTTAATGCTAAGTTAATCATTGGATCTGGGTAAACACCCAAAATAATAACTAATGCAGCAGCAGCTAATACCATTAAACCACCTACTTTTTGACCCCAATGAGCATCTGCATCAATACGAGGAGTTTCTGGTGGTGTCATATACATTACAACCATCACACGTAAGTAATAGTACAAACCAATACCACTACCCACAATAATCATGGCAGCCAAGAACCAGTGTTGAGTTGTTACAGCAGCCATTACAACCAAGAACTTACCAATGAAGCCTGCTGTTAATGGAATACCAGCCAAAGATAACATCATGACTGTTAAAGTTGCTGTAAGTACTGGACGACGCCAGAACAAACCACGGTAGTCTGCAAGACTTTGTGCTTCATCTACGTTGTTATATGGGCTAGACATTAACGCTACAGCACCAAAAGCACCGATAGTTGTTAATACGTAAGACACCACATATACAGTTACGCTACCCAAGCTCGCATAAGTCATGCTAATTAAAGCAATTAACAAATAACCAAAATGAGCAATAGATGAATAACCGAGAATACGTTTTAAGTTAACTTGACGAACAGCGAGTAAGTTACCAACTAAAATCGACAATACTGCAATGATTGTCAAAATAGTGACTAACGAATCCACCATAATTGCGCCCGAAGCAAGCATATAGCGCACGAACAAACCAATGGTTGCAACTTTAGCAGCAGTCGCTAAGAAAGTTGCCATTGGCGCTGGTGCACCTGCATATACATCTGGTGTCCATTTATGGAACGGCGCAAGCGATAATTTAAACGCAACAGCAAAGATAATGAGTGCTAAACCTAATAACACCATTGGCTGTTTAATTGCGCCAAATAAAGCCTGTACAGAATCATAGAATGAAAGTGAACCAGTATATGCATAGATATATGCCATACCCATCAACAACATTGCAGAAGCTGTCGCTGAAAGTACAAGATATTTAATACCAGCTTCAAGTGAACTACTACGTTGATAAGTATAAGCAAGTAAACCGTATACAGGGATCGACATTAACTCAAGGCTAATGAAGAACGATGCATAGTGAGAACTTGCAACCATCAACATTGCACCTGCTACCGAAGCAAGTAACAAAAGATAGAGTTCTTCGCGGTTATCTTTATAGGTTTCGATGTAAGCGTGAGACAAAGTACAACAAGCCAACGCCGCAATCAAAATCATAAATTGATAGAACATGGTAAATGGATCAACCATAAACATGCCCATCACATTTGCCGGTACAAACTTACCGCCAAATACCGCAAATAAAATATAAAGTGCAGCGAGGTTTAAACCAACAACAGAAGCTGTTGCGATTAAATTATGATTACGCTTAATTGAAATTAACAGCATGACGACGATTGTTGTCAAAGCAACAATCATCACCGGAGCTAAAGGCATAAGCGTAGCGAATGATACTGTGAAGTTCATGATTATTGGATCTCCACATGGTCAAGTTGAGTAGCTGTTTGCTGAACAGTGTCAACGACTTCTTGAACTGGCACATAACTATTGACGAACCACTGCATGCTTGAATGAGATACATCCAAGAATGTTTGTGGGTAGATACCAAGCCAAACGAGACCAATCGCACAAATCATCAAAATACCAACTTCACGAGCAGATAAGTCTTTTAGTGGACTAGTGTAGTGTTGCTTTTGTTCAGGATTTGGTTCACCAAACAAAGCGCGGTGAATCAAAATCAAGCCGTATAAGCCTGCGAATACAAGGCTGATAGAAGCAAGAATCGTGAATACAGGATATTTATTAAATGAACCCATCAAAATCAGGAATTCACCAATAAAGTTACCTAAACCTGGCACACCAACAAGAGCAGCAACGAAGAACATCAAGAAAAATGGCAAGTACTGAAGCTGGCCACGAAGACCACCCATTAAACGCAAGTCACGTGTATGTAAACGTTCGTAGATTTGACCAGACATAATGAACAATGCAGCTGATGACAAACCATGTGCCAACATCATGATCATTAGACCTTGGAAGGTCAAAATGTTACCTGCGTAGATCGCAAGTAAAATAAAGCCCATATGTGAAATCGACGTGTACGCAAGTAAACGTTTCATGTCAGTTTGCTGGTAAGCACACCATGCGCCGTAGAAAATACCAATCAAACCGAAAATAATCGCAATGTCTGCAAACTGAGCAGAAGCTGTCGGGAAGAATGGAATAACAAAACGAAGCAAGCCATACGCAGCTGTTTTAATCAAGATACCCGCTAAATCTACAGAACCTGCTGTAGGTGCTTGAGCGTGCGCATCTGGTAACCAACCGTGTAATGGGAACACTGGTAACTTCACGGCAAAACCGATGAAGAAACAGATCATGAAACCGTACGCTAAGCCAGGCGGTAAGTGATTCGCTACAGCTAATAAATAGTTGTAATCAAAACCGATCATTCCGGTCATCATGTAGCCATAAACTACAAGACCAAGAATACCGATTAACATCACTAAACCAGCGATTTGCGTGTAAAGGAAGAACTTAGTAGCTGCGTAAACACGTGAACGACCGTTTGAACCTTTATGACCCCATAACGCAATCAGGAAGTAGATTGGTACAAGCATCATCTCCCAGAAGAAGAAGAACAGGAACAGGTCAATCGCTAAGAATACACCGATAACGCCACCTAAACTCCATAAAAGGTTTAAGTGGAAGAAACCAACGTTCTTTTGAATTTCACCCCATGAACAACCAACAGCAAGTACACCAAGTAACGCTGTTAATAACACCATGAGTAAAGATAAGCCATCCACAGCTAAGTGAATGCCGATACCGAGTGATTGAATCCACGGTAAATAGAACTCAGCAGACCAAGTTGGGATTTTTGAACCCATCTCATAGCTATAAGTTCCATTTTGCCAAAGTGCAAGACCTAAGCCCAAAGTAATGAGCATACCAATCAAGGCAATCCAGCGTGGCAAGGTTTTGTCGAGCTTATCGACTAACCAACAAATAAAACCAGCAATGAACGGAACAAGGATCAGCGCGGGTAAAATTAAATTGTTTTCCATTTTATTTCCCCACTACCTGAATAACGATCAAGATCATCAATAACACCACTACACCGAGTGACATACTTGATGCGTATTCACGCAATGAACCGGTTTGACGTGAGCTTGTAAAACTGTTTCCGCCTTTAACAAGTGCAGGAAGAACTAACCACAAACTGTCAATCGGGTCACGGCCAAAGATTTTGGCGAAGAATAAATAAGGTTTAACAAAAACGATGTCATACAATGCATCAAAACCAAAAGCGGTACGGCAAATATGTGCCAAACCTGAACCCAAACTTGTTTGAGCAAATGATTTCACTGCACCATAAGCAAATGTAAATAATGCTATACCAACAACTAGACCAACTAGCGCAATTCCTACCGCTAAATGCTCTGCCCCATGCATGCCTTCAACAAATTGTTCAGCCACGTGGAATTCAGGAATTTTTGCAGTATTAAGAATACCAGCTACAGGCGCTTTTAATACGGCACCCACAAAAGTAGATAGTACAGCTAAAATGCCCAATGGAGCCCAGTAAGTTGCGCCTTTAATTTCATGGTAAGGCGTGTTTTCTTGACCAAAGAATACAACCCAGATTAAACGGAATGTATAGATTGAAGTCAGGAATGCACCTGCTACACCCACCCAATATAAGGTGTGATATAGGGCAACTGATTGACCTTGTACCCAAACTTCACCAAGAATCGCATCTTTAGAGAAGAAGCCAATGGTCAAGAATGGAATCGCTGCTAATGCACCACCACCAATCGCGAAACAAGCAAATAGGAATTTGTTACGTTTGAACAAACCACCCATTTTGAAGATGTTTTGCTCGTGGTGGTAAGCCAAAATCACAGCACCAGAAGACAAGAATAATAATGCCTTAAAGAATGCGTGAGCCAACATATGGAACAAGCCAGCTTGATACGCTTCTGCACCTACAGCCATAAACATATAACCCAACTGACTCATTGTTGAGTAAGCCAAGATACGTTTGATGTCTGTTTGTACGAGTGCAGCAAAACCTGCAACTAACAAAGTTACCGCGCCAGTTACCGAAATGAATTGCATCACTTCAGGAGCAAGTTCAAATACGCTGAATAGACGGCAGCATAAGTACACACCAGCCGTTACCATTGTTGCAGCATGGATTAATGCAGAAACAGGTGTTGGACCTGCCATTGCATCTGCTAACCATGTTTGCAATGGAATTTGCGCAGATTTACCAGCAGCACCCAAGAACAACATTAATGCAGTCCAGATCGTAAGAGACGAACTCTTCGTCATTACTTCTGCTGCGTGTTCAACGATGTACTGAGTATTCAGCGTACCAAATTGTTGGTAAAGCAAGAATAAAGCGATAAGTAAGAATACGTCACCTACGCGGGTAACTGTAAATGCTTTGATCGCAGCCCAACCATTTGCAGGGTTTGCATAATAGAAACCGATAAGCAAATAAGAGCAAAGACCTACGCCTTCCCAACCTAAGAATAACAACGCTAAGTTGTCGCCCAATACAAGCACAAGCATGCTGGCAACAAACAGGTTGAAATAAGAGAAGAAACGCGCATAACCTTCTTCACCACGCATGTACCATGATGCAAAGATATGGATTAAGAAACCAACACCTGTCACCATGCCCATCATAAGTAAAGATAAGCCATCTAAATGTAAGCTAATGCCTGGCGCAAAACCACCAACATTGAACCATGTCCACAGATTTTGAACAAAAACTTGCTGACCACTTGTGGTAAATGCCATTCCAGCAATCAATGCAAATAATGTAGATAAACCTACAGAACCTACACCAATAATTGCTGCAACATTTTCAGAGAGTTTGTCTCGTCCCGCCGCCAACAAAATAAAACCGATTAGCGGAAATAATACTGTTAGATATAAATAACTCATCCGCGCATCTCACTAGCAGCATCCACATCCAAATGATGGAAGCGATGATAGAACTGAAGGACAATCGCAAGACCGATACATGCCTCTGCTGCTGCAAGGGTCAAAATCAGAATGAACATCACTTGTCCATCTGGTTGTGCCCATACGCTACCCGCAAGAACAAATGCCAATGCAGCAGCATTCATCATGACCTCAAGGCTCATTAACATAAATAATAGGTTGCGTCGCACCATTACACCGTAAAAACCGAGTGCAAAAAGGATGGTTGCAACAATCAAACCATGTTCTAAAGGAATCTGGCCCATTATTCTTTTTCCTCTTCTGCACCTGGTTCACGTTTACCTAAGTGGTATGCTGCAACAAGGGCTGCTAGCAATAACATCGCGGCAACTTCAACCAATAATAAATAGTGAGTAAAGAGTGCTTGACCAACGACTTTTGGTCCAATCACTTGTGCCCCAAGCGGTGCTGAAATAGTAGTGTATTCACCACCAAGCATCCAAACTAAAAGCAAGCCGAGTAAGAAACTCATGAGTGCTGGATATGCCCAAGCATCTGAAGAAAGCCATTTACGTTCTTGTTCAACAGTGTGTTGACCTAAGTTAAGCATCATCACAACGAATACGAACAGAACCATAATTGCTCCGGCATAGACGATGATTTCAAGAGCACCTGCAAAAGGCGCCCCCACGATCATGAAAATACCAGCAACAGCAAGCAATGAAACAATTAGACTAAGCAAAGCGTGTACAGGGTTCGTGTTAGTCACTACACGAACCGTAGAAACGATGGCCACGAGTGCCATCAAATAAAACGGCCACATCATGGTAATAGACTCCGTACATCGATTGGTGCACTTTCTTTTTGTGCTTGACCTTTCTCTTTACCGTTAATCGCCATACCCGTTACACGGTAGAAGTTGTAGTCTGGGTATTTTCCCGGACCTGAAATGAGTAAGTTTTCTTTCTCATAAACAAGGTCTTGACGTACGTATTCGCCTAACTCGAAGTCTGGTGTGAGCTGAATTGCAGTTGTTGGACAAGCTTCTTCACACATACCGCAGAAAATACAACGTGAAAAGTTGATACGGAAAAATTCCGGATACCAACGTCCATCTTCTGTTTCTGCTTTTTGTAGTGAGATACAGCCAACTGGACACGCAACCGCACATAGGTTACATGCCACACAACGCTCTTCCCCATCTGGGTCACGCGTTAACACAATACGACCACGAAAGCGTGGCGGCACAATCTGTTCAGCCGGTACTTCTGGATATAAAATCGTGTCACGTTTACGCGTTACATGGCTAAATACCATAAACAACGAACGTACAATCGATCCGAATCCAGCTAGAAATTTATACATTTTGTACTCCCTGCTGTCCTAGGCCTGATTCATCAGAATCACAGCACCAGTCACTAACAAGTTGACCAACGCCAATGGCAAACAAATTTTCCAACCAAAGTTCATGACTTGGTCATAACGTGGACGCATTAAAGAACCACGAGCCAAAACAAACATCATTACAAAGAATGCTGTTTTAATCACAAACCAGAATACTGGCGGAACAAATGGAATTTCTAAATTGAATGGTGCTAACCAACCACCGAAGAATAAAGTTACGATCAATGCAGAAATAAGTACCACGTTGACATATTCAGCAACGAAGAACATACCCCATTTCATACCACCATATTCAACATGGTAACCTTCAGCCAATTCTTGTTCTGCTTCTGGTTGGTCAAATGGATGACGGTGAGTTACCGCAACACCAGCAACCACAAAAATCAAGAAACCTAAGAATTGTGGAATAACGAACCAAACATCGCGTTGTGCTTCAACAATTTCACGAAGGTTAAATGAGCCTGCAATTGCAACCACACCCATCAATGAGATACCCAAGAACACTTCATAAGAAATGGTTTGAGCAGCTGAACGTAAACCACCAAGCAATGAGTATTTGTTATTTGAAGCCCAGCCACCAAACAATACTGCATAGACTGCAATACCAGCCATTGCCATGAAGAACAACAAACCGATACTCATGTCGGCAACACCCAGTGAAGGACTCACCGGGATTACCATGAATGAAAGAACCGCTGTTGCCATTGCAACAGCTGGCGCTAAACGGAATGTAAGTTTATCAGCAAATTTTGGTGTCCAGTCTTCTTTGAACATGATCTTGAGCATGTCGGCAACGATCTGGAACATACCACCAGGACCAACACGGTTTGGACCATAACGGTCTTGCCACCAAGCAAGTAAACGACGTTCAATGAAAGACATCAACGCTGCAACTAAAACAACAACAAGCAAAATCACAACTGCTTGAACTACAGCATAGGCGATTGGCCAGTTCTCAGCCCAAAGTGGCGTTTGACGTATAATTTCTTGATTCATGAATTACACTCCTAAAGCCACTGATACAGGCTCAGCTAGTGACACCATTGGTGCTAAACCAACTGGGTAACCAATATAACCTGTAGGTAAATATTCAATTACTTGTACAGGCAAGCTCACACTGGTTTCGCCTGCTTTTACAGTAATGCGTTGACCTTCTTGAAGGTTCAAACGAGTTGCATCTTGTTCGCCCACTGCAAACATAGCTTCTGGAATACGAGTTTCCATTGCAGGTGTTTTAATCGTGAATTCACCAGAACCAAAAATATGATGCATTGGTACTAAGCGGAAACTTTCAGGGTTTGCAACTACAGGCACTGGAGCAACATAGCTACGCGCAGGGCGTTTTGCCAAGCGATCGAATAAACGAACACCTGAATCACCACCTTTTAAGTGACCACCTACTTCATCTTGGTATTTGTTCCAAGATTGTGGAGAGTTCCAGCCCGGAGCCCACGCAAATGGTACTAATGATGATGCTTTTTGCGGACCAACATAACCTTCCATTGAGAATGTTAATGCTGAATCTGGATCGGTAGGCTGTTTCGGTTCATGAACTGATAACGGTGCACGCATTGCTGTACGGCCTGAATAACGACGTGGCTCACGCGCAATTTTCAAACCATGTACACGGTAACCAGCATCAGGTGCCACATCTTGAATTGCTTCAAGTACTGGTACATTTTTCACGATGCTTTCAATCACATCGTCAAGCAATGTCCAATCTACAGCCTTCCCTTTAATGCCAGTTTCAATGGCATGTAACCAACGCCATGATTCTTTAATTGCATATTCAGGCTTGTAGTAACTTGGATCGTAAACTTGATAGAAACGCTGTGCACGACCTTCTTGGCTTACAACAGTACCATCACCTTCCGCAAAGCTTGCTGCTGAAAGAACAATATCAGCCTGTTTTACAGTTTCAGTTTCACTGTGATCAAGCACGATTACTGTTTCAGCTTTATCTAGTGCAGCTTTTACTTGAGCAGCAGGTAAACGACGGAACAAGTCATTTTCAACAATAACAAGTGTGTCGTAGTCTTGAGCAAATGCTTGTTCAAGGCTTAAGCCACCAAACAATGCCAAGCCCATAGAGTTCACTTCAGGAACCACAAGACTTAAACCAGCTTTAGAACCTAAGTTCTGAGTCAACTCAGCCGCAGCTTCCATAATAGAAGCATCTTGCAAACTTGTCCCCGCAATGATTAATGGTTTGTTTGCTGTTTTTAAAGTGTCAGCAATAGTTTGAGCGAATGCTTTTGCATCGTCATCCAGACCAATTAATACATCACCTTTCACTGCTGCTGCTACGGCAAAGCCTAAACGTGCAATATCATTTGGAGAAGCAACAACTTCACCAGTTGCAACATCGGCAAGACGAGTTTGAGTTGCAGCCAAGATATAGATCGGAGATTTTGCTTCTTGACCAATACGTTGTACAGGTTCAGCCAACCAATCTGGAGTACGTGTTTTCGCAGCCATTTCGCGAGCTTTGTTTTTCGCAGCTTGGCGAACAGACAATGCCATACGTGGAGCAGTTTGAGTCAGGTCTTCACCTAAAATCAGAACAGCATCATAGCTTTCAATTTCACGCATGTTCGGGTTGTAAATACCCTCGGTTTGCATGATAGATGCAGCAAGTTCAACAAGTTTTTGTTCTTTTTGAGCAACACCAGTTGAGTAATTTGCCTGACCTACAAGCTCACGTAGTGCGTAGTTCGATTCCAAGCTTGCGCGTGGAGAACCAATACCCAAGACTTTTTTGCCTTGAAGTTTTGCAATCGTTTGATCTAAAGCTTGATCAACAGAAACAGTTGCAACAGTTTCACCGTTACGGAACTGAGGCTGACGTGGACGGTCTGCACGGTTTACATAACCTGTGCCAAAACGACCTTTGTCACAAAGGAAGTATTGGTTAACCGAACCATTAAAACGGTTTTCTACACGACGGATTTCACCATAACGTTCACCCGGAGAAATGTTACAACCAGAAGAACAGCCTTGACACACGCTTGGTGCATACTGCATATCCCATTTACGGTTATAACGCTCTGAATGAGTCTTATCAGTGAATACACCTGTTGGACATACTTCAGTCAAGTTACCCGAGAATTCAGATTCTAAAGTACCTGATTCTGGACGACCGAAGTAAACACGAGATGCATTGGCATACACACCAAAGTCTGTACCGCCCGCATAATCTTTGTAGTAACGAACACAACGGTAACAAGCAATACAGCGGTTCATTTCATGTGCAATGAATGAGCCAAGTTCTTGGTTGTAATGCGTACGTTTTGTAAAACGGTAACGACGACGGTCATGACCCGTCATTACAGTCATATCTTGTAAATGACAGTGACCACCCTCTTCACAGACTGGACAGTCGTGCGGGTGATTCGTCATCAAAAATTCAACAATAGATGCACGGAAATCCGTTGCTTCTTTGTCTTCAATTGAGATATAGGTATTGTCAGATGCTGGAGTCATGCAAGACATGACCAAACGACCACGCGTATCTTCTGGATTCGCATATTGCGTAACAGCACATTGACGGCAAGAACCAACCGAACCTAAGGATGGATGCCAACAAAAATATGGGATGTCGATGCCCAGACTCAAACATGCTTGTAGCAAGTTTTCCGAGCCGTTGACTTCATACGATTTTCCATCGACATGAATTGTAGCCATAGTCGAATTCCTTAAGCTTGTTCTACGTTGCTGGTTTGCACGACAGGACGAGTCGTCACTTTCGCTTCAAACTCACCACGGAAATGTTTGAGTGCGCCCATAAGCGGCTCCATCGCACCTGGTGCGTGGGCACAGAAAGTTTTACCGATCCATAATTTACGAGTCAATTCTTGTAAATGGTCGATATCTTCTTTCTTACCTTCGCCTGCTTCAAGTGCTTTAAGCGCTTTAACAGCCCATGGCAAACCATCACGACATGGTGTACAGAAACCACATGATTCACGCGCAAAGAACTCTTCTAAGTTACGAGTGAGCGATACCATGCATTGGGTTTCATCTACAACCATTAATAAACATGTTCCCAAACGAGAACCTGCTTTCATAATCGTGTCTGCATCCATTGGTAAATCAATGGTATCTGCTGGTAAAAAGTCAGTTGAAGCACCGCCCGGTAACCATGCTTTAAGCTTTAAGCCTTCTCGCATACCACCAGCATGATCTTCAATCACTTCACGCGCAGTTGTACCAAATGGTAATTCCCAAAGACCTGGGAATTTCACTTTACCTGACGCACCATAAATTTTAGTGCCTGGGTCTTTTGATTTACCTGCCGATAAACCGATATACCACTCTGGACCACGAAGCATAATTGCTGGCAAGTTGTTATAAGTTTCAACGTTGTTCACAATTGTTGGACGGCCCCATGCTCCTGCAACTTGCGGGAACGGTGGCTTAGTACGAGGGTTAGCACGACGACCTTCAAGCGAGTTAATCAATGCAGTTTCTTCACCACAGATATAACGCCCTGCACCCGTATGTACATGCAACTCAAAATTCCAGCCAGAACCTAAAATATTTTCGCCTAAATAACCTTTAGCACGAATCTGTTCTAACGCTTCATTTAGATATTGAGCAGCCTCGATGTATTCACCACGGATAAAGATATAACCATGAGTCGCCTCTAAGGTATAACCCGCAATTAACATCCCTTCGATCAATTGATGTGGAAGTTTTTCCATCAACAAACGGTCTTTAAAGGTACCCGGTTCCATTTCATCGGCATTACAGATCAAATAACGTGGACCACCATCATTTGGTGCCATTAATGACCATTTAATACCCGCTGGGAAACCCGCACCACCACGACCTTTTACAGTTGCAGCTTTAATCACGTCTAACACTTCAGCAGGTTTCATGCCTAATGCTTTTTTAAAGCCAGCATAACCTTCAAGTGCTTCGTAATCATCAGCACCACGAACTTCGTCACGTTTGCTTAAACGCCAAGTTAGTGGATGAGTTTCTGGATTACCGTCGCCATAAATTGGTTTTGGTTCAGTATTCATACATACTTCTCCAATAACTGTTTGACCGATGTCACTTCAACTAAACCGTGAGTATCTTCATCAATCATTAAAGTTGGGCCTTTGTCGCAGTTGCCGAGGCAGCAAATTGGAAGCAGCGTAAAACGACCATCTGGTGTCGTCTGACCATACTGAATTCCTAGTTCGCGCTGGAATGCTTCAGCAAGTGTTTCTGCACCCATCAAGAAGCAAGCAATTGAGTCACAAAGCAAAATTACGTGACGACCTACCGGATGGCGATAGATACGGTTGTAAAATGTTGCAACACCTTCCAAATCAGCAACACTCATCGACAATAACTGTGCGATGGCATTCATTTGAGCGTCATCTACCCAACCATTACGGCGCTGTACACACTTCAATGCATCCAAAGAGGCTGCACGAGGGTATGGATAGTGACCAATGTGATGTTCGATATCGTGAATTTCTTCCGCAGTCAAAATTCCTTCAACATTCACACGTGGCTTTTTATCAGTCAAAATCATCATTATGTGTTACCTCTTAGCGATCCACGTCAGCCATAACCACGTCAATGGTCGCCAGATAAATGATTAAGTCAGATACCAAACTTCCGTTAATCACTGAAGGCATTTGCTGTAAGTGAGTAAAAGTCGGTGTACGAATACGAGTACGATAACTCATCGTCGCTTTATCTGAAGTCAAGTAGTACGTACTTGCGCCTTTAACCACTTCAGTCATAAATGATGACTCGCCCGCTGGCATGACAGGACCCCATGAAACGCTCAAGAAGTGCGTAATCAAGGTTTCAATATCTTGTAATGTCTTATCTTTCGGTGGTGGAACAGCCAATGGATGATCCGCTTTATATGGACCAGAAGGCATGTTATCCAAACACTGTTGAATAATTTTTAACGACTCAGTAATTTCACGGAAGTGAACGAGTACACGTGCATATGCATCGCCTTCATACTCAACTGGCACATCAAAATCGAAGTTTTCATAGCCACTGTATGGACGATATTTACGAACGTCAAAATCAATACCTGTCGCACGTAAACCAGTACCAGTTACACCCCATGCGAGTGCAGATTTAGCATCGTATTGTGCAACGTTACGCGTACGACCAATAAACACAGAGTTTTTCAATGCCGCTGTGTAGTATTCGTTTAAGCGCTTAGGCATCCACTCTAGCAATTCTTTAACAAGTTTTTGCCAGTTGTTTGGAAGATCGTGTGCTGTACCACCAATACGGAACCATGCTGGATGCATACGGTAACCCGTGATTGCTTCAACAATGTCGTAAACTTTTTGACGGTCTGCGAACATATAGAATACTGGTGTCATACCACCGGCATCCTGAATTGCCGTACCACAGAATAATAAGTGGTTATTAATACGGAACAATTCGTTCAACATGACACGAATCACTTGCGCACGTTCAGGAACTTTAATACCAGCCATTTGCTCTACAGCCATTACATACGGCATGTTTTGAGCACAACCACCTAAGTAGTCGACACGGTCAGTATAAGGAATGAAAGAATGCCATGTTTGACGTTCAGCCATCTTTTCCACACCACGGTGGTGATAACCGATATCAGGAACACAATCCTTCACTTCTTCGCCATCTAACTGCAATACAACACGGAACGCACCATGTGCAGATGGATGGTTAGGACCCAAGTTTAAGAACATGAAGTCTTCGTCAGCGTTACCACGCTTAAGACCCCAGTCTTCTGGCACAAAGCGTAAGTGCTCTTGTTCAAAGTCTTGTTTCGCTTTGTCTTGCATGTACGGCGTATATTCTGTCGCACGTGCTGAATATTCTTTACGAAGCGGGTGACCTTCCCAGTACGTTGGCAACAAGATACGACGGAGCATTGGATGCCCTTCGAAATTGATACCGAACATATCGTAAGCTTCACGTTCATACCAGTTGGCATTTGGCCAGATATTAGTCGCTGTCGGAAGGTTAAGATCATTTTCGTTCAAGGCAACCTTGATACGAATGTCACTATTACGCTCAAGCGATAATAAATGATAGAACACAGTGAAGTCAGATGCTGGCAAACCATCACGATGAACACGTAAACGCTCATCCATCGCAGACAAGTCAAACAGCATTACATATGGACGTTCCACTTTACGTAGGAACATAAGGACTTCTTGCACGCGTGCGCGCTCAACCCAGACTGTTGGAAACTCTTCAAAAGTCGCCTGCACGTAAAAGTTCTCACCAAATTTGGTTTTGAGTTCTTCTACGATTGCAAATGCTGGGCGTGAATCAACTGGTGTTGACTCTGGCATAGCAATGTCAGTTTCAGCCATTGGCTTGGCTTCCTATTTAATACAAATTCTGTCAATTTTCTCGATGAACATATCGGTTAGATATGTCAAAACACCGTCAAAAAATTATTTAATCTCATCCATAGAGCGTAAGTTTTTAACGGCAATACGCTGCGCATTCTTACGGTCACGTTCTGGCATCATCTTTGGCTTATACACTGGCTGAAGATCATCACCGATCACGGCAGAAAGCGGGCGTCGCTCTAATTGAATCTGGTCTTGTAAAAGCATTAAAGCTTGAATTAATGCTTCAGGACGAGGCGGACAACCTGGGACGTACACGTCAACAGGAATAATTTTGTCTACACCTTGAACTACTGAATAGATGTCGTACATACCTCCAGAGTTTGCACAAGCACCCATCGAGATGACCCATTTAGGCTCTAACATCTGTTCATATAGACGCTGAATAACTGGGGCCATTTTTACGAAACAGGTTCCTGCAACAATCATCAAGTCAGCTTGACGAGGTGAAGCACGAATAACCTCTGCGCCGAAACGTGACAAGTCATGCACACCTGTTAAGGTCGTTGCATATTCAACGTAACAACAAGAGGTACCAAAGTTAAATGGCCACAAGGAGTTTTTACGCCCCCAGTTTACTGCTGTATGCAAGACATCCTCTAAACGAGTCATGAATACGTTCTTATTCACTTCCTCTTCTAGTGGATCTGTCACAATTTGACGTTCTTGCAATGGGTATTGATCAGCATCCGGATTCGCGCGGGTCAGAGTATATTTCATCCCGACTTACTCCTTTTCAGATGACAATGCAGGTGTAGTTTTTGACTTAACACGACCTGATGATTGAGCTGGAATCTGGCCTGTAGGGTCAGTTACGAGCTCTTCAATAGAGTTAAAGCGTGTAATTTCAGCAATGTTCATTGTTGGTGAACCGATTTTAATCGCCTCACCTGCTGATTTACGGCGATCTGCTGGTGACCAACTTAAAGCACCTACAGAGAAGGCATAAACAAGCGCAATCAATAAATCAACGACAAAGATCACAACTGTGGTATATCCCAACCACCCTACTTCACGCACAGAAGTAGACCATGCATAGAGGTAAAGTGCCTCTAAGTCGAAGACAACAAAGAAAATTGCAACTAAATAGAACTTTGCAGACAGGCGAATGCGAGCGCCACCAGCACTCACGACACCCGATTCAAACTGCTCTTGCTTAGCACGCCCCCACGATTTCCCCCCGAGGAGTAAGGGAACTGTGAGCATAAAGACGCAAAGAAATGTAACGCCGATCACGAAGGCGATAATCGCCCAGTCGTATGGAGTAATGGCACTCATGCGGGGATAACTCCTGGCAGGCCTATTATTTAACAAAGAATGTATGTATTGGCCTTCAAATACACCAAACACAAAATTAATCCCGCCAATTGTACCTGATTTCTAATTTCGCATGCTAGTTGAAGCGTCTTAGTCTTTCGGATGATTTTCTAAACAAAACTATTCTTCTATGGGTTGTAAGGGGGGTTTCACCGCACATAATCGGTTTATTTAATAGTTTTTTTGTTTATGATGATTTTTTTCATTTTTTAATTTTAGAATATTTACACAGTTCATCGACTATTAAGTTTTAATAACTTACTTTTTTATAATATTAGTTTGTTTTTTATTGTATTCAGCTTCTCCTCTGAATTATGATGAATGTTTAGTCATGCATAATATTTTATTACTCTTGGATAAGAGTATTTATCATTAAGGGCAGCTGATGCCATACTCACTTCGTGAATTTTCATTTTTCTCCTCTTTAAAAATTTTTCTCCTGTTTAGCTTCATTATTGCAGTATGTTGTTTTATTGGCATCGCATCTCGCCCTTTAAGCTTTCTCGCATTCTTCTGGCCTGCTAACTCGGTTTTGCTTGGTTTACTCATTCGCTTTCCAAGCACACGTCGATTAAGCTCATTTTTAGGTGCTTATAGCGGCTATGTCGTTGCCGATCTACTTCAGGGTACTCCATTTGCTCTTACACTCGTTTTAACAACGTCAAATTTTCTTTATGTTGTTACTACGTTTGCACTCTATATGTTTTTTAATCAGCCTATTAAAGCGGCCTACCGAGGTTATTCCTACCTTTTTTTATTTGCTTTATGCGGAGTAGGAAGCGTAGCAGGCGCATTGTTTGCAGCAACTCTCGTGCCCATGTTTAATACTAAATTTATGCTAGGTGGTTTATGGGATGAATTTGGTTACTGGTTCACTTCAGAATTGCAAAATGCTTTGCTTCTTTTACCGATCATATTAAACCTACCTCAATATAGTCAGGTAAAACATTATTTTTCAAGAAATCGCGGCTTACAAGTAACCGACCTTTTACCTTTCGGGGCTGTCCTCATTTCTATTGCAGCCAGCTATTATGATTCTGGTCCCGGTTCGCTACTCTACCCAATTGCTGCACTGATTTGGTGTGCAATTCGCTACAAACCTATTGTTGTTGCACTCATTACAAGTCTTACGAGTGCCTACATTATTTATCATGTCTCTGGACATTATCTTTTACTCTATCCAAATGACTATTTCAGCAATACGATTTCAATCCGTATTGGTTTAATCATGATGACGATTGCCCCTCTTACGGTTTCCAGTATTAGCGTTTTACACTCAGAATTAATTCAAAAGCTTCAACACGCGATTGCGCATGACGAGTTAACCTCAAGTCTCACTCGACGCCAATTTTTGCAGTCGGTCAGACTACTTCAAGAAAAAGTGCACAAGGAAAATAAAATCTCAGCCTTTTTTATGCTGGATGTAGACCATTTCAAACAAGTTAATGACAACTACGGCCATCAAATAGGAGACCGTGCCCTACAGACCTGTGTCACCACTATTCAAAATATTTTGCATCCTCATGATTTATTAGGACGATTTGGCGGTGAAGAATTTGCAATTTTCATTGCCGATACCACCAAAGAGAGTGCTTTTGACCTTGCAGAGCAAATACGAATTAAAATTAGTCAGCAACCGATTTATATTTATGGGAAATTACCAATTTTCATACAAGTCAGTATTGGTATAAGTTTATATTCCCCTTCATCACATAGAGCGATTGAAAATTTATTTAAAGAAGCAGATGACGCTTTATATCAAGCAAAACGCCAAGGGCGTAATCGGGTCTTTATATCTTTATAGGTTTTCATTTAATCATCTAGTGTAATGAATTTTATACAATAACCTGTGTTTTGCCATGTATGCTAATAACAGATAATAAGGAGAAAAATGCATGACTCTAGAATATACGCACAAACCAAACTACTACTTGTTTGCGCAGTTACTTGTGCGACATATAGAAAGCTATATTCACAAACATCCAGATGCGAACAATGCAATTTTTGACTTGCGAGATGTCTATGAAATATTTAGACAGGATTTTGCGTCAACGACAACAAACCTAGAAGGTATTTTGCATATTGCGGATGAATATAAAATAGAAACGCTTAATGGAGATCAACCTCTTATTCAAAAATACCAGATTGATGCAAAAAACAATTCATTACTGATCGACTTTAATTCCGATGCGTTGACCAGCTTAAGAAGCGGAAAACCTATTTTGGAACCAGATGCAACTCAATTATAAGTAATGCAATAAAAAAGCACCTTTATGAAGGTGCTTTTTTATTGGTTTTCAAAGGAGGTTGTTTAAAGCGTTTTGCAGGCCATGTCATGATAAAGCGAGCTCCACCCAAGGTAGGACTTTCATCTACTTTAATCTCACCACCAAACCAGTAAGCAATACGGCTTACAATTGACAACCCTAAACCATAACCACCAGACGCACGCGTACGACTGTCATCTAAACGGGCAAAGGCTTCAAATACTCTTTGACGATCTTGCTCAGGAATTCCGGCACCATCATCTTCAACACAAACAAAGGCCATGCCATCGCTGTGAACACCACCTGTAATACGAACTTTGTTATCACAATAACGAACAGCATTCCCCACCAAGTTTTGAACCACCCGATGTAGATAACGGCGCTCCGCATCGACTTTCAAATAAACAGGAGGAGCAACAAGCTCAATTTCTTTTTGCGTTTTTAAAGCTTCAGTTTCTACCGCAACCTGATCCAACACATCAAATAGCGCAATTTCAGCAAAATCTAATGAAGGTGTACCCTGCTCTAGCTTTGCATAAGTCATGATTTCATCAATTAAGGTATTGAGCGCTTCAATATCTTTATCAATCATATCGACCTGATGCATACGATGATTGTAATCATCTTCCTCTGCCAACATCTCTGTACCAAAACGGATACGGGCAACCGGCGTTCTAAGCTCATGAGATACAGCTCTCATCAACTCACGCTGAGCCTCAATCAAACGCTGAATATGATCAGACATATTGTTATAACTTGATGCCAAGTTTGCCATTTCGTCACTTCCTTCAATAGGAACACGCAATGACAGATCACCTGACTTCATGCGGTTTAACGCATAACGCACTTGGCGAATTTTACGCTCTAACGGCAAGATAAGACCATAAACACCCAAACTCAATAAGAATAGGCTAAATAAGGTAATTCCGGCAGAAAGCTGTAAAGGCATCCAGTTAAACATTGGAACCGGTCCAAGAACCAGAACTTGTGTAGGATGATTTGGTATTGGAGATACGATTGAAATGGTTGTTCCACGCATTGTTGCACTATCTTTGTACAACATGACACTTTGATCTTGGCGCAAACGACCAATTTGCTCAGAGTCTAGATTAATATCTTGAATATTGTAGATATTAATTGGATATGAAAAATGTTTTTGAATCTTGGCAAGATATTCTTGTTCTTGCCCCGGATAAAACATTAGATAATCAAGTACAAAAATAGGGAGAGCCTTCATTTGGCGCTCACTAATTTTGTCTACTTTTATCGATAAAAAGTGCTGAGGATCGTCACGTAGACCAATAATGATATACGCGATACTATTACTGGCATCGTAACGAACAACAGACTTTTGAGCTTCGATCCGTTTTTTCTCAGTACGAGATAACTCGACCTTGCTCGCATCAGTGTAATAAATTGGAAGTTCCAATAAATCTGATGCATCTGAAACCCAGTCTATTTTCTGTTGCTTCCCCGGTTGTCGAGCGACTCCCTCACTAATGACATAAGAAATACCATCAGTTAAAGATTCACGGTATTCTTGAGCACGCTGATAATTGATAATTTGTACAAGCAAATAACCAAAAACGGCAACCAAAACAACAAGAATTACCAGTCCCGCATAGATTCGCAGGAATATGCTGTGTTTAAACACTCGACCAACCTTATAGGAAGTTTATTCAGATCTTATAACCCATTGGTTTCTTTAACGAACAAGTAACCTTTACTACGCACTGTTTTAATACGTTTTGGATTTTCAGGATCATCACCAATTTTTGGACGAATACGTGAGATACGGACATCGATTGAACGGTCCTGACCATCGTATTCAATACCGCGTAAACGTTCGAAGATATCTTCACGCGATAAGATACGACCAGCATTTGATGCAAGCAACCATAATAGGTCATATTCTGCGCTAGTGAAATCAACAAGCTCACCATGCAGTGTTACAGAACGGCCGCCATTATCAATTACAAGGTCATCAAATTCGATACGCTGTGCAACTTCGTCTTCTACAGTTTTATCTGTGCGACGTAATAGTGCACGAATACGCGCTAATAGCACACGTGGTTGAACTGGTTTAGCAACATAGTCGTCTGCACCCATTTCTAGACCAAGTACCTGATCCATATCTTCTGTACGTGCAGTTAACATCAAAATCGGTTGATGATAATGTGGACGAACTTCACGGCAAACAGTTAAGCCATCGGCACCCGGCAACATGACATCCAAGACCACTAGGTCTGGTTGTTCACTAATAATACGACGAATTGCACGGTTACCATCAGTTTCTACACCAACTTCCAAGCCGTTGCGGATTAAATACTCTTGAGTTAATCGTGCTAAACGCTCGTCATCTTCAACGATCAGAATCTTTGGTAACTTTTCTTCTTGGCTCATATCATTGCCCCTATAAATCTCATTACATGCATCTTAAAAATCTTGCAGATACATTCGTTTATCATTTGCAATATACACACGTTTACATTGTAAACAAGTAGGCGTTCACCAAACTGATACATGACAACCGTGTTTTGTTGCATTTTATTAACCTTTGAATTTTCTCGTGTTTTTAACATTTAGTTATTGTTATGAAATTTCATATTCTATTCATATTTCCAATGTATGAATATTAAACAAATTATTTCTTCACCTACATTAATTGTATTTAAGTGCTTGTTTTTTGAGTTATCCACAAAGTTATCTATAAGCGTTTTTTAATAGCTTTGCTATGCTATCTCCCATCAAATCATACAGATAAAAAATTACTAAAAAGTCAAGATTGATCTGCTATGAAAAATCCCGTATCTTGTGTTCAAAATAAACTTTAACTACTAAGTCTTGTGTTTATCCCTCAAACATCGTGGCATACTTTTTGCTCGGTTCAAACGGTCTATAAACATAACAAAAGTGACAATGGAGCTATGCTGGCATGAGCGTAATTACTTCGACTCCCGGTCAAATTCAGGTGATCAAACGCACTGGAGATGTTGCTGCATTTGATGCAGAGAAAATTTCTGTTGCGATTGGTAAAGCTTTTCTTGCTGTGGAAGGTCAACAGAGTTCGGATTCAAGCCGTATTCACGACCGTATTACCCAACTGACGGAAATGGTATTAAATACTTTCACTCGTCGTTTACCATCAGGCGGTACAATCCATATTGAAGAAATTCAAGATCAGGTTGAACTTGCTTTAATGCGTACCGGAGAACAGAAAGTTGCCCGCGCTTACGTGATTTACCGCGAACAACGTACTACTGCTCGTCAGCAAACGAACTCAAACCACCATCCTACGTTACAAGTTACCGATGCTAACGGTCAGCTTCAGCCACTTGATTTAAGTGCATTGCAAGCAACTGTAGCGAAAGCAGCTGAAGGTTTGGAAGGTATTGACGTTCAGGCTATTGTTGATGAAACCGTTAAGAACTTATATAACGGCGTAAAAGAAAGTGATATTGCCACTACAATGATGATGGCAACACGTACTCGTATTGAACAAGAACCAAACTATACTTACGTAACTGCACGTTTGCTTTCTAGTGAATTAGTGAGCACAGGTTTAGCATTCTTAGGCTTGCCTACAGATACTCCTGAAAACAATGCACTTGAAGCCTTTTTGAAAAAAGGTGTAGAGCTTGACTTGCTTTCACCAGACTTGCTTGATTTTGATTTAGAGAAATTGGCAGCAGCAATTCAGCCAGAACGCTCTAATCAGTTTACCTACTTAGGTTTACAGACTTTATTTGACCGTTACTTCATTCACTCAAACGGCGTTCGCTTCGAATTACCACAATTATTCTTTATGCGTGTGTCGATGGGTCTTGCGTTAAATGAGCAAGATAAAGAAGAACGTGCAATCGAGTTCTATAACTTATTGTCTAGCTTCGACTACATGGCGTCTACGCCTACCCTGTTTAACTCAGGTACATTACGTCCACAGCTTTCTAGTTGTTACTTAACAACAATTGGCGATGACCTTTACGACATTTATGGCGCAATGCGTGATAACGCTATGCTTTCTAAATGGGCTGGTGGTTTAGGAAATGACTGGACACCTGTACGTGCCTTGAACTCTTACATTAAGGGTACAAACGGTAAGTCTCAGGGTGTGGTTCCATTCTTGAAAGTTGCGAACGATACAGCTGTTGCAGTAAACCAAGGTGGTAAGCGTAAAGGTGCCGTGTGTGCATACTTAGAAACTTGGCACTTAGACATCGAAGAGTTTTTAGAACTTCGTAAAAACACTGGTGATGACCGTCGCCGTACACACGACATGAACACTGCGAACTGGGTTCCAGACTTGTTTATGCAACGTGTATTTGAAGATGGTGAATGGACACTATTTACCCCTTCTGAAACTCCAGACTTGCACGACTTAACTGGTGCTGAATTTGCTGAGCGTTATGCTTACTATGAGTCTGTAGCGAAAGAAACCAACATGCTACATAAGAAAGTACGTGCTAAAGACTTATGGCGCAAAATGCTTTCTATGTTGTTTGAAACTGGTCACCCGTGGATTACGTTCAAAGATGTATGTAACTTACGTTCACCACAACAACATGTTGGTGTAGTTCACTCATCTAACTTATGTACTGAAATTACCTTGAATACAAATCAAGACGAAATCGCAGTATGTAACTTAGGCTCAATCAACCTTGTACAACACGTTCAAGGTGGTGTGTTAGACCGTGAGAAGTTAGCTCGCACAATTAAAACAGCAGTACGCATGCTCGATAACGTTATCGACATTAACTACTACGCTGTACCACAAGCGAAAAACTCGAACTTGAAACACCGCCCAGTGGGTATGGGTATCATGGGCTTCCAAGATGCTCTATATGAAATGAACATCGCTTACGGTTCAGACGCTGCTATTGATTTTGCTGATGAATCAATGGAAGTGATTAGCTACTACGCGATTGAAACTTCAAGCAACTTAGCTGTTGAACGTGGTTCTTACTCAACATTCAAAGGTTCATTGTGGGATCAAGGTATCCTTCCAATCGACTCTTTAGAAATTGTTGCGAAATCTCGTCCAGAACGCATGTTCGAAGTTGACCGTACTCAACGTCTAGACTGGGATACTTTACGTACAAAAGTTCAAAAAGACGGTATGCGTAACTCAAACGTGATGGCGATTGCTCCTACTGCAACCATCTCTAACATTTGTGGTGTTTCTCAGTCTATTGAGCCAACATTCCAGAACTTATATGTGAAATCTAACTTGTCTGGTGAGTTCACTGTAATTAACCCTTACCTCGTTCGTGCATTAAAAGATCGTGGTCTTTGGGACACAGTGATGGTTAATGACTTGAAACACTTTGAAGGTTCAGTACAAAAAATTGCTCGTATTCCTGAAGAATTAAAAGCAATCTTTGCTACTGCGTTTGAAGTAGATACACGTTGGATCGTTGATGCTGCATCACGCCGTCAAAAGTGGATTGATCAAGCTCAGTCTCTTAACCTTTACATCTCTGGTGCTAATGGTAAGAAACTTGACATCACTTACAAGATGGCGTGGTTACGTGGTCTTAAGACGACTTATTACCTCCGAGCTTTAGGCGCAACTTCTGCTGAAAAATCTACAATCAACACAGGTGCTTTAAACGCAGTTAAACCTGCGACTGTTGAAGCGGCGGCAGTTGCTGCCCCTGTTGTAGAAGCGAAAAAACCAGAAGCTGTTGAAGAAGATGGTTTTACTCAAGCAGCTCCAGTTCCAATGGCTTGTTCAATCGACAACCCAGATTGTGAAGCTTGCCAATAACATTCAATAAAATTGCTCTTTTTCACTAAAGAGCAATTTTAAGAGGTAAAGATTATGCTTTTTCATCTCAGCCATAACTATATGCTTGGTGTTGGAGTTTTAATCTTTGCCTTTCTTTTCTTTTATATACCGCTGATTTACGCATTTTTCACAATACGTAAGCAACAGCGTAAACAAAATAAGTTGTAGTGAGTAGAGACCAGAGGCCCAAAATTTGGTCATGCATCAATAAAACTTAATTTTGTTTACACATTAAAAGCGTATAGTAGGGACATCTTCGTTTAAGAGATGTCAAATATAGATATACACAACGAAGAGAGAACAAAAATGTCTATCCTTAGTTGGGACGATTTTGAAGATGATTCGCAAAAACCGGCTGCACCTGAACACAAGTCTGCGCCCATCCAACCGGAAAAAACGTCTGATTCGCAGAATGTATCTGCTGCGCAGTCATCATCGCAGAGCGTGGCAGCTCCACAATCCGCTGGAACCCATTCCGTGCGACCAACAGTTGCCTCCGATACGGTGGCTAGAGCCTCTGCAGCCTTAGAACACTTAGATGTTGCCCCTGGCCTTGAAGAGCTAGAAATGGGCGCGCAACGTGTGCAAGTTGACGACAAAGCAATGATTAACTGTCGTGCAGACTTGAACCAGCTTGTTCCATTTAAATATGAATGGGCTTGGCAGAAGTACCTTGACGGGTGTGCAAACCACTGGATGCCGCAAGAAGTAAACATGAACCTAGACATCGCGCTTTGGAAGTCTGAAAACGGCTTAACTGAAGATGAGCGTACGATTGTTATGCGTTCTTTAGGTTTCTTCTCGACTGCGGACTCTTTGGTTGCAAACAACTTAGTATTGGCAATTTACCGCCACATTACTAACCCTGAATGCCGTCAGTACATTTTGCGTCAAGCATTTGAAGAAGCGATTCACACCCACGCTTACCAATACTGTATCGAATCTTTAGGCATGGATGAAGGCGAAGTCTTCAATATGTACCGTGAAGTTCCATCTGTTGCGCGTAAAGCAGCGTGGGGATTGAAATATACTCAATCTTTAACTGATCCTAATTTCCACACAGGCACGCCTGAAAACGATCAGCGTTTACTTCGTAACCTGATTGCATTCTACTGTGTTCTTGAAGGGATCTTCTTCTACTGTGGCTTTACTCAAATTTTGAGTATGGGGCGCCGTAACAAGATGAACGGTGTTGCTGAGCAATTCCAATACATCTTGCGTGATGAGTCTATGCACTTGAACTTTGGTATCGATATGATTAACCAAATCAAGATTGAGAACCCTCACCTTTGGAGCGCTGAGTTCCAACAAGAAGTGGTTCAAATGATTGTTGAAGGCACAATGCTTGAAATCGAATATGCGCGTGACACAATGCCACGTGGTGTATTGGGTATGAACGCAAGCATGATGGAAGAATATTTGAAATTCATCTGTAACCGCCGTTTATCTCAGTTAGGTTTACCAGAGCAATTTGCTGGTGTAACGAATCCATTTGCGTGGATGTCTGAGATGATGGACTTACGTAAAGAGAAGAACTTCTTTGAAACTCGCGTAACTGACTACCAAACTGGTGGTGCGTTAAGCTGGTAAGTTTAAGCATCTGCTAAATAAAAAACCGCTATCTATAGCGGTTTTTTATTGGCTATCCCCTGCCGTATCTCACGCACAACACGTTCAGGTATGTATCAATCTTTAGCAATCTTGCTAAATTGACTACCCCTATACATATCACTTGCGATTTTCTCACTTAAATTAATTTTAAATGAACTTAATGCAAAGTTTAGTGCATCTATAGTTAGTCTTTTCAAAACCACTACCACGCCATTAAAATCAAAAATTATAACTGGGTATTTATAATTGGTTTTATTTCACTATAGGTATCAAGGTATTGGTTAATATTTTACACAAAGCAATATATGTATCTTACCCTTCGTTATTAAAACAAATAGAATAAAATTAAAATTATTAATATCTAAATCAATTAGTTTAGAAGCTAAAAATAATAAATCTATATTGTTAAAGTATATTTAACAATAATCGAGATTCCAGATAGCAGCACAATGACATTAATAATCTTCAAGAATTGTTGTTTAGACAATTTGAGTGTAATTCGCTTGCCAATGAACGCACCTATCAACATTGATGGAATAAACAGAAGCGCAAGTGAAAATAAGTTATCCGAAAAGTACACACCTGCTGTAGTAAATAGAATGACTCGAAACACCGTACTGCACCCAATTAATGTAGTTTGAGTGACGCGGATTTTTTCTGGGGTTTCGATTCGTCCGTTAAGATAAATCGCATATAAAAACCCACCACTACCAAACATAGCTCCTAAGAAACCACCAGATAACCCAAAAGGAAAAACAAATTTTTTCTCTAGTTTTTTCTGGGGTTTAAAGCCGCTTAATGAGTAAATCGCATATAAAAGCGTAAATATGCCAAATGCTAGAAGTGCGTAACTTGCATTCACTCTCATCAGTAGTATAAAGCCAAGAAAACTACCGACAAACATAAGTGGTATTAGGAATTTCAATTCAGAAAAGTCTGCCTTCTTACCATCTTTAATAACATTCGAAATGGCAGCAAACATATCTAGTAAGGCTAAAAGGGGAATAATTTGAGAGAGAGGTAAAAAGTTAAGTAATACAGGGCTCGCAATTAACGCAGTTCCAAAACCAACCATTCCAAAAATAATATAAGAAAAAACTATTGTTATTAACATTATTGAAAGTTGCAGCACTGAAAAATATTCTAAAAGATACATTTAAAATTCCATTTTTGATTTTTAACCAAGTCAAACTACACGAAAATATAAATCACCACATAAATATTAGATAATTTTATCAAACATTAAAATATTTAATACTCATTTTTTTTGATTATTTCTTTGTTATAAAAATTTCGCTGTAAAAATAATTTTTATTATAAAAGGATAATTCAAGCAGGCTCTTGAAGTTCCTTGTTATAACTTATGCTTTGCATTTCCTGTAATCGTGAATACGTTCTTTGAAATTCAAATTTAAGCCTCTCGCCTTTATATAATTGATTTAATGGTTGTGAAGCAGCAAAGTATAGTTTGATTTTTTGATCATAAAGTTCATCAATCAAATAAATAAAACGTCTCACGGTATCATAAATTCTATCTGTTAAATCACCAATTCCACTGATAAGCACATAGTCATATTGCATTGCTATCTCAATATAATCAGCTGGGCTTCTGGCTTCTCGGCAAAGGTTTTCAAAGTCGAGCCAAATCACATTCTTATAGCAAGATTTAACCTCGACTGATCTATGGTTGATTAAGATGCTCGTCTTGAGTTCTTTCTGGTTATTTGTAAGCTGCTGGTAAACCGAATGAAGCCATTGTTCTGATTCTTGATTTAATGGAAACCTATAGAAATGGTCATTGGCATTGCTTTCTTTAATGGTTCTATAATCGAGTTGATTACCGATTTTCAAGACCGTGCAATTCTTATTGATATGATCTATGGTCTCTAAAAATCTATCGCGATTTAAACCATCTTTATAAAGATCTTTCGGATCGATATTCGAGGTAGCAACCAATATCACTTTCTTTGAAAATAGCAGATTAAATAGATTTGAAAGTATCATTGCATCGGCAACATTTGATACAAAAAACTCATCGAAGCAAATCAGTTTATAGTTGCTTGCTATGTCATTAGCGATCAACGTTAAAGGATCTTTATTTCCCCGATAGCCAATAAGTTGTTTGTGAATATCTTTTAGGAAATGATGAAAATGCACTCTCATTTTCTTTTTAAAATTAAGGGAGTTATAGAATAAGTCCATAATCCATGTCTTACCTGTTCCTACGCTTCCCCACATATATAGACCTTTAATCTGGGGACTAAAGAAATGATTAGACTGGTTTTCAAGTTTATTCCAAATCTCATCCAATGTTTCAATAGCTTGTCGCTGAGATGGATCTGCAAGAACAACGCCATTATCAATCATGGAATTGTATATCTCGATTGGACTTTGACCCTCATGCTTAAGCATCTTCATTCCCTACGGTAGCCAAGATTGTTGTTGAGTGCTTAATAATAATATCATTCATTATTAAAATTGCTGGGGTAAATAAGAGAACCAACTAAAACGGCTTGGCCTGCAATGCTAACGTGTAATATTGAATCTGTTTTCTCAACTGTTACTAAAACTCGCCCCGGTCTTTGTATGGCTAGACCTTGATATCCCCAATAAATTACTTTCTGATCACATTCGATTAAATCGTGATGAACAAGGAATTACTGCCTTGTTTTGTTGCAAAGGCTTCGGGTTTAGCCCCCATACTACCCGAGCAAACTTTAAAACAAGATGTGTGGTTAATGCGTCATTTAGATACTAAGGATAGTGACTATTCAACGTTGATTAGTGAGACGATTGAAAAAGAACTACAAGAATATCTGTTGTGATAAGTATTAACTTTTATTCTGATATTTAAAAGCTTTTAAAAGTAATATTAAAACAACCACCGCTAGCCAGATTAAAATTAAATACCGCATTAATAAGGTGGGGAACATAACCCAAATCCACCAAGAAGCAATTTTTTCTTCACTAGTTGAAAAATTAATTACACTCCCTTTTTCATCTTCAAAGAGAACACTGCTAGCCACAATTTTATTACCATCAAGAAATATTGAAGGATAAGGAAAAAAACTTCCTTCTAATTTAAGCAATTTTCTAGGTCTATATAATTCACAGAATGAACCATTCTCATTTTTAAAATATGCACAATTGATTAAAAATTTTTTATTTCCCCTTTTTATTATCAGTGATGTCATACGCCCATGTTTAATTTGAAATTCAGGTTCATAAACAACAAAACCCTCTTTTTTAGGAGTGAAAACTATACTTGGGTTAAGAGCACAAAGTAGTACGATCAGACAAAAACCTAAGGTAAAGACAAGAACAAAATTTTTATAAATATACGAATATAATGAAAAAAATGGATCAACCACTTCCCTAGAGATCCACATTTTAAGTTTATAAATCACAACTATCCCCATTATAAAACAATAGTAAAAAAGCCAGAGGCCAATAAAATACCTGTACTAAAAGTACCGACACATACAAGAAAATTTACAATCCATATTTTTTCTTGTTTTACATACTTTTTTACTTGTCTTTCTAAGATAAATAGCAAAAAAACTAGAAAGTAAACTACAAAACTATTAACTGAGTATAAATCATCAAAGTAATTTACTCCTTTACTTCTTTTAGCAAGTAGATAAAACATAAAAATAGAGTAACCTGCTAAACCTAAGAAAATTGAGGTAAATGCCCTTACATCTCCTTTACTCATAATTTCATCTTTCATAAATTCCCCAATAAAAAAATATAATTATTTAATAAAATAAAAAAAGCTATTTTATAGCAAAATTAATAATCTTTAATATAGATTCAAATAACCAAATACAGCTTTTTCAACTCGCTGCTGTAAATGATTTAAATCACTTTCCCCTGCGATGCCTGCCACGTTAATCATTCCTTTGCTTAAAGCAATCACATCTTGTGCGACTGTTTGTGCATGGGAAATGTCAGAACGTATAAACAGATCGGAAATTATGGTTTCAAGCTCATGTTGAAGTTCACTTTCCTCAATGTCTTTTCCAATGAGTTCAGAAGCAAACTCTAGTGTTCGTGCCAACAGGGGACGGCTCAATTGGTGTTGCACAGCAGCGTGTATGACGAGTTTTAATTTTTCTTTTAGGTCTGTAGCGTTATTTTGCTCTATGGCTTCAACAATACGATTTGAAAGCTCAGCTCGCTCACGTCGAATTAACTCGACGATTAAAGCATCTTTAGATGGAAAGTATTGATATAGGCTACCAATGCTTACTCCAGCAAGTTCAGCCACGGCATTTGTGTTAAATCCTGCAAAGCCTAAAGACTCTAAAATGCGAGCAGCCGCTTCTAAAATAGCTTCAAAGGTAGCCGTTGAGCGTGCTTGACGCGGGCGTTTGCGTAGGTCTGGAAGAGTTTCTGACATGGGCCGAAATGCGAGTATATAATGTGAGTAATCACTCATATACTGACTGAGTCATTTTGATATGACAAGCAAATACAGTTTTCAGTTGAGCTACAACTCAGCTCAGTCATGGAGTGGTTATGTCTAGAACCTATACTTTTTTTATTCATTTAAGAGCTTTGCCTGCTTGGTTGGCTTTAGCTCGTGAAAAGCGGGCTGAGTTTAGTGCAAAGAAGCTTGAACCTATTTTTAAAAAATACCCGACTGTAAAAGTTCGATGGTATGACGTTGAAGCGTTTAGCACTAAAGCCAGTGATATTGCTGTGTTTGAGACGACATCTTTGCAAGATTATTATTTTGTGATTGATGTGATTCGAGACTCTGAGTTTTGTACAGTGCCCTACTTTGAGTTTGTAGAGATTATTCCTGCAATTGAAGATGGGTATGTGGAGTATGAAAGTTCTTTATAAAAATTATGAATAAAAAACCGCTATCTAATAGCGGTTTTTTATTCAATCTTTAAGATTTAAATTGAAGTATCACTGATGAAACTAAACTATAAAGACATCTACTTTAATTAAATCATCTAAACTAGTTACATTTGTTTGATTATTTAAAATTAATAACTTAGTAGCTGAATAATTTACATCATTTCCATCTCTATCCAAACTTAGCGTAACTGTTGAACCGCTTTTTTCAAATGATACAAACTGATTAAGATTCTCTTTACTAGCCTGACCAATGATTAACTCTGAAATATTAATTTTATCTCCTTGGGAAATATTAAAGTCTGACCATGTATCAACATTATTACCACCTACAGCATTATTTCCCAAACCTTCTAAAATTTTGAAAATCGCATTATCAGCACCAGTACCGCCATAGATCGTGTCACTACCAGTTCCACCTTCAAAGAGATCATCCCCCACACCGCCACTCAGGATGTCGTTACCAGCACCACCCTCAAGAATGTCATTTCCATTGCCACCATCTAAGGTATCGTTTCCTGCTCCACCTTTTAGAAGATCATTGCCATCACCACCATAGAGTTTGTCGTCTCCATCTTCTCCCTCAAGGCTGTCATTACCTGCCTGACCATATAATGTGTCATTGCCTGCCCCGCCCAAGATATGGTCAGCTTCTTTGGTCCCCGTTAAACTATCTGCTGCTGCTGCTCCCGCGTACAACTTCGTCAGAATATCTGCAACCGTCAGACTCATGCCATCTGCAAACTCGATTCGTTGGAGCGAGTTATAGTTATTGACTGGACTGTCCTGATAAAGGAAGCCATTAAACGTAATCTTGTCCGTACTACCAGAGATGGATACCTCCACGGCACCATTACCGCCAACATCAGGGTCAGAAACCTGCTTTAAAATAATGTCGGAGGCAGTAATTCCTTCTTTAAGTTGAAGGGTATTGGTCTTATTGATCGTCGTGTCATAACTCACCCGAACAACATCCTGCCCATCTCCTCGACCAAACAGGTAAACGTTATTTCCGGCTCCGCCATAGAGAGTATCGTTCCCTATACCACCTTCCAGAATATCTGAACCTGTTCCCCCATCAAGTGTATCGTTTCCTGCTCCACCTTTTAGAAGGTCATTGCCATCACCACCATAGAGTTTGTCGTCTCCATCTTCTCCCTCAAGGCTGTCATTACCTGCCTGACCATATAATGTGTCATTGCCTGCCCCGCCCAAGATATGGTCAGCTTCTTTGGTCCCCGTTAAACTATCTGCTGCTGCTGTTCCCGCATACAACTTCGTCAGAATATCTGCAACCGTCAGACTCGTGCCATCTGTAAACTCGATTCGCTGTAATGAGCTATACGGATTATTCAATGAATCCTGATAAAGCACATCCTGGAATGTGATTTTATCCGTACTCCCTGAAATGCTAATTTCAAGTCCGGTACCCACCTGTTTGATAATCAGGTCTGAAGCGGTGATACCTTCTTTTAATCTCAGGATATTCAATTTGTTTACATCATTGTTATAGCTTGAACTAACTGTATCCTGTCCGTCACCTCGGCCAAACACATAGATGTTGTTACCCAAACCACCATTCAGCGTGTCGTTGCCCGTACCACCATCAAAGAGGTCATCACCCGCACCTCCACTCAAGATGTCGTTACCAGCACCACCCTCAAGAATGTCATTTCCATTGCCACCATCTAAGGTATCGTTACCCAGTCCACCCTTGAGGATATCTGCACCTTCTTCACCATACAGTTTGTCGTCGCCATCTCCACCTTCAAGCGTATCGTTCCCTCCACGTCCATATAACGTGTCGTTCCCCAAGCCACCCAGTAAGTGATCCGCATCTGTAGTTCCAGCCAACCAGTCGGCACCGTCCGTTCCCTGATACGCCTGCTGTAAAATATCGGCAACTTTCAGACTGGTCCCGTCTGCAAACTCGATTCGCTGTAATGAGCTATACGGATTATTCAATGAATCCTGATAAAGCACATCCTGGAATGTGATTTTATCCGTACTCCCTGAAATGCTAATTTCAAGTCCGGTACCCACCTGTTTGATAATCAGGTCTGAAGCAGTGATACCTTCTTTTAATCTCAGGATATTCAATTTGTTTACATCATTGTTATAGCTTGAACTGACTGTATCCTGTCCGTCACCTCGGCCAAACACATAGATGTTGTTACCCAAACCACCATTCAGCGTGTCGTTGCCCGTACCACCATCAAAGAGGTCATCACCCGCACCTCCACTCAAGATGTCGTTACCAGCACCACCCTCAAGAATGTCATTTCCATTGCCACCATCTAAGGTATCGTTACCCAGTCCACCCTTGAGGATATCTGCACCTTCTTCACCATACAGTTTGTCGTCGCCATCTCCACCTTCAAGCGTATCGTTCCCTCCACGTCCATATAACGTGTCGTTCCCCAAGCCACCCAGTAAGTGATCCGCATCTGTAGTTCCAGCCAACCAGTCGGCACCGTCCGTTCCCTGATACGCCTGCTGTAAAATATCGGCAACTTTCAGACTGGTCCCGTCTGCAAACTCGATTCGCTGTAATGAGCTATACGGATTATTCAATGAATCCTGATAAAGCACATCCTGGAATGTGATTTTATCCGTACTCCCTGAAATGCTAATTTCAAGTCCGGTACCCACCTGTTTGATAATCAGGTCTGAAGCAGTGATACCTTCTTTTAATCTCAGGATATTCAATTTGTTTACATCATTGTTATAGCTTGAACTGACTGTATCCTGTCCGTCACCTCGGCCAAACACATAGATGTTGTTACCCAAACCACCATTCAGCGTGTCGTTGCCCGTACCACCATCAAAGAGGTCATCACCCGCACCTCCACTCAAGATGTCGTTACCAGCACCACCCTCAAGAATGTCATTTCCATTGCCACCATCTAAGGTATCGTTACCCAGTCCACCCTTGAGGATATCTGCACCTTCTTCACCATACAGTTTGTCGTCGCCATCTCCACCTTCAAGCGTATCGTTCCCTCCACGTCCATATAACGTGTCGTTCCCCAAGCCACCCAGTAAGTGATCCGCATCTGTAGTTCCAGCCAACCAGTCGGCACCGTCCGTTCCCTGATACGCCTGCTGTAAAATATCGGCAACTTTCAGACTGGTCCCGTCTGCAAACTCGATTCGCTGTAATGAGCTATACGGATTATTCAATGAATCCTGATAAAGCACATCCTGGAATGTGATTTTATCCGTACTCCCTGAAATGCTAATTTCAAGTCCGGTACCCACCTGTTTGATAATCAGGTCTGAAGCGGTGATACCTTCTTTTAATCTCAGGATATTCAATTTGTTTACATCATTGTTATAGCTTGAACTGACTGTATCCTGTCCGTCACCTCGGCCAAACACATAGATGTTGTTACCCAAACCACCATTCAGCGTGTCGTTGCCCGTACCACCATCAAAGAGGTCATCACCCGCACCGCCACTCAAGATGTCGTTACCAGCACCACCCTCAAGAACGTCATTTCCATTGCCGCCATCTAAGGTATCGTTACCCAGTCCACCCTTGAGGATATCTGCACCTTCTTCGCCATACAGTTTGTCGTCGCCATCTCCACCTTCAAGCGTATCGTTCCCTCCACGTCCATATAACGTGTCGTTCCCCAAGCCACCCAGTAAGTGATCCGCATCTGTAGTTCCAGCCAACCAGTCGGCACCGTCCGTTCCCTGATACGCCTGCTGTAAAATATCGGCAACTTTCAGACTGGTCCCGTCTGCAAACTCGATTCGCTGTAATGAGCTATACGGATTATTCAATGAATCCTGATAAAGCACATCCTGGAATGTGATTTTATCCGTACTCCCTGAAATGCTAATTTCAAGTCCGGTACCCACCTGTTTGATAATCAGGTCTGAAGCAGTGATACCTTCTTTTAATCTCAGGATATTCAATTTGTTTACATCATTGTTATAGCTTGAACTGACTGTATCCTGTCCGTCACCTCGGCCAAACACATAGATGTTGTTACCCAAACCACCATTCAGCGTGTCGTTGCCCGTACCACCATCAAAGAGGTCATCACCCGCACCGCCACTCAAGATGTCGTTACCAGCACCACCCTCAAGAACGTCATTTCCGGTCCCACCATTGAGGATATCATTACCTGAACCACCTACGAGAATGTCATCTTGAGTAGTACCATTTAAGGTATCATTTCGTTGTGTTCCCATAATAAAGCTTATTTTATTCAATGTTATTAGATCGATCTTAGATGCTAAATTGCTCCATAATCCCTGATCAATTGCTTCATTTAAGAACTGAATTAATAATACTTTTCCTCCCGCCAACCAATTAGTTAAAATATCAGGATGATGGTTTACTAAATCACTTAAATCGGTAAATGCTTTCTCTGGGTTAGTTATAAAAATTTTCTCTAATTTTTCCTGAATTCCAGAATAATCAAATAACTCAGCTGGATCTGTTGCTTGTAAATTGAGTTTAATTTCTGCCAAATAATCATCTAAACGTGTTTGATAAAGCAAGCCCGTATAAATACCTTCTTTCAAACTCACATATGCATTATTTATAATATTAAAAACATTTTTAATATCTGCTTCATTTTCATAATAAACCTGTGAAGGTTTTGAACCAGAAAATGCATCTAATATTGGAAGTATATGATGAATTTTATCTAACATTGCCTGTGATTCTTTTGACAATGGTGCTGCTAAAGTAACTGTTGCCGCTTGTCCTGGTGTTAATGCAATACCTTCATTAGCAGTTTTAACCCAAGATACCATTCGCACTTCATTTGCATCTTTAAAATCTGGATCAGTTTTCGCCCAATTTAAAATCAATTGGTCTAATAAATCATACTGCTCAGCCTTTGTTTCTGCATTTGAATAATTTTTTAATGTTTCTGCTAGCTCTGGAGATAAAGCGGCAGCTTCTCTAAGATCACGGACACGTCCAGCACCTTGTAGATTTGCAGCTTGTTGTTGTTCTGCTGTTAATTCAATAGTGTTATTAAATCTACTGTAGATACTATCAAAACTAAAATTGACATCTCCCATTATATGGCTTTGACCATCTAGAGTTTCAAAGCTTCCAGTTTGAGCCAAGATATTGTCATTACCCAACGCAGTATCAGTATTTGTATGATTTAAATTTAAAGACTGAATCCCTAGTTCCGTCAAACCAAATAGTTCATCTGCTTGACTAACTCCATCTTGATTCAGATCACGCCAAACTTTCAGTTGGTCAAAATTCATATCTTCAGCATTTACTTTACCATCGCCATTGCTATCAAATTCAGCTAGAGCAGCATAACCATTACTTGCTTGACTACCATCCTTTAAAGTTACACTGTCACCAAAGAGTTCACTACCATTATTAATGACACCATCGCCATTACGATCCAATACTAGGATACCGTCATCTGAACTAACCCAACCTGTTGAAGTACGGATCCCATCATTATCATGATCAAATAACACACCAGACAATTTATTGGCAGCAATCGTTTCAATACCATCTTTGTCTAAGTCTAAGATGATTGGGTCATAAATATGATATTTTTTAACACCATCATTATTTAAATTCATCGAACTATTATTTTTATTAAAAGCATCAAACCAATAATTACCAACATCATTAAGAGTATATGAGCCATATTTATTTTCATAAATATTATAAACTAACCCTGCTACTGATAAAGATAACCCTATTACTTGTCCTCCAGGAATAAACATCGACATTGTGCTTGCTATAGAAAGTGCATCTCCGATCGTTAACTTACCAGTATCTCCATTATTATCATAAATATTAACTCCAACTTGTACCATACCAAGAAGATTTCCCGCACCAGAAAGTTTTCCTAAATTTGTTCCAGCTAATTCAGAAAATCCTTCTGCATAAGATACAGCTGTAGCTGTAACCCCAACACCTGTTGAAAGTAATGATTGATTATCTCCAGAATAAGCTATTGCTTGTCCAGAAAGACCAGAAACACTAGATATATTTGTTGATAAGTAATTAAATGTAAGCTGTAATGAATTTGACATAAAATAACACCCCAAAAAATAGAATTAAATTCTATTTTTATGTTTAAAATTTTTTCGAAATAATATTAAAGTAATAACTATGAACCAAAATAAAATTAACCACCTCCCTAATAGTGTGGGGAAAAAGATCCAATTCCACCACAAAATAACATTTACCTTATTTGTTGAAAAATCAATCACATCTCCTTTTTCATCTTCAAAAATAATTCGAGTAACTACAATTTTTTTATCTTTAAAAAATAATGATGAATTAGAAAAAAAACCTCCTTCTACTTTCATTAATTTTCTAGGTTTATATAACTCACAGAATGAACCATTCTCATTTATAAAATATGCACAATTAATAATATTTTTTTTATTTTTATCTTTTATTATCAGTGATGTCATTCGCCCACTTTTTATATAAAAGTCAGGATTATAAACCACAAAAACTTCTTTCTTTGGTGTAAAAATTATACTGGGATTAATAACACAACTAATTACTGCAAGAAAAAAACCAAACATAAAGAAAGCAATAATATTTTTATAAACATACCTATACAATGAAGATATCGGATCAACAACTTCACAAATTATCCACTTTCTAACTTTATAAAACATACTCCCCCCAGTACTAAAATTCCCAATAAAATTAATAAATTTTACGATATATATTTCTTTATCGACTTATATAATTTTTCGTTTAATCTACTAAAAAATAAAAATAACCAACTAACCCCAAAAAAGTGCAACCACCTCCAGTCTCTGATTTGCTCATAATTTCGTTTTTCATAATCTTTCCCCAACAAAAATAAAGTAATTAAACTAAATTTTCATAAAATATAAAACTATTTAATTTTAAATTTATTCTTTCAATTTACATTGAAAAATATTCTACTTTTTATCCTCCAAACTCCTTTAAATCTTCATATGAAATAAGCCGAAATTTTCAACATTATCCTTTCGTATTGCTATAGTTATTCTTAGATGATTAGACACGATTTTCTCTTTTAAGTTTCACAATATTTGTTTGATGCAATATTACCATTAAGTTACTTTTTTATAAGGTGAAATTATGCCATTACGACAAATATTGTCGTTTATAAAACTAATACCCCCTCCCCCAAAACCGCTCCAACACCACATCCCGTTCATCCACACTATTTGAACTCAACACTTGTAGCATCAAGCCATCAATTAGGTTTAAAACCATGTTGGCATCGGGATTAAATGCATTGCTTTCCAGACTAAAGACCAAATCAAAAAGCTCTCGAAGTAGCCATTTTCGATATTCAACTGCCATACGGTAAGCCGTTGGGTAAAGCTGTTTTATTTCAAAAATGGCTTTAAACAAAAGATGGTAAACGCTATTTACATCAACATGTAAACGCACAATTTCTTTAAGTTTATCGCTTGGTTTTGAGTAGCGGTGTGAGTAGACAATTGCCAGCACTTCTTCTTTCAGTCGACTTTTTTGAAAGCTTATGCAGGTTTCAACCAGCTTTTCTTTCGAGTGAAAGTAGTTATAAAGCGTGGCTTTTGGAATTTTAGTTTCTTTGGCAATCAGGTCTACGCCCGTGTTATGAAATCCATAGTGATTAAATAGATCTACTGCGCTATGAATAACTTTTAATTTTTTTGAAGCCTTTTCTAAAGTTGGCATAGTTTTACCATTATAAAAATAGGTTGTTATGTCTGGCTGAGATAAAAAGCCTGTGCCCTTTCTGGGAGAAAAAAAGGCACAGCAAAGCCGTAAGACAGTGCTTGGCACATCTCAAGTTTTATTGTTGATATAAGTTTTTAGCCGTAATGACTTAAAGTCTGAAAAGCGGTTAAGCCTTCAAACTGTTTAAAGATGAATTAAGTGGTGTCGTTATAGCTTTTGGCAATGAGTGCCAAGAATTGATGGATGTGCATAGCCAACTCCTGATTTTGGGAGTTCTGCCAAAGCATTCATTTGGAATTATGGTGGCAGAACGAAAGAGGGTTGACAGACTGGCCTTAAGATCCCAGCACACCCGAGGGTGTCCCCCTTCCGTCCTACCGCTACAAAAAGGGGGACGAGTGAGTCTACATCAAAAAAATGACTTTTTTCAATGCTCTTAAGGACGGCCTGTCAAAGCCGGCTGGCAATGTGGCCAGCAGGCAAAGGATAATCCGAGAGTTGGTAGGTGTCAATGTAGCTTTTATGACAAGTATTTAAATTTATTATTATTTTTCATTAGATTAACTTAACTATTATTTTAGATATTATATTTAATTGTATTTTTAAATACTTCAAAGATATGGAGTAGGATGAAAAGAGTTAACGAACTGACACTCATCCTACCATAAAGGGAAAGAAACAAAATAATCTGAGCTAGACAATGTCAGAAAAACCTCTTTTGCTCAGTACTATCTCCTAAACGGGACAAGTCGATCCATTGTTCATTTTTGTCGAGAACTCTGCATGTAAACCATTTAAGCCAATCTCAAGCGCTTTATTGAGAACCTTTTGACCAATATGTGCATTTATTCGACCTACAAATGGAACACGATTAATTTGACTAGCTGTTCTACTCACTGTTGCTAAACTAGTAATAGCTAAATCCAAAACTATGTTTTTAGGTATTTTTAGATCATTAGCGACATGGCCATTTTTTGGACTCAATACACATTGTGGAGACAATGAATATCGACCAATTGCCGCATTCACACTTTTAGGTATAAAACCTTTAGTAACATCCTCAAGCCCAGCATAGACTTCATTTGCAAAGTCTTGCGATAGTTGAGTTGGACTATAAAAAAAATTAAATCCGAGTTGATCCAATCTTTTGATTTGTTGAAAATCTTGCAGAAAAAACTCTTGTGGCACGCCTAAAATTTTTCCAACCCATTGCCAAATACGTATAGAACTATTGAGTTCCTCTTTAGTCACATAACCAAATGCACGCATAACCTTAGAACGTAAACGCCCCATGACATAGACTCCAGCAATAGCGCCTGTAACAGATATTGGCACACCTTTGCGCACGCCAACCCATTTATTACTCACACCTAATCCCAAACGCACCATACTATGCATCAAGCGAATGCGAACCCACATCTCCCACTGTTTTCCTCCAGGCTTCATTCCTTCAATATCAATTACGCCAATAAAACCAGCAGCAGTTTCCCAAATTCGTCGAACAAAATCACCTTTCTTGTTCATACGACCTGTGGCAAAAAAGACACTTGGAATATTGCCATCAACCGCAGTATATGGGAGCGCTGAATGCAACCCAAATATAAAGCCTAATATATTACGACCAGACATTTCTGCACTTGCTTTGGTTTCTTCAAAATCAAACCATTCAGGTACTGTTTCAACATCTTTAAAAAATAGAACTGCGGCCTGATTACCTTCTGCTTCTAACGCTCTGGCAGCTTGAAACAAGTTTTTAGTCATCCTTTTGTGCTTACGTAACTCGGCTATCAAGTTTTCAGCTAAAGGATCACCCACACTATCCCATGTTTCAAATAGAGTATTAATTTGCTGCACATCAAGGTCTGCAAAGGGATAAACCGTATCTCGAATGGGATGGTTTATCAATTCAATAGCAGCAGCTATACGCTGTGGCAATGGAATATCGGCATCGTAGGTAGAATGCATATTTTGGCTGAGGCTATTCACTTTATTTTCCCTCATTTTCTTTTGTTCCTCTTTCTATTTCAAAAAAGGCTAAATAAATAATATGGCTTAAACTTCTGCACTATTTTTTAAATAGACAAAAGTTTTGATAATAAATGTTTGGTAAAACCAAATTGGCTTGCCACATAGCCTCTATATTTGGGTAACTGATCATTCATTTGACTAACTTTACGGTTATAAAACATATGTAATATCGGTTTAGGTAATGCAGTTTGATCTTTAAAGTTTTTGCTTGGTATAAACGCCAAATCATAAGATGTATATGTTTTTAAATATGAAAAGACAGGATTGAAACAAGATATGCAAAATCCACGTTCTAACGCTGGTGGCCGACGATATTTTTTAAACTCAAGATTGGCTTGAGCATGCTTGGCAATATCTTTTTTAAACACAACACTAACATCTGCATAAGGTGTTTTATAAATTTGTTGGCAGATAGTGCAATGGCAGATAAAACGCATTAAAACTGGCGTACAAATATCAAGTTCAGTGCTATGACATGGACAGGTAATCATATTCAAAGCCATTTTATATCCTGTTCATTTTCTAAAAATTAAGGAGACATATCCCATCAACACTTTTTAAATTATTTACACAGCATCTTTCCAATTAAGGATTTTGAATGGCATTAATAAAATTGAAGTGCAAATATTCACATAAAGTTCTTATTTAGATGCTGCATAGCATGCCAGTACATCCAAACATAAACGTGTTGAATTAATTATTGGAAATATGGAACTTGGTTTAAAGGTTATTTTCCGCCATAATAATGATCATTTCACGCCATAGTACTGCCTATGAAAGATCCATTTGGTCTATTTCAGCAGAAAGTTTCGATCTCTTATGCGCTATTATTATTGGAAATTACTTCCGAATGTGATTTAACATCAGAGCAAGTGCTTGAAAATACTGGACTCACGGTAGAAAGGCTAAGACAGCCTGAAGCTAAAATGAGTGCTATAGAGTGGGTAAAGCTCGTATTAAATGCCCTACGGTTAACCAACAATCCTCATCTTGGTATTGAATATGGTTCTCGCCTGAGACCAACGTCTCATGGTGCGTTAGGTTTTGCATTTTTAAGTTGTGCAGATATTGAGACTGTTTTGAATCTCATGACAACATACTTTTGTACGCGAATCCAAAGTTTTTCTCCCAGCTGGAATGCTGACAACCACTATGTCTATATCTATTTAGATGATCTACACCCAATTGAAATGGGTGAGGAAATGCAGTCGCATCAATTGAGATGTTTTCTAATAGAGTCTTTACTATATGGGATAATACATTTTTTAGGCACACTTGCAGAAAGTTTTGAATCAGAATGTGAGATTTTTGTTGATTGGGCACCACTACCAATCCGTGAAACAGACAGCAAATCCTCTATTCCTGTTCATTTTAATTGCCTACGAAATAGTATACGGTTCCCTAAAAAATACCTGACTCACAAAAATCCACAGGCCGATCATATCGCCTATGAGCAAGCCATACAGTATTGCGAAAATGATAAAGCTAAAGTGACTGGAAATGTTTTTCGCGATATCCAAAAAAATATACGTGCTGAATTAACTTACAAAGCCGGAAATACTTTTCCATCTTTTGCCACCATTGCCAAATGCTTAAATATGTCAGAACGGAGCTTAACCCGACATTTGCAACAGCAAGGGACTAACTTTTCAACCATACTTGCAGAAGTTCGTTTTAAAAAAGCTAAGGAATTACTTCAGTTAGAGCAATATGATGTTCAAGATGTCGCAAATTTGGTTGGCTACAACGAAACGACTAACTTTATTCGAGCGTTTAGAAAATTGTTTGGGGAAACACCACATCAATTTAAAAAGCGTATGGAGATAGAAACAAATAATGAATCAAATCGATACGAATAAGTTCTAAACTACGTCTACCTGCCCCACTTGGTGATAAGCACGATTAAAATAAACCAAGCTTTGATCATGCTGGCTTTGTTTAATCGCAACAATCGGACAAATAAGAATAGTGTGTGTGCCGACTTGTTGAATTTGTTCAATCTCGCAATCGAAACTGACCAAAGCATCATCTAACACAGGTGAACCTGTTTCTAACTCAATCCATTCGCCATGTTTAAAGCGTTCTTCTGGCGTGAGCTTAGATGAAAATGCTTTTGAAATATGTTCGTGGTGTGCGCCTAAAACATTCACAGTTAAGATTTTGTTATCTAGGAAATGTGCATGTGAACTCGCAGATTGGTTCATACAGACCAATAATGTCGGCGGTGTGTCAGTCACACTACAAACAGCAGAGGCAGTAAATCCAAAACGGCCAGACATGCCTGCCGTAGTCACAACACTAACCGCACTTGTGAGTAAAGACATTGCATTTCTAAAGTCTGTTGCTTGAACCATGACATTATTCCTAAATTGAATCGTACCTTATCCTGAGTGTTTGCTATACCGCCCAACTCCATCAGGAAGGTACTTTATCAACATGAGTCCTGATTAGAACTACATGTAGTAAGTAAAATGAGGGTTACTTGTTTGATTATCAACTGCCATCAAAAAAGTAACCCTTTATACCACTTATTGGTAAATATTAAGCAGTAAGATCAAAACCAGTAAGTTCTCTGCGAACGATTTCTGCACCTGCCGTTAAAGCATTTAGCTTGCCACGTGCCACTTCACGTGAAAGAGGCGCCATACCGCAGTTTGTGCAAGGGTAAAGCTTGTCGGCATCTACAAACTGAAGCGCTTTACGAAGTGTGTTTGCCACTTCTTCTGGTGTTTCAATTTGGTTAGATGCTACATCAATTGCACCGACCATGACTTTTTTACCACGAATGAGTTCGAGTAAATCGATAGGCACATGCGAGTTGTGACATTCTAACGAGATGATATCGATGTTAGATTTTTGCAGTTTCGGGAAAGCTTCTTCGTATTGGCGCCATTCCGAACCTAATGTCTTTTTCCAGTCAGTGTTAGCTTTAATGCCGTAACCATAGCAAATGTGGACCGCAGTTTCACACTTAAGACCTTCAATTGCACGCTCTAAAGTCGCAACGCCCCAATCATTTACTTCATCAAAGAAGACGTTAAATGCAGGTTCGTCAAACTGAATGATGTCTACACCAGCAGCTTCTAACTCACGCGCTTCTTGGTTCAAAATTTTTGCAAATTCCCAAGCAAGTTTTTCACGGCTCTTGTAGTGACCATCGTAAAGCGTATCAATCATAGTCATTGGGCCAGGTAATGCCCACTTAATTGGTTGATCAGTTTGCTGACGTAAAAACTTAGCGTCTTCAACAAACACAGGCTTTTGACGAGACACCGCACCCACTACAGACGGCACGCTTGCATCGTAACGGTCACGAATTCGAACTGTTTCGCGCTTCTCAAAATCTACGCCATTTAAGTGTTCAATAAACGTCGTCACAAAGTGTTGGCGGGTTTGTTCACCATCGCTCACAATGTCGATGCCAGCAAGGCGCTGTTCGTGCAACGCTAAACGTAGCGCGTCTTTTTTACCTTCAAGCAGACCTTCGTTTTCGAGTTTCCAAGGCGACCAAAGCTTTTCAGGTTCTGCAAGCCAAGACGGTTTAGGTAAGCTGCCAGCAGTTGAAGTTGGTAATAATTTTTTCATGATCAATGACCTATATGTTGATTAGTTAAGAGCGTAATTAGCAGACCACTGCTCAAGAATCGCTTGGTATGGTTTGATAAATTGCTCTTCAACAAACTTCCCTTGCTCAATAGCGAGGCGGCTACGTTCTTCACGGTCATACACAATTCGAGTAAGTGAGTAATCTTGGTTCTTTAAGCTTGGCTGATAAGACTGTCCAGCCACTGAATTTGCGTTGTAAATTTCAGGGCGGTAAATCTTTTGGAACGATTCCATGGTGCTGATGGTGCTGATCAACTCAAGGTTGGTGTAATCAGTCAGCAAATCACCCGTAAAATAGAACGCCAAAGGTGCAGCACTGTTTTTAGGCATGAAATAGCGAACTTTTAAACCCATTTTTTGGAAATATTCATCGGTTAATGAATAGTCTTCTTGCTTATATTCAACACCTAAAACAGGATGTTCGTTTTCAGTACGGTGATACTCTTTAGTGGTTGAAACGCTTAAGCAAATCACAGGTGCCTTTTTAAAGTTGGCTTTATAAGTTTCAGAGTTAATAAAGCTCTTAAACAAGTTACCGTGCAATTCACCAAACTTCTCTGGAGTACTGAAAGTAGACTTGTTTTTGTTGTGATCTAACAACAGCACACTAAAGTCATAGTCACGTACATAAGACGAGAAGTTATTGCCTACAATGCCTTCAATACGTTCGTTGGTCTTTTTATCAACAATATTGGTTTTCAATATTTCGATTAAAGGAAGCCCACTTGCACGGTTTTCGGCATCAATATTCATTTCAACTGAAATGATTTCAAGTTCAACGCCGTAGCGATCACCTTTAGGGTTGTCCCAATGAGCTAAGGCATTAAAACGATTGTCGATCATCTGTAAGGTGTTGCGCAGATTCTCTTCACGGCTCATCCCTCTCGCTAAGTTAGCAAAGTTGGTTGTAATACGCGTATTGTCTGCTGGACGATAGTTTTCATCGAAACAAATACTCTTAATCGTAAATGTAAATTCTTTACTCATTTTGATCAGTACCCTAATTTCTGAGATAAACCTAAAAATATTTCGAGCTCTTTTTAAACTTTCCAGCCTTGTCAGATTTGTGCCTTAAGGTCTTATCAAAAGTGAATGACTGGAACGCTTCAGAGCGTGAATAGATTTATACCGCAATCAGAACATGAATAAAAATGATTTAGTCTCATTCAAAACTGAGTGAAATTCATGTTTAGGGTTTAATAAAGAAGTATGAAGTTAAATATTTTTCATCTTAGGAAATTTTAGACAGCAAAAATTCAATATACGGCGCTCACAAATCACCTTTAAAAATTCAAATATTTATTATTATTTTCAATTTGTTAATCCATAAAAATTTAGGGAGAATGGCTAGACCTAAAGTAATTTATGCTGACTCTCATTCATCTCTGCTTTTAGCCATTCTAAAAATATGGTTTTACGTGAATCTTCCACAAAAGCACTATGAGAAAGTAAATAATAGGCTGAATTATCTTGTACAACAGGTGAAATTTTTTTCAGTAAGTTCCACTCAAGCTCTTTTTCAATCATATAAATTGAGATGATTGTTGCGCCAAGTCCAGCCAAACAGCCTTCTAAACATAGATAAAAATGTTCGAGTTCAACTTTAGCGTAGGCTTTTAAACTCTGCTTTAACTCAGCAATGCGATTCATGCTTGTGAAAAAATTTGGCCTAGAGGTCGAGATGAGTACGTCGTTTGTTTCCGATGGCTTGGTTGCTTGAACTAGAGCAATATATTCATCGGCAATTTTTTCACTATAGATATGCTCTCCCCAATCAAAATCATTTCTGCGAATCGCGATATCAATATTATCTTTTTCAAAGTCGACCACGCCGCCTGCTGTGAGTAGCACAACCTCAAAATCATGACCGAGCTTTTTAAATTTTGATAACCGCGGAATGAGCCATTTCATTGAAAGAGTGGGTTCGCACGACAAAACCAGTTGCTTGCTTTCAGTCTTAGGTTGGCTGAGTTCTATTAAACATTCATCGAGTTGACCAAACACCTGATGGCAACAACTCAATAAAGTTTCACCCTGCTCGGTCATCACAAGTGTTTTATTTTTTCGGTCGAACAAAGTCGTATTTAAAGCTTCTTCTAAATTATAAATCTGTTTACTGACCGCACTTTGCGTCACGAATAATTTCTTTGCAGCTAAAGTGACGCTGCCATACTTCGCCACAAAATAGAAAAATTTTAGTGAATTCAGCGATATTCTTTCAATCATTCCAAAAACTCATAAATGTGTAGTCGTTTTTATCGATTTTTATTTCTAGGTTTCTGTTCAAAATAAAAATCATCTTGATTAGGCCCTATTTTAGATGATGAAAAACATATTGGATATCGATATCTATCTTCGCAAACCTAAAGCCCAAGCATCTCTTACAAAAAGAAGAGCAATTTTAAGTAGTGTTTTCGCTCTCTTACATGCATTCCAAAAAGTACAGATGAACTCCCTCGTTTTCAGCGAGGGCACACGATAATGGCAGAGTTTATTGCGGTTATTCTCATCACGATTTTGGCGGTGGTTAGCCCCGGCGCTGACTTCGCGATCGTTACGAAAAATAGTTACTTGTACGGCAGAAAAATAGGTGTGTTCACTTCACTGGGAATATCGCTTGGCGTGTTGGTGCATGTGACCTATACGCTAGTCGCCGTTGCCTTTGTGATGACTTATACACCGCAAATTTTGAATATTGTTAAGTATATTGGCGCGCTTTACCTGATCTACATTGGCTATAAAACTTTTACTCAAAAACCTGTTTTAGACACCGCTGCTTTAACGTCTATAGGTACTTTGCAAGCCATAAAATACGGCTTTTTTACCAACGCCCTGAACCCTAAAACCACGCTATTTGTGATTAGCACCTATACCCAAATTGTGAGTTTAACTACGCCTAAAACCATTCTTTTGGCTTATGGCTTTTTTATGTCATTTGCTCATTTTGTATGGTTTTCACTGGTAGCTGTGCTTTTCTCTTCCATGCTATTGAGACAGAAAATGTTAGCCAAGCAAGTGCAAATTAATAAGGTCATTGGCTCAATTTTATGTGTATTAGGCGTGATTCTACTTTTCACTAAGTTTCAGTAAAAAGCTCATTTTATGGAAGAATAATTTGCTTATGCTCATATATAGTTTGTACTTTTAAAAAGGCTTTTTATAAGACTTTTCCAAGAGAGCTATTTAATTTTTAAGAACCTTTTATATTTTTTGCTGTTAATATTAAAACGCATGATAGATTTTCCAATCCTTCATATTTCTATAAATCAAGGATGATGAGCGAATACATTTATTATGGAAATCAAGCAAATAAAATATTTTTTGACGGTGGTTGAAGCAGGCAGTATTGGTAAAGCTGCTCAAAAACTCGATGTCGGCGCTTCGGCCATTAGTCAGCAAATTAGTAAGCTAGAACAAGAATTAAGCATTCGCTTATTACAGCGTAATGCTTTTGGCGTCACGCCTACACCCGCGGGTCTGGCCTTTTTAAAACACTCTCAACTTATTTTGCGTCAAGTTAACTTCGCAATAGACGCTGCACATTCAGCTCGGCTTTCAGGCCATGTCAGCCTTGGTTTTCCGCCCACCATTACCGCTTTAATTGGCATCCCTTTAATGAAACTAATGTCTGAACGCTATCCAGACATTCGTCTAGAAATTGTGGAAACCTTGTCGGGAAATCTAATTCAGTCGATTAATTCGCGTCAGCTTGATATTGCCATTATTTTTACCAATGAAATTGATAAACAGTGGTCGATACAACCTTTGGTCCGCGAACAAATGTATTTAATGGCACGCAAAGAAGTGCTTGAAAAATATGGTCTTGCCGATTGCATCAAAAGTGGAATTATTCAGTCTCAGCAAATCGGTGATATTCCTTTAGTATTACCAAGGCAGCGTCATAGCTTAAGAAAATTGCTTGAACACAAGATTGGGCAGCTTAATGTTGTCTATGAAATTGATGGTCTACACTTACTCATGGATAGCCTGATTCACCTCGACCTTGCCAGCGTCCGCCCCGGAAGTGCTTGTCTACAAGAGTATAAACATAAGCTTCAACTACTAAAATTGATCGATCCTGAAGTTGAGCGAATCAATTACTTAGTCAGTCTTGCCGAAGAAGAATTATCACCTGCTGCACTCGCTGCAAAATCGGCAATTAAAGCTTGTGTGAAAGAACTGATTCAAAACCAAATTTGGCCATGTTCTGAAATTATTTTATAAAGGGTCATTAATTTTATTAAATACCTAATTAATTTTGCCCTCTCACTCCCTCCTGCCGTTTGAGATTACATTTTCATCTGAATGATAAGTGAATTTCTGTTTATCGACTTATAGATGTGTAGTTTGAACTGGAAACAAGGCATCACATTTTCTACCAAGGATACCTTTAAATCTCATCTCTAACCCATTTCCTATTTAGGTTTATTGAATGAGTCAATTTTAAAGCCCTCAATTGAAGATCGTGAATGTTTCCATTTTGTCAGGCCAAGGAGGTCTCCAATGGATGTCGTGAATAACCGTAGGGCTACTTTTAAAAAAATATTAAATGTAACGAGTGGCAACTTTTTAGAACAGTACGATTTTTTTCTTTTTGGTTTCTATGCTACTTATATCGCAGCAAAATTTTTCCACTCTGAAAATGAATATGTCTCTTTAATGATGACATTTACCGTATTTGCTGCGGGTTTTCTTATGCGTCCTCTCGGCGCTATTTTCTTGGGCGCTTATGTCGACAGAGTTGGTCGACGTAAAGGTCTTATTGTGACTTTAAGCCTTATGGCAATCGGAACCATCTTAATTACCTTTGTACCGGGTTATGAAACCATTGGTATTATTGCGCCAATTTTGGTGGTGATTGGACGTCTATTACAAGGCTTCTCGGCAGGTGTTGAATCTGGCGGTGTATCGATTTATCTCGCTGAAATTGCAACAGATAAAAACCGTGGGTTTATCACAAGCTGGCAATCTGGCAGCCAACAAATTGCGGTGGTATTCGCAGCATTACTTGGCTACTGGCTCAACACCATTTTAACTCATGCTCAAGTGGGTGAATGGGGCTGGCGTATTCCGTTCTTAATTGGTTGTTTGATTATTCCTTTAATCTTCTTGTTCCGCCGTACGTTAGAAGAAACTGAAGACTTTAAAGCGCAAAAAACTCATCCATCGACCAAAGAAATTTTCAGCACGCTTGCGAGCAACTGGCGCATCGTACTTGCGGGCATGATGATGAGTGCCATGACCACAACCACGTTCTATTTTATTACGGTTTACACCACTGTGTATGCAAAACGTACTCTAGAAATGTCGGTAACGGATAGCCTTTTAGCAACCGTATTTGTGGGTTTATCGAATTTCTTCTGGTTACCAATGGGTGGTTTACTTTCAGACAAAATTGGTCGTCGTCCAGTTTTAGTCGGCATTACAACCCTTGCCATCTTTACAACTTATCCAGTTTTAAGCTGGTTAGTGAGTGACATTAGCTTTACCAATCTAATTATTACGCTTGCTTACTTCTCATTCTTCTTTGGTATGTACAACGGCACCATGGTCGCAACACTTGCCGAAGTAATGCCAAAACGTGTACGTACCGTTGGCTTCTCTTTAGCGTTCAGCCTTGCAGCCGCTATTTTTGGTGGTATGACACCAATGGCCTGTACGTACCTTGTCGAAAACACAGGCAATGCAAGCACACCAGCATTCTGGCTGATGTTAGCAGCGGTATGTAGCTTAATCTCAAGCTTATATCTATGCCGTGGTTCTAAGCAGAAGAATGCAGACCCAATTGCTGAACCTGCGAAGGTTAGCGCTTAAAACAATAACGACTTAACCTGAAATTTTAATGAACAGTACGGCGGATCTTAAGTCTCCGTACTGTGCTCTCCTGTCATTAAAGTGAGATACTATGAAAAAGTCCCCTATCTTCATGACCATTTGCCTAGCTGGTGCAAGCTTAGGCTCAACGCTTGCTAACGCAGATACACTCGAAGTGATTAGTTCAGGCGGTTTCTATTCATCTATGGAAAAACTCATTCCAATATTTGAAAAGCAAACTGGTCACACGGTTCACCTTTCGTCTGGTTCATCAATGGGCGCGTCGCCAACTGCAATTCCAAATCGACTCGATCGTGGTGAACATTTTGATGTGGTGGTGTTGGCTGCTCCTGAACTGAACAAGCTTGCAGAAAAAGGTTATGTAGACCCAAATTCACAAAGTGCTTTAGTCAATTCAAGCATTGGTATGGCTGTGCCTAAAGGTGCACCAAAACCAGATATTAGCTCTGCGGCAAAATTCGAAAAAGTTTTATTAAATGCTAAGCACATTGGTTATTCAGCAAGTGCGAGCGGCACGCATCTTGAAAAAGATGTTTTTCCAAGCTTTCCACCTGTCGAGTACAAAGTGATTTCTGGTAAAGCAGAAAAAGTGGTCGGTGACCGCGTTGCAAAACGTATTGCTGAAGGTCAGTTCGATATTGGTTTCCAGCAAATTAGTGAAATCAAACCTTTTACAGGCCAATATGGTCAAGTTGATTTAGTCGGCCCAATTCCTGCGCCTTACCAGAAAGTCACTGTATTTGCAGCGGGCATTGGTAAAAACTCTGAACATGAAAAAGTCGCAAAAGAACTCATCAAATTTGTGAAATCGCCTCAAGCAACACAAATTATTGAAGAACAGGGTCTTGAGCAGGTTAAACAATAAAAGCTCTAAAAGGCAACATCTTGAGGTGATGTTGCTTTACTCTGTGGGTGGTTTACTCAGCGTAATAGAACAAAATGAATAGCGATAAACCAGTGTAGAATAACCAATAAAGGACTATGTAGTATTTGCCGTGGAACTCAAACAATTAAAGTATTTTATTGCGGTGATCGAGTCAGGAAGCTTGGGTAAAGCTGCAAAAAATCTCGATATTGGAACTTCTGCATTAAGTCAGCAAATCTCAAAATTAGAAAGCGAGCTTTCTATTCGCCTTTTACAACGTACTGCTTTGGGTACGGTTCCCACCCCTGCGGGTTTAGCTTTTTTTCAACAAGTTCAACTGGCGCTTAGACACTTAGACCATGCCGTAGACTCTGCACATTCTTCACGCTTAAGTGGTCATGTCACCGTCGGTTTTTCGCCAAGTGTCGCGTCGGTTATTGGCACCCACTTTTTAAAACTCATGAGAAACCGTTATCCCGACATTAAAGTCCGTTTAATTGAAGGCTTATCGGGTGACTTAAAAGCATTAGTTAATGCAAGGCAGCTCGATGTTGCCATCATCTTTAGTGACGATGTCGACCCACAGTGGGCCATACAGCCTTTAGTCAAAGAACAGATGTTTCTAATTTCACCTAAAGAAGTACTGAGTCAGTACCATCTTGAAAGCTGTATAGATACTCAAACGATTACCCATTCACAGCTTAAAGAACTTCCGCTGATTTTACCGAGTCAACGACATGGACTGCGTTTGTTGCTCGAACAGAAAATTCATCAACTTAAAGTGGCCTATGAAATTGATGGGCTGCATTTGTTAATGGAAAGCATTAGCCAACTCGAAATGGCAACCATCCAACCTGCGGGCGCATCGTTAAACTCACGGCAAGACCTATGTTTACTGCGCATTGTAGAACCTGCCATTGAACGCATTAACTATTTAATTAGTCTGTCTGAAGAAGAACTCTCGCCTGCTACTTTAGCCACCAAAGTAGTGATTCGTGCTTGTGTGACCAACCTGATTAATGAAAAGCGCTGGCCCGGTGCGAAACTCATAAACACTTAAGCGCTTAGTGTTTATTTTTACTAAACACCCATTCAAGTTTAGCCTCTCACTTCACCGTCCCTTTTAAAGCTACATTAGCCTTAGCTGAGAAAGGGAGAAATCCATGCATGATGTGATTGTAATTGGTGGTGGGAATGCCGCACTGTGTGCCGCGCTCACGGCAAAAGAAAGTGGCGCGTCTGTGCTTGTCATAGAAGCAGCACCTAAAGAATGGCGTGGTGGTAACTCACAACACACTCGTAACCTCCGTTGCATGCATGATGCTCCTCAAGATGTATTAGTCGATGCCTACCCAGAAGAAGAATATTGGCAAGACCTACTTAAAGTCACTGCTGGAAAAACTAATGAGCACTTAGCTCGTCTGGTCATTCGTAGCACGGCAACATGTCGCGACTGGATGCGTAAACATGGTGTGAATTTTCAGCCGCCACTATCGGGTGCTTTGCATGTTGCACGTACCAATGCCTTTTTTATGGGTGGCGGTAAAGCCCTCATTAATGCGTATTACCGTAGTGCCCAAGAACTTGGCATTGAGATTTTATACAACACAAAAATTAAAGATCTAAAGTTAAACCAAGGACATTTTGAAGCTGCAATTGCGGAAGATGGCCGTGTGTTTAAAGCGAAAAGCTGTGTATTGGCCGCAGGTGGTTTTGAGTCAAATCTGGAATGGTTAAGAGAAGCATGGGGACAAAATGAAAACGGCGAATGGCCTGCCGATAATTTCATTATTCGTGGAACCCGCTTTAATCAGGGCAACTTGCTCAAATTTATGATAGATCAAGGCGCCGATATTATTGGTGACCCATCACAATCGCATTGCGTCGCTGTAGATGCACGCGCACCGTTATATGACGGCGGCATCTGCACCCGTATTGACTGCGTTTCACTGGGTATTGTGGTCAATAACAAAGCCGAACGTTTTTACGATGAAGGCGAAGACTTCTGGCCAAAACGTTATGCGATTTGGGGACGTCTTGTTGCCAAACAGCCTCAGCAAATCGCCTATTCGATTATCGACTCAAAATCCATTGGTCGCTTTATGCCACCTGTATTTGCGGGTGTGAAAGCAAATAGCATTCAAGAATTGGCCGAAAAAATCGGGCTAGATGCAAAAACCTTCTGTCACACGGTAGAAGAATTTAATCAAGCCTGCGTACAAGGCACCTTTAACCATACGGTTTTAGATGACTGCACCACCAAAAATATTGTTCCCAACAAGACCCACTGGGCAGTTCCTCTCGATCGCCCACCCTTCTATGCCTATGCGCTTAAACCCGGCATTACCTTTACCTATTTAGGCTTAAAAGTCGAAGATGATGCTGCGGTACGTTTTAACAATAAAGCCAGCCACAACCTGTTTGTTGCAGGTGAAATGATGGCAGGTAACGTACTCGGTCAGGGTTATACCGCAGGGGTCGGCATGTCGATTGGCACAACGTTTGGACGCATTGCCGGAAAAAATGCAGCCCACTACGCACTTTCACAAGGAGTTGAACATGAATGCTAGTACTAAAGCCCTGATTCCAGTTGTTCAGCTCTCTGATCATGAGCAGGAAGTTCAAAGAGCCCTACAGATTTGTAATGCTTGTCGTTACTGTGAGTCGTTTTGTGCTGTGTTTGCGGCGATGACTAAGCGTCTTGAGTTTAATCAAGCCGATATTCATTACCTCGCAAACCTGTGCCATAACTGTGGTGCTTGTTTACACGCTTGCCAATATGCCCCGCCGCACGAGTTTGGTGTAAACATTCCAAAAGCGATGGCACAAGTACGTTTGGAAACTTACCAAGAGTTTGCGACGCCTAAACCGCTAGGCCGACTTTATAAGTCTGTTGGGATTCCTTTTGTTTCGGCGTTATCACTCATTTTCTTTTTATGCATGTTAGCTGTGGTGTGGTACAAAGGCACCGACCTGTTTGCAGGCTATCAAGGTAATTTCTATGCGATTTTCCCGCATAACTTTTTAGCTCTATTGTTTGGAGCGACCTTTACAGTTGCGATTGTTTTGCTCGGCATTGGGATTAGTAAATTTTGGAGACAGACGTCTAAAGTTATTCACGGCAAAGTTGAAAAACCCGACCTTATTCAAGCATCTCAAAATGTGTTAACGCTTAAATATTTAGATGGTGGACATGGCAAAGGCTGTAATGAGCAAGATGACCGTTACACACAAATCCGCCGTGTGTTCCATCACCTGACGTTTTATGGCTTTATGCTTTGCTTTGCAGCCACAGGCGTAGCAACTTTATATCACTATTTCCTTAACCTGCATGCGCCTTACCCTATCTTTAGCTTGCCTGTTATTTTAGGTACGTTGGGTGGGTTTGGCTTAGTGATTGGACCATCTGGTTTGCTTTATTTAAACCTTAAACGTCATCCATTACATGGTGACCGCGAGCAAAAACCTGTAGATCGAGGCTTTATTTTCCTTTTAATTTTAGTCAGTGCTTCAGGCTTAGCTCTCATGACATTTCGTAATACCCCTTACATGGCACTTTTACTGATTTTCCATTTAGCTACGGTCATGACATTCTTTATAACGATGCCATTTGGAAAGTTCGCACACGGTTTTTACCGCAGTGCTTCTTTACTCAAATTTGCCATCGAAGAACGTATTTCTAAAAAGTCATAATTTCATTCAAAAGTATTCACTATCTTGGCGTAGTGAATACTTTCATTATTTTAAGCTCAAAATACTTCATACCTTGCCTACTTTTTACTATTTAAAATTCCCAAGCCATAGATTGGCCACTTGGTACTCGCTTTAATATTATTAATCAGCATCGCCACCAAAACTAAAGACACTGCGCCAACCAAAACAGGGAAAATTAAGAAACTCCACTGGTAATGTATGCTACTCGCGGTGAGTAAAATAACCAAAGGATTGGCCCCAGCAGGTGGATGAACACATTTAAAAATCTGCATGAGTGCAATTGCACAGCCCACTGATAAAGCAATTGTAAAAATAGAAACACCGACAAATTTTAGAAAAAACAAACCTACAAAAGCCGAAATAAGATGCCCAAATATAATATTTCTCGGCTGTGCCAAAGGTGACTGCGACACGGTATAGAGCAATACACAGGTCGCACCAAACGGCGCCATGATAAAGATATTATGTGTGAGCTTACTCAACCACAGGAGTATAAAAATACTAAGCGTACCCCCAACAAGGCTTCTTAAAATATCAACTTTACTGGGCGATGGAGCCAGTTTTTCTTTGCCATAAAAGATCGAGAACATGATTTTTTCCTCAAACAAAAATTTGCTTTTTAAAAAGCATATAGATAAAATTTCAAATAGTACAGATCTGTACTATTTTATTTTTTGGAAAAGACACATGTCAAAATCTGCCTTAAAAATATTAGATACAGCCGAGAAGTTATTTAATGAAAATAGTTTTGTTGGGGTTGGCGTTGACTTGATTCGCGATGAATCTGGTTGCTCTAAAACCACTATGTACACGTACTATAAAAATAAAAATCAACTAGTTAAGTCTGTACTCGTTGCACGTGATGAACGGTTTAAGCAAAGCCTTTTGGGCTATGTGGGAGATGCAACAGGGTTGGAAGCCATCAATAAAATTCTGGATTGGCACACCAACTGGTTTAGACAAGATTTTTTTAAGGGCTGTTTATTTGTAAGAGCGGTCGCTGAATCTAACCAAGATGATCAAGACATTATTTCTATTTCTAAAGCTCATAAACAATGGATTAAAGTATTGATTGCGCAAAACTGCAATATACCGAATGGTGAAGCTTTATCTGAGCTGATCTATACGGTGATTGAAGGATTAATTAGCCGCTTTTTAGTCGATGGTTTCGATGAAACACTTGCGATAAACATGAAAAATTCTATTAATCAATTATTTAATATTCATCAACATTAGTATGAGAACTTAAAATGGAAGTGGACCATATTTTTATTTGTGTACAATCAGGCGCTCCCGAAGCTGAAACTTTAAAAAAATTCGGTCTAACAGAAGGTTCATCCAATAAGCACCCAGGTCAAGGTACAGAAAACAGACGCTTTTTCTTTAAAAATAGCTTTATTGAATTAATCTTTTTAAATAACCCAGAAGAAGCCTCAAGTGATCTTACCAAACCTACTCTGCTTTTTGAGCGACTAAGTACTCAAAATAATATCGCGTCCCCTTTTGGTATCTGTTTTCGCCCTAAAAATAAAGATGATAACGGTGCAAAATTTCCTAATTGGGTTTACAAGCCAAGCTATTTACCAGCCAGCTTAGAAGTAAATGTTGCCAAAGATTCTGTGGTAACTGAACCGATGTGGTTCTTCCTTTCATTTGCTTCACGACCAGACCTTGCCGCAAAAGAAAAACAACAACCACTTGTGCATAGCAAAGATTTATCAGAAATCACTGCGATTAAAGTTTCTGTTCCAAACCTTGAAAAGCACCCTACTTCATTGCTGTTCAATTCGCTTGATGATTTTGAAGTGACTAATGGATCGGAGCATTTAATGGAAATTAGTTTTGATCATGAACCTCAAGGAATGATTCATGATTTCAGACCAGAACTGCCGCTTATTTTTAAATATTAAGTGTCTTATTTTTTAATAAAAAAACTGTGATTTATGGCAAATCACAGTTTTAATTTAAATTGAATCACATTAAAAGCATCAATGAATTAAGCTATCTTTCCATCAATAATGCCCTTCTCCTTTAACGCGGCGAGTTCTTCTGCTGTTTTAAATCTCGATAAGATTTGAGCAGTATGTTCACCTAGCTCTGGCGGTGCATGATGATATTCAACTGGAGTATCAGACAACTTGATGGGTGAGCCTATGGTTTGGAAGTTTTCATTTAAACGATGAGGAATATTGACCACCAAATTGCGATGGACGATTTGTGGTTCAGCTAAAGCATCTTCAATAGAGTTGATAACACCTACGGGAACTTTAAGCGCATGAATCATCTCGACCCATTCTTTGGCAGTTTTATGCAAAAAATGCTCCGACAATAAAGGAATCAATTCATCTCGATATTTGACGCGGTCTTGGTTACGCACAAACTTTTCATTTTCGAGTAGCTCTGAATAACCAATCGCAATACATAAATCTTTAAATTGTTTATCGTTACCACAAGCAATAATAAATTCTTTATCTTTGGCCTTAAAAGTTTGATACGGCACAATACTCGGGTGTTGATTACCCATGCGCTGCGGGGCTTTACCCGAAGCTAAATAGTTCATTCCCTGATTTGCCAGTGCCGCGACCTGCACATCAAGGAGTGACATATCAATATATTGGCCACGTCCTGTGTGCGAACGAGCAATCAAGGCAGCTTGAATGGCAATGGTTGAATACAAACCAGTTTGAATATCTACCACAGCCACGCCAACCTTTTGTGCACCACCACCTGCTACATCATCAGGCTCGCCAGTAATGCTCATCAAACCAGACATACCCTGAATAATAAAATCATAGCCGGGCTCTTCTGCACGTGGGCCATCTTGCCCAAAACCCGTAATCGAGCAATAAACAATATTTGGGTTTAACTCACTTAAAGAAGCATAGTCCAAACCATATTTAGCCAAAGACCCTGTCTTATAATTTTCAATTACCACATCGGCTGTCTTAGCAATTTCATAAATTAAAGCCTGACCTTCGGGTGTAGTAATGTCTACCGCAACCGAATATTTATTGCGGTTGGTACACTGAAAATAACCAGATTCACGGGTCATGTTTCCATCTTGATCGGGCATCCATGGTGGCCCCCACATACGGGTGTCATCACCAACTCGAGGACGTTCAATTTTAATCACTTCCGCGCCAAGGTCTGCCAAGATCTGTCCGCACCAAGGCCCTGCAAGCACACGGCTTAAATCTAAAACCCGAATTCCTTGTAATGCACCCATAACGATACCCTTATCTTTTAGAAGGCCCTCAACGCACCTTCTTTTCATTGTTTATGATTGTCTTTGTGGATCGTACTGACGATCTTTAATAAATAAGCCCGGTAATACACCCGCAACAAAATACGCAGCGCCCATAACAATAAAGGCCATGGTAAACGTACCGCCCGATGCCAAGAAACCAATGGTAGCTGGTGCAATAGCCGCCCCGACACGACCAATGTTATAGGCACCGCCAATGGCTGTTCCGCGCACATCGGTTGAAAAACTTTCAGCCATATAAGTCGCATTTACACCATATGGAATGCCATATAAGAAGCCAAAAGTGATCAATAAATACAAAATATTGTCAGGGGTATTGAAGAAAATAATGATTGGCAAGAACACGGCGCTGGCTATTGTTCCAAACACAAAAACAGCACGGCGGTTAAATTTGTCTGCAAGATAACCCGCTAAAATTTTTCCTAAAATCATTGCGGTATATGAACCCACCATATAACTGGTTAAGTTTTTAAAGTTCATATGCACTTCTGTTTCTAAATAACTTGGCATCCAGTTGTTAATGCCGTAATAACCAAACTGTAAGAAGAATGCTGTGGTCATCCACAAGAAAAACATCTTACGGTGTTTAAAGTTATTAAAAATTTGCTTATAAATACTTCCACTTTTAGGCTTTTCAGCCACGACCATTTCTTTAGGTTGTCTGTTGCCTTGTAAGCTTTTAATTTTGGTGAGCTGCCAAGATTTTGGCTCTGGTACAAATCGTTGCAGGAAAATATTAACGAAAGCAGGTACTACGGTCAGGAAGAACAAAATACGCCAGCCATGATCTGGAATAATCGCTCCTGCTAATAACGTCGCAGCAATATAACCTACGGTCTGACCTGTCTGTAACGTACCTAAGACTGTTGTACGGTAAGTGGTCGGCACATATTCAGCCATTAAGGTATTACAGGCCATATAGAGTGCTCCGATTCCTAAAGCACCAATAAAACGTAAAGCCATAAATTGCTCGAAGCTTTGCGTAAAGCCCAATAAACAGGTCGCTACCGAAAAGAAGGTTACCGAGTTGGCAATGGTTCGTACACGACCAAACTTGTCACATGCCCAACCACCCAAAATACCGCCAACACCCATTCCTGCTAATGATGCACTACCCAATGCACCCGCTTGAAAGGTACTTAAACCAAACTCTGCCTTTAAGCTGGTCAAGCTATAAGACAGCAGCATAATATCTATGCCATCGACCACCATCGCAAAATAGGCAAATAACAACGCCCATTTCCATGTATGAGGGCCAATTCTTTCATATGTTCCAAGATTACTTGGAAATGTGGTTCTTAACTCTTTCGATATTACTTGAACATCATTGTTCATCTTTAGTTCCTCATTTTCCCAAATGAGTCATCGGTAGCCTACTTATGTTTTCTGCATGACTTAATCTTCTATATTTTCATCATCTTATATTTAGTTTTAAGTACACAGAGGCACATCTTTACATGAGTATCCTTACGATGAATCTTGTCATTATCCATAAATTTTTGCGTAAAAATCCCTAAAGGTGCTCTCGAAAGAACACCTCTATCTTTTAAATGAATGAGTTAGTTACTAAATGCTGCGATGCCTGTTTGTGCACGACCTAAAATCAGGGCATGAACGTCATGTGTACCTTCATAGGTATTCACAACTTCAAGATTTACCAAATGACGTGCTACGCCAAACTCATCACTAATACCATTTCCACCCATCATGTCACGCGCCATGCGGGCAATATCAAGTGCCTTTCCACAGTTATTACGCTTAATTAGAGATGTGCCTTCAACTGACGCAATGCCTTCATCTTTCATACGACCAAAACGTAGAGCCACTTGCAAACCTAATGCAATTTCAGTTTGCATATCTGCTAGTTTCTTTTGAATTAACTGATTTGCAGCCAATGGACGGCCAAATTGTTTGCGGTCCATGGTGTATTGATGTGCGGTATGCCAACAAAACTCGGCAGCCCCCATTGCACCCCATGCAATTCCATAACGAGCGCTATTTAGACAGGTAAATGGGCCTTTTAAACCTCGAATTTCAGGGAATGCATTTTCTTCAGGTACAAAAACGTTATCCATCACGATTTCACCCGTAATCGATGCACGTAAACCGACCTTGCCATGAATTGCTGGTGCAGATAGGCCTTCCCAACCCTTTTCTAAAATAAAGCCACGAATGTCACCGACATTACCTTCAGCAGAAACTTCTTTTGCCCAGACTACAAATACATCCGCAATTGGGCTGTTGGTAATCCACATTTTTGCGCCGCTTAAACGGTAACCACCGTCAACTTTTTTAGCACGGGTAATCATACTACCCGGGTCTGAACCATGATCAGGCTCGGTCAAACCAAAACAACCAATGTATTCACCAGTAGCTAGTTTAGGTAAATACTTCTGCTTTTGCTCTTCGGTACCAAATTCATGAATTGGAACCATGACCAATGAGCTTTGCACACTCGCCATAGAGCGGTAGCCCGAATCGACATATTCAATTTCACGTGCAACCAAACCGTAACTCACATAGTTCAAACCGGCACCGCCATATTGCTCAGGGATGGTTGGACCCAATAAGCCAAGCTCTCCCATTTCACGAAAAATAGATGGATCTGTTTTTTCATGACGGAATTGCTCAAGTACACGGGGTTGCAAACGTTCTTGGCAATAGGCATGAGCCGCATCACGAATCATGCGCTCATCTGGGCTAAGCTGTTGCTCAATTAAAAATGGGTCTTGCCAGTTAAATTGAGCTTTTGCTTTTTTTGTTGTCACCATGTGATTCATCGCATCCTCTGCTTGATTTGATCTTCTTTATTTAACTCGATGTTATGCGTGAAAAATGCAGTAATCAAACGATAAATGTTCATGCAGATATGCGACTTACGCATATTTAAACCAAGACACATTAAATTTAGATATTTAATTCGTTGTATTTCATTAAAAATGGCTTGTTTTTATACTAAACTCTGATATCTGCATTTAGGTCATATGCTGTTTTGAAATATGACGACAAATAAAAGGATTTATTTATGCGAAGAAGTATCCCATCCATTCAGGGCCTGATTTGCTTTGAAAGTGCAGCAAAACATCTAAGTTATACCTATGCTGCGCAAGAGTTATGCATTACCCAAAGCGCGGTCTCTCGCCAAATTCAGCAGTTAGAAGATTTCTTGGGTGTGGAACTCTTTATACGTACTCGGCATGGGGTTGAACTAACTATTGGAGGTCAGCAGTATTTTAAAAGTATTAAGCCCTATCTATTAGGTCTAGAAAAATGTACAGCCGATGTGATTTCTCATAAAGGTTTAGGCGGAACATTAAAGTTAGGCGTGGTGCCTACCTTTGCAACCCGTTGGCTATTACCCAAACTTCATCTTTTAAATCAAAAACACCCTGAAATTACGGTTCACTTAGAAACCAGTACCAAGCCTTTTTTATTTAATGACAATATTTTTGACGCTGCGATTTTTGCAGGTACGCAGCAGCAAATTGACCACTGGCCCGGCATACAAGCGCATTATTTAATGGATGAAGAAATTGTACCTGTGTGCTCACCCAGACTCATCGAGAAGTATTTTCCAGATGCTGTGATGATTAATGAAAATACCTATGATCTAAGCTCAGAAGATTTACTGAAAATTCCCCTACTACAACAAACCACTCGGCCTAGCATTTGGCAAGAATGGTTTCTAACCCATCAGATGCAGCACCCGAAACCTTTTGATGGACAACGCCATGAGTTATTTTCAATGCTTGCGGTTGCTGCCAGTCACGACATGGGAATGGCTCTAATTCCGCAAATGTTGATTGAATCTGAACTACAAAAAAAAGAACTGGTGATTGTTTCCAGTAAGAAACTAAAAGGCAGCCGAAAGTACTATCTCATTCACTCAAGCCAAGACATCTCACCGACTATTCAAAAATTTGTTGAGTGGATTTATCAAGAGTTAGAGCAACTAAAGAGCAATTCAAATTAGCTCAGCAGGTTTTACTTATGCTCAATATTGCGATCTATACTCATAAAAAAAGATTGTGATTGATGAGATCACAACCTTTTAGTTATGCATAAATGACTTTGAATTAATGACTCATTAATTGAATATCTGAACCGCTACGTTTCGGGTCAATCAAGATTTTGGCATGCTGTTCAGGATCACGTAACGCTTCAAATGCACTGGTAACACCTTCTAGGCCAACAACACCGGTAATGAGCGGTGAGCAATTCACTTTACCTTCTGCAATCATGTGTAGTGCATCTCGAAACTCCAGCGGTGTATAACCCAACACAAACTGAATTTCTAACTCTTTATTAATTGCAAGTGCGGGTTCGATTTTGTCACTTTGCATGCAGACGCCCACCCCGACAATTCGAGAAAATAAAGGTGCACCTTCAATAATTTGCTGCAAGACACCCGGTACGCCGACACATTCAAAAATAACAGGACGTTTTGGCAGAGCACCCAATTTATCAATCATGCGCCATCCATGCCACCAAGGTAAGCGTGTCGCTTGTAACTTATCAAACAGCCCCATGCCCATGTTAATAGCATCCGAAACATTGCCAAATAAACCAAACTCTTTCCAGTTAGCAAATGGCGATGTCTCTTTAGGGTCTACCACAATATCCGCACCACATTGCTCGGCAAGCTTACGGCGGTTTGGTGAAAAGTCGCTGGCAACTACAGTTTTAACCCCAGCTGCTTTAAGCATTAATATGACACCCAGCCCGACAGGACCACAGCCAATCACAATAGCAGGCTCACCAGTTTTCACACGGCTACGGCGAACAGCATGTAATGCAACCGCCATAGGTTCAGTCATGGCAGCACTATCTGCATCTAGACCGTTGGGTACTTCAAACATCAAGCTCGATTGAGCCAATACTTGCTCGGCATAACCGCCCGAAGCATTTGGAGAAAGCCCTGTAGATAAATAACCATGCTGATCTACATTTAAAAGAGGCATTGCACAAACGAGTGTATCAGCTTTAAATTTATGACGTGTTTTTGGACCATAATCCAAAACCTTGCCACAAAACTCATGACCCAGTACAAATGGGTCTGTAGACTTCGCTAAACCATTAAACCCTACACGTGCAGCCAGATCATGCATGTGGTCGCAGTGATGCTGCATATGCAAATCAGAGCCACAGATCCCACATCGCACCACTTCTAATAAAACCTGTCCTTTAGCAGGCGTTAATTTCGGTTGGTCCACCACTTGTAGTTTTGCTTGATGACAAAGTACCGACTTCATTTGAGCGCTTCCTATTTCTTCTTTTTCATTTACTTGCCAGAAATAGATTTCTACAGATAAATTAATCGCTTTATCAGTTTGGTCTTTAGCAAGCCTTTATTCATCTTTACAAGTAAAAGGCAAAATACCAATGACCATTTTTCAGCCAATCTATTGTTGAAGAGTCAACAAAAACAGGCTCAGCGAAGTTAAAAACAGTAAAAATCTTGGTGCTTGTATCTTACACAGACTGCGTTGTCTTCTTAGGCCAGAACAATGTCATCAAAATTAAAACTTATACAAATATAGTAAGTTCAAAAAACTCAACTCAACGCTTTTCACAAAAACATAGCAAATCCAAACTTTTATCAGCAGTCCTAAACAGGCATGATAAGTTAATACGAACAGATAAGAAGAAGTCTATGATTACAAAAACGCTCCCTCTTACCGATATACACCGCCACCTTGATGGCAACATCCGCATTCAAACCATTTTAGAATTAGGCCAACAATACTATTTAGATTTACCCGCCTACGACATTGAATCTTTACGACCACACGTACAAGTGATGGATAACCAACCAGACTTATTAAGTTTTTTATCGAAGCTCGATTGGGGCGTAAAAGTATTAGCCAGTTTAGATGCCTGTAAGCGTATTGCTTTTGAAAACATGCAAGATGCAGCACAACAAGGCCTAGATTATGTAGAGCTGCGTTTTTCACCAGGTTATATGGGAATGACACATCAACTCCCTCTTGAAGGCGTTGTTGAAGCGGTTATTGCTGGAGTCAAAGAAGGCAGTCAGGCGTACGGTGTAAAAGCGAACCTAATTGGCATTATGAGCCGTACTTTTGGTCAGGAAGCTTGCGAAAAAGAATTAAATGCCCTACTTGCCCATAAAAATGATATTAAAGCACTGGATCTTGCTGGAGATGAGCTTGGTTTTCCGGGCAATTTATTTATTGATCACTTTAAAAAAGCGCGTGATGCAGGTTGGCACATTACGGTACATGCAGGTGAAGCTGCCGGCCCAGAAAGTATTTGGCAAGCTATTGAAGAATTAGGGGCCGAACGAATTGGACATGGTGTTAAAGCAGTTCAGGATTTAAAACTTTTAGATTATTTGGCTAAACATGGGATTGGTATTGAATCTTGTCTCACCTCAAACATTCAAACCAACACAGTACCTTCTTTAGCAGAACATCCATTAAAGACATTTTTAGAACATGGTGTACTTGCCACTATTAATACAGATGACCCAGCGGTAGAAGGTATTGAGATACAACATGAATATTTAACTGCTGCCCCATTAGCAGGATTGACGCCTGAACAAATTTATACAGCTCAAGAAAATGGACTTAAAATCGCATTTTTATCAGATCAAGAAAAAGATGAATTAAGACAGAAATATCAATAACAGAGAACAGAGAACAGAGAACAGAGAACAGAGAACAGAGAACAGAGAACAGAGAACAGAGAACAGAGAACAGAGAACAGAGAACAGAGAACAGAGAACAGAGAACAGAGAACAGAGAACAGAGAACAGAGAACAGAGAACAGAGAACAGAGAACAAGCTTATATAAACACGTTCAAATATTGGAGTGCGATTGAATTAAAATTAAGAACTAGAAAAAAAAATTCCTTCTATCAATACGACAAGAAGAAATTCTTTTTAATCTTTGGGATATTTTTTTAAAGCTTGAACGCTTTTAAAATATGGTCGGAGCAGTAGGATTCGAACCTACGACCCCCTGGTCCCAAACCAGGTGCACTACCAGGCTGTGCTATGCTCCGAAATTGGGGTGAATGACGGGATTCGAACCCGCGACAACTGGAATCACAATCCAGGGCTCTACCAACTGAGCTACATCCACCATCAAATAGTTCTATGTACCAAGCTACCGAGTGGCGCGCCTGACAGGATTCGAACCTGTGACCATCCGCTTAGAAGGCGGATGCTCTATCCAACTGAGCTACAGGCGCTTAACCGATGATGCTTATCATGCGATACTTCGCCGATCTTAAAATATTATTTTAAGTGGTCGGAGCAGTAGGATTCGAACCTACGACCCCCTGGTCCCAAACCAGGTGCACTACCAGGCTGTGCTATGCTCCGATCTATCTCAGCTTTTGCTGTATCGCACATCGTGCGGTACGGTGTGCATTCTAGGCGCGACGCCCTCAGACGTCAACACCTATTGTCAAAAAAAGTTAAAAATCCTTATCAAATGTATATTTAACAAGCATTTTGAGGTTTTTTAACGCTTTAACGATGCACTAAAGGCTAACATTCGATCTAAAGGCATTTTGGCACGTTCAGCAAGCGCTGGATCAACGTGTATTTCCTGATCACCTTTTTGTAAAACTTCTAAAATTCCATCGAGTTCATTCATTGCCATCCATGGACAGTGAGCACATGAACGACAAGTTGCACCCTCACCTGCTGTTGGTGCCTCAACTAAAATCTTATTCGGTACCGCTTGCTGCATTTTGTAGAAAATACCGCGGTCAGTTGCCACAATGAGTCTTTCATTTGGCAAAGTCTGCGCAGCTTTAATCAGTTGAGAGGTACTACCTACCGCATCGGCAATGTCTACAACTGATTCAGGCGATTCTGGATGTACCAATACAGCCGCATCTGGGTACAGTGCTTTCATGTTGGCAATACCACGTGCACGGAATTCTTCATGCACAATACATGCGCCATCCCAAAGCAACATATCTGCACCCGTTTTCTTTTGAATATAGCGACCTAAGTGCTGATCTGGTGCCCAAATAATTTTTTCGCCCAAGCTATCTAGGTGTTCAACAATTTCTACAGCACAGCTTGAAGTCACTACCCAATCTGCACGTGCTTTAACAGCAGCCGATGTGTTGGCATAAACAACTACGGTGTGGTCAGGGTGCTGATCACAAAATGCTGTGAACTCGTCAACTGGACAGCCTAAATCGAGTGAACAGGTTGCCTCAAGTGTCGGCATCAAAATTGTTTTTTCAGGAGACAGAATTTTTGCTGTTTCTCCCATAAACTTTACACCAGCCACAACGAGTGTTGAGGCAGCATGATCTCGTCCGAAACGGGCCATTTCTAAAGAGTCAGAAACGCATCCACCTGTTTTTTCGGCAAGCTCCTGTACTTCAGGGTCGCAATAGTAATGAGCAACAAGGACAGCATCACGTTTTTTGAGCTCTGCTTCGATCTGTGCAAACTTTTGTTGTTTTGCTTCTTCACTTAAGCGATTGTCTTTTGGCTCACCTAAACGGTCTAAATGCGCTTGTACAATGTTTTTTGCATCGTTGGCAATTAAAGTCGCATCACTCATAAAACGTCTTCTCTATCCTTCATGCTGGCATACCTGCTCGCATATAACGTTACTGCTTAAATGATTTACGGATTGAATCATTTAATATCAAAAGTTGGGGCTAATAAAAAAGCCTCTTTGTCGAGGCTTGATTATAACTGATATTTAAGAACGGTAATCAGCATTAATTTTGACATAGTCGTAAGATAAGTCACAGGTATACACCGTGTCTTTGGCTTGACCACGTCCTAAATCAACACGAATGGTAATTTCGGTTTGAGCCATAACACGCGCGCCTGCTTCTTCGGTATAGTCTTCAGCTGCGCCGCCATCCTTACAGATTTGTACTTCGTCTAACCACACTTGAATTTTAGACACGTCTAGGTCTTTAACTCCTGCATAGCCAATCGCAGCTAAAATACGTCCCCAGTTCGGGTCCGATGCAAAAAGTGCAGTTTTGACAAGTGGTGAATGCGCAATGCTATAAGCAATGTCACAACACTCCTGAATGTTACCGCCACCCTCTACAGCCACAGTAATAAACTTCGTCGCGCCTTCGCCGTCACGAACAATTAACTGTGCTAAACGATTCATTACACGCGCAAGTACTTCTAACACTTTAGCGTAGCGTACATCGCTGTCTGAAGTAATTTCAGCTCCACCCGCCTGACCTGTTGCTACAAAAATACAAGAGTCATTTGTTGAAGTATCGCCATCAATCGTAATACGGTTAAATGAATGCTCAACTGTCGTTTTTAGTAGCTTTTGTACTAAATCACGGCTAATAGGTGCATCTGTTGCTACAAAGCTCAACATAGTTGCCATGTTCGGGCGAATCATTCCGGCGCCTTTACTAATACCTGTCATGGTATAAGTAATGCCATCAAGTTCAAATTGTTCAGATGCACCTTTAGGTACTGTGTCTGTGGTCATAATGCCAGATGCAGCATCATTCCAAGCCGCGTCTTGTACGCTATTTAATGCAGGCTGAAGACCCGCAAGTAAACGTTCCATCGGAAGTTGCTCACCAATCACCCCCGTAGAAAACGGAAGAACTTCAAAACTGTTTACCCCAGCAATCTCCGCCAATTTTGCACAAGTATCCTGAGCATTTTTCAAACCCGTAGGTCCAGTTCCTGCATTCGCATTACCGGTATTAATCACTAAATAACGAGGATTACCTTCGGCAAGATGAGCTTTAGAGACATGAACAGGTGCTGCACAAAATGCATTTTGAGTAAATACACCAGCAACATTTGAACCTTCTGCAAACTCAAAAATGACTAAATCTCGTCGGTTTTGGTAACGTACATATGCTTCTGTTGAGCCAATTTTTACACCTTTTACCACATGCATTTGTGGCATTGTTACGTCACCGACAGCCATTTTTAGAACATCCAAAGTTTGTTGAATAAGATCAATATTTCAAAAAAAGCGATGCCATGAAGCACTTTCTTCATGAAATATCATAGTGGACAGCTTAGTAGAAAAGTCTAAAAAAATCGAGCGCAAAAACGGCTCATTGTTGCTCTAGTTTTAATAAAATATCTTTCTTATCAAGCCCACCAGCAAAACCAACTAAAGCACCGCCCACACCAATGACACGATGACAAGGTGCAATAATTGAAATCGGGTTTTTGCCATTGGCAGCGCCAACTGCTCTCACCGCTTTTTCATTGCCAATTTGAACAGCAATATCTTTATAACTTCTTGTTTCACCATAAGGGATGGTCAATAAAGCAGACCAGACCTGCTTTTGAAATGCAGTCCCTTCGAAATCTAGTGGTAATGTAAACTCGCGGCGTTTACCTTCAAAATATTCTTTTAATTGTTGTTCTGTCTTTAATAAAACTGGATGTTCAAGTTGTTCGACCAGCTCGGCCAGTCGAACACGTTTTGGATTTTCATTGTCCCAGAGTATTGCCACCAAAGCATTTTCATTCGCAACCAGCTTTAATTGCCCAACAGGCGAATTGATATACTTATAAGACAGCAACATAGTTTTATTCTCTTAGGACGGTGATGAAATTTTCATTAAAACCAAACCTGACACAATCAATACAGCGGCAATCATTCGCATAGCGCCAACAGGCTCATGAAGAAAAAATATACCTACAAGAAATGACCCAATTGCGCCAATGCCTGTCCAAACCGTATAGGCAGTGCCAAGAGGTAAAGTTTTCATGGAAATTGAAAGTAGAACTACACTCAAAATCATAAAAACTACGGTAATAACACTAGGGGTTAAACGTGTAAAACCTTCAGACATTTTCATAGAATATGCCCAAATGATTTCAAATACACCTGCTAAAATTAAAATAGCCCAAGCCATAACATTCACTAATTTTTATAGCGTCAGGTCGTCCCGACATGATTACCCAATATGGGGGAGGTCGTTCCTCCTTTATGTGAAGACTCAGTTTACTTTAAAATAAAAAATGAAGGCAAACCCTATCTAAAGCTTGCCTGTCTTAGAAAATATTATTCGTTTTTTAACTGTAAAATTTTTCGTGCGCCATTTAAGACAAACAAAACAATAATTAATCCAATCATTAAATCAGGATAAGGAGAACCTGTAATGGCAACCAATATTCCTGCGACAATGACCCCTAAGTTTACGATGACATCGTTTGCAGAAAAGATATAACTCGCCTTCATATGTGCCCCACTCTCTTTATGATCTCTCATTAAATAAAGGCAACTAATATTGGCTGCAAGAGCCAATCCGCCAATTAAAATCATGAGAATTGAAACGGGTTCACTGCCGTAAATAAAACGGCGCAACACATCAATTAACACAATTATGGCTAAGCCGAACTGGAACCATCCTGAAAGATGCGCAGCCTTTAATTGTGCATTTAGATTTTTACCCACCACAAATAAAGCAATGCCATAAATTGCAGCATCGGCAAACATATCGAGTGAATCGGCGATTAATCCTGTCGATGAAGCAATAATACCTGCCATAAACTCAATGACAAACATGACGCCATTAATCAGTAACAACCATTGTAAAACTTGCTTTTGTGACGCATTTGTTGAAGAACTAGCTCGAACCTTTTTAGGTTTTTCAACAGGTTCATAATGTGGCTGCGTTTGTTGTAATTCCGCCCCTAGTCCTAAACGTTGCAGACTTTGAGTAATCTTTTCAGCTTGAACACTGTGATAAATCGCCAAATGCCGTGCTGGCAAGTCAAAATGGAGCTCTTGTATATCGTCAGCGTAAGAGGCCAAAGCCATCCGCACCATTTGCTCTTCAGCTGCACAATCCATGTGAGGAATATGATAATAACTCACCCATTGGCTCTTTCTAGGCATAGCTTCACTAGGTGTAGAATACTCCTGAGACGGCATGCTTGAGCACCCGCAGCTAGAGCTAGTTTTATTTAAATGTATTTGATTCTCTTGTTTTTCTAAAGCCATCTGTGCACCATAACTGACACAAAAAACAATGCCATCAGTATAAACCAATGGCATGTCATTAAGCTTAATTTTTGTTCGGCAATTAGAACTTAAGTGTTAACCCTGCTCCATAATACCAACCATGTTCAGAGTCGGTTCCAGTTTGCCAAGCAGTTTGTTTTAAACCTTTTTCATAGCCGTAACCCACATCAAGAAATGGCATCACCTTTTTGTTGATTTCATAACGGGTTTGAAAACCAGCTTGTAAACTTGATAAACCTGTTTTACTTGCATAGTGAGATTCATCTTTCAAAACAACATCTGCTTTTAAATAAGGTTTACCAATTAGCTTTTGGGTAAAGAGTAAGTCTCTTTCCGTTTCTAAACTTAGCTTCCATAGCTGATCTTCACCTACATAAAGATATGCATCGGTTTCAAAAAAGTAAGGTGCCATGCCATGCAAACCGACTACACCTGCCCAGCGATCTTGCTTTTCATCTTCCCGTTGTAAACGCTCGTAGTTTACCCCAGCCTGTACATCCCAATAATCAGCTACATTTCGACTGTAAAGTACTGAACCGCCGTAATTAGCATCTTCCGACTCGGCTTTTTCAACATGGGCTTTAATGAATAATTTATTTTCATCAGTTCCCACCCAACTTTCTAATTCAGAAGAAAAACTGCCTTCTCCCTCTTCATTTTGAGTCCAGCCAGTATCAATTTTTGTTGCTTGATAGATCTGTCCACCATGTTCGCGTAAATGATCATGCGTTAAGGGTTCTTGTGCCAAAGCAAGAACCGATACACCAGAGAAAATACCGCAACATATCATTTGAGAAAATAATTTAGTGATGCGCATGACTCGCTCCTTTTTCATTTTCAGATTGAATAGGTGCTTGAGATGCATCTACTGCTCCATCATTCACTTGAGCCACAATCAACTTATTCATCATCCCTGCACTCATGTGATAAAGCAGATGGCAATGAATCGCCCATTCTCCTAAAGCATCGGCTGTTAATAACGCAGTAACTGTCTTTCCTGGTGGAACAATAACGGTATGTTTATTTGGCAAGTTTTCAGCTTGCTGACCATTTTCCAATTGCATGAACATGCCATGTAAATGCATTGGATGAGCCATCATGCTGTCATTCACGAACTTCAAGCGAATACGCTCGCCATATTTAACTTGTAATGGCTCAGCTTCGCTAAATTTCTTACCATTAATGGTCCAAATATAACGCTCCATGTTGCCGCCTAAACGAATAACAAGCTCTCGTTCTGGTGCACGTGTGTCTGGCTGAGGAGTTAAAGATTGCAAATCACTATATTGCAGCGCTTTCATACCCGCTGGCGTCGAAGCATTTGCCCAGCCATAAACGGGCTCATCCTTTTTAGACTTATTCTCAGATTGCGCAGGCATCTCATGCTTCATATTCATCATGGCATGGTCATGTTCACTCGATGACATTGCCTGCATATCATGTTTCATTTCAGGCATCGCTGACATGTCATGCTTCATTTGCATCATAGAATGATCATGTTTTTCAGATGACATACTTTTCATGTCATGATCCATGTTCATCATCGTATGATCATGATTAGTCTGGCTCTCTTCTTTTTTCATTTCAGGCATAGCCGACATGTCGTGTTGCATGTTCATTTGATGGCCAGCATGTTCATCACTTGCCCCATTGCCATGACTCATGCCCATATCATCCATGGTTAGCAAAGAACGTGGACGTGGTTGCGGCATTTGAACTGGCTCTACAGCTTGCGTATTTTCATTGTGCAAAGTCCCGATAGCGAAACCACTGCGATCAATAGACTCTGCTTCAATCTGATAATTTGGCTGTTTAGGTTCTACAATGACATCGTAGGTTTCGGCTGTGCCAATACGAAACTCATCAATTGCAACTGGTTTAACTGGCTGCCCGTCTGCACTTACAACTGTCATTTTCAAATTTGGAATTCTGACATCAAAAAATGACATTGCCGATGCGTTAATAAATCGTAATCGAACCTTATCGCCAGCTTTAAAATTACCTGTCCAGTTTTGCTGTGGTGTCTTGCCATTAACTAAAAAGGTATAACCCGTCACATCAGACATATCCGTTTTTAACATCCGCATCTGATTCCACATCGAACGATCTTGCCAAGTTGCTTTTAAGCCTTGTGTTTTGACTTGCTTCAAAACATCAGATACGGTTTCACGGCGGTTTTGATAATACTCAGCAGATTTCTTCAAATTCTTCATAATGCTATCGCTAGAAGAATTGTGAAAATCTGAAAGCATCACCACATAATCACGATCAGTTTTTTCATGTGCAGCTACGGGTATTTTCCCTTTTGGATAAATCACGAGCGGGCCATATAAACCATCCTGCTCTTGGCCTTTACTATGAGCGTGATACCAATAAGTGCCGTTTTGCTTCACTTTAAAGCTGTAAACAAAATCTCCGTTTGGCGCGATTCCTTTAAAACCATTGAAACTGGGCACACCATCCATTAACCCTGGCAGTAACAACCCATGCCAATGCAAAGACGTATCTTGATTCTTTAATTGGTTATGAACATGAATAACAGCCTCATCTCCTTCCTCAAACTCAAGAAGTGGTGCTGTAAACTTGCCATTTACGGTAATTCGTTTAAGCGGCTGACCCGTAACATTGACCTGTTGTTCATTAATATTAAGGTGATATTCCTTAATTGCCGCGAGGGTCCATGGTGAAACCAATAGACCAAATACAGCGACGAGGCTGCTAATTGTTTTATGAGACATTGCTGTAATCCTTTGAACTAAAAAAATAAGTAAGAAAGGATTAAGCTTTTGGAGGACGTAAAATTTCTTGCCAGTATCCGGCTAGATGCTGAGCCTGATAAATACTGCTAAATTGAGACGAGATTGGAATAAATTGCGAGTCAATATCTGGTACAGCTTGCTGTAATGCCAAATTCACAATTTGACAATGAACTGGGTTACAGTCCTGACAATGCTCACCATGTGAGTTAAGAGACTGTGTCATATTTTGATGACATACAGTCTGATCATCTGCTTGAACATGCATATTCTTATGCGAAGTTTTTTCACTATGACACGGCATCGTATGAAGATCATGCTGCATAGGCGTCTGAGCAACAGACACACCACTCCACCCAATGACCAAAGTCATTAGGAACACAAACCAAGCATACTTGCGTAAGTGTTGTAGAGCCATTGTGGTTTATCGCCTAGAGCCGATGAGTAATCTTAACCCCATTAGCATAACCAAGTTTTCAAACAGATACAATTTTCAATCTTAACTGGTTGTTTTAAAGTAATTAAGCAAATGGTGTTTGATGCTGAAGGACTAAATCAATCACATCTAGTGCACCCTCTTGTTCATTACTTACAGTTGTATAAGGGGCTACTGCTTTCAAAGCTTCAACTGCATTTTCAACCGCAAATCCATAGCCGACAGCTTTGATCATCTGAATATCATTATTGTTATCACCAATCGCGACCACTTGATCAGCTTTAACCTGCCATTTTTGCAGCAATAGCTTCAAGCCATGCGCTTTATGCTGGTCTGGAAGAATTAAATCAATAAAACCAAAACCACTTGAAACAGGCACTAAGACTTTATCTGCAACAAAACTTTTTTTCTGAAAATGTTCAAAAATCTCAAAGCTTTCGTTTTCCTGAGCAGTAAAAGTAATTTTACACACCAAGTCATCTAGTGCATAAAAATCATCAATAACTGTTAGCTTTTCAAAGTATCGAGCGACTTTGGCATAGTCCTCTGCGTTCATGCTGCTATGCACATAAGCACTCTGTTTCCCGCAGATCACCATGGTTGAGGTATATGAAGGGTCGATTGCTTTTAGAATCTCAATGTATTGTTGCTGACTTAAATGAGCAAAAGCTATTTCTTGCCCTGCATCTACAACATGCGCGCCATTTTCTGCAATAAAAGCAATTTCATGACTAATTTCTGGAAAATAGGTAATTAGCTTTGCGAGTTGGTTACCACTGGCAACCACGAAATGAATATTATTTTGTTTAAGTTGTTCGTACTGTTTTAAAAAACGTGCTTTGTTGTACTGCTTCTTAGAATTAAGAAAAGTCCCATCCATATCTACCGCTAAAATTTTTATCGTCATTAATTATCTAAATCTCTTACTAAAATCTTATTAAAGCAAATTTAGCTTTATTTTTCATGACACTTTTACAGTTTTATACTTATCTATCTCTAAAAAAATTTCACACAGAGCCGTATCGTTTTTTGCACAGGTTATTTTTTAGCAAAGCTTAATAAAAAATCAGATAATAAAATATTCAACACGCATAAAAAAAGAACGCCAAAACGTTCTTTTTTCATACATTTCGCTTAGAGAATAAACGGTTGATCTAATTTTGTTTATTTTACCAACATCTTATCCATACGGTTATCAACACAGTTATCCATATAGTTATAAACAAAGTTATCCACAAGCTTATTCTCAGTTCAATATACTTTTTTAAGCTTCTACACTGCCCACTTTCGCAAGCTCTGCACGCATTTGATCAATCACAACTTTATAATCTGGTTGACCAAAAATAGCTGAACCAGCAACAAACATATCTGCACCCGCTTCTGCAATTTCACGAATATTTGCAGGGCCAACACCACCATCAACTTCTAAACGAATATCGCGGCCACTTGCATCAATAATTTTACGAGCTTCACGTAATTTTTCTAAAGTCATTGGAATGAACTTTTGTCCACCAAAACCGGGGTTTACACTCATTATTAAAATTTGATCAACTTTATCAAGTACATAATCTAAATAGTGCAACGGTGTTGCTGGGTTAAAGACTAAACCTGCTTTAGCACCACCTGACTTAATCAACTGTAATGAACGATCGATGTGGTGCGATGCTTCTGGATGGAAAGTAATAATATCTGCACCAGCTTCCAAAAAGTCTCCAATAATTCGATCAACTGGAGATACCATTAGATGCACGTCAACAGGAGCTGTAATCCCATAATTTTTTAAAGCCTTACATACACCAGCACCAAAAGTTAAATTTGGAACATAGTGATTATCCATCACATCAAAATGTACTACATCGGCACCTGCGGCTAACACTTTGTCTACATCTTCGCCTAAACGAGCAAAATCGGCAGATAAAATAGAAGGAGCAATCAAGTAAGGCTTGGACATAGGTGGATGACCTGGCTAAAAATTTAAGGAGAGGCTGAAAATTATAACAAAAAAGAACCTACTTGGCCTGCCCTTCCTTGCTTAAATGACAACATTTCAAACTTGCAACGTAACGTTGCAACAATAGAATGCTAACGGCGAAACGAATTTGTTAAGGTACATTAAACCAATGTGAGGATTGATAATGAAAAGCACAACTCATCTATTAACAAACGATGGAAAACGCATTGCAAAACGTCTAGTTAATCATTGGAAGCACAAGTTTGAAGTACAAGAAACTGAACAAGATTTTAAAATCTTAATGCCTACAGCAACGATTACACTTGCACCAGAAACAGAACAGTTAAACGTTGCAATTGATAGCCAGTTAGATGACCACGATCACTTAGAAAAAGTGGTGCTTGATCATCTAAACCGTATGGCTCAACAAGAATTTCAGGTTGAATGGCTACACTAATTAGCCAGCGACCTTTTCTAATTGGATTGCATGGAACTGTAAATGCTCATCCATAAAGGTTTGAATAAAGTAATAACCATGATCATAGCCAGCATGTTGTCTTAAAGTTAAAGGCTGTCCTGCTTTTAAACATGCTTGCTTAAACTTTTCAGGGTGAAGTTGTTCATAAAATTGATCATCTAATCCCTGATCAACCAAAATTTCGTCAAATACTGCACCATTTTTTGAGACTAAAGCTGTGGCATCATGAGCCAACCAGCTATTACGATCTGCACCTAAATAATGACTAAACGCTTTGTCTCCCCATGCACATTCAGTTGGTGCACAGATCGGTGCGAAAGCAGATACCGACTTAAACTTTTCAGGATATTTAAACGCTAAAGTTAGTGCGCCGTGTCCACCCATTGAGTGCCCAAAGATACCAACTTGTTGAGCGTTTACAGGAAAGTTTTTTAAAATGAGTGGATATAACTCATCAATTAAATAGCTTTCCATTTGATAATGCTCAGACCATGGTGCTTGTGTAGCATTAATATAAAAGCCTGCACCTTGACCTAAATCCCAGTTATCTCCTGCTGCGACTTGTTCTCCACGAGGAGAAGTGTCTGGGGTAATCAATATTAAGCTGAGTTGTGCTGCCATATGTTGCGCATGTGCTTTTATGGCAAAGGTTTCTTCAGTACACGTTAACCCAGCTAAGTAAAACAAAGTTGAGCATGCTTTACCTTCTAGAGCTGCTGGTGGTAAATAAACACCAAACTTCGCTGGTCCTTTTAAATAAGAAGATTCAAATTGGTATATACGCTGCTCGCCCTCAAAGCAGCGGTTTTTTTGCAGGAGTTGCATCGTTTTTAGCCTCTGTTTTTGTTTGAGCAATATCTACACTACCCGTATTTTGCTGAGGAAATAAATACTTTTCCAATTGAGGTAGCATAAGTTCCATATTTTTACCAATCATCCACTGAGGCTCAGAAGGTTCAACACCTTGAGCTACTTCCCATTTGGTTACTGTTTGCTTAGCTGTGTTAAATGAGTCTTTCATCGACGATTGCTCTCGCATAGCCAAATCAAAGAAAGCTCGACCAAAATAGGTATAGTCAGCTTCGTTATTACATCCAAAAGAAGTTTTATCAGCGGCAGATGCGGTAATAATTAAAGTATCAGGAGACTGTAACGCAGGAATAAAGCTTCCTGAATAGCAGGCTGAGATAACTATCACACGCCAGCGAATACCGGATTTATCAAGTGTTTCACGCAACCATTTCGGGTCTACTTGCCCTAAATCTAATGGTGCATTTTCAATTTCGAAGTGATTCTGTTCACCGTGTGAAGTCATATATAGAAATAAAACATCGCTATCACGGTTCATTTGCTGCCCCATACGGCGTAAGGCTAACTCGATACTGGTTTTAGAGGCAATCGGAATTTCTGTGCGGGTGTCTGGATTATTGACCAACATCATCGAACGACCAATCGTTCCGAAACGTGTGTCAAATTGTTCTTTAATACGGACTACTTCCGATTTAAAAACATCTTGGTAACTATCGCCAGCAACACCTAAAAAATACCAATGACTTTTTGCCTGCTCGCCATATTGGACTTGCTCTAAAGAATCGCTCAGCAACTTACTTTGTGCGTAAAAAGCATCTTCAGCAAATGTTGGAGCCGAATCCTCCACCTTCCAAATCGGTTGATCTTTTACAGAAAGTTGCCACACTACCATTGTCGCAATAGTCGCAACCATGACGAGTGCACGTTCCCACCAAGGCCACTTAAGTTCGCGTGAGAAAACCCAAATCACCGCTAAACTTTGCCACACAAACAAAGCTACAAATAAGCTCGGTAAAATTCCGTTATAAATAGCATCGGGAATAAAGTTGAGATAACCGTTAGAACCCAAATACTGAATTAAACATTGAATTAATAAGATATTTGTATCTAAAACCAACCACAGTAAAGCAGGTACTAGCATTAAACGAGGTTGGTTGGTGCGCTGGGATAAGAAAATACCAACAATTAAGGCAATGAATGGCCAAAGTGCATAACCAATTAAACCTTGTGAATTGAAATCGCCGATTTGACCAGCGACAAGCCAACTATACAGAGAGTTAGTACATCCCCCTAAAATTCCCCAAACAATAAGCTGAAGAATAGATGGATGTACAATTTGTAGAGAACGTCTTGATCCCAAAAACAGCCACATTCCGGCAATTTGGTTGCTTTTAAAATCATGCCAAAAGTTAATGGAGGGTTTAAGATCAATCATAAAAGGTTTTCAAAAATTTCGTTTTTGTCAGGCATCTTAAGTGTATGCCTGCTAAGAATTTTAGCAATCATGCTTTTGAACTATATCACATATATTTGTGCATTATTCAAGCAATAAAACCTAACCTTACATAAGCCTACTGAAAATACGCATCAAAACGACAAGCATCTCCTTGCCATTGATGAGCTGGCTCTTGATTCGCCAAGAAAATAGCATGGCGCGGTCGTTTAACGACTACACGTTTAGCAACTTTCTGTGCCAAAACCAGCAAATTATCACCTAAATCCATCTCACCATCTTCGGGTAAAAGAAGATGTAAAAGCTGCATCTGTTTTTTTACTTGAGCTTGTTTTTTGATTGCTTGGTGATTCTGATCACGCTGTGGAAACATCGGATCTAGATAAACCACATCAACTAGTTGAGCTGTTTGCTGTAACTGTTGTAAATAACTTGCAGAGTCAGCAAAGATCAGTTGAATCCGATCCATAAACTGGCTTAAAAAGCTGTCTTGTTCAGCTTGTGCTTTTGCATCTTCAAGTAAGGTAAACAAAATTGGATGGCGCTCAACCAATTGTATTTGTGCGCCTAAATAAGCCATGAGTAAGCTGTCATGGCCTAAGCCTGCTGTAGCATCAACCAATATTGGTTTTTCACCTAACTGACAAGCCCGAGCAATCATTTCTGATTTAAGACTTGCACGTTTTAAACGGGAAATTTCGGCTTTCCAGTCGGGCTGCATTTTCATGCCATTTGCAGATAACCATAGCCCATTTTCATCCACACAAAGTGCCAACTCAGGATTTAAACGCAGAAAACGTGCATTCAGTTTTTCAACTAACTGCAAATCTACAGTCACACCTCTAGAACAAAGCACAGCTTGGTAGTGCTGTGCTTGTTGTTGAAAATCTACTTCAAAATATATGTGCATGATTCGCCTTTATTTTGCTTTACCCTGATCTGCTATTTTTTTCCATGCATCATCACGTAAATAAACTGGCAAAGCATGTTCAGCATCAACCCACTGCTTTTCTTCTGCATAAACACGTGCAATAGAAGCAATGTCTTGTGCAGTTGCAGTGATTGTTTGATGATCTGCATCAGCTTGAAGTAACTTTGCGCCCGAACCAATTAAGCAATGTTTTGCGTAAGCAGCTGCTGGCTCGTAGCCCATTAATTTTTCTTCATCAATACACTGCATAATTCCATGCTCATCTAGAACATAACTTGCAATGTAAACTTCGTTCATACGAGCATCGAGAACCGCAGTCACTTGTTTCAAACCTTCAAGTCGGTATGCCGCTTGAGCTAAAGCTTGCAAACTCGAAACAGGAATAACGGGTAAATCTTGTGACCATGCCAACGCCTGAGTCACAGCTGCATTAATGCGAACACCACTAAAAGAACCTGGCCCACGGCTAAAGGCAATCGCATCTAGACCAGCAACCTCAAGACCTGTTTGTTGTAGCCCCTGCTCAATCATAGGCAAAATGGTCTGGGTTTGTGCTTTCGCCCGCGTATCGAGTTGAAAAAACAGTTCTTGGGTTTCATCGACTAATGAAATAGAACACTGCTCATTTGCAGTTTCCAACGCCAGCAATTTCATGCACAACCTTAGTATTAAATCAGATTAAAAACGAGGGTTATGATACCCCACTCAGCTCTGATAGGCGAGTTGTTCTCTTTCTAAATAAAAATGCCAAGCTTGTGCTTGGCATAAAAATATTTTTCTAAAAAAGAGTTAAAAGTGGAATTCTTTTAAATCTGCATAGTTCTTAAAGTGCTCAGCATAATGTAGTGCACTCAAACGTATTTTTGCAGCGCCATCTTCATCTAAAATTTTGACAATTTTGCCAGGTGAACCCATCACCACTGAATTATCTGGAATCACCTTCCCTTCAGGAATTAAGGCATTCGCACCAATAATACAGTTTTTACCAATCACAGCGCGATTTAAAATTACGGCGTTCATACCAATCAAACTATTATCACCAATCGTACAACCATGCAGCATGACTTTATGCCCGACTGTGACATATTCACCAATGTTCAACTCAAGGCCCGCATCGGTATGTAGTACAGAATTTTCTTGAATATTAGAGAAATCACCAATTCGAACTACACAGTTATCGGCACGTACTACAGCTCCAAACCAAATGCTGACTTGACGTCCTAACTCTACTTGTCCAATTAGCGTTGCTGTTGGAGCAACCCAACCATCCCATGGCTCATGTAAGGCTTTTGGGTGCTGTCCTTGATAGCTATACATCATAATTTATCAATCCTGATCATTTATTCTTATGAGAAAACTTTGGCATTCCAAAGGTTGGTGAGTTGAGTAAAAATGGCCAATCTTTTTGATAACCCAATCCATATTTAAACAGAGCAACTAACATACGAGCAGTTAAACCCCAAATGATTTCATTATCAATCTGTAAGCTTGGAAAATATAAAGACTGATGGGCATATCGAACCTCATAAGGTGTCGGGCGCGTCTCGATCAGTTGTTGTAACGGGACAAAGAAAATTCGATCAATTTCGGTAGGCTGAGGTATTAAAGTCACCTCTGGAGGAATAAGCCCAACGATCGGTTTTACAGACAAACCACTTCTTGCACGCTGCATCGGCAAATCACCGAGCAACTGCACATCAAAAGGGTTTAAAGCTGTCTCTTCCTGAGCTTCTCTTAACGCTACAACAATATTACTGGTATCACTAGGATCACGCTTTCCACCCGGAAAAGAAACTTCCCCCGCATGGTTGTTCATATGTATTGAACGGCGTGTAAGCAGTACCTTCGGATCATTTTCATTAGTAATTGCTATCAGTACTGCTGCTTGTGCTTCTTGTATGCGGGTGGAAAAGCGCAATCTTTGCTGTAACTTTTGTGTTAGCAAGTGCTCTTCCATACCATTCACCTATTATTCTATCTCTCTTTGCATCATATCTGAAAATCAAACTTAGGGAATAGAGTTGATGCGTAAGTCTAAAAATTCAGTTATGCTGAGTCATCTCTATACTCGATGATAATTATGAGTTTCTGTGTAGCGTGTGGGCATAAAACCGAACAAAAAATTCCTTTAGGTGATCATAAAGTACGCCGTGTTTGTACTCATTGTGGAAATATTCACTATGAAAACCCCAAAGTAATCTGCGGTGCCTTAGCGTTATGGGAAGATAAAGTACTCCTCTGCCGTCGTGCGATTGAACCTCGTTATGGTTTATGGACTTTGCCTGCTGGTTATATGGAATTGTTCGAAACCATGGAGCAAGGTGCAGCACGCGAAACTCGTGAAGAAGCAGAAGCTGAGATAGAAATAGAACAACTCTACTGTATGTACAATATTCCGCGTATTGGTCAAATTTATGTACTTTTCAAAGCGCAGCTGAAAGATGGTATTTTTGGTGCAGGTGAAGAAAGTATCGAGAGTCGGTTGTTTGAAGAGCATGAAATTCCATGGGGAGAACTAGCCTTCCCTAGTGTCGAACACACACTAAGACATTATTTTGAAGACCGTAAAAAACAAGTATTCCCAACACATCTTGAAACTTTGGGTACTCGTTTAGACCATACGGGTTAATTAATTAATTAGATAATAAAAAAGACCGCTAAGCGGTCTTTTTTATTTGTCTCTTATTTTAAGACTTAGTTTTAATTGCTTTACATGCTGGAATAGACTGATCTGCTAATTTGATTGTTACTGTACCAACAATACGTTGTGCTAATGCTTTCTCTTCATCAGTTGGTGCTGGAATTACTTTATCAATTGCATTATAACTCGCTTGTGCAGCTGCATGAGCGTTATACCAACTAGCCAGCCCTTTTGCTCCATTATTAAGATTAATACTATTATTATCTACTTTATTTGCCAGTAAATTAAATAAATTCAGTTTTGCAGTTCCTGCTGATGGTCCAATGAATGTCAATCCAATCATCGCACCATCAATATTCGAAAATTTTGGATTTGCTAACATCATACGAATATAAACTGAGCGATCAGAGTTTGTCGGATCATCTAGTGTCGCAGCAGTCGTACCAATACGGTATTGCTGTACACCCAAACTATCAATTAAATTGTTGCCTGTAACTGTGGCACATTGCCCTGACATATCAGTAGTTGTGGCATTTGGTTTAATATCAGTTCGGATATCGCCATGTTCATCAATAACAATACCTAAATTTACAGGCTGTGCCGCTGTTTGCGCAAAATTAAAAGTTAAATTTGCATAGAGTGGAAAAATATAATTTTCTCCAGTTTTAACATTCCCAGCATTTTTAAAAACACTACTTTCTAAAAAACTAATCTTATTTCCTTTATAAATATCTACTCCCCCATTATAGTTTTCTCCACCCAGAGTTTGCCGCCAACGGCCATAATGTTGAGGATTTCCAGTATTTAGATTCGTCAAGGTTTTATATACAAATTCATTTCCTGCAATAGCATAATCATTAAATAATTTGCCTTGATAAATTTGTATGTCTTCATTTGGATTATCCGATAGACTTAAACGAAGAGGTGTAGTTGATTGAATTTCTCTGCTGATTGGATGAAGCCAAGTATTTTGGGCATTAACATTCATTTTGACTGGTTTAACTTTTCGTACAAGATTTAAAGGATCTGTTAAATCCTTTCTAACACCATTCCATTGTAAGCCATAACCGAATGTATAACCTTGACGGTCTGTCACTAAGTACATTGAATTTACACTATCACGCAAGGCAGTAGAGGAATTTTTTTCACACTCTTCATATGAGTTAAGATTACATCCTCTAAATAGGAAAACATCGAGAATATCTGTAGCTTCATAAGTTCCCGCATTACTTAAATTAGTTGTTTGCACTACTAATTTATATGCTTCATCATCTGAGATTGGACTGACATCTAGCCAAGGTTTTAAAAGACTCGCATACGCCCCACTTTGAAAATCTGCTGCTGTTACGCTTTGAGAGAGCTTAGTAAGTAGATCCTTTTTCTCATCTGTAATTTCTATAGGCTGTATATCTCCAATCAGATTATCACCTTTTTCAAAACCAATACTTTGGAATATTTTTACCAAAGCAATTGCAACTTTAATTGTTTCATCATTTTTATCTAAAGTCGCAGGTGTTTTACCTGTTATCCCACTTGCTAAATCTAATAGTCTTAAATACACAGGTAATGATGTTTTTTGACTTCCATTATTCACAAAAGCAGTATATTTTCCTATTGTATCAAGCTTCACACTACCTAAGAAAATCTGTTTATCGCTCTTACCTTGTAAATAGAAACGTGCAGTATCACCAACTTTACATGTACCCGTCACGGTCCCCTGTGAAAGGGTAGTGACAAAATGCTGCCCGAGGGCCGTACTACAATCAAAATTAATTCCTTCAACTGGATAATCCAATGCAAACTCAAAGCAATTTGAATCTCTACTAGCAGTCCCACTGACATTTGGCTTGCAACTACCAGAAGTTAAATTGCCATTATTACCTCCAGAGTTTGGATCTTCATTAATATTGGAACTACCACCACCACAACCATTTAACATCAGTGCTAGAGTAGTCAGTGCAAAAGGCCAGAAAACTTTTTTATTCATTAGCTATCCTACTTATTTTTTAACGTAATACCGAAATTTGAATTTGTCCCTGATTTGTTAACTCTTTTTCTGAAACATCCACAGCAGATGATAATGGAGTCATCATCATGTAATGTGCTGAAGATGGTACTTTTAAAACACCTTGAAGTGATGCGTGTTGTAACATCGTAGAAGGATAAGATTTACTCTTGAACCCACTTACACCTTCTAAAATACAACCTTTTTCATCTAAAAAAATAACTAAGGGCCAATAATAAAGTGGCTTCTCATTACTAGCAGCAAACGACATAAATTTTAAATGTTGAACAGAAGGATTTAGCTGTACTACCTCATATTCAAATTTTTCTTTTAAGGGTTTCCGAGGCCATAAATTTACTTCTTTATTTATGCTAAGCGTCTTAATAGATTTGGTATAACCTTTAATAAAACATTGATCTTTTTCAAAAGCAGCTTCTAACTCTTGCGGAGATAACCGCATATATGTTGGAGCTAAGACAACAGGAGACCAATCATCTTCAGTATGTCGATTAAAAAGCTGATCTAGCGTTGACCGACTAACACCTTTTTTACGCTCTATTGATTCAGTTCGTCCTAAGCCGTCAGGCATAAGATAAAAACGCTTTTTACCTTCAAGATTAAATTCCTGATCTTCAAGATACTCATTATTTACATATTCAATATTATCAATCGTTGTAAATTTAGACTTATCCTGTGAAGAGACGGCTGGTGGAGCTGTCTGTGATATGTTTTTTATTGGCGGCGGAACTAAAATAATCTTTTTCTTCCACTCATTATTAGCGACAGATTGAACCTTTTCACCTTCGAAAGATTTAGTTTTCTCCGTAGATGTTTTTAATTCTTTATCAGTAACGGTAGCATTTTGAGTTTTTTGCGGTGCAGTCGGTGCAGTCGGTGCAGTCGGTGCAGTCGGTGCAGTCGGTGCAGTCGGTGCAGTCGGTGCAGTCGGTGCAGTCGGTGCAGTCGGTGCAGTCGGTGCAGTCGGTGCAGTCGGTGCAGTCGGTGCAGTCGGTGCAGTCGGTGCAGTCGGTGCAGTCGGTGCAGAATTTAATTTCTTTTGTGGTTGTTGTTCTACTCTTTTTGGTGAATCTGTATTGCGCGCTTCCTCTTTAAACACTTTTTGAGCGGGAACAACTATCGTATTAGTTGTTGGGTTCTGGTGTTGTGCTTCTTCTATTTTAGAGAAGGCTTGTTTTTTCTGGTCAACTCTTTTACTAGGCACAATCATAGGACGGCCATCGGGACCTATAATCGTATAAAATCCGTCTGCGTAAGAAACAGAAACATTCGCTATCGCAACACATAAGGTTAAGATAGCAAAATTAGGGTTAAACATCCGTTTATACTGTTTTACCATTTTGTTCTATAACTCAAACCAAGTACTGTGACTTTTGTATTCGTTTTTACATCCAAACCAGCATATGGATTTAATAAAATATTATCGACACCACACTTATTAGATAAAGTACTTGTACAAGCGGGTATGTTATCTCGACTGCGTAAGAAGCCAACTGAAAGATCTAAATCGGTATCTGTATCGAAACGATATCCTACTCCCAAACCGAATAATTGCGCATTATTGATTGGAACCATGGTATTACGTTTATCATTAGGAATAGAGCTTGCACGAGGTTCATAACCAGCACGTAATTTCAACCGATCTGTAGCAGAATATTCTAGCCCTATTCCCCAACTCCAAGGCGAGGTAAACTTTAACGGTAACGCTAAAGAAGCTGGAGTTACATCATTAGATAGAATTCTTGCCACTTGAAGTAATGAAATCTGGCGATCAAATTCAAATTTAAATTTATCCCAGGCTGAATAATCAGTCCAACCTACATCAAAATTCATTTGTAAATCTGGCAATAATTTATATTTAATTCCTGCTTGAAAATGCGCAGGATATTCCAGATCCATTGCAACTAAACCAGACTCAGTATTTGGAATATATCCTGGTAATTGTAAGACTGCTGAAGCAATGCTACCACTAGTTGATGAGTTAAGACCTGCGATAAGCTGTTGGGGGGCTTTAGCATTATCAATCAGATACTTACCCTTTAAGCGCATTTTAGCTGAGCTCTGATAAACCATACCAAAACTAAAGTCATCAGTTGGCTCCCAAAGCAAACCTAAGTTATAACTTGGACTTAATGACTGCTCTAGAGAAACCTGCAGTGCACCCATTTTATTAAATGGATTCATTCCTTCTTGAGTATTACAAATACCCAATAATATTAGATCTGTAAAAAATTCTTTATTATTTTTAAATGGTCTACAAACAACCTCATCAACCATTCTTAATACCCCAATCATTTCATTGGGAAAACGTAAGTCTGTATTTAATGCAATCGCGTTATAGGACATTCCAAATGAAGCACCAAGGGATAAATGATCATTCACTTGAAAACCAAAAGATGGCGATAGATATGTAATACGCTCTACAGCAACTTGTTGCCCCATATAATTACTTGGGTTACCATTTTCTGCTCCAAAACCTGCAACTAAAGGTGCATAAATTGCTGTTGCATAGGTTACTTTCGATCCTGGTGGTTTATAAGCTATACCCGCTGTTGGAGCAACTAAAGGGTAACCTGCCCCCAAATCAACCATTTTTTTAAGAATTGGTACATATAAGCTAGCATATTCGACATCGCCACGAACAGGCCCTTTAAAATCAGTACATATACCTACCGAAACTTCAGGACCATCATTACAAACAATTGGGTCATCTGAATAACCAAAAACGTTATAACCCGGTGGTGCAGAATATTCCCTCTGAATATCAAAGTTTGCCAGAATACCCTGTACATCTGTTTGCAGCCCATCAATTTTAGCTAATGCTGCGGGGTTAAAATGAACCGCACTAATCCCAGGAGGATCTGCGGTTACAGCATTTCCCATCGAGAGTGAACGAATATCAACTGCTAGGTTTTGTCCTAATTGGGCATTGGCAAAGCTAGAAAAACCGGAGATAACAATTGCCGCAGTTAAAGGACATAATTTAGGATATTTCACCTTTATATCTCCTTATTTTTGCTTTTTGCCAAAACCTAAAATATCTAGTGGGAAAGATAGGCCCAGTGAAATATCCGGAGCATCTTCTGTTAAACCAATACCAACTGTGCCATTAACAATCGTTTCAGGTGAAACACGTACACCTAGAGCAAATGAAAGCATCGCGCTACTTTGATCTGGTGAAGTATAAGATTCATTGCCATTATCAAATTCAAACTCAGCATTCATATTAAAACTTTGCTGATATGACATAGTTAGAGATACGTCGTAATTAAATGAGTAAGCAAAACCAAAAGAAAAACCACCACTAATGCCTGGATCAAATGAGGTTAAAGTCCTCGTTCCATTTTTCCCTCCCCCACGAACTTGATCAAGTCCTGTTTCTTTAAAACCATAATTTGCAGACGCAGAAGCAAATAAAACGACTGGATCGATATACTTACGAGTACTAGCGCCTATCCCAGCAGAGTAATAACCTTTACCTGTTGAAAGTTCATCTAAGCCTATTTCATATGGACTATCGCCAGTTTTCGTAGATAAACTACCAAAAAGAACTAATGGTAAACGCCCTTGCTTTAAAGGAAATGGCTCCCAACGAGCACCTAAAGAAATATCACCCAATCCAGCAGTAGTTTTATCTTTAATAATTTCAGACTTTGCAACAAAAGGTAAAGTTGCTGAAAGAGTTAAATTATCAAGAACACCATATTGAAAAGTAAAACTGTTTGTTAAAGTATGGTTTGCATCTTCTTCAACACGTAAACGGTTGAGTTGAGAAGAGTTATCCGATAAAGCTAAGTCAATTCGTGTATCACGATAATATGTGTAATCAAGGTCATAATAAGATGAAATTACGCCCTTTTTAATTAACGAATATTGCCGCTCGTTGGAAGTAAATACTTCTTGTAAATTTGTCTCTTGGCTCGCATCACCTTCTTTTTTCTGTAAGGCAGTAGCAGCTTGATTTGCTTCAGGATTAGCTGATGTAGTCGGAACTACTCCTCCTTCTTGCACTGAATTTGGTGTTGACGTTACTTCTGGTGTTGTACTTGCTTCAGCAACAACCGCACCATTTTGTGCATCTGTTGTTTGTGCAACTTGATCATCTGCATAGATTGTCCCTGTAATGGCACTCATACTTAATGCCAATACACTCATATTCATCCATCGATTATTCATATTTCTTCCCACCCAATTTATTTATTTTACTAAATTAAAATCTAACTATTTACGTTTGTAATAAAGACGCATATAAGTTTCTATTGGCTGATTATATGTTGGAGAATGATTATCATTGTCCAAAACACGACGCATCGTTGAAGCTTTATTTGCTAAACGGTCATAATTAAATGTTGGATACTGCACATCAACAAAAGCATATCTGTTGACGGTTGCATCTTCCACATGACGCATATCTGCTTCTTTTAATGCCAATAAATCTTTACGCTGAGATTCGGGCACAGAAATAACAAATAAAGTATTATTATCCCAAATTTCTTTAAAACGATTTTCGTCAAAGCTGATATTCCCTAATGCAGGGTCAGCTACATATACTCGTCCATCTTTATAAGCTTTATATACGACAAAATGTTTAAAACCAGCATATGAAATTGGAACAATTGCAGGTTGACCAAGTTTAACTAAGTCAGAAAACTCGCCACGATAACCGCCGCTCTCTAAACCAATTGCTGTAACAAAGCGCTTCATATCAAGTAGCGAGAAGCTACGACGCTCAATAATCCGCTGATATTCACCGTACTGTAGTAAACCACTCATCGTTTGTTGTTCAGTCAAACTAGTGCCAACATAACCATTTAATAAAGTGGTAAGTGCAGCTGAACCACAGCTATAATCATATGCTTGTCGAACAATACCGCGAAATTGATCTTCTACAGCAGGCTTAATCGTAACTGATTCAAAATGATTTCGGCGAAAAGATAAATTACGTGAATCTGCAGTCTCTGTATAATAAACAGTTCCCGGTGGCTTTTTTTCTATTTCGAAGGCTTCTGTCGCAAAGTAATACATCAATGCTGAGCCTAAAACAATCTCTAACATAAGCACTTGGTCTAAATGGTGGCCTAACCGGCCTTATTCATTTTATTCTTAGAGCAATAGCTCTACATCCCTGTGTCTTGAAGATACCTTTTTTTTTTGTAAAAAACAGCTTTTTTTTAATCTTTTTGATGAACGCATAGTTCTACTCTAATTAAACTGTTAACCAGTCCTCATGTTTAATTATCAGCACTTCCAACATATTTATTATTTATATAATAATTTCATATTAAACAAATATATAAAATCATTTTAAATTTTCAGTCAATAAAAAAGCGCGTATAAAACGCGCTTTTTTTATTTTGAACTCTAGAAAATTAGTGTCCAGAAATTGTAATTGTAGAGTTGGCAACATTTAGACCTTGAACTTCCACATCACCAATCGAAGCAGCTGTACCTAAATGTACACCTTGTAAATATACATTCATTGCTTGAGTGCTATTATTTTTAACTTCAAGTCCAGTCGTTTTTACCGAGATACCAGCATTAACGTCTAAATCACCCGTTGCGTTAGCACCACGTACCATGATTTTGTCAAGTTTGATAGTACCGCCACCAGCAGCATCTTTAATACCTAGATTAGAGATATTTAAACCACCCTGTAAACTAGAGTTTACTTTAATCATTGCGCCTTGAGGAGCTGCACCTAACTGAATGTTTGCAGTAATTTTACCTAAAGACAAATCTAAACCAGTAATGATCTCTGTTGGAGCAGTTTCTGTAATACCACGTACTGCAGTCGTTTCACTTAAAGTACCTGAAGTACCCACACCAATTGAACCAACATGTACGTCAACCGCACCAACTGTTGCTGCAACGTTTAGGAAAGCACCGTTTGAGCCCGAAGCACCATTCGTATCAATTGCTAAATTTAAAAGCGGATCAGTACCTGTTTGCTTAAGAGTAATACCATTAATTGCGATTGCACCAGCAGTTCCTGTTGCACCTAGAATACCTGTTGCGGTACCTAAACCATCATTATCATGTAAATATAGTTTACTAATATTAATACCGTCAGTACCTAAAGCAATACCAATATTAATACCATCTTGACCTGTAGCAGCGCTTAGTGCAGCATCGTCCATTGACTGCATTGCCATTGCATTTGCACTGATAGCTAAAGAAGAAACTAAAGCAAGTTTAGTGAACATTTTCATTGAGCACTCTCCCAAGAGCATTTATTTTTTGACTTTAACCACTCTCATTGTCTCAAGTTGCATTTTTCTTTATATAGCAACCGAAACTTCCAATCCTTGAGTAGTTTTGCTTAGCAATTACTAAATTACATCTACGTTACTTTTTGTTCAACTAGTGTTGTGCATTTTTTGCCAACTACCCGACAAACGGTACGCTCAATTTATTTTGCTTTTAACTTCTAAAACCAACGCAAATCCCACTCTAAAATTCGACTATTTTATCAACGAAAAGTACCTCTCTTCTAAGTCTTCTCCCTGATGATCCTCAAGTTGTAGTAAACTAATATTTCCCTCATTAACTATTCTGTTATTTAAAAATGTCTCAGTTAAAGAAAAAAATCTCATTACATGGTAAAAGTACTGCCGAGATTTTAAAAAATTTACAAGGATTAACTGGGCTCATTTATTTAAATGACAATAATAATCCTATTATTGGTTTTCTCCCACAACAATACATTCTTATTCAGAATGAAAAGAATATAGCATTTCAACGTCAAAACTTTAATGAATATAAGAAAATATTAAAACCGAATCAATTATTAGACTTTATTCAACTAAAAGAAAATAAATTAAAAGAAATCAAGAATACTAAATCAATAACAAGTTTTAATGGCGGCTATATCGGTTTTATTAGTTATGATTTTGCTGCACATCAATTTATTCATGCTCAGACTCATATACAGCCATCTTTGCTCTTAGGCCAATATCGTTCTTTTTTAAAATATGTAGATAATGTTTGGTATTTTTTTAGTGATGAAGAAAATGCATTAGACCTATTTAAATATATTGAAAAGAAGTTAGAGATTCCTAATTCAAATAAATCTAAAAATATATTTGAATTAAAAACTTCTATTCAACCAAGATGGTCTAAAGAACAATATTTCGAGGCTTTTAACAAAATACAAGAGTACATTAAAGCTGGGGATTGTTATCAAATTAATTTAACCCAAGAATTTAAAGCTGATTTCAAAGGGTCTTTATTAAATAAAGCTGAAGAGTTATGGAGCCTTACTAATGCACCATATGCAGGTTATTTAAAATTAGATCAATTTGAATTATTAAGTTGTTCACCTGAACTCTTCATTGAATTCAATCAAAATAAACAAATTAAGACTCGACCTATTAAGGGAACCATGCCTCGATATGAAGATATCGAAAAAGATTTTATTTCAAAACAAACTTTAAAAAACTCGCAAAAAGATCAGGCCGAGAATGTCATGATTGTTGATTTATTACGTAATGATTTGAGCATTTATGCCAATACAGGGTCCGTAAAAACAACGCAATTATTCGAGATTGAAAGTTTTAATCAAGTTCATCATATGGTCAGTGAGATTGTTGCCACGCTTAAAGATGATATTAATCCAATGCAAATGTTGCTCTCTGCTTTACCGGGGGGATCGATTACAGGAGCCCCAAAAATTCGGGCGATGCAAATTATTGAAGAGCTAGAAGAAGAAGCAAGAGGTGCTTATTGCGGGACATTAGGTTACTTCAATTTTGATGGAACGGGCCGCTGGAATATTCTTATCCGTAGCTTCCAACAATATCAAAATCAGCTCTCTTTGTGGGCCGGTGGTGGTATTACGATTGCCTCAAATGCAGAAGCAGAATATCAAGAAAGCCTTGATAAAATTTCTGCCATGCTGAACTTGATGAACAGCACAGCAGACTAAAACTTAAAGAATATCTTGTTTTAACGTTTGCACTAAACGCATATTCTGCTCATCAGTACCCACTGTGATACGCAAAAATTGATTAATACGAGGCTTATTGAAATAACGCACAATAATACCTTGTTCACGTAATTGCTGTGCAAGTTTGCCAGCATCATGGACTGAGTGTGAAGCAAAAATAAAGTTCGCTTTAGAAGGTAAAACTTTAAAGCCCAAAGCAGTTAAGTCATCTACTAGCTTTTCACGACTAGAAATAACTTTCTGACAGTGTTCTTCAAAATAAGCCTGATCTTCAAAAGAAGCTACTGCGGCTGCAATTGCAAAACGGTCAATAGGATATGAGTTAAAACTATTTTTGACAGCTTCAAGCGCTGCAATTAAATGTGGCTGAGCGATTGCAAAACCAACGCGCAAACCAGCTAATGAACGAGATTTTGAGGTTGTTTGACAAACAACTAGATTCTCATAGCGATTTACAAGACCAACTGCGGATTCTGCTCCAAAATCAACATAAGCCTCATCGATCACCACCACCCGATCTGGATTTGCTTTTAAGATTTGCTCGATATCTGGCAAACCCATTGCAATACTGGTTGGTGCATTAGGGTTTGTAATAACAATCCCACCATTTGGTTGGATATAGTCCTTAGCTTCTATCTCGAAATTTTCATTGAGTGGAATTTCTTTAGTTTTTGTTCCAAAGAACTGACTATAAACTGGATAAAAACTATAAGTAATATCTGGATAAAGAATCGGTTCATCTTGAAGAAAAAATGCTTTAAAAATATGAGCAAGTACTTCATCTGAGCCATTACCAACGAAAACTTGAGACACCTCAATATTCTGTTGTTTAGCAATTGCTTGCTTTAAAGCTGTTGCATCTGGATCTGGATATAAACGCAAAGCATCAGCTTGCTGAGTTAAAACTGCTTGAACTGCGTCAACTACTTTTGGAGATGGCGGATATGGATTTTCATTCGTATTGAGTTTCAATAAATTCTGAATTTTAGGCTGCTCACCCGGAACATAAGGCTCTAATTCACGAACTTCTGGACTCCAAAAGCGCATTTGTACTGTAGATAAAGTCATGGTCTTATCTCAAAAAAGGGCTGAAAATCAGCCCTGAGTAATAATTAAAAAACGACAAGGTTTATAAGCTTATTAATAACGATAGCGAGCTGAGCGTGCATGGGCATCTAAGTTCTCTTGGACAGCTAATATGTCGGCTGTTTTAGCTAACGTTTTAACTCCATCTTTCGAACACATAATCAAGCTCGAACGTTTTTGGAAATCATAAACGCCTAACGGAGAAGAAAAACGAGCAGTTCCCGATGTCGGCAATACATGGTTTGGACCCGCACAATAGTCACCGATTGCTTCAGGTGTATAACGGCCCATGAAAATTGCTCCAGCATGACGAATCTCTTCGCTCATTGCTTCTGCATCATCTAGGCATAGCTCCAAATGCTCTGGTGCAACCTGATTAATCAACTCAATTGCTTCAGCACGGTCTTTGACTAATACCAAAGCACCACGGTTTTCAATTGAAATTCGAGCAATATCTGCCTTTGGCAATTCATTTAAATGCTTTTCAATTGCCAACTCGACTGCATTAAGCAAAGCTTCATCTGGAGTGATAAAAATAGCTTGAGCCACAGTGTCATGTTCAGCTTGTGATAAAACATCCATAGCCAACCAATCTGCATTATTCTCACCTTCTGCATATACTAAAATTTCAGAAGGTCCAGCAATCATATCGATGCCGACTTGACCAAATACAGCACGTTTAGCAGCTGCTACAAAACGATTTCCAGGACCAGTAATTTTATCTACAGGTGGAATTGTCTGAGTACCATAAGCCAAAGCTGCTACAGCCTGCGCCCCACCAATGGTAAATACTCGGCTAACTCCCGCAAGATAAGCTGCGGCAAGAACCAATGGATTTAATTCACCATTCGGTGCTGGAACAACCATAATAATTTCAGGTACACCCGCTACATGAGCAGGTACAGCATTCATTAGAACTGAAGATGGATAAGAAGCTAAACCACCTGGCACATAAATACCAACACGGTCTAAAGGCGTAACTTTTTGCCCTAATGTATTGCCCAAGTCATCAATATAAGTCCAGCTATCTTGTTTCTGAGCTTCATGAAATGTACGAATACGCTTTGCTGCCAACTCTAAAGCATCACGAATTTCTGGGCTTAAATTATCAAAAGCAGTTTTAAGTTGTTCTTGAGATAATTCTAAATCTGAAAATTGATGCGCAGGATGTCGATCGAACTGTTGAGTAAGCTTTAAAACATGATCATCACCATGCTGACGAACATCAGCAATAATTTGATCTACTGTTTGCACTAAATTAAGATCATTCACGGTTTCAAATGCTAATAGCTCAGCAAAAACCTGTTTGAAGTTTTGATCTTGAGTCGATAAACGTCGCATCAATTTACCCACAAGGCGAAAAAGAAAAAGTAAGTTTACCCTTTTTCTATGCGCTTGTGGGCATGATCTAGCTTAACTATCGCAAAAGCATGATGGGAAATTGCTTTTAACGCGATTGAACAGCTTGCTCAAGCTGTGAAATGATTGGATTTAACAAAGTTTGTTTACGTTTAAAACTGGCTTTATTTACAATTAATCGAGAAGAAACTTTGCAAATCTCTTCTAATGGCTCAAGACCATTTGCTCTTAAAGTATTACCAGTATCGACCACATCTACAATGTAATCACCCAAACCAACCAAAGGTGCTAACTCCATAGAACCATAGAGCTTAATAACATCAACCTGCTCACCTAAGCTTGCATAATACTGGCGTGTAAGATTGACATATTTCGTGGCAATTTTTAAACGACCCTTTGGATGCTCCATACCTACTTTACCAGCAGTCATTAACTTACATTTAGCAATCTGTAGGTCAAGCAACTCATATACATGCTGAGCACCATGTTCCATCAACACATCTTTACCCGCTACACCGATATCTGCTGCACCATTTTCTACATAGGTTGGTACATCAGACGCACGTAAAATTAAAATACGTACTTGCTTATGCGTAGTAGGGAAAATTAGTTTACGAGACTTTTCCGGATCTTCGAGTAAATTAATACCCGCCGTAGCCAATAAAGGTAACGTCTCTTTTAAAATACGCCCTTTACTCAATGCCAAGGTCAAACCATGATCAAAATTACCCATCACATCAAAATTAGGATCATCGTTTCTTACATCATTCATTAACTTACTCGCTTAATTTGGGCACCTAAACCTTGAAGCTTCTCTTCGACATGTTCATAACCACGGTCAATATGGTAGATACGATCAATTAACGTATCTCCTTCTGCAACTAAAGCAGCTAGAACCAAAGAGAATGAAGCACGTAAATCTGTTGCCATAACAGGTGCTGCCTGTAAGGTTTCAACTCCGGTTACGACTGCATCGTGACCTTCTACCTGAATATTAGCGCCCATTCTTGACAATTCAGGAACATGCATAAAACGATTTTCAAAGATCGTTTCAGAGATTGTTGCGAATCCACGACCAATCACATTTACTGCCATCAGCTGTGCTTGCATATCAGTTGGGAATTCTGGATGTGGCAAAGTTCTAAAACTTACAGCTTTAGGGCGTTTACCCATCATATCAAGTTCTATCCAGTCATCACCACGAGTGACTTCAGCACCCATTTCTTCAAACTTATCCAAAACAGACTCAAGTAATGCAGGGTCAGTATGTGTAGTTTTGACACGACCACCCGTAATTGCAGCAGCTGCTAAATATGAACCTGTTTCAATACGATCAGCAACAACAGCATATTCACAGCCATGCAAACTTTCTACGCCTGTTACAATAAGAGTATCTGTATCAAGACCTTCAATCTTGGCGCCCATTTTAATTAACATTTGAGCAAGATCAGTGATTTCTGGTTCACGAGCTGCATTACGAATAGTCGTAACGCCATCTGCTAATGCCGCTGCCATCAAGATGTTTTCGGTACCACCAACAGTAACCATGTCAAAAACAACTTCACCACCTTTTAAGCGACCATCAACTGAAGCATGGACATAACCATTTTCAACTTCAATATGCGCACCCAAAGCTTCTAAAGCTTTTAAATGTTGGTCCACAGGTCTTGAACCAATCGCACAACCACCAGGTAAAGAAACTTTAGCATTACCGTAACGTGCTAATAATGGTCCTAAAACCAAAATTGAGGCACGCATTGTTTTTACCAGCTCATAAGGTGCAAACTGATTATCTAAAGTAGAGGTATCTGCTTTTACTGTGTCATTTTCATAGCCAATTGTTACCCCTAATCCACCAATTAGCTTTACCAAAGTATTAACATCTTTAAGATTTGGAACATTGGTTATTGTAATTGGAGAATCTGCAAGAATAGTTGCAGCAAGTAATGGCAAAGCCGCATTTTTTGCACCAGAAATGCGCACTTCGCCCTCGAGCTTAACACCACCCGTAATTAAAAATTTATCCATTAATATTTAAGCTCCGAAAAGGCTTGCTTTACGCCATTCATCTTTGGTCATTGCACGAATTGTTACCGCGTGAACTTCCCCACTTGCAATATAAGTATTTAATGGTGCATAAACTAATTGTTGACGAGCCACTGTACGCTTACCTTCAAATTGATCATCCACAATACGGAGGTCAAATTTTCCGGCCTGTCCGCTCACCGCTACTTCCGCTACAGGGAAAGCTTCTTTTAAAATTTGAGTGAGCTGTTCACTATTCATTGCAAAGACCTCTGACACAACCTAAGGGGTAAAACGGAGTATTTTACTATAACTTTTTCCAAGAATTCAGTACGTGTTTATATTTTATCAATAAAAAAGAGGCTATCTTTCAAGCCTCTCTTAAATTAATAAAACTTATTAAACAGAAACAGTAACTTGCGAATAAGTACATTGCATTTTTCGATATCTTAATAATTGTCTTTTTAATTTTTCTGTCAATTTTTTAATTGAAGTATACATATCATCAGCGGTTGCCTGAGCAAACAACTCAATCCCCGGCAATCTTACAATAGCCTCTGCAACATGATTTGAACTCCCCTTATGAGAGCGCTTATCAATTTGATGATCTTTGGTTAATTTAATCTGCATACTATTCACCTGGTCTAGGTGTTTCGTCAATTGATTAAACTTTGATTTAATATTTTCTTCTATAGCTGGTGTAATTGCTAAATGATGTCCACGAATCGTTATTTGCATAATTCTATCCCTCACCTTTTTTAGGTTATTTAAAGAAGAACTAAAACGATTTAATGCTATCAAAAAAAATTAGGACAATTAAACCATTTTAGCGGCTCCTCTTGGTGAAATTAAAATTTCATTATTTCGTCATAATGAATCTCTAGAATAGCCATACTTCAAAATTCAGATCAAGACTTTTCTTTCAGACGATGAAGGAATATGTAACGATTCACGATATTTTGCGACAGTCCTTCTTGCTACTTCAATCCCTTCATCTTTCAACAATGTGGCAATTACATTATCTGACAAAGGTTTACGCGGGTTTTCACTTGCTACAAGTTTTTTAATCATTGCACGAATTGCAGTAGAAGAAGCCTCTCCACCAGCAGTTGTGCCTACATGGCTAGAGAAAAAATATTTCAACTCAAAAAGGCCACGTGGAGTAAGCATATACTTATTTGTTGTTACACGAGAAACTGTAGATTCATGCAATTCTACTTCTTCAGCAACATCTCGAAGGACCAATGGTTTCATTGCTTCTGCACCGATTTCCAAAAAAGCTTTCTGATGTTCCACAATACATGATGCTACTTTTAATAATGTTTTATGTCTTTCATCAATGCTTTTGATAAAGTTTTTCGCCTCAAGCATTTGATTACGCAAATATAAATTATCTTCACTCTGATCTGCTCTACGAATCATACTGGAGTAAAAAGAATTAATTCTTAATTTAGGTAATACATCTGGGTTTAATTGAACCTGCCAATGCAAATCTTTTTTAGAAACTACTACATCTGGGATTTGATAATCTGATTCTTGTTTATCAAAATCCATACCTGGATAAGGTTTCAATGTTTTTAAGAGATTGATTGCAAACTTTAATTGGTCTTTTGTTAAACCCGTTTGTTTGAGTAATTTATTTAAATCATTTGCTATCAAAAGCTCATAATATTGCAATAAGCTTTTTGCTTCGTTTAAATATTCAACATCTTTTGGTAGAAATTCGAGTTGTATTTTTAAACATTCCGCTAAATTACGTGAACCGATCCCTAGTGGATCAAGCCGTTGAATATGCTTTAAGACGACTAGAACCTCATCTTCTTCAATTTCTTCTTCGATATCCATCTCATTTAATAATTGTTGGGCAGCTAAAATTATTTCTTCTATTTCAGCATCTAAGAAACCTTTATCATCTAATGCATCAACAATACAGTAAGCAATTAATTGATCTATTTTAGAAAAGTGCAAAAGATTAACTTGTTCTAAAATATGTTCCTTTAGAGATAATTGAACTTGACGATTATCCTCTCTCTCTTCAAATTCTGGAGTAGCCAATACTGTTGATTGATGAGTATAAATATCATCCCAATCAGTATCGACTGGTAAATCATCAGGCAAATGGTTTGCATTTAATTCAGTTGTTAAATCATCTGATTCTTTGCTTTCTAATACAGATAGGCTTTCTGTTATTGATTCTTCTTCTATTTTTTCAAGTAAAGGATTACTATCTAGTTGAATTTGAATTTCTTGTTCAAGCTCTAAGCTAGAAAGCTGTAACAAACGAATCGCCTGCTGCAATTGAGGTGTTAACGATAAAGAATTCGCAACTTTCAACCCAACAGATAATTTCATATTTTAGATTCCATTAAACAAGCAAAAATCATGCCTACTTAACATTTATAACATATAGTTTCTATTTATCATATATATTGGTATGAAATTTCTAGAAGAAAAAGCGGATCTTTTAATAAAAAATTTTGCTCTATAACTAATTAAGATATAGGTCTTGCAGCCATTTCTAACTTAGAGCGGGTTCGAAGTTTCCTTCATATATAAAAAAGGACTCATATAGAGTCCTTTTTTATGGTCTTACTGCATCTAAATTAATAGATTAATTTAATTTCCCATAAAGAAACACCCCGGTTTCTTTCGAGACCGGGGTGTTAGAATAATGAGCTGGCGATGACTTACTCTCACATGGGAAACCCCACACTACCATCAGCGCTAAGAGGTTTCACTTCTGAGTTCGGGAAGGGATCAGGTGGTTCACTCTTGCTATGGTCGCCAGCACAACTGGTATGGATACTTGCATTGGTCTTAATATGCCGATGCGTTTTCCAAATCTTTACAGATGGGCTGATTGAATCTTACTTTATTTGTTCATTTTAGCTAAGCATATAACTAAATCAAGTTGCTTTGCATATTAATGAATCGATTGATGCTTTATATACAACTGCTTGGGTGTTGTATAGTCAAGCCTCACGAGCAATTAGTATTGGTCAGCTTCACATATCACTATGCTTCCACATCCAACCTATCAACGTCCTAGTCTCGAACGGCTCTTTAGAGGACATAAAGTCCTAGGGAAATCTTATCTTGAGGTAGGCTTCCCGCTTAGATGCTTTCAGCGGTTATCCCTTCCGAACATAGCTACCCGGCGATGCGACTGGCGTCACAACCGGTACACCAGAGGTTCGTCCACTCTGGTCCTCTCGTACTAGGAGCAGATCCTCTCAAATTTCCAGCGCCCACGGTAGATAGGGACCGAACTGTCTCACGACGTTCTAAACCCAGCTCGCGTACCTCTTTAAATGGCGAACAGCCATACCCTTGGGACCTGCTTCAGCCCCAGGATGAGATGAGCCGACATCGAGGTGCCAAACACCGCCGTCGATATGAACTCTTGGGCGGTATCAGCCTGTTATCCCCAGAGTACCTTTTATCCGTTGAGCGATGGCCCTTCCATACAGAACCACCGGATCACTAAGACCTACTTTCGTACCTGCTCGACTTGTGGGTCTCGCAGTTAAGCGCGCTTTTGCCTTTATACTCTACGCGTGATTTCCGACCACGCTGAGCGCACCTTCGTACTCCTCCGTTACTCTTTAGGAGGAGACCGCCCCAGTCAAACTACCCACCAGACATGGTCCTCGCCCCGGATTACGGGGCAGAGTTAGAACCTCAACATTACCAGGGTGGTATTTCAAGGACGGCTCCATTGGAACTAGCGTTCCAACTTCAAAGCCTCCCACCTATCCTACACAAGTAAGGTCAAAGTTCAATGTCAAGCTGCAGTAAAGGTTCACGGGGTCTTTCCGTCTAGCCGCGGGTACACTGCATCTTCACAGCGATTTCGATTTCACTGAGCCTCTGCTGGAGACAGCGCCGCCATCATTATGCCATTCGTGCAGGTCGGAACTTACCCGACAAGGAATTTCGCTACCTTAGGACCGTTATAGTTACGGCCGCCGTTTACTGGGGCTTCGATCAAGAGCTTCGCTTACGCTAACCCCATCAATTAACCTTCCAGCACCGGGCAGGCATCACACCCTATACGTCCACTTTCGTGTTTGCAGAGTGCTATGTTTTTAATAAACAGTTGCAGCGGCCTGGTTTCTGTGGCTGCCAATAGCTCAGACCGCAAGGGTCATCACCGTCAGCAGCGTACCTTCTCCCGAAGTTACGGTACCATTTTGCCTAGTTCCTTCAGCAGAGTTCTCTCAAGCGCCTTGGTCTACTCGACCTGACCACCTGTGTCGGTTTCGGGTACGATTCCTGTGTAACTGAAGCTTAGAGACTTTTCCTGGAAGCATGGTATCAGCCACTTCGCTGTACAAGTACAGCTTGCTATCAGATCTCAGCATAGAGCACCCCGGATTTGCCTAAGATGCATGCCTACTTCCTTCCACCTGGACAACCAACGCCAGGCTGACTTAACCTTCTCCGTCCTCTCATCGCATTACACAGAAGTATTGGAATATTAACCAATTTCCCATCGACTACGCCTTTCGGCCTCGCCTTAGGGGTCGACTCACCCAGCCCCGATTAACGTTGGACTGGAACCCTTGGTCTTTCGGCGAACGGGTTTTTCACCCGTTTTGTCGTTACTCACGTCAGCATTCGCACTTCTGATACCTCCAGCATACTTCTCAATACACCTTCATCGGCTTACAGAACGCTCCCCTACCACTTGACTAAAAGTCAAATCCGCAGCTTCGGCACATAGTTTTAGCCCCGTTACATCTTCCGCGCAGGCCGACTCGACTAGTGAGCTATTACGCTTTCTTTAAAGGGTGGCTGCTTCTAAGCCAACCTCCTAGCTGTCTATGCCTTCCCACATCGTTTCCCACTTAACTATGATTTTGGGGCCTTAGCTGGCGGTCTGGATTGTTTTCCTCTTGACTACGGACGTTAGCACCCGCAGTCTGTCTCCCGGATAGTACTCATAGGTATTCGGAGTTTGCATCGGTTTGGTAAGTCGGGATGACCCCCTAGCCGAAACAGTGCTCTACCCCCTATGGTATTCGTCCGAGGCGCTACCTAAATAGCTTTCGGGGAGAACCAGCTATCACCAGGCTTGATTAGCCTTTCACCCCTATCCACAAGTCATCCCCTGGCTTTTCAACGACAGTGGGTTCGGTCCTCCAGTTAGTGTTACCCAACCTTCAACCTGCTCATGGATAGATCGCCTGGTTTCGGGTCTATACCCAGCAACTAAACGCCCTATTAAGACTCGATTTCTCTACGGCTCCCCTATACGGTTAACCTCGCTACTGAATATAAGTCGCTGACCCATTATACAAAAGGTACGCAGTCACCGAACAAGTCGGCTCCCACTGCTTGTATGCATGCGGTTTCAGGATCTATTTCACTCCCCTCACAGGGGTTCTTTTCGCCTTTCCCTCACGGTACTGGTTCACTATCGGTCAGTCAGGAGTATTTAGCCTTGGAGGATGGTCCCCCCATATTCAGACAAGGTTTCACGTGCCTCGCCCTACTCGTCATCATTATGTGTGCCCTTTCGTGTACGGGAATATCACCCTCTACGTTCGCACTTCCCAGAGCGTTCCACTAAAACACACATAACTTAATGGGCTGATCCCCGTTCGCTCGCCGCTACTAAGGGAATCTCAATTGATTTCTTTTCCTAAGGGTACTGAGATGTTTCACTTCCCCTCGTTCGCCTTGCAACACTATGTATTCATGTTGCAATACCTACCTTAAAGTAGGTGGGTTCCCCCATTCAGAAATCTCCGGATCAAAGGATATTTGCCGCCTCCCCGGAGCTTATCGCAGGCTATTACGTCTTTCATCGCCTCTGACTGCCAAGGCATCCACCACATGCACTTAATTACTTGACTATACAACCCCAAACAGTCGTCAACACTTACAAGTGAGTGTTGTCCGTGCGATTCTTCATCGCTACTATCTGTTGTCTGTGTACTTAAACACTGTACAGCTTCAATCTAAATTCATATACCAAAACGCTTGATTCAGTTAATTTGCTAGTTCTCAATTCATCTAGATTAATTACTTAATCTAAACTCTTGAGTGAACAATTTATTTCAGACTCAATTTTGCCAATCTGTTAATGAATAAACATGCCTTCGTCAGGTCATGCTTAATACCGTGATACTTAAATCACAGAAGTTAATAAACCAAGATCTAAATCTTTATTTACTAATTTCTGTAATCCGAACTTCTCTTAAGTTCTGGTGGAGACTAGGAGAGTCGAACTCCTGACCTCCTGCGTGCAAAGCAGGCGCTCTACCAACTAAGCTAAGTCCCCAGCTTACATCATCAGTCATGTATCTTTTATCTATAACTTCAACCAGTCAAAGTCATGGTGGGTCTGACAAGACTTGAACTTGTGACCCCACGCTTATCAAGCGTGTGCTCTAACCAACTGAGCTACAGACCCTCAGATACATCTATGAAGAACAACTTGTTGTGGATTCTTACCAATCGTCAATCTTTCGTTAAGGAGGTGATCCAGCCGCAGGTTCCCCTACGGCTACCTTGTTACGACTTCACCCCAGTCATCGGCCACACCGTGGTAACCGCCCTCTTTGCAGTTAGGCTAGCTACTTCTGGTGCAACAAACTCCCATGGTGTGACGGGCGGTGTGTACAAGGCCCGGGAACGTATTCACCGCGGCATTCTGATCCGCGATTACTAGCGATTCCGACTTCATGGAGTCGAGTTGCAGACTCCAATCCGGACTACGATCGGCTTTTTGAGATTAGCATCCTATCGCTAGGTAGCAACCCTTTGTACCGACCATTGTAGCACGTGTGTAGCCCTGGCCGTAAGGGCCATGATGACTTGACGTCGTCCCCGCCTTCCTCCAGTTTGTCACTGGCAGTATCCTTAAAGTTCCCGACATTACTCGCTGGCAAATAAGGAAAAGGGTTGCGCTCGTTGCGGGACTTAACCCAACATCTCACGACACGAGCTGACGACAGCCATGCAGCACCTGTATGTAAGTTCCCGAAGGCACCAATCCATCTCTGGAAAGTTCTTACTATGTCAAGGCCAGGTAAGGTTCTTCGCGTTGCATCGAATTAAACCACATGCTCCACCGCTTGTGCGGGCCCCCGTCAATTCATTTGAGTTTTAGTCTTGCGACCGTACTCCCCAGGCGGTCTACTTATCGCGTTAGCTGCGCCACTAAAGCCTCAAAGGCCCCAACGGCTAGTAGACATCGTTTACGGCATGGACTACCAGGGTATCTAATCCTGTTTGCTCCCCATGCTTTCGCACCTCAGCGTCAGTGTTAGGCCAGATGGCTGCCTTCGCCATCGGTATTCCTCCAGATCTCTACGCATTTCACCGCTACACCTGGAATTCTACCATCCTCTCCCACACTCTAGCTAACCAGTATCGAATGCAATTCCCAAGTTAAGCTCGGGGATTTCACATTTGACTTAATTAGCCGCCTACGCGCGCTTTACGCCCAGTAAATCCGATTAACGCTTGCACCCTCTGTATTACCGCGGCTGCTGGCACAGAGTTAGCCGGTGCTTATTCTGCGAGTAACGTCCACTATCTCTAGGTATTAACTAAAGTAGCCTCCTCCTCGCTTAAAGTGCTTTACAACCATAAGGCCTTCTTCACACACGCGGCATGGCTGGATCAGGCTTCCGCCCATTGTCCAATATTCCCCACTGCTGCCTCCCGTAGGAGTCTGGGCCGTGTCTCAGTCCCAGTGTGGCGGATCATCCTCTCAGACCCGCTACAGATCGTCGCCTTGGTAGGCCTTTACCCCACCAACTAGCTAATCCGACTTAGGCTCATCTATTAGCGCAAGGTCCGAAGATCCCCTGCTTTCTCCCGTAGGACGTATGCGGTATTAGCATTCCTTTCGAAATGTTGTCCCCCACTAATAGGCAGATTCCTAAGCATTACTCACCCGTCCGCCGCTAAGATCAGTAGCAAGCTACCTCTCTCCGCTCGACTTGCATGTGTTAAGCCTGCCGCCAGCGTTCAATCTGAGCCATGATCAAACTCTTCAGTTAAAAATCATTTTGCACCTTATTAAAGACAAGGTGCCAATTCTGGCTCATCAATTTTCTGACTTAAATTTCGCTCAAATAAACTTCGAGTAATTTAAACCAATCAATCAATGATAATATTTCGATCGATCAATCAGTAAAAATCCACACAAGTTGTTCTTCAATTCTCTTAATGATCTTCTTCCTGGTTCGTCACCAGCAAGCTAGGTCGGCTATATTACTCTTAATCTCTTAAAAGTCAACAGGTAATTTCGATATTTTTAAAACTTAATCTCAAAACCAACTTCTCATCAAATTCATCACTTAAAGCAACCAACTTAATTCCAAGTAACTGTTTTTCAACAAGTTCTTATCTGCATCACCGCCGATGGATGTGCATTATAGACCATTAAATTCCTTTGACAACCCCTTTTTTAATTTAATATTACCACATGTTCGTTTTTTAGTCATTTTAGCATTTTATCTATATTATTTGATCAATTTTACCTTGATAATAGGTTATCAACTTTGTATTAAAACATATCTCCACCCAACTGCACATTAAGTATTAGCCTGGCTGGCGGTTAAGGAATTATATGAATTATTCTAATTTAATTTTACTAAGCGTGTTATCTGTAGGTGTTTGTACCTCTATATATGCTCAAGAAAACACGGTAAGTGAATCTACTAATGCTAGTTCATTAGAAGAAACAGGGCCAAACCATCCCCGTTCACAAATTATTAAAGATCTAAAAAATATTAAAGTTAAAGATTTAAAAATTAACGCAAATGCAGCTCAACCAGATCTTGTCAAAGATCCTTTGCAATCATTGAATCGTCCAATTTATTCTTTTAATGATATGTTGGATCGTAATTTTTTACGCCCAGTTGCTGTTCAATATAGAGAAAAAACCCCAGAAGATGTACGTGGTTCTTATCGCCAATTCCGTAAAAATCTTGGTGAACCATGGAATGCTGTCAATCAGCTTATTCAAGGCCGCCCTGGTCGTGCAGCAAAAACTTTAGGCCGATTTACAATTAACACCTTAACCACTCTTGGTTTGGCTGATCCTGCAAGTCGCTTAGGTTTACCAACTGAAGAAGAGAATTTTGGTGTAACTCTTGGCTACTATGGCGTTCCTTCTGGCCCCTTCCTTATGTTGCCTTTTTTTGGTCCAAGCACCTTACGTGATGGTTTTGGTTTAGCAGTAGATGCTCAAGCTCGTCCACAAAAATACGTTATGGATGATCAAGAAGGTCTTTATTGGTCGAGTAATCTATTACAAGCTGTGGATACACGCGCCCAATATCTTGACTTAGATCAAACCTTACAAGGTGATCAATACGCTATGATTCGAGACTTATACCTCCAGCGTAAAGCATTCCAAATTGCAGAGAAAAAGGGCGATTCTGCCGATGTGTCTTTCATTGATGATGACTCAGAAGATACACCAGATGAGAATCAAAACCCTTAACATGAAATAAAGGTGTTGCTTGGATTAAGAGTTAGGCAATACCTTGATTTTGATCATACATACTCTATGATGAATAAAGTGATCATATAAAAGGACTACCATATCTTCTATGTATTTTATTAAACCGACACGCTCTATTCCTTATTTAGAGCAAGCTTTGGATAAACTGCCAGGCTTACAAGTCATTAACATAGATGATTTAGATTTATATGATCCAACCATCATTGCAATTGCAGATGTACAAGATTTCCTGACTTATAAATGGAATTTGCCAACGGTCGTAATTGCTTTTGAACATGAAGGTACCGCTTTAGCGCATGCATGGGAAGCAGGTGCTCTTGCAGGCTGGGTGTGGAATCAATTACCTAGTGATTTAAATAAAGCCCTATCAAGAATTGATGCTCAATATAAGCGTAATCAAGATAGTCGTGATTTACCTTCGGCTGCTGAACTGCAAAAACGATTATTGCCTAATCCAATTGATCTATTAAATTATGAAGTCGAAACTTTCTTTCAGCCTTCAGCTTATCTTTCCGGTGATTGGTACGACTATTGGAAATTAAATGACAAAGAAGTTTTATTCTATCTTGCTGATGTTTCAGGTCATGGTGTAACCAGTAGTTTATTAACATCATGGATGGCAGCATTTCATGGTCGCTCTAAGACCCCAAGACAATTAATAAAAAAATTAAATGGGATGTTAGTTCAAGAGAATATCGAAAAGCACATTACGATTGTGGTGGGTATTTTAAACCTTGAAACACACACTCTTCGCTGGTCAAGTGCTGGGCACTACCCTCCTCCTATCATTTTTGAGCCTAATCAGGCACCGAAGATTCTAACAACGAGCAGTTTCCCACTAGGTTTAACTGATGAACTTGAAGTTGAAGAGCATATTTGTACATTAAATCGCCATTCTCGCTTCATTGTTTGCTCGGACGGAGCCCTCGAACCTTTTGATGGCGGTTTAAACGATCAGTTCCAACAATTGGTCCATCATTTGCAAAATCAATCATTTCAAGCACCCGATCATGTGGCCGACGATATTGCCATCTTCAGTCTTTGTCGAATGAATTAATTTACGAATCAATTAATTACATAATATACGACTTAAGGACTCTTGAGTCTGGGATGGCACTATGTGATAATTTTTCTATCCTTCTCTGAAAATGGCATTTATATGTCAACAGGTCATGTTGAATATGCAAGTTTAAATGGAACGCATATTTTCAAACTTATTGGTGAAGTGCGAGCCCATTCTTGTATAAGTCTAGACAAACTTTTAAACAGAATTGAACAGCAAGAGAATGTTGTAGGTGCAATCGTTGATTTAACCCAAACAACATTTATTGATAGTACTGTATTAGGCATCTTAGCTAAGCTAGGTTTAAAGCTTAAACAGACTCATCATATTCAAGCTGTGATGCTATCTACCAATCCAGATATCACAACCTTAGCCAACAGTATGGGGCTAGGGCAGGTTTTTGTCATTTTGAATTATTGTGGTGATCCTAACGTTTGCACATTAACGTTAACAGATGAACAAATCACTCATAATGCAATGCTAAGAACTGTTCTGGATGCACATAAGACATTGATGAAACTCAATGCAAACAATCAGAATATGTTTGAGCCACTTGTTAAGCAGTTACAGAAAGAACAAGATACTCTTGAACAGGTATCGGACAAGCAAAATGCCTGATTTTCACCATTAAGCCGGATTAGAATATGACCCTCGTTTCTGTTGCTCAAATGAACTCTCAAGATGATATTGAAAATAATTTTCAAGTCATTGAGTCTTTGATTCAACAGAGCAAGGCGCAAAATGCCAGTTTGATTGTTTTCCCCGAAAACTTTGTATGTTTTGCTGCTGGAAAACAACGTGAAACTGCTGAGCAATTTGAATCTATTCAACAAAGGCTTGAGAAACTCGCACATCAATATCAAATCTGGATTGTGGCTGGCACCTTACCCTGCCCATTCCGTCCAGATGGATCCACTATTCAAGATGGTCGCGTCCGAACTGTTAGCCTCTGTATTAGCCCTGAGCGTACAGAAGCGCGTTATGACAAGATCCATTTATTTGATGTACAAGTGGGTGATGCTGTCGGTGGTTATCAGGAGTCTCGTTTCTTTGAACCAGGAACAGACGTAGTAGTCACATCTACCCCTTTTGGCAATATTGGCTTAATGGTATGTTATGACTTGCGTTTTCCAGAGCTTGCTCTAACGCTAAGACAACAAGGCGCTCATATTCTTACTGCCCCTGCTGCATTTACCTATACAACTGGACAAATGCACTGGCAGCTTTTGTTACAAGGTCGGGCAATGGATAGCCAATGTTATGTTTTAGGTGCAGCACAACAGGGCTGGCATGGTGAAAAACGACAGACCTGGGGACACTCTGGGGCAACTGATAGTCGTGGCCAAATTTTAAGTATGATTGGATATGAAGGAAATGGTTTAATTACTGTGCCCTTTGATCTAACGGCGCAAGATCTCGTCCGCTCTTCAATGCCTCTAATGACACACCGTAAATTAATTCACTATTAAAAGTTTAATTATTCATGTGGAAATACTTATTTAGCTTTTTTTGCTTGGGGGCAAATATTCATTGTTATGCTGAGTTTGGGACAACGAATCATTTCGTTTCACCAACGGCACAGCTCAAATCAGATATTCTTCCCTCTACTCCTAAAGATATTCCTTTGCCTGCATTTGGCCAAAGAATAATTGGATGGGGAACGGGTGCAGAAGGCGCAAGACAACGTTTAGAAAATATTCAGCCAGCAGATGTTTCTATGATTAAAAAACAAGGAACAACGCTTGAAATGATTACTGCATGGCAAGATTTTTATGAACAAGAGCAACAACGCAATGCAAATAATCCTACCGCTAAATATCGTGCGCGTTTAATGAAAAAAATTGCAGATCTGTGGTAGACAATTTTATCTAAAATATTTTTATGTTATGGAATAATTGGATTAATTATTCCATTTTTTATGTCTCTTAATTTACTTTATTCATAACCTATTCTTATGAACATTTAAGAAACTGAATAGAACGCGATATACTACAAAAGCAATACAGAGTTTCTTTGAGGAATATATGGACCAAGACTGTCAAAACTTAAAGCTTGAGAATCAATTGTGCTTCCTCATTTATTCAACAAATTTAGCGCTTAATCAACTCTACAGAAAACTTCTCGCGCCTTTGGGGCTTACCTATCCTCAATATTTAGTGATGTTAGTTTTGTGGGAACAGGATGAAGTGACTGTTTCAGAAATTGGCACCAAACTTTTTTTAGAATCATCCACTCTCACTCCTATCTTGAAAAAGTTAGAAGCCCTACGTTTACTTCATCGTACCCGCTCAACTCAAGACGAGAGACAAGTGATTATTACACTTAGCGATGAAGGAAAAAAATTAAAAGATCAAGCATTGGATATTCCAGCAGGCGTACTAGAAGCAAGTTCATGTGACATGACAACACTATTAGGCTTGAAAGATCAACTTACCAAACTCCGTACAAATCTAGTTAAATAAACAGCAATTTTTTCAAAAAATATACTTGTCAAAATAATTAAGTCGTGTACGATATATTTGTATTCAATTTATTTTAGGAATAAAAACGATGTCATTAGAAAAAGTTGTTTATCGTGCAAAAGCTAAAGCAACCGGTGGTCGTGATGGCCGCGCAACTTCATCTGACGGTGTATTAGATGTACAACTTGGCGTACCTAAAGAAATGGGTGGCGCTGGTGGTGCGGTAACAAACCCTGAGCAGTTATTTGCAGCTGGCTATTCAGCATGCTTTTTAGGAGCTTTAAAATTTGTTGCAAACCGCGATAAATTTAATATTAGTAAAGATGCTTACGTAGAAGGTGAAGTAGGTATTGGTCCAATTCCTACAGGTTTTAGCATCGAAGTAACTTTAAATGTTTACTTAGTGGGTATGGACCGTGAAGAAGCTGAAAAGTTAGTTGCAGCAGCTCATATTGTTTGTCCATATTCAAATGCAACTCGCGGTAATATTGATGTGACTTTTAATATTGTGACTGAATAAGTTTTATTATTAAAAATGCCCGAATCATATCGGGCATTTTTTATTGCATGTTACAAATTAGACTTCACTTGCTTCATTGGTTACTCGAAGCACTTCTTCAAGTGTCGTTTTACCTGCGAGTACTTTGCGCAGACCATCATCACGAATAGAACCTGAATACTCACGAGCATGATTTTCTAATTCATATTCAGCCGCATTACCATGAATGAGACGACGCATCGGTTCATCAACTGGTACGATTTCATAAATGGCTGTACGTCCATTAAAGCCTAAATGTGAGCAATGGTCACACCCTTTGGCTTCAGGTAACTGCAACAATGGTTCATTATGAATATGTTGAAAAACCTGTTTTTCAAAAGTATCAGCTTCACGCCATGTCATACAATGTGGACATAAGGTACGAACCAAACGTTGAGCAATCACCCCAATTAAAGAGCTTGATAATAAGAAGGGTTCAATCCCCATATCTTTAAGTCGAGTAACCGCACCAATAGCTGTATTGGTATGTAGTGTCGATAAAACCAAATGTCCAGTTAACGATGCTTGCACTGCAATTTCAGCCGTTTCCAAGTCACGAATCTCACCTACCATCACCACATCTGGATCTTGACGCAACATTGCCTTTAAAGCACGAGCAAACGTCATATCCACTTTGGTATTCACTTGTGTTTGACCAATGCCTTCAAGTTGATATTCAATCGGATCTTCGGCAGTTAAGATGTTCCGCGTATTATCATTTAGATCAGATAGAGCTGCATACAAAGTCGTTGTTTTCCCCGAACCTGTAGGCCCTGTGACCAAAATAATGCCATGAGGACGATGTACTAACTGAGTTAAACGCTCATAGTCATTTGCCATTAATCCCAAGTGGATCATATTAAGTCGACCAGCTTGTTTATCGAGCAAACGCATTACAACCCTTTCACCATGTGAAGATGGTAAAGTCGAAACACGAACATCTACTTCTCGGCCAGCAAGGCGTAAAGAAATACGCCCATCTTGTGGCACTCGCTTTTCTGCAATATCGAGTTTTGCCATGACTTTAATACGTGAAACCAGCAACGGTGCCAACTCACGGCGCGGCTGTACAACTTCACGTAATTGACCATCTACACGTAATCGTACAGATAATTTCTTTTCGAAAGCTTCAATGTGAATATCAGAAGCTCCTACTCGAATTGCCTCTGAAAGTAGCGCATTGATCAGACGAACAATAGGTGCGTCATCTTCTTGATCCATCAAATCTTCTGTTTCAGGAACCTGATCGGCCAAACTCAATAAATCCGGATGATCTTCTAAACCTGCTGCAACTTGTTGTGATTCCCCTGTATCACCGGCATAGCTTGTACTTAAGAGCGTATTAAATTCTTGTTCAGTACATAATTGGAAGTGAGCTGGCTTACCTAGAATTCGTCTTGCTTCCTGCAATGCAATTTTTTCAGTGTTTTGACGTCTAATAATAAATACTTGATCACCGTCATAACGAAATAAAACACCATGACGCTTGGCAAAACTATATGGAACTTGTATTTGTTTCAATATTTGCATCACAATTTATAATGATGAGTAAGATGATTTTGAGTGTACTCTAAGCAGATTACAGCGTGAAGTCTGTTTAACAACTCGGTAGAGGAATTTTACGTCTTGTTTGAAAATAATGAATATCAGCCTCGCCCCCAAAATTCCTTAAAATGGTGGGGAGAGCAGCACTTTGAAATTAACCAGTCCAAAGCATGGCAATTTGGTTCAATGCTTTTTCGTCTAACGCGCGGTATAAAAGAATGGCGTATCGAATATTATCGCCCATCTCTTCAAGACGATAATGAGCAAGATTGGCACCCAATTGCGGATCCGAATTTTGCCTTTCCGCATACTGTTCAAGTAGAACGCTACATGTTTCGGAAAACTAATCCAGAATTTTTACTTATGCCCCGTCTGGCAGACCGTTCTGTGGTCATTAAACCCGTTGATCCTATCTACATTCCGGCAGGTCAACGCGGAACTCTTTATATTAGTACACCATTATGGATTGCAGGCTTAGTTGAAAGTCAGCATGAACCTTTGTTTGAGATTCCCGTGATTCAGCCTAAAGATACGTGGTTTGGTCCTAATGCACAGCAAGGTGAAATCTGTTATGCGACTTCCGTGGATGGCCGTACTGATTTGAATCTATTAACACCACGTGCTTTCCGTGCTGTTACTCCAATCGACTTTCACAACACCAGTAATCATCAATTGCGTTTTGACCGCATGAACGTGCCAGTTACCGCTCTGCCTCTTTTTTATAGTGAAAGTACCGGTCGTTTATGGACTTCTCAAATTAAAGTTTATTATGAAGGCTCTGATCGTCCTGCACGAATTCGTATTGAAAACCGTACCCCCCCGCTTGCTGGTGAAGTGACCTATGTTCACCCACCACGTTCACCCGGTGGAGCATTATTCAATATGTTTGATTCATTCTTTTAAGAGGTTTATATGGCTGATACAAGTATTCCTAAGGATATCGCTGATAGCCTCACAAGCATATTTACCAATATCAATACCGAACGTATTAGTGAAATTTTAGTCGGTGTTGTGCTGTGTTTTATTGGTTTTGTTCTTGCCCGTATTATTTCAAATACATTTATTAGAACCATTGGCTCACGTTTTAATGCTCATCAACGTCTGGTGTGGCGTCGCGGTATTTTTTATTTTATTTTCTTACTCTTCATTATGACGAGTTTAAAAGAAGCTGGTTTTAAACTGAGTGTATTTCTTGGCGCGGCAGGGATTTTAACCGTAGCGCTCGGTTTTGCATCGCAAACATCAGCCAGTAACTTGATTAGTGGTTTATTTTTGATTGGTGAAGGTTCATTTGAAGTCGGTGATACGATCCAGATTACGCTCATTCGTGGAAATACAATTGAAGGTGAAGTGATCTCGATTGATTTGCTTTCAGTTAAGCTACTTACATTAGACAATGTCTATATTCGTTTGCCAAACGAACAACTCATTCGTGCTCCCGTGCACAACTTATCTAAATACCCAATACGGCGTATTCCAATTACGCTCGCAATCAACTTCCATGAAGACATTATTAAAGTTCGTGAGGTTCTACTGAATGTAGCAGCTCATTATCCTCTTGTATTAGATGATCCAAAGCCTGCTGTTACAGTGACCGCATTCAGAGAATCATCAATTGAGCTTTTATTTACAATGTGGTGTCGACAAGAGAACTCTTTAAAAGTTCGAGATGAGATGCAAGAACGAATTCGAAATGGATTTTTAGATAACCGAATTGAAATTCCTGTTCCTAAAATGGGTTTGATTGATCGACCATCTAGTGTTTTTGCTGAAGATGATATCGATCAATACAGTAATCAAAAAGAATTAAATCGAGAGCCTAAAGCTTAGGCTCTTCATTTTTCTGCACAGCGGATGATGGTGGTAATGGCGCAAGATAAGCAATAATCAACATTACCCCACCCGCGCCAATAAATGAAATGACTCGAGTTAAAGTCGCACTTTGCGATAGATCAAGCAAAATCAGTTTTAATACCACAATCCCTAAAAGCGCAGCACCTACAAACCATAATTGACGAATCATTTTTCGGCTAGAGAATGTAGTTAAAATAAATGCCAAAATAACCCAGAGCAATGTCAAACTTAATTGCACCAAGCCATTTGTCCAAATTGCAGCACTCCAGAGTGGTGTTGCCCAGTAATAGTGCAAGCCTCTAACCACCACACTACTGAATACTAACAACCCCACTAGAATTGTTGTAATTTTAAAAGTCCACTCCAGTGATTTATCTTGATCAAAAGCATGCTGATAAATAATAAAGAGTAGACCAGCAAATACTGAAATTGAAAGGAAGTCTGTTAAGTTAATCAAAGGAACAAAATAAAGATTCTCAGCAGAATGCCGATCTACGCTCACTACTAGCAACCAAAGTAAGCTTAAACACCACACTGGAATTTGATGTAACAGTGTCGTTTTATGAGCCTTATACACCCAAAGGGAATAAACCACTGGAACAAAAGCCAGAGCAACAAGTGGCATTTGTGGAAATATTGCCAAACCAACCGTTGCTAATGCCAACCAGCTCAAACCAGACCAGACCTTTAAAGATCCAAACTGACCTGATTGCGGTTGAGCCATAATGAATAAAGCACTAAGAAGCGTTGCTGCGATAAGGAAAGTACCCTGCTGTAATATACTCGGCCATTTAAACAGGCTGAATACTTGACTGGTAAAGGCCTCACCCAAAATTAACACCAATAACAGGCCAATTAAACTTAACTGTAAGCTCTGCCATTGGACCCTTAGTTTGTAGTGAACCACTACACTAAATATTGATAATAATAGTATCGCAATCATCAAATATGGGCTTAAGCCATGATGTTGCCATGTCAAAATTTCTATACCAGCGATAGCACCCGCATACATACCTAAACATAAGAAAATGCCGCTAAACATGCTTGCACTAAAATAGTGTTGCTCTTTACTGTTGTATTGCAATAAATAATAGGCCGAAATGAATTGTGCAATTGCATAAATGCTTGTGCTTAGAGTCGGGAACTCTGCATTTGCCCAAAATTGATAAAACAATGCAACTGAACTGAGTAAAACTAAAATTACACCAATATATCGGCTCAAACGGTAGCGCTCAGTTACTCCCCATACAATAAGGGCCGTACCTTGAGCAACCCAACCAATCGCAGTCCAATGTGCCCCTTTCGCGAGTGGAAAGATTAAAGCAAAAAATGCAACGGCAAGGATGAAAAAGCTTTTAGCAAGAACTGAAAGTTGAGGATGGATCTTTTTGATCCAAAAAGTTAATACCGCATAGGTACCAGCCAAAACTGCAGCACCAATCGTCAACGCTTGAGTAGACTCATGAACTAAATAGGCATGTAGCGTAAAGCCTAGTACAGGCACACTAAAAATAAGACCAACATCTAAGAGCGGAGGTAAACGAATGCCTTCTTGTTGTTCACGTGCTGAAACTCGAGATATATTTTGGCTATAACGGACACTAAGCCAAATAAACAAAGCTATATGTAGCCATAAAATCCAGTCTAATGTGTCAAATTTTGCTGGTTCTGCATAAAAACCTATCGCGCTACCACCAATAAACATTGTGGCAAAGAAAGCAATCTGATTTAAGATTTTCCATGGTTGAATAAAATTAACCGCAGCAACTGCTAAGTTAATTACCAAATAGTAGCTAAATAGGAAGACTACATCTGGACGATATTGTGGAATAACTAAAGGGGCTGCATAGGCCATGCCCAGTGCTAAAATTGCCAAATAAATAGCTTGTTGTTTTAAACTCAGGAATACCGTAATAGCCAATAAGATCGTAAACAGAATACTCGCTGTAGTTAGATTAGCAATTACACCAAAATGATGTGAGAACACGAGTGTTAGGAATACAACAGCTAGTCCCACACCCTGCAATGCTACAGCAAAAAGTTGATTTTTCTTTTGCAAGCTATATCCAAATGCCGTTAATACAGCTCCAGCAATAGCAATAAAACCAAGTTTTACACCTAAACTAAGTTGCCAGTGCTCACTTGCGAAACGCAATAACAACACCACCCCAACCATCAACACAGCGACAGCAACTCTTAAAATTGGATTGCCATGAACCATCCAGTCGACTGCTGGTTGCCACCATGTACTCTGTACATGGGCTGGTTGTTCTGTTTCATTTAAAATTGCCGTTTCAACAGGAATTAACGTGTCTGTAATATTGGAATCAACTTGCACTACCGCTGGAGCTATAATTTCTGTTTGTAGGGTTTCATTTACATGCACAGTTGGTTTTGCCGACTCGAGGTATAACAGTCGAGTATTAAACGCACTAATTGTTTGAATCAAACATAGCAATAAAACCAGTAATGCCCCACCAGCAATCCACATCCAGTGATTCATATAAGCAACTAATGCAACCAAGGCGGCTGCATAAATCACTATTGTTTGTGTATGAATAGAATAAAGTGGTTTTTCCTGCTGAGAAAACTGTTGTTCTAAATGAGTCAAACGCTGATGCAGATTTGATAATAGCTGAACCAGTACGACAGTAAGTGCAATAGATAAAGCAGCAACAGCACTCTGGAATTTAAAACCAATTGAAATGGCTAAAAACAAAGTCAAAGCGATCAAAACGATGATCATTCCCTGTTTGTCTTTTTTATACATGGGCTTAGCAATATGACACCTTCATTACATGTCATCTTACTTCAAGCCAATACAAGCGTATATTTATACATACAAAATACTGCAAAAATCATAAACCTGCATTCATAGCCGTTTTCACGTAAAATACCCGTAATTCAAATTAAGGAATTGTTCAATGCCACCATTTGTCTTGGTTGATGGGTCCTATTTTTTATTTCGTGCATATCATGCATTACCACCATTGACGACCTCTACAGGGTTACATACCAATGCAATACGTGGAGCAATTTCTGCGATTCAAAAACTTATGCGTCGTATGCAACCGACGCATATGGCCGTAATTTTTGATACGCCTGAGCCAACTTTCCGTCATAAGCTTTCACCTATTTATAAAGGTGACCGCCCAACCATGCCTGAAGAGTTATCTCAACAAATTCCATATTTACATGCATTAATTAAAGCTCAAGGCATTCCTTTATATAGTCTTCCGGGTGCAGAAGCAGATGACATTATCGGAACACTTGCTAAACGTGCCGTGCTTGAAGGCCATCATGTACTTATCTCAACTGGAGATAAAGACATGGCTCAGCTCGTCAATGATCATGTCAAACTTGAAGATAGCTTTAAAGATCGTGTAATGGACACCGATGGTGTATTTGAAAAATTTGGCGTTTGGCCAAATCAGATTATCGACTATTTAACACTAATGGGTGATGCATCTGATGGTATTATGGGTGTTCCAGGCGTAGGGGCAAAAACAGCAGCTAAGTTACTGACTGAATATGGCACTTTAGAGAATATCATTGCCAATGCTGATCAACTTAAAGGCAAGATTAGCCAAAATATTAAAGATAATTTAGACAATATTAAGCTTGATCACCAGTTAGCTAGCATTGTCTGTGATCTTCCTTTAGAACTCGACTGGCATGAACTAAAACTCACTGATCCAAATGTTGATGCTTTACGTAACCTCTATACTGAGCTTGAGTTTAGAAATCAGTTACAGTCGCTTGATCATCCAAATAATCCGAACAGCTCTACTTATAAACAACAAGTTTCACAAGTAGTCGTTCAAGATGAAATTAAACCGGCTGACGCTATTGAAACCGAAGATCAAGCAAGCTTAACCAGTCAAGATGACCAGCTTGGGACTGCAAATTATCATACTGTTTTAACTCAAGAAGCATGGGATCAACTCTTGCAACGCATGCAAAATGCTGATCATTTTGCCATTGATACAGAAACTACAAGCCTTGATTACCGTATTGCCGAGATGGTTGGTTTTTCAATCGCTTTTGATGCGCAAGATGCTTACTATGTGCCTTTAGCGCATAATTATGAAAATGCACCGCAGCAGCTGGACCGTGAACAAATTTTGGCTCAAATTAAGCCTGTATTAGAAAATGAAGCAGTTAAAAAAATTGGTCATCATCTTAAATATGATGCACACATTTTTGCAAACCACGGTATAGAGCTAAAAGGCTGGTATTTCGATAGCATGCTGGCATCTTATGTACTAAATGCAGCAGCAACTCGTCATGGCATGGATGATGTAGCTCGTGTCTACTTAAGCCACTTAACCACCACCTTTGAACAAATTGCTGGTAAGGGTGCAAAGCAGAAAACTTTTAATCAAATTGAGATTGAAGTTGCTGCTCACTATGCAGCAGAAGATGCGCATGTGACCTATCGTTTGTATGAAGTACTTTCAAACAAACTTAAGCCATTTCCTGAGTTAGAAAATATTTTATATAACATCGAAATGCCAGTTGCCCGAATTTTGTCAGGCATGGAAGAAGATGGCATTCGTTTAGATCATGCTTTCTTAGATAAATTAAGTGTTGAATTTGCAAAAACTATGGAAGGTCTTGAAAACAAGGCCATGGAAATTGCAGATGAAACTTTTAATATTGCTTCACCTAAACAAGTAGGTGAAATCCTATTTGATAAATTAGGAATCAAAGGCGGTAAAAAAACTGCAACTGGACAATACAGCACCAGTGAAAGTGTTTTAGAAAAAATTGAACATCCTTTAGCGGAAATTATTCTAGAACATCGTGGTTTGGCAAAGCTCAAAAGTACCTATACGGACCGTCTGGTTGAGCAATCTCATAATGATACGCACCGTGTACATACGAGCTATCACCAAGCACTCACAGCGACAGGCCGCCTCTCCTCTTCCGATCCTAATTTACAAAATATTCCAATTCGTAGACAAATCGGCCGTCAGATTCGCAAAGCATTCATTGCACCAGAAGGCCGAGTTCTATTGGCTGCCGATTACTCGCAAATTGAATTACGTTTAATGGCACATTTTTCTCAAGATGATGCTTTAGTACATGCATTCCAGCACGGTCAAGACGTTCACCGCCGTACTGCAGCAGAAGTATTGGGTATTGCAATTGAAGATGTGACCAATGATCAACGTCGCCAAGCCAAGGCAGTAAACTTTGGTCTACTGTATGGTATGTCTGAGTTTGGCTTGATTCGTCAGTTAGGTTTCACACGTCAAGAGTCACAAAACTATATTAAGCAATATTTCCAACGTTACCCTGGTATCTATGAATACATGCAACGCACACGTCAAGTTGCATCAGAGCAAGGCTTTGTTGAAACTATTTTAGGCCGTCGTCTTTATACGCCAGATATTGATGCACGAAATGTGATGGTACGTAAGGCTGCCGAACGTGCTGCCATCAATGCACCTTTACAAGGTAGTGCAGCTGATATTATTAAAATTGCAATGATTGAAGTTGATAAAATCTTGCCAAAAGATCAAGCCAAGTTACTTCTTCAAGTACACGATGAATTAGTTTTTGAAGCCGATCAAAACATTGCTGAAGAACTTTCGAAGCAAATCGCAAAAGTCATGGAATCTGTTGTAGAAATTTCCGTGCCTTTAGTGGTTGAAGTAGGACAAGGACAAAACTGGGATGACGCCCATTAATTAATAGAAATAAAAAAAGGGCTGTGAAATACAGCCCTTTTTATTGAGTTAGCTTAAAGACCAGTTAAGAGAACTTTAGCAACTTCATTCATTAAAATTTCGGCAATATAGAGCGCCAAAAAAGCCAAAATTGGCGATAAGTCAATCATTCCCATATTAGGCAATAAACGACGGAATGGCGCAAGTAATGGTTCAGCTAAATCTTGAATCACCTCAATATAAGGTGAACGAGATTGGGTGAACATAACCACCCAACTCAAAATGATTGTTGCAAAAATTAAATAACGACAGAAACGAATCAAGTCCTGAATCATAGTCACAAATGTCAGAATCACTAAATGAATCGGACTATTTGGCATAGAGCCAGAAAGATACATTACACCGAAAATTTTCAGTAAATATAAAATAATTAAAAGAGCTAACGCAGCTAAATTAAACCGGCCTTTTGCGACCGTCGGAAAAATTCGGCCAAAAATATCAACAATTTTAGTCGCCTTTACGGTCGATAAAACCACAGGATTATAAGGACTTACTGCCGCCAATTGCATTAAAAAACGGAAAAAGACCAATAAAATCGCGACGTTAATTAAAATTCCAAAAATTAGCGCAGAATTTGCACCCATAGTTGTCTTATCCTATTTAAGCTATTTCGCACTGTCACTCAATTCTTGAGCCAATTCTTGGCTACGCTTCTGAGCAGCAGCCAATGCAGATTGAATATTTTGGGAGATTTGTGCACGGTCAAAAACTTCAAGTGCAGCTTGTGTTGTACCATTTGGCGATGTCACATTCTTACGAAGTTCAGATGGAGTATTTGAACTGGTAATTGCCATTTGAGCTGCACCTAACGCCGTTTGAAGAGTTAACGCAGTTGCAACTTTTTCATCCAGTCCTAAATTTTTACCCGCACGGATCATACTTTCCATCAGATAGAAAAAATATGCAGGGCCTGAACCAGAAACTGCTGTTACCGCATCAATTTGAGCTTCGGAGTTTACCCAAATTGTTAAGCCTGTGGCCGCTAAAATCTGACTTGTTAATTCACGATCCGAAGTACCTACTACATCATTTGCATAGATACCGTGCGCGCCAGTTTGAACCAGAGCTGGTGTATTCGGCATAACGCGAACAATTCGATTGCTATCAATTAAGTTTGATATCGTTTGAATTTCAGCACCAGCAATAATTGAAATGACCAATTTATCTGATAAAAGACCTTTCAACGGACGTAAAACAGTCGCCAAAACTTGCGGCTTTACCGCTAGTACGACAACATCAGCATTTTGAATTGCAGCCACGTTATCTTGTGTTACGTGGACTTCTTTCTCTTGTAATAATTGACGGATCTGCTCAACAGGATCTGAAACAGTAATACGTGTCGGTGGTAAACCTCTTGAAATGAGCCCGCCAATTAACGCTTGGGCCATATTACCGCCACCAATAAAACAGATATTACAATTTACTGCACTTGCCATAACCATATTCGCCATTTACCAGATTACAAGAATGAGAAATTAAATCCGGTTGCCATCCTCCTTGCTCACAATACGGAGACTGAGCCAACCAAAATCCTTTCGGTGTAAAAACCCCAAGCATAACATTATCTATGACTAATATTTGAATTGTATGACGAAGCCAAGGCAAAATATGTGCTTCTTGAATTGCTTTTTTTAATGGCCATTGCCCAACACGACCGTATAAATGGACTTTTTCTCCACCTTGGCGTCGAATTATTGTCAATTTTTTATTTAATAAAGATGGAGCCAAACCAATATTTTTTTGTGTAATCTGAAAATGCGCTGAAGCGTAATGCACTATTTCCCCCATTTGGAAATGATGCTCCGACTCTACTTCAACTGGATTTAATTTTTCAGCAAGAAAAACTTGCTTACTCAATCTATAAAGATGGTGTTGATAACGGACATAGTAAAACTGATTCCAGTGTAATGCTGCTTGTGCATCGGACTTTGAATCAATCACTTCATTTTTTAAACGCTCAACCATTTCAAATACAGGTCGATATTGCCCATCACCTTTCATCCAAACTGAAAGTAATTGACGTTGACGGGCAACTGATAAATCTAAAAGTTTAGTTAAGTCTAAACACTCAGCAGTACCACAATGTTTTAAATCAGCTTTCAAAACTTCTTCTAAAATTTCAGAAGCATCTTGCATGAGATAACTGGTTCGGCTCAGTGCTTGCTGCATTTTAGGAAATCTGTTTTGTAAAAATGGCCAAAGTTCCTCACGCGACCACGCCCGATCATAATGAATATCGTAATTTGTCGGATCATTTACATACTCAATTTCAAGTTGAGTAGTCCAATCAGCAATTTGCTCACGAGATAAGTCTAAAAAAGGACGCCAAATCGTCATGTCTACACGGCAATCCACAGACTGCATTGCAGCTAATCCATCAACACCTGCACCCGATAATAAACGGAGTATGACTGTTTCAGCCTGATCTTGCTGATGATGAGCAAGTACTAAGGTTTCATTCGGTTGCAAATGCTGTCGATAAGCTTGATAACGCGCCTGACGTGCTTGAGCTTCCAAATTACCGTCGTTAACCTGAACTTTTTGAATAATAAAAGGAATATCTAAACGAGTAGCCTGTTCAGCGACTAGTTTCCCCCACTCTGCACTTTGTGATTGCAGTTGATGATCGATATAGATTGCTCGAATCTTTTGAGGGAAAATTTGAGACATCAAATGTAGCAGCAGCATAGAATCCATGCCGCCACTACATCCAATAAGAAAAGAACTATTTTCTGAAAATAGTTGAGCCTGCTTTAAGACATTATGCCTAAATTTGCGCTGCCAAACTTCATTAAACGTTGATAACGTGCTTCGCATCGTTCATTTGCTTCCAGTGGTAGCAATTCATCCAAAGCTTGCTTCAGAACTACTTTTAGGTTTTGCATAACTTGCTCAGGGTCTAAATGTGCCCCCTCGCCTTCATCTACTACATATTCAACAATACCTAGAGATTGTAATTTGTCTGCTGTTAAACCTAAAGCTTCGCTCGCTTGAGCCGCTTTTTCAGCAGTTTTCCATAAAATAGATGCGCAGCCTTCTGGTGAAATCACAGAATAAATACTGTGCGATAACATAATGACTCTGTCAGCAACACCAATACCTAAAGCACCACCAGAACCACCTTCACCCAGTACTGTTGCAACAACAGGAACTTTCAAGCTTGAAAGTTGAGCAAGACTCGTTGCAATTGCTTCGGCTTGTCCACGCTCTTCAGCACCAACACCTGGGTAAGCACCCATCGTATCAATGAACGTGAAGACCGGAAGATTAAAACGCTCAGCCATATCTAATAGGCGTTGAGATTTACGGTAACCTTCAGGGTTAGCCATACCGAAGTTATGCTTTAATTTTTCACGGGTACTACGACCACGGTGTTGTCCAATGACCATCACAGGTTGACCGTCAAAACGAGCAAGACCACCTACCATCGCACCATCGTCACCAAACAAACGATCACCATGCAAGGCGTCAAACTCTGTAAAGATTTCACCGACATAATCTAGAAACTGCGGACGTTCAGGATGACGTGCAATTTGAACCGTTGTCCAAGCTTTGGACTGAGTAGATTTTTTCATAGGTCGAATATTATCCCTTTAATCGATAAATTTTTCCGACTGAATATTCAATTCAATGTCCCAATGCTTAAACTGCTCTTGCTCATCGTGCAAGTCGGCAACTAACAATGGCCATTGTTTGGCATCACCAGAAACACTAAGCTGCCATTGTTGATCATTTATGATGGTCAGTTCAATGGCAGGAAGCATCTGATCACTTCGACTATGGTTGAGTAAAACTGCTAGGCGAAGTAATAAACTTAAGTAAAGTAATTTATGACCACCAGCCTTCAAAATTTCGTTTTTTACATCATTTCGCAATTTACGACGATGGTGAGCAACTAAATGTGAAAGATGATTTTGATCAATTTGCGAGAAACCTGGAATATCTGAGTGCTGTAATAAATAAGCACCGTGGCGATGATAACCACCATGACTAATTGCTAAACCAATTTCATGCAAATAAGCAGCTCGACGCAGTAAGTCACTGTCTTCACTAGTTAAATTAAGAGATTTCGCAACACCATCAAATAATTGTTGTGCTGTATTTACAACTCTTTCTGCTTGCTTTGGATCTGCGTTATAACGCCCCATTAAGGCCTGTACACTACGATCACGGATATCTTCATGTTTAAATCGACCTAACAGGTCATACATCACACCTTCGCGTAATGCACCATCAGAATATGCCAAACGATCAATTTCTAAAACTTCAAAAACTGCGTACAAAATTGCCAATCCGGCTGGCAAAACTGCTCGTCGATCTTCTCTTAGTCCTTCAAAATCAATTTCAGAAACATTTTTAAACTTAAGCAATTTATCTTTAAGTTTATATAGTCCTTCTCGAGTGACATTTTCTTGTTCATCACTTAAGCCCATATTGACCATAATTTGGCGACAGGCTTTAATCGTTCCACTCGAACCAACGACTGTATCCCACCCTTCCATTTTATAAGTCGTTGCAATAGCAGAAAGTTCTTTACGAGCAGCAACTACGGCCTTATCAAATGCTTTTTGTGTAATTTCCCCATCAGAAAAATAGGCCGTTGTATAAGCCACACAACCCATTTGTAATGACTCAGTATAAATGGGTTCAAACTCTTCACCGATAATGAATTCGGTAGAACCACCACCAATATCAACAACTAAGCGACGTCCACCATTGGCCATGGTATGCGATACACCCAAATAGATTAGACGGGCTTCTTCTCGTCCTGCAATAATTTCAATAGGTTTAGGTAAAATTTCTGCAGCTTTTTGAATAAATTCATGACCATTTTTTGCCTGACGCAAAGCATTCGTAGCCACAATTCGTAAACGATTAGGTTGAACAGAGCTCAATCTTCCAACAAAACGGGCTAGACATGCTAAACCACGCTGCTGCGCGGCTTCCGTTAAATTTTTATTTTCATCTAAACCAGCTGCAAGCTGTACTTTTTCTGACATCGAAGCAACTTTTTTAACTTCGCCATGATCTACCCGTGCAATTGCAAGGTGAAAGCTGTTCGACCCCATATCTATGGCGGCAAGTAATTCTTCATCAATCAGAAAGTCAGACATTATTGAACTAAACCCATAACAATTCACGCCTAGAGTAATTCACAAGAATGCAATTGAAAAGCCATTTTCATCAACAATTAATAGCCATCGATATTTTTCTATTTGTTAAATGATTGTACAAGCCGATGATGAATATCGTGAGCATCCATTAGACAAATTTAGTTAAGCCTTGAATAATAGCATCAAACCCTTACATTGAACTAAGTAGCTATGTAATACTGATAGAGATAATTTCTCCTGTAGTAATAGCACTTTTTCTAAAAATTGGAGCCGTACCATGTCTGCGACTATTGTAAATACAACTGATGATAACTTCCAAGCAGATGTTCTAGACGCTGAAACACCTGTACTTGTTGACTTCTGGGCAGGTTGGTGTGCACCTTGTAAAGCAATTGCACCTGTTCTTGAAGACCTATCAAGTGAATATGCTGGTAAAGTAAAAATTGTTAAAGTTGATGTAACTTCTTGCGAAGATATTGCGGTGAAATACAATATCCGTAATATTCCTGCTTTATTACTTTTCAAAAATGGTGAAGTTGTAGCTCAACAAATTGGTGCTGTACCTCGGTCTAAACTTGTTAGCTTTATTGATGAAAATGTTTAAGTCAAAATGCTAAGAATGAAAATACGCTATACTTTTTTATAGCGTATTTTTTTCGGCTATAAATTGACAAATTAACTAAGCTGGCTTATATTGCATGCTCAAGAGGCACTGAAGGGAATCATCTTCGTCCGGCTTCTTACAAGACACAAACATAAAGATCGCCACTCGGCAACAGAAATTGTTTTTTCACATTTTTCTTCGAAACAATCAATCAGACTTCTGAATTGTTATTGTGTAAATACAATTGCGATAATCTTTTTTGTATGCGAGCGATTTTTCTTCTTTTTAAACCACACTCTACTCTTTCCTAATTCTGACCCTTATGAATTTAACTGAACTCAAGAAAAAACCAATTGGTGAATTAATTAAAATTGCTGAATTTATGGGCCTGGAAGGTATGGCTCGTAACCGAAAGCAAGATATTATCTTTGCCATTTTGAAACGCCATGCAATGAATGGCGAAGAAATTTTTGGTGATGGCGTTCTTGAAATTCTCTCTGATGGTTTTGGTTTTTTGCGCTCTGCGGCAGGTTCGTATTTAGCAGGTCCGGATGATATTTATGTGAGTCCTTCACAAATCCGACGCTTTAACTTGCGTACAGGTGATACCATCACAGGTACTATTCGCCCTCCAAAAGAAGGTGAGCGTTATTTTGCGTTGCTCAAAGTTAACCAGATTAACTATGACACGCCAGAAAATTCTCGAAATAAAATTTTATTTGAAAACTTAACCCCCCTTTTCCCAACTGAACAATTGGTTATGGAACTCGGTAATGGTACGACAGAAGATTTAACTGCTCGTGTTGTTGACTTAGTTGCGCCAATTGGTAAAGGACAACGTTCTATTATTGTTGCACCGCCGAAAGCAGGTAAAACAATGTTACTTCAAAATATTGCTCAATCTATTGTTAGAAATAATCCTGAAGTATTCCTGATTGTTCTATTAATTGACGAGCGTCCAGAAGAAGTAACTGAAATGGAACGTACTGTTCGCGGTGAAGTCATTGCTTCAACATTCGACGAAGCTCCTGCTCGCCACGTACAAGTTGCAGAAATGGTAATTGAAAAAGCAAAACGTCTAGTTGAACATAAAAAAGACGTCGTGATTCTTCTTGACTCTATTACCCGTCTTGCTCGTGCTTACAACACCGTTATCCCGTCATCAGGTAAAGTATTAACTGGTGGTGTAGATGCTCATGCATTAGAACGCCCTAAACGTTTCTTCGGTGCTGCACGTAATATTGAAGAAGGTGGATCTCTTACGATCATTTCAACTGCTTTGATTGAAACAGGCAGTAAAATGGATGACGTAATTTATGAAGAATTCAAAGGTACAGGTAACCAAGAGATTACACTTGATCGCCGTATTGCTGAAAAACGCGTCTTCCCTGCTATGAATATTAAGAAATCTGGCACTCGTCGTGAAGAGCGTTTAATGGATGATGATAACTTACGTAAAGTATGGATCCTCCGTAAGCTTCTACATCCTATGGATGAATTGGCGGCAATGGAATTCTTACTTGATCGTATGAAAGAAACCAAAACAAATGATGATTTCTTCGATCAGATGAAGCGTAAAGCTTCAACTTAATCGATTAATCTTCAATAAAAAGCCACTCTTTTGAGTGGCTTTTTATTTGGTTGACAAGCTTTACACAAAAATACATTTTGCAGTTTTTTATGTAATTTTACTTATAAGCTTTTGATAATAATTATTTTTGAATTAAAAAAAATATGTTTTTTAGTAGCTTACCTCTACCTTTTCCAATACACTCGAGCCGATTGATTGTTTTTTTCTGTTAAAAAACAGACTGTTTTTCTGTTTTTCATACATTTTTTTGACAGACGACAGTAGTATTTCAGCATTTGCAGTGATAGCATAGCGGCAGACCAGTTAGACTGCTCCATGCGTTGTTACCTAGCTACGTTTTAGGAATAATAAAAGCAAAACAGTCCAACTTAGGTTTTTTTAATCTCAAATCTTTTTTGTGAGAGTGATGCCATGTTATTCAAAAAATTTGCTGTTGCTGCTGCTGTAGCTGCTACTTTAGCTTTCGTTGGTTGTTCTAAGAAAGAAGAAGCTCCTGCTGCTGCTTCTGAAGCTGTAGCTGCTGCTTCTGAAGCTACTGCTGCTGCTTCTGAAGCTGCTGTAGCTGTTGATGCTGCTGCTTCTGACGTTGCTGCTGCTGCTTCTGAAGTTGCTGCTGCTGCTTCTGAAGTTGCTGCTTCTGCTGCACACTAATCTATAAAGATTAGATAAAAAGAGGACTTTCTGTCCTCTTTTTTTACGCCTAAATTTTAAATTATTAAAACCACTTCTCTTAATATATCTAGATAGATTGATATAACATTTTAATTAAATAAAGCCATCTAAATATAAGTAAAAAAAAGCAGATCAATCGATCTGCTCATTTCCAACGCGTTGTCTAAACTTTTGACCTGCTCTAAAGGTCACTACCCTACGTGCAGAAATTGGAATTTCTTCACCTGTTTTAGGATTACGTCCTGGACGTTCGCGTTTATCTCTTAACTCAAAATTACCAAAACCAGAAAGCTTAACCTGCTCCCCTGCAATAAGTGCTTGGCTAATTTCGTCGAAGAACAACTCGACCATTTGTTTTGCTTCACGGCGATTTAAGCTGGTTAACTCACTTAAATGATCAGCCATGTCTGCTTTAGTTAATGCTGTCATGAGGCCCTCAATGTCGCTTGATAAGTGTTTTCTAACACTTGGATTATATTGTCCATACCAGATTTAATTTCAGCATCTTCAAGCGTACGTGAAGGATGTTGCCACAGAAGTGCAAACGCTAATGAGCGCTTACCATCTTCGACACCCTGCCCCGTATACACATCGAATAACCATGTAGAGTCTAAAAGCTCTCCACCAGTTTGTTCGATTAACTGCTGAATATCTCTAACATTTATATTATCAGAGATTAAAAGCGCAATATCACGTCTAACCGAAGGAAAACGTGATAATTCTGTAAAATTAGATACATAAGATTGCAAAACAGCTGTTTGATCAAGTTCAGCTACCCAAGTCGTGCTTAAATCAAGCTCATTTTCTAGAGAGGGATGCAAGCGACCTAAGTAACCAATTGATTTACCATCAACTAAAATCTCAGCTGATTGCCCTGGGTGTAACCAAGCACGCTCAGAACGTACATATTCAACACTTACACGTCCAGCAGCTAATATCTCTTCAATCTCACCTTTGAAATCAAAGAAATCCATAGGTTGAGGCTTAACATGCCATGATTCTGGTTCTTGCGAACCAACTGCAACCAGAGCCAACGTAGGAGTCTGTTTTAAGTCTTCAATGTTCTTAGCATTTTGATAATCAAAACGCAGTCCGAATTCAAAGAAACGAACACGACTTTGCTGACGGTTGAGATTATATTGCACACAAGGAATTAAACTAGAAAGTAAAGTACTACGCATTGCAGCCAAATCACTTGAAATTGGATTTGCTAGCATCAGTGGCTGAACTTCTGGATTTAATTGCTTTTCAAGTTTTGCATCAGCAAAGCTAAAGCTAATTGCTTCTTGATAACCTAAAGTCACGATCGTTTGACGCAGCTCAGCGAGTTCAAAACGATCTTGATATTTAGCAAATTTAACATCCATGCTTGGTAAGCTGATCTGGATATTGTCATAACCATCAATACGCGCTACTTCTTCAATTAAGTCTTGATAAATAGCCATGTCATAGCGATGTGATGGTGGTACTACACTCCATTCACCTTCAGTCTTAACTGTTACCTTACATCCTAGTCGAGTTAAAGCATCTGCAATGAACTCACCCGCAACTTGATATCCCAACAATTGGTCTACCTGAGCTTGTTTCAGTTCAATTGCTTCACGCTTAGGAAGTAGATCAGTTTTTTCAGCTACAGTAATTGGCCCAAACTCGCCGCCTGCTAACTCTTGAATAAGCTGAGAAGCACGATTCATTGCAATTAAAGGTAATTCGAAATCTACACCGCGTTCATAACGCTGCGAAGAATCAGTATGTAAACCAAAACGACGTGCACGACCAGCAATCGCGAGTGGCGCGAAGAAAGCACTTTCTAGGAAAATATCAGTCGTATCATCAGTTACACTTGATGATAAACCACCCATAATTCCAGCAATTGCTAGAGCTTTTTGATCATCAGCAATCACCATTATATCTTCTTGCAACTCAACTTCTTGATCATTCAGAAGTTGTAATTTTTCTTGTTGTGTTGCTTGACGAACATGTACAGTCCCTTCGATTTTAGACAAATCGAATGCGTGCATTGGTTGACCCAATTCCATTAAGACATAGTTGGTCACATCAACCAAAATACTATGAGTACGGATACCTGAACGTGATAAAGCCTGTTCCATCCACTCAGGAGTCGCAGCTTTTACATTAACATTTTTAACTACACGCCCTAGATAACGCGGAGCACCTTCAGTACTGATAACGACTTTTTTCTCATCAGTAATAGTGGCATCAACCGCGTTAATTACAGGTTCATTCATTTGTAGCTTATTAATAACTGCAATTTCACGAGCAATACCACGAATACTAAAACAGTCACCACGGTTTGGCGTAATGCTAATATCAATGACATTATCATCAAGTTTGAGGTATTCACGGATATTTACTCCTACTGGAGCATCAGCTGGTAGTTCGAGCAAACCATCGATTTTATCTTCAAGATCGATCTCAGAAGCACCACAAAGCATGCCTTGTGATTCAACTCCACGAAGTTTACCTTTTTTGATTTTAAAATCGCCAGGTAATACTGCGCCAATGGTTGCCACAGGTGCTTTCATTCCAACACGAACGTTCGGTGCGCCACATACAATTTGTAAAGGCTCACCTGGACCAATATTCACTGTTGTAACACGTAGACGGTCTGCATCAGGGTGCTGCTCAACAGTGAGCACTTCACCAATTACAACACCAGTAAATGGTTTAGCAACAGGTGCCAATTCATCAACTTCAAGACCAAGCATCGTCAACTGATCAGACAATGTATCACTATCAATTGCCGGATTAACCCATGTACGTAGCCAATTTTCGCTAATCTTCATCTTTATAAACCTTTTTTAATCCTGAAAAACTGTTAGGCAAATTGGCGTAAGAAACGCACATCATTTTGATAGAACATACGCAAGTCATTAATGCCATAACGCAACATAGCAAAGCGCTCTACCCCTAAACCAAAAGCAAAGCCTTTGTATTTATCAGGATCAATACCCGCAGCACTTAATACATTTGGATGTACCATGCCACAGCCTAAAACCTCTAACCAACGGCCACGTTCATCCATAATATCTACTTCTGCACTTGGCTCAGTAAACGGGAAATATGATGGACGGAAACGCACCTTTAAATCTTTTTCAAAAAACTCATTCAGCAGGTTAATGAGTAAACCTTTTAATTCAGCAAAGCTGGTGTTCTCAGCAACGTATAGACCTTCGATCTGATGGAACATTGGCGAATGCGTCTGATCAGAGTCACAACGATAAACACGGCCTGGACATACGATACGAATTGGTGGCTCACTTGTTTCCATGGTACGAATTTGCACACCAGACGTGTGCGTACGCAGTAAATGAGTGGCATCAAAATAGAAAGTATCGTGCATAGCACGCGCTGGATGGTGACCAGGAATATTTAATGCTTCAAAATTGTGATAGTCATCTTCAACTTCTGGACCAGTCGCAACTGTAAAACCAGCTTTAGTGAAGAACTGACAAATTCTTTCTTGTACTTGAGTAACAGGGTGAACTGTACCAATGCGCTGACCGCGGCCCGGCAAAGTAATATCAATCGTTTCGCTTGCTAGCTTTTGCTCAAGTGCTGCCTGTTGTAATGCTGCTTGACGTTCTGTTAAAGCAGTATTAATTGTTTCTCGAACAGCATGAATCGCAGCACCTTGTACTTTGCGTTCTTCAGGGTCCATTTTCCCTAATGCTTTCGATTGTTCTGCAAGCTGGCTTTTTTTCCCTGTAAATTGCACACGCACCTGATCAAGTGCAACAAGGTCTTGAGCTGCTGCAATGGCAGCAAGCGCTTCTGTGGTCAGGGCTTCCAGTGACATATTAACTCTCAAAGCAACAAATTAAAAAAATATAATAAAACACTGCATTCTAACAGTTTTTCATCAGATTGATGAAGTTTATCCATCATGAAAAATGTATTAGGCAACAAAAAGATAAAACGTATAAGATAATAGCATCGTCAATGAGATCAACTATTATGGCGCTCAATCAAATTTGGAAACAACAACTTACGCTTGTGACGTATGGTAATGAATACCTCCGTCAGAATTTAAGCTTTACCCAATGGCGACAACATCATATTTTTGACCACCATAGTTTTCAGTTTCGTGACTTAGCTTCTCAGCATTTACTCGCTCAACACTTTCAAGTTTGGCTAGAAGCGCTAAAAAAACAAGGTACCACTCAGCTCAGTTTACATTTATCAAGCCTGCTAAACGAAGAGCAAAATCCAAACAGCAACGTTGAGCTTTTGCCTTACACTCATTTTATCGTTAGCCATCAAAATGATAAGAAATTTGCATGGATTTTCGGCCATGAACTTGCTGAATGGTATAACAATGATAATGAGTTTGAAGCTCCTGCTTCACAAACCTGTGAGCTTCGTTTAGAAACTTTCTGGCGTTTTGAACTCAATGAAAAATTATCAAAAAAAATTGAAGCTGATTTAAAAAATCCGCCATGGCAAGAAATAGCTGACTTTATGGAGAGTGAATTATTTCGTAGTAAATATGCAGCAGGGTTTGAAGAGCCAGAATTTCAAAAAGCTCATTTTGATGGTACAAGCATTACGAGCCAAGAACCAAGACTTGCTTTAATTCCAGAAAATTATCCTGCTGATTATGCTCATCAGCTTTTATCTCGTACTCAAGCATTGGCTAATTATTTAGAACAAAAGAAACGCCTTGCAAATGATCCATTAGGAGAAGAGCTAGACCAAGAACAACTCATTAATTTAAGAAATTTTACGCAAAAAACTGATGATTTGTTTGCCAAACTTATTGTTAAGGCTGCAAATCACTACCAAACAGCTCAGATCGTACCTGTAATTAAAGCCTCTCCGTTCGAGCAATCAAATGAAAATCCACAACATTTGAAATCTCACCACCATAAAGGCACTGGTTCAGGCGTTATTAAGCTGATTATTCTAACGATTATTATTTGTGCTCTGGCTTATTATTTTGGGCTTTAACTTAAATTAGAGTTTCCATTGATAAAGTAATTCTGTTATTTCGAAGCCGAACTCCGGTAGTTCGGTTTCGCCAATTATTTTGGCTCCCATTTTTTCATAAAAAAACCGGCTTGGATTTTTATTAAAAACTTCTAAACGAATAAAACTGTATCCCTGATTTAAAGCACATTGATAGAAATTTTGGAATAACTCACAGCCTATGCCTTGTTTTTGAACTTCTCTTAAAAGATAAAAAGCAAGAATTTCAGCAATATTACTCTCTGGGTTTAAGTAACCATCGAGAAAGCCTTTCACTATTCCATTTTCAGTATAGATAAGTAACTTATGATCAGGTCTTTTGGTGATTTCTTTCCATAATTGTTCTTTATCTAGTACTTTAAGCTCATCCAATATTTCCTGCTTAAGTATACCTGTATAGGTTTCTTTCCAACACTGCACATGTACTTCTGCAATAGATAATGCATCCTTAAAAATAGCTATACGAATTTCTGTTTCATTTAGTGATTGCAATTCGTTCCCCTTATGTCACTACTTTTAAAGTGAAGCACCATTTTGTTTCATACAAACTTATTCAGCTAAAAACCGCTCTCGAACATGCATTAGAGCAAAACCCAACAAATTTAGTCCTTGCCATTGAGATGGATCTTGAATATGTGGATAGTCTTGTGCCATACCAATTCCCCAAATTTTATCGACTGGAGATGCTTCAACCAAAATACGGTCTTTTGTAGCTAATAAGAATTCTTTCAATTTATGATGCTGAGAGAATTTAGCAAAATTCGCCTGTACGACAATGTCAAACCGATTTTCTTGCCATACCTGTTCATCATAATTACGCACTTTACGACCTAGCTGTTTTGCCTCATTCGGATGTTTAACCTGCAAGATCCGTGCAAAAGTTTCTTCATCATTAAATAATTTTGCTTTTTGCGCCATCATATAGTGCTCAGCAGTAAAGTATTCATCACCTTCCACTTTAAATTGCGCTGGAAACCACTGGCTAAAACAGCTTTTATCAACAAGATCAGCTTGTTTAGGAGTATGCCCCCAGAAATATAAGTATTTAGACTGATGGTCTTGCTGTACTTTTTGAATTAAGTCCTTTAGAAATTTTTCGTCTTTCATCATTTATCTCTGACTATTTTCTTTTTTAAAATAGAACCACTAAAAATAAAAAAGGCCGCTAAAAAGCGGCCTCTTTTTGAATCTCTAAGCTTATGCAGCTAATGCGCCTTTAGCTTTTTCAGCTAAAGCAGCAAATGCTACTGCATCATGCATAGCGATGTCAGCTAATACGCGACGGTCGATGATCACTTGAGCTTTTTTCAAGCCATCGATCATACGGCTGTAAGACAAACCGTTTTGACGAGCACCAGCATTGATACGCGCAATCCATAGAGCACGGAATTGACGTTTCTTTTGACGGCGGTCACGATAAGCGTATTGACCAGCTTTGATTACCGCTTGGAACGCTACGCGGTAAACGCGTGAACGAGCACCATAGTAACCTTTAGCGCGAGCAAGAATTTTTTTGTGACGACGATGAGCCACTACACCACGTTTTACACGAGCCATTTATAATCTCCTTAGATGTATGGGCACATACGACGAACTGAGTTCACATCAGAAACATGAACCATTACACAGCCGCGTAATTGACGGATACGTTTAGCAGATTTTTTGGTCAAAATGTGGCGCTTAAATGCTTGTTTGCGCTTGAAACCGTGTGCAGTCGCTTTGAAGCGTTTAGCAGCACCGCGGCGAGTTTTCATCTTAGGCATAACAACCTCTTTTGAACACCTGTTCGGAACGTTTGCACCATTGCAAAAACGACCTGCAGGTAAGGGAGCCGATATTCTAAAGCATCCCAACTTAAAACAAAAGTAAAATGCTCATTTTTTGATAGTAAATTGTCTATTTTATATAAACGTTATTTTCTATAATCAATTATCAAATTACGAGAAAATCCACAAAATCATCGCCTATAATAAGTGCAATCTCTTAAATTCAAAAGAATATGAATATACAAAATGATGCTTTCGCTGCATTACGGTATCGAGACTTCTCTATCGTTACGATCAATCAGTTTTGCTTAACGCTCGCAATTTTGATTCAAGAAATTATTGTTGCCTATTCATTATATCAAATCACCAAAGACCCACTGACTTTAGGTTTAATCGGACTTGCAGAAGCCATTCCTTTTATTGCTCTTTCTCTTTGGGGAGGCTATTTTGCAGATAGGTTTAATAAACAGATTATTATGAAAATCTGTTTATTTTTCTCGGTTCCCCTTCCCCTAGTTTTATGGTTACTTTTCCACTTACATGGTTTAGGGCATATCAGTGTTAGCTTCCTTTCTTGGGGCATTTATGCTGTTATTTTTGGCTTAGGAACAATCCGCGGTTTCTACAATCCTTCTGCAACATCTTTAAAACCATTTTTAATTCCACGCGAACTTTATGCAAATGGCGCGACATGGACAACCATCGGCTGGCAAAGTGGTGTAATTATTGGACCAATGCTGGGCGGTTTTATGCTTGCTTACTTAGGCAGAGAAACCAGTCTATTTAGCGTTGCTGTTTTACTTGGTATTTGCTTTATTTTAATTAACTTATTGCATAAACGTAATTTCCCTAAAATTGAAACGGACAATATTTTAGAAAGCTTAGGAGAAGGTTTCCGTTTTATCTGGAAAACCAAAATTGTTCTTTGGGCGATTTCTCTTGATTTAGCTTCTGTTTTATTTGGTGGCGTTATCGCGTTATTACCAATTTTCGCAGAAGATATATTAAAAGTCGGTCCGGAAGGGCTTGGATATTTACGAGCTGCTCCATCTATTGGCGCACTTATCACCATGATTGCTTTGACTCGCTTTCCGCCAACTCAGCATGCATGGCGTAACATGTTACTTGCTGTAGCAGGTTTCGGAATATTTACTATTCTATTCGCCTTCTCAAACAATATGTGGTTATCTCTTTTTGCTCTTGCTATGACAGGCGCATGTGACAGTATCTCTGTTGTTGTAAGACAAACCATTTTGCAAATTTTTCCACCAGAAAATATGCGAGGCCGCGTTGCTGCCGTAAACGGTATGTTTGTATCTTCAAGTAATGAATTAGGAGCCTTTGAATCAGGTTTAGCGGCTAAATATTTAGGCACGATTACCGCTACAATTTTTGGAGGCTGCATGACTCTGGTTGTTGTGACTTTCTGTTGGATCAAAACGAACGATCTATTTAAAGTTGATATCACCAGAAGCTCAGAAGATTAATTTAAATAGTTATAAATCAAAGCATCTTCGGATGCTTTTTTATTTTAAATAAACCCCATCACCACCCAGTAAATAAACAAATAGCGCCCTGCTTTGGCAATAATAACAATACTAAGGAAACGCCAAAAATTTTCTTTGAATAAACCTGCAACTAAAGTAATTGGATCACCAATCACAGGTGTCCAACTTAAAAGTAAAGAGTAAAAGCCATACTTATGATAAAAGCGCTGGGCTTGTTCTAAACGCTTTTCAGAAACTGGAAACCACTTTCGATGTTTAAACTGCTCTATCTTTAGGCCTAACCACCAATTGACACAAGAACCCAATACATTACCCAGGGTAGCAATGCTAATTAAAAGCAAAGCTGAATATTGTCCCTTTAACAATAAGGTTACCAATACCGCTTCAGACTGTAGAGGTAATAAAGTAGCAGCGCCAAAAGCACTGATAAAAAGCAAAAAGTAACTCAGCATAAGCAATTACACCAAATGACTTTTTGCTTTAAGCATTTATTAAATCTAGGCAAGAAATTAAGCCACTTTAATTGATAGTGCTTTCTGAACTGCTGGGCGTGCTGTTAAACGCACAATATATTCTTGTACATATGGATAGTCTTCAAGTTGAATACCTTGCCATTCATAACGCAAGATCCAAGGTAAAATTGCCATGTCAGCAATCGAGTACTCACCAGCAACAAACTTCTGACCAATTAATTGTTTATTAAGTACACCATATAAACGTTTAGTTTCATTTACATAACGATCTATGGCATAGGGAATTTTTTCTGGGGCGAAACGATTAAAATGATGATTTTGCCCAAGCATAGGCCCTAACCCGCCCATTTGCCACATGAGCCACTGCTCAACCTCAACTCGCTCTTGTTCATCATCTGGATAAAATAATCCAGTTTTTCGACCTAGATATTGCAAGATAGCGCCCGATTCAAATATAGATATCGGCTCACCACGAGGTCCATTTTGATCAACAATCGCAGGAATTTTGTTATTTGGAGAAATTCTCAGGAAATCTGGTTGAAATTGATCATTTTCTAAAATATTAATTGGGTAAAGGGTGTAATCCAGTCCCATTTCTTCTAAGGCAATTGTGATTTTATGTCCATTGGGAGTGCCCCAATAATATAGATCAATCATTCTATTTTCCTATTCATCGTTATCATGACTGCGTCTTGCGTTATATCATGTTTTAAGAGGAGCGATGAGATTTCCAACACTAAAAAACACATAAAATTCGTGAATTGAATTTCTTAAAAAAATATAGCAATTGTCTTAAATAAAACTGAACAAAGAAAAGTTAAGTGATATTTTTTATTAATATTAGAGTAAAAAAAAGCACTGCTTTTGCAGTGCTTTTTTTGAGTATTACTTTTTCTTTTTCGGTCCAAGTAACATACCCATTTGACGGCCTTCCATTTTTGGTGCTTGTTCCACAACCCCATACTCAGCCACGTCTGCTTCAATTTTTTGCAATTGAGCTAAGCCAAGTTGTTGATGAGCCATTTCACGACCACGGAAACGTAAAGTGATCTTCACTTTGTTTCCTTCTTCAAGGAATTTCAAAATAGCACGAAGCTTAACTTGATAATCACCAACATCAGTTGCAGGGCGCAGTTTGATTTCCTTCACTTGCACTTGATGCTGTTTTTTCTTCGCATCTTTTTGCTTCTGCTTAAGGTCAAACAAGTGCTTGTTGTAATCCATAATTTTACAAACAGGCGGCTCGGCGTTTGCAACGATCTCAACAAGATCAAGTTCAACCTCTTCAGCAGCACGCAGTGCTTCACTTAATGAAACAATTCCTTTTTGCTCACCTTCAGCACCGACGAGGCGTACTTCTTTTGCACGGATCTCATCGTTAATTGCTGGACGGTTGCTTTTTGCACCTTGTTGTTGGTTACGGTCAGGCTGTTTAATCTTTCTTACTCCACAATATACCGGCCGCGTTCGGCGACGGCAGACTTCACTAAGTCAATGAATGCATCTACTGACATAGTACCTAAATTTTTTCCTGAGCGCGTACGTACATTCACTGTACCTTCTTCAACTTCTCGATCACCAAGAACCAACAGGTAAGGAATACGCTCTAAAGTACGCTCACGAATCTTAAATCCGATTTTTTCGTTTCTCAAGTCAGAAATAGCACGAAGACCATTTTCTTTGAGTTTTGCTACGACTTTCTCACAAGCTTCAGCTTGAGAGTCAGTAATATTCATAACACATGCTTGTAACGGCGACAACCAAGGTGGCATGAAACCAGCGTAGTGTTCAATTAGTATACCAATAAAACGTTCAAAACTGCCAAGAATTGCACGATGCAACATAACAGGCTGATCACGATCATTGTCTTCAGTTACGTAAGACGCATCTAAACGCTCTGGTAAGTTGAAGTCACACTGAATAGTACCACATTGCCATACACGTCCGAGACAGTCTTTCAATGAGAATTCAATTTTCGGACCGTAGAACGCACCTTCACCTGGCTGTAGTTCCCACTCAAGACCCGCTGCATCTAAAGCATCTGCTAAAGATTTCTCAGCCATATCCCAAAGCGCGTCATCACCCACACGTTTTTCTGGACGTGTAGAAAGTTTCATTTGCACTTCTTCAAAGCCAAAATCTTTATAGACATCTAAAGTGAGCTTGATAAAGTCTGCAACTTCTTGACCAATTTGTTCTTTAGTACAGAAGATATGTGCATCATCTTGTGTAAAACCGCGTACACGCATAATACCGTGTAAAGAACCAGATGGTTCATTACGATGGCAAGAACCGAACTCGGCTAAACGAATTGGTAAATCACGGTAAGACTTCAAACCTTGGTTGAAAACTTGTACGTGACATGGACAGTTCATTGGCTTAACCGCATAATTACGACTTTCAGAATGAGTCGTAAACATGTTGTCAGCGTAGTTTGCCGCATGACCAGATTTTTCCCAAAGCGTAAAGTCTACGATTTGTGGAGTTTTAATCTCGAGGTAACCATTGTCTTGCTGAACTTTACGCATGTATTGTTCAAGAACTTGGTAAATTGTCCAACCGTTTGGATGCCAGAACACCATACCCGGTGCTTCTTCTTGCATATGGAACAAGTCTAAGGCTTTACCAATTTTACGGTGGTCGCGCTTTTCAGCTTCTTCAATACGCTTAATGTACGCAGCAAGCTGTTTCTTATCAGCCCATGCTGTACCATAAATACGTTGAAGCTGTTCATTCTTCGCATCACCGCGCCAGTAAGCGCCAGAGATTTTTGTCAGCTTGAATGATTTTAAGAATTTGGTGTTTGGTACATGTGGACCACGGCACATATCCAAATAATCTTGATGGTAGTACAAGCCCATTTGTGTTTCTTCAGGCATGTCTGCAATCAAGCGTAATTTGTATTCTTCGCCACGTGCAGTAAATTCAGCAATTACTTCATCACGTGGTGTCATTTTTTTAACGACATCGTAATCTTGGTCGATGAGCTTTTTCATGCGCTCTTCGATCGCTGCCATATCGTCTAATGTAAACGGACGAGGCATCCAGATGTCGTAGTAAAAACCTTCTTCAATGACTGGACCAATCACCATCTTGGCTTCAGGGAATAGCTGTTTAACAGCATGTCCTACAAGGTGTGCACAAGAATGGCGAATAATTTCAAGACCTTCTTCATCTTTTGGAGTGATAATTTGTAAGGTCGAATCTTCGGTAATTAAGTCACATGCATCAACTAAGCGATCATTTACACGGCCAGCAACAGTATTTTTTGCTAGACCAGGCCCGATACTTTGGGCAACTTCCATAACAGATACAGCGTGATCAAAACTTTTTTGATCGCCATTTGGCAATGTGATAATTGGCATAAAAAAATCCTTAAGGAGTGATGCCCTATACGAAGGAGCATTTCACCGCGAGATTATGATCGAGGCGAACCTCAAAATATAAAAACGGTGTAAATCAAAATTAAAAAACCTGAAAGATTTTACACTTGTTCAAGCAAAGTGAAAACCTTTGAGCCCACAAAATCATAAATACATTTTGCTTATCAGGTAAACAGCAATAAATGACTTAAAAATATATTGGGAAGATTTTTCAAACACACTCAGCGCAAGTGGTTTAAGATGAAGAAAATAGCATTTTTGCTCATTTTCTGACTGAAGGGTATTTCTGTTTAAGACTAAAGCATAGATGCTTTGATGCGTATTAAGTCATATTTTCAAAGAATGAATTAAAAATAGAACACGGAGTTGTTTACCATGGTTAGTGCTTATGATGAGTTACCACGCACACCCGCAAACTTTGTTGCATTGTCACCTCTACGCTACTTAGAACGTGCAGCCTATATTTATCCAAATCAAGCTTCAATTATTCATGGTAAGCGCCAAATTTCATGGAAAGAAACTTATCAACGTTGTTGCCAGTTTGCTTCTCAGCTCAAACAACTGGGAATTAAAAAAAATGATACAGTGTCGGTCTTATTGCCAAATATTCCAGCCATGGTTGAAGCACATTTCGCAGTTCCAATGGCGGGTGCCGTACTTAATACACTCAATACACGCTTAGATGCAAAAACAATCGCTTTCATGCTTGAACATGCTGAAAGCAAAGTACTGTTGGTTGACCCTGAATTTGTTAATTTGGTAAGAGAAGCCCTCTCTCTTATTCCTGATCAGCACATTATTGTGATTGATGTAGCTGATGATGAATATGAAGGTGAAAATCAGTTTATCGGTTCTTTTGAATATGAAGAATGGATAGCCCAAGGCGATATTAACTTTGTATGGCATTTACCAGAAGATGAATGGGATGCAATTAGCTTAAATTACACATCTGGAACAACGGGTAATCCTAAAGGCGTTGTTTATCATCATCGTGGGGCTTATCTCAATGCTGCAAGCAATATCTTAGCCTGTGGCATGAAACCTCGTGCTGTGTATTTATGGACATTACCGCTTTTCCATTGTAATGGCTGGTGTTTCGCATGGAGTATCGCAGCAAGCGGTGGAACGAATATTTGTTTGCGCAAAGTCGACCCAGAATTAGTCATGCAACTCATTGCAGAACATAAGGTTGATTATTTCTGTGGTGCACCGATTGTTCTTTCAATGATTATTAACTTACCTAAAGAAAAACAAACCAACTTTGATCACCATGTTGAAGTAATGGTTGCTGGCGCAGCTCCCCCAGTTGCTATTATTGAAGGTATGCGAAACATGGGAATTAACGTCAACCATGTTTATGGCTTAACAGAAACATATGGTCCTTCTGCCTTATGTGCTTCACAATCTGGATGGAATGAACTTTCAATTGCTGAACAGGCTCAGCTTCATTCCCGTCAAGGTGTACCCTACCCATTACAAGACAGTATGCGTGTGTTAGACCCCGAAACAATGCAGCCTGTCCCGAGTGATGGACAAACCATGGGGGAAATTATGTTTCGTGGCAATATTGTCATGAAAGGCTATTTAAAGAACCCGAAAGCAACTCAAGAAGCTTTTGCTGGAGGATGGTTCCACACGGGAGACTTAGCCGTTTGCCATCCCGATGGTTATGCAAAAATTACTGACCGATCAAAAGACATTATTATTTCAGGTGGAGAAAATATTTCATCTCTAGAAGTAGAAGATGTGTTGTATAGACACCCAGCTGTTTTAACTGCTGCGGTCGTCGCTAAACCCGATGCTCGTTGGCAAGAAGTACCCTGCGCATTTATTGAATTAAAAATGGGTGCCACAGCGACACCTGAAGAAATTATTGAACATTGCCAAAAAGAGTTAGCACGCTTTAAAGTTCCTAAAGATGTGGTTATTACAGAAATTCCAAAAACATCGACCGGCAAATTACAGAAGTTTATTTTGCGAGAATGGGCAAAAGAACGTGCTGAAAATATATAAATAAAAAAAGCGACGCCTCGAGCGTCGCTTTTTTTATTTAAGCGCATTTAGCCTTGATCAGACAATAATGCGATTTGCTGCACATAGTTAACAAATTTAACTTTTGATGCCTCAATATCTGCTTCACTCGCCTGTTGAGTTTTATCGCGGTTGATTCTCAACACATGCTGACGCAAGGTGTGACGTTCCGATGCATTATAAATTTTACTAAATTCATTAATTGCAGGATCACCCTGCTCAATCATACGGTCAACCCAACGCATTAATTGAGCCTGTCTTTTTGCGCCTTGCTGCGGGGTTAAATAAGACAAAATAATCGTCTCATCTTCATTGCGCAATAACTTACCAATACGTTGAAATTGGCGACGACGTGCTTCAAAAGAACTAATGTTCTGCACTTCCATTAAAGCATCAATTAAACGCTCATCAACTGGAAGTTTCTGAATTTGTTTAATAGAAAGTTGTGCGAGTTGCTCACCTAAAGCAGCCATGCGTTGCACTGCTTTTTTCTGTTCGGTTTTACTTGCACGTCCTTCTAAAGAACCGAAATCTTCTTCAGTATAACGTTGGGAACCACGTGCCACGATTAATCTGCCTCATAAAATTTTGCTGCGAATAACGCCAGTACTTCATTTAATGCCTGCTCTTCGTCGGTACCATCAATGACCAATCGCAAAGTGGTCCCTTTACCTGCACCTAACATCAGCAAAGACATAATATTTTTTGCATCTACCAAATGATCGCCTTTTCCAATCTGGATCGACGAACGAAACTTTGTAGTGACCTCTATCAGTTTTCCTGATGCACGAGCATGTAAACCGAGTTTATTAATTACATCAACAGTTGTGTCTATCATGACCAGTGCTTCATTTCTCTGTGTAAGACCTGAACAGACCATTCTGCCTCAAGTGCTTGTTTTAGTCTATCTACGATATAAACCGAACGATGTTGCCCCCCAGTGCAACCAATAGAAATCGTCATATAGTGACGATGTCCTTCAGCAAATGCGGGAAGCCATTTTTTTAAGAAGTGAAGAATATCATCAAACATTTCGTTTGCTTGCGGACTTGCTTCTAAAAATAGTCTTACTGGCTCATCCAAACCAGAAAAACGTCTTAATTCTAAATCCCAATGCGGATTTGGTAAATGCCGTACATCAAAAACATAATCGGCATCTAAAGGAATGCCATGTTTATATCCAAATGACTGCAATATGACAATAAGCTTATCTGACTGCCCCAATTTAGACAGTAAAATATGCTTTAAATCATGAACGCTTTTATCCGTTGTATCAATATGAACCGTAGCTCGGAACTGAATTGGAAGCAGTAACTGCTTTTCTTCATGAATACATTGCAACAGACTTTTAAAACGATTAGCTAATGGATGCGGGCGACGCGATGCACTAAAACGTGCAATCAAATCCTGATCTTGTGTCGTCAAGTAAATAACATCAACAGTTCCATGCCTTTGTAATTGCTCAAACACATGATCGAACTCTTGCATATCTGCTCGAGTACTTCTTACATCCACACCTAAAGCTAATTGCTCCAGATTGTTTTCATGATCTAGCTTTGCCACAATTTCAGGCAGCAATGCCAAAGGCAAATTATCAATACAGTAATAGCCCAAATCTTCTAATACTTGAAGGGCTGAAGATTTTCCTGAACCAGACTGTCCTGTCACGATAAGTATACGCTTCATGGCATGGCTGTCCTTTGATCTCTTTTATTGGGGTGTAAAGGCAACTTCTAAATTGTCAATCAAACGAGTTGAACCTAGTTTTGCCGCGACAAACAACACAATATCACGATCAAATTGAGTAGCAGGTAACAGATTTGTCTGACGAGCTTCGACATAATCAACAACAAAACCATTATCTGTCAACTGAGTTTTGATATCTTCTACAACTTGTTGCAAATCTTTGCCTTGATGTAACTGTTGCTCAGCCTGCTTCAAACTTTGATAAATAACCGGAGCGATCTGACGGTGCTCAGCGCTTAAATAACCATTTCTTGAGCTAAGCGCCAAACCATCTGCTGCACGAACAATTGGCACGCCAATCACTTCTAAAGGAATATTTAAATCTTGTACAAACTGACGAATAACGGCTAACTGTTGGTAATCTTTTTGTCCAAAGAAAGCGTAATTCGGTTGCACAATATTAAAGAGCTTAGTTACAACCAAAGCTACACCATCAAAGTGTCCTGGACGTGAACTACCACATAAAGCATCTGTAATCTGGCTGACACTGATGTTCGTTAAACGTGGTTGTGTACCGTACATTTGCTCAACTGATGGTGCAAAAATAATGTCACAGCCGACATCAGCAAGTAGGCGACTATCTTGCTCTAAAGTACGAGGATAGCTGTCAAAATCTTCGCCTGGACCAAATTGAGTCGGATTTACGAAGATGCTTACAACCACAACATCACATAGCTTTTTCGCTTCACGAACAAGTGTGAGATGCCCTTCATGTAGATTTCCCATTGTTGGGACAAAACCAATAATTTTACGTGCAGCTCTAGCAGGATTTAAAGAGGCTGCAAGACCTTGTATGGTGGTTTCTGTTTTCATGAATTACAGCTCAACGTGAAAAGTATGTTCTTTGGCAGGAAATGACTGATCCTGCACAGCAGCATGAAAAGCTTTAAAAGCATCTAAAATGGCAGTTTCACCTGATTGTTCTTTCATAAAGTTACGTACAAAACGCGCAACTCGACCAAAAGTTAAACCCAACATATCTTGTACAACCAGCACTTGACCATCAGTGGCATTACCTGCACCAATACCAATTACAGGAGTATTTGGGAATAATTCAGCAATTTCTTGACCCAACTGAGCAGGAACACATTCAAGTAATAATACCGCTGCACCGGCCTCAACCACTGCTGTACAATCAGCAATAAGCTGATCTGCTGCTTCACGTGTTCTAGCTTGTAATTTATAGCCACCGAATACATGTACAGATTGAGGTGTTAAGCCTAAATGTACACAAACAGGTACGCCATTACGGGTTAAAACCTGCACGATTTCACTTAACCATGCACCGCCTTCGATTTTCACCATTTGAGCGCCAGCTTGCATGACTGTTCTTGCATTTTGCAAAGCATCATTCAAGGTTGCATAACTCATAAATGGCAAGTCAGTCATAATCAAGGCATGTTGATTACCACGGCGTACTGCTGCCGTATGATAAGCCATATCTTCAACGGTTACTGGCAAAGTTGAATCTCGCCCTTGAATTGCCATTCCAAGAGAATCACCAATTAAGATTGTATCAATTTCAGCAAGTTCCATTGCTTTTGCCATGCTTGCATCGTAACAAGTTAGACAAGAGAACTTACGTCCTTCGGCTTTAAATTTTCTTAAGTCACTTAGACTAATCATGATGATATCCTCTACAGGAGTTTGCAGAACATAATGAATCGAGAGCTTAAGCCCAAGACTCATCCGCAAGTACAGTCAGCGTTGGCTGCTGTATCAGTTCTAAATTTTTAAGTGGCTGATCATTAATCTGTAAATCAGCATCTAAATCTAATAAAGGAATCACAACGAAATCTCGTTGTAAAATTCCTATGTGCGGCACAGTTAAGCGCTCATTGTGAATTTTTTCATTGCCATAAATAAGCAAATCCAGATCTAAGGTTCGCTCACCCCAACGACGAAGCCGTACACGACCAGCTTCTTGCTCAAAACGTTGTAAATGATCCAGCAAATCTAAAGGCGCAAGATCGGTATTTAATTCTGCAACTGCATTTAAATAATTTGGCTGATCTTGAGGTCCCATAGGCGGACTTTGATAAAGTCTAGAGACTTTAACCATTCCTAACGTCTTAAGCTTAGCAATGGCTTCAGATAAAATTTGACGTGAATCGCCTAAATTACTTCCTAAACCAATATAAGTGGTTATTGTCATTGCGTTGGCCCAAAGACGACTTGGCTTAAATCACGTTGTACCCGCTTACGTTTTAAAATTGGATGATCGCCTATCACGCCTGCTTCAGAAGTAGTCGCTTTTTCAACAAATCGGCCAACTGCCTGATCTTGTCTAGTACGTTCTTTTTTCCCACGGCGAGTGCGTGGTTCCGGAATATCAACCAAAGGTTCAATTTCCGTGTCAACTTTATTATTTTCAATAGGTTCAGCAACAGCTTTACGACGGTTTCTAGCTTTCTGACGATTATATTGGCTAATCGCAGCTTCTTTTTCGTCATTTGACATTTCTTGGTAGGCTTCCCACCAGCTTCCCATTCCTTGTGTTGTGTCATCACCAGACTTTTCACGAAGTAATAAGAAGTCAAAACCTGCACGGAAGCGAGCATGTCCAGCCAATGCTTCTATTTGCTGTGGTTTTGGATTAAGCAAACGGGTCTGCATTTCCCAAACTTCACGAATAAAAGTTTCTGCAAAGCGAGGAATAACTGTACGTGTTGCTTGGCGTTTTAAGACATCTAAACCTGCCTGCGCACGGGCTTCAGCCGGCACAATACCTTTAGATAAATAAAACTCACAACGCTCTAAAAATGGTTGCCACAATAAGACTGCATAGAAAAATGCTGGGTTAATTGTTTTCCCAACCTGAATACGTTGATCTGTATTCTTTGCTGCTCTTAGAATAAATGGAGTGAGGTTCGGCTGAATATCTGCAAAGAGTTGCTTCCAGACACCAAACTCAATCAACATTGGCAGAACACGCGCCAAATGCCCCATTGTGAACAGCTTCTGAGATTCATCGTATAAACGATGCGGAGAGACATCACGCAGTAATTGCGTCATTTCAGCATCAAAGATATCGAGAATATTTGAATCAATTTTGAAATTTAACTTAGCTGCAAAACGTAGAGTTCGCAGCATACGCACTGGGTCTTCTTCGAAGCGCTGTGCCGGATCGCCCAATAAACGTAGAGTTTTATTTTTTACATCGTCAATTGCTTTGCAGAAATCGAGCACAATACTCTTACGCGGTTGGTAATATAGCGTATTAATTGAAAAATCACGTCGAGCAAAGTCTTGTTCGATAGTACCCCAATTATTGTCACGTAAAATCATGCCTGAGGCACTAGTGACTGCTTTTTTAGGAGGGGCACGGAATGTAGCAACTTCAATAAGCTCACGCCCTGAATAGACATGTGCCAATTCAAATCGACGACCAATGATTCGGCAACGTCTGCCAAAAACTTCTTTAATTTGAGAAGGTGTCGCATTGGTCACTGCATCGAAATCTTTAGGATTAAACCCTAGCATTAAATCACGGACACCACCCCCAACAATATAAGCTTCATAGCCAGCTTTAGTCAGGCTATCGATCACATCTAAAATCGAAGAAGGAAGTTGGGCTGTGGACAAACCACATTTTGACGCTCGCAAGGTTTGCAAAAGACGCTGTCTCCTACGTCAGGACGTAAATAACAAGTTGTCGCTAATCATAGCTCTAACGCACACAAAGGGCAATTTGATTCTCTGTAGTTTGCGCATGAAATGACAATTGACAAACAGATGATTTATAAAGTCAAACGCGCTTTATTCTTTTCAAAAATGGCTGGACCAATACCCTTTACACTTTTAAATTCATCAATATTTTTAAAGCCACCATTCTTTTGACGGTATTCTACAATCGCTTGAGCCTTTTTCTCACCAATACCTTTTAGCTTTTGAAGCTCATCAATATTGGCTTGATTCAAGTGAACTTGTCCCGAAGAGTCAGTCATGGCAGAGCTTTTTGGAACGCTAGAATGCGAGGCGTGTTGCATGCTCAACTTCTGATCATACATCTGCTGTTTAGCCTTCCACTCCTTAAAATTTTGATCAAAAGATTGAGCCTGAACAAAGGTTGAAGAAATCAGGCTCCAAAATAAAATAATAAAAATATAAGACTTACTCTTCCAAAGATTCATGCTGAGATGCATGTGTTTTTTCCCCTAATCTTAACTGCCGCTTTGCCTGATTCCACAATTCATCCATTTCAGACAAGGTCATGTCTTCTAATGTTCTTTGCTGTTTTCGTGCTTGATCTTCAACAAAAGCAAAACGACTTCTAAATTTATGTATTGTTGATAAAAGTGAGGTTTCACTTGAAATCGCAAGTTTACGTCCTACGTTGACTAATGAAAACAGGCAATCTCCAAATTCATCTTGAATTTCATCAATATTTTGATTTTTTAGTGCTTGCTTAAACTCATCGAGCTCTTCTTCTAGTTTTCCATAAGCATCTTCTACGGTTTCAAAGTCGAACCCAACTTTTGCTACATTTTCTTGAATTTCTTGTGCCTGCAATAGAGCTGGACCATGTTTAATTTCATCCAACCTTGATTGCGGCTTGCCTTGTTTTTCTTGCTGTTTAATTTGTTTCCAAAGCTTACTTACTTGCTCTGGCGTTAAGTTATTAAATTGATCTGCCTGAAAAACATGTGGATGACGGCGTATTAACTTTTCACTTATTGCTTCAACAACATCTTGAAAGTTAAAAGCACCTTGCTCACTAAACATTTGTGATTGAAACACGACTTGTAATAACAAATCGCCTAGCTCATTTCTGATTTCATCGATATTACCCTGACGAACAGCAGCCTCAACTTCATATGCTTCTTCAATCGCATATTTAGTCAGTGATATTGGGGTCTGTTCTTGATCCCATGGACATTTTTCTCGTAACTCTTGCATGATTTTAAGCAATTTATCCATGGTAACCCTCAAGTTTAAAAAGTCGGTCAGTAAAACTAAGATTTTAATTTGTTATGATCAAAATCAAAGCGATTAAATCAGTCGCACTATTGTACTGACAAAGAGAAAAAAGATGAGATACAGTATTCTGATTAGTGGTGCCGCTCAAGGTATTGGGGCTGAAATTGCACGTGTATTCTACAAACAAGGATATAAAGTAGGCATTTATGATATTAATGAATCGCTTACTCAAGAATTGGCCAACGACTTAGGGCCAAATGCCCGTGCCGGCTATCTAGATGTAAGTGATTACGACCAATGGCAACACATATTAAAAGAATTTACTGAATGGGCTGGCGAACTCAACATCTTAGTAAATAATGCCGGTATTTTATATTCTGGTGCATTTGAAACAACTGATATTAAAGCTCACCAAAGAACAATAAATATTAATGTAAACGGTGTCATCAATGGCTGTCATGCTGCCCTACCTTATTTAAAGCAAGCTTCTTTTGCACGTGTTATCAATCTATCTTCAGCTTCTGCAATTTATGGGCAAGCTGACCTTATTTCTTACTCAGCCAGTAAATTTGCTGTTCGAGGAATTACTGAGGGTTTAGATGTGGAATGGAAAAAATATGGTATTCGCGTTTTAGATGTGATGCCGCTGTTTGTGCAAACTGCAATGGTTAACAATATGGATGCAGGTACAATTCAAAATATGGGGATAGATTTAACTCCAAATGATATTGCTCAGCAGGTGCTTACACTTGTAGAGAAAAAGGTTCATTTCTGGACGCCTACTCACACTCCAGTTGGGATAAAAACCAAACTACTTTATCAACTCTCAACTTTAAGCCCACAGTTTTTAAATCGGCTCACTAACATTTATTTATCGAGAAAATAATCCAATATAAAAAAGGCTGTCATTTGACAGCCTTTTTACTCAATTTATTTAAACACCTTGAATCATGCGTCGCGCACTAATAATTCCAGGCTGTTGCTCTAAACGAGCCAATAAGCGAGAAAGCTGTGCTAAACCCTTAACCTCAATTAACAACTTCATATTGGCAATACCATCTGCCTCAGAAATTGTATTGACCTGACGAATATTGATTTGGTCAGAGAAAATCACTTGAGTTAAGTCTTTAAGCAAACCACGACGATCATACGCTTCCACCACAATTTGAACGCTTTGACCACGTGTTGGTTGCATTTCCCAATCGGCTTCAACAGCACGCTCTGGTTCTTGCTTAATCATACGTTGGTAGTCTGAACAAATTACTTTGTGGATGCTAACACCACGGTTCAAAGTAATATATCCAGCGATTGACTCACCATGTACAGGCTGACAGCACTGCGCGATGTGCAGCTCTACATTGTCTAAACCATCAATTAAAATTCCATGAGCCGATAACGTATGGCTAGCGCGTGGATTTAATGCTGGTTTAAGCACTAGTTCAGGTTCATCCTGATCTAGATGCATTTGACGGTTCACCTGATTAATCAAGGCATGTAAGCTAATATCACCGCTTACTAGACTCACCAAAATGTCATCACCCGTTTTCACGTTAAAATGTGATGAGTAATCATTTAGGTCGATACTTTTTGGGTGAATCGCTAGACGAGCTAACTCTTTATTAAGAAGTTCACGGCCAACTTCAAGATTTTTACTACGATCTTGCTGTCTAAACCAATGACGCAGCTTGTCACGAGCACGAGAGGTTTTAATATAACCTAAAGAATTGACCAACCAATCTCGGTTTGGATCACGATCTTTTTTAGTTAAAATCTCAACCTGCTCACCAGTTTTTAAAGTATAGGTAAGTGGCACATAGCGCTGGTTAACTCGCGCTGCATAACACTTGTTGCCTACTTCCGTATGCACATGGTAAGCAAAATCTAAAACTGTTGAGCCACGTGGCAATTCCTTAATATCACCATCACGACTAAAAACGTAAATCTTCTCAAAGCCTTCAAAGTCTTGTAACTGTTCAAAGCCTTCTGTTTCATCTTCGTTCTGATGTACCGTCGTTTCATTGCGCTCTTGATAGTGCTCTAAAACAGCACGCAATGAATGCAAACGATGATTAAAGGAATGGTCGGTATTCTTTGAACCTTCTTTATAGTTAAAGTGCGAACATACGCCTAATTCTGCTTCGTCATGCATCTCATGAGTACGAATTTGTACTTCAAGCGATTTATTTTCGGCAATTACAGCAGTATGTAAAGAGCGATAACCATTTGCTTTCGGGTTGGTAATATAGTCATCAAACTGATGCGGAATGTGACGCCAGATTTGATGAACAATACCCAAAGAGTGGTAACACTCAGGAACACTATTGACCAATACACGTAAGGCACGAATATCATAAAGCTGATCAAAACTCAGGTTTTTGCTTTTCATTTTTCGATAAATCGAATAAATGTGCTTCGCTCGACCTGTGATTTCTGACTCGATTCCGTAAGACGCTAACTCATTTTTTAAACGATCAATCACGAATTGAATATAGTGTTCGCGCTCTAATCGTTTTTCATTCAGTAATGACGCAATTTCTTTATAACGATCTGGAGCTAAATAGCGAAAAGCGAGATCTTCAAGTTCCCACTTAAGCTGAGCAATACCGAGTCGATGCGCTAATGGCGAATAAATAGTAAGAATTTCGCGTGCTACGCGTTCTTGACGTTCACGAGATGAATTTGCTAGTTCTCGTAAAGAATACGTACGTTCAGCAAGTTTAATTAAAACAACTCGAACATCTTCGGTAACCGAAATCAGCATTTTATAAATGCCACTTAAATGTTCTCGTTGATTATTATTAAAATGATCTTCTAACCGTTTATTTTTCTCAATGAGTTCCGAGAGCTTACCCATTGCCAAAGTGCCTTTGACAAGGTTATAGACCTGCTCCCCAAATTTCTGTTTTACTTCTTCTATATCAGTAATGTCTTCACGCACACTACGATAGAGCATTGCTGCCGATAGAGTATCTTCATCTACATGTAGATGCGCCAGAATGTCAGCCATTCCAACGCCTGTAGCGAAAGTATTTGAACGATGATTAACCGTTGAATCCAACTCTTTTTGCAGGGTTAAATGAGCAACCTGCTCAAGCTGTTCAAGCTTCGCCCCGTCTAATATTTCACGCACCCGATCCAACCATGAGGCTAAACCGATTTGCGTTTCGGCGGCATGCTCTACAGTCGTTTCCTCGGACAACTCAGTTAGTTGTTCAGGTAACTGTTCACGTACTGTGACCATACCATTCTCCTCAATATGTAACTCATGTTTTTAATCGTTTATCTCTTGAATTTTTTCAAATAGTGCAATGGATTCAACATGTTCTGTGTGCGTAAACATGTCCATCACAGCTGCTTTTTTTAACTGGTAACCATATTGGACCAAAACACCCGCATCCCTTGCCAGTGTAGCTGGATTACATGATACATAAACGATTCTTTTTGCTCCAAAATTTGATACATACTGCATAATTTCATATGCACCAGCACGAGGAGGATCAATCAATAATGCATCAAATCCTTGATTTGCCCAAGAATGATGCGAAAAATCTTTTGTTAAATCTTGTGAAAAGAAGGTTGCTTGCACCAAACTATTGCATTTTGCATTAGCTGTTGCCCGCTGCACCATTTCTTCACTCCCTTCCACACCGACAACCTGACCACTCTCACCAACACATCGTGCTAACGGGAGTGAGAAATTGCCTAAACCGCAAAATAGATCAAGTACCTTTTCACCTGGTTGCAATTGAAGCAATTCACATGCCAATTGAACCATTTGTTCATTTACTGTGGCATTGACCTGAGTAAAATCCAATGGCGAAAAAGCAAAATTTACATCAAACTGCTCTAAAGCATAGTGTAAACGTAAAGCACCTTTTTCATCATCAATACGATGAATACTTTCAGGCCCCTTAGGCTGCAAATACAACTGCCACCCTTTGTCTAACGCAAATTGCTTTAATTGGTTGACATCAGAATTGTTTAATTTTTCTACATGACGAACCAACAAAGAAATTTCATGATCACCTTTTGCTAATTCTACATGACCTATATGCGCTTTGCCTTTTAGACTTTGGAGTAAAGTACGCAGCTCAGGCAAGCTATCTGATAGTTTTTTATCCAAAACACTACAAGTGTGGATAGAAGTTAGCCGATTACTATGATGTTCACGAAACCCCATAATTAAGCGATCTGGCTTTGGCAGATAGCGCACCCCTATTCGAGCACGACGACGATAATCTGTTTGTAAAGATCGAATTGGCTCAAGCCACTGTTCAGGCTGAATTCCTGCAAAATGTTGTAAATGCGATTGGAGCACACTTTGCTTTAACCGGATTTGTTCATCAGGATGGATATGCTGCATGCTACAGCCACCGCAAATACCATAATGAGGACAAATTGCATCTATGCGATGAGTTGAAGGCTCTCCTAACAACTGCACCATCTCAGCTTCTTCAAGACGCTTTGCTTGATGGGTAATCTGAGCCTTTACAATTTCTCCAGGCAATGCATAGCGAATAAAAACTTTCTTGCCATGCTTATCTGCTGGATGATCAGGATGAGAACCATAATGCGCAATTCCTCGCCCCTCATGAGAAAGTGTTTCAACTTGAAAAATATATTCAGGTTGTTGAGGCTTACGAGATTTGGCTTGTTGTTTCAAAGGATGAACCTAAAAATCTGAAGGATTAAAATAGTGAGAAGTAAATTCAGTATGTTTCGAAGTACGTTCCCATACTTCAAGAAAGTCAGACTGCTGCGGCATAGTCTGTAAATATTCAATACTCGAACTAATCCAGTGGTTATGTTCATCTACGCTCAACTGGCCTTTTAGTATCAGCCAACGCAAATAAATAAACCATGTATTGAGTACATCCCCTTCACAATAGCTAGTCAATTTTAACCATTGTTGATTACGAACATATTCAGGCACATGATAACCCGATTCACCACGTTTACCCGGCAAACCTAAAATGCAGGCAATATCATCAAGCTTTTGAAAATTACGCCCATTAAACATTGCCATCACGTCCATTAAATCAATGTGGCGATGGTGATAACGGTTTTGGTAATTATTAAAACGCTTCTGGCTATCAATCTCACCTTGATCAAACAAACCCGGTGCAGAAAGCCCATGATACATCGCGCGAAACAGAATAACGGGTAAATCAAATTGTGAGCCGTTCCAACTCACTAAAGTCGGATGACGCTTATCAAAAATTGACAAGAACTTTTGCAAAATCTCAGCTTCAGAATATTGTTCACGACTAAAAGAGAATAATCTAAAACCAGACTCATCAATCCATAGACCAGAAATACAAACAATTTCATGCAAAGGTAAGCGTTGAAAATCCATGCCTGATTCTTGACGACGGAGTTTAGTCAATGCTTGCTCTACATCAGCCTCTGGTAAATCAAGATGATATAAATGCGCTCCCGCTTTTAAATCAGTTAAAGTTTCAATATCAAAAACTAAGGTAGGGAAACGCATTATTTCTCTCAATTATGAGTTATCGTCCTGTACTGAAAACAATCCTGTAGACAAGTAGCGGTCGCCACGGTCACAGATAATGCAAACAATAACAGCATCTGGATTTTCTTCTGCAATTTTGATGGATGCCCATACCGCACCGCCTGAAGATGTACCTGCACTAATGCCTTCCATACGCGCTAATTTACGCATGGTTTTTTCAGCATCAATTTGTGGAATATCAATAGTACGATCTACACGGCTACTATCAAAAATAGTAGGTAAATATTCTTTTGGCCAACGGCGAATACCAGCAATGCTTGAGCCATCTGCTGGTTGCAAACCAACAATTTGAATATCTGGATTTTGTTCTTTTAAATATTTAGAAACACCCATAATGGTACCAGTCGTACCCATTGAGCTTACAAAATGGGTGATTTTCCCACCTGTTTGTTTCCAAATTTCAGGACCAGTTGTTAAGTAATGAGCTTCAACATTATCAGGATTACCAAACTGATTTAAAACGTGCCCCTTACCTTCTTTTTCCATTTGCAAGGCTAAATCACGTGCACCTTCCATACCTTGCTGCGGTGTTACTTCAATCAGCTCTGCGCCATAAGCCAGCATCGCATCTTTACGCTCCTGACTCATGTTGTTCGGCATAATAAGTTTCATTTTATAGCCACGCATTGCAGCAACCATTGCCAAAGCAATACCTGTGTTCCCACTGGTTGCCTCAATCAAGGTGTCGCCTGGCTTAATTTGACCACGTTTTTCTGCCTGCATAATCATGTTATATGCAGGACGGTCTTTTACAGAACCTGCCGGATTATTACCTTCTAATTTTGCTAAAACCGTCGCTTGCGTATGAGAAGCTAATCGCTGCAAACGAACTAGAGGTGTCTTACCTACATAGTGATCTAACAAAAATTCGTCGGCCAAAAAGTCAGGTTGTGTATTACTCATGATCAATACCTATATCGAGGTGCGCCTATTGTATGAAAAAATGCTCGTTACTGCACCCATTTCAATATGCTTTTTCATGAAAGCGATTAAAGCTCGGTCATTTATAAAATGCCGTCTGTTTTAAAATAAAGCGTGATAAGATGCCGTACAGAGAGATAAATCTGATGTAGCCATGTCTAATTTCAATAAAACCTTATCGAAACGCTTACGTCTGAATCATGCATATGGGCAATTGATTGCTCTAATTTTTGTGCCGATTATGATTTTAACAGGGGTCGGTGCTTTTCTGGTTTTAACTGAAACGTCACATTCGGTAAAACAACAACAGCTACATCACGCCTCAGCAATTTTAGCTCGCTACAATCAAATTGCGAAAGATCTATATACGCTAGTCGAACTAGAACCCGATGAATACGATCATGCTCAGCACATTATGCAAAGCATGTTTAGCGAAAAAAATCTTAAACGCGCGGTATTAATTGATAACAATGGACAGACTTATTTAAGTATTGGTTATCGTGATAATCGTTATTGGCCAAGTTTTCCTAGTAATAATAGTTTTTTCGGTCCAATCTCTTATAACCACAACAATATTTATGGACTGCAAATTAGCAATAAAGCAGGAAAAGCCCCAGTTTGGTTAATGATTGAAATGGATAACCAGCCTCTAGAGTTGGCACGTTATCGCATTATGATTGCCCTCGTCATTACTGGATTAATGACCTTATTATTACTTTTACTGTGCTTGAATTTTTACTCTCGTCGCTGGATTGCGCCGATGTATGAAATTCGCATGCAGTTACAACGCCTAAATGCAGATACTTTAGATCAGCACCTAGTCATTAACAGTACTGGGGAGCTACGCTTATTACAGCGTGATATTGCAAATGTTGTTAAGCGATTACACTTTAGCTTTTTAGAATTAAAAGAACACACTGAACAAACAGAAGAAGACTTACGCAGAACACTAGATACCTTAGAAGTCCAAAACATTACTTATCGTCAAGCACGTGACCAAGCGATTTCATCAAATCAAGCGAAGTCAGTTTTCTTGGCAAATATTAGTCATGAGCTTCGAACACCTCTAAACAGTATTGATGGCTTTATTCATTTATTGCTTCGTCAACAAAATTTAAATAATGAGCAAAATCTTTATTTGCAAACCATTCGCAAGTCATCTGCCCATTTATTGGCATTAATTAACGATGTATTAGATTTCTCGAAAATTGATGCAGGTAAGTTAGAACTTGAAACAGCACCTTTTGATTTAGAAGAAGCCATCTTTGATGTCATGGATATGCTGTCTCCATTGGCTGCTCAAAAACATATCGCCATGGCTTTTTACTATGCGGATAACATTCCACAAGAAGTGATTGGCGATGCTTTACGCTTCAAGCAAATCTTGACCAACTTGATTTCTAATGCGATCAAGTTTACTCCAGATGGCGAAATTATTGTTCGTGTTCGTATGGAACATGATGATATTGGGCAATGTCTGCTTCATTTCAGTGTTCAAGATAGTGGTATTGGTTTAAGTGGCACAGACCGTAAAAAACTATTTGAATCATTCTCGCAAGGTGATGCCTCAGTTACACGTCAATTTGGTGGTACAGGTTTAGGTTTAGCTATTTCTAAACAGCTTGTTCATCTCATGCATGGTCAAATTGGTTTTGAAGATAACCAAGAACGTGCTCCAACAGAAAAAGGTTCGACTTTCTGGTTTACCGCACAATTTGTAGTGGATGAAGATTACGAAATCGAACACCCGCACTTTGAGCATTTACAAGTGGTGTCTTATCTTGCTCATCCTGCTACAGCAAGTGTTTTACGTTACTACCTTGAAAACTACCATGTTCCTCATATCGAAACACAATCGATTCTGGACTTGTTTAGCCGTTTAAAACATCTTGATCAGAAAGATAATACATGGCTCATTGTTGACCATAGCGGCGACACTGAAGCGTTATTAAAAGAAATCCGTAGCCGTTATCAAGGCAATTTAGCCGTCTATGGCTATCAAATGACGCTTGAGCCAAACATGCTCAATGAATACCGTGCTCGCCCTCTCTATCAACCATTAAGTCGAAGCGGACTCATTCAATTATTAAATGATCAACCTATTTTTGAAGAGGAACAACAAGACTTTAATGGTCAGGGTCTACACATTCTGGCAGTGGATGACCATCTTCCTAACTTAATTGTTTTAGAAGCCTTACTCGGTGAACTTAACGTTAAAACAACTAAAGCACTCAGTGGCCAAGAAGCTCTTAACCTGATCCAAGAACGAATTGACCAGAAACTTAAACCATTTGATTTAGTGTTTATGGACATTCAAATGCCTGTCATGTCAGGCATTGATACCACTCGTGCTATTCGTTCTTTAGAGTCGACACTAGACGGAGAAATGCAACTTCCAATTATTGCACTCACCGCCCACGCACTTGCCGATGAAAAGCAAAAACTCCTTAAAGTAGGCATGAATGACTATGTCACCAAGCCAATTCAAATGGAACAAATCATCCAGATCTTAACGCAATGGACTAAAAACAACTTTACAGCAAAAGCCTTAGATAAAGACCATCATGTAGTCGCAGAAGCTTTAGATCCACAAATTTTAAACTGGCAACAAAGTTTGCAGCTTGCAGCAAATAAAGAAGACTTAGCGCAAGATTTACTTAAAATGTTAGTTGATAGTTTTCCAACTGAGCTAGATGAAATGCAGCAGCTCATTGAGCTTGAAGACTTCCCTCAACTTGAACATGTTTTACATCGCCTCTATGGTGCTACTCGCTATGTAGGCGCCCCGAAACTACAACAAGTGACTGGTGACTTTGAGCAATTTATTTCAACGCTGCGCAAGGAACGCCGTATAGCAGATGAAGGTTTCATTGAAGAAGTTATGCAGCGCTTTAATGAACTAGGTCTTGTCGTTAAAGAGGTAGAAAGTGCAGCCCATCAAATTTTGGTGATTCCTGACTAACATCTCTATCAAAGAGGCATGACTGGGCTGTCATGTTTCCAAATTACAGCCATGTTATGCTCCGTTCATCTATAAAAAAAGAAGCGGGAATCTCATGGCACTCTTACGTATTGAAAAAAATAATGGCATTGCAACGGTATATTTAAACCGTCCAGACAAACGCAATGCGATGAGTTTTGCCTTATTAAAAGAGTTAGTTTCAACTGCAAAAGCAATTAAGAAGGATAGAGATATTCGCTGTGTTATTTTAACAGGCGAAGGAAATGTGTTTAGTGCTGGAATTGATTTATCCGACCTAAACAATCCGAAAAACTCTGCTTTTGCCATTTGGGAACTTGTAAAACCTGGACAAAGCCTTTTTCAAAAAGCATTTTTGACTTGGCAGAATTTACCTGTCCCAGTTATTGCTGCATTAGAAGGATATTGTTTCGGCGCAGGTATGCAACTTGCCTTGGCTTCCGACATTCGAATTTCTCATCCAGAAACAAAAATGTCGATTATGGAAAGCCGTTGGGGTTTAGTTCCTGACATGGGACTTACTCGCTCATTAAAAGGTTTAATTAGCGTTGACCTTGCAAAAGAACTCACCTTAACTGCCCGTGTTTTTGACGGAAATTATGCAAAAGAAATCGGTCTTGTGACTCATTTAAGTGACTCGCCTCTAGAGAGAGCACATGAGATTGCAGCTGAAATGTTACAACGCTCACCTGATGCCCTCACAGCGGCAAAACGTGTACTTGATGCAATGGAGCATCAACCAGAAAAATCATTGCGTCTAGAAAAAATCTGGCAACTTAAATTATTACTTGGTAAAAATAGCAAACTTGCTCGTAAAAAAGACAAACATCCGGAAGTTAACTTTTTACCACGCCAATATAAATAAAGAGCTTAGATTATGAATTTTGATCGTAATACCCCTATTGCTTTTTTAGGTATGGGGCTTATGGGAAGTCGGATGGCAACCCGCCTTATTCAAGCCGGCTTTCAAGTTGCGGTTTGGAATCGAACCTTCTCTGCATGTGAAGAACTGATTGATATCGGCGCCCAACCTTTAGAACTTTCAAATATTGGTGACTATCCTATTATTTTAATCTGTCTGGCAGATGACAAAGCCGTAGAGGCAGTATTTGAAAAAATTCAGCCTAACTTAAAAGCTGAGCAAGTTATTGTGGATTTCTCAAGCTTATCTGTTGCTGCAACAAAAACGCTTGCTCAAGCAGCTGCCACACATGACGTTATTTGGATTGATTCACCTGTATCAGGTGGAACAGCTGGAGCAGAACAAGGCACACTTGTCATTTTTGCAGGCGGTAATGCTCAAACGATTACAGAACTAACGCCTGTTTATAATGTTTTATCTCAACGTGTAACCCGAATGGGCGATACTGGAACTGGCCAAGCTACCAAAATTTGTAATCAACTGATTGTTGCAGCCAACAGCGCCCTTATTGCTGAAGCTGTCGCGCTTGCAGACCGAGCTGGTGTAGATACGACTTTACTCGCTCCAGCTTTAGCAGGCGGATTTGCGGACTCTAAACCCTTTCAAATTCTAACTCCACGTATGGCAACTCATACCTTTGAGCCAGTTCAGTGGAAAGTTCAAACATTATCTAAGGATCTTAATAACGCAGTAACATTGGCTAACAATGTTAATTTAAACATCCCAGTTGCACAAAAAGCTCTATTACAGCTACAAACTCACCAAAAAAATGGCTTTGCTGAGAAAGATTTAGCTACTATGATTCAATTAGTAGAGCAAAAATAAACGGAGTTTGAGTATGGGTCGTCTTGCAGTCAATTTATCCATGATTTTTACCGAAGTTCCTTTAATTGAACGCTTCGCTCTGGCCCATGCACAGGGCTTTGAATATGTAGAAATTCAATTCCCTTATGAATTAACTATTGCAGATATTCAAACTCAACTCGAACGCTATAATCTTAGTCTCTGTCTAATCAATATGCCGGCCGGTGATCTTATGCAAGGTGGAAACGGTTTAGCAGGCATTCCCGGCCAAGAAATAGCTTTCCATGAAGCATTAGAGTTAGCCATTAGCTATGCCACTGCCTTAAAGGTTCCTCGTGTTAATATTTTAGCTGGCAAACAACCGCTCGATGCCGATTTACTGCCTTGTTTAAAAACCTTAGCAGCCAATTTAAAACTTGCCTGCAACCTACTCAGTGAACACGATATAGAACCCGTTTTTGAAATGATTAACGGTACCGATATGCCCCGCTTTTTAGTACAAAATATTGCGCAGGCACAAGAAATGTTAGAAGCGGTCAACGACCCTACTCTAAAAATGCAATATGACTGCTATCACATGGCAATGATGGGCGAAGACGTTCTTGAGGGTTTACAAGAGAATATTAACTCAATTGGACACATTCAGTTTGCGGACTGTCCAGGCCGTCATGAGCCAGATACAGCTGAAATTCCTTATGAACAAATTTTTTCTTGGTTAAAACAAAGTTCTTATCAGAACTATATTGCAGCGGAATATAAGCCTGAAAACACTTCAAATCAGTCATTTACATGGAAGAAAAAGTATTTTTCGGATGATGTAAATATATAAACTGTTACGAGTTTTGTTTGAAATTTATCGCGAAAACCACTATATTAGATAGTGAGTAATTGTCAGGAAAATATACCCTATATGAATTTAGAACCATCGCCCAGCGTGTCTAATTCTCACGATTTCGCAATGAATACCTCAAATAAAGACGTACAAACTTGTCTCAAAGTCGTCCACGACGCTTTAGTTGATGTAAAAGCAAAAGATATTCTCCAGTTAGATGTTAGCTCAATTAGCAATGTCGCTGATGCTATTGTAATTGCGAGCGGTACTTCTACTCGTCATGTGAAAGCACTTGCAGACAATGTTGCAGAAGAAGCTCGAAAAGCCGGTTTCCGCCCGATTGGTGTTGAAGGCGAACGAGATGCAGAATGGATCTTAATTGATCTCGGCTTTGTTGTAGTACATGTGATGCTACCAACAGCTCGTAAATTCTATGATTTAGAAAGCTTATGGCGTACCGCCCCAGAGTCGGTTGCTTAAAATTTTGCTTTTAAAAAAAGCGGCTCTTTTGAGCCGCTTTTTTTATTTACTAAACAAAGATTTTAACCATTTTCAATATCCCATCATCTTTCCCGCCCCTCCACAAATACCAATCATCACTTACAACCAAATTTGACATGACAAATTGTCAGATTTGCAGCACTATATATTTTCTGAAAGTTCTCACCAATAAATAGCATAACTGGAGTACAGAAAGTGAAGATATTAATTACAGGCGCCAATACGGGCATTGGCTTTGCTACAGCAGAACAACTCGTTAAACAAGGACAACATGTCATTCTAGCGTGCCGAAATCCACAAAAAGCCCAAGATGCGCAGAACAAACTACTTTCACTTAATCAAGGCCAAGTCGATTTAGTTTCCCTCGATTTAAACAGTCTTGAGTTAACCCGAAAAGCAGCAGATGAAATTGCTGATCGCTATGGCAGCCTTGACGTACTTATTAATAATGCAGGCTTATTTGCCAAAACCAAACAATTGACTAATGAAGGCTTTGAGCAACAATTTGGGGTTAACTATTTAGGTCATTTTTTACTTACCCAAAAATTACTCCCAGTTTTAAAACAATCTCCTAAAGCACGTATTATTCATCTTGCATCTATTGCTCACTGGGTTGGTTCAATTAAACCCAACAAGTTTCGCGCAGAAGGTTTTTACAATCCCCTGTTCTATTATGGGCAATCAAAGCTTGCAAATTTATTATTCAGCAATGCATTAGCAGAACAGCTAGCTGGAAGCTCAATTACTAATAATGCATTACACCCTGGTGGTGTTGCTTCCGATATTTATCGTGACTTACCAAAACCAGTTTATGCAGCGATGAAATTAGGATTAGTTCCAACTTCAGTTCCAGCAAACCTCATTACAGAAATGGCAACTGGAGATGCTTGGCAAAACCGTAATGGCGAATATGTCAGCGCACATATGCCAGACTGGAAATCATCACATGCAAAAAATAAGCAACTGGCACGCGACCTCTATCAACAATCTCTAAACCTTGTAGAAAAATTTCTTTAAACAAATAAGCCAAATATAAATAGAAAAAGCCACCCGAGGGTGGCTTTTACAATCCTGATTGGGGTCAAATTAGTGGCCGCCACCATTGATTGCTTTTGTCATATCTTCAACAACTTTCTTAGCATCACCAAAGATCATCATTGTTTTTTCGTTATAGAACAAATCGTTGTCTAGACCAGCATAACCTGTTGCCATAGAACGCTTAATCACCATGATTGTACGCGCTTTATGAGCTTCAAGAATCGGCATACCATAAATCGGCGAGCTTGGATCATCTTTCGCAGCAGGATTTACAACGTCGTTTGCACCAATTACAAGTACTACGTCTGTTGCAGGGAAGTCTGAGTTAATCTCATCCATTTCCAAGATATCTTCATACGCCACGTCTGCTTCTGCAAGCAATACGTTCATGTGACCAGGCATACGACCAGCAACAGGATGGATTGCGAAACGAACGCGAACACCTTGCTCTTTTAGAATTTCACACAATTCTTTTACAGCATTCTGTGCACGGCCTTGCGCCATACCATAACCTGGTACAATCACAACGCTGTCAGCATTTGACATCAAGAAGCCAGCATCATCAGCAGAACCAGAACGATGGTTACGTTGAACTTGCTCACCTTTGGCAGCAGTAGCAACCGCTGCACCGCCCATTGCACCACCAAACAATACATTGATGATCGAACGGTTCATTGCTTTACACATGATGTACGACAGAATCGCACCAGATGAACCTACGAGAGAACCCGCAACGATCAACATGTTGTTTTCAAGTGTAAAACCAATACCTGCCGCAGCCCAACCTGAGAATGAGTTAAGAAGCGATACTACTACAGGCATATCACCACCACCGACTGGTGCAATCCACACCCAGCCAAATGCAAGTGCAAGAGCTGTCATTGCCCAGAAAGCAGTCATGTTGCCAGTCGTGAAGAAGTAAAAACCACAAGCCAACATCGCAATAAAGATAAGCGCTTGAACAGGTTTAACCCATGCACCAGAAATTGTTTTAGCCCATTTTTTCGCAGCCAATTTACCGTACGCAAACACAGATGCAGTAAAGGTAATCGCACCAACGAAACAACCAACAAACAATTCAAATAAGTGAACTTTGCTCATGTGCACATGTTGCACACCAGCTGCCGTTAAAGCCGCTTCATTTTGAGCGAACAATTCAGTAAGTTGGTTGTTATGTAAAATTGCAGCAATTGCAATTAAAACAGCAGCCAAACCAACCAAAGAGTGCATAAGCGCAACAGTTTCCGGCATTTGCGTCATTGGTACAGTACGAGCACGTGCAATACCTACGATTGCACCGAGCACCATTGCACCAACAATCATCCAGATCACTGGGTTATTCGCAACAAAGAAAGTCGTTACAACTGCAATCGCCATCGCGATCATACCGTAACGGTTACCTTGAATTGCTGTTTTAGGGCCAGACAAGCCACGAAGCGTCAAGATAAAGAGGATTGCGCCAACAAGGTACAACCAGTTTGCATTTGCTTGAATAAATTCCATGTCAAAGCCCTCTTATTTCTTTTGCTTAGGCTTGAACATTTCCAGCATGCGTGCAGTTACTGCAAAGCCACCGAAAATATTAATGCTTGCCAAAAATACTGCAATCGCACCAAGTACGCTCACCACATTTACACTTTGAAATGCAACGTTAGCATCTACACCCAAAATAGGCAGACCCACAGTTTGCAACATCGCACCCACTACAATAATAGATGACAATGCATTGGTTACAGCCATAAGCGGCGTATGTAAAGCTGGTGTAACACCCCAAACTACGTAATAACCTACGAAGATGGCAAGGACGAAAATTGTAATAGTTTCAACCATGAGAACTCTCCTTAACCACGCTTAAGCAGTACTTGACCGCCATGAGTGACCAATAGGGCTTTTTGGATTTCGTCTTCTTGATTAATCGCAAAGTTTTTCTCTTTGTCGAATAAAGTCTCTACGAAATTAAAAACGTTACGTGCATATAGCGCTGAAGCTTCTGTTGCTACAGTTGCCGGAATATTTGGAATACCCAAAATTTTCACGCCATTTTCTGTAAAAACAGTCTCGCCCACTTTAGAACCTTCAACGTTACCGCCAGTTTCAACAGCCATATCTAAAATGACAGAACCCGGTTTCATCTTGGCAACAGTTTCAGCCTTAATCAAACGTGGTGCATCACGACCCGGCAAGAGCGCAGTAGTAATCACGATGTCAGCGTTAGAAACAGCCTTATCAACAATCGCAGCTTGGTCTTTGATGTATTGCTCACCCGGCATCCATCCATAACCATTTTTAGCGGCATCCGCTGCACGTTGTTGTTCTTCTTCAGACATTGGTACGTCTAACCACTTACCACCCAAAGATTCAACCTGATCTTTTGCTGTAGGACGTAAATCGGTCGCCTCAACAATTGCGCCTAAACGCTTTGCGGTTGCAATTGCCTGAAGACCAGCAACGCCCACACCCATAATCACAACACGAGCAGGTTTTACAGTACCAGCAGCAGTCATAAGCATTGGGAACATGCGCTGATATTCAGCAGCAGCAAGCAAAACTGATTTATAACCAGAAAGGTTTGCCTGAGAAGACAATACGTCCATATTCTGCGCACGAGAAAGCGTACGAGGAAGCAATTCCAGAGCAAAAGCAGAAACTTGCTGATTCGCAAACTGATCTAGCTCGGTATTACGATAAGGATCAAACATTGCTACAACAGCAGTATTTGCTGCAAGTTTTTGAATTTCCCCGCCTTGTGGCGCGCGAACTTTCAAAATAATTTGACTACCCGTATAGGCATCATCCGTAATGGTTGCACCGACCTGTTCATAAGCACTGTCAATGTACGCGGCCTTTACACCAGCACCACGTTCAATCACAACGCTATGACCAGCGCTAATCAACTTCTTTACTGTCTCTGGCGTAGCAGCTACACGATTTTCACCGACGACAGTTTCGGTTGGGATTCCGATCTGCATGAGCGTTCCTCAAGCTAATTTCTCATTGTCAAAAACATTGCAAGCTGCAATGTTTCCCCCATGTGTATTCTTTGTACAGAATTTGGATTCTAATTGAACTTTTTTAAAATACCACCCAATATTTATTTAATAAATACCCATATTTTGAACTGATGATTCACGATATTTGATTTGAGGTGTAATATAGGAAGATTTTTCTTTTTTTGTAGACAACAGTCTCTCTTATACAGTCTTGTATATGAAAATTTCGTTTTCTTCGTTTCAAATCGGGTCTTTTTTTGCTCTTTGCTCTGCTTTTCTATTCAGTACAAAAGCAATCTTTATTAAACAGACTTATGCCCTTTCTCCATTAGTAGATGCTACAGTCCTGATGGCTTTACGCATGTTAAGCGCTTTACCGTTCTTTCTACTTATTTGTTGGTTTAACAGGCATCATAATAAGGGCATAAAAAAGAAGGATTGGCTAATTTTAATTTTTGCCGGTCTATTAGGCTACTACTTTGCCAGTTGGCTCGATTTTATGGGTCTCATGTTTATTAGTGCCTCTCTAGAACGAATTATTCTATTTTTATATCCCACGCTTACTGTCATCGTCTCAAGCTTACTCTACAAACAAAAATTAGATGCAAAAAGTTTATTTGCCATTTTTCTTAGTTATGGTGGAACCGTGCTGGTCATGCTTCAAGAGCACAACAACGCACCAATTCAGGGCAACTTCTGGCTAGGTACAAGTTTAGTATTTGCAGGTGCGGTAGCTTTTGCAGGCTATTTATTACTAACCCCACCATTAATTAAGAAATTTGGTTCTTGGAATTTCACAGGGTTAGCATTAACTGTGGCTTGCATTGGTACATTAACGCACTATGCACTCAGCACACCTCAACCTATTCAACTTCTATTACAGCTACCCTCTAGTGTAATTTGGTATGGGGTTGGTCTAGGCTTCTTAGTGACCGTCTTACCTACTGTTATGCTCATGCAAAGTATTGAACGATTAGGTGCCTCTCAATCTGCAATGATTGCTTCGATTGGACCGGTTTTAACGATTTTACTTGCCGTTGCCTTTTTAAATGAACACTTAAATATTTGGCAATGGGTCGGTTGCCTTCTCAATATTATTGGTGTGATGATGATTACATTAAGAAAGAAAAGGCTAAAACATTAAATTCTCTTGACCTCAACTTAAGTTGAGGTTGGATACTCATCTAAATTTGAATGAACGGTTGAGTTCCATGAATAAAGAAACTTTTAAAATCATAAATCCATCAACTTTATATGACCCTACCCCAAATGCTTATAGTCATGTGGCTGTAGTAGAAAAATTTAAAAAGATTATTCATATTGCAGGTCAAGGTGGCGAAAACTCAAAAGGTGAATTAAGCCCAAATTTTGAAGAACAAGTTATCCAAGCCATTAATAACATTCAACATGCTTTAAAAGCTGCCAATGCAGAGCTTAGTAACATTGCAGTGTTAAGAGTTTTAGTTGTTGACCATTCGGTCGAAAAACATCAAATTTTGATTAAAATTATGCAAAATTTATGGAAAAATCATCCTTTTCCAGCCTGTACACTCATTCCTGTACCACGCCTTGCATTAGAGCATATGCTCATTGAAGTCGAAGCAACCGCATACACCCAATAAAATCGAGAGAACATCATGTCTACCCCTGAAGATATCAGTCAGAATAAACCTTTGCTTTGGTTGATGGCAGCAGCATGTGGCTTATGTGCAGGTGTGAATTACTATTGTCAACCGCTGATTCACTCGATTCAACAAGAGTTTGCTGTAACTCAAGCACAAGCTGCTTTAACAGTGACATTTGCTCAGGTGTCTTATGCCCTCGGTTTACTCTTTATTGTTCCAATGGGTGACATCGTCAATAAAGCCAAGGCTATTCCATTTTTAATGGTGCTTTGTGCAATTGGCCTATTTACTTCTGCTTTTGCTGTGAACTTGCCTATGCTATGGATTGGTACAATTTTAGCAGGCTTGTTTTCTGTTGCCGCTCAAGTGCTTATTCCTCTTGCCACAATGACTGTAAAACCCGAAAAAACTGGCGAAATCATTGGTTTTTTAATGAGTGGTTTATTAGTCGGGATTTTACTCTCTACCAGTCTGGCAGGCTTATTTTCGAACCTTTTCCACTGGAAAGTGGTTTATGTTGTAAGTGGCATATTAATGCTGCTGCTAGCATTTACCTTAAAAAGCCGCTTGCCTTATGTCTTACGTATGAAAATGAACTATGGGCAAATCTTTGTTTCCATGGCTCAACTTTTACAGCAGGAAAAGCGATTATTATTAAGAGCACTTACAGGTGCTTTCGCCTTTGCAGCAGTAAGTATCTTGTATTCTACTATCGCATTACTTCTTACCTCAGCACATCACTTACCTGATCTATTTATTGGACTAGTGCCTTTAGTGGGTATCTTCGGTGCGTTATCAACACGCTACATTGGTAAATATGCAGATCAAGGCCATACTAGCTTACTGACATGGATGGGCTGCGGGCTGTTCTTAGTAAGTTGGGTTTGTTTCTACTTCGGACAAACTCTACTTTCTACTTATGTTATTGGTTTTGCTTTAATTCAATTAGCACTGGCGCTCGTACACACCAGTAACCAAAGTATTATTTTCCGTTTACGACCAGATGCAAAGTCTCGTATTAATGCCATTTATATGACGACTTACTTTATTGGTGGTGCAGGCGGTTCAGCATTAGGAATTTTTGCATGGAACCGTGGTGGATGGACCATGACTTGCCTTGCAGGGATTGGGCTAGTTGTTCTTTGTATTTTATTTAGCATGTTCGATACGATCTTACAAAAAAAGAAAATGGTTTCCCAATAAGGTAACTTGTTATAAATCATCTTTCTATATTCAATACAAGAGTGGTTATAAATTACTCGGTTAAATGCCCCTGTCGATTCAAGCATAAACCTCGTATAATGCTGCCCTTTCATTAATTTAGCGACTTTTGGGCTATTGGTTATGCAATCACTTCAATCGTTACAACCTCGTATTTCTGTCGCACCCATGATGGACTGGACTACAAAGGATTATCGATTCTTTGCACGCTTGTTTAACCCAAATGTTGTGCTCTACACAGAAATGGTGACCACAGGTGCGATTCTTTTTGGCGATGCAAAACGTCATTTGGACTACAGCGCACAAGAACACCCTATCGTATTGCAACTTGGTGGCTCAAATCCGCAAGAGCTTGCAACCTGCACAAAAATGGCCGAAGACTGGGGTTACGATGAAGTCAACCTCAATGTAGGCTGCCCAAGTGACCGTGTACAGAACAATAAAATCGGTGCTTGCTTAATGGCAGAACCAGACTTGGTTGCTGAATGCATTCATACCATGCAAAAAGCAGTAAAGATTCCTGTAACAGTCAAACACCGTATTGGTATCGATGACATGCAATCTTACGAAGAGATGCTTCATTTTGTAGATACTGTTGCAGCGACAGGTTGTACTTACTTCGTTGTACATGCTCGTATCGCTATTTTGAAAGGTCTATCTCCGAAAGAAAACCGTGAAGTTCCACCTTTACGCTATGAAGATGTTTATCGTTTAAAACAAGAGCGTCCGCATCTCACTATTGAAATTAACGGCGGAATTAAAACGTTTGCTGAAACTCAAACACATTTACAGCACGTTGATGGAGTCATGATTGGCCGTGAAGCCTATCATAATCCGTACTTACTCGCGGAAATGGGTCAGCTTTGGAATTTAGAGGCACCTGATCGATTCGATATTATGGAAAAAATGCTGCCTTATATTGAACAACGTATGGCTGAAGGCGCTCCTCTTTCAATCATTACGCGTCATATCTTAGGTCTATTCCAAAACTTGCCAGGTGCTCGAAAGTGGCGCCAAGCGCTAAGTGGCGGAAATGCAAAAACTTTAGGTGATGTAGAACAGGCTATTAGCAACATGCAAGCAGCTCTAATTCGTACCGAGGAATATTTAAAAGAGCAGCAAGCTTAAGTCTGTGAGCGCTTCTTAAATTGTAAGAAAATGTGGCATTTTAAATCAGAGACTTAGATTTTGAGTATATTCGCAAATGTTGAAGCAAAATATTCAAATTTAAGCTCTGGTTAATTATTTATTTATAATGATATCAATAATTTAAATTTCACTATTTTTAATCACTCTTTTGATGAGCATCTTTTTACTCCGAAGCAGGTACCTCTGGAAAAAAGATACGTTATTACATAACATAAACAAAACTTTTAAGGTACGCCGATTAGTATCTCTGAACGCCACAGGTAGGTGGTGATTTTTTTAATATGGATATGAGTAGCACGGTAGAGATTTCACGATGATTATTTATGACGGACAAGTAGCTGATAATTACATGTATCAGGATTCAAATCAGGCAGCCATTGTTGTATCCCACAGCACCCCAAGCCTTCCTTATCCTTTCACCATGAAACCCAATAATCATCAGACAGAAACTTCCAGTACTCCCGCTATAGATATTGATAAATTTGTAGAAAAATTAGAAAGTGTTACCTCTAGACGCAGTAAAGCTCGTTGCGCCCGTAGTATCCGCCTTGCACTAGAATCTGCTGGTGCCAATGTCGAAAACCACCCAATCGCAGCTTCAGATTGGGGAGATACCTTAAAAAAGATTGGCTATAAAGAAATTAATCCAGCCTTTGATGAACCACAAGAAGGCGACATCTATATCATTCACAGAACCCGCAACCATGTTTATGGACATATTGCTGGATATACAGGAAGTGAATGGGTCTCTGACTTCAAACAAAATAGTTATGATGTCTATAAAGATGATAGCGTAACCTATACTTATTACCGATTAGGGCAAACTACTTAAGAACTAAATGTTCAATCACTTGAATCATTTCAAGCATTTTATCAAACAAACATTTTGAATCCAGCTTGGCTTCTTTTTTGCTTTATTTTCATATTGTACTCGTCAAAAATAATGATGGAACTTTATGAAAAGAATATTGCTGAGCTTTTACTTAATGACGTCATTTAGTATGACGTATGCTGCCCCAGATACAAAAATTGAAGAGGTTTTTAAAAAAGTACCTGAAAAACGGATTTATCAGCCCCAATATTTATTAAAAGAAACCACCCCTAAAGCTCGGATCCATGTGATACGAAAACAATATTCAAATGGACTACTAGATTGTCCTTCCGTGATTTATTACGACAAGAAGAAAATTCTATCTTTGCACTCATTTGAAGAAGCAACATTTTTTCTAGAGCCTGATCGTTACTATATTCGCTATGAGGTTAACAATAGTGGTTGTATCAATTTGGAATTTTACCAGCATAAACGCCCAAAAATGGACATCCTATCTCAGGAGCGTCAGTTAGAAGGTGATACCGAATATACATTTTCTATTAGTGAGCACACTGGGCCACAATAATTATTTCAGCATAAGTTAAACATATTGCCTCTCACACTTGCAGCAGCTGGTAGATCTGCTCAACATAAGGTTGAATCAGATCACTCTGGTTTGCTCTGTAAGCTAAAACTACTTCAGATAAAAGATTCTTATTTTCTAGAGGAATCAATTTTACATTTTTGGGTAATATTTGCTTAAACTCTTGGGGAACAATGCTGATACCTAAATTTGCAGCGACTAACTGCAATTGGCTTAGCTTACGTGATTGGATCGCTGCTGCTTTAGGCCAGAAGCCTGCCCCTACACACAAGTTTGAAACCAAATAGCTTAAACCACCTCGTTTAGAATGGGGTGTAGAAACGAAATACTCATCTTTTAAATCTTTAACTTGAATCTCTTGTTTATTTGCAAACTTAGCATGATCAACATGCACAGCCACCATTAAAGGTTCTTCATATAGCTTAACAATATTAATTTCATCTAAAGTGTGCCGAACTGGTGGTCTAATCAAACCAATATCAATTTCTCCGCTCATTAAAGCTAGAATTTGATGCTCAGATGACAAAGTATTTATCTCAAAATTTATATGTTTGGCTAAGCTAATTTCTTTTAATATCTGAACCTTTTTATCATCCATAATAATACTACTCGAGTGAGCAATTTTAATCTGGCGATTTTTTCCTTCGGCAATATCCTTAGAAACTCCAATGATTTCATTTAAATAATGCATATTATTTTTTATTTTTTTATAGAAGATCTCTCCCGCCGTTGTAAGTTTTATTTTCTTATCAGTGCGATCAAATAATTGAAAATCAATTTCTTCTTCTAATAACTTAATTTGTCGACTTAAAGCAGACTGAGCAATAAAGAGCTTTTCTGAAGCAGCAGTAAAACTCCCTTCTTCTACAATTTTTATGAAATATTGAAATTGTTTTAATGTGAGCATTACCATCTCAAAATTAGATTATTAGGTCTATTTTCTATATTAGATTAGATGGGTTGCCTTCGCTAGAATTTTATCAAGACCACCCACTTGATTGAATTATTCATGAAGTATTTTAAAGGTTTCACCATCTTCACTGTTGTTGTTCTAATTTTCTGGTGCTTTAAATTTTATGATCAACATCTTCCAACACAGCCCAAACACGACACTATAGAGTTATATGATTAAATCGTTTTTCTCAAAAACAAAAGGCATGCCCACCAACATAAGAGCATGCCTTTTTATGTTTAAATCAGGCTTTCTTCAAATCGAGTTTCTTCAAAACTTCAGCCACAGCAATCATAGCAAAGCTTGAAGTCACCACTACCGCTGAACCATAACCACCACAGCGTAGGCCAGCCGATGGACAAACATCCGCACTTGAAAATGGATTATCGATTGAGTAAACACAAGTAATGCCAAATTTCTCTTTTGGCTTTTTACAGATGCCTCGAGCACGAAGCTGACTACGTAGCTTAGCCAACATTGGGTCTTGTTCCGTCTTTGATAAATCAGCCACACGGATTTTAAGCGGATCGAGCTTACCACCTGCTCCACCCGACACAATCAACGGAATTTTATTAAAACGGCAATGGAGCATTAAAGCCAACTTTGCTTTAACGTCATCAATGCAGTCCAGGATAATATCTGGTACAGGGTTTAGCAGCGCTGTGACATTCTCAGGTGTTAAGAAGTCATCAATAATATTTACTTTAATACGTGGGTTAATTTGGCGACAACGTTCCGCCATAATTTCAACTTTTTCACAGCCCAGAGTTGATGTCATTGCAGGTAGCTGACGGTTCACATTTGATGCTGCAACTACATCCATATCGACTAGTGTGATCTCACCAATACCTGTACGTGCTAAAGCTTCAACCGCCCAACTGCCGACACCACCAATACCAATCACCATCACATGACTTTTTTCATAGTGCTGGAACGATGAATCACCATAAACTTTGGCTACACCTGCAAAACGGCGGTCATATTCATCTTGTTGAAGATCGGTCATTGCTACTCTTTGAGGGGATATAAAACACGGGAGGTATTTTACTGCTTTTCAAAACCAAATTGCTACTTGGCACTAGTCAGCTATCTGATTGATGCCAAAGCCATTCACAGCCTGTCGAGCATCGACAAGATACTGTTTTTGCAAAACGTAAGATATTAATCAGTATTGAACAGGTTCTGTGAATAGCAATGGTTTTGCCTACTTTTGCCGAAACAAAAGTAGGGTTATGAGCTACTACCATTAGAATTTTTTACGACAAGGCTCTGCCGTGATAATTCTTCCAATACCAACCAATACAAATATTGATTGGTATTAATCTCAAAATAACATTAACCAGCAATCAAATTCCGCAGTACATAATGCAAAATACCACCCGCCTTAAAGTACTCCACCTCATTTAACGTATCAATTCGACATAAAACATTAAAGTGGCTGGCGACTCCATTTGGCCCTTTTACATCAACCTCAAGAATTTGATGAGGCTGAACGCCATCAGACAAACCTCGAATTGATATCACTTCATGGCCTGTTAAGTTGAGAGATTGTCGAGTTTGCCCATCAACAAACTGTAGTGGCAACACGCCCATACCCACCAAGTTTGAACGATGAATACGCTCAAAGCTCTCAGCAATCACTGCCTTCACACCTAATAAGTTTGTTCCTTTGGCAGCCCAGTCACGTGAAGAACCTGTTCCGTATTCTTTACCAGCAATAATCACAAGCGGTGTATGTTCTTGTTGATAACGCATTGCAGCATCATAAATAGCGAGCTTTTCACCACTTGGCACATGAATGGTATTACCACCCTCTTCACCACCAAGCATCTCGTTTTTAATACGAATATTGGCAAAGGTCCCGCGCATCATGACTTCATGATTACCGCGTCGAGAACCATAGGAGTTAAAGTCTTTTGGCTCAACACCTTGCTCTTGTAAATATCGACCTGCCGGACTGTCTTTTTTGATATTACCTGCTGGTGAAATGTGGTCAGTCGTTACTGAGTCACCAAGCACTGCCAAGATATTTGCTTGTTCAATATTTTTAATTGGTTTTGGTGGTTCACCAATGCCTTCAAAGAATGGCGGATGACGGATATAAGTCGAATCATCAGCCCATTCATAAGTTTTACTTTTTGGAATCTGAATTGATTGCCAGCTTTCATCACCATCAAACACCGCAGCATATTCTTTATGGAACATGTCTGTATTTACTTTCTGTAAAACGGCATCAATTTCCGCCTGACTTGGCCAGATATCTTTTAAGTAAACAGGTTGCCCATCTTTACCTTGCCCAATAGGTTGCGTTGTCAAATCAGTACGAATATTACCAACTAAACCATAAGCGACTACCAAAGGTGGTGAAGCAAGCCAGTTTGTTTTAACTAATGGGTGTACACGTCCTTCAAAGTTACGGTTACCAGAAAGTACTGATGCAACATTCAAATCATGGCATTGAATTGCTTCTTCAACTGGTTCGGGTAGTGGACCTGAGTTACCAATACAGGTTGTACAACCATATCCCACCAAGTTATAGCCCAACTCATCTAAATACGGCGTAAGCCCAGCAGCCAGCAAATAATCAGTCACGACTTTAGAACCTGGTGCAAGAGAACTTTTCACCCACGGTTTCCGCTGTAAACCTTTTTCAATCGCTTTTTTAGCAAGGAGACCTGCTGCCAGCATTACACTTGGGTTAGAAGTATTGGTACAAGATGTAATAGCCGAAATAACAACATCACCATGATTTAATGGATAGGTTTGTCCTTCAATCACACAAGAAGGACTTTCATGTTGAATATTTGCTTTTTTTGCCTCGACAGCAGTACCGCCACCACCTTCATTTTCTAAACGCTCTTTAGCTTCTTTGGCTGGTTTTAATGTTAACTCCATGAGCGCATTAAAGGTTTTAGGTACTTCGGATAAAAGCACTCGGTCTTGTGGACGTTTTGGTCCTGCTAGACTTGCCTGAACCGTACTCATATCAAGACTTAAAGTATCAGTAAAAACAGGTTCATCACCTGCATTTCGCCATAAACCTTGTGCTTTGCTATATGCCTCAACCAATTCAATACGATCACTTTGACGACCAGTTAATCTCAAATATCCTAGTGTCACTTCATCAATTGGGAAGAAACCACAAGTCGCCCCATATTCTGGCGCCATATTGGCAATGGTTGCACGGTCAGCAAGTGGTAAATCTGCTAAACCATCACCATAGAACTCTACAAATTTACCCACTACCCCTTTTTGACGAAGCATTTGAGTAATAGTCAGCACCAAATCAGTTGCAGTAATCCCTTCTGGTAGTTTTCCTGTCAATTTAAAACCAATGACCTCAGGAATCAGCATAGAAATCGGTTGGCCCAGCATAGCCGCCTCAGCCTCAATTCCCCCTACACCCCAACCTAAAACACCTAAACCATTAATCATGGTGGTATGTGAGTCTGTACCCACTAAAGTATCGGGAAAAGCAAAAGTCTGACCGTTATCTTCACCTAGCCACACCGCTTGAGCCAAATACTCTAAATTGACCTGATGGCAAATACCTGTGCCCGGTGGCACTACACTAAAGTTATTAAATGCTGATTGTCCCCAACGTAAAAATTGATATCGCTCACCATTACGTTGCATCTCGATTTGTACGTTTTCTTCGAAAGCTTGATCGTCAGCAAAATAGTCGACCATCACCGAGTGATCAATCACCAAATCAACAGGAGATAATGGGTTAATTTTTTCAGGGTCACCGCCTGCCTGTGCCATCGCTGCTCGCATTGCAGCTAAATCAACGACTGCTGGCACACCCGTAAAATCTTGCATTAAAACCCGCGCAGGTCGATATTGAATTTCCTGATCTGAGGTGCGGGTTTTTAGCCATTCTGCTAAGGCATGGATGTGTTCAGTTTTAACGCTGTGCTGATCTTCAAACCGTAATAAGTTTTCCAATAATACCTTTAAAGATTTCGGCAGTTTGGCAATATCCCCTAGCGTTTTCTCTGCTTGGGCTAAGCTAAAAATCTGATAATTGCTGGAACCTACTGTTAGCGTCTGTAAAGCATTAAAACTATTGATATTGCTATACTTAGCCATTGGGTTATCCTCCCATGTCTGGCAATGTTATTTTTCACGTTTTTACATGTTGTTTTCTTACTTTAAGCTTCTTTTTTAATCGCTGTGTTTTGTTTTAGTTAATATTTTTAATCTTTGATTTTTATTACGATAATTTCAATGCAGTGAGAGAGTTTTTCCACAACACCTCAGTCAAATCTGACTCTGGCATATTTAAATTTTCAGCCAAACTTTGTAATACATAAGGCAAATTAACAGGAGTATTACGAGTACGTTGTTCAGTTGAGGTTTGGCAGCAAAGCGGTGTCATATCTGGGCAATCTGTTTCTATCACCAAGTGCTCGGCACCTATGGCCTGCACAACAGTATGAAGTTTTTTTGCATTCGGGTTGGTAATCTGTCCTGTCACACCAATTTTAAAACCAAGCTTAATAAGGCCTTTTGCCTCTTCTACCCCACCACTAAATGCATGAGCAATACCACCCAATTTAAATTTTTGAGCTTTTAATATAGCAAGCACATCACCATGTGCTTTTCGAATGTGGAGTAACACTGGTTTTTGATATTGCGTTGCCAGCTCTAACTGATCTGTAAAATATTGCTTTTGCTTAGCATATATATCGGGCTGCTTATGTTCTTTTAAGAAAGTATCTAAGCCAATTTCACCCACTGCAACGCAGTCTTCTTGCTGTAAAATTTGTTCAAGATGAGAAAGATGCTCTGGCCTGTGCTGTTCAATATAAAACGGATGCAGCCCCGGCGCTAAATAAGAAGCAGGCACGTTGTCCCACTGTTTGAGTTGATGATGAGTTTGTAGCAATTCGTCAAAGCGTGACTGCACAAAACCAATTAAGACTAATGCATCTACGCCCACTTTTTTGGCATTAAGCGCTAACTGTTGCCGATCTTCATCAAAATCGGCAACATCAAAATGGGTATGGGTATCAAACAAATGCATTAGCCAGCACTTTTTGCAACTGGTGCAGAAGCTGGTTTAGCTTTAGGCTGTGGCAAATACTCTTGTTTCAACACGTCTTGTAATTGGTCATATGCAATGACTAATCGAGGTAATCCCACTACATATGGTCCAATTTCATATTCACCATATTGAAGAATTAAACCTTGCTCACCCAATAAGAAGTTATCAGATAACTTAAATGGCCAAGCTTGCTCATATTCACCCACATTATCAGCCAGTTTAGAGTCCGTAACCCAAGTCTTAAAGGCTTCATGGGCTAACTTTTCTAATGCAGCTTTTTGCTGTGGGCGTAACAAATCTTCAAGCTTGATCTGCTTTTGTTCTTTTAAATCAAAATTATAATAATGCTGCGCAGCAGAACCATGTGCTCCACCTAAATAGCTACTACTATTCAGTACCACGGTTACGACTTTACCTTGAGCCTGCAAGATTTTAGGTTTCACCAAAAGATTAATTTGATGATTACTACTTAAAGCTTTTAATTCATTGTCCAAACCAATAAATGAATTGGCATAGCGTTGAACTTGTGCATCAAAACTATTTTTTTGCTCTGCACCCGCAACTGCTGAAGCTTCTGTTTTTTGATCGGCTTGCTTCACTTTAGCATCTGGTTCAGCAATCTCTAAAATTTGACCTAGAGTCTTTAAAATTTGCTCATCTAGAATTTTGTCAATAAATGGAAAATTACTCTGCAAACGTTCAACTGTGAATTCTGGACAAGTTTTACCATCACAATCAGGTAAAGCAACCTTAGTAGGAACTGTTTCGCCCTTCAAAGTCAGCTCTACTGGCTTTTGTTCCTCGACTGCTGGTTTCTGCTGTTCTTGAGAATCCTTAGGATCAGCTTTAGGTTGGCATGCCACCAAAAATATAGCAGAAGCAAGCAAAGTTAATCGCAGTGAAGCTTTAGAAGATAACATCATATTTTGCCTTTTATTCTAAGGAGATTACACAGTGCCTTTTCTAAGAAATTAGCGCATATAAAAAGAGGTTGCAAATTCTGCTACCATCTTAAAACATTTGTTCATAAACCTCGGGTTGTAATATTTTTTTGGTTTGTTCTTTAGATAAATAAATATCGAGCTGTGGAGCTTCTTTAGTAATCTGATTTGCCTGATAATGTAAGCCAACACCTTCACCATCAAAGAACCAATCTGCTTGCCCCCAATATAAAGTTTTTGGTGCTTCTTTCTTTATGTCAGCAGTCTGCTTTTTTAACCAGTCTTGATAGGCCACCTGCACCATTTGATGCACAGTCGTTTGTTGATCTTTTTGTAAAACATCTAATAAAGCTAAGCTTTTATGCAGTTTTCGATCGGCCACAAAAAAGTAATAACGATCTTTAATCGTGAGCTCTTCTTGCTTGGTATCCAGCCCTAATTGCAATAAAACATATTGGTTACGCTGTGATGCAATACGCGTATGAAGATGTAATTCGTAAGCCCGATTCTTTGAATATTTATCTTGCCATTCATCAGACTTTTTAACATAGGCATTAATGGCTTGCTGCAAGCTTAAGTCTTTTTTCAAATCAATTTGGTCTTGGATCACTTTAGCCTGACTTTTGGCAATCCATTCATTTAGCCATGCATCTTGGGTCTTTATCGTTTGAAGATCAACATCAATACAGTTTTTCTTTTCACAAAATGGCAAAGCATAATCAGCTTTTACTTGTTGTAAGTTAAGAAATGGCAGTACTTCAGCCTTTTCTATATGTTGAGTTTGGGTAGATTCTAGTTTTGTTTGAGAAGATGATGAAGACTGAGTTCTTTTCCAGACAAAAAGACAAATTGCCAAAATTAATATGATTACTGCAACTACAAGCGCAATAATTGTCTTTCTATTCAAATTCATTTCATCATCCTTTCTTATTTTTCAAAACAAAACAGCTTCTATTCGAAGCTGTTTGTCACATTAAAATAATCAGTGTTCACGTGTGTTACGGAACTGAATATCAGGCCAACGCTCTTGCATAATCTGCAAGTTCACTCGGCTTGGCGCAAGATAGGTTAAGTGTCCGCCGCCATCGATAGAAAGTTGATCATGTGCTTTCTTCTTAAACTCATTCAGAGTTTTTTCGTCATCACAGTGAATCCAGCGAACTGTGTTAACACTTACTGGCTCATAAACACAGTCAACCTTATATTCTTCTTTCAAACGATAAGCAACCACATCGAACTGAAGCACACCTACCGCACCCACAATCAGGTCATTGCTGATTTGTGGCATAAATACCTGAGTCGCCCCTTCTTCCGACAACTCTTTCAAACCTTTTTGCAATTGTTTTGACTTCAATGGATCTTTTAAACGCACACGACGGAACATCTCTGGCGCAAAGTGAGGAATACCTGTGAAATGTAAATTTTCACCACTGGTAAAAGTATCACCAATTTGAATTGTGCCATGGTTATGTAAACCAATAATATCGCCTGGCCATGCTTCTTCTAAATGTTCACGCTCACCAGCAAGGAATGTCAAAGCATCACTAATGCGGACATCTTTACCAAGACGCACGTGGTTCATCTTTAAACCTTTTTCATATTTACCAGAGCAAATACGCATGAAGGCAATACGGTCACGGTGTTTAGGGTCCATATTGGCTTGAATTTTAAATACAAAACCAGAGAAACCTTCTTCTTTCGCCTCAACCACACGCTCTTGTGTAGGATGCGCTTTAGGTTCAGGTGCCCAGTTCATAAATGCATCTAGAACGTGGTCAACACCAAAGTTACCTAATGCCGTACCAAATAGAACCGGAGTTTGTTTACCTTGTAAAAATAATTCGCGGTCTAATGGCTCATTCGCCATTTGCACAAGTTCAAGCGACTCTTCAAAAGATGCCCAAGCCAACTCACCTACTTTTTCACGAATATCCGCATGATCGTATCCATCACGGACTTCAATATCGGTAATGGTTGAGCCAAAACCTGCTTTGTAGACATACAATTTATTTTCAATAATGTTGTATACACCAGCAAAATCACGTCCCATCCCTAATGGCCATGTAATCGGTACACAGCGGATATTGAGGACATTTTCAATTTCATCAAGTAACTCAAGCGGCTCACGAATCTCTCGGTCCATCTTGTTTACAAATGAAATAATAGGAGTGTCGCGCATACGACAAACTTCCATCAATTTGATGGTACGTTCTTCGACACCTTTTGCACCATCAATTACCATTAACGCAGAGTCAACTGCAGTTAGGGTACGATAAGTATCTTCCGAGAAGTCTTCATGTCCCGGTGTATCGAGTAAGTTAATCGTATGACCTTTATATGGGAACTGCATAACAGAAGTGGTAATCGAAATACCACGCTCTTTTTCCATTTCCATCCAGTCAGATGTAGCTGCGCGGTCAGATTTACGGCTTTTTACCATCCCTGCAACCTGAATTGCTTTACCCCATAACAACAGTTTTTCTGTCATGGTGGTTTTACCGGCATCGGGGTGGGAAATGATGGCAAATGTGCGGCGTTGAGCAACCTGTGCCGCTAACTCATCTTTAAAACTCATGAAATACACCTACTGCGGAAATTGCAGTGCCAAAGACCTAAAGTCGATCAAAATAAAAATTGGCGTAATTGTAGCAGATTTATAGAAGTGTTTAATGATTGTTGATAAGCTATGAGCTACTCATAAGCTTTTTAGATATTTTTTGAGAATGTAGCTTAGCATCTTAGAAATTTTATAATTAAAAAAAGCCCATACAATCTTAGATGGGCTTTCTTCGGGCTTAGGAGAATATCTTATGCCAGTTTCTTTTCTTCTATAAACTGAACATCGGCAATTTGTGCATCCCAGAACTCATTCCATAACGCGCAATATTCAATACATAGCTTCGTTAAGCCTTCATAATCATCTTTGGTAATTGCTTGCGCTAAAGTGAACCAAAGATCATCTTGATGGTCATCATCAGCAGCTTCAGACGTTTCATCAGTAGATACACCATGCACATGGTAATACCCACCACCTTCAACATCGATATTCACAAATTTGGTTGCTTGACGTAATGGAGGACTAAAAAGAATCACCTCTTCCTCTGCAACAGCTAGTAAAGCGACTACATTGATATAACTATCATAAGAAGATTCTAAAAATGATCTAACCTGATCTGAAATTTTTGATGGCTTAAAGTTACGACGATCAAGCTCTGTTAAACCATAATCATTAAGTAAATCTTCATATAATGGATAATGAGCATATTCAGGATTCCCCAAATAATAATTATCTTTACCTAAACCAGGACGAAAACCAAATTCATCAAGTATATTTAAACTTAATAATACTCTTGGGAACATTTTAGCTCCGGAATGGAGTTTAGGTTCCAATTGTTTTGTCAGAAACTGAGCCTTTAATAAAGCATCTGTAAAAATTTGTACAATTGCATGACGATATTCTAAATGAATATGAGTCAAACTCTTCTTATCGAGATATCCGTTATTTAATACTTCAATTGCAGGATGTCTAGAAACTGGTAATTTTGCAATTTTACTTCTTAACTCTTTAAGAAATTGTAAATTCTCTTCCCACTGTTTTGCAGGAATGCTATTTCTCATCCCTTGCAATGCTTTTTCTCTTGGATTATTAAAGTCTTCAAATTTTTTTGACATAATCATTCTCAGTAAAAAGTTTTTCTTATAGTTAAGTTATAGGGCCTTATTTTTATTCCAATTTTGCATTCAATTGCTAAAATAAATTCCACAAACCAAAACTTAACAATTTTATATTATGTTTATTAACTCAACAAATCAACGAATTAATTAATAATATTTAAAAAAAGTAAATTACTGCCAATTAGAGGTAATTTTTATTATTTTCAATAACAAATCAACCTATTGAATAAATATAATTTTTTAAATATCATTAAATAAGATTTATTTAAGCTTTCATACTTTACAATAGCAAAGTTAATCAAAAATATTTTATGACGAGAAAACCGATGTCAAAAAGAGAAACAATTATAACAACAGCCACTACCCTCTTTAACCAAAAAAGCTATACCTCTATCGGGGTTGATCGTATTATTGCTGAAGCAAACGTGGCAAAAATGACTTTTTATAAATATTTTTCTTCTAAAGAAGCCTTAATTGAAGAATGTCTTCATCGAAGAAATTTAGAAGTCCAAACTTCTTTATTTGATAAAGTTAATGATATTGATGATCCATTAATTAAACTTAAAAGTATTTTCAACTGGTATGTAGACTGGATCAATACAGATGATTTTAATGGCTGCTTATTTAAGAAAGCGACGATTGAAGTCATGCAATTGTATCCATCTATTAAATATCAAATTAATAAATATCGAGATTGGATTTACAAATTAGTTTTTTCAACCTTTTCAGAACTAGAAGTTGAGAATAAACAAATTCTTACAGGACTCTTTCTTAATATTGTCGATGGCATCATTATTGATGGCACTATAAATAAATCAAAAATCAACTCAGAGAAAACATGGTCTTATATAAATAAAATCATTAATTTTGAGAAGGTTCGAGAGTGTGCAACTATTTAATATATAAATTAATTAATTTTTTATAATTTAATAAAAATAAACAATAATGTTAATTTTGGTGGAGCATAAAACCCTACTCCACCAAGTTAAACCTGACTCACTCATTTTTACAGTCCTATAAATTTAATGATTTTATTTTTAAAACAAGTATTTCACTTCAACTTTAATCAAGACCCTCTATTTTAAGTCTAATTATTTTATAAAATTAATAAAATCAATAAGAAAATTTTATAATCCTTTTTCTAGCTCGAGCTATTTATTCATTAAAGTAATTCTTCAGCAATGATATATATTTTATTTAAATATACTAATAAATTATTATATCTAAAGTATTTTATTTTCTATAACAAATAAAAAGTTAACACATCCATTTCAAATATTTTATATAAGTTATTAAAATTATTATATAAATTTTACTAACAAACACTTCCAATAGCACACTATAACTTGCTGTGCTTTGGGCTAAAGCTTTTTCAATTTCAAAAATTATTAACTATGCAATCCCATCTAAATGAGCATATAAGAAGAAACTCTCTCTTAAACTATATATTTATGTTTAATCTTTTATTTGTAACTGAGCAGGCACATATCATCTTTAGGTGGATCATTTTAAAAGATTAGAACTAGCTTGATCAGTCACTGCTTAGCATAATACTTTGATAATTAAAAAATTAAATTAAAGGAAATAAATATATAAAAGGTTAAACGAAATTAGCCCCTTGAGACTCAATGAGTTGATCAACGTGAACAGGCATTCCCAATAGATAACCCTGAAATTGCTGACATCCTAAACGCGTCAAAATCTCAACCTGCTGCTGGGTTTCCACTCCTTCTGCCGTTACCGTTAAACCTAGCTTTTTAGCTAAATGAATAATACTTTCTAGAATAACTTCTTCTTTTGAACCTGGTTTTAAATCAACAATAAAGCCACGGTCAATTTTCAATTCGTCTACAGGCAAATCTTTTAAATATAAGAAGCTTGAATGCCCTGTTCCAAAATCATCAATGGCAACACGAATTCCCATATCACGTAATCGCTCACAGGCTCGGATACTCAAGTCGATATGACGCATTGCCGTAGATTCTGTAATTTCAACAATTAAGTGATGAGGTTGAATTTGATATTTTTTTAGTAATGCTTCGAGCGTACTAAATAACTTTTTATTTTCAAACTGTAATGCCGACAGGTTCACTGCAACTGGATAAAACGGTGTATTACTGCGTTCCCATGCTTGAATTTGCAGGCAAGCTTGCTCGAGTGCCCAATATCCCATTGGAATGATTAAACCAGTTTTTTCCGCACCTTCAATGAACATATGCGGAGTAAGTATTCCTAAGGCTGGGTGATTCCAGCGGATTAAGGCTTCAACTCCACAGACTTCAAGATTCGTATTAAATTTTGGTTGGTAATATAAGATGAACTGTTTTTCTTCTACGGCTTTATAAAGATCATTGATCAGTTTTGACTGACTTCTTGTTTCTTGCTGGTGGGTTGAGTAACTAAAGATTGTATATGTATTCCGCCCCTGTTCTTTAGACATGAGCATGGCGGCATCAGCATTCATGAGTAAGTCCTGAACATTCTGTCCATGCTCGGGAAAGAGTGCCACACCCAAACTTGCAGAAATATTAATTTCCTTACCAGAAATTTGATAGCTTTCCTGAATTAGTTGTAAAACTTTCTCAGCCAAAACCACCGCTTCATCTGCATTTGTATTTTCCGCAATAAGCAAAAACTCATCGCCACCGATTCTAAGTAATTTACATTTTTCATTGAGTTGCCAATGTAAACGGTTTGCCATTTGAATAAGTAATTGATCACCCACATGATGCCCAAATGCATCATTCACCGATTTAAAACGGTCTAAATCAATATATAAAAAAGCAATTTTCTGATCTTTATATCGATGATCTGAGAGCAATACCTCTGCATAATCAACCAAGTAAAGGCGGTTGGGCAGTTTGGTTAAATTATCTAGTATAGATAAGTTAGCTAATTCTTTATTCGCCTTACGTAACTCTAAATTCTGTTTTGTGAGCCTCTGCTCTAACATCGCGACAATAAAACTTGCTACAAGTACCAGACACGTGACTAAAATAATCGTAAATAATAATAAGTCATGTTCTGCCTGATATTGGCTAATAAATTTATCAGTGATATTCGTCGCAATGAGTGCCGTATAGTGCATTCCCATAATACTTAAGGTCATCATAACCGAAAATGCGATTTTTAAAGTTAGGCGGTAACGTTCATTGTCTTTCAATTTATAGGCTAATAAAAACGCCAGCCCTGAGCCACTCATCGCAATTAATATAGAAAATAATAGCAAGAAAGAGGTGTAATCTTTTTTATAGATATTAATATTCCAGCCCAACATACTAATGTAATATGAAGCTGAAATTCCAATTCCCATAATAATAGAGCTTAAAATGAGCCGGAATAAAGGGAGCGTAAAACGCGAAGTCAACCACATGGCAATGCACGATAGCAAAGCACTAATGGCAAATGAAACAGTAATCAAAGGAATATTCGAGTTAACTGTTTCAGACAGATGATAAGCTTGTATACCAATAATATGAACAATACTAATTGCTGATGCGAGCAATAAGCCATTGATAAATAGAATTAAGGACTCAATTTTTTTATAGATTTGCTTGAATATTAATTGCTCCATGGAAATCACAAGATAGCAAATGAAGCCAGCTGCAAAAAAAGAGCCGACGATCAATGTGCTATCGTAATCAACATGACCCATAGTGGACTTCCATGATTATTCAATACTTTTTTTTATTTTGTTCAACTCATTGCCCAAAATACAATTAAAAATTAAACATGTTAAAAAAATTTTAGTAAATTTGACGTTTTTAGTCAGTTATAAACAATAACATTATCTATATTTTGGTCAAGTATTTTTTACTTTATAAATCAATAGAGTAACTAAAAATTAAACATCCAATTATATGAAAAATATAGAATTTCTTTAATCTAGTCAACTTGACCTAATCGCTCTTTTTCGCATTCAAATAAAAACAGTATAAAAAAGAACCCTGCTTAGTAGCAGGGTTCTTTTGAAGCTTTAGAAAAAGAAAATTAGTTCTTTTCTTTGTCTACGATTTTGTTTGCTTGAATCCAAGGCATCATCGCACGTAACTTATTACCAGTTACTTCAATACCATGCGCAGCATTTTGACGACGACGAGCAGTCATAGAGGGGTAGTTTAATGCACCCTCTTGAATGAACATCTTCGCGTATTCGCCAGATTGAATACGTTTCAACGCATTACGCATTGCTTCACGAGACTGTTCGTTAATTACTTCAGTACCAGTTACATATTCACCATACTCAGCATTGTTAGAAACTGAGTAGTTCATGTCAGCGATACCGCCTTCGAACATCAAGTCAACGATCAATTTAAGTTCGTGTAAACATTCGAAGTAAGCCATTTCTGGAGCATAACCAGCTTCAACTAAAGTTTCGAAGCCCATTTTCACGAGTTCAACTGCACCACCACAAAGAACTGCTTGCTCACCGAATAAGTCAGTTTCAGTTTCTTCACGGAATGAAGTTTCGATAATACCAGTACGGCCGCCACCTACGCCTGAAGCATAAGAAAGAGCAACGTTACGTGCATTACCAGAAGCATCTTGGTGAATTGCGATTAGGTCAGGAACACCTGAACCACGTTGGTATTCAGAACGAACTGTGTGACCAGGTGCTTTAGGAGCAACCATGATTACATCTAAATCTTTACGTGGAACAACTTGGTTATAAAGAATTGAGAAACCATGAGCAAATGCAAGAGTTGCACCTTCTTTGATGTTCGGCTCAATCACGTCACGGTAAAGTTGTGATTGGAATTCATCTGGAGTCAAAATCATTACGAGGTCAGCTTGCTTAACAGCAGCAGGCACTTCTGCAACTTTAAGACCAGCATTTTCAGCTTTCTTCCAAGAAGCTGAACCAGCACGTAAACCTACAGTTACGTCTACGCCTGAGTCTTTAAGGTTAAGTGCATGAGCATGACCTTGAGAACCATAACCAACAATCGCTACTTTCTTGCCTTGGATGATTGATAAGTCACAGTCTTTATCGTAAAAAATTTGCATTTGTGTTCTCCGCTAAAATACTTTTTAAAAAATTAAATGGCTAAAACTTTTTCGCCACGGGCGATACCTGATACACCTGAACGAACGACTTCTAGAATAGTGTTTTCTGCAAGTGCATCGATAAAACCATCTAATTTTTCAGTTGTCCCTGCTATTTGAATGGTATAGGTAGTTGGTGTCACGTCGACAATTTGCGCACGGAAAATATCCGCTGTTCGCTTAATTTCAGCACGTGAAGCACCTAACGCTTTTACTTTAATCAACATCAGTTCACGCTCAATGTGTGAACCTTCTGATAAATCTACTACTTTTACAACTTCAACAAGCTTGTTGAGCTGCTTTGTAATCTGTTCAATCTTATGGTCATCACCATAAGTGGTTAACGTCAAACGTGATAACGTTGGGTCTTCGGTTGGGGCTACATTCAACGTCTCAATGTTATAGTTACGTTGACTGAATAAACCTACCAAACGAGAAAGCGCACCAGCTTCGTTTTCAACGAGTACAGAAATAATATGTCTCATTATGTACGCTCCCCTTTCCCTAACCACATATCCTTCATCGACTGACCTGCGATCAGCATTGGATAAACATGTTCTGTACGATCAACCATGACATTAATGAATACACATTTATCATTAATCGCCATTGCTTCAGCAAGCTTTGACTCTAGTTCGTCAGCATGATCAATCTGGATACCTACATGACCATAAGCTTCCATCAATTTGCCAAAATCAGGTAATGATTCAACGTATGAGCTTGAATGACGACCTTCATAGTTCATATCTTGCCATTGTTTAACCATACCTAAAGCACGGTTATTTAAGCACAAGATCTTCACATTCATACCGTATTGCTTACAAGTTGAAAGCTCTTGAATACACATCTGAATTGAAGCTTCACCGGTAATACAAACTACCTGTTGATCTGGGAAAGCCAACTTAGCTGCCATTGCATAAGGTAAACCTACGCCCATGGTGCCTAATCCGCCTGAGTTAATCCATTGACGTGGACGTTTGTACTTGTAATACAACGCACCAAACATTTGGTGTTGACCCACATCCGAAGTAATAATGGCATCGCCATTAGTCGCTTTATATAAAGCTTCAACAACTTGCTGTGGCTTCATCGTGCCATCAGCAGGTGTTTCATACTTCAAACCATGAACTTTACGCCATTCATTAATTTGATCCCACCATGCAGCAATTGCTTCAGGGTTAGGCTTAGACACATTCAATTGTTTCAACTGCGTCAACATTTCCTGAAGTACAGGCTCAACCGCCCCTACAATCGGAATGTGCGCCATGATCGTTTTTGAAATGCTTGCCGGATCAATATCAACATGAATAACTTTTGCATTCACACAGAATTTTGCAGGATTATTGGTTACTCGGTCATCAAAACGCGCACCAATTGCAAGAATGACGTCAGCATTATGCATCGCCATGTTTGCTTCATAAGTACCGTGCATTCCCAACATGCCCACGAACTGTGGATCATTACCTGGGAAGCCACCAAGGCCCATAAGTGTATTTGTTACTGGATAGCCCAACAAATGAGCCAACTCAGTCAATAATGCTGATGCATTACCTTGAACAACACCACCACCCGTATAAATAACAGGGCGTTTTGCACTTAAAAGCTCATCAATCGCTTTACGAATTTGACCAGAATGACCACGTGAAGGTGGTTGATAAGAACGCATCTTCACTTTTTCAGGATATTCGTACGCAAATTTTTCTGCAGGATTTGTCGCATCTTTAGGAATATCGACTACAACAGGGCCAGGGCGACCACTTGATGCGATATAAAATGCTTTTTTGATAATTGCAGGAATTTCGCTTGCGTGACGAACTTGGAAGCTATGTTTCACGATCGGACGTGAAATACCCACCATATCAGTTTCTTGGAAAGCGTCTTCACCAATAAGATGTGATGCAACCTGGCCAGACAAAATCACCATTGGGATTGAGTCCATATAAGCTGTTGCAATTGGAGTCACAGTATTAGTTGCGCCAGGTCCAGAAGTGACCAGTACTACGCCAGTCTTACCTGTAGCACGCGAGTAAGCATCTGCCATATGACCAGCAGCTTGTTCATGACGTACGAGGTAATGATTAATTTTGTCTTGTTGAAATAGCGCATCATAAATATGTAATACAGCGCCGCCTGGATAACCAAAAACATGTTCAACGCCTTCGTCCGCAAGAGCACGAACGAGCATTTCACCACCAGATAAAAGTTCCAACGTGATTCACCCTAAAATCTTTATCACTATTTATGGAAGGCACAAATAGTGTTTCATTCATTGAATTGTCTGCACTGTTATAGCACACATATTGTCTAGTTTTCGTTGCAATAGAAAAATTTCTGTTTTTCAGCCGTATAAGCTTTTTTAACATTAATAAAGCATGTCTGGATATACATACTTTAAGTAAAATCAATCTCTCGGCTAGAGAGAATGTCTATTACAAAACATGACGGTTATTCGAAGGGTGATCAAATAATCGCATATAAAACTAAAGGAAGCATTTTTGTTGTTTAATTCACTAAAGTCAAGATTAAAGAAAAGGTTTTTCCATAAAAAATTTTAGCTGCTTCTTTTTTAATCTAAAATTGAATCGTAAATTTGGTAGTTCTACTCTCTATTTATTAAAAATAATTCTTCTTTTTTATATAAAACCATGCATTGTAAATTGCTTATTTCTGAACTTTATTTAAATATAGCCAGCTTTCTTTGGGGAATATCTAATATGAATTTATCTTATTTAAAAACAAGCTTATATACGGCAGTTACAACAGTGTTTTTAGTTTACTCAAGCCAAAGTCAGGCACAGCAATATTATAAATGGATGGATAAAAATGGTTCCACCCATTACACCACGACTCCACCACCTAAGAGTGCAAAACATTTGAACAAAGTTTCAACTTACGGTAGCCAATCATCCGTAAAAAATTCGACGCCTTCTCCAGAACAACAATCTCAAGATAAAACAGATAAAGTAGTGCAAGAGGCAACTAACGTCGCACAGGAAAAAAATGCACCAGCAGTAGCTGTTCCACCTGTAGCATCTACCCCATCTGCTCCAACACCGCGATAAGTAAAATGAGAGTGGTGAATATTTTCATCACTCCTCTATTATTTAAAATAAAGAAGAATAGATTGAGAAATGTTTATTGTTCATATTAAAAGATAAAATCCTGATCTAAAAACTGACATTTCCTGTTATTTTGCGCTATGCTGTGCAGCAATCTTTCATTTCAATTTTCGTTGTATAGCTTACGTCTATGACTATTTCTCACATTGACCCCGAATATCAAGCAAACACGATTGAACCATCAGTTCAACAAGATTGGGAAAATCGTAAAGTCTTTAAAGTTGCCGACACTGTCGAAGGTAAACATCGCTACATCCTGTCAATGTTTCCTTACCCAAGCGGCAAGCTGCATATGGGGCATGTGCGTAACTATACAATTGGCGATGTAATTAGCCGTTTTTACCGTTTAAAAGGTGAAACTGTATTACAACCTATGGGTTGGGATGCATTCGGTTTACCTGCTGAAAACGCAGCAATTGCCCATAAAGTTGCTCCGGCAAAATGGACATTTGAAAACATCGCTTACATGCGTGATCAATTAAAAAAATTAGGTCTATCTGTAGACTGGGATCGCGAATTCGCAACTTGTACACCAGAGTATTATCACTGGGAACAATGGTTATTTGTTCAGCTTTATAAAAAAGGCCTGATCTACCGTAAACTTTCAACAGTAAACTGGGATCCGGTTGACCAAACAGTTTTAGCAAACGAGCAAGTTGAAAATGGTCGTGGCTGGCGCTCAGGTGCATTGGTTGAAAAACGTGATATTCCAATGTATTACTTCCGTATTACGGACTATGCACAAGAATTATTAGACGATCTAGACACCTTACAAGACGGCTGGCCTCAACAAGTGTTGACCATGCAACGTAACTGGATTGGTCGCTCTACAGGCATGGAAATTACTTTCCCATCTGCCAATACTGAAATCTATGCTGATGGTTTAACTGTTTATACAACACGTGCCGACACGCTAATGGGTGTGACATATGTTGCTGTTGCAGCAGAACACCCTCTCGCGCTTAAAGCTGCTGAAAACAACCCTGAATTGGCTGCATTTATTGAAGAGTGCCGCATGGGTTCAGTTGCAGAAGCTGACTTGGCAACAGCCGAGAAGAAAGGCATGGCAACAGGTTTGTTTGTAAAACATCCTGTAACTGGTGAAGAGCTTCCTGTTTGGATCGCAAACTACGTATTAATGTCTTATGGTTCTGGCGCAGTAATGGCTGTACCAGCGCATGACGAACGTGATTTTGAATTTGCTAACAAGTTCAATTTATCAATTAAGCAAGTGATTGATGCAAAAGGTGCTGAAGATGCAGATTACTCTGCAACTGAATGGCAAGAGTGGTACGGTTCTAAAGAAGGTAAACTTGTTAACTCTGGTGAGTTTGACGGTTTAGAATTCCAAGCCGCGTTTGACGCATTCCTTGCAAAATTAGAACCACAAGCTTTAGCAAACTCTAAAGTTCAATTCCGTTTACGTGACTGGGGTGTTTCTCGTCAACGTTACTGGGGTTGTCCAATTCCAATGATTAACTGTGATACTTGTGGTCAAGTCACAGTTCCAGAAGACCAGCTTCCAGTTGTATTACCAACCGACGTTGTTCCAGATGGTTCAGGTAACCCGCTTAATAAAATGCCTGAATTCTATGAAACTAAATGTCCTTGTTGTGGTGGCGATGCTCGTCGTGAAACAGATACTTTAGATACTTTCGTAGAGTCATCTTGGTACTATGCACGCTATGCTTCTCCAGACTTTACTGGTGGTATGGTTAAACCTGAAGCAGCTCAAAACTGGCTTCCTGTAAACCAATACATTGGTGGTGTTGAACACGCGATTCTGCACTTACTTTATGCACGTTTCTTCCACAAATTAATGCGTGATGAAGGCGTTGTACAAGGTAATGAGCCATTTACGAACTTATTAACTCAAGGCATGGTACTTGCAGATACGTTCTATCGTGAAGCAGAAAATGGCAAGAAAACTTGGTTCAACCCAGCTGATATTGAACTAGAACGTGATGAGAAAGGTCGTATTCTTTCTGCAAAATATTCAGGTGACGGCCAAGAAGTTGTGATCGGCGGACAAGAAAAAATGTCTAAGTCGAAAAATAACGGTATTGACCCACAAGCGATTATTGATCAATACGGCGCAGATACAGCTCGTGTATTCATGATGTTTGCTGCTCCACCAGATCAATCTTTAGAATGGTCTGATGCAGGTGTTGAAGGTGCAAACCGTTTCTTGAAACGTGTATGGCGCCTTGTAGCTGGCTTCCTTGAAAAAGGCAACTCAGCTTCTACGATTGATGCAGCTAATTTGTCTAAAGACGCTCAAGATTTACGTCGTAAAACACACGAAACTATTCAAAAAGTAAGTGATGATATTGAACGTCGTCATGCATTCAATACTGCGATTGCTGCTTTAATGGAGCTATTAAACGCAAGTAACAAGTTTGAAGCAAAAGATGACAATGACATTGCTGTAGAACGTGAAGCAATCACAACACTGTTAACTTTACTTGAACCGTTTGCACCGCATTTAAGCCAAACTTTATTGGCTCAATTTGGTACAGATGTTACAGCAGCAACTTTCCCTGAAGTTGATGCTTCTGCGTTGACGCGTAATACACAAACGATTGTTGTACAGGTTAATGGTAAACTTCGCGGTAAACTTGAAGTTTCTGTTGATATTTCTAAGGAAGATCTATTAGCTCAAGCTAAAGCTCTACCAGAAGTTCAACAATTCTTAACCGGACCAACAAAAAAAGAAATTGTGGTTCCAAATAAATTAGTTAACCTCGTGGTTTAATTAAAGTTATTAATGAGAGGATCAAGCATGCACTTAGCCAAACGTTTAGCCGCTGTTGTTTTAACCTTAGGCCTTAGTGCAGGCTTAGTCGGGTGTGGATTTCATTTAAAAGGAACCAACCCCACTGCGACTCCGCTTGTTTATAAAAAGTTAAGCCTTGAGTTACCGGCTAAAACTGATGATTTGGAAACGCAGTTAAAAGTGTATTTAGCTGCAAATGGTGTTCAACTCAGCAATGATAATGATGCCTATGTACTTCGCGTTTTAGAGTACACACCACGTCGTCAGCTTTTAAATGGAAAACTCACTGAAGTATTATTACGTTTGACGGTAACCTTCCAGATTGAAGATCGTCAGGGTAATAAAATTACTGAGCCACGCTCATTAACTGCATCTCGTAGTTATCAATATGACTTGGCAACAGTCAACACTGAAAATCAGCAAGAAAGTTACTTACAACGCATTGTAATTGATGATATTGCACAGCAAATTACTCGTCAGATTTCAGCAAATCGCTTACCAAAAGCTCAGCCTTAATCTGTATTTTTATCAGCAATGAAAATTGATTATTTACAAGCCTTAAAACGTACTCCGGAAGCTCGGGGTGCGTGGATTTTGCATGGGCAAGAGCCTTTATTAGAACAAAATTTATTAGATGCCTTTCGCAAAAGCTGGCAGCAACAAGAAGTTGAAAGACAGCGTTATGATATTAGTAGCGTAAGCGACTGGAAAAATGTCTTTAACGCACTTAATAGCTTATCTTTATTTTCTCAGCAGCTTGCTATTGAAGTACACGGCAATATAAAACCTGATGCGAATGGCTTAAAACAGCTCAAAAGCTATATACAACATAATGAACATAACCTGCTATTAATTGTTTTACCCAAACAAGATAGTAGCAGCTTAAAATCTGCTTTTTTCCAAGTTGTTGAGGCAAATGGGGTTGTAGTTGCTCTCACAGCAAATTACCCACAAGATCGTCAAAGAATTTTATCTGCTGAAGCAGAGAAACTTGAAATTCAACTCGACAATGATGCTTGGCAATGGCTAATGCAACATCATGAGCACAATTTGCTTGCAGCTAAAAATAGCTTGATGCGTGTACGAGACACATTTCCAGACCAACAACTCATTCAAATTGAACAATTATATGCGTGCCTACAAGATCAATCACGCTATACCACCTATGATTTAAGTGATGCATTATTAGAAGGCAACCTTGGCCAATCTATTAAGATTTTTCAATATTTAATTGCAGCAGGCGAACCAGACAGTCTGATTTTATGGACTTTAAGTAAAGAAATGCGCTTGTTGATGCAGTTGTTTGAACAACCCCATAATGCCTTACAGCTCGGTATATGGAAAACAAAAGTCAGCTTATATCAACAAGCATTAAGAAGACTAAATCCACAACAGTTTCTAGGCTGGTCTACCCTTCTATTGCAAATCGATGCAGCAATTAAAGGAATGTCGAACGAAAATGCAGAACATTTAATGCAGCAAGCGATTGCTGAATTATGTGGAAAAACATTATTTATACAGTAATTCGGCTGTATCCTTTTTCTTCATTCCTGAAATATCATAAAAATTCACGTTTTATCCTCATTTCGCTTTTATACTAAATTAAATTTTAAACTTTTCGACCTCTCGCCATGCCAAAAATAAAGCCAATCAAACTTGTTATTATCATCGTCTGCATAGTCATTATTGCTCTTTTAGCCTGGAAGTTTTTCAAGCCTAAACAGCAACAGCCACAATATATTACTGCCGAGGTAACACGCGGGGATATTGAAAATAATGTACTTGCAACGGGTACACTTGATGCAACCAAACTGATTAGTGTCGGTGCTCAGGTATCTGGTCAGGTCAAAAAGATGTATGTGCAACTTGGCGATCAGGTTAAGCAAGGTCAACTTATTGCACAGATTGATTCAACGACCCAAGAAAATAGTTTAAAAACCTCTGATGCAAATATTAAAAATTTAGAAGCACAGCGCCTTCAGCAAGTTGCTTCTTTGAATGAAAAACAACTTGAATACCGCCGTCAGCAACAAATGTATGCGCAAGATGCAACACCGCGTGCAGATTTAGAGTCGGCTGAGGCAAGCTATAAAACAGCTCAGGCACAAATCAAAGCGTTAGATGCACAAATCGAATCGGCAAAAGTCACAAAATCTACGGCGCAAACCAATATTGGTTATACGCGTATTGTTGCTCCAACAGATGGTACGGTTGTTGCGATTGTGACCGAAGAAGGTCAAACAGTAAACGCCAATCAAAGTGCGCCAACAATTGTCAAAATTGCAAAACTACAAAACATGACGATCAAGGCACAGGTCAGTGAAGCTGACATTATGAAAGTTGAGAAAGGACAACAGGTTTATTTCACTACCTTAGGTGAAGACACTAAGCGTTATGCAACTTTACGTCAGATTGAACCTGCTCCAGATTCTATTTCTAGCGAATCAACAAGTACGACAAGCTCAACAACGAGTTCAGCTGTTTACTATAATGCCTTATTCGATGTGCCAAATACCGATGGTAAATTGCGTATTGATATGACTGCACAAGTTTATATCGTATTAAACTCAGCTAAAAATGCCCTACTCGTTCCATCATCAGCACTTAGCTCTAAACAATTTTCAGGTCAAAGAAAATCAGGCCAATCATCTGATAAAGCAAGCTCTACACCTGAAGCTGCTAAAAAATCACAAGGAAATGGAGCTCGTTTAGAGCGTCTTAACCTGACTGCTGAGCAAAAACAGTTAATTGAACAAGGCAAATTAACGTTAAGTGTTGTACGTGTATTACAAGCTGATGGCACAACTAAACCAACTCAAATTTTGGTTGGCATTAACAACCGTGTAAATGCGCAAGTTCTTGCGGGCTTAAAACAAGGTGATCAAGTTGTCATTGCCGATAGCGCCGATACTTCTGCTGCATCAGCTAATAGTAGTAATAACCGTCGCCGTAGTGGCCCAATGGGAATGTAAGCATGACAAAACAAGCTTTGCTTGAAGTCAGCAATCTAGTCCGGGAATTCCCTGCTGGCGAAAGCACGATACAAATTTTAAAAGGCATTGACCTTACCATTTACGAAGGTGAACTGGTTGCCATTGTCGGTCAGTCTGGTTCTGGTAAGTCAACACTCATGAATATTTTGGGCTGTTTAGACCGCCCTACGAGTGGTAGTTACAAGGTTAGTGGACAAGAGACCGGTAAACTTGAACCAGATCAACTCGCTCGACTACGTCGTGAATATTTTGGTTTTATTTTCCAGCGCTACCATTTATTAGGTGATTTATCTGCTGAGGGTAACGTTGAAGTTCCGGCTGTTTATGCAGGTGTTACCCCTTCTGAGCGTAAACAACGTGCAACGGCTTTACTGACCGAATTAGGATTAGGTACTAAAACACTTAATAGACCAAGCCAGCTCTCTGGCGGTCAGCAGCAACGTGTTTCTATTGCCCGTGCTCTTATGAATGGCGGTGACGTTATTCTAGCAGATGAGCCGACAGGGGCACTCGACTCTCATAGTGGTGTTGAGGTGATGCGTATTTTGCGTGAACTCAATGCCGCAGGTCACACTATTATTTTAGTCACCCACGATATGCAAGTTGCAAAAAATGCGACGCGTATTATCGAAATTAGTGACGGAGAAATTATTAGTGACCGTCCTAATGTTCCTGATCAAGCAGCCGAACCAGGCAATTCTGATCCTGATGCCGCTCCTGCTTTGCAAGGCAAACAAAAGAAAGGCAAAAGTATTTCTGCATGGCGTTCTACTTTAGATCGTTTGTCAGAAGCTTTTCAAATGGCTTTACTGTCTATGAATGCCCACCGCATGCGTACTTTTTTAACCATGCTTGGGATCATTATTGGTATTGCATCTGTTGTTACAGTGGTCGCGCTAGGTAAAGGTTCTCAACAACAAATTTTAAGTAATATTAGTAGTCTGGGAACAAATACGATTACGGTGTTTCAGGGCCGTGGTTTTGGTGATAACTCCAAAACTGCAAACTTTAAAACATTGGTTCCTGCCGATGCTGATGCGTTAATGACTCAACCTTATGTCAGCGCAGTCAGCCCAATCGTCAGTACATCAAAAACCATGCGTTACCAGCAGAATGAAGCAAATGCGACCATTAATGGTGTGAGTAACGATTATTTCGATGTAAAAGGTTTAGTCTTTAAAGATGGGCAAACTTTCGACCAACGTAGTGTGCGTGATCGTTCACAAGATGTTGTAATCGATACCAATACACAAAAACAATTCTTTGGAGATGGTAGCAATCCAATTGGCCAAGTCGTACTGCTCGGTAGTGTACCAGCACGTATTATCGGGATTGTAGAGCCGCAGACAAGCGGCATGGGTTCAGATGATACGTTAAATGTCTATATGCCGTATACAACCGTAATGAGCCGTATGTTGGGTCAGTCTAATGTACGTAATATCGTGGTTCGTATTAATGACAAATATTCAACTGCTGCGGCAGAAAATGCGATTGTAAATTTATTAACCCAGCGCCATGGCGCACAAGATATTTTCACCATGAATAGTGACAGTATCCGTCAAACCATTGAGAAAACAACCAGCACAATGACGCTTCTGGTTTCAGCAATTGCCGTAATTTCACTGGTGGTTGGTGGTATCGGGGTGATGAACATTATGTTGGTTTCAGTGACTGAACGTACTCAGGAAATTGGCGTACGTATGGCCGTAGGTGCTCGTCAAAGTGATATTTTGCAGCAATTCCTAATTGAAGCAATTTTGGTGTGTTTAATTGGTGGTGTGCTTGGCGTCTTACTATCGCTTGGCCTTGGACAACTCATTAATAAATTTGCTGGCGGTAACTTTAGCGTGGCTTATTCAAGCACTTCTATTATTGCAGCATTTGTCTGTTCAACACTGATTGGTGTCGTATTCGGTTTCTTACCTGCCAAGAATGCCGCGAAACTTGACCCTGTTGCCGCACTATCTCGAGAATAAGGAAAATTGCATGTCTTTCTCTATGACTAAACTCAGCACAGCACTTCTTCTCACAGGTTCTCTTGTAGGATGTGCAGCTGTAGTGAAAACCCCTTATGAAACGCCTGCGGTACAAGTTCCGGGTAGCTTTCAATATGACACAGCAAAAGCGAAAAACATGTCTGCCGATCAATACTCTGATCGTTGGTGGACGCTTTTTAATGATGCTCAGCTTAATCAGCTCGTAAGCAATGTATTAGAGCGTAACAGTGATTTAGCAGTTGCAGGTATTGCCTTAAAGCAAGCCCGTCTACAAGCTGATCTAACTGCAAACAAACAAGGCTTACGTACCAGCTCAAACGTTTCTACAGGACATTCTTTCGATTTAAATTCGGCAGATGACAGCTCTAAAGGCCTATCAATGAGTGCGGGTGTAAGCTATGAGCTTGACTTGTTTGGCAAGCTTGCACGCCAAACTGAGGCAAGTAAATGGGAAGCCTTAGCAACTGAACAAGACTTACAAGCCACTGGGCAAAGTTTAATTGCAACCACAGCTAAACTTTATTGGCAACTCGGTTATTTAAATGAGCGCTACACAACTGCCCAGCAAAGTCTCGCAACATCACAAAAGCTTTATGACTTGGTACAGATTCAATATAAAGCTGGCGCTGTTTCAGGTGTAGATCTGACTCAAGCAGAACAATCGGTACAAAGCCAGAAAGCGAGTTTAAGCCAGATTGAACAACAACGTGTTGAAACACGCACGGCTATTGCAGTGCTATTACATGAGCCATTGCAACAGTTAAACATCCAAGAGCCAAAGCGTTTACCACGCACTGCTCTACCTGCAATTGGTGCTGGTTTACCTGCTGATATTTTATCGCGCCGCCCTGATTTGCAAGCAAGTGAGCTCCGCTTAAGAAAAGCATTAGCTACTAAAGATGCTACTAAGGCGAGCTACTATCCATCAATTAGCTTAACCAGTAGTTTGGGTTCAAGCAGCACATCGTTAACAGAGTTATTACGTAACCCTGCTCTGACGCTTGGGGCGAGTTTGAGCTTACCGTTTTTGCAATATAACGATATGAAGAAAGATATCGCGATTAGTAATCTGGATTATGAAAAAGCGATTATTCAATATCGTCAAACGCTTTATCAGGCTTTTGCTGATGTAGAAAACGCTTTATCGAGTCGTACCGAACTCGACAAACAAGTAGCGTTACAGGAACGCAATGTTGAACTTGCAGAAAAAACTGAACGTTTAACCGAAGTCCGTTACCGTTATGGTGCTGTCGCATTAAAAACACTTCTTGATGCTCAGCAAACCACACGTACTGCCCGCTTAAGCCTCGTTGAAACCAAGCAAAGCCAATATAACGCTTATGTCACCCTTATGCAGGCATTAGGTGGTTCACCTGTAAAAGAACTGCCGAATTAATAGTACTATAGATGCTATTTCTTTATTCAATTAGAGTTATCAGCTCATTTTCAAAGGGCTGATAACTCTTGATTATTATGCATCTTGACGAAAATATTGTTTTTATATTTCGATAAAAATAAGATAGAAAATCCAATTAATTATATTTTATTATCACAACGATATATCAAAAGAGAGTAGTTAAATGCACGAACCTTGGGTAAATGGAATTATCAAAAAGTGGACTTTAGACAACATTGGAGATGAACTATATGAATTGATAATTCACAAGGAAAAAAATGTCATTTGTACATATGGGCGTTTTGCTCATTCGAGTGGTTCAAAGTCTGTTTCTTTCGAACAATTTATAGCAGGTGAACTTGATGATTTAATTTCGAAAACAATGGGTGAAGATATATTAAACCAAGCAAAAAAATATATGAGAGAACAAATAGTATAAATTGCTTAACTATGTACTTTTACCAGATAAGCTCTACGAAGCGATATAAAATTACCAAAGTACGGCTTCACAAATTAAATATTTGAGTATTTATTAAATTATAAACAAGTTTCTTAACATGGATAGTAATAGCAATATGCATAAAGTTCACCTTCTTTTATACATCTGGGATAGTCAAACTTTAGACCAATCGAAGAATTGGGCAGTGGCATATAAAAAGATTGAAATGCCATTTATTCCTTTCATTGGCTTAGAAATTGACTTTCCTCTTGAAAGAAACCAAAAAATTAAATCTATTAAATGGAGCATGGAGAGCAATTCATTTTCCTGCACTCTGCAAGATGAATTCTCGCGCTGCGGTATAGATGATCCTATGTTTGATGAATGGCTTGAATATTACAAAGATCATGAATGGTCTATTGAAGGACCATATCCCCAAAACGAATAATTAGACTATAGCGATATATTTATATTAATTTTGAAATGACACAAAAGTGAAATTAAGTTGTTAAAGTAAAGCCGCTATTAAAGCGGCTTTACTATATAAATTAGATAAATCTAATTATTCATCATCCATCATAGATTGGCTCATACCTACAGTATTGAAACCAGCATCTACATATAGAATTTCACCAGTAATACCTGAAGCCCAAGGTGAGCATAGGAACAACGCTGCATTACCTACTTCTTCAATCGTTACATTACGTTTTAACGGTGCAACTTTTTCATTAGCATCTAACATTTTACGGAAAGACTTAATACCAGAAGCAGCTAAAGTACGGATTGGACCCGCAGAAATCGCGTTTACACGAATACCATCAACACCCAAGCTTGATGCTAAGTAGCGAACACCCGCTTCTAAAGAAGCTTTTGCCATACCCATTACGTTGTAGTTAGGCATAACGCGCTCAGAACCTTGGTAAGTCAAAGTCAATAAACAGCCTTGACGAGCTTGTAATAAAGGTTTTGCAGCACGAGCCATTGCAATAAAGCTGTATGCACTGATGTCATGAGCAACTTTAAAACCGTCGCGGTCAGTCACGTCAGTGAAGTCACCATCAAGCGTGTGCGCAGGTGCAAAGCCAATTGAGTGCACAACACCGTCTACACCGTCCCAATGTTTTGCAAGTTCTGCAAATGCATTATCAATTTCAGCATCAACAGCAACATCACATGGAAACACAAGCTTAGAACCGAATTGCTCAGCAAATTCATCCACACGTTTTTTTAATTTTTCGTTTGGATAAGTAAACGCAAGCTCTGCACCTTCACGGTGTAATGCTTGTGCAATACCAAAAGCAATTGATAATTTACTAGCAACGCCTGCAATCAAAAAGCGCTTACCTGCTAAAAGTCCTTGTGTCATGCCGATCTCACTCAAAACAATTTCAAGCATAATGCCAATATTCAGCGGTTTTCGAAATTGCATAATGCATCTTTTTTCAAAAATCGCACGAAAAAAAATCGCTCCTGATAAGGAGCGACTTCTCGATGAATTCAATCTTAGTCGTCAGACAATAAGCCAAGTAAGCGTAAGAAAGAAATATACATCCACACTAAAGTTGCAAGTAATGCGATACCACACAACCATTCCATGAATTTTGGTGCACGATATGCTGCATTAGTTTCGATTAAATCAAAATCTAAAATCAGGTTAAGTGAAGCAATCACTGCAACAAATGCAGCAAAGCCAATGCCTAACCAGTTACTTTCAAAAATATAAGGAACACTTGAACCAAATGCTAAACGCATAACCATCTGAACGATAAATACAATAAAGATCGCCAAAGATGCAGAAATTACAACTGACTTGAACTTTTCAGTTGCACGAATAATTTGGAATTTATATAGACCAAACATCACCAAAGTCGTAACGAAAGTTGCTAATAAAGCTTGAAGAGGAACACCTGGGTATTTCAACTGGAAAGTAAAAGAAATACCACCTAAAAAAGCCCCTTCAAATAAGGCATATGGAATTGCCAATGTTGGCGCTGTCGTTGGTTTAAACGTTGTAATTAAAGCTAAAACCAAGCCACCAATTGCACCCACAATTGAAGCCGCGTAAGCAATACCAACATTTGCAGTAAAGGCTGCATAGAAAAATAAAGCGACACCCACCGCAGCAGCAATGACTGTCAACATTACAGATTTTTGAATCGCACCTTGCACAGTCATCGGTTGACTATAGTCACTGACCGTTTCAACACGGGTCAGTATCGGGTTATTACTTTGCATAAATGCTCTCTTTTTATAATAAAAATTTAAAACATCATTTTAAGCAAAATGAATATGAAAGCCAAATCAGGCGATCGGCATTATTGTAACAATCCCCTTTAAACAATAAAAAGGAGGCAATAGCCTCCTTTTCATATCACTCAGGCAAAGTCATTAATCTTTACCGTCAGTGTTCATAATAAAGAAATATTCACGGTAGTATTTCAACTCAGAAATCGAGTCACGAATATCATCCATTGCCAAATGCGATGCATTCTTTTTAAGACCGCTCATGATTTCAGGGCGCCAGCGTTTTGAGAGTTCTTTTACCGTAGATACATCAAGATTACGGTAGTGGAAATACTGCTCTAGTTCAGGCATAAGACGGTGTAAGAAACGGCGATCCTGACAGATCGAGTTACCGCACATTGGTGAAACTTTTGGATTCACCCATTTTTTTAGGAATTCTAAAGTTTGTAACTCGGCATCACGAGCTGTTAATTTACTGCGACGAACTCGTTCAATCAGACCAGACTGCCCATGTTGACGAGTGTTCCATTCATCCATTGCATTTAAAATACGGTCAGGCTGGTGAACGGCTAAAACCGGACCTTCGGCAAGTACATTTAAATGATCATCTGTAATAATTGTTGCGATTTCAATAATTTGGTCATTATCGGTATCTAATCCGGTCATTTCCAGATCAATCCAAATTAATCGTGTATTTAAAGTACTGCTCATGTATGTACGTTCTAAAATGCCGTAAAAACATCAATAGTAGCAAATTTCTTGCATCTGCGCTGTAATTCTATAGCCGCTTCATGCTATTTTTGCCATCTTCAAACAGTGGTTTTTTTGGGATATGAATGGCTTTAATTCGTAAGCGTCGTTTAACTGAACAACAGCAACGTCGTATTGAAAAACAGCACAAAACTCGCCAAGAAGAGGCCGATACTTCACAAGATCTGGACGGACTCGTTGTACAACATTATGGCCGCCAACTTGAAGTACAAGCACTCTCTGTACCTGAGCATCACCCAGAAAAACCTCAAGTTGCCGAAGGAGAGCCAGAACCTTTCTGGAAACCTATCGAGCTCAAAAGCGTATGGCGCTGTCATACTAGAACAAACTTAGAATTACTTGTGACTGGTGACCGAGTTAAATGGCAAGCTGACCCAAACACAGGGTTAGGCATTATTACAGCCATTCACCCTCGTACCTCTTTACTTACCCGTCCAGACCGTTATCACAAAGTTAAACCTGTGGCAGCAAATATCAGTTTGATTGTGATTGTATTTTCACCGCTTCCTGAACCTGCGCCAACGTTAATTGACCGTTATTTAGTTGCTTGTGCAGATGCTAATATTCCTGCTCTTTTAGTCCTCAATAAGTCTGATTTGTTAACCGAAAATGACCCAATTCTCACACTATTAGAAGAATATAAAACTTTGGGTTATGAAGTGATGATTTGTCAGTCTAAAAAGGGTGATATCTCTGCTTTATCTGAACGTTTAGATGGCGAAACAGTAGCATTCGTTGGCCAATCGGGTGTAGGAAAAAGTTCTTTAATTAATGTGCTCATTCCAGAAGCAGAGCAAAAAACAAATATTATTTCTGAAAACTCTGCACTTGGCCAGCACACAACAACTTCTACACGTTTAATGAATTTCGGTAAAAATGGCGCGTTAATCGACTCACCGGGAATTCGTGAATTTGGGCTTTGGCATCTTGATTTAGAAAAAATTCGTATGGGCTTTCCAGAAATTGAAGCACATTTGGGTTCTTGCCAATTCCGTAACTGTACCCATACCCATGAAAAGAACTGTGGGTTAAAACACGCTGTAGAATCTGGTGAAATTTTACCACGGCGCCTAGATAGCTTTTTGCGTTTGAATGATGAGATTCAAGAAGCACAGCAAAAAAACTAATTTTCTGTCCGCTTTGCCCTTGAAGTGGTGATTTTGATCACCATCTATATACGCTATACTCTAGGTCAATTTTGTTTTTAATTTTTTTTAGGTGACTTGTGGAACGCTGGTTAGAGTTTATGGGGAATCACCCCATTTTGTTTGGTACGCTCGGAGTCTTGGTCGTGTTGTTCTTCATTTTTGAAGGTCAACGTAACGGTCGTAAAATTTCACCACAGTCGCTTGGTATTTTAGTGAAAGCGAAAAATGCCATACTCATCGACTTGCGCGATAGTAAAGACTTCCGTGAAGGTCATATTAGTGGTAGCCGCAATATTCCTTTCAGCCAAATTGCAAGTCATGCTGATGAATTAAAAGCAAGTGACCGTCCATTAGTATTTATTTGCAACCTCGGGCAAGTCGCTGGTAGTGCTTTGCAAAAAGTTGCTCACCATGACAGCTATCGTCTTGATGGTGGCATTAGTAACTGGAAAGCACAAGGCTTACCTCTTGTAAAAAGCAAACCAAAAGCTTAAGGAGAATTATTATGGCTGCAAATGTCATTGTTTACTCAACTTCTGTATGCCCGTATTGTGTTCGTGCTAAACAGTTACTTGAGCGTAAAGGTGTTGCTTACAAAGAAGTAAATCTTTCTGTTGAAGCACCGGAAGTACGTGTTGAATTAATGCAACGCACTAATCATCGTACTGTCCCACAAATTTTTATTAACGATCAGTTTATTGGTGGTTTTGACCAACTTTATGCTTTAGAGCGTGAAGGTAAACTCGACGAATTATTGGCTTAATCTCGCATCCATATTAAGGAAAAAACAATGAGCGAAGAACAACAAGTTCAACCACAATTAGCTTTAGAGCGTATTTATACAAAAGATATTTCTTTTGAGGTTCCTGGGGCGCAGGTTTTTACTAAACAATGGCAACCTGAACTCAATATCAATCTTTCTTCTGCTGCAGAAAAAATTGATCCAACTCATTTTGAAGTTTCTTTAAAAGTTGTGGTACAAGCCGATAACGACAACGAAACAGCGTTCATTGTAGATATCACTCAATCAGGTATTTTCTTGATTGATAACATCGAAGAAGATCGCTTACCGTATATTTTAGGCGCTTATTGCCCAAATATTTTGTTCCCGTTCTTACGTGAAGCGGTAAATGATTTAGTGACTAAAGGTAGCTTCCCACAGTTACTTCTTACACCAATCAACTTTGATGCAGAGTTCGAAGCGAATATGCAACGTGCTCAAGCTGTTGAAGGTCAAGCTTAATTTTATAGCTTGTTCTAAACTAAAAAAACCGCGTAATTCGCGGTTTTTTTATGTCTGCTATTTCGCTTATTAAACATCAATTGAATGAAGCTGAATTGTAGGAAACTGAAAACCACGGCAAGATAATTCTGAACGCCATGCCACTGTTAAAATCATATTACCCACAACGAAGTTTTGATAAGCAAATGTCCCGATCAGTGGATGAGAACATATTCCGCCACGGTCTGTAGGATGTGCTTGAGTATTTAAAGTATTTAAATCTAAACGGATACCAAGGCCTGAAGCTTTTAGAACAGCCTCTTTTGTCGTCCAGACTTTAAACCAATATTCTCTATCTTGTTCTAGACTTTGCCATGTTGCATATTCATCGGGATGAAATGCATGCTGCGCTAGAGCTTCCAAACGTACTTTACGGTCTAACTCTTCAACGTCTATACCGATATCTTTAACATGCTGACTCATCGCTAAAGCATAGTATTGTTGACTATGAGAGTGATTAAAATTTAAATCGTGACTCAATAAATATGGCTTGCCATGCTCATGCTTTGCAAACGCCAAATCCGTTATTGTAATTTGTAATTTCTGTGCTATCAGCTCGTTTCTAATATTATGTATTTGCTGTTTTTTATAATGATTAAATGTACGAAAGTCTGGAAAATCTTGTTTAGATTTTAAAAGAAGCTGGGACAATGTCTGTGTGTAGACTTCAATATTACGTTTAGACATTATCCCGACCTTATTTAAAATTAATTAGAACTTAACCACGTCACCTTTTAAGGTAACACCCGCCATCATGGCACCTTTATAGCAATCGTAAGTTGTCGTACTTGTAGTTTCATTGGCTTTAAAATAGCTCACAATATTGGTAACAGCGTTTGCACCTTGTGCTTTAGCATTGTTTTGCATTTGGATCAGTGCTGAACGTAAAACCCAGTCACAAGACGTTGCTGCTGACTTACCAAAACCATTGGTTTTTTTATTAGTCACCGCATCTTTTTGAATAATTTTACCGCCAGACTTTGTACCCTTTAAATAAAACTTTACTGAACCATCTAAAGTCCCATCTGCAACTGCACGGTCTACAGCTTCTTTAAAATTTAACTGATGTACTTCATCTCCAGCCTGAACAGTGGCAGTAAAACCCGCACTTAGCATTGCTACAAATAAAAGTTTTTTATTTAACATTGTTGTGTTCCTTATTGTTTAACACGTTTAAAAATAAGCGAAGTATTAATTCCGCCAAAAGCAAAGTTATTGCTCATAATAATGTCAGCATCCAAAGTTCTCGGTTGCTGAACGATATAATCTAGATCACCGCACAATGGATCAATTTCATCTAGGTTTAAAGTTGGGATAAAGCGGCCACGATTCATCATTTCAATGCTCAGCCAAGCTTCAATAGCTCCACACGCCCCCAGCGTATGTCCAAAGTAGCTTTTTAAAGAGCTGATTGGTTTACGTCCTAAAACTGTTGCTGTCGCCTGACTTTCAGCTACATCCCCCTGATCTGTTGAGGTACCGTGCGCATTCACATAAGCGATGTCTTTAGCGTCTACAGATGCATCTTTAAGTGCCAATTGCATACAGCGCCCCATCATCTCGGCATCTGGTTTAGTTACATGTTGACCATCAGTATTGCTACCGTAGCCAATCACCTCTGCATAGATATGAGCACCTCGAGCTTTGGCATGTTCGTATTCTTCTAAAATTAAACAACCTGCCCCTTCACCAATCACCAATCCATCTCGCTTGGCATCAAATGGACGCGGTGTTTTTTCGGGTTGATCATTCATGCCACTGGTCGCGAACAATACATCAAAAACTGCTGCACCTGCTGCACTGAGTTCCTCAGCACCACCCGCAATCATGACCTGTTGTTTGCCATATTTAATGGCTTCATAGGCTTGCCCAATGGCCATAGAGCCAGAAGTACATGCACTTGAGGTCGGTAAAGTTAAGCCTTTTAGACCAAAATATACGGTCATGTTCACCGCACTGGTGTGGGCCATCATACGAATATAGGTTGTTGCATTGATCTTACTCATGCTCTGATGAAGCAACATGCTAGCAAACTCACCTACGGCCTCTACACTACCCGCAGAAGAACCAAAAGCAACACCTGCTTCGCCACTAGACAAAATTTCATGCCCAAACAAACCAGCATTTTGTAAAGCAGTTTCGGCACAAACCACAGACATGAGCGCTACACGCCCCATCCCGCGGGTAACCTTACGGTTAAAATGTTTTGGAACATGGAATGTTTCAACAGGGCCAGCAAGCTTTGTCCGAAGATCAACATATTGCTCCCACTCTGGCATATAACGTATACCGCTTTTGGCAGCGTCAAATCGAGCAAAGATCTCATCGGAGGTTTCACCTAAAGAAGTAATTCCTGCCATTCCTGTCACGACCACACGTTTCATCAGATGAGTCCCCCATTTACAGAAATAACCTGTCGGGTTATATAAGAGGCTTCATCTGAACACAAGAATTTAACTACGCTAGCAACTTCATCGACCTGTCCCATGCGTTGCAACGGAATCATTTTAAGCGCATGTTCTTTAACTTCATCGGTGACCATTTCAGTTTCAATCAGTCCAGGGGCTACACAGTTCACGGTAATTTTTCGCTTCGCCAATTCAAGTGCCAAAGCCTTGGTCGCACCAATCAATCCTGCTTTTGCAGCACTGTAGTTGACCTGACCACGATTACCCATAATTCCAGAAACCGAAGATAAGGTGACAATACGACCACCTTTACGCAAATGAATCATTGGCATAACTAATGGTTTTAATACGTTATAAAAACCGTCTAGGGAAGTCGAAATAACTTCATCCCAATCTTGATCGGTGAGTGCTGGAAAAGCACCATCATGAGTAAGACCTGCATTGAGTACAACACCATAGAATCCGCCATGCTGTTCTACATCTTGTTCTAGAATTTGTTGAACGGTTTGGCGTTCATTTACATCAAACATTAGATAATGACTATTTTGACCTAGCGCTTGAATCTCTTGTACGACTTGCTCAGCCTCTGCCTGACGCGAACGTGCATGCACAGTTACATCAAAACCAGCCTTTGCAAGTTGCAACGCAATTGCTTTCCCAATTCCTCGGCTTGAACCTGTTACTAAAATTCGTCTTGTCACAATGTATTCCTAATTCTTTGTGGTTATTCAAATGATGATTCTGTTGGCTCAAATACACTTAACGTTGCCTGAATGCAGTGCTCAGCATATTGAATTTCACAGGAAAATTGCCCAAGTCCTTCATGAAAATATTGTTGTTCTATTTGAATGATCAATCGTGAACCTAAAGCGAAATAAGGGATCGGTAAATTTAACTTACGCGTTCCCAATAAAAAACCGACTTTTGGCGCTTGTTTTGACTGCTGACCTTGCCAGCCTGAATAAGCACTAATCGTTTGTGCCATAATTTCAATGCTTGCCCATGTCGGCAAGCCTTCTGCTTCACAAAACATCAGCTCTGGCGTAATCGTGAGTTCTGCTTGCGCTCGCCCTTCTGCAACCTCAGTTAAATGGTCGATAAATACCATCGGTTGCTCATGAGGAATATATTGAATTGCATCTAGTTTCATCAGGGCTTCACTCCAAAAACAAGACTAATATTACTTCCCCCAAAAGCGAAAGAATTACTCATGACATAGCGGATGGGCTGTTTTAGTTCGGCATTTTGCACATAGTTTTGGTCAGCCAAATCTAGGTCGACCTCAACACTTTGATGTAAAGGCAACCAATTTTGATCTTTTAAAACTTGCTCACAAATAAAAGCTTCTATGGCACCAGCAGCACCGAGACAATGTCCAGTTTTATGTTTTGTACTACTTAAAGCCACTGGGTAATCACCAAAAATTTGTCTTACAGCCTTAATTTCCATTGCATCATTTTGTGGAGTTGCTGTTCCATGCAAATTGATATAACCCACCTCTTGAGCTGAAATATGTGCCATATCTAATGCACGTTGCATAGCTAAAGCGGCACCTTTACCTTCAGGGTGCGGGGCTGAAATGTGCCATGCATCCATGGACTCACCCGCCCCCATTAACATGACAGGTGCTTGTTCTTTACTTATTACAAAAAACGCAGCGGCTTCACCAATATTAATACCATCACGGTTTAGACCGCAGGGTTGGCAAACATGTTCAGATAAACTTTCTAGACTATTAAATCCATTTAGAGTCAACTTACACAAGGTATCGACGCCACCGACTAGCACAACATCGGCTAAATCTGCGTGAAGTAATCTCTGCCCTGCGGCTAATGCTTTAGCGCTTGAAGAACAAGCTGTTGAAATCGTATATGCTGGCCCTTCCCATCCTAAGTACTGCTGTAATGCTTTCCCTAAACAGCTCATTTCTTGGGGATAGTGTGATATCGATAGATCTGTTTGCCCTTGAAAATATTGCTTAAGTAATAATTCATTATCTGCAATACCAGAGGTAGATGTGCCTACCACAATGGCTAAACGTTTATTTTCAAAGGATGCTGTATAGCCTTTTAACTCTGTTTCAATTTTAGATAATGCGGTTAAGGCAAAGCGTAGATTACGTGAATCTACAGACTGTAAAGCATCAGGTACGCTCGAACATAATGGATGCGTATATTGTCCCACCCAAACATCACGATCAGCGATTAAATCATTACGCAAAGTTAAGATTTGCTGCGGCTGTTGTAATGCTTGTTTAATTTGATTAAGTTCGCAGCCTAATGCAGATAAACCAACACTAAATTGTATGCCTACTGCCATTGGAGCTGCATTTTCTGAAGGTAAATGTTTCATGGCGTAGAACTTTCTTCTGTCTGCAAGGTGTTCTCAATCGAACTCAGCGTCATGGTATAAGGGACTTGTTCATTAATCAATTCAATGCTTCCTTGCCCCTGTTTAAGCTGCAACACAGGTTGCTTTTCAATATAAACAACCTGCTTGTCTGCTTGTTGTTTCATCTCTACAGCTTGCTGCCCTAAATGCGAAAACTGAGGGTATGTCGCAAACAAAAGGTCACGCACCACAAATTCAAAAGGCAATAAACGCATTTGATCAATACGCTGTTCAACATGAACCCAATACCCATCAAACTGTAACTTAAATAATTGCTGGCCTGTCAAGCTCAAAGCGACCATATCCAGTACAGCACCCTTTTGCTGTTGATATAACAAGAAGCTAAAACTTTGCTGCTTCCACTGAACTTCAACCTGATCTTGCCTTTGATAGGTCTGAGCCTGCCATAGTGGACTTTGCAGCCCTTTGGCATGAGGCATGACCTGACAACCATGTAAAAATATAAAGCTACTGAGTAATATCGTTGCCCATTTGCGTTGCATGGTTATCCCTCAAGTACTTGTTCTTGCGCCAAGCCTTCACGACAATATTCTGCCAAAGTGTTGAGTCTACGTTTGGCACTTTTATGGATTGGATTTTTTTCATCCCACGCATAACCAGCCAATAATGAAGAAATCATACGGCGAATACCTTCATTCTGATTTTGCGAGAACACCACATCTTGGAACTCGCCTTCGTACCATGACTCAACATAGGCACGAAATACCTGAATGCCGCGGCGTAATGGTTTTTCATATTCTTCTAACCAGTCGACTTGCTGACCTTGTAAAACTCGTTCAACCAAAGGAACCGCCAAACTTGAAGATTTAAGAGCAATCGTCACACCCGATGAAAAGACCGGATCAAGAAATTCACCCGCATTACCTAATAGCGCATAGTTGCGGTCTGCCAAGTGTTTTACATTCGCTGAGTAGCCCACCAAAGTACGCACTGGTGTATCAAACTTTGCATGGCGCAAGACATGTGACAAGCTTGATTCATCAGCCAAAATACGCTTAAACATTGCCTCTGGTTCATTATCTTCAGCATTTTCGACCGTGTATTTGTCAAAAAATTCTTGTTCTGCAACGACACCGAAAGAAGCACGCCCATCAGCAAATGGAATTAACCAATACCATGCACGGTGATCTTTTTCATGCACCGTAATTAGAATTTTATTGCGATCAAACTCTGGGTCATCTGTAATTCCATCTTCAACATGGGTAAACAGCGCACGTCGTACTGGAAAGTTTGATGGACTCTCCAGATCTAATAATTTTGGCAAAATTCGACCAAAGCCACTTGCATCTAACAAGAATTTAGTTTGAATCTGATAACGCTGTTGTTCTTCATCAATTACTGTAAGTACAGGCTGTTCAGATGCAACATCAACATCTAAGACTTCATGTCCAAAGCGTATGTCTGCGCCATAAACTTGAGCCTGTTTTGCTAGCAAATTGTCAAAATCTGCACGGCGAACTTGCCAAGTTGTTCCCGGACCATCCGTAAATTTTTCTGTAAAGTCATAAAAACTACGCTGTTTGCCACGTAGAAAAGCTGCCCCATTTTTAAATTGAAAAGCATATTGTTCAACATGTTCACGGACTGTTTCTAATAAACCAGCCTCTTCTAAAAATGCCATAGATTGAGGTAACAATGACTCACCAATCGAAAAACGAGGGAAATGCTGTTTTTCAATGACCGTAACGGTATAGCCCTTTTTTCGAAGAAGTGCAGCAGCAGAACTACCTGATGGCCCAGCCCCAATAATCACGACGTCAATTTTTTCTATAGTGCTCATAGCACAACTTCCTTTTTAATTTATTCAAATTATGAATGGTCTTGTAAATTTACAATATGTTTTTCATCTGCGGGGGTTAACAAAGTCGCATAGATAAATGAGAAAATAACCCCGAATAAAACCGTTAAACCAAAACAATGAATTGCATAAGTATGGCTAAATGAAAGTAATCCAAAGCCAAGTAAGGTCGACATCATACATAAAAATAATGCCATTCCAACTACTTGAGGGTGATCATGTCCATGTCGGTAGAAAATTGCATAGTCGACACCAATCCCAATAATCAGAAAAGTTGCCATAATACTAAATAGGTTAATCTCCACACCTAACCATGCCTGAACAGCAAAAGTGCTCATTAAAGCCAAACTGACTGGCAGAACCAATGGCACAATCGAACTTAGTCCATAAATAAGCGCTAAACCAACCGCCAGACCAATTAAGGCATAAATCAGAAGATGTTGAGCCTGCACTCGATGTTCAGCAAACATTTGCGACATTTCGGTAATTGGTTGTTGGAAATGTATATGCTCATTCTGAAGCTGCTTTAACACTTCAGGCTGTTTTGCCCCTGTCACCATCACTAATCGTTCATTGGCTTGAGGTTGTAAAAAAGCTAAAGGGTGATCTTTAAATACAGAAAAATCTAATAACGGTTGTGTTGCCAGTTGCTGTTGCCACTGTAAAACATCAGCGACATTTAGGCTCATGCTTTGTGCATATTGCTGCAAAGTCGCTTTTGGAATATTTCTTAATAATTGTAGATTATTTTGCTGCTCTGCCAATGGTGGAATCCATTGTCCCAAAGCTTGAAATGCACTGATTTTCCCTTGTGACTGTAACTGTTGCAAATGACCAATCAGTTGCTGCTCTTGTTGCTGCATTTCATTTGCCGATGCTGCACGCACCACAAAATAATCACTACTTTGTTGCTGGCCAAATTGCTCACGAACCGCTTGGTCTTGCTGTTTTAAGCTCGCGTCCATACCTTGTAAATTACGAATATCATCATTACTTTTAAGATAGAAAAGACTCACTGTACCTACTGCTAAAATGACTCCAATCAAGCCATAACGAATTTTGGCACGCTGTTGAAACCATAACCGTGCTTGTCCAATCCACGACAGTGCTTTTATTGCTGGCTGGGCATTGAGTGCAGGTAATCTTGGTAATAGCAGTACACTACTGATCCATGCCGCAGTTAATCCTACAATTGAAAAGACTGCAATCTGCTTAAAACCTGGAAATGGAGTAAAACTCAAAAAGATGTAAGCAACTAATGTGGTCATTAAGCCCATAAACAAACTTGGTAATAGCGGTTTTAAAATTTGAAAACCACCAAGCTTTCTATGCTGCGATTGCATCGCCATAAAATAAAATGAAAAGTCGACACAGACACCAATCAGACTTGCACCAAACACTAATGTCATCAGGTGAATTTCACCAAACACCCAATGTGTGACCGCAAACGCTACAAAGCTTCCAGTCGAAACTGCAATAAACTCGGTCGCCAAAGGTCGCAATGAGCGAAAGCCGAACCAAACCAGAAAAATTAAGCCCAATGTCGAACCAACACCAATGGTTGAGATTTCCTGTTTAGCCGATTGCGTCCCAAAATTTGAAAATAAAATAGTTCCAGTCCAATGAGATTTTAATCCCATTGCAGCTAACTTTTGCTTAGTTTGCTCAATCCAAGTAGAGGTCTGTTCTTGGTAATCAATATTGTATGGGCTTTGCGTCAACTGTAATACAAAAAGCCGAGAGATACCTTGCTCATGATGAATCGTGGCAAACCCCTGCTCCATTTCAATATCTTGTTGTGACGGGTTTGCCAACTGCATAGCATAGCGAGGAAACAATAATAGCGGGTCTTGCTTAAGTGATTCAGCAGTGACAGGTATGCCTGGACTCATCATCTGCATCAGACTTTGTTCAGTCAGCGCAGCATAATCCTTTTTTTGCAATAAGGCTTGATCTTGAGCACTCAACAAGCCTGCGCGATGTTGATACAACTGTTTTGCAAATTGATCAAAATCAAGTTGTGGCTTCAGTGGTTGCCACAACTGGCTTTGCTTGGCCTGCGCTGTTAAGAAATGAGTCGCTTGTTGTATCACAGCTTCATCTTTGGCATCTACCACCACAAATACTTTATTGTTGAGTTGCTCATTCATGTACTGCTGAGTACGTGCAAGTTCTGGGTCTTGCTGAACTTTAGGCAATAACGCAAAAATATTAGTTTGAATATGAATATCTTTATTCAGCCACGTCACGCCCAGCCCCGCAGCAATCAGTAACAGGGCAATTAACCAAAGCGCGGTGAACTTATTTTGCCAGTTGGAAAATCGCATGCTCAGCAGCCGTTAGAGTCGTCGGTTGAGAAGTCTGGTGACTAAAGCGGATGGTCGTTAAATTATTCGCTTTCTCGGTAATCACGATTTGGTTGACGTACTGTTGCCCTTGAGCATCAACACGCACAAATAACTTTTTAAACAAGCTACTTTTCGGAGTTAAGCTCATGCTCCAACCCGCTGGACTATAATTCGAACTTACTACATTAAAATTCTTTGCCAAAGCCTGTTCATTACCAGACATGAGCTGTAAGAATAAAGTCGCGACCGAACTATATGGCGATTGATCAACTTGTATTTGGCTAAATGTACGCTGAGTTTTCTGTACCAATTTGGTTGGGGTAACAATCAAATCTGCTTGCACAGGTCGTTTGATTTGCCACGCTACACCATAAGATTTTGAGAACAACAAAGAGCCGTTCGATACAAAAGTTTTATTCAACGATGGCAATTTTTTTTGCTGTTCGAAATCAGCACGAACCGTAGGAGACTGTGACAATTGCTGAAAAATTTGAGTGATCTGTGTTGGCGCTGCATAGACCGCACTTAAACTGCTCATCCAAACAGCAGCACCTAAACCTAAAGTTTTGATGAATTGAGACATCACGCATTCCTCTTCGGTTGAAACTCAGACCATGCATTCAAGCGATCAAATAAAATCTGTGGCGATTGAAAACACATTTCACGAGCTTCAATATTCACCGCCACCTGTGTGGTATAACCCTTGGTTAAACGTTTCCCTGACTCAGCATCAAAAATCAAATAATCAATTTTCAAACGGTTTTCCCATTCTTTTAAAATGGCCCGAACCCGAATCTTTTGTTCAAACTCGATACCGTATGCATAGCGAACATGGCTTTCAATCACAGGCCATGCATAGCCTGATTCTTTCATCTGCATATAGTTGTAATGAAATTGATCGAGCAATTTACAGCGAGCAATCTCAAAATATTTTAAATAGTGTCCATGCCAAACCACATTCATGGTATCGACATCATGAAATGGAATTTCAATGATTACATCTGCATGCATTGGCTCACCTTATCCCATAAATTCTGGTTGATTAAACAGTTCAAGTTGGTCTAAACGATCAACAATCTGTTGTAATTCGGTTTGTAATGGTCGGTCTTCTTCGACAAATGCAAAGCTTTGTAAGGTCCATTGCATAAATGCCTGCAATGTTGGACTTAACTGTGTGGTGAGGCCTTTCAAGTGAATCGCCTGCACACTTGCACAGCACAGCGCTGCAATGACTTGCTGTGTTAAGGTAATTACTCGGCTCGCATCACGCGCAGCAATAGTTCCCATGCTAACTTTGTCTTGGTTATGACATTCGGTTGAACGTGAAAAAATTGAAGCTGCCAAAGTGTTTTTTAAGGCTTCAGCCGTCCACGCCGATACTCCGATTTGCACCGCTTTAAAACCATGATTCAGCGGCAAACGCTCTGCTGTTGCACCCGTTAAATTACGTGGTAAGCCATGATTCATTTTATGATCGACTAGCTGTGCAATCTGTCTATCCATCAAGTCAGCAATATTGGCAATCATAATTTTTAAGCTATCCATTGCCTGTGCAATGTGTCCACCGTAAAAATGACCGCCATGCAATACACGCATACCGACTGGATCAATCAGTGGATTGTCATTACTTGAATTCAGTTCATTTTCAATAAACTGACGTAACCATACTTTTGAGTCTTCAAACACGCCAATAATGTGTGGTGCACAACGAAGCGAATAACGGTCTTGCAAGCGTGGACTTTGATGTGCTGTTTGTACTTCACTGTTCAGCCAGTCACGTAATTGCTTGGCAATCCGTTGCTGCCCTGAATGAGGTTTTTGTGCAAACAGCACTTCATCAAAATGACTAGGATTACCTTCTAATGCCAATACATTTAGAGCAGTAATTAAAGTACTTGCAAGTGCAATTTGCTCTGCTTTTTTATAATTTAAACAAGCAATTGCCGTCATCACTGCTGTGCCGTTCATGAGCGCTAAACCTTCTTTAGGTCTAAGCGTTAAAGGCTGCATATTCTTTTCAGTATAGACTTGAGCAACAGGAACAATTTGTCCATCAACATAGACATCACGCTCACCGACTAAAGTTCCCGCAATATAGGACAACGGCGTTAAATCTCCACTTGCCCCGACTGAACCTTCTGATGGAATAACTGGAATTACATTTTCATTTAGCAACCAAACCAAGCGCTCAAGTAGTGCTATCGACACGCCTGAATAACCGCGAGCCAATGAACATAAACGTGTTACAACTACTGCACGTGCAGTGATGACATCTAAATTTTCACCTAAACCACAACCATGAAAGCGTGAAAGATGCAGCGGTAGTTCATTCACCTGATGTAATGGCACGTCAACCAAACATGAGTCACCATAACCCGTGGTCACACCGTAGATAACCCCTTCTTCTTCAAGGAGCTGATCGAGAAAATCAGCGCCTTTTTGAATCAGTTCACGCCACTCAGACGTTTCTGGTAAAGCAACCTGACATTCGCCTCTGGCTACAGAAACGACATCTTCAATACTCAGTGGCTGTTCACCTACGGTTAACACACGCATGTTATTTCGTCCAAAAATTATAAAAATTAAACCATTGATAAGGGGCACGCAGACAATGCTGTTCTAGTACGGCAACATATGTTTTAGTGATGGTTTGCATACTTTCAATACGGTGAGCACGAGGTAAAATTACCTGCTCAGCAATTGAATGAATATGCACTTGAAATTGCTGATGCATCCGATAACAAAACACCGCAATAACAGGCACTTTGAGTAAATTTGCTAAAATCCAAGCCCCTTGTGGGAAAGCTGCTGACTCCCCTAAAAAATCAACATGCTGTACACGATCTGACTGCACAGGCACTCGATCTGCCGCTACAATGACCCACTCACCTTGCTGCATTTTGTCTTGCAATAGCATGGCAGTTTCAATACCCAGCTCATCAACTGATAAAAGACAGACATCTGCCTTATCATTTATTTTTTTTAAAAACTCATTAAATTTTGTCGCGTGCTTTTGGTAAACCAGCACATTAATTTTCTGCGGATGCTCTGACTTAATGGCTCGAAGCAATTCAATATTGCCAAAGTGAGAGACAACAATAAGAGCGCCTTTTTGATAATGCTGAGAGAAGTTTTCATGTCCAAAAACTTGTAATTCCTGCTCAGGAATATTACCCAACCAGCCCTCAATCTTATCTAAAATACATTCGCCAAATTGCATGAAATGCGCATAGCTATTTGTCCAATTTGGTTGGTGATTAAACGGCGACTCTGATCCAGCAAAATAATGTAGTTTTTGTAAATAAAATAGGGAAGCCTGTCTTGCTGTGACAGCAAATAACCAGTACCACATAATGACAAAGTACATCACCAACTTGCATAACCAACGTCCACCAAAACGGTAAAACCACAACATCAGCATAAGGGGCAACATGCCACCTCGCTCTTTAATGTCGTTCCATTTTGGTGAAGCTGAATCTGTCATAATTAACCTTGCAGCTTTTGTTTTAATAGCTTCGGTAAGCGAATCAGCATGCCCATAAACAAAGTTGCATGCGCTTTGCTTAGTCCTAAGTTATCTCGCCAAGCATGAAAATGAGAAATACCCTGCTCTGGATAAACCACAGGCGTTGGTACATTAATAAAAGGAGTATTTTCCCATTTTAAACGCACTAAAATTTCACTATCAAAACCCATACGTGGCTGAAATTTAGCACTATTTAAAACATTTATTGTGCTCTCAAGCGGATACACGCGAAACCCACACATACTGTCTTTAATTTCAAAAGACAAACTGTTTAACCAGACCCAAAAATGGGTAATGTAACGGCCATATAAGCGCTTTTTAGGAATAGAGGCATCAAAGTATGGCTGACCAATCACCATTGCATCTGGATGTTGCCGAGACTGCTCAATAAATTTTGGAATGTCATCCCAGCAGTGTTGTCCATCTGAATCGAGTTGTAATGCATGGCTTAAACCAAGCTCATAGGCTGCACGTAAACCAGTCATTACGGCTTGTCCCTTACCCTTATTCACATCATGTTCAATAAGATGAATTTGAGAATATTGCTCTGCTAATCCTTTTAAAATTTGGCTACAAGCATCATCACTTCCATCATTTACCAACACAATCGGTAGATCAAAACTGTCCAGATAAGAAATCAAATCTGCTAAATAATGTGGATGGTTATAAACCGGAACAACAAAGCCGTAATTGGACTGCATTTTTAATCCTCTACTTCTGTTTGCAAGGCAAATAATAGTCGCCCTGAAGCCAGAATCTGTTCTGAATCACGTAGTTCAAAACTCACTTTGTGCTCTTTTCGAGCAAGCTTAAGTTGTACCACAGCATACGGACGAATCAGGTTTTGAAATTTTAACTGTTCATATCCCTGACACCAGCTCAAATCAGACCAAATTGATTTAGCAAAATGTTGTAAAAAACCTATTTGCCCAACCCCAGGATAAATCGGTTGTGTTGGGAAATGCCCTTTAAAACAAACTAACTCAGGTGGAAATTCCAACTCCCAAATGTAGTCATCTGAATTTTGAGACTGTGACAGCACCACGGGTTGTAACATAGGCTTAAATAGAGTTTTCAAATAGTTTTTATTGAGTTTGGACTGAGTATTTTGTGGTAGCTGACTGAGGAAACGCCATTGACGAGGAATCGCGATCGTTTCCAAGCTGTCTTTTAATTGTTGTTTTAAATGGCTGACAAAAGCGGACTTACCTTGCTGTTGTAACTGCTCACGAGCTTGTTCTGTCAGAACAACAATACAGCCCAATATTTGACGTTGCTCATGTTCAAGTACCAATACATGACAGTGTTTTACGACATCTAGAGCCTGAATACTTTGCTCAATCGCGTCTAGACTCAAGCGCTTTTCTTCAAGTTTTACAATTCGATCTGTACGTCCCATCAGCTTAAAGGTCTGACATGTTGCATCTGTCCATACAGCGCCATCACCTGTGCTAATCCAATCATTCTCAAAGGCTTGATTACTCTTGACCATAAGCTGTTGGTCTTCAATCCGAATAGCCACATTACTAAATGCAATCCAAGCATCTTCATCTTTAGCACGATGGGCAATACCACCAGTTTCCGAACTTCCCAAAACTTCAATAATCGGACGATTTAAGAAAGGGCGAACACCACTTTCTAGCTTGCCCCCAGAACTAAAGACCATCTGGCAGTGTTGCAAAATGACATCGGTTGTCCAACGTTTTAATAATGCAGGACTTGAGATCAAATAATTGCTTAATCCCAACGTTTCTAATTGTTTTTGAGCTTGTACCACATCTTCGGGGAATGCCATTTGAGGCACATAAAAACTTCGACCAGTAGCAAGTGGTAGCAGTAATTTAAACAGTAATCCATAAATATGTTGATGACTAACCGTTGCAATCGCGATTGCATGCTCATCAAAACTAAAGCTTTGACTCAACCCTTGGACTTCATTGAGTAATTGTTTGAGTGTCCTTGGAATTTTTTTAGGTTCACCAGTTGAACCTGATGTATAAAAATAGAGTTGCGCCTGCTCTAAAAAAGCATCGTCTAAGGTTAAAGATGAAGGAACAACTTTTTCAGAATTTTGGCGCTTTAAAAAATAAATCTGTTGTGCTGCAAAATCTTGTTCTAGTTCACGTACTTGATTTGGTGGTAAAAGTACTTGTTTTTTCGCTAGCAAAGCAGCAAAGAATAAAACCAGAAATTCATAGCTATCCGCTTCCCATAAAGCCCAAGTTAGATTTTCCATTTGAGCAATTGCAGCAGCTTGTAAGGCCACATCCTGCCAAAAGTAATTAAAACTGATCGAGTGCAGAGCACCGTCTATACAAAGTGGCTGAGCTGAATCGATGAATTTCTGAAAATGGCAATACATAGTTTTTAATTAATGATTTGAAGAAAGTAAACGCTGATGTCGCTTACGCAAAATAAATTCACCAAGGAACAAAATGCCCATCAGCACATAAGAAATAAAGCCATTATAAATGACCCAAACCTGAGTTGAGGTAAAAAGCACAGTGCTTAACGCAATCAGTGCATTACAAAAAAAGAAAACACACCAAACTTTAGTCACCTGTCTGGTCCACTGCACCCCAGAATCAGGTAAATCAGGTTCAACAAGTCGGGCAAAGCGCTCAATCATAGACGGCGGATTGATGAGTGTCAGCGAAAAAATAATTAATGCGCCTAAACTCATACCAACTGGATATAACTTTAACCACGCATGATTATGTGACAATAAGCTCAGACTGCCACAAACAATAGCAAAACCGGTTAAAGGCCATAATAATGAGTTACCTTTACCAAAAAGTCTGACAACACCCAACCCGATGAGTAATAGACTTACCCAAATGAATTGACCGTGTGTCAAACTCCAACCCACAATAAAGGGATACAGCACAAAAAGTGCTGCAACTATCCCTTTAAGAATAAACTTCATTCAGCAGTCATGTTCTGAATAACCGTCACAACATCCAGTACGGTTCTCACATTTTTAAAGTCTTCAGGCTTTACTTGCTTACCTGTTAACTCTTTAATTTTTACAACTAAATCAACCGCATCAATACTGTCGACATCAAGATCTGAATAAAGATTCGAATCGAGTTGAACAGACTCTGGTTCAATTTCAAACAAATCTTCCATCCATTCACGGAGTTTAGTTAATACTTGCTCTTGAGATAACATCATCACGCTCCTTATGACTTCTGTTGTGCTTCAACTAAAGCAGCCAAACTCTGGATTGATTTAAAATGCTGTTTGGTTTCATCCGACTCTGCATTTAAATGAATGTTGTAACGCTTTTTCAAAGCTAGTCCCAACTCAAGTGCATCAATCGAGTCTAATCCTAAACCTTCTCCAAATAGTGGCGCTTCTGTATCAATATCCGCACTAGTGATATCTTCAAGTGCCAAAACATCAATAATCATTTGCTTTAGTTCATCAGCAAGATTGCTCATTTCAAGATAACTCTTCATCAAAAATTTTATAAAAACTACGACTTAACTGACGAACTTGTTTAGGTCCTACTGTTAAATCGTCTAACAAATCTGATACCTGTACCGCATCTAAAACCTTGACCTCGATATGAAATGGTTGAGATGGTACGTGATACCATTTTTCATTCTTGGTTAATGTGGATGGTGTGCAGGTAATAACTACTGGACGAATTGGTACATTTGCGCGAATGGCAATATTGGCTGCGCCTCGCTGAAACTCATTTAGGGTCATCCCTTTTTCAGTGCGCGTTCCTTCCGGAAAAATTAAAAGAGAAGCCGCATTGTTTTCTTTTAGACGCTTTACACAGTCTTCAACAAACTGCTGAGAACCTGCATTTAAAATATAGCCTGCGCTTTGTACGGGTCCTTTGGTAAATGGGTTCGACCAAAGAGACTGCTTCACAACACAATTAGCCTGCTGCATCATACCAATTAGTACTACAACATCAATCAAAGTCGGATGATTGGCAATCACCAACTCTTGACGACTATTTTGTAGCTTTTCCAAGCCTTCTACCGAATAAGTCATGATGCCAAGTTTGACCATCATTTCGGTAAAGCCTTTAAAACTATGTTTAATCACATTTTGTGCACGCTGCTGACGCTCTTCAGAATCAGAGGTTGTCGCATTTAGTACTGGTGCAATCACTGAGGCAATTGCCATACCACCCAGCCCAAAACTGGCAAAACTAAAACCAGTAGCAGCCACACGCCAGCAATAATTACTTTTTTGCTTGAGGTTTTTAAGATTTAGCATTTGTTCCACCCAAATGCAGATGTTAACTGGTCAGCATCCTGCCAAAAATGAGCAAAAGCAGGAGCATCTGCTTCATCTGTATGCATCCACGCAGTAATTTGTAAATTAGGTTGCTCTAAAGTAACGACAGCAGCCATTGCATAGGCAGAAAAATCGACTGCCTCAGCATAAATATTAGGTAATGGCTCATCATAAGCAACGACTAAGACCCGTTTGATATCAGTCATTGACTTTAAAAGTGCATATGCCTCAATCAAACTTTCAGTCCATGAACAGCTTAAACTTGTAGAGGGAGTATCATCCTGACATAAAATAGAATAAAGCCCAGAAATTGCATTATGAACAGACGTTGAAAATTGTGTAGGTGATGGAGTTTGGTCATTTAAAACATCTTTTAAGATATTTAAAGTTTTGGCCTCATCACCATATTTTGACACCCAAACAATATAATCGGCTTTATTACCATCTAATGCACCGATCGCGCTATTTAAAGCAAGTTTAGCTAAAGGCGATAACCGTCTACGCTGCATAGCGGGGATGCAGTCGAGAGCTGCGTAGGAGGGCTGAGCATGTGTAAATATAAGCTGAGCAAGATGTAATGTTACCATGCTAAAAAATGAACCCTAAGCCGCGTTATTCTGTCGAAATATAAATTATTTTATAAAGATGCTGATTATAGCATTCGTTATAAAATTTACAAAAAATTACGTTTATCACTCACACTTTTTCATAACTCTTGGCACGTGCTCATTTATTTGCAATAAAAAACCCAAAGAAAACTTTGGGTTTTTGAACGTTAAAAAGCTTAACGATTAAATTTTTTCTCTGCTTTTTTAAATTTCTGAATGTAGCGACGACGACGCGCAGCAGTACGTTCATCAATTTGACTCTTACGACCTTCAAACGGGTTTTCAGAAGTTTTAAAGTCAATACGAACTGGTGTACCTTCAAGTTTATATACTTTACGGAACACGTTTTCTAAGTAACGACGATAATCCGCAGGAGTCTTATCAACCTTATTACCATGGATTACAATCGTTGGTGGGTTCTGTCCACCCATATGCGCGTAACGCATTTTAATACGTTTTCCACTCACCATTGGCGGTTGATGTGCATCTGTAGCATCATTCAAAATTTGGGTTAATTTCGCAGGTGAAACTTTTAAATGCGATGAATCATAAGCACGGTGAATAGTTGGGTACATATCGCCTACACCCGTACCATGCAATGCCGAAATAAGGTGTACTTTCGCCCATGGAATAAAGTCAAAACGACGATCAACATCCAATTTACATTGTTTGCGATCATATTCGGTCATGTTATCCCATTTATTAATGGCGATCATCATGGCACGCCCAGCTTCAAGCGCATAACCAATTAAATGTAAATCTTGCTCAACAACCCCTTCACGAGCATCGAGAACTACCACAACCACATGTGCATCTTTAATTGCTTGTAGCGTTTTCACAATTGAGAATTTCTCAATCATTTCTTCTACTTTACCCTTACGACGCACACCAGCTGTGTCAATTAATGTGTATTGACGACCATCACGTTCAAAAGGAATATAAATCGAATCGCGGGTTGTACCAGGTTGGTCAAATGCTACTACACGATCTTCGCCAAGTAATCGATTGACCAAGGTAGATTTACCAACATTTGGACGACCAATAATAGCTAAACGTAAACCTGTTGCTTTGTCATGTTCTTCTTCACTTTCGTCTTCAGGAACATTCTCAAGAACATCTTCAAGCATTTGCTGCACGCCACGACCATGGCTGGCAGCAACTTGTAAAGGTTCCCCCATACCAAGCTTGTAGAATTCAACCAAAGCCGCTTCTGCATGAACGCCATCTACCTTGTTCGCAACAAGATAAATTTTCTTGCCCAAAGTACGTAGTTCACGGGCAATTTGTTCATCAGAAGCCAATAAACCAGCACGAGCATCAACCACAAAAATAATGATGTCTGCTTCATTGATTGCTGTTTTTGACTGCTCGGCCATGTAGTTATCAATACCGCCCTCATTTTCACCAATACCGCCAGTATCAACGACAATGAAAGACTTATTCTGATAAGTCGCATCACCATATTTACGGTCACGAGTCAGGCCCGCGAAGTCGGCTACAAGTGCATCACGACTCTTGGTAATCTGGTTAAATAACGTTGATTTTCCGACATTCGGACGACCAATGAGCGCAATAACGGGTTTCATACAATAACCTTAATTCAAGACCAGCCATATCTCATGGCATGAGCATTAAAAACAGTACAGGAGATATATTTTAAGGTCAGAGATGACCATAATAAAAGACGGGGCTTTGAACTGATTTAATTCAAACACCCCGATATTTTTAACAGCATAATTTGTTAAGCGCTTATTTTAGCACAAGCGAACGAAATTAACGATTCTGCCAAATACTTAAATCGCCTTTTCGGGTCGAAACATAAAGTTGATTCTCGATAACACGCAATGTGTTAACTTCACCACTTGTTTTTGAACGACCAATTAACTTACCTGTTGTTGGTTCAACAAGATGTAATACGCCATCTAAATCACCTACAACAAGATCTTGTCCTAACACAACTGGGTTACTTAAATGACGGTTTAACAAACTATCATTTTCCCAGATTTTTTCACCAGATGCTAAATCGTAAGCTGTTAACTTACCATCTGTTGAAGAGACAAATACTTTATTGTCATAAACTTCTGGACGTTTAGTACTGCTCGAATCTTCACTCCAAACTACACGTTGAGAAGCAAGATCTGTTACAGTCACTTGACCTTGGAAACTGGTCGTTACCATAAATTGTCCAGCTACAGTAGGATCACCATCGATATCAATTAAACGTTGAATATCAGAACGACCTTCACTCACCGCAACACGACGTTGGAAACGCGGAATACCACTAATGGTATCAATTGCATAAACATATGCATTCGCAGAAGCAATTAATACAGTACGAGGATCAAGGCTCACTGGTGATGCCTGACCACGCAAACTAAATTGGACATTCGGTAACTTATAAGCCCAAACTTGTTGGCCTGAAGTAGCATCATGCGCAAATACAGTACCATCATTCGCAATGGTAATAACACGTCCAGATTGAACCAATGACGGGCTTAACAATGCACCGGATAACTGTGCAGTCCACTTCTGCTCCCCTGTTGCCTGATCTAGTGCGAAAAGTTGACCTTTACTGTTACCAACAACAACAATTCCTTCAGCAGCTTCAACACCAGAACTCAAGCCTAATTTGCTGACTTTCTTTTCCCAAATGCGTTGTTTACCACGATATGCAGCTACTTCACCTTTTGGATCAAGAGTGAAAACCACACCATCGTTTGCATCAAGTTGCAAACGTAATGGATCAGCTTTATCAGTAGAAGAAACACTACGCGAAAACACTGGCGTTAAGGTCTTTTTCGACTCGGTCAATTTCGGTAGAGGATTTGGTTTAACTTCTTTTACTTTATTACTAGAACATCCCACCAGTACAGCCGATGCGATTGCAATTGCCAAAGGCAGTTTGAATTTCTGATTCATTAAGACTCTTCCACCTGTGTTTCCAAAATTGGGCGCTCAATCTGTGGATCTTCAACTAAAACGCCAACACTTTCGAGTTTAATTTGTAAAATTTGTCGCTCTTGTTTACGTTCTAGTAACGAATTCCAAGCTGCCTGATACGCTTTTTTAGCAGAATCAACATCTTTCTTAGCAACAAAGATATCACCACGTAACTCTTCTACCGTTGCTTTAAATGCAGGATCGACGTTACCAGACAGAGTTTTTAGTGCTTCATCATATTTGTTTTGCGCCAATTGTGCATCTGCTAAACGCACTTTTACAACCTGAATCAAACCTTCATCTTTAACTTTTGAATTTTCAACTTTCTTTAAGGCTTTTTCGGCAGCGGCATAATCTTGTTTTTCATAGGCTAATTTTGCTAATACAAACTGAGTCTGTATGGCCTGAACAGAGTCGATATCATCTTTTACAATTTTATCTGCTGATGCAGTTACTGAACTTAAAGCATTCGGATTATCGGCACTCGCATTTGCCTCATCCATTAACTGCTGTACTTTTGCAGTTTCTACCTGACTAGTTGCCAGATTCTTTTTTTGCCAGTATGTCCACCCAAAAAAGGCAATCAACGCAATGAGAATTCCGCTAATCATGGCAGAACCATATTTTTTGGCGAACGACTTTAAGCTGTCGAATTGTTCTTCATCACTTAAGCTCATGTGATTGTCCTTTTCCAGATGTTCAGTTTATTTTGTAAATTTTTGGATTAAAAATGGTACGAGGTCAGCAATTGCGACTTGTGACTGTTCAGCTGTTGCTAACTCTTTAATAGCAAACTGCTGCGCTTCCCACTCTCGTTCCCCTAAAATCAAAGCAAAGATTGCTCCAGCCTGATCAGCTTTTTTCATCTGGCTTTTCATGCTGCCTTGTGAACCTGTTTTGATTCGAATACTGCTATTTGCAGCTTCTAACTGGTCACGTAATTGTTCCGCTAAAATCAAAGCATTTGTTTGATAAGCAGGTTCTGCAACCAAAAAGACTTCACAATCACGAATAACTTCAGCTTGTTCAACTTGCTCAAGCAGAAGCAATAGACGCTCCATACCCATCGCGAAACCAACAGCCGGTACAGATTGATCTGGCTTACCTTTTAATTGACCAACTAAACCGTCGTAGCGTCCACCAGCACATACCGTACCTTGCGAACCGAGTGCTGTAGTCGTCCATTCAAAAACAGTCTTGTTGTAATAGTCCAGGCCACGTACCAACTTCTGGTTAATTACAAACTGGATGCCAGCAGCAGACAAATAATCTTGTAACTGCTTAAAATGATCCAAACTATCTTCTTTTAAGAAATCGTGCAATTTCGGCGCATTTTCCAGAATTTTCTGAGTAGATTCAATTTTAGAATCTAAAATGCGTAATGGATTTGTTGTTAAGCGACGCTGAGAATCTTCATCCAACGCATCTTTATGTTCATTTAAGAACGCAACTAAAGCATTGCGGTATTCAGCACGCTCATCAGCCTCACCTAAAGTATTCAACTCAAGCTGAACCTTATCAGCAACGCCCATACGTTTCCATAAGCGAGCTGTCAACATAATCAATTCAGCATCAATGTCAGGAGTCGCAACGCCAAAAGTTTCCACACCAAACTGGTGGAACTGACGATAACGCCCTTTTTGTGGTTTTTCATAACGGAACATAGGTCCCATATACCACACACGTGGCGTAGCGCCGCGCAACAAATTATGTTCAACCAACGCACGAACACAACCAGCTGTACCTTCCGGACGTAAAGTTAATGACTCTGGTGGGTTGCCTTTATCGAAAAAGGTATACATTTCTTTTTCAACAATATCAGTAGCATCACCAATAGTGCGTTTAAACAAGCTCGTTTGTTCAACGATTGGTAAACGAATTTGTTGATAACCATAAGCATCCATTAACGATGCTAAATGTTGCTCAAGACGTCTCCACGCTACTGTTTGCGTTGGCAAGACGTCATTAAAACCTTTGATTGCGACAATTGAACTCATGATGAACTACGAATAATTTCTTTAGATTTAGCTTCTTCAAGCTCTTGGACACGTTGACGAACCATTGTTTCGATTTCATCAACCAATTGATCGGTATCGATTAAATGGCTTTTCTCACCATTACGATAAACCAGTGAGCGAGGCGCAGCCCCAACAACTCCGATATCAGCTTCTTTTGCTTCACCCGGGCCATTTACCTTACAACCAATCACTGACACATCCATTGGAGTACGAATATCTTCTAAACGTTCTTCCAAAGCTTGCATCACTTGAATAACGTTAAATTCTTGGCGCGAACAACTCGGACAAGCAATAAAGTTAATCCCGTTAGAGCGTAGACCCAGCGATTTTAAGATATCAAAACCAATCTTGATTTCATCTTCTGGTTCGGCAGCAAGCGAAATACGCATTGTATCGCCAATGCCTTCCATCAATAATCCGCCAAGGGCAATCGCTGATTTCACAGTCCCCGTACGGTAAATACCCGCTTCGGTAACACCAAGGTGTAATGGATTATCAATTTGCTGAGAAAGCAAGCGGTAAGCATCCATGGTTAAAAACACATTTGAGGCTTTTACGCTAACTTTAAACTCATGAAAATCAAGGCGGTCTAAAATATCAATGTGACGTAAAGCTGATTCAAGAAGTGCTTGCCCAGTAGGCTCGCCATATTTTTTCTGTAAATCTTTTTCTAGAGAACCCGCATTCACACCAATACGCATTGAAATACCATGATGACGTGCCGCAGCAACGACCTCACGAACTTTCTGGTCTGACCCGATATTACCCGGATTAATACGCAAACAGTCTGCACCATAATCTGCAACTGCTAAGGCAATTCTATGGTCAAAATGAATATCGGCAACTAATGGTACTGAAACGCGCTTACGAATTGCACCAAATGCCTCAGCAGCCTCCATAGATGGGACCGAAACACGCATAATATCAGCACCTGCATCAACGCAACGCTCAATCTGAGCAACGGTTGCATCAACATCGCAAGTTTCAGTGTTTGTCATACTTTGCACACTAATAGGTGCATCGCCACCGACATACACCGACCCAACACGAATTTTGCGTGTTGGTCGACGTTTAATTGGGTTCTCTATCATTGTATCGCTCAACTCATGGTATTAGCGGGATAAACGGAATTCAGCTTTACCGTTTACCGTATATGGAGACAATGAAATCTGTTCTTGGTTTAAACTTAATGACACCGCAGTTGCATCATCAAGACGAATCTGAAATGGAGACTCGCCATTTAAGTTTAAAGTTGATGACTGACGGCCTGTCGCCAAAACTTTACCTGTTGCATCAACAATATGAACAGACGTTGGACGGTTAAAGTTTAGCACCAATTGATCACCCACTGTTGAGGTGGCATTTCCTTTCATAGGTAAAACTTCAACACTAGATTGATTTACTTTAGGTAAATCAGCATCTTCTTTCTTAGAAGTCCATTTTTGAATACCCATGACAATCAATGACACAACAGCAATAACCACGATTGCAAGAAGTGCTCGCTTCAACCATTTCTTATTACGGTCACTATTAGAACCAGGGAGTTTACCCATGATTTTAATCGGTGAGTTGTTTAAGGCATGGTTTGGTAAAAGCCCGGTATCATTTGCATAAATTTCATCAAAGCGCTGAATAATTGCCGTCGCATCTGTATTTAAATATTTTGCATATGAACGGTAATAACCCTTAATAAAAGTCGCTTCTGGCAATGACTTGTAATCATCTTGCTCTAAAGCAGTTAGAGTCTTAACCGGCATGTTTAAATCTGAAGAAACTTGCCCTAACTCTTTATTCTGAGCAACTCGAATTTGACGTAAATACTCACCAGGACGTTGAATATTTCCTAAAGCAGAAGTCGGTAAGCTTGAGCCAGTTGGCTGCTGTGAATTAGGATTTATTTCCATACGGCCTCAGTACTATACTGTAATTGCAAATAACGTTGATATTCTGGACTTTCCGGGAATAAAGCACGTAACTGGTTTACTAACACTTGCATTCCCATTTTATCCGCATTGGCTCGAGCCACTCTTACACCAATCCAAAGTGCTCTTGCACCCTGATTTTTCTGCCCCACTGTATGAACGTATTGTTCATACATTTGTGTAGCAGCCGGAATCTGCTGCTGCAAATAAAAAATTTCCGCTAACTCTAACATTGAAATATAAGAGTCGCGGTTAGCAAGGAGTGCTTGTTTGAATGTTTTTTCAGCATTCGCAACATCACCCAATTTTAAATAAATACGCCCTAGATTTTCTAACGCCTGATAGCGTTGGTCATAACCTAATGTTGTACCAGCAATACGAAATTGCTCGATCGCATCATTATAGCGTTCCATTTGATACAAGTACGTACCATAGTTATTATGTGCTTGAGCATTATCTGGTTCAGATGAAATTGCTCGTTTAAAGTAATGTTCTGCTTTTTCTAAGTTCGGCTTACTACCTTCTTGCTGTAGTAAAATACCCATCATCATATTTGCCGTTGCATCGCGGCTATCTACACTTAAAGCTTGATCAAGAGCTCGCTTTGCCGAATCCAAGTCACCCGAACGGATATGTTCAGCAGCAAGTTGTGTACGCACTTTTACCGCTTTTTCTGGGTCTTTCTTTTGCACATGCGTTGTCTGGCAACCACTTACCATAAATGCAACTGCAACCCCCATACATAATACCGTTTTTAACTTTGGAGTACTCAAAGCCTGCCCTCAATTTTATCCCTGTGTACGCAAAATCTCTTGACGCTGTGTGACTTTCTTCTGCCACTGTTCAGCACGACGAGTTCTATCGGCCACTTGACCAACTAACTGTCCACATGCAGCATCAATATCATCACCACGTGTTTGACGAATCGTACACACAAATCCAGCATCAGACAAAGTTTTTTGGAACGAGATAATTCTATTTCGGCTTGAGCGACCATATGGTGCATGCGGGAACGGGTTAAATGGAATTAAATTAATTTTACTTGGTAGGTTTTTTAATAATTTAATCATTTGCTGTGCATGTTCAGGCTGATCATTTACACCCTCTAACATCACATATTCAATAGTCACATGTTTACGCGTACTTTCATTACCATCTTTGGCAATATAACGCTGACATGCTGCAATCAACTGAGCCAATGGATATTTTTTATTAATTGGCACTAATTCATTACGTAATTCATCGTTTGGTGCATGTAAAGAAATTGCTAAAGCAACATCAATGTCTTTTGCAAGTTGATCAATTTTAGGTACAACACCTGATGTAGATAAAGTCACACGACGCTTAGACATGCCATAAGCAAAGTCATCAAGCATAATCTGCATTGAGCTTAATACGGCATCATAGTTGAGCAATGGTTCACCCATACCCATCATCACAACATTGGTCACTGAACGCTCGCGCTCAGCAACAGGCACTTCTTCCATATAAGAATAGTTTGCCATCCAAAGCTGTCCAATGATTTCATCTGGCGTTAAATCACGTTGAAAACCTTGTTTGCCTGTTGAACAAAATGAGCAGTCTAATGCACAACCGACTTGTGACGAAATACACAAAGTCTTGCGCAAGCCTGTTTTATCTTCGGCAGGAATTAATACAGTTTCAACTAAAGAACCTGCACCATCACCCACACGAAAAACCCACTTACGTGTACCATCTTTTGAATAGTGACGGTGAACCACTTCAGGAGCTTTGATTTCACAAATCTGTTCAAGCTTCGCACGCAATTTCCCTGAAATATTGGTCATTTCAGCAAAATCAGTAATGAAGTATTGATGTATCCATTTCATGACCTGACCGGCACGAAACTTTTTCTCGCCAATATCTTCAAAGAATTTTTCTAATTCAGTACGAGACATGCCGAGTAAATTCACTTTATTTTCGGCAGCAGGAATTACCAGCGTGGACGAAGATTGCTGCTGTCCATCAAGATTTTCAGATGAAACGACCTCTGCAGAACTCATGTGTATTTACCTAAACCATGTCAAAAAACTGAAGATATTGTTCAAGAATCAAACAATATTCTCTTGAGAGAATAAAAAAACCAGATAAGTAGTATACCACTTATCTGGTTTGAATGCTTTCGATTAACGAGTGCGTGGGCAGATCTCGTTGTCAGCAAAGAAGTAAGCAATTTCACGCTCTGCAGAAGCAACTGAGTCAGAACCATGAGCAGCATTTTCGTCGATGCTTACAGCAAAGTCAGCACGGATAGTGCCAGGAGCAGCTTCTTTAGGGTTTGTAGCGCCTAAGATTTCACGGTGTGCAAGAACTGCATTTTCGCCTTCAAGAACAGATACTACAACTGGACCAGAAGTCATGAATGCAACTAAGTCACCAAAGAAACCACGTTCTTTATGCTCAGCATAGAAACCTTCAGCATCAGCTTGAGAAAGGTGTTTCATTTTAGTCGCAACAATTTTTAAACCCGCTTTTTCAAAACGAGCAAAAATATCACCGATGTGGTTTTTAGACACTGCATCAGGTTTTACGATAGACAAAGTACGTTCAATAGCCATGAGTGGCTCCTTTATTTTAAAATTTAAACATTGAAAAATTTGCCGCATTATACCGATGTCATAGGCAATAATCAGCTTTGAATGTGTAAAAGTTGCGATTTTTTCTACTGTTTTTAGCGAACTTCGTCTATCCAGGCCATTTGAATCCCTTCTAGCAATCCTTCTGTCGATTTATTTGGGTCATCATTGAAGTCTGGTAATGCGCACACCCATGCATGTAAATCGGTAAAACGAATCCATTGCGGATCAACTTCTGGATGTGCTTCTGACAATTCAATGGCAATATCAATCGTATCTGTCCAACGTAAGCCCATAGCGGCTCCTATCTGTTTAATCTGCTAAATCACGAACTGTGTACTTTAGCAAATCCACAAACCTAATCGATAGCTTAAGCTGATAAAAATTACCGATACTTATAAAGCGATATTCAATAGTGGAGCCATAAAGATAATCATACCCGCGACCGCCGCGCCAATAAGCGCACCGACAATCACATCACTTGGATAATGAAGACCAAGGACCATACGAGACAATGCTACAAGCACCATGAAAGGAAACATCGCCGCAAGCAAAGCGGGCTGGATATAACCCAACACAATTGTCACCATCACTGCATGAAGTGTATGACCCGATGGAAAGCTAAAATGATCAAGTGGTCTCTCACCGAGCACAATCACCTGATGCACTTGATAAGGACGAGGTCGTGTTGTCTTATGTTTTAAAAATTTATAGATTGCCGTGCCAATAGAACCACCTAATAACAAGTAGATGATTTGCAAGCTATAGGTGATGCCTTGCATGCCCCACACGATTGCCAGCATTAGATACCAAAATGGACCGTCACCCACACGACTGATAATTTTGAAGAAAAGGGCAACGCGCTGTGAGTGAGAGAAATTGTTAAGATATAAACAGCCTCTTAAATCTAAATCGAGTATTTTTATTTTTGCATTCTTAAATTTCATGGTCATTCTCCTATTTTAGGATACTTAGGTGAAGTCCACCGAGGGCTCCTTCACTACCTGATAAAATGCCTGCTCCAATTGCTGAACCGGAAGTTGCCAACCGCTTTGCTGTACTTTATGACAGGCTTGTACGCCCATTTCTCTAAGTTGTTGTACTGAAGGAAGCTGATAAATTTGTTGTATAAAGTGGCTTTTTTGTCCAAGTGGGCTTAACCAGCCATTCACACCATGGGTTAAATATTGATGTGCACATGCATAATCATACGCGATAACTGGCAAACCGCTTGCCATTGCCTCTAAAACTACGTTACCAAACGTTTCAACTTGACTCGCAAATACGAATACATCGGCACTCGCATATACAGCAGCCAAATCTTGACCTCTCAGACTTCCGGTAAAGATAACACCCTTCGCTTCAGGTAGTGACTTTAAACGAGCAAAATCTGGGCCATCTCCCACAATAACTAATTTCGTTTTCTGGGGCTGAACAGTTTGTAAGTTGGCATAACTTTCAATGAGCACTTGCACTTCTTTTTCAGGAGACAAACGCCCCACATAAAGCATAACGCGAGTATTCTCATCGGCATCCCATTGCTTTCGTAAATTTTCAGAGCGGTGCTTTGGTGAAAATCTTGTTGTGTCTACGCCACGCCCAACGACAACCAGCGGGCAAGTAATGCCAAAACCGCGTAATGCTTCTTGTGTATCTTTACTTGGCACACAAGTCACTTGAGTATTGTTGTGAAACCAGCATAGGTATTTTTGAATCGGTTTAACCAAAAAAGCCAAATCGAAGAATCGACTAAAATCTTGAAATGGCGAATGAAAGCCGCTAGAAACTGGAATAGCTTTTGCCTTAGCAGCTTGCATGGCAGTTAAACCTAACGGTCCTTCAGTCACGATGTGCACGACATCGGGCACAAACTTTTCAAAAGCTTTCGATACTTTTAAATATTGTGGCCAACCAAATTGTAAAGTTGGATATTTTGGAATCGCCTGCGACATCACCAGACATTCTTGCTCTGGCGTAAAGTCATGGCATTTTGCCTTTTGCTCTGGACGAATCAGTAAAATCTTATGCCCCTGTTTTTGTAGACCTTGGCATAGTTGTAATAATGAAAGTGCCACACCATTAATTTCAGGTGGCCAAGTTTCCGTCACAATCGCAATTTTTAAACGTGGGCGCACCAAATCATGCAATGAATGCGTATTAGATAGCTGCTGCTTTTGTTTAAAAAAGAATTGGAAGCTTTCAGGAAGTTGCTGTTGTTTTAATAGTGCTGTCGCGTATGAGCTTTGCATAGCGCCATCCATCAATGTATTTATTTTCATGCTTAAAGATTAAGCAGTTTTTTTGACATTTTGATGATAAATGCGTGACAGTTTACTGACATGAAAAATAAAAAAAGCACACTGATAACAGCATGCTTTTCTCTTAAGACCTAGTAATACTTAGCGATTTTGCAATTTTGCATAGTCCATGAGTACATTTGCAGCTTCAGTCACAAAAGTTTCTTCCTCTGGTAATGCAGGGCGTTGAGATGCTTTCATTTTAGCGCGAGATTCAGCTAGAGCATCTAATGAAGCTTGATAGCTTTCCCAGTTTGCAAAAGGCTTTTGACCAGTTGCAGCACGGCGTTCATTTTCTGCATCTAAAGTTTGTTTCTCTAAACCAAGTAATTCAGCACGGCGTTTATCAATATCAAGCACCACTTGTTTCTGATCACTCGTAACTTTGGCAATCGCCGTACGTTTATTTAGATATTTAAACTGGGCATCATTAGCAACACGTTGTTCAGAGAATTGAGACAACTTTGCCACATAAGGTTGAACAGAGCCTTCACGTTTAAATGGTGCTGTAGGAATTGTGTCCCACTTCAACGCATTCTTCGATTTACGCTCACCAAACTCTTCGTTATAGATATCGACGAGTTTAATGTCTGGCACTACACCTTTATTTTGTGTACTACCACCTGTAATACGGTAGAACTTACGCTGAGTTAAAGTCGCTTGACCGTATGCCAGAGTATCAAGTTGCACCTGAGCTGTACCCTTACCAGTCGTTGTGCTACCAATAATAATACCGCGCTCATAGTCTTGGATTGCAGCAGAGTAAATCTCACTTGCAGATGCAGATGCCAAGTTCACCATTACAGCAAGAGGCCCTGTGTAAACTTGCTGACCACCGTCGTTGTCTTCAAAAACACTTACGTTGCCATTGCCATCACGAATTTGAACCACTGGACCTGACTTAATCACTTGACCCAGCATACGTGCAACTTCTTCTAATGAACCACCTGGATCATTACGCAAGTCGATAATAATACCTTCTACTTTTTTCGCTTTTAACGCTTCAAAAGCATTTGCTGTATCTTCAGAAACTGAACGATATTGTTGACCCGCACGACGTGAACGATAGTCAAAATAGAATGAGGGAATTTCAATTACGCCCAACACATGCTTTTTACCATCACGTGTCACTTCAACTGTACGCGAACGAACACCAGCATCTTCTTCTTGAATCACATCACGCACTAAGGTCACATTACGTGCTTGACTCATTGATGCGCCAGCACCAAGAAGTTTTAACGTGACTTTAGTTCCACGCTTACCACGAATGAGTCCAACAATTTCAGAACTTGTCCAACCAACCACATCAATCATTTTCTCGCCTTCTTGGGCGACACCAACGATTCGGTCTCCTGATTTCACTTGGCCAGACTTACTTGCAGGACCACCTTCTACAATGGTTTCAATCTTGGTGTAATCTTCATTGCCGCGCTCTGGACGAATCGACACACCAATACCTTCTAGTTGCAAGGTCGTTTGGCGATTCAGTTCTATCGCATCGATTGGTGGGTAATAGTTACTGTGTGGATCATAAGTCGCCAACATGGCGTTCAATGTTTTGTCCAACACATCATCGCTTTTCACACGACTAATTCTTTCAAGCTGACGCGTATAACGTTTAGTTAAAGTCTGAGCTGGTGTTAAATCTTCTGGGCCAGTTAAATCTTGACCATCAGCAAGTGATGGATTTTCTTTAAGCGCTTTTTGTTTCGCCTGTTCTTCTTCACGGCTAATCGTTAAGTTGATTAACTGCGAAACCAACATTTTACGCCAGTGATTTTGTTGCTCAGCCGATGTTTTAAAATACGGCGCTTTTTCGCGATCTACTTCAATATAGCTATTTGGCTGTTTTAAATTTTGCTGCTGTTTCAGCTCGGCTAACATGAACTCATAAAATTGTTTTAAGCGTTCACGATATTGCTGATGAATTGCAAACGGTCCAGTCAAATTCCCCGCTTTTAAAGAAGCACCAAAATTTGAACCATATAGTTTTTTATAATTTTGAACTTCAGCGTCTAAAAATAGAGAGTGATCCGGATCAAGACTATCTAAATACATATCGAGAATACGATTTGATGTCGTCGCATCCAGACGCATATTTAAATAATGTTGGCGATCAACTAAAGTTGCCAGTTGGCGAGCCACCAAAGCCTGTTCTTGCGTTGGCTGGATCGATTGAGAAACCACAGCAGTATTGGTTGCTGCTCTCGCTTCATTCATCGTATGAGTGAAGAATAAACCGCCAGTCGCGATCGCTACTGCACAAGCTATAGTTTGAAGTTTCATAAATTTTTAATACTTCCTTGGGTGTTCCTATCTTACACGCTCTGTTTTCGATATGAACTAAGCAGATTCAAAATCTTAACCAACTAAATTGTTTATACCGTGTAGTTTTATCATATTCTGTACTGACAAAATGTAGCAAAACATTGCAAAATTCGCTTATTGTTTTTCAATCAAAATTCAAATGGAACCAATATGATTGGCGCATTGATGCTGGACATCGCCGGCACAGAACTTACTCAAGAAGATATTGAACTATTACGCGCTCCGCAAGTCGGTGGCATGATTTTATTTGCACGAAATATTGAATCTCCACAACAAGTCCGTGCCTTAACGGACCATATGCGTCAAATTCGTCCAGATATTTTAATTGCTGTTGACCAAGAAGGTGGTCGAGTTCAGCGCCTAAGATCAGGTTTTACCTTATTACCGGCCATGGGTCGTTTCGGTGAACTCTATATTACTCAACCTCAAAAAGCACTTGAACTAGCTGAACAGTGCGGTTGGTTAATGGCAACCGAAGTCCTTGCTGTAGGTATCGATTTTAGTTTTGCACCCGTTTTAGACCTTAATGCAATTAGTGACGTGATTGGCGACCGTGGTTTCTCTAAAAATATTGAGGATATCGCACCACTTGCTGGCGCATTTATGCAAGGCATGAAAAAAGCTGGAATGGCTAACACGGGCAAACATTTCCCGGGTCACGGCTCAGTGAAAGCCGACTCTCATGTCGCAGCTGCAATCGATAGCCGTAGCTATGACGAAATTTACAACCATGACATGCAAAGCTTCATTAAGCTTATGCCTCAGCTTGATGCACTCATGCCTGCACATGTGATTTATGATCAAATCGATCCAAATCCAGCAGGTTTTTCACCGTTCTGGATTCAAGAAATTCTACGCAACCGTTTGAAGTTTGATGGTGTACTTTTCTCTGATGACTTAAGCATGCAAGCCGCATGTGTAGCAGGTGGCGCAGATGCACGTATTCAAGCTGCTTTAACTGCTGGTTGTGATATGGGACTTGTGTGTAACGACCGTAGTGCGGCATGTACAGCACTTGAAGGTATTGCAAACCTAGAGCTACCAAATCAAGAACGCCTTGAACGCATGCGTGGTCAAATTCCACAAATTCAGATTGGTGAAACCTTATCGCTTGGCGACGAGTGGCAAGCTGTCAAAACAGCCATTGAAGAGTTTAAAAATTCGATTTAAGTTAGTAAAAATTTTAATTGGCTACAAAAACCTATTCACTATCTGATACGCGGTTAAGTCATACGCAACCTGAGCAATGCAAAAGCGTTAGCGCTTTCGCATTGCGCAAGACAAACGAAGTGCGTAGTATTTTACTCAAGCATAGCTTTCGTTTTACGGTACGGCAAAGATAATTAATCTTTGCTATTCGCACCTCAGGTTTTGGTTACTTTTCCCAAAAGAAAAGTAACTCTAACTGAAAGTTCATCCCAGAATGCGAACCTAATTGACAGGACTCCGTCATGCAGGTTCATTCAACATCAATACATTAAACCCTCTTCATTGTTACAAATAATGAAGATCACAGAAAAACAATAAATCGAGCTCAGGACGAATGACACAACAACTTTCAAAACACCGCCACATCTCTTTTACAGCCCATTACACAGGCTATATCTGGTATCAAATGGGGATCTCTCATGAAGCACTTGCTACAACTAAAGGTAAATCACTGGCATATTTAGTTCACCCAATAGAATCTTGGGCTGAGAAATATGTAGGCGGTAGCATGCGCACGACGCTCAAACAACGCCACACCATGCTTGATCATCACTTAGAACAACTCATTCAAGAAAGTCCTGATTTACAAGTTCTAGAAATAGCATGTGGCCTGTCTCCACGTGGCTGGTGGTTTAGACAGCATTACCCTTCGATTACCTATCGGGAGCTTGATTTACCCGATATGGCACAAACCAAACAAAATGCGTTACAACAAATTGAAAAAAATGCACCTGAAGTTTTATCAGTTGATTTATTTACCGAAGCTTTTGCACAAGCATTTGAAGTATTTGACCCGAACCGCCCATTGGTTGTGATTAGTGAAGGTTTAATTAATTATTTTGATAAAAATTTATTAAAACAGCTGATTCAATCAATTGCTCACTATGGCACTTCTTTTAAAAAGTTCCATTATTTAACGGACCTCTACCCTGAACCAGTAAAAAACAAACTTGCCAGTATTATCTGGAATAGCAGTAAATTATTGAAATTAATGTCTCGAAGCTCGTTTAGTTTTCACTTCAAAAATCCCAAAGAAGTTGAAGACTTTTTTAAAGATACAGAGTTCGATCAAGTTAGCGTGGAACAACCACAAATATTCTTTGGACCAGTTTCTAAAGAAAGAGGTGAAGAACATTTAGGCGACTTAGTTTGGACCATTCACGCCCAAACAAAATAACTCATATGAAAAATGGAAGCTCGAAATAAACGAGCTTCCATCTATAACTATATTATTAAACTGCTTGTTTTTGACGAGCAATAAAACGGCTTAAACGATCAGCAAGTTCGAAACTACCATGTTTAAATAAAGCTCGAATACCCTGCTCTGTACTTTCAAAAATTAAGCACTCAATTGCAAAGCTACCTTCTTCATCCTCTAAATGTAGTGCTAAATCACGTGGATGATCATTCACAAAATCAAGCTGCAAAATATCATCCATTTTTAAATACATACCGAAGAAAGTGACATCAACAATCGTTACAGGTACCTCTACATCAGACTCTCGGTGAGTAAGTTGGGTTTTTGGCTGCAAAACCCGAACTCGCTCTTCCCCACGGCGCTCCATCTTTTGCATTTGTTCACGTGTCATAGGAATAATGCCATCCAAATTTTGGATAGATTCACCTTTTAAAAATGAAGTGAACAAACTCATGGTTTCTTTACGACGCTGGAGCTGTGGCACATGGTCCGCGTTAGCAATAAGTGCAAATTCCATATCTGGGCATTGCAAAGCAAAATTCGCATTTTCATGAGGCAGAGTAAAACTATCGTACTGCCCTGCTGCAACCAGCGTTTTACACTCTGGAATGGGTACATCAGTTAACCGCAAAAGACGATTACAGTTAATTTCATAACGTTCTCGCTCTGTACCCGTAAACTCAGCCATTTGCCTAAAAAATAATTTTTTGGCTGTTGGTGACATGCGGGTTTTATCTAATTTTGCATGATTAACTAAATATAAAATTACAGCTTGCCCAAACTCTTCCATGCGGTTTTCTTGCATGAGCTTGAGCGACTCTTCCAAAATCATTCGCCAACTTTTTCGGGTCTTTTGCATAACCCCCATCAAAATCATGCGATCCATTAACTCGGGACGGTGATAAGCAAAGCAAGAAGCAATCACTGACCCCAAAGACATTCCCATCACAGAAACTTTTTGTAGTCCCACAATATCTAACCAGCGACCCAACATTTTAGACAAATCAGGTAGCTCTAAAGTACCCGCTGATACTCCTGTGTCCCGATTGGTAATTTGCTGATTTGCGCCCATAGAAGGTAAATCAATTAATATGACCGGACCGCTTTCAAACAATTGCTCAACACAATATTTATAAGAATTAAAATTCTGGAAAGCTCCGCCCACAATCACAATTGGCGTATTGTGAATCGTTTTTGGGTCGGCAATTGCCATATATTCAATTTTCCAGCCGTCAATCCATGTGGTACGAGCAGGTTGTTTAAAACTATCTCTATGGTAGATATCGAAAAAGCCAAAACCGGCATAAGCTTGGTTGATCTCCGAATCCATTTGAATAATGGAATTCATATCCTTGCTTCCTCCTTGCTGTAATTTTTTTATGCTGCAAGAGTTCCTTCTTGAACACGTAATCTTTTATGCACAAAACTTTAAAATTTGTATTAGTTTGTATTGCACAATAACATTCTAAACAATTGTGTGAAATATACGCAATCGCTCAAATGACCGCTCATCTTGTTTAAGTCGCTAATAGTTTGCAAAATATTTAAATGTTTTTTTATGGCGGTCACATTTTTCAAAAAAAGCCATTCATTGTTCCGCATTTGACTGCTACTATCTTACTCATTGGTAAATGATTAAAAAATGCTATGCAAGATTCAATTGAACAATATATGCAAACAGTTGGGCAACAAGCACGTCAGGCCTCTCGTGTCCTTACAAGTGCTTCTACCTCACTAAAAAACCATGCACTCTCTGCTATTTATACTGCTTTAGAAAATAATCAGGCAGCAATTTTGGCAGCGAATCAAATCGACATGGATAAAGGTCGTAGCAATCAGCTCGACAGCGCATTGCTTGATCGTCTTGAACTTACGCCCGCACGTTTTAAAGGAATGTTGCAAGGTCTAAAAGATGTGATTGCTCTTGTCGATCCAATTGGGGAAATTACTGATCTTGCATATCGCCCCACAGGCATTCAAATTGGAAAAATGCGTGTGCCTTTAGGTGTTGTTGGGATGATTTACGAATCACGTCCAAACGTAACCCTTGAAGCTGCATCTTTAGCGATTAAATCGGGCAACGCCATTATTTTACGTGGTGGTTCAGAAGCACTCGAGTCAAATAAAGCAATTGCTGAAGCGATTAAGCATGGCTTAAAAGTTGCTGGCTTACCTGAAAATTCAGTTCAAGTAATTAACACTTCTGACCGCGCGGCAGTTGGTCATCTCATTACCATGGCGGAATATGTAGATGTAATCGTTCCACGTGGTGGCAAAAGCTTAATTGAACGTGTCACCAACGAAGCGCGTATTCCGGTGATTAAGCATCTTGATGGTAACTGCCATGTATTCGTTGAAGCACAGGCAGACTTGCAAAAAGCATTACCGATTACATTAAATGCCAAAACACATCGTTATGGCGTTTGTAATGCGATGGAAACTCTGCTTGTTGATGAAAAAATTGCAGAAGTTTTCCTACCACGCATTGCTGAACTATATGCTGAAAAACAAGTTGAGCTTCGCGGCTGTCCAGAAACACGTCGTATTTTGGGTACTTCTGTAAAACCTGCAACAGAAGAAGACTGGTATACCGAATATTTAGGGCCAATTCTTGCAGTTAAAGTAGTGAGTGGCATTGATGAAGCAATTGACCATATCAACAAATATGGTTCACATCACACCGATGCAATCGTGACTGAAAACTACACTCTGGCTCGTCAGTTCTTGGCTCGCGTAGATTCAAGCTCAGTTGTAATCAATGCATCAACTCGTTTTGCTGATGGTTTTGAATATGGCTTAGGCGCAGAAATTGGTATCTCAACAGATAAAATTCATGCACGTGGTCCAGTTGGTTTAGAAGGCTTAACTTCTCAAAAATGGATTGTGTTAGGTGATGGTCAAATTCGCCAATAACCGATTTAACAATTCAAAAAAACGCCTGATCAATATCAGGCGTTTTTTATCATTTAAACTTTTCTATGATTATTCTTGGCAGACATCACTAACTACACCAAGTTGCTGCATGACTTGCGCCACAATCTGTTCAGGTGTCAAAGCAATATCAATCGTTATTGCTTCATGAAGATCTGGTTCTTCTAATGTATCAAGCTGAGTTTGTAGCAATGATGGGTCAAAGAAATGGCCTGATCTTGCTGCAAGTCTTTCCTGTAATAACTCATAAGAGCCTTTGAGGTAGACGAACTTAACATTCTGATCTTGCCCTCTTAAAATATCGCGATACATACGTTTTAAAGATGAACATGTAAATACAGCTGTTTCACCATCTCTTTGTTTGGTTTCAATCACCTGACGAATGGCCTGCAACCATGGCAGACGATCATCATCAGTTAAAGGAATCCCTTGGCTCATCTTACTTTTATTTGCAGCCGAATGAAGCGTATCACCGTCGAGAAACTCACAAGCCAAACGCTCTGATAACAACTCACCAATGAGGGTTTTACCTGTTCCACAGACACCCATTGCAATCACAATCATGGATTACTCACCTTTAATTATAAAATAGTGCTAAGCAGTAGCGTGAAAGATAAACCCAACACTGAAATGATCGTTTCTAATACCGACCAAGTTTTGAGTGTCTGTCCCACGGTCATACCAAAATATTCTTTGATTAACCAGAATCCCGCATCATTTACATGTGAGAAAACCAATGAACCTGAGCCTGTGGCAAGTACTAAAAGTTCTGGCCTAACAGCGACCCCAGCCGTAGCTGCAATTGGAGCAACAATACTACATGCTGTAGCCATAGCCACCGTTGCAGAACCTGTTGCCAAACGAATCAATGCTGCAACAAACCAACCCAACAATAATGGCGACAAATTTGCTTTCAAGGCTGTGGACACAATCTCATTAGAAATCCCTGTGTCACGTAAAATGCCACCAAAACCACCACCAGCACCAACAATCAACATGATTCCGGCAATAGAAGCTAAACATCCGCCGCAGAATTTTTCAATTTGTTCACGGTTAAAACCCTGCATCGTACCAAAGGTAATAAAGCTGACCAGTACAGCAATAAGCAATGCGATATCAGAAGTACCAATGAAACGTAGTAAATCATTTGCGAAAGTCTGTGGCGCAAAGAACAGATCTGCCCAACTTCCGATTAACATCAACACTACTGGCAGCATAATCGTAAATAAGGTAATCCCAAAGCTTGGCAACTCACGAGTTCTATTTGTATCTGCTTCAATAAACTGTTTTGCTAACGGGTTATTTTCAGGCAATTTGACGTACTTATTAATCCAAAGTGCATACAATGGCCCAGCAACAATAGCCGTTGGCACACCGACGATTAAGCTGTACGCAATCGTTTTACCAATATCAGCGTGATAGGCTTGTACAGCCAACAATGCCGCCGGATGTGGTGGAATTAAGCCATGCACAACAGATAAACCAGCGACCATTGGCAAGCCAACAACCAGTAAAGATTTACCAGTTCGCTTAGCAATGTTGAAGGCAATTGGAATGAGTAGAACGAAACCTACTTCGAAAAATACGGGAAGACCAACAATCAGCGCAATAAACATCATGGCCCAGTGAATATTTTTCTCACCAAACCATTTAATTAAAGTAATTGCTATTCGCTCAGCGCCACCCGACTCGGCCATCATTTTACCGAGCATCGTTCCCAGTGCGATTACAATCGCAAGGTGGCCCAAGGTTTTACCAGTACCAGCTTCGTATGATTTAACAATATCGCCCATTGGCATGCCAACAGCCAAAGCCAAACCGAGTGAAACAATAATAAGAACAAGAAATGGATAAATTCTGAACTTCGCGATCATGACAACCAATGCAATAATCGCGATTACAGTGTAGATAAGCAACATGCCACCCTGAACGGTTTCCATGTGATACTTCTCCTTGGAATAATACTATTTAGGCACACTGCCCAAACAAAGGTCTTCAACCACAGTAATTCCTACTGTTAAGACACTAAATTTTTATATTTAGGTGTGACCAGCACAAACTGGCCACCTCAATACAGCCTTAAAGCACATAGAATGCACTTCATTTTTTATAAATATTGACTACATTTACAGTGCTCTCAACTGACTCGCAATTTGCGCTAAGCGAGTAATTTCAGCCCAATCTTGTGCAGCTACAGCAGCTTTAGGCGTTAACCATGAACCACCTACACACACTACGTTTGGTTGCTTTAAGAAATCTAGCGCTGACTCTGCCGTAATTCCGCCAGTCGGGCAAAAACGTAAGTTTGGAAATGGACCATAAAATGCTTTTAGCATCTCAACTCCACCTGCTTGTTGAGCTGGAAAGAACTTCACAATCTCATAACCTAACTCAATCGCCTGAATCAGATCACTTGGTGTCATCACACCCGGTAATAAAGGTAAGCCAGCATCTTGTGCAGCCAAATGCAGATCTTTGGTCAAACCAGGAGAAACACCAAATTGAGCGCCTGCTTTTTTAGCTTGAGCACAATGTTCTGGCTTGGTAATCGTTCCTACACCTACCACAATGTCATCCGCCAATTGGCTCGCACGCTCAATAGCAGCAAGACCCGCAGCAGTACGCAACGTAATTTCAAGGACTTTTACACCACCAGCATGCAACGCACGAGATACATCTTCACCTTGCTCAGCAGAATCAAATGCCAATACAGGAATGACTGGACCTAATTTGACGATATCTTCAATTTTAATCATTATTTTTCAGTTCCTTTGACTCAAATCTGCTCTGGTAAAATTTCACCAACCAATGCACCAAATACAGATGCTCCATGTTCAGCTGGCGCAGCAGCAGCACGGAAAACACCAAATAATTCACGGCCAAAACCAACTTCGTTTTCTGCCTGATGTTCTGGCTGTGCAACAGGACGCGACTGCCAAGTCTGTTCATCTATTTCAACATCGAGTACGCCAGCCTCAGCATCAATAATCAACATATCGCCTGTTTGAACTTTAGCAATCGGCCCATTTAGCAAGGCTTCTGGAGATAAATGAATCACCGCAGGAACTTTGCCTGAAGCACCAGACATACGTCCATCAGTAACTAAAGCAACGTGAAAACCTTGATCTTGTAAAACACCTAACACAGGCGTTAACCGATGTAATTCAGGCATACCGTTAGCACGCGCACCTTGGAAACGAACAACCGCAATAAAATCTCGGTGTAACTCACCACGATCAAACGCTGCTTGTACTGCTTCTTGAGAATCAAACACGATTGCTGGAGCTTTAACTTTACGGTGCTCTGGCGCAACAGCAGAAATTTTGATAACACCACGGCCAAGGCGACCTTGCATCAAACGCAAGCCACCATCTGGTTGAAACGGCGCATCAATGCTACGTAGAACTTTGTCATCAAGGCTTTGAACCACACCGTCAACCCAAGTGAGCTTACCGTCAATCAATTTCGGTTCTTTGGTGTAATGCTGCAAACCTTTACCAGCCACTGTCGTTACATCGTTATGCAACAAGCCAGCTTCAAGTAAGTTACGAATAAGGAAAGCAACCCCACCCGCAGCTTGGAAATGGTTTACATCGGCCTTACCATTTGGATAGATTTTTGCGAGCAATGGAACAACAGCTGACAATTCATCGAAGTCATCCCAGTCAATCAAGATGCCAGCGGCACGAGCAATCGCAATTAAATGCAAAGTATGATTGGTTGAACCACCTGTAGCGAGTAACGCCACGATGCCGTTTATAATTGCTTTTTCATCGACAACATGACCAATCGGCGTGTAGTTTCCACGCTCAACGGTTAAATCAAGTACACGAATCGCAGCTTCTGCGGTCAGTGCATCACGTAATGGTGTGTGAGGATGAACAAATGCAGCGCTTGGCAAATGTAAGCCCATGACTTCCATCAGCATCTGGTTACTGTTGGCTGTACCGTAAAAAGTACAAGTCCCTTGTCCGTGATAAGCAGCTGACTCAGCTTCTAACAAAGCATCTCGACCAACTTGACCCGTTGCAAATTGCTGGCGAATTTTAGCTTTCTCATCGTTAGATAGACCACTGGTCATTGGGCCAGCTGGCACAAAAATAGTAGGTAAATAGCCAAACTGCAAAGCACCAATGAGCAAGCCCGGCACGATCTTGTCGCAAACACCAAGACATAAAGCTGCGTCAAACATGTTATGAGACAATGCAATCGCTGTACTCATCGCAATGGTTTCACGAGAGAACAAAGATAGTTCCATGCCAGCATTACCTTGGGTAATACCGTCACACATCGCAGGAACACCACCTGCAAACTGTGCCACGCCACCATTTTCGCGAGCGGCTGTTTTAATTAAATCTGGAAATGTTTTATACGGTGCGTGAGCCGACAGCATTTCGTTATATGACGACACAATGCCAATATTTGGTTCACGGCCAACTTTAATAATTAATTTTTCATTGTCATCCATGCTGGCAAAACCATGAGCCAGATTGGCACATGAAAGTGCCCCACGAGCAGGAAATTTGCCTTGTGCATGTTCAATACGTTGTAAATATGAAGAACGAGTTTTTTGACTACGGACGATTACACGCTCGGTCACTTTTGCCAATATTGGATTCGGCAAGTCCATGCTGGACGCTCCTGTACAACCGGATAAGCCGGAAAAGAAAAATAGACCAAATGATATATTTTTATAATCATTTGAAAAAAGGATGAACAATATTATTCAGGCAAAAAGCGACATGCAACCCCAGCCAATGTGGCTGTAATGGCCTCAGTACAAGCTTTAAAGACATAACGAGTTTATATTTTAGACAAAAAACTTATTTAATATTTAGGTATATTTACAGCTAAACAAAATCTCAAAAATACGGTAAATTTATTGTAAATCAACACAATAAAATATATTTAATACTATATAAATGATGAGCTTTTCATTCTAATTTTTAGTACTTATAAATCCATATTAGGTTCTTTTTAACGCCCTTAAATACCATCAAAACTTAATTTCAATTACGTATATTATTTGTAATATATGCTTAAAATTTAACTTAAAGAACCAACTCACTTATTCAATAAAGGTTTGTTTTCTAGCATTTAAAACACATGCTTCATTCGGGGTTATTTTTTCATAAATATATACAAAAAACTCGTTTCTAAGCATATAAAAAAACAAGGAATACAGTGGTTAAGCTTTATACTGGACAAATATTAGTTACAAATAATTTGATGGTCGATAGTGCTTAAGTCTAATGGGCTAAAGTCTATCTTGGACAGAAAAACAACACATGTTAAAACATGACAACCCGTTCAATCTGTATGAAAAAAATAATACATCTTGAACAGGAAGTTAGGAAAACTATTTTAAATCAGGACTTGGGTATTTCAACGTGGCTATATCAGTATTAGTTATCAATTGCGGCTCTTCATCTATTAAATACGCACTGGTTTCAGAGCGTCGTGAAGACCGTATTTACGGTTTAGCAGAAAACTTGGGGGCAGCTGACGCTCGTATTAAGGGAGTTACAGTTGGTGGTGAACCACTTGAACTTTCAATTCCTTATGCTGACCATGCCAAAGCTTTAGAAACTTTACTTGCACGTCTTGCCAACTACAAACCGCAAGCCATCGGACATCGTGTTGTACACGGTGGTAGTTTAACCAAAGCAGAATTACTCACTCCTGAAATTATTGAACGTATTCGTGCGGCAACGCCTTTGGCTCCGCTTCATAACCCAGCACATTTAATTGGTATTGACGCAACCGTACGCCTATTTCCTGAATTACCTCAGGTTGCCGTATTTGATACTGCATTCCATCAGACCATGCCACCGCATGCATACCGTTATGCAATTCCTAAGTTTTTATATACTGACCACAACGTCCGCCGTTATGGCTTCCATGGTACGAGCCATGCTTATGTATCTGACAAAGCAAGTGAGCTTGCAGGCAACCTGAAAAAAGGTGGATGGTTAACAGCGCATCTAGGAAATGGCAGTTCAACTTGCGCAGTTTGGAATGGACAAAGTGTTGATACATCTATGGGCCTTACTCCACTTGAAGGTGTGGTGATGGGAACGCGTAGTGGTGACGTCGACCCAAGCTTACATAGTTTCCTTGCGAAAAACCTCGGTTGGGATTTAGCAAAAATTGATAAAGTTTTAAATAACGAAAGTGGCTTACTAGGCTTATCTCAACTGTCTAATGACATGCGTACAGTGATTGAAGCTGCTGAAAATGGTAATGAAGATGCTTGTCTTGCAATTGAAGTGTTTAGCTATCGCCTTGCAAAATCACTTGCTGCATTAAGCTGTGGCTTACCAACTTTAGACGGCTTAATCTTCACGGGTGGTATTGGCGAAAACTCAGCTTATATTCGTGAAAAAACCTTAGCTTATTTACCTCATTTTGGTTTGCAGCTTGATAAAGATCAAAACAACAACCTAAAACGTGGCACTGAAGGCCGAATCGACAATGGAACTGGTCCTCAAATTTGGGTCATTCCAACAGATGAAGAAGGTCGCATTGCCAAAGAAACTCGTCAAGTTGTTGAAGCGGCAGAAAATACAGCATCTGTAGCAAGCCTTGCTTAATTAGAGCTCAGCGAAAACTCGATATTTATTTATAGGTTTATATGAATACAATTTTATTGATTCCTACAGGCGAAGGGGTTGGCTTAACCTCTGCCTGTTTAGGCATGATTTACGCACTTGATTGCAACGGGATTAAAGCTGGCTTTTTAAAACCATTTTCTCAAGAAGACCAAGAGCATCTTGACCGAACCACTTCATTATTTGGTCATCTATTTCAAAGCAAAACCGTTCAATCTATTTCGCATGAAAAATTAACTCAGCTTATTGCCGCTGGGGAAGTAGATGAATTACTTGAAGAGGCTGTCAGCCTCCACCGTAGCGTTGCAGCAGACCACGATGTCATTATTGTGGAAGGCTTATTACCTAACGGACAAGACCACTTCGCCAGTGAGCTCAACGCAAGTCTTGCACAAGCACTTGATGCAGAAGTCGTGCTGGTCAGCACAGCAGATATTCAAAACCCGAAAAAAGCCGCAGAAAAAGTAGATGCTCATTTACGCCAGTTCGGTGGAGCAGCTTCAAATCGTACTGCGGGCGTACTCTTTATGCGTACCCGTGGATTAACTGAAGAAACAGCACAAATTCCTGTTGCTTTTGATCCATCGTTACGACCGAATGAAGAAATCGCAAAATTTACGACCGAACTGCAAAAATATAATCGTTATTTTGGCTCTAGCGATTTACCAATTATTGGTTTGGTTCCATTTAGTAACACGCTAAGCGTACCGAGAACTCTCGATATTGCAAATGTCATTGATGGGCAATGGGTACATCAAGGTGAAGCGAAAACCCGTCGTATTTTGCATTCGAGTTTAATTGCTTCAAGCATTGAATATGAACTGAATAAATTTATTGCAGGCGAATTGATTATTAGCGCATCTGAGCGTACCGACGTTTTACTCGCAAGTAGTTTGGCAACGAGCAATGGTATTCCTCTAGCAGGTTTAGTACTTACAGAACGAGAAGCGCCGGCACCAGAACTTTTAGAGTTTTGTCAAAGTGCGATTAAACAAGGGTTGCCGATTTTACATACCCGTTTAAACATACTTGAAACCGCTCAGCGTTTATCTAATTTTGGTAATGAAATTCCAACAGATGATACTGAACGTGCTGAGCAAGTGACTCGTTTTGTTTCAAGTCATATTGATGTTGAATGGCTTAAGCAGCACAGCAACAATGCTGCTACCCCTCGCCTGTCGCCATCAGCTTTCCGTCACGAACTGGTGCAAAAATCGATTGCAGCGAAAAAAAGAATTGTTCTACCCGAAGGTGATGAACCACGCACCATTCAAGCTGCGGCAATTTGTCAGGCACGTGGTATTGCTGACTGTATTTTGCTGGCTAAACCAGATGTAGTACAGGATGTTGCAAAAGCACGTGGTATTGAATTACCTGCTGAATTGGCAATTGTTGACCCTGATAGTATTCGTGATCAATACGTTGCACCAATGGTTGAGCTACGTAAAGGTAAACTCAACGAGCTTCAAGCGAAAGAACAGCTTCAAGATACTGTTGTGCTTGGCACCATGATGTTAGCTTTAGATCAAGTCGACGGTTTAGTTTCAGGTGCGGTACACACCACGGCCAATACGGTTCGCCCAGCATTCCAGCTCATTAAAACAGCCCCTGATTATTCACTGGTTTCATCAATATTTTTTATGCTTTTGCCAGATGAAGTTTATGTATATGGCGACTGTGCGATTAATCCAGATCCAACCGCAGAGCAACTTGCTGAAATTGCAATTCAGTCGGCTGACTCAGCGAAAGCTTTTGGGATTGACCCACGTATTGCCATGATCAGCTACTCAACTGGTACTTCTGGAACAGGTGCAGATGTCGAAAAAGTACAGCAAGCAACTCAAATTGCTCAGCAACGTCGTCCTGATTTACTAATTGATGGTCCACTTCAATACGATGCAGCTTCAGTTGAAAGTGTGGGACGTCAAAAGGCACCAGACTCACGCGTTGCTGGCCGTGCAAATGTATTTATTTTCCCAGATTTAAATACGGGTAATACCACTTACAAAGCAGTACAGCGTGCTGCAAATGTTGTGAGCGTTGGACCAATGCTGCAAGGCCTAAACAAGCCTGTTAATGACTTGTCTCGTGGAGCATTGGTAGATGACATCGTCTTTACCATTGCATTAACCGCAATTCAGGCAGAACAGCAAGCCACTGCCAAATAATTAATATAATTAACCTTTACTACCTCTCGCCATTTGATGTCCGCTCAAATGGCTTTTTTTATTTTAGTTATTCAAAAATAAATAATTTTCCGATTTCTGGTATTTAAATCACTTCAATATCGTCTTATGCGACTTTCGGTCAAAAGATCAACCAATCTCCCACAACACTGTCTTTTTGTCATATAATTTAGCCCGCTAGCTAACAGCCCGCTCAAGAGATTTTCTGGTATGACAACGATTATCAAACAAGATGACTTGATTACATCGATCAAGGACGCCCTACAGTTTATTTCGTACTATCACCCGCAAGACTTTATCCAAGCGATGAGCCGTGCTTATGATCGCGAAGAAAACAAAGCCGCAAAGGATGCAATTGCACAGATTCTAATTAACTCTCGCATGTGTGCGGAAGGTCATCGTCCAATTTGCCAAGACACTGGTATTGTTAACGTTTTCCTTGAAGTGGGCTTAGATGTTAAATTTGATTTAACAATGAGCTTAGACGATGCGGTAAACGAAGGTGTTCGCCAAGGTTACCTTGAAAACAGCAACGTTCTTCGTGCATCTGTACTTGCTGACCCAGCATTCGGTCGCAAAAATACAAAAGATAATACCCCTGCTGTAATTCACTACAAACTCGTTCCGGGTAATAAAGTAGATATTACTGTTGCTGCTAAAGGTGGCGGTTCAGAAAACAAATCTAAACTTGCAATGCTTAACCCATCTGACTCGATTGTTGATTGGGTACTTAAAACTGTTCCAACAATGGGTGCAGGCTGGTGTCCTCCAGGCATGCTCGGTATTGGTATTGGTGGTACTGCTGAAAAAGCCATGATGCTTGCTAAAGAAGCGCTCATGGAAGAAATCAACATGGACGAATTACTTCGCCGTGGACCAGAAAACAAAATCGAAGAACTTCGTATCGAAATCTTTGAAAAAGTAAACGCACTTGGTATTGGTGCTCAAGGTCTTGGTGGTTTAACAACTGTTCTTGACATTAAAATTAAAGATTACCCATGTCATGCTGCTGGTAAACCAGTTGGTATGATCCCTAACTGTGCTGCTACTCGTCATGCTCACTTCCAGCTTGATGGTACAGGTGTAGCTCATATTCAAGCACCAAAACTTGAAGACTACCCTTCAGTAACTTGGGACTCTTCACAATCTAAGCGCGTAAACCTTGATACCATTACTCAAGAAGAAATGGATTCTTGGAAACCAGGCGACACATTACTTCTTAGCGGTACAATGTACACAGGTCGTGATGCTGCGCACAAACGTATGGTTGAAATGATCGACAATGGTGAAGAATTACCAGTTGATCTTAAAGGTAAATTTATTTACTACGTTGGTCCAGTTGATCCTGTGGGTGATGAGGTCGTTGGTCCTGCTGGTCCTACAACTGCAACACGTATGGACAAATTCACACGTAAAGTACTCGAGCATACTGGTCTATTCGGTATGATTGGTAAAGCTGATCGTGGCCCTACAGCAATTGAAGCAATCAAAGACAACAAAGCAACTTACTTAATGGCAGTTGGTGGTGCGGCTTACCTCGTATCTAAAGCTGTTCGCGAAGCTGAAGTTGTTGCGTTTGCAGACTTAGGTATGGAAGCAATCTACAAATTCGTAGTTGAAGATATGCCTGTTTCTGTTGCAGTTGATGTAAACGGTACTTCAATTCACGCAGTAGCTCCAAAAATCTGGCAAGCGAAAATTGGAAAAATTCCAGTAGTCGACGCTGCTGCAGGCTAATCAAGAAAAGCACCGAATTCGGTGCTTTTTTTTGCATTCTTTTTTTATTTTAAAATCTGAAAAGAATTGTAACAATTACTTCTTCAATCTGTGCTATTAATAAATGCACTCTCTCGCCATATATTGAATATAGGTCATTTCATGACTATTCGCCCTATTCTTAAAAATCTTTCGATCAGTCTCTGCTTAAGCTGTATTACCACAAGCTTATTTGCTTCTCCTGCCAAATTAAGTTCAGTCAAAGAACTCATGCAAATGAGCCAGATTGATTACCTGCTTAAAGAATCAATTAATGAATTAACGCCTTACTATGATCAACAGGCAGAACAGATCGTTAGTAATATCACGGGTATCAAAACTTTAGGTCCAAAAGAAAAAGAGGCCGCGAAAAAGTTAGGCTTACTTTTGAAAGATTCGAGCAATCAGCTCATTAGCAACCCAAAAACCGCTCAAGCTTTACAGGATATTTATCTTAAGACTTATACTGAAGAGGAAGTTCAAGCAAATTTGAAGTTTTTAAAAACTCCTGAAGGCCTATCAATTACACGCAAGAACGTGCAAATTATGGGGCAAATTTCAGAATACATGATGGAGTTGGGACAACAGACCTTTAATGACCCTAAAGCAAGGGATCATATGCAAGAAGAAATGCTTAAAATTCTTGCCCCACTCATGAAAGATAAAGAAAAGTCTTAACTTTTCTTTATCTTTTGTAGGCTATTACCAAGTTAAAGGATTCCATAATTTAAATGGCTTAATCAGATGTACATCTGATTTTTCATCATATTTGGCTGGCTTTAATTCCTGTGGTTTATGACGGATCTTGCCTGAAGCATCTTCAGCCACAAAGTTGTAGCTAGAAGATTTAAGCTCAGTAAATGCTATCTCTCTACGTCCAATATTGTCTTGCATTAACATAAATGGGCCAGTGTGTTCACCACGGTCCATTTTGTTCTCTTCATCATATTTCAAATAATAAGACGTTCCCGCCTCAACAGTGATATCAATATATTTTGGTTCTTGAAAATGAATACCAAGTAGAGGCCGGCTTGCAGAAAGACGATAAGTTCCTGCGGGCAATTCAATCCAGTAATAATGATTATGTAATAGACTCGGAATGCGTTTGCCATTCACAAAGAGATTTATCGCCGCAATTTCCTGACGATTCCATTTCGTGTCTGGTCGGTAAAGATAAACAACAGCAGCTTGTTGATTTTGTGGTTTGACTGGAACAAAAGTCTGACCCAATTTTTGATTAACCCAACCACCTACAGCAAAACCACCCACATGATATTGATCAAATAAACCAGGTTCTTTTTCAACATCAACTTTAGGTAAGGTCGCAGTCAATTCACCCGTATTTTTTTCTAAATGAGATGAACTTTGACAGCCCACAAACAGTCCGGCACAGCACAAAGATACGATTAAATAACGCATGGCATCCCTCAAAGCGTTTTGTTTTTGATTTATTTTTTACAACGCAAAACTATGCGTATTTTGTATTTTTAAGATTAACACCACGCACATAAATTGAAAACAAAAAAAGCATGAATCACTCGCGCGATTCATGCTTTTTAGATGAATGAAATCTCTATGCAGACTTCGAATCAATAACCTTTAAATCTGCCTTAGCAACACTTTCATGCGTTGCAGCTTCTTTAGGTTGACGCTCTGCTTTATAAACAGGTTCTGCTTCACCATTAATGACTGCTTCATTAATAATGACTGTCCCAACATCAGTACGACTTGGTAAATCATACATGGTTTCAAGCAGCACGTTCTCCATAATAGAACGTAAACCACGTGCACCAGTATTGCGTTCAAGTGCTTTCTTCGCGATAGCACGCAATGCAGAATCTTCAAAGATCAGATCAACATTTTCCATAGTGAAAAGATATTGATACTGGCGAGTTAATGCATTTTTTGGCTCAGTCAAAATTTGCATTAATGCTTCTTCATCCAACTCTTCAAGTGTCGCAATCACTGGTAAACGACCAATGAATTCTGGAATTAAACCAAATTTCACTAAGTCGGTTGGTTCAACCTGACGGAACAATTCAGCAAGTTTTTTGGTTTCATCTTTGTTTTTAACATCAGCTGTAAAACCAATACCGCCTTTCTCTTGACGCTGCTGTACAATTTTTTCCAAACCAGAAAATGCACCACCACAAATAAACAAGATATTCGAAGTGTCAATTTGGATAAACTCTTGCTGCGGATGCTTACGTCCACCTTGCGGAGGAATAGAAGCCACTGTACCTTCAATCATTTTTAACAATGCTTGTTGTACACCTTCACCAGAAACATCACGCGTAATTGACGGGTTTTCAGATTTACGAGTAATCTTGTCAATCTCGTCAATATAGATAATGCCCTTCTGAGCTTTCTCTACATCGTAGTCTGCTTTTTGCAAAAGTTTTTGTACAATATTTTCAACATCTTCGCCCACATAACCAGCTTCGGTTAATGTCGTTGCATCTGCCATTGCAAATGGAACGTCTAAAAGGCGAGCCAATGTTTGCGCAAGTAAAGTTTTACCCGAACCTGTAGGTCCAATTAATAGAATATTACTTTTAGCAATTTCTACTTCTTTAGACACATGGCCATTATGACCAACTTTTAGGCGTTTATAATGGTTATAAACCGCAACAGATAATGTCTTTTTGGCAAGATCTTGACCAATTACATATTGATCAAGCGCAGCACGTATTTCATGTGGTTTTGGCAATGCCTTACTCGCCCAGTCCCCTGCTTCAACCTGTTGGCTGGTTTGTACAAGGTCTAAGCAGACATCCACACACTCATTACAAATATATGCGTCCTCACCTGCAATCAGTTTCCCGACTTCAGACTGCGTTTTACCGCAAAATGAACAATGTTTTTGTCCTTGAGGATGTTCGGACATATTCACTCCACAAATAGAATCTTAAATATTAGGGCAAGATGCACTGCATAAATAACTAAATGGAGATCTTTTTCAACATCTCAAGTTATTTATATAGGAAGGTCCTTATGGACGCTTACTTAACACCTGATCAACCAAACCATATTCTTTAGCAGACTGTGCTGTCATAAAGTTATCACGGTCAGTATCACGAGCAACAGTTTCGTAGTCTTGACCACTATGCTCTGCCATTAAGCGGTTTAAACGTTCTTTAATAAATAGAATTTCACGCGCATGAATTTCAATATCCGATGCTTGACCGCGGAAACCACCTAATGGTTGGTGAATCATGACACGGGCATTTTCTAGACAATAGCGTTTGCCTTTAGCACCAGCATTTAATAAGAATGCCCCCATTGAAGCAGCTTGGCCCATACAATATGTGACGACATCAGGTTTAATAAACTGCATCGTGTCATAAATAGCCATGCCCGCTGTCACTGATCCACCTGGAGAGTTGATATAAAGGTGGATATCTTTATCAGGGTTTTCAGCTTCTAAAAACAACATTTGGGCAACAATTAGATTTGCCATATTGTCTTCAACTTCACCTGTTAAAAAAATGACGCGCTCACGTAAAAGTCGTGAATAAATATCAAAAGAACGTTCGCCGCGAGAAGATTGTTCAACCACAACAGGAACTAAAGCATTTTCAATTGTTGGAACATACATACGTTATTTATTCCTAAATTTTTTGTGACTTAACCTATGGCAACAATATGCGGGATAATTTCTCAAATTGCAAAAGGTTCGCACTGAAATATTATATTATTTATACCTAAGTACTTAATGTCGCACTCAAATTGACCACATAAAGAAAAACAAAAAAGGCGCCTAAAGCGCCTTTTTCTGACTTCTTAAAAGATTAGCCCATACGGCGAGCTTGTTGTTCTTTCAATAAGTCATCATAAGATACAGCTTTGTCAGTCACTTTAGCACCAGCTAAGATGTGATCAACAACTTGATCTTCTAATACAACTGCTTCGATTTGAGCACGTTGTTGAGCATCATTTTTGAAGTATTCAATCACTTCAGTTGGATCTTCGTAAGAAGAAGCCATGTCGTCGATGTAAGCATCAACGCGAGCTTGGTCAACTTCAAGTTTAGCATCAGCTAAAACTTTGCTTACCAATACGCCAAGCTTAACAGAACGCTCTGCTTGTTCTTTGAACAATTCGTCAGGAAGCATGCTCTTGTCAAAAGATTGCGCGCCTGCACCACCAAATTGTTGAGTGAATTGTTGAACCATTTGTTGACGTTGGCGGTCAATTTCTTGAGCAACCATTGCAGTTGGAACTTCAACTTCGTTCGCAGCAACAAGTGCATCAAAAGCAGCTTGTTTAACTTGGTTACGTAAACCATTGCGAACTTCACGTTCCATATTCTTACGAACGTCAGCTTTTAATTTCTCAACGCCTTCTTCTTCAGTTACACCGAAGATTTTCAAGAATTCTGCATCAATTTCTGGAAGTTTTGATTTTTCAACTTGCTTCACAGTGATTTTGAACTGAGCTGCTTTACCAGCCAAGTTTTCAGCTTGGTAGTCTTCTGGGAAAGTAACATCAATTACTTTCTCTTCACCAGCTTTCATACCAACGATGCCGTCTTCAAAGCCAGGAATCATACGACCTGAACCTAATACGAGTTTAAAGTCTTCAGCAGAACCGCCTTCAAACTTCTCACCGTCGATAGTGCCTTCAAAGTCAAAAGTCACTTGCATGTCTTTTTTCGCCATGCCCTTGGTAACAGCCCAAGTTTGACGTTGTTTTTGCAAGTTTTCGATCATAGCATCAACGTCAGCATCTTTAATTTCAGCTGTTTTACGTTCAACTTCTAAACCGTCGAATGCTTGTACTGCAACTTCTGGATAAATTTCTACAGTCGCTTCAAAAACTAAAGCATCTTCTTTATGTTCAACTTTATCAATGTTCGGCATACCTACCGCATTGATTTTTTCTTGTTGAATTGCTTCAAAAACGCTATCACGAATGATGTCATTTACAACTTCTTGATAAATGCCTGCACCATATTCGCGGCGAACAACGTTTTCAGGTACTTTACCTGGACGGAAGCCGTTGATCTTCACAGTTTTGGCAGTGCGTTTCAAACGAGCTTCAAATTGCTCGTTAATACGGCTCGTCGGTACAGACACATTTAAACGACGGGCAACGCCCGAAACCGCTTCAGTCGTTACTTGCATGGCTTCCTCGATAAAAATTAGTGAGTAGGAACAGTTTTTTTAAAAGTGCTGTATTATATGACAACTTTCAAGATATACAAAATTAACCGATCACTTCATTTAAGTTAGCCTCGTTATTCTCGTAAATTTCACAGTAATTTTATGATTCTTTAAATATTTTTCATAAAGCATTAACTAAAACTAATTTTTTAGTTATTCTTCATAAATCTAAAATTACAATCAAAATCTAAATTTAATCGCTTTTACAAACAATTACTAAGAATCAGTAGATTAGCTAAATAAAAGTACAATTCACCATTCAATCATTCACTTTTCCTTCACAATTCAATTGGCAAATCCAATTAACACAAACTGTACATATAAATAAGAATTATTATTATTCGCATAACCTTTTAGTTTTAGAGTCCTGAAGTCATGTCTTTGATTAGAACACGTAAAAAAATTGTTTCTTCTGCGATAGCTTCTTCGTTATCAATGATTGCAACAACAGCCATGGCACAAGAAGCAATTTCACAATTACCAACGATTCATGCTCAAGCGACTCAAGAAGAATCTTTAAAAGTAGATCAGTCAGCAAACTCTAAATTCGTGGCTCCCCTCAAAGACACACCAAAATCAGTCTCTATTCTTTCTCAAAAATTAATTAAAGATACAAACTCTAATACCCTACTCGAAGCATTACGCTATGAACCTGGTATTACGCTAGGTGCAGGTGAAGGCGGTACCCCGTTTACAGATATGCCTTACATTCGTGGTTATAGCGGTCAATCTTCTATTTATGTTGATGGTGTTCGCAATACAACTTCACAAAGCCGCGATATGTTTGCCATTGAACAAGTTGAAGTTATTAAGGGCTCTTCTTCTGCCCTTGGTGGTGGTGGTAGCGTAGGTGGAAGTATCAACTTAATCCCTAAAGTTGCTCATGAAGGTGACGTTTACCAAGGTAGTGTTCAAGGTGGTACTGACAACTATCGACATATCCAACTCGATGCCAACAAAGACTTTGGTAACGGTGTTGCTGGTCGTGTTGTTATTATGGGTCATGAAAATGAAAAAGCTGGTCAAAGTAACGGCGCAGAATATGCTCGTGCTGGTATTGCATCAAGTCTTGCATTTGGCCTAGATACTGCAACTCGCGGAACACTGAGCTACTACTATTTACGTAGTAATGATGAACCTGATGCAGGTATTCCGTTTAACAACGCAAATCCAACGACTCCTCCAGCTGGAGTTACTGTAACTCCTGGTGATGGTAAACCTGTTGATGTAAAAGCGGGTACCTACTATGGCTGGAAAGCACGTGATTTCGATAAACGTGAGAACCATATTGGTACGTTTAAATTAGAACATGATTTTAATGAAAATCTTACTTTGTCAAATGTAGCAACTTACAACAAATCTAAATCTGATTATGTTTATACGAATGCTGATGACTCTAAGGGTAATATTTACAGAGGCACAATCGCTCGTCGTGCTTTAAGTCGTATTTTGGATAGCGATGCTTATAGCGATCAACTTTCTTTAAGAGGTAAATTTAATACTGGTTCATTAAAACATTCTTTTAATGTCGGTACTGAATGGAGCTTCCAAGAAACTGATCAAGGTGTACATACCTTTACTAATGCTGCTGGTGAAACTACCTCAACCATTTTAGACAGCAACATTCAAAACTGTACTTCAGCCGCTGCTGTAGCAAATGGCTGGTGTACGAGTTTAAATAATCCAGGAAATGGTGCATTCACAGACAAACGTGGAACTATTACAGCACAATCGACCACTCGTAGTCATAATGTAGGTGTATATGCTTTAGATAGTATCGAATTTAATCCACAATGGTTACTTAACTTAGGTGTTCGTTGGGATAAATTTGACACTGAGAAAAAATACAATCAAGACGTAGGTGGACGTACACCTCATAAAGCTGGCGATAAACTAGAAAGTGATACAGATTACTTCTCTTACCAAGCTGGTTTAGTTTTTAAACCAACAGAAGATGGTAGTATTTATTTAAGCTATGCTACGTCAGCAAACCCAGTAGGTGTGCTCGCTGAAGGTGATACAGGTTCAGATTCTATTAGCGACTCAGGTGCTGCAAGTGCGAGTGCAAATGATCTAAAACCAGAAGAAGCTCGTACTTTTGAACTTGGAACAAAATGGGATTTGTTTAATAATCGTGCGAACTTAACAGCAGCAGTTTTCCGTACTGAAAAGCAAAATACTCGCATCCAAATCGATCCTACAACAACTGCAAATGCAGGTAAAAGTAAAGTTGATGGATTTGAAATTAGCTTGAACGGAAAGATTACTGACAAATGGGATGTATCTACAGGCTATAGCTATCTAGATAGCGAAATCACTGAAGCTGCTTACAATGCCATTGCTCAAGAAGGTAAACCATTACCATTTGTAGCGAAAAACAGTGCTACCTTATGGTCTACGTATAAAGTTATGCCTCAATTGACTTTAGGTGCCGGTGTTGAATATCGTGATCAAGTTTTTGTGAACACAACTGCTCCAAAATACTTGCCAACCTATACTATTTATAATGCGATGGCTAAATACGACGTGAACAAGAACGTAAATTTACAGCTTAACATCAACAATATCTCTGATAAGCGTTATTTCACTAGCGCACATGCGGCTCACTACGCGTTTGAAGGTAATGGCCGTAATGCAGTTTTAGCGATTAACTTTAAGTACTAAGTTTAAATTCCATAATTTATTTATGGAATTAATCAAATTTCATATAAAATAGCCTCATCACGAGGCTATTTTTACAAATGAAGTATCTATATTAAAAGGTGTTTGCTGTGATTCATCATATCCCCAATGTTTTAAGCAAAGAGCAAGTTGCCGAGTTTCGTAAACTTATGGAAGAAGCCAATTGGGTAGGTGGAAAAGTGACGGCTGGGACCTTATCTGCTTCTGTTAAAAGAAATCAGCAGCTTTCTGAACAAGACCCGCTTACTCATCATTTAAGTGATATTGTCATTAAAGCAATTTGGCAAAATCCAGTGTTTCAGGCTGCGGCTCTACCCCACAAAATTATTCCACCACTTTTTAATCGTTATGATGAACATGAAAGCTTCGGTTTTCACGTGGACAACTCAATTCGTCTTATCCGTGGCACTTCTGAGCAGCTCCGCACCGATTTATCTTGTACGCTATTTTTAAGCGAACCTGATGAATATGAAGGTGGTGACCTCGTTATTGAAGACACTTATGGTTATCACGAAGTCAAATTACCCGCAGGTGATGTGGTGCTCTACCCGTCTACTAGCCTGCATGAAGTTAGTAGTATTACTTCAGGTACTCGTTTTGCCTCTTTCTTTTGGGTACAAAGTTTGGTACGCGACGATAGTAAACGCCATCTTTTATTTAACTTAGATGAAAGTATTAGAGAATTACGTAAAACACACGGCGACAACTATCCAGAAGTCATGAAGCTCACCAACATTTATCATAATTTAATTCGAATGTGGTCAGAGCTATAACTACATTTATTTTTGCCTTATTGAGATCATATAATTTCTTTTACCTTAATTTGGCAAAAATATGAAAATTATTTTCTCATAAATATAAAACTGCGCAAAATTAGAAAATTATTTTCTAATTTCTGAGATTAAAATTACGATAAGAATTTTGCACAAGGTGTAATCATTGTTTAGATGTGATATATCTAAATATCAAGATTACCAGCAAACCATCAAACTTATTATTTCACGGTCTAGAGATGAAAACGAATTACTTGTTTGCCCAGCCTACTCAAGCAAGACATCATCCGCAACTCCTGATGCTGCGCCAAGCGCGCGTATAAAAATTTTGTCTGCTTTCTAAAGCAGCACTTTGAAATTCCCTTTAATTTTTCTGAATTAGATACCATATATTAAGTAGAGACGTTGCCTTTTAAATATATCCAGAGCAACTGCGCTACGAGACAAGGAGTTTTCTCATGATGTTGGCTGACCCAAGCAAAAAATACCGCCGTATGTACCAACGAGTGGATTTACCAGATCGCCAATGGCCAAATAAAGAAATTACGAAAGCGCCAATCTGGATGAGTACTGATTTACGTGACGGTAACCAAGCAATTTTTGAACCGATGAACATGGAACAAAAATTCAAAATGTTCAAAATGCTTGTAAAAATCGGTTTTAAACATATTGAAATCGGTTTCCCTTCCGCGTCTCAAATTGACTTCGATTTTACTCGCATGTTGATTGAAGAAAATCATATTCCTGATGACGTATACATTGAGGTTTTAGTTCAAGCACGTGATCATTTAATTGAACGTACTTTTGAATCTTTGGCAGGTGCTAAACGCGCAATTGTGCATATTTATAACTCTAACTCTCCAACCTTCCGTCAAAAGGTGTTGAATGTAGATGTTGATGGCGCAAAACAATTAGCAATTAATGCTGCTCAAAAAGTTAAAGAATATGCGGCGCAATATCCTCAAACTGACTGGATTTTCCAGTACAGCCCAGAGTGTTTCTCTGCAACTGAATTAGAAGTCGCTAAAGATGTCTGTGATGCCGTCACAGAAATTTGGGATGCACGTCCTGACCATAAAGTGATTTTAAATTTACCCGCGACTGTAGAAGTTTCTACACCAAATGTTTATGCAGACCAAATTGAATGGATGCATCGTAATTTGGCACGTCGTGATGGCGTGATCATTTCTGTTCATTGTCACAATGACCGCGGCTGTGGTATTGCTGCATCAGAACTTGCGATTATGGCGGGTGCTGACCGTGTTGAAGGTTGTGTGTTCGGTAATGGTGAACGTACAGGTAACGTTGACGTTGCAGCAATTGCATTGAACATGTACACCCAAGGCGTAGCGCCAGAGTTAGATTTCTCTAACATTAATGAAGTGATTGCAACGGTTGAAGAATGTACTGGTTTACCGGTACACCCTCGTCATCCATATGCAGGCGACTTGGTATTTACTGCATTCTCTGGTTCACATCAGGATGCAATCAAAAAAGGCTTTGAGTACCAGAAAAACGAAGAAATCTGGGATATGCCTTACTTGCCAATCGACCCGAAAGATTTGGGCCGCGACTATGACGCAGTTATTCGTGTAAATAGTCAGTCTGGTAAAGGCGGTATCGCTTACTTATTAGAAGCGAACTACAACGTTGTATTGCCTCGCCGTTTACAAATCGAATTCAGCCAAGTTGTTCAACAATATGCTGATGATAATGGTACAGAAATTAATGCAAAAGAAATCTGGACCTTGTTTAAAGACACTTATGTTGATGTGAAAAACCACCATTACACAGTCAAAAACTACAGATTATCTGACATTAATGGCACTCAAATTATCGAACTTGATGTTGATGTTGAAGGTGAAACACAACAACTTCGCGGTGAAGGTAACGGACCAATCTCTGCATTCTTAAATGCGCTTCAATTACCAATTGACGTATTGAACTATGAAGAACGTAGTATTAGTTCAGGTGCAAATGCGAAAGCATTAACCTTGATCGAACTTCAAGTCAAAGGTACCGGTAAAGGTTCATTTGGTGCAGGTGTTCATGACAATACCGTCACCTCATCGATTGAAGCAATTATTGCATGTACTAACCGTTTGATTGATCAAGGCGTTTTAAGTACAGATCAGGTTGTTGCCGCCGCTGTTTAATTTAAAAAAACTCTTTTGAAAGGATACCTAGCTTGGTATCCTTTCTTTTTATTCCTGAAAGATTTAAAAGGCGAAATGTTCCCGTGTCTTTTCCAGCTGATTCAGTGGGGTTAGTCACTCCGCAAAAGTTCCAATTTGAAGAACCATTACATCTTGAATGTGGGCGTGTTTTGCCACGTTTTGAATTAATGGTTGAAACTTACGGCACTTTAAATGCAGATAAATCAAATGCCATTTTAATCTGTCATGCTCTTTCCGGACATCATCATGCAGCGGGTTATCACCATGAAGATGATAAAAAAGCTGGATGGTGGGATAGCTGTATTGGCCCGGGTAAAGCAATCGACACAAATAAGTTTTTTGTAGTTTCGCTCAATAATATTGGTGGATGTAGCGGCTCAACTGGTCCAACGTCACCAAATCCTGAAAATGATAATCGCCCTTATGGACCGGATTTCCCGTTAGTAACGGTACGCGACTGGGTCAAAACCCAAGCCATGCTTTCTGACCTATTAGGTGTAGATGCGTGGTATGCAGTTGTGGGTGGATCATTAGGGGGCATGCAAGCACTACAATGGTCAGTAGACTATCCTGACCGCTTACAAAAGTGTGTGATTATTGCCAGCGCACCAAAGCTTTCAGCACAAAATATTGCATTTAATGAGGTTGCACGTCAGTCGATCTTATCTGATCCAGACTTCCATCATGGTCGTTATTTAGAAAATGATAGCTACCCGAAACGTGGTCTGATTTTGGCTCGCATGGTCGGTCATATCACCTATCTTTCAGAAGAAGCCATGAAACAAAAATTTGGCCGTGATTTAAAATCTGGCAAATTTATGTATGGTTTTGATGTCGAGTTTCAAGTCGAAAGCTATCTTCGTTATCAAGGCGAACAGTTTAGCCGTAACTTTGATGCCAATACTTATCTCATCATGACCAAAGCTTTGGATTATTTTGACCCATCACGTGAATACAATCATTCGTTAACAGAAGCGATGGGTAAAACCAAATGTCAGTTCCTGATTGTCTCATTTACAACAGACTGGCGTTTTGCCCCTAGTCGCTCTCAAGAAATTGTAGATGCACTTATTACCAATCATAAGCCTGTAAGTTATCTCGATATTGATGCTGAGCAAGGCCATGACTCGTTCTTATTCCCGATTCCACTGTATGTCAAAACCATGCGCGCTTTCTTAGGCGGTGAAGAACACTTAAAATCGACATCACTGGAGGCAAGTTAATGCGTATTGATCAACAACTGGCAGAAAAGTGGATTAAACCCGGCTCAAGCGTACTCGATTTAGGGTGTGGTGATGGTGAATTACTCGCTCATATGAGCCAAAAGCATCAAATTCGTGCTTATGGTTTAGAAATTGATCAAGAAAAGATTGCAATTGCCGTCAGTCGCGGGTTAAATATTATTCAACAAGATTTGAATCTCGGTTTGAGCCGTTTTGCTGACCAGTCTTTTGACTATGTGGTTATGGCACAGGCTTTGCAAGCCGTAGATGCACCGGATGTTTTATTAAGAGACATGGTGCGTGTGGGTAAACAGGCAATTATTACTTTTCCGAACTTTGCGCATTGGAAGACTCGTTCTTTTCTTGCATTAAAAGGAATGATGCCTGTATCGGATGCTTTACCATATATGTGGTATAACACCCCCAATATTCATCTATGTACATTTAAAGATTTCGAAGCACTCTGTGCTGAAAATCAGATACAAATTATTAATCGACTCGCCGTCAATGGAAATCAGCAGGGAAGCCTGTTAAGCAAACATGTTCCTAATTTGTTTGGTGAAGTCGCTATTTATCGAGTGAGTGCACTATGAAAAAGACATTATTTAGCACACTATTTGCAGGACTGCTAAGTATGCAGGCTCATGCAGATTATATCGCCCAGCCACAATCGGTTGCGAGTCAGGCTGCACGCTTTTCAACAATGGGGGTTAATGACCTTCAGAAAGCTGCAAAAGCTGGTCAAGCAGGCGCGCAATTTTACCTTGGTACACACTACCAATATGGTAAAGATGTAGAAAAAGACGAAAAACAAGCTTTCGCATGGTTTAAAGCAGCAGCTGATCAAGGTTTATCGCCAGCACAACTCAACGTGGGTCGTATGTACGCCGACGGTATTGGTGTTAGAAAAGATGAGTCAATGGCTCGTAAATACTTTGAAAAAGCAGCAAGCAATGGTGATAACCGTGCAAGCTACAACCTCGCGATGATGGAAGAGCAAAAGAAAAACTACGTAGGTGCTTACCAGTGGTATGAGCTTTCAACTCGTGATGGCATGCTCGATAATAAAGTGATTAGCCTATCTGAAGGTAAGAAAACTGCTCTAGCGGCGAACTTAACTCAAGAACAAATCCGTACAGCGCGTGACCGTGCAGACAAATGGATTCAAGCACAATAATAACGGTTCATCCGTAAAAAACCTTACTCGACTAAAGCCACCTTGTATGCTCTACAAGGTGGCTTTAGTTTAGGTTGTCCCATTTTATATTCTATTTATTTCCCTCTATATCCCCTCTTAAAAAACACGTAACATAACTCACGTTCGATATTCGCTATAAAGTTTGGTTTTATTATGTCTACCCCACATTGGTTTGATCAGGGCAGTTTAGTTCTTGCCAGCAATAACAAAGGTAAAGTCGCTGAGTTTGAAAAACTTTTTGAACAGCTTAAGTTACCTGTAGAAATTATTCCTCAAGGTCGCCTTAATATTCCGGATGCAATTGAAGATGGCTTAAGCTTTATTGAAAATGCCATTATTAAAGCTCGTCATGCCTCTAAAATTTCAGGTAAACCTGCGATGGCTGACGACTCAGGTATTTGTGTTCCTGTTTTAGGCGGTGCACCAGGCATTTACTCTGCACGCTATGCTGGAGAACACGGTGATGATGCAGCGAACAATGCCAAATTATTAAATGATCTTTTGCCATTTCGTAAAAATGGTGAAGTGATTGAAGGCATGTTTGTGTGTGTACTTGCCTTAGTAACGCATGCTGAAGATCCTTTGCCACAAATTTTCCAAGGCATCTGGCACGGCGAAATTTTAGAAGCTGCACGTGGTGAAAATGGCTTTGGTTATGACCCACTATTCTGGTTACCTGAGCTACAAGTTTCTAGCGCTGAACTTTCTAAAGAAGACAAGAATAAGATTAGTCATCGTGGACAAGCGATGCAGTTATTTAGAGAGAGTTTGCAGAAGTAAAACTTTATATAGTATTTATTTAGTTTAACTTTAAAGCCATTTGCTATCGTGCTAGGCGACATGGATGTCGCCCGTCACTGCCTTGCGCTGATTCCCAAAGCAGTGCTTCGGGAATCGCTCAGGATGTGTCGTCAGTTCGACAAATGGTTTTGTTACTTTTGACGAAACAAAAGTAAAGTATTGCTTACATACACAAAATAAGCATATAACCACTATTCAAAGGCAGCCTAATCTAATTATCTTACTTAGAAATAAAGATGCAAAAATACTGCATAAATCGCAATACATACACAACTCACAATCGTCCCTGAGGCGATATAAGCCGCAGATCTTCCTGTTCCTTGATAATGTGTTTCTAGCGCTACAATATTGGCTGCTGGTGGCAGACAGAACATTAAAAACATCACACCAATTTGCTGACTTATATTTGGAATCGGTAGAAATCTATAAGTTAAGCCACAAAGAATAAGTCCACACACCACCTTAAATGCTTGAGCTTTGGTGCTGTAGATTAAGTCTTTTAAATGCACTCGAGTACGACGTAACCACATTCCCAATACACACATTCCAGCAAATGTCATTGCAAACTTGGCAACCTCATACACCCAATGTATGGCAGGATGCTCGATATGCTGAGCACCTAACAACCTGAGCACAAGCGCGCAAAAGATTGAAATACACGGTGGAGAAGTTAAAACCTTTTTTAATATATTAAGCTTACTTTGTGGTGCTGTAGTGACTGCCGTAACAGCCCATGCATTTCCAAAAAGAGACATACCAATATATAGCGCAACAATTGGAGCCGTAGCATCAGGGCCAAATAAAGCCATGGCAAAAGGAAAACCGAGCCAGCCCATGTTGGTATAACTCACGCAAAGCGCTAATAATCTGTCTTTAAATAAAGCTAAATAAGCAAAGAAAATAAGAAATGCTGAACCGAAGCTAAAGAGCATCAAACTCAAACTACCCGGCTGATAAAATACCATGTTGTAAATAATCACAACTGGAATCAGTAAGCGGGCAAGCCAAGCTGAAAGAACAGGTTTTATCGTTTCTGAAAGAGAAGTCTGAGCAAGTAAAAGTCCAGTGATAAACGCCAATATTGGCAATAATAACGCCACGTTTTCTCCTCTCACCCATCAAAATCAGGTTGTTATGCTACACCTTTTCAAAGTGAAATGTACTCTCCATTTCAAGTAATTTAAGCTTCACTTTCTCAGCTCTCTCCAAAATAAAAATTAAAGACAGCCTTTATAGAATTACCCTTTTAGATTTTGACTGACGGTTATTGTCTTAAAAATGACATATAAATGTCACATTGTTGTCATGGCAACCTGTTGATATAAAGCAAACTGAAAAGAGGTATAAGATCATGGCCGGTTTATCTATTTGGCACGTCGTTATTTTTGCAATTGTCGTTATTTTATTATTCGGTACATCTAAATTAAAAAATATCGGTAAAGATGTAGGCGGTGCAGTAAAAGACTTTAAAAAATCAGTTCGTGAAGAAGACGAAACTACTGCTCTTAATACTCCACGTACAATTGATGCCCAAGTCAAAACCCCTGACAGCACATCAGTGAAAAGCTAAAGGTTTTCCACCATGCTTGATGTAGGAATGACAGAGCTACTCTGTTTTGCAATTATTGCAATTTTAGTTTTAGGCCCAGATAAACTTCCAGAAGCCGCACGCTTTGCTGGTCGCTGGTATGTTCGCCTAAAACGTTATATTACCAATTTGCAAAATGAGATTGATCAAGAGTTGCGTCTTTCTGAATTTCGAAAAGAAATGCAAGAAGAACTCAACCGCATTGAAGCACTAGAACGCAAAGTACAACAACAACTTGAAGAAATACAAAAACAGACTACTTCAGACAACTCAGAAAAAACTGAGGTAGCTGAAACTATATCTCAGTCTACGATGTACTCCCCTGTATCGGGTCATTATGAAGTGCCCTTTCTTACCAAATTTACACCTTTGGTATCTGAAAGCGACACTTTAGAAACACCTCCCGTTAAATTGAAGATTGCCGTATGAACCAACTGCCTTCAACGACTGTAAATACGCAAGAAAATTTAGACCAAATGCCAATCATGAATCATTTGGTCATTTTAAGACGTCATTTATTTAGGATTGTCGGGGTAACATTATTTTTATTCTTTTGCTTATTACCGTTTCGAAATAATACTTACCAATTATTATCTGAACCTTTAAGACTGCAACTTCCAGCATCATCGTCAATGATTGCAACAGATGTAACTGCAACCTTTATGGCACCTTTTAAGCTCAATTTATTTGTCGCGCTTGTGCTGGCAATGCCATTTATTCTTTATGAAATCTGGACTTTTGTCCGCCCAGCGTTATATCAAAAAGAACGTCATTTAGCGCTGCCATTACTCATCGGTAGTATTGTTTTGTTTTATGCTGGAGTTGCCTTTGCATACTACATTACACTTCCTGCAATTTTACATTTCTTTATTAGTGTATCGCCTGAAACTGTTGCACCTATGACGGATATTAATAGCTACCTAAGCTTTTGCTTAAAGCTGTTTTTAGTTTTTGGTGTCACTTTTGAAATTCCAATCGCGACGCTTCTACTGATTTTAATTGGTGTGGTAAATACAAAAAGTCTTGCTGAAAAAAGACGTTTTATCATTGTGGGCTGTTTTTTTGTAGCGATGTTCATTACCCCACCAGATGCAATTTCTATGGTGATGTTGGCAATCCCGATGTGGTTGCTTTTCGAACTTGGATTATTGTTCGGTAAAATTCTTGAGAAAAGAAAAGCTCAATCTGCTGAATAAAATAATATTTAAGAAAAAGCCTGAACCTCTAAGTTCAGGCTTTTTTATATAGACCACTTTTTAATCTATAAAGCAATAAACTGTCTTCAAAGTGACTTAAAAATGTAAGAAAAGTGTCATTTCCAGTCCATAGAATCAACTCAACAAATATACTCACAAAAGTTACGGATTTATTATGACAACTGCTTCTAACCACCCAACACGTCGCGACATTTTAAAATGGTTTACGGGGATCCCTTTTCTTCCATTAGGTGCGATGGCTACGGCAGCAACGTTAGCAGGATGTAACGATAGTAATGATGATTCAGACGTTACAACTCCATCAAAACCAATTAACTTTAAAAATGCAACGTTCACGTCAATGCCTGCACCGTCTACTGTAGCAGAGATCGCAACAACAGCATGTGCATCAAAGCTTGCTATTTCATGGGAAGATGGCAGTAAAACCGAATATCAACTTGCTTACAAACCATTCTTCTTAACAGGTACAGAAGTTCCTGATGGTAAAGGCGGAAAGATTATTGCAGGTGGTTATGTTGATATTAATAATAAACCAATTATTGATAAGTCAGTTGCAGGTAAAGAACGTCAATTCTTCTCTGACTGTCCAGATGGTAGTTCTCTGATTAGCTTCAAACAAGCGACTGGCAAAGATTTCACAGATGCAGACAAGAAAGCATTAGGTGTAACTGGTAACCCAGTGTTCCATGTCGTTCAGTTTGAATATTTATCTAAAGACCAAAATGGTGGTGATACGTACGGTAAATTATCATCTCCGATTGCAGTACTTACTTTAGATCAAGACCCGAAAACTGGTCATTTGACTTTAATTAAATATCACAATGTAGACACTTCAAGTGCGCATGGTTTATGGATTACTTGTGGTGCAAGCTTGTCACCATGGGGAACTCATTTATCGAGTGAAGAATATGAGCCAGATGCTTTCAACCAAAAGTTAGGTCAATCACTTTCAACACTTAAAGCATTCAGTAAAAATGTGTATGGTGATGAAAATGCGGCTAACCCATATAACTACGGTCACTTACCAGAAATTACCGTAAATGCAGATGGTACGGGTCGTGTAACAAAGCATTACTGTTTAGGCCGTATTTCACATGAGCTTGTACAAGTTTTCCCAGATAACCGTACAGTTTTGATGGGTGACGACTATACCAATGGTGGTCTCTTCATGTTCGTTGCAGATAAAGAGAAAGACCTATCTGCTGGCACACTTTACGTTGCAAAATATACAACAGTACTTACAGATACAACGACGGGTCAGATCTCATGGATCAAGCTTGGTCATGCAACAAGTGTAGAGATTGAAAATCTAATCAAGAGCGGTATCAAAGGAACTGATATTTTCGAATCGGTTCTACAAATTGCCAAATATCCAAGCGATGCAACGACAGCAGAAGTTGAAGCTATTGATGCTGGAGATAAAGGTACGCCTGAACAACAAGCTTTAGCAAAAGCTGCGAAAGATCGTTTAAAACTACAACAAGCTGCTCAAAAAGCAGAATTAGAAGCTCAAGGTTTTAAATTTACTTATTTGAGCAAAACTGGTGTTTATCTCAAGCTTAAAGATAACAGCGACAAAACTAAACTTGCAGCGGCTTTCCTTGAGACACACCGTTATGCAGCTTACGTTGGTGCTTCAATGGCATTGACCAAGAACGAAGGTACGACTGTAAATATTGCAGATAAACGCGCATATTCAGCTTTAGCTAACATTGTTGATTCAATGGTTGAAGGTGGTAGCGGTTACCTTGCTGAGCACAACGTTAAATTCCCGAAAATCACGGCTGGTGGTATTTTGGAGCATAAACTGACAGGCGGCCAAAAAGACAGCTCAAATGTAGCAATTAACAGTGAATGGGTACCTAGCCAATCTAGTCTTCTCATTAAAGGTAAAGACATTAGCTTTGACAGCTTAGGTAACACTGCTGACCCAGAACAGATTGCTAGCCCTGACAACTTGAAGTTCTCTGAAAAGCTACGTACGTTATTTATCGGTGAAGACTCTGGTAATCACTTAAATAACTTCTTATGGGCTTACAATGTCGACACTAAACAGCTCATCCGTATCTTGTCTACACCAGCAGGTGCAGAATCAACTGGTCTACACGCAGTCGATGAAGTAAACGGTTGGACTTACATCATGAGTAACTTCCAACATCCAGGTGATGAATGGAATCGTTTCTATAAAGAAACTAACGGTGTTCGTACTGGTATCAGTGCAGATTTACTTTCGCAAATTGATACAGCGATTAATGTAAACTACAGCAATAAATTTGCAGCAGCGGTTGGTTATATCACTGCCGATCCAATTGCTCCATCTGTTGTGAAGAAATAATCTCTTTTACCAAAATAGAAGAAACCTGCCTTGTGCAGGTTTCTTTTTTTGACTAAACGATCAATTATTTCACAAACCTATCATCAAAACGTCAAAGCCTCGTCACACTACCCAACTAAGCTAATGAAGATTTTTAGAACAATCTCTATTTCTTTAATTACTTAGGAATTTCCCATGACAGAGCTGACGCCATATCATGAAGATCAAGAACTGGACAATAATACTTCTGACAATATCCACTTTCGTGACATTTTAGAACAACATGTAAGTCGCCGTAGTTTAATTACTAAAGCAGCAAGCGGTGCTGTAGCTTTAACTTTAGCCTCTACTTTAACAGGCTGTAATGATAGTAATGATGACCCAGGTTCTAACAACGGTGGAATCCCACCTGTAGATCCAAATAAAAAACCAGAGAAATTAACTTTTACCGCAGTTGCGAAAAACCATAACGACATCGTGACTGTACCTGAAGGCTATGAAGCGAATGTCATTTACGCTTTAGGGGATTCAATCAACCCTGCTTTTGGTGACTGGGATGACAATAATATTCCATCTGGTCCAAGCTTCCAGTTCCGTTCTGGTGATTGCCATGACGGTATGCATTTCTTTGGTTTAAATACTTCAAAAAACAACTTTGATGAAAGTGTTTCGGCTGAAGGTTTGTTGGTAATGAATCACGAATATATCAACCAGACCTTCCTTCACCCAAAAGGCCCAACAAAAGTTAATGGACGCCGCCCTGAAGATGAAGTCATTCGTGAAACAAATGCGCATGGCGTTTCTATTGTTCACATCAAAAAAGATGCAGCAACTCAAAAAGTAGCCATTGATAAAAAATCAATTTTTAACCGCCGTATTACAGCGTCAACAGAGATGAATTTTGCAGGTGTTGCTGCTGGGTCTAGTTTGCTTGCAACTCGTTTCTCACCTGCTGGTCGTCAAACTCGTGGTACCCATAATAACTGCGGTAACGGTTATACGCCTTGGGGCACATACTTAACTACCGAAGAAAACTTTATTGGTTACTTTGCTCGTAGTACGACTGATGACGCGTTACGTACTCCAGAAGAAATTATTGCACTGAAACGCTATGGCTTAAAGGCAGGATCTGGTTCACGTTACGGTTGGGAAACAGCAATCGGTCAAGTGGAGTCACAAGACTTGTATGACCGCTGGAATGCCGATGTAAAAGCGGCACAAGCTACTCAAGACTATCGTAACGGACCAAATACATTCGGTTGGATGGTCGAGATTGATCCTTTCGATAACCGTCTAAACCCAGTTAAAAGAACATCGTTAGGTCGTTTTGCACATGAAGACAGTGCTTGTCGTGCCGTAGCAGGTCAACCATTAGCGTTTTATATGGGCGATGACTCTCGTGGTGAATACATCTATAAATTTGTCTCTACGGCAGTGTGGGACACCAAAGATGTAAATCGTGGTTATGCGGCTGGTGACAAATACATGAACGCAGGTAAATTGTATGTTGCCAAGTTTAATAACGATGGTTCAGGTCAATGGATTGAACTTGCTTATGGCAAAAATGGCTTAAATGAAAGCAACACTACTTACCCTTTCAAATCTCAGGCAGACGTTGTTACATTTGCACGTTTGGCGGGAGATGCAGTCGGCGCTACAAAAATGGACCGTCCAGAATGGTGTACGGTTAATCCAGTAAACGGCGAAGTCTATGTCACCCTAACCAACAACTCAAATCGTGGTAAAGATTACGCAACCGATGCTGCAAACCCACGTAACTACACAGACCTCTACAACGGCACTAAAGAGCAAAAGGGTAACGTTAACGGTCATATTATCCGTTTTAAAGAAACTGATGACAAAACGACTGCTGAAACTTTCAAATGGGATATCTACTTATTTGGCGCAGAAGCATCTATGGCTTCAAATATCAACTTATCGGGTCTGACAGACAATAATGATTTGTCATCTCCAGACGGGATGTGGTTTGACCCACGTGGCGTACTTTGGATTCAAACAGATGATGGCGCTTACACCGATGTCACCAACTGTATGATGCTTGCAGCACTACCAGGTCAAATTGGTGATGGCGCTGCTGCCACTACGTCAAATGGCCAACAAACGCTAGTCGGTGCTAAAGTTACAGACTCAACATTACGACGTTTCTTGGTTGGACCAAAGCAATGTGAAATTACAGGTATTGCCATGACACCTGACCACAAAGCTATTTTTATTAATGTTCAACACCCTGGTGAAGACTCGAAAAGTTACGCAACACCAGACAGTAACTGGCCAGCAACTCAAAAAGACCCAAGCAATAAAACTGCACGTCCACGTTCAGCAACTGTTGTGATTACCCGTAAAGATGGCGGTGTGATCGCAGGCTAATTTGTAGAAGGTTAAAAATGCCGGTCAATTGATCGGCATTTTAATTGCTATCGATTTAAAAGAATTTGCTGCTGAACAATTTGACCGCTATGTTCACCTTGTTGGGTCTTTTCAAACCAAAGCCATTCATTATTGGTCATTCTTAGAAAATTCGAACAGCGTGTGCCATACACAGGACTTTGAATAAAGGTAGATGACAATAACTCTTCCATCTCTGCTTGAATGCCAGTATTCGGTAATAAAGCCGTTGTGACTTTACGCTCATCTTCCAGAATATCCCACGCCGCATGTTGCAAAGTTAACTCTTCTGTCTGATGCTGAAGCATAGGCAAAAACTCTTGTGTAAAACGAGTTCGTAAATGTTTAGTTTTTTCCCAATGTTCAGACATCAAGCCATTCGAAACCACATACACACCGTTAGCCAATACTTGCGGAGCTTCACCACGGTTACTCATATAAACCGCTTGATCAGCATTTCCCATAAACAAGTTAAAGCCAGCAAAATTCTGTTGCTGCTGTTCTAATTGTTGAGCAAATCGAATCGGCAATAAATCAGATTCTAAAAAAGCCTGCACCAAATGCCCCCGAGAAGTCTCATAAGACTTTTGATCTCGCCCATCACGGAAGTTGGTTAAAACAGCCCATCGACCTTGAGGCGTAACGCCCATCCACGTGCCACCCGACTGCAAATCTTGTCCCGCAACAATCGGAGTATGTTCCCACTGATGCAATAAAGCTGTTGGACGATGATAAAATTCATCCCGATTTGACATAAGACACAAGGGCATATCATCCAGAACATGCCATGCTAAAGCCACAATACACATTGATTCTTGTTCCCTATCTTTACACATTGAATGTACAACATTTTTCACATCATTCCGCTACAATCTGTCAAAACGTAAGATCAAGGAGCAGCAATGCTGACCTATCCTAATATCGATCCGGTCGCAATACATCTAGGACCTCTTCAAGTCCATTGGTATGGACTCATGTATTTATTGGCATTTTTATGTGCTTGGGGGCTTGCTTCCTACCGTGCCAAACAACGTGATGGCTGGACATCAGAAATGGTTTCCGACCTAGTGTTCTATGGTGCCCTAGGTGTTGTTCTGGGCGGTCGTGTCGGCTATGTCCTTTTCTATGAGTTTGATAAATTCCTCGAAAATCCGATTTGGTTATTCCAAGTCTGGACAGGTGGCATGAGTTTTCACGGCGGCTTTCTCGGTGTTATGGTTGCTATGCTATTTTGGTGTAAAAAATACCAAAAAACATGGTTCCAAACGCTCGACTTTATTGCCCCTTGTGTACCAACTGGCTTAATGTTCGGACGCATTGGTAACTTTATTGGTGGAGAGTTATATGGTCGTGCGGTAACTGACCCAAATTATCCATTCGGTATGATATTCCCAACAGATCCGTTACACCTAGTTCGCCATCCATCACAAATCTATCAAGCACTTTGTGAAGGTTTGATTCTATTCATTGTTCTGTGGTGGTTTAGTTCAAAACCGCGTCCTCGGATGGCCGTTTCTGCCCTATTCTTAATGGGATATGGCGTTGCCCGCTTTGTTATGGAATTCTTCCGCCAACCAGATGCCGACCAAGGTTTCATTCTTTTTGGTTGGATGACGAAAGGACAGATTCTAACAATTCCAATGTTACTGATTGGCCTTTGGATGATGTGGTATGCCTATCAAAAGAAAATTTATGACTGGGGTCCACAAAAGAATAGTTAATATCTAAATTAGAGGAGTTTCGGCTCCTCTTTTCTTTTTTTATGCTACAGTTTTTACTCTCCCAAGATGAAGATATACCATGCTGGAATTCTGGTTTAACACGCAAGTCCCAACATTTAAAAAATTAGTGATTTTGATTATTACGCTACTTATTTGTATTGCGCTATATCAATACCAACCACTGCCTTTAGATACGATTCTAATGTTTACTGGAACTGGGGTAATTTTTTTAATCTGTCGTTACTTTAAATTGCATTTCGCTCAAAGCAACCCGACTGGTTTACTCTACCGTTTACTTACTTGGATCCCTATTGCCCTTTTGTTTGCCCTTATTTTTGTTAAAGCGATGCCGAACTTGCTGATCTGGGGTGTGCAAGGAATTGCTTTTATGGCACTTGCTGCTTTTATTTTTTCACCTCAATCACTTTTTAAGAAATAGGTCTGGTTTTCATGTTGGCTTATTGGTACAACGCTCCGCGCCATATCAAACTCATTTTCATTATTGCGGTTTGTGCTGCAATTTATGTAGCCAATCAAGCCCAGCCTTTATCACCGACTTATACTATTCTTAGCCTTATTTTCGGTTTTGGTTTACATGTTGGACATTACTTAAATAGCAAAATTTCAAATAACACATCAGACAAATCGAGCTTTAGATTTTTAAGCAGCATCTATCCTATTTTGATCGTTGTTATTTTGATGTATCTACTTCCTGCTCAGCATAAATGGATTCTTGCTATACAAGCTTTAGGCTTTGTACTGGTTGGCTTTTTTCTTGTTTCGATACATCAAAATCGTGCTAAACGATTTGAATAATTACGTCTATTGAAATGTCATAGAACTATTTTTAGATTTTCATCTTGAGCTACAACAGGTATCATCTTCAATGGTTCATGATGAAGCAGCTCTATTGCGTAATTATTTATCATTGAGCTATCTCCCCCTTTTATTTTATGGAATTAATCCGAACTCGAGAGTGTTATGCGTGCATATTTAGACCTACTACAACATATCCTTGATAATGGCGGTGACAAAGGCGACCGTACAGGCACAGGAACCCGTTCTGTATTTGGTCATCAAATGCGTTTTGATCTCTCTAAAGGTTTTCCTTTACTCACCACAAAAAAAGTTCACTTCCGTTCTATTGTGATTGAGTTACTTTGGTTTTTAAAAGGCGACACCAACGTCCAATATCTAAAAGATAATAAAGTTTCAATTTGGGATGAATGGGCAACAGCAGAACAAACTGCTCGTTTTGGCCGCCCAGAGCATGAGCTTGGTCCAGTTTATGGCCACCAATGGCGTAATTTTGGCGCAACCAAAAATGCGGATGGCACTTATAACCAAGATGGTTTTGACCAAATTAAATGGTTAATTAATGAAATTAAAACCAACCCAAACTCACGTCGTTTAATTATCTCTGGTTGGAACCCGAACGAAGCTGGGCAAGTAGCCTTACCACCTTGCCACACGCTTTTTCAATTTTTCGTACAAAATAACAAATTGTCATGCCAACTTTATCAACGTAGTGCAGATGTGTTTTTAGGTGTGCCTTTTAACATTGCAAGCTATGCTCTACTCACCCATATGATTGCTCAAGTGTGCGGTTTAGGAGTCGGTGATTTTGTATGGACTGGTGGTGATACACATCTTTATGCCAACCATTTTGAGCAAGCACAACTTCAATTGACACGTGAGCCTTTACCGCTCTGCCAATTGAAACTAAATCCAGAAATAAAAGACTTATTTGATTTCAAATTTGAAGATGTTGAAATTGTAGGTTATGAATCGCATCCTGCAATTAAAGCACCAGTTGCAGTATAACGACGACTCAAATTTCATTAGGTTACGGTTTAGAGAATAAGATTATGGCATGGCAAAATGTAGAAGTTGTTCACGTTGTGGCAATGGACAAAAACCACTGTATCGGTAAAGGCAACGCGTTGCCATGGCATATTTCTGCCGACTTAAAACACTTTAAAGAAATCACACAAGGCGGTGTGGTTGTGATGGGTCGTAAAACCCTTGAGTCCATGGGCCGTGCTCTACCAAACCGTGTGAACTGGATTATTACTCGTGACATTAACTGGCAATTTGACGGTGTTAAAATTGCCTATTCAATTGAAGATGCTTTAAATGCAGCTTTAGAAGATGTAAAAAATACTGAAAAGCAGGCATTGTTCATCATTGGTGGCGGTGAGATCTTCAAGCAAACTTTGTCAATTGCAGACCGTCTTGAACTTACTCATGTTGACTTAGATGTGCAAGGTGATGCACATTATCCAACAATACCGAGTGAATTTCATAAAACTGCAAGTGAACAGCAAGTTGATGAAAAATCAGGAACTTCATTCGAGTTTGCCACTTATAAAAAATAATTCTATGGATGCCTATGCACAATATCGGAACACGTGAATTTATTATTGCTCTACTTTTTGGGCTGTTACATAGTCTATTCACGCTGTTTATTGTGTTCTCTAGTATTTGGGTATGCGTAGCGCTCTGGGTTCAACAACCTTTTGGCTGGTTAGGCAGCCGCATACTCATTGGCATCTGGATTGCTTTTGCGCTGAGTATGGCAGGTCTATATGTTGAAGGCCATCTTGTTAGCCGCCGTACAGACATCCTGATTTACCTTTTAGCATTTGCCTGCTCTCTCGTTTGGTATTTTTCGATTACTGCACGTCAAGACCGTGACTGGAACCCTGAAGTTGCCAATATGCTGAGCTATGAAAAGCACGGCGATGTAATCACTTTGCATAATGTCCGTAACTTCAACTGGCATCCCGATGGAACTTATGATGTTCGCTGGGAAACTCGAACTTTTGACCTTAACCAGTTGAATGGCATAAACATCATTGCCTCTTACTGGATGGGGCCACAAATTGCCCATACACTGGTCAGCTTCGAATTTGCACACCAACAACCTTTAGTCTTCTCAATCGAGATTCGCAAAGAAAAAACTGAAGAGTTTTCGGCAATTGGTGGTTTTTTTAGAAAATATGAACTGAGCTTAATTGCTTCTGATGAGAAAGATATTGTCTATACGCGTAGCAATATCCGCAAAGAGCAAGTTTATAATTTTCCTATCAATATGCCACGATCTGAGCAAAAAGCTTTATTTTTAGAATATCTTAAAAAATCAGATGAGTTGCGTACAAAACCAGAGTGGTACAATACGCTCACGAGTAACTGTACAACTCTAATTTTTGATATGGTTCAAGCGATTAACCCATATCAACTTCCTAAAGATTATCGTCTAATTGCTTCAGGTTATTTACCTAATTATTTATATGATCTTAAAGCTCTTAATCAAAATGTCAGTTTAAAACAGTGGTATCAAATTGCACATATCAATCCACGTACTGAAAATTTTGAACAGCTTTCCGATCAGAGTAGTGAACACTTCTCTCAAATCGTTCGACAAGGTTTACCTAAAGCTAAATGAAATAAGTAATGCACTTTTCTTTACTTTTTTATACATGCTTTACTTTGTATTTTAAATACATAAACCCTATTGTAATAGGCAGGAAATAGAGGGAAAAACAATGCAACAGGCATTATTTGGCGGCGGCTGTTTTTGGTGCGTCGAAGCTGTATTTTTACAAATACGCGGTGTAGAAAAAGTAACTAGTGGTTACGCAGGTGGGCACACCACTAACCCTACCTACGAGCAAGTATGTCAAGGAGATACTCAGCACGCTGAGGTGATCTTGGTTGATTTTGATGAAGAGCAAGTAACATACTCCCAGTTACTCGATGTATTCTTCGCGACTCACGATCCAACGACTTTAAATCGCCAAGGTAATGATATCGGCACGCAATACCGCTCTGTTATTTATTACTATAATGAAGAGCAAAAGCAAGCAGCGGAACATACGATTCAAACGTTAAAAGATGATGATCTTGATATTGTGACTGAATTGTCTCCTGTTCCGACGTTCTACCCAGCCGAAGAATATCATCAGAATTACTATGCAAAGAATCCTTCACAAGGTTATTGCAACTTTGCGATTCCACCTAAGTTGCTCAAGCTATATAGTAAATTCCAGCATCTTATGAAAGATCAATAAATTAGAGCAATAAAAAAGCAACCGATTTGGTTGCTTTTTTATTAGGTAAACTAAATTTTAGTTTTCACTGACAAAGGCAATATCGCTCAGTCCGGCTTCACTGGCGCGAGACATTACCTGTGCAACAGTATCGTACTTCGACTCTTTATCTGCACGAAGCTGAACTGTTGGTTTAACATCACCTTGACCTGCTTCTTGAAAACGTTTTTGAAGCTCATCAAGGCTAATTACTTGAGTATCCCAAGCCACTTCACCATTTGCATTAATACTAATCGTAATTGCTTTTGGTGGTGGATCAATAATTTCAGCAGTTGTTTTAGGAAGCGTTAATGGAATCGATGGGTTGGCAACTGTTGCTGTGACCAAAAAGATGATCATTAACACCAACATAATGTCGATTAGCGGAATGAGGTTCATCTCATTTATGCCACTATCGTGGTCTTCACCCAATTGAAAAGCCATTAAGCTTGACCTCCAACATAACTTTGCTGTGCAGTTTTAACATCAGACTTTACAGTTGAGTCTTGCTGCAACATCGTATCAATTAATAAGCTGTGCGCTTGATCTTGTAAATCATGAGCAAGACCACGGTTAGCGCGTACACAAATGTTATAAGCCAATACCGCAGGAATCGCAACTGCAAGACCAAGGCCCGTCATAATAAGCGCCTCACCTACTGGTGTAGCCACTTGAGCCAAACCTGCTTGTCCACTTTTACCGACTGCAACAAGTGCATGGAAAATACCCCATACCGTACCAAACAAACCAACGAATGGTGCAATTGAAGCAATTGTTCCTAAAACAGAAATACCTTTTTCAGCATTGACTTTTTCAGCAGAAATTTGACGAAGTAGAGCCTGCTCCGCAACCGCTTTACGCTGCTCAAAACTTAAAGGTTGTAACTTTGCTTTTAGCGAAGCGATAGCCTGAGAAAGTTGAGCATAAGCTTGTTGCTTTAATTGGCGAGTCCCCATCAAACGTAAGATGAAAACTGTCCAGGTAGCAATCGACATTGCCAATAAGATGAAATACAGGGTTTTACTCACTGCATCTGCATGTTGCCAATAGATTGAAAAGTTCATATGAACTCCTGATTAAGGTTAGCCGTTGGGACTCAAATTCATTTAAGGGGTTAAATCAAAGGGTTGCTCTGCTTTAATTGGATAAGCAACACCATTTTCCATATAAGGTTTAAATTTCGCACCGCGAACAGCACGGACAACTTTGTCATCTAGACTTGGAATACCACTACTTCTCGTCACTCGTACATTAATAATCTTGCCTTTTTCATCGGCTTCAATCAGTACCATGACAGAGCGTGCTTCGCCTTGTAAATCTTTTGAAGAAACTGTTAAACGTGGTGAACGACTCCACTGTACACCCGAACCACCAATTGAAACTCGTTTTGGTGATGGATCTGGGGCGGGTTGAGCTTTAGGTGCTTCTTGTACTACTGGCTTTGGTTTTTCAACGACTTTTTCAGAAACAGTCGTTGTCACCACTTTGGTTTCAACTTTAGGTTCTGTCTTTACTGTTTCTTTTGGTGTTTCAGCTTTTTTCACCTGTTGAATTTTTTCCACTTTTTTCGGTGGTGTCACAGGCTTTTCAACAACTTTAACTTCTTTTACCTCTTTCTTAGGTTCCGGCTTTTTAGGCGGTTCCTTTGGTTTAGGAGGTAGTGGTTTAGGTTGCTCTTGAATTTTTACGAAACGTACCTGTAAAGGTTTCTTATCGATTGGCTTTAATTCAGCAGGCTTAATATGGCTAACTGCCCATAAGACCCCGATATGACCAATTGCAACTGCAATTAGTGCTGTGATGACTTTCTTTTTCATCGGATTGGGAGCGTTTAAGGCTGCGGAAGATTGACTCATAAGAATCTAATTACCTAATGGATGATGATTTCAGATTTCTATTTATAGAAACGATTTCAAACATCGGATAGAACAATAAAGTGCCACAATAATAAATGAGAAGTGTTTTCATTTGCAACTATTTTTTGAGAAAAACATTTACTCTGTGTCATAGCTTCATGCTTGCTGAGTGTCTTTACTTTAGTTTTCTCATAGTTACATCAATAGATATCCAGTGTTCACAATTTGTTTAGCCAAACTTAAATAGTTGAGCTATTTACACCATGAACAGATCTATTTTTATGATAATCCCATTTATTATTGATATGTTATATTATTTCAATTTTATTTTAAATATAAAAAAACACGCAAGAAGCGTGCTTTTTTAGAATAACTGTTATTTAAAAAACAACGGTCTTATTACCATCAACAATAATACGATCTTCTAAATGCCACTTCACTGCGCGAGCTAATACATTACGCTCTACATCTTCACCTAGCTCACGTAATTGCTCAACATTATAGTCGTGGCTCACACGCTCAACGTCTTGCTCAATAATTGGACCTTGGTCAAGGTCAGCTGTCACATAGTGAGCTGTCGCACCAATCAACTTCACACCTTTTTCATAAGCTTGCTTATATGGATTGGCACCCACGAAAGCTGGCAAGAAAGAATGGTGAATATTGATGATTTTCATTTCCCATTTCGCAACAAAATCTTCGCTTAAAATCTGCATATAACGTGCAAGAACTAATAAATCATTGCCTTGCATCATTTCATCAATTTGCGCATAAGCTTCAGCTTTATTGTCTTTAGTAACTTTAATTACAGTAAATGGAATACCGAAGTTTTCAACAGATTCACGTAAATCTTCATGATTAGAAATGACATGAGTAATTTCGCAAGGTAACGAACCACGTGCATGACGCCATAACAACTCAAGCAATGCATGGTCAACTTTAGAAACTAAAATACCAACTTTTTTAACATCGTTAACGAAAGCAAGACGCCATTGCATGCCGTAACGCTCAGCAACGTTCGCAGCAAAAGTTTGAATTAATGCATCTTTACGCGACTGTAAATGATCAAGTTCAAATTCAACACGCATGAAATAACGTCCGCCCTGAGCTTCCGTCGCATACTGATCAAGCGCGGTAATGTTTGCACCTTGGTGATACAAAAAGCTCGATACCGCTTGTACGATCCCTGGCTTGTCTTCACAAGTAATCAGTAAACGGGCTGTATTGGCAGTGGTCATATTCATTTGGTTAATATCACTTAATTGAGATAAATCTTTTAATAGGCCGAGTATTCTAGCGCCCTAAATAAACAAGCACAACTATTCGTCTTTTAAGGACGATAAGCTAGCAAATAGATCTGAAGGGCCAAGAGATTCAAGCAACTGCTCATAAGTTGCTCGGCTTTCTCCCATAAGATAAGGGCCTTCAAGGAAAACCATTTGGCGTAATGCTTGCCAAACCCATTTTTCTTCTAAATGGTTATTGTCACTAATATGACCAGACATATACAAAAAGTTTGTCCAGTTTGTTAATACAATCCAGAGGTTAATAATGAGGGCTTCAATTTCCGATGCCGTCATTTTCATAAGACCAGCATCTACAAAGGCTTGATAAATCTTTTGCCCCTGCTGCATCACCTGCCCGGCAAAACGCGGATAAATCTTTTTAAAGTCTTCGTTACTTTCAACTAAATGATAAACATCACGATGAATAAAACGGTAGCTCCATAATTGGCCGCTGAGCACCTGAAAATAGTTGATTTTATCATTGGTCGTTAATGGTCTATCGTCAGGTAAAGAAAGCACTTCCAATGTCTCGGCCTGATATTGATACATTAATTCCTTAATGATTTCATGCTTATTCCGAAAATGATAATACAAGTTTCCGGGACTGATACCCAACTCCGCAGCAATATGATTGGTTGTAACTGACCGTTCACCTCGCTCGTTAAAAAGCTGCAAACTGATTTGTAAAATCCGGTCTTTTGTCTTCAGAGCTTTAGGTTGAGACATTTTAATAACCTTTAATAATTCACATGGTTAAGACTTGAACACATAAACTGACTTGACTATTTAGAGTATTTACTCTAAAAAATAAATATATCAATGTATTTGGTAAGTACCGATGAACAGTCAAACAAAAACAAATCCAGAGACTCAGCTTCCTTATGATGTTAAGCATTTACATGATTTGCTTGAACAACAAAAGCTTGCTTATTTACGTCATCCGGTACCCACTGCTAAAGAGCGTATTGATCGTTTAGCTCGTCTTAAAAGAGTCTTGGTAAAATATCAAGATCAGATTGCCGACGCAATTAACCTTGATTATGGCAATCGTGCAGTTATGGAAACAAAAATTGGTGAGCTACTCACCAGTTTGGAACAAATCAAATATTACAGTAAACATCTGACAGCGTGGATGAAACCTTCAAAACGCCATATCAGTGTATTACATCAGCCAGCAAAAGGTTGGGTACAATATCAACCTATGGGTGTAATCGGTATTATTACACCATGGAATTACCCATTACTTCTTTCAGTTGGGCCATTAATTTGTGCACTGGCAGCGGGCAACCATGCCATGATCAAAATTTCGAGTGCCTCTCCTAACTTTGGACGAGTTCTTGAAAGTGCATTAGCAGAAGCGTTCCCACAAGAATTAGTTGCTGTAGTAAATGGTGGCGGCGTTATTTCAGATGCTTTTAGTCATTTGCCTTTTGACAAAATGATTTTCACAGGCTCAACTTCTGTTGGAAAAACAGTGATGGCAGCCGCAGCTCAAAATCTGGTTCCTGTTATTCTTGAATTAGGCGGAAAATCTCCTGCTCTTGTGCATGCATCTATGGATATGAAAGATGTAGCTCAACGTATTGCTGTAGGAAAATTATGGAACGCGGGTCAAACCTGTGTTGCACCTGACCATATTTTCTTGCCGCGCGGGAAAACTGCCGAGTTCATCGAAAACTTTAAATTGATTGTGGCTGGCATGTATCCGCATTTCCGCAATAATCAAGATTACACGTCTATTATTAATGACAAGCAATACAACCGCATTCAGGGCTATCTTGAAAATGCCCGCGATCAAGGTGCTCGTATTATTGAAATTAATCCTCAAAATGAAATTTTAGATGATGTCCGTAAAATTGCACCGACTTTAGTTACAGGCGTAACAACTGCAATGGATATTATGCAAAATGAAATTTTTGGTCCGATCCTACCAATTTTAGAATATGACCAAATAGAAGAAGTTGTCGAATTCATTAATAGTCGCCCACGTCCTTTAGCGATGTATTATTTTGACTATGATCAGGCACGTGCTGACTATATTGCACAGCATACCCACTCAGGGCATTTCGGAATCAACATGGTGATTACCCATGTGGCTCAAGATGATTTACCGTTTGGGGGAATTGGTGCATCAGGTATGGGGAAATATCACGGACCAGAGGGCTTTTTTAGCCTTTCTCATGAACGTTCGGTGATGTCTAATCCAAAACTTTATAGCCTTAAATACATTCTTCCACCGTTCAATAAGCCCATTCATCGTTTCATTTCGAAAACCTTGTTGCGCTAACTGATCAAGGCATGATCTGTTATACTAAATCATGCCTCGTTTTTACCAATTCCGCTTGTCTTTTAATCGTATTTTTGGTATAAAACGCCCCTTGAATGAATTCATCCGTTTACATTTAGTATGACTGGCCACAGATTTGCTGTTGGCTGAATCAATGGAGTTACACCATGTCTAAGGTTTGCCAAGTTACCGGCAAGCGTCCAGTCGTTGGTAACAACGTCTCACACGCCAACAACAAAACCAAGCGCCGGTTCGAGCCGAACCTGCACCACCACCGTTTCTGGTTAGAAAGCGAAAAACGTTTTGTACGTCTTCGTTTAACCACTAAAGGTATGCGTATTATTGACAAATTGGGTATCGAAAAGGTTGTTGCAGACCTTCGTGCTCAAGGTCAAAAGATCTAAGGAGTCTGAACAATGCGTGATAAGATTCGTCTCGTTTCTACAGCTGGTACAGGTTATTTCTATACCACGACTAAAAACAAACGTACTATGCCGGAAAAAATGGAAATCAAAAAATTTGATCCAAAAATCCGTCAACACGTGATTTTCAAAGAAGCTAAAATCAAATAATTTTAGCCTCGAAAAAAAACGACTTCACAATGAAGTCGTTTTTTTTTGCATTTTTTTTATAGCTCGCTTTTTTTTGTTAAACTTTCCACATATTTCGCCTTGGCATTTTTTATGCTTGTCTTTAGCCTAACTCACGTAAAAGGAGTTTTTAGTGCCGCATGACGTAGATTTAATTGTTTTACTTGCTGTTGGTTTCGGTGTTGCCCTCTTTTTTGGTTATCTTGCAGCCCGATTACGACTTCCTCCTCTTATCGGCTATTTAATTGCCGGAATTATTATTAGCCCAAATACACCCGGTATAGAAGCAGATATTCATCTTGCTAATCAGCTTGCAGAACTCGGGGTCATGTTCCTGATGTTTGGTGTAGGAATGCACTTTTCATTAAATGACTTGCTGCTGGTTCGGCGTATTGCTGTACCAGGTGCGATTTTACAAATTGCGGTCGCTACCCTATTAGGGGTTGGTGTATCCATGCTCTGGGGATGGAGCTTTGGTTCGGCACTCGTTTTTGGCTTAAGTCTGTCGTGTGCGAGTACTGTTGTATTATTAAAAGCTTTAGGAGACCGAGGTCTTTTAGACTCAGTTAACGGCAAAATTGCTGTGGGTTGGCTGTTAGTCGAAGATTTAGTGATGGTACTTGTTTTAGTACTCCTTCCAGCTACAGCAGTTTTACTCGGCGGGAAAGCACCAGAAGGTGCAGATGGTAATATCTGGTTAACCCTTGGACTCACTTTATTAAAAGTAATTGGCTTTATTGCCTTTATGCTGATTGTAGGTAAACGTGTTGTACCTATTATTATGCAGTTTGTTGCTCGTTTAGGTTCAAGAGAGTTATTCACCCTTACTGTTGTTGCAGCTGCTGTTTCAATTGCTTACGGGTCTTATGCCATTTTTGGGGTTTCAATGGCATTAGGGGCTTTCTTTGCGGGGATGGTTGTTAAAGAGTCAGACTTTAGCCACCGCGCAGAAGAAGAAACACTTCCACTACGTGAAATTTTCTCAATTCTGTTTTTTGTTTCTGTGGGTATGCTGTTTGATCCACATATTCTTGTTGAACGTCCACTCCATATTTTGGCCGTTATCGCAATTATTATGATAGGTAAAACACTTGCTGCAATGGCTTTGGTTTTATTCTTTCGCTATCCACTTAATACAGCACTTACAGTTGGCGCGAGTTTGGCCCAAATTGGTGAATTCTCATTTATTTTAGCGACTCTCGGCGTCTCATTAGGCTTATTAAGCTTAGAAGCACAAAATCTGATTTTAGCTGGTGCTTTATTTTCGATAACGCTGAACTCTTTTATATTCTCTGCCATTGAGCCTGTACAACGCTGGATTCGTGAGCGCTCTCACCTAGCCCGACTTCTTGAACGTAGTGGTGACCCATTAGCCATGTTACCCGATGAAGTTGATCAGGCTTACTTACGCGATCAGGTTGTGATTGTTGGATATGGCGGTGTGGGACGACGTATTACTGAAAATTTAATTAATGAAAATATTAAAGTCGTTATTGCTGAAGAGAATCGTGAAATCGTAGAAAAGCTACGTCAGTCGAATATTGCTGCTGTGAGTGGTGTTGCAACCGAACCAGGTGTTTTAATTCAAGCACACATCATGCATGCAAGACTCTTGGTGATCTCACCTATGGATATTTTAGATATTCACCGTATTGTGGCGATCGCTAAGCAATTAAACCCTCAAATTCAGGTATTAATTTGCGCAGAAAGTAAAGAAGAAGCCGCGGTAATCAGAGATGAAAATATTGGTGAAGTGTTCTATGCCAAAGAGGAAATGGCAAAGAATATGAGCCATCATATATTAAATCAGATCGAGCTTGCCCATCAGTCAACTATTCATTAACCCATATAAAAAGCGTACTCAAGAGTACGCTTTTTTTAACTTAAGAATTTAGGCTGTTCGTCTAGTACCTCAGCCTGCCATTCATTTACCTGCTTTTCGAGCAGTCCAAATAGTGCAGCCTGAATCATATGCTGAGCAACAACTGGAGTTTGCTCACCCAAGATTGCTTTTACTTCATCGCTAAATTGAATTTTAACCAAGGGTTCATTCTCAGAACCTGCATTACGCAAGGCGAGTTCGCCACCTTCGAGTTGGACTAATTCCAAAACGGCTTCTTGATTTCCAAATAACTCTTTCAATTGCTGTATAGACATATATTTCCTCCATGTTTCAACATGGTGGCAAAGCACCCTTGCACTTTGCATCTCTTGTCTTATTTATATAGGCACACCCGGATTAAATTTCAAGCGTTCGGGCAGTTTAATTTTAGAACTCGACCATTTCATTACGAAAACCATCAATTAAATGGCTTAATTCACGATGCCATTCACGCAAAATCTTAACATCTGGCAACCAAGATTGAGGACCTTGAGTTACTTTGATAATAAGATTAGAAGATGTTTCTTCTTCTGGGGTCGGCTCTTTAGGTTCTGGTGCATATTGACACATACGGTAAGCTCGTTTGAGCTCTGCAACAAAACCATCTTTCGCCAATTGTTGCAAAACGGACACTTCTGGAGAAACTTGTCCTTTTGCCGCCATATGTTCTTCAATAGATTTTAAAGTGGGTTGCAATTCATTTAAACGGTAATAACGTACGAGTTCTTGTAAGAAAGCTAACATTGCGCCATGTAAATGAAATACAGCTGCTTCACGGTAAGCTTGTATCTGCTGCACATGATCGGTCTGTTCTGCATGTTGACACGCTAAGCGCGCAAAATAGAGCTTCTGATTGGTACGATCGGCATGATAACGAGCAACACGTGACATAACTAAACTTTCCTGTTTTAAAATCGCTATTGCAACAGCTAATCTTTAGCTTAACGACTCCATTAATAAAATCAACGTTATTTATGGTAAATCCAGCTCAACTTGATAAATTTTACGTTTAGCTAAAGTTTTTAAAGGCTGCTTTATAGGACGAACATTACTTAAAACCCAAGCAAAATACCCTTCGTCCCAAGCAGTTGCACATGCGGGCTCAATTTCATCATTTCGCCAAGCATGAATAGAGTCGACATCAACCAAAGCGACAGCAACTCCCTCTTCTTCATCAGTATCTTTAACCAAAAAATTTTGGTTCTCGACAATTAATAGATCTTTGATTGGCAGTTTTGTAGGTACCCATGAACGCACTTCAAGTGTTTTGATACCTTCAGCGATGCGAGTACCATTTGGCGTTACAATCGAAAGAGCTAAAAGCTGTTTTTTCACACTAAAGACTTATTCTTCAGCTGCTTTAACGCGAATTCCATTACCTTTAACTTTAAGCAGATTTAAGCCTTTAATGGCCTTAATTGCTTCACGTGGGTTAGGCATTTCAACAAAACCAAAACCTTTCGATTTACCTGTGTCTTTATCAGTAACAAGAACACACGTTTCAACTTTACCAAATGCTTTGAATAAATCTAAAATTTCAGTTTCACTCACAGCACGATCTAAATTACGAACTAATATCTTCATTTTCTAACCTTAATTGGCAATTAAAGGGAGTAGCCAATATATTTAAGTAATCACAGTGTCTTATACAGTAGTTTAATCCAGATCGATACCAAAACCTAAATTTACTGTAGGTGAACGGTTCCATTGCTTTTTAGCAAATGGCTGAGGTACTTGCCTATGAATCTTTGCCTGAACTAAATGTGCAGGAAGGTCATTTAGGAAATAACTTTCGATTTTACGACCTTGTTCGTCATAATTATCTTCTGACCATGTATTGAGATTTTGCTTAGTCAAAATTAATTCATTCTCTGCACGTGTTAATGCAACATACAATACGCGGCGCTCTTCTTCGACATCATCAAAATCGCCCTGTGCCCTTGCATAAGGATATTGATTTGGAGATACATGAGGTACATAGCAGACTTTCTGTTCAGCACCTTTAGCGGAATGAATCGTAATTAACGTCACTAAATCCTGATCAGCAGCTTTCTCAATTTCAGAAACTGAAATAGGTTCAAGAACATATTCTTCGAGGAATTCACCTAAAGATGCATGTTTACGTGCAAGTTGTTTGACTAAATCAAAGTCTTTTAATCGGCGTGACCAATCTTTAGTTTTATAATTTTGTTCTAGTTGTTCACCTAAAGCATCAAGTGCCAATCCAATGCTTGCTTCAACATGCTGCTGTAATACATCTAACTGTTTTAAAATTAAAATCGCTTGTAAAGGGACTTTCCCATGACGTTCTAGACGGTTACAGCGCTCTTCAACGTCAACAATTCCCATCAACTCTTGCGCGAGCTTACTTGCACCAACGTCACCAATACCATCCCACAAGGTTAAAAAACGCATCCACGCCAAATCATCGTGAGGATTGCTCACAATGCGTAGCAAGCTAAGCACGTCTTTCACGTGTGCAGATTCAAGAAGTTTTACCCCACCAATAAAACGATAAGGCACTTCAGCAGCAATAAAGGCCCCTTCCAGATATCGCGCACTATAGCCTGAACGGACCAAAACCATATGGTCGTACCAGCTTGCACCTTGCTGATGTCGCGTTATTAAGTCCTGTGCAATCCAGTTTGCTTCTTCATACTCATTACCAAATAGGTGTAGCTGAGGCTTTTGTCCTTGCCCTCGATGAGCTTGCAGCTGTTTTTTATAATCGATTGGGCTATGCGCCAACAACCAGTTTGATAAATCCAAGATTTCTTGAGTCGAACGATAATTTAAATCCAGTGTATGAATAACTGCGTCAGGTATCCGTTCTTTAAAAGAATGGATATTTTCAAAGTCTGCACCGCGAAAACCATAAATCGACTGGGCATCATCACCAACACAAAACAGCTTCACTTTGCCAATCAATGGTTGCAATAAAGCCCATTGCAAAGGATTGGTATCTTGCATTTCATCAACTAGCAATGCCTGACAAAAACCTGCCACCCAATTCGTTAAGGCTTCTGAATTTTGTAAATGGACAGCCACAATTGACAAGATATCGTCGTAATCTAAAAAATTACGTTCTCGTTTACGCTGCTCATAGGTTTTCATTAAATCTGCAATTTGAGTCTTATGCTCATATGCATCTGGAAGCTGTTTGATTAATGCTTCAGAAAGCTTTGTTTGAGTATTTCTCGCATAAGAATATAAATCACACAGCTCTGCGGCTTTGGGCAAGACGTTATCTTTATCTTTACCTCTTAATAAGCGAAACATAAGCAACTGATCATCACGATCAATAATACTAAATTGATTTAACCCAAAAGCTTGTGGGTTACGGCGCAGTAAATACATACAAAAAGTATGAAAAGTTGAAGCTCGCAGACCCTTTGCCTGTGCTCCCACATGTTGTTCTACTCTCGCAACAATTTCACTCGCAGCACGACGAGTAAACGTTAAAATCTGGATTTGATTCGCTGGCAAGCCTTGATCAATTAAATAAGCTGCACGAGCAACAATGGTTTTAGTCTTGCCACAACCAGCGCCCGCCAAAACTAAACAGTTTTGCGCAGACGTAGTGGCTGCTTTTTTTTGCTGAGCATTTAGTTCATTAATTAATTTTGCAAGACTCATAACACATATCGCTAAAACACCAAGATATAGTTTAACAGACCGAGACAACAGATGGGTCTGCCTATCCTAAAAACAAAAAGAGCACTTAAAGTGCTCTTTGGTTGAATATTGCTTTTTAAGATACTGTTTTTGAACTAGAAGGAAGATGCTTAATGGCTGAAGCCAAACCTAGAAAGTTAATTCCCTGAAATAAAATATCAATAGCAAGGAACATTCCCAATACCCAAAAAGGTGAATCTTTAGAAACTAAAATTAAAATACCTGTAGCGAGCGTCAATAACCCTGAGAACAGGGTCCAGCCCCATCCAGTAATTGGCTTAAGTAAAATTGCATTTATAGTACGTATAGCACCAGCAATGATCAGCGCTATAGATAATAGGCTCGTCAGCACCACTGCTGTTGTGACTGGAGTAGAAAACGCATAATAACCAGCCATTAAATAAAGTACACCAAACAGTGCCCATAACCATCGGCTTGCGCCTTTAAAAACACTCATAGCCGCGACGAGATGCAAAACACCGCCGACCATCATGAGTATTCCAAATAAAAAAACAACAGAAAAGGTCGCAAATGGCAATGAACTAAATAAAATCAGGCCAAAACCAATAAGCACAAAGCCCAATATCAAATACCATTTACGGTCAGCATGTAACTGATTACGTACTAAATCATTACCTACAGTTTTCATCATGGCTACTCTTATTATCAGGTATTAGAATTTCATCTACCTAATAATAGTGATGCACTTCACATTTTTTGTCTGTATAAAATCTGCATCGTTTCTTAACAATTGATGTGGATAAAGCAGTATTTATCCACAGTTTTATTTCACCCAGCCAATTTCTTGAGCTGTAGGTAAACCTATTATTGTTTCATGTAAGCCATTCGGCATTTTACTGCTCTGCTCAGACAAAGGCATTCGACCACCCATGATTTCGGCATTAGTTTGTGGATATAGAGGCACTTTTTCAGGTTGAGCATAACCTAAAGGGTAAATAGGTTGTCCTGTTTTTAAATCATATTTGTCTTGTGCCCCAAAGCCATGTAATAGCTCATGAACAATCACAACCTGATTTTGTGAAGCTTGTGTCTTGGTCGCAAATAAATTCACACTACCAATACGACCTTTTTCTAAAGCAGTTGAATGGATTAAGACTTTTTGGTAGTTAGGATCATAATAATTTAAATAAAGTTTAAGTGATGCTCCACTGTCTTCAGGTTGTTTTTGTCGCCATGCATAGAAACGAAATTTTAAGCTCCACCACATAACATGCAAAATATTGGCATTTTGAGGAACCTCGGGTGGTCGTTGCTGCAACTGTTGTCCTAAGCGAATTGTAAAGTTTCCTGATTGTCCACGATAATGCTGTGACCACTCACTTAAATAGCTGTTAATTGCCCAAAAATCTTCGTTTTTCAACTGATGGATATAGGCCTGTGTTGTCTCTAAACCATCTGCATTAACTGGATGTAAAACGACTACAACTGGTCGATTCCAATCTTGATTTTGATCTCGCCATGCTTGAACAGCAACAATCAATAAAATAATTAATAAACATAAGACCCGAATGTTTTTCCACATTCTTATTCCCCATAAAATTAAAATTTTCTTTTATTGTTTTAGATATAAAAAATGCTAGCTGAGCTAGCATTTTTTATGGTGGACTTGGTTAGCCCTCAACCCATTTACCATCTTGGTAAACTAGGCTCCATTTGGTTTGTTTACCTTCTGGGGTTTCCGAACCGACATATTGTGATTGATTCTTACGACTGAATTTCACAATTGTTGGATTACCTTCAGGGTCTACATCTGGCGCTTGTAAAATAAATTGATATTTTGGATCAAGCTGAGCTGCCACACTACGTAACTCTGCAACTTTTGGTGCACGTGTTTCACGAATTTTCGGGAATTTACTCGCTGCCAAGAATAAGCCAGCTGCACCGTCACGCAATACAAAGAAGTCATCATGTTTCGCTGAACGTAAATGTTCCATCTTGATTGGTTCTACACGTGGAGGTGCAGGTTGACCACTTTTCAAGACTTTACGGGTATTGTCACAGCTTGTACAAGCGAAATACGGGCCAAAACGACCAGTCTTAAGCTGCATTTCACCATCACATTTATCACATGGGATCGTTGGCCCATCATACCCCTTAATCTTGAACTCACCTTCTTCAAGCTCAAAACCATCGCAGTCAGGGTTATTACCACATACGTGCAGTTTACGGCCACCATCAATCACATAGCTGTCCATGGCAGTGCCACATTTTGCACAGCGATGCTTTGACATCAAGTCAGCAGTTTCAGCACCATCATCATCAGATAACGCAGCTAAAGACTCAACAGGTGTTAAGTTCAGTGTACCCTTACAACGCTCTTTAGGCGGCAAGTTATAGCCAGAACACCCTAAGAATACACCTGTTGTACCCGTACGAATTTGCATTGGACGTGAGCATTCAGGGCAATGCACTGCTGGTACTTCAACCGGTTGGTTACGGCGCATGCCATGCTCACCTTGAGCATTAGTAAGACGTTTCTTAAAGTCGCCGTAGAAAGTATCTAGTAACTCTTTCCAGTTACGCTCGCCTGTTGCAACTTTATCAAGCTGTCCTTCAAGGTCTGCCGTAAACGCATAGTTCATCAAGTTATTAAAACTTTCATCAAGACGATCCGTCACAATCTCACCCATTTTTTCGGCGAAAAGACGACGGTTTTCTAACTTAACGTAACCACGTTCCTGAATAGTAGAAATAATCGCTGCATAAGTCGAAGGACGACCAATACTACGTTTTTCAAGCTCTTTAACCAAAGATGCTTCAGTAAAACGTGCAGGTGGTTTAGTAAAGTGCTGACTTGGATCTAACTTTTCTAACTTTAAAATTTCGCCTACTTTAATAGCAGGTAAAATAATATCGTCATCTGACTTATTCGCTCCACGTACTTTAGTAAAGCCTTCAAATACAAGCGTACGGCCTTTCGCCTTTAGCTCAACATTCGCTGCTTCAACAATCAACGTAGAAGACAAATATTCTGCTGGTGTCATTTGACACGCAACAAACTGACGCCAGATCAAATCATAGAGACGTTGAGCATCACGCTCTACACCCGCAAGCTGATCACCTGTTAGTGCAACATTTGACGGACGAATCGCTTCATGGGCTTCTTGAGCACCCGCTTTGTTCCCATAGCGGTTTGGCTTTGCCGGTAAATATTTTTCACCATATTGGCTTTCAATATGCGCACGTACCATGCTTACTGCATCATCACTCAAGAAAGTTGAGTCAGTACGCATATAGGTAATAAAACCAGCTTCATATAAACGCTGAGCCAACATCATGGTTTTCTTCACAGAAAAGCCTAAACGTGTACTCGCAGCCTGTTGCAGAGTTGAAGTAATATAAGGTGCGCTTGGATTAACCTTAGTTGGTTTATCTTCACGCTGTGCAACTTTATATTCAGCACCTTTTAAAACATCTAATAAAGCATCAGTTTCAGCTTTATTTTTCAGTTTAAGGGTTTTACCAGCCTGTCTAAATGCTTCAAGACGTATGTCATCTTTTTTCGCTTGGGTATCTGCAAAAACTTGCCAATATTCTTCTGGAATAAAAGCACGAATTTCTCGCTCACGTTCTACAACCAGTTTTACTGCTACTGACTGCACACGTCCAGCAGATAAACCACGGGCAATTTTTTCCCAAAGTAATGGCGAAACCATAAAGCCCACGACACGGTCTAAGAAACGGCGTGCTTGCTGAGCATTTACACGGTTTAAATCTAGACGTGTTGGCTGTTTAAATGCTTCTTGAATGGCATTTTTAGTAATTTCGTTAAATACCACGCGGTGATAACGGCTGTCATCGCCACCAATCACTTCTCTTAGGTGCCAAGCAATGGCTTCCCCTTCTCTATCCAAGTCCGTTGCGAGATAGATTGCATCGGCATCTTTGGCGAGCTTTTTGAGTTCAGCTACAACATTTTCTTTACCAGGCAGAACTTCGTAATGAGCTTGCCAACCATGCTCAGGATCAACGCCCATACGATTAACTAAAGCCTGACTAGCTTTTTGTTCTTTTTCAGCTTCGGTGAGTTTAGTCCGGGCAGCCGGCTTTTTCTCTGTTGATTTACTGCCACCTGTTGGCAAGTCACGTACGTGACCTACAGAAGACTTTACAATGAATTGCGAACCCAAATATTTATTGATGGTTTTCGCTTTGGCAGGCGACTCCACAATCACTAAGGCACGTTTATGTGCAGCAGGTGCAGTAGATGCTGTGCTTTGAGATGCAGAGCGCGAGGTATTCGCCATATAAAATGTTATTCCTATACCAATAAATTTAAAAATCAGGCTTTAGCCAAGGTCAACAGATAAGCCTTCATCTCATCTAATTGTGTTGCTCTCAGGTCTGATTCCTCATCCCAATAAAGCCCTACACAGTTTGCCTGCATATCAATAGCATAAATCCCTTTTAATGCAATGGGAGAATCATTAAATTTCTCATCACCCTGAACCACTTTTAATTTGCCGTCTACAACACGAGCACGCATTAAAGATAAACGGGCATCGGGAATCAGTACACTATAATAAGCAACCATGCTGGCACGTTTTTCAGTAGCCATTGGAACATGTGTCCATTCAGGTGCAACAATTACACGTGGATGTAACCCTATTTTTCGGGCTTTATCACGCATAATACCAAGTGCCTTTTCACGTGGGCTCACTCTTAAACCAAAAATGGAGCCTAGTACGAAAAGAACAATGATAACGGTAACCCAAATTCCCATATTGTCCATAGCAAAACCTATTAATCTCTTTTATTAGAGTTGCATAAGCTGACCAGAAAACGCAAGTTACATCAGAAAAATAATGCCCGATAAGATCGCAAGACCCCAAATATCGGTATTTCACTGTGCAAATTGCAATATTGTCACTCAAATATAGTTAAGAGTTCTGACCATCATTAACAAGTGTCAACTTTCCAAATCGGTCGATATGGGCATCACCCCACAGTTTTAAAGCAAATAAAATTTGCTCAAGACTTTGCCCTAATTCGGTCAGGCAATATTCCACTTTAGGTGGGACCTGAGGGTAAACTTCCCGATGAATAATTCCGTCTTGCTCTAACTCACGTAACTGATTTGTCAGCATTCTTTGAGTAATGCTTGGAACACGCTTTCGAATTTCATTAAACCGTAAGGTGCCTTCATTAAATAAATGCCAAAGAATGACGCATTTCCACTTTCCGTCAATCAAACTAATGGCCGCCTCCACTGAACAACCTGGAGAGCAATCAAAACTTGAATGTCGTAGTTTTGCCATTTTACAGTATCCTTTTTGACACTATGAGCGTTATTTGTCTGTAGTCACTATTTTTAAGCTTACGTTATGATCAAACTCTCAACAAGAGGAATTATTATTATGAAAGCTGTGGCATATCAAAAAGCAGGTCCCATTACGTCACCAGAAGCACTCGTTAATATTGAACTCGACACTCCCGTTGCAGAAGGTCGTGATTTACTTGTTCGCGTTCAGGCGATTTCAGTTAATCCGGTTGATACAAAAATTCGCAACAATGTAAGCCCAGAAAATAATCAGTGGAAGACTCTTGGTTGGGATGCGGTAGGCATCGTTGAAGCGATTGGAGATCAAGTCTCGCAATTTAAAGTCGGAGATGCAGTCTGGTATGCAGGTGCACTCAATCGCCAAGGCAGTAATAGTGAATTGCAATTGGTTGATGAACGTATTGTGGGGCATAAACCAAAAACTTTAGAAGCAACTGAAGCAGCGGCTCTTCCTTTAACTGCTATCACAGCATGGGAAATGCTATTTGATCGGTTACAAGTACCCAAAGTTGCCCCAGAAAATACATCAATATTAGTGATTGGCGGAGCTGGTGGTGTAGGCTCAATCACAATTCAACTTCTTAAACAGTTGACTAACCTAACGATTATTGCGACAGCTTCAAGAGCCGAAACTAAAGAATGGGTTAAGCAACTTGGTGCCGACTATGTATTAGATCATCGGGAGCCTTTAGCAGCCCAAATCAAACAATTAGGCTTAACTGCACCTTTATATGTATTCTCAACCACTCAAACAGATCAGCATTTATCAGATATCGTAGAGTTGATTGCGCCACAAGGTCATTTTGGCTTAATTGATGATCCGGCCCAGTTAGATATTAAGCCTTTTAAATCGAAGTCTGTATCGGTGCATTGGGAGTTTATGTTTACACGTTCACTGTTCCAGACTGAAGATATGCAAAAACAAAGTGAACTATTAAATGAAGTCAGCAAGCTGGTTGACGAAGGAAAAATCAAAACGACCGTAACCGAGGTTATAAGTCCAATTAATGCTGAAAATTTAAAACGAGTTCATCAGCAAATTGAAAGCGGCACAACAAAAGGGAAAATCGTATTACATTGTTTTTAAGTAAAATTGAAGATATTCCCTAATAAAATGGCAAGTATTGAACTTGCCATTTTATTAGTAGTGAGGAGGTTTATTGGTTAATGGGTCAAAAGGTGCAATACCTTCAGATAAATCCGATGATTCCACACGTTGATAAAGAAATTGCATTTGTTTTTTTAAATCAGCTATTTCTTGGGTCTGAATAGCGAGTTGTTGATTTAATTCTTCAACTAAATCATCCAAAAATGTAATTCGCACTTGCAAATCTTCAATGGGTGCGGACAATGACGCTTGATCATCATGATATGGTGGTTTAGTCATTTAAATCCTCATTTGAGATTCTGGAAAACATTATGGCCTATATTACCCTAAGGGATGTCCAACTTGCTTTTGGCGGACCTGCCCTACTCGATGGCGCGAACTTTAATCTAGAACGTGGCGAACGAGTCTGTTTAATTGGGCGTAATGGTGAAGGTAAGTCTACTTTACTTAAACTGATCGAGGGAAGCCTATTACCAGATTCTGGTGAAGTTTCCATTCAAAATGGTCTAACTGTTTCAATGTTAGCCCAAGACGTTCCAATGGACTCTGGCAAAGTAGCTGACATTGTGGCAGATGGTGCAGGAGAAGCTTCTGAAGTACTCAGAGCTTATCATGAAGCGACCGATGCTTGTATGTTAGGAGATATGGAAGCCTGTGATCGCATGGGTAACCTTCAGCATAAGCTAGACCAACTAGATGGTTGGGCATTAGAAAATAAGGTAAATGCTCTTTTAAGTAAAATGGGGCTTGATCCAAATGCAGACTTAGCAGACCTGTCAGGTGGACGTAAACGCCGTGTTTTATTGGCTCGCGCTCTTTTAACACAGCCAGACGTATTACTTCTAGATGAACCAACGAACCATTTAGATGTTGAAAGTATTGAATGGTTAGAAAAGTTTTTATTAGATCAAAATAATTTAACGCTTCTATTTATTTCGCATGACCGTTCTTTTGTAGATAGCATTGCAACTCGAATTGTGGAACTCGACCGCGGCATTCTACGAGGTTATGAAGGCAATTATTCTCGCTATTTAGAGCTAAAAGCTCAGCAAATGGAAGCAGAAGAAAAACAGAATGCTTTATTTGATAAAAAGTTAGCTGAAGAAGAAGCTTGGATTCGCCAAGGCATTAAAGCACGTCGTACCCGTAATGAAGGCCGTGTTCGTGCTTTAAAAGCTTTACGTGAAGAATCGAAAGCACGCCGCTCACAACAAGGCAAAGTGAGTATGGCAACTCAAGATGCAAATCGTTCAGGTAAATTAGTATTTGATATCGAACATTTAAGCGTTGCTTACGATGATAACTTACTGATCAAAGATTTCTCTACCCTTGTTATGCGTGGCGATCGTATTGGCTTGGTAGGTGATAACGGCGTAGGTAAAACGACGTTGATTAAAGCCATTTTAGGTGAAATCGAACATGGCGGTTCAGTTAAAACAGGTACACAGTTAGAAGTTGCCTATTTTGACCAGTTACGTAATGCCCTAGACCTTGAAAAAACGGTAATGGCAAACGTTTCAGAAGGCTCTGACTTCGTTGATGTAAATGGCAACCGTCGTCATATCTACAGCTACCTTCAAGACTTCTTATTTTCACCTGAACGTGCTCGTACTCCAGTAAAAGCACTTTCTGGTGGTGAACGAAATCGAATCTTACTGGCTAAATTGCTACTCAAACCGTCGAATCTAATTGTAATGGATGAGCCAACCAATGATTTGGATATGGTGACTCTAGAGCTTCTAGAAGAAATGTTATCTGATTACAAAGGCACATTGCTTCTCATTAGCCATGATCGTGCATTTATGGATAACGTAGTAACATCTACATGGGTATTTGATGGTAAAGGTAATATTGCAGAATACATCGGTGGCTACCAAGACTATTTGCAGCAACGTCCAGATGACAAAGTAGTCGATCAGAAATCTGACGTTAAAAAAGCTCAAGCAAAAGCTGAAGCCGAAAAAGCTGCTGCCCAAAGTACCGTTAAAAAGGTCAAACTGAGTTATAAAGATCAGCGTGAACTTGAACAATTACCCGCTGAAATCGAGAAACTGGAAGTTGAACAAGCAGAACTTTCTGAGAAACTTGCAGATGGTTCATGGTTTGTTAAAGATGCTGATGCTGCGACCCAAGCAAGCCAACGCCTAGCAGAAATTGAAGAATTACTGCTTGAAAAATTGGAACGTTGGGACGTGCTTGAACAAATGAGCAAAGGAAACTAATTCGTTTTACTTTCCTAAAAGCCCCTAAAAAAGAGCCTTCTTAAATTAAGCAGGTTCTTTTTTTATATTGTGAATATAAGCTTTGAAAAACTTAAAGCTTATAAATCACATTCCTATCATGGATTATATCTTGGCTATTTTTAGTATTTTAAAATAGCCTTGTGCTTGAATATAGGACTTATAAAAATAATTATGTTATATCTAACAGCATAATAATATTGGAGTGTTTTGGCATGCTGGAGCTTTCTCAAATTTTAGCATTTGGACTAATTTGTTTGGCGATGGTACTCACTCCTGGTCCCAATATGATTTACCTTATTTCCCGCTCAATTTGCCAAGGGAAAACTGCTGGATTTATCTCTTTAGGTGGGGTAGCTGTAGGCTTTATCTTTTATATGCTTTGCGCATCTTTTGGTATTACGGCGTTAATTGTTGCTGTTCCTTATGCTTACGACACGATTCGTATTGCTGGTGCAATTTATTTACTCTGGCTTGCATGGAAAGCCCTACGTCCAAATGCCGCTCCGATTTTCAATGTAAAAGATTTATCAGTAGATTCCCCTGCTAAACTTTTTTTAATGGGTTTTGCGACCAACCTGCTTAATCCGAAAATTGCCATTATGTATTTATCTTTACTGCCACAGTTTATTCATCCACAACAAGGCAGTATTTTGTGGCAATCAATTCAACTCGGTACGATTCAAATTTTTGTCAGCGTTTCAGTAAATGCGCTTATTGTACTTTCTGCGGGTAGCATTGCCCTTTTTCTACAACAAAAACCTCTTTGGGCAAATATACAACGTTGGCTCATGGGAACTGTACTGGCAGGACTCGCTGTTAAAATTCTTTTAGAAAATCGCCGATAACTCAAGCTTCTTATTTCATCCTCTCTTAACACTCAATTGAACAGTGTATTACGACGATAAATTCAGTTCGTGATACACTTTTGCCTGTTTTAACTTTTTGAACTCTTTATATCGTTATGAGCCAAAAGCAGCCTTATACGCCCGGTGAATTTCAATGGTCCTTTTTATTGCCTAAATATTGGGGTGTTTGGATTGCTATTGTCTTTTTAATGCTTTTGGCTATTTTACCTTGGGCCATACAATGGCGTCTGGCGCATGGCGTAGCTCATCTGGCTTGGAAATATCTAAAATCACGCCGTAAAACCACTATTCGTAATTTAGAAGTCTGCTTTCCTGAATGGTCTGCGGATAAGGTTCAACAACAAGCTCAACAAGTTTTCGTCGATATGATGCTTGGGGTATTTGAAACCTTAAATGCATGGTACAGCCCACGCTGGTTTAAAAACCGAGTCACGATTGAAGGTTTAGAGCACATTACCAATGCCCAAGCTCAGGGCAAAGGTGTTTTATTACTGGGGACTCACAGCACGCTTCTTGATGCAGGCGGCTATGTTTGTGCTCAGTATTTTGAACCAGATGTTGTCTATCGGCCTCAAAATAACCCATTGCTCGATATGCTCATTTATCGTTGCCGTGGCACGATTTATAAAGCACAAATCGATCATGATGATATGCGTGGTTTAATTCGCCACCTTAAAGATGGCGATGCAATTTGGTATAGCCCCGACCAAGACTTTGGACTTAAACAAGGTGTTATGGCACCATTTTTTGGCGTACCTGCTGCCACAGTCACTGCCCACCGCCGCTTATTAAAAATCTCAAAAGCAGTCGCCGTGCCTTTATATTTCTATCGCCATGGAGATATTAAGAACCCGAAATATCACGTTCTGATTGAACCTGCGGTCGACAATATGCCAAGCGAAGACGAAGTCGATGATGCAACACGCGTCAATAAAATTATTGAAAATCAACTTCGCATCGCACCGACTCAATATATGTGGTTCCACCGTCGATTTAAGACACGTCCTGAGGGATATGAAGAGATCTATTAAATAATCTTCTGTAATGACCACACTGTAGTTATAAACATTTAAATAAACACCAGTATGTACTATCGTGCGAAGGCGACAAGGATGTCGCCTGTTGGACTACGACATCATGGATGTGTCGTTAGTCCAACAAATGGTTTTGTTACTTTTGCCAAAACAAAAGTAAGGAGTAAACTCCACCTATTGAATGAATAAACCGTAAGACCCCGCTTTGCTACAACCTAAAGGCAAAAAACAATGAAAGTGATGCAACTTCTCCCAGAACTCAATAGCGGTGGCGTAGAACGCGGCACACTAGAAATTGCACGTGCGCTCGTTGCACAAGGCCACCAATCATTGGTTGTTTCAAATGGTGGCCGTTTGGTCTCACAGCTCGAAGCTGAAGGTTCTACTCATTTAACGCTACCCATTCATAAAAAAGCACTTTCAAGCTTGTGGCAAATCCGCCCTTTACGCCAGCTGATTGAACAGCATCAACCCGATATTGTTCATGTACGCTCACGCGTACCTGCTTGGCTGACTCACTTTGCTTTAAGAAAAATACCTTCGAACAAACGCCCTCACCTCATTAGCACGGTGCATGGCTTTTATTCAGTCAATCGTTATAGTGCAATTATGACTCAGGCCGAAAAAGTGATTGCTGTTTCAGAGAGTGTAGTTAAATACATCACTGACCATTATAAAAACTGCCCTCCCCAAGATATTGTTCGGATTTATCGAGGAATTGATCCAGCCGCGTTTCCACATAGTTATCAGCCATCAGCACAATGGTTTAATCAAGTTTTTAATGACTTTCCTGAACTCGAAAATAAGTTTTTACTTTGCTTGCCTGGTCGTATTACACGTTTAAAGGGCCATGAAAGCTTAATTGAATTGATGCAAAAACTAGGTGAACAATATCCTCAACTACATGCTGTGGTTGTTGGTGGTGCCGATGCTAAAAAACAGGCCTATTTAAGTGAGTTGCAAAGCACCATTCAAAGCAAAGGACTCGCAGATAAAATTACCTTTGTAGGACATCGCTCAGATATTCGCGAATGGCTCGCTTTTAGCGATATTGTGCTCTCTCTATCCAATCAAGCAGAAACATTTGGCAGAACAGCATTAGAAGCGCTCTCAGTCGGTACTCCAGTCATTGGCTGGAACCGTGGAGGCGTGGCCGAAATTTTATCAAATGTCTATTCACAAGGTCTTGTTGAAGTAGGAAATGAAAAGGCTTTACTTGAAACAGTGGAACAGCATATTGAACAACCTCAAGTCGTTGCCCCTGTTACTATGTTTAGCCTGAAAGACATGTGTGATCAGACACTGGCGTTATATGAATCTGTACTGAAATAACCTCATAAAAAAACCCGCGATCAACGCGGGTTTTTATTACAACAATAAAAAGTCAGCTTTATTTAAGCGATGCTTCATAAGCTGCTGCTTTTTCATAGTCGTATTGTTTTTCCCATTTACTAATCACAAGTACTGCAAGTGCATTACCTACAACGTTCAACGCGGTACGTGCCATATCCATGATACGGTCAACACCAGCAATAAATGCCAAGCCTTCTACAGGAATACCAACACTACCTAATGTTGCTAATAACACAACAAACGATACGCCAGGAACACCCGCAATACCTTTAGAAGTAATCATTAAAGTTACAACTAAAATGACCTGTTGGCTAATTGACATTTCAATACCGTAAAGCTGTGCAATAAAGATTGCCGCGATACTTTGGTAAAGCGTAGAACCGTCAAGGTTAAATGAATAACCTGTTGGGATTACAAAACTAGAAATTGCTTTAGGCGCGCCATAAGCTTCCATCTTTTGCATAATACGCGGTAAAACTGTTTCAGAGCTTGCAGTTGAATATGCCAAAATTAATTCATCTTTCAAAATCTTAAACAAAGTAAAGATATTGATGCTGAACATTTTTGCAGTTAAACCAAGTACCACCAAAGCAAAGAACAAGATCGCGCCATATACCAACACGACTAACTTGCCTAAAGGGATAAGCGAAGCGAAACCGAAGTTTGCAACCGTTACTGCAATCAAACCAAACACACCCACTGGCGCATATTTCATGATGATGTGCGTTACACGGAACATTGTTTCCGATACAGCATGAAATACGTTTAATAATGGATCTTTAGTTGTTGCTGGTAATGAAGACAAACCAATACCAAATAACACAGCAAAGAAAATCACAGGTAACATTTCGCCATGCGCCATTGAACTAATAATGTTCGTTGGGATAAGCGATAATATTGTCTGCATGATGCCATGAGACTGTGACTGAACTTCTTCAGTTGTATGCTTATATTGAGAAATATCAGTTTGAACCAGTTGAGACATATCAATGCCTGAACCTGGATGGAAGATATTCGCTGCAACTAAGCCCACCAAAATGGCAATAGTGGTAATAATTTCAAAATAGAGAATGGTTTTAAAACCAAGTCGCCCTAAACTTTTCGTACTGCCAACACCTGCAATACCTAAAATTAAGGTAGAGAAAACGATTGGAATAACAATCATTTTAATCAGGCTAATGAAAATCTTACCAAGTGGCGTAAGAACATTAGTTACAATACTGTCTTTGATTTCAGGCTGATTATGTAAAACAGCCCCGACAACTATCCCTAGGATTAAAGCAATTAAAATTTGCCAAGCAAGGCTAAATTTAAAATTCTTCATAAGACAATCCTTATGCACCGCAAAGTATCAAATATGAGAGGGAGAAGACCACTAACTAAGAGTGAAACCTCAATATGTACAGTAATTTCCAAACAGAAATTTAAATGTACAAACAAATCACAACTCGCCGATCTGACGAGATAAACAACAATGCCTGTTGACGATCCAACATGTCAACGATCGGCACATTCTATTGAGATTTGCTAATTAAACAACCCCAATTTATCTCTAAACAGATGAAAACCCATATTTATTCATCAATAATCTATAAAAACAGAAACTTATCTGAAAAAAAAATTGTATCTATTTTCATTGAAAATTACTTAGATATACATGAGTGCTTACCTATCATTAGATAGATTTTAAAATTAAGATTAACTTAAAAATATTTCTTTTTTTTACGATAAATTAAATATTCTATATATAAAATATTAACCCGAGTTCTGCGTCCTGCAAAACTCGGGTAAATGAGGTTGTGCTTTCAGGTTAATCGTTATTTTTATCGTTTCCGTTCCAACATCTAATCCGTGATGCTATTCCATATCAGCTTTGTGTATCCTTACGTGGGATTGTCCATTCCCGTTTCCGTGTGCCGATGAATGTAGAATAAGGTTTTTATCCCCCCCTGCCTATTCGCCCTAGACTCAAATCTTTGTACGATATTGCTTACATCAATTTTTATATTCTTTTTATTTATAAGGCTGTGCAATTTTATCAGTCACAATTTTTTCTTCTTTTTCAGCCTTTGCAATCCCTTCTTGTATGGCGCTTTGAGCCTCTTCTTCATCGGTTTGAGTTTGTTCTAATTCCTCTTGAATATGTTCAAATATTCGGCCAGTCTGCAAAACAACATATACAGGAAAATGATCAGATCCAATATGTGGTAAACGCTGCATTTTAACTAAACCAAAATCGGTACTATGAAAAATATGATCTAAAGACCAACGCAGCAATGGATAATCTGCATGAAACGTATTAATGAAATGTCGCCCAACTCGTGGGTCAAGTAGCCCACTAATCCGCTGGAACAGCCGCGTAGTACGTGACCACGCTACATCATTTAAATCGCCCATCACAATACAGCTTTCATCTAAGTCTTTAATCTGGTCGCCAACAATTAAAAGCTCTGCATCACGTAAAGTCGAATCTTTCGCCTCGGTTGGACTCGGTGGTTTAGGATGCAAACAATAGAGTTGAACTGGCATACCAGATCGTAAGGTCACAGTAGTATGAATAGAGGGAATTTCATCACTTAAAATAAATTTAACTTCAGTATTCGATAGAGGTAATCGACTATATAAATGCATGCCGTATAAATTATCTAAAGGCACGGGAACGCGATAAGGATAATCTTCTTCAATTTCTTTTAAAGCCTTTTCCCACGTCTTATCACTTTCCAATGTAAGTAACAAATCTGGTTTTAATGTCCTGATCTGTTCAAGCAGTAAATGATATTTATCATTTGGGGTTAGAACATTCGATACAATTAATGAAATTTGCTTTTGTTGGTCTAACTGAGATGATTTGACCTGTTTAACCTGTTTTCTCCAGAGCAAGGTATAAGGCAGAACCATTTTAAGCTGATAGGCGATGGCCGCCATAAGCACAGCAAGCACTATTTCACGCCATAGATTCCATTCGCCAGGCCAAAACAGCATACCAACAAAGGCTAATAGACCAACAAATAGAATCTGCAAACGAGGAAAATCGGCGCCACGAAACCACCACTCATCACGAGGAATAAGTGACCAGAAACTTAACCAAATCACCAGACCAGCTAGAACTTCGACATAAATCATTGAATTTTCTCTTTTAAGATGATTTGGTTTTTAAATTTTTTGTCATCTTTATCAATTTTGTATGTAACATAAACAAGATATTCTACTCAATAAACATGGTGTTTTGTTTCTGTAACGCTTGCAGTTGTGGACACTTTTGATACACTCAACTCCCCCTAACAATTTTAACGCACCGAGGCAAAATGACATGAAAGTAGGTCTGGTCGGTTGGCGCGGGATGGTCGGTTCCGTCCTTATGCAACGTATGGTTGAAGAGAATGATTTTGCTCATATTGAGCCATTTTATTTCTCTACCAGTAATGCAGGTGGTGAAGCTCCTTCATTTGGTGGTAAGACTGCCCCAGCACTTATGGAAGCTACAGACATTAATAGTCTGAAGCAAATGGATGTCATTATTACCTGTCAAGGTGGTGACTATACGTCTGAAGTTTTCCCACAGTTAAAAGCGACTGGTTGGGATGGCTACTGGATTGATGCAGCCTCTACTTTACGTATGTCAGATGATGCGATCATCGTTCTTGACCCAGTAAACCTTAACGTTATTAAAGACGGCTTGGTTAACGGCACCAAAACTTTCGTAGGCGGTAACTGTACAGTATCGCTTATGTTGATGGGTGTAGGTTCACTTTTCCAAAACAATTTGGTGGAGTGGATGACTGCTATGACGTATCAAGCAGCATCAGGCGCTGGCGCACAAAACATGCGTGAGCTAATTACTGGTATGGGCTACTTATATAACAATACCAAAACATTGTTAGATGATCCTAAATCTGCGATTTTGGATATCGATCGCCAAGTTGCTGAATTACAACGTGGCGAAGGTTTCCCATCTGCTAACTTTGGCGTGCCATTAGCTGGATCGTTGATTCCTTATATTGATAAACAGCTCGAAAGCGGTCAGTCAAAAGAAGAGTGGAAAGGTCAGGTTGAAACCAACAAGATCTTGGGTAATTCACAAATTGTTCCGATCGATGGCCACTGTGTCCGTATTGGCGCGATGCGTTGCCACTCTCAAGCACTGACAATCAAGTTGAAAAAAGATGTTCCGCTTGATGAAATCGAAGATATGATTCGTACTTCAAACCAATGGGCGAAAGTTGTACCAAACACTCGTGAAGCGTCTATGACTGACCTTACACCTGTGGCTGTAACTGGTACCTTAACTGTACCTGTTGGCCGTTTGCGCAAACTTAATATGGGTAAAGAATATTTAGGCGCATTCACAGTAGGTGATCAGTTACTTTGGGGTGCTGCTGAACCTTTACGTCGTATGTTACGTATCTTAGTAGAATACAAGAGCTCATAATTTGGTCTGAATTATTCAGTCAAAACGAAAAGCCGATCACATTAGATCGGCTTTTTCGTAACTGGTTTGTAAAAATTTTACAATTTATTTACATTTCATTATTGTATAATTTTGAACGACTTTACGACTTATTAGGTCATGGATTGAGATGACTGTTTATAACAAATTAAAAATTGCCATTTTCACCATTATGTCTTCGCCTTCTCTTTATGCGATTACATTAGACCCTATACAAATTCAGTCTGCGCCCGGGGATTTGTTATATGCAGAAATGAATTTCCAACAAGCTGACCCCAACGCTACATTACAAGTGAGTTTAGCGACTCCTGAAGATTTAAGCGCTTTGGGTGTAACTCATCAGCCTCCGGGAAATCTTAATTTTTATACACGCCAAAATGGTCAAGGTTCTGGGGTTATTGTGATTACCTCTTCCCGACCTGTTAATGATCCTGAGCTCAATATTGTTGTGAAAATCAGTGAAGGTTCTGCAACGCGTTTACAGCATATTAAAACTGTAATTAAACCTTCTCCGATAAAAAAGACTGAAAATAACGAAAGTACTTTATCTCCTCAGTTTGTTGTTAATGAGAAGGATATTGCATTAAATCTGCCAGAAAGCACCCAATATGCTTCATCAACTTCGACCCCAACTACAACAAACTCTAATAGTGAACAAAATCTTAATATCAGCTCTGGCACTGCCTCTGCATTAAATACGAATTCAACACCCTCACTTAGTGAAAACGCTTCAGCTCTAGCAGCTCAACAAGTTGTAACAGGTACGGCGCCCGATCAGGCACAAACCAAACCCACTATCACTAAGTCAAATGCCCATACTTCGCCAAAGACAACCGTTAAAAATTTAGCAGGACAAAAGAAGCCTGTTCCATCCAAAAATATCAGTCAAAATACTGCAAAGAAACAAACCCTAAGTCCATCTAAAGGACCAGTAACTTCAGGTAAATATTTAGTACAACATAATGAATCTTTATGGAGCATTGCTAATCGTATTGCAGCGAAAACCAAACAGCCAGTTGCAAAGGTCATGAATGATATCCAAAAACAAAACCAGCATGCTTTTATTCAAGGTGATGTAAACCGTTTACGTCAGGGAATTTCTCTAAAACTCACACACCCTCCTGTTGCTAAAACTCAGCAAAATAAATCAAAAACAGAAATAACGCATACTGCAAAATCATCTTCTGGCCAGGCTAAATACCGATTGCAACAAGCAGAAATGAGTATCGTGGCTGAAAACAGCCAAAATTCTACACATGGAAGTGCTAAAAAGAGCACACAACAAAGTCAAAACAATACTGAGTTAGCAGTAAAAGTTATGACAAAAAGAGAAAAAAACGTTACATTACAAAGGAATGTAACCAAACTAAATCAAACTTTACGTTTAAAAGACCAGCGTATTCAACTTTTGAATGCACGTTTGGCAGAGTTACAACAGCAGTTAAAAGCACAGCAACAAACTCACAAACAAAAACATTAAGTTAAAACCAGAGTTAGCTCGCTTTATATTGCAAATATTTATTTTTTAAGGGGAAAGTAATGTTATATGTGATTCCGTTCATCATATTACTCGTGGTCGCTGTTATTTTTAAAAAACGCGAGAATAGCCAGAAACAAGAGGCCACTTCTCCTAAAACGGTAAACAAAAAAACCAATAAAAAAGCGAGCTCTAAATCGAGTAAAAACTCGCGTGAAAAAAGCAAAGTAAATGTAGTAGAAGACACTCTTCCACCTGTTCCACAAAGCACTCCTGTTCCAGAAGCTGTACGTCAAAAAATTCAACAGCTCATTCAAGAAAAGCAATATTCAGCTGCTGAAGCTCAAGTCAATCAGGCGTTAAAAAAAGACAATACTCAGCATGCGCTTTATTTATTGTTACTTGAAGTTCATATTGCACAAAAAGATGAGTTTGCTATAACACAACTGATTAGCCATATTCGTAGCTTGGCATTAAATGAAATAGTGACTCAAGCAGAAGCTAGACAAAAAGAATATGAGACATTACGAAAAACAGAACATGAGTCATCTAGCCAATCTGATACCATCGATTTTCCTCAAGCTCAAACATACGAAGAACCCAAAAATACACCAGACACTACAGCTCAGTTTGATCAGTTAACAACAAGTTCTTCTGAAGCTTCTTTTGATGACTTGCAGAAAGACTATACACCGGTAAAACAAGAACCTGCTGTTGAAGTTAAACCTTTAGAATTTAACTTTTCACTCGAAAAAACCGCTGCTACCGAAACTACCAGCCAACCTGTATATGAACCAGCAGTATCAACATCTCAGCAAGTACCAGAAGTATCGTCACCTCAAGAGACAAATGAGCTAGCTGATTTAGAGTTTTCTTTTGACTTGGCGCCTCTGCATAAAACTGAGGAAAAAACTCAAGCACTAGAGGTAAAAGCAGATCAAGAAAATAGCGTCAATGCATTAGATTTTAACCTTGACTTAAATCCTTCAAGTTCAGAGACAAAATCTGTTGAACAAGCTCCATCATTAGATGAACTTAAACTCGTAGAACAAGCGCCATTAGAAGCAACTTCTATCACCCCTCTTGAGTTTTCGTTAGATGAGCCAGCTTTAGTTACAACACCAGAGACTGAAACTCAAAACCATATAGAGGCAGTCAATGAAGAGGCGACTCAAACTCAAATAGAGGATCCACTTCTAGACGCATTTCCAGAATTAAAACAGTTAGATGAAAATGAACTCGACTTACAACTTGCAGAGCAGTACATCAAGTTAGGCGCTTACCCAGCAGCACACGCCTTGTTGGCAAGTAATGAGCAAAAATTCAACACAGAGCAACAACAACGCGCGAAAAACCTACTAAATCGCATAGCTTCTTAAGGCCGATCGTTTTACCATAAGCAGTCAAAGATGACTGCTTTTGTGCCTGAAAAAGATGAAAAAAATTGCCTTATTTTATATGGGTGGTACTTTTGGCTGTGTAGGTGAACCTTTAGCGCCTATGCCATATGACCAATTCTTGCCTCAACTTGAAAAAGTTATACCCCCCCACTTAACGGTTGACTGTTTTGCTGCCCCAAATATTGTAGATAGCAGCGCTTGTACAGCGCCCGATTGGCTACGTCTTATTCAACGTATACAACAGCTCCAACTCGAAGGTTATCAGCACTTCGTCGTTATTCATGGTACAGATACTCTTAGTTATGCTGCTGCAACCCTAGCTCGCTTTTTAGGCCAAAGCTGTCATATTGTGATTACTGGTAGCCAATACCCGTTACTCAATGTTCAAGGTGATAATACTCGTGAATTTACTGATGCAATTGAGAACTTATATCTTGCATTAGAACAAGTGATTGCCCTACCTGTAGGTGCGTATCTTGCATTCCATCATCAAGTATTCCATGCACAAACTGCATTAAAAACGCATACGACTGAACTCGATGCATTTTCAGGTTTAAGTAGTGAAGTTGAGTTTACGCCTCAGCAAAATGAATTGATCGTACAAGATGCTCAAATTGAAAAAGCGGCTTCATTCCAGATTTTAAACTGGATGATGCAACCGATTGCAACACAGCACTTGGTACAGCAATTACGTCACTTACTTCCTGCCCCACCACACTTCTTGGTGTTACAAGGCTTTGGTACAGGCAATATCGCAGTTAACCCTGAATTATTGGCAACCTTAGATGAACTGTATGCTCATGGCTGCGTTCCAATCTTGGCGACACAGGTGACCTTTGGCGGCATTGACCAACGTTATGCAATTAGTGCTTGGGCCAAAACTGCAAAAATTGTCATTAATGATGCGCATAGTCATGCAGATCTTTATGCAAAAGCACTTCAAATCTATTTAAAATACCCAACCCCAGAACAATGGTTCAGCCATTGGAACGAAAATTTGCATTAAATAGAGGTAAAGCCATGCAACGTTATGCAGTCGGTATTGAATTTAGTGGAGTTCAATATCGAGGTTGGCAAACACAACAGCCAGGCGTTGCCAGCGTACAAGAAACTATTGAACGTGTGCTTAGCAAAGTCGCAAATGAACCTATAGCACTCCATGGTGCTGGTCGTACCGATGCAGGAGTACATGCGACAAATATGGTGGCACACTTCGATACTCATGCCATTCGTCCAGAGACAGGGTGGTTAAGAGGGGCAAATAGTCAGCTGCCTAAAGATATTTCCATTCAGTGGATTAAGCTGATGGATGAAAGTTTTCATGCCCGCTTTAAAGCAACTGCTCGACGTTACCGCTACATTATATATAACACGCCACATCGCCCTGCACTCCTACATAAACAGGTTACTCACGTTTACCAAAAGTTAGATGTGAAAAAGATGATTGAAGCGGCAAGTAAATTTGAAGGCACTCATAACTTTGAAAGCTTCCGTGCAGCAGCGTGCCAATCAAATCAACCTGTTCGACATGTAAAACATTGCCGTTTATTTGAACACGGGCGCTATTTAGTTTTAGATATTGAAGCAGATGGTTTTTTACACCATATGGTTCGCAACATTGTTGGATGCTTACTTGAAATTGGTCAAGGTATGTATGAAATTGATCATATCGATACAATGTTTGCTGCACAGGATCGTAAAGCGGCAGGAGTAACAGCCCCACCTGACGGTCTTTATTTTATTCAGTGTAATTATCCTGAGCAGTTTGATTTGCCACAGCCACCGCTTGGGCCACATTGGCTAAACTTACCTGAGTAAGCTTAGCCCAATGCTGTATGTTTCTACCGGTGTTGTTTACGCTTACGGTACTCAACCGGTGTCTCATTCGTCCAACGCTTAAATGCGCGGTAGAACGTACTTGGCTCAGAGAAGCCAGTTAAATACACAATACGCTCAACACTCTCATTGGTATTTGCCAAAAGTTTTTTAGCTAATCGACAGCGATAATCTGACAAGATTTGCTGAAAACTAGTATTGGCTTCACTTAGCTGAGTACGTAAGCGACGTGGAGTAATATTCAACTGAGCTGCAACCGTTTCTAAGGTTGTTTCTCCACTTTCCAACGTTGAACCAATTGCGCGACGAACTTCACCCACTAAATCATAACGAGCTAATTCCTGTAGTTTTTCAATCGCGAGCTGCTCATGCAACTGCAATAACTCAGGCTCTGCTTGCCAAAGCTGAAAATCTAGAATAGCTGGATCAAAATATAAACGTGTCTCTTTCTGACCTAAACTGACTGGGCAGCCATACACTCGGAAATATTCATCCTCAGAAGCACCTTCGCTAAAATTAAAATCGATGAAGATGGGATGAAATTGCCCTTCGGTAATAAATTTAAAAAATCTAAGGATGCCTGAAATTGCACATTCAGAGAAGTGACGATTAACAAGATTATCAGCACCGATCTGTTGACCATTGGTTAAATAACAACGCCCTTCTTCAATGACTAGTTTCGCATCAAATGCGTCACTAATGAGTCGCTGATAAGCTAAAGCCCGTTTTAGCCCTTCACCAAAAGTTTCACTACTAATAAATAGATGTTCAATGACCTGACCACGGTACAAAGGCAAATGCTCGCCTAAATGCAAACCGATATCTGGATCTTTACTGACTTCCTGAGCGGCAGTCCAAAAGGCGTACTGTGCACTTAACGGTGTACGTGCATTTGTATCAACCTGATTTAAAGCAACTCCCGCTTTGGTTAATATTTCTTCTGTTGGCAAACCCGCACGACGAATCGCTTGATAGCCAAAGCGTAATACAACTGATGCATCTGTTAGCTGACCCACGCAGTGCCCTTCCATGTAGATACTTCATTGATATTTAGGGCTGTTGACCTTTACGCAATTAACAGTCCCTAATAACTATGATTTTAGATTAGCGTTGATTGACCAAACTGACAACAGAATTACTCTTCTTTTATGAAAAAAATTACATCTTTTTTTATTAGTCATACTTTAACCAGATGCTTTAGCAAAAGGATGTCTATCTTGTTTTTTTTAAATAAATTGACTATAATTTGCGCCTTTCCAATTTGATCATCAGGTAGGCTATGGCCAATAAAGAGGAACTCATTGAGTTCGAAGGCGTTGTCACCGAAACGCTTCCTAATACGATGTTCCGTGTACGTCTTGAAAACGGTCACGAAGTTATTGCACACATTTCTGGTAAAATGCGTAAACACTATATTCGTATTCTTACTGGCGACAGTGTAAAAGTCGAAATGACTCCATATGACCTCACTAAAGGTCGTATTACGTATCGTGCTCGCTAATTAGTGAATGCAAAAAAGCCACTTTATGATGTGGCTTTTTTATTGCGTTGTTTATTCACTTAAGCGACTGGTTTTACATCCCACCGTTTGGCATTCACGCAGTCTTTCTTGCAGCCAATGGTTTCTTTCTTGCGTTGTCTGTAAACGACATTGTACGTCTACGCTATTCCTATTTGAATCTGTACAATCTGCATCACGTTGACGTATCCACGCGAGCTGAGATTTTTTAAGAATATTTTTTTGCGCCGTATTTAATTTTACTCGCAATGCTTGATAGTTCTTATTCAGATCTGCATCAGCGCTCGCATAAATTTTATTTGTACAGTAAATATCATCGTAAGTATTTCGGGCACTATCGCAATTATCTGCATAGACCGCAGTCATTCCAAAGCTACATAAAAAAGCAAAAACTATTTTTCTCATACTTTTCTTCCTTAAGTTTTCTATGAAATTATTATTAAAACGGTTTGAATGTAATGATAAATCGTAAGACAAATTTACCTTCTATTTATCATAATCTTCCTTTTTTACTTTACAAGCATTCAAATCCAACCTATTGTTCTTTAATAATAAATATAATTTTTTATTGAGATAAAAATGAATATAGATACCCGATGTCAAATTGGCCTACTTTGTTTAATCATAATGAATGTGAGCGGTTGTACTAGCCATCCACGCCAATCTATAGATTTACAAGAATATTTAAAGGGCTTTCTAGGCAAATCATCGAACACCATTCGGCAAGATATAAATCTACGAAGTCTTGGTTTTCAAGTCGCAAATACTCCACAAAAAACATCCAATCAACTCATCTATACGATTTTACGGCCATTAAACATTCCAATCCCGATGGTGACTAATGTCGACATGAGAGGTAATTCCGTGGCTATACAATCAGGTAATTTGGGTGGCAATTCTTACGATTTAAATTTCAACTGCAAAGTTATTTTTCAGCTGAAGAATGATATTGCCGAGTCTATTCAATATGAAGGTAAAGCCTGCTAAAACATAGGCACAAAAAAACGCAGCGTTGAGCTGCGTTTTTTATAAAAAGTTTTTAAGCAAGAGCAGCGACAACTGCCTCACCCATTTCAGCTGTACCAACTTTTGTCATGCCTTCAGACATAATATCTGCTGTACGCAAGCCTTGATCAAGTACTTGACCTACCGCATCTTCAATTGCTTTTGCAGCAGCTTCTTCACGGAAGGTATAACGAAGCATCATTGCAACAGAAAGAATAGTTGCTAATGGGTTAGCCACATTTTGACCCGCAATGTCAGGCGCAGAACCATGGCAAGGCTCATACATACCTTTACCATTTTCATCTAACGATGCAGATGGCAACATACCGATTGAACCTGTAAGCATTGCTGCTTCATCAGATAAGATATCGCCAAATAAGTTACCCGTTACGATCACGTCAAACTGTTTAGGCGCACGTACAAGTTGCATTGCAGCATTATCTACATACATATGTGAAAGCTGAATGTTTGAATAACTTGCTTGCTGTAAATCAGTAACTGTTTGCTTCCAAAGTTCTGTAACCTCTAAAACGTTCGCTTTATCGACCGAACAAACTTTACCACCACGTAACCCTGCAAGTTCAAAAGCCACTTTTGCAATGCGCTTAATTTCGCTTTCAGAATAAACGTCTGTGTTATAGCCTTGTTTTTCGCCGTTTTCGAGTTCACGAATACCACGTGGCTGACCGAAATAGATACCGCCAGTCAATTCACGAACAATTAAAATATCTAAACCAGCAACGATTTCAGGTTTTAAGCTAGAAGCATCTGCTAATTGCGGATATAAAATCGCTGGGCGCAAGTTAGCAAACAAGTCAAGTTCACTACGAATTTTTAAAAGACCACGCTCAGGACGAATAGAGCGCTCAATCGCATCCCATTTTGGTCCACCTACAGCCCCTAATAAAATTGCATCAGCTTTTTTTGCTTGTTCACTCGTTACAGCTGGATACGGTTCACCATGCGCATCAATTGCTGCGCCGCCCAATAGGCCATGTTCCCAAGTTAACGATAAATTAAATTTTTCATTTACTGTATTTAATACTTTTTCTGCTGCCCCAACAATTTCAGGACCAATACCATCACCAGCTAAAATTAAAATCTGTTTAGACATGAACTTTTTCCATTTTCCAAAAACAAGCAGCGTTATATTTACCGCGGTGTTAGTTTTTTCTGTTCAAGGAACTCGCCTAGCCCTGTTGTTACATCAAATGGTCGACAAAAACGGCGAATTACACGCCCATCCTGATCTAAATCGACACATAATGGATCTGGTACAGAAACATTGAGCAAACTACCCGAACGGTTAGATTTGTCTCGGTACATTTTAAATGTATAGCGATGGTTGGCATTAAACTGGTGAATCACATGAAATGTTTCTGCCCGATCTGGAGAAATCGGATAGAAACGGATCACCACTTCATATTGTTTAGCGGGCACAGATAAATATAAACTGTTGGTTTGACCAAGCACTGAACCATGCAATCTTACAATTCCTTGATGAATTGCCTGATTACTAATTCGTCGTGTTTGCGCATCCACTACAGTAATATCATTTAGTCGTTCAAATTCACAACTCTTCGCGCCCGAACAATATATTGCTGCATTCTGCCCCAAATTTTCTTGTTCAGCCTGCTTAATACGGACAGTATCCACTACATTGTACGTGCTCTGACAAGCACTGAGTGTTATTGCGCACAGGCTCAACAAAAAGCTATGAGTAACGTTCCTCTTCATTGTTCAAGCCCAATCCTCATCTAGTGCATAATTTTAAGGTGTTTTTATGCTTTAGCATGTTAGCAAGAGTTTGAACACTACGCCATGGCTATGTTTAAAATGTACCAAAAGGTTAATTTAACTCTTGGAATACCCAAGGACGAACTTGTTTAGTTTTTTCTTCATAAGCACGAATTGCATCGGCATTTTGAAGCGTTAAACCAATATCATCCAAGCCATTTAACAAGCAATGCTTGCGAAATGGGTCAACTTCAAATTTAAAAGCTTCACCTGTTGGCGTACGTACTTCCTGAGCAGCTAAATCAATTGTTAATTGATATCCTTCATTTGCCGCACATTCTTTAAATAACTGATCAACAATTTCTTCTGACAAAATGACAGGTAACATGCCATTTTTAAAACAGTTATTAAAGAAAATATCAGCAAAGCTTGGTGCAATAACAGTACGGAAACCGTATTCATTTAATGCCCAAGGTGCATGCTCACGGCTTGAACCACAACCAAAGTTAGTACGAGCAATTAAAACATTTGCACCTTGATAACGTGGCTGGTTCAAAACGAAATCCGGATTTTTTGGACGTACCGAGTTATCTTGTCCCGGATAACCTTCATCTAAATAACGAAGTTCATCAAATAAGTTATCGCCAAAACCAGTACGTTTGATTGATTTCAAAAACTGTTTTGGAATAATTAAATCTGTATCAACATTGGCACGATCTAATGGTGCAACGATACCTTGTTCAACTGTATAAGCTTTCATGGTTTGCTCCAGACCGAATTAAAATGAACGAACATCAACAAAGTGACCTGCGATTGCAGCCGCTGCCGCCATTGCTGGGCTCACCAAGTGAGTACGACCGCCATTGCCTTGACGACCTTCAAAGTTACGGTTAGACGTCGATGCACAGTGTTCACCTGGTTGTAACTTATCTGCATTCATTGCTAAACACATTGAACAACCTGGTTCACGCCATTCAAAACCAGCTTCTAAGAAGATTTTATCCAAGCCTTCTTTTTCTGCCTGTTGTTTAACTAAACCTGAACCCGGAACAATCATGGCTTGCTTAATGCTAGAGGCTACTTTACGGCCTTTAACCACTTCAGCCGCAGCACGAATATCTTCAATACGAGAATTAGTGCAAGAACCAATAAAGACACGATCAAGTTGAATATCAGCTAATGCTTGACCTGCATTTAAGCCCATATATTGATAAGCACGCGTCCAGTCATTACGTTGAACGTCATCTTTCGCTTGTTCTAAAGTTGGTACAGCTTCTGTGACCGGAATAACCATCTCAGGTGAAGTTCCCCAAGACACTTGTGGCTCGATCTCTGCACCATTTAATTCAACGACTGCATCAAACACTGCATCTTCATCTGAATGCAAAGTGTCCCAGTAAGCAACTGCTTGTTCCCATTGCTCACCTTTTGGTGCGTAGCTACGGCCTTGCACGTATTCAACAGTTTTATCATCAACAGCAACCATACCGACACGAGCACCAGCTTCAATCGCCATGTTACATACCGTCATACGTCCTTCAATCGACATATCACGGAAAACTTGGCCACCGAATTCAATTGCATAGCCTGTACCACCAGCAGTACCAATTTTAGCAATGATTGCCAACACAACATCTTTTGGTGTTACGCCTTTGCCTAATACGCCATCTACACGTACTAACATGTTTTTAGATTTTTTCTGGATCAAACATTGTGTTGCTAACACATGTTCAACTTCAGATGTTCCAATACCATGCGCCAAACAACCGAAAGCACCGTGAGTAGCTGTATGTGAATCACCACATACAACTGTCATGCCCGGCAAAGTTAAACCCTGTTCAGGACCAACCACATGCACAATACCCTGACGGATATCATTAATGCTGAATTCAACAATATTAAAAGCTTTACAGTTGTCATCTAAGGTTTGAACTTGGATACGAGACGTATCATCTTCAATACCTGCGATACCTTGGTCACGTTCTTTTTTAGACGTTGGAACGTTATGGTCCGGTGTAGCAACGTTTGCACTTAAACGCCATGGTTGACGACCTGCAAGTTGCAAACCTTCAAATGCTTGTGGACTAGTCACTTCATGCAATAAATGACGGTCAATATAAAGTAAACATGAGCCATCATCACGCTGTGAAACAACGTGGTCATCCCACAATTTGTCATATAAAGTTTTGCCTGCCATGTCGTCTTGCTCCATTGGACTGGGTAATTCTAATCTTTCTTCGATTATAGCCAGAGTTTCACATAAATCTAATTTATCATTTTTATAAATTAGAAAACTTTTTGGAATAAATTATAATTCCTTTGAGATACCACAAATTTAATAAATCGTTTTTGTTAATGATTATCATTTGCATAATCAATTTTTAATCTTATACTCTCATCTCTATACTAAAAATATCAAAGTGGCTAAAGAGAATGATCATGGCTAATATTCAAAAATTCGTTATAAATAATCAACGTACCTTAAAGAAAACCTTCAGCTATTACATTATGCATATTAGTGTAGCAATGATAGTTGCATACTTTGTAACAGGTAATATCTGGATGGCTTTGACTCTAAGCATGCTCGAACCAACCGTACAAGCCTTTGCTTTTTTCTTTCATGAAAAAGTTTGGGCAGCTAAAGATCGCCGCGTATCAGCCTTAGCCGAAAAAGAAACAACGGCTTAGGCTAAGATTAGTGCGGTAATTCACAACTTTCTCACTCGTTTTGCTGCAAGCATGATACGATTTTGGCTCGGCAACTTTAGCCCCTCGATTTTTCTATTCCAAGTTGAGTTGTATTATGAATCTTGCAGCCTTTGAAGCTTTTGTAAAAGTTATGGAAACAGGGTCTATCTCTGTGGCAGCAGATCAATTATTTATTACTCAACCTGCTGTTACCAAACGAATTCACAGCTTAGAAGAATATTTTGGTGTAAAACTATTTGAGTCCGCAGGCCGAGGTGTACAGGCAACTCATGCTGCACATTCATTATTACCAAAAGTTAAAAACTGGTTAAATGAGCTGGGTGATATTCACCATACGCTTAGCCATGAACAAACTCAGGTACAAGGCCGTTTAAAAGTCGGTACGAGTCACCATATTGGTTTACATCATTTACCGTCCCCACTTAAACACTTTGTTCAACAATTTCCGCAGGTTACTTTAGACGTGCATTTTGTTGATTCAGAGCAAGCCCATGAACAAGTACTTGCTGGTGATTTAGAGTTAGCATTTTTAACACTTCCTCCTTCAGGGGATGAGCGCCTTAACTACATTACAATCTGGAATGATCCTTTAGTTTTTGTTGCTGCGCCATTTCACCCACTTGCACAAAAAGAGCATCTGACCTTACAAGATTTAATTGAATACCCAAGCCTATTGCCCGCTGCACAAACTTATACAGCTCAAATCACATTAGCTGAGTTTGAAAAACAAGGGCTTAAACCAAAAATCACAATGAGTAATAACCCTCTTGAGTCAATTCGTATGTTGGTGTCGATTGGTTTAGGTTGGTCAGTACTACCAAAAACTCTACTGAATCAAGATATGCAGCAACTTGATTTAGATGTAGAAATGAATCGCCAATTAGGCATGGTGTGGCATCCTGCACGTACTCAATCTAGAGCTATGCAAGAACTAATTAAAATGATGCAGGAATAATTGAATTAACGACTATATTTTTTAAAAAGGATATAAATTAAAACAGCAAAAGGTAGTAGTAGAAACAGAACGCCCCAACTGAAACATATAGCAGCGAAAATAATTCCGCCAAATGCACTCATAAACAGTAAAGCAATGATATAAATAAGTAATTCACCAAAAATAGCGGTAATGAGCTGATCTATAAACTCTTGAAAGAAACCACTACTACTTTCATTTTTAGTGCGCTTGTTTTTAGCCATGCTATTTTAATTAATAAAGTTATATATTGATTAGAAATGATACTGTAAATATATATCCTTTTCTCTACTATCATTATACTTTTCACTTAAGATTCATGATCGTGAAGAATCAATATTCAAAGATAATTAAAATCGGTTTATACGGCTTCATAACTTTAGCTGTGTTAGTTCTAGTTACATTTATTTGGTTTAAACCGATACGTGTTGTTTTCGCCCATCACCTGTTATTATTACAGTGTGATGGTCAGATATGTGTAGATGATCCAAAGACAGAGCCTCTTGCAAAGATACTTTATAATCAGGCATTAAAAGAGACCCAAGATAAAGTAGGTGCTTTTCATCAACAACCCACTATGGTTTTTTGCTCAACTCCACAATGTGCAAATACCTTTGGTATGGAAAAAGCAGCCGCTAAAGCTGTTGGTAATTTGGGGTTATTGGTTGCACCGCGTGGCTGGAAAGATTTCTACATCACCCATGAGCTTATTCATCACCGACAAGCCGAAGAATGGGGAAATATAGCAATGATGACTAAACCCAAATGGTTGGTAGAAGGTATGGCTTATAGTTTAAGTGATGACCCACGCCCTACTTTGTCGGCACCCTTTCAGCAATGGCGGGCTCAATTTAAGCTTTGGCATCAACAAAACCCTGACCCAAATATTTGGTATACCACAGGCAAAGTTAAGTAATTTATTAAAGCGCATCCTCTCCAGCGAGCTGAATCTTACTATCAGCAATTTCATTCATAAATAGCTGATAGTCGTTTAGATTGCGCTCTGCATATTCTTCTGCATACGTTTGTAATACATTTACAATCGTATCGCCCTCTCCAAGATATCCCATAAGTACATCTGCATTTCCAGATTTTGCATGGGCATGCGCTAAAGCCAAGCCACAATCTTCAGCATACTTATAGAAATACTCTTCATCCATATCATTAAGATTAAAAGAGATTTTCATATCGCGTAGCTGACGTACATGAAAATGTTGAGTTGATATTGAGGAAAATCCAAGAAATATATCACTTGCGGCCTGCATGAGTTGCTGACCATGTATTACACGTTCACCTTCGTGATTTACTTTTTCTACAAATAACGGACTAAGAATTGATGGATTCGCTTCTTTCATTTGTAAAATTAACGGCTCCCGATCTGCATCTTGAAATAATGCAATCGCAGATCTGGTACCAACACTTCCAATACCAACCACTTTAAAGGCCACATCTGTACATTGATAACGATCAAAAAGTACTTGGCGATCATATTTCAAAGAATCACGGTATTGTTGAAAGAATACATCAACATCTTTACTAAATGGTTCATCTGCGCTGGGGTGCCACAATAACGGTAGATCATCTACAAAATGACGCAATCCTGTATCTTGATCTTGCTGGGTAAGCTTCGGCAAAACAGAATACACCGTTTTTTTCTGCGCAGAATCAAGATCCTTTTCGCTTTTCTTTCTGAGTTTTCGGCATTCAGTATTTTCTAATAAGGTAATGGCATCAATCTTTTCATACCAAACTTGTAGTGGCGAAAGTTTTGCATTTTCTAATAAGTGCTGACGGTAACTATTCAGCATTATTTTAATTGCCCTTAAACCCACTTTATCTGCAAGATTAATATCACGTGCTGCTATCACAAAACTGGTTACTAAACGCTTTACGTCCCATTCAAATGGGGCAACTAAAGTTTCATCGAAATCATTAATTCCAAATAACAGATTACGTTCTGGACTTGCAAAACCACCAAAATTACTTAAATGACAATCACCACAAATCTGTTGAAATAAACCTGTATTTTCTTGCTCCCATGCTTGGTCAAATAACATCAAAGAAGGCATGCCACGATAAAATGTAAATGGTGAAATACTCATCCGTTTTGCACGAATCGGTTTGAGTTTCTCTAACCGTCCTTGATTACTCCAATCATAGATCGTTAAGGCAGTTGTACCTTGTGGTCGTTCAGAAAGCTTTGACAACTGTTCACGCGGTACTTTTTTACGTTGAGCCTTACCTAATTTAAAGCCTTCACTTTTACTCAGTAATTTTCCCTGATAGCGATGGCGTGTTAAATCAATACTTTGATCATTCCAAAGTTGTTTTGGTAATTTAATCTGTGGTGTTTTTGACATTAATTACCTCATTTTTAAAATTTCTTTTTATTGAACTTATCAATATTTATTTTTGGTTTAAGATTTTCAAGAAATATAAAAAAATAATTTAAATATAATTAATTAAAAGTTGGAAGAGCTTATCTAACCCATAGCTCTTCCCACTCGATCATCTTAAATCGACCAGTCCTGAATTTCCCAGTTGTGCTCTTGAGCTAACTTTTCTAGACGATCATCAGGATTTACCGCAATCGCATGGGTTGCATATTCAAGTAAAAAACGGTCATTGATTGAATCTGAATACGCCCAAGACTCAGATACGCCACGACCTTCCAACCAATCATCTAGACGTGCAAGTTTGCCCTTTTGGTAACACGCCAAACCAGCAACTTTACCTGTATATTTCCCCTCAGCAACTTCAGCATTGGTTGCCAAAATTTCTGTAATTCCAAATTCACGGAAAATTGGTGCAGTAATAAAATCACTTGTTGCAGTAATTCCGACAATCGTATGACCTAAATCTTGATGTTTTTTGATTGCATCAAAACCTTTAGGACGCATTTGTGGGCGAATCACTTTTTGCATGAACAACTGGTGAAGTTCAGTTAAATAATTATTGTCGTGCTTTGTTAAAAATCCAAAGACAAATTCATTATAAGCATATGGGTCAAGTTGTCCTGCTTTGTAATCTTCATAAAATTTATCATTCATCTGACGATGATGAACCGGATCAACCAAACCTTCATTGACTAAAAATTCACCCCACGAGTGGTCTGAATCGGTATTTAACAAGGTATGGTCTAAATCAAACAACGCCAGTTTCATGAAAATTCTCGTTTAAACTGAAATTTAAGAAAAAAAATGTAAATCTATCTCCGCTAGTCGATAGAAATTCGTTAAGATCGTAGCAATTTAAACATTTTACTTTGATCTTTTCGAGCTGGACATAAAAAAGTGTTTGTCCCCGCGATTAAAGTCAACGATATAGACAATATTTAGGTAGCCAAATGATCGACTCAGAAGGTTTCCGACCGAATGTCGGGATCATTTTGGCAAACGATGATGGACAGGTTTTATGGGCAAAGCGCATTGGTCACAATGCTTGGCAATTTCCACAAGGAGGCATTCAGTTTGGAGAAACTCCTGAACAGGCACTTTTTCGAGAACTGAGAGAAGAAATCGGCTTATTGCCCGAACATGTCCAGATTATTGCGCAAACCAAAGGATGGCTGCGTTATCGTTTGCCACATCGGTACATTCGGTCAGACTCTGACCCCGTATGTATCGGACAGAAACAAAAATGGTTTTTACTGAAATTAACTGCACATGCAAAAAATATTCAGTTAAACCTCTCCGACCCACCCGAATTCGATGAATGGCAGTGGGTTAGCTATTGGTATCCCCTTGGTCAAGTGGTGAACTTCAAGCGTGATGTTTATCGCAAAGCCATGGTGGAGTTGTGTACACAGTTGCCGATGCAACAATTACCCTAAAAATCATTTATCTAGCAAATGATTTTTATTAAAAGTGCTGTTATAAATACATTCATAGTCTAAAAAAATACTGGAGTATACATCCATGTCAAACATGCAACTCGACACTTTACGGCGCATTGTCCAAGAGGTTAATGCGTCCGTCAGTTTGCATGAATCGTTAGACATCATGGTCAATCAGGTTGCTGAAGCCATGAAAGTGGATGTTTGCTCTATTTATTTACTCGATGAACGCAACCAGCGCTATGTTTTGATGGCCTCTAAAGGCTTAAATCCAGAATCTGTGGGCCATGTTTCACTGCAACTCGGTGAAGGCTTGGTCGGTCTGGTTGGGCAACGTGAAGAAATTGTTAACCTTGACAACGCACCAAAGCATGAGCGTTTCTTGTATTTACCTGAAACGGGCGAAGAAATTTATAACTCATTCCTTGGCGTACCTGTCATGTATCGCCGTAAGGTTATGGGCGTTTTGGTTGTACAAAACAAACTTCCTCAAGATTTTAGCGAAGCAGCCGAGTCATTTTTAGTCACTCTGTGTGCTCAGCTTTCTGGGGTTATTGCACACGCTCACGCGGTTGGAAATATTGACGTATTTCGTAAACCAAGTAATGGCCCTGCCTATAAAACCTTTCAAGGTGCTTCAGGTGCAGGCGGTGTTGCTTTAGGTCGTGCTATTATTTTATATCCACCTGCCGATTTAGCCTCAGTACCTGACCGTGAAGCAGAAGATATTAGTCATGAACTTCGACTTCTAGATCAAGCCATTTCATCAGTTCGTTCAGAGATTCGTTCTTTAGATGAAAAAATGCATGATTCATTAATGGCAGAAGAACGCGCTTTATTTAGTGTTTTCTTAAGAATGCTAGATGAAAATGCATTACCAGCCGAAATTAAAGAACTTATTCGTGACGGGCATTGGGCACAAGGTGCAGTACGCCGTGTGATTGAAAAACATACTGCCCTATTTGCGCAAATGGAAGATGACTATCTTCGTGAGCGAGTTTCCGATCTTAAAGATTTAGGCCGACGTATTTTAGCTTCGTTGCAAGAAGAAGATTCTAGCCACCGTGAACTGAGCCCAGACAGTATTTTAATTGGTGAAGAAATTAGTACTGCGGCACTCGTAGAGCTGCCAGTAGACAATATTGCAGCAATTGTGACATCAGAAGGTGCAGCCAATTCACATATGGTGATTGTGGCTCGTGCATTAGGTATTCCAACCGTAGTTGGTGTAACCGAACTGCCTGTTAACACACTTGATGATGCGGAAATGATTGTGGATGCCTATCAGGGCCGTGTTTTTGTTAATCCGCCACGTCGTTTACGCCAACGTTATAAAGAAATTCAAAAAGAAGATGAACAGATTGCAAAAGATCTCAAACAATACGAGACCAAAGAAGCGATTACGCCAGATGGTGTATCTGTTCAGCTTTATGTGAATACAGGTCTCATGATTGATGTCGTCCGCGGAGTACAACGTGGCGCGCAAGGTGTGGGCCTATACCGAAGCGAAATTCCATTCATGTTACGGGAACGCTTCCCAGGTGAAGAAGAACAACGTGCAATTTATCGTCAACAATTAAGCCACTTCGCCAACAAACCTGTGGTGATGCGAACTCTCGATATTGGTGCCGATAAAGACTTGCCTTACTTCAGTATCGAAGAAGAAAACTCGGCATTAGGCTGGCGCGGTATTCGTTTCACGCTTGATCATCCTGAGATTTTCTCGTCACAAATTCGCGCCATGCTCAAAGCTAGTATTGGTCTAAATAATTTGCATATTTTATTGCCAATGGTGACTACAGTAAGTGAAGTCGAAGAAGTACTTTATTTACTTGAGCGTGACTGGATTGCGGTGCAAGAAGAAGAGCAAGTTAAAATTACCAAGCCTAAAATTGGAATTATGGTTGAGGTGCCAAGCGTATTGCTACAAATTGATGAGTTTGCTGAACTCGTCGATTTCTTCTCAGTCGGTTCAAATGACTTAACCCAATATTTACTCGCGGTTGATCGTAATAATCCACATGTGGCAAACGTTTACTCGCATTTCCACCCATCTATTCTACGTGCTTTAACTCGCTTGGTTAAAGAATGCCATGACCACAAAAAACCAATCAGTATTTGTGGTGAAATGGCAGGTGACCCATTATCGGCAATTTTACTCATGGCAATGGGCTTTAATACCCTTTCGATGAGTTCGAGTAACATTTTGCGAGTACGAAAAGCAATTTGTCATGTACCTATGACAGATGCACAAAAATTACTTGATGATGTTATGAAAATGAATAACCCACTCATTGTGAAAAGCTGGCTTGAGTACTATTTTAAAACTCACGGCCTAGCCGATATGGTCAAATCAAATCGAATCGTAAATGTTTAATATTTAAAAAAAGGAGAGCCATGCTCTCCTTTTTTCTTTCAAATAACCTAATAAAACTAAATATAAAATTTTTTTTCACTCTCGCTGATACCCTACTTTTTAAACGAAACTTCAATCGGTTTTTTAAATTAATATTTGCAATTTAATCCATTTGAAAAATAAATCCTCTACTTCTACTATATTTAAAGAGCGTTATTCAAAGATCTTAAGTTGTTCCAGCAATTGAAGAGGTAATTCTATGCATCATTATTTTCAAACTTCATCTTATTTTTCCTCTTGTTTTTTAACCTTCATACAGTAAATTGGAGGAATAACAACTAAAGGAATTTGATGCATTATTAAATTAAAAATAATGAGCCGAAATCTTGGTGAAAAGACTTTTTAAACGGTTTCTCTCATCATTTTCTCACTCATTTCTTTATTTGATAAACATGAGTTTTTAAACCAGAAGTCCAGGAAAATGAGCCCTACTACTTTATCAAGAGCTCAATAATTATTACCCAGAGAGAATATAATCATGTCAGACGAATCAAAATGCCCTTTTTCAGGACATAACTCAAAACCCCAAGTAACGATCGGTGGTGGCACGCCTAGTTTACACTGGTGGCCAAAACAACTACGCGTCGACCTACTCAATCAACATTCAGAACGTTCTAATCCACTCGGTAAAGATTTTAATTATCGTCAAGAGTTTAAAAAACTCGACTACTACACCCTCAAAGCTGATATCAAAAATGTATTAACCGATTCTCAAGATTGGTGGCCAGCCGATTGGGGAAATTATACAGGCTTATTTATTCGTTTAGCATGGCATGCTGCCGGCACATATCGTATGGGCGATGGCCGTGGTGGTGCTGGTCGCGGTCAGCAACGTTTTGCGCCATTAAATAGTTGGCCTGACAATGCGAGCTTAGATAAAGCACGCCGTTTGCTATGGCCAGTTAAACAAAAATATGGTCAAAAAATATCGTGGGCAGATTTATTTATTCTTGCCGGTAACATTGCGCTTGAGTCTTCTGGCTTCCGTACCTTTGGTTTTGGTGCGGGTCGTGAAGACGTTTGGGAACCAGATAACGATGTAAACTGGGGCGATGAAAAAGAATGGTTAGCTCATCGAAACTCTGAAGCATTGGAAGGCAGCAATCTCGCTGCAACCGAAATGGGTCTAATTTATGTAAACCCTGAGGGTCCACAAGCTAGTGGCGATCCAAAATCGGCTGCACCATTTATTCGTGCGACTTTCGGCAACATGGCAATGGATGACGAAGAAATTGTTGCATTGATTGCAGGTGGTCATACTTTAGGTAAAACCCACGGTGCTGCCTCTGCTGACCATGTTCAGGCTGATCCTGAAGGCGCGCCAATTGAACAGATGGGCTTTGGTTGGTCAAATAGCTTTGGTACAGGTGTTGGTAAAGACGCGATCACTTCTGGCTTAGAAGTCATTTGGTCACAAACTCCAACACAGTGGAGCAATTACTTCTTTGAAAACCTATTCAAATACGAGTGGGTACAAGAACGTTCACCTGCTGGTGCAATTCAATGGGTAGCAGCAGATGCTGAAGCGATCATTCCTGATCCATTCGATCCATCAATTAAACGTAAGCCAACAATGCTGACTACAGATTTGACCTTACGTTTTGATCCTGAGTTTGAAAAAATCTCTCGTCGCTTCCTTAACGATCCACAAGCCTTCGCCAATGCTTTTGCTCGCGCATGGTTCAAATTAACTCACCGCGATATGGGACCAAAAGCACGTTATTTAGGCCCTGAAGTTCCAGCTGAAGATTTAATTTGGCAAGATCCATTACCTGCTGCTAGCGTTGCACCATCGGCTGCCAGCATTGCTGATGCAAAAGCAAAAATTGTTGCACTAGGACTATCTGCTGGTGAGTTGGTTTCTCTTGGTTGGGCTTCAGCGTCAACTTTCCGTGGTGGAGACAAGCGTGGTGGAGCAAACGGCGCACGTATTGCTTTATCTCCGCAACGTGATTGGGAAGTCAACCAAAAAGCTGTTAAAACTTTAACTAAAATTGAAGAAATCAAAGGCTCAACTCAACTGTCATTGGCTGATCTCATTGTGCTAGCAGGTAACATTGGTGTAGAGCAAGCTGCTCAAGCGGCCGGTTTCAACATTAGCGTTCCATTTGCCTCTGGTCGTGTTGATGCATTACAAAGTCAAACTGATGTCGAATCTTTCCAATTGCTCCGCGGCCTTGCCGATGGTTTTAGAAACTGGAAAAAAGAGGGCGTCAATGCAGCAACTGAAGCATTATTAATTGATAAAGCACAGCAACTGACTTTGACTGCACCTGAGTTAACCGCATTGATTGGTGGTCTACGTGTTCTAGGCACTAACTGGGATGGTTCGCAACACGGCGTATTCACTCAGCAGGTTGGTGTACTCAGCACAGACTTCTTCACGAACTTACTCGACATGTCTACTGTATGGGCACCTGTTGATTCATCAGGCGAAGTATTTGAAGGCAAAGACCGTAAAACAGGCACTGTAAAATTTACTGCAACACGCAATGATTTAGTATTCGGTTCAAACTCAATCTTACGTGCACTGGTAGAAGTTTATGCTCAAGCAGATGGTAAAGAAAAATTTGTTCAAGACTTTGTAGCGGCATGGACTAAAGTCACGAATCTAGATCGTTTTGACTTAGCTTAATTTAAGTCAGAATGATAAAAGCCAGTTCAAATTGAACTGGCTTTTTAAATTAAATATAAAATGATGTACTTTTATACAGTCAATTTATGCCCTTCTCGAATGCAATAAAAAGGATTCGCAAGTTTCGATGAAGCTTTAATCGCTTGAGCTAGCGCATGTTCAGGATCTTCTCGGTCTTCGTCGGTCAACTGAAAAGTTCGATAATGAATCGCAACAGAACGATGAGCTTGCAAATCTAAATGTGCATGTACAGCATCTTGAGGGTTCATATGAACATAACTCATTAACTTGCGAGGTTCATAAGCTCCGATCGGAAGCAAAGCAACACGTGGTGCGCCATAACGAGCATGAATTTGCTTAAAATGCCCCGCATAACCCGTATCACCAGCAAAGAAACAATGCCCTGTTTTCGCTACAACCGAAAAGCCGCCCCAGAGAGCTTTATTCTGGTCACGTAAGCCACGTCCAGAGCCATGCTGTGCAGGTGTATAGATTATTCTTAGTTCGTGATAGGGAATTTCTTGCCACCAATCCATCTCAATCACATGAAACTCTTTGGGTAGGTAAAAGCCATTCCCGAGTCCAGTGTAAATCGGCATTGCGAATTTTTTATGTAGCCATTCAAGCGTAGCCAAATCCATATGATCATAATGATTATGACTGAGTAGAACACCATGAATCGTCGGTAATTGTTCTAATGCAAAACCTGCTGGACACACACGGCGAGGTCCACGACCCTGTGAAGGGCTTGCATAATCACACCATACTGGATCGGTAATAAAGTTATAAGGCCCGATCTGAATCAATACCGTTGCATGCCCAACAAACCAAACTTGCCAATCATCTAAGTCCGCCTGAGGACGATTTTGAGGCAAGGCCACAGCCGTATTTACACGAGTATCGTATTCATTTTGAATATCAACTTTCCATGTAAAAGACTCACGTGTAACTAACCAACGTAATAGCTCTTTTGAGCCTCTAGCCGGTGATTTAGGCTGTTGGTTATAAAAACGTGTATCAGATTCACGCCCTGACTCGGGATGATAAAAAGGAGGTTTTATCCATGTATGCGTCCAACAGGACTGAGTCGGCAATTGATATGTTAATGTCGGCTTGTCTTTCATGGGCTTTTCTATGTTTTAGCATCGGCAGAATGGATGTGTTCAGGTTTCTATCTTAACAATTAAAACAAATTAAGCTATGGCACTTACACTTATTTATCATATAAATATCCCTTTTATTGTGGTCACAGCCAACATAAGTTGAATTAGATTGCCATAAAAAATACATAGATGTGTTGGGTTTATGCGTCGATAATTACCATTCTTATTAAGACTGCTTGTATAACATAACAATAATTAGTCACGTGAAATTGGGGATGAGTTACTTGGTTTTGCTTTGGTAAGCCCTCCTTTTCTAACTTCAAATGTTTTGTGAGCTTATAGAACAAAATATTTAGTAACACTTAAATCCAACTCATTCTTAAAGAATTTATATTTTATAATATTATTTTATATTTCTTCATTTTTGCATAATATGAGAATCACCTATACTAATATTTAAAACATTTAAATATTTCTTTGATTAAGTAAAAATAATGTATTTAAACGACCCTAATTAATATATTTTATGAATTACTTGAACTTAGATTTATATATTAAATGTTTAATGAAAATGGAAATTCCATTTATTTTATAAATACCTAAATCACCTTCACGCTATATCCCTTTATGCTTTATACTTCACATAAATCATAGTAAGACATTTTTTGGATTAGTCTTATGGAACTACGCCATCTCCGATATTTCATTACCGTTGCTGAAGAATTAAATTTTAGTAAAGCCGCCCTTAAACTTTTTACCGCACAACCCTCCCTTAGCCAACAGATTAAAGATTTAGAAGAAGATGTTGGTGTACGACTTTTAAATCGCACTAAACGTAAAGTTGAATTAACCGAAGAAGGTGAAGTCTTTTTAGAACATGCTCGCCTGACCCTTGCTCAAGCTGAAAAAGCAGTTGCTCTGGCACGACAGGTTTCTAAGGCTAAACAGCAACTGCTCCGTATCGGTTTTGTTCCCATTGCAGAAATGAAAATTTTTCCTTACGTTCTTCCTAATCTGCGATTACAACACCCCGATCTCATCATTGAACTATCTAATCTAAACAATACTGAACAACTTAAATCCTTAAAAAAAGGTGAGTTAGACATTACCTTTACTCGAGAAAATACAGATAGTGATGAGATCCAAAGCCAATTTGTTTTGACTGAACCCTTGATTTTTTTACTTCCTAAAAATCATCCACTTACTCAATATGAACGAATTCCTGTTCATGCGTTACAAGGCGTTGACTTTATTATTCCTGCTGCCGAGCAGTCACAAACATTACATAACACGATTTTAGACTTTGCCAAAACTCACAATATTGACCTCAATATTGTTCAAAAAGCAGATAGCATGTTGTTTAATATTAACTCTCTTGGTTCTGGATTAGGTTGTACAATTTTACCTGCTTACGTTGCACCTTTAGGCATCAAAAATACAGTAGTCCGCCCTCTTGATGTCGAGTTACCGACATTGGATTTATTCGTAAATTACCGTAGAAATTCACAGTCTTTAGGGGTTCAAAAATTTATTGATCAACTCACTAAAGTATTTCATCTGGATAAAAACTTAACTCACACCTAATCAGAAAAGCTATATTTTATTTTAAGCCTATGATTAATAAGGACACCTTTATAAAAGGTATAAGTAAATAATATTTTTTATTTATTTTATACTTTTTATAAACAGTTTAGCCCGCGCTTTTGTTCTATTTTACCTACTCGGTAAAAGTAAATATCTCTTAAATACAATTTAAAAAACTTGGAATAAAATCCATATAAAACTAGATATTATTTTCACCATTTAATAAAAAATAATATATTTACCATTTGGTAAAAGGAGATTAGGAAAATGGTTGCAGTATTTCAACATCTTGGACGTAGTGTACTAAACCGCCCTCATTTCTTTATTGCTTTATTTATAGGATTTATCACAGCAAGTATTCTGACATGGTTCACCTCATGGAAATGGTCAACTATTTTATTAGTCAGCTGGAATACTTCGATTAGTATATATTTACTACATGTTTGGCAGCTCATGAAAAGTGCTGATCACTCACAAATGCAGCAGCAAGCTAAAAAACAAGATGAAAGCAAATGGGTCATTATGCTGATTGTTCTATTGGCTTTAACCATGTGCCTAGTTGCTATTTTAATACAGCTCTCACAGCTTCCTTCTAATCATGCTGCAAAGTTAGGCCATGTGGCTTTAGCTTTACTCACTATTGTTTCTGCATGGCTTTTTATGCATACCGTTTTTGCCCTCCATTATGCCCATGATTTTTATATGGCTTTATCTAGAAATGAAGAAAATGGTGGTTTAGATTTTCCGGGAACAAAACAGCCCACTTATCCTGATTTTCTATATTTTAGTTATATTATTGGCACCTCTGCCCAAACTGCCGATGTTTCGATTACAACCAAACACATGCGTCTTTTAAACTTATTTCATGCGGTGTTGTCTTTTGGATTTAATACCACCATTTTAGCGATCTGTATTAACGTTGCTGCTGGCTTTCTTACCAACTAAAACTTGTATTTAGGAAATAAAAAAGTCACCCAAATGGGTGACTCTGAACAGCAGAGGTTTACAACAATGAGCCCATCGAGCTTTGTTTTAAGCCTTCACGTTGTTTGATGGTTTCAACATAACGCGTAATGGCAGGATGAGATTCAATCGCTCCCATTTTCAATTGCCATAACAGCATTGCTCCAACGCTTACATCTGCGGCGGTAAATTGTTCGCCACACACATACGGATTTGCTTCACTAAGCCCTTGCACTAAAGCTTGGTAGGCATCGTTGTAATCACCATAACCCACAAACATTTTTTGCTCAGGCGATACATCTATTCCGAGAGCTTTATCAACACCAGCAGCTTCCCATGGGCCTGCCATCAAAAATAACCAGCGATAGTACAAACCGCGTTTAGGATCATCTAGTGCAGGAGCTAAACCTTTATCGAAAAATTTATCAGCAAGATAAGCACAGATTGCACCTAGCTCATAAATCACGACATCACCATCTACCAATACTGGCACTTTTCCAAAAGGGTTAATTTTTAGATATTCTGGTGTTTTCATTTCAGTCTTGTATTCGACTTCAATACGTTCACACTCAACACCTAATTCGACTAAAAGCCAGTCGACCACAACACCACGTGATTCTTTGTTAGTATAAAGTTTAAGGCTCATTTTTATGGCTCCTTGTTTATCGTGGAACCTAGTCTACAAAACCTCTTTGTCAGTTTTTGTCAGTAGTCTTCGACTCTTGTGTCCACCACTGCTCAAATAGTTTTTGCTTAAATGATGGATATAATTCTTGGCTTAAACTCAGCTGTTGAATACGATCAAGTCTAAAATGTCTAAAATCCTGCCTGAGTTCACACCAGGCAGCCAACACAATTTTGTCATTAAAATATCCCAAGGCAAAAGGCCACAAGGTTCGGACACTACTTCGTTGCTGCTCATCATGATAATGCACCGAAATTTTGACTTGCTGCCGAATGGCTAAACGCACCTGTTCGACTCGATTTTCATCTACAGGCAGCCACGTATTAAATGCTCTTAAAGTCGTTTGCTGTAATAAATATTGCCGATGCTCGGGCAAAACAGAATTCAATTTAGCTAATACAGATGTAGATGCCGATTGTAACGATTGATCTGGCACACTCTTTAACCAATACAATGCCAGAAAAATAGCTTCGACTTCATTTTCATTGAGTGTCATTGGTGGCAGTACAATATCTTCTTTAAGCTGAAAACCTATACCTGCCGATGCCTCAATTGCTACACCCTGCTCACGTAAGCTATCGATATCGCGATAGACACTTCGGACACTAATTCCCATACGTTCAGCGAGAACTTGTGCAGTGATTGGATAACGGGCTTCTCGAAGTTGTTGTAAAAGATTTAATAGACGAATAGAACGACTCATTTTTCTCTTCTTATTGTTATTAGACATACAATAAGAGGGAATAAATCCCCCTTCTTATATTATTCTAAATTATGCAACATCTACCGTAGATAACTTTGCATACTCTCTTAAAAAGTTGTGCAGCTCAGGTACATCTTTAGCAATCGTTAAAGGCTGAAACTGTTGTAGAATTTCGATCGAATGCACACCATAGCCCACACCAATTCGTGGCATGTTTAACCGCTGAGCCATCTCAAGATCATAGCTACTATCACCAATCATTACTGCACGCTCAACGCTTACTCCAGTGACAGCTAAGATTTCTTGCAACATGAGTGGATCTGGTTTCGATCTGGTTTCATTAGCTGCTCGAGTCACATCAAAAAGATGAGTACTCTGGGTTTTTGCGATTACACGATCTAGCCCACGACGGTTTTTCCCCGTTGCGACTGCAAGTTTTAAACCTTGCGCTTTTAAATCATGTAGTAGCTCAGCAATACCATCGAACCATGCATCATTTGTAGAATTTGCAATATAGTGATCGCCATATGCTTTTAAAATTGAATCATGTAACTCAGGCGCTTCTGGAAATAGGGTTTGCATAACTTCCGGCAAGCCTAAACCAATAATGCTTTTTGCTGCTTCATCTGTTAAAGGCAATTCATGTTGTTCTGCTGCATGTTGCAAGCTAGCAACAATCTGTCCAACAGAGTTATATAAAGTCCCATCCCAGTCGAAAATAACTAATTCAGTTTTTAGACTCATTTTGCCACTCTCAAAGCCTTTAATAACTGGGTCATGTCTTCTGGTAAAGGTGCTTCAATCGGTGGATAACCTGGAATATCTAAACGCATCGCATGTAAACATAAACGACGTGCTTCAGGGCCAGTGTACTCAGTCGTGTGTCCATATTTATCGTCACCAATCAACGGGTGTCCAATGCTTAAACCATGCACACGAATCTGATGAGTACGGCCAGATAAAGGTGATGCATGAACCAGAGTCGCATTTTTAAAGCGCTCTGCTACAACCCATTCGGTTTTACTTGGTTTACCATCTTTAGTCACACGTACACGACGCTCGCCATTTGCCAGCTCATATCTCAATAAAGGCGCATCAATCAGCTGTTTATCTAAGCTCACTTGACCTTTAACAATCGCTGCATAGGTTTTACGAATTTTGTGCTCACGCAACATATCTTGTAGTTGTTTTAATGTGCTACGTTTTTTACTAATCATGACCAGACCAGAAGTATCACGGTCAATACGATGAATAAGTTCTAAATATTTTTTGCCTGTCGCTGCACGTAGTGCCTCAATCAAACCATATGCCATACCACTACCACCATGGACAGCAATACCTGATGGTTTATTTACAACTAACAAACCTTCATCTTCATAGACCACACGGCTTAATAGGCCTTGTGCCACACTGTCACTGACCGGAGCGGCTGTTTCGTCTTTTTGTTCGTAACGAATTGGAGCAACACGAATCTGATCACCAATCTCAAGTTTAGTCTCAGCTTTAACACGTTTTTTATTTACTCGAACCTGACTTTCACGAATCAAACGATAAATACGACTTTTAGGTACACCTTTTAAACGCGAGAACAGGAAATTATCAATTCGCTGTCCTGCTTGATGTTCATCCACCTCAAACCAAGTGACACTTTGCCATTGCTGTGTAGAATTCATACTAATATTTAAACCTGAAATTTTGCTAAATTTGATTAATAAATGACCGTTTAGCTTAGTTTTTTCACAAGAAATCTAAGCTTAGCCCATAGGCAGATGCTGCAAGGTTTGATATAGTCAGCGCACGGATACCGCCGTAAGTGAACATCTAATAGGGAATTTCCCTGATTGAAACCTCAATCAAAATGATGCTTTCACCATCAGCTCGGATAGGTCCTAAAGAATTATGCCGACGCCGAAGGCTTATTATATCGGCAAAATGACAAACTGTTGCGTTTAATTCAGTTTGTTCAAAAAAATATGTTACCAACTCTAGTTGGTTATGGAACGTAAACTGATACACATCAGACAAATCGCTCCTTAATGTTGCCTTCAGGCTAAAGCGTTGATGCATTGGAACTGCCGAAAGCACCGATACGATGAACATTCCGTATCAAACTTCCAAAAAGAAGTCACTTCGCGCTCAATGACAGTGAAAGTCATTAACCAATGTACCGCTCACCCGCCAGTGAAGCACTAAGGAAGTCCGATTTAAAGGTTGAAGCAGTATTGCCTACATCACAGACGAGAATCGAAGTTAAGGCTAAATGTAGCCGGTAACAGATGACTCAGACCACAAATATTTTGAGATCTGGGAAATGATCCGTCATGTTCGATGTTCGTTCAGAACCTTTAAGTTTGTGCGATATGTTTGTGTGGGTCACTATTAGGTGTCACACCCATGAAACGTATGTTGATTAATGCAACTCACGCAGAAGAAGTCCGCGTTGCACTTATCACTGGTAATCGTCTTTACGATTTTGATTTAGAAAATCGTACCCGAGAACAGAAAAAATCCAATATCTATAAAGGCCATGTAACCCGCGTAGAACCTTCTTTAGAAGCTGTGTTTGTTGAATATGGCGCAGGCCGTCAAGGCTTCTTGTCTATGCGCGAAATTGCGAATAGTTATTTCCAAGCAGACCCGCGACAAACTTCAAACATTCGTGAACTCATCACTGAAGGTACTGAATTACTTGTTCAGGTTGAAAAAGAAGAACGTGGTAACAAAGGCGCTGCCCTTTCTACATTCATCTCACTTGCAGGACGTTATTTGGTTCTTATGCCAAACAACCCGAAAGGCGGTGGTATTAGCCGTCAAATTTCAGGTTCTGTACGTGAAGAATTAAAAGAAATTTTAGCTTCTTTAAATTTACCTCGCGGCATGAGTGTTATTGTGCGTACCGCAGGTATTGGCCGTACTCAAGAAGAATTACAGTTAGATTTACAGCATTTGCTTGACCTTTGGGCACAAATCCAAGGCACTGCAAGTTCTGGTCCGTCTCCAATGCTTGTTCATCAAGAAGCTGGCGTAGTTACTCGTGCTATCCGCGATTACTTACGTGATGACGTTGCAGAAATTTTAATTGATAGCGAGCAAGCCTATAACGAAGCGTATAACTTTGTTAAAGCAGTTATGCCACGTCAATTAGACAAACTTAAAACTTATACTTTAAACGAACCGTTGTTTGCTCATTTTGGTATTGAAAGCCAAATTCAAACTGCTTACGAGCGTGAAGTAAAACTTCCTTCTGGTGGTTCAATCGTAATTGACCAGACTGAAGCTTTAGTTTCAATCGACATTAACTCCGCGAAATCGACTCGTGGACATGACGTTGAAGAAACTGCGCTTAATACAAACCTAGAAGCAGCAGAAGAAATTGCTCGCCAACTTCGTCTTCGTGACATTGGTGGTTTAGTTGTTATCGACTTCATCGATATGACTAAAGAACGCAACCAACGTATGGTTGAAGCAAAACTTCGTGAAGCAACACAAAGCGACCGTGCGCGTATCCAGTTTGGCCAACTCTCTCGTTTTGGCTTAATGGAAATGAGCCGTCAACGCTTACGCCCATCACTTGAAGAAGCAACTGGATATGTTTGCCCACGCTGTCATGGCACGGGTATGGTGCGTGACTTACGTTCACTTTCGCTTTCAATTATGCGTAAAGTAGAAGAAATTGCACTTCGTGAACGTCATGGTGAAGTACAAGTAGAAGTTCCTGTTGAAATTGCAGCATTCTTACTCAATGAAAAACGTCATAGCCTTGTTTATTTAGAACAAACTTCTGGTGTTCGTGTGACTGTTTTACCTCACCCACACTTAGAAACACCTCACTATGAAATTCAGTACAATCCGGATGGATTTGCACCATCTAGCTATGAGCGTACAGAAGCAACTCGTTCAAGTGAGAAAGAGTTAGGTTATGAATCTTCTGAATGGCATTTAGAAGAAGCTGATCATGGCCATGCTCATGCAGCACCTGCTGCAAATAACGCGGCTGGTCAAAAGAAAGCAAATCAAGCAGCTCAACCTTCTGCTGCTCAGCCAAGCACTCAAAAAGCAGCAAGCCCTCTTGCATGGTTAGAGAACCTTTTTGTTCAAAAACAAGCTAAAACTATTGATCAATCTCGTTCAGCACAAAATGCTGCTGCGACAATTGAACAAATGGTCAATACTGGCGCCGTAAGCCGTGGCCAGTTTGGACAAGTTGCAGTACCGCCAGTTGCTGAAACTGTTGCGGCTCCATCTAATAATGCTTACATTTCACAGTCTCCTGCTAAACAAGAAGTTCGTGAAAATGTTGAAAAAGACGATAAAGTACAACAACGTCCAAACAACAAAAAACGTAAGCACAAAGAGCAACGTGAACAACATCACCATGCTCAAGAGCCACAACAACAGCAACAACCACAACAGGTTCATGAAGAAGTTGTACAGTTATCACGTCAAGAACAACGTGAGTTAAAACGTCAACAAAAACGTCAGCACCCAGATCAGTCACATCAACAACATCAAAATGATGGACAACAAACTGAAAATGCCGTGCCGCGTCGTGACCGTAATAATCAACAACGTCCGAACCGTCCAAATCGCCACCGCGATCCAAGTGTATTGAATGAAAATCAAAATGCACCGGCGGCACCAGTAGTTGTTGATGAGAAACAAATTAAGGTTGATTTGATTGATGCTCCAAAGCATGAAGTCATGAATACAGCCTTAGTAATCAATGTTGATCAGGCACAAAGCGAAATTATTGCTTTGACTCCAGAGCAACCTGTTGAACGCACTGAAACAGCACCTGTTGTTGAAGTCGCTCAAGAGCCAGCTCCAGCACCTGTTGCAGTTGTAGAAGAAGCAGTCACTGCCAAAGCAGAAGAAACGACGACTCCTCCTGCAGACAACAAAGCTCAACCGCAAATTCAACGTGCGAGCAATGACCCTCGTATGCGTCGCCGTGAACAACGCAACGCGAAACGTGCTAAAGCTGCGGTACCATCAATTGCCCCATCGCAAATTCCAACGTTGGCGCAATATACGATTGGTAGCTTGATTCGTCATGTTTATGGTGAAGACTGCACAGTACTGATTGAACAGTTTGGTTTAGTTCCAACATTCAATCGTGCATTGCAGAAGTTTGCTGAACAGTACGCTAGTACGCTAGCAACAGAAGTCGTGTCTGATGCTGAAGACAAAAAGCCTGTTACTCGTGATGCAGAGCTTCCAAGCAACAAGCCATCGCAAGAAGCAGAGCCTGCGCCTGTACTTGCATTGACGCCACAAAAAGAGCAAACACCACGTGTTGCTAATGATCCACGTGAGCGTCGTCGTTTAGCAAAACTTGCTGCTGAACAAGCTTTTGAGCAAGTTAAACAACAACACGCTGCACCGGAAGAAGCTGCACCTGTAGCTTCAGCTGTTGAAGAAACGGTTGTTGCTCCTGCTGCTGAAACACAAGCACCTGTTGAGTCAAAACAACAACCGCTTGAGCTTGATCAAGTGGCTGAAGTAGCTCAAAGTGAAACAAACGCAGAAGAAACACCAGCGACAACAGTAGTTGAAGCTCCGGTTGTTAAACAGCCTAAAGCATCTGCAAGAGCAAAAGCTGCCGCAGAACAGGCTGTAGCACCAACGGAAGCTACTACAGAAGTTGAATCAGATGATTCTAAGGCAGATCAGGACAAACCAAGTCGTCCTCCTCGTCGCCCACGTGGTCGTCCACCAAAGAAAGCAAATCCTGTAGCTGAGTAAATCATTTGCTCAATTGCAGCTAATTTAAACAAACCTAGTCATTTCGATGACTAGGTTTTTTTTGTTATTTTTAACCAATTAGGTTGATTGCACTAGAAGAAAAGTTTTAAAAGCATGGTGAACCATGAAAAACACTGTACTTTTGCTAACGCAACCTTTTTTGGATTGATCGAAAAATAAATAGGATTGATATGAGCCAGACAACACAGACCGATATCATTACGCTTGGTGATGTTGCAACAAGACTTCCTAGCTTCATCCCCAAAGTACCCCATATCCTGAATGGTCTTAAACAGGCTTACTTAAGAACAGCAAATACACCAACGGGATTAGGTGTAGCTTTTGAAAAAGCTGTTAAGCGAAATCCGCAAGGCATTGCTTTATTATTTGAAGATCAACGTTATTCATATGAAGCTTTAAACGAATGGGCTAACCAGATTTCTCACTATTATCTATCTCTTGGCGCACAAAAAGGCGACGTGATTGCCGTAATGGTTGAGAACCGTTCTGAACTTATTGCCACGATTGTAGGTTTAGCTAAAATTGGGGTAACGATTGCACTTGTTAATACCTCTCAAGTAGGCAAGGTCCTCGCTCATAGTATCAATCTTGTAAAACCAATTGCTGTAATTGCAGGTGAAGAAGTTCGAACTGTAATTGATGAAATTCGTCAGGACCTAAATGTTCCTAAAGACCGTTTCCATTGGTTTGCAGATCAGGCTACACGTCAAGATGCGGGAACAGCACCTCAAGGTTATGCCAATCTTGCAATAGAAATTGATCAATTTCCAAAATTTAACCCATCGACTACGCAGTCTGTTCATGGAAATGATGGCCTGTTTTATATTTATACTTCGGGTACCACAGGTTTACCGAAGGCTGTTATTTTCAAACACAGTCGCTGGACACTTGCATATGGCACCTATGGGCACATTTTAAACCTTGGCCCAGATGATGTGATGTATGTAACTTTACCGCTTTACCATGCAACTGGTGTCGTAGTTTGCTGGTGTGGTGTGATTGCGGGAAGTTCTACCCTTGCAATTCGACGTAAATATTCAACCAGCGCATTCTGGAAAGATGTTCAGAAATTTAATGCCTCTGCAATTGGCTATGTAGGAGAGCTTTGCCGTTACTTAATGGATGCCCCTCCTACAGAAATTGACCGTGCCCACCGCGTAACCAAAATGATTGGTAATGGCATGCGTCCAAACATCTGGGATAAGTTCAAACAACGTTTTGGCGTGCAAGAAGTTCTTGAGCTTTATGCATCAAGTGAAGGCAATGTCGGGTTTAGTAATATTTTTAACTTTGACAACACAGTAGGCTTCTCTCCTACGCCATATGCCATTATTGAGTTTGATAAAGAGAAAAATGAACCTGTCCGCGATAAAAAGGGCTGGTGTAAAAAAGTTAAAGCCGGTGAAATTGGTTTGCTAGTGGGTAAAATTACCAGTCGCTCGCCTTTTGACGGCTATACAGATCCAGAAAAGAATAAATCTGTGATTATGAAAGATGTCTTTAAAAAAGGTGACTCATATTTCAACACAGGTGACCTTGTTCGTAATATTGGTTTCCGTCATGCTCAGTTTGTTGACCGCTTAGGCGATACCTTCCGCTGGAAAGGCGAAAATGTATCTACTACTGAAGTTGAGAACATGGTTTGTGAATATGACAAGATCGCTGAAGCGGTGGTTTATGGGGTAGAAATTCCAAATACCAATGGTCGTGCTGGTATGGCAGCAATCACACTTGCTGATGGCGCTGAGTTAAATGAGTCTGATTTAACCGAAATGGTCACTATATTTAAAAAATGCCTTCCTGCTTATGCAGTACCCGTGTTCTTACGAGTGCAAGCTAAAGTTGAAACAACAGGTACTTTTAAATATCAAAAGAATAAATTGAAGGAAGATTCGTTTAATCCAAGCAAAACTTCTGAACGTTTACTCGCTTTATTACCTGGTACGAACAGTTATTGTGATGTCACAACTGAAATTTTTGACAACATTCAGGCATATAAATACCGTTTTTAGTTCATTTTTTAGCTAAACAAGAGGAAATCGTGCTTTTTATAGGCAATCATGCAAATGTTTTTGATTTACCTCTTGTGTTAGTTGAATAACTTGCTAAAATACGCGACATCAAAACGATACGGGTCGTTAGCTCAGTTGGTAGAGCAGCGGACTTTTAATCCGTTGGTCCCGCGTTCGAGTCGCGGACGACCCACCACTTATCTGTTTTGAACCTATTTGGGTCGTTAGCTCAGTTGGTAGAGCAGCGGACTTTTAATCCGTTGGTCCCGCGTTCGAGTCGCGGACGACCCACCAAATTCTAAAAAGCCTCTCACTGCGAGAGGCTTTTTTTATTGTTATCTTATTTTAGTTTCATGACTAAAAGATGACGATACATTTCTTATATAAAATCTCTTTAACCCAATTCATAAAGATTTCTAAACGTTTAGGAATATAACTTCGGTTCGGATACAAAATATTGAGTGGCAAAGATTGAGCAGTATGTGCACTTAACACTTCAACCAAGCTTCCTTGCTCTATTTTATCCTGAACATCGTAGTATGGAAGTTGAATAATCCCTAAGCCAGCACAAGCCGCGGCAACATAGGCTTCTGTATTATTTACACTTAAAGCACTATCGATCATTACTGTTCCATTTTGATATAAAAATATACCCTGTTTTTCTCCTACGGCTCCTGCGTAGTTAATGAGTTTGTGCTGAGATAAATCTTCTAATTGTTCAGGAATACCGTATTGTTCTAAATAATGGGGACTTGCACAGTTCACCATAATCAAGTTACCGACGAACTTAGCGATCAAGCTACTATTATCTAGCTGCCCCACCCGAACAACACAATCAATTCCCTTCTCGATCAAATCAGTAATGTCATCAGAACTATTGAGCTGTAAATGAATGTCTGGATAGCGGCTATAAAAATCGGGAAGTTCAGGAATAATCACTTGATGCACGATTCGGCTGGGCATTGAAATTTTTAGCGTGCCACGGTAATGCTGCTTTTGTGTCTGTATGAGTTGTTCAAGCTGTTCATAGTCAAATAATAGGTTTTGACATTCGGGCAATATTCTTTGTCCATCTTGAGTGAGACTTACTTTGCGTGTAGTTCTATGGAATAAGCGTACCCCATAGTGAGTTTCTAATTGTTGAATTGCACTCGTCACTGTAGAGCGAGGTAAATCAAGCTGATTTGCTACCTCACTAAAGCTTTGTCGTTTAGCTACTTCCGAAAAAATAAAAAATTGCTGCAACCGATCCATTTAATTGTTCGTATTTTCTGAATAGTTAAACCAAACTAGCATAATTGATCAAAAATTACCGCCAATCTAGACTAAAAACACATTAAAACAAGTCATCATAGGAACAATCATCATGACAACTCATACTCTGAAAGATAAAGTTGTACTGATTACGGGCGGTGCAAAAAACTTAGGCGGACTTATTAGCCGTAAATTTGCAGAACAAGGTGCAAAAATTGCAATTCACTACAATAGCGCTGAAACTCGAGCAGATGCAGAAAAGACACTCGCGGATGTAACTGCATTCGGTGTAGACGCTGTTTTAATTCAAGCAGACCTAACGGATATTGATAATATTGAAAAGCTCTTCTTAGATACTAAGCAGCATTTTGGCGGAATTGATATTGCCATTAATACAGTTGGAAAGGTTTTAAAGAAATCATTTTTAGATACCACAGAACAAGAGTTTGATAGCATGAGCGATATCAACTCAAAAATTGCCTATTTCTTTATTCAATCGGCTGGTCGTCATTTAAATAACGGCGGTAAGATCTGCTCAATCGTGACTTCTCTTCTTGCAGCTTACACTGGGCTCTATTCAACCTATGAGGGTTTAAAAGCTCCTGTTGAGCATTACACCCGTGCTGCATCAAAAGAATTTGGTGATCGTCAGATTTCTGTGACTGCGGTTGCCCCTGGCCCAATGGATACACCATTCTTTTATGGACAGGAATCTGCCGAGGCAGTGGCTTACCACAAATCAGCTTCAGCTTTAGGTGGGCTCACCAAAATTGAAGATATTGAGCCATTAGTTCGTTTTCTAGTAACCGATGGTTGGTGGATTACCGGTCAAACAATTTTTGCAAATGGTGGCTACACCACTCGCTAAAATCAAAAAAGCCGCATCTCATAGTGCGGCTTTTTAGTTTGCTTCTTTACAAGAACTCTTCTAGTACCGAGTTTAAGAAAATATGTCCCTGCTCTGTACAAGCCAAACGAGAACTATCCTCTACCAGTAGCTTTCTAGCTCGCAGTGAGATGAGTACCTCATTTAAATGATCTAAGCTTAAGCCTGTACGCTGTTCATATAACTCAGCGTTTACACCATCATTTAGACGTAAAGCATTCATCATAAATTCAAAAGGTAGCTCTTCTGCTTCAATCTTTTTCATTTGCAGATGTTCGGCTGGAACCTTAGCTAAATAGTCTTTTGGCAAACGAGTTTTTTGGAAACGATACACACCATCTGGTCGTGTCACTTTACCATGTGCACCTGCACCAATCGCAAGATAATCACCAAATTCCCAATAATTCAAATTATGTGCTGAAGGCAGCTCTTTACGCCATGCCGAAACTTCATAATTTATAAAACCATTTGCCTTAAGATATGCCTCACCCTGCTCTTGAATGTCTTCAAGCATTTCATCTTGCGGTAAAACGGGCTGGGTACGGAAGAAAACGGTATTGGGTTCAATGGTGAGTTGATACCAACTAATATGAGTTGCGCCACTTTCTACAGCAAGTTTGAGATCATAGAGCGCCTGCTCTAGCGTTTGCTCAGGCAAACCATGCATTAAGTCTACATTCACTCGCTTAAAGCCAGCCTGCTTTGCTTGTTGAATCGCTTCACTTGCATTGTTTGCAGAATGAATACGTCCAAGCTTTTGCAAATGATCGGTATTAAAGCTCTGGACACCAATAGACAAGCGATTAATGCCTGCCTCTAAATACCCTGCAAATGGGTCATGCTCTACCGTTCCCGGATTTGCCTCTAAGGTAATTTCACAGCCATCTTCAAATTTAAGCAATGACTTAAGTTCTGCAAACAACCATACATAACCCTGTGCCGAAATCAGTGAAGGGGTTCCACCACCAATAAACACACTATGAATTGGGCGTCCCTGTGCCATCTCTAGTTGAGTTTCAAAGTCGGCGACCAATGCTTTTAAATAGGTTTGCTCAAGTTCTGACGAAAGTGCTCCGTCTGGTACTGCATGCGAGTTAAAGTCACAATATGGACATTTACGCACGCACCAAGGCATATGGATATATAAAGATAGAGGAACAGAAGCAGGGTTTAATACGGCCAAGGAGCAGGTCCAATTTACACAATATTTCTATTTTAACATGACTGCATCAATGGGCTTATGAAAACATACCTTAATTGCTTTAGACTAAATTTAAACATTCTTAAATACTGATAAAAATGATGAAATTCTCTAGTCAACTTTTCCTGATCTTACCCTTAGCTATGGGAATCGGTGTTGCCATGGCTTTTCAGACCGCAATTAATGCTCAACTGCGCGAGCAACTACACTCACCCTTACAAGCAGCTTTATTATCATTTTTCATAGGTACTATTGTTTTAGCCATTATGGTTTTCTTTCAAAGTGCTGAGAAGCCCTCTTTAAGTGAAATATCAAATATTCCATGGCTTCTTTGGACTGGAGGATTTCTTGGGGTTTATGCAATCAGCATGAGCATTTATACTGCACCTAAGCTTGGTTTTTTAACCTTTACAGGACTAGTCGTTTTTGGGCAAATCGTTATTTCTATGTTACTTGATCATTTTGGTTGGTTGGGCACAGAAAAGACACCTGTTACATGGCAACGGTTTCTTGGTGGAGTCATCATCTTTGTCGGTGTAGTACTCACTTTGCAGCGTTAGCTTCATTTTTATATTTAAAAAGAGTACCTTTTGTGTCGAATGTCACATCTTTTCGGTCTGAATTAAAACAACTCTTCCACTTAATGCTACCGATTTTAATTACCCAGTTTGCTCAAGCAGGATTCGGGTTAATTGACACTATTATGGCTGGGCATTTATCTGCAACCGATTTAGCAGCAATTGCTGTAGGGGTCGGTTTATGGGTTCCAATCATGCTCCTGTTCAGCGGCATTATGATTGCAACAACACCTTTGGTCGCTGAAGCAAAAGGCGCAAGAAATACAGAGCAGATCCCTGTCGTTGTTCGTCAGTCATTGTGGGTTGCTGTCATTTTAGGTGTACTGGCAATGCTCATTTTGCAGCTTATGCCGTTTTTCTTGCATGTGTTCGGCGTACCAGAGAGCTTACGACCTAAAGCAAGCTTGTTCTTGCATGCAATTGGTTTAGGTATGCCCGCTGTGACTATGTACGCAGCGCTACGTGGCTATTCAGAAGCATTAGGCCATCCACGCCCTGTCACAGCTATTAGCCTATTAGCTTTAGTTGTATTGGTCCCTCTTAACATGATTTTTATGCATGGATTAGGGCCAATACCTGCATTAGGTAGCGCTGGCTGTGGTTTTGCAACCTCCATTTTACAATGGCTCATGTTAATTACATTAGCAGGATATATTTATAAAGCTTCAGCTTATCAAAACACGTCTATTTTTGGCCGATTTGATAAAATTAATATGGCTTTAGTTAAAAGAATTTTACAGCTTGGTCTACCAATCGGTTTAGCTGTGTTCTTTGAGATTAGTATTTTTAGTACAGGTGCATTGGTCCTTAGCCCTCTTGGTGAAGTGTTTATTGCTGCACACCAAGTCGCAATTTCCGTTACCTCTGTGCTGTTTATGATTCCGCTTTCACTAGCCATTGCCTTAACCATCCGTGTCGGTACTTATTATGGTGAAAAGAACTGGGCTTCAATGTACCAAGTACAAAAAATTGGTCTGAGCACAGCAATATTTTTTGCCATATTAACCATGACTTTTATTGCTTTAGGCCGTGAACAAATTATCTCGATTTATACTCAAGACTTAAACGTAGCTCCTGTTGCGATGTATTTACTTTGGTTTGCAATGGCATATCAGTTGATGGATGCATTACAAGTAAGTGCCGCAGGCTGTTTAAGAGGTATGCAAGATACTCAAGCACCTATGTGGATTACGCTTATGGCGTATTGGGTGATTGCTTTCCCTATTGGGCTTTATTTAGCGCGTTATACCCATTGGGGCGTGGCTGGTGTGTGGCTAGGTTTGATTATTGGTTTGAGCATTGCTTGTGTTTTATTACTTTCAAGGCTTTATTTAAATACCAAACGTTTAAGCCAGACCTAATAAAAAAGCCGATGAAATATCGGCTTTTTTATTTTATGCAGACTTTGCCCGAGGGCTTGCTCCAATTTGCCAGACAAAGGGTAAATCGGTACGGTTTACTTCCCAATCGCCAATCACTTTTTCTTTATAGATGAGCGGATTATGTGAAGATACCGTTCGTGCATTACGCCAGAAACGGTCGAGTTGTTTAACCTGACTACTTGCCGATGCACCTAAAGCATTAAATAACTGACTCGTTAAATCCAGTACCAAATTAGAAATCACCACCTGCCCTTGTGCCGACTCAAGTTCTGCATCTACATTAAACTGATGTTCTTTCACCTCTAACTCACTAAAGTGACTTTCATAAGCCTTCTGTAAGGCTTCTGCTGTTTTAATCGTAATTGCTAGACTTCCATAGGCTTGAGCAGAGGCTTTACCCACCACCTGTAGAACTTGTGGGTCGTGACGAACAAGGTCACCATTACCATGACTAAAAATACGCTTTCGCTCACGTATTTCTTGGCTAAAAGTTTCGACCGCAGCATGCGCAATCCCTGTTAGAGTTGCAAGGTGGACAACCTGATAGAAAGCGGTCTGATATTTAAAACGCTGGTCAAATGGAATAAGGTGCGAAGCTGGTAAATGAACCTGATGTACTTTTAAAGTACCACTGCCCGTTGTCTTTTGACCAAAGCCATCCCAATCATCAATCACACTCACCCCTGTTTCATGACGATAAATAGCAGCAATCACATGACGGTCATTCACTTCATCGTAAGCAAATAAATCGATCCAGTCAGCAAAAATACTTCCTGTCGAATAGTACTTTTCACCATTCACCACCAAGTTACCCGAAGCATCTTTGGTTACTCGGGTAACGACATCGCCAATCTGTACATTTCCAACTTCGGTCCATGCGTTTCCAACTAAATCACCTTGTACAAAACGCTGAAACCAGACTTCCTGCGAATGCTCTTTATGCGCAACCAAACGGTCTTCAACAAAAGCAAAGTGTCCACGCAATGCTTGCACAATATTCGAGTCTGCTTGCGCCAATTCTGCTAGAAGCTGGAAAAGTTGCGGCAATGACACCCCATCTCCACCATATTTAACCGGAACACGTACCGCACCTAATTTGAGTTCTTTTAACCACTGAATAGGTTCAAAAGGCAAGATTCGTTCTTTTTCCCGTTGAATTGCACCTTGGGCAATTTTTTCAAAAACTGGACGAAATCTACTTGCCACTTTTTCATAATCGGCGCCTACCGATAGCTCTTCTAATTCAATTTGGGTAATTGTCATCTTTATTCTCCTAATCTTATTTTTTATTCACTTTAGCTCCATGCATGACGAGGTGGATGGATGCCATTGAGGTAATAATTACCGACAATGTGATATTTCCAACGCACTGGATCATGCAAGGTATGAGTACGCGCATTACGCCAATGGCGGTCCAGATTAAGCTCTGACAAAGTAGAACGTGTTCCAGACAACTCAAAAAGCTTATTCGCTGCTAAAATCGCAACTTCTGTAGTGAGTACTTTTGCTTCTGCAACTAGTAATGTCGCTTGATTTACATGCTCTTCTGTCGTGTCGGCAATCGCCTGATCAATCGCATCTCCTGCTAAATCCAATACCGCTTCTGCTGCACGAAGTTTTATTTTTAAATCACCAATGTTTGCAATCGTATAGGGATCATCACTGGCTTTTTCCAAACCTGAATCGACCCATGCACGGCTATGATTTTTGACATAGTGGATTGTTTCTTCAATTGCACCACGTGCAATACCAGCATCAACAGCAGCTTGAATAAATTGTGAAATTGCACCTGCTGGTGTAGGACGTTCGAAAGCCTGATAAATCGGAATTAGATATTCTTCACGTACTGGCACTTGATTAAGTTCAACGGTCCCACTGGCTGTGGTTCTTTGCCCGAAACCAGACCAGTCATTAATAATATTAACCCCTGAAGTTTCCCGAGGAACTAGCGCCGCATAAGGCTGCCCCTGTTCATTCACAGCGACAATTGGAACCCAATGTGCAAGCAATGCGCCAGTTGCAAAAAACTTCTTTCCATTAATTTCATAACCATGCTCGGTCTTTTTTAATGTGGTAGTGAGGTCAGCCACCGTTTTGCTATGTTTTTCCGAAAATGCATTGCCAAAACGAATCCCTCTCAACACTAAGTTAAAGAAGAACTGTTGTTGTTCTGGGCCTGCATCAAGACGTAAATGTTCAATAAAAGCCAAGTGATTTTGGGGAAGTTGTGCAAGAGATGGATCAACACTCGCAATTGTTTTGATGACCTCAGCCAAAGTTCGATATTTGACTTGTGCACCACCAAATTGTTTAGGAACCGTAATGGCCCATAAGCCGCTTTGTGAGAACTGTTGAATTTCATTTAGGGGTAAACGGCGCTCCTTGTCTCGATCGGATGCTTCATGTGCGAACTCTTTCGCAAGTTGTTTGGCAACCTCAATTGCTTCTTCATCAGAACGAATAATATGCGCATCTTTTGACTGCTCAAACACAGATAAAGGAACCGCCTGAGACCGCCCATGGGCTGAACTTAAACTTGTCATAACTTTTGTTATCTCTATTTTTATTTAACCTGCCATTCACATTAGCACCAAAAAAACAGACACTTTATAGATATTAAAGCTTTGTTTATGAAATGGATTTTCACAAGCTTTTCATATTTTTTACTATAAAAATAACATTTTGTTTTTCGAAAATTTTCTTACATGAGATAAACAATTTCATATAGGCTTTTTAAGCTTTGTCACCTATGATCAAAACTAGGCAATATTATGTTGTAGTCAATGAGGTATCGAAGATATGGCAAAGAATGCAAGTTCACCCGGCAAACGATTTATGAAACTTGCAGGAATGACCGCGAGCATTGCAACGAAAACCGTTTCTAACTCGATTCGAAACTTGACCGCAGACGAAGAGCAAAAGCTGGCTTCAAAAACCAAGTTATTTCAGGATATTGGTTTGCAAATTGCCGACACCTTAGGTGAAATGAAAGGTGCCGTCATGAAGGTCGGCCAAATTGCATCTCAATATAAAGATATTTTCCCACCCGAAGTCGCTAAAGCAATTTCAAAGTTACAACGCCAAGCTCCAGCCATGCCTTTTGCTGCCATTCAGCAACAAGTTGAACGTGAGCTTGGAAAACCGCTCAATGTTGCCTTTAAATCTTTTGATCAAGAACCTTTTGCAGCTGCTTCAATTGGTCAAGTTCACAAAGCTACCTTACCTAGTGGCGAACAAGTTGTAGTGAAAGTGCAATATCCAGGTGTTGATGAGGCCTGTGAAAGTGACTTAAAACAAGTGCGTTTAGCCCTTCGTTTAATGGGTGTACTTAAAATTGATAAAAAGCTACAAGATCAGCTTTTTACAGAAATTCAGGATAGTCTTTCAGCAGAACTTAACTATGAAATCGAGGCTCAAAACCTTGAAGTTTTTAAAATCTTTCATAGCCAGTTAGATGACAAAATTATCATCCCTACTGTTTATAAAGATTATTCTTCAAGACGTATTTTAACCTTGAGCCTTGAACAAGGTGACAGCATTGAAACAGCCAGCGCTTGGCCTATCGAAATTCGAAATACGATTGGACGTCGTTTGATTCGTGCTTTAGGTCAGGAAATGTTCTTTCTAAAACGTTTTCACTGCGACCCTCACCCGGGTAACTTTGCCTTCCGCCAAGATGGTAGTGTCATTATTTATGACTACGGCAGTGTTAAAACACTTTCAAATGAAATTGTGTATAGCTTTAAACGCTTAGTAAATGCAGCTCGTCATGAAAATATCGATTTGATTGAAACTGAGTTACTTGAGCTACATTCACTAGCCGAAAAAGGCAAATTCCCGAGCGATCTTTATAAACTCTGGATTGAAGTGTTATTACGTCCGCTTACCACCACTTATGATTTTGCAGAGAACTCATCACATCATGATGGCATGCTGCTTGTGAAAAAATCTTTGAAGTACTGGGATGTCTTTAAGCCTTCACCAGACACTTTGATGGTCAACAGGACCATTTCAGGACACTACTGGAACCTAATTCACTTAAAAGTTCATGACAATTTGAATGGACTATTTGAAGAGCTTGTCCCACCTTCTAACTAACTTAATTTACTGATCAATGTAGCCTTTTAGGGGTTACATTGACTTTTCAATTGTTATGTTATAACATTTCTTTAATCAAAAATAATTTAGGACAACCTCTCATGCGTAAAGATATTCATCCTGCTTATCAACAAGTGTTATTTCATGACACCAATGCAGACGTGTACTTCTTAATTGGTAGTACTCTTCAGTCTAAACAAACCAAAGAATACCAAGGAAAAGTCTATCCTTATGTAACCCTTGATATTTCAAGTGCATCTCACCCTTTCTACACAAGTGAAGTACGTCAAGCAAGTAATGAAGGCCGCGTTGCAACCTTTAATAAACGCTTCGCTCGCTTTAATCGTAAGAGTTAATCTTACGTTAAGATTTGACCAATACACTTAAATCATTGGAAGCCTAAGACTATCTCCTCCACTTAGGCTTCTTTTTTTATGTGTATTTTTTCGATCTTTTTATGTTGTGTATAAAAGAGAACTTATCCACAACTTGTATAAAAACTCTTCTTATTTTTCCCACAACTCATCATTTTTTTGCATTCACCGAGCTTTCAAAGTTGCTATTCGATGCTATGCTTGAACCCTCATTTAATAGGAAGTTTAAGATAATGGCACAAGAGTTACTTGCACAATTACAAGCAGGCACAGCAAAATTTTCAGACGTTTTAGCTCATATTGAAGCACGTTACCAACATACTCCAACGGCTTTTCAAAATGGCGCACAGCATAACGCTGCGACTGAAAATCAAGGCAGTGCAAAAGTTCTCTCTTTTGCCAAGTTACAAGGTTTAGACCAAGCTCAAACTTTAAGTTTATTTGCAGAACACTACGCATCTGTATTGGCTACGCCTGAGGGCGCTGACCATCAAAATATTCGTCAGTTTATGCAAAATGGTTGGGATGGTGTGAAGTTTGAAGGTCAGGCTTTGGCTGAAAAAGCTTAATCATTTTTTTACACAGCCTCAAATTATGAGATTTTCTAAAGCCTGTTAATAGGCAATGCCTCACTTTTGAGGGCAAAAGTAACAAAACCCATTGTTCCGCTGATGCTACATCCATGTAGCACAGCGAAACGACGGCATCCCTGCCGTCTGTCACGATAGTAAATGGCTAATTATTAATTAAATTATTTGATTAATCTCTTATATTCGATACTCGACAACGTCATTCGCAGCCTGCGTGGTTTCTATAAAAGATAGTTTTTACAACGCTTAAGATAAATGCTTACAGTGAACAGGTTCTGCGAATGACAGATGCTTTTGGTTACTTTGGGCGAAACCAAAGTAACAGAATTAGCTACTCCCATTAAATAACTAAACGGTAAAACCCCGCCGCAAATACCTAAAAAGTCATGCTTGTATCTACTCAGCCAAAATCAATTGCCTGCTACCCAATAATAAGTCGCCAATCCCAAACACGTAAAAATTAACGATCCAATTAAATGAATGGAAATTCCCAACATCGCCATTCCCAACTTACCACTTTGCAATAAAGTCACAATCTCAATAGAGAATGTTGAAAACGTCGTTAAAGCACCACAAAAACCAGTAATCACAAAAAGCTTATAGTTCGGACTTAAATCACTTTGAGAAAAGTAGGCAATCGCAAAACCAATAATAAAACCACCGACCAAATTAACAGTGACAGTACCAAGTGGAATTTGCGGGTAAATCGGGTTAAGTTTTAAACCTAAAAACCAACGTAACCATGCCCCTAGAACTGAGCCTAAAGCAATTGAAAGTAGAGAGTAATACATAGGACCACCCCTTTAGATAGACGCTAAAAGAGCAAAAAATAATGAAGGGAAATATGACATGGCGTACTCCAAAAATAAGCAGAGTACGCAATAACCTACGTACCCAGCAATATATAAATACATGAGGGTAACGTAGGCATCATTAGCCAATACGGCGGTTTTTCAGGGGAGGAATGCCATCTCCCCGTTTTAAGTATATTAGATCATCTTGAATTTGATTTAAACATACTTTGTAAAATCATGGACGTTCATCGTATTGCGGTAAATCGTCACGAATGCATTCCCACTCTGCCTTAGAGGCAGCAAAAATATGCATTGTCGGTTTTTGGTCTAATGGTGTATCCAGTGTCCCAATTCTTACACGATACAGTTCAGGCTGCGCATCACGCGAACTAATCAAAGGTGAACCACATTCGCTACAGAACCAACGGTATACACCTTCCACAGCGAATTTTTTGACTAAGTCTTCACCTTGGGTAATTTTAAAATCTGTACTTTTAACAGGAGCATTGGTGGCAAATGCTGTTCCATTGGATTTTCGGCAACGTTGACAATGGCATTGAATGATATCCCCGATATCGCCTTTAATTTCATAGCGAATACCTTGGCACAAACAACTTCCTTGATAAACTGGTGATGCTTGAGACATGTTCTCGTAAATCCTATTATTATTGATCGCTCAAAAATAACACTTTTCACATATCAAAAATAGCACCAAATTCGCTGTTATTTTTCTAAGAATGAATGTACACCTTCACCAGCCGCTCGCCCTGTAGCAAAGCATGCTGTAAGTAAATATCCACCTGTAGGAGCATCCCAATCTAGCATTTCACCACAACAAAACACACCTGAGATTTGTTTAAGGCTCAAGTTCTCAGTTAATGCTTTTTGCTTAATACCACCAGCACAACTAATCGCCTCTTCAATAGGCCTAAAGCCATCTAACTTGATTTGAAGTGCTTTAATTTGCTGAGCCATAGTCTCTGGTTGGCTCCATAACGCTTTATCAACGACTTCTCTAATTAGGTTAATTTTAGCTGTGTCTAAGCCTGCTTTACGCCAGATATTAGTGAGCGATTGTTTTTTACCAGCCTGCAATTTTTTAATTAACTGGAACAACTCTACATCGGGCAATAAATCTAAAAATAGATTTAAGCTTTTCCCTTGTTTTTGCTGTTCTCGTAAAGCACGTCCAAGTTTATAAATAACACCACTTTCTAAACCATAGTGAGTAATCACAATATCGCCATGAATAACTTGGCTAGGCTCAACCCACGCATTAATACGCTTTAAAGGTTCACCAAAACAGCTTTCCATAAAAGCTGACCAAGTGTGCAATACCCCTGCATTACTTGCTTGAAAAGGTTCAATACTGGATTGATCTATCCATTGCTGCCAAGCACCATCACTACCCAATTGAGACCACGACACCGCACCACAAGCCAATACAACCGCATCGTATTGCTGGGTAAAAGTTTCAGTACTTTGATTATTTTGGTTTTCTAAAGTCACCGTTGTACCTTGTAAATTAATGCAACGATGACGATAAAAGAATTTAACTTGTTGTTCTGCTAAGCGCTTGAGCCAAGCACGCAGTAAAGGAGCAGCTTTCATTTCGACAGGGAAAATGCGACCTGAGGTGCCCACATAAGATTCAATTCCCAAGCTTTTCATCCAGCTTTGAATCCAGACTGCATCCCATTTTTCAACCCACGGTTTGAGCCATTCTGCATGGTCATAACGTTCAATAAACTGTGCTAAAGGTTCGGCGTGCGAGATGTTTAACCCAGTTTTACCTGCCATCAGAAACTTACGTGCCGCTGAAGGCTTTTGTTCATAGACATCAATATCATAAGCGTATTGGCTAAGCACCTCAGCAGCCATAAGACCTGCTGGACCTGCTCCAATAATGGCAACCCGCTTATTCGCCATGTGTTTGCCCTTGCAATGGCGCAAACTCATCAAATCGAGTTTTATAACCCTCAGGCTTAGTCATTATGAGTTGCTGACAAAGCTCACCGCGGTCTAAATACTTAATTTCAAAATGAGTACGTGCAGAGGTTTGAGCAATTTTTTCTTTTTGGTAAGGCAGCTTCCATACATTTAATAACTGCTGCTCTGCTTCTTCAATATATTCGGGAATATTACTTGCGAGAGTAATGGTTCCACCTGTTTGCAGACGCGAAATTAAGAACTCAAAAAATGGCATGTTTAACCAGCGCTGTGCTGGATTATGTGGTTCTGGGTTTGGGTAGAGAATAAAGAAATGTTCAACCTGAGCTGGATGCAAAGCATGCACTACCCAAGGTAAAGCATCTGCATGTACAGGCACCAAGTTATCTCTTGGTTCCAAACCATGCTGTTTTTGCATTGCCAAGAATTTTTCTCGGGTTCGTTCAATTGCATACAACGTGTGCTGTGGCTGTTGCCCACTAAAAAGCAAAGCATGTTTGCCCTTGCCCGCTCCAATTTCTACACAAATCGGGGTATTTTCAATTGGAATAAAATCGCGAGGCGCTTGCATACGTTGTGCTTGAAATTGACGAATCGGCATAATCACATCAAACTAAATAAAAATCGGCATAAGTCTAACAAGTCACCTGACTTTTGCCTAATCTATTTCTCTTCACTTTGAGGATATCGCTTTATGCCACGTACATTTCCCTGCCCACGTTGTGGTGAACCAAGTGTTTGGGAAGGCAATGAATTTCGTCCATTTTGTTCTGAACGTTGTAAATTAATTGATTTAGGCGCTTGGGCAAATGATGAATATAGACTGCCTACCCAAGATGCTCCTCAGCAAAACAAGGGTAGTCAAAATGAAGATGATTATGAAGATTAACCTGCTTTACCCGCGACAAACGGGTTAAATTGCTTTTCATAGCCAATGGTACTCATTGGACCATGTCCAGAAATAAACTGAGTATCATCTGGCAAACTAAAACACTCACGTTTAATCGATTCAATTAACTGCTCATGATTACCACGTGGGAAGTCTGTGCGTCCAATCGAACCTTTAAACAGAACATCGCCTGTCCAAAGTAAGCCATGGTTTTTATTATAGAAAACTACGTGACCTGGCGTATGCCCTGGAGCAAAGCGTACTTCAAATTCATCTTCACCCAATTTTAGTACTTCACCACCTTCAAGCCATTGATCGACTTTGACAGGTTGTGGAATTGGAAAACCATAACGTGCTGATACTTCCTGAATCATATCTAGCCAGAACTGATCTTCTTTATGCGGGCCAATAACAGGAACGCTCCATTCTTTGGCAAGCTCGCCTACCGCTCCAGCATGATCTAAATGCCCATGAGTTAGCCACAGAGCCTTCACTTTTAAACCTAAGGCTTCTACTTCTTTTTTCAAAACCGCAGCATCGCCACCTGCATCAATCAAAACTGCTTCTTTCGTTTCACTGTCCCAAACAAGGGAACAATTTTGAGCAAATGCAGTAACGGGAACAATTTTGACTTGCAGCATAAGAACCTCTGGCTAAAACGCAATTAACGGTGGGCTAAGGTATGGGTAAGGGCATCAAGATTAGCCTGAACTAAACCTGCAAGCAAATCAATATGAGCCTGATCGCTATTTAAAGCTGGAATATAAGCATAGCTACCACCACCTGCTTCTTGAAACAACTCTGCATTTTGAATGGCTAACTCTTCAAGTGTTTCTAAACAATCGGCAGAAAAAGCTGGGCTTAATACCTGAACAGACTTAACACCTTGCTTCGCCCAATCTTGTAAAAGCTGGTCTGTATAAGGCTTCACCCATTCTTGTTTTCCAAAACGTGATTGGAAGCTAATTGCCCATTCATCCTCTTTTAAATGTAAGGCTTCAGCAACTAACTTTGCTGTAATGCGACAACGATCTGCATAAGGGTCACCTTTGTCTGCATATGGCTGTGGAATCCCGTGAAATGACATCAATAGTTTTTCAGGTTTACCATGCTGCTCTTGGTAGGCTAAAACGCTTTCTGCCAAGGCTTGAATAAACATAGGATGCTGATAATAGTCTTTAATAATGGTCAGACCCGGCAAGTTCCGCTGAGCTGGAATCCACTTGGCAAATGCATCATATAACGGCGCTGTAGACGTTGCAGAATATTGAGGAAACAAAGGCAATAAAATGACATGCTCTTGCGGGTTCGTCGCCAATTTTTCTAAAACTGCATCAATACCCGGATTACCATAAGTCATTGCGGGTAAAACGGTTAAATCAAACTGTTTATTTTCTTGTTCTAAATAAGCCTGCACACGTTTGGTTTGTTCAAACACAATTTCGCGCATTGGCGAATCTGCTGACCATACCGAAGCATAGGCATGCGCTACTCTTTTCGGGCGAAAAGGTAAAACAAACAGATTTAAAATAATCCACCAGATGAATTTTGGTATTTCAATCACGCGTGAATCAGATAAAAACTGTTTTAAAAAACGGCGCACCGCAGGCACAGTCGCCTCATCTGGTGTGCCTAAATTCGCTAAAATGACAGTAACTTTCGGTTTTTGTTCAAACGACATGTGTAAATGCCTTTCAGTTCATCTTATGACACTAATGTAACAGTTTTCAGTGTCATATATAAATTGAATCGCTCTAAGCTTTTAATCGAACGCCTCGATGGTTCCATTTATAACTAAGCAGTATCTTTTGGGCTTTAGTGGTTAGTTTCCAGAGGCCATATGATTGCTCAGTTTGTGTTGGGACAATCCAACCTTGTGATTGCATTTGATTTTTAATTCGAAACAGTGCCTGATGATTAATCTGTGCACAGGCCACTGCATGTGCACGAGGTAATTCCTGACGAGCATCTTCTAAGCCTGCCTGATTTAAATATTCATTCAGACAAATTCCAAAATTTTCTTCTGGCACAGCTGTTTCAAAGCGCTTTGCCAGCACGCTCAACAACTGAGACCACGTCATTTGTCGTTGTCGTTTAAGCTCTTTAAAGTTGCCATCCTGAAATGCTTGAATCTGATATTCAAATGCAAAAATATCTTGCGGTGCAACTTCCTTTAACTGTATTGATGGCTCGGTTACTCGCTGTTCTAAATGCAAAATTTTACTTCTTAAGAGTCTAATTTCATCTTCTAACTGCTGAGCTTGATGAGCAGGAACCCAACCTTGTCCCATATGTTGCTCAACCATTAAAGGTATATTTAAACGGACAGCCAACTCCAATTCACGTGGAGTTTTAAAGTAAAAAATATGCTTTGCTTCGTGTAATAACTTTTTTCTAAATGCGAGAAATTTATCTTTAAGTTGTGGCTGTGTTTCTTGTAAAACTATTTCACGACTTTCAGGCTGTTCATGCATAAACACAATAATAGGTTTAGCCTGACTTAACGCATATTCATATTCTAAAGACAGATAACTCACACCAGAAATCGATTGTTCTCCATACTGACTACCCAGAAGTAAGATTACATAATCACATTCATCAATCTGTCGACGTGCAAGTGTAGTTGTTAAAGGTGTTCGATGTTCTAGCCCCCAAGCAAAGAACCCCATCCCCACCAAGGTTTGAGACAAAACCATTCGCTCTGGCTGCATATCGCGGCCAGACGTTGAAATAAAAATCTGATAGCGTGTATCGAGCATAACAATACCCTTTCGCCTCATGATCTCTATGTGACTTAAAATCAGCCAAGATCATGAACCGCCCCAAATAAAATAATAAATATAAAAAAACACTATTTTCTAAATGATGCTAAAAGATCAGTTCAGATTATGAAGTGTCCAAGTTAACTCTTGTGGAATCATATGTTGTAAAACAGGTTGCAGTGCGTCAGCATTATTTCCGCTGACGTAACATTCAATACGTGCAACATTCTGACCTATTTGGTCACATAATAACGCATTTTTTATTAAAATACGGGCTGTTTGTCGGGCAACTGCGAATCCCGAATCAACCAGTGTGAATTGGTTATCAAAAAGATGATGAATTGCTTCATTTAAGAAAGGATAATGCGTACAACCGAGCACTAAATAGTCTGCACCTTGCTCAGCGGCAGGCTGTAAAACTTCTTTTAATGCCGTTAAACACGCCTCTCCCATTTGCTGTCCCGCTTCTACACAAGGAACAAGTTCAAGACTGGTTAAAGTCATGACTTTAACTCCTGCTGGAACAGCAAACTTCTCGACAACATCTTTAATCAGTTGTCCACGAAAAGTAGCAGGTGTGGCCAACACAGCAACTACTTTAGAACGTGTCTGTAATACGGCAGGTTTTAATGCTGGAACTAACCCTACGATTGGAAAGTGTTCACCATAATGCTCACGTAAATGGTCAAGGCTAAATGCTGAAGCCGTATTACATGCTACGACTGCAATTTTACAACCTTGGCGGTATAACCAATCGACTGCGCGAGCTGTGAGCTCTCTAATTTCTTCATCAGAACGTGGGCCATAAGGAACATAGGCCGTATCGGCATAATACACAATGCGTTCGTTTGGCAAATATCTAGCTATTTCTGCTGCAACAGACATTCCTCCAATTCCCGAATCAAAAATACCAATTGGGGCATCTGCTGATGCTTTAGGCATAGGTTCTAGATCGGTAAATAGAGGTTGTATGGCGGTCATAGCTGTACTGAAGTGTCAGAAAATTTCACTTCCTAAAGCTTAAACCTCAAGTGCCTAATTGCAAGAGCAAATTACCACTTTTTAACTCTAAAACTGTTTCCCCATTCTCTTTTTCGATGAGTGTTCCATAGTTCACTAAGTGATAAAAAGACTGGCGTTGAATAAGCGCATTAATTCCAAATCGGACATGCACATAAGGACGTAACTCCCCTGCATATTCACGCATAAAAATTGGATGTTCAGCATCAACCAAAATCACATCTTGATTAGTCGTGGTCAGTTGTAAAAATTGATCACCTGAAATTTCAACTTGATCGACCTGATTGACTAATAAAGGTTCATCTTCAACCTCAATTTCAATTTGTTCTACGGGGGTTTTCAGGTAGAATTTCCCTTCTTCTTTCCATAGGACTTTGGTAAATAGATCTAATAGGGCTTGGCGCTTAATTAATTGACCTTCGTGCCACCATTCTCCATTGGCTTTAACCGTCAAATCCATTTTGCCGCAATGCTTTGGATGCCACTGCTCTAAAGGTGGAATTGACCTTTTGTGACTTTGCTGTACACCTTTTAAGTATTGTGCAATGTTCATTAAGTTTTTATCATCAGATAACGGTATTTTTCCCATATCCGATGGGGAATTATTTTGATTTACCATAGTTTATGCCTTGCTGACGAAAAAATATGACGACTCAGCCAATTGGCTAGATCATGGTTTAAAACTATACTAGCCAAAACGATAAAAGGCACAATAGCATATTTGCGCCTATGGATTAAAACACTCACGGCAGCACCGAATTTCTGAATATGACGGTTGCCACCTTTAAGTATTGAGGAGTCCTACATGGAACACATCGAACGTGAATCGATGGAGTTTGACGTTGTCATCGTAGGTGCAGGACCTGCCGGTCTGTCTGCTGCGATTAAGATCCGTCAATTAGCGATTGAAAAAAACTTACCCGATCTTTCTGTTTGTGTAGTTGAAAAAGGCTCTGAAGTAGGTGCGCATATCTTGTCTGGTGCTGTGCTTGAGCCACGTGCCATCAATGAACTTTTCCCGAACTGGAAAGAAGAAGGCGCGCCTCTTAACGTACCTGTAACTGAAGACAAGACATTCTTCTTACTTTCAGAAACCACTTCTAAAGAAGCACCTCACTGGATGGTTCCTAAAACCATGCACAATGATGGTAACTATGTTATTTCACTAGGTAACGTTGTTCGTTGGTTAGGTCAAAAAGCTGAAGAACTAGAAGTTTCTATCTTCCCTGGTTTTGCTGCATCTGAAGTGCTTTACCATGAAGACGGTACGGTAAAAGGTATTCAAACTGGTGACATGGGTATTGGTAAAGATGGCGAACCAACGCATAACTTTACTCCAGGCTATGAACTTCACGCTAAATACACCCTCTTTGCTGAAGGTTGCCGTGGTCACTTAGGCAAACGCCTCATTGCTAAATACAACCTTGATAAAGATGCTGATCCACAGCACTACGGTATCGGGATTAAAGAGCTTTGGGAAATTGACCCAGCAAAACATAAACCGGGCTTAGTGATGCACGGTGCTGGTTGGCCATTGGCCGAAACTGGTTCTTCTGGTGGTTGGTGGTTATACCACGCTGAAAACAACCAAGTGACTTTGGGTATGATCGTGGACTTGTCTTATGAAAATCCACACATGTATCCATTCATGGAAATGCAGCGCTGGAAAACTCACCCACTGATTAAACAGTATTTAGAAGGTGGTAAACGTATTTCTTACGGCGCACGTGCTGTAGTGAAAGGCGGTTTCAACTCATTGCCTAAATTGACTTTCCCGGGCGGTTGCTTGATTGGTGATGACGCAGGTTTCTTGAACTTTGCAAAAATCAAAGGCTCACACACTGCCATGAAATCAGGCATGTTATGTGGTGAAGCGGTATTTGAAGCGATTGCTGCTGGTGTAGAAAAAGGTGGTGACCTTGCGATTGCTCGCGTTACTGAAGGCGAAGATTTATTCACTAAAGAATTAACTTCATACACTGACAAATTCAACAACAGCTGGTTAAAAGAAGAGCTTTATAACTCTCGTAACTTTGGCCCAGCAATGCATAAATTTGGTCAATGGATTGGTGGTGCATTTAACTTTATCGACCAAAATGTCTTTAAAGTGCCATTCACTTTACATGACTTGAAGCAAGACTTCGCTGTATTGAAAACTGTTGATGCAACGAGCTTCAAGCCAAACTATCCAAAACCGGATGGCAAGCTTACATTTGACCGTTTATCTTCTGTGTTTATCTCAAACACTGTACATGAAGAAAACCAGCCAGCTCACTTGAAGCTTACTGATCCTTCAATTCCAGTCAACGTAAACTTACCGAAATGGGATGAGCCTGCACAGCGCTACTGCCCTGCTGGTGTTTATGAAATCATGGAAGATAATGATGGCTCTAAACGCTTCCAGATTAACGCAGCAAACTGTGTTCACTGTAAGACTTGTGACATTAAAGACCCATCTCAAAACATCACATGGGTAACGCCAGAAGGCGGCGGTGGTCCTAACTATCCAAATATGTAATTTGGATAGTCCTTGCGCCGCTTTAGTCGCGGCTCATACCCTAATATGTAATAAAAAGCCCCGATTATTCGGGGCTTTTTTTATTGGAATTTGCTTATTGAAAAGGCCGTATTTTTGCTACATTTAAATTCAAGTTCTTTTTATAGAAAATAAATGAGCCTAATAAAAACAGGCCAAGAAAACCAAAGTTTCGCGCTAAATCGAAGTACCAAACTGACTTACCAAACAATAAATCAACAACTAACATAAGCCCCATAAAACCTGTATGTAAAATCAGACTCATCTTTATTTTCGGTTCGGGAGCAAAATATGTATTTCTATAACCCAACAGAATTGAGCCAAAAATAATAAGAGTAACTAAAATAATGGTGGCAAGAGTTTCAGATAACCAAGGGGTTTCTAGATTTAATAAACCAGCAATAGAGAAAAACCAAAGACAAATAAATAAGCTTCGTTTCACAAAATAATCATTCATTTTTATACGTCATTTATACTTAATTTTATAAACTATATAACGATTCTTATTTGTAAAAAATTATCATTTCAAATTAAATTTGAATTATTAATGGCTTCTAATAGTCATTATTAGAAGCCTTATTATTCTATTACCCTTTCTTCACCAAATAATGAAATTCTTTATGACCATTTTCATCTAAGCGTTCTTCTTGCAAAAGTAACTCATGGCCTAAATGCATACAAAATTTAGGAATATCCCACGAGGTCGAATTATCTGTTGCGAACACTTCAACCACATCGCCAGATTTAGATTTTCGGATGGCTTGATGCAACATCATGACAGGTTCCGGACAACGTAAACCACGCGTATTGAGTTGTACAGTAGGTGAAATGGGTTGCTCTGACATAACAAACTCGAACAAATAGAATTTTCACATTTTAGCATAAACAAATTACTGCGCTGTTAACTGTAACTGGCTTTTACATAACAATATACGTTTTGTCTTTTAGCTTGTTTTATAGATGCATAAGCATGTTTTCTTCGGTATGATTCAAAGTATTCATTTGATAGATTGAGTCTTTAGGAAAGATCATGCAAGAGGAACCAAGTCCGTCGTGGGGAATGCGCGGCTTACGAAAATGGTTAGGCACAGCACCAGAAACCCGTGATGAATTATTAAAATTAGTCCAAAATTCACGTCGCTTTTTAGAACCAGATACTGTTGCCATGCTTGAAGGTGTTCTTGACCTTCCAGCTACAAAAATTCGTGAAGTCATGACACCACGAACAGCAATGATCAGTTTGCAAGAAGATGATCAGTTACTTGATATTCTTGATGTATTGGTCGAGTCTGCTCACTCACGCTTTCCAGTCTTCTCTTCTGATCAGCCTGATAATGTTGTCGGGATTTTGCTCGCAAAAGATTTACTGCCGTTTCTAACCGAACCGAATACCAAAGTCGATATTCGAGTTCTTATGCGTCAACCCTTATTTGTTCCAGAAAGTGCGCGTTCCGATCAGGTTCTACGCATGTTGAAACATACTCAGACTCACATTGCTATTGTGATTGATGAATATGGTTCAACGGCTGGTCTTGTTACGCTCGAAGATATTCTTGAAGAAATCGTTGGCGAGATTGAAGACGAACATGACACTGCTGATGAAGATGCTCAGTACATTGTTCCTGACAATGACCATACGGTAGCAAATGCATGGATGGTGCAAGCACTTACACCAATCGAACATTTCAATACTGTTTTAGATGCTGATTTTTCTGACGATGAAGTAGAAACTGTCGGCGGTTTATTGCTTCAAGAGATTGGTCTGGTAAGTGATTTACAAGGTCAAACTGTTGAACTTGGAAATTGGTTATTTACAATCGTTGAAGCAGATGCCCGCACTATTCATCTGATTCGAGCTGTACGTCAATGAGAGCATACTTTGAAAAGCTGTTAGATTCTTCGCAACAACAAAAACAGCTTCCTTTAATTTTTCCTTTACTCATTGCTTTATTTTCAGGTGCCGTGTTCAGTTTTTCACTGGCACCTTATTATTGGTGGTGGCTGGCAATTTTATCTCCAGCCCTACTCTATGCATCACTACATAAACGTTCGGCCAAACAAGCATTTGCTATTGGCTGGAGCTATGGCTTCGGCTTATGGTTTGTAGGCGCTTTTTGGCTCTACACTTCCATCCATGTATATGGCGATACCAATGCTTTTCTAAGCGTATGTATGATTGCTGTTATGGCCCTTGTGATGGGTTTATTTACCGCACTTCAGACTTGGGTTTACCGACGTTTCTTCCCTGAAACACCCCTGACTTTTGCGCCGCTCTGGATTGTTTTCGAGTGGGCAAAAACTTGGGTATTTACAGGTTTCCCATGGCTGTTTGTCGGTTACGCTTTTACTGAACGTCTACTCGATGGTTACGCACCTCTATTCGGTATTTATGCAATTTCCTTCGTTGTTATTGTATTAGCGTGTGCTTTAGTTGAAGTTCTGCGCAAGCGTATTTTCTGGGTTATCCCATCTGCCCTATTGGTTTTAGGCGCATGGGGAGCATCATATATACAGTTTGTAAAACCTAAAGCTGCTAAACCACTTAGCGTTTCTCTCATTCAAGGCAACATTCCACAAGATTTAAAATGGCTGACTGAATATCAAGTCAGAACATTAGAAATTTATGCAGGTCTGACTCAATCTGAATGGGGTCGTGACTTAATTGTATGGCCTGAATCATCAATTCCACTCTTCCAAACTGACATTGAACCGTTTTTGGATGCAATGGATGCACAAGCGAAAAAGAACCACACTGCATGGGTAACCGGAATTCCTTACTGGGATGTTACCAAATCTCATGAAGTTGGTAGCCCACTGTATTACAACAGCATTATGGCGTCTGGTAGCGATTCAAGCGGTCTTTATAAAAAGCAGCGTCTTGTTCCTTTTGGTGAATATATTCCATTATCAGGTTTACTCTCATGGGTATTACCAGCCATGCAAAATGATATTAGCATGAGCGGTTTTTCACGTGGCGAGAGTAACCAAAAACCACTCATGATCAAAGGGCATGCGCTTGCTGCTGCGATTTGTTATGAAGTGGCTTATCCAAACCTTACCCGACGCAATGCAGAAGACAGCGACTTTTTAGTGACTGTATCTAATGACGCTTGGTTTACGGGTACTGCTGGGCCATGGCAACATTTACAGATGGTGCAGATGCGTGCTAAAGAAAATGGTCGCTGGTTTATTCGTGCAACCAACACAGGTGTAACAGCTTTTATTGATCAAAATGGTCATATCACTGAACAAGCACCGCTCGATAAAGAGTTTGTCTTGAGAGGCGATTTACCTGCAATGCAAGGTCAAACTCTTTATAACCGTTTAGGTGATTATCCAGTGTTAGGATTTGCAGTATTACTGCTGATTTTAGGTTGGGTGTATCGTCCACGTAAAGTTGACGTTTCTTTTAAATCACGTCGCTAAATTATAATAGCTTTGTACCCAGAGGAACTTCAAACTCTGGGATACAAAGTGCAACGTCCCCATCTGCGTTATGAAACCCTGTCACCAAACATTCTGACTGAATAGGCCCTATTTGTTTTTTAGGGAAATTCACTACAGCAACCACTAACTTACCAATCAAATCTTGTGGCTCATAGAGCTTGGTAATTTGAGCACTTGATTTACGTATACCCAATTCTTCACCAAAATCTACATGTAAAATATAGGCAGGTTTACGTGCCTTTTCGAAAACTTCAGCTTGAATAATTTTACCAACACGAAGCTCTACTTTTAAAAAATCATTCCACTCGATTTGTTCCATTTGCTTTTTCTCATGTTCTTAAATATCTGATTTGAAGCATATAATATGTACAAATAAAGAAACACCCTCTTTTTATTTCCAGTTTTCAAAATTCATGCTAAATTAAATCTGCTCATCAAAAAGCCGTAAACGTTTACGTCAATCAACGTGCCAACATACCTCCAACAATGCTTGGAGCTATTTGTTCAAAATATTTTTATATTTTTGAATGGCACTGGCGTTTGTTGGTTTACGGAGTCAACAATGCAAATCTCAAAATCTTTGTCTAGTTTTAAAAAACTTCCAAATCGCTATACATCTATCGTTTTACCTTTTCTTCTATCCATCATTATGACTTTTGTGGTTTCGATGATTAGTACATTACGAAGTTTAGGACTAGAAGAATTTTCCCTTTATGTTTGGATGTCTGCATGGGCAATTTCTTGGTTAATCGCTTTTCCAACGTTACTTTTAGTCTTACCTGTGGTTCGTAAAATCACGGCAATATTAGTACAACCTGCTTAACTAAAAAAATAAAACGTAGATATTCACTCTACGTTTTATTTAAAAATCTGGTTTTAAAATATGATTAAAAAGCAATAGATAGTTCCAAAGATAAATAAGCAACTAGGCTTGATAAAAAGACCATGGGTACATAACGATAAGCTTTAAACAGTAATTGCTCATATTTAGTAGATATTTGTTTAGCTTGCCAGACACTCGCTTTTAATGCGGTAAAGAAGCTCACCATCAACCATGAACTCACAATACTTAATGCAAAGAAACCAATCATAATTTGGCTACTTCCCTCTGTACTCAACCATAACTTTAATGAAAATTCAGCAATTGGCAATAAACCCAAAATCAATAGGACAGATTTGAGCATTACCCAATGGAACTGAGTCAGTTCATCTAATATGAGAAATGCTTTCATTTAATCTCTCCTTTTTAATTGAATAAAGTGCTTTTTATTTATTATGCAAAGCTTTCATTTAAATATATAGCTTATTTCTCTCTACATTTTAACTTTCTTGTAACTATTAAATATGGGAATAATTCTTATTATAAATCTCAAATATCATTATTAATTTTAATTTATATTTTTCAGTTGTTTATTATATTTTTCTGATTGAGAGAGATTATCAATTCGAATTTATCGGTTTATCATTTTAACTAAATTGATAATCTCTATTATATTTTCAATTAAGGCTGATAATAAATGTCCGCATCATTACCCTCACCACCATCTTTGCCATCTGCTCCAAATGAATACAAATCAAAAGCGCGACCATCTGCCCCAGGAATGACATATTGAATATCATTTTTCCAACTGTCTTTAGGATAACCACCTTTTACATAGCCACCCGGCATCCAGTTTTTCGCTGTTGCAGGTTGATTAACTAAAGCATCTAGCCCGCCTTCTTGCATGGTTGGGAAATGTCCATTATCAAGCTTGTACTGATCTAAAGCACCAGCCACACCTTTTAAAGTAATTTGAGTGGTATCAATTTTAGCTTTTTCACTACGCCCCATGACATTTGGTACGATTAACGCTGCTAACACGCCTAAAATTACAATCACGACCATGACTTCAATGAGGGTAAATCCTGAGGCACGTTTCATTCGAGCACCGCTCGAACGTGCCGCAAGTCCGAAAGCTACGCTTGAGGTTTTTTGAGCATCCTTAACGTGCTCTTTTTGTTTCATGACCATCTTCATCATTATCTCTAATATCAAAGTTATTAAATCATATTGTTCATATTTACGATTGGCAGCATAACCGCGATTACAATAACCAGTACAATGCTTGCCATTAGAACCAGCATAAGTGGTTCAAGTAATGCCAGTAAGGTTGAAATGAATGTTGTAACCTCACGGTCTTGCATGGTCGATGCACGTTCTAACATACGGTCCAGTTCGCCTGATGCCTCACCACTTCGAATCATTTGTACCATCATTGGTGGGAAATAACCACTGCGCTCAAGTTGTGTACCCAAGTTACCACCTTCGGTAACACGCTCAGCTGCATGGGCAATTGAATCTCGTATGACCCAATTACTGGTCACTGCTGCACCAATCTTTAAGGCATCGACCAAAGGTACGCCTGAACGAGTCAAAATAGATAAAGTACTGGCAAATCGTGCAGAATTAATACCACGTGACAGTTTACCGAATAATGGCAATTTGAGTGTTAATCGATCAAAAGCATAGTGCCCAGCAGTCGTTTTTAAAAATCGTACGAATGCGACAATTCCCACAACTGCAAAAATAATAATAAACACCCAAGCATGACGGATAAAATCACTGGCTTTCATTAAAGCAACTGTAATCCATGGCAAGGCATCTTTACTTTGGTCAAACGTTTTTACAATCTCTGGCACAACATAAGTCATTAAGCCCATCACAATACCAAAAGACATCAGCATTAAAATGATTGGGTAAATCATAGCGCCCTGAACTTTCTTTTGCATGGCAAAACGGTTTTCGGTGTAATCAGAGAGCTGATCTAAAATCAGATCTAAATGCCCAGAACGCTCACCAGCGGCGACCGTTGCAATATAGAGGTCAGGAAACCGTCCAGATTGCTGCATCCCTTGTGCGAGTGAATGCCCTTCTAAAACGCGAGAACGGACAGATAATAAAAGGTTTTGCACATGCGGTTTTTCACTTTGCCTGCTCACCGCACGTAAAGCTTCTTCTAGAGGAATGGCCGCTGCAACCAAAACAGAAAGTTGTCTGGTCATGAGTGCCAAATCATAAGCACTGAACTTTTTTTGGAATAACCCCTGACTCTGATGTTTATCTTTTTGTTCAACAGGGTCAACACTAATTGGTGTCCATGCTTTATCGCGTAATTGTTGGCGAATCTGGCGTGCTGAATCTCCTTCAAGCACTCCTTTTTGCTGCTTCCCTGAAGCATCAATGGCAGTAAATTGATATGCAGGCATGGTAATGTTCTAATTTTCCAAAAATAATAGTCGCTGCTGTTGCATCTATGCTACGCAATCATTCATATTCGTTCTATAGCCTGTGTAGAATACCCAAGTCCTCTTCACGACGCTATGCCGTTTTTTAAAATTGACGAAATGAGCCTCTATGACCATAACGCCAAAGCCTGATTCAGTTGTTTATCGTGTGCGTGTAGCCGTACCTGTGCATCTGTACGACACTTTTGACTATACACTCACCCAAGCGCAATATGAACGGGCTCACGTAGGCTCACGCGTCGCTATTTCATTTGGACGCCAAAGCTTAATTGGCATCATTACAGAAAAAGTAAATCCACATGAGCCATTTACAGGCAAATTTCAGCTTAAAGCCATTTCTGAACTTTTAGATGAAGAACCAATTTTAGATGAACAAGTTTTAAGTTTATTGACATGGTCCGCACAATATTACCAATTTCCAATTGGTGAGGTCATGCAAACCGCCCTACCCGCGTTATTGCGTCAGGGCAAACCGATGGATGTCTTGTTCCATCTTTGGAAAATCACACCCTGTGACAATGTTGAAGCCCTACTAAAGCGTTCTGTTAAGCAACAAGATGCTTATCAAATTTTAAAATTACATCCTGCCGGAACTACAGAAAATATTCTCAATTTAAGTGGTGTAGAAACAGCAACACTTAAAGCACTTCAAAAGAAAGGACTGGTTGACTGCACGCTCGAACCACATGACTTTAGCCCCACACCTGTTCAATTGGCACAAATGCCGCTCACGCTCAATGAAGACCAAAAGAAAGCAACTCAGCACGTCGTAAATGCACAGCATCAATACCAAGCCTTTTTGCTAGATGGTTTAACAGGAAGTGGTAAAACTGAAGTTTATCTGCACATCATGCACGAGGTGCTAAAGCAAGGTAAACAAGTATTGGTGTTAGTACCTGAAATTGGTTTAACCCCTCAAACGATTTCACGTTTTAAGTCTCGTTTTAACTGTGATATTGCTTTATTGCACTCTGGCTTAAATGACTCCAAACGCCTACAAGCATGGCAACAGGCACAGACCGGAAAAGCGTCTATTATTTTAGGAACACGCTCTGCCATCTATACACCCCTGCCACGTTTAGGCCTCATCATTTTAGATGAAGAACACGACCTGTCTTATAAACAGCAGGAAGGCTTCCGATATCATGCGCGTGATGTCGCACTCTACCGCGGTCACTTGCAAAGCTGCCCTGTTATTTTAGGTTCAGCAACGCCAAGTATTGATAGTTATTATTTGGTCGAAACTGGCAAATTAACTGCACTGCAACTCAACAAACGTGCTGGACATGCACTTTTGCCTAAAATGCATTTGATTGACCTTAAAATTGTCAAAAAACAGCATGGAATCAGCCAGCCCCTTATTGAACAAATCAAACATACATTAGCTAGAAAAGAACAGGTTTTAATCTTTTTAAACCGTCGTGGCTATGCACCTGTACTGGTTTGTGAAAGCTGTGGATGGCAAGCAAATTGCCCGCATTGCGACGCGCATTTTACGTTGCACACTCAGCCTTATTCTTATTTACACTGCCATCACTGCGGAACCATTCATCGCTTACCCGATCATTGCCCTGAATGTCAGCAAAAAAGCTTAAAAACTTTAGGTGCAGGAACCGCTAAGGTTGAAGAGCACTTACAAGAACTATTTCCAGATCATGATGTCATTCGGGTCGATCGTGACAGTACCAGTCGTGTCGGAAGCTGGCAAAAAATCTATGACCGTATTCATCAAAACAAACCAACAATTTTACTCGGCACTCAAATGTTGGCAAAAGGCCATCATTTTCCACATGTCACATTAGTTGCCATTTTAGATATTGATGCAGGTTTACTCAGTGTAGACATCCGTGCGCCAGAACGTACGGCGCAGCTGATTGTACAAGTCGCTGGTCGTGCAGGTCGTGGTGAACACAAAGGCCATGTTTATTTACAAACATTAAGACCTGACCATCCATTACTCACCACGCTCATTGAAAAAGATTATCGCGCAGTTGCCAAACAAACGCTGGCTGAACGTAAAGTAGCTTTGCTGCCACCTTATCGCTATGCAGTACTAATACGTGCAGAATCTAAAGATCGTGACTATACCTTACAATTTTTAAATGAAGCAGCCGAGCAACTTCGTCAAATCGCTGGTGAAATTGTTGATATTTGGGGACCTATTCCAGCGCCAATGGAACGTAAAGCGGGACGCTACCGTGCCCACATGGTGATTTTATCTGCTGACCGTGCTCGCCTACATTTTTACTTAAGACAATGGTGGTCTCAATTGGTTCATGCACCAAGACAGCATCAACTCAGGCTATCAATTGATGTCGATCCGCAAGAATTTAATTAGATGATTTGAATATCATGGTGTGAAGAAGCCTTTTTGGCTTTACACTTAAAAGAGACTAATACATTCGAGGCAATGAATGTCATTCCTACTGCAAGCAACAATCTTTCTTGGAGCTTCTCTGATTTTAGTCCCTCTTGGCAAACGCCTAGGGATAGCAACAGTTTTAGGTTATTTATTTACAGGAATACTTCTAGGTCCTAGTGTTTTAAATATTGCACATGACCCTGAAGCAATTATGGAACTTGCCGAATTCGGTGTCATTTTATTGATGTTCCTGATTGGTTTAGAACTAAGACCACAGCGGTTGTGGGAAATGCGTGACTCTATTTTTGTAATGGGAAGTCTGCAAGTCCTCATTAGCGGTGGCGTACTTATGCTGATCATACTATTACTGTTTCAACAGCAGCTTTCTGTCAGCTTTGTCATTGGTTTTGCCCTTGCACTATCTTCCACCGCTTTTGTATTACAGCTTCTGACTGAAAAGCAGCAACTCAACACCACTTATGGTCAGCAGTCTTTTTCGATTTTACTCTTTCAAGATATAGCGGCGATTCCCTTACTTGCCATCATTCCATTATTGGCAGGAACAGAATCAACCCATCATGGGATCGCTTATTTTGCAGCTATTATTGCAACCTTTACGGGCCTCTTCCTGTTTAGTCGCTATGTGATGCGTCCATTCTTCCGCTTTGTTGCAAAAAGTGGAGCGACTGAACTTATTACAGCAGTAGGATTATTTATTATCCTTGCCGTTGTTTTGCTTATGGACACTTTAGGAATTAGCACGACGTTAGGCGCATTCCTCACAGGCGTATTATTAGCAGATTCAGAATTTCGTCACGAAGTTGAAGCGAGTATTGCACCGTTTAAAGGTTTACTACTTGGCTTATTCTTTATGACCGTGGGTATGACCACTCAACTTTCACTACTGATTGAAATGCCTTTACTTATTATTGGTGGAGCAGTCGGCTTATTGCTCATCAAAACACTGATATTGACTGTCATTGCCCGCTATAAAAAATACAGTTGGAACAATAGTTTACTTTTGGGTACTTGCTTGGCACAAGGCGGAGAATTTGCTTTTGTAATTTTGAGTCTTGCAAAAAGTGAGAAAATTTTAACTCAAGCTCTATTAGAGCCAGTGACCCTTATTGTCACATTGTCGATGGTACTTACCCCAGTGATTTACTGGATTATGGCAACCAAGGTCATTCCTCTGTTTAATAAAGAACGTCCACCTGAGTACGATGAAATTCCTCAGCAGGATAACCCGATTATCATTGCTGGTTTTGGTCGATTTGGACAAATTATCGCGCGTATTGCCCGCCTGCAACATTTGGGCTTTACCGCAATCGACAATAATCTTCATCAAGTAGACTTTGTTCGACGCTATGGCGGCAAGCTTTATTATGGCGATGTGACCCAGCCAGATTTATTGCGTTCCGCGGGTATTGAAAAAGCCAAAGTATTTATTTTAGCGATTGATGATGTCGAAGATTCAATGAATGTCGCTCGCCATCTCAGATTAAATTATCCAAACTTAAAGTTATTAGCTCGTGCTCGTGACCGTCACCATGTACATCTTTTAAGAGATTTAGGCGTTGAATACATTTGGCGTGAAACGTATTTATCTTCATTAGGAATGGCTTATCGCGCCTTACGAGAACTCGGTATCTCAGATGAACAAGCCTATAACAATATCGAAATCTTTCGGGATTATGATGAGAAATTGCTCATACAGCAGCAAAGTATTTATACTGATGAACAGAAGATCTTTGAAACACATCGTAATGCCTTAGCCGAACTTGAACATTTGTTTGAAAGTGATGCGCAGCAACAGGCTACATCAAAACATGATGTGAATTTAAAGCGTCATTTACAGCCAAATCGCATCGACATTACAAGAGATCATCTAGAATAACTTGAGATTTCAGAAAATGGCTATATTAAGGACTTATTCACATTGCCTAAATAATTGGACAATGGGCACAAAGCTGCCCCTGTCCGGCTTGCGGCTTCGCTGCATTTCCTAAGCTTGATTAAAACGAAATAGTTATACTCTGCTTAGGGCCCTGGAGAATATTATGTCTGATTTACGCCAACGCTTTTATATTGAGAACTTTCCGGTTCGTGGGGAAGTAGTTCATCTAGAAGAGGCACTACAAACTATCTTAGCTCAACGTGACTATATGCCTGCGGTTAAAATTCTGTTAGGTGAAATGTTGAGTGCGACTGCATTACTTGCAAGTACACTAAAAATCAAAGGCCGTATCAGCTTGCAAATCCAGGCTAGCGGCACCTTTAAGTGGGCAATGGCTGAATGTAATCATTTGGGTGAAGTACGTGCTCTAGCTGATTACGAAACGGACCCACGCTTCATCGAAGCAACAGACAGTAGTACAGTTCTTGGCGCTTTAGTTAATCCAGTTTTATTTATTAATATTGAACCTGAATTTGGCGAGCGTTATCAAGGGATTGTCCCTCTTGATCAAAAAACTTTAGCTGGCTGTTTAATGCAGTATTACGATTTGTCTGCACAAATTCCAACTCGCATTGTGTTAGCAAGTACAACCAAACGCTCTGGTGGTTTACTGATTCAGCTTTTACCACGTCATGATGAAGAAGAGCAAAACTTAGTCGATGAAGATTTATGGCCACGTTTGACAATGTTGACCGAAACATTAAAAGCCGAAGAGCTGACCAATTTAGATGCAAACGAAATTTTATATCGTTTATATAACGAAGAAGAAGTTCGTTTACCAGAAATTGAAGCACTAAAATTTGGTTGTACATGTTCAAAAGAACGCTGTGCAAATGCGCTGATTCAAATTGGTGTAGACGCTGTTCATGAAACCTTAGAAGAACAGAACCCAATTCGTATGGATTGTCAGTTCTGTAATACTCAATACACCTTTACTGCTGAAGAAGCTTTAGCATTATTTGGTGAACATTTGAGTTAATCATTAAAATTTATAAAAAGGCGGATATACCGCCTTTTTATTTGTCTGTACTTTTGATGATAGTTTTCAATATTTTATTTTAAATAGGATAATATAAGGCTACTTTATAGCCTATAAATAGATGCTTAAAACGCCATGAATTATTTTGATTATTTCCTCTTTATTTTTAGCGTAATTATTATGATTGCGACCCCTGGCCCCGTAATGATTTTAGTTGCAAGCGCTGGACTTAAAGGAGGCTATAAAAAAGCGCTTGAAACCATTTTTGGTACAAATCTAGCATCTCTTGTCTTAATTTTTATTTCAGTACTCGTTTTAAAGGGAGTACTAAGTGTTAACGATAGTTATCTCAATATCATTCGTATTCTAGGCTGCCTATATATTGGTTATTTGGGTTTTAGTATTCTTAAAGAAGTGATTCAAGCACCTCATCCAGAAGCAATACAAACAGTTTCAGCACAAAATGGTGGTTTTAAAAAAGGCTTTCTCGTGGGTATTTCAAACCCTAAAGATATTATTTTTTTCTCGGCTTTCTTTCCGCAATTCGTCTCTATTACCCCTCACTTAAATTTAAGTCTAACCATACTCACCCTGACATGGATTGTTTTAGACTTCCTCACCTTATCTTTGGTTTATATATTCTTCCGTCGCCTCTCTAACAGTCATTTATATCCAAAAATATTAGGGCTATGCGGTTTATTACTTTTACTTATTGCCCTGTATGGCTTATATCAAAGTTCCATCTAAATCATGAAAGGTATGGGCCTCATTTGCCTATACCTTTTTCTATCAATTTCATTTTGGAATAGAACAACTCTTATACAATCTAGCTTATTGAAAACTCTAAAAATCGTTTCATAATGAAATAAACAACTCCATCGTGATAAAACATTATGGCAAAAAATTATTATGAAGAATTAGGGGTTACACGCAAAGCCTCTGCTGATGAAATTAAAAAAGCTTATCGGAAACTAGCCCGTAAATATCATCCTGACATCAGCAAAGAAAAAGATGCGGAAGAAAAGATGCAGGCCATTAATGTTGCCTATGACACGTTAAGCAATGCAGAAAAAAAAGCTGAATATGACCAGATGTTAGATCACCCTCAAGGTTTTAATAACTTTGGTCAGGGTGCTGCACAAGGTGGTTTTGATGGAGCACAGTTTTATCGCCAAGGCTTTACAGGTGGTGAACAAGCAGACTTTAGCGGTTTTGAAGATTTATTTGGACGCTTTGGTGCAGGATTTGGTGGTGGTCAGCAACAGTACCAGAGACAACAGCGTAGTTATCGCGGTGAAGACCAACATGCCAGCATAGAGGTTGATCTTGATATTGCCTATCATGGATCAACGCAACAGATTACCCTGCAAATCCCGACCATGAATGCTTATGGCGAGCCTGAAGTTCAACGCAAAACCTTACAGGTGAAAATACCAAAAGGTATGAAAGAAGGTCAGCAAATCCGCTTAAGTGGACAAGGACAAAGTGGTATCAATGGCGGTGCCAACGGCGATCTTTATATTGAAATTCAGTATAAAGATACAGACCGCGTTCATGTTGAAGGTAGTGATGTATATTTGACTGTAGATGTGGCGCCGTGGGAAGCTGCATTAGGTCAGGGTATTGAAGTAAAAACACCAGCTGGACCTTTAAACGTCAATTTACCTCACAACGCAAAACAAGGACAACAGCTACGTTTAAAAGACAAAGGGATACCAAATAAAACGCCAGGCCATCTCTATTTAATTTTAAATATTGTATTCCCACCAGCGCATTCTGAAAAAGAAAAACAAGCTTATCAGCAACTGGCTGAAGCCTTCGCTTCATTCGAACCTCGTTCATCTCATTAGGGAGCAAGATCATGACAACCATTCATTATCGCGAAATTGTATATGACGGCCATACCTTTAGTGCGGAGGTCGTTGATGAACAATCTACATTTGATCTACAACAATTTGCTCAAGCTTGTGGTCAAAGCCCTGACTGGATTATTCAGTTAATTGAATATGACATTTTATCTGTCGACAATACGCCCGAAGCACACCAATTTATCGGTGAAGATGTAGCACGTGCACGTAAAGCTTATCGTCTGCAACGTGACTTTGACGCAAGTTTGGCAGCAGTTGCGGTGATGTTAGATTTGATTGATGAAGTACAACAACTTAGAAAACAGTTGAAGCATTTTCATTAGATTAGATAGTCACGACGGAGTCCTACTGGCACTCATTGTCTATTCCATCAGCTAATTACGTTACTTTTGTTTTGGCATGAGTAGCGAAGCTACGCAAGGCCAAAACCAGAGATATTGAAGTGCGTACTAAGGTCAAATTTATATTTGAACGTAAGCTACGCACTTCGTTTGTCTTATGCTCGAAGCAAACGATGTTTGCTTTTTCTCGCTCAGGTTGTGGATGACGATTAGCTCGAACAAATTTTGGAAAAAATTCAATAAAAATAAAAATTATTTTAACCGAGTAATCTTCTCCAACTCCTTCACAGTCTGTTTAATCGGCTCATATTCCAAAAACCAAAACAAATTCATCCGATCTTGCCGATGCTGTTGAGCCAGTAAATCAATCACACTTTTTTCACCACGCCCAACCAAGTGCTGCCGATAAAAATAGTACAACAGAAAAATTGTACTAATCAGCATGGCACCCAACATAATCCAGAAACCAACAGGTGATTTAAGACCAGGAATAAACTCAAAGTTCATTCCATAAATGCCCGTTAAAAGGGTAAGCGGCGCAAATACTGCCGTGATAATCGCAAGAATCCGCATGTTTTCATTAGTTTGGTTTGCAATAGCAGAAAAATGTAAATCAATGGCCGACTGAATTGCGCTACGTAACCGCAAAGTATGTTTCTGAATACGTTCCACATGACTCATTAAATCATTTAAACGAACCAGTAAAATATCTTGAGAATTATGGATGTGACTGCCAACAACATGATGGTAATTTTCTACAATTTCATCCCGAAACTCTTGAAGGGTTTCGATTTGTTCTTCACATAAATTTTCGACCTGCTGAAAGGCCATATTCTCATGGAACAACTGGTGCCATTGTTTAAAACGACGATTACCCTGCAATAGTTGTTGTTGCCAATGCTCTACTCTTCTCGTCAATGGCGAGCGGATATCAAGATAACCATCAACCATACTATTTAACAAGCGTAATGATAAATCGACGGGTGAATTCGGTAATTTACGGGTTTTGTTTTGTTCTTCTAAAGTTTTACATAAAATATTTTCGAGACGTTGAATATAGTTTTCAATCGACTTATTCCCCTGCTCGCGCACACTAATCAGCACATCAGGTGTCAAAATAAAACTAATCGGCGTCGTTGCTAAACCAAAAACACTATCTTGTGATTCTGCATGCTTAATTTCATCGTCAGGCGTAACCAATTTCTTAAAAATTAACAGGTCATATTCTTCAAGCGTGTCAAATGCACAGGGATGTTCAATGTTGGCAATATCCCGCATATGAAACTCATTAATAACCACACCTGAAAGCTTATGAATCTCTTGTTGCCATTCTTCGTTATGGTTAACCACATCCGTTCTGACACTATCAATCCAGAAAAACTCCAGAACATGTTCACTATGCTGTTCGCGGCTTAAAAAGACATAGCCGTCACTTTGATGGCGATAAAAATAATAAACCTGCATACCACAACGATCTGTTTTTGTATTACTTGCATCATGCCATAAAAAAAGTCCGCATCAAGCGGACTTTTTCGTGTCATTCAAACAATTATGCTTGTTCGATGTCTTTCATAGTCAATTTAATACGACCACGATTATCAACATCAGCAACTTGTACTTTCACTTCTTGACCTTCTTTAAGAACGTCAGTCACGTTCGCAATACGTTCGTTTGAAATTTGCGAAATGTGAAGAAGACCATCAGTACCCGGCATGATGTTTACAAACGCACCGAATTCTACAATACGGATTACTTTACCTTCATAGATCTTACCTGGTTCAACTTCAGCAGTAAGTGCTTGAATTTTTGCAATCGCAGCACGAGCAGCAGCTTTAGTTTCACCAAATACGCGAACTGTACCGTTATCTTCAATATCAATTGCAGCTTTAGTTTCTTCAGTAATGGCACGAATCGTTGCGCCACCTTTACCAATAACATCACGGATCTTGTCTGGATTGATGTTAATCACTTCAAATGTCGGTGCATGTGCGCTGATTTCAGCACGAGCACGTGAAATGACTTTATTCATTTCATTCAGGATGTGCATACGACCAGCAAATGCTTGGTTTAATGCAACTTCCATAATTTCTTCAGTGATACCTTCAATCTTGATGTCCATTTGAAGCGCAGTAATACCGTTTGCAGAACCTGCTACTTTAAAGTCCATATCACCTAAGTGATCTTCGTCACCCAAGATGTCAGAAAGTACTGCAAAACGCTCGCCTTCTTTCACTAAGCCCATTGCGATACCAGCAACTGGTGCTTTAAGTGGAACACCCGCATCCATAAGTGATAATGAAGCACCACATACAGAAGCCATTGAAGATGAACCGTTAGATTCAGTAATGTCAGATACGATACGGATTACGTACGGGAAGCGGTCAGCAGCAGGAAGAACAGCTTGAACACCACGACGTGCTAAACGACCATGACCGATTTCACGACGCTTAGGGCCAGACTCACGACCAGTTTCACCTACAGAGTATGCAGGGAAGTTGTAGTGCAACATGAAGTTGTCAGTTTTAGTACCTGACAATGTATCAACCATTAATGCATCACGAGTATTACCCAAAGTTGTTGTTACCAACGCTTGAGTTTCACCACGTGTAAATAATGCAGAACCGTGAGCGCGGTCTAATACACCAACTTGAACGTCGATACCACGAACAGTTTTAGTATCACGGCCATCAATACGTGGTTTACCTGACAAGATGTTGTCACGTACTGTACGATATTTAAGGTCTTCAAATAATTCATTTACTTCATCAGCAATACCAGTTTCGTCATTTTCAGGAACGAACTGAGCTACAGCTTCTGCATAAAGTGCATCAAGTGCTGCATAACGGTCTTGTTTAACCGCAATTGTATATGCTTCAGAAATTTTAGCTTCGAAAGCTGCTTTTAATTGCTCAAGAAGTGCTTCGTTTTTGCTTGGAGCAACCCAAGTTGATTCAACTGCACCAGCAGCAGCAGCAAATTCTTTAATTGCTTGAATCGCGATTTGCATTTCGTCATGACCGAAAAGCACAGCACCAAGCATTTGGTCTTCTGAAAGCTCTTTAGCTTCAGATTCAACCATTAATACAGCAGATTCTGTACCAGCAACAACAAGGTCAAGATCACTTTCTTTCAACTGTTCAAAGTTCGGGTTAAGAACATATTCACCGTTGATTAAACCAACACGTGCGCCACCGATTGGACCACGGAAAGGAGTACCAGCAATAGATAATGCTGCTGATGTACCAAGCATTGCTGCAATATCAGCATCCATAGTTTTGTCAGAAGAAACAACTGTTGCTGTTACTTGGATTTCGTTGAAGTAACCTTCTGGGAACAATGGACGAATTGGACGGTCAATAAGACGTGAAATTAAAGTTTCAGCTTCAGAAGCACGGCCTTCACGCTTACCGTAACCACCAGGGATACGACCAGCTGCATATTGTTTTTCTTGATAGTTAACTGTTAACGGGAAAAAGTCTTGACCCGCTTTTGCTTTAGGTTGAGCAACAACTGCAACTAAAACAGTTACGCCACCCATTGTAATTAAAACTGTGTTTGCTTGACGTGCAACGCGACCCGTTTCTAAAACGACTTGATGTTGACCGAATTGGAATTCTTTACGAACGATATTAAACATTGACATGTATTGTATTTTCCTAATTTTATTCTAGTGAGACCCCTAAGGTTTGGCATTCAGACTACAACTGTTGGTAGATAAATGACAAAGCTTAGAAGCCATCACACTAGGCCAAAAATTTTAAATAATATTAAACGCAAAGAAGGAGCGCACAAGCGCCCCTTCTAAACATCACTTAATCTAAAATTAAGTGAAACTCTCTTTTCAGCGATAAAGCATTGCGACATGCGAAATAGCGAAAACAAAGTGAAAATCGAATTAACGACGTAAACCTAAAGCACCGATCAAAGCAGTGTAACGACCGTGGTCTTTACCATTTAAGTAGTCGAGCAATTTACGACGTTGGTTAACCATACGGATCAAACCACGACGGCTGTGATGGTCGTGTTTGTGAGCTTTAAAGTGACCTTGTAAATCATTGATTTGAGCAGTCAATAAAGCTACTTGTACTTCTGGTGAACCAGTGTCATTTTCAGCGCGAGCAAATTTAGCAATGATCTCTGCGCGGTCTGCATTAGTTAAAGCCATTCGATTTCTCCGAGATGCTTAAAAAAGTAAACGATATGAATCAGTTGAGGCAACTGACTGCCGTGCATCACTACAGCAAGTTGCCTATTTTAAGGTATCTATAGGTGGATTGCAAAATAGTTTTCAGTAACTTGTCATTTTAGACACTGACACGAGCATGTTAACCCTGCACACTAGCTTTGCATAAAAAGAAAGAAGCGCGAGGGACGTGTGAAATTTTTTTCAACCAACACTTGTCCAGTACCGGACAATATTGAGCAAGTTATTCGTCGTCAAGATGAAGTTGCTGCTGAACAGGGTGGAATGACTGAGCGCCAGGTTCAAAAAATCTGGAACAGTATAGAAGCACTATATAAAACCGGAAATTATCCACTCATTACCTTCTGCTTACGTAGACAAGGTAAAGTTTTGCTGAACAGAAGCATTGGATATGCTCAAGGGAACTCTCCAGAAGGACTACAAGAGAATGCCCTGATTGCGACTCCAGATACGCCCGTTTGTCTGTTTTCAGCATCTAAGATGATCACGGCCATGCTGATTCATCTACTAGATGAAAAAGGCGAAATCAATTTGCTTGATCCTGTGAGCTACTATATTCCGGAATACGGCGTAAATGGTAAGCGCCGTGCAACCCTGTTTCATTTATTAGCACACCGTGGCGGAATTCCCTATATTGATGGCGATGTTACGCCCGAACTCCTATTTAATAAAGATGAAATTTTAAAACGTTTATATGCTGCCAAGCCTGTGTCTCCTGCCGGCAACCATCTTGCCTATCATGCGGTTACGGCAGGTTATATTTTAGGGGAAGTCATTGAACGGGTGACTGGGCAAGATTTACGTGAGTTTGTGCATCAAACTATCGAAAAACCAATGGGAATGCCTTATTTCAATTATGGCTTAAAACCAGAATACCGCTCACAAGTGGCCTTAAACTGTGCAACAGGTCTACACCCTCGGCTTGGTACCGATCACTATCTAAATCATGTGTTGGGTGGAGGGTTGCAACTTGCAGTTGATGTGACTAACGATAGTCGTTTCATGGACACAATTTGCCCAGCCGGCAACATTTATACGAGTGCAGAACAAGCTGGACGTTTCTTTGAAATGCTTTTAAGTGGTGGAAGCTACGGCGGTCAGCAAATATTCAGTGAGAAAACGATTTTCAGGGCAACACTGCCGACCACAGGCGTTAACATTGACCGTACTTTATTAATTCCAATGCGCTATGCCTTAGGTCCAATGTTAGGTAGCAATCCTGTAGGCCTTTTTGGTCCAATGACGGGGCAAGCTTTTGGTCATTTAGGATTCTCCAACATTTTATGTTGGGCCGACCCTGAAAGAGATATCAGTGTTTCTCTATTAACAACGGGAAAATCGGTCGTGGGAACTCACCTTCCTGCTTTAGCCAATGTGCTTTATCAGATTTCAACACAATGCCCACGCATTCCTAGAGATCAGCGCCGATCTTTGTTTGGCAGCGATGCTCATGAAACGAACTTAGTGTAAATTAAATAAAAAACCCAAGCATTTCTGCTTGGGTTTTTTGCGCTGTAGTTTTTGTTTATCGTGTTATTTCTATTTTTATTATCGTTGGTGAGATGCTAGTCACATCCTTCTTGTTGTTTTAACTGACTTCCGTTGTTTTGTTTCTATTTCCTTATGTGATGTATTGTGACATATCCAATTATGAAGAAAAGTAGTATTTTTCTTATCATCATGTAAGCAAAAACGTACAGGTCTGTCTAATATTTAATAAATAACGGTTTTTGCCCCATTATCGTACAGTTCTGTATAACATTTAACTTAACAATTCACAGGAAAAATGGCTGTTTAAAAATCATATTACAGATAAATATATTGATATTATTGATATAATTTTTTAAGAGAAACCACGCTCAATATTGGCTTAAATCCGAACTTTTCTGATAATTTTTAGAAGTAAATAAAATTGAGAATATAAAAAAGCCCTGTAGTCTCTCCCAAAACTACAAGGCTTAGCGGCTGTAAGTTTCCTCTTTATACACCTACGTCATTGTAAGTTCGCAGTCTCTCGACTTAAGCTATTGTTATTGTGCGATTTTGCCCGACATTCCTTGCCAAGCTCGTTGTGCGTTTATAATCTCAAAAACGTGGGGTGTACTCTAGCAGCAAATATCTCGAATCTATGTAAGCTTTTTCTTACAAGGGTGAAAATATTAAGTTTGGCTTAACGAACTAACCGATTAACTTTCTGAACTAAACCACTTTTTCGTGTCGTACGAACTGTAAAGGACTGTAGTAAAGCTTCGGGATGAACCAAAAGACTTACTACTTTTTTAGCACGTGTAATCGCAGTGTAAATAAGCTCTTGGCTTAATAAATTCTTTGCGGCTTGATCTAAAACGACAGCAGTGTGTGTAAATTCAGACCCTTGCGATTTATGAATCGTTAAAGCGAATGCACTTTGAATACTTTTAGGTAATCGATTTGCCGCGACCCATTTATTCAAACTTGGAAAATATACTTCAAATTGCTGCGGCTGAGTTCTATGTTCAAAACACAAACCAATGTCACCATTTGAAATACCGAGCTGATAGTCGTTATAAGTCATCATTACCGGACGGCCAACATACCATCCCCCTGCTGTCACTATTGAAAGTTGTTGCTGTATCCAACGCTGCGCATATTGATTTAACTGCTGTAACCCAAATGGACCATGACGAACAGCCGTTAAAATACGGTAGTCATCAAATGCTTTTACTATGTTTTGGACTTGTTCAATCGAGCGTTCTTCTTTTAAATAATTTTTTAGGCTTTTTACATATCCTTGGAAACCGAGCATGAGCTTCTGATAGTAAATTTCGACTTCTGCGTGATTCCCTTCCGGCAAATACTCAAGCTGAACCACATCGGGCATATCAACTTCTAAAGGAATTGAACGTAACTCTGAAACCTGAACAATGTCGATTTCAAACTGTTGCAAAACCGCTGCATGATCTTGTTGATAGGTTTGTGCCTGAATAAATTTAGCCACCTGCCCAATCAACGCCCCTTCAGCAAAACGGCGACTGGTTTGTAATTGTACTCTGTTAGCGGCGAGTACCTGTATTTGTTGCAAGTCAGCAAGAACCGCTCCGACGTCGACGGAAGCGAGCTGATTTGCATCACCTAATAAAATAATTCGACAAGACTCTGGCACTGCTTCAAATAGAAGAGTAGCTAGATTTAAATCCAGCATGGAAGCCTCATCCACGACAATCACGTCATAAGGAAGCGGTTGTTTTTGATTAAACCGTGGTGTTTGGCTATGTCCCATTCCCAACAAACGGTGAATTGTTTGTGTTCCCTGATTCCTTAGTTCTTCACTAATTAATCCAGACTCAAGCAATTTAGGGTCATTAAACGAGTTCTGTAAGGCTTCTTGCATGCGCTGTGCAGCTTTACCTGTTGGAGCAGCCATCGCTACACGAATATTCGGAATCGCTTGGCTAAGCACAGCAATAATACGTGCAAGCGTATAGGTCTTACCCGTACCTGGCCCACCCGTAATGATACTCAGGCTCTGTCGAGCAACCATTTGTAAAGCTGCCTGTTGATGCGGGTCTGTGAGTAGGTCTAAATGGTCATCACAAGATACTGGTTGAATTAATTGTTGCTTTAATCGACAAATTTGTTCTGCAAGTCGTTGCTCTAGGTGCCAATATCGGTATAATGCCAACCCCTGCTCATCATAGACGCATGGGGCAACATTTGAGGTTGCTTGATCGGCAGATATAGCAAGCTGACCAAGTGCTGCAATTTGCTCAGAACTGACATCGATACAGCTATCGCCTTGTAAGCTCGCTTCAATAAGCTGCTGCAAGTAAGAAGTGGCTTCTGACACTTGCGATTGCTCAGTAAATGGAGCCTGATTTAAGAAGTTACTCCACGTTGTTAACCAGCTTAAATCGGCCTGTTCAGAGCTATTTAGATTGTCCACACACTTATCCACCTAGTTTTCCACACGCTTGTCCACATGGTTATAGACAGGCTTATCCACATGCCAAATATTTGTTAATATTAAAATTACATACTTTATCAGCATTTTTCATGCAATTTTATCCTCAGCAAAATACCCTAAAATGGCATCAAGACGCAGAATAAACTCAATGCTAGGCTGCCAGTAATAATAGCCCTGCTCAGCTTCACCATTCATGCCACGTAAATAAAGATAAGTTGCCCCACCTAAGTGTTGCTCAATTTGGTAATCCTGCATTTTGACTTGCAAATAGCGATGTAATGCAACGAGATATAGACCTGCCTGTAGCCAATAACTTGCTAAAGACATGCTTTGGGCAATGCTATCGCTACGATAATCTGCAAGATCATCACCTAAGTAATTACTTTTATAATCGGCAATGTGGTAACGCTGCCCATCAAAATAAACTAAATCGATAGAACCATTGAGGTAACGTGCCGAACGTGCTTCAAGTAATTCAGGCATATTCAACCCATACTCAGCGAAAAGCTGCTGAATACGTGTCATCGCTAGAACCCGATCTGACAACGCCAAATAAAAAGGAAACTCTGACAAATACTGCTCTTGTTGAAGCTGATTTAGTCGGAAACCTTGATAAAGCGGCGTTCGCAAAATATCTTTCAGCCACTCTGCAACTGACTGGTAAAGCAGATTTTCGGCATCTTCTTGCTCTGGGAAGCTCTCGTTATATTTATTAAGTAAATCTTGCCAAAGACTACTATAGTCATTTTTAAAACGACGACGTATTTCACTTACCCAGTCATCTGAACACTGAAAATCGATATGCTCAAAGATTTCATGCAAAAAATTACCAGCAAGCGTTCCTCGCGGGAAGTTACTCTTGATCCAGTCAATCGGCTGAGCACTGATTGCTTCAGCAGTGTTGATTAAATCCAGCTCATCCTCTGCTAACACAGCATCATTGCTCTGACTGGCCAATAAATCTGTCCCAGCCTTATGTTTTAAATGCTGTGCCAAGTAACTGAAACTGGTTTTACCTCTCGAATAAAAACGTTGTTCAGGAAACCGTTCTGCCTGTATTTGAATAATACTTGTTTGTTTGGCTAAATGAATTGCCTGTGGAATCTGCTCCAAAACCATTTCATCCGTACAGCAACGGTGTTGAAAAGGCTCAGTCCTATTTTTCCAAAACGCGAGGCCTGATACTGATTTACCGTCAATATCTTGTAAAAGTGCATAGACGCGGTGGCTTGCTCGCGTTAAAGCGACATACCAAAGGCGATTCTGTTCAGCAAGCGCTCGTTCTTCGTGTTGCTTAAGTTCAACTTCATTCAAATAAGTTTTATCAGCAATCGCAACGACACGTTGAGTCAAGGTCTGACTTGAGTCTGGTTGGACTACATCTTGGGTCGAAAAATTCAGAGTTTTGTTATTTTCTCGAAAGGGCTTGTCTGCACCTAATAAAAATACAATCTTAAATTCCAGTCCTTTTGACTGGTGAATTGTCATGAGCTGAACACCAGCTTCACTCGACAATTTACGCTCTAACTCCCAATCACGATCCAGAGGAGAACCCAACTGTTTGAGGTACCAATGATAGAGGTTTTGCGCGCCTGAGTATTTCTCACTGTGCTGACTCAAAATTTCAGTCAAATGACGCAAGTTCACCACAACTCGTTCATTATCTTTACTTTGGGCAGCGACCAAGTTTTGCCATATATCAAACTGGATTAAGCATTGTTGCCATGCCACTAAAAAGCCTTGAGCGGACCACAACTCACGAATGACGTCAAAACCGGTCATAAACTGGCTTAACCCTTCGGCTGTCTGCTCAAGCTGCAAGAGTTGTTTTAAATCCATAGCAAATAGACGGCTAATTAAAGCTCGTTTCACTTTTGCCTCATCGTAAGGATGAAGTATGGCAGTCAACAAAGCACCAACGTCTTGAGCAACTGTGCAATCGAAAACACTTCTTTTCGATGGCCTGTTAACCCGAATTCCTAAACACTCTAGCTCAAATTGAACTTTATCAAGTCCATCATGATTACGGGACAATACCGCAATATCATCTTCGTTTAAGGTTTGAGTCTGAGCCTCTTTTTGAAAATATAGCTGTCCAGCATGTGACTGGTTGAGTAGATCTCGAATCTTCCAAGCAACTTGCTGTGCCTCACTTTCTTTATCTTTAAGCATGAGCCAGCGTAAAGGATGAGGATTATGATTGTTCTGCTCAATCAGTACAGGATGAGGCCGAGTTCCCGCTCGAATTGGGTCATATTGAACCTCTTCGCCGAAATCAATTTGTCGTTGAAATAAGGCATCGACCACTTCAACCAGATCAGCAACGGAACGATGGTTATGAATTAACTTATATTCACGGCCATGTTTAGCTTGAATATCTTTATAGGCATTTAAGAAGGTGAGCATATCCCCACCGCGGAAACCGTAAATCGCCTGTTTACGGTCACCCACCATAATCATGCAACCTTTTTGGTAGCGCTCTGGATGACGCCAAATGCTCGCCAGCATATCGTCTTGATCTTGGTTAGTGTCCTGAAATTCATCGACCAAAATTAAGGGATAACGTGCCTGAACAAATACAGCAAAACGCTGCCCCTGTTCACCTTTTAAAGCTTCAGAAAGTGTACGAATTTGCTGAGAAAAAGTAGTTTCACCTTTATTTTGTAAAACCTGTGGTAAACGTTTTTTAACCTCAACACATAAATAGGCTTTTAAAAAAATATGAAGCTGGTCGAACTGCTCAGCGTAATTTTTCAGTACGCCAAATAGCTGTTGAATCTGTTTAATACAAGGATGCTGATAGAAACCATCTGAAATTTCAGCAGGACATTTCTTGAAAACTTTCTGATCGGCAAGTTGACCTAAAAACTTAAAAACAAGCTCACGTTGTACAGTCAAAGACCCATCAAAAACCAAAATGCTGTCGCTTTGCGTTAGAACTTGCAAAAGCTGAGGTAAGCACTCGCTAAATAATTTGTTAAACGCCCCATTACGAAATATTGTGCCGCTCACATGCTTATAGTGTTCGCCATCAAGCTGGTAATAGTTCTCTAAAAGGCTTAAGTCAATTTCTGTCGCCAACTGTTTGAGCTGAGCAAGTTGTTCAAACTGAATGGTTGGTTTTTCAGGAAGTTTAAAATGAGCAGAACTAAAATTCAGTGAGTCTTCGACAAGTTTGACAAAACTATCGACACTTTTTAACTCACCTGCCAGATACAACGCATCAATCACGGTCTGAGGTTGAGACTGTATCCATTCACGCAAAACATCATGAATTAGTTGTCGACTATAAGTTTTGGCATCATCAGTAATTTGAGCACGTTCAATTTTGCCACTCTCAAAGGCAAACTCACGTAACAATTTTTGGCTAAAGCTATCGAGTGTTCCGACAAATAACTCGTCTAACTGATCGATGACCAGTTTTAAACGTTCACACGCATATGCAATACGCGTCGCAAAGCTTTTTAAAATATGTTGGAGTAATAAGTCAGGCTCTTGCTCAGCCTGCGTCATTAATTCGTGTTCTGTAAAACTGCGTTTGGTCTCTAAGTAACGATACGTTTCGACCAGACGGGCGCGAATACGACTTTTTAACTCAGCAGCGGCAGCACGGGTAAACGTGGTCGCAATGACTTGTCGGGGCAAGTACTTTTCAAGAAAGATACGGACCATCAAACTTGATAAGGTATAGGTTTTTCCTGTACCTGCCGAAGCTTCAATTAAGTGTAAGCCACTAAATTCAATATCAATAATAGGTTGATAAGACACCTGTACTCTTGAGTTCATGTCTTACTCCGAATGTTGAAATTGAAAAACCGGATGATACAAATCATATGCAAACTCATCACAAGCATGTTGAAGCAAAGCTTGCGCATCTTGTTCTTGTAAAATAAAGCTCCAGTCTCGATGCAACTTGCAAGCTTCATTTTGAGTCATATCCATTGTGGTAAATGACCCTGTTTCATTCCAGTATTTTAACAGCTCAGTGTAGCTCTTCTCATCCAGTTTTGCTTTTTCTGCCTGATTTGTTGTTTCCCACTGATATGCTTTGGCTTTTTCTAATGGTTTTAATAATAAGGCTGCTGGTAGAACCAATGGTTGTTGCTGTGCATGACGCCAGATTTTAAACCATGGCTGTAAATATTGCCGAGCTTGCTCAGAACTAACCCCACTACAAATCACAGTTTGATCGCTAAAAACCACAATACGACGTTTTTCAGCTCCTGCACTTCCCTCATTCAAATAAGCTAACCAAAGTAAGTGTTCCAACCAGACTTTCGCACGTCTTTTTGCTCGGGCGCTTGAAGGCTCCATACTCACCCAATCCTGAGTTTCAGACTTCGGAACCGTAATATTCATATGAAGCTGTTTAGCAATTCGCCAAATACGCTGAGTCGTTGGTGTCACTGCTGGTGCATAATTGTGAAGGCGTTCAAGCAAACATTCTTGCTCAAACACACCTTGTTGCCATGCGCTATATTTGACTTTGCCTACAGGCAACTGATCAATTAATACTTCTGGTTGTGCGTGCTGTTCAGATTGCTGTAAAAAATGTCGAATCGTATAGCGCCCTAAACCATCTAATAATAACGGTTCATTTTGGTCGAGCACTCCGACACTTCCTAAGTTTTCTACCCCTAAAGTTTTCAAATATAAACGTGCAGGGAACGTCACATCCTGTATCCACTGCTGGCTCTCTAAAACCAGCATATCAGGGGCTTGTAGCGGATAGGTCGTATTGGCCCAAGGTTGACGATTTCCTGAGACTTGCTGAATTTGTGAAGCGACCTTAAACCAGTGATCTTGATAGCGGATAACACTTTTTTCTACAGTAAAACCTTTCGGGTCGAAGGGCTGTAAGTCATGTAAGTGATAGAGTTGTATTAACTGTGATGGAATCTCAATCCCTTCCACAACTACGTTCTCAGGTACACCATCTTCAGCTTTCACAATCAGGGCAAGGTGTTCACGGAACTCTTGAAGAATACTGGAAGGTTCTCGTACCTCACCATCATTCACATCAAAACCGTTATAAAACAGCCATAAATTGTCTTGGGCTAATAATAAAGCATCTAAAAAAGCACCTTGATCATCTTCAAGTCGAGAGCGGTCACCTAACTGTTGACGCAGTGCATCCATTAAATCAAATGGCACATGGGTATCACGGTTTGGAAATTGCCCTGCATCCAGATTTAGCATGACCATTAAGCGATAAGGTAACGGCCGAATATGTCCAATTTGAGCAAAGGTAATCTGCCCTGTTGGTTCAGCTTGTGCACTTTGGCTTTCTAAAGTTCGCTGAATTTCTTCAATAATATAAGGCAGGGGTAAGGTAATTTTGCGCAAAGTTCCTGTTTCTGTCTCGGCGTAATAGCTTGCGAGCGTCAACATTCGCTCTTGTTTCTTAACAATTTCTCGAACAGCTTTTAAAGCAGCAACACCGACCTGTTCAAACTCAACAATATCTTTGCCCAATACCTGAAGCCAATATTCAACCGTGTAGACTTTCCCCTGCTCATGCAGCGTCAGCCAATCACGGCGCTCATTCAAATCTTGATAAATTTGAATGAGTGTACCAATCAGCTCAAAATCACCCGGTTGAACTTTGGCATAACTCAACACCTGATTAAATGTCGCATGCACAGGCACGGCAATACCAAGAGCCAATCGTTCTAAGGCAAATTTAAAGCTATATCGATAATCATCATCCCCTTCACACAAACTTCGCTTGAGATGTTCTGCATCAAGCCCTCGTTTAAAGCCTGCATCGGCGAGTAAATTTAAAATTCGCTCAACCTGAACATATTCAAGTTCGTAACGTTGCTGAGTCGCATGTAAGCTTAACCAGTCAGCAAAATCATCAAAGCTAAAACGTCCCTGCATCAGTTGAATACGCCCAATTACAGCACGCCATGCATTCAGTGCATCGAGTGATGCAACACCTGCAATTTTCACTGGCAAATGTACACCTTGCTCAGTGGCAGTAGCGGGAAATACACTTCGAATTAAAGGCTCTATGTCAGCCAAATTAGGAACTAAAACTAAAATATCGTTTGGACGGCGCGGCTGCTCATGCGGTTTAGCCAACCAACCAATCAATTGCTCTTTTAATACTTCAAGTTGACGTAAAGTCGAATGACAAACATGAATCTGGATAGAGTCATCATCTGGGCCAAGCTCATATTGTTTAGCTTGGGGCTCCACTAAATGCAAAATATCTGACTGAACTTTACCGAGTAAACTTTCTGGGAAATCATCCACAAAAGCATCAACCCACTTACCTTCTTCACCCGTAGACAAATTCGATAATAGTGAAAAGTGGTCGCGGGCTTGTTTACCCAATCTGGTTAAAAGCGGATGTCTGGACTCACGCGCTTCAGCATTAAAATTGAGTGTAAATTTATTAAAGAAATCGCTAATTTCAGCATCAGTCGCCTTCGGGTTTTTCGCAATAAAACGCTCTTTTACCCCTAGGTCATAACGCTGCTTCCACAGTGGATCGACACTATCGGCCCAATATTCTTGTGACGGGTTATAATGCAAAATCAAGACATCAATATATTGGCCTAAACGGCGCAAGAACTGTAACTGGCTTGGCGGCAAATCTAATAACGTAAAGATCACTACTTGATTAGGTAATCTTGAAATAGCGCGCTTACTACGGTCCGGATGATCTAACTCTTGCCAGAACAACGCATCAATTTGCTGCATCTGCACAAAATCATCATGAAAATGTTGCTGCCACAACCAACGCTGCCAGCGTTCTAGCTCCTCAGTTTGGTGCAATGCAAAAGCAGTCACTTCTTCATCTTTTTGTACAATATATTTTTCAATATCAAGTGCTCGACCCTGCCCCCAAGCAGACAACCAGTTTTCAGGACAAGTGCAACCATTTTCACAACCACGCTGGCACTGTCCACGATAAATCATATAGTTGCTAAATAAATCAGCAACCTGCTCAGCGACCCAGTACAACATTTTTTGTTTTTTTAATTGTTTATCTATGCCTTGTTCGAGTCGATCTGCACTGTCATAAATACGCTGAACAATAGAATGTAAAGGATGTGATGTGTCTATGCTCATCGTGTCAGGTTGAATAAACTCATGCAAAGCCTGATGAACCCGCCATTTAAAAATCAAACGTGGGATGTTGGCTTTACGGACCTGTTCTTTATGCGCAGTTAAAACTTGCTGGTAGGCATACCACTGAAAGCCACGTACTCGTTGGTGAAACTGGTAATTGGCACTCATGCCTTGCTGTTCTGCAAGTTTTTGTATCAGCCACTGCTCGACTGCAGGACTTGGAACAATAAAATGTTGGGTTTTCAAAACCTGTAAAGGATGCGTTGAAGCTTGAGATGTAGACGCTAATACACCTTGCAACAACACATCAATACGTTGACTTTGAATAACATGGATCCCCATTTATTTCATTTCCTGCTTGCATAATTTATGCACAAAATCATAAACATTCATTACTATACAACTGAATCTGACTATGTCACGTTGGTTTAAACACAGCATAATTTAACTTCAGGTGTCACTTACACTTGGTTTGAATGACGCCATCAAGAAATTTATACAGGTAGACATTATGAAAATTGACAAGATTCCTGACTATATTGATCCTAGCCTAAATCTGGAACAAATTCGCGATGAGTGCCATGATCTCATCAAAAAAAGAGCTTACGTCTCAGCAGGCGCGGCAATTGTACCGATTCCTTTTTTTGACGTAGTGATAGATTTAGGAATTTTGTCGTACCTGATTCCAGATATCAATTCCCGTTTCGGTTTAGCCCCTGAACACGTAAGTGTCTATGACCCAAAAACTAAAACAATTCACTGGGATGAACTACGTAAACGTGGTTTTGAATTTTCAGGCTTTGTAGTGGCACGCACGACTGTTAAAAAAACATTTAACGGCTTTTTTGGCAAAATCGTAACGAAACAGGTGACTAAATTTATACCGCTAGGCGGACAAATTGTAGCAGCTAGTTTAGGCTATTTCATGATGAAAAAAATAGCAGAAACGCATCTTACTGACAGTTACAATCTTGCAAAGCGTATTCAGCAAAAAAGCCGCACCACCATTGTAAATTAATCTATGCCTTATGGCTGAGAGCTTAATCTGCTCTCAGCTGTTTTAAAACCGCCCTTAATACTTCTAGACGTGCCGTATATTTATCATCAGTTGCAACAATATACCAAGGTGCGTAGTCAGTACTGGTTCGCTCAAACATATCTGCCGCCGCTTTTAAATAATCATCCCACTTATCACGATTACGCCAATCTTCTGCGGTAATTTTAAAACGTTTATGCGGTGTCTCTTCTCTAGCCTTAAAGCGCTGCTCTTGCTCATCTTTGCTAATCGCAAGCCAAATTTTTACCACAATCGTTTGGCTATCAAATAAATCTCTTTCAAAACGATTAATTTCGTCATAGGCACGCTGCCACTCTAAAGGTGAAGCAAAACCTTCAACACGTTCAACAAGTACACGCCCATACCATGTCCGATCAAAGATTGTGATTTTCTCGGCTTCATTAATGCGGTTCCAAAAGCGCCATAAGTAAGGATGTCGTGCTTCAAAGCGTTCAGGTGCTCCAATACAGTGAATATCATATTCACGCGGGTCTAGGTTTTTAACAATTCGCTTAATTGCCCCTCCTTTACCAGCAGCATCCATTCCCTCAAAAGCAATGACGACATTGCGTTTATCGAAACGCATTGCATCAGCAATTTTTTTGCTTAGTTTATCGAGCTCTTTTTTGTATTCGGCTTTTTCAAGTGGTTCATTAGAAGGCTTTAATAAACTCTCTGGAATTTTTGCCTGCTGCCATTTTCCTTTAACTTCAGTTTCATGGTCTGGAAGTTGGCGCATGTGTTGTAAAAGGTACTGAGCAAAAAACTGATCACGTTGCTTTTCATCTTCGCCATCAATAATGTACCAATCGTCGGTAAAGCGACGGCGTAACTTTTGCAAAGTGTCATATTGTTTTTTATTACGCCAATCTAGACCGTGAAGCTTATGCCAGTGTTGCTCAGACGGGTCAATTTTGTCTAAACGTTTTTGTAGTGATTTCCATGAAAGATCGAACCAGACTTTAACCACATCGACATAGTTATTTTTCAAATCCTGTTCAAATGCCCGCATATTTTCAACATAAGCATCAAAGCGTGCTTCATCTAAAGGCTCAGACACATGCGTCGCTGTTACGAGCAAATCGCTATACCAATTACCAAACATCACCACGATTTGACCTTCGGTAGGAATAAACTCCGAATAAGATTGCCAAAATGCTTCTGTATCTGTCAGCACACGTGGCGCATCTGCTTTGACTCGCAAATATCTAGGGTCTAACCACTCACGAAGCTGCTTAACCGCTTCCCCTTTACCTGCCAGCTCAATACCACTCATTAAAATGAGTGTGCTTTTAGCGTTGGGTTTTCCCCGACTTTCTTTTAACGCATATTGTGCTTCAATCAAGTCAACTGAAAGCTGTTCTTCATCTCGAATTTCAAATTTTGGTTGTTGTTCACTCATAGTCCACGGCTCTAATATTTTATTGTTTAATTTCGATGATCTTTAACTTATGCGGTTAAATGATGAATTGCTATACAAATTATGTCATTGCGACAAAAATCTGTCTAAGAATTGACGCATGAATCATTTTTTTTACATCTACTCGCCATAGTACAAGGTTACAATGCCTCTTATGATTTTTTGCAAATAGCCCAATTAGAGCCTTAAATGTCTAAACTCGCTGCTTTTGATGATCTTTTACAACAATATAAAACATTTAATTATCACGATAATCCAGTGCTTGCCCAGCGTTTGCAAGATGTACAAACATGGCTAAAAGAGCGGATGAAAGATACACATCACGACTTTTTTAACTTGCCTGAACATAAACTCATGTCAGAGTATTTTTTAAATCGTTTATATGGTGGTCCAGAGTTTGATGCTCTGGCGGCTCAAATTGAACGCTTATTAAAATATGCCCATAAAGCCGAAAAAGTATTGCCTGAAAATGCAATTAAAACTGGCACTAAATCGGTAAGTTTAGCTGTACTTGCAACTCAACTTGATGAGCAAGTAGCTATGCAGCTTCTTGAGGACTATCCAGCAGATACAGTACTCACTGATGAGATTATGCGTTTAACCTTAATCAAGCTTGATCAGGCAGAAGCTCGTTATCAACAGCTTGCTCTTCTTGATGATTTAGGCGCAGCACTCGATAAATACATGCGCTCATTTATGATGTTTACGGCTTTTAAAATGTGTAAAGGCATTGCCCAAAAATATCACTTCGAATTGATGTATGATTTTATCCAAGATGGTTTTAGTGCGATGAAACCGTTAAAATCAGCCGAGAACTTTATCAGGACTTTTACTGAAAAAGAACGCCAAATTATTGAAAATGTACATTCAGGGCATCCGAATCCGTTTAGAGTGTGATAAGGTCGGCACAGAGAAAAAATCAACCTTACGAAGTTGAGATTTTATTCATTATATTTGCATGATGATGCCTGTAAAAATAGACAAAATCTGTCATCATGCAGAACTTATTCCGTTTCACTTGAGTTTGAGTCTAGGAGAGACAATATGTCTAACGAAAACCAAAAGCCAACATCTCCAACTGAGCAGGCACAAAGTTCAGACAAAGTTAGCCCATTCCTAAGCTCACCTTTACCGTCAGGTACCCCTCAAGGGCAACAACAATCTTTACAACAAACCTTAACCGACACACCGGTTAATGGTTCTGTACCGAAATATAATTTACCTCGTGGTGCTGGCAATACTGGCAACGTTGGTGAAACCACCCACTTCGGTTATTCAACAGTTAGAACTGAAGATAAAGCTCAAAAAGTTGCAGAAGTATTCCACTCGGTGGCAAGCAAATATGACTTGATGAATGACTTAATGTCATTTGGTATTCACCGCCTATGGAAACGCTTCGCAATTAACATGTCTGGCGTACGCCGTGGTCAACACGTGTTAGATATTGCTGGTGGTACAGGCGACTTAGCAAAAGTATTTAGCCGTGAAGTTGGTCCTCAAGGCCATGTCGTTCTTTCAGACATTAACGAATCTATGCTTAATGTTGGTCGCGACCGCCTAATTGATGCAGGCTGTACCAACGTTGACTTCGTACTTGCCAATGCAGAAACTTTAGAGCCTTTTGCAGATAACAGCTTTGACTTACTCACCATTAGCTTTGGTTTACGTAACGTGACAGATAAAGATGCAGCGCTTGCTTCTATGTTCCGTGTGTTGAAGCCAGGTGGTCGTTTACTTATTCTTGAATTTTCTAAACCTGTATTTGAGCCATTCTCAAAACTTTATGACCTCTATTCATTCACTGCTTTACCGATTATGGGTAAATTGGTTGCGAATGACTCAGAAAGTTATAAATATTTGGCTGAATCAATTCGTATGCATCCAGACCAACGCACCTTAAAAGGTATGATGGAAAATGCTGGCTTCCAGAACTGTGACTATCACAACCTTACTGCTGGTATCGTTGCCGTTCACCGTGGCTTCAAACTGTAAGGGATAACGATATGTGGTCGATTCTGGCACTCGGTGCAGTCGAACGTATCATTCATCATCTGATCGATCTGGATGCGGTTACACGCATTCAGCTTAATCAGTTACAGGACAAAATGCTGCGTGTTGTGCTTGATAGTCCGCAGCTTTCTGTCGATGTATTCTTTGACCAAGAAAAAGTACGACTTGAACCTACTGCAACAGGGCACAGTGAAAAGCCTTCTATTTTTGAACAACGCCCTTTTGATGCGCAATTCAAAATTTCTGAAGCAACAGCAACTTTGCATGTTAAAGATGTCGTCGAACTGATTAAATTGTTGGTCAGCGATCCAGATCAGATTGGCAATATCCCATTGCAAGGTGATTACCACCTGCTACAGGATATTCAAAAGATTATGCAGCAAGCTGAACCAGATTTAGCTTCGCACTTATCCAGATGGGTCGGTCCTCAACTCGCCCACGAAATTGGCAAGATTCAACTTGCACCAAAACATTTAAAACGCTCTCTTCAAAGTCATCTATTTTTTGCAGAAGACGCATTAAAAGAAGATAGCGGTCTATTTGCCCCTCGTTGGGAAATGGACGATTTAACTCAAGCAACTCGCAAGCTTAATCAAGACATTGACCGTCTAGAAGCAAGATTGCAGCAACTCAACACACAACTACAACCCTCTCAAGACTAGGTAAGACTGTATATGATTCCGCACGTTTCACGTTTACTCGAACTTTGGCGTATTGCAGCGCACTATAGACTCGATACGTTGTTCCCTGCGGATGAATTACCAGTTAAAGCTCAACGTGCATTAAGTGTTATTAAAATGCACCCAGCTGCATGGTCTAGTCGCGAACGTAAAAATCCTTTAAAGCTCAAAGAAGCTTTGGAAGAGATGGGGCCGCTTGCAATTAAGCTTGGACAATTACTGTCAACTCGACGTGATTTAATTCCACCTGAAATACTCGCTCAATTGGTCTTACTTCAAGATCAGGTAAAACCTTTTGATAGCAATGTTGCCAAACAACGTATTCAAGAATCATTAAAAGCTGACGTAAATACCTTGTTTGCACGATTTGATGACCAGCCATTAGCTGCTGCTTCAATTGCACAAGTTCATACTGCTGCTTTGCACGATGGTCGTGAAGTCGTTATTAAGGTGACTCGCCCCGACATTCGCAACCAAATTTTGCAAGACTTTGAAATTTTGGCATGGTTAGGCAACACACTAGAAAGCCGCCTTGAAGCTGCTCGTGCCTTGCATCTCTCTGAAATTATTCAAGATTACCGCCAGATTATTTTAAATGAGCTGGACTTGAGTATCGAAGCAGATAACACTCGTCGTATGCGCCATTATTTTACTGGCTCAACCATGATGTATGTGCCTGAAGTCTACATGGACACCAAAGATGTCATGGTGGCAGAGCGCATTACAGGTGTTCCTATTTCAGATACGGCAACCTTTGACCGTCTAGGCATGGACCGCGCACAACTTGCAGAAAAAGGATTAACCATTTTCTTTACGCAAGTATTCCGCGATAACTTTTTCCATGCCGACATGCATCCCGGCAATGTCTTTGTAGAAACAATTAATCCAAGCAATCCACGCTTTATTGCACTCGACTGTGCAATTATGGGCGAGTTGTCTAAGCATGACCAGATGACCATTGCCCGCATGTTGCTTGCTGTAATGAACAGCAACTTTATGCAGCTCATTCAAATTGTGCATCAAGCGGGCTGGATTCCACCGGGTACAGACCAAGATGCGCTATCGCGTGAAATGCGTCGCACGGTTGGGCCAATGGTGTCTAAGCCAATGGATCAACTTGATTTTGCTGGCATCTTGATTCAAGTGATGGATATTGCCCGTCGCTTCCATTTAGAGATTCCACCACAACTTATGTTGTTGCTAAAAACTTTAGTGCATGTCGAAGGCCTAGGGACCGATCTTTACCCGCAGCTCGACATCTGGAAATTGGCAAAACCAATTTTGACTGAATGGGTCAAGGCCAACATGAACCCAGTCAAAAATATAAAAGAGTTAGGACAGCAATTACCTGACCTGCTTTTAGGTGCTCAAGATTTCCCAAGCTTAATTGTTGACAGTTTAAATGGTTTAAAAAATCAGTCTGCTTGGCAAGACCGTCAGTTACGCGAAATGCAGCAACTTCGTTTGCAAATGGAACATCAACAACGCCGCAGTTGGATGTTCGGTAGTAGCATGCTGATTTTACTCACCATCGCGATTATTAGTCCTTGGTTTGTTTCTATTATTTTAATTGTGCTAAGCAGTTTATTAGCGCTTTGGCGTATATTGAAATAAGTTTAAAATCCCTTGCCCGCACAAGGGATTTTTTTATGTAAAAACTTTAATTTTCAAAAAAAATTATAGATCAGCTATTCGTTGATTGCTAAATTGAATCTATAAATGCATCAAAAGAACAAACAATGAAAACACCTCATTTTGCGATTATCGGTGCCGGTACCGCAGGTTTAGCCAGTGCAATTTTGCTCGCCCGTGAAGGTAATGACGTTACTATTTTTGAACAAGTTGATGAGTTATCTCCAGTAGGTGCAGGCTTATTACTACAACCTGCGGGCTTAGCAGTTTTTGAACATTTAGGTGTGCTCGATAAGGCTCTAACATTAGGAGCAAAAGTAACAGGTTTAGAGGGGCAACTTCCCAACAAGCGTCTTTTAGTCAACAGCCACTATCACGAAGCATCTACAACCCTCTATGGTTTAGGTATACACCGAGCTACTTTATGTCATGCGCTCACCCAAAAGCTTAGTGAGTATTCGAGCCAAATTACTTGGCGTATGAACCATTCTGTTGAGAGTTTTGAAGAACATAACAATGAAGTTCAGCTATTCGGAAATCATCAAAATCAAAAGTTTGATGCTCGCTTTGATGCTGTACTTATTGCCAATGGTGCTCGCAGCCAATTACGCCCCAAAGCATGGGTTAAGGTTGACCAAGCCTATCCTTGGGGCGCTGCATGGAGTATCGTACCTGAGTGCCAAGTACTCGATTCTGAAATTTTGCATCAATTTTATGATCACTCGAAAATTATGATGGGAATTCTTCCTACAGGAGCAATTCCAACAGAACCTAAGCAGCGCCTTTCGAGTATCTTCTGGAGTTTACCTACTCCACAATTACAAAGCTTTCTGCAAGATGAGCAAGCTAAACAAATTTGGTTAAAACAAGTCTCAGAGCGCTGGCCCAAAGTTGCAGAATGGTTAAAAGAGATTTTGTATAACAGTCCAACTCAACCTAAATGGCTATCTGCAAATTACCGTGATGTCGTCATGACTCAATTTGGTCAAGGCAGAATTGGAGTGATTGGCGATGCCGCTCACGCAATGAGCCCACAGTTGGGGCAAGGCGCAAATATGGCATTATTGGATGCTTGGGCTTTTTCTCAATCATTGCAACATGCTCAAAAGAATCAAAAGATTGATTGGCCCCTACTCTGGCAGCACTACCACCAGCTTCGCCGCTCACCCACCCAGTTTTATCAATTTCTTAGTCGCTTATTAACACCACTTTATCAATCTGAACATTGGTGGGCTGGAGGCTTAAGAGATTTAGTTTTCCCTTGGATATATCAAATCCACTATTTTCGAAAAGAAATGGCAATCACAATTTCAGGTTTAAAGACTGGTCCATTTCAGCAAATTGATTATGATCGAGTGGCTCAATTACCTAAAGAAAGCCGTGCTTTCAATTTAAAAAGCGAATCTTTGTCTGACTATTAACCCAACTAAATGATAGTGAATAACACATGAAAATCAGCCATCTTGATCATCTTGTTTTAACCGTCTCAAATATTGAAACCACCTGTAATTTCTATCAAACTGTATTAGGGTTTGAGGTCATCACTTTTAAAGGTGATAGAAAGGCTCTACAGTTCGGAAATCAAAAAATAAATTTACACCAGCAAGGTAATGAGTTTGAACCTAAGGCATTACAGCCAACTCCCGGATCTGCTGACCTGTGTTTTATTTCAGAAACTCCCATTTCCGAAGTGATTGCGCACCTTAATCAATTAAATATTACAATTGAAGAAGGCCCCGTTGAACGTACGGGTGCAATGCACCCTATTCTTTCAGTTTATATTCGCGATCCAGATCAAAATTTGATTGAGATTTCAAATATCCTCACGTCTTAGCCACTTGAATAAGATACTGACTGGTAAGCGTTACAAGATGTTCGTTCCGCTGACAAAGACAAAAAGGACAAAGAATTTTTCCGCAAAGCGACGTTGATGCCGTACACTATACAAGCTATTTTTTAGCATCTGATTGAAATCAATTTATAGTTCATATTTCTTTGGTGATTCCTCATGAATAACACGCAATGGCTCGATGAAGTAAAATTTAACGAACAAGGTCTTATCCCTGCCATTGCTCAACATCATCAAACCGGACGTATTTTGATGGTGGCGTGGATGAACCGTGAAGCACTCGCGCTCACAGCAGAAAAAAATCAGGCTGTTTATTTCTCTCGCTCTCGCCAAAAACTTTGGCACAAGGGTGAAGAATCAGGCCACTTTCAAACAGTTTATGAAATTCGTCTGGACTGTGACGGCGACGTAATTATTCTACAAATTGAACAACACGGTGGTATTGCATGCCATACGGGTCGTGAGTCTTGTTTCTATCGTAAACTCACACCACAGGGTTGGGAAATTGTCGATGCACAATTAAAAGATCCTACTGCAATTTATGGTGATAAAGCTAAAACTGAAAGCCACGATCATGCTCACACCACTGAACAAGTCGATGTACTTGCTCACTTAGGGCAATTGATGCAAGAGCGCAAGCAAGCTGAAGCTGATACTTCATATGTTGCAAGCCTCTACAAAAAAGGCATCAATAAAATCTTAGAAAAAGTGGGTGAAGAAAGTGTAGAAGCAATTATTGCTGCTAAAGATTTTGCTGCACAGGATTCAGAAGCTCACTTAAACGATCTCGTTTATGAAACAGCAGATTTGTGGTTCCATACTATTGTGATGTTGGGTTATTTCGATCTTAATCCACAACTTATTATTGACGAATTAGCTCGTCGTCAGGGTTTATCTGGTTTAGTTGAAAAAGCTAACCGCAACAAGGTTTAAAATCACTCAGTGTCGAATATTGAAAAACCTAAAGCAACCTATGAGCAAGCAATTGCCATAGATAACGCACGTCTTGGGCAATCATTTAAAGTGATTGCCTATGCGGGCACAGGTAAAACCACCACTTTACAAATGATTAGCGATGCCATGCCTGAACGGCGTGGTATGTATCTAGCATTTAACAAAGCTATTGCTGGTGAAGCACAAAATAAATTTCATCGTAATGTAGACTGCCGTACTTTTCACTCGCTTGCTTTTCGTAGTGTACCGCGCGGTGTGACTGATAAATTACGTCTACCACGACTAAGTCCAAGCTTTATTGCTAAAGAATATCGACTAGAACCCATTACGCTGCGACGCATGATGGGCGGGCGTTACGAAAAATATGTCTTAATGCCAAGCCGTCTAGCGAGTCTTGTCGCAAATGCAGTGAGCTATTTCTGTTCAACAAGCTCTCAATATCCGGCACCTCGACATATTCAGGCGCCCAACTGGTTGCATCCAGACGATATTATCGAATTACAAAATCACCTTTACCCTGCTGTGGAACGACGTTGGTTAGAATCGATTGACCAAAACCATCAAGCTGGTATTGGGCATGACATTTATCTCAAACTTTGGGCATTGTCTGAGCCAAACATTCCTACTGACTACGTCTTGTTTGATGAAGCACAAGATGCTGACCCTCTAATGCTAGGCATTTTGCTTCGCCAAAAAAATACTCAAGTTATTTATGTCGGTGATGCGCATCAACAAATCTACGCTTGGCGTGGTGCAATTAATGCCATGCAACAATTGCCCTTGCCGGAATCTCGGTTAACCACTTCTTTTCGTTTTGGCGAAACGATTGCCGATGTGGCCAATGCACTGCTGGGCGGTTTAAATGAAACTGTTCCCTTACTTGGTAATCCAAACCAGAAATCAAGTGTAGTGAATAAACCGCATACCAAAATGCGTGATGCGATTTTATGCCGCACCAATGCTCGTGCAATGGAACTTTTATTAGCAGGCTTAGTTCACGGCGACAAAGTGAGTTTGCAGGCGGATCATCAAAAACTAAACCGTTTTGTAGACGCTGCCAGCCTCTTAAAGCAAGGAAAACGAGTTACTGACGTTCCTGAATTGGCATGGTTTAACTCATGGCACGATGTACATGAGTACTGTGAAACCAATGAAGGTAGTGACATTAAGCCATTGGTTAAACTGGTTGATGATCACGGCACTGACCCGCTAAAAAAAGCACTTGCAAAGATTACTCCACTTGAGCAGGCTGACTATGTCATCTCTACAGCTCATAAAGCGAAAGGGCTAGAATGGAATCGCGTTCATATTGAAGATGACTATCAATTTAAAATTAATGGCTTAGAACACAAAATTAGTGATGAAGAGTTAAGATTACTTTACGTTGCCTGTACTCGTGCTAAAGTAAGTCTAAATATCCATCATCTTTATGATCTGATACAACAATTAAAACTAAGGGCGCCTTTAAGTCTTCGTCAATCGGTTGGTTGAAGCGCTCATAATTAGGTGAGCCTATGCAACTTGAATCTATCCAATTTAAACATATTGCTCTGTTTCACGATCTTAAAATACAGTTTCAATATGAAAAACAGCCGATTACCTTAATTTTAGGTGAACAAGCAACGGGTAAAAGTATGTTGCTCAAACATACTTACCATGCTCTAACTTGGTTCCCTGCCCGTTTTAAAGATTTACGTAGTCCCGGTATTGTTATGCCTGACCAAGACATTACTCAATCGCGTCTACAGTCAAAAATCGAAGTGACCCTTCAAGTTCCACCAGAAATTGGCTCTTTACCAGAAAGTACTTCTGCACAAGAGGTAGATTCTTCGCTGTGTAGCTGGAAGCTTTTTAAAACCCTAAATTCAAATGGCATTGGAATCAGCCAAGTTGAAACTCAACAACTTGACCAAACTATGGCCCTTTATCAACAAGTCATCAAAAAAGATCCATTACAAGGGTTACCCTTAATCGCTTACTACCCAGCCGAGCGATTTGTAAATGATATTAATCTGCTCAATAAAAATTTACCCGGCATAACTCAAGCCATTTCAGCCTATGATATTAGTCCAGTTCCGTTCACAACCTTCACTCGTTTTTTTGAATGGCTACGCGAAATTAGCGATATCGAAAATGCTCAAGCTGCACATCTCGTACAACGCATTAAATCTAAGCAATCAGATCCACAAGATCAGACAGAACTATTAAATGAGCTTCAAAAAGAGTTATCTGAGCACCCTAAACAGCTCACCACACCTAACCTCTACGCTCTTAAAAATGCATTAAATATTGTTTTGCCTGAGCTCAAAGACTTATATTTGCAATATCAGCCTAGGCTTCAACTTATGGCTGACTATGATGGCCAAATCCTACCTTTTCAGCAACTTTCCAACACCACAAAAACATGGATTGCTTTAGTAGGCGATATTGCCCGCAGGCTCTGTTTACTCAATCCGTTAAGCCTAAATCCTTGCCTTGAAGGGGAAGGAATTTTATTGATCGATCAAATTGACGCACAACTCGATGCACAGCATTGTTCAGAAATTTTAAACAAACTACATCAAGCATTTCCACGCTTACAAATTATTGCAACTGGAAGTCGTGAAGAGTTACTAGAACATGCCTCGGCCTATCAATGTTTAAAATTAGAGCATGGTAAAATTAGTCATCTTGATTTAAATACCACCAAACACCAGCTTGAACACATCTATACATTACTCCAAAGAAGCGAGTCATTAGTTCCACATATTGAAACGCAGCTTCCAAGCTTAATAGACCCTACTCCCTCTCCAGCACAGGTTGATGTTTTATTTCAGCAAATTCAGGGTTTAAATGAACAACAAAAAAACGAATTGCTACGCATGATTCATGCAGGAGACACACCAGAAGAAAGCCCTTCTGTTTAAATTTTATAATCAATCGGCTCTCTTTTTATAATTAAAAAGCAGAGTCACAAAATATATGGTTAAGTCAGGTTTTTTAGCTTTAAAAATAACTAGATGTTGTTACTACATGTAATAACATCAGATTTTTACTGCTTTTTTAGTGTACAATAAATTTCATTTTGCGTTTTTATTCTTCAAGTTGCGCAATACAACTTGTTTCTCGCTTTATTTTCTAATTTGGTTGGGTTTTCAGAATAACAAAGTCTTGGAACTCTCTTTGAATTCCTATCTATTCTGAAATTAAAAATTCACCTTTAGGTTTCGGCCTAAATCACATATGGATACGAGTGTGCTACCGATAATTATCTTATTACCGTTAATATTAGGCACCACCCTTGTTTCATTGCTTCAACGGTTCTCGCGTGGAGTAACGGCTTTAGGGGCAATTGGAGTCAGTTTAACCAGTTTTGGTTTATTACTGACTCAAGCTAAAACTGTGCTTGGTGGTGCAAGCATTCAACAAAGCTGGGATTGGTTACCTCAATTAGGAATTAATCTAAGCTTCAGACTCGATGCTCTTGGTTTACTATTCTCTTTACTTATTACCGGTATCGGTACCCTCATTTACATATACGCCTATTACTATCTTGGCCCTAAAAATTCTTTAAGCAAACTCTATGCTTTACTCATGCTGTTTATGGCAGCAATGCTGGGTATTTCGCTCTCTAATAATCTTATTATTTTATTAGTCTTTTGGGAGCTCACCAGTATTTCATCTTTTTTGTTAGTAGGTTACTGGAGTCATTATGAAGCTGCGCAACGCGGCTCTCGAATGGCGCTCACTATTACAGGAATGGGTGGTTTGGCGTTATTGGGTGGATTTGTTCTATTAGGACAAATCACTGGAACCTATGAAATTAGTGACATCATGGGCATGAAAGACGCCATTCAAGCTCATACTCTATTTGTTCCAATGCTATTACTTATTTTGCTTGGTGCATTTACAAAGAGTGCACAGTTCCCATTCCATTTTTGGTTACCAAATGCAATGGCAGCACCAACTCCGGTGTCTGCTTACCTACACTCTGCGACCATGGTAAAAGCCGGGATTTTTCTACTTGCCCGCTTACTGCCAATTTTTGTCGGCGCTGCGATCTATCACAATATCGTGACATTTATCGGCCTGTTTACACTTTGTATGGCAGCATGTTTTGCCATTTTTAAAGAAGATTTAAAAGGGCTGTTAGCCTATTCAACGATTAGCCATTTAGGGCTCATTGTTTGTTTACTTGGTATCGGTTCGCCTTTAGCAGTTGCTGCTGCTATTTTTCATATTATTAACCATGCAACATTTAAAGCTGCACTCTTTATGATTGCAGGGATCATTGACCATGAAACAGGTACACGTGATCTTCGAAAACTCAGTGGTATTTGGCAATTACTCCCTTTCACTGCCACATTAACCATGATCACCGCTGCCTCTATGGCAGGTGTACCACTGACCAATGGCTTTATTTCTAAAGAGATGTTCTTTACCGAGCTATTGGCGAATCTTTCCGGTTCAGCAGTTATCTTTGCCAGCATCATTGCAACGCTTGCTGGTATTTTTGCAGTGAGTTATTCAATTCGCTTAGTGCACGGCGTGTTTTTTGACGGTCCGATTGGTAAGCAAGTGCCAAATAAAGATGCACATGAACCGCCAATGGGCATGCGCGCACCAGCCCTTCTTCTTGCTGTGCTATGTATCTTGGTTGGTGTTTTACCTTCTTTGTTGGTAGAACCACTGGTAAATAGCGTAACCAGAGCAAGCTTGATGCAACCAGAATTTGCAGGAACTCATCTTGCGATTTGGCACGGATTCAATGCTCCTCTTGTGATGAGTATTATTGCTTTAGTCGGCGGCTCACTGTTCTATTTTGCTTTGGCAAAAGATGGCATGATTCGTAAAATTGACCTTGACCCACGTCTTGGTAGATTGCAAGGCCGCATTTTATTTGATTTATTTTTAAAACATCTATTGCTTACTAGCCGAAAAATTAAACAAAAAACTGAAAATGGTTCATTGCAAAGTTACTTGTTCTTGATCATTGCTTTTAGCGTCATCATGGTCACTATGCCGCTCCTTAATCAAGGGCTCACTACAGGCACACGTGAACTTACTCATGCCCCATGGATTGCCATCGTTCTATGGCTAACCCTGTTCTCAGGTTGCTGGATGATGCTGTGGTTCCATCATGAGCGTATTAAAGCAGTCCTTATTAGTGGTGCAATTGGTCTAGTGGTAACGATGGTGTTTGTCACCATGTCAGCGCCAGATTTGGCACTGACTCAAATTACCGTGGATGTTGTAACCACCGTTCTGTTACTAATGAGTTTATCTTTACTTCCACAGTTAACACCGTATGAATCTCTTCGCTCTAGACGCTTAAGAGATGCTGCTTTAGCGATTGTTGGAGGCTTAGGAATAGGCTGGATTGCGTGGCTGATTTTAACCCGTGATCATAATTCGATTTCATGGTTCTTTGCGCAGCAGTCTTTACCACTTGGTGGTGGCTCAAATATTGTAAATGTCATTTTAGTTGACTTCCGTGGTTTCGATACCTTTGGTGAAATTACAGTACTAGGCATTGCTGCTATTGGTTCACTTTGCCTCATGGATGGTATGCGTGTACATGGTACAACCATAACTCAAGGTCTCACCTACCGTTTTAATCCATCTCCGCTCATGTTCCGTATTACAGCCTCTTGGGTATTGCCATTGGCGCTTGTCGTAAGTGTTTATATCTTTATGCGAGGCCATAACTATCCAGGTGGTGGCTTTATTGCAGGTCTAATCACCTCAATGGCGTTAATCATTCAATATATTGCGCTAGGTCAAGACCAGACAGAACAATTACTTAAAGCAAAATCAGGTCGTCTTTATGAAGTGTGGATTGGTTCAGGGTTAACCATTGCTGGGCTTACTGGTGTAGCTGCATGGTTCTGGTTACGCCCATTCCTGACTAGCGCGCACGTGTATGTTGAATTACCAATTTTAGGAAAACTACATTTGGCTTCGGCTGCGAGTTTTGACTTAGGGGTTTATATCACCGTGGTTGGTGCAACGATGTTGCTCATCTCGGTATTGGGAGACTCTCGCCACTCAAGTATGTCTGGTCCTGTAGTACCACATCGGGAGGAATCATCATGATCAGTTTAGAATTCTTATTGGCTTCTGCGATTGGTTTACTTGTTGCCACAGGTATTTATCTGATTTTACGTGCTCGTACTTTCCCTGTCGTGCTTGGATTAGCGGTAATTGGCTATGCTGTAAACCTATTTTTATTTGCGATGGGCCGATTACAAATTAGCTCACCCGCAATTTTAACTGAAACAACAAAAATAACCGATCCACTTCCTCAAGCGCTGGTGTTAACAGCCATTGTGATCGGTTTTGCAACCACCGCTTTTATTGTACAACTGGCACTGCGTAGCCGTTATGAATCAGGTAGTGATCATGTTGATGCTAAAGAAGACATCTCTCCAACATACGACCCACGTGAGGATGAGCCGTAATGTTTGATTTTTTATCTTTCTGGCAAGAACATGCGCCGATTTTTAGCATTCTCATTCCGGCATTTACTGCTTTTATCTTATTACTGCTAGGCAACCCAGGTGCAGGGGCTTTAAAAGAGGACTGGCGACAACCTTGGCGCCGTGGCATTAGTCTTGTTTCTGCAATTGCTGGATTAGTTACCGCAATTGTATATTTAAGCTTTGCAAGTACAGGCCAAATTACCATTTACCAGCTGAGTGAATGGTCAGCACCGTTTGGTATTGTGCTCGTATTAGATCGTCTTTCTGCATTTATGCTGGTACTGACCTACGCGTTAGTCGTTCCAGTTCTATGGTATGCAAGCGACAATTGGGATACCCGTGGTCGCTATTTCCATGCCATGGTGCATTTCTTATTAATGGGTATCTGCGGAGCATTTTTAACAGGCGATTTATTTAACCTTTTCGTCTTTTTTGAAATCTTGTTGATGGCTTCGTATGTTTTGCTTTTACATGGGCAAGGCAAACCACGTTTTCAGCTTGGCGTTCACTATGTCATTATCAATCTTCTAGCCTCTGCCCTATTCTTAATCGGCCTTGGTATGATTTATGGCAGTGTAGGCAGCCTCAACATGGCGGATGTTTCACGCCTTATTCCGACACTTGAAGCAGATCAACACAAATTAGCCGTAGCAGGCGCCCTGCTTTTATTTGTAGTGTTTGGCATTAAAGCAGCGATGCTTCCTGTAGGTTTTTGGCTACCAAAAACTTATGCTGTTGCAAGTACACCTGTGGCTGCAATTTTCACCATTATGACCAAGGTCGGGATCTATTCGATTTTGCGTGTAAATGGAACAGTATTTGACGATGCTCTTAGCCAAGAAATTTTAAAAAGCTGGTTACTTCCAATTGGTTTGATTACTTCACTTTACGGTGTGATTGCAGCAATTGGAGCAGATCGTTTACGTCGCTTTGTCGGTTTTATGGTACTTTCTTCAATTGGTACATTGCTCACAGCAATTGCCATGTCAAATACACAAGCATGGTCTGGTGCTTTATATTACTTAGTGCACAGTACGCTAATTGGCGCGGCCTTTTATCTATTTTGTGGATGGATAACTTCACAACGTGGCGATTTTAAAGATCATTTAAAAGTTGCCCCAAGAATCAAACAAGAAAAAGCAGCTATGGTGACTTATTTCTTGATTGCCATGATGCTCGCGGGTTTACCACCTTTTAGTGGTTTTCTTGGAAAGGTATTTATTTTACAAGCGACAGTCGAAGCCAGCTATCAAGGTTGGATCATTGGGGTTGTGCTTGTTGTGAGCCTATTAAGTATTATTGCTCTAACGCGAGTTGGTTTTATCTTGTTCTGGCGAGCAACACCACCAGAGGAAGATCCAATCCATCCGGCTTATATTCTTTATCGAGCATTACCAGAACGAGCACCACCACGTAATGATCAAGTAATTTATGTGTTACTTGCCAGCTTAATCGCTTATGTCGTCTTTGCTGCACCAATTCAGCATTACACATTAAGTACCGCTCAGCAGATTCAAGACCACGCACTTTACCAACGCACTATTCTTAAAGTAGATAAAAATGGTGAAGCTATCAGCGTACAACCATTTGACCCTGCTTACCTGCCAGAAACTAAATATGGTGGTGAGGTTGAAGATCATAATGCTTACCTCGTTCCAGATATTATTTCGAAAGATACCTTCAATGGTGAACATATTTCGGAATATAAACTTCGACAAATTCAGCAACAGGACAAACTACAAACGCCTACCATTGTTGATGAAAGTCAATTGAAACCTATGGAGCCATAAAAATGCAGTTATCTCATTTGCTTGAACGCTGGTTTCCACATCCATTTGTTTCCGTTCTTATCATTTTATTTTGGCTGATGCTTTCACATAGTCTTGATGCTAGTGACATTCTGACGGCAGTACTGCTGGGTTTAATTATTCCTCGTTTAGTTAAACCGTTTATCACCCGTACACCGCATATTCACTGGCAACCAGCTATTAAATTATGCTTTGTGGTTCTTTGGGATATTGTCATTTCTAACTTTCGAGTGGCAAAGCTCGTTTTGGGACCTACCAAAAATTTACATCCAAAATGGTATCGTGTGCCATTAGAAACGGAACATGAGCAGGTTAATACTTTACTGGCAATGATCATCACAACAACGCCGGGTACGGTTTCTGCGGGTATTGATCAGGAACGTGGAGATATTCTGGTTCATGCTTTGAGCACAGATAATACCGAATCTGATATTGAAGACATCAAACAACGTTATGAAATTCCACTTATGGAAATTTTTGATGTAAAAAGCAAAACGGAGGCAAGTGCATGACCATTCTACCCTATGCTCTAGGTATTAGCTCAATTGCCATTACCATCTCTATGCTACTTTGCCTCTTCAGATTAGTCATAGGCCCATCAATTGTAGATCGGCTTTTAGCACTTGATACTCTCTTCTTAAATGCAACTTGCCTCATTGTTGTTTTAGGCATTTATTGGATGACGACCTCTTTATTTGAAGGAGCCCTACTGGTTGCAATGCTAGGTTTCGTATCTACAGCAGCCTTAGCACGTTACTTCACAACCGGTCATGTAATCGATTAAGGAGAGATCAAAATGCAGTTCGTAATGGAAATTATTGTTTCAGTCTTTCTGGTTTTTGGTGCTTTCTTTATGTTAGTCGGCTCGATTGGCATGGTGCGCTTGCCTGACTTATTCATGCGCTTACATGCACCCACAAAATCGAGTACGTTAGGATTAGGCAGCTTTTTGATTGCATCTATGATCTTTTTTGCTTTTCAAGGCCGCTTTGGTTTTGCCGAGCTACTGATCACACTTTTAGCTTTTATCACCGCACCGGTTTCAGCAAATTTAATTGCTCAAGCTGCGCTACATTTACGTTTGCGCTCATTGAGTGGAGAAGTTCCTGAGTCAATTGAACGCCCCTTGCCTTGGGACCGTTATAAAATTGGCCAGCGTTTCTCGCAAAATAAACCGCCTATGGACCCTCCTAAAGACTAGGAAAAAGTCCATCAATAAAAAAGCCACCCGAAGGTGGCTTTTTTATTTTTTATATTACTGTTCTTCGTCTGAATCGCGTTTCGGTAAATCATTTACCGCTTTTTCGATCAAACCAAACATATAGTTACCATAAGCATTCGTCTTGTCATAATGGAAACGCAATCTTGGCGTAATACGTGTCTTGATACGACGGCTCAATTCATGACGCAAGAAACCAGAAGCTTTATTTAATACATCTAAAGTTTCTTTATTTGCTGCTTCACTTTGCTCATCGCCAAGCTCACGTCCCATTACGGTGACATAAACTTCAGCATAACCCATGTCTGCACTGACTTTCACCGCAGAGATGGTCACTAGACCACCTAAGCGAGGATCTTTAAGCTCTTGACGAATCAGCTCAGACAACTCGCGTTGAACTGAATCCGCCATGCGCTTTAAGCGTTGGCTACCCGCCATTAAAGACTCCGTTTAATCAATTGAACATCATAGACTTCAATTTTATCTTTCACTTTGATGTCTTTATAACCTTTCACCGCAAGACCACATTCCATACCGGCACGAACTTCTTCAACCACTTCTTTATAGCGACGAAGAGATTCAAGCTCACCTTGGAACACAACCACGTCATCACGTAATACGCGAATCGGTTTATTACGATGCAATACACCTTCAAGTACCATACAGCCTGCTGCTGCGCCAAACTTACTTGAGTGGAATACTTCACGTACTTCAGCAACACCCAAGATAGTTTCACGATGTTCAGGAGCAAGTTTACCGCTCATGGCATCTTTCACATCATCAATTAATTCATAGATGATGCTGTAGTAACGAATATCGATACCGTCTTGGTCACTTCTCTGACGAGCAGTTGTATCAGCACGAACGTTAAAGCCTAACAATACAGCTTCTGAAGATTCAGCAAGAATCACATCAGACTCAGTAATCGCGCCAACACCCGAACTAATTACACGAACTTTTACTTCATCAGTAGATAATTCATGTAAAGCTGCATTCAATGCTTCTAAAGTACCACGTACGTCTGTTCTTAAAACAACGTTCACTGTAGGAACATCTTTTTTGCCCATTGACGACATGATATTTTCAAGGCGCATTGCGCTTTGACGATCAATACGTTTTTGACGTTCACGGTCAGCACGAGCATCAGCAACTTCACGCGCTTTCTTCTCGTCATTTACAACAAGAACTTCATCACCTGCCATTGGAGCATCTGGAAGACCCAGAATTTCTACCGGAATAGATGGTCCTGCTGATTTAATCGGCTTACCATTTTCATCAGACATTGCACGGACACGACCATATGACGAACCTGCAAGAACGAGGTCACCAATGTTTAATGTACCGTTTTGAACAAGAATAGAAGTTACTGCACCACGGCCTTTATCAACACGCGCTTCAATAACAACACCTTGTGCAGCACCTTCAGCAGATGCTTTTAATTCCATCAATTCTGATTGAATAAGAATTAAGTCAAGGAGTTCATCAATACCTTGTCCACTGTGTGCAGAAACCTTAGCAATCGGAACATCACCACCCCATTCTTCTGGAACGATTTGTTTCGTTGTTAATTCATTTAACACACGGTCTGGATCAGCAGATTCTTTATCCATTTTGTTGATTGCAACAATAATTGGAGTTCCTGCTGCACGCGCATGGTCAATTGCTTCTGCAGTTTGTGGCATTACACCGTCATCTGCCGCAACAACTAATACCACGATATCTGTTGCTTTAGCACCACGTGCACGCATTGAAGTAAACGCAGCATGTCCCGGTGTATCAAGGAATGTAATGATTCCTTTGTCTGTTTCAACGTGATATGCACCAATATGCTGGGTAATACCACCTGCTTCACCTGCCGCCACTTTCGAACGACGGATACGGTCAAGCAATGATGTTTTACCATGGTCAACGTGACCCATAATGGTAACAACTGGCGGACGAGTTGTTTGCTCACCACGAGCTTCTTCAGCCGCTTCAAGCAAGTTATCTTCCGCTTGAGTATCAGAAACTAAAACAGGGTTATGGCCCATTTCTTCAACAACAAGTGCTGCTGTATCTTGGTCAATAGCTTGTTCCTGATTAACCAACTCACCCATTTTCATAAGTGTTTTGATAACTTCACGTACTTTAATCGCCATTTTTTGAGCAAGATCGGCAACAACAATGCTTGAACCGATTTCTACATCATAAACTTGCTTTTTAACTGGTTTTTCAAATCCGTGCTTATTAGCTTGGCTTGATTTTAAACCACGTTTGTTATGGTTAACAAAGCTTTGCTCTTCTTGACCACGACGACCACCTTTTTTACCCGCACGAGGGTTAGTGGTTGCGCCACCGCGTTTAATTTCACGGTCTTCTTGCTTGAATGAATCTTCATAAGCTTGGCCTACTAGACCTGAAGCAAGTGGAGAATCATCAATCACACGAATTGTGGTAGTAGCTTCGTCACTTGAATACTTAGACGCCATTTTGCGCATTTGCTCAAGTGTACGTTGCTGAGCTTCTTCAGCCGCTTTACGACGCGCAGCTTCTTCAGTTGCTTTCAACTGAGCTGTTTGTGCTTCACGAGCTTTCTTTTGCTCTAATGTTTCTGCTGGTTTTGGTGCAGGTTTTACTGTACCACCACCACGTTTTTTCACTACTACAGCAGCTTTAGGAGCTGTCTGAGCAGCGCTATCTTGTTGATGAGCAGCACGCATCGCATCTAAAGTTGCTTTTGCTTTTTGCTCTGTTTGAAGACGCGCGTTTTGCTGGGCAGTGTCACGCGTTTGCTGTTCTACACGTGCTTTAGCTTCAGCTTCTGCACGTGCTTTAGCTTCAGCTGCAATTTGTTCAGGGTTTGGTTTAGCAAAAACCTGTTTTTTACGTACTTCTACGTTAATTGTTTTTGCTTTACCTGAAGTACTTGCAACTTTAGCGGTACTGGTTGTTTTACGTTTCAACGCAATTTTTCCTGTGTTACCACTTTCCTGACCATGCACTTTTTTCAAATGATTGACTAAAGTATCCTGTTGTTCAGTGGTAATAATGTCGTCTGCTGTACGTTGAGGCAAACCTGCTTCACGAGCCTGTTCTAGGAGCTTCTCAACAGGACGTTCTACACTGAGAGCTAACTCTTTAATCGACTTGTCCGTCATATTTCATCTCCTAGTTAAACCATGATTCGCGAGCTTTCATGATCAATTGACCTGCTTTTTCATGATCAAGTCCTTCAATATCAGAGATATCGTCAGTAGCTTGATCTGCCAAATCATCGACAGTAATAATACCGCGAGCGGCAAGCGAGTAAGCGATCTCAGAAGTCATGCCTTCCATAGTGAGAAGGTCTGCGCTCGGTTCTTGAATATTTTCTTGCTGTTTCAAAGCATCAGTAAGTGCTGCTTCTTTTGCACGACTTTGCAATAACTCAACCAATTCAGCATCAAGCTCAATTTCGTCAAAAGTTTCAGCGGGAACATAAGCAATCTCTTCTAAAGAGGTAAAGCCCATTTCCACCAATGCCATTGCTAAATCTTCTTCAATATCGAGACGTGATACAAACATATCAAGATATTGCTGAGCTTCATTTTGCTGACGAGCACGATACTCTTCTTCAAGCATCATGTCGAGTTTGTAGCCAGTTAAATCAGAAGCCAAGCGAACATTTTGGCCTTGTGAGCCAATCGCGCGAGCCAATTGATCGCTGGTTGCAAAAATAATATCGGCACTTCTTGCATCTTCATCAAGCACGATGCCTGAAACATCAGCTGGTTCTAATGCACTTGCAATGTACTGAGCTGGATCATCAGACCAGACCACTACATCAATACGTTCACCGTTTAACTCTTGTTGTACTGCTTGAATACGCGTACCACGCATACCAATACAAGCACCTACAGGGTCAATACGATGGTCATTTGTTTTCACTGCGATTTTAGCACGAACGCCTGGTTGACGTGCCGCTGCTTTAATTTCAATAATTTCTTCAGAAATCTCAGGAATTTCTTTTTTCATTAAAGCAATTAACATTTCAGGCTTAGCGCGTGATAACAACAACTGAGCGCCACGACCTTCACGGTTCACATTGTATAAAATAGCGTTCATACGTTGTTTCGGGCGAAGAATTTCTTTAGGAATCATTTCTTCGCGCGCAAGATAAGCTTCAGCGTTGTCGCCTAAATCAATAATAAAGCCATCTTTGGTTTGTTTTTTCACTTCACCGTAAATTAACTCACCAACTTTAGACTCGTATGCATCAGCAACTAAAGCACGCTCAGCTTCACGAATTTTTTGTACGATAACTTGTTTTGCAATTTGTGCAGCGATACGACCAAACTCAATAGATTCTACTTCGAGTTCACGAACATCACCAATTGACCATTTAGATGGGTCAAGGTCAGAAATCGCATCTTGGCAAGCTGGCATTTCATGATCTTCATCTGCCACAACAGTCCATTGACGGAATGTGCTGTAATCACCAGTTTTACGATCAATTTCTACACGAAGCTGAGCTTCTTCAGCATGCGTACCTTCGTAAAATCTTTTCTTCGTTGCAGCAACTAGAGCTTGTTCTAAAGCCTCGAAGATCGCTTCACGACTAACACCTTTTTCATTACTAACCGTTTCAACAACGGTAAGAATTTCGCGGCCCATAAGTCACCTACCGATTTCTTATAAAATTTAATAAATTTAATCTTGATAGATCAAGTTTGCTTTATCGATATTGTTGCTGTCGATCTCAAGCACGTGCTTCCCATCAACTTCAACCTGAATTTCTTCATTTTCAAGGTCTACTGCAATAAGCTTTGCTTGAAATTTACGACGGTTTTCTACTGCTGCAATCAAACGCAAAGCAATTTGTTGTCCGATGTAGCCTTGTAACTGTTCTAGTTGAAAAAATGGACGATCCCAACCTGGTGAAGAAACTTCTAATGAATACTCACCTGAAATTGGATCATGAACATCCAGCATTGCGCCAACTTGTTGTGTTACACGCACACAATCTTGTACACCAATACCACGGCCTAGTTCTACTTCACCATCTTCATTAAGTACTGGCTCAGCATCTTCTTCACTTACCGCTTTGTCGATATAAATACGCAATAATGAACGTTTACCTTGTGGGAGAAACTCGATTCCCCAAAGGTCGACACCACATGCTTGTACTGCAGGAACAATTAAGTCATGCAATGCTTGGGATTTATTTGATAATTTCATTTACTCTCGTCATTCTCGTGCGATTCAATCGGTTGTTTTAACCGACACAGACCTACTATAGTGAAGCATGACTATTTGACCAATTGATGTCGAAACTACACGATAGCGATACGATAACCAATAAAAAAGGGCGTTAATCGCCCCTATGTAGCACAGAAAACAATAGTCCACTGTGCAAAAAGGCCCACTTGTCTGTGAGCCTCTTTTAAGAAACTTGGTAGCGGGAGCTGGATTTGAACCAACGACCTTCGGGTTATGAGCCCGACGAGCTACCAGACTGCTCCATCCCGCATCAACGTGCAAAAATTATATACAAATATCAAATAAAGTCAATGTAAACTTTCTAGATACTGTTTGATTAAGTTGCACCTTAATCAATTTGGTAGCGGGAGCTGGATTTGAACCAACGACCTTCGGGTTATGAGCCCGACGAGCTACCAGACTGCTCCATCCCGCATCAAAAAACTGCTTGCACTCAACTTTCTGGTTCAAAGTTGGTGCGGAAGGGGGGACTTGAACCCCCACGCCCGAAGGCACTACCACCTCAAGGTAGCGTGTCTACCAATTCCACCACCACCGCAGCTTGTGGGACGCATTCTAGTCCTTCCAATTATAAAAGGAAAGCCCTATTTCGAATTATTGACCCGTTTTTGGTGCATTTGGTGAAGTTTCAGGCGATGTTGTTTGAATTGGTGCTGTTGTTTGTACAGATTTCAAACTATATGCCTCAGTAGTCTGTTTTTTCGCAAAAACAGCCAAGGTTAAACTCGTCACAAAAAACAGTGCCGTTAAAATAGCAGTAAGGCGAGTAAGGAAATTAGCTGAACCCGATGCGCCAAATACAGTTGCTGCTCCGCCGCCACCGAAAGAAGCACCAGCATCCGCACCTTTACCGTGTTGGACTAGAATCAAGCCAATCATCAGTACCGCTAAAATAATATGTACGATCAGTACAAAAGAGTGCATACCCTATCCTCGTTATTTACTTTGTGCAAAGGCATGTACGATTTGGTAAAAAGATGCTGCATTTAACGAAGCACCTCCAACCAACGCGCCATTAATATCTGGACATGCTGCCAACTCGACTGCATTCTCAGCTTTTACACTACCGCCATATAAAATCGCAATGTCTGGACCCGCAGAAGTAATCTGACTTAAACCTTCACGGATTTTAGCATGCATTGCCTGTGCATCTTGTGGTGAAGCAGTTTTACCTGTACCAATTGCCCAGATTGGCTCATAAGCAATTACAATTTGCTTTTGCCATTGCTCTGCAGTCACTACAGGAGCTATATCACAAATTTGTTGCAATACAACCTGCTCTGCCAAATCTTGTTCACGTTGTTCGAGACTTTCACCCACACAATAAATGACAGTTAAGCCTGCATTTAAAGAATTTTGGAGTTTTGCCTTCAAAATTTCAACGTTATCACCTAACAAATCACGGCGTTCAGAGTGACCCACCAATACAAAATTAATTTGGCTATCTTTTAATAATTCTGCACTGACTTCACCAGTATAGGCACCTGTACCTGCTACACGTGATACATCTTGTGCAACTGTATATACTGTTTTTGCAGCATCTTGCAATTGTGTTTGTACCATTGCAAGTGCAATAGAAACCGGAGCAACTCCGACATGGCAGCTTTCATCTGCAATTTCGTTTTGTTGCAATAGTTGTTTAAATTCTTCTATAAGTTGTTTGGCATTGGCACGCATTGGGTTCATTTTCCAGTTGCCAACTACCCAAGGCGTAATCGTCGAACCCGACATACGGCTCACCTTTCATCAAAAATGCAGCACATTCTACACGCATTTCTACAAATTTCAGATACTTTTCTTTAACGGCTTTGCTCATATCTTTTCTACTATTTGAAAACAGTCATAAAACTTTATTAAGACTAAAGCTCCACCTTTTAAAAATTAATGAATAAAAACTTCGACTGGTTCAAGCTTTAATATATGGATCAAGACGAGAGCATCATTTTCTCAGGTAGTAATTTTAGATAACAAAAGTATAATTTTTTATATACCAATTATAAACATATGAGCACAGGTAGGCAGATGTCAGTCATACATACATCTCCAAAATTTTCGGGGTTTTTTCGACGATTAGTTGAAGAAAAACATGTGTCGGCAGCGACCATGCAAGCAGCACTAGATGCAGCAAAAAGAGCTAAACAGGATACTGTTGCGTACCTGATTGAAGAGGTTAATCTCTCCCCTTCTTTATTAGCTGAAACAATTTCTATTGAATTTGCTGAACCATATTTTGATCTGGACGTTTACGATACTAGCCAGATTCCTAAAGATTTGGTCGATCAGAAACTGATTTTAAAACATCGGATCTTGCCTCTCGTACAAAGAGGACAGATTTTATATGTTGCAACCAGTAATCCCAGCAATATTGATGCTATTGATGCTATTCGCTTCAACAGCAAGCTTATGGTTGAGCCGGTTATTGTCGAGCACCATAAACTCGAGAAAATTCTGGTACAGCAATTTACTGAAGAAAGTAATTTCGAGTTTAGTGATGAAGAGTTTGATCTAGATGTAGATCTTGATACCTCAACTGCTCCAGAAGAGGATGAGGATACTCCACAAGGCGATGAAGCACCTATTGTTAAATATATTAACAAGTTATTGATTGATGCGATTCGTATGGGGGCTTCTGATTTACATTTCGAACCTTATGAAAAATCGTATCGGGTCCGTTATCGGGTCGATGGCGTTTTGCGTCAAATTGCAAATCCACCTCTGCAACTGGCTAATCGTTTGGCTTCACGCTTAAAAGTGATGTCTCAAATGGACATTTCTGAAAAGCGTGTCCCTCAAGATGGTCGTATCAAGCTCAAGCTATCAAAATCTAAAGCAATTGATTTTCGTGTGAACTCTCTTCCGACCTTATTTGGTGAAAAGCTAGTTCTACGTATTCTCGATCCATCGAGTGCTATGCTGGGAATTGATGCTCTAGGATATGAAGAAGAGCAAAAAGCGCTCTTTATGGAAGCATTAGATAAGCCACAAGGTATGCTTTTAATCACAGGTCCGACAGGTTCTGGTAAAACAGTATCTTTATATACAGGCCTCAATATCTTAAATACTGAAAGTTCTAATATTTCTACTGCCGAAGATCCAGTCGAAATTAACCTTGAAGGCATTAATCAGGTTAACGTGAACCCTAAGGTAGGTCTGACTTTTTCAGCTGCACTTAAGTCATTTTTACGTCAGGACCCTGACATTATTATGGTCGGCGAGATTCGTGATTTAGAAACAGCTGAAATCGCGATTAAAGCAGCTCAGACAGGTCATATGGTGATGTCCACGCTACATACCAACAGTGCTCCTGAAACATTGACTCGTCTACGCAATATGGGGGTTCCGTCTTTCAATATTGCGACATCGGTCAATCTGGTCATTGCTCAGCGTTTGGCACGTCGACTATGTTCTCAATGTAAAGTACCTACTGACATCCCTAAACAAAGCCTATTGGAAATGGGTTTTACTGAACAAGATCTGACACATCCCGATTTTCAAGTTTTTCAACCAGTCGGTTGTCCAGAATGTCGTGAGGGTTACAAAGGTCGAGTTGGTATTTATGAAGTAATGAAAGTCACACCTGAGATTTCCAAGATTATTATGGAAGATGGCAATGCTTTAGAAATCGCTGCTGCTTCTGAAAAACTGGGGTTTAATAATCTACGTCGCTCAGGTTTAAAGAAAGTTATGCAAGGTGTTACTTCTTTACAAGAAGTCAATCGCGTAACCAGTGAATAAAAGACAATTTAAAATAAGGATAATGTCATGACTGTCAAAAAGGCACAATTGATGCCGACTTTTGCTTATGATGGGGTTGACCGTAAAGGCGTAAAAATTAAGGGGGAACTTCCGGCTAAAAATATGGCTTTAGCCAAAGTCACCCTACGCAAGCAAGGTGTAACTGTTCGTAATATTCGGGAAAAGCGTAAAAATATTCTTGAAGGTTTATTTAAGAAAAAAGTATCAACGCTCGATATCACGATTTTCACGCGACAACTTGCAACTATGATGAAAGCTGGTGTCCCACTGGTACAAGGTTTTGAAATTGTGGCAGAAGGTCTAGAAAACCCAGCTATGCGCGAGGTGGTACTCGGTATTAAAGGTGAAGTTGAAGGTGGTAGTACTTTTGCGTCAGCTCTAAGAAAGTATCCTCAGCACTTCGATAAACTGTTTTGCTCTCTTGTAGAGTCTGGCGAACAGTCTGGCGCGCTTGAAACCATGCTGGACCGTGTGGCAATTTACAAAGAAAAAAGTGAATTGCTTAAGCAGAAAATTAAGAAAGCTATGAAATATCCAGCAACGGTTATTGTGGTTGCTGTGGTTGTTACCATTATTTTGATGGTTAAAGTAGTTCCCGTATTCCAAGATCTGTTTTCTTCCTTTGGCGCAGATCTACCTGCTTTTACACAAATGGTCGTAAATATGTCGAAATGGATGCAGGAATACTGGTTCATTCTGATTATTGTGATCGGTGCAATCATTGCCGCATTTCTGGAAGCTAAAAAGCGCAGTAAAAAATTCCGTGATGGTTTAGACAAACTTGCCCTGAAACTACCTATCTTTGGTGATCTGGTTTATAAGGCGATTATTGCCCGTTACAGCCGTACTTTAGCAACAACTTTTGCAGCTGGTGTTCCTCTCATCGATGCGCTTGAATCAACGGCTGGTGCAACTAACAATGTCATTTACGAACAAGCCGTCATGAAAATTCGTGAAGATGTTGCAACAGGACAACAACTCCAATTTGCGATGCGCGTTTCAAATCGTTTTCCATCTATGGCTATACAAATGGTCGCAATTGGTGAAGAATCTGGTGCACTAGACAGTATGCTCGATAAAGTTGCAACGTACTATGAAAATGAAGTTGATAATGCCGTTGATGGCTTAACTTCAATGATGGAACCTTTAATTATGGCAATTTTAGGGGTACTTGTAGGCGGTCTGGTGATTGCTATGTATCTTCCAATTTTCCAAATGGGCTCAGTTGTATAATGCAAGAAATTATTGCTTATTTTATTCAAAACTTAACTGCACTTTATATTGCAGTTGCATTATTGAGCCTGTGTATTGGTAGCTTTCTGAATGTGGTGATTTATCGCACCCCAAAAATGATGGAACAAGATTGGCAGCAAGAATGTCAAATGCTACTCGATCCTGAACAACCAATCATTGATCATGAAAAACTGACTTTAAGCAAGCCTGCTTCATCATGTCCAGAATGCCATCAGCCCATCCGTTGGTATCAAAATATCCCAGTCATCAGTTGGTTGGTTTTAAAAGGTAAATGTGGTCATTGCCAGCATCTGATCAGCATTCGTTATCCAGCGGTTGAAATATTAACAATGGTATGTTCACTGGTTGTGGTCCTGGTGTTTGGTCCAACCGTACAAATGCTTTTCGGCCTAGTCCTGACTTGGGTCCTGATTGCCCTCACCTTTATAGACTTTGATACTCAGCTGCTACCCGACCGTTTTACCCTACCTTTGGCTGCGCTTGGTCTAGGCATTAACACCTTTAATATTTACACCTCGCCTAACTCAGCCATTTGGGGTTACTTGATTGGTTTTTTATGTCTTTGGATTGTGTATTACTTATTTAAAGTGATTACAGGCAAAGAAGGCATGGGCTACGGTGACTTTAAGTTGCTTGCCGCATTAGGCGCGTGGATGGGACCATTGATGCTGCCATTAATTGTGCTATTGTCATCTTTACTAGGTGCAATTATTGGCATCATTTTATTAAAATTACGCAATGACAATCAGCCCTTTGCATTTGGGCCCTACATTGCCATTGCAGGTTGGGTTGCCTTTCTATGGGGTGACCAGATTATGAAAATCTATTTGGGAGGTTAAGATGGCTTTTATTCTGGGAGTCACAGGTGGTATTGGCAGTGGAAAATCTGCTGCAACACAATGGTTTGAATCCCAAGGAATACAAGTCGTCGATGCCGACATCGTTGCTCGCGAAGTGGTTGAGAAAGGCCAACCTGCCCTGCAAAAAATCCAACAAACTTTTGGAGACTGGGTGCTTCAATCCGATGGTAATCTCGATCGTCGTGCCCTACGCGAATATATTTTTCAAAATCCTGAAGCAAGACAAACACTCGAAAAAATTACGCATCCAGCTATTCGCCAATCTATTATTCAGCAGTTGCAAAACCCAAAAAGTTCTTATGTGATTTTAGTTTCACCACTACTGTTTGAAACCAACCAGCATGAATTGGTGAACCACACCTTATTAGTTGATGCGAGTGAACAAACTCAAATTCAGCGTGCAAGCCAACGTGATGGGCAAAACCAAGAACAAATTCAGAAAATTATTGCAGCGCAAATGCCACGCGAACGTAAACGCGAACTTGCCAATGATATTGTCTTTAATGATGGATTACTCGAACATTTACATCAGCAATTAGAGCCGTTACATCAAAGCTATTTGAAGCGTGCAAACTAATTTAGATTATTTTGCTGCTTAATTTGTTGTGCCAAGCTATCTGGTCGGAACCATCGCCAAGGTTGTAAGGCGCCGATTCCCATTCCGACCAAGCCCACAACAATAGATGGGCTTAATGCTTCACCGAGTAAAGGTACAGCTAAAATAGCAGCAATAAACGGCGCCAAAGTTACAATACTTCCTGTTTTAAAAGCGCCAAGTCGCTGAATCGCGGCTACATAAGTCAGAGTTGCAATAATAACCACAAACACACCATGGAAAATGCCCTGTATCGCTAAATGGACAGGACTGACTTCCATGAAATGCTTTGGTAAAAATAGAGCATAGATGGGTAAGTAAATAATTGCAGACCAAATCGCAACACTTGCCATAGAGTGCCATGCAGAAAGTTTCCACTGTTTAAGTAATACAGTGAAAATCCCCCACCAAATCGCACTAATAAAAAGAAGCAAATCACCCACGCCAAAAGCAGAAGCATTACCTTGCAACATCACAACACTCATGAGAGCCAAGGCAGTAATCATAATTACCAGACTCACCCATGTATGCTTATCAAACGGTTGCCTAAATAAAATGTATGCTGCAAAAGCAGTACAAATTGGGATACAACCATTTAAGAAAATTGCAGCATGCGCAGCGGGAGCATAGAGAAAAGCGGTATAGACGGTGAGACAATAAATGACCCCGCCAATCAAGGCCAAAATAACAGCATGCTTACTCCATAAAAAAGTGAGATCTTTTTTATAGATTAAAATGGGCATTAAAATTAGGAAGGCTATAGCGAAACGCAGTGCGGCAATGTCCCAAGCACTGATATGCCACTGTGCATTTAAACGGGCAAAAAGCGTAAACCCGCCCCAAATGCACATGGTCACCAATACAAAGAAATAACCTTGCTTACGGGGAGACATATCAAGATGACTTAAAAACTAGAAAGGCAGCGAGATTATACCTCAGAACGCTGACGGCAAGCCTCATAAAGTGCCATACCTGTCGCTACGCTGACATTTAGACTTTGTAGATTTCCTGACATCGGAATATAAACTTTATGATCACACTGCGCCTGTGTAATAGGACGCAAACCAGTGTCTTCAGCTCCCATTACAATTACAACTGCGCCAGAGAAATCACACTTTTGAAGTGGCAATGCACTTTCATCAAGCATAGTACCAATTACGCGGACATGAGTTGTTTCTTTAAGATGAGCCAATGTACGAGCTAAATTTGTGACTTGAATAAATTTAACTTTCTCGGCTCCACCCGCTGCAACCTTACGAGCAGTTGGCGTTAAACTTGCAGAACGATCACGAGGCACAATAACAGCTTGCACGCCCATCGCAGCGGCGGTACGAATGCAGGCCCCTAAGTTATGCGGGTCTGTCACCTGATCCAATGCCAACAACAAGGCATCTGGAGTTTCTCTTAAAACTTGATCAAGATCTTGCTCATTCAAGACAGGATGTGGACGTACTGCGGCAACTACACCTTGATGAAATGGTAAACCTGCAAGTTTCTCAAGGCTATCGCGGCTTGCTTTTTGTACACTGATTCCAAAAGGCTCTGCCAATTGCAAAATCTTTTGCAAACGCTGATCATCCCGTCCTTTTAAAGTAAACAGGGTTAGCACACGCTCCGGCTCAAGTTCTAACAATGACTCCACTGAATGAACGCCATAATAATATTCCTGTTTTGCCATGCATGACCTCTAACAACGTTTGAGCAAAAAAATAAAAATCCTGCAAAGCCAACTTCACAGGATTTCTTTGGGCATAGTGTACCCGATTTGACCAGGAATTTCTTAGCCTTCTAAATGGCATACATAATCGAGTACTTCGTCAGTTTCGATTTTAAAAAGACTGTTGCCCGGTACATAAAATGATTGGCCTGCACGGAACAATTCACTTTCAGTGCTGTCCGCAATTGTTACGCGACATTCGCCTGAAATAATTTCCATACGCTCAGGAACATGCGTTTCAAAAGTTAAAGCTTGCTCAGTCGGCAAAATAACACCTAATGTTTTTTTAGTTCCATCTTCAAATTGCACGGTATGGCTGATACATGCTCCACCAAAATAAACGTTTGATTTTTTGATGACCGTTACATGATCAAATTGGGTTGAACTCATGCAGATTCTCCAGATAATGCCGTATTTATATAAATTATGATGAATGTAGTTTAATTGTGCCTAAATAACTAATCAATCAGTTTTCATACGGATAGACTTGTAATTTCCACTGCTGTGCCTGAATTTTTTTGGCAAAAGCATAAGGTAAGTTAATCTCAATATTTCGACTATTCGACACAATTGCATCGTATCTGCAAACTTCGACCTGATTTTCATCTAGGAGTATCCAACACACTTTTTGCGCCGTTGGATGGACAACTGCTGTAGCAATTACCGGTGAACCGTCATTCATTCCTACATGAAAATTTTCACTGTCGTTTTGCATTAACGCCAGATCATAAGCTGGAAAATCGATAGCATCTGAATCGAATTGCTGGCTATCGTGTATAAGCACACTCTGCTTTAAAGTCGGCCAAATACAATAACGCAAATAATGTTGATCCATCACCCGATTATCCAGATAACGTCCAGTGGCAACATAATCCCTGATATGTGCTTCAATATTATGAAAAATCCCTGTACACCCGCCCCACATTCCAGCCAAAATTAACTCAGTATGAGAATAATTATCGCGCATTAAATGAAACCATTTATCACTCTTGAGCCATGCATCTACAGCCGCCTTTTCGCGGTGCGACACAATAGAGTCAGCATCACGTATTAGAAAGCGTTTAATTGTAGGATCATCCATCACAAAAAAGCGCCAAAACAGGCCAGATAGTTGTTTTTGAGAATCTGTAACTTGAATGACTTGCACACCCTTTTCTTTTAACCGCTGTTGTACCAGTACTGGCACACTATCATCGACATAAAATCGACACGTCCATTCTGGATAAATCTGTTTGGCTAGCTGAGTATTTAAAATAGAGGTTTCACAATAGCGAGGATTTGCCCCAAATAATGAGAAGGCAATAATATTTTCTTCAGGGTTTGCACTAAATGTTGGTGGTGCATGATCTGGAATCGATAAAATAGGTTCGCTCTTGGCTAGCTCTTTTTTTGTTGTAATTGCTAAGCGTCCAAATTTGATTGTTTCTTCTTTTTTATTTAAATGATGACAAACCTCTGTGAGTCCATCATATAAGTTTGTATTTACGTTAGTTCCACTGGCCTGAATCGCTTGTAAATAATGTTGATAGGCTTCGTTATAACGGCCTAAGCGTAATTCGGTATAAGCCAAGTCAGATAAAGCTCCCGGATGCTTAGGGACTAAGCTAACAGCTTGTTTAACATGTTGATAAGCTTTGGCATAATCACCTTGTGCAGCTGCTTGTTTAAATGCATTAAAATGTTTATTTAAAATTTTATTCATTTCCGCAGGATTGTTTTTTTTATGACGATTGACCATCCCTATGGGTGGTTTCGGTAAGCTGAATGTTTTTTTCATTGTAAATATCCGCAATCTTGCTGTTCTATAATTTCAGTTAGAATAATAGATCACTTGTAGCAAATTCAAAACTTCTCTATCTTTAACCCATAATTTGGCGCGTTGGATGCGTTTATGCTCACACATTTAACTTTAATTAATTTTGCATTAGCTGATCATTTGGCTATTGATATAGAACAAGGATTTAATGTTCTAACAGGCGAAACAGGTGCCGGAAAATCATTATTACTGGATGCACTCTCTGCCTGCCTCGGGGAACGTACAGATACAAATTATGTCCGTTATGGTTCGGACAAAGCGGATATTACCGCGGTTTTTACCTATCAGAATAATAGTCCTGAAGCAAAATGGCTCCAAGACCACGAGCTAGATGATGATTCTGGGGAAATTCATTTACGTCGTGTTATTTTTGCAACTGGCCGTAGTAAGGCATGGGTTAATGGACGCCCGAGCAGTCTATCTGAACTTAAAGAATTAGGGCGTTTGCTGGTTCAACTCTATAGTCAACACAGCCAGCAGCAGCTGCTTGAACCGCCTTATCCAAAGCATTGGCTAGATCGTTATAACAATTTTTACGTTGAAGCGAATGATGTCCGTGAAACCTATAGCTCATGGCAACGTACCATTCGTTTGCACCAAGCAGCCTTAGATGCACAAGCAACCCGTCTACAACGGATTGGTACTTTAGAGCACCAAATTGAAGAACTCGAAGAAGTCATTCAAACCGACTATAAAGAAATTGAGCAAGAGTTTGATCGACTTAGTCATCATGAACATATCATGCAAGACTGTAGCTTTAGCTTAAATGTCTTAGATGAGGCTGAGCAGAACATTACCCAAGAAATATCTTCGATTATTCGCAGATTAGAGTCCCATGCGGGGCGCAGCGAACAACTTTCTGAGATCTATAATTCTTTACTGAATGCTCAAAGTGAAATAGACGATGCAACGGCAAACTTGCGTCAATTTATAGATCGTCAAAGTTTTGATCCTGAACGGATGGAAGAACTAAATTCCAAATTGGAAGTTTTCCATCGTCTGGCACGTAAATACCGTACTCAACCGGAAACACTTAAAGAAGAATACGAAACTTGGCAGAGTGAGCTTGAGCAATTGCATCAACTTGAAGACCCAGAAACATTGGCAGAACAAGTTGAAAAATCGCATGAGGAGTTTTTAGAAAAAGCTCAGCATTTAGACAATATTCGTCGTGAAGCTGCCGCGCCTCTTGCGAAACAATTAACTGAACAAGTGAAACCTTTAGCGCTACCAGAGGCACACTTCGAGTTTAAGTTCGAACCATTAGAGCAGCCAGGTGCAGAGGGTTTAAGCTTTATTCAACTTTTATTTACTGCCAATAAAGGTATTCCTCCACAGCCATTGGCACGAGTGGCCTCAGGTGGTGAGCTTTCTCGTATTGCCCTCGTAATGCAAGTCATGAATGCAGAAAAAACTGAATCTGAAGTTTTGGTGTTTGATGAGATTGATGTCGGGATTAGTGGTGGTACCGCAGAAGTTGTAGGACGTTTACTTGCTGACTTGGCACAACATGTTCAACTATTATGTATTACTCACCAAGCACAAGTTGCTGCACAGTCTGATCAGCATTTATTAGTGAAAAAACAACAAACTGACCCAGCCAGCAGTACAATTGTAGAACTTGATGAAAATCAAATCATTTTTGAGTTAGCTCGCATGTCAGGGGGTGTGGAAATTAATGAAACAACCTTGCAGCATGCTAAACAATTACGCCAACTTAAATTTCAGGCTTCTTCAAATTAATAAAGAAAATGAGAGAAAAAGATTGGCGAAATCCGATTAACTCTTGTATGTTGATAAAAAGAACCTATATAGATAAAAGGGTCGAGAGGCCCTCTAGTGACATTTTTTGAGGGAGAACCGCTTAGGTGACCAAACAATATCTGACTCACCGTTGTCTGATTGCCCCGCCAGAAATGGCAGATGACTTTTTCGCAAACACTGTAATTTATCTTGCCCGTCATGATGAAGAAGGTGCTCAAGGCATTATTATTAATCGTCCTTCTGGTATTCAAATTAAAGAATTACTCAATGATCTCGACATTGAAGCAGACAATGTAAATCCACATGCGGTTTTACAAGGTGGGCCATTACGTCCTGAAGCTGGATTTGTTCTTCATACTGGACAACCAACATGGCATTCATCTATTGCTGTAGGTGAAAATGTTTGTATTACCACCAGTAAAGATATTCTAGACGCGATTGCCCATAATGAAGGCGTAGGTCGATATCAAATCGCTTTAGGCTATGCGAGCTGGAGCAAAAATCAGTTAGAAGACGAAATCACGCGTGGTGACTGGCTCATTTGTGATGCCGATATGGATCTGATTTTTAACCTGCCTTATGACGACCGTTGGGATGCAGCTTATAAAAAAATTGGTGTAGATCGTGCATGGTTAGCATCTGAAATCGGACACGCTTAATGACCGAAACACAATCAAAATCGATTATGGCTTTTGACTTTGGTACTCAAAAAATGGGAATGGCGATTGGCCAGTCTTCAATTGAAAGTGCCAACCCTCTCCCTCTATTTGTTATGAAAGATGGCATCCCAAATTGGGATCAACTCTTAAAAATTGTGAAAGAATGGCAACCGAATTTATTTTTGGTTGGCCTGCCATTAAATATGGATGATAGCGAGTCTGAACTCTCTACACGTGCCCGCAAATTTGCGAGACGTTTACGTCATCAAACCAACATAGAAACGTTGATGGTAGATGAGCGCTTAACTACACGTGAAGCGAGAGAAGAGCTAGGTTTTTACCAAGAACAAGGTCGAGCAAAAAAGCTCTCGGCTGATAGTTTTGCTGCTGCACTACTCATTCAGAGTTGGTATCGAAATCCAGTTGGATTAACGCCATAAAACAAAAAAGCATGTAATTAAAACTACATGCTTTTTTTAATTAAATCACTTCGATTTTATTTTTCAACGATATGCACAGTCGCAGTTCGTCCAGAAACAAAAGCAAGTTCATTCTTCGGTGTTTCATCTAATACAATCTTCACAGGCACACGCTGTGCTAAACGAACCCAACTAAAAGTTGGATTTACATTAGCAAGAAGCTTAGAACTGCTTGAACGCTCACGATCTTCAATACCCGATGCAATACCTTGTACATGACCTTTAATTTTCTGGTTATCACCCATTAATTGCACAGTAGCCTGATCGCCTACATGAATACGATTTAACTTAGTCTCTTCAAAGTAACCCACCACATAGAGCTGTTTACGATCAAGCAATGCTGCAACAGCCTGTCCAACTTGAACATAGTTACCTGGGCGCATATCAAAGTTAGATAACGTACCATCAGCTGGAGCAATTACCGCAGCACGATGCATATTAAGCTCGGCCAAATGCAAATTGCTCGTTGCAACCTCAATGAGGGCCTGTTGTTGCTTAACAGTTGCTTCCGCCTGCTGAATTGCTGCTTGGAGTTGCTCATGCTCTGCAAGGGATTGATCACGTGTGGCAAACACCTGGTCTTGTTCTTGTTTAGAGATAGCGCCATCCATTAGGTTCGAGTAACGACCAGCATTTTTCTCGGCCAATTTGATATTACTGGCCGATTTAATCAAGTTCGCTTTTGCTTGTGCCAAACCCGCCTGCGCTTGAGCAAAGGCAGCGTTTGCTTTTGCTAAATCCGATTTGGCCTGCTCTACATCTAAAGCTCGACGAGAAACATCAATTTTAAAGAGCACCTGACCTTTTTTTACAGTCTGGTTATCTTGAACCAATACTTCTGTGACAAGGCCAGCGACATCCGAAGATACTTGAATAACATCACCACGCACTCGACCATCGCGTGTCCACGGCGCTGCATTATAGTAGTTCCACAAATGCACAATGGTATAGACCGCCACCATTAATGCGACAATCAAAATTACTGGACGGATGACCTTTTTCAAATCCACCTGATTCATTTCACTCACCTAACTCAATCTTTAATTTCGCAATCATCTCTATGCACCCACCCCAACAAAAATTTGATGTATTACCAAAAGCAATAAAAGGTAAAAGCACAAATTGAAAATACTAGGTAATGCAATCCAGCCTTGTGCAATCCACTTGTTGGTCAAAGGACTTAACCCACGAAAACATATATATGCCAAGAGGGCTTGAACGAGCAAAGAAGGCACGTAAATACCATAAACATTAAACTCACCCATTTGCTGTCGCTCCTCTCAAGGTACTGTTCTCATTCATTTGATCTGATGAAACATGACACATGCTATAAGCAATATTGTTAAGTGAAATGAGTAATCTTTGTCGCATCGTCATATCTTCAATATTTGAAGCAAGCTGTTTTAATTCAAATAAACCGTGATGGATTTGCTCAACCAAAGCCACCGTATTATCTACATCATTTTCTTTGGCTCTAAACAATTCATCTAGATTTTGTTGCAAATTTCCGATGTGATGAGCCAGTTCTGAATTTTGCGGAGACTGATTTGCCAGTTCTTGTAATCTACTTAAATCGACAATACTGCTCGACTCAATCAATGCTTGATGAATTGAGGTTTTAATCTCATTAGATTGCACTACTTTACTGTTAAGAATTCCAATTCGGTCCAGCATACTGCGTAGGTGAACTTTAAAATCAAGACCATAAGGCAAATAGATCGCTTGTCTCATTGCACGATAATGCAAGGCCAGAATACGGCTGGCACTCGTGTCTGGAGACATTGCACGAACAACGTCGATAACAACTAAAGACACTAAGACACCTAAAATCATGGCAAAAGAACCATCAAGATAAGACACCGCATCCATGCTATAAGCATTGTGTAGATTTAGGCCCATCATGGTATTAATACCCAACACCATACCTACTGGCATAAGCATTTGATTGGCCATCATAGACACAGCAAACAGGAACATCGGCAATAGAACCAGTCCAAGTTCCCAGAATGTGGTGACATGAGGGAAAATACCAAATGCATAAACAAAGACTAAAACTGCTGAAGCAATACTGCCCCAGATAAAAATGCGTAAAACCGGAACGGGATTATCTAAGGCCGTTAAAATACAGGCTGTTACTGCGCCCATTTGCGCCATCATAAATCCAGCTTTCCATCCCGAAATAATCCAGACCCCAGTCACAATAAATGTAATAAGAACTGCACTAATGCCACCTCGAATAGCCACACCATGGTCACGGTGTAAACTTGGATATTTGGTGGTCATTGGCGTAATGTTGTCAGGGATTTCTTTATTGCCTTGCTGAATTCTTTGCCACAAGACTTTAACCGCTAAAACATTGCTAATGAAATGGCGTACATCCATTTTCATAGCTGCGACCAAAACTTGCTGATGTGTCGAAGCCGATTCCATCAAACTCAAGAAATCACTTTCAAACTCATCTGGTAACTGCAAAATATTTTCATCAATAATTAAATCTTTTTGCTCCAGAAAATGAACAACATGTGCTGAGAGCTGTTGCAGTTTTTCTGAATGAGTTTCGATAAACCGAAGTTCTTGAAGCTGCTTAATACGTTCAGATAAAGCGACCAGATTAGCAACGACCATTGAGATTTGATGAAGCATTTCCTGCAAAGGCTTGGTCATGCCATGCAATTCACCCTTCTCATAACTCAAATGTACTGCCAAAGCATGAATATCTGTGGTATCACGGGTAATAGTGGCTAAAAGTTGAGTATTGTTCTGCTGAGGATCAGCAGTTAATAAATTAGCAAACAGATTTTCTGTATCTTTAAGCGTTTTGATCACGCGCTGCTTAATCGCAGAACCAATGTGCATTGGAAGAATCGTGGCAGAAACCACAGCACTTGAAATCACCCCAATCGAAATCTCAATGACCCGAGCTAAAGCAATATCAAAAATATTGTATTGATCAATATACGTAATCGCATTAAAGACAATCATGGCTGTCGAGTAACCCGCCAGCATAAAAGCATAACTGCGTGGAGTCCGGTCAAGTAAAGACACATAAAGTGCAAAACCCACCCACAACGACAACACCACGGTAAACAACCAAGGTGTATTAATGAGATGTGGCGTTAGCGTTAAGGCAACTACTGCCCCACCCATCGTTCCTATAACACGATAGACACACTTAGAGGACACCATTCCTGAATAAGGATTGGCAATAATCAGGACTGTACCAATCGACCACATCGGGTTAATCAGATCTAATTCAAATGAAACAAATAACGCCAACATTCCAGCAATAAATGTTTTTATTGCAAAGATCAGATCAAGCCTACTCGGGCGAAACGCCAGTATTTGCTTTAATAACATGAACTCATCTCAAATACAGATTTGAACTGATGAGCATGCCCTTCAATGTTCAATTGTCTTTCTAGAGACAACAAAACTTTGCCATTTGCCTAAAAGCAAATGAGATGAGGAGCATCCTTCAATACAATGATTTTTCCACATCCTGCCTGATTGGCCCAGATGATTTCAATTTGGGCGCTATTTAAACGGCCAAACTTTGGAAAGAAGAGGTATCAAGAAATTCGCCTAGAACCGACTAATTTCTCGATTAGATATTTTGTTTGGCAATTTTTTCAAAATAAAGCAATTTAGTCAACTAAAATATCTCTATTTGATAATTTGATATGTTTTTTAATTATCGTATATGATGTATTAGCCAAGAGAAGTTTTCTCTTTGTCAGAGTAAAATACTCAAATCAGGCATTTATTTTAGAATTGAGACAAATTCTCTTTTTTTCTGTTATAAAAACTCAAAGATGACTCATTGTTAAAGGATACGAACAAGACACTATGGCAATTTCAAGTTTTGGCAAAATTTTAACCGTACTGGACCTATTTTCAGTTTCGCGTCCAGTCATTAATGTCGATATTATTTGCGAAGAACTTGGCTTGTCTAAACCAACCAGTTACCGTTACCTCAAAGAACTAGTGTCTACTGATCTATTAAAACGCATTAATGGGACATCTGGCGATTATACCTTAGGCTCAAAAATTGCAGTTCTTGACTATATATCTCGCACAACAGACCCATTAGTTCAAATCAGCACACCGTTTATGCGAAATATTGTAGAGCGCACCGAACTGTGCTGCTTGCTCACTTATTTAAATGATGACTATTGCATCGACATTCATCATGAAATATTTAAAGACACTGAACTACTCTCGTATGGTCGAGGCTGCCCAAGACCGATTTACGTTGGGTCATCTCCAAAAACGATGGTTTCGCATTTAAGTAAACAACGGATGCAAGATTACTATCATCGTTATCAGCAAGAATTAAAACAATCAGGTTTTGCTGAAGATGAACCTAGCTTTATTCAGCGTATGCGTAAAATTAAAAAACAAGGCTTCTATTTCTCACAAGGTGAGATTGACCCAAATGTTTCTGGCCTTGCCGTTCCAGTACGTTTTTCAAACAAAGAAGTGCCTTTAGCTTTAACTTTAGTTGCCTCTAAAAATCGTTTTGATTTTTTAAATGTTGAAAAGCTCATCGAAATTTTACAAGAAAATGCAGCACTTATTGAGCAACGTTTTATGGAGCTATCTGAAAAAGGTGAAATCTAAAACCCCACCTTATGATAATTTAACCTTTTCTTACACTTTAAAATATTGAATATCTCACAATATTCTCATATTATGATTTTAGCTCCTATTGGTGATTCTTTTCATCAGCAGCTCATCAATAGAAGCATCCCCCTCAGAGGAATAAGCTCATGTTGCCATCATGGGCTTTTTTCTTGCCCAATTTTTATAAGAACTGAAATTGCCGAAAAGTAAGATTAATACGTGGTTGTAAAATTTTTGTTGAACGATTTAAACGGTGTTGCCAATACTGTTGAGTCTCACCACGCATCACAATGAGTTGACCTGGTTGGAGCCACAATTCAACTTTCTCTTTACTTTGAATATGTCTAAAAGAAAATTTTCGGGTAGCACCAAAGCTTAAAGAAGCGATTGTTGTGGTTTTTGCCAAAGATACATCCGAATCACTGTGCCAAGCCATACCTTGAGTTCCATCTTCATAGAGATTTGCTAAGCAAGAATTAAATTTCTCTGAAAGTATTTGCTCTACCTGTTGTTTTAGTTTGGCGAGTGCTTTGTCCCATGGCAAAGAATCACGTGCGACACCTGAATATTTATATTGATAGTAATCATCTCCATACCATGCAACTTTTCGAGCTGTAATAAAGTGCTTGCCATACAACTTAGCCTCGTCATGTTTCCATGCGAGGTGCTGGTAAAGATAGTGAAAATATTGTTCAGCTTCTTCAGGGCTTAAAATACAACCATAGTCCTGAACTTCACCATCGTAGGGTAATAAATTCTCACAAGGCTCTGGAGAAAATAAATCCAAGGTCATACGGTCTCTCCATGTTGCTTTGACATCTCCCAAGCTAACAATGCCAATTTACGCCCCTTTTGCCAATGATATTCTCCCACCATTCCTGTTGCGCGGATCACTCGATGACAGGGAATCAAATATGCAATCGGATTTTGTCCAATTGCGGTGGCAACGGCTCGAACTGCTTTAGGTTTGCCAATTTGCTCAGCAATATCTTGATAGGTTCGTAATTGACCTTCTGGAATGGTCAGTAAAGCTTCCCAGACTTGCAACTGGAATGGAGTTCCAGCCAAATTAAGAGGAAGTTTCTGCTGTAAGTGTTCTGAAAAATCTTGTTCGAACCACTCTGCAACTTGTTGATGCCAAATCGGTGACTGATTTTTCAATTGGGCTTTTGGAAAATACTGTTTAATTAAATCTTCAATATTGTCGTGAGTTTCGATAAACCGTATAGAACATATGCCTTTTTCACTACTTACCACCAACAGCTCACCAAATGGACTGGTCTCAACCGAATAATTAAGAATCACACCTTCGCCTTGCTGTTTATACTCACCAGGTGTCATCCCTTCGAGCTGAATAAACAGATCGTGCAAACGACCAGTACCCGACAAACCAGTGTTTAAAGCAGTTTCTAATAAGCTTCGCTTTTGTAGCAAATAATATTTAGCCTGCTGCAAACTCATATATTGGACAAATTTTTTCGGGCTAATACCTACCCATTCCTGAAACTGACGTTGGATATAACCTGAACTTAAGTTCATATGGCTCGCAACATCGTCCAGACTCGGTTGCTGATCTAAATGTTCATATAAATATTCAATTACATTGGCAATTACAGCAAATTGCCGAGAAGAAAGCATTTGCATGTGTCACCTCCTTAGCACTTATATCTTACATTAAAGTAGCTAAAGCCCCATGACGACCCGATTCTTGCACTTTTGAAAATAAAAAAGCCTTTCATTATAGAAAGGCTTAATCATTCAATCTGAGCTTAAGGTTGCTTTAAATATGGCCAAGCTGCTTTAAGGTAAATAAACATTGACCATAAAGTTAAAATGACTGCTGTATATAACAACGCATAAGCCAACATTTCTAAAGGCTGCCAATTGAGTAAGAACACACTAATGGCAATCATCTGAAAAGCTGTTTTATATTTACCTACTGTTGATACAGCTACGCTCGTTCTTGCACCAAGTTCTGCCATCCACTCACGTAAAGCAGAAACTGTAATTTCCCGTGAAATAATGACAATTGCCGCAAAAGCCATTGAAATGGTTGGATTCCACTGCACCAAAACAATAAGTGCTGCCGCCACCATGAGCTTATCTGCAACTGGATCTAAAAAACGGCCAAATGCTGAAGTCTGGTTTAAAGTTCGTGCCAAATAGCCATCAAACCAATCGGTAATGGCAGCCAACACAAAAATAGCCGTCAAGATAATATGACGACTCATATTTCCTGCTTGCTCACCAATACCCATTGCAGGCGGCCAATACGCAATCACCAAAAATACAGGAATAAGCGCGATACGCGCCAACGTTAGGATATTTGGGATATTCAGGATTCGCCCTGTGGTCATAAACACCGCCAATTTAGTCTTCATGCATCTTGTAACAGACAAAAATACATTCTTCAATATTGTATCTATCTGTAACAGCCACTTTATACGAAATATATGAATCGAGGAAGTGGACTGCTTAGGTAAATACCGTAACAGTTTGCCGTAAAATTGCAATTAAATGATCATTTTGGTCCCAAAGATGGGCATATTCCGTCGAATAACCTTCACCAGCATATTCAGTCACCACTTTATATTTAAACCAGTCACATAATTGATGTGGAAATGGATGGACATAGGTAATGTGCCAAGTTAAAGAACTTGCAGGAGCAACTTGTTTAAACATCGGCAATACACCAGGTGGCCAAATATCCATCAAAACAATTAAATCTGGCAATGTCATTTGACGATTTTCATGCTTCTCTGGAGAGAACCTTGACCATCCTCCAAAGTCAGCATACTGACTTCCTGTAACAGGATAATGACCTTCTGCCCAGCATACATCAAAATGTTGATAGCATTCTGGCATTTGTCTAGCAAAAGGAATCGGTTGTAAATCTTCGGGTGGTGCATAAACTAGAACCATAGGTTCTTGTCGTACTTCAATATTCGACGCACGAGGCACACCAAAGCTTGCAACCAAAATGGTTTGTACCGCGCCATCTTGCCATAAACGGGTTTCAAGTGTAGTGACCGACTTCCCTTCCCTTAAAATTTCAACAGTCAATTGAGCAAGCCCCTGCTGTACAGGCCCCACAAAAGTAACACTACAACTCAATAATCTTTTATTTGGATCTTGAATATTGCCGCACGCTTTTTGCATCAGCAATCCCGCAACAAGACCGCCAAACACTGTTCGTCCTTGCAACCACCCTTCAGGTATTTCAATCCATTCCTTTTGTTTTATTTCTTCAAACAATTGCAGCAAAGACATTCCTTTCCCTAAAACAAAAGTGTTATTAGGGACGATCTTTCCTCATTTTGTTTGGAATGTGAATGGTCAATCCTTTAGTAATTGGCGAGCTATTTTGTCACTCCGTCTTTAAAACGATGCTTATTCATGCAGAATTTTATAAATCGTTCGAGCCATCATTTCACCAAAACCAGGTACAAGCGTAAGCTCTTTTTCAGATGCTTTTAAAACACCTTGAATCCCACCAAAATGAGTTAATAAATCTCGACGGCGCTTTGGACCTAATCCTGGAATCGCTTCTAAAACTGAAGTGCTACGGCGTTTATCACGTTTAGCTCGGTGTTTAGTAATTGCGAAGCGATGGGCTTCATCACGTACCTGTTGAATCAAGTGCAATGCTTTATTGTCCTCTGGCAACTGGATTTTCGTGCCATCTGTAAAATGCAGGGTCTCAAGGCCCGGTTTACGCCCTTCACCTTTCGATACCCCCACCATAAAAGCATCGAGCCCAAGCTCTTGCATAACTTCCATCGCCATGTGAAGCTGACCTTTACCACCATCAATCAACAACAGATCAGGCAATATGGCTTTTTTATAACGGCGTGTTAAGGCTTGGCGCATAGCAGCATAGTCATCGCCTGCGGTAATGTCTTGAATGGCAAATTGGCGATAGTCACGCTTACGAGCACCACCTTGGTCAAACACCACACACGACGCAATTGGAGCTTCGCCCATGGTATGGCTAATATCAAAACATTCGATGCGATCAACGGGTCTTCCAATCACTTGCTCTAACTGATGGAAACGTTCATTGAGTTCTAAATGGTTACTCAACTGCCCCTTAATGGCATGTTGAACATTCATTTCAGCTAACTCTAGCCACTCGGCACGAGTTTCTCGAACATTACTCTTAATCTGAACCTTTTTGCCAAACTGCTGTGCCAACGCTTCTTCTAATTCTTTACGGTCAGGCAATGCAATGTTCACAATCAGTTCATTGGGTACTTCATCTGCAACTTGAAAGTAAAAGTTTGCCATAAAGTCACTCAGCATTTGCCCAAGATCATCACCAAGCATGTCAGGGAAATAGCTTTTTCCACCTAGCATTCGTCCATTGCGTACATACATAATCTGTACGCATGTCACACCAGCCTGATATGCAATGGCTAGAATATCCGCCTCACCTTTGACTTTAAACACAGCTTGTTGTGCTTGAACTTCACGCAATAAAGATAGTCGATCACGGTAAAAAACAGCTTTTTCAAATTCAAGTTCTGCTGCTGCTTGTTCCATTTTGGCAATGAGCTCTTGATTCAGCTCTTTCGTATCACCTTGCAAAAAGCGAATACTATTATTAATGTCTTCTTTATAATCTTCGGGTGAAATCAGCCCTACACAAGGTGCAGAACAACGTTTGATCTGATATTGCAAACACGGGCGCTTGCGCTGCGCAAAGTAGCTATTTTCACACTGACGTACATTAAAAAGCTTTTGTAGAACGAGTAAAGTATCACGGGCACTATAGGCACTTGGATAAGGTCCAAAGAACTTACCAATTTGGTGCTTCCCTTTGCCGCGACCACTAGCAAGCCGAGGATACGGCTTATCTGCCGACACAAAAATATAGACATATGACTTATCGTCCCGCAGCATGATGTTATAAGGCGGACGATGTTGCTTAATTAAGTTTTGCTCGAGAAGTAATGCTTCAGTTTCTGAACGAGTGACTAACGTTTCAATATCATAAATTCTGGCAACTAAAGCCTGAGTTTTAGGATGCTCAATGGTTTTAACAAAATAACTCGATACCCGATTCTTTAGGTTTTTTGCTTTGCCGACATATAACAATTCGCCCTCTTTCCCTAGCATTTTATAAACACCTGGAAGTTGGGTCATGTGGGCTAAAATTTTTTCAATATGGGGACGAGCGTTTTGATTCACTATCGGCAGACATGGCTTAATACTGAATACCTAATGTGATGTTTTCAACCCTAGTTTTCAAGTGCTTTACTGTGCCAGAAGCCAAATTTGGAAACAGATTTGGATATGCCCCGACAAACTATGTCGTACTCGCTTAAGAATCGAGGCGATAGTAGCTATATTTCACATCTTTTTCTTTATAGACCGCATAGGTTTTTTGACGAAAATCTGAGAACCAGCCATTCCCTGTATATCCCGCAATATGACCATATGTGTGGCCACTTGTTCGCTCAATAATATAAATATCGCCTTCTTGAGGACGATTAAAAGCAGGTTTAATTTTCTTATAACCGTTCTTCTCAAGTGTATGTCCCCAGTCTGAAGCTGCTACTGGATGCTTAGACACATCTGCGCCTGCTGCTTGTAAAGCAATGCGAATATTCTTGGCGCATTTCTCTTTACTATGGTTGGCAGATATACTTTCAAGCTTACTTGAGAACTTATGCAAATTAATATTTTGATCTTCAGATTGATGACTTTTCACATCAGATTTTTTATGTTTTTCAGTCGACGAAGCTGCTTGTCTTAACATCACTTTCATTTTTAAATCATCCTGAGAGCTTTCTTCTTTTCTCTCTTCGATATGATGAACATGTGCATGAACTGCGTGATGAGCATGAGCCATTTTAAAACCTACTTCCGCTAACCAGTCTTCGAAAAAACCGCGCCATTGTAGAATCAAAATTGCTCTTTGGCTTTTAATAGTTGTAACAAATTGCCAGCACTGTGAAATGAGTCACAAAATCTATTAAGTACTGTACAGCATAAAAAAACGCCCTTTCGGGCGTAATAAATAAAACTATTTATCTATCATTACTGGGTTAAAACTCTCACTTATAAAGTCCGAGTAATTACCTATAATTGGTCAATCCCATCCATTTTAAATACGATTGACCAAGTATTTATAGAGAATTTCAGATTAATTTAAATTATTTAAATAAACCGTTCGCTCTATAGTTTTTTGGGTAAAGCATTGTGTATATTGCATCTCTTGGTTTTGTTTACTCATTTCAGCAGTCCAGTAATTCGATTGTTTTTGATAAGTTTCTAAATCTTTTTCAGCAATGTCATCAACACTTTTTTGTGCAAGTACCTTACATTCAACATCACGTTTTTCAAACCAATCGGATTGATCTTGTTTGAATTGAGTTTTTTTCTCAGCATTCAATTTATCCCAAGTCTGATTTAAGCGTTCTACTTGCTTAGCTTTGTCGCTATCCAATTCTTTTTTACGGACATCCATGGCTTTCTGTGCCAATTCAGTCTGTGCATTATAATTTTCTGCCGATTGTTTATCATCCTCTACACGACTTTTTTCATAACGTTGATTTTCTTCAACATAAGCCGCATATTGCACAGCTTTAGTGGCAACAAAAACCACTCCTTCAATCACAGTATTTTGACTTGGCAAATTAAATACCAAACCCTCTTTATCTGTTTTTGTGATGTTATAGAAAAAATCACCTTTCAATTGATCATTTTCAAGGGTCAAAGGTGAATCATTATTAGAAAAATGGTCATTGAGTACATCCGATTCTTCATCAGAATAGCGCTGTTCTTCAATATATGCTTTTTCCGCACGCTTTTGTAAGCCTTTAGGAAATGAAACGACCAATTGGCTTTCACAACTTAATTGTGTATTTTTTTGACTATCGTCTTCTAAGGGTAAAGTGCGAATACTTTTAATTTCAAACTTCAAACCTTGATTAATTTTATTAAGGATGTCCGCATCAACCTGATATTGACTTTGTCTTAAACTGCGTTCGATTTGTTTCAAATACTCTTTTTTTAATGAGGTTTGAATCTGATTCAAATTCTCAGGATGCGTACAGCTCCAATCCGAAACTGTCTCAACTTTATCTGTTTTTGATTTTGGTTCTGGCTTAGATTTCCCACATCCAGTCAATATTAATGCTGCATTGAATGTAGTTATTACTAAAGCTTGTTTCATCACCGTATTCATTTATATTCCACACAATTTTTTAAATTTATCAAGCACAAGAAAGGTATATATTTACCAGTCGCATTATCATCCCAATAATTAATATAAAATTCACCTAAAATTTTAAATAAAAATACTATCCGCTCTAATAATCATCTTTTTAAGTGCGGAAAAATAAATGCAAACTATTTAAATAATCAAAATAAAAAACGCCCTTTCGGGCGTTTTAATTAAAATATATATGGTCGAACAAAAATCAGGAAGAAAATCCCAAGCATTAATAACCATTTTAAGAAGTAATACAACTTACGGTTTTTAGCTTTTAATGCTTTAGCTTTAATGCGAATTTGATAAACATAACCAAAAGCTTTATTTAAACTACCTGTTTGGTCACCTGTTTCATTCGGTGAACTTGCAGCAGTCATTACTTTACGACCAAACCAATGATTGAAACGTTCCATCCATTTCACTTTCATTGGACGTTCAACATCTGCAAAGAAAATAATGCGGTTTTGATCCGTCTTATTTTCAGCATAGTGAATATAGGTTTCATCAAACACGACACTTTGACCATCTCGCCAAGAGTATCTTTCACCATCAACATCAATAAAACAACGATCATCATTTGGCGTAATTAAACCCAAGTGATAACGCAGTGAACCTGCATATGGGTCACGGTGTCTTACCAAACGGCTGTCAGGTGCAAGCTCGGTAAACATTGCTGCTTTAATTGTCGGCAATGTTTTAAGAAGAGCTGTGGTTTTTGGGCAAAGCTCAGCAGCAGACGGATGGCTTGACTCGTACCATTTTAAGTAAAAACGCTTCCAACCTGTTTTAAAGAATGAGTTAAAACCTAAGTCGTTATATGTACTTGAAGCTTTGATCCCACCTTGGTCATATAAAGCTTTTGCTTCATCACGAATCATTTCCCAATTTTCATCCAACACTTTTAAATCTTTAAAATGCTGGGTGTCGATATAAGGTTGATTCGGCACCTTTGAAAAGATGTACATTAAAAAGTTAATCGGTGCGAGCAAGGTTGAATGGTCAAAAAATTGACGATAAAACGAGTGACGCACTTTGCCGCGAAGCTGGATATACAATGCTGATATCACAAAAATCGCTAATATGATCCACTTAATCATATTGCTACTCTTTCAAAAGATTAGGGGCAACTTCACCTTATATTTAAGGCAATAGAAACCGGAAGTTTATTTAATTGGCACAAATTTTAACAAAATTGACTTATAAAAAGCGAATGTAAAAAATTAAGTCAAATAATAGGCCTCATATTTTTATAAAAAATAAAAGAACCCTCAGTATTTTTAAGCACTTTAAGAAGTTAAAACTTGTTGTTATTTTTATTAGCTTTTTTAAGATAAAAATTGAACAATTGACTTTTTTGACAAAAAATTAACTTTTGAATTTTCATAATTTTTATAAGAAAGCTTGATAATTCCAGAGCTTTATAAAGAAAAATTTAAAGCAAAACAAAAGCCTTTGATTAGCAGCTATCTTTATGATTTCTTTTATGCATTTAATACAGATGAATTGAATAATAAATAAGATGACCCTTGCGTCACGGCTTGATACAACTTGTCAGGTTTTTTTTAGATATAGTTATCGTAAGATTAGCGAAGCATAGATGTGTACCAAAGCTGTGCACACGCTTCATAACATCAACTTAGAAGTCCTCCAAAACCAAGGAGATCAGGCATGATCCACGCTGGCAATGCCATTACCGTCCAAATGCTTTCGGACGGAATTGCAGAATTCCGCTTTGACTTACAAGGTGAGTCGGTCAATAAATTTAACCGTGCAACAATTGAAGATTTCCAAGCTGCTATTGCTGCGGTAAAAGCAAATAACGATATTAAAGGCTTAGTTGTTACGTCGGGCAAATCAACATTTATTGTTGGGGCAGACATTACCGAATTTGGTGAAAACTTCGCTCAAGGCGAAAAAGCGATTGTTGACTGGCTTATGCCTGTTCATGAAATCTTCAATAGCTTTGAAGATTTAGAAATTCCAAAAGTTGTTGCTATTAACGGTATGGCGTTAGGCGGCGGTTTTGAAATGTGTTTAGTGTGTGACTATCGTGTGATGTCAGAAGCTGCGCAAGTGGGCTTACCAGAAATTAAACTTGGTATTTACCCAGGTTTTGGCGGTAGCGTACGTTTAAGCCGTCTTATTGGTATCGACAACGCGGTTGAATGGATGGCGATGGCTGCTCCTAAAAAACCGGCTGCTGCCCTTAAAGATGGTGCTGTAGATGCGGTTGTAGCTGCTGATAAATTACTTGAAGCTGCAACTGACTTAGTTAAGCAAGCAATTTCTGGTCGTTTGAATTGGAAAGCTAAACGTCAAGAAAAACTTGATGCTGTAAAATTGAACCCACTTGAACAAATGATGGCGTTCAACACAGCAAAAGGTGCCGTACTTGCTAAAGCAAATCCTGCTCAATACCCTGCTCCAAAATTATTACTTGATTCATTACAAGCAGGTGCAAGCCTTGCGCGTGACGAAGCATTAAAAGCTGAAGCTGAAGGTTTTGCTAAAGCTGCGATTACTCCACAAGCTGGTGCATTGATTGGTTTATTCCTCAATGACCAAGTTGTTAAGAAAACTGCTAAAAAACATGAAAAAGGTGCTCACCCTGTAAACCAAGCAGCCGTACTTGGCGCTGGTATCATGGGTGGTGGTATTGCTTACCAAGCGGCAAGCAAAGGCACTCCAATTATCATGAAAGATATTGGTAACCCACAACTTGCACTAGGTATGTCAGAAGCGAACGGCTTGTTAACTAAACAAGTTGAACGTAAGAAAATGAAACCTGCGCAAATGGGTGAAACCCTTGCACGTATCCGTCCTACTTTAAGCTACGATGAGTTTAAAGAAGTTGATATCGTGATCGAAGCGGTTACAGAAAATCCAAAAGTTAAAGAAATCGTTCTTGCAGATACTGAAAAGTATGTTCGTGAAAACACGATTATTGCGTCTAACACGTCTACAATTTCAATTACACGTTTAGCGAAAGCATTACAGCGTCCTGAAAACTTCGTTGGTATGCACTTCTTCAACCCAGTTCACATGATGCCGCTTGTAGAAGTCATTCGTGGTGAAAAGACTTCTGAAGAAGCGATTGCAACTACTGTTGTTCTTGCTCAAAAAATGGGTAAAACACCAATCGTTGTAAATGACTGCCCAGGGTTCTTGGTTAACCGTGTATTGTTCCCTTACTTTGGTGCGTTTGACCTTCTTGTAAAAGACGGCGCAGACTTCCAGCAAGTTGACAATGTAATGTCTAAGTTTGGCTGGCCAATGGGTCCCGCTTACCTCATCGACGTTGTTGGTATCGACACTGGTGTTCACGGTGCAGAAGTTATGGCTGAAGGTTTCCCAGACCGTATGAAGCCAGACTACAAAGGTTCAATCCAAGCAATGTACGAAGCTAAGCGTCTTGGTCAAAAGAATGACGTTGGTTTCTACAAATATGAACTCGATAAGAAAGGCAAGAAAGCAAAAACTGTTGATCCAACAGCGTATGAAATCATTGCTCCTTTCGTAACGGGTGAAAAACGCGAGTTTGATAACCAAGAAATCATTGACCGCATGATGCTTGCTTTCTGTAACGAAACAGTTCGTTGCTTAGAAGACAACATCGTTGCAACTGCTGCTGAAGCAGACATGGCAATGATTATGGGTGTAGGTTTCCCTCCATTCCGTGGTGGTCCATGTCGTTATATCGACCAGACAGGTGTTGCTGAATATGTTGCACTTTGCGACAAATATGCGCACTTAGGTAAGGCTTATGAAGCGCCACAAATGTTGCGTGACATGGCTGCTAACAACAAAAAATTCTACGGTTAAGGAGCAACGTGAATGGCTACTTTAAATCCACGTGACGTTGTCATCGTTGATGGCGTACGTTCTGCAATGGGTAAAACCAAAAACGGTATGTTCCGCAATGTACGTGCTGACAGCTTATCTGCTGAGTTGGTTCGTGCACTCGTTGCTCGTAACCAGTTTGACACCAATGAAGTTGAAGATCTGATCTGGGGCTGTGTAAACCAGACTTTAGAACAAGGTATGAACATTGGTCGTAACATCGGCTTATTGGCTGACTTACCAAAAACTGTAGCAGGTCAAACTGTAAACCGTCTTTGTGGTTCATCTATGCAAGCACTTCATACTGCTGCTGCACAGATTGCAACTAACCAAGGTGATATCTTCATTATTGGTGGTGTAGAGCACATGGGCCATGTAGGTATGATGCACGGCATCGACCTAAACCCAGAAGCATCTAAACACTATGCAAAAGCATCTAACATGATGGGCTTAACTGCTGAAATGTTAGGTCGCATGAATGGTATTAGCCGTGAAGAGCAAGACGCTTTTGGTGTTGAATCTCACCGCCGTGCTTGGGCTGCAACTCAAGAAGGTCGTTTCAAAAACGAAATCGTTGGTGTTGAAGGTCACGATGCAAATGGCTTTAAAATCCTTTGTGACATCGACGAAGTAATTCGTCCAGACGCAAACCTTGAGTCGTTCAAAGCATTACGTCCTGTATTCGATCCGAAAGGCGGTACGGTAACTGCGGCTACATCTTCAGCTTTGTCTGACGGTGCTTCTGCAATGTTGCTTATGTCTGCTGAGCGCGCACAAGCGTTAGGTTTAAAACCACGCGCTGTGATTCGCTCTATGGCAGTTGCAGGTTGCGATGCTGCAATCATGGGTTATGGTCCAGTTCCAGCAACTCAAAAAGCGCTTAAACGCGCTGGTTTAACGATGGCTGATATTCAAACTATCGAATTAAACGAAGCATTCGCTGCTCAAGGCTTATCAGTAATGAAGGGCTTAGGTATTTATGACAAGCAAGACATCATTAACTTAAATGGTGGTGCGATTGCTTTGGGTCACCCACTAGGCTGTTCTGGTGCGCGTATCACCACTACGTTGTTAAACGTAATGGAACAACAAGATACTCAAATCGGTCTTGCGACCATGTGTATCGGCCTTGGACAAGGTATTGCAACAGTGATCGAACGTGTTTAATTAACACCAAGATAAAAAAATCCCCGCTCAATGCGGGGATTTTTTTAATGGCCTTGAAGACCATCTTTAATTTGCTGCTGTAAATCTCTAATATCTTGAATATTTACTTTCATCGTACCCTCACGATAAGCATCGACATTACTTCGATTAATATTCAAATCTTTTAACATTACAAAGATACCATTGGTTGGATCAGAAGATTGTATTCCACCTGCTACCGCTAAAATGTATTGTTGTAAGAATGGAGAAAGTTGAGATAAATCAGGCTGTGCCATAACTGGCTGATAATCTACTGTAGTCATGCCTTCAGGGACTAAAGCATTTTGTATATCGTAATGCGTTTTATACTCATGATGTTGCAGAGCCTGACGCACTTTTTTATCTTCTTGGAAAGGTACAAATCCTACTTCTTCACGTAGCTCAGATTCAGCCATAACACGAATTGTTGGTAAAGTAGCCACTTCTTCTGCTTGAACAGTCGGTAAACCCATAAAAGCAAATGCAGCAATGAAGGCTGATTGTTTTAGAAAGTTCATAACTTGCTCCAAAAATCACTCACCCTATTTCAACTAAAAGATGATGATTAAATTAAAAGTATCTATAAATAGGCTACAACAAAGTCGAATTTGATTCAGTAATGCTCAGATAAACGGTAAATATAATTAAAATTTTTAATGTAAAAGTAAGAGATTTTATAAAAATATTTTAGAAATTAGTCTGAATGTGGCTAAGTCAGATCCTATTGTTAGATTTAAATACTACGATTTTTTGTTTATAGTCAGCCTTTTATAAATCGCTTGAATTCAACAGAAATAATGAACTTTAAAATATTAAATCAGAACATTATCATGAGCTGTTTACTAATCAGTTTCTTTCTCACTGGTTGTGCGAGTAATCGAATTATTGGTGAAAATACGCGAGAGCTATTTACAAAATATGACGCAGGCCATGAATGGATCACTTTAGTTGAAGATGATGTAATCGCATTCGGTAAACCATCCATATCCTTACCCAATGAACCTGAAGATAGTATTGTTATCGCAGGAAAAAAATATAGTTATGTCATTAATAAAGGTGGTAACGATTTCATTAAATTAATTAGCCAGCTAAATCCACAATATATTCAAATCAGTAATGAGCTAGACTTTAATGCCCCAGCTTCGAATAGTAACCGTTTTTACGGACATATTAGATTCTCTTACACCCCACCTAATGGAAAATTGAACGAGAAAGAATCAGCTTTATTTAAACAATATGGTGTAGTTCCATGTGGCTGTGCAAAGAAATTAGAACCACATAAATTTGATTTAAATCTTGAAGGAACTGTTTATCCTCCTGTAAAAAATCTTAAAACAATAACCCCTTTATCCAAGCCATATCACGTTAAAATCCAATATCTTCACGATAAGAGCGGAAAAGTTCCCTTATCCACTAAGGAGAAACTAGCAAATTTACCACTGCTTCCGTTTACCTTAACTTTCGATATTATCGCTTTACCTGCGAAAGTCATGGATATCATTTACCAACCTTAATAGACTACGAATAAGAATTACAAACTTTCAATAAAGATTAAAAAATCCCCGCTCAATACGGGGATTTTTATTAATCATTTAACATCTCTTTTAAAGAATTCACAACTTGTGGAAACGTCGTATAACCTTCTCTACCCAAAAAGTGCCCACCATTAGGAACCGTAATGTACGGCGCATCAATTTCTTTCGCCAATTCAATTGTCAGTTTTGGTGGAACCAAATCATCATTATCAGATAAATACACCAGCTTTTTCTTTATGTCCTTAAAATAGTTCGTATCGACTTTACTTTTTGTTATATAGGCATCGAGTGGAGAAAAGTCTGAAATTGGACCAGAAAATCCAGATACTAAAATCATTCCACCAATATTCTGGTAATCATGTTTTTGCAAAAAGTGCAGTAACGTAATCACCCCTAAACTGTGCGCAACAAAATAGGTATTCTCATCCACCTTAGGGATCTGTTGATCTAAAACCTTCTGCCAAGCATCCACATCTGGATGCTCAGAATCTGGAAATGGAATTAAGGTAACAGTCGTATGTTCATCTTCTATTTGATGTTTTAAATCTAAAAACCAGTGATCATCTATAGAAGCAGAGTAACCATGGAGCACAAATATTTGACGCATGTTCTTCTCCTGAAGTTCAAGTGTTTTGGCATTTGCAACAAATGACATTAATCCGAATAACACCAATAAAATGAGTTTTCTGATCATGGAACAAGTACCATTTTGAAAGATATAAACATGCTAAACTATGACACCACTGTTAAGGTCAACCCCATTTTATGAACCTTGCCAAAGTTGCCGAACTCACAGAAGTTAGCCCGCGTATGCTGCGTTATTACGAGAGCTTAGGGCTTATACAGCCTCTTCGAGCGAGTAATAACTATCGAAGTTATACGCAAAAAGATATTGAAAATATTAAGAAAATTAAAATATTAAATGATGCGGGCATGCACTTAAAAGACATTCAAGCCTTACTGCCTTGTTTTGATTTAGATGAACGCGTATTTACGCTGTGCTCAGTGGTTCAAGAAAAACTGCAAACTGAACTCATGCATGTGTCTGAACAATTAAACAAACTACAAACTTCTCAAAGTTTATTACAATCTTTTTTAGCCAAAGGAAAAACCGAGAGCACCAAACCATAATTTTTGATGCTCATGCCACGCTTAATCTTTTAAATCTCCTTCGAGTGCAGCTACATTCTTTTTCTTAATTTTTTCAATTTTTGCATTCAGTTTTAGAACATCTTGATAAAGCCCATTAAACTTTTTGACCTGAGCATTTTCATGAAAAAGAATCATCTGATCTTTCTTTTGCCATTCATAATTTTTTAGAAGTTTAAACATTTCTTCTGCTTTATCTAAAATTTGTAGCTCAATCATAAAAATTGCATGATCTTGATCAGCTTTTTGCTGAGTTCCTAATTTCATTTCAAGAAGTTGTCTCATCTCTGCATCAACAGATAATTCTTGAACCTTTGCTAAGAAAGTTTTATGAATTTTTTCATATTCACTTTGATACTGATCTGAAGCCATACGGACATCGGCTAACATCTTCTCGGTTTCTACAAACTTTTGCTTTTTATCAAGATCTAGACGATCAACATTTAAAAAAGTATCCCATTTGGCTGCTTTGAGTTCTCTTAAATATGCATTTCGTGCATTAATATTTTGAATCCAATAACTTAAAAGAAATTCTGAAATTTGCTTATAGTGTCCTGCCAACCGTTTATCGTGAATATTAAGCTCGACAGGTTTAGACCAGTCTTGCGCTTGTTCATAAAGCTGGTTCATTTTTTCAGTCATGACCACATCAAACATTTGACTACTATCTTTGGCTTGTTGCTGTTTGATGTGTTGATAGGTGAAAAAAATAATGCTTACGACAACAATCAGACTTGCAATTGCAATCAAAACTCGGCGCATACACACCTCCTATTTCCCTTTTTATAGTTTTGCTCTTTATAGTTATAAAATAGAGCTTATTCTTCTTTATATGCCATTTATTTCACAATACGCAACACTGTATTCGCTACTCAAAGCTTTAAATCCTTGTGCATCATCCCTATTATGATGGGTAATTAAAATTTATGAGATTCTCCCATGCGTGTTGATGTCTGGTCTGATGTAGTTTGCCCTTTCTGTTATATCGGCAAAAAACGCCTTGAACATGTAGCTGCTGAAGCAGGTATTGAGCTTGAAATTCACTGGCATAGTTTTGAATTAGATCCTGATGCGCCAGCAAAACATGACACATCAAATACAGAACGTTTAGCTAAAAAATATGGCCGTACCTATGAAGAGATGGAAGAAATGGAGCGCAATATTGCTGCCATGGCTGCCTCTGAAGGTATTGATTTCCAATGGCAAAAAGCGAATTCTGGCAATAGTTTCAATGCACACCGTATTATTCACCTTGCGCAAAGCAAAGGCTTAGGCAACCAAGCAAAAGAAGCTTTTTTCCATGCTTATATGACCGAAGGTCTCGCAATTGGTGAACGTGAAGTTGTAGAAGAAATTGCTTCTCGTATTGGTCTTGATAATGCGGAAGTTGAATTTGTATTAGATACTAATGAACTATCTGACTTTGTTCGTCATGACGAAAAGATTGCTAAAGAGCAGTTAAATGTTACAGGTGTGCCATTTTTTGTATTTGATCAACGAATTGCACTCGCCGGTGCTCAACCACGTGACGTCTTTTTAAAAGTCTTAGAGCAAGCACAACTTAAAGCAAATGCTGAAGCAGTCGAGCAAGATGATGCTGCTGTTTGTGATGATGAATCATGTGATATTCCACAGAAATAAATCAACACAATTGAAAATGTGATGAAATCGTATGTTTTATCACCATTTTAGCAATAGAGCGTTCTAAAAAAAGAACTATCTAATTGTTTAAAATCAGTTTATGATTGCTTCTTAGAATATTCGCGCTGTAATGTTCTGTTTTTTATGTGTTTAATGATCGGAATTTGAAGTTTCCTTGATCTATCATCCCCCTTAATTGGGGGATTTTTTTTGGTTAAAAATAATCGCTACTAGCATAAACTTTTTCATTTATTTCAAATATGTAAAAAAAGTTAAATTTACTTAACTTTTGTGTCTCCTCTTGATTTTATTAGAAAAATCAACAAAAGTGGAAACAACAACAAAACATAAAGATAGATATGAAAACATTTCACGTAATGCCTTATCGGCAGCTTTTTGCACTTTTAACTCTTGGAATTGGTTCGGTATGCATTGCTCATGCAGAAACGAGCTCTTCCTCTCAAAACCAACAAGTAGAAGGTTTGTCATCTGGAGTTCAAACCGAAGCTACAACAGATGAAAATCTGTTAGATCAGATCCCCCGTTGGGTAGATGCGACCCCAACCATTTTTCCAGAGCAGTCTAGTCAACCTATTGTTCCCCCTACCGAACAAACAGAAGATCAAACCTGGGTTGACCGTAAGCAAAAGAAAATTCGTAATTGGGCCGATCGTACTTCTGAAAAAATTGATAACTGGTTTGGAGAAGTCGATCCACAGAAACCAGCTACTGCAACCATCCGCGTAATGGTCGATAACTATTGGAATGAATACGATAATTTTGAAATTAAGCCCAGAATACGAGGCAGGATTAAATTACCAACGCTAGAAAAACGTCTAAGTGTGGTCTTTGGTGATGATTCTTTAGATAACGAATTTAATAACAGTCCGGCCAATATTAACCAAAACCCAAATCAAGACTCCAATAAGAAGTTAAATGGTAAACAAACTCGAGATGACAACAGTTCTATTGCTTTACGTTGGTCAGACTTCTCGAAAAAATTGCCTTTTGAAACAGATGCTGACTTAGGTATCCGTTCTGGAGACGATATTTATGTTCGTTTAAAAGCATCAAGAAATTGGCAACTCCGTAATGATTTTAAATTTTATGCTGAGCAAATTTATCGTTACGGCATAGACAGTGAAAACTACTTACGTACCAATCTTGAACTTACCCATGCCAGACCAAATCAACCGATTTTATCAAATCAGTTCAGCTTAACTTATGCCGATGATCAAGATGATGATCTAAGTTGGGAAAATAGGGTTTTCCGTGAACATAGTTTCTTTGCAAATAACCGTTTTAATTATGGTATTTATACAGGTGGTTATTACAACGACAATGACTTGCGTTTAAATAGTTGGGGACCATTTGTTTCATGGCGCCAACCTGTTTTACGTGAATGGTTCTTTGTTCAAGGAGATGTAAATTACTTTAATGATCACCGTGAAGATCGCAACCATTTTGTCAGTACATTCTTGCGCTTAGAAGCTCTTTTTTAAGCTGCCAAACATCACCTTGGAACCCATCCAAGGTGATGAATAATAAAACACTTTTAAATAAATTTTTAAGCTTAGCCTTTTAAAGTATTGTTCTAATTTTTATTTTTGATTCCTTCTCCTTAAAAATGAATCAATTCTCCCCTTTTTCATTTCAATACAAATCAGCTGCCTTAGTTTGTATTTATAGTTTAGGCGTATTGGCTTTAATTCCGCATACTCAATTTTTTTATAATACGTTCAAGCACCAACGGTCACGGCGTTATCCTTATTCTTCTACGAATTTTACTAAAGTAAAAAGACAATCACTTTCACTCTCTCCTTGTGAAATAGAGACAAATGATGCTTTACCCGATGTCGCCTTAATTCAAGAACTAATGGCTGTATTTGGAAATGATACGTTATGGAAACGTGCGACTCAGCCTGAACAGACTTATAAGGCCTTCGGTAAGAAAAAGAAGAAAACCTCATCGACACAGGTTTCGACAAATAATCCACTGAGTGCAAGCTGGGCGACCATTTCAACCTGGATGCCTTTTGAAAATAATCTTGATTTAGGTTCAAACTCAGAAAACGATGTTTATGTACAATTTTTGGCAAAGAAAAAATGGAATTTAAGACATAACATTAGTTTGGATACAGAACAGGTATTTCGCTACGGCTCTACTAGCCGGAACTACACCGAAACGACGTTAAACTTAACGCAGAAAATGCAAGATAACACTCTTTTCGCTAATAAATTTAATGTGAATAAGAGTGAAAATGAAGATTATAGTTGGGGAAATTGGACTTTTCAGCAGTATCAATTTTTAAAGGATAATCATCTTACTTATGGTGTCTATAGTGGTGGCGTATATACCAAAAATGACATTCGGTTAAATAGTTGGGGGCCTTATATTTCATGGCGCCAGCCTGTGTGGCGAAATTGGCTTTTTATGCAAAATGACCTTAACTTTTTTAACCATATTGATGATGATTCGAAACATCAGCTCAGTGTTCAAATGAATCTCGAAGCTAATTTTTAAACAAAAATTATCAAATTGTGGATAACTCTTTCTTTATCCACAAAAAAAGCCCCTGAGAGTTCAGAGGCTTTTTTTTAAACTGAATTATTTCAGCAATAAGCTATTAATACGTTTTACATAAGCTGCTGGGTCTTCCGGTAAACCACCTTCAGCAATAACAGCCTGATCAAAAATGACGTTAGCCAAGTCATCAAACTGTTCTGAACTTTCGAGTTTCTTCACCAATGGGTGCTCAGGGTTAATTTCTAAAATTGGTTTGATTTCTGGTACTGCCTGCCCTGCTTGTTTAAGCATACGAATAAGTTGAGGCGATAATTCACCTTCACTTGTCACTAAACATGCAGGGGAATCAACTAAACGCGTTGTTACACGCACTTCTTGCGTTTTGGCTTTCAATGAGTCACTTAGTTTCTCAACAACCGGCTTAAACTGTTCAGCTGCTTGCTCAAGTGCCTTTTTCTCTTCAGCATCTTGTAAGTCACCTAAGTCCACCGCGCCTTTAGAGACATTCTTTAATGGTGTACCGTCAAACTCTTGAACAAAATTCATTGCCCATTCGTCAACACGTTCAGCCATTAATAATACTTCAATGCCTTTTTTCTTGAACAACTCAAGCTGCGGTGAGTTTTTCGCTGCCGCTAAGCTGTCAGCAGTCACATAGTAGATAGCTTTTTGGCCTTCTTTCATGCGAGCCTTATAGTCAGCAAAAGAAGTTGTTACTTCATCGTTTGTTGATGTCGCATAACGTAATAATTTTAAAATACGTTCGCGGTTACCAAAGTCTTCGCCCAAGCCTTCTTTAAGTACTGAACCAAACTCACTATAGAATGTCTTGAATTTTTCTTGGTCTTTTTCATCTTCCGATTTAGCCAAGCCATCAAGTACAGTTAATACGCGGCGTGCATTACCTTCACGAATCGTTTTAACATCACGGCTTTCTTGCAACAACTCACGGCTGACATTGAGTGGTAAATCAGCGCTGTCCACCACACCTTGAACAAAACGTAGATAATTAGGAATTAAATTGTCCGCATCATCCATAATAAAGACACGTTTTACATAGAGCTTAATACCCGCTTTGGCTTCACGAGTAAAAATATCATGCGGTGCTTTACTTGGAATATAAAGTAACTGCGTATATTCGGTACTACCTTCAACACGGTTATGCGCCCAAGCCAGTGGCGCTTCAAAGTCATGCGTTAAGTTTTTATAGAACTCAACATACTGCTCTTCAGTCACTTCGCTCTTGTTACGTGTCCATAAAGCGCTGGCTGAGTTGATTGCTTCCCACTCGCCAGTTTTAACCATTTGGCCGCCTTTAGGCTCTTCACCTTCAGCAACCTCTTCTTCTTGCCAAACTTCTTTTTGCATTTCAATTGGCAAGCTAATGTGATCAGAGTATTTATTAACGATCTGCTTAACTTTATAAGATTCTAAGTAATCAAGCGCGTCATCACGCAAGTGAAGAATAATGTCGGTACCACGTGAAGCCTTATCAATTTGCTGAACTTCAAACTCGCCTGTACCACCGCTAATCCAACGCACCCCTTCAGATGCATCTAGACCCGCACGGCGTGATTCCACGGTAATTTTATCGGCAACAATAAAACCTGAGTAAAAGCCAACACCAAATTGACCAATCAACTGAGCATCTGCTTTTTGATCACCAGTCAATTTTGACATGAAATCTTTAGTACCCGATTTTGCAATCGTACCTAAGTTATCAATCGCTTCTTGCTGATTTAAGCCAATACCGTTATCAGAAATCGTTAAAGTTTTATTTTCTTTATTTAAAATGACTCGTACATGTAAATCGGGATCATTTTCATAATATTCAGGATGATTAATTCCTTCAAAACGCAACTTATCACATGCATCTGATGCATTAGAGATCAGCTCGCGTAAGAAAATCTCAGGGTTAGAATAGAGAGAATGCGTCACTAAATGTAAAAGCTGTGCAACTTCCGCTTGGAAACTATAATTTTGTGATGCTTGTTCACTCATAAATCACTCCTTAAATTTTGAAGTCTGTTTGTTCTCGAATGCTTTATGAATGGAGTACTTCTAGAATTTTTCAATCCTGAATATTAAAAATTTTTACTCTAATTAAAATGGACCGTGGCTTAACACTCTATCTTGCAATATTGCATCTAACTGCTGTTGTCGTTGTTGATAAGCTTTGCTAATACAACTTACACCAGCCGCACAGGCATTTCTCTTTTTCAACCATTGTTGCTGAGCATCTTTTTGGTTGTCCCGTCCGCCCATTGGTAAAGCATGCAGAACAATTTGATAGGTCGTCGCCATTTTCACATCGGCATCATTTAAAGAACGGTTTTTACAAATACTCTTTTCCGTTTTCGTTTTTGCAGCGTCACATGAGAAACTTGCGGCTTGCAAACTCTGTGTAAAGGCAATACCACTAAAAAGTGCTAAACAAAGCGCTAATTTTTTGTTCATAATTTTATTCCCATGTTTTGTAATGAATAGAAATTAGTTTAGAAAAAAATTAGCATAAGATATGTATAAAACTGTCTGTTTTATGCTTTTTTTAGTGCAAATAAAATCCATAAAAAAACCTCACATAAAATATATGTGAGGTGCCTGAGTCTAGGTTTATTATTATATTTTTTCTATTTATTATTATGCTTAAAATTTATAGCTATAACCTAAAGTGTAAACAAACGGATTAATATCTAGATCAAACTTAGTCCCATCATTTAAAGTAACTTCTGGGCTTAAATCAGCATAACGAACATCTACAAATACTCCCCAGTTTTTAGCATCCGCAGGTTGGAAATTAAAACCAACTTGTCCTGCCACACCAAAATCTTCTTTCACATCTTTTACAATGCCATCTTCATCCCAAGCAATAAATGCTGTTGCACCAACACCAATATATGGCGTAAAACGAGTCGAATTTTTAAAATGATATTTAGCAGTAATCGTTGGTGGTAACTGTTTAAGACTCGCTACCTTATTTCCATTTAACAACACATCATGGTTAACAGGTGCTGCTAATAATAACTCTGCCGAAAATGGAGATTGACTAAAAAAGTATTCTACCGATGGTGTAAATGCATATTCATGATCTGCTTTAACTACAGTGTTTTCAGCAAGTGTCGTGTCTTCCGAAGGAGCGATAACACTTCCACCAAATTTCACTTGCCAGTTACCAGCAAAAGTAAAAGAAGACATCCCCATTAATGCAACAACCAAAACTTTTTTGAACACTTTAATATCTCCAAACTTATTTATATTTATAATAAACATGTATTTTAAAATCATGCAATACACATTATAAAATTAATTTACCATTTATTTTTAAATAACTGTTTTAAATAAAATTATATATTAACCAACTATTTTAATTGGTTTTTATTCCAACCTTATTAATCAAGATTATTTTATATTACCAACCATTTCAATATACTTTATAATTCTGAGTGTTTTAATATAATTTATTTTAAATACATCTTTTATTTAACCAACAAAAAACCTTCTTAATTTAAATCTAAAGATCATCATTAAGAAGGTTAATCATTTAATATTTTATAAAAAATCTATAAAACCATTGCAGCAATCCAGCCAAAAATTAATAGCGGAATATTAAAATGAATAAATGTAGGTACAACCGTATCCCATATATGGTCATGTTGCCCATCTACGCCTAAACCAGCGGTTGGTCCTAAAGTTGAATCAGAAGCTGGCGAACCTGCATCACCTAATGCTGCTGCTGTCCCAATAAGGGCAATCGTCGCTAATGGTGAAAATCCAAACTGTACACATAAAGGCACATAAATAACGGCTAATACAGGCACACTTGAGAAAGATGAACCAATACCAATCGTGACAAATAAACCAATACAAAGCATTAAGAAAGCTGCAAGTGCTCGATTATCCCCAATGATTTCAACCACACCTTTGACCAGTTGATTGATATCCCCAGTATGCGTCATTACCGATGCAAAGCCGGCAGCAGAAATCATAATGAAACCTACCAAGGCCATCATTCGCATGCCTTGTACAAAGACATCATCTGCATCTTGCCACTTAAAAATTCCGGCAGTAGATAGAACAGCAAAACCGACTAAACCACCCAAAATCATTGAACCCGAATAGAGCTGTGCAGCCAGTGTCAGGCCAATTGCAAGCAATGCCATATAGATCGTTTTCTTTGCAATTACGGGTGCTTGCTCTGCCTCATGCTTTAACTCTTCTGCATCTGCTTTTAAGTCAGCTGTTTCATCTTGCGCTGTTGCACGAAGAGGTTTATCTAAATCAATCGTTGTAGTTGGTGTAATAGCGCGATCAGCATAAATTCTTGGTTTACGGTAGCTAATAAATACAGCAACCAAAGTACCTAAAACCATTCCCAAAACTGGAATAGCCATGCCAATTGACATCATGCCACGCTCTACATGCAAGCCATACGCTGCGCCAACTTTGTTGATATTCCCCATCAAAATTTGTTCAAGGAAAATTGCACCAAATCCAACCGGAAGAAAAATATAAGTTCCGACTAAACCTAGCGTAAGCACACAGGCTGCTGCTCGACGATCTAACTTTAAATGGTTCATTACCCGTAATAATGGCGGAACGAGTACAGGAATAAAGGCAATATGAACCGGAATTAGGTTCTGAGAGAAAATAGCAGCGATGAGTAAAATACCTAACAGTAGATATTTCACTTTCGTTTCGCGGCTTTTTCCAGCTTCCATTCCCAACAAACCAATCAGTTTATGGGCAAGCAAATCAGGTAAACCAGATTTTGAAAGTGCCAGAGCAAATGCCCCTAACACAGCATAGGCAAGTGCAACTTCAGCACCATCACCAAGACCAGCGTTAAAGGCATCAACGGTTTGAGAAAGGCTTAAACCTGCTACGAGGCCGCCTACAATGGCAGAAACCACTAAAGTCAGTACGACAGAAACGCGCGCCAGTGATAATAAAAACATCACTGCAATCGCAATAACGACAGCATTCATGAATAAATTCAGAGCAAAACAAAAGGCGACATTCTATCAGATTCAGACCTATGAAGCCGAAAATATCGCCGAATTAACAGTTTTATGCAGTCACTCAATGATTAAGCTTGGGCCTTAATAAACTGACGAATATGATCTGCAATTTTTGCCGGCTCACTTAGAATTGCCCAGTGATTTGCTTCAAGCTCTACATATTCAAAATTTTCCACCCACTTTGGCATAGCCTCAGTAATATATTCGGGGCTCACAAAAGTGTCATATTTTAAAATAACGGCTTTGACTGGACATTGAGCATAACGCTGACGAGGGCCAGTTAAACGAGGAATAAAATTTGCTCGATATAAATTAATGCCATATTTACCATCTGCATTAATATTATTATTTAAAGGTAAATTACTTTTTCTCTCTAGCTGAGTCAGGACTTTCCCCCATTTTTCAGGGCTAAAAAGAGACCATACTGTTGGTGCTAACAAAGGAAGATGGAATGCACCGATATACCAAGATTTGGTTAATATTTTTAGGATCTGAGCTGGTGAAGATTTAAATTTATCACGCAAAAATAAAGCAGCATGGTCAAGACATGGCCCAGAAATGGTTGTGTATGATAATAACCGTCCTTTAAATTTAGGCTCAGTTACCGACTCCCAAGATTGAATTGAACCCCAATCGTGTGCAGCCATATGGAATTGACGATTTGGTAATAATTCATCAACCACTTCTTGTAAATCTAGAGATAACCGCTCTAAACGGTAATCGCGTATACGTTTTGGTATAGACGACAAACCCGCCCCACGTACATCATAAGTGACAATGTAAAAATCATTGATTAAATTTTCAATGATTGATTCCCATACTTCTTGATTGTCAGGATAACCATGTACTAAAACCAACGGTGTATTTTTTTCGTCGCCCCATGTTTTGGCACAAAGCGTTTGTTGGTCACTTGTTGTTACTGTATGAACTTTTGGCTGCATAATCATTTCCTATCTTGTTTTTCAATCGATCATGTCGTTAGTCGGATAGAGCATTGCCATCAATGTAAAAAAGATGATACTTATCTAGTATGAATACTGTTTCAATAAAAAAAATTGACTATTATGGCTATTTTAAGAAGACTTCAGAACAATCCTACGATTTCAAAATTTCTATTTAATCACTACCCACCTTATCGTGGTGCAGGGATTTATATTGAAATCATGAATTTAGAACTTTGCCATGTACGTGTGAAAATGCCGCTGACCTGGAAAAACCAAAACTTGGTCGGAACACATTTTGGGGGCAGTCTTTATTCAATGGTTGATCCATTTTACATGATGATTCTGCTGCATCATCTCGGATCAAAATATATTGTTTGGGATAAAGCTGCTGAAATTAATTTTCTTTCCCCTGGTCGAAGTACGGTATATGCAGATATTCGAGTAGATTTAGCTGAGATTGAGCAAATACGTGAGCTTGCCGAAAACTACGACCCTGTTTTAAGAACTTATCATCTAAACATTTTTGATGAATCTGGGGTAAGAATTGCCGAAGTTAAAAAAACGCTTTATATCCGACGTAAAAAAGCAAAACCTTTCCCTCAATAAAAATAAGCGCTAAAAAGCGCTTATTTTTATTCAATCAATACTGTGTTATCTTTTTTCTTCAATCGCTGCACCAGCACCACCACCGATCGCACCGCCAATTGCAGCACCAGAGTCACCACCCAATATTGCTTTACCTACCACAGAACCGATACCAGCTCCGATCGCACTCTTAGTCGTGGTTTGCTTACTACCGCCTTGGCTATTTGAACCAACACCAGCACCTACCGCTGCACCTAAGCCAGCACCGACACCACCACCTACATGGTTACCTAAGCCACCACCCAGTGCTCCACCTGCTGCTGCTGCACCAATACGCTGGTCAGACGGACTCATATTTTGACAACCCGTAAACATAAGCGTAGACAACATTAAAGCAGAAACTAATCCTATTGTTTTTTTCATGGCCATACTCCTACTACCTGTTCTAATAAAAAGAATAATCCTCTTTTATGAGGAATTTGATCAGATTGTGTTATTCATCTGTCCTAATCGATTGATATTTTGTAAAGCCCATCTATTTATACTCATCAAACAAAATTTTAATTATAAAAAAGACATAAAAAAGAAGTCTCTAACATGTTAAAGACTTCTAGGTTTAAACATTATTAGGAATACTTTTAGTACTTCCCTTTTTTCTCTTCATAAGCTGCGCCCGCACTACCACCAAGTGCTCCACCTGTAGCAGCACCAGCATCGCCACCAATGATTGCGCCACCTAACACCGCACCCACACCGGCACCGATTGCACTATTACGCACGGTTTTACTACTAGATCCTTTTGCGTTAGCTGCAACGCCAGCACCGAGAGCCGCTCCTAAACCTGCGCCAATATTACCGCCTACATGTTTACCTACAGCACCACCTGCACCACCACCAATCGCAGCCGAACCAATACGTTTACTCTCTGGGCTTGCATTTTGGCAACCAACTAACAAAGTTGTTGACATCAAGCCTACACTCACAATCATCATCATTTTTTTCATTAGATTTACTCCAGTCTTCATAAGCATGTAGCCTAATCTGTTTTTGTGGAGCGTTTATCCCGCTTAAGTAATAAAATAATGGCTCTTTAATATGTTTATGTAATTACCACTTTTAATTGTTATAAATACATATAAATAAAAAAGGCACCCTGAGGTGCCTTTTTTAGTGCCAGTCTAAACTTAGAATTGTTCTGAGTTTAATGCTTGGCTAAATGCTTGGTCTACTTCACTGAAATCATTGTGAAGTTCATGTTCAGCAGCTTCTGCTTCTTGACGACGACGCTCTAAGTGGTATGCAAGACCAGTACCAGCTGGAATCAAGCGACCCACTACAACGTTTTCTTTCAAGCCACGTAAATCATCTTCTTTACCTGTTACAGCAGCTTCAGTTAACACACGAGTTGTTTCCTGGAACGATGCAGCAGAGATGAACGAGTCTGTAGAAAGCGATGCTTTCGTAATACCCATCAATTGACGTTCAAACTTCGCAGGGAACTTGTTTTGAGCCAAGACAGCTTGGTTCTCTTGAACAACGCGGATGTAATCCACTTGCTCGCCTTTGATGAAGCTTGTATCGCCGCCATCAGTGATATCAACTTTACGCAACATTTGACGTACGATAACTTCAATATGTTTGTCGTTGATTTTTACACCTTGGAGACGGTATACGTCTTGAACTTCGTTCACGATGTAGTTAGTTAATGCAACTTCACCTTTCAAACGTAAGATGTCGTGCGGGTTTTGTGGACCATCAGAAACTGTTTCACCACGGTTCACATGCTCGCCTTCGAACACGTTGATTTGACGCCATTTTGGAATCAATTCTTCGTAAATCTCAGAACCATCATCTGGGGTAATTACTAAACGGTTTTTACCCTTAGTTTCTTTACCGAAGCTTACAACACCTGAAACTTCAGCAAGAATTGCATGTTCTTTCGGTTTACGTGCTTCGAATAAGTCAGCTACACGCGGAAGACCACCGGTAATATCACGAGTACGTGATGTTTCTTGTGGTACACGACCAATTACGTCACCCACACCAATCGTTTCGCCATCACGAACAGTTACGATAGTGTTTTGTGGCAAGAAGTAGAACTGTTCGCCGCCATCTGTTGTATCCAACACGATTGCAGGACGTAAATCTTTACCAGAAGCAGGACGAGCTGTTACAGGCAAGATTTCAACAGTAGTCATACCAGTTGCATCATCAGTTTTCGATGTTGCAGTTACACCATCAGCGATTTGGCTGAAACGTGCTTTACCAGCAACTTCTGTTACCAATGGATGTGTATGCGGATCCCAAGTCGCTACGATACCGCCAGCTTCTACAGCTTCACCATCTTTCAACAAGATGCTTGCACCGTAAGGAAGTTTATAACGCTCGCGCTCACGACCTAAATCATCGGCAATACCAATTTCACCTGAACGTGAAACTGAAACCAAGTGGCCTTTTGCATGTTGTACAGTTTTCACGTTATGGAAACGTACAGTACCTTTGTTACGTACTTGAACACTGTTTGCAGCAGAAGTTCGGCTCGCAGCACCACCAACGTGGAACGTACGCATCGTTAACTGTGTACCTGGTTCACCAATAGATTGTGCTGCCATTACACCAACTGATTCACCTGGGTTAACCAAGTGACCACGTGCAAGGTCACGGCCATAACATCTAGCACATACACCAAAAGCAGATTCACAAGCAATTACTGAACGTACTTTGACTTCATCCACACCCGCTTCTTCAAGATGAGCTGCGATTTTTTCGTCAATTAACGTACCACGAGGTAATACAACTTCATCATCAGATGCACGACGTACGTCTTCAGCAGTTACACGACCTAATACGCGGTCACGTAATGGCTCGATGACATCACCACCTTGAATGAATGGAGTCATCACCAAACCACCAGCTGTACCACAGTCAGGTTCGGTAATTACCAAATCTTGCGCTACGTCTACAAGACGACGAGTCAAGTAACCAGAGTTCGCAGTTTTTAATGCTGTATCGGCCAAACCTTTACGCGCACCGTGTGTTGAAATAAAGTACTGAAGTACTGTTAAACCTTCACGGAAGTTCGCTTTAATCGGTGTTTCGATAATCGAACCATCCGGTTTTGCCATCAAGCCACGCATACCAGCAAGCTGACGAATCTGCGCCGCACTACCACGGGCACCAGAGTCAGACATCATATAGATGCTGTTGAATGATTTTTGTTTCTCGTCTTCACCTTGTTTGTTTTTCACAAGTGTATAAGACAGGTTATCCATCATCGCTTTAGCAACTTGGTCGTTTGTACGCGCCCAGATATCGACAACTTTGTTATAACGCTCACCAGCAGTTACGAAACCTTGTTCGAACTGTTGTTCGATTTCACGAACTTCTGTTTCAGCTTTATCAATAATTGTGTGCTTAGTAGGTGGAATTAACATGTCTTCCATACCTACAGATACACCTGAACGAGTCGCTTGACGGAAGCCCAAGTACATTAATTGGTCAGCAAAGATAACAGTATCTTTCAAACCAAGTTTACGGTAGCAAGAGTTGATTAACTTCGAGATATTCTTTTTAGTCATCTCAAGGTTGATCATGTCAAAGCTTAAGCCTTGTGGAACAACTTCCCAAAGCAAACAACGACCTGGTGTCGTATCAACAATAATAGTTCCGTGTTCACGTTCACCATTTTCATTGATAACAGTTTGATGCACACGTACTTTAACACGAGCATGGATCGCAACCTGACCAGTTGCAAGTGCACGGTTTACTTCGTGAGTATCAGCAAACACCATGCCTTCGCCTTTAGCATTTACTGCATCACGCGTGATGTAGTAAAGACCCAAGACAACGTCCTGAGAAGGAACGATGATCGGCTCACCATTCGCTGGTGACAAGATGTTGTTTGTTGACATCATCAATGCACGAGCTTCTAACTGTGCTTCAAGTGTCAATGGAACGTGTACCGCCATTTGGTCACCATCGAAGTCGGCGTTAAACGCAGCACAAACGAGTGGGTGAAGACGGATTGCCTTACCTTCAATAAGAATAGGTTCAAATGCTTGAAGACCTAAACGGTGAAGTGTTGGCGCACGGTTCAACATTACTGGATGTTGACGAATTACAGAAGCAAGAACGTCCCAAACTTCTGGAGTCTCGCGCTCAACCATTTTCTTCGCAGCTTTAATGGTTGTTGCTTGACCTGAAGCTTGTAGTTTCGCAAAAATAAATGGCTTGAATAATTCAAGTGCCATTTTCTTCGGAAGACCACATTGGTGAAGACGTAAAGTAGGACCTACAGTAATTACCGAACGACCAGAATAGTCAACACGCTTACCAAGTAAGTTCTGACGGAAACGACCTTGTTTACCTTTGATCATATCTGCCAAAGATTTTAATGGACGTTTGTTAGAACCGGTAATTGCACGACCACGACGACCGTTATCAAGCAATGCATCTACAGACTCTTGTAACATACGTTTTTCGTTACGTACGATAATGTCTGGTGCTGCAAGATCAAGAAGACGCTTCAAACGGTTGTTACGGTTAATGACACGACGATATAAATCGTTCAAGTCAGAAGTCGCGAAACGACCACCTTCAAGTGGAACCAATGGACGTAAATCAGGTGGAAGTACAGGAAGTACATTCATCACCATCCATTCTGGCTTGTTGTTTGAATCGTTGAATGCTTCCATCAATTTCAAGCGTTTAGACGCTTTTTTCAACTTCGTTTCAGAAGTTGTCTGAGGAATTTCTTCACGTAAACGTGCGATTTCAGCTTCAAGATCGATATCTTTTAATAAGTCCTGAATCGCTTCTGCACCCATTTTCGCAGTGAATTCATCACCGTGCTCTTCAAGTGCATTGAAGTATTCTTCGTCTGTTAAAAGTTGATACTTTTCAAACGGAGTCATACCAGGATCAGTTACAACGTATGATTCGAAATACAATACGCGTTCGATATCACGAAGCGTCATATCAAGTAATAAACCGATACGAGATGGTAACGATTTTAAGAACCAGATATGTGCAACTGGAGAAGCGAGTTCAATGTGACCCATACGTTCACGACGAACTTTCGCTGTAGTTACTTCAACGCCACATTTTTCACAAATGACGCCTTTGTATTTCATACGCTTGTATTTACCACACAAGCATTCGTAATCTTTTACTGGACCAAAAATTTTGGCACAGAACAAACCGTCACGTTCTGGTTTAAAAGTACGGTAGTTAATTGTCTCAGGTTTTTTAACTTCACCATGAGACCATGACTTAATCATTTCTGGTGACGCAAGACCAATACGGATACGGTCAAACTCAATTGGTGCATGACCATCTGAGTCCGTTTTCTTACGCATGATATCGAGCAAGTCTTTCAATTTTTTTCTCCGTGTGTCGGGAAGCAACGCTTACCCGACTGGGTCACAAATATTGTTTTTTCCTAAAAAATCGTGAGTCTTACGACTTAGTCACCATTTTTCAGTTCAATGTTGATACCTAAAGAACGGATCTCTTTGGTCAATACGTTGAACGATTCAGGCATACCCGGATCCATATAATGGTTACCATCTACAATATTCTTATAGATGCGTGTACGACCTTCAACGTCATCCGACTTAACAGTTAACATCTCTTGAAGAGTATATGCTGCGCCGTAAGCTTCAAGTGCCCAGACCTCCATCTCACCGAAACGCTGACCACCGAACTGTGCTTTACCACCAAGCGGTTGTTGTGTAACAAGTGAGTAAGAACCAGTTGAACGCGCATGCATTTTGTCATCAACCAAGTGGTTCAATTTGAGCATGTACATGTAACCTACAGTTACAGGACGATCAAACTGTTCACCCGTACGACCATCAAACAATACTGTTTGACCAGTACGTGAAATGTCAGCTAATTCAAGTAAGTCTTTAATTTGGCTTTCTTCAGCACCATCAAATACAGGAGTAGCTAAAGGCACACCAGCACGCAAGTTGCCAGAAAGAGCTAAAACTTCAGCATCAGTTAAGCTATCAAGATCTTCTTGCTCGCCACCAACTTTGTTATAAATCTTGTCTAAGAATTCGCGAAGTTCTAAAACTGTACGCTGTTCTTTCAACATTTTTTCGATTTTATCGCCAAGCCCTTTAGCCGCCATACCCAAGTGAGTCTCAAGAATCTGACCCACGTTCATACGAGATGGTACACCCAATGGGTTCAATACGATATCTACTGGTACACCGTTCGCATCGTGTGGCATGTCTTCAACAGGTAAAATGTTAGATACAACACCTTTGTTACCGTGACGACCAGCCATTTTATCACCAGGCTGAATGCGACGTTTAACTGCTAGGTAAACTTTAACAACTTTCAGAACGCCTGTTGTTAACTCATCACCAGTCGAAAGCTTACGTTTCTTCTCTGCAAACTTCTCATCAATTTCTGCGCTCTTCTCTTTCAAGAACACTTGAATTTGAGATAAACGTTCAGCAATTGCTTCGTCTGTAGGTTGGATTTCAAGTAAGTCAACAAGCTCTAAACCAGACAACATATCTTCAACAAGTTTGTCGCCACGTTTAGTCGAACCACCACCGTTAGATTCTTGGCCTTTAAGCAAACGAATTACACGCTCACGAGCTGCTTCTTCAAAGATCTTGTATTCTTCTTTCAAGTCTTTACGGTAAGAGTCAAGCTGTGCTTTTTCAATTGCTAACGCACGGTCATCTTTCTCTAAGCCATCACGAGTGAAGACTTGAACATCGATAACTGTACCTTTAGTACCAGATGGAACACGTAAAGATGAGTCTTTAACGTCAGCTGCTTTCTCACCGAAGATTGCACGAAGCAATTTTTCTTCAGGAGTTAACTGAGTTTCACCTTTAGGCGTTACTTTACCAACAAGGATGTCACCAGCAGTAACTTCAGCACCGATATAAACGATACCTGATTCATCAAGTTTAGAAAGTGCAGCTTCACCTACGTTAGGAATATCGGCAGTAATTTCTTCTGCACCTAACTTAGTATCACGCGCTACACATGATAATTCTTGAATATGAATAGAAGTTAAACGGTCTTCCTGAAGTACACGCTCAGATAACAAGATCGAGTCTTCGTAGTTGTAACCATTCCACGTCATGAACGCTACACGCATGTTTTGACCAAGCGCAAGCTCACCCATATCTGTTGACGGACCGTCTGCCAAAATGTCACCGCGAGCAACTTTGTCGCCCAAATTCACGATAATATTTTGGTTAATACAAGTGTTTTGGTTAGAACGTGTATATTTAATGAGGTTGTAAATATCTACACCAGCCTCACCTGCAATCATTTCATCTTCGTTTACACGAATAACGATACGAGAAGCATCTACATATTCAATCGCACCACCACGGTTTGCGATCACACATACCCCAGAGTCACGTGCTACGTTCGCTTCCATACCTGTACCTACAAGCGGTTTATCCGCACGTAGAGTAGGAACGGCCTGACGTTGCATGTTTGAACCCATTAATGCACGGTTCGCGTCATCGTGTTCAAGGAATGGAATAAGCGATGCAGCTACAGATACAACCTGCTGTGCAGATACATCCATATGCGTCACTTTTTCAGGTGGAATACGTACGAATTCACCTTGATGACGAACAGAAACAAACTCTTCTGTTAAGTTACCATCTTTATCTACAGCAGAATCGGCCTGTGCAATAACAGTACCTACTTCTTCAATAGCAGAAAGATATTCAACAGCATCAGTTACTCGGCCATCTACCACTTTACGGTAAGGTGTTTCCAAGAAACCAAAATCATTTGCTTTTGCATAAACAGAAAGCGAGTTGATCAAACCAATGTTTGGACCTTCAGGCGTTTCAATTGGACATACACGACCATAGTGAGTTTGATGTACGTCACGTACTTCAAAGCCCGCACGTTCACGCGTTAAACCACCAGGTCCAAGCGCTGAAACACGACGTTTATGTGTAATTTCAGATAATGGGTTGTTTTGATCCATAAACTGAGACAATTGGCTTGAACCAAAGAATTCTTTGATTGCAGCTGCAACTGGTTTTGCGTTAATGAGATCTTGCGGAGACAAATTATCTGTTTCTGCTTGGCTTAAACGTTCTTTAACAGCACGCTCAACACGAACTAAACCAACACGGAATTGGTTTTCAGTCATTTCACCAACAGAACGTACACGACGGTTACCTAAGTGATCGATATCGTCGACTTCACCTTTACCGTTACGGATTTCAACTAATGTACGTAATACATCGATGATATCTTCGTGCGATAAAATACCTTCTACTTCACGTGACTTCTGGTCAGTACCAACTTCGTATGGACGACCCAAACGACGGTTGAACTTCATACGACCTACTGGAGATAAGTCATAACGTTCAGAAGAGAAGAATAAGTTATTAAATAAGTTTTCAGCAGCTTCTTTTGTTGGTGGCTCGCCTGGACGCATTACTTTATAGATTTCAACTAATGCTTCTTCACGACCAGATGTTGTGTCAGCACGTAATGAGTCAGCAACAAATGAACCACGGTCAATATCGTTCGTAAACAAGATATTGAATTGTTTAACGCCGCCTTCTGCCAGTTTCACCATAACTTCATGGCTTAACAATGTATTTGCAGCAATCACATCACCATTACGTAAAGTAATGTCTTCAGCAGTGATACGCTCATACAAGTACTCATCAGGAACTGATAGCTTAGCTAAACCAGAAGCTTCCATTTGACGTACGTGACGTGCATTAATACGTTTACCTTGTTCAACAATGATTTTACCGTCATTGTCAGCAATATCAAATTGCGCCATTTCGCCACGCAGACGATCTGGAACGAGGTCAATTTGATAGCTACCCATATCAAGATATACAGGCACTTTCTCATAGAACAAATTCAAGATTTGTTCATTGTTATAACCTAATGCACGCAACACAACAGTTGCTAATAATTTACGACGACGGTCAATACGTACGTAAACTAAATCTTTAGCATCAAATTCGAAATCTAACCATGAACCACGGTAAGGAATAATACGTGCAGAATAAAGTACTTTACCACTTGAATGTGTTTTGCCTTTATCGTGATCGAAGAACACACCAGGTGAACGATGTAATTGAGATACAATTACACGCTCAGTACCATTGATAACAAAGGTACCATTGTCTGTCATGAGTGGCATTTCACCCATGTAGACTTCTTGTTCACGTACGTCTTTAATAGATTTAGTTTCGCGATCTTTAATAATCAAACGAATTTTTACGCGCATTGGTGCCGCATAAGTCGAACCACGTAAAATACATTCACGCACATCAAACTCAGGCTTACCAAGGCTATACTCAACAAATTCTAAAGCAGCATTGCCAGAATAACTTTCTATAGGAAAAACTGAACGAAATGCGGCTTGGAGACCGATATCTTCGCGGTTTTTTGGAGATTTGCCACCTTGCAAGAACGTTCTATACGAATCGACCTGAATCGAAAGTAAGTACGGTGCTTCCATTACTTGGGGCAATTTACCAAAATTCTTACGGATCCGTTTCTTTTCGGTATATGAGTATGCCATCTGGAGTCCTCGGAAAGTAAACCAAGCCCGCCTGCAGAACGGGCTCAGAAGGAATTACACAGGCCGATATGGCCACCACTGTTTACAAATGCTGCAATTTTTAGTGGTATTAAAACGCTTAACAATATTTTTTAAAAAGAAAAATATTGGTAAGCATTTGAAATTACTTTGATTCTTCTGAAATATAACAGTTATTGTACAGAACAAACAAAAATCGAGCCGATTATTGTAACGCAAAAAGGCTGATGACCCAAGAGCCATCAGCCATTTTATGGAGCCGATTTAAAAACCGACTCCTTTTACAATTACTTAAGTGTAACTGTAGCACCAGCTTCTTCAAGTTTCTTCTTAAGTTCTTCGCCTTCTTCTTTAGAAACGCCTTCTTTAAGAACTTGTGGAGCACCTTCAACTAGGTCTTTAGCTTCTTTAAGACCAAGGCCAGTTGCTTCACGAACTGCCTTAATTACAGCTACTTTGTTAGCACCAAAAGAAGTCAACTCAACGTTGAATTCAGATTGTTCTTCAGCAGCAGCAGCAGCAGGAGCAGCAGCTACAGCTACAGCAGCAGCAGATACGTTGAATTTTTCTTCAAAAGCAGAAATAAGTTCAACAAGTTCAAGAACAGTTTTTTCAGCAACTGCGTTTAGGATTTCTTCGTTTGTTAAAGCCATGAGATTAACTCCAAATGGGTATTGAATGGTGTGGAAGTAGATTTAAGCTTAAGCAGCTTCTGACTCGTTTTTCTCTTGAAGCGCTGTAAGTAAGCGACCCAATTTCGAAATAGGAGCTTGAAGAACAGATGCGAGCATAGTAAGCGCTTTTTCTTGGTTTGGAAGATTTGCGATAACGCTAACATCAGCACCTTGATAAAGTTTGCCGTCAAATGCAGCAGCTTTTAATTCAAATGCTTTGTTAGTTTTAGCAAATTCTTCAAACAAGCGTGCAGCTGCACCCATATCGTCTTCAGAAGTTGAGAATGCTAAGATTGTTGGGCCAACAAGGTTGTCATTCAAGATTGCAAATTGCGTATCTTGAAGAGCACGCTTAGCCAAAGTGTTACGTACAACACGTGTAGCAACACCTAGTTTACGAGCTTCAACACGAAGAGTAGTTAATTGCTCAACGGTTAAACCTTGATAGTCAGCAACAACGGCAGCGAACGCTGTAGAAGCAGTTTGAGCCACTTCAGCAACGATCTGTTTTTTGCTTTCAATAAGAAGAGCCATTGTAAAACCTCCTAACGGTGATTTATGTACTCAAAAAAGTACACTCCCAATTCGCAAGTCAATAAGGATTTGACTTGCACGCGGAGGAGGAATAAATCACACCACCGCGTCTACGCAGGCTGGGTTATTAAGAAGATATTCAAAAGAAGTCTCTTCGCCTGTGGTCTTTGACGCTGATAAATTTACATTTATCAATTCAAAGTCCGCCTGATGAGTGAGGAAACAAAGCAATACTTTGAATGGGTATAAAAACCTATGATTTTTATACCCTGCCCTCAATCAGGACTTTAAAATTCTTGACCAAGTTTTAAACTTAGTTAGAAACGTTGCTTACATCAACAGTAAGACCAGGACCCATAGTTGAGCTCAAAGTGATCTTTTTGATGTATACACCTTTAGAAGTTGCAGGTTTTAACTTTTTCAAGTCAGCAACTAAGGTTTCAACGTTTTGACGGATAGCAGCAGCTTCAAAGCCTAATTGACCGATCGCAGCATGGATAATACCCGCTTTGTCTACACGGTAACGAGCCTGACCAGATTTAGCGTTTTTAACAGCATTCGCTACGTCAGGAGTTACAGTACCAACTTTAGGGTTTGGCATTAAACCACGTGGACCAAGAATTGTACCGAGCTTACCAACAACACGCATAGCGTCAGGAGCAGCGATTACAACATCAAAGTCAAGGTTTCCACCTTGGATGCTTTCAGCAAGGTCATCAAAACCTACAACATCAGCACCAGCTTCTTTAGCAGCTTCTGCTTGCGCGCCTTGAGCAAATACAGCTACACGTACAGTTTTACCAGTACCAGCAGGTAATGTAGTCGCACCACGAACAACCTGATCAGATTTACGTGGGTCTACACCAAGATTTACAGCTACATCCAAAGATTCTTTGAATTTCGCAGCAGGTAGGCTGTTAAGAACTTGCACTGCTTCTTCCAAAGTGTAAACTTTGTTTGCGTCAACAGCAGCAGCAATGGCTTTTTGACGTTTAGTTAACTTTGCCATGTCTTATAGCTCCACTTCCAAGCCCATAGAACGCGCAGAACCAGCAATGGTACGTACACGTGCGTCTAAATCAGCACCAGTTAAATCTGGTTCTTTAGTAGTCGCAATTTCTTCTAACTGAGCACGAGTCAACTTACCAACTTTAGTTTTGTTTGGTACAGATGAACCCTTTTGGATACCAGCAGCTTTCTTAAGAAGAATAGAAGCTGGAGGAGTTTTCATGATGAATGTGAACGACTTGTCGTTGTACACAGTAATCACTACAGGAATTGGAAGGCCTGGTTCAACTTTTTGTGTAGCAGCATTGAATTCTTTACAGAATGCCATGATGTTTACACCACGTTGACCTAATGCAGGACCAATTGGTGGAGATGGATTTGCTTTACCAGCTGGAACTTGCAGCTTGATATAGCCGTCAATCTTCTTAGCCATTTTAAAATACCTCTGGGTACGAACGCCGCTAGGCTCCCCAATCTTTACGCAACACTACTGTTACAACAACAATGCCCGATAAAATCGGGCGCTTTTCAACCAATTAAGATTAAATCGTTTTTTCGACTTGGCGAAATTCGAGTTCAACCTGAGTTGGTCGATTAAATACATTAATAGTCAACGTTAAACGTGACTTTTCGTATTGAACTTCTTCCACCACACCTTTAAAGTCTGTGAATGGACCGTCAATAACAAGTAATTCTTCACCAGGCTCAAACATCGTCTTAGGACGTGGTGCTTCACCTGTATTACGTACACGCGCAAGAATCGCATCTGCTTCGCGCTGAGTGATTGGTGCTGGTTTTTCAGGTGTACCACCAATGAAACCTAGAACCTTTGGACATTCTTTAACGATATGCCAAGTATCATCATTCATTTCCATTTCGACTAATACATAGCCAGGAAAGAATTTACGCTCAGATTTACGTTTCTTACCATCCTTCATTTCTACCACTTCTTCGGTAGGAACAAGGACATCACCAAAGCTATCAGCAACAGCGCTACGCTGGATTCGTTCTGTAAGCGAACGCAACACTTGTTTTTCATAGCCAGAGTAGGCATGAATAATGTACCAACGTTTCATAGCTCTTTTACCCGATAATCAACTTAATTAACCAACCCAAACCATAGTCAAAGCACCATAAAACCAATGATGCAACAACTACAACCAATAGAACCTGCCACGATGTAGTGACTGTTTCTTGTTTTGTTGGCCAAGTTACTCGACGCAATTCGACTCGTGCATCTTTTAGCAAACGAACGAAGCCTTTACCTTGATGGGTGGCGTATAATAAACCTAAAGCCACAACGATACAAGCAAAAATTGCCCCAACGCGCACCCAAATATTATTTGCAGGTGCCCAATACGCTGGTAAATACTGATTCACCATAGTAGCTAAAAGCAAGAATGCAATTGCAATCACCCATAGAACAATATCTAGAGGCGAACCAGAACGAACAACTTCAGCAGAATTATTTCTTTGAGGAATTGGCGCGTCGCTCAATGCGTCACGCGATTTATCATTCGACATTTTTGTACTCGTCGTAGAACTCGCGACTTATTATATGAACAACTAAGCCAGCATCAAGCTTTTTATTTCAAAATATGGCAGGTCAGGAGGGACTCGAACCCCCAACATTCGGTTTTGGAGACCGACGCTCTACCAATTGAACTACTGACCTATAATGCAAGTTGAGAGCCAAAGCCCTCAACCTGAGACGTAATCCGTCACTATATTATGCTTATGCAGTTACTTTCGCAACAACACCAGCACCTACAGTACGACCACCTTCACGGATCGCAAAACGTAGACCTGGGTCCATTGCGATTGGGTGGATTAATTCTACTGACATTTCAACGTTGTCACCTGGCATAACCATTTCAACGCCGTCTTGTAATTGGATTGCGCCAGTTACGTCAGTTGTACGGAAGTAGAACTGTGGACGGTAACCGTTAAGGAATGGAGTATGACGACCACCTTCTTCTTTAGAAAGTACGTATACTTCTGCATCGAATTTAGTGTGCGGCTTGATTGTACCTGGTTTAGCAAGTACTTGACCACGTTGTACGTCTTCACGCTTAGTACCACGTAAAAGAACACCACAGTTCTCGCCCGCACGACCTTCGTCAAGAAGTTTACGGAACATTTCTACGCCAGTTACAGTTGTTTTAACTGTATCTTTAATACCAACGATCTCTACTTCTTCACCAACTTTAACGATACCAGCTTCTACACGGCCTGTTACTACAGTACCACGACCAGAAATTGAGAATACGTCTTCGATTGGCATTAAGAATGCTTTGTCGATAGCACGTTCTGGTTCTGGAATGTAAGAGTCAAGCGCTTCAACAAGAGCAAGAACTGAAGACTCGCCATATTGACCAGCATCACCGTTAAGAGCAGCAAGAGCTGAACCACGGATAACAGGAGTGTCATCACCTGGGAAGTCATAAGTAGAAAGAAGTTCACGAACTTCCATTTCTACTAATTCAAGTAATTCTTCATCATCAACAAGGTCACACTTGTTCAAGAATACGATGATGTAAGGTACACCAACCTGACGAGAAAGAAGGATGTGTTCACGAGTTTGTGGCATTGGACCATCAGTCGCAGCACATACAAGGATCGCGCCGTCCATCTGAGCAGCACCAGTAATCATGTTTTTAACATAATCGGCGTGGCCCGGGCAGTCTACGTGAGCGTAGTGACGGATTGGAGAATCGTATTCTACGTGTGAAGTATTAATTGTAATACCACGTGCTTTTTCTTCAGGTGCTGAGTCGATTTGTGAGTAATCTTTCGCTTCACCGCCGTAAGTTTTTGCACAAATAGTTGCAATCGCAGCAGTTAAAGTTGTTTTACCATGGTCAACGTGACCAATTGTGCCCACGTTTACGTGTGGCTTATTACGTTCAAACTTAGCCTTAGCCATGTTTATAGTCCTCGTTTACGTCGAACACAATTCTGAGCAAGACTCAGCATCGACATATCGCCTAAAAAATCAAACACCCAATACTTGAAAAGCAGACTAATAAGCCTGCTTTTTAAATCTTTGTAGAAAATCTACTAAACTGTATCTGGAGCTCTTATCGAGATTTGAACTCGAGACCTCTCCCTTACCAAGGGAGTGCTCTACCACTGAGCTATAAGAGCGATTATCCTTCGATGGAGCGGGAGACGAGGGTCGAACTCGCGACATGCAGCTTGGAAGGCTGCCGCTCTACCAACTGAGCTACTCCCGCACGATGCTGGTATACTTAGCACTTCAATCGAAGTTAATGGTGGTGAGAGAAGGATTCGAACCTTCGAAACTTTCGTAGCGGAGTTACAGTCCGCCCCCTTTGACCGCTCGGGAATCTCACCATATCACACTTATTTCAGTGTTATCCTACACTTAACAACTTCACACTTTAGATGGTGCCGGCACACGGATTCGAACTGTGGACCTACTGATTACAAGTCAGTTGCTCTACCAACTGAGCTATGCCGGCGCTTCTTAGTGTTTCGTACGTTTCGTATCGGAACGGTGTGCAGTTTAGCAAAACTTCCAAACGATGCAAGCAGTTTTTTAAAAAAAACTGCTAAAAACTCATAAAATCAATCCGTTTGACGATAATTCAACCGCTTTGATCACTGCGCGAGCTTTTATTTGGGTTTCATTCCATTCTGATTCAGGATTTGAGTCAGCAACTAAGCCCGCTCCAGCCTGTACATACACTTTTTTATCACGGATTACACACGTACGGATTGCAATCGACATATCCATTTCACCATGCCATCCTAAATACCCCACTGCCCCACCAAAAACACCTCTTTTCACAGGCTCTACTTCGTCAATAATTTCCATTGCACGAATTTTCGGTGCGCCAGACAAAGTACCTGCTGGAAAAGTTGCCTTAAATACGTCTAGTGCATCGATATCATCACGCACTTCACCTTGTACATTTGAAACGATGTGCATGACATGCGAATAGCGCTCAATGACCATCTGATCAGTCACTTTGACCTTACCAATTTTAGAAACTCGCCCAACATCATTTCGACCAAGGTCAATCAACATTAAATGCTCTGCGATTTCTTTCTCATCAGAAAGTAAGTCTTTTTCTAAAGCGACATCTTCTTCTTTAGTTTTTCCGCGCGGTCTCGTACCAGCCAACGGGCGAACTGTCGCAATACCATTTTCAAGACGAGAGAGAATTTCAGGTGATGACCCTACAATATGGAATGGTTTTTGATCCGTAATTGTTTGACCTTGTACTAAGAACAAATAAGGCGAAGGATTTAAATGGCGTAAAGCACGGTAAACCTGTAAAGCCTCTCCATCAAAGTCGGAAACCATACGTTGACCAGGAACAACCTGCATAACATCACCCGCACGAATATATTCTTTAACCTTTTCTATGGTCTCAAGAAATTTCGCTTTACCCGTAATCGATTCAAAATGTGGGGGTGTATGCGGCTTAGCTTGCAAACTAACTGGTGTAGCCAACAACTGTTCCAATTGATCTAACTTTTGCTGCGCATCTTCATAAGCATTTGGCTGTGCTGTATCAGCATGAACAATTAAAAAAAGAGTATCTTTAAGGTTATCAAAGACAATGACCGTTTTTGAGAGCATTAACCATAAATCCGGCAATGTAATTGGATCAGCCGCAGGAACATTTTTTAAACGTGGCTCTATGTAGCGAACCGCATCATAGCCTAAATAACCAACCAGCCCGCCAGTAAAACTTGGTAAGTCTGGTAAAAGCTCAGCTGGTGGAACTGTAAATTGCTTCTGGAATTCACGAATATATTCAAATGGATCTAGACAATCTTCTTGTGTGATCGAACCATCAGCATGCTGTATAGATAAAACGCCTGCATTGCATGAAAAAACTGTCGATTCACCCAAACCAATCATGGAGTAACGCGCCCAGTTTTCACCACCTTCAACCGACTCAAATAAATAAGCTTGTTTTTGCTCCTTAAAACGAGCAAAAACAGATAAAGGTGTTTCCGTATCTGCTAAACGCTGACGATAAACTGGAATAGTGTTGTAACCTGATGCTTTAAGCTGTTCAAATTGCGCTAAAGTAGTCATGAATTTTTCTCTAATATGGTTTCGATTTAAAAGTGTGTTTTTCTAGTTTCGATTTAGACACGCCATCGAAAAACCATACGCTTATTCATGCTGATCTCCATTTCACTCATTAGATAATTAACTCAGCCAAACTATCAACCACTTGCTGAGGCTTGCAATCATAGATATTTTCTCCATGATTATAGCCATAGCTAACCACAATACAATCAATTCCCGCACGACGCGCAGCCTCAATATCATTGCTTGAATCGCCAATCATTAATGATTGTGATGCAGATATTTTTAGACTTTGCATGCAATGCAACAAAGGCAATGGGTGTGGCTTTCTCTCTGGCAAGCTATCGCCTCCAAGTACAACTTGAAAATAAGAAGAAAGTTCTAATGCATCAAGTAACCCTTGAGCAAGTTGCACAGGCTTATTGGTAACACATGCCATATGTATATTCAAAGTTTTACAATGCTTTAAAAACTCAGTTACACCAGGATAAATATGAGTATTCACACAAAGTTCAGCACCGTATATGTCAACAAACTTCTGCAAGAGGACTTTATGCTGTTCAGCATCTAATTTTCCAAAAATATGTAAAAGAACACTTTCACAGAGTTTTGAAGCTCCCTTACCCACCCACTCTCGAATCTGAGCTTCTGTTACCAAAGGCCAACTGAGCGCTTCTAAACTTAAATTCATAGACCGATACAAATCAGCAGCAGAATCAACCAGTGTTCCATCTAGATCAAATAAAATTAAATCGCGCTTACTCAGTTGTGCAACAGACATCTTTTTCTTCTCAAAATTAAAAAGGCATGCTTTTAGCATGCCTTGATTGTAAAAGCAGCAACGGATTATTTAAAGAATAACCATGCTAATAAAGCTAAAATTACTAAAATAATAATAGTGATTAAACCAACTGAGGCATTCTTCTGTTGCTCTTTTTCTTCAGCAACACGAGAAACAGGCTCCTCAAAGGCAACAGGTGATGGTTGTTTTACATTGACATCCACACCCTCTGGAATAGGTGCAGGCTTTGGTATAGAAACATTCTGTGGCATACCATCACGACGAACTTCTGTTTCTGCAGCACGCTCCGCAAGACTTGGCATTCCTTGATCACTTAAGTCTTGTGTTAGTGCAGCAGTTTGCACTGGTTCTGCTTCGATTTCAGGTAAATCTAATATTTCTTTCGCAGGCGCTAATACAGAAAATTTAAAGCTAGCAAATTGAACAATATCACCATCATGCAGCTGCTTTTCTTGCTCAATACGAATATCGTTTATGAATGTACCATTTGATGAATTAAGGTCTTGCACCCATAGCAATTGATCTTTTAAAAGTAATGCAGCGTGGCGACGTGAAATTTCAGCGGCTTGCAACAATACATCAGCATCTTGATGGCGCCCGACTAACATATCACGATCAACACTAATTTCTTGGCCAGTAATCTCGCCAGTAATTGCTTGTAATTTCCAAGTCATGCGTATGTCCTATTCATTTTTTATCAATCATAACATGCTACTACGGTGCTGTGCTTGGACGCAGTGTCGTTGTTGTTACGGTATTTTTAGTACGATTAACTTCAGGTTCAGGCAACTGTAATGTTTGTCTTTGAACCGATGGCTCTACAGCCACAGGTGTTATTACTGTCGAGCTTTTGCCACCTGAAGGAACCTGCTGATAATTTTTTGGCTGAGAGGTAATGTTTGGCGGAGTCATTTTTTGATTATAGACATCATCAACCTGTTCGGGCAGTTTGGCAAAGTTACCATTTCTATCCATCGCCAATTGCAAGCTGTAAAGCTGGTTGTAGCGCTGCTGAGACAAACGACGCACATCATTCGCATCACCCACAATTGTTGGATGAATAAAGACGAGAAGATTACGCTTCGTATTACTTCTACTGTCTGATCGGAATAATCTGCCTACATATGGAATACTGCTTAACCCAGGAATGCCTTGACGACTAAGCTCAACATCATCAGACACCAAACCACCTAAAACCACTGTTTGTCCATGTTCGGCCAATACAGCAGTTTTAATCGCACGTTTATTGGTAATTAAATCGGCCGCTTGCCCTTTACTAGTCTGAACATTCGAAACTTCTTGCTCTACTTCAAGACGAACCGTACCGCCTTCACCGATATGTGGAACAACTTTTAATGTCACACCCACATCTTTACGTTCAACAGTTGTATATGGATTGATACCTGTACTGTTTGTAGTGACCGATCCTGTTACAAAGGGAACGTTCTGACCGACAACGATATAAGCCTCTTCATTATCCATCGTCACAATAGATGGGGTCGACAATAAGTTTGATTTAGTGTTGCTTTTGAGTGCTTGAATCAAGGCACCGTAAGCCTTACGGGAATTCTCAAAATTACCCAAAGCCAAAGTTGCACCGTTACCTTTATTGGCTCCACCAGCAATAGCAGACGCTGCTCCAGCCGAGCCACCCGATAAATAACCAGCAGCAATAGAAGATAAACTAGCACCAACATTACTAAAGCTAAGCAAACCAATCCCACTAGATAAATCACCTAGCGCCCATTGGATTCCAAGTTGATCCGCATCATCCCCTGAAACTTCAATAATTGCAGCTTCAATCAAAACTTGCTGACGGCGAACATCAAGCTGCTGAATAGCAGATTCAATTTCGCGCATTAATTGAGGATCAGCTTTAACCACTAACGAGTTTTGGGCATTATCCGCGATAATGCTCACACCATTTTGACTAAAGCTAGAGATACTGTTCTGATTACTATTATTTGAATTACCATTTAGGTTAATAGATGGCGTAGAAATTGAGCTACCATTTGAACCAGAGGTATTTGAACTGGAATTTTGGTTATTACCCATCAAATTATTGATCGGATTCGATGAGTTAGAAGAATTATTGCTATTTGACGAAGAAACAGCTTGTCCTGTTACGAGGCCTTGTAAAATCTCAGATAAGTTTTTTGCACTAGCATATTTTAATCGAAAAACTTTTAAACCGCCTAAACGGTCTGCTGAAGGCACATCCAGCATTTCGATCATGTGGCGAATACGTTTACGTGTTTCAGGATCGCCCTTTACTAAAATACGATTCGTTCGGTTGTCTGCAATAATACGGATACGGGCTCCGTTAAAATCTTTAGATGCCCCCGTAGCGCTCATTGCCTCAAGTTGAGTAATGATTTCTTCCGCTTGGCTCGATTGGAGACTTATTGCCTCAATATCATTTTGCCCCGTACCGTCGAGGTTACGAATGATATTTTCAAGTTGATAGATATTTGCAGCTCGGTCCGAAACAATTAGCGCATTAGTGCCTGCTATCGCAGCCATATGTGCAAATTGTGGCATTAAAGGACGAAGTGCTGGAATTAAATCATTTGGATTTGTATTTTCAAGCCAAATGACTCGAGTGACAATTTGATCACCACGCAGTCTATTTCTAGAATCGTAAGGGATTCCCGAATTCTTAACATTACTATCTGGCACAAGCTTGATGGTGTTCCCTGAAGGAATTGCCACCACCCCATTTACATTTAACACCCCAAGAAATAGATCATAAACTTCATCTTTATTAAGGGGTTTATTCGATATTACTGTGACATTGCCACGCACTCGCGGATCTACTGCAAAGTTTTTCCCCGTAATGTCTGCAACTTCATTAATAAATGCAGTTAAGTCAGCATCACGTAAATTGATCTTCCATGTCTGGGCATAGACGCTGCTGCTCACTGTCGCAATCAATGGAGCTGCTGCAAGTAATGCCCAAAGTGGACGTTGATGATTCAATAAAGCCATAACTTGCGATAATTCCTAACTCTTATGGTGACGTGTTATCACTAAAAATTTTGTTGTATGGTCATCACTTGATCACCACGTTTTATTTCTAATTTCACTTGCCCAGCTCGACGAGCCTGTTCAAGCAACTGCACATCCGTTTGCCCTTGCCCAACCGTTTGACCGTTTAAGGAAACAATCCGGTCACCCGGCCTTAAACCTAACTTATTTCTAAGCGCAGTGGGTGTACGTTCTGTAACTTCAAAACCTTCGCTTGAGTTCCCGCTTACACCCATATCACGTAGATATTGTTCACGGTTCCCCTGCATTTGCTGAATAGCCTGCCCTAACGCCTCTTGAGTCGTATTAACAGGTGCCGACGACTGAGGCGCAGTTGCAGTTGGTTGTGAGGCATCTGGCGTCATAGGTTGATATAAACCGTTTGGCAAACCTTTAAACTGAAGCTCACGCGTACTTCCATTACCTTGACGCAATATCACGTGATCCCAATAAACTTCTGCCAACTGATAAGAGGTAGACCCTATTGTTTCTCCCACCCGATACCTGTCAGCAGTATTATCAAGCTTAATAACAGCCGAAGAAAAACGGTTCGGATAACCCAACATCACGCCTTGTAATTCTAGGTTGACATTTTCCTGAGCTGCATTAGCTGAAGGTTCATTAAAAAGCGAAAAAGTACTAATGTTAGGAATTTGTGGTTGCTGTGATCCTAACTCTACCCGATCAAACTGCATCATTTGAGGAGGTGCAATCACCCACCAAAATAATGAAGCCAATTTCCAGCACAGCCATAGAATTAAAACGGCAAATACAACCACACTTAACCGATCTAATTTTTGCCATTGTAGATGCTGTAATTTCTCAATCCACACTTTCATTAGTTACCCCCTTGTATTAAGGGCTGACGAGAACTAATGACAAATGTATCTAAACCAGCTTTTCCATCATAAGATGGAATATTCAGTAATAATCTTTGCGTAAGCTGCACATCAAGCATCATGTTGGCATCTAATAAAAGATTCGCCATTTTTTGACTGCGTTGATCACGTATATCAACTTGTAATTGACCGTTTTGATCCGTTAGTTGCCCATTTAAAGAAGGCATATTCATCCGGTCTTGACGATCACCAATATTATAAATCAAAGCACCGCCACCCCAATGCAATTGACCATCAACTGCGGCGAAACCCTGCTCTTTTTTATAATTAAAATTAATATCTTTTAACTGGATACTATTCACAGGCCATTGCCAGTTCACAATTTGTTTTAATGTTTCAGGTGCAACCTGACCATTCATAGCTTTTACAATTACTTTTTTACCCACGCCATAGCCCATTACCCCAGATAATTGGGTATTTCCACTATGGATATCTACATCAGCAGCGAACCGTAATAAAAACAGGTCAAGAGGTCTAGTTTTCCAATGAATCGAGCCTCTCAAAGTACCACGCCGCCAATCTGCTTGGCCTTGCCAGATATTTCCACTTACATTGTGTAGAGTTTGATTATTCTTTGAAAATTTAGAAATTAGCCACGTCGCCGGGATCTGTAAAATAATAAAAATTAAAAATGCAATGAGTGCAAATAACCACCACTTCCATTGCTTAGACTTTTTCTTCATTCAGCCTTACCAACATGCAAATTATCGTCCTTATTTTGAGAGTAGCTCCCTAGTCTGACATTATGCATACTTTTTCAACATCGCCAATTCACTTCATATAAAAAAACCAAGCAATCGGGCTTGGCTTCGGTATTAAGACTATAAGTTGAACGTATGACAAAATCATGAAAACCGAGTGCTAAAAGAACTAAATGCAAATTTGATCTCAACAATCTATTTAAAGATGAATTTAAACACCCAATTTCTTAAATAATTTTCAAAACACACTTTAGATATTTTTATGCATAAAAAAACCAGGCAAATCTGCCTGGCTTTTTAAATCGGCAATACAATTAGATTAAGAAATCTTCAAGTTTTGCGCCTTTTTCAATTTCAGCAACTAACCAGCGTGGTTGTTTACCACGGCCAGTCCAAGTCTCTTCAGAATTGTTTTTGTTGCGGTAACGTGGCTCAACAGATTTACGTGTTGTTTTCTTACGTTTTTGAGCACCAAACTCAAGAAGTTGTTCAACACTAAAACCTACATTTTCAGCGATCTCGATAATTTGATTATAAGCATCTTCGATTGCTTGATCTTTTTTACTTGCAATTAAAGCTTCCGCTTCTTCTTGTAAGCGTTTTAACTCTTCAACAGATAATTCACTGATATCCGGTTTCATTAATAAATACTCCAGTCTTACAGACAATTCAAAATAATACAGACAAAATTTAAAAACATAAAATCAAGACCAATATTATTTATAATCTATTCAATAAGCAATAGTTTGAAAGCCGTGTTCATCAGAATAACTAAAAAAATTACCTTTTAATTACATTATCAATTATAAATGAAATATATTTTATTAATATTTATTTAAGATAAATGTATTAAGTCATGCCCAACAGATTTTTCTAGCTCAATAATTTTTTGTTTTATTTCCTGAGGTATTTCACATTTTCGTTCTGTTAATTTATCTACGCAGACCATAACCGCTTCACCAGTAGCCACGATTTGTTGTTGTGTCTCGCTCCACAATATATAAGCCATACGGAATGCACTATTACGGAGCTCTTCCACGCGAACACCGACTTTCAGTACATCTGGATAAAAAACTGGCTTTAAATATTTACACTGACTTGAGGCTACAACGGTATATAATTGTGGGGTTAATATATTTATAGCTTCCATATATAAAATACGTGAGCTTTCAATATATCGATAATATTGTACATTATTGACATGACCGAAAGCATCCATATCTCCCCATGCGACTTTCTGTTCATATATTATCGGGTAGACAGACAGTTCTTTCATTTTTGCCTCATATTTTAAATTTTAAAAAATTCGCATCATTTTCAAAGATTAGGTTTAACTGTTTGATTAATACTTCATCTTCATTAAGCGTAGACTTAATACGTAAATAGCTCATTAAAATATTATCTGGATATAATGATAATAATGTTTCAGCCTCTGCTTGACGTCCAGTTGCCATATAGACATGCCATTTTGCAAAAGTTAAAACAGGCAAATTCATATATTGATTTTCAAACTCGATAATTTTTTCTTCGACATCTGCATAGTCTGGAACCTGTTTAAGCAGTTGTTGCTGAAACCACAGATAAAAAACTTCTGGATCGAACTGTTCTTTTAATAAGTGTAGTGTTAAGGCTGCGTGCTGCATGCTCATATCAGGCATACGCGCCAATAGTTTGAGCCATAACAACTTACTGCTATAAGGTCGAGTTTGAATTTCAGACTCTAAATCTAGATAACGTTGTTGCAAAGCATGCAGATCATCAACAGAAGCTTCATCAAACTGCTGAAGGAGTTGCTGTAACCATAAATCACGGTGCTCAGCATCTAGCAAACCATACTTCATTGACCGTAAATACACCCATGGGTGTTGCAACGCCAATTGCCCCCATAAGGCAGTTAATCTTTGCTGGTAGGCTGTTTCTATTTCTTCAAGCCAAGGCGATAACTGATGCTGGTATAAAAACTCAAGATGAGTTAATGCACGTTCAGCTTCGTTTTGGGCTAAAAAGATTTCGATTCGTTCTAACTCTGCCAATTCAAATGCCATAGGTGGTGATTGATCTAAAGCAGCCAATGCTTTTGGATAGTCTCCACTTAAAACCAGAAATTTGGCATCAATAATATTTTTTAAAAGCGCTGACTGAGTAAAAACACGTTCAATAAATACACGTTGATCTTCGGCGGCCTCTAATAACCAGACAATACCTAATTGTTCATAGGGATGAAGGTTTTTAAACTGGAAGATATTTTCACTTTTCCTCTGCTCACGAGAGGAATAGCGTTTAACCCAAAGCCATATAAATTGAGCAATAAAGCTCATTACCACAAAAGCAAGGGTTAATCCCCAAACATTTGTTTGCAACTGCAATTGTCGCCAGTAGATGTAGACATACCCCATTCCATAGCCATAACTCAATAAAGCTAAAGCGGCAAAGAGTATTAAACTAATTACGAAATAAACCGACAGGAGGTGTTTCATATCTCCTCCTTATGAGCCAATTAGACCAAGTGTAGATAATTTAGGAACAGGCACGATAGATAAATGTGCCACTTTAGCAATACGTTTTTTTAACTGTTGACTCGTTGCATCAGGCATTTCATCTAGCTTTTGCATCACAGATTGCAACTCGTTTTGGTACTCTGTCATTTTGCCTTGATTGAGTGCCTGTTCAGCAATTAATAGTCTTAATTGTACTTCTTTGAGTACCACACTTCGATTCATTAAATTAATAGACGGCGTTTCTACTTTTTCTATGCGGAACCATTTTTTCCACCAAGACACAGACTCGGATTGATCCATCTCAAGCTTAGGCTGAGCTAAAGCTTGCTGAATATTTTTATCAATCGTCTGCAATAAATCATCGATCAATTGATGGCGCTGATTTTGAGCCAAAGTGAATTGTTGAACTGCTTGCTTATCCTGCTCAAGCGATTGGTTCAAACTATGTTGCAATGCTGGAGCAATTTCATAGTGCACGAGAGATAGCTGCAACTGATTTAATTGATCAACTGCATAAATCAATTGCTGCTGATCAATTGCAAATTGAATTAAATCTAACTTTTGTTTAATTAAAACTGTAGGAGCAATACCTGTCGGTGGAGCATCTGGGTGAGCTACTGAACTTAGTTTATCGCCTGTATTTACAGGTTGATTCTGTAGTTGTCGCTGTAAAGCAACCAATTGATCATTTAGATTGGCATAGTGCTGTTCTGATTGAAGCAGACTTTGCTTAAGCTCGGGAACAGTACGAGAAATTTGCCACATATCGTAACTGAGCTTAGCCAACCAAGCCATGCCCAGTAAAATGATGATAGAAACAAGTTTTCTCATACGAATCCTTATAATGCCTGAATGTGATGAATCATCCCCGAAGGCGATAAATTTTCAAGTTGAATAATGTGAAAATGAGCCTGTTGTTGATCGCGATATTCTTTAACAATTTGGAAAAGACGTGGACCTAAAACCAAATATACACAATCAGGTTGTACATTATTTTTTAAACAAAGCTCTAACCAATATTTCCAGCTGGCCTCACTGGTAATTAAGACCAGCCATTTTTCTAAATTATAATTTGAATTCTGTGTCAGATGTTTGAATGTAGAACATGAGGTTTCTGGGCATTGCCGATGATATAAAATGAAATTTAAAATCTGAATACCTTGCTGCTGCAAAGTTTCCATCATAAATTGACGTCCACCCTCTCCTCGCCAGAAAGCGACACTACCAGCCTGATTCATATTATGAAGAATCGGCAGGTTTAACATTCCCTCAGAAGTTTCCACATCTGGAATATGTGCGTCAACGCCATATTCATGAAGGCGATTAGCAGTAGCCTGCCCGACCGCAATCCACTGAATATGTTTTAAGTTATCTAGCTTTAAACCACTTTGTATTAAGTACTGCACCCCTACATCAACAGCAGTTGGGCTGACCACAACAATAGCTTGTGCTTTAACTAATTGTTGGTAAAGCTGAAATAAATGTTCGGAAAAGGGTTTGGCAACAAGTTCTAAAAGAGGTAAAGACTCAACTTGATAACCTTCATTTTGCAAAGCATCTGTTAATTCAGCTGCACGAGAATCAGGTCGAGTATTAATAAACAACATGGTTTAGTAAAGAGCCTTTAATAGCTCACCCGCACCTTGATCAAGTAAGTTTCGAGCAAGGTTTTCACCCAGTTGATGAGCATTGCTAGCTTCATCTGTCAGTTCAGCACGTAATAATGTTTGCCCATCAGGACTTCCGACACGACCTTCAATATGGATTTGTCCATTTTGTAGTGTGGCATAACCTGCAATTGGAACCTGACAACCACCTTCAAGATAGGCATTAAAAGCACGCTCAGCACGTACACAAACATCTGTTTTTTCGTGCAATAGTGGTTGAATTAAAGCTAATACATCTTGGTCAGCTGCACGGCATTCCAAGCCCAACGCACCTTGACCCACCGCAGGCAAACTAATGTCTGGTGTTAAACAATGACGAATGCGTTCTGACAAACCTAAACGTTTCAAACCAGCGCTAGCTAAAATAATAGCGTCATATTGACCATCATCTAGTTTCGCTAAACGTGTGCCAACATTTCCACGCAAGTCAATAATTTGCAAATCAGGACGTTGTTTTAAAATTTGGGATTTACGGCGTAAACTTGATGTGCCCACTTTTGCACCTTGAGGTAGGTCAGCAAATTTTTCAAAAGTATTTGAAACAAAAGCATCTAATGGATCTTCACGTTCACAAATTACTGCCAAGCTTAGACCTTCTGGCAAAGCCATCGGAACATCTTTCATTGAATGTACAGCTAAATCTGCACGCCCATCTAAAAGTGCTGCTTCTAACTCTTTAACAAATAGCCCTTTCCCACCAATTTTTGCTAAAGGCGTATCTAAGATTTTATCGCCCTGAGTGACAAATTTAACCAACTCCACCGTTAAATCTGGGTGAAGCTCCTGTAATCGGGCACGAATATATTCTGCCTGCCAAAGAGCAAGTGGGCTTTGTCGTGTAGCAATTTTCAAGGTTTTCATAAATTCAAGCATGGGCTGGTCAAACGATACACCCTAAACTTAACTTGATCCCTTAAAATTGCAAGTAAAATCTCGCACGCCCAAGATAACTCTTTTTAACTTTAGAGCTGATGGATCCGCTCTCTAAGCATAGATAAATGTCGACGACTCACAGAAAGTCGCTCATCTAGTCCACGTAAACGAACCTGATATTGCCCAGAGCTAACGAGCTCCAGTCCATCTAAATATGCAATTGCAACCAATGCATTTCGATGAATACGAATGAATTGATCTGCAAATTCGGTTTCAAGCTCTTTTAAAGTTTCATCAATTAATACACTGCCATTTTGATGACGCACCGTGACATATTTCTGATCGGCTAAAAAATAATAAATATTTTCAACTGGAATTAGCTCAACCCCACGATAGGTTTTTGCAGCAATTTGGTGTCTCTTTGTTTTTAGATCATGTAAAAAATCATGTTGTGGTAAAGCATTTAGTTGTGCTTGAGTAAGCTGAGTCAATTGACTAAAAACTTGTTCAAGTTCTTGAGAATCAATGGGTTTAAGAAGATAAGCTTGAGCTTGAGACTTAAATGCTTCCAATGCATGTTGGTCATAGGCCGTACAAAATACAATCGCAGGTCGAGGATTGAGCTGACTTATCTGTTCCGCACAGACAAGACCATTCATACCTGGCATTTGAATATCAAGTAAAATTACATCCGGTTGATGAAGCCGCGCCTGTTCCAAGGCTTCTTGTCCATGATGAGCCGTTGATACAACTTCATGTCCCATCTTTGAAACTAAACGTGATAATCGCTCCACTGCAAGTGGTTCGTCATCACAAATCAGCACCTTCATTCATCCTCCTTGTCACCGTTAACTTGATCCATTTTTTTATGGTTAACTCTGACTAACTTATTATTTTGTTTGATATTGATAGCTCATAACGGTGGTATATAAGGTTTCACCTTTATAAACCTGAAATCTTACGGAACTCCCATAATATGCTTTCAGGCGCTGCTTAACATTTTCAAGCGCGATTCCATGCCCTTTCCTTGAATTTATTGTATCGTCTGTATATGGGTTGGTAATGACTATACTGACCTGATTTTGCAATATTTCAACCAATACCCCTATGGTTGCCTTACCCATCATTGGTTCTACCCCATGAAAAATACTATTCTCTAACAAAGGTTGTAATGTCAATAAAGGAATGGTGATCTGTTTGAGTTGCACAGGTGAAAGCTCGACTTTCCAATCTACTTTTAAACGCTCCCCCAAACGGACCTGTTCAATCATTAAATATTGTTTACTTAGCTCGATTTCTTCATACAGACTCACCAATTTCAATTCTTGAAAGCTGGCACGAAATAAACGTGACAGACTAATAAGCATGCTTTCTGCTTTATCTGGATCTATCGCAATTAAACTGACTACATTATTTAGACTATTAAATAAAAAATGAGGATGAATTCGCGCTTGCATGGCCTGAATACGGGCATTTAATTCTGCATATTGCTGATGTAACCACTGTTCTCTGACATATAAATAACGTAGGCAGAAAGCCCCGAGTAATATTCCATAGCTTAGATATAAAGGCACATTGGTAAAATAAATGCTCCATCCCTGCGTTAAAGAAGCATGTTTATTTAAAAGACCAAACTGAAAAAAATTACTCATTAAGGTGGTTAAAACAACAATACCTTGCAACATGATAAAGCCAATAGCCAAGGCAAATTCTTGACGTAAAGTGTTAAAAAAAGCTTGAAAACGCTCAACCAAGGCAAAAAAGGACAATATTACCCAGTTAATAAAAACGATGTATTGAAAAAGCCTTCCCCCGCTCAAGGCTTGCCAAGACTGTGCTTCAGCCAATGCTAAGACCAGAGCCAAAACATTACTTGCGATAATTAATTCGAATAAGTGTTGCCAACGCCCGTTTTTCGTAAAAAAATAGGAGGAATTTTGATTTCGATATGCTGTAGGAAACAACTTTGTTTGTTGAGCTTCGGCAAGTGATATACTCTTTTTTATTTTACTGAGCCACCATGACCACATCTTCAAATCCCCCTAATTCAGTAACCCCAGACCAAACCTCAGGTATGTGGGGTGGTCGTTTTTCTGAAGCGACGGACGCTTTTGTAGCCGAATTTACCGCCTCTGTTCAGTTTGACCAACGTTTTTATAAGCAAGACATCGCTGGTTCGATTGCGCATGCTACCATGCTTGCGAAAGTTGGCGTACTCACAGAAGCAGAACGCGATGACATTATTGAAGGTTTAAGCACCATTCGCTCAGAAATTGAGGCTGGAAACTTTGAGTGGCGCATCGATCTTGAAGATGTTCACATGAACATTGAATCACGTTTGACTCAACGTATTGGCATTACAGGTAAAAAATTACATACAGGTCGTAGCCGTAACGATCAGGTTGCAACTGATATTCGTCTTTACCTACGCGACGAAATTGATGATATTTTAAAATTATTAGAACGTTTACAAAAAGGCTTGTTAGGCTTGGCTGCCAAAAATGTAAATACCATTATGCCGGGCTTTACACACCTACAAACTGCTCAGCCTGTGACTTTTGGTCATCACTTGTTAGCATGGTTTGAAATGTTGATTCGTGACTCTGAACGTCTTCAAGATTGTCGTAAGCGCGTTAACCGTATGCCACTTGGTTCTGCGGCTCTTGCAGGTACTACTTACCCGATTGACCGTGCTTACACAGCAGAACTTTTAGGTTTTGAAGCTGTATCTGAAAACTCTCTCGATGCTGTATCTGACCGTGACTTTGCTATTGAATTTAATGCAGCTGCATCTTTAATCATGATGCATTTATCACGCATGTCAGAAGAACTGATTCTTTGGACTTCTGCACAGTTCAAATTTGTGAACATTCCTGACCGCTTCTGTACTGGTTCTTCAATTATGCCGCAGAAGAAAAACCCAGATGTTCCAGAGCTTATTCGTGGTAAATCTGGCCGTGTATTTGGTGACTTAATTAGCTTGCTTACGCTCATGAAAGGTCAACCATTGGCGTACAACAAAGACAACCAAGAAGACAAAGAACCTTTATTTGATGCAATCGATACGGTTCGTGGTTCACTCATGGCTTTCGCAGATATGATTCCTGCATTAGTTCCAAATATTGAAATTATGCGTGAAGCTGCACTTCGTGGATTCTCAACAGCAACCGATCTTGCTGACTACCTAGTGAAAAAAGGCGTTGCTTTCCGTGATGCTCATGAAATTGTAGGTAAAGCTGTTGCATTAGGTGTTGCTGAAGAAAAAGATTTATCTGAGTTAACACTTGAGCAATTACAACAATTCTCTGACTTAATTACAGCAGATGTGTTTGATAAAGCCTTAACACTAGAAGCTTCTGTAAATGCACGTGATCATATTGGCGGAACTTCACCAAAACAGGTTGAAGCTGCGATTGCTCGTGCCCATACACGTTTAGAACAGTTATACGCTTAAGGATAAACCATGAGTCGACAAGTATTTTGCCGTAAATATCAAAAGGAAATGGAAGGTTTAGACTTCGCTCCTTTCCCAGGTGCTAAAGGCCAAGATTTTTTTGAAAATGTTTCTAAGCAAGCATGGCAAGAATGGTTAAAACACCAAACTACGCTGATTAATGAAAAACGCTTAAACGTGTTTGAACCAGATGCGAAGAAGTTCCTTGAAGAACAACGTGAGAAGTTCTTTAACAATGATGAAAGCGTAGAAAAAGCTGAAGGCTGGAAACCAGAATAATCGGTTTGTTTTAGCTTCTTCATTATTTAAAAAGGCGGGTCCTATACACATAGACCTGCCTTTTTTTACGTGAAACTTACACAAGCATAAAAAGCCTTACATAGAGCGAACAGGACTCTACATGACATCAAAAAGTAAAGAACTTAATATCAATTCATAGCAAGAAGAACACGATCCCTGTCGTGTTTATGCACTTGATTTTCTGTCCTGAACTTCCCCCCAAAGTTCGGGACATTTTTTTATCTATTATTTTTAAACAAATAAAAAAGGCCTTGTTTCAAACAAGGCCTTTCAATATTTCAGCTCAAAATTACTTTTCGTGGACTTTAGCTTCAATTTCTTCAATTTTAGTATGACGAGCATCAAAGCCTTTTGCCATATAAATAACTTGCTCAGCAATGTTACGTGCATGGTCACCAATACGCTCCAAAGAACGTAGAACCCACATAACATTAATAACACGAGCAATATGACGCGGATCTTCAATCATATAGGTCATTAATGTACGTGTTGCTGACTGATATTCACGGTCGATGTCAGCATCGGCTAAAAGTACACGTAAAGCTTGATCTGCATCTAAACGTGCAAAAGCATCAAGTGCATCATGAATCATGACACGAACTTGGTTACCAATATGACGTGTTTCCATGTAGCCACGAGGCGAACCACCCTCTTCACAAAGGTTCTGTGCAATACGGGCAATTTTTGCAGCTTCGTCACCAATACGCTCAAGGTCAGTATTGGCTTTACTCATGGCAATAACCATACGCAAGTCAATCGCTGCTGGATGACGACGCGCCAAAATTAACGTCAAGCCTTCATCAATATCACGTTCATATTGATTGACTGCATTATCTTTAAATTGAACATCAATCGCTAAATTTGCGTCTGTATCAAGCAAAGAATGAATTGCATTTGCGACCTGTTGTTCGACCAAGCCACCCATGGTCATAAACTTTGTGTTTACATCTTGCAAATCTTCATTAAATTGAGAAGAAATATGATGGGTTAACACCGGATTACTTGGACTCAAGGGAAGCCTCCAACATGATGGCGCAGGAATAAAATGATTGAGCATTAAAACACAGCAATCATTAAGTTTTTATGACAAAATTAAATTTCAGATAAAAGCATTTTATTACTGATAAGTTAACCAGCTATTAAGCTCAACCAGATCTTTTTCACCGAGCTGGCCTATCGCAGCTTTTAAACGAAGCACATTCAATAAATAGTCATATTGAGCATTAAGATAATCCTGTTTTGCAGAAAAAGCATTACGCTGGGCCAATAAAACATCAACCATACTTTTTAAGCCTTCGTTATAGCTCGCTTTCGAGGCTTGCGAAACTAAAGAAGATGAATCCATTGCAGCTTTTCTTGCTTCGAGTTTGGCTTGGTCTGTATCAACCTGCATAAATGCACTTTTCACATCGACATTGGCACGGCGGATGGCCGCATCAAGTTGAGCTTGGGCTTTACTGGCTTCTACAGTCGCTTTTTTAATGGATGTTCGAGTACGCCCGCCATTAAATAAATTCCAGTTCATTTCTACCCCAACCTGATCAAATTTTCCGTCCGTCGAAATAAGAGTCTCTGGGGTCTGTTTGGTATAACCATAGCTCGCCACAGCATCTATTTGAGGATAAAGCGCGGCTTTTTCTACACGGCGCTGATCTTCACTATATTGTTGCTGTAAACGGGCTTGCTGGATCTTTAGATTTTTTTGCTGGGCCAAAGAAAGCCAGTCATTAAGTTCTGCTGGATAAGGCTTTTGAAAACTAAAGTCACTTCGTAATACAGCAAGCTTATCTTGATAAGAACCAATATATTCAGACAGCTGTTCTTGGGCTAAAAGTAATTGAACATTGGTTGAAATACGATTGGCTCTGGCATTTTGATATTGAGCATTTGCTTCACTCACATCACTACGCGCCACCAAACCTTCTTTGAGTTTGGCATTCATCATATTAAGCTGCTCAAGCAAAGCTTTTTCTTCTTGTAGGTATGCAACACTCAATGCCTGCTGACGCAACACATTAAAATAGGCTTCTGCTACATTTAAAACATGGTCTTGTTTTTGCAGCCTTAAGGTAATTTCACTTAAGGCAACCGAAGTTTTAACTTGTTTATAACCTTCCCAAGCATCCATTCGAAACAATGGCTGACGTGCTGTTAAGGTCGCTTGCCGAGTCGTTGAGGTATTACTCACCAAAGCATCAGAAAGTCCTTCTTGGTCAACACCTGGAAAGTTTGAACGCTTTACAGTTTGTCGATTACGAGTAATGTTTCCAGACAGTGTAACGGTAGGTAATAACGCTCCCGTTGCCAAGCCTAAATTAAGTTGATCTGCTTCAAATTGTTGTTGATTGGCTTGCCATGTCGGATCATTTTGTTTTGCGCGCTCATAAGTCTCAACCAAATCTAGAGCAAAACTCGAAGATGCAAAACTCCAAAGGCCAACAGCGACCATTAATTTTATTTTCATTGTTCAAATCAACGATAAAACTTGCCTTTTAGACTAAGAAAAATTCGAATCAAACTCAAGCCATTAAAAGTTTTAGTTTTTTTAAGCGTTCTCAGTTTTTGACAATATTAAAATACAAATAAAAATCAAAAGCATGCCTATCCAACCCAACCATGAAACATGCTCACCCACCAACACAATGGCAAAAATCGCAGCAACTAAAGGTTCAAATAAAGTTAAGGTGGTCGCTTTGCTGGCATTTACTGTTTTTAGACCAAATCCAAAAAGTAAATAACCCAAAAACATAGGAATTAGCATCATATAACCAGCCACAAGTAGATTGGTTGAGCTTTGTAGTAACCCACCACCTGTAACCAACAAAGTAGGAAGCAAAACAACTGCCCCACCACCCATAATCATGCCCATTGCAGCTTTAGAGGCAACACCCCGATCTATTAATCTTTTTGCAGCCCATGAATAAAGCGAATAAGTTGTAGCTGCGACAAGACCAAGAAAAATACCGAAGTATTTATTCCATTGATTTGTACCGTCTAGAACTGCATGACTTTCACCCATCGACAACATTGTTACGCCAAGCACACCGCAAATAAAACTTAGAAACCAGATGGCAGACAAAGCTTTGCGATCAAAGAATCGCTCTAAAATGGCTGCAATCAGTGGAGCCGAACCAATTGAAACCACGGTGCCAATCGTAATGCCTGCATAATGCATTGAGGAATAAAAAGCCAAAGGATAAATACCAACCGCCGCTACACCTAAAAGCAGTATTAAAAGATTTTCTCTTATAAATTGTCGGTTTTCACGTATCGCTCGTGATGCAACCAAAGCTTGTAAAAGACCTCCTCCACCCATCGCTACGGCGCCAATAGCAAGTGGACCAAGTGTCGGAGCAAATGCGGCCGCAGTACCTGTTGTTCCCCACAAAACAGAGGCAACTAAAATCGCAATTGTGCCTCCATAACTACTATTTTTAATGAGGCTAATCATGTGGGCATTCTCTATTTAAAATATCTTCTGCCATTTGTTTTGCTAATAGAAGTTGACGACTGTTGCCTTCTAAGCCTGCTCGTGCCATAGAACCTTCTAAAAGAAAAGAAAGTTGCGTAGCCACATAGCTAATCCGCTGTGAGTCTGATATCAATTTTTTTAAATGTTCAGCAACAATAGCCTCGACTTCTTCTTTATGCTGTCTTACCGAACTTCGCCCTGCACTATTTGCAGGAAACTCAGCCGCAGCATTCAATAACCCGCAACCTCGAAAGCCTTTTTCATAGGCAAATTCCGCATGGTCTTGATAGGCATCAAATACGGCCAAAATGGCTTCTTTAGCTGTTTTTATTTTTTCTAAACGCTTTTGGTAGAGATCAAGCCACTCTTGATGGCGTGCAGCAATGTAGGCATCGACAAGCTCACCTTTTGAAGAAAAATTATTATAAAGCGACATCTTAGCAACATCTGCTTTAGCCGTAACCGAGTTAATTCCAGTTGCAGTAATGCCATCGTTATAAAACAAAGTTGAAGCGGCATCGAGAATTTTCTGTCTTGCTGTTTTATCATTCATAGCTTTAACTTAAGTAGACCGACCTACCTAATAATAAAGATTTCTAACAATGATGCAATCTTTTTCCGAGTTATAATTTGAGCAATATTCACTTTGATAAAAATACAATGATGAAAAAAGTTCTAATGATGAGTATGTGCAGCGCACTACTTTTAGCTGGATGTAATAAAACATCAGAGCAAGATCAGACTATATCTAAAGAGCAAAAATCAACTGAGCAAAAGGCCACTCAAAAACAAGACAGTAGCTGCTTACAAATTATGGTAGCTATGCACACGATTAATCAAAACAGCAAAATAGAAGACTTAAATCAAATTAATGAAAAGCTTAAAACCTGTGTTCCGTCTTTAAAAAATGATGAACAGCTTAAGCTGATTGATGCATCAACAGCCATGTATCAGCGTTTCCTAAAACAAGACTACACTGAAAAAACAGGTAGAGCGTTTGAAGCTTTTGGCTATGCTGTTTTAGAACATAAACAACAAGACCTTAAAAAGGTCATTCAAAGTCAGAAAAAACTCTTCGGCCAACTGAGCCCACGTGATCAATATTTACTTCAACATGAAGGTCAAGCCTATATTGAACTACTCTATCAAGGCGAAGGCATGTTTACCTATCGACGTCAGCCAAACTATTTAGTTGATGTTTTTTCTAAAGCCTTACCTGCTGACCAAAAAGATTTTTTAACTCGTATGGCGAAAGACAATCAAAATATTTTTTATAACGATGGTGCGTTGGCTATTTCTTGGAAAGAGCTCACTGAACGTGCATTATTTTGGGAAAAATTTATTCAAAAGTATCCAAAAAGCCATTTTATTAGTGATGCAAAACTACTCTTTAACGAATATCGCTATTTTATTTTCTTTGGTCTCGATAACACGCCTGTGTCAGATGAATATGCACCAAACACATGGTTTGATAAAGATGCGCTTCAACAAATTCAATTTCTGTCTACACAGAATCAGTCGAGTTTAGCCAAACCTGCTCAACTATTTCTTAAGTTTATTGCCACACCTGTAGAGGAGCGTAATAAGCAATTTAAAATAGATTTAACTGATAAGAATGGCAATAAAAAATCAAATTATCAGATGACTCATGAACAACTTGAGCAGCTATTAAAATTAGACTCCCCATGGAACACTGAAGTGTATCGTGACTGCCATATGGATGCGGTTTGTATAGATACAAATTGACAATGCCACCCAACCTAAAACATGTTAGTCTGTAAATCGCTTGACGGAGCGCGAGTAATAACTCGCTGAGATTGTGTAAATTTCGTGTTATCGCAACACAAGTTTGAACATGAGTACCGTTGAACCTGATCAGGTTAAGACCTGCGTAGGAATCAAGCCATCTGAAAACTTAAGCCTTAAATTTATCTAGTAAAGATAAATCCGCCATCGTTTTTGGTCGTGCTTGATTCGTTGATGTTATTCATAAGGATCATGTAATGAACCAGTTAACGAATCTCTCTTCTGCTGAAATTTCAGCGCAACATGAACAAGATGCAAAAGATTTAACCCGCATCTTACCCGCTTCTAAAAAAGTTTATATTGAAGGCTCTCGTCCTGATATTCAGGTTCCAATGCGAGAAATTTCTTTAACAGATACCCCTACTGGTCTGGGCGGTGAACATAATCCCCCTGTTATGGTCTATGACACTTCAGGTGTTTATACAGATCCAAATGTTCAAATTGATTTAGACAAAGGTTTACCTTCAGTTCGCCAAAACTGGATTGAAGAACGTAACGATACTGATGTACTTTCTGGTTTAACTTCAACTTTTGGTCAAGAACGTTTAAAAGACATTCGCACCGCTGACATTCGTTTTGCTCATATTCAAAACCCACGCCGCGCTAAAGCTGGCAAAAATGTCACTCAAATGCACTATGCCAAGCAAGGTATTATCACACCTGAAATGGAATATATTGCAATTCGTGAGAATCAACGCCAGCGTGAAGGTGTTGATATGCGTCAACATGCTGGACAAAATTTTGGTGCAAAAAACTTAAAAGAAATTACACCTGAATTTGTTCGACAAGAAGTTGCTGAAGGTCGTGCGATCATTCCTGCCAACATTAACCACCCAGAACTTGAGCCAATGATTATTGGCCGTAATTTCTTGGTTAAAATTAATGCCAACATTGGTAACTCAGCGCTGGGTTCTTCAATTGACGAAGAAGTTGCCAAAATGACGTGGGCAACGCGTTGGGGTGCCGACACCATTATGGATTTGTCGACAGGTAAAAACATTCATGAAACACGTGAATGGATTATTCGTAATTCACCTGTTCCAATCGGTACCGTACCTATTTATCAAGCGCTTGAAAAAGTTGATGGTGTTGCAGAAGATCTAACATGGGAAATCTTCAAAGACACACTGATTGAACAAGCTGAGCAAGGTGTTGACTACTTCACGATTCACGCAGGTGTATTGCTTCGTTATGTGCCACTTACAGCAAACCGTTTAACAGGTATTGTGTCTCGTGGTGGTTCAATCATGGCGCAGTGGTGTCTAGCACATCATGAAGAAAACTTCTTATACACTCATTTCGATGAAATCTGTGAAATCATGAAAGCCTATGACGTTTCATTTAGCTTAGGTGATGGCTTACGTCCGGGTTGTATTCAAGATGCGAATGACGAAGCACAGTTCAGCGAACTTAAAACCCTAGGTGAACTTACACACCGTGCATGGGAACATGATGTTCAAGTCATGATTGAAGGCCCTGGTCATGTACCAATGCACATGATTAAAGAAAACATGGACCTTCAGCTAGAAGTGTGTAAAGAAGCACCATTCTATACACTTGGGCCATTAACGACTGATATCGCTCCGGGTTATGACCACATCACTTCTGCAATTGGCGCAGCCATGATTGGTTGGTACGGCACAGCGATGCTTTGTTATGTGACACCAAAAGAACACTTAGGTTTACCAAACAAAAAAGATGTTAAAGACGGAATTATTACCTACAAGCTTGCGGCACATGCTGCTGACCTTGCGAAAGGACATCCGGGTGCTCAAGTTCGCGATAATGCTTTGTCAAAAGCACGTTTTGAATTCCGTTGGGATGATCAATTCAACTTAAGTCTAGACCCTGACACAGCACGTAGCATGCATGATGAAACCTTACCAAAAGAGGCTCATAAATCTGCTCACTTCTGTTCAATGTGTGGACCAAAATTCTGTTCGATGAAAATCACCCAGAATGTTCGTGACTATGCCAACAACCTCACTAATAGCAATTCAGAGGTTGAAGAAGGCCTCAAAGCCATGAAAGAGGTTTATCAAGAGCAAGGTCAAAAACTGTATCATAAAGTGTAAATATTCAAAAAAAACACTTGCCTAGCCATGATTCTCGGTTAGGATGAAATAAATAGATTTCGTCCTGATCGAATCATGAGTATTGTTGAACGTCCAAGTTATACATCTAAAGATGTCGAAGTAACATCACGTGAATCTCTATTCCGTGGTTTTATTCAAGTTGAAAAAGTCAGCCTTCGACATCGTCTATTTAATCAAACTGAATATACTCATGTATTACAACGTGAACTGATTCATCGGCCTGAAGCGGCTGGCGTTCTACTCTACAACGATCAAAGACAACAGTTTGCGCTGATTGAACAATTTCGTGTAGGTGCAATTAATGATCCCGATTCACCGTGGCAATTGGAAGTAATTGCTGGTGTATTGGATGGAGATGAAACGCCAGAGAGCTGTATTCGCCGTGAAACACTTGAAGAGTCAGGATGCACAGTTAATCATTTACATCATCTATTTAGCTTTTATCCATCTGCTGGGGCGTGTTCAGAACTATTTCACTTATATGCTGCTGAAACAAACTTACCATCAAAAGGTGGGGTTTTTGGCATGCCTGATGAAGGTGAAAATATTCTTTTACACCTGTTTGACTACAGCGAAATATCAACATTATTGAGTCAAGGACGTTTGAGAAATGCCCCTGTCATTATGGCGTTACAATGGCTATCTCAACACATCACAACGATAATAAAATCCGACGAGGTAGGACGGTGACTTTTCAAGTCTCAACACTTTCACAAAAAGACCATGTCATTATACAAATTACCGATACCCACTTATTGGAGTATCCACACTTAGAATTTGTGGGGATGAATCCTGAAGAAAGTTTTCATGCCATTATTCAACAGATCCTGAAAAAACATCCTGAAGCTGATGCCATTATCCACACTGGAGATTTGGCTCAAGCACCAACGCCTAATACCTACAAACGTTATATTCAATATATGCAAACGTTAGGTCTGCCATTTTTTCAGACACTGGGCAATCATGATAACGTTGATCATTTTCCATTACATAAAGAAAATCATCAGGAACCTGTGGTCATTTGTTTAGGAAACTGGCGCGTTATTTTATTAAATAGTGCAGTAAAAGGTCAGATTAATGGGCACCTGTCGCCAGAACAACTACAAAATTTAGCGACATTACTCGAAGAATTTTCAGATAACCCTGTTTTATTGGCTTGTCATCATCATCCTTTTGCAATGAAATCTAAATGGATTGATCATCACAAGTTACAAAATTCTAATGCTTTGCTTACCACATTAGCTCCATTTAAGAATGTAAAAGCTTTAATCTGCGGGCACGTTCACCAAGACTCACTAAACACTTGGCAAGGGATCGAATTTTTCTCGACCCCCTCAACAAGCGTTCAGTTTAAACCGTTTAGTAATGAGTTTGCCCTAGACCAAAATGCTCCCGGCTACCGTTACATTCGTCTAAAAAACGATGGTAGTTTTGAAACAGAAGTCTTCCGTCTTGAAAATTTTCAAGGCCTTATAAATACCAATATTTCAGGCTATTAGCTCTATTTCATATATGCTTATATGCAATTATGACTAGGGTAAACACGTTTTGAAAATATTTACGGGACGGAATGACTATCATCTTGCAGGAAAAATCTATATGATGACGACCCGATGGGAAAATCCCATCGATGGTTTTCTATAAAAACACTTGCATATCACCATATTTTTTGCGTATAGATAATACGTGTATGATGAGGAATGCCCTATTATGGCGAATGACAACCACAACCAAGTTTTGGATGAACATACAGAAGTTGTAGTGGAAGGTGACAAAGCTTCTGCAAAACGTGCACGTAAAGTGAAACCTAAAACTTCTGACATAGGCACAACTGCAAGTTTATTTGGTATTGCACCTTATCAACCTAAGAAAAATGAAGAGTACATGTCTGAAGGACAGCTCGAGCATTTCCGACAAATTCTGCAAGCATGGAAAGCTGAATTAATGTCTGAAGTTGATCGTACGTTGAATACGATGCAAGACGAATCAACTGCATTGCCAGATGTAAATGACCGTGCTACCCAAGAAGAAGAGTTTGCAATTGAATTGCGTACACGTGACCGTGAACGTAAGTTGATTCGTAAAATCGAACAATCTATGGAAGCAATTAAAAACGAAGACTACGGTTTCTGTGAAACATGTGGTATCGAAATCGGTTTACGTCGTTTAGAAGCACGTCCAACTGCAACGTTATGTATTGACTGCAAAACTTTGGCAGAAATTAAAGAGAAGCAAAATAACGGTTAATATGACCGCTGTAGCTACTCAAGAAAAGCCTAGCTTTTCATACTCAGGTCGGTTTGCGCCCTCGCCAACCGGCCCTTTGCATTTTGGATCACTCATTACCGCCGTCGCCAGTTATTGTGATGCTAAAGCTCACCGAGGCAAATGGCTGGTTCGTGTCGAAGACACAGATATCCCTCGTATTTATCCGGGCAGTGAAGAGCATATCCTCACCTCACTGGAAGCCTTCCAGTTCGAACCCGATGCAGAAATCATCTTTCAAAAAAACCGTTTAGACATTTACGAGAGTGTATTAGATCAACTTAAAAAAGAGGGTCTAATCTATGCTTGTCAATGTACACGCAAAATGCTGGGTTCAAATGCAATCTATGCGGGCACATGCCGCAATCTTAATCTTGATTTTAAAGACCAAGCAATTCGGGTAAAAGTTAAAGATCAACCAATCTGTTTTGATGACCGACTGCAAGGACTTCATTGTTCTAATCTACAACATGACCTTGGAGACTTTGTTCTTAAACGCCGTGATGGGATTATTAACTATCAACTTGCTGTCGTCGTGGATGATTATCTGCAAGGCATCACCCATGTCGTTCGAGGCTCAGACCTATTAGATAACACTGAACGTCAGATCTGGCTTGGCGAGCTCTTAGGATACCCTAAACTGAGCTATATGCACCTCCCTCTCGCCATGAATGATCAAGGGCAAAAGCTCTCTAAACAAAACCTTGCTCAAGCACTCGATTTATCTAAAGCGCCTCAATTACTACAACAAGCAGTACGAGCATTGGGACAACCTCATGTTGATTTAGACCAGCCTAAAGTGATGCTCAAGCAAGCTGTAGCACAGTGGAATGTTGATTTAATTCCACATGGACAAGAGCTCAGCGGAACCTATCTATAAATAAAAAAACCCGATATCAAATCGGGTTTTCTCATGCCTAATGTTCAACTAAAAGTTTGATTCTTCCCTTTCTGGGTTTACTTCTTGGGTTGAAGCATCAATCTTTAAGATCAAGCTAATCATCGCAGCACACATCATTAAAGATGTACCACCATAACTAATAAATGGCAGAGTCAAACCTTTAGTCGGCATCAACCCCATATTCATGCCCGCATTTACCAAGATCTGGAGCAAGAAAATAATACTGATACCGTAAGCCAGATAACCTGCACGAAGATAATGATGTTTCAATGCACGATGACCAATTTTGATACAGCATGCCAACATCAAGAAAGACAAACCAATGACAATTGAAATACCAAAGAAACCAAACTCTTCACCTAACACCGCCAACATAAAGTCAGTATGCGCTTCAGGTAAATAAGATAGCTTTTGGACACTATGTCCTAGGCCTGTACCAAACCATTCACCACGACCAAAGGCCATTAATGCATTTGATAACTGGTATCCTACCCCTAATGGATCTGCCCATGGGTCAGTAAATGAAATCAAACGCTGGAAACGATATGGTTCAAACAAAATCAAAAAGACAATACCGGTTACAATCGCACCTAACATAATTAAGAACTGTGTTGGCGGTGCACCAGCTAAAAAGAATACCCCGACCATCATCAATACAATTACGATCGTAGCACCCAAGTCAGGCTCAGCAATAATCAAACCAACCGTAATTGCCATAACCCCACTTAAACGTAATAAGCCTTTCCAATGAGTACGAACTTCTTTGGCACGGCGCACAACGTAGTCTGCGGTAAAGATTGCCATCATGACTTTGGCAACCTCGGTTGGCTGTAAAGTAAAGCCACCGATCTTAATCCAACGTGTAGAACCGTTCACTTCTGAACCTACCACCAAAGCAGCAAGTAACAGAACCATGGTCAACAACCACAGCGGGAAAGTATTTTTAAACCACGTATTGAGTGATATTCGATAGGTCAAATATGCCACCACAGCCGCAGCGACAATCGAAATACCATGACGAATCACATAGTGAAACGGGTTTTCATGCATATATTCAGCATAGGGCATCGAAGCAGACGCCACCATCACTGAACCGATACACAACAATGCAACGACACAGAAAATCAAGACATTACGTGGCGTCACTTCCGCTGGCCATTTAGGCAATATCCGTTCATACCAATGATTGATTTTCTGGATTGTGGTCTGAGCTAAGCCTGCCATACTACATTCCTAATCATGTTTTCTTTAAACCAACGAATTGACACAGGCAACAAACTGCTGACCACGGTCATTATAACTTTTAAACATATCAAAACTTGCACAGGCTGGTGATAACAACACCACATCTTCAGCTTGTGTTTCACGTTGACACAGCTCTACAGCTTCTTTAAGTGTTGCTGCATGCAAAATTTTGGTTGCGCCTTGAATAGCCTGTTCGATAACAGGTGCATCCTCACCAATCAATACCACAACTTTGGCATATTTTTCGATAGAAGAACGTAATGGAGCAAAATCCTGACCTTTACCCTGCCCACCTAAAATCAAGGCAACCTTACCTTTTTTAACCTCAATTGCAGCCCCTAAACCATCAATTGCTGCAAGTGTAGCACCAACGTTAGTCCCTTTAGAGTCATTATAATAACGTACATCATGTACTGTTCTCACATACTCACAGCGGTGCTCTAATCCTTTAAATTGTTTTAAGGTTTCAAGCATAGATTCCATTGGCAAACCAATTGCTTCACCTAATGCCAAACAAGCTAAAGCATTGGCTACGTTGTGCATGCCTTGAATATATAAATCTGAGCTTTTAATTAAACGCTGCAAACCACGTGCAAGCCAAAGCGTGCCATCACCCTCTCTTAAAACACCATATTGATTTAAGTCTGGTGCATTTAGACCAAAGCTTTGCATTGGAGTTGTATCTGGAACAAGAGGGCGACTTAAAGCATCATCACGGTTAAATATAACTTTTTTAACGCCTTGGAAAATACGGTGTTTTGCTTGGTGATAACCCCACATATCGCCATGACGATCTAAGTGATCTTCACTCATGTTAAGAACCACAGCAACCTCAGCATTTAAATGTGAGGTGGTTTCCAACTGAAAACTTGATAGCTCAAGTACAAGCAACTCTGGTTGGTCTTTTAGCAAGTCTAAAGCTGGGCGTCCTAGGTTTCCACCCACAGCAACTTTTTTACCCGCATCTTTAGCCATTAAACCAATTAGAGTCGTTACGGTACTTTTGGCATTAGAACCCGTAATAGCCACAATAGGCACTTCGGTCGCACGGCGTAATAGTTGAATGTCGCCTACTACTGAAATCCCTTGAGCAATAGCTGCCTGAATTTCTGGTAATTGTGGTGCAAGGCCTGGGCTTAAAATAATTTCTTCTGCTTGTAATAATAATTCTTGGTCAAGTTGACCAAAACTGGTTTTAACGCCAGCTGGAATCTGGTCATGACCAGGAGGGGTTGGACGAGAGTCCGTTACTGCAACTTGGTAGCCTTGTTCATGCAGGAAATTAACAGCAGATACACCTGATATTCCTAAGCCTGCGACAACTTTTAATCCACCACGTTGTATTAACATTTTTGCCCCACAATTTATCAATCGACAGAATGGCAAAAATGTTAGCACTTTGCTGTTTTGAATGCTTTTTCAGTTTGAACTTTATTCATCTTTTTTTGTGTCAGTGCGTAAAAAAGCCATCAATATGATGGCTTTTTAAACGAAACAGGAAATACTAAATTTATTGCCATTTAATCGGCTTAATTTCTTGAACAGTATTGGTAGGTTTATCTTCGCTTGAACAACCACAACCACCAGCACAACCAAAGGTCATTTTTGGTTTAAGCCATTTTGCCAAAGTTGTCCAACCCTGCTTTTCACAAAATACAGAGAGTGATGAAAAGACTGAATTTGCTGTTTTTGGAAATACTTTCTTAAAAACAACAACCGCACTCCAACTCACTACAACCGCAATAATCAGATATTGAATCATATACAACCTCCTTTCTTGCTTTAACCCCAATAGTGGGAAGCAATTTGATAGGTAACAAACGATGCCAAATAAGCCAAACCGAACAGATATGCAGTCATGGCAGCAACATGTTTCCATGAACCTGTTTCACGTCGTACTGTTGCCAACGTAGCCAAACAATGTGGGGCATAAATGAACCACACTAAAAGCGACAATCCTGTTGCCAAAGACCAACCTGTACCATCAGCACTAATCAGATGTGACAAACCTTGAGCTACAGCATCGTCACTCGTTGCAGACAAGGCATAAACCGTACCTAATGCTGCAACCACAACTTCACGCGCTGCCATTGCTGGAATTAAAGCAATACAGATTTGCCAGTTAAATCCAATTGGAGCAAATAAAGGTTGAATAAGGTGTCCGAGCATACCGGCAAAACTATAATCTATAGCTGGTAATGTCGCCCCTTCTGGTGGTTGGGGGAAAGTACACAAAAACCATAGCAAAATAGAGAGCGCAAAAATGATTCCGCCGACGCGTTTTAAGAAGATCTTTGCACGGTCGAGCAAACCGATTCCCACACTTTTTAAATCAGGGAAACGATAACTCGGCAGCTCTAGCAATAAGGCATGTTGAGACTTATCTTTTTGGAAGAATTTCATTAAAAATGAAACACAAAGCGCACTCACAATACCAGCCATATACAGACCGAATAGCACCAGACCTTGTAGGTTGAAAATACCCCAGACCATTTTCTCTGGAATAAATGCAGCAATCAGCAAGGCATATACAGGTAAACGTGCCGAACAAGTCATTAATGGCGCAACCATAATGGTTGTAAAGCGATCACGAGGGTCACTAATACTACGCGTTGCCATGATGCCCGGTACTGCACAGGCAAAGCTTGAAAGTAAAGGAATGAAAGCTCGTCCACTTAAACCAGCTTGAAACATTAATTTATCAAGCAAAAATGCTGCACGCGGTAAATAGCCCGATTCTTCTAATACTAAAATGAAGAAGAACAAGATCAGAATTTGTGGCAAGAACACCACTACGCCACCAGCACCCGCGATAATTCCATCAACAACCAAACTATGTAGTAGGGGCTGTGTAATTACGCTTCCTATTACTTCACCCAACCAGCCGAAGAAACCTTCAATGCCATCCATGAATGGGGCTGCCCACGCAAAAACTGCTTGGAACACAATAAACATCATGAGTGCAAGGCTGAGCAGGCCTAAAACTGGATGCAAGAAAATTCGATCTAGAAAATCAGTACGCTTATCACCCTGCTCAACATAATGAACAACATCTTTAAAAATCATATCGATTTTTTGATGATGAGTTCCAGTTAAACCACTCAATTCGGTTTGTGGCACACTGTATTTTTCTTGATCAAGGGCATGTAATAAATTTTCAATACCCGCATTACGAACAGCAACTGTTTCAACAACGGGCACACCCAAACGTTGAGATAACTTTTGAGTATTAATTTGGATGCCACGACGACGCGCTTCATCCATCATATTGAGTACAAGTAAAATCGGACGGCCTAGCCCGATCATTTCAAGCACCAGTCCTAAATGCAATTTTAAGTTAGTGGCATCAACCACACACAAAAATGCATCTTGCTGCCCTTCTTCTGCAATCTTACCCAAACAAACGTCACGGGTAATAACTTCATCAGGACTAGTTGCATTTAGACTATATGTACCCGGTAAATCGAGTACGCGCACTGCTCGACCTGACGGTAACTGAAAATGACCTACTTTACGCTCAACAGTTACGCCCGCATAGTTTGCAACTTTTTGTCGAGTTCCAGTTAAATGGTTGAAAAGAGAGGTTTTACCACAGTTAGGGTTTCCCACAAGGGCAATACGTAACGCATCACTCATGCGGGTACTCCTTCTTCTACTAGAATTTCAATTTTTTCCGCTTCTGCTTTACGTAAAGCGAAACGAGTAAAGCCAATTTGGATCAAGATCGGATCACCACCAAAAATACCCTTGGTAATCACTTCCACTCGTGTGCCTGGTACAAACCCCAGACTTTCCAAACGAATTGCGACCAAATCTTGCTGCTCGGACTCTACTTCTATCCGATTCACTTTGGTGATGGTCGCCGCTTGCTTCACTTTTAAAGCTGATAAACGCACCGCATCCGATCCTAAACCTTTTTTTCTAGTATACATATAAATGAGAATAATTACCAAATAAGGTTAAATTTCACTTCTTATTCAGTTTAATCGACAAACCTTAAAGTTTCTTTTACAGTACAGAGGTTTAGAGGATCTAGTGTATGTTGAATAAAAAACCGCGTATTCCAAGCCCAGTTCAAATTCCTGAACATTTAAGCTTTTTACAAGGTTTTCGAGACTATTTAGTTGCCCAGACAGTGAGTCCACATACACGAAATGCTTATTTATCTGACCTCATTCAATGCAGTGAACTTCATAAAAAAACAGCTCTTCCACAGTGGACAAGTGATGATATTGCTGATGTTTTGATTGAGTTGACCAAAGTCGGGAAAAGCCCCCGCTCGATTGCTCGCTGCTTATCTGCTCTACGCCAGTTTTACAAATTTTTACGTGAACAGAAATTACGAAGCGATAATCCTGTAGCAACTCACCATTCTCCAAAAATTGGACGGGCCTTACCCAAAGATTTATCTGAAGAAGATGTTGAAGCACTGATCCAAGCACCCGATATCAATACAGCACTTGGCTTACGTGATCGAGCAATGTTTGAAGTACTTTACGCCTGCGGTTTACGTGTTTCAGAACTACTTAACTTGCGATTAGAGCTCATTAATTTAAAGCAAGGCTATTTACGTGTTACAGGTAAAGGCAATAAAGAACGTTTAGTTCCATTAGGACAATTCGCTTGTGAATGGGTAGAACGCTATTTGCATAATGCTCGGCCTCAGCTCTACAAAAGCTCGACTGACTATCTTTTTTTAACTCAACATGGCGGAATTATGAGCCGTCAGAACTTTTGGTATGCCATTAAACGCTATGCGCTTCAAGCCAATATTCAAGCTGAACTCTCACCTCACACCTTACGTCACGCCTTTGCAACACACTTGCTCAATCATGGCGCTGATTTACGCGTAGTACAAATGTTACTGGGTCATAGCGATTTATCTACAACACAAATCTATACACATGTTGCACAAGTACGAATGCAACAATTACATGAAAAACATCACCCTAGAGGATGATAAAGATTTAAAGTTCCAGACAATTATTTCATATCAATCGTTTGATTTCGTTCACAAAGGTTAAGAAAGTTTTAACAATACACATTAGATTTTTTGTTATGCTTAGCAGCTTCTGACTATAAATACTGATGAAATAAGGGTTATCTATGTCTTTTACCCGCTCTCAAATTTTTCTTGCCTGCACTCTGGCATCTAGCCTTTTGTTCAGTGCTTGTTCTAAAGAAAACAAACCACAAAAAGAAGATGCGCTCACAGCGACTGCACCTGCTACTGGGGAAGCTTCAACCATTATCGAACGTAATGATAAACAGCGTTTGATCGAAACTTTGCAGAAACAATTTAAGAATGCAAATATCAACGCCAAAATTTTAGATATCAAGCCGACTGAAGTTCCTAATTTGTATTGGGTGAACCTCGAAGGGATGACATCGATTTATACAACCAGTGATGGAAAATATTTAATTCAGGGTGATGTAATCCGACTAGGAGGCAAAGAGCTTCATAATATTGGAGATAATCTCCAAGCTTCGGAAAATAAAAAGCATCTTGCTGCGTTAAAAAATGAAGATTTGATTGTTTACCCAGCGAAAGGCGGTAAAGCTAAACATGTGATTTATGTGTTTACCGATGCAAGCTGTCCTTATTGCCATAAACTACATGAGCACATACCTGAAATTAATGAAAAGGGTATTGAAGTACGCTATATCGCTTGGCCACGTGGTGAGCAATTTATGCCGACCATGGAAGCTGTATGGTGTAGTGCAGATCGTAAAGCTGCCTTTAGCCAAGCAGTACAAGGTGTCAATATTCCGCCTGCTCAATGTAAAAACCCTGTTCGTGAACAATATCAACTTGGCTTAAACATGGGTGTAAATGGTACACCTGCTATTTATAGTGTTGATGGCGAGTACTTAGGTGGATATCTAACACCAGATGAATTAATTAAACGTCTGGATAAATAATCCATTTAAAGTTGATGAATAATTAATCATCTATCTCTTACAAAAAGCGCTGCTCTCATTGCAGCGCTTTGTTTTTTCAATAAATAATGCTTTAACTCTCTGTGTTTAAAGACTGATCTACTCTTCTTTTCCAAACATCGCACTCTAATTCATTGAACAGGCACTAAAAGCGCTAGAGTCTGGCGTTTTTTTTAGCTATGATCTAGCTTCAACTAAATGATTAAATGATGAATGGAGTGTGACGTGAAACCAGTTCGCCTGGCAATACTCGGTCTAGGAACCGTAGGTGGAGGAGCCCTTAAACTACTACAAGAAAATGCCGCTGAAATTAAACGTCGCACCGGTCGAGAAATTCAAATTACCCACGTTGGAACACGCCGCCCTCGTCCAGATCTAGAATTGGAAGGGATTAAACAAAGCGCCGATTTACTTGACATCGTTCGTCAACCAGACGTTGATGTAGTTGTAGAAGTTATGGGTGGGATCCACCCTGCTTACGAAGTAATCATGGAAGCGATCAAACACGGCAAACAAGTCGTGACTGCAAATAAAGCGTTACTCGCTGAACATGGCAATGAATTATTTAAAGCAGCAGAAGACAATGCTGTACAAATTGCTTATGAAGCAGCAGTTGCTGGCGGTATTCCAATTATTAAAGTCATCCGTGAAGGCCTTGCTGCAAACCATATTGAATGGTTGGCAGGCATCATTAATGGTACAGGCAACTTTATTCTGACTGAAATGCGTGAAAAAGGTCGTGCATTTGATGATGTATTAAAAGAAGCTCAAGAACTTGGTTATGCAGAAGCAGACCCAACTTTTGACGTTGAAGGTATTGATGCTGCGCACAAGCTTACAATTTTAGCGTCTTGTGCTTTTGGTATTCCTCTTCAGTTTGATAAGGTCTATACCGAAGGTATCAGTAAAATCACTGCACAAGATGTGAAATATGCAGAAGAACTTGGTTTCCGCATTAAACACCTAGGAATTGCACGTCGCGCTGAAAAGGGTATTGAACTACGTGTTCACCCAACGCTCATTCCAGATGAACAGCTTATTGCGAATGTAAACGGCGTTAAAAATGCTGTTTTAGTTCAAGCGCATGCTGTAGGCCCAACGCTCTATTACGGTGCTGGTGCGGGTGCTGGTCCAACAGCTTCTGCTGTTGTTGCCGATGTAATTGATATTGTTCGTGACATCTCTTATACCGAAGACGGTGCAGGAACAATTCCTCAGTTGGCTTTTGAAGCATTAACAAATGTGCCAATTTTAAGCCGTGAAGAAATGACCACTGGTTATTACATCCGCTTAAATGCAGAAGATCAAACTGGCGTACTTGCAGATGTTACTACCATCTTAAGTCGCGCTGGAATTAGTATTGATGCCATCATGCAACAATCCCGTTTAAAAGACCTTATTCCAATCGTGATTCTGACCGATCCAATCGTTGAATCTAAAATGGATGAGGCTCTTGCACAAATCCAAGCATTACCTGCTATTCGTGGCGAAATCGTAAGAATTCGTTTAGAATCGCTCGATAGTTAATCAGGTTGAGGGAAAGATTCCCTCTCCCGCTTCACCTCTAATTGGAACACCATCATGTCTAATGCCAATCGTTATACTGGTCTTGTAGATCGTTATCGTGACCGTTTGCCAGTTTCGGCAACTACTCGTGCTATCTCTTTGGGTGAAGGCAACACCCCACTCATTAAACTTGAGAATATTCCACGTATTATTGGCAAAGATGTTGAAATTTATGTGAAATATGAGGGCTTAAACCCAACTGGTTCATTTAAAGACCGTGGTATGACCATGGCTGTAACCAAAGCGGTTGAAGAAGGCTCTAAAGCGATTATCTGTGCATCTACTGGTAACACTTCTGCTGCTGCTGCTGCTTATGCTGCACGTGCAGGTATCAAAGCATTTGTTTTGATTCCAGAAGGCAAAATTGCAATGGGTAAAATGGCGCAAGCGATGATGTATGGTGCGATCACTATGCAAATTCGTGGTAACTTCGATGATGGTATGCGTCTTGTAAAAGAAGTTGCTGATCAAGCACCTGTAACGATTGTAAACTCAATCAACCCTTACCGTTTGCAAGGTCAAAAAACTATTGCTTATGAAATCGTTGAAGCTTTAGGCCGCGCACCTGATTATCACTGCTTACCTGTTGGTAACGCAGGTAACATCACTGCTCACTGGATGGGTTATACCGAAGCTGTAGCAAACCAACCTGCTGATCAGTTTGAACAAGTGATTTATGATGCAGCTACTGATCAATTCACTGGTCCAAAACCTGAAGGTTTACCAACAATGGTGGGTTACCAAGCTTCTGGCGCAGCTCCATTCTTACGTGGTGCTCCAGTTGAAAGCCCTGAAACAGTTGCAACTGCAATTCGTATTGGTAATCCACAAAGCTGGAACCATGCAAAAGCTGTAGTACGTGACTCTAAAGGCTGGTTCGATGAACTTCAAGACAGCGAAATTTTAGAAGCTCAACGCTTACTTTCTATGTATGAAGGCGTATTTGTTGAACCAGCATCTGCTGCTTCTATTGGCGGTGCGATTCGCGATATTAAAGCAGGTAAGATTGCTGAAGGTTCTGTCATTGTATGTACAGTAACTGGTAATGGCTTGAAAGATCCTGACACTGCAATTAAACAATGTGCTGATGCAGTAATGTTGTCAATTGATGCGACAATGAGCCAAGTAAAAGATTCGATTTTATCTAATATGTAAAATCTGAGTTTTCAAAAAACGGCTGTTCAATACAGCCGTTTTTTTATGTCTTTTTTATAGCCATAAAAAAACGCTTCTTGAAAGAAGCGTTTTTAGAATATTTAAATTAAATACGTTTTGGTAAATTACTTAACCAACCCAATAGGTTAGTTGCATCGTTATTACGTGCCTGCGTACTTGGCTCGCCAAGTAATACAATCACTGCTGGACGCGAGTTTACAGTCGTATGCATGACAACACAGCGGCCTGCTTCATTGATATAACCTGTTTTAGACAAGTTAATATTCCAACCACCATTACGCACTAGAGCATTGGTATTATTAGATTTCAACACACGATAACCCAAGTTAAAGTCATAGGTCGGTGTAGTTGAGAACTGACGAATCAAACCATATTGAGAAGCCGTACTCGCTAAAATCCCTAAGTCACGCGCAGAAGATACATTGCGTGGATCTAAACCAGTTGACTCATAATAATGAGTTGCATTCATACCTAAAGCACGTGCTTTAGCGTTCATTGCCGCTACGAATGCAGGACGACCGCCCGGATAAGTACGCGCTAAAGCTGCCGCTGCGGGATTTTCAGACTTCATCAAAGCAAACAACAATACTTCTGCACGGTTCATTTTGTCGCCAACACGGAGTGTTGAACTTGAATTTTTACCGTTTGCCCCAGCAAAATCAATTTGCTCAAGCATAATTTCTTCTGACATGTTTAAACGAGCATCTGCTGTTACCACTGCTGTCATTAACTTGGTAATAGACGCAATTGGCACAGAAGCATTGGTATTTTTACTAAACAACACTTCACCCGTTTGCGCATCCATCACTAACGCAGCTCGAGCACTTACACTCGGCTGAGCATTGTAACCACTCGTATCACGAATTGGAGCAAGCTTAGGAGCAGATGCTATAACTTTCGGTGCGCTACCACCACGCAATGTCGTGGTTACAGACGTTGAACCTTGTGGAGTTGGCTCATCATCCTCCTCATTCAAAAATTGGCTAGCATCAGCTGAAGACCAATTTAAGCTTGCAGTACCACTACTCCCTGAGGACGGGTTATTGACGAGTTCTGCAAAGCTTGTTGAACTCAAACTAAGCAAAATAGACATGCTTAGCACATGTATTAAAGACTTTTTAGAATTTTTCACGGCACAATACTCGACTCAGGGTGATACACATTTGCGCTTACTATAATTATGCCTTACATTTGAGGTATAAGGTATAACGCTTTTACCGACACAATTGTGCACAACTATTCGCTCACTATATAAGAATAGGATTGCTAATTTTGTCATTCCATTGCAAGCTAATTTTGCTTTATGTAACAAAAAACTTGTTTTTTAAAAGAAAGGAGGTCTTCTTGATTACAGTTTTAGTTGTGGATGACCATGAACTTGTACGTACAGGCATTTGCCGTATGTTAGAAGATCATGCCGATGTAGAGGTCATTGGACAAGCCGAATCGGGTGAAGAAGCAATTGCTATTGTTCGTCAGAAACATCCTCAAGTTGTGTTGCTTGATGTCAACATGCCAGGCATCGGGGGCGTAGAAACGACACGTCGTTTACTACAAACCGCACCAGACACAAAAGTTATTGCTGTAAGTGGTTTATCAGAAGAACCGTACCCTTCTCTTCTGCTTAAAGCAGGAGCTAAAGGCTATATCACTAAAGGTGCTCCAATTACAGAAATGGTTCGGGCAATCAACAAAGTCATGCAAGGTGGCAAATACTTCAGTGCCGATATTGCTGAGCAGTTGGCGAGTTCCTATCTATCTGACACGCAACAATCGCCTTTTGACGCTTTATCCGAACGAGAAATGCAAGTTGCAATGATGGTTGTAAATTGTATTAGCGCTCAGGAAATTGCGGACAAACTTTTTGTAAGTGTAAAAACGGTTAATACTTACCGCTACCGTATTTTTGAAAAACTCGCTATCGATAGCGACGTTAAACTCACTCATCTTGCGATCCGTTATGGTTTGATCAAGCCATAATTAAACTTATATGCAATTTCCATTAAACTCATCGTTGTCCCATACGATTTTTCGTTTGGGCACGTGGTATGGTTTATATCGTCTTATTATTGCGGTTAGCCTCAATATTATTTTGGTTTTAACCGATGCTCAAATCGACAATAGTCTACAACAACCCGCTTTATATTCTTACACCCTGCTCGGCTATTCCATATTAAGCCTTCTTCAGCTTTTGTGTTTTAAGTTTGTTGCAACTCAGGCAACAAAGCAGCTTATTTTATTTTTTGTAGTTGATATTATCTGCCTGAGTTTACTTACATTTTCTGTAGGCGAACCAAATCTACAACTCAGCTTGCTGTATGTTATTGCTATATTTACCTCGGCAATTTTACTCAGCGCAAGAATGTCTTTACTCATTACATTACTTGCTGTCATTGCCGTTATTTACCAACGTTTTGTTGGTAGTTTATTTGACTACAATAATCTAAATACGATTGGTAATAGTGCCTTATTAGCCTTCTTATTTTTTGTGGTGCATGGCATTGGGCAAATTGCGGTACAGCGCTTTAAACTACTTGAAGCACTGACTTTCCATCAATCTATAGAACTCTATCAACTACAAAATATTAACCGCTATATTTTGGAACAAATTGAAGAAGGCTATTTGGTTCTAGATGAAAACTACGCCATTGTTTTAAGTAATCCAGCTGCCTGCTCTCTGTTAGGGATTCCTCCTCAATTTGCGAGTGAAAAATATCCTTTAGCGAAATGGCACCCCGATTTATTTGAAATTCTTAAGTTTGATAACCTGCAAGAAGGCGATCGATTTATTTTTGAGTCTCGGCTATCGGCATATTCTATTAACATTAAAGTGCAACATCTTGTGGTGCCGCAGCAAGCATTGACGCTACTCATCTTACAAGATGCACAGCAAATTAATCAGCAAGCTCAACAACTCAAACTTGCTGCCTTAGGGCAACTTTCAGCCAGCATTGCACATGAAATCCGCAACCCCTTAGCAGCCATTGTTCAGGCAAATGAATTACTTAAAGATAGTGATTTAGAACAGCAAAATACTTTACGCCGTATGATTGGTAAGCAAACCAAACGCATCGATAGTATTGTTCAAGACACATTAGGACTGGCTAGCAGCGAAAGAACTTACCCAATCCAGATTGAATTAAACAATTTCATAAAGACGTTATTAGACGAAGATCTTTTAGATGTTAAACATTCTATACAGCTTAAAATTTCCGATTCATCCTTAAAATTATTATTTGACGAGAAACAACTTAGGCAGGTGCTCATTAACCTTGTCAGAAATGCTTTACGACATAATGCACCCGATTCCTCCCATGTTCTGATCAACATTCACTCACAAACAAATAAAATTTATATTGATGTGATCGATTACGGCGAAGGGGTTTCAAAACGTGATATATCTCAATTATTTAAACCATTTTTTAGTACCGAAATTAATGGAACTGGTTTAGGATTATATTTGTCTCATAGTTTTTGTGAGGCAAACCATGCAAAGCTCACTTATGTAGAGCAAAAACAAGGGGCATGCTTCCGAATGGAATGCCCAATAATATATTGATTTTTTATTAGGTTTTTGGGGAAATGGCAGAACAGCAACCACTGGTTTTGCTTGTAGACGATGAAGAAGATTTGTGCCTGTTAATGCAAATGACTCTTGCACGAATGGGGATTAAAACACATCTTGCTTATCGGGTTGAACAGGCCAAACAACTCTTTACTCAGTTTCATTACGATGCATGTTTAACCGATTTAAACCTACCCGATGGTAGCGGTTTAGAATTGGTTAAACATGTTTCTCAAACTTACCCACACACACCAATTGCAGTTTTAACTGCATACGGCAATATGGATATTGCAATTGCAGCGTTAAAGGCAGGAGCTTTTGACTTTGTAAGTAAACCTATTAACCAAATTCATTTAGATCAGTTATTAAAAAAAGCGCTTAACCAGCCAAAACCAGAGCATGAGTTTGGTGAAACAACTTTGGAAAATGACCTATTAATTGGTCGTTCTCCCCCAATACAAAACTTACGAACAGCTATTAAAAAAATAGCCCGCTCTCAAGCTCCTGTGTTTGTTACAGGCGAGTCTGGTACAGGTAAAGAGGTTGTTGCTAATCTTATTCACCGCTTGAGTAATCGCAGCGAAGGTCCTTTTATTGCGATTAACTGTGGAGCCATCCCAACTGAGCTCATGGAAAGTGAACTTTTTGGACATAAAAAAGGAAGTTTTACTGGAGCGACTCAAGATAAACAAGGCCTTATTTTGTCTGCTCATGGCGGTAGTTTATTTTTAGATGAAATTGCCGAATTGCCTTTAAGTATGCAAGTTAAATTGCTTCGGGCCGTGCAAGAGAAAAAAATTCGTCCAGTAGGTTCAGATCAGGAAATTGATGTTGATTTTCGTGTAATCAGCGCCAGCCACCAAGATTTAGATTTGTTAGTCCGACAAGGTAAATTCCGTCAGGACTTATTTTTCCGTATTCATGTGATGGATATCATGTTGCCGCCACTACGTGAGCGCGGTGGCGATATTTTGTTATTAGCCAATCATTTTATTCAAAAAGTTTGTATGGAATGGGAAATTCCAAGCAAACAATTAACTACAACTGGTGAAACTTATTTATTGCAGCAAGATTTTCCGGGTAATGTTCGTGAATTAAGAAATATGATTGAACGAGCTATTACCTTAAGTGATGATGAATTTATTGATTTAACCCATCTAGCACCTCTTCTTAGAGGCAGTAGTGTTAACTCTCAAATCACTACTCAACCAGTGAATGACCCGTCAACTGCGATTGCCCAAACTCGGCCAAAATTACCACTGGAAGGTTTAGAACGCTACTTAGAAAATATTGAAAAAGATCTTCTATTGAACGCATTGGACATGACACATTGGAACCGAACATTAGCAGCTAAAAAGCTAGGAATGACCTTTCGTTCTTTACGCTATCGACTGAAAAAGTTTGGCTTAGATACCGAATTGGGAGAGGAAGTATAAAACTACTTTTTCTTTAGAAATAAGTCTGCAACGCGATCTAAATAGACGTCTTCTTTCATTTCTGGGGGCAAAGGATAGGTCTGATTAGGCTGAATACCTTGCCCTTCAATCATATTGCCGTTTGGTGTGTAGTAATGTGAGACTGTCATTTGTAGTGCCGCACCACTTGGCAAAGGAAATAGCTTTTGCACTACGCCTTTTCCATAACTTTTTTCACCCATGACCCATGCACGCTGGTGTTCTTTCATGGCTGCAGTAAAAACTTCGGCTGCCGATGCAGAGCGATGATTAATTAATATACCTAATTTTATATTCTGAAATTCATTACCGGGCAAAGCCTGAAATTGCTGATTACCTTCCGAACGACTTTTAGTTGAAACAATAATCCCGTTATTTAAAAACAAATCTGCTGACTCGACTGCTGCTGATAACAATCCACCCGGATTATTGCGCAAATCGATTAAAACGGCTTTTAAACGTGGTGAACTATTTTCTTCAATTAACCGTTTAATTTCATTAGCAGTGTCTTGCTGGAATACTCTAATTTTGAGTACTAAAACCTGATTATGTAGCATTACAGGTTCGATATCGGTTTCTATTTTTTTATTACGAACTAAGTTAATGTTTCCACTTAACTCTTCTGCCTGTACTTGAAGCGTACTTCCGATAGAACCGTAAAGCAGTCCGAGCACCTGATCTTGATTTAAGTTTTTTAGGTCTTGATTATCAATCTTGAGAATCGTCTGACCATTTCTCAGACCTAATTTGTATGAGTCTGAACCTGTTTTAAGATCACGAATTATCCATTTATGGAGATGCAATTCAGGGCTTAAAGCAAAATCAACCGAGGCAAGGTCACCTTCGGTATATTGAATGAGTTGACGATATTCTTCTGCCGACAAATAACGTGAATAACGATCTAGCCCACTCACTAACCCTTTAATGGCTTGTTGAAATAAGGCATCGTCAGACTTCACATCGACATAGTTATCTCGAACGATTCCATAGATTTGTACAAACTGTTGAATCGATTCGATCGGCACCTCTGCATAGCTATGTTCAGGTTCTTCCGAATCAGAATGCAAAGGTGACAATTTCTCTTTTACAACTGGCGCCGCAAAAGAAAATTGGCTGCAACACAGCAACATACTTACAATAAGTTTTTTATATTTAATGTGTTGCAGCATCCAATCACCTTTGGTTTATGCAGATAATGTAATCAGGTTACGTCCTTGCATTTCAGCAGGAACAGGAATCTGCATTAAATTGAGAATCGTTGGTGCTACATCGGCAAGCACACCACCTTCTGCAATTGTTGCTTGTGTTGGGCCAACATAGATAAACGGTACAAGTTCCGTTGTATGTTGAGTATGAACTTGACCACTCTCGTAGTCTTGCATCTGTTCAACGTTACCATGGTCAGCAGTAATCAACATATGGCCTTTTTTCGCCATAACTGCCTCATAGACACGTCCTAGGCAAAGGTCGACTGCTTCAACTGCTTTAACTGCCGCATCAAAAATACCTGTATGGCCTACCATATCACCATTGGCATAGTTCACAACCAATAAATCGTATTCACCAGAGTTAATGGCTTTAACCAATTCATCAGTTACTTCATAAGCACTCATTTCAGGCTTAAGATCGTATGTCGCAACGTTTGGAGATGGAATTAAAATACGTTTCTCACCTGGATATTCATCTTCACGCCCACCACTAAAGAAGAATGTTACATGAGCATATTTTTCAGTTTCGGCAATACGTAACTGAGTCTTTCCAAGAGAAGATAAATATTCACCCAATGAATTTTTGAGAGCTTCTGGCATGTATGCAACTGGCGCATCAATGCTAGCTTGATAACGCGTAAGCATCACAAATTTAGAAAGATTTGGAACAACTTTACGCTCAAAGCCAGCAAAATCTTTCTCTACAAATGCGCGAGTAATTTCACGAGCTCGGTCAGCACGGAAATTCATAAATACAACGCTATCACCGTCTTGTACTTTAGCAATATCACCAATGCGAGTCGCCTTTACAAACTCATCGTTTTCATTGGCTGCATAAGCTAACTCTAATCCTTCCACTGCTGTTTGTGCAGTACGAAGTGCCTCGCCTTCAGTTAACAAGCGATAAGCTTGTTCAACGCGATCCCAACGGTTGTCGCGGTCCATTGCAAAGTAGCGGCCAATCATGGTCGCGATACGGCCTTGACCTGGATATTGAGCAAATAACGCATCCAATTTTTCTAAAGATGGCTGAGCACTACGTGGAGGTGTATCACGACCATCAAGGAAAGCATGTAAATAAACTTTCGCACCACGTTTTAATGCAAGCTCACACATCGCCACAATATGGTCTTCATGTGAATGGACGCCACCTTCTGAGAGCAAGCCCATAATATGAACAGCGCCATTAGCAGCTTTGGCCTTTTCAACAGCGTCTATCAACACTTCATGTTTAAAAAAGTCACCAGTACGAATATCTTTAGTAATACGGGTAAAGTCTTGGTATAAAACACGGCCTGCGCCAAGGTTCATATGACCAACTTCAGAGTTACCCATTTGTCCATCAGGTAAGCCAACATCTTCGCCAGAACCAGAAATTAGACTATTTGGATGCTTTGCGGTCATTGCTGCCAAATTCGGTGTTTTTGCTGCAAGAAAGGCATTATCTTCAGTCGCTTCACGGTGACCAACACCATCCATAATGACCAGAACGTGAGGGATCTTGCCAGCAGTTGCATCCGTCATAATCTATTTCTCTTTTGTCTACAATTTCGTCACAATATCTTACCGAATTTTCGGTCAAGACTCTATTTTTTCCTATGGCTTTCACCAATATCTACGATTGATGAAAACCATAAATTTCAATTATTACTAGCGAGCGCGGTAAAGCAAATAACTTCCGGCACCAAACATTAACAAGATAGGTACGAGTACGAACCACGCAGGAGATGGAGCATAAACCAAGCTGGCATAACCCAAGAAATCCTGCAAATAATAGAAACTCAAACCAATAAACAATGCGATCACCAAACGGAAACCCATCGATTGTTGGCGTAATGGCCCAAAAATAAATGAACATGCCACGAGAACCAGAGCAATCAACGAAAATGGCGAGGCAACTTTTTGCCAGAAAGCCAATTGATAGGTCTTTGGAACCTGACTATATTCATCCATATAGCGCATGAAGCTGATGAGCTGGCTTGGTGATAAATCTTCAGGATCTAAAGTCACCATATGCACATATTTAGGCTGTAATGCTAAAGAAAGCGATTGTTCTTCATGATCAGTTTTGATGGCATTTCCTGCCGCCAAAATATCCATCTGTTGTGCTTTCTTCAAAGCCCATTGACCATCTTTTACGAACTGGCCTTGCTGAGCATTGATTAAGGATTGCAAGTAATAGTTCTGGTCAAAATCGACCACTTGAATATCTTTTAAATTGCCTTGAGAGTTAGCATAGTCGATATAGATAAATCGCTGCCCTTCACGTGACCAATAACCTTTCACTTCGCCTAAAGCAGCTACAGAGCGGTGACTTTTAACACTTGCTGCTTTTTCATTAGTATATGGAATAACCCATTCACTTAAAGCGAAAGACAAAATAATAAGCAGTAAAGCTGAGCGCATCACCCAACCAACAATACGCCATAAGCTAATACCAGCAGAGCGCATAACAATAAGTTCACTGCTGGTTGCTAGTGACCCTAAACCAATTACAGCACCAATCAAGGCAGAAATAGGCAAAATTTCATATAGATAACGAGGAGCACCCCATAACACATAGATGAGAGCTTGCCATGCGTTATAGTCTGGTTTGAGCTCACCCAACTCGCCCAGATATGTAAATAAGATCTGTAAAATCGACAAAACAACTGTGGTGCCAAACATTGCAAGCGCAGTGGTTTTCGTCACATATTTGGCGACTATTCGACGTGCTAACATTATAATTTCACTCGCTTGATCTGTTTCTTGATTTTTGGTGCCAACTTTTGTTTACGTGAAAATAAGGCTGCTGCAACGCCATAAACCACCAACACGGCAGGATAAGCCCAAATATCGAGTTCTTCTTTACTAATACGAGTCTTGATTGCAATCATTAATACAATCAGACTGGAAAAAATAAAAATCGCCGGAATAAGACGGTAATAACGACCTTGTCGTGGACTCACCTCAGACAATGCCACAGAAAGCATTAAAGCAATAATAATGGTGAATGGTCCAAACAAACGCCATCCCAACTCACTTCTTATGACTGGATCATTTGTTTTTGAAAAGAGTTTAGTTGTTGATAATGCTTCTACATCGCCACTTTCAAACTTAACATCTTTATCATTTTCTAAACGTAGACGATAAGACTGAAACTCAGCTTGCGTATACTTTGGTTGTCCCGGGAATATTTCATAACGACGGCCTTGCACCAGATCAACGACATTGGCTGTGTCATTTGCAACTTCTACACGAGTCGCTTCTTTTGCCAAGATCATGACATCTGGTTTATCTTCTTTGGTCGCACGTTGATAAAAGAAAATGTCCTTCAAATTCTTTCGGTCTTCTGACAATGAACCTGCGTAAATCGTATAGGGTCCAGAAGAAATAAATTCTCTTGGGCGAACCAAATCGAAGCCCGTCCGAACCGCTTGGGTGGTGGTTAATTTCTCAAACTCACGCAGTCCCCACGGCGTCATCCAGAGCATAAGCACAGACTGACAAACCATATAAACAAGCGTCATTGGAATGAGTAATCGCGCTAATTGATGACGGCTCACACCACTACCGTTCAGTACTGCCATTTCATGGTCAACATATAAACGACCAAACACCAACATTAAACCAATGAAAAAACCTAGTGGTAAAATGAGTGTTAGAAATTCAGGTAAACGATATCCAATGATGCTAAACAAGATACTGGCATCTAAACGCCCCTGCGCCGCCACACCAAAGTATTTGATCAGACGACCACCCATCATGATTAAGGTCAATAAAGAAATGACCACCAATGAGGTAGAGACAACTTGCTTGACGAGATAACGCCGAATAATCAAAGTAATACTTCCAAAAGGCTAATCGGGACGACTGCTAGTTTACCCGAATGTTAAAAATATAAAACCGCACATTGCAACGCTATGCTTGAAAGTGTTTCAATGTTTTAATTCATCATAACTTTCTATAGGCAATCACGACAGCCATGAAATTTACAACTTATACAACTTTTCCCGAACAGACATCTAATGAATCTTTGTGGGTTTTAGTTGATTCAGAACAGCTACAAAGCAACGTCAACACATATCAAATCAATAACCTAGAAAGCGTTCTGAACGCTACCCAATTTAAAGGCAACTTCAATGAAACTCTGCCTTTATTTGGTCAGATTTCAAATCAGCCTCACAGCCAATTACTTGGCTTAGGAAAAACAGCTGAACTTCAGGCAGTCAAGCTCGCTAAACTTGCCCAAACGATTATCAAATCGACACAAAATAAATTTAAGCATATCGCAATTGATATTGCTGCGTTACCTGCCGAGCACCATTATTTATTTGCTTTAAGCTTAACTCAAGCAGCTTATGGTTATGATGAGTTTAAATCGAAAAAAAATGAATTTGTGTTACAACAGGTTGATTTAATTAGTTCAACGACTAGCCTAGATGAAAAACAACTGGCTTTAGTACATGCAGTACAGTCTGGTCAGTCTTATGCACGTGATCTTGGCAACCGTCCGGGGAATATTTGTTTCCCAGAATATTTGGCAGAACAAGCTCTAGCTTTAGCCGCAGAATTCCCTGACTTACTTAAAGTAACTGTTTTAAATGAGCAACAAATGGCTGATTTAGGCATGTATGCTTTTCTTGCAGTCAGCAAAGGATCTGAACGTCCGGGCCGTATTGTAACGCTCGAATACCAAGCGCAGATTGATCAAGCTCCGGTTGTTCTCGTGGGTAAAGGCGTAACTTTTGATACAGGTGGTATTTCATTAAAACCAGGCCTTGGCATGGATGAAATGAAATTCGATATGTGCGGTGCAGCATCTGTGCTTGGTACCATTCGTGCCCTATGCGAAGCACAACTTCCTATTCATGTAGTTGGTGCAATTGCAGCAGCAGAAAATATGCCTTCTGGTAAAGCAACTCGTCCAGGTGACATTGTGACAACCATGAGCGGTCAAACTGTTGAAATTTTAAATACAGATGCTGAAGGCCGTTTAGTACTGTGTGACACATTGACCTATATTAAACGCTTTAATCCAGCAGTCGTGGTTGATATTGCGACCTTAACAGGTGCGTGTGTAGTTGCTTTAGGCAAAGTACTCAGTGGGTTGTTCTCACCAGATGATGCTTTGGCAGCAGAGCTCCAACAAGCTGGCGAACAATCGTTTGACCGTGTATGGCGTATGCCAGTGATTGATGATTATCAAGAATTACTTGATTCACCATTTGCCGATATTGCAAACATCGGTGGTCCATATGGCGGCGCGATTACAGCTGCATGTTTCCTTGAGCGCTTTACACGTGAATATCGTTGGGCTCATTTAGATGTAGCAGGAACAGCATGGTTATCGGGTCCAGCTAAAGGTGCAACAGGTCGTCCAGTACCATTACTCATGCAATTTTTAGCGAATCGTGTAAATACGAATGGCTAAAGTTAGTTTTTATCTGTTTGAAACCAGCGAAGAACGGCAAGTCGATAGTGCTTGCCGTTTATGTCGAAAAATATTACAGAAGCATCCTAAAATCTGGTGGTATTGCCCAGATGTGCAGCTACAACAGATGCTTGATGAAAGATTATGGGAATTCGACCCTGTGAGTTTCATTGCGCATGGCGTTGACCAGACTGATGCTGCTGTATGTATTTCGGCTAAACAACCACTTGAACAAGGCCTGTTAGTATTTAATTTTAACAATCATGCACTTGAACAAGTTGATCATTTTAGCCACATTATAGAAATTGTTGAAAATAATGAAACAGCCAAGCAAATTGGTCGAGAAAAATTTAAAATGTATCGCCGTTTGGGTATAGAACCGCGGACCTTTAAATTATAACGCGCTAAAATGTAAATACTGTTGATCAAGGAGAAACATGGTGGCATTAAATGTCGGGCAAGATTTTAAAAAAAGATGGTTAAATGCGCCTGAAGCTGTCCGTCATACCTATCAACAGGATCTGGCACGTATTTGTGACTTACTAGAGCCTCAAACGCCTATTCAACTTTGGGTTTTAAATGATGAAAAAGCGCAGTTAGAATCACAGCAAAAAATTGAACAAGCTTACGCAGATCTTAAAGCAGAGCTCATTGAGCAAGCACGTATTCGTCGTCAACTCGCTTTAGAAAAATCGCTTGCTGACAAACGTGCATCAGAAGCTGCTTATGCTGCGGAGTTGCAAGCAGACGAAGTTCGAAAATTTAATGAACAGACTGAAACATTACACACATTACGTAGCCATTTAGAACAAGAAGTTGCAGAGCAAACTGCGCGTTATCAGAAAAACCCTGAAACACCAGCAGTCAATTATTCTGCTGGTGTAAAACTTAGTATTACCGATGATCAAATCTTATCTGAGCTTGAAAGTTTACGCATTCGTTTAGAACTTGAAGCTGAGAGCTTAATTGAACAGTCTGTAACAGCTTTCCGAGCCAAGCTAAATTCGGCAGCTCAAGAAGAAATTGAATACATTTTAAAGAATTCTAAGTTTTCTGATGAAAAAATAGAAAAGTAAAGTTTTTAAGACTCTCTTTGTCATAAAAATGACATTTAATTGTCACAGAATAGTCATGCACAATATTCTTTTAGTTCAAATAATTATTAGAATACCGCATGGTTATTTATGAAAATTAATGAGGGTAAAAATGGACATTCCGCATCAGATTTCAATGCAACTTGAGCAGCTTAATCAGGGTGAACAATGGACATTTTCAGCACAAGAACTTTATATGAGTCATAACGACTTTAACTCTTTATCTATCTTACTCACACGAGAGTCAGAAAAAGGCGAATTTTCAATTACACGCACCCAACATAATAAACCATGGGTCGGCACAAACTCGGTTACGCTAACCAAGCAATAAGTTTTCAAAATAAAAAACCGGAACAAGTGTCCGGTTTTTTATTTTAACGATTTAGCTTTTTATTTTAAAAAACCATTCTCAGCTAAAAAAGCCATACTAATATTTGACTCTGTTTTTTGTTCAGCTGCTTTGTCACCTAGCAATAAACGCTCGATATAACGCGCCAAAACATCGACTTCAAGGTTTACTTTGCTACCAACTTGCCATGTTCCAATATTAGTACGCTCTGCTGTATGCGGAATTAAGTTTAAGCTTAAAATATTTCCACGTAAGTGGTTAATCGTTAAGCTAATCCCATCTACGGTCACAGAACCTTTTTCGGCTAAATATTTAGCAAGTTCTGTCGGTGCTGTAACTTCATAATAGATTGAGCGAGCATCTTCACGTACTACAGTAATTTCACCCACACCATCAACATGGCCACTGACAATGTGTCCACCAAAGCGTGTTGTCGGTAACATTGCCTTTTCAACATTGACACGTTGCCCAACTTTCCAATTACCTAAAGTCGTACGATTCAAGCTTTCACGAGAAACATCCGCTGCGTACCAATTATCGCCCCATTCAATCACGGTGAGACAGATTCCATTGGTCGCAATTGAGTCACCCAAATGCACATCTGACATATCCAGATCAGTCTGAATACGTAAACGCACATCACCACCTACGCTTTGCAGGCTTTCAACTTTTCCTAAACTTTCAATAATGCCTGTAAACATGGCTCAATCTCCAAATCTTTTTACACTGCTTAAATTGCAGCGCTTACCAAAGTGCGAGCTGTGTACTATTACCTGAAGTATCTACACCACCTAGCTCGGCGAAGTGGTAAAGCTGGCCTAATAACTGACGTAATGGTGGTCCTGACTTAGCATGAGTATCAGTAATCACAATAAACTCAAGTACGCGTGCCCGTTCAGACTGTCGCTGTTTACTTACTCGATAGCGCGGAACATCTTGTGTTAACAAAGTCACTTTGCCGCGCTCCAGATTAGCCATAAGCAAATCTTTCGGCTCGATATTACCATCAGTTGAATAACTGGTCAGAATATAGCGGGCATTGATGGTTGAAAGTAGTTTTTCATACGCATCTTTCGCATATTTAGAAGAGTTATATGGGCTTGGACGTTCTTTACGCCACGCTCTATCAATTCCACTCTTATAACCTTTGGTATCTGGTGATGGTAAATCGACCTGATCCCATAAAGTTAATGCATTCAGAACATGATAATTACTACTATATGCGTGCTGGTTATAGGGTGGATCGAGATAGGCAACATCGACTTCAAAACCACTCATTTGATTTGCTAGATGCTGTGAATCTACACACCACATTTCAGCAGCAGGACGTTTACGGTCACCAATCTCGCAAAAACGGCTTGGTGTTAACCAAAGCAATGACTCAATTCGTTCCAATGCAGTTTGTGTACGTCCGCCCCACCCTTGGTGAAAGCTTTTAAATACGCCGCTGGTGTTACTCACAAAACTTGCTGAATAAAGTAATGGCGCGAGTAAAGCACTCATTTCTACATCATTAATTGCACCTTGTGCCTGCCATGTTGCAATCTGCTGGCGAATCGCATCAATACGCATACCATTACGGCGTTTAAAGAATAAACGGTCACGAGTTGGATCGTATACATCATCGTTACGTGGGCAAAGGTTATGCGTTACCCAACCTTTAACTTCAGGTAAGCGATTTAAATAGTCGATTGCCTTCTGATAGCCACCAAGCTCTTTAAATGCAGGTGCATCGGTACAAGCTAAAATCGCATGATTTAAAGCATGGCTATAAGGTTCCCAGTCATTTGCAATCACACGGTAACCATTTTGACGTGCTAAACGAGACACGACACCACTGCCGGCAAAAAAGTCGGCAAAAATCGGAGGATTCTTTTTCTTGCTATTCAGTGTCCCTGTAATTTCAAGGGCTTCTAAAATTAGATGGAGCAATCGGCGCTTGTTACCTAAATAAGGAACAAGCTGATGGAAAAGATATTCGTCTGTCGTACGGGCCGCATGACGACGTTTGTGATAAACCGAAGGCTCTGAATTCATACTTTCTCTTGCGTAGGGATTAACCTTAAGCGTATATCTTGATCAAGTTGTGTCACATCAAGAAGTGTAAAACGAAGTTGTTGTGCCATATATTCAAACTCTGCATTGAACATGGCTCTTGCACTTTTCCCCAAGAATGTTGGGGCAATATAACTGATCAACTCATCTACCAAACCTTCTTGTAAAAAGGCAGTAGATAATGTCGCACCGGCTTCCACCAATACATCATAAATTTGATGTTGCTTAGATAGGGTCTGTAACAGTATTTTTAAAGGCTGAATTTCTAATTGTATCACGCCTAAATCGGCAAGTTCTTGACGATATGGCCCCATCACCAGCACAGTTTCAGGGTTTTCTAAAATTTTAGCATTAAGTGGCAAACGCCCCTGACGATCTAAAACAACCCGTTTTGGTTGAGCAACTGTCTCAATATCAATATGACCGAGTGAACGCACATTAAGCTGACAATCATCTGCAATCACAGTTTCAATACCTGTAATCACCGCTCCTGAAATGGCACGCCAATGCTGGACATCTTGACGGGCAGCAGAACCCGTAATCCACTTCGATTCACCAGATGCCATTGCCGTACGTCCATCTAGACTTGAAGCTACTTTTAAGCGTACATAAGGCATGCCCGTAGACATTGCCTTTAAGAAACCTTGATTTAATTTTTCTGCTAAATCTTCACAAATGCCAACTTCTACTTCAATTCCGGCATTTTTCAAAATCTGAACGCCCTTACCCGCAACGAGCGGATTTGGATCAGGACATGCTACAACCACCCTTTTAACCTGAGCCTTAACCAGTGCTTCAGCACAAGGAGGAGTTCTTCCATAATGCGCACATGGCTCAAGCGTGACATAGGCTGTAGCACCTTGTGCTTGTTCAGCTGCCTGACGTAAAGCAAAGACTTCTGCGTGTGGTTGACCTGCTTTAGGATGGAAGCCTTCACCAATTAACTGATCATCTTTGACAATGACACAACCAACATTTGGATTAGGCTTAGTCGAATATAGACCTCGTTTGGCAAGTTCAATGGCTTGCTGCATCCAATATTGATCTTGTTTCAACTCAGACATAAAAATCTCAAATAGTTATTGTTCACGTTGTTGCATTTGCTCAATTTGACGACGAAACGCCTCAACATCCTGAAAATCTTGATATACAGAAGCAAATCGGACATAAGCGACATGGTCAAGGGCAAATAGAGATTGCATGACGATTTCACCAATTGTTCTAGATTTTACGTCACGCTCACCTAAACGGCGAATCTGCAACTGAATATCACTTAAAACTGTTTCGATCTGCTCTTGTGTGACCGGACGTTTTTGCAGAGCATGCATTAACGAACGACGTAATTTGGCCTCATCGAAAGGTTCATTTTTTCCATTCGATTTGATCACACGGGGCATTACCACTTCATAGCTTTCAAAAGTGGTAAAACGTTCACCGCAACTTACACACTCACGACGTCGACGAATCTGACAGCCTTCGGCGGCTAAACGTGAATCGATGACTTTACTATCTGCGGCGTTGCAAAATGGACAATGCATAGCGGATTTATAGGGTCGATTACTTTGACCTAGTGTAGCAAAATTTCTACACTTACAGAACCAGCATTCTATAAGACAAAAAAACAGCCCTGAGCAAGATCAAAGTATCGCTTTGATCACAGCTCAAGACTGTTCTTTTAAGACAGCAGATATATTAATGATGATTATTCAATACGTTCGCCATGTTGGCTTAAATCCAGACCCATGCGTTCATCATCAGCGTTCACACGGATACCAATCACAAGATCAATCACTTTAAGAATAACGAAAGTCGCGATACCACTGTAAACCATGGTTGCCAATACGCCTTCAACTTGTACCCATAATTGGCCAGCGAATGTTGGAGCTAAGGTAACGTTAGCTGCTTTAATAATTTCGTCACTGTAGAATACGCCAGTTAAAATCGCACCAACAATACCACCTACAGCATGTAAACCAAACGCATCCAAAGCATCATCGGCTTTAAGTAAGCGTTTAAGTGCTGTAATACCCCAGAAGCACACTACGCCACCGATAAGGCCCATGACTAAAGCACCGCCTACACCGACAAAACCTGCTGCTGGTGTAATCACAACCAAACCAGCTACCGCACCAGAAGCACCACCTAATACAGATGCTTTGCCACGGATCATACGTTCAACAACTAACCAAGAGAATGCAGCAGCAGCGGCAGCAACTTGAGTCACTAAAATTGCCATACTTGCACGAGCACCCGCGCCTAAGGCACTACCACCGTTGAAGCCGAACCAACCCACCCAAAGTAAGCTTGCACCAACAACAGTTAGAGTCAGGTTATGAGGAGCCATAGATTCACGGCCAAGGCCAATACGTTTTCCAAGCATGTAAGCAGCAACGAGACCTGCAACACCTGAGTTGATGTGTACAACTGTACCACCAGCAAAATCTAATGCGCCTGCTTTAAATAACCAGCCATCTGTTGCCCAAACCCAGTGAGTAATTGGTGCATAAACAACAAGTACCCAAATTGCAATGAATGCCATGAAAGCTGAATATTTCATACGGTCTGCAATAGAACCACTAAGGATTGCAACTGTAATGATGGCAAAAGTCATTTGGAAAATAACAAAGAGACTTTCAGGAATTGTCCCGCTCAATGCATCAAACGCGACTCCGTTTAGCATAGCTTTAGACAAATCACCAAAAAATGCACCTGTGCCAGAGAACGCGATTGAATACCCTGCAATCACCCACAGCAAACTTACTAAAATTGCAGCGGAAAGGCTGAACATCATAGTACTTAATACATTTTTCTTACGTACCATACCGCCGTAGAATAGTGCCAAACCAGGAATGGTCATTAATAGAACCAAAGCTGTTGAAACTAAAATCCAAGATGTATCGCCTGTATCAAGTTTTGGTGTTGGTGCTGGAGCTGCTGGAGTTTCAGCAACTGGTGCTTCTGCAGTGGTTGCAGTAGCTGGAGATGTTGATGTAGCCGCAACTTCCGATGTAGGCGTTGTTACAGCATCTTCTGCCCAAACGGCAGTACCACCCAAAAGAGCGCCTGATAGACTCAGCGCCATAAGCATTTTTTTCATTCGTGTCCCCCAACCTCATTTGCGAGTTATTTTCTACTCAGCAAGCTTTGTGCCAATTAGACAGCATCTGGTCCAGTTTCACCCGTACGGATACGGATAACTTGTTCCAGGTTAGTCACAAAAATCTTACCATCGCCGATTTTTCCAGTGCTTGCTACACGAGTAATTGATTCAATTACCGCATCAACCATTTCATCACTAATCGCAATTTCGATTTTTACTTTAGGTAAGAAATCAACCACATACTCTGCGCCACGGTAGAGTTCTGTATGTCCTTTTTGACGACCAAAACCTTTAACTTCAGTTACGGTAATCCCTTGTACACCAATGTCAGAGAGCGCTTCACGCACATCATCCAATTTAAACGGTTTTACAATTGCAGTTACAAGCTTCATGTTTGTTTCCTTCGGCTTCTTTTCACCAGTAAGGTTTTATGTTCAATTTTCATGCCAATATTTCAAAGGTTGAGGGAAATGAATCTATTGCATGAACTTTCTTTATAACCTATTTAGTGATCAAGATGTAGATGAGCTATTAAAAATAAAATGAATTTTCAGTATCGTTGAGTGCTTATTTAATGTTCTATTTGTACTAAAAGAATTGAAACCTATATCCCAAGTTCAAGCAGTGTTAAAATGTAAACCATAAGGTAATACAACACTTTGGATATTTTATGCTAGAAACATTACTACAGGCCATTTTGGAACAAATTGATGAGCCTAAAAAAGATTTGGAAAAAAATTTACGTGCATTATTAAATGAAGCAGTCGAAAAGTTGGATCTTGTGTCCAAACAAGAAATTGACCGTCAAAAGACTGCACTTCAATCGGCCACTCAACGTTTAGAAGAGCTACAAAAACAAGTAAGTCTGTTAGAAGAAACTTTAAAGAATAAAAAATAAGCACCAACGTAGCGCACTTATACTTTACAACGATTAAAAATGAAGCACTATAATGGAACAATAAGATGTCTTTTTCTAAAATTTATACACGGGGACTTTTGGGTTTACATGCACCTCTAATTGAAGTTGAGGTACATGTGAGTCAAGGCTTACCTTCTCTTACCATTGTCGGGCTGGCAGAGGCGGCTGTAAGAGAAAGTAAAGACCGAGTTCGCTCAGCCATTATTAATAGTGGATTTCAATTTCCAACTAAACGGCTGACCATTAATCTTGCACCAGCAGATTTGCCCAAAGATGGGTCACGTCTGGATTTACCAATTGCTGTAGGCATTTTAATTGCCTCTGGTCAGCTTCCTGAAAATTGTGCCGAAGATTTTGAATTAATTGGTGAATTAGCGCTGGATGGCCATGTAAGACCAGTGTCAGGTACTTTAACTTTGGCAATGGCCTGTCAACAGGCCAAGCATAAAATGCTTTTACCTCTTGATAATAGTGAGGATATTAACCATTTACCGGACCTTGAGTGTTATCCGGTGAGCCATTTAAAAGAAGTCTGTGAACACTTTCTGGGCACGAAATCTCTATCTTCGATTGAACCTTCAATGACATCAAATCAAATGCCTTATAAATTTGATTTGGCAGATGTAAAAGGTCAGCTACGCCCACGTCGCGCCCTAGAAATAGCCGCAGCAGGAGGACATTCTCTGCTCTTTAAAGGACCACCAGGCACAGGTAAGACTTTACTCGCTTCACGCCTTCCTTCAATTTTGCCACCTCTTTCTAATCAAGAAACACTTGAAGTTGCGAGTATTTATTCGATTTCTAATACACCGCATACGTTTGGACAGCGTCCTTTTCGTGCGCCCCACCATACCGCATCAGCAATTGCACTCGTTGGGGGCGGATCTCACCCTAAACCGGGTGAAATTACCTTATCTCACTTAGGTGTTCTATTTTTAGATGAATTGCCAGAGTTTGATAGAAAGGTGCTAGAAGTTTTACGCCAGCCGCTTGAGTCAAAAGAAATCATTATTTCACGAGCAGCTCGGCAAATTACTTATCCGGCTAACTTTCAACTGATCGCAGCGATGAACCCCTGCCCATGTGGTTATGCGTTTAATCAAGACAGCCGTTGCCAATGTTCACCCGAGAGTATTAAGCGCTATCAAAACCGTATATCAGGACCTTTACTTGACCGTATCGATTTACATATTGATGTACCGCCTTTAAAAGCTCAGGAACTGCAAGATCCAACACCTGTTGAAGGTTCTACGGCTGTAAGACAGCGTGTGATTTGTGCTTATGAACAACAAATGCAAAGACAAAATTGTTTAAATCAAGCGCTTTCGCCGAAGCAACTAGAACAATATGCTGTCCTTGATAGTACTTCACAGCGAATGATTGAAATGGCACAGCAACGTTTAAATCTATCAGCTCGTGCTTATCATCGTGTTTTACGGGTTGCTCGTACCATTGCCGATTTGGCTCAAAGCGAGATGATCCAAAGTCCTCATCTCACAGAAGCACTCTCCTATCGAGGCAATCATTCTTAAAGTGAAACAGCGGATTATGAGTCCGCTGTTCTTTTATTAAGAACCTTATTTAAGGTTTCAATTAGACTAGTGATTTCTTTCTCTGATAAAGCTGCAAAACCGAAGCGGATACTACGATTAGAAGACTCGATTTGTTTAAACTTATCCTCTGTATCAATGTTGAGTTCTTTTAATTTTATAAGCTGATCTTGAGTAAATGGTTTCTGGAATTTCACCCATAACGCCATTCCACCTGCGGGTGGTCGTATATGAACACACTCTGCAAAAATTCGATTGAACTCAGTTAATGCATGGTCTCGGCGTAGCTGATATATCTTTTTCATTTTACGGATGTGTCTTTTAATTTCACCCCGTTGCATTAAATCTGCTAAGGCAAGTTCAGTAATATTATTACCTTGACGATCAATCAGTAAAATATCTTCAGTAATCGATTGAATGATTGATGGCGATGCCACGATGTAGCCTAAACGGATCCCTGGTGCAAAAACTTTAGACAATGAGCCAACATGAATAACCAATTCAGAATGAGGCAAACTCGCTAAGGGTGGCATAGGCCGACTGTCATAATGGAATTCATGATCATAGTCATCTTCAATAATATAAAAGCCCCATTTTTTTGAAAGCTCTAAGAGTTGAAGACGGCGATTCATTGGCATCGTGACAGTTGTGGGATATTGATGATGCGGAGTTGTATAAATGGCAGCAACCGAATGTTCTTTTAAAATACGTTCTAAATCCTCAATGACAATACCTTGTTCATCTAATTTTACAGAAACGACCTGAAAACCATTTGATTGAAACGCTTTAAAAGCAGATGGATAGTAAAGCTCTTCAACAACGATAACACCCTGCCGATTAGGTAATGCACGAGATGCAAGAAAAATTCCCATCTGGCTACCGCGTACAATACAAATCTCACCTGCGGCAACATTCATAAAACGTTCCATTGACAACATTTGTTGTAAGGCTTGTCTTAACCCAATCATACCTCGTGGGTCACCATATCCCATGTACTGGTTTTGGGTAATCTTAATCAGTGCATGCCGATAGGCGCGTGAAAATAGTTCGTAGGGAATGAGCCGTGGATCTGGTACACCATCGTTATGTGGATATAAAGCAACTTCTTGAATAGTTGGCTTCTCATTCACTTTTCGCTCAGATACTGACTCTATTTGGTGTTGTTTGTCTGGCAAAACATCTGCCACAAATGTGCCTTTTCGAGGGCGAGTTACAAGCCATCCTTGTGCTTCTAATTCTTCATAGACCGCTTGTACCGTTTTCCGATTAATTCCTAATTCTTTTGATAGGCTACGAGACCCTGGCAGCATAGTCCCGTGCGCCAACCGGCCACTTAAAATTTCCTGACTAATCAAGTTGGTCAGTTTTAGAAAAACCGTCTTTTCTTCTCTTTCATCGATACGAAAATGTACTTGCCAAGGTCTTAGCATATTTACCCCATCTGGACCATATAACTTATTAAAACTGGATGTATTGATTCATCCAGTTGTTTTCTATTCTGCCTTCACCTACTTAATTTGGTCAACTGGACTGGAGAAGAGATGAAGACTGCTTCTGTAAACAAACAAAACCTTATGCAACATGCACAGCAAGACATGCAAAAGTGGATTAGTGACTCAGATTTAACTGACCGCCAAAAGCTTGCACTCACTTGTCGTATTTTATTTGATCATGGCCATGATGCTGGTTTAGCAGGCCAAATTACTTGTCGTAGTGAAAGTAAAGAATCCTTTATTACCCAACGTTTTGGTTTAGGTTTTGATGAAATTACTGCCTCAAACTTGCTTGAGGTGAATCAAGACCTAGAACCCATTAATCAAGAAGGAATGGCAAACCCAGCCAACCGTTTTCATACATGGATTTATAAAGAACACCCAGAGGTGAACTGCATTGTCCATACGCATCCGACTCATGTAGCGGCTCTTTCCATGCTTCAAATTCCACTCATAATTTCTCAAATGGATGTCTGTGCACTTTACGAGGATTGCTCTTTTGTAGGCCATTGGCCGGGTGTTCCTGTGGGCAATGAAGAAGGTATTTTGATTTCTTCTGCTCTGGGTAAAAACCGCGCTGTTTTGTTGTCTCACCATGGTCAACTGGTCACAGGAAAAACCATTGAAGAAGCATGCAACTTGGCTCTTTTAATTGAACGCGCAGCTCAACTGCAACTACTAGCCATGTCTGCCGGGCAAATTCAGCCGATCCCACACGATTTAGCCACAGAAGCTCATGACTGGGTGTCTACCGATAAACGCAACAAAGTGAACTTTGCTTACTACGCACGTAAAGCTTTGAAAAAACATTCTGACTGTATTTAAAAAGAGATTTCGACCATGAAACTAAACGGCATTATTGGCTATCCTGTTACTCCTTTTTCTGATGACAACACCATTAACCTTCCTGTTCTAAAGCAAATGCTGGATTTGCTTATTGAAAATGGCTGCGATGCAATTGCGCCTTTAGGCAGTACTGGCGAAAGTGCTTATCTTGAATGGGATGAGTGGTGTTTAGTCGCTAAAACTTCAATTGAAAGCATTAATAAACGTGTACCTGTCATTATTGGAATTTCAGAACTCACGACGGATCAAGCCATCAAAAAAGCGCAGATCGCGCAAAGCTATGGTGCAGATGCACTTATGGTGATTCCTATATCTTATTGGAAGCTAACTGATCAAGAAATTTTTGAATATTATCAAGCGATTGCACAAGCGATGACTTTACCGATTATGATTTATAATAACCCTGCAACTAGCGGTGTTGATATGTCTCCAGAATTAATCGTGCGCATGTTTAATAACATTGCAAACATCACAATGGTAAAAGAAAGCAGCGGTGATATTCAGCGCATGCATAAAATTCAAGAACTCTCAAAAGGAGAACTTCCGTTTTATAACGGATGTAACCCTCTAGCTTTAGAAGCTTTATGTGCTGGAGCAAGTGGTTGGTGTACAGCAGCACCAAATCTGTTAGGTCAACAACCTCAACAACTTATCGAACATGTAAAAAATGGTGAATTAGAACAAGCCCAAAAATCATTTTATCAGCAACTTCCTCTACTACGCTTTATTGTAACTGGTGGTTTACCCAAAACGATTAAAGCAGGTTTACAGTTAAAAGGTGTTGCTGCGGGTTCACCACGCAAGCCACTGTCTAAAGCTACGGATATTGAGCTTAACCAGTTAAAACAGCTACTTTCTGAAATAGAAAACTAATAAAAAAGCGGGTCAATAAACCCGCTTTTTTACAGCATATACTTAAAATGTTTTAGTTAAACTAAACACTAAACCTGTGTCATAAGGTTTTTTCTGAGCATCGGTCATGCCAGAAGTACTAATATCTGTACCAACTACATCTAGCTCAGCCAAAATGCCTAGAATGTTACGGTTTACACCCACTTTATAATCGATATAGCTATCGTCTTTACCTGGACCACCAGCAACTACGGCTAAAGCATCTTTATTTTTGAATTTGTTATAACCAACTGATGCAAGGCCTGTAAATCCTGTATCTGCAATTGGCGCTGAATAACCGACATTAAAATACCAGAACTGCTTAGAATGAGCCCAGTAATCATCTGAATAGTTCACACCTACACTAAGTGCATCACCTTTAAATAAAGAATCAGCAAAAGTTAATTTACCGTAAACCTCATTAAAATCTAATCCATTTTTACCATCATAACCAATTCCATTACGGTCAAAACTATGACCAGAACCAATATAGCCATAATGAATTACACCGACATCATAAGTAGGCGCAAGCGTATCCGTTAATTTTAAAGTATTGGTATAACCCAAAGCGACATCAGTTTCTGTTGAGTTGCCAGTTACTCCAAAATCAACACTTGAACCCCAGAGTGATAAATAAGCACCCGACTTATGAGAAAAAGTAAAACCACCTTGAATTGCAGGGTTATTTGAGGATTGAGTAACTCCGCGGAAGCGATAGTCAGTAGTTGCCGCTACACTTCCTGTTGTCGTGATGCCATAAAAAGATGGTGCAGGTTCAGCCATAACCATCGTTGAGCCTGCTGCAAAGATACCAAGACCTAAGGTCTTAAGTGCAAATTTCATCATTCTGATCTCCCCCATAATGAATGCACGATTTATGTATATAAAACACATTGTGTTACTTAAGCTTTAGCAATTGCTGTGCCAATTCCATATTGGCTATCAATGCACTTCATTAATTTTGAGATCAAACTTGTCTTACAATGAAACCCCCGCTTGTTTCTTATAAATATATATCTATAAAAAACAATAAAATAAAATAAAATTCTTGTCCGTTTAGAAATAATAAGCATATGAAAACCCCTTATCGGAAACTAGTAACCACGATGGGAAGTATTCATTTACTCAATGTAAAATTTCTATTTAGCCTTGATTAGGAAATATAAAAATTACGTAAATTTCTTAACGCTCGGCTTTTAATGGTCTGTAAATGGGCATTTCATTTAATTAGATTTCTTTATTTTTTCTATTTTTAAACTTATGAACTATTTTGGGTCTTTTTTAATCAGCAATATAAGCAAAAAGAGTAATGCACAAAATTTACGCAGAATATCGCACTAAATTTGACCAATTAAATTAAATTCTATTGGTCTTCTACAGTGATCTATTTTTGCACATCACTCTTCAAAATAATGTTATAAAGTAACAATTTAAAAAATATTTAAAATAATTTGTCGAAAAAATCAACTCAAGAGAAGATCAAAAAGTAAACATATCCACCAAAAAAGATCAAAAAACAAACAGAAGAATCAACTATTTTTTGAGCTTGGAATATAAAATAAATGGTAAAAATACACTAAAAAATAAATTACTTTTTTTATTTTAAACAATACATTAAGTATAAAAGGTTAATAGTAAATTTAGTCAACAAGCAGTAGCACATTAATCAATTTCTGCATAGCATATATAAAATAAAATCAACAAAAATATATCTTTTTTATAGATTACTTATACAATTGATTCAAATCCTAGGCCCTGAACAATAACAAGGCACAGGATTTATCGTTTTTATGAGGTTCTTTAAATATGCTAAATGCACAAAAACTTACATTAGCAGTTCTCATTTCTGCGGCAATAATTTCCTCAGCTCAGGCAAGCGAGCAAAGTGAGGCAAAAGGATTTGTTGAAGATGCGAACGGTTCTATTCTCTTCCGTACAGGTTACATCAGCCGTGATAAAAAACAGGGCGCAAAAGATACTAGCTCATTTGCTCAATCAGCAATTGTAAGTATCGATTCAGGCTTTACCCCTGGTATTGTTGGCTTCGGTGTTGGCGTTGTTGGCGATGGTTCATTTAAGATCGGTGAAAATAAAAATGCCGGAAACCAAATGATTCCTAAGAATAACGACGGGTCGGCTTACGATCACTGGGCTCGTGGTGGTGGTAGCGTTAAAGCACGTTTCTCGAATACAACAGTACGTTACGGTACTCAAGTACTCGATTTACCTGTTCTTGCAAGTAATACTGGACGTATGGTACCTGAATACTTTACAGGTACTTTATTAACTAGCCATGAAATCAAGAATCTTGAATTGGTTGCTGGTAAATTTACTAAAGACCAAATGTCTGATCAAATCAATACCGATGCTGATGTATATGGCAACGGACTTGATCGTGCCATTGTTTGGGGTGCTAAATATAAGTTCAATGACAACTTAAATGCATCTTACTATGGTTTAGACAGCAAAAATAAACTTGAACGCCATTATGCTAATGTGAACTTTAAACAGCCTTTGGCGAATGACAGTTCATTAACTTACGATTTTAGTGGTTACCATACAAAGTTTGATAAAGATGCTATTACTTATTCAGCAACTGGAGCAGTAGCACCAGATTATGCTTCGACTAATATAGCTGGTGAAGAAAAGTCTAATAATATTTGGGCAATTTCTACAACCTATAACACTGGTCCACATAGCGTAATGGTTGCTTACCAACAAAACAGCGGTAATGTTGGTTATGACTATGGTCAAAATGCTGATGGTTTCCAAAGTATCTATTTACCGAACTCTTACATGTCTGACTTCATCGGTAACGATGAAAAATCTGCACAAATTCAGTACAACGTAGACTTTGGTAAGTTAGGTGTATTACCTGGTTTAAACTGGACAACTGCATTTGTATACGGTTGGGACATCAAAGTTAGAAACGTGACTGACGATGCTCAAGAACGTGAATTCTTTAACCAAGTGAAATACACCGTTCAAAGTGGTTTCGCTAAAGATGCAAGCCTGCGTATTCGTAACTCTTACTACCGTGCGAGTGATGCTTACCAATCGAAAGCCTATATTGGCGATACGAATGAATGGCGTATCTTCCTTGATATTCCTGTGAAATTATTCTAATTCACAAATTTATCAAGCATAAAAAAACCTACGTCTGGCAACAGATGTAGGTTTTTTATTAAGCTCAGAATATCAATTAAGGCATTCTGAGCCTTATCAATTAAAGCTTATTTAGCAGCTTCAATTGCTTTTAATACTTCAGCTTTAGCAACGTCAGCACCTTCCCAACCACTGATTTTTACCCACTTACCTGGTTCTAGATCTTTATAGTGACTGAAGAAATGCTCAATTTGGCTAATTAATAACGGAGGAAGATCTGTATATTCCTTAACGTCTTTATACAATGGAGACAATTTCTCGTGTGGAACAGCGATTAATTTCGCATCGATACCACCATCATCTTCCATTTTTAATTTGCCCACTGGACGGCAACGAATGACTGAACCAGCAGCAACAGGATGTGGAGTTACAACAAGTACGTCTAACGGGTCACCATCTTCAGACAAAGTATTTGGAACATAACCATAGTTCGCTGGATAGAACATTGCTGTACCCATGAAACGGTCTACAAACAATGCATCAGAATCTTTGTCGATTTCATATTTAATTGGTGCTGCATTTGCAGGAATTTCAATGATGACATAGATGTCATTTGGGGCATCTTTACCTGCTGGGATATTGCTGTAACTCATATCAATACTCTTTCGTTATGAAGTCAGATGTAAAATCCACTCGATTATAGCGTGGATATCATCAAAATGATGCCGATTATACAATGCGCACACGCGAAAGTTGATATGAATGATGACAGAATGACACTCAAGTCAGTTTAATCGTGACCACTAATAAGAAGATTGGGCACAATATAGATAAGAACCAGACAATCGAACGTAAAGTTGCCCAGTTACTTAAATAACAGATCCCATAAATAACTCTTAAAATAATATATGCCCAACCCAATCTCAGAATAAAATATTCCGGAACGACCATATATTCAGCCATTAAAATAGCCGTTAAGAATAAAGGTAAGCTTTCAAAACTATTTTGTTGTACGGCATTTGCACGAGCAGCCAAACCAGTTGTTTTGGCAAAAAAAGCTCTTGGGTTTTGATTATCAACAGGCTGAAAACCACCTGTAAACTTTGCAATTACGGTAAATGCGTATGGCAGCAAACATGCCACTAAAATAATATAGATAATGCCGCTGATGCCCTGCATAGTGCCATCCATCACTAAAAATACTGTTGATCATGCTATCATAACATTGCGTTTTTACCTGAAATTTTATGCAATCACTTGTCATCACTGATTAATAGGGCCATGTATGCAACAACCTGATCAAAAAGAATTGTTTGAAGTCTTGGATAAGCAAAAACAGAATCAACTTCAGATAGATCGCATATTAAAGATCGTGCTCCCTATTATGGCTTTTTTACTTAGTGTGATTTGTGCAAATTTGAATTGGCAATCGACACTTGGCACCTTTGTTATTTTAACAATTACCTTTATTGCAGTCGGTATTAAACGACTTACTTTGTGGCACTGGCTCATTGTGATTACGATATATTGTTTAGCAGATAATTATTTAAGTTATGGTCAGCTTGATTTAACTCACCTACGCCTGCAACTTGGCACAATGCTTGTTTTTGTTGGGATGGTCGGAATTGGACGTCCTTATATAGACCGCTGGTTTATAAAAAGCCATAAAAACTAAAATAAAAAAAGCGCCCTAAGGCGCTTTTTCATTCACTGATTAGGCTGGTTTACGTAAGTCTTTACGTAAAATTTTGCCTACATTTGATTTTGGTAATTCATCCATAAACTCAACATAACGAGGGCGTTTATAGCCTGTTAAGTTTTCTTTAGCGAAGTTCAAAACTTCTTCAGTCGTCAAGCTTTGATCTTTTTTCACAATAAAGAGTTTTGGCACTTCACCTGATTTTTCATCTGGAACACCAATGGCTGCAACTTCCAATACTTTTGGATGTTTAGCAATAACTTCTTCGATTTCACTTGGGTAAACGTTAAAGCCAGAAACCAAAATCATATCCTTTTTACGGTCTACAATTTTTGTATATCCACGGCTATCCATCACACCGATGTCGCCAGTACGGAAGAAACCATCTGCTGTCATGACTTTAGCTGTCTCATCAGGACGATTCCAGTAGCCCTTCATCACTTGAGGACCGCGAATCGAGATTTCGCCTTGCTCACCTAAAGCAACTTCTTTACCGTCATCATCTAAAATAGCAACTTCAGTTAAAGGTAACGGAATACCAATAGTGCCACTAAATTCAGTAGAAGCAGGTGGATTTGCAGTTGCTACCGGTGAAGTTTCTGACAAACCATAACCTTCAATAATAGTTGTACCAGTAATTTTCTTCCACGCTTCTGCTGTAGAAGGTAAAACGGCCATACCACCGCCCATCGCCATTTTTAAATTGCTATGGTCAAGTTGTTTGAATTCTTCATTGTTCACTAAAGCATTAAACAATGTGTTTACAGCTGGGAAGAATGATGGTTGATATTTACGTAATTCGTTAATAACAGCTGGTAAATCACGAGGGTTCGGAATCAAGATATTTGCTTGACCTTTATACATACCGTACATCGCGCAAACCATGAACGCAAAAATATGATAAAGCGGTAAAGCACAAACAATACGGTCGCCTTTAGCACCATCGTTTGCTCCAAATTTACTTTGGAAAATACCATCACACTGAAGTAAGTTTGCTACAAGATTACGATGAGTAAGCTCTGCACCTTTTGAAACACCTGTTGTACCACCAGTATATTGAAGTACAGCAGTGTCACTTAAAGTTAAAGTCGGACGCTTATAATTACTCGCATTTTCTTTATTTAATGCTGAGTTAAATTTAACGTGCCCTGGAATATTCCAAGCTGGAATTTGTTTACGTACTTTACGTAGTACAAAATTCACCAGAGTACCTTTGAGTGTACCGAGCATGTCTCCGACTGATGCAACTACGACATGCTTCACTGGAGTTTTACCCAAAATGCTTTGGTAAACACTGGCAAAGTTTTCGATAATCACAAGGACTTCTGCACCTGAGTCATTTAATTGATGCTCAAGTTCACGCGCAGTATAAAGTGGGTTAACGTTTACTAACACCAAACCTGCACGTAACACAGCTAATGCAACTACAGGATACTGCAATACATTCGGCATCATCACTGCCACACGAGTTCCTTTTGCTAACCCCAAATTTTGCAAATAGGTTGCGAACTTACGGCTTGCAAGTTCTAACTCATTAAATGACATCGCTTTATCCATAAAGATAAAGGCATCGCGAGAACCAAATTTTTGGAAATTACTCTCAAAAATATCAACAAGTGAGGTATTTTCCGCAGGCAATGCTACTGTTTCTGGAATCCCTGTTTTTTGGTATTCTGCAAACCAAATTTTTTCCATAATGCCATTATCTCCGATTCGTAATCCTTAGTAATAACTGTTATTCAATGCCCCAGCTATTCTTTAGCTTCTTGGTGCCAGAACATATTTAAAACTTATTGGCACATTCATGACACTTCGAACAAGATTATGAGACAGAAGTTTTGACAATTTAACCCTGCCAAATTTTTTGCATGGAGTACAAATTACGTACTCCAAATTGCTGTCCTTTTAATCGTTATTCAATACCAACAAGTTCAGTTCATTGCTTGAACATGTTGCCATATATAGCGTATTTATGTTGCCAGACGCTAGCTTTATCTCTGAATCAACAGTTTATTTGCTTTTTGATATCCACGTGGTAAGAGCTGACCTTTCGAAGCTCGTTTACCCATATATTTTTGTAGATCATCACCTTTTAATTTTAGATGTTGCTGACCTGCAACCACCTGAATTATTTCATCTAAGTTCAGGGTTGTCATGGATAAAATTTGCTCTTTCGCATCAAGTTGTATCAACTTATTACCTTTACCCTTATTTAGATTTGGTAGTTCTGCCAAATCAATAATCAAGAGTCGACCTGCTGAGCTGAGCACCGCTAAGTGCGTCATATTCTGAGCAGATATTAATGGTAAAGCTTTTGATTTTTCAGGAACAGACAAGAATGTCTTACCTGCCTTGGCATTGGTATCTAGCTGTTTGGTTTGAGTCTTAAACCCATAACCCGAGGTACTCGCAGCGATAAGTTCAGACTCTTCATCTTCTAGATAAACCTGAATAAACGACACGCCACTTGCAGGAGCAAGTTTAGAACTTAATGGTTCACCCAAACCTCTTGCTGATGGCAAACTGCTAATAGGTAAGGCATAACTACGCCCTGTCTCATCAAGGAAATAGATCCGTTGATTAGTTTTACCCACAGCGTGACTTAAATATTGGTCGCCCGCACGATAGTTTAAATTCTCTGCATCAACATCCGCACCTTTTGCAGCACGAATCCATCCCGCTTCAGATAAAACCACCGTTACCGCTTCAGCTGGCATTAAATCCTGTTCTTTAATCTGAACAGCTTCAGCACGCACCACGATTGGAGAGCGGCGTTCGTCACCAAACTTTTTCGCGTCTTCTTTTAATTCACCAATAATCAAATTTTTTAAAGATTCTGGATTTTCTAATTGCTCACGAATAATGGCAGCTTTTGCAGCAAGCTCATCTTGTTCATGACGGATTTCCATCTCTTCAAGTTTTGCTAAATGACGCAACTTGAGTTCTAAAATTGCTTCTGCCTGTATCTCATCAATATTGAAATGTTCCATCAAGACAGGTTTAGGCTGATCTTCTTCACGGATAATACGAATCACTGTATCAATATCAAGATAAGCAATTAAAAGACCTGCCAAAATATGCAGGCGTTTCTCAATTCGGTTTAAATGATATTCTAAACGGCGAGTTACTGTTTTTTTACGGATCTCAATCCATTCAAGCAAGATACGACGAATCGATTTAACTTGAGGACGTCCATCCTCACCAATCATGTTTAAATTAACACGGTAGCTCGACTCTAGATCGGTGGTTGCAAATAAGTGACTCATTACCGCTTCCGCATCAATGCGGTTAGAGCGAAGTACAATCACTAATCGTGTTGGGTTCGCATGATCCGACTCGTCACGAATATCAACGACTAATGGCAGCTTTTTGGCCTGCATTTGGTCGGCAATTTGAGTAATCACCTTAGAGCCCGATACTTGATAAGGCAATTCAGTAATCACGATTTCATTTTTTTCGAAGGTATAAACCGCTCGCATGCGGTAACTGCCACGACCAGTGGTCTGGATTTTGAGTAATTCTTCTGGCGGAGTAATAATTTCAGCTTTTGTTGGTAAATCTGGCCCTGGAATATATTCAGCCAATTTTTCATCTGAAGTTTGCGGGTTACGAATTAATGCAATCGTGCCTTTAATCACTTCACGTAAATTATGTGGAGGAATATCCGTCGCCATACCAACCGCAATACCAGTTGTGCCGTTGAGTAGAATATTAGGAATACGCGCTGGCAACGTAATAGGTTCTTTTAATGAACCATCAAAGTTATCTTGCCAGTCAGTTGTGCCCTGACCTAGCTCATTTAACAACAACTCACTGTAAGCAGAAAGCTTTGCTTCGGTATAACGCATCGCAGCAAATGACTTAGGATCATCTGGTGCCCCCCAGTTACCTTGTCCTTCAATTAAAGGATAACGATAACTAAATGGCTGGGCCATCAATACCATCGCTTCGTAACATGCCGAGTCACCATGAGGATGATACTTACCGAGCACATCACCTACTGTACGTGCTGATTTTTTTGGCTTGCCGCTATTTTTTAAGCCTAGCTCGCTCATGGCATAGACAATACGGCGCTGTACAGGCTTTAAGCCATCACTAATATGCGGCAATGCACGGTCCATAATGACGTACATGGCATAATTCAAGTAAGCCTGTTCAGTAAATTCGGCTACAGAGCGGTTTTCTGTCGCTTGATGCGCAAGGCTGGTCATAGTCAGCTTATCTTCCAAATCAGTCGTTATTTTAAATGAGTCTTATGCTAAGTGGGCTATGTTACAGACACAAGAGGGAGTCTGTCACCTGAGCGTCAAATTATGTCTCATCTCTCTATATTTTTAGTTACTTGCTATAAAGTTAGGCAAAACTACAAGCCTATCGACTCTAGTCTTTTCCCTTGGGTTTCTTCACCTAATATTAAAATTACAGCCGCGACCAAAAGTAAAACAACGGTAAACATCATAAAAACATGGCTAAACCCATGCTTTGCAACCATCATATGAGTAACCACAATCGGCGCCAAAATTCCGCCTAAACGCCCCATTGCCGATGCCCAGCCCGAACCAAAAGCCCGAATATTGGCTGGATATTGTTCTGGCGTATAGGTGTATAAAACGCCCCATGCCCCTAAATTAAAGAAAGACATGAGACAGCCCCAAAACATAATGCTATTTACGCTGTCGGCTTGTCCAAAGAAATATGCAGACAATGCACAAAACCCGATAAATGAAGCGAGAGTAATTTTTCTACCCAATCGCTCAACAAACCATGCCGCTGCCAAGTAACCGGGTAGCTGTGCCAAAATCATCAGCAAAACATATTCAAAAGATTTAACAATGTCATAGCCCTGTTTCACCAATAAACTTGGCAACCACGTAAAGATACCGTAGTAGGAATAGACGATCCCAAACCAGATGAGCCAAAGCATTAAACTACGGCGTGCAAAAGGGCCACTCCAAAGTTGTTTAAAAGAGACCTTTTGTTGTATGGCGACAGGCACAACTTCAATGTGATGAACGATTTGGACACCCGCCTGAGCTTCTAGTTTTTGTACTAATGCATGCGCTTCTTCGATACGACCACGGTTAATGAGGTACGGTATCGACTCGGGGAGTTTTTTCCAAATCACTAAAATATAAATTAGAGGGAGGCCACCCATCAGAAATGCGATATGCCAGCCAAATTTAGGAATAATAAAATAAGAAATTAACGCTGCAACTAACCAGCCTAAACCCCAAAAACTTTCAAGTAATACAATAAAACGACCACGCACATGTGAGGGTATATATTCACTCACCAATGTCACCGCAACAGGTAACTGTCCGCCAAGTCCAAGGCCAACAATAAAACGGAAAATCAATAACCATTTTAAATCTGGAGCAAAAGCACATAAGGCGGTCGCAATACTATAAATTGCCATGGTTGTGGCAAATATTGTCTTTCGGCCAAAACGATCGGCTAAGGCTCCCGAGCAAACTGCTCCAATAGCCATTCCCACAAAGCCAATACTGACAATCCAACCACTTTCGGCTGGTGTTAATGCCCAGTCTTTAACAAGCGTTGTCATGATAAAAGCAATGATACCGGTGTCCATCGCATCAAACATCCAACCTAACCCAACCACCCACAATAAAGTGTAGTGGAATTTGCCAATTGGAAGATTTTGTATACGTGAAACCAGATCCATAAGAAAACTCTACTGGAAAGAATAAGTGAGCAATACAATATTTAATTGTTATAGCATGCTCACATCGTATTCTGCATGATTAATGTTCATCGGTTGATGAAGCTGATTCTGCATCGTCATCTTTATAAATAAACTTAGGCATTTCTAAGCCGAAATAGATCGCAATCAGACGCAGAGTAAAACCGAAAATTAAGGTTGAAATAACAGTTAACTCTAAACTGAATCCCAAATCTAAGCATACCCAATAGCAAATGACAGCTACAAAAGAAATACTCGCATAAAGTTCGCGACGGAAAACGAACGGAACATCGTTACATAAAATGTCACGCAAAATACCGCCAGAAACTCCAGTTAACACCCCTGCTACTGCCGATACGACAAAACCATGCCCCATTTGTAAGGCAATCTGACAACCAATAATGGTAAATCCAATTAGTCCTAAAGCATCGAGCACCAAAAAGATGTTATGTAAGTGACGCATCCATTTGGCAATAATGATTGTGACAAAAGCAGCACAACAAGTCAGAACAAGATATTCAGGATGTTTTACCCAAGTTAAAGGATAGTGGCCAAGTAATACATCACGTACAGACCCACCACCTAAAGCAGTCACACAGGCAATCAGTACGACACCGAACCAGTCCATACTCCGTCGCCCAGCAGACAATGCGCCTGTCATGGCTTCGGCAGTAATCGCAATAATATAAATAACGGTGAGTAACATTGCCCTTTCCCTCAGGCCAAACGGTGCGCGTATTTTAAGATAAAGTTATAGGAATTGTGCACAGCATTGTTTAAATTTTTTTCCAGAGCCACATATGCAAGGCTGTTTCATGGTGACATGCATATCTACAGTGGGATCAAGAAAAAACCATTGTTGTTGATGATATACAAAATGTGAAACCTCATGGTGAACATGAGCTTTTTGTCCATCATGATAATGTGCCTTGAATTCAACCTGTGCATGGGTTTTATCGAGTTTTTCTTTGGTGTTAACGACGTCTAAACCCAACCATTGATTTTGTTTACTCCAGTCTGCAATGGCATCTTTATCAAGTGCAGTTTGCTGGCCTAAAGCGGTTGTTTTCACAATATAATCAATTTGCTGTAATGCAAAAGCACTATAACGCGAACGCATAAGCTGCTCTGCCGTCAGGGCTTTTGCTGTGCCTAAATGTAAAGGCTCACAACATTCTGCATAGCTGCCTTTTCCACATGGACAAGTGTGTTGAGTCATTCTGTGTTTCTCAAATAAAAAAATAGCTCAGAGTTGAGCTATTTTATGATGTTTCTAGACTTAAAATGTCATTTAATCTTTTGATTCATCTTGTTCGATAGAAACAATATGAACCTTCTCGATTTTATGACCTTCCATCGTAATCACTTCAAAGCGATAACCATCTGCTTCAACAGCTTCACCATTTTCTGGTAAGCGGCCTAAATGGAATAACAAATAACCTGACAAAGTTGAATACTGTTCACTCTCATCGACCAAATCACGGCCTAATAAAAGCGATACGTGGCGAATGTCCGTTGAACCTTCAAGTATTAATGAACCATCTGCCAAGCTCTCAGCGGCTGCATCTAGCTCATCTTCATCAGGGAATTCACCCGCAATGGCTTCTAAAATATCAATTGGCGTTGCAATACCTTCAATTGAACCGTATTCATTTAAAACGATTGCCATTTGTAACGGTGCTTGACGTAATTGCTCCATCACCATAAGTACTTGAGCATTTTCATGCACAATGACAGGTTCACGTAAATGCTTTTGGAAATCGACCACACCTGTTTCGATAAAGCCATTTAGAACTTTATGAGTAAGTGCAATACCTTCAATATTATCAAGCTCACCACGTGCAACAATCAAACGAGAGTGCGTCATTGACATTAAACGTTCTTTTAAAACTTCCGGTTCGTCGTCTAAATCAATCCACTCAAGTTCAGGTCGTGGAGTCATAACAGACTTTACAGGACGCTCTGATAAACCAAGAACACCTTGCACAAGCACACTATGATAAGCGCCATTTTCTTCGTCAAAAACTTCATCTGCAAAAGCTTGTGTAGCCAATACGTCTTCTTTATCAGAAGATTGCGTATCTGAGCTAGAACCACTGCTTTTACTTCCTAGCATACGTAACACGGCTGAAGCAGTGCGATAACGTAAGTCTGTAGTTGTAACCAGTTTTTCCTGATTGCGACGCATGCTCTGGTTGATAATTTCCACCAAAACCGAGAAGCCAATTGCAGCATATAAGTAGCCCTTCGGAATATGGAAACCAAAACCTTCCACCACCAAAGAGAAACCAATCATCATTAAGAAACCAAGACACAGAATAACGACCGTTGGATGCTTATTCACAAAGTCCATGAGCGGTTTCGATGCCCACAACATGATTCCGACAGCAATTACAACTGCAACCATCATGATTGACAGCTCTTTCACCATACCTACAGCGGTAATCACACTATCTAACGAGAACACAGCATCAAGCACAACAATCTGGACAATGACCATCCAGAACGCAGCATGAACAGGGTTATCTTCTTTATGAAGTTGATTACCTTCCATGCGCTCATGCAATTCCATGGTGCCTTTAAAGAGCAAGAACACACCACCGAACAACAAGATCAAATCACGCCCAGAGAATGGGTGATTAAAAATATGGAAGAGTGGTTCTGTCAGTGTCACGACCCAAGCAATCGAAGCTAAAAGTATTAGCCGCATTCCTAAGGCGAGTATTAAACCAATTATACGTGCTTTAGCTCGCTGCTCTGGCGGCAGTTTTTCAGCCAAAATAGCGATGAAAACGAGGTTATCGATCCCCAATACAATTTCAAGAACGATTAAAGTTGCTAAACCCACCCAAGCAGATGGATCAGACATCCATTCAAAGATCATCGATCCTGCTCCTGTGCTGATTGGATTTTATCTTTATTTGGCAACACAGCAGGCATGCCCATACAAAGGAGGGAAAATGTTTTTTTAGGACAAGAAATTAAAACGGAGCGACTACAACCACTACCCATATTTGTTCATATGTTGTTAAACGAATTTTTAGTATAGGCAAGATTTAACATAAATTCATCATTTTTATTTGTTCATGACAGGCATTCACCAAACCCATACAAAACATGAGTCTTTACTATAAATCTGCTTATAAAGTTGTCATATTTTTTGCTTAGTGTAGACAAGAAATATGAACGTGATAAGGTGAAAATAAAACAATGAATAGCGTATTAACAATGGCAGTAAATGATTCACCAATAACAGCTGTAAAAACAAAACAACCTCTTATTGCATTATATTGTGGTTCACGTGCGGGAAATAACCCGATCTACCGAGAAAAGGCAATTGAACTCGCTCATGGAATAGCTGACCAAGGTTTCGGTTTAGTCTACGGTGGTGCCAGTATTGGTTTAATGGGACAAGTTGCTGAAAGCGTTCTCGCAAACGGCGGAGAAGCTGTCGGTGTCATTCCTGAATTTATGCTCGACTATGAAGTAGCCCATGCTGGCTTAACCGAATTACATATCGTAGAAACCATGCACGAGCGCAAAGCCATGATGGCAGAGCGTGCAAGTGCATTTATTGCATTACCCGGCGGTTTAGGAACATTCGAAGAAATATTGGAAATAGCCACTTGGGGCCAACTTAACCAACACCAAAAACCCATGATTTTGTATAACGTAAATGGCTTTTATAATGCATTGATTGCCCAACTAGACCATGCGGTTCAAGAAGGTTTTCTTCCCCTTCAGCACCGAGCTAAATTAATTGTATGTGATGATGTCGATCAAATTTATAACGTCATTAAAAATTTAAAAATGCCGAAAAGATTTGTTGTTTAGTTACCCACCTACTCTCCATAAAAAAGCGGTTCTGCCGCTTTTTTTGTTTTAACTATTTTCACCGCTACCCTCAAAAGCACTTAGATTTATTAAAGGGGTAATCAACATTGTCTTACTTTTTTTACTTTCAATTTGTTTTACACTAGACCAAAACGTTAACTTTCAAATGTTATGAATGCCACGCCGACTCACCAAGCCTTGCAACCTGAATATCGCTTACTCGTACTTTTGGTTTCCATTGGCTTTTTTATGCAGGCTTTGGACACAACAATTGTAAATACAGCTATTCCTGCAATGGCTCACCATTTAAATGAAGACCCTCTACGCATGCATAGCGTAGTAGTGGCCTATGTTTTATCAGTAGCCGCCTGCATTCCTTTAAGTGGATGGTTAGCAGATCGCTTTGGTGTTAGAAATATTTTCTTATCGGCAATCGTTATTTTTACTTTAGCCTCTTTAGGTTGTGGTCTTTCTCAGAGCCTCAATGAACTCTTATTTTTCCGAGTCATCCAAGGCGTAGGCGGAGCCTTACTACTTCCTGTAGGTCGACTATCACTTTTAAAGATTATTCCCCGAACTCAGTTTTTAGCTGCAATGAGCTTAATGAGTCTTGCAGGTTTACTCGGGCCGTTGGCTGGTCCAACTTTAGGTGGTTGGTTAGTTGAAGTTGCAACGTGGCACTGGATTTTCCTAATTAATATTCCCATGGGTATCTTAGGCATCTTAATGACATTAAAAGTCATGCCTAATTTAAAAGAACCTTCAGTCAAAACATTTGATTTGGGCGGCTTCATCTTATTAGTGGTGGCTATGATTGGATGGTCTTTGGGTATCGAACATTTAGCCTCACCTGAATATTCAAAATGGTTCAGTATTTCGCTACTAGTCTTCGGTATAATCGCAACGCTTTGGTATGCCTATCACTCTCATACTCATCAAAATGCGTTGTTCCGTAGCCGACTTTTTAGAAACAAAATTTATGCAATTGGTATTTTAGGTAACTTCTTTGCCCGCTTTGGTGGTAATGCCTTACCTTTTGTTTTACCGCTCATGCTACAGGTGGCTTTTGGCTTTGAACCCTTTATTGCCGGTTTAATGATGATTCCACTGGTGTTAGGCTCGTTATTTTCAAAACCAATTGTCAGACCTATTATTCAAAAAATAGGCTATCGACGTTTTTTACTCATCAACACAACGCTGGTCGGGTTATGTATTGCCTCTTTCGCCATCATGACAGTCGACACTCCAACTTGGTTTAGAGCCTTGCACTTTTTCTTATTTGGCACATTAAACTCACTGCAATTTGTGGGTATGAACACATTGACCTTAAAAGATTTGCCTCAACAAGATGCAAGCAGCGGTAATAGTTTCTTGTCGATGATCATGATGCTATCAATGAGTATTGGCGTGGCACTCGCGGGCACACTCATTAATATCTTTACTGATTATTATGGAGCTGACCATGTGACCACTGCATTCCACGTCACTCTCATTTGCCTCGGCTGTATCAATGTCATTACAGCGCTTATTTTCTGGCAAATTCCAAAAAATACCCCCGTATAAGCCGTTGCATTTTTAGCGTGGTTTCTCCCTCTTGAATCACGTTATGATGTCGGCTTCAAATCTTTACTGAGTTTTGCATGACCAAGCTGGCAAAAACCTTTTCTGCACCACGCTACAACACCGTAATCGGTATTGTTTTAGCTTGTGTCATGGGGGTTCTCACTTACTTCGGTCTGTTCTACCAACAAAAAGCAATTGCTCAAGATTATCCAGTTCAAGGGTTCGATGTCTCTCACCATCAAGGTGATATCGACTGGAAAAAAATATCACCAGAAAAGTTTCAATTCGTTTATTTAAAAGCGACTGAAGGCGGCGATTACAAAGATTCAAAATTTCAAGAAAACTGGCTCAAAGCTCGTGAACATGGGCTTCATGTAGGGGCTTACCACTTTTATCGTCTATGTCGTGATGGTAAAACACAAGCCGAAAATTTTATTGCAACAGTTCCAAAAAAAGCAGATACGCTCCCCCCTGTCATTGATCTGGAATATGACGGTAACTGTATTAATTCGCATACCAAAGAACAATTACTTAAAGAAATAGGCATCATGCATGATCGCCTAAAACAGCATTATGGCAAACAGCCTATCTTTTATATTTCTAAAACTTTTTATCACATTGTGTTAATCGGTAGTTTTCCTAATACCCCCCTTTGGGTTCGTGATTATGAAGGAAAACCTGAACTTAAAGACAAGAGAAAATGGCTCTTTTGGCAGCATAGTAATCAGGGTAAAATTGAAGGGATAATAAAGCCCGTAGACTTAAATGTTTATGAGGGTTCAGTCAAAGAATGGCACCAATTCTTACAGCAGCAAGGCATCGTGAAAGCACAATAATATGCGCAAAATCATTCATATCGATATGGATGCCTTTTATGCATCAGTCGAATTGCGAGAGCGTCCTGATCTAAAGCATCTCCCTGTGGTTATTTCTTCTCATCATCCGCGAGCTGTCATTGCTGCTGCATCCTATCCTGCCCGTGAATTTGGTCTGCGTTCAGCCATGTCGATGAGTCAGGCAAGGAAACTATGCCCTCAAGTCGTTATTATTGAGCCAAATTTTGAAAAATACCGCACAGTTTCCGCTCAAATTCACTCTATTTTTCAGCAATATACTCTGCTTATTGAACCTTTATCTTTAGATGAAGCCTATTTAGATGTCACTGAAAACCTAAAACAGATTGCGAGTGCAACCGAGGTTGCGATGCATATTCGGGAAGATATTTTTAGGTTAACTGGACTGACAGCATCAGCAGGTGTAGCCCCCAATAAATTTTTGGCAAAAATTGCTTCGGACTGGAACAAACCTAATGGTTTATGTGTAATCAAACCTTCGCAAGTCGCTAGTTTTATTCAAGACCTACCTCTTAAAAAGATTCCTGGCGTCGGCAAAGTCACTCAGGAAAAATTACAGCAATTTCAATTACATACTTTAGGTGATTTACAGAAAACTGAAGAGGCTGTTTTAGTTCACCACTTTGGTAAATATGGACAACAACTTTATCTATATGCACAAGGAATTGACCATAGACCTGTTCAAGCTGAAAGAGCCCGCCAACAAATTTCGAAAGAGACCACTTTCGATAGTGACTTTACTTTGGTTCAATGCCAGCCCTATTGGCAAGGACTAGCTGAGAAAGTCTGGCAAAGCTTAGAGAAAAAACAGCTCAATGCACGTGGTGTGAATATTAAACTTAAACTCAAGAATTTTCAGACTTTACAACATAGTAAAAGCTTTAAAAGACCGATCCAGTCGCTACAGGACTTAATCCAAGTTTTATATTTATTATTAAATGAAATGCAGATTCCTGAACATTTTCAGTTCCGCTTAATTGGTATAGGAGTTTATCAATTACAGACCCAAGCGGATGACTTCCAACTTAACCTTTGGTGATTGATTAATTCTCACTCAAAAGAGCAACTTTTAAACAAAATAGACTCCCTTTTACTGAGACTTTAGAGTAACCTAATCAACGCATATTCATTACCCATGTATTTGCAACATGCCAAAGCAACCTTTACTTTCGGCATATCGTCCTGTGATTGGCGTGACGACCAAATCCGAATATTACAGGGCTCTTCTGATACATGGCTTAGATATCCCTTCATCACAATAATCTACTGAAATTCCTTTCTACTTGCTTGCACCAACCCAGCAACTCTTCATAAAATCAAAACTATTAAATAAAGCCACTCTAGAGCATTTTTATGACGGTAAAGCGTTTACACGTGACTTCACGCTACTGCGAAGTTGCGATTTCAGGTAATTTGGTACATTTAGCTGGCCAACTCGCAGACGATACAAGCGTAGATGTTACAGCACAGACTCAACAAACTTTAGATAATATTGACCGTCTATTGGCAGAAGCTGGAACAGATAAAACTCATATTCTTTCTGTTATGATTTTTCTAAAAGATATCGACAAAGATTATGCAGCAATGAATGCTGTTTGGGATGCATGGATTAGTGAAGGACATCCTCCAGCACGTACTTGTGTAGAATCCAAACTTTATGCGCCGGACGTGCTTGTAGAAATGACGGTTGTTGCAGTACTTCCCTAATTTTTATAAATATAAAGTGACACTAAATTGAGCAATATCCCTAGTTATATTGCTCAATTTTTTAGTAGTTTTAACATTGTTAATGTCAGCATGTTATTAAGATCTTCTTTAATGAGTTCTTTAATCAATTGCTATAATCTCTAATTTTTAAGACTTCACAAACGCATTTGACATTCGTTCTAGTTGCGGCGTTGCATGTAAAATTGCCATCTCTGTTTCTGGAGTCAATAAGTCCCTTCTCAGATCGTGATAATCAGGTACCTCACTGTAATGCAGTACACGATAGCCAGCCAATTGTAATAGACGACGTTCATATTGTTGATGCGCACGGCGTAAACCATTTTCACCAAGAACTACAATGACAACAACCTGATAATTTTGATCAAGTACAACAAAATCAGCTGCCATATTTTGATATTTTCGACGTGTATGCGCATATTTTGTAGTTAATAATGCATCAAAGGATACATGTGCCAACACGGTAAATTTAGGTAAAACTGTTTGTAGTCTGGTTAATGTCATTTGCTCATGACTAGTTAATACTGCACGGCGCTTCAAGGCACTATCATGTTGATGCCTTCGCGAAAGACTTTTCACTGCCATTACAACAGCAAGAAATAATAATAAAATCGTAATTAAATAGTACATGGGTCCAATCCTTTAGGTTTTTTATAATGATTTTGCTAGATCACACTTTGTTTTAATTGATAACGACACAGCCGTTTTTTAAAAGGTTCACTTAGTAATTTCACTTGTAGTTATCAAGCTTGGCTTAAATTTAGCCACCCTCACATTATTTATAATCATAGAATCTACAACAATCAAGTGCAGCTCGTCAGATTTTTGCTATTTCTCATTATTCGTTACGTTTTTTGTACTTTTAATCTTCAAAAATCTCACTATACGATTTAAATAGACACTTTAAAAACAAAACAGGCTCTATTTAAGAGCCTGTTTTATCACTATCCACGAACCTTGCTTTTAGGTTTACTTTTTCCACCAAATGGTCTTTTCTCACCGGTTTCACGAGGAGGCAAACCAGTGTGCTGGGTTAGAACCTGTCCTTTTTGTGGACGTTTTTGCCCTGCTGCTGAACGAGATGGCCCTTGACCACGTTTTGCTGAATCACCCGCTACAGAAGAGTTCTTCTTACGTGCCGACTTATATTCACCTTCAGCAGTACCTTGTGGCTGATAGGTCGGGATCAAGTGCTGCTTTGAATTACCAATTAAATCTGCACGGCCCATTTCTTTTAAAGCTTCACGAAGCAATGGCCAGTTGTTTGGATCATGGTAGCGTAGGAATGCTTTATGCAGACGACGGCGTTTCTCACCTTTTACAATATCAACTTTTTCAGTATAGCGAGCTACTTTAGCAAGCGGGTTTTTGCCCGAATAATACATAGTTGTTGCAGTTGCCATTGGCGATGGATAGAACGTCTGTACTTGATCGGCACGGAAACCATTCTTTTTCAACCAAATTGCAAGGTGCATCATGTCATAATCTGAAGTACCCGGATGTGCTGCAATAAAGTAAGGAATTAAATATTGCTCTTTTCCTGCTTCTTTACTGAAACGGTCAAACATTTGTTTGAAACGATCATACGTACCAATACCCGGCTTCATCATCTTAGATAAAGGACCATTTTCGGTATGTTCAGGAGCAATTTTTAAATAACCGCCAACGTGGTGTTGTACCAGCTCTTTGACATATTCAGGGTTGAGTACTGCAAGGTCATAACGTAAACCTGAACCAATGAGAATCTTCTTCACACCTTTAATCGCACGTGCTTTACGATAAAGCTGTACTAAAGGTGCATGATCGGTATGCAAGTTTTGACAAACGCCCGGATATACACAAGAAGGTTTACGACAGTTCTTCTCAATTTCAGGGTCTTTACAGTGCAAACGGTACATGTTTGCCGTTGGACCACCTAAGTCTGAAATAATGCCGGTGAAGTTTGGTGCCGTATCACGGATTTTTTCAATCTCACGTAAGATCGAATCTTCCGAACGGTTTTGAATAATACGTCCTTCATGTTCTGTAATCGAACAGAACGTACAGCCGCCAAAACAGCCACGCATAATGTTAACCGAGAATTTGATCATATCAAATGCAGGGAAACGAGCATCGCCATAAGTAGGATGCGGCAAACGTGCATATGGAAGATCAAACACATAGTCCATTTCCTCAGTCGTTAGAGGAATTGGTGGAGGATTGATCCAGACATCACGTTCACCATGGCGTTGAACCAAAGCACGGGCATTACCCGGATTAGTTTCAAGGTGCAAAATACGGTTTGCATGTGCGTAAAGCACGTGATCATTTGACACCTCTTCAAAAGAAGGTAAACGAATTACCGCTAACTCGCGTGGAGGTAATTTATGTTTAATTGCTTTTGACGGTGCCGGCTTTAATTGAACGATTTGAGTGTCGTCATCGAGTTTGTCGCCTTCACGCACAATCGGATTTGCAACAATCTCTTTCTGGAAATCTTGATACTGAGCTAAAGAGTTACCCTTTTCTTTTTCAACCTCACAGCCATCAATATCTTCAGTCATGACATAGGGGTTAATAATTGGATCAACACGCCCAATCGTATCTACATCATTACTCGCAACTTCAACAAACTTTGCTTTTGATGCTTTGTTATGTTTATTAATAATAAATGCTGTACCACGAACATCTGTAATCTCGTGGATTTTTTCACCTTTGGCCAAACGATGCATCACATCAATAATGGCACGCTCACCATTACCATACATGAGTAAATCGGCTTTTGAATCCATCAAAATCGAACGACGAACTTTATCTGACCAATAATCGTAGTGCGCAATACGACGTAAACTACCTTCAATACCACCTAATAACACTGGTACATCTGGGAAAGCTTCACGACAGCGCTGGCAATAAACTGTTGCTGCGCGGTCAGGACGTTTATTTGGTTCATTGTTTGGAGAATAAGCATCATCAGAACGGATTTTACGATCTGCCGTATAACGGTTAATCATCGAATCCATATTACCTGCGGTCACGCCCCAAGCAATCGTAGGCTTACCTAAAACGCGGAAGCTTTCAACATTGGTCCAGTCTGGCTGTGCAATAATTCCGACACGGAAACCTTGTGCTTCAAGTACACGCCCAATCACACCCGATACAAACGATGGATGATCAATATAAGCATCCCCACAGACTAAAATAAAGTCACATGCATCCCAGCCGAGTTGGTCCATTTCTTCTCGTGACATCGGCAAAAATGGTGCGGGTTCAAAACACGACGCCCAATATTTGTCGTAATCAAACAGCGCTTTGGGCGCAGTCTGCATGGTGTAGGCAGTAGACATGGCTTGCGAATCTCGGCTAGCAGATGGAGGAGAGACATCTAAAGATGAAAGCCGATCATTTTAACATGAATTTCATTCATTTTCCCTGTTTATAAAACATGCGAAAACAACAATATAGAAATTAATTTGATTAAACTTTACTCAATATTTTATTCTTGGAATAAATACGGCGGAACAAAATCCGCCGCAGTTTTAATTTTTATTTATAGAGCTTAGAACAAAGCTTTTGGCAAACGAATCTGAATAATTTCATTATCATCAGCCAATTTTGCATTACGTCCTGTTGAACCAGGGAAGTTATTATCATTGAAAACGGTAAGCGTTGTGCCATTTTCAATAATCACATCTTCAATGGTTTCAAATGGGAAGGCAAAAACCTGTCCCGTACCAATATCCCCTGCTCTAGCTGTGCCATACAACAAATTCGGGTTAGCAATTTTAATTAAATCGACTAAATCTTCACGGCTTACTAGTTGGCCTGACTCATTTAATTTAATACGAATTAATTTTTTATATCCGCCTAAATTATTCTGGGTCGCATCACGCTCAATAATAATGCCTTCTTTATCATTAAAGAGTTGGAAGTCACCAATATTTGTTGCCTTGCTGTCTAACTGGAACCAATAATATTTTCCTGTATACGCTTTTTTCTTCAGATCAAATTGAGAAATCAATAATTGTCGTTCCGTTTCTCGGATTGATTTAATTGGCTTTTCTATAAGCGGGTAAAGATACTGCCCATCTGGCGAAATCGCCATTCCTTCAAAACCACCACTTTGCTGAACTAGAGGCTCTACAAAATTAATTTGTGCTTTATTAAACTGATTTTGTGGTGAACGTAACTCTTGAGTCGGGTTTAACGGATTTGGCAGAGCAATTGGTGCATCTAGTAATACACCATCCGCTGAAAAATGAAGTAAATAAGGTCCAAATTCATCACCAATCCAGTAAGTCCCATCATTAGTACGTTGCATAGATTCTGGATCAAAATCAGCACCCGTTAATAAACGCTCAGCTGTATCACCATTCACGATATTAAATGGAATTAATTTGTTCGGATCACGCAGCTGGATAAAGCTTTGCACAGTTACTTGACCCGTGCCTTTAGGTTTAGTTTTGAAATCAGGTTTTAATTTATAAATACGAAGTAAAAAATCTGCTGAATTATCTTGAGTCCCAAAACCATTATCAGCCATTGCCATATAACTGCCATCTTCATTTTTTAATGCAGCAGAAAAGCCTTGTACAGGTTGACCCTTAAATGGAGGATAAATTCCATTTGCACCTTTCACATATGCCCCAGAGTCTGGGCCAGCCGCATAAGTTTCTACAGGTAATTTGGCAAAAGAAATTAAGGTCGGTTCGGTAACTTTTTCAGTAGGTGATGTTTGATCTTGATCATTATCATCATTACATGCCGTCAATCCTAAACTGGCACAGCATAATAATGCGACTAAAGTTTTTTTGCTCATAGTTTTATACAGTTGGTAAAAAATTAAGCAAATTTAATCAAGCTTATATGAAGTTTTCACTTCAAAAAGATGAAATCTTTATGGCGAAAATATGACAAGACTAACTATTTAATAGAACCTTAAAAATTCAACCTCTTCGCTAAAAACTGATTAAAGTTTTGTTGGCTGATATTCTCCAGCAATTGCTGCTTTTAAAAAGTTCTGGAAGGTTGGGCATTGCATATGGTTTTCAGCAGGGCATACAGCAGCATGTTCTAATCCTTGACTGATAAAATGCAATCGTTTTGCCATTTGCTCTAATTGTTTAGCTTTATCTTTTAATTTTTGCCGATCAAACTCTGGCTTACCATCTTGTCCAAACATTGTGGCAATTTCATTTAAAGAAAAACCTGCGGCACGACCTAAAGCAATGAGTGCTAATTGATCAAGCACTTGTTTCCCATACTGCCGACGTAAACCTTGTCGCCCTATCGATTTAATTAATCCTTTCTCTTCATAAAAACGTAGTGTAGCGGTTGTGACTTTTGCCTTTTTAGCGACTTCACCAATATCCATAACACCCTCTTGACTTCAAGTGAACTTTAACTTGCACAATAAATTTATCACGTTTCAGACGTATAAAAGCAAGGTTTCAAAATGAATCTCTCCACATTATTCTTTCAGGCTTTATGTCTCGGCATTGGCGCAACAATTATTATGGATATCTGGCTGTTAACATTAAAGATATTCAAAATTCCGACCTTAAATTTCGCCTTTCTCGGTCGCTGGGTCGGTTGGATATTTAAAAGGAAAATTATCCATCAATCTATAGCTCAAAGCCCTCAAATTAAGGGTGAATATTTATTGGGCTGGGTTGCTCACTATAGTGTTGGGCTGATCTTTGCATTGAGCTTTCTCTTCATTGTCAGCTCAGATTGGCTTAGCCATCCTCAGTTTTATTCAGCACTTCTGTTTGGTGTAGTCACCGTTCTCATTCCTTTTTTTATTATGCAACCTGCGATGGGTAGTGGTTTTACTTCTTCAAAAACCCCTCGTCCTTTTTTGAACTGCCTAAAAAGTTTGATGAACCATAGTGTTTTTGGTTGTGGCTTATATCTCACTGCAAAACTATTTCAACTTTAAATAAAGAGGAAACTACTCATGAAAACCGTTGCCATTATTTACTATAGCCGCCAAGGCCACACCCAATTTATTGCTCAGCAAATTCAAACGGGCATCTTAAGCCAAGAAAATATCGAAGTAGATTTACTCAATGCTGAACATCTTGTGGAAAACCCAGAAATCCTAATTCAATATGACGGCTTAATTTGGGGATCCCCCACTTATTTAGGGGGCGTATCTTCCAAGTTAAAACAACTCATGGATGCAACTGGTCCATTATGGAAAAAGCAGAGCTTTAAAGGAAAACTGGCGGCTGGCTTTACTGTATCTTCCCTTCCCGCAGGTGACAAACAATCGACACTAATTTCACTTTTCACCTTTTGTATGCAACACGGCATGTTATGGGTTGGCAACCCGATTATGCCTGAGCAACACCAAGGTATTCCTTATACTCAAGCAGCCAACCGTCTCGGTTCATGGTCAGGCTTAATGGCCCAGGCCGAACATGGCAGTAATGCCGATAGGTTTGATGAAGGAGATATTAAAACTGCCCAACAATTTGGAGAAAATTTTGCATTGATCTTAAATGCTTATCAAGGAATATAAGACCATGAAAGCACAGAAGCTTTTATTCCTCTTCATTTTATCTGGAATGATGTCTTTTATAGTTTCAGGTATTTCAACTTTTAAAGTAGTGGGCCTAAATCATCATTTCCTTTCATTGTGGGTATCGGCTTGGATTATTGCATGGATATTGGCTTTTCCAAGTGTATTGATTTGTGCTCCTATAGCCCAGAAACTTGTCGACATCGTATTTAAGTAAGTTGATCTGTAAGTTAAAACGTACAAAACTTGCGGTGATTTGCGGATATTCATCTTTAGTATTTTTTCATAATATATGAAGCATAGAGAGACAGGATGTCTCATTGAAGAAGAATAAGAACGCAGGAAGCGGTAGTTGACAGGAGTTAGCTACATAAGCTGAATACGAAAGAACCTCGACAGGATGTCGGGGTTTTTTCATTTTAATTATACAAAACTCTCACTCTTTGCTTGTGCTGAGCAACAGAACTTATATTGATCGATTAATTACAGCTGAATACCATGATTTCATTTGAAATTTGATTATCGGTTTTGTATTTTGCTTACCTCATCTTTATCTAACAATTATTTTAAACCGACTCAAATAAACATTTTGAGTCTCAAATTTTTCGTAATTGCTTTAATGACAATAATGACTGGGTGTACAAGCTTAGGCCCGAATAGTGGTTCATTTTCATGGCGTTCAAATAAGCTCTCGTCTGGTCTACAAAAAGCTTATTCTGTTCCACAAAGCACAGCGAATCGGTTATCTCCAATAATTATTCAAAGTGCTGACCAATATAATGTGCCCCCTCTTTTACTTGCCGCAGTCATAAGACAAGAATCAAGTTACAATACTAATGCCCTCTCGCCTACGGGTGCAGTAGGTTTAACTCAAATTATTCCCAGCTATTGGCAACAAACTTGTGCTGGTAATTTGTATGATGAATCTACAAATATTCAATGTGGTGCTTATATCTTAAATCACTATTATCAGTCAGCGGATAGTTGGTTTAAGGCTACGGCTTATTATAATGTGGGACCAACTGGATATGAGCGAAGCTTCTGGACACGGCACAAAGCTAAAAAATATGCCCGGTCTGTTAAACGTCATCAAAAAGCTTTAAAAAGTGCTTTATAAATAAGCTTAAATAAAAGCCCATCAATAGATGGGCTTTTTTATACAGTTAATATTATTCGTCAAATAAACCGTCAAACAGAACAGAAGATAAATAACGCTCCCCACTATCTGGCAGAATAACAACAATAGTTTTACCAGCATTTTCAGGGCGTTCTGCAATTTTTGCCGCCGCAGCCAAAGCTGCGCCACTTGAAATACCCACTAAAATACCTTCTTGGGTTGCACAGTTTCTTGCCCACTGAATTGCTTCTTCACTAGTCACTGGTAAAACTTCATCTACAAGATCCAAATCAAGATTCTTTGGAATAAAGTTCGCACCAATTCCCTGAATTTTATGCGGCGCAGGTGTAATGTTCTCTCCATTTCTAGTTTGAGTAATAATTGGAGACTCAGCAGGCTCAACGGCTACAGAATATAAAGGTTTATTTTGAACTTGTTCGAAATAACGAGAAATACCAGTAATTGTGCCGCCAGTACCAACACCTGCAACCAAAATATCGACTTGTCCATCTGTTGCTTGCCAAATTTCAGGGCCAGTTGTATCTACATGGATTTGTGGATTGGCGGGATTTTCAAATTGTTGAGGTAAGAAATAAACATCTGGCTGTTCACCTGCTAATCGTATAGCTTCATCAACTGCACCTTTCATCCCTTTCGCTGGTTCAGTTAAAACTAAATTGGCACCAAGTGCTTTTAATACTTTTCTACGCTCAAGACTCATACTTGCAGGCATAGTTAAAGTAATTGGATAACCCTTAGCAGCAGCAACAAAAGCCAATGCAATCCCTGTATTACCACTGGTTGGTTCAATAATATGCATGCCTTCTTTTAACACACCACGCTTTTCTGCATCGGCAATTAGTGCCGCTCCGATACGACATTTCACAGAAAATGCAGGATTACGGCTTTCCACTTTTGCTAATACGGTTGCACCAGTTTTAATCAAACGATTAATGCGAACTAAAGGAGTATTGCCAATAGCTTCTGCATTATTTGGATAAACTGCTATTCCTAAATTATTGGGTGTTGGAAATTGCTGATCAGTAGACATGTTATATCCTTATTAGATTTGGAATGATTCTGAATCATTATAAGCTTCTAGAATAAACAGGAAAGTAGAAAAGCTAAGTAATGCCTGAATTCTTAAATGAGGAGTGTCTCTTATCATAGATTTCTTTTTAAGAAACAAAAAATTAAGAATTATTTTAAAAATCAAATTATTAGATTAAATAAGTTTATTTTCTCATCCATATCTTACGTTATTAACACTACCCTAATCTTCTGGTTAAACACTAAAGTAAAGTTTTTCCAAAATTTTATATAGCGAGTTACCAAAGCTCACCCTCTCTCCAATCGGCACAAATAATATCGTCTTCTAAATTATGAGTTAGTCGCTCTTTCAGCTGAGCGCTCAACGGAAATAACATAATTTGATAATCATCTGTTAGATAAGTGGAAGCATCTTGTTTGATGTATAAATCTCCCCACCACGAAATCCAATCTAATTTTTTATAGAATGTCTCATCTTCAGGCTGTAATGCCGCGAGTTCATAGCCTAAAGTAGTTAAAGCATCAGTTAAATATTTTAATAATTTAGATGCGAGTCCTTTTCCACGCATTTTGAAATCAGTAGTCACATATTCTATGTAAGCAGTTTTTACAGTAATACCATCGTTTAAGGTGAAAATTCGATCTGTCCATAAAGCATGTGACACAATATTATCATCCAATATGCCTATTATATGTACAGCATTTTGCATGAAGGTATATTGACTCCAAGGATCTTCATCAAAAGCAGCAAAACACAGCTCAGCAATTTGTTGTCGTTGTTGCTTATTTAGGTCATGAGCCACGATGATTTTAAACTGCATAGACAGAAACTCTATTTTAATTGTTTAAATAATAAGCAAACATCGAAATAATACGAATTTCTTTTAGTTAAAAACAACCAATTATTTATTTCCGCATAAAGAAACACCCCGGTTTCTTTCGAGACCGGGGTGTTAGAATAATGAGCTGGCGATGACTTACTCTCACATGGGAAACCCCACACTACCATCAGCGCTAAGAGGTTTCACTTCTGAGTTCGGGAAGGGATCAGGTGGTTCACTCTTGCTATGGTCGCCAGCACAACTGGTATGGATACTTGCATTGGTCTTAATATGCCGATGCGTTTTCCAAATCTTTACAGATGGGCTGATTGAATCTTACTTTATTTGTTCATTTTAGCTAAGCATATAACTAAATCAAGTTGCTTTGCATATTAATGAATCGATTGATGCTTTATATACAACTGCTTGGGTGTTGTATAGTCAAGCCTCACGAGCAATTAGTATTGGTCAGCTTCACATATCACTATGCTTCCACATCCAACCTATCAACGTCCTAGTCTCGAACGGCTCTTTAGAGGACATAAAGTCCTAGGGAAATCTTATCTTGAGGTAGGCTTCCCGCTTAGATGCTTTCAGCGGTTATCCCTTCCGAACATAGCTACCCGGCGATGCGACTGGCGTCACAACCGGTACACCAGAGGTTCGTCCACTCTGGTCCTCTCGTACTAGGAGCAGATCCTCTCAAATTTCCAGCGCCCACGGTAGATAGGGACCGAACTGTCTCACGACGTTCTAAACCCAGCTCGCGTACCTCTTTAAATGGCGAACAGCCATACCCTTGGGACCTGCTTCAGCCCCAGGATGAGATGAGCCGACATCGAGGTGCCAAACACCGCCGTCGATATGAACTCTTGGGCGGTATCAGCCTGTTATCCCCAGAGTACCTTTTATCCGTTGAGCGATGGCCCTTCCATACAGAACCACCGGATCACTAAGACCTACTTTCGTACCTGCTCGACTTGTGGGTCTCGCAGTTAAGCGCGCTTTTGCCTTTATACTCTACGCGTGATTTCCGACCACGCTGAGCGCACCTTCGTACTCCTCCGTTACTCTTTAGGAGGAGACCGCCCCAGTCAAACTACCCACCAGACATGGTCCTCGCCCCGGATTACGGGGCAGAGTTAGAACCTCAACATTACCAGGGTGGTATTTCAAGGACGGCTCCATTGGAACTAGCGTTCCAACTTCAAAGCCTCCCACCTATCCTACACAAGTAAGGTCAAAGTTCAATGTCAAGCTGCAGTAAAGGTTCACGGGGTCTTTCCGTCTAGCCGCGGGTACACTGCATCTTCACAGCGATTTCGATTTCACTGAGCCTCTGCTGGAGACAGCGCCGCCATCATTATGCCATTCGTGCAGGTCGGAACTTACCCGACAAGGAATTTCGCTACCTTAGGACCGTTATAGTTACGGCCGCCGTTTACTGGGGCTTCGATCAAGAGCTTCGCTTACGCTAACCCCATCAATTAACCTTCCAGCACCGGGCAGGCATCACACCCTATACGTCCACTTTCGTGTTTGCAGAGTGCTATGTTTTTAATAAACAGTTGCAGCGGCCTGGTTTCTGTGGCTGCCAATAGCTCAGACCGCAAGGGTCATCACCGTCAGCAGCGTACCTTCTCCCGAAGTTACGGTACCATTTTGCCTAGTTCCTTCAGCAGAGTTCTCTCAAGCGCCTTGGTCTACTCGACCTGACCACCTGTGTCGGTTTCGGGTACGATTCCTGTGTAACTGAAGCTTAGAGACTTTTCCTGGAAGCATGGTATCAGCCACTTCGCTGTACAAGTACAGCTTGCTATCAGATCTCAGCATAGAGCACCCCGGATTTGCCTAAGATGCATGCCTACTTCCTTCCACCTGGACAACCAACGCCAGGCTGACTTAACCTTCTCCGTCCTCTCATCGCATTACACAGAAGTATTGGAATATTAACCAATTTCCCATCGACTACGCCTTTCGGCCTCGCCTTAGGGGTCGACTCACCCAGCCCCGATTAACGTTGGACTGGAACCCTTGGTCTTTCGGCGAACGGGTTTTTCACCCGTTTTGTCGTTACTCACGTCAGCATTCGCACTTCTGATACCTCCAGCATACTTCTCAATACACCTTCATCGGCTTACAGAACGCTCCCCTACCACTTGACTAAAAGTCAAATCCGCAGCTTCGGCACATAGTTTTAGCCCCGTTACATCTTCCGCGCAGGCCGACTCGACTAGTGAGCTATTACGCTTTCTTTAAAGGGTGGCTGCTTCTAAGCCAACCTCCTAGCTGTCTATGCCTTCCCACATCGTTTCCCACTTAACTATGATTTTGGGGCCTTAGCTGGCGGTCTGGATTGTTTTCCTCTTGACTACGGACGTTAGCACCCGCAGTCTGTCTCCCGGATAGTACTCATAGGTATTCGGAGTTTGCATCGGTTTGGTAAGTCGGGATGACCCCCTAGCCGAAACAGTGCTCTACCCCCTATGGTATTCGTCCGAGGCGCTACCTAAATAGCTTTCGGGGAGAACCAGCTATCACCAGGCTTGATTAGCCTTTCACCCCTATCCACAAGTCATCCCCTGGCTTTTCAACGACAGTGGGTTCGGTCCTCCAGTTAGTGTTACCCAACCTTCAACCTGCTCATGGATAGATCGCCTGGTTTCGGGTCTATACCCAGCAACTAAACGCCCTATTAAGACTCGATTTCTCTACGGCTCCCCTATACGGTTAACCTCGCTACTGAATATAAGTCGCTGACCCATTATACAAAAGGTACGCAGTCACCGAACAAGTCGGCTCCCACTGCTTGTATGCATGCGGTTTCAGGATCTATTTCACTCCCCTCACAGGGGTTCTTTTCGCCTTTCCCTCACGGTACTGGTTCACTATCGGTCAGTCAGGAGTATTTAGCCTTGGAGGATGGTCCCCCCATATTCAGACAAGGTTTCACGTGCCTCGCCCTACTCGTCATCATTATGTGTGCCCTTTCGTGTACGGGAATATCACCCTCTACGTTCGCACTTCCCAGAGCGTTCCACTAAAACACACATAACTTAATGGGCTGATCCCCGTTCGCTCGCCGCTACTAAGGGAATCTCAATTGATTTCTTTTCCTAAGGGTACTGAGATGTTTCACTTCCCCTCGTTCGCCTTGCAACACTATGTATTCATGTTGCAATACCTACCTTAAAGTAGGTGGGTTCCCCCATTCAGAAATCTCCGGATCAAAGGATATTTGCCGCCTCCCCGGAGCTTATCGCAGGCTATTACGTCTTTCATCGCCTCTGACTGCCAAGGCATCCACCACATGCACTTAATTACTTGACTATACAACCCCAAACAGTCGTCAACACTTACAAGTGAGTGTTGTCCGTGCGATTCTTCATCGCTACTATCTGTTGTCTGTGTACTTAAACACTGTACAGCTTCAATCTAAATTCATATACCAAAACGCTTGATTCAGTTAATTTGCTAGTTCTCAATTCATCTAGATTAATTACTTAATCTAAACTCTTGAGTGAACAATTTATTTCAGACTCAATTTTGCCAATCTGTTAATGAATAAACATGCCTTCGTCAGGTCATGCTTAATACCGTGATACTTAAATCACAGAAGTTAATAAACCAAGATCTAAATCTTTATTTACTAATTTCTGTAATCCGAACTTCTCTTAAGTTCTGGTGGAGACTAGGAGAGTCGAACTCCTGACCTCCTGCGTGCAAAGCAGGCGCTCTACCAACTAAGCTAAGTCCCCAGCTTACATCATCAGTCATGTATCTTTTATCTATAACTTCAACCAGTCAAAGTCATGGTGGGTCTGACAAGACTTGAACTTGTGACCCCACGCTTATCAAGCGTGTGCTCTAACCAACTGAGCTACAGACCCTCAGATACATCTATGAAGAACAACTTGTTGTGGATTCTTACCAATCGTCAATCTTTCGTTAAGGAGGTGATCCAGCCGCAGGTTCCCCTACGGCTACCTTGTTACGACTTCACCCCAGTCATCGGCCACACCGTGGTAACCGCCCTCTTTGCAGTTAGGCTAGCTACTTCTGGTGCAACAAACTCCCATGGTGTGACGGGCGGTGTGTACAAGGCCCGGGAACGTATTCACCGCGGCATTCTGATCCGCGATTACTAGCGATTCCGACTTCATGGAGTCGAGTTGCAGACTCCAATCCGGACTACGATCGGCTTTTTGAGATTAGCATCCTATCGCTAGGTAGCAACCCTTTGTACCGACCATTGTAGCACGTGTGTAGCCCTGGCCGTAAGGGCCATGATGACTTGACGTCGTCCCCGCCTTCCTCCAGTTTGTCACTGGCAGTATCCTTAAAGTTCCCGACATTACTCGCTGGCAAATAAGGAAAAGGGTTGCGCTCGTTGCGGGACTTAACCCAACATCTCACGACACGAGCTGACGACAGCCATGCAGCACCTGTATGTAAGTTCCCGAAGGCACCAATCCATCTCTGGAAAGTTCTTACTATGTCAAGGCCAGGTAAGGTTCTTCGCGTTGCATCGAATTAAACCACATGCTCCACCGCTTGTGCGGGCCCCCGTCAATTCATTTGAGTTTTAGTCTTGCGACCGTACTCCCCAGGCGGTCTACTTATCGCGTTAGCTGCGCCACTAAAGCCTCAAAGGCCCCAACGGCTAGTAGACATCGTTTACGGCATGGACTACCAGGGTATCTAATCCTGTTTGCTCCCCATGCTTTCGCACCTCAGCGTCAGTGTTAGGCCAGATGGCTGCCTTCGCCATCGGTATTCCTCCAGATCTCTACGCATTTCACCGCTACACCTGGAATTCTACCATCCTCTCCCACACTCTAGCTAACCAGTATCGAATGCAATTCCCAAGTTAAGCTCGGGGATTTCACATTTGACTTAATTAGCCGCCTACGCGCGCTTTACGCCCAGTAAATCCGATTAACGCTTGCACCCTCTGTATTACCGCGGCTGCTGGCACAGAGTTAGCCGGTGCTTATTCTGCGAGTAACGTCCACTATCTCTAGGTATTAACTAAAGTAGCCTCCTCCTCGCTTAAAGTGCTTTACAACCATAAGGCCTTCTTCACACACGCGGCATGGCTGGATCAGGCTTCCGCCCATTGTCCAATATTCCCCACTGCTGCCTCCCGTAGGAGTCTGGGCCGTGTCTCAGTCCCAGTGTGGCGGATCATCCTCTCAGACCCGCTACAGATCGTCGCCTTGGTAGGCCTTTACCCCACCAACTAGCTAATCCGACTTAGGCTCATCTATTAGCGCAAGGTCCGAAGATCCCCTGCTTTCTCCCGTAGGACGTATGCGGTATTAGCATTCCTTTCGAAATGTTGTCCCCCACTAATAGGCAGATTCCTAAGCATTACTCACCCGTCCGCCGCTAAGATCAGTAGCAAGCTACCTCTCTCCGCTCGACTTGCATGTGTTAAGCCTGCCGCCAGCGTTCAATCTGAGCCATGATCAAACTCTTCAGTTAAAAATCATTTTGCACCTTATTAAAGACAAGGTGCCAATTCTGGCTCATCAATTTTCTGACTTAAATTTCGCTCAAATAAACTTCGAGTAATTTAAACCAATCAATCAATGATAATATTTCGATCGATCAATCAGTAAAAATCCACACAAGTTGTTCTTCAATTCTCTTAATGATCTTCTTCCTGGTTCGTCACCAGCAAGCTAGGTCGGCTATATTACTCTTAATCTCTTAAAAGTCAACAGGTAATTTCGATATTTTTAAAACTTAATCTCAAAACCAACTTCTCATCAAATTCATCACTTAAAGTAACCAACTTAATTCCAAGTAACTGTTTTTCAACAAGTTCTTATCTGCATCACCGCCGATGGATGTGCATTATAGAGCATTAACATCCCTTTGCAAGCGAAAATTAGAAACTTATGACTTGAGCGTTCACTTTTAAATCAAAAACCAATTTAACCTATTGTTTTATATAGGTAATTATTTTAATTATTTATTTTTGACTTAAATAAGCCAAGATCATGCTCGACAATTCGTGCTTAAGTTGTTGTTCTGATATAAGAAAATTGTTCTGACTCACATATCGCATCATCGTAAAAAGCGTACTATTAATAATTACAAAGGATTTATGCTTCACCTGTTCGAAGTCCCACTGATGAGGATTTCTACTAAATGTATATAGCCCGACTTCAAAAAAATGCTTTTCTAAAATCTGAGCAGCTTGCGAATGGCTATAGTCATGCCAATGTTTCAGCACTTCTATAAAAAATCCATGATCGGCTTTTAATGCATTAAACCCTAGCTCTATCGCCAAGGGGATGAGCAGGTCTAAAGGAATATTTCCTTGCTGCATAACTAGCTCTTTAAGTTGATGTCCTAATAGTTCACTTTTACGGCGTAATAGTTCTTCAACGATTTGATCTTTATTCTCAAAGTATTGGTAAATCGAACCTACACTTACTCCAGATTTCTCTGCAATTTTAGGAGTTGTAGTATGTAGTAAGCCATATTGGGCAATACAGTGCTGTGTCGCCTCTAAAATATGGTCAACAATAATTTTTGAACGCTGTTGCTGTGGGACTTTTCTCATCTGTTTTTTATTCGTTAAATGCGAATTGAATGCGAATAATTATTCATATTAGCCTATTTATTATTCAGATCAATAAGTAAGTAACGATATGCAAATGATTAGCCCGACTCGACTTGCTTCTTTTAATGATATGCAAGGCAGTAATTTCTTTACTCAGTTTTTAAATATCTGCTGTGAAAAACCAGTACAACCAAACTATACGGAATATGTATCTTTACAACGTGCTCTTTGCGAAGGGGACGTTGAAATGGATAAGCTGATTGATTGGGTTATGCAAAATCCCAAAGATCACCGAATAATTTTTGAGAAGATGTTATTTCAAGGCCGCGATGATCTATCTAAGTCGCTACCTACTGAGTTAGAAAATTTCTTTAATTACATTGAACAAAAGCCTGAATGGTTAGACCAGCAACAAATTGATGAGGCTATTAAATTTACTCATCGTTTAGGAATAAATAATGGTTTTATTCTTAGAGATTTATCTTTAATGGGGGGATATTTATATCCGGGATTTAATCAACCCCTAATTTTAACCGGGGCATTAAAGAAACAAGCGGGTACTCGTTTAGCAGAAACTACAAAATGGTGGGTTGATATTACTGAGCCTAAAGGTCTGTCCCGTTTAAGCGCAGGTTTTACATCAACAATCTATGTTCGTTTTATTCATGCACTTGTTCGTAGACAATTAGGAAAATCTGAACGTTGGGATCATGAAGTTTGGGGAATTCCTCTAAATCAATTTGATTTAGCCATGACTAATTTAGCTTTTAGCAGTGTAGTTTTACTTGGTATTAGAGCGTTGGGTATATGGCCAACAAAAGAAGAAGCTAAGAGTTTTTTACATTTTTGGCGTTATGTCGGCTGGTTAATGGGAATTGATGAAAAGTGGCTTATTCAATCTGAAACTGAAGGCTGGCGATTACTTTACTTGATGCAGTTTGCACACCCTCGTTCCGATCACAGCAGTATTGAATTAGGATCAAGCTTATCTAAAGAGCCTTTTGAGAGACAATATCTGCATTTGCGTTCTTTACAGCAGAAACTTGCTTATCGGCAACATTTAGAACTTACCCAATTTTTTATTGGTAAGAAAAGAATGAAACTACTCGGGTTGCCACAGCAGTCTGCTTCATGGTTTGCTTATTATTTGATTTTGCGTAATTCAGTACTTTATAACGGCGCAAAATTTTCACCAAAAGTTGAAAGGTTTTTAACTCAATCGGGTCGTAATTTACAAAAACTTGGCTTAACGCTTTATCAGAATCAAGGTAAGGCAAAAACCTTAGCAAGTATGCATCAATAATTTTTAAAACCTAAAAATAAAAAAGGAAGTCTGTTAACCAGACTTCCTTTTTCAAATATTAAGATGCTTATTGAGATGATGAACTATGCATTTCAGCGTGATTCATTTGCTCAGGTGTTTCCACCATTTGCTTATTTTTTTGACTTGGCATGTAGTCAGGCTCATTGTTGATCGCCACGTAAAAAATGATCATAAACAATAAGCTCAAGATACAAGCCACAATAAGTGACTTCCATCCCCACCATGATTGTTCAGGCGATAATTTATTTGTCATTTCATTTCTCTCATTCAATTAATATTTTCAATTCATTTCATTCGCTATAGCTTATTAAAACTTCATGCTCATACGAACCCAGTAATTTCTTCCGATATTGTTAAACTGCTCTTCGCTCGCAAATCCAAACCCTGCACTACCCGCTTTATTCAAGTGTTCGGTATAGGTTTTATCTAATACGTTATCGACACCAACAGAGACATCAATATCTTTACGAAGGTTGTAACTTCCGTTTAAAGAAAGAGTTGAAAAACCTTTACTTGGTTTGAGATCATACCCCACGATGTTACCTTGATGGAGACTCACACGGTTTTGCTCAGCAACAGCTCGCCACAACAGGCCTAAGTTATATTTATCAGCCACATAGCGAATATTCAAACGACCTTCTAAAGGGGAAATTTGAGGTAGCGGTTTGTCATCTGTGGTGTTTTTACCCCATGCATACATCGCACTCAAATCTGCCTGAATATGGTCGGTAAATTGATATCCAATACCAGCTTCCGCGCCTGCGATGGTTGCATCGACATTTTTGGCACCTGGTGTAATGCCGTGACTACCATGCCCACCATGCTCATTAGTATGCAAGTGACTATGATCATGATAATTCATCAAAATATAGTCATCTACTAAGCCTGCATAAGCAGAAGCCCATGTATTTAAAGCACCATGTTGCTGCTGGAACCCAATATCCAACTGCAGTGTTTTCTCAGGATTCACACCATTGAAGGTATTAGTTGTGCCAGCATTACCATGCTCAGGCGAGAAAAGTTCCCAATAATCCGGCATACGCTCTACATAACCCAAACCAATATAGCTTTTGAAGTCGAGGTCAGGACGTTGATTTTCCCAACGAACAAATGCACTTGGTAAAGTCTTTTCAAGCTTCGTATTAAATCCTTTTGATTCGGTGCGTTCGTCCTCAACTGTTACCCGATCTACACGCACACCTGTGACCAGTTTGTTGAGATCATTCCATTGATAGCCGAGTTCACCAAAAGCTCCGTATGACTGAAAGATCATATCCGTTACGCGAGGCTGATTGAGGTAGTTACTCCCCATACTACTGCGTGAGCTGTGTTTATTATTTTGAGTATCTACACCCGATATAAAGCTCCATTGATTCCATTCATTAGTCATCGCTAAACGTGCGTTTAATGTACGGCGTGCAACATTTGATGCCATTGGCATGGACATACCATCTTGTGGATTAAATTCACGCAAGCTGAAATTATCCATGACATGATCGTTATAGCTGTAGTTCACCTGCCCTTCAATTTTCTTAATGACATCAGTGATATTTTTCTTTTCAAAGCGTAGTCCTAAGCTTTCACGCGCAAACTGCGATCCGTCCATTGAACGTCCAGCATAAAGCGATTCACCATCAGATTTCCCACCCGTGAGTTCAATCCATGTGTCTTCATTTGGGGTGAAGCCAAGCGCTACATCAGCATTCCACTTTTTCCATGCTGAAGGCACGGTATTTCCATCACCGTCTTGATAACTATTAGACTCTGAATGGTTGGCATTTAAACGAATATATTTCTTCTCATCGCCAATTGCTGCTTCAACATTATGATCAATACGTCCATATGAACCTAGCAAAACACTCGCTTGTCCACGATAAGGTTTTTTAGAGGTGAGTTTCTCAGGCTGACGTTCAAAAAGCACTGTTGCAGCAGAACCTGTATTGGCATATTGAACAGTTTGTGGACCTTTAATGACAGAAATACGATCATAACTTTCTGGTGAAATATAAGAAGTTGGAGCATCCATACGGTTTGGACATGCACCTAGGTTTTCTGTTCCATCTGTCAAAATTTTGATGCGTGAACCAAACATGCCTCGGAAGGTCACATCACCATTTGTTCCACCGCTTTGTATTGAGTTAAAACCCATAATACTTTGTAGATAATCTGCCCCATCTGTAGCAGGTACTGGCTGAATTGGCTGTTTTGGGTCTGCATGTACAATCAGACCATTTGCATCGTTACCTTGTTGTGCTGTAACAACAATAGGCGCTAATGAGTGAAGTGTTTTGGTATCAACATCATTTTTTTCTGAATCAGCAAAAACTATACCCGAATGAGAGACAGCAAGCATCGCAACCCATAGAGGTTGTAATAAGAATTTAGAATGTGGCATTTTTATACGCTCTAAAACATAAATAAAGTGATATTGAAGTCAGTTAAGACCCCAACAAAAAATTGCTTTTATTTATGCAAATAGAGGCGGTGCGCGCCCTTGAGGGAGTAGGAAAAGTCGCTGTAGCGCAAAGTAAACATGTCGAAATGCTTGTTGATAGGCAACTAAGCGGACTTGTATGCGGACTAAAACTTCTTTTACACCAAACTCAGGTGGTAAAACCAGATTGGCATAGACAGTACAATATTGACACTGGTGATTTGCATCATGATGATCATGTTGCCCAGAAGCTTGTGCCTGTTCAATATGATGTTCATGATGTGAATGCACGGTATGTGACATGGTTTCCATTTGTGCTTTGGGTTTAAGCAAAGCACGAGTAATAGTTTCACAGACCGGAGCAATTTGATATTGCTTCGGTAATAGCGGCTGTAGAAATACCGCAACCTGTAAAAATACTGCTGCACATGCAAGCAGTAAACCACTACGAAAAACCAAAAATCACATCCACACTATATTAATGTTTCAAGAATAGAAATTTTTAACGTTTTACTGCAACTTTTTCACGCTCACGTTGACGAACAACTTTTTCGACTTTTTCTCGAGCACGCTGACGTTTAAGTGGCGACAAATAATCCACAAATAATTTGCCATTTAAGTGATCCATTTCATGTTGGATACAAACAGCGAGAAGTCCATCAGCTTCTATCTCAAATGCTTGACCTTCAAGGTTAATTGCCTCAATTTTCACACGTGACGGGCGCTCAACTTTGTCGTATATTTGTGGCACCGATAGGCAGCCTTCTTCGTACTGCTGCTTATCTTCTGTCAGTGGAGTGATTTTGGGGTTAATAAAAACCAAGGGTTCATCTTTAGCTTCAGACAAATCTATAACGATTAACTGAATATGACGATCTACTTGTGAAGCTGCTAAACCAATACCGGGTGCGGCATACATGGTTTCAAGCATATCTGCTGCAAGTTGACGAATTTCATCAGTAACTTCTTCAACAGGCTTAGCAATGGTACGAAGACGGGGATCAGGAAAACTTAAAATAGGTAATAAGGCCATACTGACGTCCTCACTTATGCCATTGATTGAAAAACCAAATGAAGGAAATACTTCATCGAAAAATTGTGTGTTAGCCGCCTATTATAACGCATCTGCACGCATAATTTTTAGGAATTATCATAATGAAAAAGGTTTTTAACGGCATGGTTGAATTTCATGCTTTGGGGATAAAAAAGCATTTACTTGCTTTCGCACTTTTTACAGGGGTTGCAATGGGTACAGTAGCAGAGGTTCATGCTGCTAGTCCAAACCATAATCCACCCTCTCTAAAAAGTAATGCACCACATGTCTACGTTGTAAAACGTGGAGATACGCTATGGGATATTTCCGGTCATTTCCTAAGTAAACCTTGGCGCTGGCCAGAAATCTGGGCAAATAATCAACATGTCAAAAATCCACACTGGATTTATCCTGGTGACCGATTGTTGTTATGCAGTTTAGCGGGTCGACCATTGATCGGTAAAGATGAGGGAGATGGTTGCATTGGCATTATTCGTCGCTACACAGGCCAAATGACAAACTTGCAACCTCAAGTTCGTGTGGAATCGCTTAACGACAATGTGCCTGTTATTCCACTTGAACATATCAAACAGTGGTTAGAACACAGCACAATTTTGCCAGCCGACGCAATTGAACACACTCCTTATGTAGTGGGAACTGCTGATCAACGCGTGCTTGCCGCAAGAGGCCAAACCATTTATGCACGTGGACAAGGTTTAGTTAATGGTCAACGTTATGCAGTCTACCGTGAAGGCGAACCTTATTATTTCACAGACAGTAAAGGTAAAAAGCATAGTCTAGGTATTGAACTGCAACAAGTTGCTTCAGGGATTGCGATCTCTTCTGAAAAGGACATAACAACGCTTGAGTTAACTGATAGCTACAATTCCGAAGTACGCCGTGGTGATCGGGTTATGCCAGAAGAAGAAGCTACATTACCTACTTTATTTTATCCGGTAGATGCCACTCAAGTTACAGATGCTGGCAAGATCATTCGTGTAATGGGTTCAATTGGCAGCGCTGCAAAAAATAGTGTGGTGACTTTGGACCGAGGTACAGCACAAGGGATTCAAGTAGGACAAGTTTTTGATATTACTCAAAAAGGTGAAACCATTCGAGACCCTAAAACCAAAGAACCAATACAGTTGCCTGGACAACAGATTGGTAGTCTGATGGTTTTCAGAACCTTTGATCAGCTTAGCTATGCCTACGTATTAGAAAGTGACCTACCTATTAAAGTTGGTTCAAGTATTCAGCCACCTCGTTTTGATGATTAACGCTGGATATACCATTTACAATGCTTACTCAACTTTCTTCACACCATTACCACACGCTTAAAGTGTGGTATTTGGTGCAACACTCCTTAGTTAGCTTCAAAAAAATTGTCAATTATTTTGGTAGCTGTGAAAAAGCGGTCCAACCTGCTGGGTTATCTCAATGGTGCAATCTCGGGTTACATACTAATCATTTAAAACGCGTAGATGAATTTCAAACTGCTCAGGGTCAGGCTCAGTTTGAAAAACTAATTGAGCAGATCCAGCAATATACCGACTTTATTTTAACGTCAGAAGACCTTGGCTATCCTACGCAATTACTACCTTATACAGACCATCCACCCATCATATTTGGGAAAGGCCAAGCGCAAGCTTTGTTACAACCACAAATTGCGATTGTAGGTAGTCGAAAACCAAGCCCGCATGGTCGTCAGGTTGCTTATGATTTTGCCTATTACTTAAGTGAAAAAGGATTTTATGTAAGTAGTGGTTTGGCATATGGGATTGACGAAGCTGCTCACCAAGGAGCTTCAGCACATCAACGTACGATTGCTGTGACAGGGACCGGTTTAGACAGTACCTACCCTGCTCAAAATAAAAAACTTGCAGAACAGATCTTGGCTCAAAACGGCGCCATCATTACTGAGTTTTTGCCCGGTACACCACCATTACAGCAACATTTTCCTCGTAGGAACCGAATTGTCAGTGGCCTGAGTTTAGGTGTGTTAGTGGTAGAAGCTACTTTAAAAAGTGGTTCTCTCATTACTGCGAACAAAGCTGCCGAGCAAGGTAAAACCGTATTTGCCATTCCTGGCCATATTTACAGTGAGTTTCATCAGGGCTGCCATCAACTTATTCGTGAGGGAGCCATTTTAGTCGATCATCCTGAGCAGATTATTGAAGATCTTGCTTTACCTACTCAATGGCAAAGTCAGCAACAGAAGTCAACTGAAGAGGTCGTGGTTTCTTGTGCCCCAGAAATTCCTGAACATTTGATTAACCTTTATCAGTCTTTAGACTGGGTCGGACAAAATATTGACCAGCTTGTCATACACCACTCTCAACCTGTGGCAGAACTCACCTCTTCACTCATGGAACTAGAACTACTTGGTTTATGTATGCAACAATCAGGGCTGTATTTACGTTGTCGCTCTTAGTGCTGGAGCACAATAGCAATTCTGTTTGATTGAAAGGAAGAGTATTACCATGATTACCACCTCAGTTACCGAAGCAGCCGAATGTTTACAACAAGGTCAAGTTTTGGCATATCCAACTGAGGCAGTTTGGGGGTTAGGTTGCGACCCTTTTAACGAACAAGCTTTTCAAAAGATTCTTGAGTTAAAGCAAAGGCCTATTGAAAAGGGAGTGATTTTATTAGCAGGTCATATTAGCCAAGTTGAGCACCTACTAACTTCGCTACCTCAAACAACCCAACAAGAAATCATTGATTGTTGGACGAATCATCAACCTTCAGAAAGAGCCACAACTTGGCTATTACCTGCTGGCGAACATATTCCTTCATGGATTAAAGGTGAACATCCACTTGTTGCTGTTCGAGTCACTACACATCCTTTGTGTGTGGCATTATGCAATGCTTTTCATGGTTTTATTGTCTCGACGAGTGCTAACCCAAGTGGGCAAGAACCTGCTCATTCACTACAAGATGCCTGCCAATACTTTGGTTCACAATTAAACTATCTCAATGGTGACTTAGGCCAAAGTCAGCAACCAAGTAGAATTATTAATGCTCTCACTGGAGAGATTATTCGCGCCTAATTTCAGACAAAAAAAAGCTCAGTTATATAGGGATAACTGAGCATAAAAAAGGATGGGTATATACCGCATCCAGAGGGTTTGGATATCTCTGCAACGAAAGATAATTTGCACAAAAAGCACGTCTTTCGTAGTGGTCGCTATTATGTAGTAAGAGATCAAATGAGAGAAATATATTATTTCTCTAAAAAAAGCATGAAAAGTGTAGGGAATTTACGAATTTTCGCTTATAAATTAAAATTATATTAATATTTTTACTCGGCTTTTTTAATATTTATATTTCAATCTATTCTTATAAAATATTTATAAATCATATAGAAAAACTTTAACTAAGAAAAAAATGGCATATTTTCATTAGTTTTTTTAAAAATATGCCATAGTTTTTTTAACGACTTTAGTTTTGCTCTTGCATTAAGCTGCTCTTTTTAGGACTGACTTTTTTCTGAGCCATAATGATACCAATTAAGATAACAATCCCACCTATTGTGTGATAGATAGTCCATTGCTCAGATAACCAAATGCTTGCAATAACTGCTGTAAAAACAGGAACCAAGTTCATAAAAATACTTGTTCTATTGGGACCCAATTGTTGAACAGCCAACATCCAAACTAACGGTGCAATCAGTGAAGCAAATACACCTGCATAAATAGCACTTGGCGCATTTTGTGCATTTAAAGCATCTAGTCCAAACCAAAAAATTAAAGGCAGATGAAATATTACAGAGAATCCAATCTGAACATATAAGCTTGTCATGATTGGAAGTGGAAGCTGCCATTTTTTAAGGAAAACGCCATAAAATGCATAGAAGAATACGGCAATAATCATTAAGGCATCACCAAGATGCCCGCCTCCACTTAATAAGTGGTTAATATTCCCTTGGGACATGACATAAAGCAAACCTGCGAAAGATAAAATGCTGCCAAAAACTGCAAATCGATTAGGCACATCTTTTAAAATCGCAAGCGACACAAAGATCGTAAAGATAGGAATAAATGCATTCACAATGCCCATATTGGTTGCACTGGTATAATGGGCAGCCGTATAAGCAAGCCCTTGATAAAGCACCATCCCAAATGCACTTAACACAGCCAGCTTAGGTAAATATGGTATTAATAATCGTCTTTGTCTCCAAACAGGCAAAAGCATAAATGGAGTCAAAATAATAAAGGCAATTAACCACCGATAAAAACTAATACTTACCGGAGAGATATAATCCGAGACATAGCGGGTGACTACAATATTTAAAGACCAAATCAGTACTGCCAAAATGGGGAAAATAAATGCCCATTTGTGATATTTCATGACCTGACTCATAGTAATACACCATCTACAAAAGAGATTTTATTTTGAAGAATGTCTTAATAAATTGAAATATCGTATTTCCGACATTGATATTGAACTTAGGACATCATCTTTTTCTATAATCTAAAATAATGTCCAAGCTTTCACAGCATGACCTACCACTTTATGTAATTGCTCGCTACTCGCACCATCTCTCGCTTGAATAGTCAGCCCTTGAATGACAGTGGTATAAAAATCAGTTATTTCCTGTAAAGGAGCATGAGAAGATAAATCCCCTTGCTCTACTCCTTGTTGAAGGCGTTTTAATAATTTTTCTTTTGTCTTTATGCGCTTATCTAATAGATTCTGCTGTACATCTTGAGTTGCATCAGAGCAATTCATAGCAGCAACGACCACCATACAACCTGCTGGCTTATTCGGCTGAACCAATCTTTTAACAATGTCATAAAGATATAACTCAACAGCAATTTTTGCAGTTTTTGCTTCTACAAATATAGTGTCAATCGGACATCCTTCATGAGCTAAATAGTAATCAACACATCTGTAAAACAGCCCTTCTTTGTCGCCGAAGGCACTATATAAGCTCGGTGCTGTAATTTCCAAAGCTTGTGTTAAATCACTAATAGACGTTGCTTCATAACCATGCTCCCAAAACAGCAACATTGCTTTTTGCAAAACCTGTTGTTCATCAAAGCATTTAGGACGTCCACGCTTTTTTTTCAGAGCGTCTTCTGTAACAGCTAAATTCGTTTCATGCCTATTTGTCATAAAGATCACATCTATTTTTATAACAATCGTTATTAAATTAATTGACGTTCGATTTTTTATCAACTATTTTATTTTCATAATGATCGTTAGTTAATTAATAAATTGCCTTTCTTCACTCTAAATTTAGCCAAGTAAGGATTTCCTATGGACCAATCTTCTATTTCTAAAGCGCGACCCACGACCTCCCCTCAAGGGAGCTGGTTTGCCATTTTGGCCGTTGCGATTGCAGCGTTTGCATTAGTAACAAGTGAATTTTTACCTGTTGGTGTTTTAAATAGTGTTGCAACAGATTTAAATATTTCTGTAGGTACAGCCGGTCTTATTATTACTGTACCCGGCATTATGGCAGCAATTGCCGCCCCTCTATTACCTGTATCTGTGAAGCAACTTGATCGGCGTTATGTGCTTATCTTGCTGACAGCCATTATGGTTATTGCCAATACCATTACTGCCTTTGCAGAAAACTTCCATATTTTATTACTCAGTCGCTTAATTTTAGGGATTTCGATTGGGGGCTTCTGGGCGACAGCAATTGCTTTAAGTGGGAAATTAGCTCCCTCGCATCTTCCTATTGCGAAAGCAACAGCTGTAGTGATGGCTGGTGTAACTTTTGCGACAGTTTTAGGTGTTCCGATTGGAACATGGTTAAGTGAGTTTTATGGTTGGCGCAGCGCTTTTGGAATTACAGCAGGAATTGGTTTAATTGTTTTAATCTTACAATTAATCTTCTTACCTAAACTTGTTCCCGACTCCGCAATTCATATAAGAGATTTGCCAGCACTATTACGCACCCCTAAAGCACGTAGCGGGATGTTGATTGTTTTACTGATTGGACTTGCTCATTTTTGTGCCTATAGCTATTTAGCACCTTTCTTCAAAAATATTGCAGGCTTTAACGGCACAACAATTAGTTCATTACTATTGCTCTATGGAATTGCAGGTATTTTTGGAAATGCATTTGCCGGCTATAGCGGCAATTTAAATGTCCGATATACACTTGCCTTTGTTAGTGCTTGTTTTGCAATTGTATTTTTTGGATTCCCACTTTTTGCCATTCATGAATTTGGTGCTATTGTCTTAACAGCTTTATGGGGCTTCGCATTTGGCGCTTTCCCTACCTCAGCAAATATTTGGATGTTTGTGCATGCACCAAATGCAGTTGAAAAAGGTATGCCTCTTTTTGTAGGTATGTTTCAGGTGATGATTGCGACAGGTTCATTATTAGGTGGATATGTAGTTGATCATTTCAATGAAAATACTTTAATTTATGGTGTATTAAGCTTTGTTGCACTAGCATTACTGAGTACATTTACCTTAGCAAAAGGTTTAAATAATCCTAAAGCGACTTGTGAAAATTAAAATATTATTCAGAGTAAATAAATGAAAAATGAGGACCAACAATTTTCTTTATTGAACAGTATAGAAGTTCATGAGTTTCTATACCAAAAAGAAGATATTGTTCGTCCTCATGCATCTCTCTGGGGTGATTTTAATTTCAGTTTGAATGGCATTTTGGAAATGCAAGTAGAGGAACAAATCTACTTGTCTCCCCCAAGCTATGGGCTTTGGATTCCGCCTCAAACAGTTCATCAATCCACTCATATTGATCATGAAATTCACTATATCTGTATTCGACTACACCCTAGCCTCTGTTCTATTTTAGGTGACGTCTGTAAATGCTTTAGTATTCAGCCTTTCTTTCGAACCTTAGTTTTACAAATTTTGGAACAGCAAAAACAAATCGAAAAACCTGAATATTTAGAGCATCTTTTACAAGTTTTATTCGATCAACTTAAACAAGCTCCTGCATATTCACATTATTTACCGCAAACGCGACATCCTGTTTTATTGCCTATACTAGAAAAACTCTCAGACCCATTACTTTTTGATCACTCTTTACAGCAGTTGCTTCAAAATTTCTCGGTCAGTGATCGCCACTTATTACGTTTGAGTCAACAAGAACTTCAGCTTTCGTTGTCGGAATGGCGTAACCGAGCCAAAATTGTTTATGCTATTCATCAGATCCGCCAAGGGACATCCATTAAGCGTTTAGCATACGATTTAGGTTATCAACATAGCTCAAGTTTTATCGAGTTTTTTAAACGTTATACTGGGCAAACGCCTATACAAATTAGAAATAACTAGAATTTAGTTTATCTTTTAAAATCTTTTTCTTTTTTGAACACGAATATTATTGCACTGCCCATCAATAGCAGTTAAAACAAATGCGTTACTTGATATCAATTACAATCTTTAGGAAAGACTCATGACACAATCTGTATATCACATTCCAGTAAAAGCCATTTCAGGTGAAACGGTTGACCTCGAACAATACAAAGGTAAAGTTTTACTTATTGTAAATACTGCTTCTAAATGTGGTTTAACTCCACAGTACGAAGGTCTAGAAAAGCTTTATCAAGAAAAAAAAGATCAAGGTCTTGAAATTTTAGGTTTCCCTGCAAACAACTTTAAAGAGCAAGAACCAGGTTCTGATGAAGAAATTCAGCAATTCTGTTCATTAAATTACGATGTTCACTTCCCTTTATTTTCTAAAGTATCTGTTGCAGGTGAAGATAAGCATCCACTTTATGCAACTTTGACATCAGCTCAACCAGAACGTACTGGTGAAGGACCTTTCCGTGAACGCTTAGAAGGTTTAGGTATTCCAACTAATCCAGCTCCAGAAGTTTTATGGAACTTTGAAAAATTCTTAATTAATAAAAATGGCGAAGTAGTGGCTCGTTTTGCTCCAAACCTAACTGCTGATGATGAACAAATTGTTAAAGCAGTTGAAGCAGAGTTAGCAAAATAACGGTTTTAAAAACGTGAAAAAGAGCGTTTTCTACGCTCTTTTTTATTATCTGATCAAAGTGTTGTTTGTTTGCAAAAATACAATCTTTCTCCATATTTTATGCCTATAGTAGCTATTTGCTTTATTTGATGTTGTTTGTAGTTATGAAAAAAGTTTTACAGGGTGCATTTCTTCCTTTTGTAATTTTTGCCTCAGGCATGCTTTTACTCGGGTGTGATCAAGCACGAGATCATGCTACTGAACAAGAAAATACTGAAATAAGTGAACAGGCATCTGATCAAGCTATTGAACGACAAGAATCAGATATTGCTCCTAGCAAAACTGAACTCAAAAGCGGCAATATTTTTTATATGGTCCGAGATGCTGCTAATTTACAGCTTAAAGCTGGAGATTATGTTGAACAGCTTAAAGACACTCAACTTGACGTTGAACAAGCGATTCAAGATAAGAATCAAAGTGAATTAAAAACAACTATTTCAACTTTAAAACAGCAATTACAAGGTTTAAATCAAGCTCTTCTCACTTTAGATATCAAAAGTCAGGAAATTGAGAATATTCGCCAAAGTTTACTCCATGCCAATCAACAAGCTCTTAGTATGCCGTTATTAAATGGGAAATTAGATCAAATCAATTTTGACCAAATTGAAAAACAGCTGAATACTATTCAAATGGATATGGTGAAGCTTGCTGCCATGATTATGGCTGGAGATGAAAAATCAGACTCAAAAACTGAATCTTAAAAATTAACTTATAAAAAAAGCCACCTTACGGTGGCTTTTTCAATCTCGAACCGCGTCTTATTGAGCGCGGTTTTTGATTTTACGGATTGTTTCAAGCTGGCCTGAAATCTCTGATAGAGATGCCAAAGCAGCAGCTGAGTCCAAATCACTCTTTTGGTTCGCAAGCAATTGTTCAGCATTTTTACGTGCTTCTAAAATTGCAGCTTCATCCAAATTGTCTGCACGGATTGCAGTATCTGCAAGAACCGTTACAACATGAGGTTGAACTTCTAAAACACCGCCAGATACATAGACGATTTCTTCTGTACCATTTTCCAACTGAACACGAATCGGGCCCGGTTGAAGCAAGGTTACGAGTGGAGCGTGTCCTGGCAAAATACCAAGCTCACCACCAGCACCTTTCGCGATTAACATCGTTACTGCGCCAGAGTAAATAGACTCTTTAACACTTACGACATCACATTGCATAGTCGCCATGAGATGATCTCCTTAAATTAGAGTTTCTCAGCTTTAGCAATCACTTCGTCAATACCACCAACCATATAGAACGCTTGTTCTGGGATGTGATCGTATTCACCAGCTAATAGACCTTTAAAGCCACGAATCGTTTCTTTAAGTGGTACTAATTTACCAGGAGCACCAGTAAACACTTCAGCTACGTGGAATGGTTGAGAGAAGAAACGTTGGATTTTACGCGCACGGTAAACAACCAATTTATCTTCTTCAGCTAACTCATCCATACCCAAGATTGCGATAATGTCTTTAAGCTCTTTATAACGTTGCAATACGTTCTGTACAGAACGAGCAATTTCATAATGCTCTTGACCAACAACTAATGGGTCTAACTGACGTGAAGTTGAGTCAAGTGGATCGATCGCTGGATAGATACCAGAAGATGCGATGTCACGGCTCAATACTACTGTTGCATCTAAGTGAGCAAATGTAGTTGCAGGCGATGGATCTGTTAAGTCATCGGCAGGTACATATACTGCTTGGATCGATGTGATCGAACCAGATTTAGTAGATGTAATACGCTCTTGAAGAACACCCATTTCTTCTGCAAGTGTAGGTTGGTAACCTACCGCAGATGGCATACGACCTAACAATGCTGATACTTCAGTACCTGCAAGTGTATAACGGTAGATGTTGTCGACGAATAATAATACGTCACGACCTTTACCATTTTCGTCTTTTTGATCACGGAAGTATTCAGCCATAGTCAAACCAGTTAACGCTACGCGTAAACGGTTACCTGGTGGCTCGTTCATCTGACCGTAGACCATTGCTACTTTGTCAAGAACGTTAGAATCTTTCATTTCGTGATAGAAGTCGTTACCTTCACGAGTACGCTCACCAACACCAGCAAACACAGATAAACCTGAGTGAGCTTTCGCGATGTTGTTGATCAACTCCATCATGTTAACGGTTTTACCAACACCCGCACCACCGAATAAACCAACTTTACCACCTTTTGCAAACGGGCAAAGTAAGTCAATTACTTTAATACCAGTTTCTAAAAGATCAGTAGAAGCTGCTTGTTCAGCATAAGAAGGTGCTTCACGGTGAATCGGCAAACGCTCTTCAGTCGCAACAGGACCTGCTTCATCAATTGGGCGACCCAAAACGTCCATGATACGGCCAAGCGTAGCTGGACCTACTGGAACAGAAATCGGTGCATTTGTGCTGGTTACGTTAAGGCCACGTTTAAGACCTTCTGTAGAACCCATTGCGATGGTACGAACAACACCATCGCCAAGCTGTTGCTGAACTTCTAATGTAGTTTCAGTACCGTCAACTTGGAGAGCGTCATAGATCTTAGGAACGCTATTGCGCTCAAACTCGACGTCGATAACCGCGCCGATGATCTGAATGATACGACCGCTACTCATTGCTGTCTCCTCAATTCAAACTTAATAATGTTAAACGGCAGCGGCACCGCCAACGATCTCGGAAATTTCCTGAGTAATCGCGGCTTGACGCAGCTTGTTGTAAATGAGTTGTAGGTCTTTAATCAGTTGTCCTGCGTTGTCTGTCGCTGCTTTCATCGCGACCATACGAGCTGACTGCTCACATGCAACGTTTTCAATCACACCTTGATAAACCATAGACTCGATATAGCGAACCAACAAACCATTTAACAATTCTTCTGCTTCTGGTTCGTAGATATAGTCCCAACCATAAGTACGGTTGAGATCATCGCCTTCTTCTGCTGGTGCTAAAGGAACAAGTTGTTCTACTTTAGGCTGCTGAGTCATTGCATTAACGAAGCCATTTGATACGAGGTAGATACGATCTAATTCGCCCTTATCAAATGCATCAAGCATAACTTGTACTGAGCCAGTTAACTGTTCCAAACTCGGCGCATCGCCAAGTTGGGTAGTTGCACCAAGCACTTTACCGCCGTAATTCTTAAAAAACGAAACCGCTTTTTGACCAATTAAAGCAAATTCAACTTCAATTGACTGCTGCTGTTGTGCTTTGACATGCTGCACAACTTTCTTGAACAAGTTAATGTTCAAGCCACCTGCCAAACCACGATCTGAAGACACTACGATATAGCCAACGCGCTTAACTGGGCGATCAACCATATAACGGTGTTTGTATTCAGGGTTTGCTTGGACCAAGTGAGCAATTACACGGCGCATATTATCGGCATACGGACGGCCCTGAGCCATGCGCTCTTGCGCACGACGCATTTTAGAAGCAGCTACCATTTGCATCGCGCGAGTAATCTTTTGCGTGCTCTTGATACTAGCTACTTTGGCGCGAATTTCTTTTAAATTTGCCATACGCTTAACCTAGTATTCGAAAGCTCTTTCGAGCTTCCGAAGGTTGATCCGTGAACCAAACTTAACTAAAACTGAACTTAGTAAGTTTGAGTCGCTTTAAAGCTTTCAATACCTGCTTTGATTGCTGCTTCGATGTCTTTGTTGTAATCACCAGTTTCATCGATTTGTTTCATCAACGGAGCATATTCAGCGCGGAAGTAAGAAATTAACGCAGCATCAAAGTCTACGATTTTCTTAACTTCTACGTCAGCCATATAGCCTTCGTTAGATGCATAAACAGAAACAGCTTGGTCAGCAATTGAGTAAGGAGCATATTGCTTTTGCTTCATTAACTCAGTTACACGTTGACCATGTTCAAGTTGCTTACGAGTTGCTTCATCAAGGTCAGAAGCGAACTGAGCAAACGCAGCCAATTCACGGTATTGTGCTAAAGCAGTACGGATACCACCAGACAATTTTTTGATGATCTTAGTTTGAGCAGAACCACCAACACGAGATACAGAGATACCCGCGTTCACAGCAGGACGAATACCTGCGTTGAATAATGATGTTTCTAAGAAGATCTGACCGTCAGTAATCGAAATTACGTTCGTTGGTACGAATGCAGATACGTCACCTGCTTGAGTTTCAATAATTGGCAATGCAGTTAAAGAACCAGTTTTACCAGTTACTGCGCCATTAGTGAATTTCTCAACGTAGTCAGCAGATACACGAGAAGCACGTTCAAGAAGACGTGAGTGAAGATAGAATACGTCACCCGGATACGCTTCACGACCTGGTGGACGACGTAAAAGTAATGAAATTTGACGGTAAGCAACTGCTTGCTTAGACAAATCATCATAAATAATAAGAGCGTCTTCACCGCGGTCACGGAAGTATTCACCCATTGTACAGCCAGAGTACGGAGCTAAGTACTGCATTGCAGCAGGATCAGCAGCCGCAGCAGCGACAACAGTTGTATACGCCATAGCGCCAGTTTCTTCTAGCTTACGTACAACGTTTGCAATTGTTGATTGTTTTTGACCAATCGCAACGTATACGCATTTAATGCCAGAGTTTTTCTGAGCGATAATCGCATCGATCGCCATCGCTGTTTTACCAGTTTGACGGTCACCAATAATCAACTCACGCTGACCACGACCCACAGGAATCATGGTATCAACTGATTTGTAACCAGTTTGAACAGGTTCGTCTACAGATTGACGCCAAATTACGCCTGGTGCTACTTTTTCAACAGCATCAGTTAATTTTGCATCAATTGGGCCTTTACCATCAATTGGGTTACCCAAAGCATCGACAACACGGCCAAGAAGTTCCGGACCAACTGGAACTTCAAGTACACGACCTGTACAACGAGCTTTTTGACCTTCTTGAAGGCTTAAGTAGTTACCTAAGACAACGGCACCCACTGAATCCTGTTCTAGGTTCAGTGCCATACCAAATAAGCCGCCGTCAAATTCGATCATTTCACCGTACATTGCATCAGCAAGACCGTGAATGCGCACGATACCGTCGGATACCATAACAATGGTACCTTCGTTTTTAGCGGTCGCGCTGGTGTCCAGATCGCTGATACGCTGTTTAATGAGCGCACTGATCTCGGATGGATTCAGTTGTTGCATTGCGCTATTCCTCAATCTTTTATTAGTTCAGTCTTCATCATTTGCATTATGCAAGAAGACGAGTACGCATTTTTTCAAGCTTGTTAAGCGCAGAATCATCTATCACTTGATCGCCTGCACGAATTACAACACCTGCAATAAGCTCAGGTTTAACTTCAACTGAAACAGTTACAGTACTGTTGAAACGCTTTTCTAAAGCAGATTTCAACAATTGCTCTTGTTCAGCAGTTAATGGGAAAGCCGATTCAATCACGACATCCACATTGTTGTTATTCTGTGATTTAAGCTGTTCATATTCTGCTTCAATTTCAGGTAACAACATTAAACGATCGTTATCTGCAAGAAGTGTCAAAAAGTTAGACACTGCTTGAGATTGACCTTCACCTAAAACTTTAGCAAAAAGCTTCACTTGCTCCACAGGAGTAAGTTCAGGGCGATTTAAATAAGCGGAAAATGCTTCGTCTTGCACCGCAGCACTGAGCACTTGTAACGCATTCGACCAATTGTCTGTTGCACCCTGCTCAGAAGCATAAGCAAATGCTGCTTTGGCATACGGACGTGCCAACGTCAAGAGTTCAGCCATGATTCGCCTCTCTTAAAGTTTAGCAGCCAGCTGAGACAGCATGGCATTATGAGCTTCTGCGTCAACTTGCTGGTTCAGGATTTTTTCTGCGCCAGTTACTGCCAAGGCAGCTACTTGTTGACGTAATTCTTCGCGAGCAGAATTGATATCTTGATCAACAGCTTCTTTAGCCTGTTGACGAATACGCTCACCTTCAGCCGCAGCTTGAGTACGAGCTTCTTCGATCAATTGTGCTGCACGACGGTTTGCTTGTTCGATCAATTGAGCCGCTTGTGCTTTAGCCGCATCAAGCTCTTGCTTTACTTGCGATTGTGCATCGGCAAGATCAGCTTTCGCTTTTTCTGCTGCATTTAAGCCATCAGCAATTTTACGCTGACGCTCACTAATCGCATTGATTAGTGGTGGCCAAACAAACTTCATGCAGAATGCAACAAAGAATGCAAACGCAATCGCTTGACCAATCAATGTGAGGTTGATATTCATTGCAATTCCTCAAATAGTGGATTTAGGAATTAAGATGATTAACCTACAAATGGATTAGCGAAGATGAAGAACAAGCCAATACCAACACCGATCATAGGCACAGCATCAAGAAGACCCGCGATTAAGAACATACGAGTTTGAAGTTGTGGAGCCAATTCTGGTTGACGAGCAACAGCTTCTAAAAAGCGACCACCCAAAAGACCAAAACCAATCGCAGTACCTAAAGCACCGAAAGCGATCAAGATAGCAGATGCAATTGCAACTAGACCTAAAGTGAGTTCCATGAAAAATTCCTCAGAGGTTAGGTTATTACCAAATTAAATTAAAAAAATTCAGCCCAACCATCGTTTGATAGTTAGGCAATACCATTAATGTTTTTCGCTTGCCATGCTCAAGTAAACGATGGTAAGCATCATAAAGATGAATGCCTGCAACGTGATTACAAGAATGTGGAAGATCGCCCAAGGCACAGACAACGCCCATTGAATCCAGAACGGCAATAAAGCAATTAGGATAAAGATCAACTCACCGGCATACATGTTACCGAATAGTCGGAGAGCTAATGAAATCGGACGAGCAAGGAATGTTACCAATTCCAAAATCAAGTTCACTGGAATAAGCAACGCTTTTGCAACTGGATTACTTGGGTTAAATGGGTTAAGTGCCAATTCACCAACGAAACCACTAACACCCTTTTCGCGGATGCTGTAGAACAAGATAAGTACAAATACAGATAAAGACATACCTAAAGTAATGTTTGGATCTGTAGATGGAACGATCTTGAAGTAAACGTGGTGAGGGTCCATACCAAATACGTTTGCACCTACAAACGCTGCAACTTGAGGAATCCAGTCAACTGGGATCAAGTCCATTAAGTTCATGAGGAAAATCCACACGAAAATAGTGAGTGCAAGCGGAGCGATTAAACGTGATTTGCCATGAAAAGTATCACGGACACTTGAGTCAACAAACTCGATGATCATTTCAATTGCAGACTGGAATTTAGTTGGAACACCTGCATTAGCAGCTTTCGCAACGATCCAGAACATCAAACAGAAAATAACACCAAGGCCAATTGACCAACCCATTGAATCCAAGTGAATTGCAGTGAACCCCATCGAATGAGCTTCTTCAGCAGTCTCAGCCAATTTCCATGTACCGTCTGGCATTTTGCCATAGGTCATATTGGTCAAGTGATGCTTGATATACTCTGTCGAAGTGAGGGCATGTTCTTCAGCAGCCATAAATCACACCTGGTCAATGTCAATTACTAAAAAGAAGGGAAACGAACATCGGCGCACTGTCGATATCTCGCTACCCTCCAAAAAATCTTCAATTCTTCTTGTTTCTACACCCGTTTTTGTAGACGTGACACCCAAAACGGAGCGACCCACGACATTGTCTGAACGAGAATAAAACCAAACAGCAATGCTAACGGTGATAAAGGTTTAACATTGCTCAAAATCAAAATAAATCCAACGATCATGATTGCAAATTTGCCTAACATGCCCCTATACATGTTAGACAGCACTTGTTTTGATGCTCTCGCACCTGCTGTTCTGAAGGATTGCCACGAGAAATAACTCATAGCAAGCCAGCAAACCAGTGCACCAAGTGCCGCACTTAATGCTGCTGTCATGTCTTTTATGCTCCACGCCACTAGGGCGGAAACAGGGATCATACATGCTTGTAAGAAGACCAAAGCTTTTGCTAATCGTCGGTCAATCAAGCGACTAGTTTGGCTCATTATTTATCCACTCACAGCATAAATGCTTGACAAGTTTAGCTGATGATCGCTTTTAATCGCAGGCATTATAGAGTTACACCCCTGAACATGCAATCTTTTCCCGACTTTAGTCGGGGTTTTTCATGACAGGTGGTGCTGACGCTACAGTCAGCCTTTGTTTATTTTTTATCTTACTTTTGCGTACTTAATACACATTTATCTGTTTTTATAGCCAGTTTCTTCCATGCAGTGACGAAATCATCCTCGTTATTCATGCTCTCGTCTACGGGTTGAAAAGTAATGTTACCTAATTTTTGATACTGACTTTTAGTGGTAAAACTTTCCGCTAACAAACACATCTGATCTTTTGGTCGATTATCATTAAGATACTTAATTTGAGCTGCTGTTGGTGCAACATGAGGATCATCTGTCAAAGCGCCTGCGAACTTTAAATTTAAAGAGCGTTCTAAATATTGATAGGCATCATGATATGACCAATATGGCTTACCATTACTTGTGCTGTCATAAGCTTGTGCTGCCTGAAACATTTTGCGAGCAAAGATATTAGCATTATTCCAATATTTAGCCTTATTTTCAGGATGCTGCTGAGAACGTAAAGCTGCAATAAAGAAACCGATTCGAACTGCATTGTTTGGTTCTAGCCACACATGGGTATCTACTGTATTAGGTAACGCTACACCGCGTGTACTACGCAGGGGTAAAACAGAAACTATGCCACTATCTAATAAGGCAATTGCTTTCTTATTATTACCTAACAATTTATTTAGAGGTGCTTCATGAGCCTTACCCAACCAAATGACCAATGATGCATCATTAATTGCTTTACGGTGCGCTGGGGTTAATTGTACGTCATGCCCAGTTTGTCCCTTTAATAAGAGTTGTGGTTCCTCAATACCTTGAGTGACTTCTTTTGCAATCAGATAGATCGGGTGTGTAGAAACCACCAAACCCTGACTCCACCCTAACGTACTCAAAAGAGAGAACATACTGAAAACAAAAAAACGGAACATGACAGACCATCAATTTAAATTAGCTCGAAGCATGTTATAATATAACAAAGTTACAAAAATACCTAAGATTAATCGAATGAAGCATCGCTTCATGCTAATATTCCGTTAAAAATTCGAGGTTATTTCTATGAGTTCCTGCTCGCATGAACATCATGATTCTTTGCATGGTGTACATGATCACCATAATGTCGCAAACCGTTTAGCTGAAGCAGAAAATTTATGTTCTGCGACTGGCGCACGACTTACGCCTTTGCGCAAAGAAGTTTTGGAACTCATTTTAAATGCTTCAGGTCCAATGGGCGCCTATGACTTACTCGCACGTATAAAAAGCCAAACTGATCGTCCTGCTGCTCCTCCAACTGTATATAGAACTTTAGATTTTTTATTAGAAAAAGGTTTGATCCATCGCCTAACTTCTATTAATGCCTATATTCCCTGTTGTCACCCTCGCGAAGGCCATCAAGCAGCATTCCTAATCTGTACCGAATGTCACATGGTTAAAGAAGCATCTTCTCAAGGTTTAACTCACCAGCTTGACCAACTTGCAGCGTCAGATGAGTTCGTGGCTCAACACAGCATTATTGAAATTTCGGGGAAATGCCAACAGTGCCGCACAACTCGTTAAATCCTGTATTAATTCAGCTTGAGCAGGTTTCTGTTCATCGTGATGATCGGGAAATTTTAAAAAAAGTTGATTTTGCTCTACATCAAAATGAAATTGTGTCTTTAATTGGACCAAATGGTGCTGGTAAATCAACACTGATTAAAGTTCTACTTGGTATTCTCCAACCGAGTAGTGGACGTATTGTTAATTATAAAAAACTGAAAATGGCGTATGTGCCACAAAAATTTAATCCTTCACACAGTCTACCTTTGCGTGTGCAAGATTTACTTGATTTAGAAAAGTGCAGCCCTGCCCTTCGTCAGGAAATTATTCAAGACACAGGCATCTCCAAGTTACAACAATCAAAAGTACAACAACTTTCCGGGGGGGAGCGCCAACGCGTATTACTAGCGCGTGCCCTACTGCGTCAGCCAGATATTTTAGTTCTTGACGAACCGATGCAAGGTTTAGACATTCAGTCAGAAGCTGAACTTTATGAATATGTCCGTAGTCTGCCAGAACGATATGGTTGTGCAATCTTAATTGTTTCTCATGACTTACAATGGGTGATGGAAGGAACACACCGCGTAGTGTGTTTGAATAAACATATTTGCTGTAGTGGGTTGCCCGAAAACATTCAACAACATCCTGAATATCAGGCGATCTTTGGAACTCAACGGGTTTTCTATCAACATCATCACGATCATTGTGCTCACGGTGATGCAGCACACCCCTGCCCTCATAATGACCGTCCTCACATCCACCCAGAACCGGAAGCTTAAGCCATGATGGAATGGTTACAATTATTGTTGCCCGCATGGATTATGGGAACCTTGCTGGTGTTTTTAACTGCCCCTCTGGGTTGTCTAATGCTTTGGAGACGCATGTCTTTTTTTGCTGACACTATGGCACACGGAACACTACTTGGGGTTGCTATCGCAGGTGCTTTAAGCCTTCCTCTTTGGCTGGGTGTTGCAGGCACTGCGGTTTTACTGGTCGCAATTTTATGGGCCCTACATGACAATCGCTTACCCAATGATGCGCTCTTAGCCTTATGTTCAGCGACTTTACTCTGTAGCGGTTTATTATTTATTCAACATGTTCCAAGTTTAAGACCTGAGCTTTTAAGTTACTTATTTGGTGACTTGCTCAGCATTGATTGGCCCGATTTGCCTGTTTTCACTTTAATCATTGCGCTATCACTCGCAATTCTTTATCGCTTTTGGCAGCCACAAATACAATTTGCAATTGATCCAGACATTGCAATTAGTGAAGGGGTAAATGCGAACTGGCAACGTCTTATTTTCATGCTGTTATTGGCTTTATTTACTGTATTAGCCTTACGTGCGGTAGGTTCTTTGCTTATGGGTGCATTACTCGTAATACCTGCATTAAGCGCTCGCCTACTAGCAAACTCACCAAAGCAAATGGTCGTTTGGGCATTTGTGTTAGCTCAGCTTGGGGTGAGTGTAGGCCTATGGTCAAGCGCAGCACTCAACATCTCTACAGGCTTAAGTATTGTTTTATGCATGGCTTTAACTTTCGCTGTTATTTTTATAACTCAAAAGCTAAAAAATCAAACACAGGCGGCCTAAATTAGGACGCCTGATGAACTGTACTTAATAATAAAGCCGCACAACTAAACATCACAGCAAAACCCCGATTCAAATATTTTTGCTGTTTAGGAGAGCGAAGTAATCTTAGAACCTTTGATGCTAGCCCTGTATATCCAGCCATTACAATTAAATCAATCGTAATCATTGTTATAGCCATAATCAGGTACTGTATCCATTGAGGCTTACCCAAATCTAGAAACTGGGGTAAAACAGCTAATAGAAATACAATCGCTTTGGGATTACTAATATTGACCACAAAGCCATTTAACAATAGCGCGAATACAGATTTATCTCTTTTTTCTTGTTGGATTTCTATATCTTTTATAGGTGCTGTCCACTGTAAATAAGCAAGGTATAACAAATAAATCACACCAAACCATTTAACAAACTGAAAAGCCAAAGGTGTCGTTGCAAATAAAACCCCCACGCCTGCTGCCACCACCATAATTTGAAGTAGCAAAGCGATTTGCAAACCTATTGCATTCCAATAACCATGCCTAAAACCATAGTTTAGACCACTCGACATTGAAGCAATTGCTCCTGCACCCGGTGAGATACTAATGACCCAACAGGCCAACATATAAGCGAACCAAACTTGCAGAGACATAGCAAAAATAGACTATAAAAGTGGAATTATACTGTTTTATAAAGCTATCTTAGTCAGAATTCAAACAATAAAATCAAGAAATAGACTACTAACGGCTCTTCGCATCAGGCACAATAATTAAAGCTTATACTAAATTATAATTGAGGAGATACCTTCCAATGACTGCTCAATCTGTCATTTTGCCATTGCCATCAGATCATGCTCGCTTCATTGTTCTTCGTTTAAAAGACTTATCAATTGATGAATTAAAAAAACAAATTGGAGCTTTATTTGAAGCACGAGACCGTCTAATTACTCAGCATTCTGATGCTCAAATTAAAACAGCAGTCGCTTTTGGTCCGGAACTATGGAAACAGCTCTATTCGCAAATTCCTGTAGGATTTAAACAGCTTGAGCCAGAACAAGGTGCATTCAACATGCCAGCTGTACCAGCAGATGTACTCATTCATATTGCCAGCATGCGCTCTGATATTTGTTTTGCATTAAGCCAAGCATTTTTTGAAGGTATTAAAGATAAAGTCGAAGTTCTTGATGAGCGTGTTTGCTTCCGTTATTTCGATGGTCGAGATATTACAGGTTTTATAGACGGTACTGAAAACCCTCAGTTCCCAGATGACCGCGCAGAAACAGCTCTTCTACCCGAAGAGGCTGGAGTATTTGCCGATGGTAGTTTCATTTTCGCGCAGCGCTATGCTCATGATTTAGAAAAATGGAAAAAATTGAAAGTTGATGCGCAAGAAAATGTTATGGGTCGCACCAAACTTGAATCTATTGAATTAGATGATGATGTTAAGCCAGAAAATGCCCATGTTGCCCGCACTGTTGTTGAGGATGATGAAGGCGAAGAAATGGAAATCTTGCGCCATAGCCTACCTTATGGCGATGGTCGAGGCGATCAGGGCTTATTTTTCATCGCCTATACTAAAGACCTGAGTATTATTGATGCCATGTTAAAGCGTATGTTCGGCACAAGTGGAGATGGTATTCATGACCGTTTATTACACTTCGTGACCCCACTTGATGGCGCTTATTATTTTGCACCAAGTGAAGAGTTGCTCGAAGAAATTCTAGAAGACTAAAAATAAAAAGAGGAGTATAAAGCTCCTCTTTTTACACTCTCATTTTTAGAAAGGAATACGCTTATATTTGCGGTATTCAGGTTTCCAGAATGATTGATCAATTTTCTGTTTCAGCAAATCATCACTAATCGTTACAGCTACACCATCAGCCATAGCGGCTTTCGCAACTTCGAATGCAATAACTCTAGACACTTGTTGAATTTCACCCAACGGTGGCAACAAATCAGCTTGTGGATCTTTAAGCAATGGAGAACAATTTGCTAAAGCACTACTTGACGCCATTAACATATTTTCAGTAACGCGTTTAGCACCCGATGCCACTACACCTAAGCCAATACCTGGAAAAATGTATGAGTTATTACACTGAGAAATATTGTAAAGTTTGCCATGATGATTCACAGGAGCAAAAGGACTACCTGTTGCAATTAATGCTTTTCCTTCAGTCCACTCCACAATATCAGCAGGTACAGCTTCAACACGTGAAGTTGGGTTTGACAGTGGCATGACAATTGGACGTTCACAATTTGCCGCTAAGGTCTTAATGATTTCTTCGGTGAACAAACCAGGCTGACCAGAAACACCAATTAACACTGTAGGCTTAGCATTTTTAACAACATCAAGTAGTGAAATCACTTCTTCAATATTGCCCCACTGATCAACCACCTCAGCTTTTTGTGCTAACTTACGTTGGAAGTCGAGCAAGTTTGGTTGATTCTCAGTGATCAAACCAAAACGGTCTACCATATAAACGCGAGCACGCGCTTCTGCATCGGTTAGACCTTCAGCAACCATTTGAGCAACAATTTGCTCCGCAATACCACAACCCGCCGAACCTGCACCTAAGAAAGCAATTTTTTGATCTTTTAATTGCTTACCCGCTGCATGACTCGCAGCAATTAAACTGCCAACCGATACTGCTGCTGTTCCTTGAATATCATCGTTAAAACAGCAAATTTTATCGCGATATTTTTCTAAAAGTGGCATCGCATTTTTTTGTGCAAAATCTTCAAACTGGATTAATGCTTTTGGCCAACGACGCTTCACAGCATCAATCACCATATCTACAAATGCGTAATATTCATCGCCGCTAATACGCGGCTGACGCCAGCCCATATAGATCGGATCATTTAAAAGTTGTGGATTGTTCGTCCCTACATCAATTGTGATTGGCAACGTATAAGCTGGACTAATCCCACCACAAGCTGTGTAAAGCGAAAGTTTTCCAATAGGAATCCCCATTCCGCCAATACCTTGGTCACCAAGACCTAAGATACGTTCACCATCAGTAATCACGATGACTTTTACATTATTTTTATTTACGTTTTGCAAAATATCATCAATCACATCACGATCTGGATATGAAATAAAAACACCACGATGACGACGATAGATATCAGAGAAACGCTGACATGCCTCACCTACTGTTGGGGTGTAAATAATCGGCATCATTTCTTCAAGATGATTTTCGATTAGATGATAGAACAAGGTTTCATTAGTATCTTGGATATTACGCAGATAGATATGTCGGTTGATATCATCAGTAAAAGCGCAATATTGTTGATAAGAGCGCTGGCTCTGCTCTTCAATAGTTTCAATAATATGGGGGAGTAAACCGTGTAAGTTAAAGTTACTTCTTTCTTCTTCAGTGAAAGCAGAACCTTTGTTTAGAAGTGGTAACTCTAAAAGTGTAAAACCTGCATATGGGATATAAAGGGGATGTTTACTTGGGTGTCCTGATATCATTGCCTATCTCATTTTCCAGCTTAGAGTAGAGAAAAACACGTTTTTGTATGGTCTCTAAAACTCTTTGTGCGTATAAGCTTAAGCCTAATTCGTTCAAAATAGATATTTTAAACTGTGATGGTAAAATTGAAGACTATTTAGTTAAAACATGTATAAAATTAAACAATAAATATCAATATCTTAATAATTTTATGTTTTTAAAAAATCTTTTGTTATTTTAATTTTAGCGGCCTAAACCATATATTTTAATACTACCATATATTTCCACACGAAATAATGGTAGTTTTTTAGCGTTATTTACTGATTAAAAAACCACAGAAAGCTTGTATTTATTTGTTTTTAGAATAATGAGACAGTCCACCCTGCAATATTCATTTAAAAAATAATACTCGGTAAGTTGCACAAAAAGAATTACTCGAATATTAAATCCACTCCCCTAACTCATAGGAAATTTGCTATATTTGACGTTTTTCTGCGACATCTATTTTCGATTGATATGAATACGGCAATACAAGCAGCTCTCGACCATGCAGTGCAAACTCTTCAACAAGAAGGGGTGCTTCCTTCCGACTGGAAAAACACAAGCAACTTAACACGCACCAAAGACCGAAGCCATGGCGACTTTGCTTCTAATATTGCCATGATCGGCTCGAAAGCTGCTGGTATGAAACCACGCGATTTAGCTGAGAAAGTTCTAACTGCATTACCAGAAGTTGCAGATATCAGCAAAGCTGAAATCGCAGGACCTGGTTTTATTAACTTCTTTTTAAATGCAGACCAGCGCTTTGCTATTCTTGATCAGATTCAAGCACAAAAAGAAATCTTTGGTCGCAGCCAAGCGAATGCGGCGAAAAAGATCCAAGTTGAATTTGTTTCTGCAAACCCAACGTCTAGTCTACATGTAGGACATGGCCGTGGTGCTGCATATGGTATGACTGTTACCACGTTACTTGAAGCAACAGGTGCTAAAGTTGACCGTGAATACTATGTTAATGATGCTGGCCGTCAAATGGATATTTTGGCGACTTCTACTTATTTACGTTATTTAGAATTACTTGGTCAGAACCTTGTATTTCCCAAAAATGCTTATCAAGGCGATTACGTTAAAGAAATCGCACAGACTATTATTGATAAAGATGGCGATGCCTACCTTCGTGAAGTGGCTGATGTCTATAAAGATGTGCCAGAAGACGTACAATATGCAGAAGAATTAGATAGCGACGGCAATAAAGTCGTTTTATCTGGCGACAAAGAAAAACATATTGATGGCCTTATTGCCAACTCACAACAATTGTTAGGTGAAGGCTACCGTGTATTCCACCAAGCTGCTCTTCATGCCATTTTAGATGACATTAAAGATGACCTTGCTGACTTCGGTGTAACTTTCAATCAATGGTTTAGCGAAGCGTCTCTTAGTGCAAAAATTGATGAAGCGTTAGAAACACTTGATCAACGTGGCTTCCTTTATGAAAAAGATGGCAACATCTGGTTTAAATCAACTGAATTTGGTGATGAAAAAGACCGTGTTGTTAAACGTCGTAATGGCCAAACTACATACTTTGCATCAGACATTGCATATCACTTGAATAAATTACAACGCGGTTATACGGACCTAATCGACATTTGGGGTTCTGACCACCACGGTTATATTTCTCGTGTAAAAGCGGCAATTGATGCGATGGGTTACGACTCTAAAAAATTAACTGTACTTTTGGTTCAGTTCGTAAGCCTATGGCGTGGTGGCGAGATGGTTCAAATGTCATCTCGTTCTGGTCAGTTCGTGACTTTACGTGACTTGCGTAAAGAAGTGGGCAATGACGCGGCTCGTTTCTACTACGTAATGCGTAAGAGTGAACAACACATCGATTTCGACCTTGACCTTGCTGTTTCACAAAGTAAAGACAATGCTGTGTACTATATTCAATATGCACATGCACGTATTTGCCGTATGTTAGAAAAAGCAGCAAGCACAAACTTACCATTCGATGTAAACACTGCTCGTCCACATGCGACACGCTTGTCTCTTGATGCTGAAACTGAGATTCTTGCTAAATTGGCAGCTTACCCAGATGCAGTGTTGCGAGCTGCAAATGCTTATGAACCACACCAGGTTGGTAACTACTTGAAAGAGTTAGCTGCCTTGTTCCACGGTTGGTACAATGAACATAAAGTATTAAGCGATGATGCCGAGCTTACACAAGCACGTTTATTACTTTCAATCAATGTACAACAAGTGTTGCGCAATGGTTTAGAATTGCTTGGTGTATCTGCACCAGAATCTATGTAAAAATTATATTGCATGACAGTAAATAAAGGTCATGCAATATATAGTAAGCAGTGGTTTGTAGAGTTAAAATAGCTGATACGAACCACTGTTTCAGCATCGTAATACGAGACTCAAACTCGAATTAAAACAATCAAAATACAGAGGAATAATCCACGTGTTTGGCAAAACGCAACGCGGTGTATCTGAAAGACCTAACAAGCCTAAAAAGCCCCTAATTCCTAAATGGTTAGGGACACTTGTCGCTATTTTGGCGGTCTTATGTATCGCTGTAGTGCTTATGCTTTGGAAACCTTGGCAACCTGTTCCCGCAAAAAATCAGATTACCTCTGAACACTATCAAGAAGAAGATACCAATAAAGACTATCGTTTCTACGATCTATTACCTCAACAACAAGTAACACCTATTCCGGAACAAGCGATTCCTGAGAGCAAAAATCAAGGTACAGCCATGATTGTTGAGGCACCAAGTGCAGCTCAACCAGCAGCTTCAGAAAGTGCAGGAATTGATGCTAATCCATCAGCCACTGCTCCTCAGCAGCCTACCTATATTTTACAGGTTCGCAGCTATAACGATCCCGATCAGGCTGACGCTCGCCGTGCAGAAATCATTTTGAATGGCTTATCTGCAGATGTAGTCAAAAGTAATGAAAATGGGCAAATATGGTACCGTGTTATTTCAGGTCCTTATGACTCCCAAGATGCTGCATTGGCCGCTCAACAAACCTTACAACACAGTGGCATTGATTCTATCGTGATCAAACGCAAGTAAACGGCAAATAAAAAAGGAACAAATAATTGTTCCTTTTCTTTTAAATATCAGCACAATTCCTTTCATTAGTACCCATTCCCTTTTGTTTCGCTTTCTGAAATGCAGGTCTTTGCTGAATACGATGTAAAAAAGCCTGAATATTAGGGTATTTCCCTTGCAAACGTGATTGCAAAGCTTCCAGTGGGAAACTCATTTGAATATCAGCAAATGAAAAATCGCCTGCGAAATATTCATGCTCTGCCAAATAGTTTTCTAAAAAACTAATATGATCTTTCATACGTGGGCGAACAAAATTTGCCTTCACGCCTTCCGTGATTCTTTTTGCTACGGGTTGAATTAACCATGGCACATGCTTGTTTACACTATTCATGACTAAAGTCATGACTAATAGTGGCATAAGTGAACCTTCAGCATAGTGCATCCAATAAATATACTGCTGTAAATCTTGGGGCTGTGTAGGTTTAAATTGCTGCTTCTGATCATAACGCTGCTGTAAATATTCCAAAATCACAGCAGATTCTGCGATGACTTGCTCATCATCAGTCAAAATCGGAGCTTTACCTAAAGGATGAATACATTTCAATGTTTCTGGAGCGGAATAGTTAGGTAAGCGTTGATAATAATGAATATCATAATCTAAGCCTAATTCTTCTAAAGCCCATAAAATTCGAAACGATCGCGAACATTCCAGGTGGTGTACACTAATCATGTTATTGCCTGCTTTTATTTTTCTTTTTTCATAAAAAACAGCATGTGAACATGCTGCTTTATTCCATTTGTGGAATGGATATAAAATCATCCACCTCCACAAAATAGCATTTTTAAACTGTAACAAGCACAGTATGAATGTCTAAACTACGTAACAAAGTTTTAGTCACTGGCGTTTTACTACATACCGTTAAGATTTTTTGCTGAAGTTCTTCATCGGGTAAGTCTTTAAAAACAATACGACGTTCAATATGTTCTTCATGCTCTCTATTGGTATGAAAATCAATTTCAACCGAGAATTCACCAAAATCATACCCCTTATGTTTCGCATACATTCTTAAAGTAATGAGCGTACACGCGGCTAAACTTCCAGTGAGCAAATCATAAGGTGCTGGGCCTTGGTCCTGCCCTTCAAGTTTTTCAGGCTCATCACAAAAATATTGATGACGTCCACTGGTGATTTCACCCTTCCATTGTTCAGCAAGGGGCTTTGCTTTACTACTTGCGATTACTGCTGTCATTTTGATGCTCTCATTTGATCTGGAAGAACAGGGGCTTCTAAACGCGCACCAACATAATCTGGAATTTCACCAAAACGTGCATCATGGTTAATCCATTGCTCGCGCGCTTCTTTTAAATCATCCATTGTACGTGCAACAAAATTCCACCAGAGTAAAATTGGCGTTTCAAACGGTTCACCACCAATCAAAAGAATACGATTGCCTTTTTTTACTTCAATCTCAATTTCACTCAGTCCAGTATCCAAAACAACCATGTTGTCAGCAGTTAACTCATGACCATTTACATGGGCAACACCTTCTAATGCCATAAAGCCATATTCATAATTAGGATTTAATGGAATACGGGTTTTAGTATCTTCGGTAGCAATTAAGTCGACACCCACTAACGGTGTATGAACCACTACTGGAGAAGTCGTTGCCAAATATTCACCTACAAGAACAGTAAATTCTAGACCGTCTTTTTCAACAACAGGTAGCTCTGGGTAATGTTCAAATTTCGGATCCATATTGCGCTTTTGATCTGGCAAAGCAATCCAAAGCTGCGCAGCGTGCATTTGAGTTTCTGTATCAGGTGCAACTTCTGTATGTGAAATGCCATGACCCGCTGTCATTAAGTTCACTTGCTTAGGTCGAATAAGTTGTTTTGAACCCAAGCTATCGGTATGCATCATGGTCCCTTCAATCATCCAAGTGAAGGTTTGCAAACCAATATGAGGATGAGGACCAACATCTAAACCATCACCCGCAGGAAAGGTGACTGGGCCTGCATGATCTAAGAAACACCATGCTCCAATCATTCGTTTTTGTCGGCTAGGTAAAGCCCGCTTAATGACTGTCCCCTGTCCAATTTCAGCAGAGCGAATTGGAAATTCCTGAATAAACTGATTGGCAAATTTCTCGCAATCCTTTGAATCAGAAATATCGTAATCATTATTATTGCTCATGATATTACTCTCTTTTACCTATGCTTTTGCAATGAGTTGTTCTAATGATCTTAACAATACACTCATTATTCAATATAGTCTTTTAGTAATACACAGGGTGTTATGAATGAGACAATCAATTTTTTTAATTATAGAAAATAATAAAGCTGCATTGAGCAGCTTAAGATGATTGAGTTTTAACGAGCTGTTTTAAGTTTTTCATAAATTGCCCAAATTGAGGAAAAAACTCTTGAAATAGCGGATGGTCTCGATTTTCCAACATGACTTCGCTAAAAAGTTTTAGCCCAACTCCAAAGGATTTTGTAGTTTCATCATCAAAAAAATCTGCTTTTTTTAAGCGTTCGACAATTTCAAAGACATCGTCATGATTTCCCGCATAGAACTCAAGACGTTCAGTATAGGTCGAGGCTTCTCCTTTCGCATTTTTTAGATGTTGTACAGTGACATGATATTGATGTTGTTTCATATATAAATTCTCTATTTAAAATTAATGACTTTGAATAATTTCAACCTGTTTAAGGTCGACTTATAGGCGCCCAATTGCAACCGCAGCTTGATCAATTTTTTCGGCAATTTGATAAATCTGCTCTTGCTGTAAACCTGCTGAGTTCAACTTCAAACGTAAGGCAGTCTTTAAGTTTTCCATTGCACGATGAATTTCGATTAATTCATCATTACTGTGAATTTCACGTCTAAGGCGTAATTTTTCTAATAGCTCATTCAACTTATCTTGTTGTTCAGTTAAGTAAGCCTCTCCGACTTCTGTGATTCGATATTGTTTACGCTCTACGTCTAACAAATTAATTAAGTTCATTTCTTCAAGACCGGTTAGCGTTGGATAAATTGTTCCTGCACTTGGCGTATAGCCATCACCCACCAAATCACTTATTTCTTTAATGATTTCATAGCCATGCTTTGGGCTTTGCTGAATGAGGTGAAGTACTAAAAGTTTCATGCGTCCAGCTTCAAAAAGTCTTCCACGGCGCCCCGAACGGTGATGCTCATTGTGTTCAGCATGATGATGTTCTGATTGTTGTTTCATCTTTTAAAACCTAAAAACGATCAATTTATAATTATTAAGATATATCTTAATATATCTTTTATCAAGCATAAGGAATAAGAATAGATTTATCATTTTGATAATTATTAAAATTAATTTTAAGCGCGAAAAATTAAGTAATAAAAAAGGACGCTAACGCGTCCTTTTCCTTACCAACAAACAGAGGAAAATTATTCCCACTCAATCGTTGCTGGTGGTTTAGATGACACGTCATATACAACACGTGATACATCTTTAATTTCATTCATAATACGCGTTGAGATTTTATCAACTAGTTCGTATGGTAAATGTGCAAAACGAGCTGTCATAAAGTCAACTGTTTCAACTGCACGAAGTGCGATTACCCATGCATAACGACGACCATCACCTACTACACCAACTGACTTAACAGGTTGGAATACGGCAAATGCTTGAGCTGTTTTGTCATACCAGCCGCTGTCGCGAAGCTCTTGCATAAAGATGTCATCAGCAAGACGAAGAATATCTGCATATTCTTTTTTCACTTCACCCAAAATACGAACACCTAAACCAGGGCCCGGGAATGGATGACGGTAAATCATGCTGTGTGGTAAGCCAAGTGTCGTACCTAATTTACGAACTTCATCTTTAAACAAGTCACGTAAAGGTTCAACTAACTCAAACTCCAAATCGTCTGGTAAGCCACCCACGTTGTGGTGAGATTTAATAACGTGTGCTTTACCTTGTTTACTTGCAGCAGATTCGATTACGTCTGGGTAAATCGTACCTTGTGCTAAGAATTTCACGCCATCAAGTTTACGTGCTTCTTCAGCAAAAACTTCAATAAACTCACGACCAATAATTTTACGTTTTTTCTCTGGATCAACTTCACCAGCCAATGCAGTTAAGAAACGTTGTTCAGCATCTGCACGAATAACACGGATACCCATGTTTTCAGCAAACATTTGCATTACTTGGTCACCTTCGTTTAAACGAAGTAAACCGTTATCAACGAATACGCATGTTAACTGGTCGCCAATTGCTTTGTGTAAAAGCGCAGCAACTACAGATGAGTCAACACCACCAGAAAGACCTAAAAGAACTTTTTCATCACCGATCTGTTCACGTAGTTGTTCTACACGTAAGTCGATGATGTGTTCAGGTGTCCAAAGGCCACCACATCCACAAATTTTATGAACAAAATTTGCAAGTAATTCTTCACCTTTTGCCGTGTGCGTTACTTCTGGGTGGAATTGCACACCATAGAAACGGCGTGTTTCATCACTTACAGCAGCAACAGGACAACTTGGTGTGCTTGCAGTAATGCTAAAACCTTCTGGAATCTGGCTCACTTTGTCGCCATGGCTCATCCAGACATGAAGTTGGTCTTCACGATCTTGTAAGTTGCCAATCAGTTGGTCACGTTTAACGATATCAACTTCAGCATAACCAAACTCATGTACAGTACCCGGCTCAACTTTACCGCCTAACTGTTCAGACATGGTTTGCAAGCCATAGCAAATACCCAATACTGGAACACCCAACTCAAACACTACTTGTGGTGCACGTGGGCTGCCTTCTTCATGCACACTCTCAGGTCCACCTGACAAAATAATGCCATTTGGCTTAAAAGCGCGAACGTCTTCTTCAGACATATCAAAAGCATACATTTCAGAGTAAACACCGGCTTCACGTACACGACGTGCAATGAGCTGGCTATATTGAGAGCCGAAATCCAGAATCAGGATACGATCTTCAGTAATTTGAGTATTGGTAGTCATGACAAACCACTAAATGGCAAAAGAATTAAGCGCGCCATTTTAACATTTTTCACGCTTCGGCGCACCGCAAATCATCATATATCTTATTTTTTTCATTTCTGAATCATTTCTATCGTTGAATTCTTTGACATAAATTAATATTTACTTATATTTATCAAACATCTGGATTAGTCTTAAAAACTTCATACGTATTGATAAATTCATCACATTCTATGCAACATCACCATGAATTTGATGTTAAGATGACCCGATAAAACAGGCATTACCATGGAAAGGTAAATACCATAAGCGATATTTGTCTGTGCTTAAACAATTATCCATTTTTATGGCTTGTTGCCCCCTATCAAAATCAATAGAAATCTAAGGAACAACAATGCTTCAAACTATGATTGCAGATTTCCAGCAACATTTTTGGTTGTATATCTCTATTCCTTTTATGAGTGGTTTAATTGGCTACATCACCAAGGTAATCGCCATTCAGATGATGTTTTCGCCACTTGAGTTTAAAGGCATTAAACCATTTCTAGGTTGGCAAGGTATCGTGCCACGCAAAGCCGAGAAAATGGCAACAATTGCTGTTGAGCTCATGACAGCCAAACTCATTAAACCTGAAGAAATTTTTGCACGCCTAGATCCTAAACGTATTGCCAAAGAAATAGAAAAACCACTACTTGCCGCAGCTGAAGATATTACCCGTGATGTTGCGCAAGAATATCAGCCGGGATTATGGGAAGGCATGCCAGAGTTTGCGCGTCAAAGACTCATTCGTCGTGTGCAATCAAAAGCACCTGAGATTGTTGAACACATCATGAGTGAAGTACAACGTGATGTGAACCGATATTTTGATATTAAACATCTTGTTATTAGCAACTTGCTTAAAGACAAACGCCTACTCAACAATATTTTTAAACGAGTGGGCAAACAAGAATTTAAATTTTTTAGTAATGTCGGATTTGTATTTGGCTTCGGTATTGGTGTGATTCAGATGCTGTGCTGGATTGTCACTCAAGGAAAATACCCTTGGATGCTGCCAATGTTTGGTGGCTTTGTGGGTTTTTTCAGTGACTGGATTGCATTACAAATGATGTTTAGACCACTTTATCCTAAGAAAATATTGGGCTATACATGGCAAGGTTTGTTTATTAAACGTCAAAATGAAGTTGCCGCCGACTACGCAGCGTTAATTTCCAAACAGCTTTTAACTTCTCGCCACATGATGGAAGAATTATTTTCTGGTACACATTCTGCACGTGTTATTGATCTGGTTAACCGTCATGTCAAACAAGAAATTGATATGCAAGCAGGTGTAATTCGTCCACTTGTTGTTTACGCAATTGGCGGAGAAAAATATCAAGATATGAAATCGCAAGTTGCTGAACGTATTATGCAACGGCTTCCAGAGACGATGAAATACGTAGAATCTTATGCAGAAGATGCTATGAATATTCGCAGTACTTTAATTGAACGTATGCAAAAATTAACACCATCTGAATTTGAAGGTATGTTGCGCCCTGCGTTTAAAGAAGATGAGTGGGCACTCATTGCAGTAGGTGCAGTACTTGGTTTTGTTGTTGGGGAATTACAAATCCAGTTCATGCTTTAATTTTACGTCCCTAGAAATAAAAAAAACCGGATGAGTTGATCATCCGGTTTTTTTTGTCTTGAATATTATTTCTCGATTGCATGATCCAAACTAATACGTCCAGCGCCATGAAGCATCAGGAAGAATAAACCACCTGCCATTGCAAGGTTTTTCATGAAATGGATGCCATTGTTATATTGCGCCGCTGCATCAGCACCACCTTGGTGGAATAAAAATGCAGTAAGAATACTAAAGATTCCAAGTCCAAAAGCCGCAAAGCGTGCTTGGAAACCAAATAACAAGGCTAAACCACCACCAAACTCAACCAAGATCACTAAAGGAAGAATTCCTGCTGGAACCCCCATTGCTTCCATATATCCAGCAGTTGCTGCATAACCGGTAATTTTCCCCCAACCTGCAACAAGGAAGATATAGGCGATAAGAAGACGCGCAATAAGGCTAATGAAACTATCTGCGCCTGATTGCGTTACGATATTTTTGACCACTACATTTGGATTAAACATATTGCCACCTTTATTTAAATGCTTATTTATTGATGAGCTCATTCTAGGTTTGGGACATTGATAATTAAATACTCAAAATCCATATATATCGTTGCATAAACGAGATGATCAATTTGTATTTTTTTGATGCTTTATACTGACTTTCTATAGGCTCACTGCTAGGATTTGAACACGGTTTACCACTTGCTCTCATCATGGAACTTATTGATTTTATTCTACACGTTGATCAACATCTCGCCGAATTTATTATAAATTACGGAACGTGGATTTATGGCATTCTATTTTTAATTATTTTTGTTGAAACCGGTTTAGTGGTTATGCCGTTCTTGCCGGGAGATAGTTTGCTATTTGCAGCTGGTGCTTTAGCAGCATCTACAGGTGCGATGGATCCATGGGTACTGGGCACTCTACTCTTCATTGCTGCCGTTTTAGGTGACACGGTAAACTACCATATTGGACGTTTTATCGGTCCACGTGTGTTTGAAATGAATTCCCGATTCATTAATAAACAGCACTTAGTTAAAACTCAAGAATTCTTTGCTCGCCATGGCGGCAAGACGATTATTTTTGCCCGCTTCGTTCCATTTGCCCGCACTTTTGCACCTTTTGTTGCTGGGGCTGGTAGCATGAACTATAAGTTTTTCCTAACTTATAACCTGATTGGAGCATTGTGTTGGGTCGCTTCTTTTGTAACTTTAGGCTATTTATTTGGAAATATGCCAATCGTTAAAGATAACTTTACCCATCTTATTTTCGGCATCATTATTATTAGTGTTTTACCAGGCATCATCGGATTTATACGTGAAAAACTCAAAAACCGAAAAGCCAATGTTCAAGACTAATTAGAAGAAACGGAATACCACCGGAAGCATACATAAAATGAGCAACATGGCCGATCCTTTATATAAATGATCGGCTTTTATTTTTTTGATTGGACCCGCTAACAACGCTCGTCCAAAAAGCATCCAGAAACTTGCTGCCGGAATCAGGATTAATGTAAAAACACCAAATACGATAAGAAAATTTTCAGGCGAATTCCATGCTTCAGCAGGAAAGATACCCGCTGCAAACAACAAAGCTTTAGGATTCTTTAAGGTTGATAAGAATAATTGACGTGGTCGAATATTGCGATGACTTTGACTGAACTGTTGTAAATGGGTGTTCTTCCATAAGTGAAAAGCAAGCCAGAATACATAAAGTACACTCGTAATATGCAAAATAAGTAGTAGTGCTGGCCAAATTGGAGCAGCTAAATGAATAAAGACAGCCCAAAAGCTAATACCGTAGGCATAGCCTAACCATTCCATTGGGATAAGCCAGAATGCTTTAGATAAACCTTGAGAATGAGCAGCGGTTGCAAGTAAAGCATTTGTCGGCCCCGGAATGAGCAAAACAGCCAACATTGCCAATACAAAAAACCAACTCTCAATCATAAAATTTCCACAACATCCAAGATGGGGCCACCTTAAACGAAATAGGCAAAATATAGCAAGTTTGTAAGGGCTTTTGATTATAGAAAATACAGAATTTATTAAGCTTTAAAATTTAAAATGTATTGATTTATATTAATTTTATTATGAAACATTTTGCTAAACTTTATTCATCACAATATGCCTTAATTAGCATATTGTGATGCAAAATCGACTATTAATTCGTCTTTTTTCGAATAATAATCGGGCAATTTTTAAACTGAGCAGCCTGAACTATTGCTTCTTGCTGACCTAAAACACGTGAAAGTTCGGTATTTTTCGTTGAGGAAGATTGTCCCATATTTACAGAGATAGATGGACCGAATCCCCAACCGCCTCGTCCCCAACCACCGCCGAGTCCAAGTCCAACACCCATACCGGTACTTTTCGGAGTTTGTACGCCATTATCGATATATTGTTGGATACGGTTATATTCACTTTGTAGCTGCTGACAGCCCAAAGATTGATATTGAGTCGGAGACACGTAAGTCGGTTTTACCGTCGTAGCACAAGCGCCGAGTAATAAAGTGGCTGCCACCAAAGGCGCAATATATAAGCCTTTCATCATTTTTCTCTTATCGTTTTGGCTCAATTTCACCAAACAATGTCTCATAAGCTTGAGTCAATTTATGTTCTGGTGCCAAATGAGCCAAAGGTAAATTTTTCTGATGCGATTCTTTCATTAAAACCGAAGGCGGTAACATACTATTAAGTACAGGCAACCCTTCATCTTTCAACTGCTGAACCACTTCCCGAGGTAATTTTGCTTGAGCTTGAAATTGGTTGACGACAATTCCTTCAATTTCCAAGCGATCATTATGATCATCTTGCGTTTCGAGAACATTTTCAATCAATGTTTGTAACGCGCGCTTTGAAAAGACATCACAATCGAAGGGAATTAAGACTTTATCTGCTGCTATGAGTGCCGATAAAGTAAAAAAGTTAAATGCAGGTGGTGTATCTATATAGATCCGATCATATCGTCCAATTAAGTTTTGAATTGAATCACGTAGTTTATAAATTTTATGTTTACTTTCAAGAGTATGTTCAAGAGCACCAAGTGTCGGGCTAGCAGGAAGCACATCTAATTTTGTAAAGGGAGTTGAGTGTACAAAGCTATCAATATCTTTATTTCGTGGGGCTTTTAAAATCGAACCTAATGCATTACCGATTAAACCCTTTTGTTGATTGTTCCCCAACACATCATCAAAGAAATTTTCAATATTTGGTTCTAAAATTGATTTTTCAGCAGAATAGGTTGCGTCATCCCCTAAAAGGTACTGACTAGAGTTGGCTTGAGGATCAAGATCAATGACCAATGTCCTTAAGCCATGTTTGGCACTAATTGCGGCCAAATTTACAGTAATACTTGATTTCCCTACACCGCCTTTTTGGTTAAACACCACACGAGTTAACATGTTTCCCTCTGCATATTTTTTTACTGTACGCAGTTTAACCTAGAGCTTAAGCAAAAAGGCAAAGAATGTAGAACAATTAAGCAAAAACAGGTTTCACAATCACTAAAATAATAATAGCAATAAATGCAATCGCACTAATGATTAAACCCGCCCCACGTTGCGCCAATAAAAGAGTGTCATCTTTTTTAAAGGCTTTCGCCAGAGAAGATAACAAGACTAAAAATAGAATAATTTTAGCGTAAAACCATGGCTGTACCTGAAAGTCTTTCATGACTAATAAAATTGCGCCCGTAATAAAAACTACGGTAAACGACAAATGTTGTAAGGCAACTAATATTTTACGTCCCGCGGGGTTTGGTTGCTCTCCTTGCACGCCTACAAACAGAGTTGAAGCGCGTAAGACAAAAACCATAAGTGCGGCAGCCACCGCAGTCATATGAATAATTTTAGTGAGTAAATGTGCATCCATGAAATTAGCCCTTAGCTTTTAGGTGCATGTGCACATTCTGGACTAGCAGGCGCCTGACCTTGCCACTCACTTGGTAAATAGGCATGAATTGCTAAAGCGTGAATTTGACCTGGATTCATTAAGTCTGAAGCTAAGGCATAAACTTTTTGATGACGTTGAACTAAACGTAATCCGTTAAATTCTTCACTCACTACAATCACTTTAAAATGTGACTCTTTACCTGGGAAATAACCACCATGTCCAGCCGACTCATTAATAACTTCCAAATGGCTAGGTGCAAGGGTTTGTAACCGTTCAATCAATTGTTGTTCAAGGCTCATAGCTTTTCCTTTACGATTATTCGTATATTTGAACCTAGTATACCCTGTCTACACACAAACAAAAGTTGCTCTTGTATGCTTTGACCCCAAACAAAATGTCTATTTATTCGGCAACTTAACGATAAAAATACATCTAATTGCTCATTTCTGTTTTTATTTTATGCAATCAGCATATTTATTTGCATAAAGTTGTTGACCCATGTTTCGCTTAATGTATTATAAGCGGCACGCGGGAATAGCTCAGTTGGTAGAGCATAACCTTGCCAAGGTTGGGGTCGCGAGTTCGAGTCTCGTTTCCCGCTCCAAATTGGTTTTTTTTGAGAAAGTTTTCGTAAAAACTGCTTATATATGCGGGAATAGCTCAGTTGGTAGAGCATAACCTTGCCAAGGTTGGGGTCGCGAGTTCGAGTCTCGTTTCCCGCTCCAAATTTAAAAGGCCCTAGTCGAAAGACTGGGGCTTTTTTCTTTTTATTGATTCATAATTTTTACAGTCTATCTATTCACAACATACTTTATTGTGAATAGCATGGCCCAGCTCAAAGCCAAATATTTCATTACTAGATTTACTTTTTTAAATCATCAGTTATAACGGTTCAATCTAGCTATATGTACAAGGCGTTGGAGTTATTCGATGCCTAGATATAAAGGGTAATAATTGAAAGCAGTCTAAACTAAATCTTTCTAGGCTAAAACTTTGTTGTAAACATATAGAAAAGATGAAGTTAGAATCGTATATATAGCTTTCAAAATAATACTCTTCTGTCTTTTGAGCATCATTGGTTGAGTCGAGAAATTGTATATGCTCAGGCAACACATGAAAGTTGAGCTTCTTTAAATGACGGCTCATTCCTTCGCCAGTATATTTGATATAAGCCTCTTTTAAGGTCCATATTTGAAAAAACCGCTGGTATACACTGAATGGATCAGTGAGTTCATTCTCTTTAATCCATTCAATTTCAATCGGTGCTAACACACTATCAACACGCATCCACTCGAACTCACGATCCACTTGTTCAATATCCACTCCTATTTCCCCTTCTTCAGTCACAGCGAGGATAATAACGTCTGCTGAGTGAGTAAGATTAAAATACACAGCCTTGCTACCTTGTACAAAAGGCTTGCCGTTGGGATGTAATTGAATATTAACTTGATGAGGTGAGATGCCTAGCTTATCCGCCAAGACAGTCTTTACTAATACGCGAGAGATCAAGAAAAGGCGAGCCGCCTTAGGATGATATTGATTATATCTCAGCTTCTCTGCCGAACTGAGAAAGCCGAGATAATGACTCAATACCATATGGTCTTGTGGTACCCGTGAAACTGGGCAGACATAAACCTGCACTTGGGCACGATCAGACATTAGGAAGCAGTAGTGCTGTTGTATTTCATCAGAACAGGTGCGAGATAGTCAGAAACCGCATCTACATGTGTAACGTGCGGATTATGGCCTGCGCCAGCGATAATATGTATAGGGATATCTGAGCTTATTGTGGTAACAATTGGATCTTTATCTCCCACAATGATTTCAACTTTAGAACTAAGTTCGTTTAACAAAGCTGTCTGAGTTGTTCGCTGCTGCGGCAAACTAATACGGTGCATATACTCACTAATATGCTTAGCTACCGACACTCGACGTAATGAATCCATCGCATAACCAACAGACGGATTTTGTTGTCCATCTGGATGTAGGTCTTTAGCAATCATATCTTTTGGCACAAAACGGAAAATCAGATTAGATATAGCTTGTATCTGAAACATTTTAGCGGCCTGTGCCTGAACAAAATAAGGCGATATGAGGATAAGACGTGCGACTTTATCTGGATATTTCTTTGCAAGATTCAACGCAAAAAGACATCCTAACGAATGTGCAATAACAACACTATTTGGCGCTAAAAGCTTTGCAGCGGCATCAATAAATTGATGGTTGTTGTCTTCCATCATCTCATAACTGCCTGAACGCCCAAGTCCCGGCAGATCCATCATAGCGACCTGATCGTATGTGATTTTATTGATGATTGGAGACCAGCATGCACTATCAAATGGGATTCCATGTAAAAATAATGCAGATGATGTATCAGAACTAATCGGCTGTTTAGTATAGATTTCTGTCCAATATCGATTCTGATAGCTGAAATGACTTGGTGTTGATACTTGCATACGGCCAAAGCGTGTAAGCACCAAACGATCAATCCAACGAGAAAAATAAGGAGTGACATTGATCAGGTCTGCGATGCCCATTTTCGCTGCCATCGCCTCTGCCCCAGCAACATGATAGTGCTCGGTAGAAATGAAAGAGAGTTGTTCTTTAGAACCATCAAGCAATACCTCAGGTAATTTCTCTAATAGACCTTTGGGTACTTGTAAGTGTGGTGTGCTGACTCCCAAATGCTCGGCAGCTAGGTGAACGAGGCGATGAAATTTCGGCGTCGCAGGATCAAGCAACATATACTCCTGAGCAATAGTCTCAGGATAAGACATCGTTCGAATCAAAAAGCTCACGATATACTGCATATTGCATAGTGGCAGGAATGTGTCACGACCACCAGGCAATGCCAGCAGACGTCCCTGATAGAGCTTATCAATCATGTCAGCAACACCGATATATTGCATATCGCCATAGTTATAAAAACCATCAATGACTGTCGCTGGATTTATTGCAGTCCATGGCACATTTAAACGCTTACAAGCCTCAATAAAAGCTTGATAACCCAAGATTTTTGAAGCTTCATAGCCACCATGTTTGCAATACAACTCATCAGCCGACTCTTGTGGCGGAGTAGCCACACGATATCCACCAATCCAGATAAATCGCTCAAGCTGCTTCAATGTTGCAGCCCATTCAATCAAGGCAAGTCCTGACTTAATATTGGTACGCTCAGCTTCGGCTTTGCTAATGCCCCAATTAAAGGATGCGGCAAGATGATAAATCACATGGATCTTTGCCTGAGCATCCGCTAGCAGAGAGTCCAGCTTAAAATCGCGGCTTAAATCATATTCGACAAACGAAATAGACGGATCGACTAGCCCTTCTGTTGCAATGAAACCTAACAGCTTATCTTTCTTGGTTGCGGCATTACGCAGCGCAGCAATCACCTGATGACCTTCACGCAGAAGATCAACGATCAGTCTGCTACCAATAAAACCTGCTGCACCTGTTACTAATATGGTCTTCCGTGAAAAATTATCTTTTTTTGCGTTATTTAAATTATCCATAAATCACCTTATTAGGGACTGGGCACTCCCAGCATTGTTTTGGAGCGAATTATCTTAAAAATTATATCGAACCTGGGCATACACCAGACTGTTATCTCTAAATTGTCCTAACACCGTATCATTTCTACCCCAGAAGCGATCTCCACCTACATTCAATTGCCAGTGATCATCAAGGCTGTAATTAATACGTACTCTCAACAATTCATTAGGCTCTGGTGCAAAGTAGAATCCTGTTACTTCTAATTTCAGATTATCATTCAGTAAGTTAAGTGCATAGCGCAGCATAGCTCCATACTGGTTCTGCTGATATTGGTCACTGATTGTTTGCTGATAACGGTAGACTGCGCTCAATACTGGATTTGTTAGGCTATCGGCAGATCTAAAGTCCTCCGTATGTTTGTATACGCCGACCAAACTCAGCGTGGAATTCTTCAATGCTAATTCTGGCCCCATGACCACGGTCAGATTATTTTTTTTGTGCGTAAGATCTTCACTACCATTCGAGTCAGTATGGGTATATGCCGCTTCACCGCGCCATACGATATCGTTGTGGTTATAACTGAAATCAAATCCATAGACAGACATAGGATTATTTTTCAGCTGCAATGTTGCCTCCCCTGTTGGAGATGCAGAAAGAATTGACAGATCGGGCATGTGATCCAAACCTGAGAAATACGATGCCCCAACATCTAGACCATCTACAGAATAATCCCAGCGCATTGCAAATGCAGGTCGGCTCTTCTTATCTATTTCATACTGGACACCAGAAAACTGGCGCAATGGAATCACATCTGAACGACTACGCGGATACCACAATGCTGTCCATTTATTGGTTCCTGATTCAGGAATATATGTCAATTTGATTGCATCATTTCCAAGACGTTGATCTGTCTCATCTGGTACTAGGCGCGTATAGTCACGGGGTGATAGATTATCTGTTGGGTTAATCCCATCAGCTCTCCCCCAGACTACAATCTGGCGACCAACATCGACATAGACTGTCTGATCCCAGTTATAAGAGGCATACAACTCACGTAAATTGCGATTTACCTTACTCACCTGATCTGGGTTTACAGTATGGTCCGTTTCGTCTCCAATATTTATGTCGTAATGGATCTTAAACTCTGGATTAAACTTGAGCGTACCATTGGACCAGAAGCTTGCTTGTCCAATGTTTTTTAACGAACTTAAATCACGATCTGATGACCACACATCGAGTCTGGCTGAGTTCTGGCTTACAAAACTAATTTCGCTGTCATCTGCATGAGCATGCTGCAGTAGCATAAAGCTACTGCAGCATGCAAATACCCAATAGGCACCTTGCGTCATTTTTCAAGACTCTGCGGTGAGAAAAGCTTATCGGATAAGGTTTTCTCTGCGACAAAATCATTAACGATCACTTGTGTCATATGCTGAGTTTGCAGATTTTTCGCCATAGATTTCATGGCCTGCCATCTTGGTTTCACTTTGCCGTAAGGACGGATATCGGTGAACTCAATATGCTTTAACGGTTTACCTGCAGTATCCCAAATATCGATAGTTGCTGTAACAAAGTTGTCTTTGAGGATGCACATGCGACGTTTGCTATAACCAAAGTCACTCTTCACAGTATTATTGATTGGCGTTGCTTCAATCGTATAGCAATCTTTGCCATTAAATTTGCCATCTGCCAGTTTAGTGTACTTCCAGTCACTTAGCTTATAGCCAAGTACATCACCATAACTAAAGTCCGTACCAATAAAAGCATCACCCTTATTCGCTGATGCCAAACGACGTACTTTTTTCAATGCAGGTAAATAGACAAACATGCTATCACTGCCTTTTGCATTCTCAATCAACAGCGTCGTGGTTCCCTGTACATCTGCTGGTGAGATGAATTCAGTCAAACGCATATTGTTTTGAGTATTTCCAGCAAGCTTAGTCATATTTTTAGTCAAACGTACGCGTTGCTCGCCGCTTTTAGATGTCAGCACAAATTTAGCACTAGCACTTGAAGACAAGAACTTAGAGGCATCATCACTACGGCTAACAATGTCTTGAACCTCATCTGCATGAGATGTTTTAGGCATCGACATTGTGAGCGCCGTACCCAACAAGAGACTTGTCACAACAGTTTGTGCAACGGTAATGTTCTTCTTATTTGAGGGAAAGATAAAACGAGGTTTCAACATTAGAATCATTGTAGGTACCATAATTAAGGTTGCAAATACACTGAAAAGCATCGCAATCACAATAAACATCGCTAGCCATTGATGCACATGGAAGCCTTGCGATAGGGACAATACGCCATACCCACCAGCAACAGCAGTCGCAACAAAAAGCGAAGCCTTACCAGCAGTACTTAAAGTTTTACGAATAGCATCTTTGATATCACTGCCCTCTTCACTCAAGATTTCTCGCAAGCGATAGAGGAAGTAAATGGCGTAATCTGCACCAATACCAACCGCCATGGCTGAGATCAGAGAGTTCGGAATATTGAGCGGAATATCGAGCCAGCCCATCACACCAAAGATCGCAAGAATCGAGAATAGAAGTGGTGTCAGGACAATGAGTCCAGCAGAGAACGAACGGAAAACTAGCGCAGAGATAAAGAATACGGCAAATGAAATCTGTAGAATATTCATCAGCTTGCCGTGAACCATCGTTTCAGTTAAAGCAATGGTCTGAGTCACATCACCACCGAAACTCACAACAGCTTTATCACCCAATTGACCCGCCATATATGTTTTTAGCGACTCAAGGATTTCTTTAATACGGTGATTACTACCTGTTTTTAACAGAATCGTGATCTTGGCATAGCGCTGAGTTGTATCAATGTAAGATTCAAAATCAGTCGGCTCACCAGACATTGAATACAACAGCAGATACTGAGCAACCACATCTTTAGTTACTGGAACCTGAAATGCCTGTGGCTGATCGGCATTCATTGCCTGATTCATTCTTTTGATATAGTCCACGATAGAGATGGTTTTACCAACTTCTGGAATTGAATTCGCGAACTTCTCTGTATTATCAATCGCTTTTAGGATTTCTGGGTTTTCGATACCATCACGAACTTTGGTATCGACCATGATGTAGAGACTGTTTGTGCCACCAAGAGACTGATTCAAGAATCTGTCGTCTTGCTGCATTGGTAGATCGCGCGAGAAGAAGTTGCGACTATCGTTATCCACCACAATACGACTCGTGCCGAGAGCAAGAAAAACGCCCAGTACTGCAATCACAGTCATTAGCATCATTCGCGGACGAACTGACAAAATCACATCACCAATGCGTTTTGGAATCCAGTCCCAGATCGGTAAACCTTTGCGTGCAACCTTGGTAACCGAAGGCGGTGGTAACATTGAGCGAAGTACAGGAATAAAAGTCATCTCAATGATCAGCGTACTGATGATCCCGATTCCTGTAAAAATACCGAATGAACGGATGGTCGGAATATTGAAAGTCAACAGAGAGAAGAATCCAGCCGCTGCAATTCCGCCAGCCAGTATCATAACCGGACCAACACGAACCATAGACTGCACCACGGCTTCGCTATTTGCAGCTTTAGGCTCCATCCCTTGGGCAATCAGGCGATCAAAATCTTCATAGTATCGCTTGAGCAACTGCACGGCGTGCCCTGCCGCGATGGCCAGAATCAGAATTGGTGTAGGAGAGTTAAAAATATCCATCGGCTGTTTGAACAGCCCCATCATGCCCATACCCCATGCCACAGACAGCAATGCTGTAACTAATGGCAGGATCAAACCTTGTTTACTGCGGAATGCTTCGAAGTGCAATAATCCAATAACCAACACGGCAATTGGGAACAAGATATTGATACGCTTAGAATAATCTTCGGCTTTATCTAAATAGACTGGATTACCACCAACACTGATGGTCATATCCTTAGACTGTTCAGCGGCTACGATTTTGTTGATCGGGCCCATCATCTTTTGGAAGCCCTCTGGACTTTCCTCAAGCTCAAGCAAAATAGCAGCAGTTTTCTGATCTTTAGATACTACCGAATTCATATAGATTGGATTCAGTACCAGCAGTTTTTTCAGGTGATCGACATCACTCTCGGTCACAGAACTATTCGGCAGTAGTTTCTTGGCATCAAATCCATCCGAATTAGCGGTAATCCCTTTGGCCTGACGTGCAGCCAGACTCATTAGAGTAGATCGAACCACGCCCGGAGCATTATCAACTTCTTCAGTAATACGTTTAACTTTTTCTAACACTTGCGGCTGATAAATATCACCCTGCTTCGGCGTAATACCGATCACGACCATGTACTTGGAGCCGAATTTCTTTTCAATCAGCTTGGTGGAGGTGATATAAGGATGACCTTTGGGGGCAAGCGCATCTGGATCAATAATAATTTTTACGCCAGATGCGAGATATGCCAAGGCAAGCGTTAAAAGCATCACCACAGTCAGTACAATACGGCGATGTCTGAGAATCCAACGCGCGTATTGTTCCATCATCTGATGAGTTTTACGAAGTGGTTTACTATTGGTCTCATGCGTTTGCTTACCATCGTTGCCAACCGACTCATAGGCTTCACCCTTCTGAGCCAATGCCTCAAGATTAGCAACATCTTTTTTAAACTGAGCAAGAACCATCTTTTTTAGCAGTGCTGGGGGCAATACACCAAAAAAGCTGCCTGGCTCTGCCTCAAACACCCATTCAATCCAGGTGCCTTCTGCATGTGGTTTGAAACGGTAAGTTCCAGTGTAGTGAAAGGGTCCTTCCACTACTTTAAACGCATACAATTCATTCGGTACTAGATGTGTAATTTCACCTTTAAAGGACATCTCACGACCAATAAAGCTAAAGCCGATTTCATACTTACTGCCCACACGTGGAGTATTGTCTAGCAGTTCAGAATGCTTACACGACAATTGCCAACCTGCATCATTGGCCGGGTTTGCAAGATAGTTAAAAACCTTGTCAATCTCGGCCGGTATGAGGAAAGCATGTTCTATGGTCACCATAGTGGTTCTACCTTCTTGTATTTCTTATGCGGGAATTGGATACATCTGATCAATTGTCTGGGCAACAGCCACGACATTCTCAGCGTACATAATTGATGAATGATCACCAGGAAGGTCCACCTGTTTAAAGGTGTCTTTAACCAATTGATCCCAACCTAGGCTTTCCCCAAAATCTTCTGGTTCATCTTTGGCCTTCACAAAAAGAATCGGAAACTCTTCAGGCTCTGGGAAATAGGTCTGGAGTGCGATGCCATTCGCCAAATAGGTATCAAAGTAAAGTCGGAAATCTGATGGGTCTGCATCTAGAGGCAGGACATTAATGGCCTTGGCTTCTTTAAGCACATGATCAAACATGTGATCTGGACTCAATTCACGCAAGTATTGCGCTGGGATCGTCAACTTCTTGCCATAAGGCGCAGCCAAATCACGGGCAAACCAAGACAAAAGCATCGCATCATCAGCATCTTCAGGCACATTCTCTGGAATTGGAGCACGGGTATCGATCATGACAATACCTGTGACCTGCTGTCCCATTTGACGCAACTGATGACTGATCTCGTAGGCGATCGCACCGCCAAAGCACCATCCACCAAGGAAATAAGGTCCCTCAGGCTGCATCTTTTGCATTTCAGCAATATAGAGCGTTGCCATATCTTCGATTGCCACTTCCGCAGCATCTGCCTCAATCAGTCCAGGAGACTGAATAGCACGCAAGGTACGTTTCGGATTGAGATGGCGCGAAAGCTCCATATAACAGAAGGTGCTACCACCAATTGGATGGAACAACCACAGTGGTTGCTCGTAAGTTCCACGGCGTAGTTCAATTACAATAGAAGGCTTAATTTCTTTATTTTCACGAATGATCTCACCCAAACTCTCCACAGTGGAATATTGGGCCAACAAAGCAACTGATAGTTCGGTGCCAAATGCTTTTTTAAGGTGATTAACAAGCTTCACAGCAAGTAACGAATGTCCACCCAAGTCAAAGAAGTCATCATGTATACCAACCCGTTTAACCGATAAAATCTGCTCAAAAGTAGTACAGAGTTCAATTTCAATCGGATCACGTGGTGCAACATAATCGTTACTTTGTTCAAACACAGGCTCAGGAAACGCTTTACGATCCAACTTATTGTTGGCCGTCATTGGAAATTCATCCAACGTCATAAACGTATTTGGTACCATGTAAGCTGGTAGATGGATTTGCATCGTCTTTTTCAAACTAGCAATGTCAATCTCATGTCCAGTTAAATAAGCCACCAGTTTCTGGTCGTTGCTGGCTGTACTCTTAACCAATACAACTGCATCGGTGATACCATCGATCTGTTTGATAACATTCTCGATTTCGCCTAGTTCAATACGGAATCCACGAATCTTGACCTGGAAATCTAGACGTCCATGATGAGTCAAACTTCCATCTGTACGCAGACAGACTTTATCTCCGGTACGATAGAGTCGACCAGCATTTGGTAGAGATGGCAAAGTTCTAAATTGAGCATCTGTCAGTTCAGGTCGATGCCAGTAATCAACTGCTAGACCATCACCCCCAATCCAAAGCTCTCCCATGACGCCCGGTGGGACTAAACGTTGCTGTTCATCAAGCACATAAAGTTGGGTGTTCGCCAGTGGTTCGCCTAAATCAATACACTTTGCATCGGTGATACGAGCTGCACTAGACCACACTGTAGTTTCGGTTGGTCCATAGACATTCCAGAGACAGCCGACTTTACCCAGCAGTTTTTCTGCAAGAATAGTATCTAGTGCTTCGCCTCCACAGAGTGCAGTCAACCCTGTATTGCCGCTCCACTCGCTATCTAAGAGCATTTTCCAAGAAGCCGGTGTTGCCTGCAAAACATTGATAGATTTAGTATTTAGATAATCCACCAATTGATTGCCGTCTTGTGGTACCTCACGTGGGCAAACATGCACTACACCGCCGTACATCAGCGGAATCAGCAACTCAAGAATCGAGATATCAAATGCATAAGTGGTGATTGCTAACAACTGAGTCTCAGTCGTTACTTGCAACCTATCATTCATAGATAGTAAGAAATTGATGATTGAAGGATGCCCAATACGCACACCTTTAGGCTTACCTGTCGAGCCTGAGGTGTACATCACATAAGCGGTTTCACCAAAGGCCAGCGTCTCGCGCACTTGCTCCAGTGGCACAACGCCAGCTTGATTGATATCTAAACGCGGCACAGAAACGTTAAGAGCATCCATCAACTCGGTTTGAGTTAAGATGACTTTAGGTTCAGCATCTTCGATGATGTTGTGTAGACGTTCACTTGGGAAATTAGGATCTAGCGGTACATAAGCTGCTCCCGCTGCCCAGATCCCGAGGATTGCTGCTGGCAATAAAGCTGTACGATCTAACATCAGACCTACACGATCGCCACGGGTAACGCCATGCGCACGCAGGTATTCAGCAATACCAGCGATATGTTGACCTAACTCACTATAGCTAACCGCATGATCCTTCGAGGTCAAAGCATGATTGTCACCACGCTCATCAATCTGCTTTAGAATCATTGCCAGTAGATCATGTTGAGGATAATCAGTCGCCTGTCCACTAAGGGTGTCGAACTGGATGCCATCCACATAATCAGGCGCAATATCTAACTCAACGATCTTACGTTCAGGATGAGCCACCATCTCTGATAGTACAGATTGCAGCAGTTGCACCATATTCTCGGCAGACTGTGCAGAAAATAACTCGGAGTTATATTTCAATACACCAACCAATTCGCCTTGATATTCACCGCCCATTTCCAGCGTAAGATCTAATTGACCTTCTTGCTGGCGAACTGGAAAACTTCCTAAGGTCAGGTCTTGGCCGACCAAAGTCGCTGGGGTCTGGATTGGCAAGAGTAGATCTTTAAACTCATCCATGCCACCTAGACGTTCCCAGAACATTCCCACCTGAGCTAATGGGTTAATACTGCCATCACGCTTTGGTGAAACAGCTTCAACTACTCTGGAAAAGGCAACTTTTTGATGCTTGAGACTCTGTCTTAATTGTTCCTGAACCTGCTGTGTAAATTGACGTAAAGTCTGGTCAGCATCAATGTACATGTGAATAGCAATCGTATTGACAAACTGCCCCAGCGCATTGCGCAACGAGCGCTCAAGTCGACCAGCTACAGGTGTAGCAATAACGAGTTCATTTTCATTTGATAGCTTGTGTAGCAGGATATAGAAGCCAGATAGTACGAGTCCAAACAGCGTGATTTCATAATCTTTCGCTAAGTTCACAAGACCAGACGACACTGACTCAGGCACACGGAACACCAGTGAGCTACCTTTGTGTTGCTGCACAGCCGGACGAGGATAATCAAGCGGAATGCTATGTACGTGTGGTGCATGTTGTAACGCATTTTTCCAGAACACTAGACTCTCATCAACATCGTCAATCGCAGTACTCTGCTGCTTATCAGCATACTGTGCGAACTCGATTCCGTTCACTACGTCTGACTCTGTAACTAGTCCAAAACGTTTGCCGACATCACGCAGTAAGAGACCAATCGACCAGAAATCCATGAGGGCATGATGAATCACGACTGCAATCACATAGTGATTTTCACCACGTTCATAACAATGAATACGCCACAGCGGTGGCTGAGTCAGATCAAACGGCTGTTTAGTATCCTGCTCGACCAATTGTGTCAAATCAGATGCCTCAACATGGCGAGCATCAGAGAAGACGATATTAGGATAGATTCGATCCCAGATAAGTTGCTCAATACCCTGATCATTGGCAGGCATACTTACACGTAGCAGCGGATAATCATGCATTACCGCTTCTAGAATCTCCATCGGCTTACTGCCTAATGGTTGGTTGACCTTCACATCAAAGGCCACCACCATATTGTAGGCACTGCAGGTCGACTCAAGGCGCTGGATATACCAGATGCCGAGCTGTTCTGCAGAAATCGCATGACGTGACAGAACTTCTGGTTCTAGTCGTACAAGGTTATTCACGAAGCAACTCCCTGTTGCAACTCAGAAACAAGATATTCAGCCAACGCATTAATTGTCGGGTAATCCCATAGTAATGTCGGTTCAAGCTCTAGTTTTGTCAGATCTTCTAAATCCCCAGACACAGACAAAGCAACGATCGAATCAAGACCGTAACTGGTAAATTTTTGATCTGGATTAATCGTCTCAGGCTCTACGCGCATTTCTTTGGCTACTAGCGTACGAATGATTGCGCTCCAGTAAGCTTTATCTTTATTCATGGGGTAATCTCCTCTTTAACCGGTTTGGCATCACGTGGTGCCAGTGCAAAATCGATGACAGATAACATATGGTTGGTTGAAATTCGGTCTAGCAGATCTGCCAATGTGCTTTCACGTAGTGATGTCATTGGAGGGGATGTCTGCCCTTCAGCGGTATTTAAGAAAATGATGAGCCATGCGCCATCCTGTAAAGCAGGTCTTAAGCCATGACGGTTGAAGACCCAAAAACCCAGCACAGCAATGCGAGCAAATAACTCTGCATAACTACGCGCAAGACTAAAGCGCAACGTTTCAAACTCTTTGCTTTGCTCAGAATTTGAGAAGTAATCCTGAATTTTTTGATCCAAAGAATGCTGTTCAACCAGAAGTTGGTTTGCTTGTTCACGTAGCGTGGTGAGTGTCTCAGCAGACAACCCTGCTGTGACATTGGCATCGTTGAGCATTTCGATGATTGTCCCGAGTGATTCCATCACCAAGTCACCATCGCGGTTGAAAATCTCAAGCTCACGAAAATCAATAGCATCCGTCTTCACCTGTAAGTCATATAACTGGTGATAACGTGCTTTAGCTTCGGCTTGGTCGAGATGGTTTACTTTTTTGCTACGGCCTTTATTGGCAGATTTGAGCTGAAAACTCAGGCTGTCTAGACAGACGGTGCTACTGCCGTCAAACACACTAACAATCAGATGATCTCTGAAAGCTTTCTGGTACATTCCATCCGCATATGCATTTCTTAAGAAAAAACGCGACCCAAGCACTGAGGAGGTGATCTTAGCGAGTGACTCTACATACTCAGGCACCAGTACCTTAATGATCGGTGACCATGTGCTGAACTGATTGATACAAACATGTAACCCACGCGCACCAACGAGTGACAATACCTCAGCCGCCAATAGATAGGCATAGGCTGTAGCCAGTTGCTCACGCACCAGCGGAATGCTTATTACTTTTTTATTATATAACTCACGCTCGATAGCAAACTCAGTCGCGATACGCAGCATCGTATCGCCCGCACCCAAAGAGAAGCTGCTGCAATATGCACGCGTCACCTGTAGCGTCTTGAGCCCAAGCTCTAAGCCCTGACCTTCTTCACCGATCAGAGCATCTTTGTGAATTTCAGCATTGTTAAAGCCAATACCACTGATATCTAACCCACGCATACCCACTGTTGGCAGACGGTTCAGACTATAAGTTCCCTTAGAAACCATATGACGCTTATCAAGCCAGAATGCACTCAGGCTACGTGGTCCACGGTCATCCGACGTTTTAGCAATCAGACTTAAAGAGTCACCTAGAGTAGCGCGATTGATTGACCATTTTTCGCCATTTAAAACGTACTTGCTTTCAGTAGCTTGTGCAGTTACTTCACTAGATAAAAGGTCAGCTCCGTGCGCTTTCTCACTATAAGCCAGCGCTGGCGCAGCACCACTCAAAATTCGACCAGCAATGTTTTGGCATTGGTTCGCATTACCGCCGATCCATACGATCACAGACCAAGCATTCGTGCTATAGGTCGAGTTGATGGTTAGATCACGTCGTGCCAGCACACGATGCAGATATAGCAACTCTTCACCAATTTCCATGCGACCTCCAAGCTCTGAAGGTACATAAAAACGGTTCATGCCCACGGCATTTAGAAAATCAACAGCACGCTGAGGGTATTGTTCCTTCTCATCACGCTCAATGGCAGCGGACCAAGAAAAATCATTATTGGTATCATGTACGGAGCCTAAAATTTGCTCCAGACGAGCAGCAGATTGAAACTGCCGCAAATTAGATGTAAGTGACATGAGTTTTTGCTCAAATGATTAAAGGGTAAGGATTAAAACAAAGCACTTTTCAATCGATTAAAAATGAGCGCGCGCACTTCTCGTTCCTTGATCATTGAGTTGAGTAGATTGGAGCTATAACGAATCAGTTGCCCCCGCTGCTCACGATCACGGATGATTTCTAAGCCATTTTTGACATAGTTTCGAGCCATCACTGTTCTACGGTTTGGATGGGTTAAACAGATCAGTTGACCGCGCTCGATCTGCTCTTTAATTTTTCTTCTTCTAATTTTTCCGCTAGTGGTCTTGTTGATCCGACCTTGATGCAGCAAATAAACACCTTCTACAGGCAAACCGATATCAGCCGCGACTTGTTCTTTAACCTGAGTTCTAATGGTTTCAAAATTAAGTGTCTTGTCTATCGACTTCTTTTTGATCTCAAGCACAACCGTGACACCGTCAGAATTACCGAAATTCACTGCTGCCACACAGCCTTTACGGACAGCAGGATGTGCTGTTTCAACAGAACACTCGATATCTTGTGGGTAATAGTTTTTTCCACGGATGATGATCACATCCTTAAGGCGACCAGTCACATACAGGTCTCCGTTTTTAACAAAGCCCATATCACCAGTTCTCAAGTAGTGCACTTGACTAGGCTTATCTGCCTTATCGAGGATGGTTGCAGCAAAGGTTTCCTGATTGACCTCAGGCTTCTGCCAATAACCCGCAGTGACACTCTCACCTGCTAGCCAGATTTCACCGACTTCATTAGCTCCTACCTCTTTGCGGGTATGTGGATTGACAATACGGCAATCAATGTGTGCGGAAATCTTGCCACAGCTTACTATTTGCACGGCTGTCTGATCTTGACTGGTCTGCACCAAATTGGCATTCAACTTTTTACGATCAATTGAAATAGCATTAAGCGGACCAGTCACACCACTGACTAAGAGCGTAACTTCTGCCAAGCCATAGCACGGCAAGAAAGTATCCATTCTCAATTTCGACTGAGTATTGAACTTCTCCATAAAGCTTTGCATAACATGAGCTTTGATTGGCTCGGCACCGTTAAACATCACACGCACACGGCTCAGATCAAGCGCTGCTGCGTCCTCATCCGAGATGCGATGCAGACACAATTCATAGGCAAAGTTTGGTCCACCACTAATCGTGACACCTTTTTCGCTAATAAATTGCAGCCACTTAAGTGGTTTACGAATAAAATCCAGCGGTGACATTACATAGCAGGTCAGACCTACATACACAGTCTGCAAAACTGATCCGATCAATCCCATGTCATGATAAACAGGTAGCCATGTAAGACCGATATCATCGGCCTGTGTACCAAAAGCTTCAGCAATCATGACTTCATTTGCCATGATGTTTTTATGGGTGACGATTACCCCTTTAGGCCAACCAGTTGACCCAGAAGTGTATTGAAGGAAGCAGATATCGTCTTCAGCAATATGTGGAAAATCCTTTTCCACCAAATCACGCTGCAATTGGGCATCAACAGCATGCAATATTAAACTTTCGTTTTGGGCTTTTAATGTGATAAGACCCGATAGCTCAAGAATCTTTTTGGTTGTGAGTACTATCTTTGGCTCACAGTCATTCATAATATTCAAAATATTAGAAAAACCGTTGCGGTTAAAAGGCAAGCTGACAGGTACTGCGATAATTTTAGCTTTTAAACAGGCAAAGAACGATACGATAAAGTCCAATCCAGGCTCAAACAGCAACACGGCACGATCACCGCTATCTACAAGATTCATTAAGATTTGGGCCTGACGTTGAACTTGCTCGTTCAGCTCTGCATACGTCAGAGATTGAATCCCACCGGATTGGCGCCCTAAATACTCGAAAGCAACCCTAGCTCCATTTGAATTTGCGTGGGATTCCAAAGTTGCAATGATATTATCCGTACCCATTACAGCCATAATTTACTCCGATTAATTATAATTCACCCTTTAAACTCGCTAATTCAGAAATGACACTTCTAGCTGGGGCTTTTAATAAAAAATGAATATACTTTTTGTTTAAAATATAAATTCACATTATATTTTATGTGCGAGTGTTTTTTATTACACCTGTAAGGTTTTACAGGTTGGCCTGTTTTTATTAAGAATTAAGAAATTGGATATCTTTCATAAATTATTTTTATTCAGTTCAATATTGTGAAGGCGGGTAATTAAATCAAACCTCTAATTCAATTTTTGCCTTTATTTCGTTAATGTTTAATAGTGTTTCACAAGGTTTTAGCATGCCAACTATATGGCCTGTTCGTATTCTTATTTTGTAATTCTCTTGATTGGATATCTTGTATTCACAATCTAAAGTACTGTTTATTTGCTTTTCTTAAGGGCAATAAATGATTCAGGTAAGACCCCCCTCACAGCCTTTATTAATAAGGATAAAGCTCCTAAAGAAATCTGCTTTAATTTATACTTGAATAGCTTGAAGCTATGTATAGCACCTTGAGTGATATACAACCCTATAAATTAATAAATTTTATCTTCTAAGAACCGATAAAACGCGAATTCCAAACTTTAAAAAAATAATATTAATTAAAATATTATTAATTATAAAATCCATTCATTTATTATTTTACCATCAAATAATAAATATTATTAACCCCCTCATAAAGACAATTTAAAAAACTTTTATAAATAAAATTATCTATATGAATTAGAATTTAATTAAAGTTTTCTTAAATTAAAAATTCTCAATTAAATCTATTTTAAATAAAAATCTAATAATGATTTATTTTATCAAAATTAATTATTATACTTCTATATATCTAACTTTATAAAATCCCTAACATGACAGCTCTAATCGCTGCTGAAATTTTATTATTCACATTTAACTTCTGCATTGAATTACAGAGATGAAAATTTACTGTTCTTTCAGTTACACCGAGAATCTGAGCAATCTCTGCTGAAGTTTTTCCTTCCGCAGTCCAACGTAGAACCTCTTTTTCCCGATTCGTTAAATAAAGATTAAACTGAGCAAATTCTGTTTCATTCACAATTTTAGCAATACTGGAATGTACTGTCTGAGATAACCAAAACATATTGGTATATTGAGCTTTTTGCTCTTTTTCTGATAATTGATCAGTAGATCTTGCTAGAGTTAGCATTCCTCTTGTACCAATAAAGTCACGACTTGACTGTGCCCAACCGACGTTTAAACCATAAGAACGCGCCTCCTCCCAAAAATCTTTTTGAGATTGTGTATTTGCAGATTGGCTCGACCAGACAAGAGGTTGAAGTGATAGCATACAATGCTGTACGGTTGGATCTACCCTGACATATTGCTGTTTAACATAACGCTTCTGCCATGCTTCGGGATAATTATTCAACATAATTGTTTTTGGTTCAGCAATAGATAATGGCGACTGCATACCATAAGCACAATAATCAAATCCAAGCTTTGAAGCTGTAGATTTGACTACTTCAAATAGCTGATATTCATTTTTTACCATCAGAGATGCTGATAGTAGATCTTCTTGCCAATTTTCCATTTACTCTCATTAAACCTCATGCATAAATCATTTTTATTTAGTTGCATATAGTGAATTCATAATCCAATTAACAACATTTTTGAGCCTGAGAGGGTGGTAAATTTTCCGGATAAACTGGTTTCAGAAAGCTTTTTAAGGTTGTTATATTGCATATGCGAATTATGCTTGAAAGCCTCAAATTTACAGGATGCATTTTATTCCAAAAATGAGTATTTTTTATTTTTAAAAGGAGCCTATTATTTCTTCTTATTTGTATATTTCTATTAATTTAACTAAAGAATAACATCTACAAGTGATACTAGCGGTATAAATTTTTATTTATTACTTAATGAAACGCATAATAATGACAATGATTTCTAAAATATTATTTTAATAATAGGATAGATATTATCTACAATACATATGAAAAACTTAAACTGTTGATGGCCTTGAAACAAGCAACTCTCATATTGAAGCTATAGATGGGTTAATTTCTGCGTAAGTAAAACTTCCTGCCTGAAGTACTTTCTAAAGAACAGCTTAACGTTATGTATCACCAGATTACGGCTAACCTGTAAAACTTAACAGTATTTTGTTGGCAATAATTTATGTTATTTATCTATAGAACTGTAATTCAAGTCACTTGAATAGGTAGCATGGTCACAATCCCCCCTGATTTTTCAATCTCAACAGATGGCTTTATTCGGATGAATGAAATCCAGCTTATGAATTACCCCCTCCAACACCTCATATCTATTGTTGAAACTACACAAATTGAAGACTCTCAAATTCTATATTGTGGGTTTACTGAATGGGCAACATCACGGAGCCCAGCTTTAAGTACTGGATGGGACTGGGAATTTATTGAGAACAATGGAATTGCTAGCTTAAAACGAATTGGGCTACCTCGAAGCAATATCATGATTGTTGATTTATCTGGTACAGATATTGGATTTGATGTTACTGAAACATTAATCGAAAAAAAAATAGATTCTTTGTTTTGGGAACAGTTCATTTATGCTCAAATCAATACAACACAAACAAAGACTAAATTAAGTCCAAATTTCTCTTAGAAACCTGTAAATTCTTACAGTTACCACCTTTTCAGCTGTCGAGTAAAGTCGCCTGAAAAATAAGTGGAAGCACTTGTAATGAATGTTATTGCTGGATTCCAAAACAATTTTTCAGAAGTCCTATATACCAAATTTAAAAGTTATCGCTACAAGGTATTTGTTGAACATTTGGGTTGGGAGTTGAACTGTCCAAATAATGAAGAACTAGATCAATTTGATAAAGTCGATACAGCTTACGTCGTCGCTCAAGATAGAGAATCCAATATTATTGGCTGTGCCAGACTACTACCCACGACTCAACCCTATTTACTGGGTGAAATATTTCCTCAATTAATGAATGGAATGCCTATTCCTTGCTCACCAGAAATTTGGGAATTATCAAGATTTTCAGCCGTAGATTTCTCGAATCCGCCGACCTCTGCTAATCAAGCAGTGTCATCCCCTGTCTCTATTGCTATTCTGCAAGAAGCGATCAACTTCGCGAGAGAACAAGGTGCAAAACAACTCATTACGACCTCACCTCTTGGGGTAGAGCGGTTATTACGTGCCGCGGGTTTTCGCGCCCATCGTGCAGGACCGCCAATGGTTATCGATGGATATGCCATGTTTGCATGCTTAATTGAAGTGTAGTTTGTTAAATCAAAGTCTAAGAATATTGGTGACATTGCAAAGATTAAAGCCTTAAGCCCGAATCTCGTTTCGCTCGCTCAACGTTAAAAGCCCTAGTCAAAAGATTAGGGCTTTTCTTTATTTGAAGATTCAAACTGAATATTAAGACTGCTCAGTAATTTTGGTTTTCAAATTTAATTCTGATTTCTTATGGTAAGCCTCATCAGTTTTAGTCTGCCAATCACGTGGCATAAACGAAGTCGATATGATCGCAACGATAGCCATAGATCCAATATAAATCATAATTAAATAAGGATTACCCTGCCCGATACTTAAAAGTTTGGTCGCAATTAACGGTGCTAAACCACCACCAAGCACCCCAGCCAACTGTACCGAAATTGAGATTCCGCTATAGCGAATTTCCGCAGGGAACTGACGTGCAAAAAGTTGAGCTTGCGGCGCATACATAATCGGGAATACAACACCAATTGCCAGAACAATTGCAGTCCAGACGAGTACCGGATCTTTTGTGTTGAGCATGGTGAAAAATGGATAGCAGTAAAGTGCCAATATGCATAAACCAAACATGAACATGTTGCGTTGACCGACTTTATCTGACAAATGCCCACATAACGGTGTCATAAATAGAATGACTATTGCACCGCAAATGGTAGCAAACAAAATGTCTTGGCGTGCGATCCCAAGTTGTGCAGTGGTATAAGCCAATGTAAAAGTTGAAGCAATATAAAACCATGCATTCTCGGCAGCACGCGCTAAAATAATGGTGATGAGTTGCTTTGGATGGTTTTTAAAAACTTGCAAGGCAGGAACTTTGACTTCTTCGGACTGCTGTTTTACTTTTTCAAAATCTGGCGATTCAGGCACTTTCACTCGAATGTACCAACCTACTGCGAGTAAAATAATGCTGGCAAGAAATGGTAAACGCCATCCCCAACTAAACAGTGCTTGTTCAGGTAATAACGACACTAGTCCTAGTGCAATTGAGGCTAGCATTAAACCGCCACCTGTACTGGCTTGAGGCAAACTTCCCCAAAACCCTTTACCACCTTCGGGTGCATGTTCAACGGCCATAAGGACAGCACCACCCCATTCACCGCCCATTGCCATCCCTTGAATGAATCGTAAGACAACCAAACAAATTGCTGCCCAGTAACCAATTGATTCGTAAGTCGGTAATAAGCCAATCAGTACGGTTGGGATCCCCATGAGCATCAAGGTCAGTAGCAACATCGATTTACGGCCAATCTTGTCACCAAAGTGACCAAAGACTAAGCCGCCTAATGGTCTCCCAATAAACCCAACGGCATAGGTGGCAAATGCAGCGAGCACGCCAGTAAGTGCGTCTAGATTTGGGAAAAATAATTTATTAAAAATGAGCGCTGCTGCCGCACCGTAAATAAAAAAGTCATACCACTCAATGGTAGTGCCGACCATGCTTGAGATGCCTGCTAATCGATGTGACGACTTTTTAGTATTTGAACCGTTTCCATGTACTGTTTGCATCGTAATATCCTTTTTAGATTTTCTTGTTTTATCTTTTTTATGCTTATGACCAGCCCTGACCATAAGCATTTTCAGGTCTCGCTTTATCTCCTTAAGCTTTTTATGTTTTTGTAATGCGATTTAGCTCAATTTTTCTAAAATTGGCTCAAATTTCGAATTACGTTCTTGCCACTGTGGTTGTTTGTCTTTATCGACAATGAGAGCACGGACACCTTCAATAAAGTCACCATGGTCAAACCAGATATCCTGTAAATCACGTTCAAGCTGCATACACTGCGGTAAAGAAAGCCCACGGCCTAAATGTTGCAGTTTCAAACTGGTTTGTTTGGCTATAAATGAGCGCTGTTGCAAAATACTAAGCATCTTACTTGCCCAAGTTTTTAGGCTTTCATCTTGTTCATTTTCAAGACTTTGTTCAATTTCATCTAAATGCTGATATCCGAAGTGTTTACGAATACCTTCTGCCAACTGTTTGAGCTCACTTTCAGCAGGACGAGTAATAAATCGGGTAATGATATGTTCAATTCCCTCTTTAGTTAAACTTGGTGCTTCAACGAGAGCATCTTGCAAAGCTTGTAACTGTTCGCTTGGCACATGGTAGTCAATTAAATCGAGGTAAAGCGCATCACTACTGCTGATCTGCTCACCCGTAATAGCCATATAAACACCAATATCATCAAGGCGAGACAAGAAATGCGTTGCGCCAACATCTGGGAAAAAGCCAATCGCTGTTTCAGGCATAGCAAATCTAGACTTTTCGCTGCTCACCACAATGTGACAAGCCTGAGCCAAGCCAAAACCGCCACCTAATACATAGCCATCAAGTACAACGATGACTGGCTTTGCATATTCACGCAGTACATTCAACATTTTATATTCGGCACTAAAGTAGCCTTTATAATCGGCCGTGCCATTTTTATAACTGTCATAGAGATAGCGAATATCACCACCTGCACAGAAGGCTTTTGGGCTATTTGATTTGATTAAAACGGCCTGAATAGCAGCATCATTTCGCCACAGTTCCAATTGGGCACCAATACTTTTGATCATATCTAGCGACAATGCATTGAGATGAGTCACACGGTCTAAGGTAATCACGCCAAGCTTACCTTGTCGCTCAATCATTAAGTGATTTTCTGTATTCATTTTATTGATCTCTTATTGATTTTTAAAATTTGGCTTTCGTTTTTCAACGAATGCCTGCATTCCTTCTTTTTGGTCAAATGTTGCAAATATTGAATGGAACATACGTCTTTCAAAACGTAAGCCTTCAGTGAGGTTTACTTCAAAAGCTCGGTTAATGGTTTCTTTGAGCATCATGTTTGCAGTTAAAGACCGTGCCGCAATTTTTTCAGCTGCTTGCAAGGTTTGTTCAAGTAATTCTTCTTTGCTAAACACACGTGCAACTAAACCACTTTGTTCTGCTTCTACAGCGCCCATTTGACGAGCAGTAAGGCACATTTCCATTGCTTTGGCTTTACCAATCGCATGGGTTAAGCGTTGTGTACCACCAATACCCGGAATTACCCCTAAGGTCACTTCGGGTAAACCAAACTTGGCATTGTCAGCACAATAAATAAAGTCACACATGAGCGCCAATTCGCAACCACCACCTAATGCATAGCCGCTGACCGCAGCAATTAGAGGTTTACGGCGCTGTGCAATACGGTCTGCAAGATGGAAAAAGTCATCAAAATAAATATCAGGAAATGCTAAATCAGCCATTTCTTTAATGTCAGCTCCTGCGGCAAAAGCTTTTTCTGAGCCTGCCAATACGATGCAACCAATTTCGCGGTCTTTTTCGAGCTGATCTAATGCCTGATTAATTTCACTAATTAATTCACTGTTTAAGGCATTGAGCGCTTGAGGGCGATTTAATGTAATCAGTCCAACCCCATTACGCTTTTCTAATAAAATACTTTGCCACTGCATTATTTATTCCTTATTCTGTTTTTATAGACTACGTGCAATCACTAAGCGTTGGATATCACTTGTGCCTTCGTAAATTTGACAAATACGCGCATCACGATAAATACGTTCAATTGGGAAATCTCTGAGATAGCCATAGCCACCAAACACTTGTAGCGCACTCGAGCACACACGCTCAGTCATTTCTGAAGCAAATAATTTGGCCATTGAAGCTTCGTTGAGACACGGTTGACCTGCTTCTTTTAAACGCGCAGCGTAGTGAACCAGTTGTCTCGCTGCTTCAATTTCAGTTGCCATGCTAGCAAGGCGAAAAGCGATGGTTTGATGCTCAAAAATTGGTTTTCCAAAAGTAATACGCTCTTTGGCATAGCGAGTCGCTTCTTCGAGCGCCGCACGTGCTAGACCGACTGCTTGTGCAGCAATACCAATACGTCCACCTTCTAAATTGGCAAGAGCGATTTTCAAACCCTCACCTTCTTTGCCAAGCATGAGACTTTTATGAATGCGCACATCGGTCAGCGCGATCTGACAGGTATCTGAAGCATGCAGACCTAGTTTTTCTTCAACACGAATTACTTCATAGCCCGGTGTCTCGCGTGGGACTAAAAATGCACTAATGCCCTTTTTACCCGCGCTCGGATCAGTCACTGCAAACACAATAATGACGCCTGCATTATTACCAGAGGTAATAAACTGCTTGGCACCATTTAAAATGTAATCATCGCCATCTTTCACCGCTCGGGTTTTAAGAGCTGCCGCATCTGAGCCAGTATGTGGTTCGGTTAAAGCAAAAGCACCGATCATTTCACCTTGTGCCAGAGGTTTTAAAAAACGCTCTTTTTGCTCATCGGTACCAAATTTTAAAATAGGCACACAGCCAACCGAGTTATGTACACTCATGATGGTTGAGGTTGCGCCATCTGCTGCCGCAACTTCTTCGAGGGCCAGTACATAGGCTAAGTTACCTGTGTCTGAACCACCCCATTGCTCTGAAACAAGCATACCCATAAAACCGAGTTGCCCCATTTGAGATAGAGTTTCTTTTGGGAATGTCCCATCTCGATCCCAATCACTGGCATGAGGCTTAATTTGTTCTTGGGCGAAACTTTTCGCCATATCACGAATGAGTAATTGTTCTTCGGTAAATTGCATTATTATTTCCTTTACCCTGCTTTAGCTTGTTGTTTAGCAATTTCTTGATTACGCAATAAAAAGCGCTGAATTTTACCACTTGGAGTTTTAGGTAATTCACTCACAAATTCAACTAAACGTGGGTACGCATGTGCAGAAAGTCGTCTTTTAACAAATTGACTGAGCTGTTCAGCCAGTGCATCTGAAGGTTGAGCATCCGTAGCTAAAATTACAAATGCCTTAACCACTTCGGTACGGTCTGGGTCAGGCACACCAATTACTGCAGCCTCAACCACTGCATCATGTTCAAGCAAAGCACTTTCAACATCGAATGGCCCAATCCGATAGCCCGATGTGGTGATCACATCATCACTGCGCCCTACAAAGCTCATGCTGCCATCGGCATGCAACTCGGCAGTGTCGCCAGTTAAGTAGTAATGACCAACAAAGGGTGATTTTCGGCTTTCTTTATAGCCACCAAACCACATCATTGGAGACTGGCTAATGTCGACAGCTAAAATTCCTGGGGTGTCCGCTGGAAGCTCTTCACCTTGTTCATTGACAATCGCAACACGATAACCAGGACTAGGGAAACCTGCTGAACCAGCATGAATTTCATGTTTTAAACCATGGTGATTACACACCACCATACCGACTTCGGTTTGCCCATAGTGGTCATAAATTGGAGCATCAAGTACTTGTTTAAACCAGCGAATTACTTCTGGGTTAAGCGGCTCGCCTGCGCTGCTCACGACACGGAACTGCCCTCTTAACGGCGCCATTTGTGCTGGATCAGCCGCCATCATCATACGGTAAGCTGTTGGTGCGCCTGCCAAGTTGTTAATTTTATAATCTTTCACAATTTGGCATAGGCTATCTGTGCTGAAACCACCTTCATAGAACAAAGTAGCGTGGCCCAAGAATAACGGCCCAGTAATCGCATAGTACAGGCCATACGCCCAACCCGGATCGGCAATATTCCAGAATGAATCTTCTTCGGTTAAACCAATGGCATCTTGCATATATCGACCAAAGGCAATCAATGCTTTTAAAGGCACTTCCAATGGTTTAGCAGGACCTGTAGTACCTGAAGTAAACATGAGCAAGAAAGGATCTTGAATGCTACGCATCACCAAATCACATTGATCGGACTGCTGTTTCACTTCATTCCAAAAGTTAAAATCGCCTGCTTTAAGCGGAGTACCTTGTGCGTCGGCGACAGTCACAATTGCAGGGCAATTTTCAATTTCATCAAGCTTGCTACGGTTGCCAACATCGGTCACCACCAGCTTGCTTTGTGCAAGCTGAATACGGTGCTCAATCGCTTTTGGGCCAAATGCAGTAAATAGTGGTTGATAGACGGCACCAATGCGCCAAGCTGCAAAAATCGTCACGATCAGTTCAGGTGTTCTTGGTAATAGACCTGAAATACGGTCGCCTGCTTTTACACCTTGTGATTTTAAAAAGTTAGCAAACTGACTCGACCATTCTTTTAATTCACGGAAGGTATATTGCTCTTTTCGTCCGTCTTTTCCTTGCCAATACAGCGCAATTTTGTCGCCATCTGCATGTCGATCACAGCATTCATAACAAGCATTTAAGGCATCAAGTGAACCTGATAACATCTGTTTTGCAGTACTTTCCAAATCGAAAGCCTGTGCAGCATTTTGATAATCCATCATATCTTTTCCCTCAGTCCGGATTTGTTGTTATTCACGACAGGGTTTAATGTGTTTAAAGCCATCCTTTGGCTTTACCGTTATGCCTCTTGTGGCAGGTATTGCTGAATAATGCTCGAAAAATCGAGATTGGCATTCCCGCGCATGCACATTTGCTGATAGAGCTGCTGTACCATGCCACCTAATACAACTGGCTGTTTGACTTGGCCCGCGGCCTCTACAGCGAGTCCTAAATCTTTCAGCATCAGCTGAGTCGCAAAGCCGTCTTGGTAACCTCGAGATGCTGGCGCATTTTCATTAATATGCGGCCATGGGTTACACACATCCGAACTCCAACAACGACCGCTTGAGGTGTTAATGACGCCTGCTAATGCTTGTGGGTCGATGCCCAGCTTTACACCGAGTGCCATACCTTCGGCCACCGCGGCCATTGAAATACCTAAAATCAGGTTGTTGCAGATTTTGGCAATTTGGCCTGCTCCAACATCACCACAATGAACAATATTTTTGCCCATGTGGCTAAGTACAGGTTTCACTTCGTTAAAGGTTTGCTCATCCGCACCCACCATAAAGGTTAAGGTTCCTGCTTGAGCACCAATAGTTCCACCTGAAACTGGCGCATCACAGATTTTAATATTTTTACTGTGCGCAACAGCGGCAATGTCTTTAATGGTTTGTGGGTCAATGGTACTGCTATCAATGCATAAGCTACCTGCTTTTAGCACTTCCAAGACACCATTTTCACCTAAGTAAACTTCTTTAACATGCTTGGCCGCAGGCAACATGCTAATGACCACATCAGCTTGTTTTGCTGCTGCCTGCGGGCTGTCGCATACTACGCCACCTGCCTCGGCGAAGTGCTGAATAGCAACTTCACTGAGGTCATAACCATAAACTTTGATTCCGGCTTTAAGTAGGTTATGGGCCATTCTGCCGCCCATATTGCCTAGACCGATAAAGGCGATATTCATCCGTGATCCCCTTAACGTAAACTAATGGTTGTATTTACACCGCCAACTTCATGGCTATCTTCAAACCAGCGACTAGTAATGGTTTTAGTTTGGGTATAGAACTGCACAGCTTGTTTGCCGTATGGTCCCAAATCACCAAGTTTTGAACCTCTTGAACCGGTAAAACTAAAGAACGGTACTGGCACAGGAATTGGAATATTGATACCAACTTGACCAACATCTATTAAGTTTTGGAAAGTACGTGCAATCGCGCCACTTTGTGTAAATAGGCCTACACCGTTACCAAATGGGTTAGCATTGATAAGAGCAATCGCTTCCTCAAGGGTGTCTACACAAATAATGGAAAGTACAGGGCCAAAGACTTCTTCTTTATAAATACGCATGTCGGTATTTACGCCGCTAAAAATCGTTGCACCTACAAAGTTGCCCGACTCATAGCCTTGAACTTGAACATCACGGCCATCGAGTAGCAACTCTGCCCCTTGCTCAACACCGCTATTAATTAAATCAAGCACACGCGCTTTAGCACGTTTTGAAATGACTGGGCCAATGTCAGTATTTGGCTCATGGCCTGCGTTTACTTTTAAGGTTTTCGCTTTTTCAACTAACTCTTGAATCCACTGTTTACTTTCACCCACCATGACCGCAACCGACAATGCCATACAACGTTGTCCCGCTGCACCAAATGCTGCACCGACCAAGGCATTTAAGGTTTGCTCTTTATTGGCATCTGGCATAACAGCCACATGGTTTTTTGCACCCATCATCGACTGCACACGTTTGCCATGTTGTCCTGCAAGGTTATAAACATGCGTTCCAACCGCAGTTGAACCTACAAATGAAATCGCTTTAATATCTTTATGGGTACACAAACGGTCAACCACTTCTTTACCGCCATGCACAACGTTGAGCACACCTGCTGGAACACCAGCTTGAATCGCAAGTTCAACCAACATCATGGTTGATAAAGGATCTTGTTCTGATGGTTTTAAAACGAAGGTATTGCCGCACACGATTGCCATTGGGAACATCCAAAGTGGAATCATGGCAGGGAAGTTAAACGGCGTAATACCCGCACAGACACCCAAAGGTTGCTGCAATGTGTAAGTGTCTACACCACGCGCAACACCTTCAACATATTCACCCATTTGCAAAGTACCGATCGAACATGCATGTTCAACCACTTCTAAACCACGTTGAATATCGCCTTCAGCATCGGCCAAAGTTTTGCCTTGTTCAGCCGTTAGTACTTGTGCAATTTCCTTCATGTTGGCACGGATCAAGTCTTGTAACTTAAGCATGATGCGCATACGTGCCTGAATTGGGGTCTGACGCCAAGAAGCAAAAGCATCTTGTGCAGCTTGAATAGCAGCGTCAACTTCTTTAACCGTTGCAAATGGTACACGCCCAATTACTTCCTGAGTTGCAGGGTTAACAATGTCTTGCCATTCCTGTGTTTCAGATTCGATAAAATTTCCGTTAATGAGTAATTTAGCGGTTTCCAATTCGATTTTTTGGATTGTGTTCATAACCTCTCCGTAGGCCATATTTTTATTGTGTTCAATTATTAGAAAATACTTTTTGATCGTATTTTCTTTATTCCAGTTTCAATTGAGACTAGCAAAGAAAACTTTGACCACCAACGGAAATTCATGCACGATTGTTGTGCAAATATGCACAAGGATGACAACAAAAATGAAAGTGGATTGGGATCATCTACATTTTTTTCTGGTTTTAGCTCGGACTAAAACATTGACCAACGCTGCGCGGATCATTGGTGTCGAGCACAGTACAGTGGCTAGACGGATTCAAGCACTAGAACTTGCTTTGGGTACAACACTGTTTAAGCGTGAAGCGACTGGTTATGAGTTGACACTCGAAGGTATGGCACTTGTTCCTCGAGTTGAGCAAATGGAACAAGCTTTCTTACAAATTGAAAAACCACATCAACCGTTGCAAGGTCGTGTGCGTATTGGCACACCTGAAGGTTTTGGAACTGCGTTTTTAGCCCGTTTACTGGCTGAGTTCTCTATTCAATATCCACTACTCACCATCGACCTGATTCCAGTGCCGAAAATGATTAAACTCTCACACCGTGAAGCAGACATTGTGGTGTCGATTGATCGCCCAACGTCTGGACCCTACATCATTACGCGGTTATCAGACTACTGCTTAAAAATTTATGGCAGCCAAAACTATCTGGCGCAGAACCCACCCATTCGTGGTTTAGAAGATTTAACCCAACACCGCTTCGTGAACTATATTGATGATCTGGTCTATAGCCCTGAGTTGTACTGTTTAGAACGGTTACCCTTAAAGCTTAACGCGAACTTCCGTAGCAGTAGTATTTTAGCCCAACAAATTGCGGTGAGTGCTGGTGCAGGACTTGCGATTTTGCCCAAGTTTTTAGCAGATGATAAACCAGAACTAGACGTCGTTTTAGAGCAGCAAGTTCGCTTTACTCATACCTTCTGGATGCTGACTTTTGTTGATTTACAACATGAACCACGCATTAAGTTAGTTTGGGACTATTTGCGTAAACAAGCCGATAAATATCAGCATTTGTTGGTTGATTAGAGAGTGTAAATAAAAAAGCCAATCACGGATGATTGGCTTTTTTGAAACTAGTAATAATTAATCAAAACTTTCTTGGCCTAGTTTTTTCATGCGTGGTTTATAAAACACATGATAGCTAACGCCTAAAACAACTAGCCATAACGGACTGACATATAATGCTTTTAAGGTATCTGGCTCTAGTGCCAAAATCACCAAAGTAAACAAGAAGAATGCGATGACCACATACGCCATCAACACCCCGCCCGGCATTTTAAAGGTCGATTTAGCATGTAACTCTGGACTCAACTTACGGTAACGTAAATAGCATGCCATGATCAGAAGCCATACACTAATAAAGAGAATCACACAGAGTGAACTTGCCAAAGTAAATGCTTCCATCGTGTTTGGAACAAAGTACTGAAGCACTGCTCCACCCATAATGAAGATACATGAGAAGATTAAACCATTTGAAGGTACGGCACGTTTTGATAAACGCCCCAATGCACTTGGCGCCTGACCATCTTTTGATAAACCGAACAGCATACGACTGGTTGAAAACACACCGCTGTTCATTGAAGACATTACTGAAGACAGTACTACTAAATTCATGATGATGGCTGAAACAGGAATACCCGCATTTAAGAACAACTCAACAAACGGACTTTTGTCTGCACGAATATGGTCCCAAGGTGTTACTGACATCACCACAAAGAGTGCCAACACATAGAATAAAATAATACGTACAGGAATCGCGTTAATTGCCTTCGGTAGATTTTTCTCTGGATCTTTCGTTTCAGCGGCAGTTGTACCAATCAATTCGACGCCAATAAAGGCAAACACGGCAATCTGGAACCCTGCCAAAAATCCGCTTACGCCTTTTGGAAATATACCGCCATGCGACCACACATTACTTACACTCACAACCTCACCATGCGGAGCTTGAAAATGAGTGAGGATCATGTAACCACCGACTCCAATCAGACCAATAATGGCCAAAATCTTAATGAGTGCGAACCAGAATTCAACTTCACCAAACAACTTCACCGTAAGAAGGTTAAGCCCTAAAATGAATAGTACACAGCCTGCACTAATCATGGCTTGTTGTGTTGGTGAGAAACTGGCGCCTTCGGGCAGCCAGAAACTTAAATAGTTAATGACCGCAGATAAATCTGCAATACCGACCAGTACCCAGCCTAACCAATAGGTCCAACCTATATAATAACCAGCCCATGGGCCAATCAAATCATATGCCATATCGACAAATGACTTGTAATGCAAATTAGCGAGTAGTAATTCACCTAATGCACGCATTAAGAAAAAAAACATGCCACCAATTAACATGTAGATAACGAGAATTGAAGGACCAGCGAGGGAGATGGTTTTGCCCGAGCCCATAAATAAGCCGGTTCCAATTGCACCGCCAATTGCAATCATTTGTAGATGGCGATTATTTAATTTCCGTTGTAAATGATCAGGGGAGCCTGCCTCATCTGGATGATGAACCATTGTCATATTAGAAGTCCTTTTTATATTTTGCTTAACTTAAAATCAGCAACCTATAGGGAGAAAAACGAACCGTATATCGTGGGTTGCTGAGTCTATACCTCAGGACAAGATGTTCAAGTATATTTTTTCCTTAATTGATAAATCGTTTGTCCTGTTTTTTTAAGTCACATTATTTATGTACTGCCTTCACGGCAATTTTAATTAACATATCTGGATTCTCCAGATTAGCCGGAGTGTAGCATGTGATAATGCTAGATGTCGCTTTTACGCCCCCCTCTAAACTGCTCTATTGAGTTAAAAATAAACAACATTATTCCGATAAAAAATCGAAAGAAAATAAAAAAAGCCAATCATGTTTGATTGGCTTTTAATAAAACTTAATGATCGTTGACGAGTTCGCGTCCTAGTTTTTTCATGCGTGGTTTATAGAGCACATGATAGGTAACACCTAAGATAACTAACCATACTGGACTGACATAGAGCGCTTTCAATGTATCTGGCTCAAGTGCCAAGATGACTAAAGTGAAAAGCATAAATGCCAAAACGATATAGCTCATCCAAATGCCACCGGGCATTTTAAAAGTAGATTTTTCATGTAATTCAGGACGTAATTTACGATAGCGTAAATAGCACACCATGATAAGACTCCAGACACTAATGAATAGAATCACACAGAGTGAACTTGCCAAAGTAAATGCTTCCATGGTGTTTGGAACAAAGTACTGAAGTACTGCCCCGCCCATAATGAAAATACATGAGAAAATCAAACCATTTGAAGGTACGGCACGTTTTGATAAACGACCAAATGCACCTGGAGCCTGACCGTCTTTTGATAAACCGAACAGCATACGACTGGTTGAAAACACACCGCTGTTCATTGAAGACATCACCGAAGACAGTACCACCAAGTTCATGATAATAGCTGAAACAGGAATACCGGCATTTAAGAACAACTCAACAAACGGACTTTTGTCTGCACGAATATGGTCCCAAGGCGTTACTGACATCACAATAAAGAGTGCTAGTACATAGAACAAAATAATACGTACAGGAATCGCGTTAATTGCTTTCGGTAAGTTCTTCTCTGGATCTTTGGTTTCAGCAGCCGTTGTACCAACCAGTTCAACCCCGACAAAAGCAAACACGGCAATCTGGAATCCTGCCAAGAAGCCTTCTGTACCTTTCGGGAATAAACCGCCATGCGACCAAACATTACTAATGCTTGCAACAGCGCCTTGCGGAGCTTGGAAATGACTGAAAATCATATAGCCACCCACTCCGATCAGGCCAATAATGGCTAAAATCTTAATGAGTGCAAACCAAAATTCAATTTCACCAAATAGGCGTACAGTCAGTAGGTTAAGACCCATGACAAACATCACACAACCTGCACTAATCATGGCTTGTTGCGTTGGTGAAAAGCTCGTGCCATCCGGCAGCCAGAAGCTCAAATAGTTAATGACCGCTGAAAGGTCCGCAATACCAACCAGTACCCAGCCTAACCAATAAGTCCAGCCCAAATAATAACCGGCCCAAGGACCAATCAAGTCATGAGCCATATCAACAAAAGATTTGTAATGCAGATTTGCAAGAAGCAACTCGCCCATTGCACGCATTAAGAAAAAGAACATTCCTCCAATAATCATATAGATTAAAAGGATTGAAGGACCTGCGAGGGAGATGGTTTTGCCCGAACCCATAAATAGGCCGGTTCCAATTGCACCGCCAATTGCAATCAGTTGTAAATGACGGTTAGACAGTTTTCGTTGCAGATGATCAGGAGAATTTTCCGTATCTGAATGACGAGCCGTTGTCATATTAAAATTCCTTTTTGAATTCCTTTGTTAAGATCAGCAACCTATGGCGAAAATCGAACCGTATGCCATAGGTCACTGAATCTGTTCACCAAAAATGACTGGATAAACCGTATCTATCTTCCTTCTGTTAGATACATCATCATTTTTGGAGTAAAAACGAATTACTTTTGTGCTGCCGTCACGGCAATTTCAATTAACCAATCTGGATTGACCAAATCGGCCTGAATTGTGGCACGCGATGGAGCAACACACCCTTTTAACCAGTCAACCCAAATTGCATTTACGGTTGAAAAGTCAGAAAGATTTTTCAAATAGAGCTGTGCAGAGAGCAAGCGAGATTTATCGGTATTGGCTAATGCCAAAAGTTCATCAATCGTTGCAAGAATTTCACGAGTTTGGCCTGCCACGTCTTGCTCGGTATTTTTAGGTACCTGACCTGACAGATAAACCACTTTGTTAAAAACAGTCACGGCGCTCATGACTTCGTTAGTGTTAATCTTTTGTATATCTGAATTAGACATTCGGATTTCCTTATACCTGATTAATAAATTGAACACGGGCGGTGACAGCACACATCAGTTCATAGCCCACCGTACCGGATGAAACTGCGACATCATCAATAGGTAAAACGACGCCTGTACTTGATTGGCCCCAAAGCACGACTTCACTGCCGACTTTGGCACTCTCAATGCCTGTTAAATCGACTGCTAACATATCCATGCTGACGCGGCCAATTGTACGAGTGAGGACAGAGTCCACTAAAACAGGCGTACCTGTTGGTGAAATACGCTGATAACCATCGGCATAGCCGCAAGCCACAATCCCAATCGTCATGGGTTGCTCTGCGACAAAGTTTGAGCCATAACCTACGCTTTCATTTGGTTCTAAATGCTGAACGGAAATAATTTCGCTGCGTAAGCTCATGGTCGGTTGTAAGCCCCAATCCGCAATACTATGCGTCGGGTAGTCTGGCGAGCTGCCATAGAGCATGATGCCGCTACGTGCATAATCTGATTTGAGCTGGTCTTGATAACGCAGAATTGCTGCGCTATTACTTACAGATCTTTCACCCGGTAAATCTTTAATAATTTCTTCAAATGCAGTGATTTGATAATCAATGCCTTGCTGGCCGAAACGATCACCATCTGCATCAGAAAAATGCATCATGTGCGTAATCTTGGACACATTTGCCAAGTTATTTAAACGTTCCCAAGCCTGAACATAGTTTTGTGGTTTAAAACCAAGACGGTTCATACCACTGTTCATTTTTAGACAAACATTAAATTGGGCTGGATAAGGATGCTTTTCTACCCACTCAATTTGCGCTTCACTATGAATGGTGAAACTGAGTTGATACTGCACACAATCAAATAAATCTTGAGGAGAAAAAATCCCTTCGAGCAATAAAATTGGACCTGTCCAACCTAAAGCACGAATGCGTTTTGCTTCATCAAGATCAAGTAAGGCAAAGCCATCTGCTGCTTTAAATGCTTCATAAACACGTTCAATTCCGTGTCCATAAGCATTGGCTTTTACAACGGCAAAGACCTTACTGTTTGGCATAGTCTTGCGTACCACCGCCAAGTTATTTTGTAAGGCTTGACGGTGGATCACTGCGGTAATAGGACGAGGCATGATTACTTTCCTAACGTCCGTTATGCCGCGTGCGCGTGTGAGTAACGCTGAATTGAAAGGCCATCGGTACTGATATCAGTCTTATGATTTAATACGATGTCACTGATTAATTTCCCTGAACCACATGCCATGGTCCAACCTAAAGTACCGTGACCTGTATTCAAGAACAGATTTTTAAAGCGAGTCGCTCCAATAATTGGAGTGCTGTCTGGTGTCATTGGACGTAGACCCGTCCAGAAAGACGCCTGTGCCATATCGCCGCCCGGGAACAAGTCCTGAGTAACCATTTGCAAGGTTGCACGGCGGTCTTCGTTCAGACCTAAATTGAAACCACTTAACTCAGCCATACCACCTACGCGAATACGTTGGTCAAAACGCGTAATCGCAATTTTGTAGGTTTCATCAAGCACTGTAGATTGCGGAGCAAAAGCAGGGTCAACAATTGGAATCGTCAACGAATAACCTTTCACAGGATATACAGGTAACTGTAGATCGAGTGGTTTCAAGAAATCACGTGAATAGCTACCAAACGCTAGGACATAACGATCTGCGGTTAAGACCTTACCATTGACCTGAACGCCCTTAATTTCATCGCCTTCAACAATCAATTTTTCTACGTTCTGGTTGAACTGGAAGTTAACACCCAACTCTTTAGCAATTTGAGCTAAAGCATTGGTAAATAAATAACAGTCACCTGTTTCGTCATTTGGTAAGTGTAAACCACCAACGAGTTTATCTTGCGCATTTGCCAAAGCTGGTTCTACACGACCAAGTTCGTTGCCATTTAATAATTCGTAGCTTACGCCGCACTCTTGTAGCACGCTAATGTCGCGTTGAACCGCTTCCATTTGAGCTTCTTTACGGAATAACTGCAACGTACCTTTAGCACGGTTTTCGTAATTAATGCCTGTATCTTTTCTAAGTTCACGTAAGCAATCACGGCTGTATTCAGCCACACGCATCATACGTTCTTTGTTCACAGCATAACTTTGTGGATTACAGTTTTTTAGCATTTGCGCCATCCACTGTAACTGCCACATGCTGCCATCTAAATTAATCGCAAGCGGTGCGTGATGTTGGAACATCCACTTCACAGCTTTAAAAGGGATTCCTGGTGCTGCCCAAGGGGTCGAATACCCTGGCGAAATTTGACCTGCATTACCAAAGCTTGTTTCTTCAGCAGGACCTGACTGACGGTCAAGAACAGTGACCTCAGCTCCTTGTTGAGCTAGATAATAGGCACTTGCCACTCCGATAACGCCGCTACCTAATACAATTACGCGCATTTCCATTCCCTCACGCACACCAGTTTATTTAACTAGTATATTTCTGCTTCAATAGTTTATTTCACTGTTTTTCAGGGTATAATCTAGGTAAATTTATGTTTTTCTCGCGAGAATTTTAAAAAAAGAGGAAATATCTATGCGCCCCTTAGATCGTATAGATCGCATGATTCTGGACATTTTGCAGCGCGAAGGACGAATTGCGATTAGTGAATTGGCATCGAGAGTCAACCTCTCTACCACCCCCTGTTCAGAGCGTGTAAAACGTCTCGAACGCGATGGCATTATCATGGGTTATTACGCCCGTCTAAACCCAGCTTACGTAGACCGTAACCTTCTCGTCTTTTTAGAAATTAAGTTATCTGCCAAATCAGGCGATGTATTTGACCAAGTGGCCAGAGACCTCGTTGAGATTCCTGAAGTGCTCGAATGTCACCTTATTTCAGGCGAATTTGACTACCTTGTAAAAGCCCGTTTAAAAGAAATGAGCGCATACCGCCGCTTATTGGGAGATCTATTAAAGAAACTCCCCGCTTCGGCATCGTCGCACAGTTATGTGGTCATGGAAGAAGTGAAAGAAACTTTATATTTAGATGTAAGCAAGTAAAGCGAGCATTATTGAACTCGCTTTACTCACGTTTTAAAAATTAGAAATATTTTAAAATCGAAATATGTTTATTTTGATGTTTGAACTTCGAGAACCACTTAACCGCTGGGTAGAGTGCAAAAGACAGCAAAATTGTGATTAACCACAGCATCCATACATGGCTGACCGACAAATAATTCCCGTAGTTGGCTCCCCACACGTTTAGCACAAACACATAGATCAGTTTCAGCACATATAAATGCAATAAATAAAAGAACATAGGCACCGAGCCAAATACCACTAATGGTTTTAAAAACGAGTGCTGCTGCATACGTTCAAAAGCAACGAGCACAAGCAAACCAATTCCAACATTCAGCAAAATAAACAGTAAAGATGGCGGATACTTGGTGAGGTTAAAAAAGCTCATAAGGCTCAGTTGTAATGACTCAAAATACTGCCACGGCTGGTCACCATAGATATTGATAAAACGTAGTAAAACAAATAACCCAATACTTATTAAACCAATGCTGAGTAAAGCGCGGCTTCTTTGATTTGCTGTATATTTTGAACTAAAGAACTGACCTAAAACATAGCCTAATAAAATCACTCCAATCCAAGGTAAAACAGGATAGCTTGTACGAAGCTTGATACCCGCAAATTCAATCCAACCACGTTCATGTAAAATGAACCATATATTTTGTAAAACACCTTGTGAGAAGTGCACAGAATCTAGCAGGTTGTGCCCAAAAATAATGACCAACGCTACACCAGCAAGAACTGGCAAAGGCAAACTTACACAACAAGCTAATACCACCATGCTAATACCTATCGCCCAAATCACCTGTAAATAAATGACTTCGGGTGGAAAAGTCGCTGTCCATGCAAAATTCACAAGCGTAAGCTCTAACAAAATCAAAAATAAGCCGCGTTTTAATAGAAAAGCACGTGTTTGCTGTAAATTTTGTTTTTTTGACTGAAATAAAAATGCAGAAATACCGGTTAAAAGTACAAAAACCGGAGCGCAAATATGTGCCAATAATCGACTGCCAAATAATGCTGGTTCTGTTACTGTTACGTCCATTGGATCGGTAACCTGTTTATGTAAATAAAATGTTTCTCTTACATGGTCGAGCAACATAATCAGGATGACCAAACCACGCAATGCATCAATCGACTGTAAACGTTCAATATTTTTTTCTATAGGCATAGCGGTAATAAATAAAATAATGTAACGTTATACTATTACATTATAGTTCTTTTGTCTTTCATGGCTGATTATTTATGCAAAACAAATTAGGATTGTTGTCTTCGTTGGGTCTATCATTTATATCGACATTCACTTGGGCAGAAGAAACGTCAACGGTACTTGAAACCATACGTATTCAGGCTGAAAGCACTCAAGAAGATGTAAGCCAAAATAGCTCGGCGACTAAATTCTCTCACGATGTTTTAGACGTACCTTTTAACCGTGCTTATGTTTCAAAACAAATGATGGAACAACAAGACGTTCAACGGATTGATGACGCATTAAGCTTGGTGAGTGGGGTTTTTCATCAAAACAGTTTTGGTGGCGGCTTTTGGGATAATTACTCTTTCCGTGGTTTTAATACCGATCCCAATTTAGGTGCCTCTATGATCCGTAATGGTTTGAGTGTCAACCGAGGGATTAGCGCTCCAAAAGATGTAGTGAACATTGAATCTTTAGAGTTTTTAAAAGGGCCGATGGCAGCTTTATATGGCCGCGGCGAAACAGGTGGTTTGCTGAACCTCAACAGTAAAAAACCACAGTGGGAAAGCGAAAGTGAAGTTAACCTACGCGCCAATACCCAAGAACAATATCGAATTAGTCTGGAGCATACCGCGCCTATTAACGATGAACTGGCCTATCGCGTAGCCGTGGCTCACGAAGATAATCAAAGCTTCCGTGATCATGTCAGCAGTGAACGCTGGTTCTTTTCACCACAGCTCACATGGAAAATTTCAGACCAGACACAACTCGACTTTGACAGTGAATTTACAGAGCATAAAGGAACCTTTGACCGCGGTGTCAGCACAGTCAATCATGAGTTTGTGATGGACCCGAAAACCTTTACAGGTGAACCTGACGATGGCGATTTAAAAATAAAAGATTACTTTTACCAATTACGTCTAAGTCACGAATTTAACCCTGACTGGAAACTAAACAGTGCTGTCAGTTATAAAGACGCCAAAATGGTCGGCTTTGCAACCGAGCCTCGCCGTATGCAAGCCGATGGACGTACTTTAGAGCGTCAACGTCGCTATCGTGATTATACAAGTGAAGATGTTCTGGCTCAGACAGAGTTACTTGGCAAGGTTGATACCTCTTGGGCTCGCCATGAAATTTTACTTTCGACCGAGCTTGGTCAACTCGACTATAAACAATATCAACTGCGTCGGAACCATGATTCAAACTCTCCCACTACAGTGAATACTATTGATATTTACCAACCTGAATATGGTAAATATTTACCTAGCTTAGCTCCATTTACCAACACTAAAGAGCGCCAACGCTATTTTGCACTCAATATTCAAGATCAGATTTTTTTCAATGATCAATGGAGTGTGCTATTTGGTAACCGTTTTGATCAGGTCGAGCAAGACTTTAAAAACCATATAAAACAAACCGAAAACAATCAGACACTTCATCAAAATAGTCCACGTTTCGGAGTAAATTTTAAAGCCTCTGACCAATGGGCGTTTTATACCAACTATGGTCGCTCATTTGCCATGAATAGTGGTATGAATCGAAATAGTCAGACTTTTGCTCCGGAAAAAGGTGAAAGCTATGAGGTCGGTACCAAATATAAAATGAATGACCAAAGTGTGCTGAGTCTCGCTTTGTTTAAAATGAAAAAGCAGAATGTGCTGACGACAGATCCTGTCAACAAAGACTTCCAAACCGCAGCAGGTGAAGTGAGTAGTAAAGGAATTGAGTTTGACCTGAATAGCCAAATCACGGACCGTTGGTTCGTCAATGCCAACTATAGCTATACCGATGCTCAAATTGAAAAAGACCAAGACTTGGCAAAAGGTGCACGTCTAAGTAATGTTCCAAAACACCAAGGTGCTGTAAGTACCAATTATGAATTTCTACAAGAAGGTCCACGAAAAGCAGGTGTAGGTGCCAACCTTACCTATGTGGGTGAACGCAGTGGACATAATCTTGATAATGGCTTTAACTTACCAAGTTATACGCTGGTCAATTTAAATGGCTACTATGCCCCATCTGACCGCTTACGCTATCAGCTGAATGTGAACAACCTGTTTGATAAAACTTATTATGTTTCAAGCTATAGTGATTTATGGGTTCAACCGGGTGAACCACTAAACGCCTCAATTTCAGCACAGTGGAAGTTTTAATTCATTCATAAATAAAAAAGCCCGAATTATTTCGGGCTTTTTTATTAGAACATGCCATTTTCATTGACGAGCGGGTCGGGCTGTACTTGGCCAATATCCCAAAACTCAGCAATTTTTCCATTTTCAAAACGACAAATATGGACCACAGCCAAGGTGGTTAACCCATTCATTTGCATTTCAAGTTTAGAATGCACAGCAACCAAATCGCCCTCTTCAATGACATGTTGAACATCAAAGACTTTATTTGGAGTTTCAGCCGCGCTTTCACGCATTCCTTCCCTCAAAGAAGTTGCATCACCCGCATAATAAGGGTTGTGATGCTTGAAGTTCGGTGCGGTGTAATTGCTATAAGCTTCATCGACTTCGCCAGCTGCGGCAAGCTCTAAAAACCGTACTGCAATTTGTTTTTGAGATAAGTTCATGATTATCTCCTACTCTTTATTTTAGACCTTACTGCAACAGGTCATCTTCGTCGTCGCCTTCCTCGAAGACATAGGCCATACAGCCCCATCCATCATATTCGCCTTGAAATTTTTCAGCGATGCTCGCAAACCATTGTTCCAAATCAACAATATCTGAATACTCAGGTTCCATGTTGACAAAGATGGTGATCACCCACTCGTTTGGCTCAACAGAGTCATCTTGGAAAAGTGAAACTTTTTGTTCTTGATAAAGTAAATACAGCGCACATTGCTCTGCATTCTTTTGATCTTGAAAAGCAATTGAAAATTCAATTTCATGCAGCTCGGTTAAATCATCCCCATCTTCAGCCATTTGCCAAAGTACATTGCCGTTATCATCATCTGGAAATTGTTCGTAGTCACGAGACATAAAGTGATCCTTGTTGTTGTCGCGGTATTAATATTATTCGACATCAAGAATACCCGACTTTTATTGCAATTTGGGTATATATTGCGTTCCCAATTGCACCAAATTGAATTTTTAATTGTATATAAATTTTAAAAGGGCACTTGCGATTCAATGACCACACCTGTACCTTTCAATGGATGCTGAAAAGCCAAATATGCAGCATGTAAAGCCATTCGGTTTAAATGAAAACGTTTCGGTTCAGGGTGATACAACTTATCGCCCATAATCGGATGGCCAATATGCATCATGTGCACACGTAGCTGATGCGAACGTCCAGTTACTGGTTCAAGCAACACTCGACTTTGATCTGTTTTTTCATCATAAACCAAGGGCTGAAACAAGGTTTTAGCGTGTTTACCTAGTTCAAAATGTACAATTTGTCTCGGGCGATTTTCCCAGTCGGTAATGAGCGGAACTTCAACACTACCCTCTTCTGCGACTTGGCCTTGCACCAAAGCAATATAATGCTTTTTGACTGTTCTAGCCTGAAACATTTTACTTACCGCAACTTCTGCATCACGATGTTTGGCAAACATAAGTAAGCCTGATGTAGCCATATCTAAACGATGCGTGACCTTAGCCAAAGGGAACTTTTCTAACACCCGCAAATAAGCACTGTCATGATGCTCAGGTAAACGACCCATCACCGACAACAAGCCCGCAGGTTTATCAACCACAATTAAATCGTCATCTTCAAATAGAATTGAAAGCGGATCTTGCGGTGGAGCGTAAACAAAGTTGTCGTTTAAAGGCATGGTCGTAGAAACAGCAATGGAGCATGGCGGCAGATCATAAAGAAATTTCAGACCTACCGCAAAATAATCTATAACGCTTTACTCATGTTCCACGTGAAACTCAGAAATTATTTATCGCTTTTTATTCATTTCAGCTAAAAGATCGAGCTGAATTTCTTGAATGTGTGCAAGCCTTTCCCATTGATGCGATAAAAGATGATCCATTTTTTCATGCAAATGACGAATCTCAAGTTCCGCTTTTAGATTAATTTGATAATCATGTTGAGAACGTAAGCGGTCTTTGGCTTCTTGGCGGTTTTGACTCATCATAATAATAGGCGCCTGAATTGCAGCTAAGCATGACAGAACTAGATTAAGCAAAATAAAAGGATACGGGTCGACTGGACGTACTACCATCACAACTGTATTTAAAATTATCCAGCCTATTAAAAATAGAGCAAAACAAATGAGAAAAGCCCAACTTCCCCCAAAAGTGGCTATTTTATCTGCCAGTTTTTCTCCAAGCGTCCATTTTTGATCAAAATCTATTTCTGTATTTCGGCTAATCAGCTCATGCCGTTGCATACTGCCAATCACTTCGTTTTCTAAATTAGATAATTCGCCTTTCTCCGAACGTAATAACGACTGCACATATTTAATTCGATAATCTGCCAGATCTGCTCGACAAATAAAGCTTGAGTAAGTCCATTCTGGATGATCTTTTATAATTTCATCACTGATGACATTCCGAATGACTTCACCAGACACAAGATCTTTTAAGGGAAAACTCTTTCCACAAACGGCGCATTGGCGACAATGGTTTTTATTTTCCATATTATTCAGCTCGTTATTATGATAATAAGATTAATATATAAACGATTTTTGCTGATCGCATCGTAAATAAAAATAGTACTCTAACCCAATATCTGTAAAGTCGCTGGCACTATTTTTCGATGAGCAGGAATTACAGGTACCATGTAGAGTCTTCCAAGCAGATTTTTAATATGTACCACTGTAGTCACTGTAAGCACTTGGGTATCTTCATTTTTATAAATAGATAAAGTCACATTCAAATGTTTATCATCATCTCCGATCACTAACTCATTTTCGGTACGTTGTAGCAAGGTAAAAATTCCAATTCGGTCACCTGCGACATATTCATTTTCTTTTTTATTCGAATCAATCCGCTTAAAACTTCCTAAATCTTTAAGGCCAATCTTAGAAGTAATTTTATTACGCACATTCATGCTCCACTCTATCCACTGCGGAGTATGCCGGAACAATTTAATGAGCTGCCCAAATACATTCAGGTCGGGCTGACCCAGCACAATACTCCACGAGTCGTGGAAGTAAGCATTGTTCAATTGAGATGAGATTTGGCTGTCATGCGGCAAGGCAGAAAGATAAGGCTTATTCATGAATTATATTCTTGTAAAGTATCATTTTTATTATAGAGAATTTTTTAGGGTGTCAAGGGAAACCATCTATGGTTTACTTCAACAATTATAACTTTGTAAGTTAGAACCTTTTGCCTATAAACTTTTGATCTATAGCGTCCTAAGCCGAATCGAGACCTTTTGGGTGAGTACACACTAACGTTATACGTTTTGGTGCATGCTACTCTTTTCGATCCCTATCACACCCTTGAGATATAGTTTAGCCAGCACCCTATGGGATTGTTTTTCTAAGAACAGCTAATTTTAAATATTTTTGGTAATTTTTACGCAAAAAATCAAATTAAAAAGAATATATTCCCATTTCATAATAATTAGTTAATTTTAAATTCCACTTTATTTGTTTTTTACGGTTTATTTTACCAAGTCATTAATTATTTTGAGTGACAATACATCAAACTATAAAAAGTAAATCACCCTTCACTTTTTAACCATGAAGGGCAAAAATCTTTTATGAAGAAATAAAACCATGTTTCCGAGCATGGTAAACAGTAAATAACCCAGTCAGGGCAAAAGCCAGCATAAACCACGGAAAAGAAGCTGCCCCAAAACTTTCAAGCAGTCCTCCGCCAATCATTCCACCAAATGCGATAGCAAGGTTAAATACAGTGACCAACATAGACTGCGCTACATCTGCTTCTTGTCCCGCAGTATTTGCCAAAGCTGTTTGTAATAATGTTGGAGCCCCACCAAAAGTAACTCCCCATAACACAACACCCGCCAGTACGACAAAACTTGAAGAGCTATAAACACCTAACAGCGCTGTTGCGATAGCAAAGATAAATAAGCTCAAAAGCGTTATTTTTCTTAATGAACGGTCAATAAACATTCCTGTAATGAGGATGCCTACAATTGAAGAAATACCGAATATAAACAGGATAGTCTCAACGTTGTATGGCTGCCCTATTGAGGCCAAAAATGGTGAAATATAAGTATAAAGAATGCTATGAGCCAATATCCAAAGGAAGACAACTGCTAAAATGGCTCTGATGCCCGGCATTAAAAGAACTTTTAAAATGGGCAATCTTTTTTGTGCTGACTGTCCTGCAAAATCAGGAATACTAAAGCGAATCCAGACAAATAAAATTAATGCCAGTAAAGACATGATCCAAAATACACCACGCCACTCAAACAACGTTCCCAACCACGCCCCTAAAGGAACGCCAATTGATAAGGCAATGGGTTGCCCAACCCCAGCAATTGCTAAAGCTCTTCCTTGATACGATGCAGAGACCATGCGTCTTACATAACCCGCTAAAAGCCCCCATATAACACCCGCGGCCATCCCTGCAATAAAACGAGCAATCAAAGTCAGAATATAGTCATTTGATAAAGCAGTAATCGCGTTAAATAAAAGTAACCCTGCAATAGCACTGAGTAATAAAGGTCTCCGATTCCAACTGCGGGTGAGACTAATAATCGGTATTGCGGCTAGAACAGAACCTAATGCATACACTGCTATAAGCTGCCCTGCATAAGCTTCTGAAATATGTAGTCCTTGACTGATTTGGGGCAAAAGTCCTGCTGGCATGGTTTCTGTCATGATGGTCAGAAAGCCTGCAACTGTAAAAGCCAACAATTTCCAAATCGGTAATTGAGTAGAGAATTCATCAGTTAACTGATGAGATGTTTCATTACTCTTAGTATTCATAAAGATTTACTCTCAAATTCTTTTCAGGGTACTTGCTCTGCTCTGTATCGCTATAAACTTGTTTTATCAGGTTAAGATGGGAAGGCATTTATTCTCCATGTAATCTAAAATTATCATTATGGAATGGTCGTTCCAATTTAAGTTAAATAAAAACCTTAACTATTCAGCTCAAAAATAGTTAAGGTTTAAATGAGTTTTATAAAACGTTTAAAGCAACCTCGACCACATCCATTAAACATTGCTTTCTTTGTTCAAATGGACTGCCTTTTCCCAGAACACGTAATCCTTGAATAGTATTTACAAAAAAACTCGCTAACGCGCGTGGATTTTGGGTAGAAGAAATTTCACCAGACTGTTGAGCTTTAATTAACAAACTCTCTAAAGCATGTTGTATTTTCTGTAGGTTACTTACAACAAATTGAGCGACATCTTCGTCATGGCCAGCCAGTTCTAAACATGCATTTGCGACAAGACATCCTTTATGTTCTGGATCACTTAACTCATCTTCAACAATATTAAGAAGTAACTGTCGAATAAGTGCTTTCGGAGAACCTGAACCAGACAACAACTTCACATTATTTAGTGTAGTTAAAAGTTCATAGCGTTGTAACGCTTTTTGATAAAGACCTTGTTTGTTTTGAAAAGTGCTGTAAAGGCTACTTCTAGATAGTCCCGTACCATCAACTAAGTCTTGAACTGAGGTTGCAGCATAACCACGACGCCAAAAAATCTGCATTGCAGCATCAGCAATTTCATCAGTTTCAAATTCTTTAGTTCGCATAAAACACACTTATCAGGAACGATCGTTCCAATTAATTTATGACAGGAAGATAGAGAAGTCAAATTAAAAAATTAATCTAGGTGATTTATTTAGAATGTTTTGATTAAGATCATTATTACTTATAAAACTACTTCACTAGCAACCGTTTAGCCGACTCTATAATCATTGCTCTACGCTTTTCATGAGGATTATCAATATCCTCGATCGGGGTAAACATTCTGGCAACTTGAGGCAACATAAACCAGCTATTTGCAAGTGCTAAAATCATGAAAGTTAAATAGCTTGCTTCAATTTCATCGGTTACCCTGCCTTCATCTTGTTCTTTTTTAATTGCTTCAATTTTACAGTTATAATTTTCGCAGCGGATGTTTTCATTTGGTACTTCTTGTGAAGAGTAAATCAACCCTTCCCAAAGCAATAAACGACTCAGTTCAGGGTGTACACAATGATAGTCATACACACGCCCGGCATATTCAGCAATATCTTCTTCTTCAAAAGATTTAAGAGGTACAGACTGAGCAACTTTAATTAATTCATTACTTAAAACGACCGCAAATAAATCTCTTTTAGCCCCGAAATAATTATAAATACGCTCTTTGTTAACACCTGCAATTTTTGCAATTTTATCAACAGTGGTGCCATCTGGACCATGCAAAGCAAACTCACTAATTGCAGCTTTCAAGATTTTTTGTTTTGTTCCTTCAGTATCCCACGACATAATTATTTTTAACTTGCATATATTATTAAAACATATTATAAAATATTTCCAACCAAATAGTTGGTTTTTTTGGAACTTTATAATGAACAAAAATATTATAATTTTTGGCTATGGAACAGGTATTTCCAAAGCCGTAGCACATAAGTTTGGTAAAGAAGGCTATAAAATCGGGTTAGTGGCAAGAAATGCTGAAAAACTCGAGAAGGCCATTCTAGAACTGAAAACACAAGGTATAGAAGCTTATGCTTTTACATGTGATTTAGCAGTTCTGGAAGACATACCAAATCTCGTAAAACGTATTAAAGACCAATTCGGAGAGATTAAAAATATTCATTGGAACGCTTTCCATGATATTGAAGGCAACATCTTAGAAACCAATCCGCTAGACCTCACCCAAAGCTTCCATATTCGTGTCTCAAGCTATATTGCTACGGTACAAGCTTGCCTACGTGATTTAGAAAAGAATAACGGTAGTATTTTATCAACCAATGGAATTTTTGCGTTCGATGCAGTGGGAATAGATTTAGTTGCCAAAGAATATTCATCTTTAGCAATTGCAGCCGCCGCTCAATATAAAACCACCAACTTACTTGCTCATAGTCTCGCTGACTCAAATGTTTACGTGAGCCAAGTCATTGTGAATGGCTTTGTTGATGGAACACCGGGCGCACAAGATAAAAGCTACACGGTACATCCAGAAACGATTGCAGAGCAGTTCTGGTATTTACATCAACATAAACAAGAAACTGTCTCTCTTTGTGGTGAAGCAATTCAAGCTGCCTAAAACAATTCCTGATGAAAAATTTATTTAATGAATTTAAAATTATTTATTAAATAACAATACATTAAAATATTTCTAATATAGAGAAAACTATGAAAGTCCTTCATATCAACTCATCAACTCGTGGTGAGAATAGTCAGTCTTTACTTATTGCTGAACAAGTAATTACTCAGCTTAAAATAAAGCACGCTGATTTGGTTGTTGATGAATTTAATCTTTTTGAAGATGATCTACCTGCGTTCGATAAAAATGCTGTGGGTGCCAAAATGGCATTATTTACAGGACAAGATTCAAACTCTAAAGAAAAAGAAGCATGGACAAAAATTAAAGAGGTTTATAACCGCTTTGCATCTGCCGATATCTATGTATTTAACGTACCTCTTTGGAACAATAACATTCCTTACATCTTAAAACAGTTTATCGATGTCGTAACTCAGCCTAGTTGGGCCTTTGGTTTTGATCCTTCTACTGGTTACACAGGCTTGCTAAATCATAAAAAAGCATATGTCGTGATTGCTAGTGGTGTGTATTACCAAGGTATTTCTAATAATTTCGGTTCTGACTTTGCAACGCCTTATCTTAATGACTGGTTAAAGTTTATTGGTGTAAGTGATATTGAGAATATCCATATTTCACCTACAGTAGTGAATACAGATTATGAGAAAACAAAGCAAGATGTGATGAGTGATGTCGAGAAGCTGATCGCGTAAGACTATGAATAGCAAAATAAATTATGCAGTTGCTATTTGTGAGCCATTAGAACTTGAGCATCCAGATTCGTTTATGGATGTTCAAATTCCTTACCCACAAGCCCTGCCTCACGATGTTATTGTTAAAGTTCAAGCAATTTCAATTAACCCTGCCGATACGCGTGCGCGACGTAGAAAAACGAAAGATAACCAAACTACAGTTCTAGGATGGGATGTTGCAGGAACAATCATTGAAATTGGCTCTAAAGTCTCTGGAAAATTCAAAATTGGAGATACGGTTTATTATGCAGGTGATATCAATCGATCTGGGGGAAATTGTGCTTACCATGCAATTGACTCAAGACTAATTGCTCACGTACCTCAGAGTATCTCTTTAGAAGATGCCGCTGCTCTACCCTTAGTATCTTTAACCGCTTGGGAAGCGTTATTTGAAAGGTTATCAGTTCAAATTAACACGAACCATATAGATCTTCTTTTAGAAGATGATGAAAACCAACCAAGATCTTTGCTGGTGATTGGTGGTGCTGGTGGTGTCGGTTCAATGGCAATCCAACTTGCTAAACTTGTACCGCAGTTAACTGTTATCACTACTGCTTCACGGCAAGAAACAAGCAATTGGTGTAGAAAATTAGGAGCAGACCATATTATAGATCACACTCAGGACATCACTACTCAATTAGCCCAATTGGGTTACTCTGAGGTCGACTATGTCTTGATCTGTAACTCACCAGATTCATATTTTGACCAATTATCTAACATGACTCGGCCATTTGGAAAAATTTGCAGTATTGTGCCTTTTTCTCATCCACAAGATTTCAATCTATTGATGAAAAAGAGTTTGTCATTTCATTGGGAACTTATGTTCACTCGATCCAGTTTCCAAACCCCAGATATGGCAAAACAGTCTGAAATTTTAGGTCATATTGCAAAGCTAATTGATCAAAATATTATTATTTCACCAAGACTTACATCTCTATATCCTATTAATGCTAAAAGCATCAAACAAGCACATCTGTTGATTGAGTCAAATAAGACAATTGGTAAGATTGTAGTGGTTAATGAAAAGGCTAATTAAATAAAAGTAGAAGAAGCGTAATCAATTACGCTTCTTCTACTTTTTTAATATTTATCGTTTTTGGCACAAAATTATTTAATTATTTTTCATACTGTGAAGGATCAATTTTGTATTTTTTAAATAAAATAGAGCGTACAGAGTCATTTATACTGTCATCATGTTTAATGATTAAATAAATATCTTTCTTAGTTAAAGGAATAGTTTTTAAAATATCACTTAGCTCTGTGCTTCTAATAGAGCGTACTTCACTAGGTTGCTTCAGGATATCTGGATCTTGTTCTTCAAATTTAAAATCAACACCTTGCAAGTTGAAATAAACCATAACTCTTCTATTTAAAGAGTCTCTGTCATCATATAGAACAGTTCCTGCAGGAAGCATTGTGTATGGTGCAGAATTATCGAAATTTGATGCTATTCGTAAAGGTTTCTCTAGAACATGAATTTCTGGTGTTTTTGTACGATTCCAGAAGTAATAGTTTATTAAGGACTGTATGATGAAAAGTAAAAATAATACGGTAATTAATAAATTCTTTTTCATATCCACTTCTTATTAAAGATATCTTTTATTCTTTAACTACAAATTCATAGGTCTTAGTTAGCTTGTCATCGCCTCGTCCATAAAAATATGCATTCATTACAATTTTGTATCTTCCTTTATATTTAGGAATACCCTCTATTTTTATATGATTGTATCCATCTATATCATCTACCGGAGTAATTTTAACACCCTGATTTTCTGGAATATTAGAATTTAATTCAAAATGTTGCTCAGAGACTTTACCACCAGTAATTTTTAATGTCTGATTATATGCCTTTCCTACATAGGCTACTGGAAGCCTTTCAGGCTCAATTGTATATTCGTGACCACATCCTGCCATAAGTAAACAGGGAACACCTAAAGTTATCAAGTTAAGTTTCAGATTTTTAAACAAGTTATTTTTCTTCCCATACAATTGGAAATTTTTCTGATTTAGACACATTACTAATCATTGCAGAGAAAATTGCTTGGCATTCTAAGTTGATTTTTTTAACTGAACTGATATCTATAGGTTCACAGCTTCTATTATCATTATTTGTGCAGAACTCTACAGATACCTCAATTTGATTATTCTCAAATCTATCGACATCCACATCTAATATTTGCTGAGGATCAATCATATTTTCACAAATGAACTTTTTTGATGATGATTTTTTTATTTTATTTAAAACGTCCTTATCTTCAATTTTCATAGCAAAATTTAATTTTTCATTACTTTTCATAATATGATCTATTGTGAAATTTGAAATTTTTTCACTACATCCAGTTAAAAAAATTAGCCCTGATAAGTAAAGAAATTTTTTCATTTAAAACTTTATTGGAAATTGGATTTTCTTATAGCTTCTTTTGATATTAAAATATTATCTGCCACAACTTTACTGCTTTGTAATAAGCCACCAAAGACTACTCTACACGACATATTGCTAGTTAATAATTTTTCCAATTGGTTCTTAGCGATACATACATTCATTGATTCATCTTCGCAAACTTTGAAGTATCCAGACAAAGTATGTTTTCCATTCTTTAACTTTTCTCCTTCGACTGAGATAGCACCTACAATAAGATAATTTTTAATATTATCGCACTTAAAATGTGAATATTTATAATTACCGTTTTGATAAACATTCTTTAAATCATCAGTTGTTTCTAAATTAAATTTAAAAATATCACCACTCATACCATCCATATGAGAATAAGTTAAATTCTTAAGGGCCATATCTTTAAAATTTTCTTTCTCATTTTTGGCTAAAGGATTACAACTTGACAATAAAATGGATAAAATAATTAAAAAATTTCTCATAAATTATTTATAAATCTTTGAAATATTTTATTTAGAATTAACTTTGTAAGTATATTCCTTTGTAAATTTTCCATCACCACTACCATATATTCCACCAGAGATTTTAATTTCAAAATCACCACTATATTTTGGAACTCCGTAAATAACTAAATGATTATATGCATCAGAAGCCTCTTGATTTATTGGTTTAATAACAACTCCCATATCTTCTTTAAAATCTGTGGTAATTTGTAAAGTATAAGGTATAACCACACCTCCACTTACATCTATTTTTTGATTATATAACTTACCCACTGTACCTGCAGGGATTTGATTGGGCTCAACTGGATAATCTTTTCCTGTACATCCATAAAGGCTGAGCACAATTAACAAATATTTATACATCCATTTTATTCTACAATAATTAATTTATATTTTTTATTCAGTTCGTCACTACCACCGCCATAAAAACCTGTTGAAATATTTATTGTATATTCACCTTTATATTTGGGAATACCTTTAATTGAGAAGTCATTAAAACCGCTAGTATCATTGTTCGGTTGAATTTTCAATCCTAAATCATCAGGCATATTAGTCTCTATTTCAAAGTACTTATCCACTACTTTTCCGCCAGTAATTTTTATATTCTGGGAATATGATTTATTAACATGAGCTATAGAGAGCTCATTCGGCTGAATAGTATATTTTTCTCCACAACCAGCCACATTTAAAGCTATAAGGGTTAAACCTAATATCTTAATTTTCATTAAAAAAACTCCTTTTTTACCACCAACGAGAAAAATACTTTCTTTTCAAAATCATAAAGTGAAAGATTTTTTCTAAGTCTTTGTCTATTTTCACCCCATGTAAACATTTTTAATCTAACTTCAGTTTTATAGGGGTCGGCTGTACCGTCAATAATTTTTCCATTTATATCCTTTAATTTATCAGTCCAAACTATCCAATGATCTGGAAAAATTTGCGTTCCTGAACTAGTACCACTATCTAAAATACTTGCAGAAATCAAACTGATAACATAATAGTCTGCTCCAGCATACTGGTTCAGTTCATTCACTAAACTAGGGTTATATCCATTTATATAAAATGGAAAAGTTTTGACATCTTTAAAACCAGTGACTTTGAACCATCGTCCTAACTCCATCCAAGTAGTAATACCTGCCACTTCCTTATCTGGATCATTTAGCGATAAAGCTATATTTTCAGACTCCCTTAAACTAGCTAAAGTTATCCAATCAATTGGTGGAATTTTAGGAATATCATTTTTACGATAAAAATTTTTAACTCTTCGACTTCCATTGGGAGAGGGCTTAATTTCAAGTCCGCCTATTTTTGTACTACCATTTTCCCAAAGTTGCTTTACTGCTACCTTATATTTCACAGGACTTAAATTGAGCAGACAAAAAAAGTATGCTGCTGGGCCACATAATGAAGTAAAATCTTGATCTGGAAAAGGTTCATTTAATCTAGCTTGTAAACCTGCTTCAATTTGTATTTTTGAAAATGGGTCTTTCGCTTCCCCAGGCCTACAGCCAGGATCTATACATTGAAAAATTCTTTCTCTGCTCAAATTTAGCTGGAACGTATTTTTAGACTTACTCTCTTCAACAACTTTAGTGACCTTACTTGCTTCATTGTATTGCACTTTAGATATCTTATTATTTTGGCTAAAACTTGCAGAAGGATAAGACTCGATCTTATCTGGCACAATATAATTACTTAATACTAAAGCTTCTTTCCCACTGATACTCAATCGATATAAGTCAAAAAGAATTACACAGTCTCTTATATTTTCAATACCTAACTTACTACCATCTATCTCGGCAGATCTTGTTTGATAAAGATTATTTCCTACTTTTTTGAATTCCTTACTTGTAAAAAGTATCGAAGTTTCTGCCTTATTTTTTACGGTATTGTAAACGTACAATCTATACTTTAATAAGGTAGGTTTTACATTTGTTTCCAAAACAACATACGGATAATACTTTGCCATTATTATTTTTACTCTATATCAATTTTTTCATCTTTAAATAAATGAAGTGATATCTCTTCTGGTTGGTAGGATTTAAATAGATCTGTATATCCCTTATCATCCGTACGACCTTCTACAATATCTCCATTAGGTAAGAAAGCGATATATTTATGATTTGCAAAGTTATTGCCATCTTTATCTTGCAAAAAATATCTCAAGTTATATTTATTAATTTCTCCTAATACAGGCAACGCAGGAACATTTGCATTCGCACTCCCGCCCTCCATAAACAAATGCTGTCCAGCCTTCACCTCAAACTTACCGCCGGTGGTCATAAAAATGCCCGACCCAGTAATTTTGACTTGAGAACCGCCTGCGGTGAGTACAATTTCTTTGGCTGCCGTCGCCTCAATTTTGTCTTCTGCCGAAATAATCTGTACAGCTTTACGAGCAATTAAATCTGCACCATCGCCTTGTGCTTGTATTTCGACTTTGCCTTTACCTGCATAGAGTCTTGCCCCTTCTTGAGCCGCAAAAAGGCTAATTTTATTTTGAGCATGTGCAATCAAGTTCTTTTGAGTAGACAGATTAATGCTGTCTCCAGCAGTTTGATTTAGCTGCCCATCTGCACTGAGGTGAATGTCTTCATTACTGCTCAGCGCGATGCTATTTGGGCTCGCTAGCAGCATAATCGCTTCTTTAAACGATTTGGCTTTTGCATTGTCTTGCTGCTCAAGTTTTTCAATAAACGACTTTAGGTTTTCTAAATTTTCTAACGGGTCAGTTTGCTGATTTTTAGCTACTTCACTGAGTGCCTTGGCATTGCTAAGGCCGCCTTCTATTTGTTGTTTGGCCTCATTTGCATCAAAGTGTACACCTTGAGCTTGGTCCTGTTTATAGGTGCTAATGAGTAAACCACTGCCTGCTCGAACTGCACCCCATTGGTCTGTTCTAAGTTCAAAACCTTCACCACGGCCATCACTTTCCGCGTTGTCTTTTGGATGGCTTAAGTTACCCAAGTTGAGTTGGCTGGCCGCATGGCTGCTTTGGAGCTGGGCACTGATCTGGCCTGTCGTGTCATCAAAACGGAGTTGGTTAAAGCCTTTGCCATCGACTTCTTCTGAACGAATGCCGCTGAGTTTTTTAGTGTCAGGTAGCTGGCCTTTCTGGTCGAACTGGGTTGGATGCCGTTCGGCTTCGTGAATACGTCCAACTACAAATGGGCGGTCAATGTTGCCGTCAAAGAAGTCAATCACCACGATCTCACCCACGCGAGGTAAGAAGCGTGCCCCATAACCTGCACCTGCCCACGGAGTGAGTACGTCGACCCAAGCCGAGTCGGTGTCATTGTCGTTACTGCCTGCTCCCCCATCATGACTATGGTCGTCAGTTCGGGTAAACAAGAAACGGACTTTAATGCGTCCCCACTGATCGACATGAATGCTTTCGCCTTCCAGTCCCACCACTCTAGCGCGCTGCGGGTAAGCTGCTGGTCGGTGTTCTAGCGGGTTATATTCAGGCACAGCTTTAATATTTCGTCGAACGACATTCAGCTCAGCAAAGTGGCGCTGCTCAGGGTTTTGGCTATCTAGTTGAGCTACCTTGAGCTTGTCTTTTGGCAACAGACGCTCAAGTTGCTGTTGTAACTCTTTCGGTAAATTATTTTGGTTATAGTAGTGCTTGCTTAAGATTAAGAATTCTTTATCGGCACTGTCGTGTTGATCGAGTTCTGGGTGGTCATTGAGTTCAAACCAATAACCCACCTGTGCATCACGAACATTACCTGAAACGGTAAACTGTTTAGAACTTAGGTGATAATACGCATTAATGTGCTGGTTCAATTGTTCAATCTGGCTATTACCAGAAGCGGTGGCTTGGTCTTCACCCTTTAAGTCTTGCATCCAAGCGGGGCTAACATGCCATGCATCTTCAAGGTTCAGACTGGCATTGTCATAGTGTTCGCTGTGCTGCTGCTTACCTTGTACGCTGCCACTGCCTTCTTCTTGTTGTAGGGCATCGGCTTGCCAGTGTTGCACATGAACAGAGGTTGGTTGTAAGCGGCGCTCAGCTTTAACCTGAGTAATGGTATCAAACTGTTCTGTAGCACTGCTACGCTGGTAGCGCAAACTACGTCGTTCAAGCGCCTGATAGTTTTGGTTATCGTCAATTAAACGTAACACTTGTGGCTGAATGGACGCATTCGGGTCGGTGACAAAAAGCTGAGATTCATCGACCAGCCAATTAATGCCTTCACTACGCCACAAACGGGTTAAAAAGTCATAATCGCTTTCATTTGACTGCATCACAAATGGACGCACATCGTAGTCTTTCGTTAAGCCTGCTGTGTCGAGCGTCAGACTTGAGGCAAATAACGGACTTTTCCCTTGCCATTCTTTAAACAGAATTTCGCTAATATCCCGCACGCTTTTATTCATAAACACACGGCTATTACGGCGTTTATGCCAGAGTGCAGTTGGGTCTTTTAAAGTTAAATTATAAATGGTGAGTGAGCCGTCGCTTTGCCCTTGGCTTGCTTCGGTAATAATGCCTGTTGTTCTAAAAAACTGGCCTGTGTCAGTGACCTGATCAACAGCAACCTGACAGCCAATAAATTGTTTTAATGCAATATGCGCGTTCGTCGACAGACACAGTAATTCAGCAACGCTACCTTGGTTGAGCGTATGCTCGCCTTCAATACGTTGTAAGAAGACTTGCTGATTTAAAGACTGATTTGAGAATTGGATATGAACAGCGCGATTTTGTGAAACAAGGCCTAAACGCTCCAATATACTCGACACACTCATCTGCATTTTTATTATCAATCAAACTTATATTTAGGCCGCATTTTAATTAAAAAAAGACTAATCTGTCTATCTATACTCATTTTCAAAATGTAACTAGTCTAAATATGCGGTTTTAAGTTAATTTGTTATTAAATGGGTATTTAATCCGTAAAATTTACTCATTTTAAAGTGCTATAAACCACCCAAACATATTTAATATTTTTCTTTTATATTCAAATAGATATTAAAGAAAAATAAATATTAAAATTAATAAAATTCAGGATGAGATATGAAAATAAAAAAGTCTGCTTTTTATATATTTACGGTGATTTTTTCACTTCATTCTCCTGCATTTGCTGAACCGAGTGTGGCCGATATTCAATATCGTGCAGAACAAGGGCAAGCTGTTGCTCAATATCATCTTGGCATGATGCTTTTAAGCGGCGAACAAGGCGTTGTTAAAAATTTTGAGCAAGCGTTTAAATGGCTAACTGCGGCTGACCAAAATGGAAGCGTGGGGGCAAAATATAGTTTAGGGATGATGTATTACACAGGCACGGGTGTAGAAAAAGATGCCAAGCGCGCTTTTGATTATTTCACCAAGGCTGCGGCCAAGGGCCATGCTAAAGCGCAATATAACTTAGGGGTGTTATACGACAGAGGTGAAGGAACTGCGCAAAATTATGTGCAAGCGTTTGAGTGGTTCAGTCGTGCTGCCAACCAAGGCTACCCACCCGCAGAATATAATTTAGCTCAACTATATAAAAAAGGTCACGGCGTTTCACAAAGCGATGAGCAAGCGCTTAAGTGGTACACCAAAGCGGCTGAACACAATGAGAGCGATGCCCAATACAACTTGGCTCAGATGTATTTAAACGGTGAAGGCACGCCGAAAAACCTACAACTGGCAAAGAAATGGTTTCAGCAAGCTGCCAATGCAGGCGATGTTGATGCTAAAGAAATGCTTAAAAGTTTAGAATAAGACAACCATCTTTATAATATTTTATTTATAAGATGATGAATCTCTATTATTAACAACATTACACTTACAATTCATTTTATTATTTATTTTTTCTAATTAAATATAAATATTAATCCTATTATTTTAAAAATAAATTTAGTTTTATTATTAAATCAAAAATATTCTAAATATTAAATTGACGTAATTAAAATCACCGATTATTATCTCGTTGCTGGCCTACATTGCCAGTCGGTTATGACAGACCGCGAATAACAAAGACGATGTGCAAAATTCTTATTTTGTGTGTCGGGAACTCGTTCGCCCCCTTTTTCTCTATGGTAGGGCGGAAGGGGGACACCTTTGTGTGTGCTGGTTCCTTTGTTTCCAGTCTGTCAACCCTCTTTCGTTCTACCACCATAAATTAATTCGCGGTAATCTGGTGGTAGGACTCCATAAATTATAAGGAGTTGACCATGACATTTTTCAAACTTATTCCCTCTCCTGCTTAATTATTTTATTTATTTAAAATTTAGGTTTCCGATTGTCTATTTTTTAAATTTATAAATTATTTTTATTTTAAAAATTTAATTATTTTATTTTCCTATTTTTATGGGAGGATTAATTATTACCTAAAAATTATTTTAATCCTTAAAACCAATTATATTTTTATTCTACTCATAGATATAAATCATTATGAGAATAATATGACAATTTATAAACCTATTTTGGCTTTAAATTTCATTCTAAGCAGCTACGGTTTTTCAGTTTGTAAAGTCCTGTTCTCCCACGGGACTTTGCCCCTACTTTTTTCAGCGTCATGCAGCGTTGTGACGAAAGTAGTCTGGGCTAAGCGTTGGCTTAGCTCTTTATCTCTGTGTTGCAATGGTGTTTTACTTTAAATCAGCGCAAAAGATTAAAGTCTGTTGTGGCACAGGGGCCTAAAGAAGAATATTTTTAAGAAATTTGAACTCTTATAGTTTAGATATTTCTATACTCAACTCTTTTTTAACGATAAAGTCATGTTTAATAAGTAGTATTTTTTACGATTAATATCATAGAGCTAATAAAAATGAGTTTTTATACAGAACTACAAGTCCGTTATACAGATTTTGACACGATTGATTTATCTACTGAAAAGCCAAAGATCCTAGAAATATTAACTATGCTAGCTGAAGGTGCAACTCATGAAGATCTTTATAATGACTTAGTGAGTGCCTTTGCTAATGGTCATGCAGACCTTCATATTGACCCTATTTATTGCGAAATAATAATAGAAAAAATTACCGCTCTATTTCCAAATGCAAATTTTGAATGTCGAGGTTTAGGAGAAGAGTATTTCTATACGTGGATCCTCTGTGTTGAAAATGGCCAAATTATTTTTAGCAGCAAGCCTTGGGAAACTGAAAATCCGTTTATATAAGAATAACCATACCCATTTTTGTACGTTTTAACCTACAAACTTTTAGGGATTTTGCGGATTGGCGACTTCCTGCTTTTTTCCTATGATGAGTTCATACAGGAACAGGATGTTCCGGAACATAAAACAACAATAATAGGTTCATACACCAGGAGCGTGAGATACGACAGGAGTCATATCTAGCAACCAAATACGAAAAAGCCCAACAGGATGTCGGGCTTTTTTTATTGCTGTTTAAAATATATTTAGGCTAAACCTATAGAGGACTATGTGCCTGTTCTTGCTTTTTATCGCGTATCCAACGTACTGCTAAAATAACCGCAATCAGCACCACTACTGCAACAAGTGCAGACACTCACATAGCAAAAACCGAGAGTAAGATCGCTCCTATTCACTCACGTGTCGCAACGACAAAATTACCCAAGCCAGCTGTTACCATTTTTGTTATCCATTTGTTTTAGAAATGGTGAACAGAGTATAGGGAAGCTTTTGAGTTTATAGAGTCTATTTTGTGATAACAGGAGTCAGCAAAAATACACATATACTTACCAATCGATTAATTTTCATAAAAAACTAGAGATCTCAATTTTATATAATTGATTCTATCCTCTTAAATTTAAATTAATTTTCCCTAAATCCAACTCAGGATTGATTATATTTAGAATTTTTTCAATACAATATATCAACTCTTCTGAATCAAATTCAGCTATAAACATAGCTTTAAGAAAATAATAATATTCTTTATCCTCCTGATCAAATTTATATAAATAATCATATCCATTTTTATCCCGATATTCTAAGCCAAAATATCCTATTTCTTTTTGACTAAGTCTATAAGGTGAACTAAACACTAATCCTGAAAAATGATCCCATGATAAATCTCCATGCTTGTGAATATCTGAAATATCAATTTTACAAGAATAAATTTCTTTAGCTTTTATATTATTAATTAACAGTTCAGCAACTTCATAAGCTCGCATCACATCTTTTTTTTCAGGAATATTGAACTCATGTTCAATTCTATTTCTTAAATTTCTTACTTCAGTTATAAGTAAATTTGGAGATAAGCCTAAAGCACAAAACAAACGCAATGAGATAGGACTAATATTTCTATTATCTTCTTCTAAAACATCTTCACAAAAACTTAACGCAGCTTTTGGAATTTTTTTTAAGTTTATATTAAAATTTTTTAATGTATTCTCGACCAAGCAATCAATAGCTCTCTTAGAATTTGATAGAGCATTGATTAATCCTCTTTCATCTTTCTGTTTTAAATCTAGCTTTGCAAAAGAAAGATAAGCATTAGGATTAAGGTCAAAAAAGCTTATAAAATTTGTATTATCAACATAACCTATTGATAAATTTGTGTAGTCTAAATTAGCTTTATCAAATAACTCCTTAATCGAGTTTAAAGTAATTACTTCTTTATCAATCACAATTTATGCCTTTCAAAAAAACCACATAAATGTAGGGTCTTTTTTAAGCAATTTCAAATACTTTAAATTAAGCCATTAATTACTCTTTCTCTTGTTGGCTTTCCAAGAAGAGAAAGAGTAAAACACCACAGTATACCTCCGACTTTATATCCAGAAATTTCTTTTTCTGCATCTAAACGGCAAGTCAGAGACACTTCTACAATTTAATTTTGTACGTTTTATCCTACAAACTTTTAGGGATTTTGCGGATTGGCGACATCCTTCTTTTTTCTTAATATGAACTCATACAGGAACAGGATGTTCCGGAACACAAAACAACAATAATAGGTTCAAGCACCAGGAGCGTGAGATACGACAGGAGTCATATCTAGTATCCAAATACGAAAAAGCCCAACAGGATGTTGGGCTTTTTTTATTGCTATTTAAAATATGTTTAGGCTAAACCTATAGAGGACTATGCGCCTGTTCTTGCTTTTTATGACGGATCCAACGTACCGCTAAAATAATCGCTATCAGCACCACTACCGCAACAAGCGCAGGCACTAACATGGCTGAAACTGAAAGTAAGATTGCTCCAATCCACTCCCCTGTAGCGACAACAAAATTTCCTAAGCCACCCGTAGTTGCAGTTGAAACACCACGTGCAGCAACGGTACTCATTTGCACCACACCAGCCGTACCACCGCCCACAATAATCGCTGCCGCCCAACCTGCGAACTGTGACATTTCACCACTACTCACAGCCATGGTCGTTAACGTACCCGCAATCATGGCCGCAGGAGTCGCGACTGTGTCTAAAGCGTTGTCGACCCACGGAATATAATAAGCAGCAACTTCACAGACGGTTGCCACAGCTAAAGCCAAACAAACCGATGGCATGGCTAACCACTCAAAACCCTTTGATGGCTCAAACCATCCCATCATTGTTGCAATGCTCATGACCAATAGCGGCACAAACACGCGAAAACCGCAGGCAGCGCTCAAACCCACGCCAATACATAAACCCAATATAGTTTCCATAACGGTTTCCTTTTCATGCCCATCACGGGTCTTGTTATGTAAGTCTTATTTTTAAATTAGCAAAAAGCCCCATCGGGTGACAGGGCTTTTTGTTAAATGCGAACGCAAATATTATTTTATTCTTAACGTTTAAACTCAGTGCAATAGCATTTAGTGCATGGTGGTAAACGATCTGTATTAATTTCTAAAAACACTCTCTGGCCACATTGAGCGCAGAAATAGAAGCCTGTTCCGGGTTTTTCGCCAGCTGTTACCATGATTGCATTCCTATAATCGTATAGATATTAAACAGGAATATAACCCAGTTAGAGTGATTGTCAATTGTCCATTTCGCCCAATGATGATGGCATAAATGCAAAAAATGTTATTTGTACGATTTATCTTACAACCTTTTAGGGATTTTGCGGATTGGCGACTTCCCGCTTTTTTCCTATGATGAGTTCATACAGGAACAGGATGTTCCGGAACACAAAACAACAATAATAGGTTCATGCATCAGGACGTGAGATACGACAGGAGTCATATCTAGCAACCAAATACGAAAAAGCCCGACAGGATGTCGGGCTTTTTTTATGTTTTTATTTTATACAGCACCTGTATCCCAGTTATAGAAAACGTCGTATTCATCTGTATATTTACTTATCGTGTTTTGTATTACTCTACTAATTTCTTCATTAATATTTTCATTACTTCGAGTAAATATAAGAGTTCTTTCTATCACAAGTTCGCCATTATCAATTCTAAATTTATTTTCTGATAACTCGTTAGGTTCTCCAATAAGAGTTAGGATTGCACCTATAACATGACTACCTAACCTGCAAAATATAGCTGAAGTTGATGTGGTTTTCTCAAATTCAAATATGTGTTTTCTTTCTACCTCTAAATCGACCCGAAAATCACACTTATTAGTTTTAGTAATTATAGTATGAAATTGTTCAATTTCATTTTTATAATTATATAATTCCTGTAGAGAAATACATATTTCATCATAAATTTTTGCTTGAAAACATATTTCTAATATTTTATTCAATAAAGCATCAAATATAGTTAACTCTCTTTTAATGAATTTAGTTTTTAAATCAAATATTAAAGGCTCAAAATTTTTTATTTCTAATTCCATAAGAGTATTTTGACTATCTCTACTCATCAATTCAATTAAGCCAATAGCATCTTTTAGTTTCTTTAACTCAAATCTTCTATCTTCACCAAAGTTAAACTTATAATTAGATTGTTTTTTATATGGCTCAAAAGTCATGTCAAAGAAATCTCCAACAACTCGAAATTTTGCAAATTTCCTAAACTCATTAAAACTAAAAGGTGAGTTATAAAAATCTATATCAAAAACTAAGCCACTAGAGAGACTATCTTCTTTAAATCTAATTTTTCCTTTTTTGGGTGGTTGCATACCCAAACTTAATTTTGCGTTAGGTATTTCAAAATTAGACTTTTTAGAAGGAATACCAAATCTCTTTTCGATATTAATTAAATTTTGAACTTCTACATCCTTTTCCAATCCTAAAGAAGCATCAATAATTTTCCGAATACCATCTTCACCTTCAAGAGAGAATTGAACTGTTCCGTACCCATCTTCAAAACCACACTCTTGTAAATATTTATTTTTACTAGCTATATAATCAGCATAGTTTTCACCGATATATTTCAACAAATTTTGTTTTAGATTTTTACCATCTAATTTTTCAATTCTATGCTGTTCACTATAAGTAAGAGTAATTGTCTTTTTATTTAAATCCTTATTTTTTTCACTTTGTTCTATTTGATGAACTCTTTTAAGAATTTTATAAACCAACTCATTATCTATATGTAAAACAAATGCATTTTTTGCTTCATTCTTCCCATCAAATTCTAGAAAAACGTAAAATGCTGGCATTTGCACAGTTGCCATCCGTCTAAGATTTGATACTGTTATAGCGAGTTTTCTATCCCTTTTATCCGTTGCTTTAACCTGAACTTTACATTCAAAAGCTGATTTATGTAATTCATGAGTAGTTATATTTGAAGATATTGGGAATTCTACATAGTAGTCCCATCCTGTTTTATCAATTGCTGAACCATTAGCAATTAATCCAACTTGAGCACACCACATTGCAAAAGTGCTTTCACCTAATTGTCCTAAATCTCGCATATACTCTCAAATACAATCCATCAAAACCCCTCTCATAAAGATAGAACTCTTTTGAATAGTTTTCAATCAGTTATAGACTAAATATCAAGCCACTTAAACTTCTAAAAAATCTTCCACAATTCCATTTTTGTACGCTTTAACCTACAAACTTTTAGGGATTTAGCGGATTGGCGAATTCCCGCTTTTTTCCTATGATGAGTTCATACAGGAACAGGATGTTCCGGAACACAAAACAACAATAATAGGTTCATGCACTAGGAGCGTGAGATACGACAGGAGTCATATCTAGCAACCAAATACGAAAAAGCCCGACAGGATGTCGGGCTTTTTTTATATTCTTATTTTTCTGCTAAATAACTTCTTACACGTGCATCATTGAGTAAAGTCATTACCCCTTCTGCAATACATCCATTTAAATCTTGTACTAACACACCACTCGTATGAGCAACTGTAAATGGAATAGTTTGTCCATTTCCTAAAGTCGCTTCGAATTTAATTTTACTGCGCCAGAAAAGCAGATTGGTGTAGGTACTACGTAACGAATTTACTTTAATCGCAATCGATTTCGTTCCACTACCATCAACAGGTTGACCGTTTTTCAATAGTTCCTTTTGAGTCTGTTGTACCATCGTTTCTGTAATAGCCTTGATGCTAGAGTCCAGTTTTGTGCCCATATAAGAATATACAATCACTCGTTCATCTGAAGTTTGAGCATTGGTCACATCAGCCTTGCCAATGACCTTCACAGGTTGAATTAAACCTGCACGCAGAGGGTACTCTGTACTTACATAAGGCATCGTCCCACAAGCAGTTAATATAAGAGAGCAAATTGAAATAATGAATAAGTTACGCATTGATATTTTCCAAGAAATCTATTGTGATTTATATTTAAGTCTAAGCGCCGCGTATCTTAATGTAAGTTAAAGAGAATTTGATGACAAAAATAAAATAATTTTAAAAAAATATAATATATGCAGTCATTTTTTATAATTAATTAACTATGTGTAAATAAATAAAAAACCCCACTCTAAAGTAGGGTCTTTATTAAATCAAATCAACAGCTTTCAACTAAAGTATCAAGCCACTTGGCCTTCTAAAAAGTCTTGTGCAAAACGCTGTAATACACCGCCCGCTTCATATACAGAAACTTCTTCTTCTGTATCTAAACGGCAAGTCACAGGCACTTCAAGAATCTCTTCTTTACCATCCGCTGTGGCACGTTCAATCACTAAGGTTAAAGTCGAACGCGGTGCAATATTACCAATCACGCTATAAAGCTCTGTACCATCTAGCTTCAAAGTTTTGCGGTTTACACCCGGTTTAAACTCAAGCGGTAATACGCCCATACCCACCAAATTAGTACGGTGAATACGCTCAAAACCTTCTGCCACAATCGCTTCAACACCTGCAAGGCGTACACCTTTCGCAGCCCAATCACGGCTTGAACCCTGACCGTAGTCAGCACCCGCAACAATAATTAACGGCTGTTTACGGTTCATGTAGGTTTCAATTGCTTCCCACATACGCATTACTTCGCCTTCTGGCTCTACACGCGCTTTTGAACCTTGCTTAATGGTGCCGTCTGAGCGAACCACCATTTCGTTATAGAGTTTCGGGTTGGCAAATGTTGCACGTTGTGCAGTCAAATGGTCACCACGGTGCGTTGCATATGAGTTGAAGTCTTCTTCTGGTACGCCCATTTTGTGAAGATATTCACCCGCAGCCGAGTCCATCAAAATCGCGTTTGAAGGCGACAAGTGGTCGGTGGTGATGTTGTCACCCAAAATCGCAAGTGGACGCATGTTCGCCAAAGTACGTGGTGCAGCCAACGCCCCTTCCCAATATGGTGGACGACGGATGTAAGTACTTTGTGGACGCCAGTCATAAAGCGGACTTTCAGCTTCTTCCGTTACACCTAGGTCAAACATTGGAATGTAGACTTTACGGAACTGTTCAGGTTTCACAGCTTCTTTAACTAAGGCATCAATTTCAGCGTCAGATGGCCAGATGTCTTTGAGGTAAATCGGGTTACCTTCTTTGTCATGACCTAACGCATCTTTTTCGATGTCAAAACGAATCGTACCTGCAATTGCATAAGCTACGACAAGCGGTGGAGATGCCAAGAATGCTTGTTTTGCATATGGATGGATACGACCATCGAAGTTACGGTTACCAGACAGTACTGCTGTTGCGTACAAGTCACGGTCAATAATTTCTTGCTGAATGACTGGATCTAACGCACCCGACATACCGTTACACGTCGTACAAGCATAAGCCACAATACCAAAACCAAGTTGTTCTAAGTCTTTTAGAACACCTGCTTCTTCAAGATAAAGTGCAGCCGCTTTTGAACCCGGTGCAAATGATGATTTCACCCAAGGTTTACGAACCAAACCTAGCTCATTTGCCTTACGTGCCAACAAGCCTGCCGCCACAGTGTTACGTGGGTTAGAAGTATTGGTACATGAAGTAATTGCAGCAATAATAATTGCGCCATCTGGCATTAAGCCGTCAGAACGGTTTTCAACAACACCCGCAATACCTTTTTCTTTTAAGTCCGCAGTTGAAACACGTGCATGTGGGTTTGATGGACCAGCAATGTTACGTGTTACTTTTGATAGGTCAAAACGAAGTACACGTGGGTACTCTGCTTTGGTCATGTCAGATGCCCAAAGGCCGATTTCTTTTGCGTACTGTTCAACCAATGCCACTTGAGCATCTTCACGACCTGTGAGGTGTAAGTAGTCGATTGTGTTTTGGTCGATGTAGAACATCGCAGCAGTAGCGCCATACTCTGGTGTCATGTTCGAAATGGTTGCACGGTCGCCTACAGACATGCTGTCAGCACCTTCACCAAAGAACTCAAGGTAAGCACCCACTACGCGCTCTTTACGCAAGAACTCGGTTAAAGCAAGTACGATATCCGTTGCAGTAATGCCTGCCTGACGCTGACCTACAAACTCAACACCAATAATGTCTGGTAGACGCATCCAAGATGCACGGCCTAACATTACGTTTTCAGCTTCTAAACCACCGACACCCACAGAAATTACGCCCAAAGCGTCTGTATGTGGTGTGTGTGAGTCTGTACCGACACATGTGTCTGGGAATGCCACGCCATCACGCGCCTGAATAACTGGAGACATTTTTTCTAGGTTAATCTGGTGCATGATGCCGTTCCCCGCAGGGATCACATCGACATTTTTAAATGCTGTTTTAGTCCACTCAATAAAGTGGAAACGGTCTTCATTACGACGGTCTTCAACAGCACGGTTTTTCGCAAAAGCGTCTGGGTCAGCACCGCCATATTCCACCGCTAAAGAGTGGTCAACAATAAGCTGTGTTGGCACAACTGGGTTAACTTTAGATGGGTCACCACCTTTGTCTGCAATCGCATCACGTAAACCTGCAAGGTCAACCAATGCAGTTTGCCCCAAGATGTCATGACACACCACGCGCGCTGGGTACCAAGGAAAGTCCAAGTCCTGACGGCGCTCAATTAACTGCGTTAAATAAGCAGTTAAGTTCTCGGCATCGGCACGGCGTACCAATTGCTCTGCAAGTACTTTAGAGGTGTAAGGCAGTTTTTCGTATGCGCCTGGCTGAATATCTTCAACGGCTTGACGCACGTCGTAATATTCAAGCTGGGTACCTGCCAGCGGTTTACGGTATTTTGTGTTCATTAACCACGCTCCGCCAATGGTTTGAATTTGAGGTTTTCAGGGCCTGTGTAGTTCGCGCTTGGACGAATGATTTTGCCGTCTTGGCGTTGTTCAATCACGTGCGCTGACCAGCCTGCTGTACGTGCAATTACGAACAATGGTGTGAACATCGCAGTTGGAACACCGATTAAGTGATAGCTCACTGCACTGAACCAGTCGAGGTTCGGGAACATGTTTTTCACTTCTTTCATCACTGCTTCTAAACGCTCAGCAATGAGGTACATTTTGGTGTTCTCTTGTGCTTGTGCTAAGTCATGCGCCACTTTCTTGATCACTTCATTACGTGGGTCAGAAACTGTATATACAGGGTGACCAAAGCCAATTACGACTTCTTTATTTTCAACACGCTTACGAATGTCAGCTTCTGCTTCGTCTGCGTTGTCGTAACGTTGTTGAATCACGAATGCAACTTCGTTCGCACCACCGTGCTTAGGTCCGCGAAGCGCACCAATACCACCAGTAATTGCTGAGTACATGTCAGAACCTGTACCTGCAACCACACGTGAGGTAAATGTAGATGCGTTGAACTCGTGCTCAGCATACAAAATAAGAGATGTATGCATTGCTTGAATCCATTCTTCAGATGGTTTTTCGCCATGAAGTAAATGTAAGAAATGCGCTGCAATTGAGTCGTCATCTGTTTCAGTTTCAATACGACGACCGTTGTTGCTGAAGTGGTACCAATAAAGCAGCATTGAGCCTAAGCTTGCCATTAATTTATCAGCAATGTCTTTTGCGCCAGCTTCGTTATGGTCTTCGTGTTCTGGCGTTAAACAACCTAGCACTGATACACCTGTACGCATCACATCCATTGGGTGTGCAGACGGTGGTAATTGCTCAAGTGCAGTTTTAAGTGCTGCCGGTAAGCCACGAAGTGCTTTTAATTTTGCCTTATACGCCTTGAGTTCAGCTTTGTTTGGTAATTTGCCATGTACGAGCAAGTGAGCAACTTCTTCAAACTGGCTACCCGCTGCAAGGTCAAGAATGTCATAGCCACGATAGTGTAAGTCGTTACCGCTACGTCCTACGGTACATAGTGCTGTGTTGCCTGCAACTTGTCCGCTAAGTGCAACTGATTTTTTTGGTTTGAAGCCTGTTGTTGTTTCATTTGAGCTCATAAGATTGTCCTTTCCTATCTATTTAAATTATTTGGGAAACACGGCATATGTACCGTGTTTTACTTCTTATTTCTTTTTAGCAAATGCGTTGTCTAAGTAGTCTTCAAACGCATAGTAGTTAATGCGTTCATATAACTCTTTACGCGTTTGCATAATATCAACTACGTTCTTTTGAGTACCTTCTTTACGCAAGGTTTCATACACAGTTTCGGCTGCTTTGTTCATGGCACGGAAAGCAGAAAGCGGATAAAGCGCAAGGCTTACATCAGCAGATGCTAACTCTTCAGTAGTAAATAGTGGTGTAGAACCGAACTCGGTAATATTTGCCAAAATTGGTGCACCAGTTGTCTGAGCAAATTGCTTGTACATATCAAGCTCGGTAATTGCTTCAGGGAACAACATGTCTGCACCCGCTTCAATGTAGGCACCTGCACGGTCAATTGCAGCTTGTAAGCCATCTACAGCCAATGCATCGGTACGCGCCATAATTACGAAGCTGTCATCACCACGCGCATCAACCGCAGCTTTAATACGGTCAACCATTTCTTCTTGAGTCACAATGGCTTTGTTCGGACGGTGACCACAACGTTTTGCGCCAACTTGGTCTTCAATGTGCATTGCCGCAGCACCAAACTTGATCAGTGCTTTTGTAGTACGGGCAATGTTAAATGCAGAAGCACCAAAACCTGTGTCGGCATCGACCAATAATGGAAGATCACATACATCAGTAATACGGCGTACGTCTGTCAACACATCATCAAGGTTACTAATTCCCAAATCAGGTAAGCCTAAAGAACCAGCGGCTACACCACCACCTGATAAGTAAATCGCTTTATAACCTGCACGTTTTGCCAAAAGTGCATGATTGGCGTTGATGGTTCCAACCACTTGTAATGGCTTTTCTTGGGCTACTGCATCGCGAAATAGCTGACCTGCGGATTGTTTAGCCATTGTTATGTTCTCCTTGTGCTTGTAGCAGTGTTTGCTCAATAATTTTGTAAGAAGCATTGATATGTCGATGCATGAGCAGCTCGGCAAGTTCACCATCGCCTTCTGCAATTGCATCTAAAATACGGATGTGTTCGTCCCAAGCTTTGCTCGGTCGATCGGGTGTGTTTGAAAATTGAATTCGGTACATACGGATGAGGTGATAAAGCTCATCGCATAGCATTTTTTCTAGGGTTTTATTGCCACTACTTTTGATAATGCAGTAGTGAAAATCGTCCTGCCCTTCTTGCAAGTAATATCCTTTACCTGCTTTAAAGTTTTCATCTTCAGCGTGCATACGCAATACATCACGTAGCGCCAAGATTTGCTTTTTATCAATATGCTGTGCAGCAAGATTACAGGCCAAACCTTCTAAAGACGCACGAATCTGGTAAAGCTCTTTAAACTGTTGCAGTGAGAGCGAAACCACGCGCGCGCCCACATGAGCAGTACGCTCAACCAAACGTTGCCCTTCAAGGCGATGAATTGCTTCACGCAAAGGCCCACGACTAATGCCATAAGTACGCGCCAGTTCAGGTTCAGAAATTTTGCTACCTGCCGGAATTTGACCTAAAACAATCGCCGTCTGTATTTGTTTAAATACATTCTCGGTCAGTGTTCTTCCCTGACTTTGTAATGGCTCTGGTGCGTAGGTCAAATCTTGCATATTGTCGACAATTTTTAATCAATTATGAGTTTTATAGCGGTATGAATGAAAAAAATCAAGGTGATTGTTGACACTTTACAGAACGCATCAGGTCAATTTTTATCGTTAGACCTGTTCTCTCACCTTATATTTACAGCATTACACCACTTACCAATTAGTACTTATAAAACAGATATTTAATATTATTTTACCTATAGATTTATGGCACTTTTTTAGCTGCTTTTCGACCGCTAATCTTTTGTTTCAAACTTTAGTCTACAACCAATGTATTACAGCAAGATTGTAGACAATCTGCTTGAATGAAAGCATGAGTTATAAATTAGTATCTATTTACCGTAATTTCTTTTAAATCTTTTTATCATTTTCAGCCAGAAAATATCGATATTAGTGAAATTATCTGATGCTTCACGGTAGCTTTATTGATACATTATTGAACATCGACATAGTTGTGGCGTATTTTTCGAGACAGAAAAAACCCAGCACTATGCATATTGTTGAATGAAAGGACTTTTTTGATGTTTCAACATATCCCCCCATACGCAGGCGACCCAATTCTCTCTTTAATGGAACAGTTCAATGCTGATACTCGTTCTGGAAAAGTGAACTTGAGTATTGGTCTTTATTATAACGAAGACAGTATTGTTCCTCAGTTAGAGACCATTATTGAAGCGCAAAAGCGTATCGAGCCTAAAAACGGTAAAACCAAACTTTATTTGCCAATGGAAGGCTTCAAACCTTACCGTGAAGCAATTCAAGCACTTTTATTTGGTGCAAACAGCCCAGCAGTTAAAGCTGGCCGTGCTGTAACCATCCAAACGCTTGGTGGTTCAGGTGCATTGAAAGTTGGTGCGGATTTCTTAAAAACTTATTTCCCAAATTCTGACGTTTGGGTAAGCCAACCAACTTGGGACAACCACGTTGCGATTTTCAATGGCGCTGGCATCAAAACTCATTTCTACCCATATTTCGATAACGAAACACGTGGTGTAGATTTTGACGGTATGCTTTCTACACTTAAAACTTTGCCTGAGCAAAGCATTGTGTTGTTGCACCCATGCTGCCATAACCCAACGGGTGCTGACTTAAACCCAGCGCAATGGGACCAAGTGATTGCAGTATTAAAAGACCGTAACCTTATTCCATTCCTAGACATCGCCTACCAAGGTTTTGGTGACGGTATGGAAGAAGATGCGTATGCAATCCGTGCTTTAGACCAAGCGGGTCTAAACTTCATTGTGAGCAACTCGTTCTCTAAAATCTTCTCTTTATATGGCGAGCGTGTTGGCGGCTTAACTTTCGTATGTGACGATGCAGAAGCTGCTCAGTGCACATTCGGTCAGTTAAAAGCGACTGTACGCCGTATTTACTCTAGCCCTCCTACTACAGGTGCTTGGTTAGTTGATGAAGTGTTAAATGACGCTAAACTTAACCAACAATGGCAAGGCGAAGTAAAAGAGATGCGCGAGCGTATTATTAAAATGCGTAGTATCTTGAAAGACGAACTTACTAAAGCATTACCAGACCGTGACTTTAGCTACCTTGTAAACCAAAAAGGTATGTTCAGTTACACAGGTTTAACTGCTGAGCAAGTTGATATCTTGCGTGAAGAATATGCAATCTACTTAGTACGTAGTGGCCGTATTTGTGTAGCAGGTTTAAACATGAACAATGTTTACACTGTTGCTAAAGCAGTTGCAGAAGTGCTTGCTAAATCAACAGAAGCGGCATAATACATCTATTAAAAAAGGCGCTTCGGCGCCTTTTTTAATGTCTCGATATTACGATTTAGTCTTGCCCCAATACTTCAGTTTTGAGGTATGCCCAATCCCCACATTAAAGCTATTGGTTGGGTCAAGTTTTTGGTAGAAATTGGCTAAGGCAGGCTTGGCAATATAGAGATGCCCGACATTATGCTCTGCCGGATATTCAGCACGGCGTGCATCGAGTAACTTCCACATTTGATGTTCCATTTCTAATGGGTCATGGCCCTTTTTAAGAATATAGTCCTGATGGAACACATGACAAAAGAAATGCCCATAATAGAGTTTATGGATGATTTTATTTTCCATCTCGGCCGGCAGTTGCTCTACCCATTCGCGGTCATTACGACGTAACGCAATATCAAGCGCCACAATATCTTCAACTTCACTACGGTGCGTATCACGATAACGAATTGCAGCTCCTGCAATCGCAAAACGGTGTAAGAACGCTTTTCGGCCTTCCCCTTCGCTACATACGAAATAGTGACCTGACTGATGCACTGCAAAATATTCTTTTAAAAACTGCTCGGTCTGAGCTTTTGAATTATTTTCGACACGTAGCACTAAATGGTGCTCATAACGATCTCGATATTCGGTCATACGCTTCGGTAAATGACTCGGTAAAAAGAACGTAATCGCCTGTAAAATATGATCCGTTAAACCTTTAATTTTAAATTTTTCTAAAAAGCCATCAACTTTATCTTTCATCGCAAAAGCTTTTGGAACATTGGCTGTGCCGAACTTTTCAATAAACAAGAACGTGTCTTTTCCGTACTTTTCACCAATTAAATAAGCATCTCGGTGAATATATTCACCTGCTATCGGCAAGCTTGGTAGTGAGGTTAGTAAATAACGACGAATGGCTGTTAAGTCATCGGCATCATTCGTACCAATATAAAAGACATTACTTTCTACTTTCTCATAGGTATCAAGGCGCACGGCAAATACACAAACTTTACCAGCCGATCCTGATGCTTCAAACAATCGTGACGGATCTGCATTAAAACGTGCAGGCGTATCTTCATCGACTTGGGTTACATCGTGTGCATAGCGATGGTCCGACGCCTGCTTTTCATTGTCATCTAAAATATCTACGGCTTGATATTTCTGCTTCTCTAATCGAGTCAAAATTTCTTCAGGAGTCGAACCTAAATTCACCCCTAAATGATTCACTAGTTCTAATTGACCAGCAGCATTCACCTGAGCATATAACGCCAGTTCAGTATACGCAGGACCACGGCGTACCAAGGCACCGCCCGAGTTATTACACACACCGCCAAGTACCGAAGCCCCAATACACGATGAACCAATTACTGAATGCGGTTCACGGTCATAGCCTTTTAAAATTTGTTCTAAATTATCTAAGGTCGCACCCGGTAAACAAATCACTTGCTTACCATCATGAATAACTTGAATGCCCTTTAATCGGCGCGTACTCATCACTAATACAGGACGATCATAATCATCACCATATGGGGTTGAACCACCAGTAAGTCCTGTATTGGCCGCCTGCATAATCACAATACAGTCCGCCTCAATTGCAGCCTGTAACACTTGCCATTGCTCTAGCAAGGTTCCCGGCACCACCACAGCAAGCACTTTCCCCTCTCCAAAACGACGACCTTGGCGGTACTGACGCGTGCTTTGGTCATCGGTCAAAACATAAGAACGCCCTACAATATTTTGTAAGCGTTCGATCACTGCTTGAGGAGAAAATGTTTGCATGATGGTTTCCTTTTGGTCATCCATACCACATAGTTTTTTAAATCAGAAAAACTCGACGGAGTTTTCCCGTTTAGAACTAATATTTAAAGTAGCTAATTCCATTACTTTTGTTTTGGCATGAGTAGCGACTAAAGCTACGCAAGATCAAAACCATTTCACTTAGCACCAGCAGCTAATCTCTAGGTGTTAGATTTAATTAAAATTGGCTACGCGTTGGCGGCAGGGATGCCGCCTGTTGAGCAACTGTACAAGGAAGTACTGTTTGCTCAACAAAAGGTTTTTGGTTACTTTTGACCTTTCAAAAGTGACAAATGCCTATACATAAAACATTAGCAAATCACCAAATTTTGAGGCTGTGCTTACTGCTTCACTTATTATTTCTAAAGACCTTGTTTAATCGCCTGTACTAAACAATCCGCATTAATATCCGAAATCGATTTAGCACCCGTCAACGTCATCGCAACTCGCATTTCTTTATCAATCAAATCAAGCAAGTTCGACACACCTTGCCCACCTGCTGCTGCCAAAGCATAAACAAATGCACGGCCAAGTAAAACCGTATCGGCACCAAGCGCTAACATACGCACCACATCTAAACCATTACGAATGCCTGAGTCAGCCAAAATCGCCAAATCACCTTTCACCGCATCGGCAATTGCAGGCAATGCACGAGCAGAAGACATCACGCCATCTAACTGACGACCACCGTGATTCGATACCACAATACCATCTGCCCCGAACCGCACGGCATCTTTGGCATCTTCAGGGTCTAAAATACCCTTAATTACCATTGGGCCATCCCAAAATTCACGAATCCACTCAAGGTCTTTCCATGAAATCGATGGGTCAAAGTTCGAGCCTAACCAGCCAATATAGTCTTCAAGCCCAGTCGGTTTACCTAAATATTTAGAGATGTTGCCCAAGTCATGCGGACGGCCCATTAAGCCGACATTCCACGACCAATGCGGATGGAACATTGACTGCATATAGCGGCGCATCGCAGCATTTGGTCCACTCATCCCCGAATGGGCATCACGGTAACGCGCACCTGGTACAGGCATATCGACGGTAAATACCAGTGTTGAGCAGCCTGCCGCTTTTGCACGTTCTAAAGCATTACGCATAAAACCACGGTCGCGTAATACATAAAGCTGGAACCACATTGGACGGTTAATTGCAGGTGAAACTTCTTCAATCGGACACACCGAAACCGTTGAAAGTGTAAATGGAATGCCCTTTTTATCGGCTGCCATCGCGGCTTGCACTTCACCACGGCGTGCATACATGCCTGTTAAACCTACAGGTGCTAATGCAACCGGCATAGACAAGGTTTCGTTAAACAGTTTTGTCTCTAAACTTAACGCTGACATGTCATTGAGCACACGTTGACGCAAAGCAATTTCTGACAAATCTTGTACGTTACGCTTTAAGGTATATTCCGAATACGCTCCACCATCAATGTAATGAAATAAAAATGGGGGTAAGCGACGTTGTGCCGCAGCACGATAATCATTGCCAGAAGAAATAATCATTTTGAATCAACTCTATTTAAACGGTTTGCACGTTTCTGGCGAGCTTCGTCTTCATCCAGAGAACGCACATGATTAATCACAAATTCAATATGACCGCAGACAGCTTGGCGTGCGGCCTCGGGATCTTTACGATCAATAGCATCCATCACCTGAAAATGCTGCTCACTGAGCAAGTCACCATTTACGGGGTCGTTATAAACTTTTTTACGCCCTAACAAGACGTTGTATTGCAGCAAATCAAACAGACTACGCATCATTTGAATCAGCACCACATTGTGAGATGCTTCAGCAATTGCTAAATGAAATTCAGCGTCTGCGACTGCCGCCTGCGCTGAGTCACCCGCATTTTGATGGCGACTAATTTCATTAAAATAATGACGGATTTTGGCGCGATCTTCAGGCGTTGAGCGCAATGCGGCATACCATGCCGTGCCACCTTCAAGTAATAATCGCGCCTCTTGCACATCAAAACGGTAAAGCGGATCTTCTTCAATCAAGTTACTAATTGGGTTCACAATGAGTTGCTGTGGCCACTGTTCAGGTAACTGCTGAATATAAGTCCCATCGCCACGGCGGCTACTGAGTACACCTTGACTATTAAGCTGCTGAATTGCTTCACGCAAAGACGGACGAGAAACCCCTAAGCTAGTTGCAAGCTGGCGCTCAGCAGGCAAACGGTCACCTTTTTTCATGTGCCGCTCTTCAATTAATGCCTGCAATTTCATGACCACTTGATCGGAGATTCTCATCGCGTTTCCTTCACTGGAGTTATGGAATCATCCACGGAACCAGATAAGCCTGAACCGTAATAATGATGCCAACAAAGACAGTGAATATGATGCTATGTTTTACCGTGAAACGGAACAAGTCAGATTCTTTTCCAACTAAGCCTACTGCTGCACACGCAATCGCAATCGACTGCGGAGAAATCATCTTACCTGTCACACCACCGCTGGTATTCGCAGCTACCAATAATACTTCTGGAATACCAATCTGCTGAGCAGTGGTCGCCTGTAATGCCGAGAACAAAGCATTTGAAGAGGTATCTGAACCTGTAAGGAATACACCAAGCCAACCCAAAAATGGCGAGAAGAAAGTAAACGCATGACCCGTATGCGATAGAGCCAAAGCTAAAGTTGCAGATAAACCTGAATAGTTCGCAATAAAAGCAAACGCCAACACCATACCAATCGAGTAAATCGGTGTTTTCAACTCATTGAGTGTTTCACCAAAAGTCGTTACTGCCTCACTTGCTTTCATTTTCAAGAAAATAGCAGTGATGATTGCAGCAATAAAAATTGCCGTACCTGTTGCAGAGAACCAGTCAAACTTATAAATCGCTTCGTATGGTTTCATCTCTGCCACAATCGGTGGCATTTTTTCGACCAATTTATGCAAATACGGTACTTCAAGTTTAAAAATCCAGTGCTCAAGAGCACCATCTTTTGCAAATAATGCTTTAAATGGTTTAACGCTCCAGATGGTCACCATCACTGTTAAAATCGCAAATGGAGACCATGCCTTAGCAATTTTCCCAATACTGTAACGTTGAACCGTTGTAGGTTGCTGAATTAGAGTTTGGCCAGCTTCAGGTTCAAAGCGGAAAATATGTTTTGGTTTCCAAAAACGGAACAACACAGTCAAGCTGACCAATGAAGCAATTGCTGCGGTAATATCTGGTAATTCAGGGCCAATAAAGTTAGATGTAAGATATTGGGCAATCGCAAAAGCGCCACCACCAACCAATACAGCAGGCCAAGTTTCCTTAACACCACGCCAACCATCCATAATCGCCATAATCCAGAACAGTACGATCAGCGTTAAAAATGGCAACTGACGCCCCACCATCTGGCTAATTTCCATAGTGTCTACGCCTGACACCTGCCCCGCCACAATAATTGGAATACCCATCGCACCGAACGCAACTGGCGCAGTATTTACAATCAAACATAAACCAGCAGCATAAAGTGGCTTAAAGCCTAAACCTACAAGGAGTGCAGCGGTAATTGCTACAGGAGCACCAAATCCCGCCGCCCCTTCTAGGAATGTACCAAAGGCAAAACCAACCAATAGCATTTGCAGACGTTGGTCTTCAGTAATCGACAAAATGCTTGAGCGAATAACTTCAAACTGACCTGTTTTTACCGAAATCTTGTATAGAAAAACTGCCCCAATAATGATCCATGAAATTGGCCATAGACCATAGAAGAAACCGTAAATAATAGACGCAAAGGCCATTTGACCCGGCATTTGATAGAAAAAGAGAGCAATCAATAATGCAATAATGACTGTGCCCGTACCCGCGATACTGCCTTTTAAACGAAAAACTGCTAATGCCAAAAAGAAGAAAATAATCGGGATTAATGCAACCGCACTGGACAGCCAAATATTATTTAAAGGGTCATAAAGTTGTTGCCACATATTGAGCATTGTCATCTCCTTGAAATGCCGGGGCGAATTTTTGTACCTTAAATTCTTAAACATTTAACACAATTGGTATTACCAATTAAAAATTAAGTGCAAATGTTGTTCCTTAAACCACAGGAAGCATCATAAATGCAGATATTGGCAAGATCAATCATTAAATAACCACAATAATTGGTAATACCAATAGTGCTAAGTAAAATCAAGCCATTTCGAGCTTATGGTTTTATTTATTAGACTAAAGTCGTAAAAAGTATTCTTATAAATTTAAATCTGAGTTACAGAAATGAAGCGTAAAACTTGAATATAAAAACTATAAACATAACCATTTATTAAGAAATGTATAATAATGCTCAAAACTTAATTCATTTGTATTGAACTGAATAATGACTACTTTAACGTGTTTTAAAGCTTATGATATCCGAGGCAAACTCGGCACCGAATTGAATGAAGAAATTGCCTATAAAATTGGCCGTGCTTACGGGCAAATCTATAAACCAAAGACTGTAGTAGTCGGTTGTGATATTCGTCTAAGCAGTGAAGATTTAAAACAAGCGACCATCCGTGGTTTAAATGATGCAGGTGTGAATGTTCTTGATTTGGGCATGACGGGTACCGAAGAAGTTTACTTCGCTGCTTTCCACTTAGATGTACAGGGTGGTATCGAAGTTACTGCTAGCCATAATCCAATGGACTATAACGGCATGAAATTAGTTCGAGAAAATGCTCGTCCAATTAGTGCTGATACCGGTTTAAAAGAAATTCAGGCTTTAGCAGAAACCAATAACTTTGAAGAAGTTAGCCAAAAAGGTACAACTCAAACCTATAACATTTTACCTGAGTTCGTTGATCACTTAATCACCTACATTGAACCTGCAAAAATCCGCCCACTGAAGTTAGTGGTAAATGCTGGTAATGGAGCTGCGGGTCATGTGATTGATGCCATTGAAGAAAAATTTAAAGCGCTTAACGTACCAATTGAATTTATTAAAATTCACCATGAAGCAGATGGTACTTTCCCAAACGGAATTCCTAACCCAATTTTAATTGAAAACCGTGACAGTACTCGAAATGCTGTAATTGAGCATAAAGCAGATATGGGAATTGCTTGGGACGGCGACTTTGACCGCTGTTTCTTATTTGATGAAAAGGGACAGTTCATTGAAGGCTACTATATTGTTGGTCTATTGGCTCAAGCTTTCTTGATTAAACAGTCAGGCGAAAAAATTGTTCATGACCCGCGTTTAGTGTGGAACACGTTTGATATCGTAGATGAATACAAAGGTGTTGCTGTACAGTCAAAATCTGGTCATGCATTCATTAAAGACGTGATGCGTGAACACAATGCCGTATATGGCGGAGAAATGAGTGCACATCACTATTTCCGTGACTTTGCTTACTGCGACAGCGGGATGATTCCATGGTTACTCACCGTTGCCCTACTTTCTGAAACAGGGCAATCACTTTCAACACTCGTTGAAAATATGATTACCAAGTTTCCTTGTAGTGGTGAAATCAACTTTAAAGTGGCTGACACACAAATCACCATTCAAAAGATTTTCGATTTTTATGCCGAGCAAAACCCAGAAATTGACCGTACCGATGGTGTAAGTCTAGACTTTGGTGCATGGCGCTTTAATGTCCGTGCTTCAAACACAGAGCCTTTACTACGCCTCAATATTGAAAGCCGTGCAGATCGCCAAGCTCAGCCAATGCAACATTATGTAGATGAATTGACTGGGTTGATTTCTCTATAATTTCTAATCTTACCAATAACTCTATATGGACCTTATGAAATACTGGTTACCTAATTTAAAATATTGTTTTAATTAGACTATATTACATAAGGATAAAATATAAAATGAGAAAATTTCATGAACAATAGTTTTCGATACGATATAAATGGTCTTCGAGCGTATGCTATTTTATTAGTAGTTTTATATCATTTCGGTATTCCCGGCTTCTCTGGCGGGTTTATAGGTGTAGATATTTTCTTTGTTATCTCAGGCTTTTTGATGACAAAAAATATTTTAGATCAAATTGAAAATAATAACTTTTCTTTAATAAAATTCTATTTAGCCCGTGGAATAAGAATTATACCTGCCTTATTATTTTTGACATTTTTCATTTCAATAATTGGCTGGCTTTTATTAATCCCAGAGGAGTACAAGACTTATGCAAAACATGCATTATCAAGTATTAACTTTATATCAAATATAGTTTACTTAAGAGAATCTGGAAATTATTTTGCAACCGACACACACAACAATATCCTTTTACACACATGGTCTTTATCAGTAGAATGGCAATTTTATATTATACTTCCAATTCTACTTTTAATATTTTCTAAAATACCAAATGTCAAAAATAAATATGGAACAATAATAATACTTACCACAATAATTTCACTTATTTTCTCTTACATCCTATCAAACAAAAATCAAACATTTTCATTTTATATGATTTTAACTAGAGCTTGGGAGATGCTTGCCGGAGGTATTATTTACTTATATTTCTCTAAAATAAATTTATCCAAATTTAACAAATATAGTTTAGAAACTATAGGTTTTTCTTTTATTTTAATGAGCTTAATTTTATTTAACCCTACCTCATTATGGCCTAGTATAAATGCACTTATCCCTATTTTAGGCACAATGTTCATCATTATAGCCAACAATCAAAACTCATTATTCACAAAAATACGATTTTTACAATTTCTAGGAAACTCTTCATATTCTATTTATCTATGGCATTGGCCTATAGTTTTTTTTGTAAGCTATTTATCAATTCACAATGATTTAGTTACTTGTATTGCTATTATTTTATCAGTCTTACTAGGATGGTTAAGTTACTACTTCATAGAAACACCTACTCGAAAAAAACTTTCAAAACTTTCTTTAGTAAGTTCATATTTAATATTAATTATCGCAATTGTTTCTTTAAGCCTACTTTACATTTATATATATAAAAAAGATGGTTTTCCCAATAGGGCTACAGAAAAATATTTTGAAAAAACAGCACTTATTAGTTATCCATCTCCTGAAACAGGTTGGTGTTTTTATAGTGTAGATAATTTAAATTACCTACCTGTTGGGAAACAAGGTCTTCAATGCCATATTGGCTCTAATAAAAATAGTGCAAAATCTGCATTATTGTTTGGGGACTCTTATGCTGGACATAATATTCCATTTTGGGACAGTGTCGGGAAACAAGTAGATTTAAACATTAATGCAATTAGTACAAATTGGTGCTACCCTAGTCTAGGTGAAAATTTTACTGGGCCAAAAAGTTCACGTGCTTACGAGCAATGTTTAATTAATAGAAAATTCCTTAAAGAAAATATAGGAAAGTATGATGTAATTATCCTTGCAGGAAGATGGGGTGCTGTTTACGAGGATAGTAAACGTGTTGACGAATTAAAAAATTTAATAAGTACAATTAAGAATTCTAACGTCCCCTTAATTATAATGGATTCACCTTACTACTTTGGACAGAATATAGGTAATAGCTATAAGCGTTCTGTTTGGCTGAACAATAAATTTATGTTACCAGTTATCAATGAAAGTGATAAAGAAGCTAGCAGAGCTAATCATGATTTACAGATTTTTTCGAAAAAATTTGATCATACTCTTTATTTATTAAGGGAAGACTTATATAGAAAAGAGAATATAGATAATAATATTCCCTACTCATTTGATGGTGGACATATTAGTGTCTATGGCTCTTTGGCTTCAGCTAAGTTTTTCTTACACACCTCCAAATTTATGGACCTAAAAAGAATGGTTCATGAAAGCAACTAAATACTTTAATATTAAATGGATCAAAATATGTTAATTTTAAAGAGAATTCTACGTTCACTAAGAAATTGGATTCAAAAACAGCAAATTACTAATACTATTAGACATTTTGATGAAAAAGTGGACCATACAAAATGGCAGGGAGCTGATTTTTTCCCAAACTATTTTACTCCCTTTAAATTGCCAGAACCTCCAAAATATGATGCGCAGGGAGTCTATTATAGTACCTTGATCGATGATAATGTGGGAGCTCTGGCAGCCAAAATTACTGAAGATTTCAAAGATAAAATTTTTGACTTCTTAGGGCCTGATACTCGATTAGATGATATATATTTATTTTGGTATGACCCATCTAAAAGAAAGGAATGGAGTTTATCTAATTCATGGCATGATGATAATGTAGGACACCGTATTAAAATATATGTTTGTTTCGAAGGTAATGGTAATACACCAACTGTTGTTATTCCCAATAGCTATAATAAACCTTATACACAGAACAAAAGTGAAATTCTTCGTTTTTCCGGAAGAAGAGATATTACAGCTAATCATAAAGAAATTAAGCTAAACTACAAATCTGGGGATATTGCTATCTTTGATACTACTTGTTTACACCGTGGGTTATATGAAGAGCCTGCATCTATTCGCTCGGTTCTAGTAATGGAATACATTAATCGAAATAAAGCTAATCTTATTACCGGAAAAGCGCCATGTGGTCCAGGAACAAGTAGAACTGGAAAAATTATTTTTACTGAGAATACTTATAAAGCTTTAAAGATAACAGGATTAGTTGATGAGCAACTTATAGAAAAACAAGGAAATGAATATTTTTATGCTCAATCAAATCTTAAGAAATAATTGAATGCAAATTATACAAGTTGGAATTAAATTACTATTCCAACTTGTATAATCTCCATACAACTCTAACTATTAAATTTTGAAAAATAGTTTTAATAAAATCTATAAATTATATCCATTAGGATTCTGCTTCTGCCAATTCCAACTATCCTTGAGCATATCTTCTAAGCCATATTGCGGCTGCCAACCTAACTCAGCAACTGCACGGCTATTGTCTGCAAAAGAAGTCGCAACATCGCCAGCTCGACGTGCTACAAACTCAAAGGCTACAGGTATGCCATTAACTTGTTCAAAGGTGTCTTTAACTTGCAAAACAGATGAACCATTACCTGTACCGATATTCCATGCTCGGCAACCTTTCGACTGTAAACGGTTATTTAAAGCACACAAATGTGCATTCGCTAAGTCAACCACATGAATATAATCACGCACACCAGTACCATCTACCGTGTCATAGTCATTACCATAAATAGATAATTTCTCACGGCGACCAATAGCAACTTGCGTCACATATGGCATTAAATTATTTGGAATACCTTGTGGATCCTCACCAATACAGCCACTCTTATGTGCACCTACTGGATTAAAATAACGAAGTAATGCGATTGACCACTTTGGATTAGATACTGACAAATTTTGCAATAATTGTTCAACAATCAACTTAGTGTAACCATAGTTATTACTCGGGATACCTGTTGGCATGTCTTCATTTAATGGCGATATATTGGCTTCGTCATACACTGTTGCAGAGGAACTAAATACAAGTGTGTAAACACCAGCCTTTTCCATTGAATTAACCAGTTGAATACTACCCGCAATATTATTATCAAAATAAATGAGCGGTTTTTCTTGGCTTTCACCTACTGCTTTTAAACCTGCGAAATGAATAACAGCATCAATTGAATGATTTTTGAGAACACGATCAAGTTCATTTGCATTACGAATATCACCCTGTACAAAAGTTAAACTTTTTTGGGCGATATCTTGAACTCTATTTAAAGATTCTTCTGAACTATTCGAAAGATTATCAAAAACAATAACTTCATGACCAGCCTGTAAAAGCTCAACACATGTGTGTGAACCAATATAGCCCGCCCCACCAGTGACTAAAATTTTAGCCATCCACCTTTCCTAATAATATTTTAATTAACCCCCGTGTTGAGGCATCAAGTTTTGAAAAATCATTCTGAATGCCGTTTAAAATCGGAAGTAGCTGATCAGCAATCTGTTTACCTTTTTCAACACCCCATTGGTCAAATGGGTTGATATTCCAAATTACAGACTGCACAAATACTTTATGTTCATATAAAGCAATTAACATTCCTAGATTATACGGGTTTAGCTCATCTAATAATAATGTAGAACTTGGTTGATTACCTTCGTATTGCTTATAAATTGGTAAATTTTCTAATTCAGTTGAGTCTAAAGCATCATTACCAAAGGCTAATAATCTTGATTGTGCCAAACAATTTGACAGTGCAAGATGATGTTGTTCAACTAGAGCTTCTGCATTTTCAACATAGGTAAAATGATCTGCGTTATAACGTTGAATTGGCGCAATAAAATCACAGCTTACTGCTTGAGAACCTTGATGTAACAACTGATAAAAAGCATGCTGTGCATTAGGTCCAACTTCGCCCCATATAATAGGGCAAGTATCAAGCTCAACTTTTAACCCATTACGCTGTACTGACTTCCCATTAGATTCCATTTCTAGCTGTTGCAGATAAGCTGCAAAATACTTTAATCTCCCATCATAGGGTAATACTGCATGGGTCTGAATATTTAAAAAGTTATTATTCCAGATTCCTAATAATGCCATCAAAACTGGGATATTTTGATCAAAACTTGTATTTTGAAAATGCTCATCGACGGCATGAGCACCTGCTAAAAGTTGCTGAAAGCCTTCCACACCAATCGTCAAAGCAATAGGTAAACCGATACAAGACCATAAAGAATAACGCCCACCTACCCAGTCCCACAGTAGTAACTGGTTTTCAGGCGCAATTCCCCATTCAGACATTTTGTCAGATTTTGTAGATATACCAATAAAGTGACTTTTTAATACACGAGCATGTGTTCCTAATGCCTTCTCAAGCCACTGACGAACTGTTTGTGCATTTGATAAGGTATCAATCGTACCAAAAGATTTAGATGAAATAATAAACAAAGTTGTTTCAGGACGAAGTTGATGGAGTAACTCAGATAACTGACTACCATCCATAGTCGAAACAAAATGAATATTTAAGGGCTTAGCTGTTTTTACCTTAAAATCAGATAAAGCATGCGTGACCATTTGTGGTCCTAAATCAGACCCACCCACCCCAATATTAACAACGTCTTGAATCACCTCACCAGTTGAACCCCGATATTGCCCTGCATGGATTTTTTCCACTAAGGCATACATACGTTGTAACTGGCTATGAACTTGTTCTGTTAAATCTGGAAACTTCGAATAGTTAACAGGTAAACGCAATGCCCAGTGCATTGCTTCACGTTGCTCAGTGCAGTTAATCTTATTCTGTGAAAAAAGGCGATTAATCCATTCGGTTAAATTTTTAGTATTTGCAAGAGCTACTAATTGTCCCAAAATATCTTTGGTTAAGCGATGCTTACTATAATCAAAAAATAATTGATCAAATTTTACAGAATAATTTTGAAAACGATCTGGCTCTAAAGCAAATAGTTCTTTTATATGTAATTTTGAGTTTTTTTCACCTAAATTTTGAAGATGAGTTACAGGTAAGGCTAATTCCTTTGGAAATTGCTCAATTGATTTACTCATAAGCGACCTACTCCTTCATAAGCAAAACCTTTCGCCTTTACATACGCAGGATCATAAATATTACGTCCATCTAAAATTAAAGGATGTTTCATTAACTGTTGTAGTTGCTTAAAGTCAGGACTCCAATATTGCTTCCATGCCGTGACTAGACATAGCGCATGAGCATCTCGTACCGCCTCATATTGGTCCGTACATAAAATTAAATCTTCACGATGCCCATAAGTTGCAGCTATTTCATCTAAAGCTTGAGGGTCATGCAGACGTACTATTACCCCCTGTGCCCATAATGCAGCTAATAAAATATGAATCGGTGAGTTATGTATATTCGAAGTATTTTCTTTAAAAGAAGCTCCCCAAATCGCAACTGTTTTACCATTTAGGCTACAGTGATAATAATTCCATAACTTACGAAATAAAATTTCTTTCTGCTGCTCATTAATCGCCCAAACCTGTTCTAAAAGGCGGCTTTTTGTTCCAGTTTCAGACACAGTACTCGAAAGTGTTAAAATATCATGCGAAAAGTTCTCACCGCCAAATCCGACACCCGGCGATAAATATGCAGCACCAATACGTGTGTCAGCAGCGATACCATGCTTTACATTCGCAATATCAATACCCAATTTTTCAGCCACCATAGCCAAGTCATTCATATAACTAATGCGGGTAGCCAACATGCCTGAAATACTAAGTTTGGTGAACTCAGCATCTAAAATCGGCATAAATAAATATTGATAACTAAATTGGAAAAAAGGACGCAATAACTCTTGCATGGTTTCACTTGCGTTCCTAGATTCAACACCAACAATGACATGTTTTACATTCAATACACTATTGATGGCATTACCCTCCTGAATCACATCAGGAAAGTAAACCCACTCATCTTTTAGCAAGTGCTGTTTTAATTTTTCTGTCCCGTGTAAACCAAAAGTAGAGCCATTAATCATTAATCTAGGATGAACAATTGGTCGCTCACTCAGTTTTTGTACGGTTTTTAAAGCAAGTTCAATTTGTGTAGGACTAAAACAAAATAAATATACTTCAATATCTAAAGGGATCTCGGAAAAAGCACTTTCTTTTAAAAAACCAGCTTTTCTCTGTTTATTTAAATAATTATTTACGTCTTGATCTTGATATGAAAGGACAGAAATATCTTCTTCACAACTTACACAGGTACACCAGTAAATTTGGTTACCATATTCAGCTAATAATGCCGCCATAACACCGGCATGTAACGTTGTTCCAAATACTGCGATTTTCATTGCACACCTGATTTTTTCGTATTTTATAGATTTCTCTTCCCGTTACAGGAAGAGAATATACTGCTCAGCTACTATCTTCAGTAGTTTTTACAAATACTTAAGCAGAACTACAAAACTTTATAATTTAAGTTCTTGAATCAGCTGTTTAAATTCTAATCCTAATTTAGGGTGTGCAACACCATAGTGTAGTATAGCTTTCAAATACCCGAGCTTACTGCCACAGTCAAAAGTTTGGCCTTGCATCCGATAGGCTTCAACAGTATCTGTTTCTTGAAGCATCGCAATTGCATCAGTTAACTGAATTTCATTGCCCGCGCCTTTCGGAGTGCTTTCTAAAAGCTGCATAATCTTAGCAGGTAAAATATAACGACCCACCACAGATAAATTAGAAGGTGCAGAACCTATAGCAGGTTTTTCGATAATTCCCTGCATAGCAATACTTTCACCCTCATTCGGGCTCTGCTTCACATCAACAATTCCATACTGATCTACGAGATGGTCTGGTACTGCTTCAACCATGATTTGAGCAGCTTGACTTGACTCATAACGTAAAATCATACGCGATAAATCGTTTTTTCCTGAGTTATCTTGAACCAACACATCTGGCAACAACACAGCAAAATCATCTTGCCCAACAATACTTTTTGCACATAAAACAGCATGTCCCAAACCCAAAGGTTGGGGTTGTCTTACACTTACCACACTTACATGAGATGGAATAATCTGCGTAATTTCTTCAAGTAAATCGAACTTTTTCTTTTGCTCTAGAGTCATTTCTAGTTCAAAGTTTCGATCAAAATAATTTTCAATTGATGCCTTAGACGAATGAGTTACCAAAATAATTTGCTCAATTCCAGCTTCTACAGCTTCCCGCACGACATATTCAATTGCAGGACGATCAACCACTGTGACCATTTCTTTTGGAATTGACTTACTTGCTGGTAAAAAACGTGTACCTAATCCAGCTACTGGTAAAACTGCCTTTTTAATCATGTGAATATTTACTTATAGACTTGCTTTATCTTCATCGCGCGCTGAACCAGAAAAACGACTCGCACCTACCAATTGATCTGGCGCATTAATGCCTTCTTTTTTCAACATAACCAATACTGTTCTCGCCATAATCTTAAAATCTAGAGATAGATTATGTGTTTCAACATATTCTATATCAAGCTCAAATTTTTCTTCCCAACTTAAGTTATTTCTTCCACTGATCTGAGCAAGGCCTGTCATACCTGGTTTAACATCATGACGACGCATTTGTCGAGAGGTATAATGTTCTAAAAAATCAGCTAACTGAGGTCGGGGACCAACAATACTCATATCACCTTTTAAAACATTAATGAGCTGCGGCATTTCATCTAGAGTTGTAGAACGCAACTTATGCCCAAATGGGGTAATTCTCTCTTCATCTGGTAAGGGATTACCTTCAGAATCGAACGCATCTTTCATAGAACGGAATTTAATCATTTTAAATAATTTTCCGTCTTTCCCCGGTCTTTCTTGATAAAAGAGGACTGGAGAACCTAAATTTTTACGAACCTTATATGCTACCCAAAAAAAGATTGGGGACAAAATGATTAATGCGGTTAAGGAAATTACGATGTCAACTATCCGTTTCATCATGTATTCACTCTTATTTTCAATTGATTTACAAAGAAAACTAAAAAATATGCTTTATTTAGCATTTGTCTCTCTCAAGACGATTTATGCAGAGCATACTATCATAGATTGGATGACGTAACTTTTACCCTGCTATAAAACGTACTTCAATATTACTTATTTGTTATCTAAAAAATCATCCATCTACCTTACTAAACCACTATAACTTTTTGACTTTCAAAAATAAATAAAATATTGATATTTAAAATATTTTGAAACACTTCATCTCTTCAGTATCAACTATAAAATTATAGTTTTCATGTTTTAGATTTTAGTTCTGCATCAATTTCAAAACAAAAATAAACATTTCTTTTGAGAAGTGAGAGCCAAAGTTAATCTACGAATTTAGAAAAACTAAAAAAACTCTATATATAGTATTAGAAAAATTTATATAGTCCTATGAAAAATCATAAGTTTTATTCTGATTTACCAGCTTTAAAATATAGAGCTAAAAATATTAAAGGAATGTAAGTAATGATTAAACCAAATAATGGAGATATACTTTTATTTAATACAAAAAATGCACAAGGCATTAACCAGACAAAATTAATTAATAAAATTGCTAAAGACACTACTGTATGACTAGAAAAATATCTAGCAGCATATTGATAAGCATGACTTCGGTGTGCCTGATAAATTTTTTCACCTCGGAAGATACGTCTCACGAGTGTAAATGTAGCATCTACAATAAAAATTCCTAAACAGATAACCCAAGCCAGAAATAAATTAAAATCTATTTTTAATGCATATAAAGCAAGAACTGCGAATAAAAATCCTAAAAAACTACTGCCTACATCTCCCATAAAAATTTTTGCTTTTGGAAAATTCCAAAATAGAAAACCACTCACTATAGAAGCTATTGCAAGTAATATAAAATTATTAGAACCATACCAGCCATATATCAAAGCTAAATTTACTCCTACAGATATTGCTTCAATACTTGCGATGCCATTAATGCCATCCATGAAATTATATAAATTTAACATCCAGACAAGAAATAAGACTGCCAAAATATTGGTAAAAAACCCTAAACTTAAGTCATTAAAAACAGCAACTTGACTAAGATCACTCAAATTAAACACTATGAAAATTGCAGCAATAAAATGAATAGTTAAACGAAGCATAGAGTTGATATGAGTATGGTCATCACAAAAACCGAGAATAGCAATGCCTAAACATCCTCCACCTATGACGAAGAACTCATTAAAACTTATCAATTGATTTATAAAACAATAGAACAAAGCTAACATGAAAGTTAAGACAATTGCTAAACCACCACCACGCGGTGTTGGTGCAACATGTGAGCTTCTAAAATTAGGTAAATCAATAATATTTTTTTTTAAGGCATATCTGCGAACGCAATAAGTCAAAGTAAAAGAAAGAAGAAAAAAAAGAATGAGAGGGATCACGACATTCATACTAGCGTTAATTTTTTTTAAACATTAAATTTAAGCAGTCATCAACACTATAAGGTGCTTTCCAATCCAATAGTTCTACATTCTTTGATGTATCAACCACTAATGACGAACAAAGTCTTAAGGCAATAGCCTCTTTATTAAAAAGTTTAGCTACATAGTTAATCAGTACTTTAGGTACAGGTAAGGCGATAAGCTTTTTACCTTGAACTTTAGCTAGCTTCGTAAATAATTCTTTAACAGTTATATCATCTTGATCACTTATCAAAAAAATTTGATTTTTTGCTAAAGGATGTAATAAACAAATATCGATAAAATCAATTAAATTATAAATACTTACCATACTTCTTTTATTATCAAGACAGCCAACAGGTAAAGGAATTCCTTTTGCAGCCAGATTTACCATACTCTTAAAGTTCACCTTAACATTTGGCCCATAAATTAATACTGGACGAATAATAACTACATCCATTTTAACGTTTTGAGCCAAATTTAATAAAGCTTGCTCAGCTTCAAATTTTGATAATCCATAAGGATCTTGAGGATTTGAAACACTTTCATTTGGTGTAAATGGCTTATTGGCAGTTACTTCACCATTTACCTTTATACTACTCATAAAGATAAAACGTTTCACGCCAGCTTTAGCTGCTTTTTTTGCTAAATTAAGTGTACCTTCTACATTTATCTGTCTATAAATGGAAAGTGGCTCACTCTCTACTTCTTTCATAATATGAGCACGTCCAGCACAATGCACGACAACATCTACTGAACTTAAATCAAGATTTGTTAGATCATCATTTAAATCAAAAATGATAGTTTCTATGGACGTACTTAAATTTTGTGTTTTTTCCCGAATTTGAGCAAGAACACTATATTCGGGAATTGTCGAAAAATATTCACATAAATGTGAACCCACAAAACCATTACTTCCTGTAATTAATATCTTCATTTTTAAAGTACAGTCTTAAGAAAGCTTTCTAATAATTTTTAGAATTTTATCCATTGCTACTCTTTCTGAATAAAATTCATTGAGTATTTTTCTTGACGAATTAAACGAATATTGATGTTTTGCTAACACAATTTCATCAAGTTGTTTAGCCAACAAATCTTCATTATTAGGGGGAACCACCCAACCAATATGATGTGTATTAATCATATCTGCGACTTCTGATTCACTATCCATAATCGCGAGCAAAGGTTTATCAGCCGCCATAGAAAAATAAGATTTACTGGGAACACCTAAACCTAACATTCCATCAGCCAATGTAATTAATGCAACATCACAAGCATTTAAACCCGTCGTTTTTTCTTTCTGATCTAAAGATCCATAGTAAAGAATATTTTGAGAACCTAAAGACTGAATTTGCTCTTTAAGACGAGCCACGTATGCACCATCACCAATAAAAATGAATTTTGCCAAATGTGCATATTCCATTTTCTGAATCGCATGCAGAATATTTTCTACACCTTGAACACGGCCAATATTTCCGAAGAATTGAAAAATCGTAGTTTCACTATCAAGCCAATTCAATTCTTTTAAAATTCGGTTATCAGTTTTAAGTTCTGTACCAATATCCGAAGAATCAATCCAGTTCTGCACTACAGTAATATTGTTATTTTGATTCGTTTTTTGATGCACTAATTCTTTCATGTCTTTGCCAATGACAATAACCTCATCAGCACTTGCATAAATCCTATCAAATAAACTTTTTAATATTTTAAATAGAAAATGATCATTTTTTAAAATTTTAGCCGCTGCCAAATTTTCTGGAAAAACATCATGAACTAACAATATCCATTTAAAATTTAGAAACTTTTTAATAATGAATAAAACAAAAAGGAGCAAAATAGGAGTCGTACCTGTAAAGACTATACTATCCTTTTTCACTACTTTCAGAGTTTTAGTTAAGAAACTAAAAGCAATAACTAACTCATATAAAAATCTTTTAAACAAACTCGCTTTATTAGGCTTTTTAGCTTTAATAAAATGTGCATTTGCATGTTGAGGACAATTCGTATCCTCTTTTGCAATAAGAACAAGGTCTATATCACTTTGTATATTCAACGTGTCATACAATTTTCCTAACAAGTAACCTGTCGTATTTTGATATGGGTGATAATATTCTGTGATTAAATAGACCTTCTTCTTCACTGCTTAAACCTCAATACTTTTTCCAAATCACTCGATTTACATAATCTGTGTAACTCATAATGATACGCACAACTTTTTCACTTACATTTGGCATGCTGTAGTCTTCAACTAAACGTAAAAGACGATTTTCGCCTCTAGACTGCCCTTCTAAAATTGCCAAACCTTGTAAAATGCGTTCCGCTTTTAAACCTACCATCATTACAGCAGCTTCTTCCATTCCTTCTGGACGCTCATGCGCTTGACGTAAGTTAAGTGCAGGGAAATTCAAGATTGATGATTCTTCATTAATCGTTCCACTATCAGACAATGCCGCTTTTGCTGAAAGCTGTAACTTATTGTAGTCGCTAAAACCTAGTGGTTTTAATAATTGAATTAAAGGATGAAATTCAACATTTAACTCTTCAATACGTTTACGCGTACGCGGATGTGTCGATACAATCACAGGGTACTGATATTGCTCTGCAACTGCATTTAACATTTCAACCAAATCTAAGAAATTCTGATCTGAATTAATATTTTCTTCACGGTGAGCACTCACAATAAAATATTCATGCTCTTTTAAATTTAAACGTTCAAGGACATCAGAAGCTTCTATTTTTGCTTTGTAATGATGAAGTACCTCAAACATTGGACTACCCGTTTTGATTACTAAGTCAGCTGGTAAGCCTTCTGCTAATAAATAATCGCGAGCAATCGTACTGTAAGTTAAATTGATATCAGCAGTATGATCGACAATTCGGCGGTTAATTTCTTCAGGAACTCGCATATCAAAACAACGGTTTCCAGCTTCCATGTGGAAAGTTGGAATCTTGCGGCGTTTTGCAGGTAGGACTGCCATACAGCTGTTAGTATCACCTAAAACAAGTAAAGCTTCAGGTTGCACTTCATCTAAAATCTTATCAACTGCAATAATTACATTACCAATCGTTTCTGCACCTGTCACACCCGCTGCATTTAAGAAATGGTCAGGTTTACGAATACCCAAATCAGTAAAGAAAATTTCATTCAATTCATAATCATAGTTTTGACCGGTATGAACAATAACATGATCAAAATACTCATCACACGCAGCCATTACACGAGATAAACGAATAATTTCTGGACGTGTGCCCACCACTGTCATTAACTTTAACTTTTTCACAAATCTATACTCTTAATTTGTTATTGGCATCGCATAAGTATCTGGCTTATCACGATCAAAAATTTCATTTGCCCATAGCATTACTACCATCTCATCTTCACCGATGTTAGTAATATCATGTGTCCAACCCGGTACGGTTTCTACAATTCGTGGTTCATCGCCTTGTGTTTCAAGCTCATAAAATTCACCTGTAACAACATGCTTAAACTTAAATAGTGCCTTACCCTTAATAACAAGAAACTTTTCAGTTTTTGTATGATGATAATGACCACCACGGGTAATTCCTGGATGAGCAGTAAAGTAAGAAAACTGTCCTGCATCTGGTGTCTTTAGCATTTCAACGAATACACCGCGATCATCACCATATTTTGGAACACTGTAATCAAATTGCTCAGACTTTAAGAAGCTTAAATAAGTTGAATAAAGTGCACGAGTTAGCCCAGTTCCCACTCGATCTGTAATAAGCGTATCTCGAGATGCTTTAAAGCCATTTAAAACTTTAGCTAAGTTGCCTACAGTAATTTGGTATTCAGGTTCGACTTGAAAAAATTGTTCAACCTGTTGTCCAGTGATAATATTCCAGAATGTCTCAACTACATCATCGACATAAACAAGACGAATCACAGCATTTTCATCGTGAATTTGTAACGGCAATTCATTTGCAACATTATGGCAAAAAGTTGCAACTGCAGAGTTATAGTTCGGACGTGACCATTTACCAAAAACGTTGGCTAAACGGCAAATATAGACCGGATTACCTTGTGCTTGGTTGAGAGCTACCAATGCCTGCTCTCCACCTAACTTACTTTTACCATAAGGATTATCACGTTCGACCTGAATAGAAGACGATAAGATAATCGGAGTTTTCTTATTCGCTTGCTGCAAAATTTGACAGATCTTTTCAGTTAAAGTGGTATTGCCTTCCGCAAATTCACTTTCATTTAAAGGGCGATTTACACCCGCTAAATGTACAATCCAGTCTGAAGCAAGAATAGATTGCTCTAACTCTTGATCTGTTGTTTTACGATGAGCTTTTAAAATCTCAACTTCAGGTTTCTCTAATAAAAACTGAATAAAGTTTTTTGCAATAAAACCATTAGAACCGGTAACTAAAACTTTCATGCTTACGCCTCTGGTGAAATGTATTCGCCTCTTGTTAATGCGCGAACAAAATCTAGTTTAAGCAATAATTGTTTCATACCTTCTACATCTAGACGAGTAGTGTTATGCGAGTTGTAATCTTCAAACTCAGTAATTTTTAAATCACCATCTTCTACATACTTTTCATAGTTCAAGTCGCGTTGGTCTGCTGGTACGCGGAAATAATCACCTTGATCAAAAGCATGTACCATTTCTTCACGGCTTAATAAAGCTTCGAAAGCTTTTTCACCATGACGGGTACCCATAATAGAAATAGGATGATCTTCAACGTTTAATAACTGTTTTAATGCTTCAGCTAATACTGAAATTGTAGCTGCAGGAGCTTTTTGTACAAAAATATCCCCGTTTTCACCATGCTCGAAAGCATAGAGAACTAAGTCTACCGCATCTTCTAAAGTCATCATGAAACGAGTCATATTCGGATCGGTAATAGTAAGAGGCTTACCTTGACGAATCTGATCAACAAATAAAGGAATTACCGAACCGCGTGATGCCATCACATTGCCATAGCGGGTACCACAGATAACCGTATCTAAACCCTCTAGGTTACGTGACTTTGCGACCATAACTTTTTCCATCATGGCTTTAGAAATACCCATTGCATTAATTGGGTAAACTGCTTTATCCGTACTTAAACATACAACACGCTTAACATGGTTTTGAATGGCTGCTTCAAGTACATTTTCAGTACCCAATACATTGGTCTTTACAGCTTCCATCGGATGAAATTCACATGAAGGAACTTGCTTTAAAGCTGCTGCATGGTAAATATAATCAACACCACGAGTAGCATTCAAAATACTGTTATAGTCGCGCACATCACCTATATAAAATTTTAGCTTTGCTGAATGATATTTCTTGCGCATATCATCTTGCTTTTTTTCATCGCGACTAAAGATACGGATTTCTTTAATATCTGTTTCTAAAAAGCGTTTTAAAACAGCGTTACCAAACGATCCTGTACCACCAGTGATTAATAATGTTTTTCCTTTAAAACTCATATTTTATCCGATAAAAGTAAAATTAAACGATCAATATCATTGGAAATTGTTTTTTCCGAATCTGTTAACTTCTCATTCATTGCCCGAATTATAGCAATTTTGATACTTTCTTTAGTATAAGGATTGAAAGTCAAAGAAGGTTTACACACCTCATAAGCATAAGGTAGATCTGACACAAGGATCTTACAACCCCCATCTATTCCTTCTACAAGGCCTAAACCAAAGCTTTCAGACAAAGAAGGAAAAATTAAATATTCAGAAGACAAATATAGTTGCCCCAATTGTTCTCTATCTATAAAACCAACATTTAAAATAGGATAGCCTAGCTCGACTTTCTCACTAATTAAATTATTCAAAACAACATTATGTTTTGGAACAGTAAGCGTTAAAGAGCCCGATTTAGTTATATCGTAAGCTTCACAAAACGCATGTATTAAATTTTCATGATTTTTATGTGGTCCGCTATTACTCACATAAATAAAAGAATCCTGAGTACGTAAAGGTTTTACAACATCTAAATTTAACGGGGGATAAAAAGGCAATATATAAATATTACTTAAATTCTTATTTAAATATTTTTCAGCAAACTGTTCTTGCATTAATTTACTTTGTACTAACCATTTATCACAATTGTTTTTGTAAAAATTTAAATATAATTGCTTTATTTTATAAACCAACTTACCTTTTAAGCTAAATTCATTAGGGATTTCTAAAAAAAGCTTTTGATGAAAGTAAACAAAAACTTTAGCGTTCAATCGTAATGGAGGCGGAACATTTCCAAAACATAAAACAGATTGAAATTTATCTTTACATTTAGAATAAAAATTTAAACGCTCAGCATGAGAGTTTTTTATAAATTTTACTCTCTCTTGATCTATATCATTAAAATAATCTTGTGTACGACTATCCAATAAATAAAAAACATTAAGCTTTCTTTCTTGAACAATTCCAATTAAATAATTAAGTAGTACTAGACCACCACTATCATTTATATAAACTGCATCAAGTAAAATCATGTCCTATCCTATCAAGAAAAATTTTCTTTTTTACCAAAAAACAAGCAAAATAAAACAAATATTGGCGCTAACATTTCGACACGCAACAGGTTACTTTCGAATACTCCATATAACAGTGAAGCAATAATCATAATTACATATGCACGAGGTATATATTTTTTATAGGAAATAAATGGTGAAAAAAAGTAAATAATAAAAGAAAGAACAATTCCTATTGCTCCTGAAAAAATAATATAACTATTATCTACAGTGATATCTTCATTCAAAGGAACACCAAAGATGATACTCATATTATTTTCAAACAAAAGATCTGTATACTGCTTAAAAAAAGCTGGTCTATAACTAAGAACTTCATTAAAACTACCCCCAGCATTTGAAGCCAAATAAAAACTAACACCAGCTGAAAAAATAATAATAAAATTCAGACTAAAACGCTGAAGTTTATAAAATAAATCTAATTTAGAAATTTGCCAAAGAAATACAATCAATATGCATAAAAACAATGAAGTACGAGCATCTGAAAGTTGAATATAAATTATAGAGCTGATAGCAAAAAAATAAAAAATAATTTTTTTATAAAAATCTTTACCGTTATGAGCAATCATATAAAAATTTAACATAAAAAAATAAAAATAAAAAACACCCAATCTATTAGCATTTGAAAAGCCATAAGAATTTCTTACACGCTCATCAAATGAAGAAATAGAATTTTCCAAGATTCCCGTAAAAATAAAAATATTATGTAGAAAAAAATAAATGACATAACTAAAGAAAGTAAAAACAACAATATTATTTAATTTAACTCGAGACAAACATGAAAAAATAATTAATAGAAAAAAAATATTAAGTAAAATATCATTCCCATTAACAATATAAAAAACAAGTATTAATAAAATACTAAATAAAATTGAATATTTAATCTTACCAATTTGCCCCATATATAAAAGCAATAAAAACAGGCAAACCATCCTTACACTATTTTTCAATAAATTAAAGGCATCTTCTCCTCCCCAGTCAAATGCTGTAAAAAGCATATAGTTAGAAAAAAGTAGAAATAAAGCCAAATACAAAAGAATATCTTCTTTTAATTCTTTAAGAAACACTCTCATATATATTCGCTCCAAATAATAAAAATTAGTTTCATAACACTCTTGGCAATTAAAAACTAATCAACTTTTTCCTAGCCATTAATATAAAAAATACATATCCTAAAAATATAAACCATCCAGTACAAATTTTTGCATATAAATAATAATTCAAATTATAGCTATGTTTGAAAAAGAGGGGGTACATATAATATAAAATTAAGACAATACAGACAGTTAAATTTACTACAACAATCTCCCTTCTTAAATCCAAACCATTCATCACATGATAATAAATTGCCGTTAATGCAAAAGGTATGACTGCTAAAGTTGCCATATGCATTTGAGGAATTAAAAAACTATAATCAGTATATTTAACTACAAAATAATCCATACAAAAATTTGCTACAATTACACCTACTAGAGTAATACCTAAAGTTATAAAAGTTTCTTTCCAAAAAATACGTTTTCCTAATTCACAACTTTGTTTTATGATTTTTACAAACAATAATTCTGCAACACTTGCTGGTATAATCATTAAAGCACTAAAAGCAAACAATATAATACTATAATGGCCTAACTCTTCTCTACCATTAGAATAGTCAATAAAAAATCGATCCATTACTAAATATAAAAAAACCACCAATGAGTTTACAAATAGTAAAAAAGAAGGAACAGCTATTTCTTTGATTACATGTTTCACTCTTTCATATTTAATAAATTGAAAAATTTCTCTTTCTCTATAAAACAAAATAAGTGCGAAAAATAAATAAGATGATAGTAATGAAATAAGATACAGATTAAAATCTAAAGTATAAAAATATATAGCAATAGAAATTAAAAGTGGCACTAACTGGTTATAAAAGACCAGCTTCAACATTTCTGTCAAATTATTTGTTGCTCGATAATAGGCCTTTACAATATTTCCCACTGCAATAAAAACACCACTTGCAGTAAGAATCGAAATTACAACATCCGCTTTATTAAATATAACAGCCACTAATAAAATAAACAAAGCACCAATAAATGTAGTAAACAATACTGTTGCAACTAGATATTTTTTTTCTTCATCCTTTGCTACGGGAATATAACGATCTAGAGAAAATCTAGCGCCTAAATGTGAATAATCTACAAACTGTTGCCATGTTTTAGCAAGAGCTAAGCTGCCTAACTGATAGGAATTTAAATATTTCATTAATAGTAAATTAAATAAAATATTCAAAAATTGAATCATATAATTCAGCAGTATATATATTAACCCTTTTTTAAACATGGCTATTTACTACATCCTTCTTAATTTCATCATAGAAGCTATCTTTCATAGCTTCTCCATTTTTGAAATTCTCAATAATTTCCTTATACTTGTTTAAATAGACTTCTGAATAAACCTCACCTGGCATAATATGGCTTTTTGGTAAGATTTTAGAATGACGTCTACTTTGCGCGACTATATAAAGTAAAACTAATGCTCTATTTACTGTTTCTTTGTCTAAACGTTCAATTTTAGTGATATTATCTAATATACTATAATACTCTTCTACAGTATCTGGTTCTTTAGTAATACCAAATCCATAATAATACCCTTTACCCGCTGTTACTGCTGGTATGCCCAGACAGCTAAACTCGAGCCCTGCCGTGCCTTTTGCAGTAACGATATAATCTGCAAAGTTAACAATAGAGTTAGTATTTAAGTTGTTGGGTAATATATAAATATTCTCTAACCGATATTTTTCTAATAACTCTTCTACAGCTCCTTTTTCATTCCACATATAAGAGCTAGGATGAGCTTTAACAAAAGTATTTACTTGAGTATTTTCATTCAATCTAATTAAGGTTTTTACTAAAAAATCGTAATAGTCGTTAAATAATAAACCTTCACCAACATGTGGAGCATCCGAAAAGGCATGAGACATTACAACAATATTTTTTTTGCTCTTGTCTACTTTCGGAAATATTTCTTTTAACTCATCTAAGCTATAAGTCTTTTTATTCAAAAATGCATTTTTTACATCAATTTGATCAATATTTCCATTAAATCTATTTTCAACATAAGATCTAGCTTCTTTCAAGTATTCAGATGAGGACAATTTTTGATTAAAAAGTTCAATTGAAGGCTTAAGAAAATGCTCTTTTATACTTATAGATGAGTTATAGCATTTATATGCATAAATATCTTTTAAGAAAATCACATTTGTATTACTTACTTTTTTTAATTGTCTAGGTAACAAACCAAATTCAGCATAAACATTATGACTTGTAACTAAATACTTCGGTTTATATTTTTTAATCAAGTATTCATTATTATAAAAGGTCAAAAATGCTCGAAATATTAATCTAAAATGTGTAAACTTAATTTTATCAATTGTATAAGTATTTGGTTTAAATCTAATCAGTGTATCATAAATAAGCTCTCCTACCTCCACACCCTTATGGGTAAGACTAGCTAATTTATTACCATCTTTATATAAAATAACTGTTTTTAAGGTTGTAAAAAAAGCAGGAATAAAGATTGCAGGATTTAAAAAACCTTTCCACCACATATAAAAATTACTGATATTAAAGGATTTATAAATATGTGCTACATCATTCCCTTCTTCATAAAATCCTCTTAAAAACACAACAGGCTTAGCCCCTGTAACCTCTTGTATTGCTTTTCCTATTCTTGCTTTATCCATAATACTTGCTGGACAAGTAATCTGACCTTCTATTAGGCAATAACCGTTTTCAGTTACAGCTGTTTTTTCATTTTTCCAATATTGATTATTGAGTTGAGTAAACTCTTGCTCAATTGGGCTTGGTTTATAGGGCTTAGCATAGCTTATAATTCTTTTCAATTTATTAATCATAAAATACATCCTTACTTCTAAATTAATTACAAGCTAAAGCCATCATCGACAATAATATTTTGACCAGTTACATATCTTGATTGTTCAGAAAGTAAGAATAAAACTGAACCTATGATTTCTGTAACATCTAACATACCAGCTCCGTGGGTATGGTTTTTATATGCTTCTAAAAATGGTTCAGGCTGATGATCAAAGATACCACCTGGACTTACACAATTAATGCGGAACCGACTATCGTTGACATAAGCAACTGTGTATTTATTTAAATGGAGTGTTGCTGATTTAATTGCAGCATACTCAACAGGCATTGTCATTTTCGTGTTGTTATAGATATCAAATTTTGGAGCAACCACTCCATAAATAGATGAGATATTTACAAGCGAAAAAGGAGTCTGGCATTGTGTAAAATATTTTGCACATTGCTGAGTGAACAAAAACATACTACCTAAATGTAGTGATAAGTTCTCATTAAAGCTTTCAAGGGTCACATCAAAAAAGTGTGAACCATATGTCTTATTACGTGGATATGTTGTATTAACAGCTCCATCAATTTTAAGATCTGTTGAAAAAAATAACTTTACACTTGTTTCATTTGTTACATCTAAGGAAACCAACGATAACTTTTCGTTTGTAGGATTAACTCCTACACTACTTAATCGAGTTTCCATAGATTCAACGGTTATATCAGCTGCGATAACTTTTGCACCTTGTTCTAATATAGCCGCCACTAAACGCGTGCCTAATAACCCACCAGCACCAGCTACTAAAAAGGTTTTATTCTGTAATAAATTTTGCATCAATTATTCACCTTTAATAATAGCTTCAGCTAAACGAAAATCGTAAATATCATCGATATCTACGGCTCTTGCTTTTGGCACTTCAATACTCGCAACTTTCCCTGAAAATAAACCATAGTTATTCAGCACAAACTGTGGCGTTGTCGCATAGACTACTGTTGTAATATCAAAAACTTTAGGAGCATCTTGACGGCGTGACACCTCGCCCTCAGGTTGGTTTACAAGCTCAACAAAACCAGTCTCGTTGTGCTTAACCATATTAAAATATGGACTGCGGCTTGCGGGTGTAATTGCAATACAAATATCAGCTGTCTCTGCTTGTCTTTTTAAAATCGCAGCTTCTACATCGTCTTGACTACGTAATGGACTTGTTGCAGGCAAACTAACAAAACCATCAAATGAACCATAGTGCTCAGTTGCCCACTCAACGGCATGACGCCAAGACAACCATTCTGGGCTTTGATCAGTTGCTAGTTCAGCAGGTCGCTCTATAAGAATTGCTCCACCTTCTATAGCGACTTGTGCAATAGCCTGATCATCTGTTGAAACAAAAACTTGTTCAATCAGATCCGATGCTAAAGCTGTATCAATTGAATATTGTAATAACGGTTTACCTGCCAGTGGTTTAATATTTTTTCCTGGTAAACCCTTAGAGCCGCCTCTAGCAAAAATAAATGCAAAATTTCTCATATAAGCAGCCTCATTCTTTCGTCACAAATTCTTTCATCTCTACAATCAGACCAACTGTTCTTTCAGCTTCTTGTAGATTAATAGATTGGTTTGGCTGTCCGTTTATTTTTCTAATAAAATCGGTAACCATTTCTAAATACATTTGATTTTTATCCCACTCAGGGGCGCTATAAATTTCCTGTTGCTCTTTAGCCTTTATAAGCACAACTTCATTTCGAATTAAATCCCATTCAATACATCCTTCACTGCCAATAAAACGGCATTTACGATGTGCTTTACGCTGCAAGAAATCTAAATGGATATTAACAACAGCTCCTTTGGCTGTCGTCATTAAAAGATCGGCATTATCCTCGACTTCCAGACCCAGCTCTTCTGAAGCACGTAAAATGACGTGTTTAGGAGTAAGCGAACCTAAAATCCATTGAGCATAATCTAACTCGTGACTTAGCTCTAATAGGACTCCTCCACCCAATTCAGTTTTAGCGGACACTGTTTCGCGATAATCTTTAGTAGGTCGCCAATCTGGTAAATACTGACCAATTTCAATAAATGCATTATATAAGTTTCCAATGACACCCTCTTGTATCATTTGTCTTACTTGCTGCGCTGAAGGTAAATAGCGCAAACAATAACCTACTGCGACAGGTGTCTTATATTGGGCTTCTGCATCAATTAAAGCTTGAGCATCTGCCTGCGTAACTGAAACTGGTTTTTCTATTAATACAGGGATACCAGCTTTAATAAGCGGTATTGCATGTTGGGCATGGAAAGGAGCTGGTGAAGCAATTATTGCAAACTGAACTTGCAACTGAATAATTTCCTCAATACTTTCTGCTATATGATCACTATCAGTTACTGGCTCTTTAGGAATACGACCACTGGCAGACATCACTATTAATTTTGCTTCAGGAAAAAGCATTTTAAGGTTACGACGATGTCGGGTAGCAATATTACCTAAACCAATAACAGCAATATTTTTCATATTATTCTAGACCCAACATATGAATATCTTTTTGCGCACGGTTATAGTCTTCCATATGACCAATATCAAGCCAGTATTCATGTAAAGGATAACTTAAGACTTTATTTTTCTTTTCCATTTGCTGTTCTAAGATAGTCGGCATACCAATAAACTGTGCATTAACTTGAGCCAACAATTCAGGTGAAATGACATAAATACCTGTATTAATATCAAAAAAGTAACTTGGCTTTTCAGTCATACTTTGTATTTCATTATCTTCTGAATTAACTACGCCATAAGGAATTTGATATTGAAACTCTCGTACACACATTGTTGCAATTGCATCGCGCTTTTCATGAAAATCTAATAACTTTTCAAAATTCATATTTGTTAATACATCACCATTAATCACAATGAATGGCAATTTAATATCTGAAGCTGGCAATAGACTCAATGCACCACCAGTCCCAAGTGGATCAGTTTCATGTACATATTGAATCTGTACATCCAGCTTTTCACCATTACCAAAATGCTCATTAATCACTTCTGGTAAATAGTGGGTAGAAATATAGAATTTATAGAAGCCTTGATTTTTAAAGCTTGAGATAATGGTTTCTAGTAAAGGCTTACCACCAACAGGTAACATCGGTTTCGGGCATGTATCTGTGAGGGGGCGCAAACGAGTACCAAAACCACCAGCCATAATAAAAACTGGATTCTCTTTACGTTTTTTGCGAATCAAATCATCAAGCGTAATAATATTAACGAGTTGATTATTTTTAATTACAGGTAATGCCAGATAACTTTTTTCACGCATGATCTCAAAAATCTGACGATTGTTTAAGCTACCTTCCTCAATACTATAAGGATTCGTATGCATGATTGTTTCAACAGCTGCATGCACATCTTGGCCTTTTAAGAGACCTCTACGAATATCACCGTCTGTAATACTTCCGATCAATTGATTATGATCATCAACCACCAAAACAATTCTTAAAGCATATAAATCAAGAAGTTCTAATGCTTTCAGAATTGAATCATTTTTATGCAAAATTATTTTATTAACATCTCTAGTCACGATTTAATTCCTTAGCAGGTGATCCAATATAGACCTTATTCGGTTCCGTATGTTTCACAACCACAGCACCCGCACCTATAACGGAGTTTTCACCTAAATATTTCAATTGCTCTGGGCTTTTGCCCGGCAAAATAGCAGCATTTGTTCCAATGTAAGTGCCTTGCTTCAAATGAATACAACCAGACACATTAACACCTGGCATGACAGAAACGTAGTTTTCTAGAATACAGTCGTGCCCAATTGTGCTGTTAAAACTTACTATAATAAAATGACCAAAACGACATGAATTTGTAATTCGCGCTCCAGCCGCAATTACCACACCTTTACTATGTTCTAGCAACTCCCGAATGCCATACCCAAGTGATGATTGAGAATGGATCAAATTGGGATAAGGTAAATCGGGATAAGCTTCATATATTTTTTTACGAATCTTTGGATCAGCAACACCTATTGCATACACCGTATCCATTAATGTCGGAATCACTGATTCTGGCAAAATGGGGAAACCAAGTAGGGTGTCACCATCTTTGGCATTTCTTTCTAAAAAAAATATATGGCGGTAGCCTTGATCTATTGCTAAATCTACTAGCTCTTTTGCAAAGCCACCTGAACCAAAAATCGCCAGTTTTTTCATTTAAATTTCAATAAAGTCGTTCTTTTTAAAGCTACGTTTTGCTTTTGTACCAATAACATCCCAATACTTATTTGGTTCTAAACAAACGCGACCTGCTCGTTTTGTCGTAACATTGTCAGAGGTTAAAAGCTCCCCTTCCGCAATATCTGTTTTCGCCACAATACTACGACGTACTAGGTAATAGTTATCGCTTTCTTGCTCTAGCATAAATTTAATACCGTCGCCTAAAGCTGCATGTGTTTTATGCAAAATTTCGACATAATGCTTAAATTCATCTGGTTCCATTGATGCTGCATGGTCTGGGCCAGCCATCGTTTTATCTAATGTAATATGTTTCTCGAAAATTCGAGCACCAAGACTTACACCAATAACCGCTGCATATTCATCAAGCGTATGGTCAGAAAATCCTGTTGCCAAATCAAATACATTTTTTAAAGTTGAAATGGCTTTAAGATTACTTTCTTCAAATAATGCTGGATATTGAGTCACACAGTGTAAAATAGAAACCTGTTCCTTCAACTGTTTACGTACTGAAATTTTAGAATAAGCTTCTCTAAATAACTGCTGAGACGGTCGAACATCTGTTCCCTTATCGATAACAAATGCAAATACTGATAAGGCTTGTTCAATATCACCCAAACTCGCCGTTCCTGTAGATAAAATGACATGTTTTTTTGAACATGCAATTTCATAAAGAAATGGTAAATTTGAAATATCAGCAGATGATACTTTTAAGTAAGGTACATCGATGTCATTTACTAAGAACTTCAAACTGTCAGAATCAAATGGAGTCGAAATAAAAGTGATTTTATGTTCATCACAAAATTTCTGTATTTCTTCTGTCTGCTCATAAGTGAGCTCTAAACTTTTTACAAGCTCTAATTGGCTTTGACTAGAACCTGTATTTTCTTTTTGATATGCAGCCATTTCAGTTTGATCAGATAACAAACTATCTGCTTTAAATGTTTGAAATTTAACAGCGTTCGCACCACAATCTTTGGCTTTTAAAATAAGCTCTTTTGCTAACTCTACAGAGCCATTATGATTTACACCAATTTCTGCAATAATATAAATTTCATCTTGATTAAAGATCATAAAATGGTGCCTTCTTTTTAAAATCCGTCGTTTTAATAAGTTCAATTATTTTTTGAGAAGTGTTGCCAAGCCCTAAAGGTGGGACAACCTGACTCAATTCATCATCTGGAAAATCTATTGCTTTTTGCAATGCTTCTAAAATTTCATTTTCGTCTAATCTAACATCAAGGATAGATTCACAACGCAAACGTCCTTTTTGACGATCACCAATATTTACTGTTGGAACCTGTAATGCTGGGGCTTCAGATAGACCACTTGATGAGTTACCTACCATAGCTAAAGCATTTTTCAAAACACTTAAATAATTTTGAATACCAAAACTCTTTACAAGCACTACACGATCTGGCAACTGTGCTTTTAAATCAAGCATTGCTTTCACAATGTTAGTATTACCATTGTCGGCATTTGGATAACTAAAGACAAAATTGACATCTTTTATTTGCTTAAGTGCATCAAATAAAGGCGCAACATTTTCTTCTAGTAAATTAGTTTCAGGATGATAAGTAATGAGAAAATATGGTTTTGAAAAATCAAAATCATATAATTCGCTTAATTCTGCAATATTTTTAAATGTTGTACGCTGGATATGATCTAAACCTAGTGCGCCAACATTAAATACCTTGTCTGGTTGCTCGCCTAACTGAATAATTCTTTTCTTATATTCCTCTGCCGCGGCAAAATGAATATTGGACATTTTAGTGATCGCATGACGAATTGATTCGTCATATGCACCTTCAGTGATTTCACCACCATGCAAATGTGCAACAGGTACATGCATGATTAAAGCAGCTTGGGTCACTGCCAAAGCTTCGAAACGGTCACCCAAAACAACTAATAAATCAGGCTGCATACGTTTCAATGCATCTGCAAATCCAAGTAAGCCAACACCCATCGATTTCACAACAGCGGATGATGTATCAGATGACAGTAGCATTTCTACCGATTCGGTAATTTCGAAACCATCTTGAACAATAGTTTTCCAAGTTTCGCCATGCTCAGGTGAATAATGCATAGCCGTAGCTAGAATTTGCAACTCTAGCTCTGGATCTTGCTGAATATCTCGCATTAACCAATACAGCAAACCATATTCCGCTCGAGTTCCTGTAAAAACGGCTATTTTTTTCATTCCCATTACTCCAGAGGAACCGAACTTGGAATATTTACAACTCTTTCTTCCAACCATAATGAGTTAGTTAAATCACCTTGTAATGCATTTTGGTACATTGGTAATCTGGTCATTAAAGTCCAGATTGGGCGAGTCATAACCTTATTTGAATTGGTTTCATCCAAAATCAAATCTCGTTGAGCTTTATCTTTGCAAATAATGGCATTTAACCAATAGTTAGATCGGCAGTCTTTAGGTTCCACAACAAATGAAATATCACTATCTTTAAAGAAGTTTTGATATTGCTCTGCAAGTTCACGTTTTTTTGCAAGAAAGTCTTCTAAGCCTTCCATTTGCGCACAACCTAAAGCAGCATTCAAATTCGGTAAACGGTAGTTAAAACCATTTTCATCATGATAAAACTCATAAGGATGCGGTATTTTTGCAGTTGTCGTAATGTGCTTCGCTCTTATGCCAAGCTCTTCATCTTGACATAGGACCATACCGCCACCACCTGTGGTGATAACTTTATTTCCATTAAAACTAAGTGCTGAAACTAAACCAAAAGTTCCAGTATGTTTACCTTTGTAGTAAGAACCTAAACTTTCAGCTGCATCTTCAACTAATGCAATATTCCACTTAGTTACAACCTGTTGAAGCTCATCAATTTCAACAGGATGACCAAATGTATGCATTGGTACGATTGCAGAAATACGTTTATTTGTTGCTTTGTGTTTACATACACCTTGGTCATCGATAAAAGCATTTTCTTGCAAATAAGCGCCTAATGCTTTCGGACATAGACCTAATGTTTTTAATGACACATCGACAAATAAGGGTTCAGCGCCGATATAAGACAAGGCATTACATGTTGCAACAAAAGTCAAAGCTTGTGTAATCACGATATCATCGCGTTTTACGCCAGCCAACAATAGAGCAATGTGTAATGCAGCTGTTCCATTAACTGTCGCAATCGCTTTGGCACAGCCTGTAAACTGCTGCATTTTCGCTTCAAAGTCATTTACATATGCACCAACACTAGAGACAAAAGTACTGTCAATGGTGTCAAGCACATATTTCTTTTCATTACCAAGAAAGCGAGGTTCATGTAACGGAATAAAATTATTAGTACGATAAATGTCTCGTACAAATTGATTAAATTTAGAAGTATCCATTACATTTTCCCATCTAAATATAAACCTGTTTCTTTGTGTCCAAAGTTAGGCATCATATAGTTAAATAGATCAACAATTTCTTCTTTATTCCATTGTTTATTTAAAAGCATCGCATGAATTTTTTCTTCGAATACATGCAATTTATCTTCTTCAACATTCAACTCATTTTTAATAACACCTAAATTATTAAAACGTTGCATATCTAAAGTTTCATTATCGGTAAAGAATTCTTCAAAATCTTTCTCACCCGTAGTTGTACTTCCAGCAAATAAACAAGGCCACTTTCCTTGTTTTGGCAAGGTTTGAATTAAGCTACGCGCTTCATCCTCAGACTCACACAAATACGGCTCATATCCAAGGTTATTAAGATATTTGACTGCAATATCAGCAAAAGTAATGAGGTGTAAATGCTCGCTAAGTTTAGGGAAGAAAATATCTCTATTCTCACCTAGTAAACAAGACATCAGGCACAACTCACCTGACTCTTTTGGAGTAACGAAATAACGGCGAATATCATTTGGCGCAGCAATTGGCTGGTTTTTCTGAATACGTTGATTAAAACCATGTAGTAAAGAACCATCTGAAAATGCAACATTCGCAAAACGAGCCGTGGAAATATCAATATGCTGACTTTGACGCATAAGGAACATCTCCATAATACGCTTTGAGCCACCCATCATATTTACAGGGTTCGCAGCTTTATCTGTCGAAACACAGAAATACTTCTTTACGCCTTTTTCAATAGACTGCTGAATCGTTTTTTCAGTATTCAAAATATTGACATGAATCATTCGCATTAATGTAAATGGATCTTTTTCACTACGTACATGCTTTAAAGCAGAAAGATTTAAAACGTAGTCAAAATCACCATCATTCTGAATATAGGCATCATACTCAGCAGAGCCAATATCTAGTGCAAATGTTTGGAAATCACCATCAATGTAGCCAAACGAGCTACGAATATCACGAACAACTTCTGTTAAATTATTTTCAGAAATATCAACAACGTGTAGTTTCTTAGGATTACGTTTAAAAATTTCTTTAACAACTGCTTGGCCAATAGACCCCGCCCCACCTAAAACTAAAAACTTCGATGAGGAAACAATTTCGATTAACTTATTATTCCAATGTTGAATATCATCAACAAAAAGCTCTTGTGTTCTGCCAATTAAATTTAATTGAATATCTGTAGACATTATAAAACCCTAATCAAAGTCTAATATTTGAACTTTCTTTATCCAAAACATATTTCAAATCATAAAGCACATGCTTTTCTTTACCTAAAGCATGGAACTCCTCAACACTCATGGATTTAAACTGGTTATGTGCTACCGCAATGACGATCGCATCATACAAGCCTTGTTCTAATTCTTTAATTGGCGCTAGGCCATATTCGTGTTGTACTTCTGTATCATCAACCCATGGATCATATATATCTAAGTCTAGATCATATTCTTTCAAAGCTTTAATAAAGTCGACAATTTTTGTATTACGAATATCTGGACAGTTTTCTTTAAAACTAAGTCCCATCACTAAAATACGAGCACCAACAACTTGTATTCGCTGCTTCACCATTTCCTTAATGAGCTGTGTTGCCACATGCTCACCCATACGGTCATTTAAACGACGAGCTGCTAAAATAATTTCTGGATGTAACCCAATAGATTGAGCTTTATGGGTTAAATAATACGGATCTACACCAATACAGTGCCCACCTACTAACCCAGGGCGAAATGGTAAAAAGTTCCATTTCGTTCCAGCTGCTTTAAGCACATCTTCTGTATCAATACCAAGTTTGTTAAAAATAAGTGCTAATTCATTAATTAAAGCAATATTGACATCGCGTTGGGTATTTTCAATGACCTTTGCCGCTTCAGCCACTTTTATATTCGGCGCCTTATGAGTTCCCGCCTCAATTATAAGATTGTAGACATCATCGACATAATCAGCGATTTCAGGTGTAGAACCTGAAGTAATTTTTAAAATATTAGTTACGCGGTGAAGCTTATCACCTGGGTTAATTCGCTCAGGGCTATAGCCTGCGAAAAAGTCTTGATTAAATTTTAAACCTGAAACCTTTTCCAAAACAGGAATACACACCTCTTCTGTTGCGCCTGGGTATACCGTTGATTCATAAACTACTACATCACCCTTTTTAAGCACCTGACCAATACTGGTCGATGCTTTGATTAAAGGCGTGAGATCCGGTTGTTTAAAATCATCAATTGGAGTTGGGACCGTTACAATAAAAAAGTTACTGTCTTTTAAGTCCGTCAAATCAGAGGTATAACTTAATTGCACCGCTTGTTGTAATTCTTGTGTTGACACTTCTAAGGTATGATCTTTACCATTTTTGAGCTCATCAATACGTTTTTGATAAATATCAAAACCAACAACTGGTACTTTTTTCCCAAACTCAACTGCCAATGGCAAGCCTACATAGCCCAACCCAATAATTGCTATTTTTAAATTGGCAATTTGCATATAAACGAGCCTTTTTCCTTAGAGTTTATATCTAATAAATCATGCTTTTGGCACTTACAATGCAGCGTACTATATCAGATTTTAAGTTAGCACCGCATACCAATTGTATAAATGTGTTTACAGCACTTATAAGTAGAATTTATCAGTTTAGCTAAAATGCTACATTTTTAATATTTCTGATGAATGACTACTATCTAAATAGGCCGATCAGATAAACTAAACATACAAAGCTATACGATTTTTCGATGTTTTTTCATTTCTTTTCAGCTAGAATCAGTTCAGCCTGCGTTTAATAGACACTTGTTACTATGCAGTGGACAATATCAATTAAAGATAAATACACAAAGGGTTGCGTGTGAAGTATTGCCAGTTTTTTTCTGTTCTTGCCTTGAGTTTAAGTGCTGCCAGCTGTGCGGTTACTTCTGGTTTACAAACTTACGATATTCCAAATGAAGGCGTTTATAAAACAGACCTCGGAACTACCGTTAATGTCGTTAAAATTTCTCAAGAAACATTGCCAGCGATACAACCTGCTCAGATCGACTACCAACGTGACTATGCAGCTTTATTTAAAAATCAACAGCCTATATATCATTTAAGCTCAGGGGATGTTCTCTCTATCCAACTTTGGGCATATCCTGAAATTACACCACCTGTAAACAGCATTAGTAATGATCAATCTATTCAAGCGAATGGTTATCCTATTGATCAAAGCGGATATATTCAGTTTCCATTAGTAGGTCGCTATAAGGCTTCCGGTAAAACACTGGCTCAGGTCAACCGTGAGTTACACAGTCAACTGGCCCGTTTCTTAAAAAACCCTGATGTTGTTGTTCGTGTTCTTTCATATGAAGGTCAGCGTTTTTCAGTACAAGGAAGCGTGACTAAGGGCGGACAATTTTACCTCAGTGATCAACCAGTGAGTGTTTATTCAGCTCTAGGTATGGCAGGAGGTATTACTACAATGGGTGATAATACTTATATTCAACTCATTCGAAATGGCCAAACCTACAATCTAAACACAATAGATTTAGAGAAAGCAGGCTATTCATTACATAAACTACTGGTTCAACCCAATGACACGATTTATGTGAGCACTCGTGAAAATCAGAAAATTTATGTGATGGGTGAAGCAGGTAAAAACCAGGCTTTACCAATGCGTGATCAAGGCATGACTTTAAGTGATGCTCTAGGTGAAAGTTTAGGCTTAAATCCTTTATCTGCTAGCGCTAGCAAAATCTATGTTTTACGCACCAATCCAAATGATCGATCAACTGAACTCTACCATTTAAATTTGATGAGCATTGGTGACTTTGGTTTAGCGAATCAGTTTAGATTACGTAGTAATGATATTGTCTATGTTGATGCTACAGGCTTGACTCGCTGGCAGCGTGTTGTCAATCAAATTATTCCATTCTCAAGTGCATTATATAACATAGACCGTTTAGGACAGTAATATTATGCAATTTAAGAATATTTTGGTGGTCTGTATTGGAAACATCTGTCGAAGTCCTATGGCAGAGTATTTCTTAAAACAGCAATATCCTCAGTTAAATATCGAGTCTGCAGGTATTTCTGGTCTTGTAGGCCATCAAGCAGACAATAAAGCACAACTTTGTATGCAGCGGCTAGGCATCGACATGCAACCTCATATTGCAAGAAAGTTAAATGCTGAGCATATTAAAAAAGCTGACCTTATTTTGGTCATGAGTCACAACCAGCAAAAACATATTGAGCAAACTTGGCCTTTTGCAAAAGGTAAAACCTACCGCTTAGGCCATTGGCAGAATAGAAATGTGCCCGATCCATATCAGCACGACCAAGCTATTTTTGATGAAACCTGCCAACTCATTCAACAATGTATTGCTGACTGGAAACCTTATATTTAACGCCAAGATTTTAAGCTTATGAACCAAAATACCAACACCGAAGATTCAATTGATTTAAAAGAATTATTTTTTTCACTGATTGCACAGTGGAAATTAATTGCGCTCTGTATCATTTTGAGCCTTGTATGTGCTCTACTCTATTTACGTGTAACACCAGATACTTATTCGGTGGATGCTTTGGTTCAAGTCGAAGACAGTAAAGGAGCTTCTGCTGCACTTTTAGGCGAATTGTCTAATATGATTGAGCAGAAATCTCCAGCGCAAGCTGAGATCGAAATTTTAAAATCCCGTTTGGTTTTAGGTTCAGTCATTAAAGACTTACATCTCAACATACAGGTTTCTAGTACAGAAAATACACTTACCCATCGTTTATTAAGTAATAGTGATTATAAAACTGAATATAATAAAAAATCTGTCATTTTTAAGGATGGACTTAAAAGCTTTGAGATTCGCCAATTTGAAGTTCCTGCTTATTATCTAGATAGAACTTTACATCTTAATTTTGATAAACAATCTTTACGTCTAACTGATCCTAGTACCGAAGAAGTTATTTTAACTGTACCACTTAACCAGATAAATCAAGTTACAGGACCTCATGGAACTTGGAAGGTTTCTATCTTCACTAAAGATCAATTTGATGCCACTTATAATATTACCAATCTATCTGTACCTGCTGCTGTAAATGCTATTAGCTCAAATTATTCAGTTGCAGAACGCGGTAAGTTAACAGGTATCCTCGGTTTAAATTATCAAGGCCAAGATCAAGAACACATCACTAAAGTTTTAAATGCAATTTTAGCAACATACAGCGCACAAAACATTGAACGTCGCTCAGCAGAATCTGCTCAAACTCTAAAGTTCTTAGATGAACAACTTCCAGATTTGAAAAAACAACTTGATGATGCTGAACGTGAATTTAATAAATTCCGTCAACAATACAACACAGTTGATGTGACCAAAGAATCTGAACTGTATTTAACTCAAAGTATTACTTTAGAAACTAAAAAGGCTGAGCTTGAACAAAAGCAAGCTGAAATGGCAGCAAAATATACTACCGAACACCCAGCAATGCGAGAAATTAATGGCCAGCTAGGCGCCATTAATAAGCAAATTGGTGAACTCAACAGTACTTTAAAACAATTGCCAGATGTACAACGTCAATACTTACAGTTATACCGTGAAGTTGAAGTAAAAAATCAGCTCTACACAGCGCTTTTAAACTCTTATCAACAGCTTCGTATTGCCAAAGCAGGGGAAATTGGTAATGTCCGTATTGTAGACACAGCTGTTGAACCAATTAAACCGATTAAACCGCAAAAGCTCCAAATTTTAATTTTATCATTATTTTTGGGTGGCTTTATTGGGATGCTGATTGCCTTATTACGCAATATGCTACGTACTGGCATTAAAGATTCTGGACAAATTGAAAATGAATTGGATTTACCCGTTTACGCAACTGTACCCCGCTCTCCAATCCAAGAAAGTCGCGTTAAAATTTTAAAGAAGAAGAAAAACATTCCTATTCTTGCTGTTAAAAATAGTGATGATATTGCAATTGAGAGCTTACGTAGTATCCGTACCGCAATTCACTTTGCATTAGCGAGTGCGAAAAATAATATCATTATGATTGCAGGTCCGTCACCAGAAGTAGGTAAATCATTTATTTCGACTAACCTTGCAACAATTTTTGCGCAAGGTGATAAACGTGTATTACTGATTGATGCCGATATGCGTCGTGGTTATATGCACAAATATTTTGACGTTGATGTTAAGCCAGGTCTTTCTGAATTATTGAGTGGACAAGCTGATCTACAAAAAGTTTTGCATAAGACTCCTGTGGCAAACCTTGATCTCATTACGCGTGGTAAGAGTCCAACAAATCCTTCAGAGATTTTAAGCTCAAACCAATTTAAAGAATTACTTGAACAACTACAAAGCCAATATGATCATATCATTATTGATACTCCGCCAGTGTTGGCAGTAACTGATGGTATTATTATTTCGCAATATACTGGTGTGAACTTAATTGTAGCTCGTTATGCTAAGTCACAAATGAAAGAACTTGAATTAACACTTAATCGCTTTGAACAAGCAGGTGTTAAAGTCAATGGCTTTATTCTCAATGACATTCAACGTGCTAGCGCAGGCTACGGTTATGGTTATAACTATGCCTATGCTTATAAAGCACAAAAAGAAGATTAATCGTAAAGTGATAATAGAACCGGATCAAATGATCCGGTTTTTTTATTTAAGATTTTTTTAAGTATATCCCTACTAAAACTAACTAAAATATATAAAAAACCACTCGTTTTTTTTCTTAAACATTCTATGCTTAAGCATGCTAAGATCAAAAGCAGCCTTTTAGACTCAAATGATTATTTTTGGAACCTTTTATGAGTAAAGCCTTACCCATTGCTGTCGCTGTAGTTTTAGGCGGTGCTGCACTTGTACCAGTATATTATGCAAGCCAACATCCGACCACAGAAGTCGGAAGCAAGGCAAATAAAAATGCCTCTCCAATTGAAAAAATTAGTTATGTTCTTGGATATGAAGTTGCTCAGCAAACTCCACCTGAGCTAGATACAAAAGCATTTGTGAAAGGGATTCATGATGCTCGTAGTAAGCAACCAAGTGCTTATACTCAAGAAGAGTTAAAAGCTGCTGTAGCCGCTTATGAAAAAGAATTACAGCAAAAAATGCAACAACAAAATAAACCGGAGCAAGCTGCTGGTGCTACTCCTGAATCTGCAGATGCGCAATTCCTTGCAGAAAATAAATCAAAAGCTGGCGTAAAAACAACAGCTTCTGGCTTGCAATATATCATTACTAAAGAAGGTACTGGCAAGCAGCCAACAGCTCAGTCAGTTGTTAAAGTACATTATGAAGGTCGTTTAATTAACGGTCAGGTTTTTGATAGTTCTTATAAACGCGGTGAGCCAGTTGAGTTCCCTCTTAATCAAGTTATTCCAGGCTGGACTGAGGGACTTCAATTAATGAAAGAAGGCGGTAAAGCGACTTTCTTCATTCCATCAAATCTTGCCTATGGTCCTCAGGAAGTTCCTGGCATTCCAGCAAACAGTACACTGATTTTTGATGTAGAACTTATTTCAGTGAAATAAAAACATTCAGGAGAGTAGAACACTACTCTCCTTTTTTTTGGAAAACGGCATGAAAAAAATCGGTTTAATTATTGCAGCATCAACCATGAGTTTATCTGTTTTTGCTGCAACTCCTATAACGAATAAAAGCCCAGCAAAAGAACAATTTAGTTATAGTTATGGCTATTTAATGGGTCGTAATAATACGGATGCGCTAACAGATCTGAATCTTGATATTTTTTACCAAGGTCTCCAAGAAGGCGCTCAAAGTAAAACAGCACGCTTAACTGATGAAGAAATGGCGAAAGCGATTAATGACTATAAGAAAACATTAGAAGCCAAACAACTCGTCGAATTTCAAAAAACAGGTCAACTAAACGCTCAAGCAGGTGCGGCATTTCTTGCTGACAATGCAAAAAAATCTGGTGTGATAACGACTAAATCTGGTCTCCAATACCAAGTGTTAAAAGAAGGTAATGGACAAAAACCGAAAGCTACCTCTCGCGTTAAAGTGAATTATGAAGGTCGTTTACTAGATGGAACCGTATTTGATAGTTCGATTGCTCGTAATCATCCAGTTGAGTTTCAGCTTAGCCAAGTCATTGCAGGTTGGACAGAAGGTCTACAAACTATGAAAGAAGGCGGAAAAACCCGTTTCTTTATTCCTGCCAATCTTGCTTATGGTGAAGTCGGTGCTGGTGACACGATTGGTCCAAATAGCACTTTAATTTTTGATATTGAATTACTACAAGTTTTACCAAAATAAATTCATTAGATAAAAAAGCGATCATTTAAGATCGCTTTTTTTATTTTAGTGTTTTAAGTCTCTAGGACGAAAACCAGTAATGATTAAAACGACCAGATAAGCAACTACGCCGACGACACACAATCCCACTACTTCGGCAATACGCAACCACTGTGAAAGCTCGCCGTTATACCAATTTAATGCAAACCAAAGTGTTGCAATCATGGCAAGGTTTGCCAAACCATATTGAAGCCCTAATTTTTTCCAATGCGAATCAAATCGGAAAATATTACGTTTATGTAAATAGAAGTAGAGTAGACCCGCATTTACCAACGCCGAACCTGAAGATGCCAAGGCAAGTGCCATATGCTCTGCATGCCAATCAATTAGCTTAAAGAAACCAATAAATACAACGTTTAAAATAGCATTGGCTGCGACCGACATTAAACCCACACGTACTGGTGTTTTGGTATCTTGCTGTGCATAAAAACCAGGTGCAAAGACTTTAATCAGCATAAACGCAATCACGCCTGCACTCATACATTGCAGTGCCAGAGCTGTCATTTGTGTATCACGCAGGTCAAACTCGCCACGCTGGAATAATGCCTGAATAATTGGAGTAGAAAGCATAAATAAGGCAATACTTGCTGGTAAGCCAACTAATACAATAATTTTTGCAGCCCAGTCGATCATACCGCGGAACTTTGCTTGATCTTGTTCTGCATGACGGGCAGAAAGTGAAGGTAAAATCACTGTACCAATCGCAACACCAATTAAACCTAAGGGCAACTCAGTCATACGCTCTGCACTATAGAGCCAAGACACCGAACCATCTTGCATGAAAGAGGCCCAAATCGTATTTAATAACAGGTTAATCTGGGTAACAGATACCCCAAACAATGCTGGAAGCATTAATTTTAAAATGCGTTCTACACCTTCATGTTTAAAATCAACTTTAGGTGGAATCAGTAGATTTTTACGCCACAATTCAGGAATTTGTATAGCTAACTGTAATATCCCTGCCACGACCACTGACCAACCTAAGGCTTTGATGGGTTCAGCCATATACGGCGTAAGCCACCATGCGCCTGCGATCATCGCGACATTCAGTAAAACTGGTGAAAAAGCTGGTGAAGCAAACGAACCATAACTATTTAAAATACTGCTAGCAAAAGCAGTCAGTGACATAAATAATAAATAAGGGATGGTCAAGCGGAACATGCTGACTGCTAAATCGAACTTTTCAGGATCGCTATGGAAACCCGGTGCATACATATAAATGATCGCAGGTGCTAAAACCATAGCCACAAAAGTCAGTAAGGTCATCACTGTTAGCAAGCAACCAAATACTCGACTAATCAAGATCTGTACTTCAGCGTGTGCTCGACCTGTTTTATATTCAGTTAATACTGGAATAAAGGCTTGAGAAAAGGCACCTTCGGCAAACAATCGTCGAAAGAAGTTGGGAATACGAAAAGCGACGACGAAGGTATCAAAATCTTTACCTGCACCAAACACGTTGAGCAATACGACGTCACGTACGAGCCCTAACACTCGTGACAACATCGTCATTGCACTGACAATAAAAGTCGATCGCCACAATGCCATCGTACTCACCTACAGCTATATTCGAAAGACGCTATTGTAATGAAACTAGAAAATCTTTTCGTTGTGAAATGATGAATGAACTCAACTTTTTTTCTGAACTAACAGTTGTCTAAAGTACTGCCATTTAAAATAAGGTCCCGGATCGGTTTTTCGGCCTGGCGCAATGTCCGAATGCCCTGCTATATGGTTTTTAATTTCGGGATAAGCCTGACGAATAGCCTTAACCACATCAGTTAATACTTCGTATTGCACTTCGTCAAAAGGTAAATCATCACTTCCTTCAAGCTCTATACCAATTGAATAATCATTGCATTCTACTTTGGCTAAATAGCTCGAACGTCCTGCATGCCATGCCCGATCATTAAAATTAACAAACTGTAGGACTTCACCTGTTCGTAAAATTAACAGATGTGTAGAAACTTGCATGCCTTCAATGGTCTGGAAATAAGGATGCTCTGACCAATCTAATTTATTTTGAAAAAACTGCTCAATATATCCACCTCCAAATTGAGACGGTGGCAAGCTAATATTATGAACGACGATCATTTGAATTTCGGTACCAGTCGGCCGCTGGTTAAAATTTGGAGAAGGGATTTGTCTCGCCCCTTTTAATTGTCCATCTATAACTTCATACGGTGTGATTTGCTTCATTGAGATGCCAATAAATTGCTTGCCAATTGTTTTAGTTTAAAGCAGTTATCTACTTTTCAAAGCAGTAAATGCGATTGTTTATCACGATTAATCTCATAAAACAGCTTATTTTTAAAGTCGACGGTGCTAATATATCGCAAGTTTTAGGGTCATCTACAAAATGGAAACCGTATGAGCATACCTCAGTCTTTGCTTGAACAATCAATTCAAATCAATATTCAACAAGCATTACAAGAAGATATTGGGGACGGTGACATTACCGCGATGCTCACACCTGAAGATGAGCAGGCAACCGCGACCATTATTAGCCGTGAAGATATGGTTTTAGCTGGCCAGCCTTGGGTTAATGCACTCATCTCAGCTTATGACAATACTGTACAGATAACTTGGTTAAAACAAGAAGGTGACCGTGTTGCTGCAAATGAAGCCTTTTTAAAACTTGTAGGTTCTGCACGTAGCTTACTTACTGTAGAGCGCCCTGCTTTAAACTTTATTCAAACTTTGTCTGCTGTTGCAACAAAAACTGCTGAATATGTTCAACATCTTGAAGGTTTAAATACAAAACTTCTCGATACGCGTAAAACCTTACCAGGCTTACGTATTGCACAGAAATATGCTGTGGCTATTGGTGGCGGACAGAACCATCGTCTCGGTTTATTTGATGCATTCTTAATTAAAGAAAATCATATTATGGCGGCGGGTGGTATTGCTCAGGCAATTGAAAAAGCACATCAAATTGCACCGGGTAAACCTGTTGAAGTCGAAGTTGAAACTTGGGATGAGCTAAATCAAGCGCTTGAAGCTGGTGCAGACATTGTTATGCTCGACAACTTCAGTCAACAGCAAATGATTGATGCTGTAAAACATGTTGCAGGACGTTGTAAACTCGAAGCATCAGGCAATATCACCATTGAAAACTTGCGCGAAGTTGCCACTACGGGTGTTGACTACATTTCTATGGGTGTATTGACCAAAGACGTTAGAGCTGTTGATTTATCAATGCGTTTTAATGCTTAAATAAAGTCCACATCGTTATTCGTATTTTTTTGCGACTTGGTCATGTCTGCTGCTTGTGTTTTTTGCCATGCTGACTGAGTCGCTTGTGCCCCATTATCTCGTGGGTCGGCAGCCATTAAAACAAATGTAACTACTGCTAGTAATACAATAAAACCTTGTAGCATAAATTTTCCCCATTACTTTAAAAAATCAGGGTTTCAAGGTAAAAAATAAATATGACGAGGCTTAGGAGATTCTGTTACAGAACGTAGTCATATTCATTTTTTTGTTGATCTCTATGATTTTTAATAATTTTTAAAATGTGCAAGAAAAAGTTTTTCTTGCACATGCTTTTATAGAACCTAAGACTCAACATAACCCATATACGGATCAGAAATTGAATCTTCTTGAGTTTCAATACGTCCTGCAAAACGGCGACTGAAAGTAGCATCATCAGCTAAAGTCACAGTGAAGTCGTACCAACCTCCAAATTCGGACATATCCCAAACCAGTTCTTTTTCAGAACTATTCGTTTCTATAGTCCACGTTTTATTTGGAAGATAAGCATTTGCTTTGACTATGAGCTTGACTGACTTATTACCATCGTGACGAACTTTTAAATACAAATTCGCATCACACTCTTCCACACAGACTCTAATTTCTGGTAATGCTTGAGTTTGATTGGCTTGGAGCAAGTTACCTTTAAACGCGCGGTGGAAACCATTTGGACCGAGTACCCATAAATCGTACTGTCCATTTATAGTATTCCACACATCATCAAGCTGTTTACCCGCCTCAACCATATACCGACGAGGAGCTACTGTAAGATCTAATCGGTTATACACATGAAAAACAGCTGCCTGCTTACCCGTATTTGAGAACATCAGCTTTACAGTCTTTTGTGCTGCATCGACTTTGGCACTGGTGTGCAAAATATAAGGTAAAGCACGCGATGGTCTAATTCCCATTTCCTGCTGAGGAAATTGCTGTTGGTTTGGAACAGAAACTTGCGGCAATAGTTCTTGAGCGATACGAATAGCATCAGCTTCAGCTTTTGTTTTTTTCCCTTCTAGTTCAGCGACAGGCAAAGTATTCGGTGTTTTAAAATCGAAAGCTGTCGTTAAATCACCACACACAGCACGGCGATATGGACTAATATTTGGCTCTTGCACACCAAAACGTTTTTCTAAGAATTGTAAAATAGAGGTATGGTCAAAGACTTGTGAATTCACCCATCCCCCTCTGCTCCACGGTGAAATCACATACATAGGAACGCGTACCCCTGGCCCATACACCCGCCCGTCTGTGGCGGGTTGAGATTTTGAAGTCGCTACTGCTGGATGGTTAAAATATTCATAAGATACTTGCTGATCACTTAGAGTCGTTTTTCCATATACGACACCTTTGATATCTTTAGACGGCGCACTTGGTGAAGGAATATGGTCAAAGAAACCATCATTCTCATCAAAATTCACCAATAAAACTGTTTGGCTCCACAACTCAGGATTTTCAGTTAATGCATTTAATACTTCCTGCATATACCAAGCGCCCTGCACAGGACTAGATGGTCCGGGGTGTTCGCTATAATTTGCAGGAGCGACTAACCAACTCACTTGCGGCAATTTACCTTGTGCAATATCAGCTTTAAAAGTTCCTAAAAAACCGCCGTCTGGCATGGTATTGGCAATACCTTTATAAAGTGGTTGAGTCGCATCGATTTTTTCATCGTATGCTGGGCATGTTGGCGTGTCGTTACTGACAGGCTGACCCGATTGTTCATTTGCACGGCGATATTGTTTAAAGCCTGCAAGTGGGTTATCGGTAAAGTTATCTGGCATATTTTGATAAACTTTCCATACCACCCCAGCCTGCTGTAAACGCTCAGGATAAGTCGTCCATTCATAACCTTCTGTTGATGGTCCAATCCCATCAAATTCATTTACTACACTAGCCACACCTGCACCTGTAGGACCATTAGTTCCCGTCCAGATAAATTTACGGTTCGGGTTAGTTCCCGCATGCATGGCACAATGGTAGGCATCACAAATCGTAAAAGCATTGGCTAAGGCAAATTGATATTCGACTTCTTGTTTTTTGTAATAGCCCATCGACTGTGGTTGTTTGTGTGCCACCCAATCACTCATACGACCATTGTCCCAAGCTGCTTGACCATCTGACCATGAATGCTTTGTACCAGTAACACGCTGGGCATTTCCTATACGGCTGTCGAGATGGTATGGCAATACTTTATTTTTCTTGGCATCGTATTGCTCCCAAACCTTTCGACTTTCTGTCATTGGAATAGTAAAGCGGTCACCGAAACCACGCACGCCTTTTAGTGTTCCAAAATAATTATCGAATGAGCGGTTTTCCTGAGTCAAAATTACGATGTGCTTAACATCTTGAATAGTTCCACTTTCAACTTTGGCATCAATAGCTAGCGCTTTTTGAATACTCAATGGGAAACTCGCTAAAGCAGCTGTCCCAAACATAGTTTTTGTAGAATTTAAAAGAAATTCGCGACGATTCATTAGTTCTATCCTAAGTTCTTATTATGGTGCACAGTGCATTTTGCAATTACTGGTTGGCGGTGTTGTCGGCGATGAATTATCTGTGTCGTTATCATCGTTACAAGCACTCAGTAAAAGTGCTAAAGACGTAATTAATAGAAGTGAAAGTTTTCGCATTGGTTTTTTCCAAACGGTTTAAATGCGAACTACTAATAAAGTGAAAAAGTGACAGGCACGTGATGTTTTTATGTCGATTTGATGAAGGCATAAAAAAACGCATCCGAAGATGCGTTTTTTAGAAAGCGTAAAATTACCAACCTAAAGCTTCTTGTTGCTTTTTAATGAGCTCGGCAATTCCCTTTTCAGCCATTTCTAACATGTCATTGCTTTGTGCACGAGTAAATGGTTTATCTTCAGCTGTGCCTTGAATTTCAATAAATTCGCCTGCTTGTGTCATTACTACGTTTAAGTCAGTTTGGCAGTTCGAATCTTCTTCATAGCACAGATCAAGTAATACTTCGTCTTGATACATACCTACAGAAATTGCAGCAACTAATCCTTTAAGCGGATCATGCTTAATTTTCTTTTGAGATAACAAAACATTCATCGCATCAACTAACGCTACAGCCGCGCCAGTGATTGAAGCGGTACGCGTACCACCATCAGCTTGAATCACATCACAGTCGATGGTAATTGTGTTTTCGCCAAGCTTTTTCAAATCGACCATAGCACGTAAGCTACGTCCAATTAGGCGCTGGATTTCCTGTGTCCGGCCTGACTGTTTACCACGCGCTGCTTCACGGTCACAACGTGAATGTGTTGAACGCGGTAACATGCCATATTCAGCAGTGACCCAGCCCTGTCCTTTTCCTTTTAAAAAACGTGGAACCGAATTATCGATACTTGCAGTACACAATACTTTGGTATGACCAAATTCAACCAGAACTGAACCTTCTGCGTAACGGGTATAGTTACGTGTAATTTTCACTTCACGTAACTGGTCTAATGCTCTTTGGTCAATACGCATAATGATTCCTTAAAAACAATGGCACAAATATAATTGCACCGTAGTATATCTCAATTACACGTACTTTCCCTTTTACTTATTGGTAAAGAGCATCGCTTGATGACTCAAACAATGCTCTATCTTTATTAAGCAGCTTTGCCAAACATGCCTTTCACTGCCTCAACAAAGGTCCGCTTAGTCTCCACCAAACGATCAACCACATTGTCAGGCAAAGAGTGAACAGCCAGACGTTTATAAACACTCACAATTTGAGATCCAAAGGGTGCGGTATTGTATTGTTGACCGAACTCTGCACAAACTTCACGTACTTTAGGTGCCATCTCTTGATAGCGGTTGGCAGGTACATCTGGAAACAAATGATGTTCGATTTGATGACTCAAGTTACCGCTCAAAAAATGCATAATCTTACCGCCAGTAAAGTTTGCTGAACCACGAATCTGACGTAAGTACCACTCTGCTTTAGTTTCATTATCAATATTGTCAGTGATAATTTCAGAATCTTCTGTGAAATGGCCACAATAAATCACGGTCGATGCCCAGTAGTTACGGATCAAGTTAGCAAAAAAGTTACCAGCCAATACTGGCAGGAACATTGGTCCTGCAATGAGTGGGAACAGCACATAATCTTTACCAAACTGACGTACCATTTTTTTACGTAGATTTTTGGATTCTACATATACTTCTTTCCAAGTTTTGGTGCCATCAAACAACACTTTTTCCATTTCTAGACGTTGTAAAGCCAGTAGCCATTCAAAACCCGTTGACAATACAAAGCCCATTGGTACGTTGAATAAAAAACGGGTTTCCCACTTTTGCTCACGGCTCATGCGCATCACACCATAACCGCTAATATCATGATCCATGCCAAACACATTGGTATAGGTATGATGCTTATAGTTATGGGTATATTTCCAGTCTTCACCAGTACACACCGTATCCCAGTCATAGGTTGCACCGTTAAGCGTTGGGTCATTTAACCAGTCAAACTGACCATGCATCACATTATGACCGAGTTCCATGTTTTCAACGATTTTAGATACACCTAGCATAGCCGTACCTAACAACCATACTGGTGGAATCCAACCACCAAACATCAACATGCCACGTGATGCAATTTCGGTGTAGCGTACAAAATTACGTACTTTATAAATATATTTTGAATCTTTTTCACCGAGATCTTTCATCACTTCAAGACGAATTTCTTCAATACGGCGACCAAAAGCTTCTGTTTGCTCTGGGGTTAAATGTGCCGATTTTGATGTTGCTTTAAGTTCTACTGCCATATTCATAATGGTATCCTCAAATCTCTTTTATGTTTGTTTTTATAGATCAATAGTGACTGGGCTTAATGCCTGGTTCACGCATAACTTAATTGCACGATTTGGTTGATCGTCAATTTCGCCTGTTAATATATTCTGGGTGACACCACTGACTTTGGTACACGTACATTGGTTGCATACACCCATACGGCAACCATGCTGTGGACGTAAGCCAGCTTGCTCTGCACTGCTTAATAATGTTGTCGTGGCAATAAAGTTTTGTTGCGAGCGACGAAATACGATGGGTTGTGCTTCATTAGACTGTTCGATTTGAACAGGCATGAAAAACTCTTGATGAAGCTGCGACTGAGCACTTTGCTGCGCATAAATTTCATTTGCCTGTTGCATCATGCCGTGGTGTCCACACACATACGTTGCAGTCTGTGCGTAATTAGGAACCAACTTTTGCAATAGGTCTTCAGTTAAATGCTGCTTTTGCTCAGCGGTATTAAAAAAATGATAGTGAAGCTCTGGATGCTTTTCTGCCAAAGCTTTTAATTCAGCATGAAAAATTTCTGCACGATTAAAATAAATGACATGAATCTGTTCAAGCTGTTGTTTCAAAGCTTGCTGCAAAAGTGAATAAATTGCAGTAATACCACTACCTGACGCGATTAAAATCGCGGGTTGCTGGCCTTGGTGCAAAGTAAAATCACCTTGGGCCTGTGAAATCTCAATGCACTCTCCGACATGTAATCGTTGAGCTGCACTAGACACCAAGCCTTGTACTTTAATACCTAAAGAGATTTCACCTTGAGGAGTTACTTCAATAATTGAATAACTACGCTGTTGGTAAACTCCATCAATAAGTAGCGTTAATAAAATACTTTGCCCAGCATGTACCTGATCGAACTTAAAATTACGATTCGGTTTAAGCTTAATAAGCACCATATCTGTATGTAGAGACTGAACTGCGATAACTTCTGAAAGTACGCGTTTCCAAGCCCAAGTCAGGTTAATTTTCTGCAAAACAAAATCAACAAAATCTTCTCGGACCAAATGTGGCTGATAACTAAGTGTTGCGTTCATACGTTCCTCTTTTGTATCTGGCTATTTATTTGAGTGAACACATGTTCGTATAGTGAACATATGTACACTATATTTATAACTGTTCACTCAGTCAACACTTGTTCACTATTTTTTTTATGAAAGTTTGCTCTTTTTTGTTAGACTCTGGCTCACGGTTTAAATAGGTTCTTTTAATGTCGATACGGGATGAACGAAAACAGCAAAGTCGTCAGGCACTTCTAGATGCAGCCTTGCATCTGAGCACGTCTGGGCGTTCGTTCAGTAGTATCAGTTTGCGTGAAGTTGCACGTGAAGTTGGTTTAGTACCGACAGCGTTCTATCGTCATTTTCAAGACATGGATGAACTCGGTAAGGAATTGGTTGACCAAGTTGCCCTACATTTAAAAAGTGTTTTACATCAATTGGGTCAAAGTTATTTACAACATAAATCGACCAAAACACAAACCAGCATTGAGCTATTTGTTCAGGCGGTAAATCATAGCCCTAAGCAGTGGCAATTTATGATTTCCGAGCGTTGGGGCGGTTCAGAAACAGTTCGTGCAGCCATTGCTAGAGAAATCGAATTTCTGATTGAAGATCTAACAACTGATCTGACTAAACTCGAAAATTTTAAACATATTCAACAACCTCAAGACTTAAATGTCCTATCCACTATTTTGACCAACATGTCATTTACATGGGCAATGACGTGGCTCAACCTATCAAAACAATATCAAGGTGAACAACTCAAGCTGCAACAAACTGCCTTTATTGAAAATGCCTCTACACAAGTTCGCTTACTCTTTAGAGGGATTGCAAATTGGGAACGGTAGAAGCGGCAAATGACAAAAAACAGGTTATGTGGTAATACGTAAAGAGGGAAAGAAAAAGGCTAAAAATTTCGAGAAAAGTCTTTTTCTTTTTACAGGAAGTAAATTATTAGTTAGGCCAAACTGGTGTGGGAATACCTATGAATCTTGATCGTCATACACAGTTTTTGATGCGCAAAGAAAAAATTCTGAGCGTGGCAGAAAAGTTGTTACTAGAAAACAATCAGGAAATTACTCTAGATGAGTTAGTGGCCGAGCTAGATATTGCTAAAGGCACACTTTATAAGCATTTTAGAAGCAAAAATGAGCTTCTACTTGAGCTCATTATTCAAAATGAAAAGCAAATTTTAGAAATTTCTAAAAAATATAATACAGATTTCAAAGAGTATGCCCCTCATTACATGCTTCACCATTTGCTTACGCCAGGAAAAACCATTTTATTGCATCAACTTGAAGAAAATCTGACAATGACAGAGTCTAAGTTGAAGCATCTTTTCGAAGAGCTTTATGAAATCCGCCAACAGCGTATTTTAGCAATTAAAGATATTACAGAAAATTATTTAAAATCATTAAATTACGACATGTCGATTCGTGATTATTTGTCTTATATCTGGTCACTGACTTACGGCGCATCACTGCTTTTAAATTCTACTTATTATCAGCGCTCTATCGGTTCTCGCCAAAAATTAATTAATTTATATATTAATCAGGCATTATCGCTGCCAACTCAAACTGTTAATTTTGATGTTTTAAATTTTCAAATTGAAGATGAAAATAAGCAAAATTAATTGAAATATTTCGTGATAATTAACTAAATATAAAAATGGGCTTCATATGAAGCCCATTTTTGAAGTAAAGCCTAAACAACTTATTTTGCTTTACGTTCTTTCTCAATTAAATAATTAAGAACTTGAGTAACTTTACCATCTTCACCCTGTACAACATATTTACCATTAACGACAACCGCAGGAACACCTGTTAATTGGTACTGTTGAGCAAGTTTATTTGACTCGGCAACTTTTGCAGTCACAGCAAATGAGTTGTAAGTGCTATTAAACTTCTGTTCAGGCACGCCATAACGAGTAAAGAACTTCGCCGCGGAAGCCTGATCAAAAATTTGCTGACCATTCACCTGAATCGCATGGAACAATGGTAAATGCGTGCGTTTACGTACACCTAATGCCTCAGATGTATAATAGGTACGCGCCCCTTGCTCCCACATTTTATTCATTGCAGCTGGTGTACGTACGAAACGTACATCGTTAGGAATCTGTTTTAACCACGTTTGCATATGCGGTTCAAGTTTAAAACAGTGTGGACATCCATACCAAAAGAACTCTCGAACTTCGATTTTCCCCGGAACTTCCACTTTGCCTGGATTGGCAATCACGGTGTAGTCTTTACCAGCAACAAAATCTGCTGCCATTACACTACCCGATACGGCCATAATTGCTGCGCTTAAACCACCCAAAACCAATTTTTTCATTGCTACAGCTTTTCCTCTAAGTTGTTATGCATTAGCTTATGCTCTAAATATAAAACAAATATGCTAAATTCGTTTTGCTTCTGTGAAGTTTTTTATTGGGTTTATCGCTTTTTTCCCAATAATCGCTACACTAACGGCGAACTATATCCAAAAAGATAACCCAAGTTTAGAGGTAGCACCATGTCGCAATTGAATGTTGATTTACAAGAAATCGCAAAGTTTGAAGCACTTGCTGCCAAATGGTGGGATCAACATTCTGAATTTCGCCCACTTCATCAAATTAATCCACTACGTTTAAACTGGATTGATGAGCGTGCAGACGGCCTTGCTGGTAAAAAAGTACTTGATGTCGGTTGTGGTGGCGGTATTTTGGCAGAGAGCATGGCACGTCGAGGAGCAGATGTACTTGGTATTGATATGGGTGAAGCACCGCTAGCTGTTGGCCGTTTGCATGCTCAGCAAGACAATGTTCAAAATATTGAATATCGCCAAATTCCTGTAGAAGAATTAGCACAAGAACAAGCAGGTCAATACGATGTGGTCACTTGCATGGAAATGATGGAACACGTTCCAGATCCAGCGTCTATTGTAAGAGCTTGTCAGGCTTTGGTTAAACCGGGTGGCCATGTGTTCTTCTCAACCATTAATCGTAACCCAAAATCTTATTTATTTGCCATTATTGGCGCAGAATACGTACTACGCATGTTGCCAAAAGGTACACATGATTATCATAAATTTATTCGACCATCTGAAATGGCACATGACATTCGTAATGCAGGTCTTACTCTAAAAGAAATGACAGGACTGCACTACAACCCACTGACCAAGCATTACTGGTTAGCGCCAAATGTTGACGTTAATTATATGGTTCACACGATAAATACAGGTGCATGATGAAAGCTGTTTTATTTGATTTAGACGGTACTCTTATCGATACGGCTGCCGACTTCATTCGGATTATTCAGCAAATGTGCCGTGATGAAAGACGCCCAGTTGTTGATGCAGACCTCATTCGCACTCAGGTTTCTGAAGGTGCACGTGCGATGGTTAAATTGGTCTATCCAGAGCTGGATGTGGCCAATCCAATTTTCTTAGCGCATCGTCAAAACTTTTTAGATATTTACGGCAATAATATTGTGGTTGATACAGACCTGTTTGAAGGCATGTATCCACTTTTAGAAGAGTTAGAAGCTCAGCAAATTCCGTGGGGTATTGTGACCAATAAACCACGCGGATTAAGTGAATCTCTTTTAGAAAAGTTAAATCTGACCGAACGCTGTGCGGTTTTAGTGTGTCCTGAAGATGTCAGTAAAACCAAGCCAGATCCAGAACCAATGTATTTAGCGGCTAAACAGTTAAATATCCCAGCAAATGAAATTATCTATGTGGGTGACCATCCACGTGATATTGATGCTGGACGCAATGCCAATATGTATACTATTTTGGCTGCATATGGCTATTTACCAATCGAACATCGTGATGATCTCGCTGCATGGCAGGCCGACTCGATTGTAAATACGGTGACAGAATTACACCATATGTTACGTCAAAAGCTTCCTGCTCTACAGGAAAATCAGCGTATGATAAGTTAAGCTAAGAGTTTTATAGGCTTTTTTAACAATTGTTTGTTTTATCAATATAAAAAGAAGGAGGTTTACCAATGAAATATTCAGAATACCAACCTCGTCCGGATCTACTCAAAGATCGAATTATTTTAATCACCGGTGCTGGCGATGGAATTGGGCGAGCTGCCGCTCTGACTTATGCACTACATGGTGCAACCGTTGTACTGCATGGTAGAACCTTAAATAAACTTGAAGTTATTTATGATGAAATTGAAAGCCTGGGTGCACCGCAACCAGCGATTTTACCATTACAACTTTCAAGTGCTTCTGACCGTGATTATGACTTTTTAGTCGATACGCTCGAAAAGCAGTTTGGACGCCTAGACGGTATTTTGCATAATGCAGGTATTTTAGGTGAACGCGTAGAGCTAGCACATTATCCAACCGAAACTTGGGATGATGTCATGGCGGTTAACCTACGCGCGCCTTTTGCTTTAACTCAAGCATTATTACCACTTTTGCAAAAATCAGAAAATGCCTCTGTTGTATTTACCAGTTCAGGTGTAGGCCGTGAAGCACGTGCTTTATGGGGCGCATATTCTGTTTCAAAAATTGCAATTGAAGCAGTGAGCAAAATTTTTGCAGCGGAACATACTTATCCTAATATCCGTTTTAACTGCATTAATCCAGGTGCAACGCGTACAGCAATGCGTGCTAAAGCCTATCCACAAGAAGATCCAAAAACATTACCTACGCCAGAGTCGATCTTGCCTGCTTACCTCTATTTAATGGGTGAAGATAGCTTGGCGCTCAATGGTCAAAGTATTGATGCACAGGATTAAAAGTTAAAGATGAAAAGCTAAAGAAAATTACAGCCGATCATCAAATCTGGCTTGCCTATACCTGAAAAGATATATTCAAGCCTTTTTTATTATTGATAAAAACTCTTGATCTATCCGTAATTTTAATTGAACCATTAAATGATCTTCACAGTTTCTCTGCATTTTGCGCGTAGAGTATTCAACATGAGAGACATCAGATGTAAACGAGGATGCATCATGAAAAAGTTGTTCACAATCTTAACCCTTTCCATAGCTGTACTCACCACAAGTATGGCGAGCTTTGCTGATCCTCCTTTTGACCGAGGCCATGGCCCGAAAGGTCCTAAAGGTGGAGGACCACGCGGTGAATGGAACGATCGTGGGCCAGGATTTGGACGTGATCATGATGAAGATCGTGTCCGTGACGAGCGCCGTATGCGTGAAGAACGTGGTTTTGAACGGCTTAAACAGCATCGCTGGCAGCCTGGATATGTTATGCCACAGCACTATCGTGGCAATGGCTATAAAGTCGACTATAAAGATAGTAACTTGCCAAAACCAGACCGTAATCAGCAATGGTACAAAATCAACAATGACTATATTTTAGTTGATACTGATTCTAATAGTATTGTGAGTATTCGTGGTTTTTAAAGCGATAGAACCTCGCTATCGCTGAGCAAAAAGGATAAAGCCTTATGGTTTTATCCTTTTTTATTACTTATATATTCAAAAAATAAATAGATTTTTATATTTCGTATTTTCTTAATTTCTTCTTATTTCATCGTTAGTTTTCACATTTATTCTTCGTAGCCTCCACGATTTATCTGTAATTGTTCACTAATCTTTAGTTATTGAAATTTAATTCATCACTCGAGGTTTACAATGAAAAAATTAACAACAGCGATTGTTCTTTCACTTAGTGGTTTAGTTGCAACAACAGCAATGGCAGCACCAAACGATCATAACCATCATGGCAACTACCAAAACCATGAAGTAAAAACCGTTAAAGTAATTAAAAAAGACGACCATCGTAATGTTTGGCGAGCAGGTCAGGTTGTACCCCGTGAATATCAACACTCACGTTACGTGATTGACTATCGTCAGCATCAAAAATTAACGAAACCGGGTCGCTACCAAAAATGGTACAAAGTGAACGGAAATTATGTGCTGGTAAATGAACAAAGCCATAAAATCATTAGAGTGGTTCACTAATTTAAAAAAATTTAAACACCCAAACTTAGATTTGGGTGTTTTTTTATCTAAAACATGCGGCTTTAATCTTTTTTGTTTAGAATCATCTTTATATCTTTTTGCTGTTGATTCGAGATCGGTATGCCAAGCAAGTCTTTAGAAAAGTCGCATAATAACCCCCAGCATTATGTACACTGGTTTCGACACTCAGCACCCTACATTAATGCTCACCGCGATAAAACATTCGTACTGATGTTTGGTGGTGAAGCAGTCCGTCATCCTAATTTCGAACATATCATTCATGATATCGCGTTACTTCATTCTCTGGGTATTCGCTTAATTCTTGTACACGGCGCACGTCCGCAAATTAATCAAAATCTTAAAGAGAAAGGAATTGAAACCCCTTTTTATGACAACAGCCGTATTACTACGCGCGAATCTTTAAGCTGTGTCATGAGTGCCGTAGGCTCTATTCGCCTAGAAATTGAAGCATTGCTTTCTATGGGCTTAGCAAACTCACCCATGTACGGCGCTCGAATCGATGTCGTATCAGGTAATTTTGTGACTGCTAAACCCTATGGCATTCGTGATGGCATGGATTTCCAGCTTACAGGTGAAGTTCGTTCAATAGACACCGATGCAATTGAACGACACCTCGATAATCATAATATTGTGCTACTGGGACCAACAGGTTATTCCACTACAGGCGAAGTCTTTAACTTGCGGGCAGAAGAAGTTGCGACCAAAACTGCAACTTATTTAAAAGCAGATAAACTGATTTTTCTTGGGGAGCAACAAGGTCTTCTGAATGAAAATGAACAAATATTACGTGAATTAAGCCCACATCAACTGGACTACTATATTCAACAATATCAAACCATTAGTCCAACACTAACCCTGCATTTGCAACAAGCAAAAAAAGCATCTTTATCAGGTGTACACCGCGTTCATCTCATTTCCTATGCCTATGATGGTGCCCTTCTCGAAGAGTTATTTACTCGAGATGGTATAGGCACCATGATTACTGATGCGCATTATGAAGAAGTTCGTACAGCCCATATTAAAGATGTGGGTGGTTTAATGAATTTATTGCGTCCCTTGGAAGAAGAAGGCATCTTGGTTTATCGTTCACGTGAACGTCTGGAGCAAGAAATCAGCCAGTTCGCTGTTATTGAACGCGACGGTATGATTCTAGCGTGTGCTGCGCTTTATCCAATTCCAACCGAATTTAACGAAACTCGTTCTGCAGAAATTGCCTGTGTTGCAGTGCATCCAAGTTATCGTAAATCAAACCGTGGTAGCCAAATTCTGCAATTTCTTGAAGAAAAAGCCAAAGAACAAGGTATTCGTCAGTTATTCGTTTTAACAACGCGTACCGCCCACTGGTTTTTGGAACATGGTTTTCATCAGGTCAACGTTGATGAGTTACCTAATGCCCGTCAGGCGCTCTATAACTATCAAAGGAATTCTTTAGTCTTTAAGAAACTGCTTCCCTAGCCTTTGCTCTTTTTAAGATATTCTTATTTCAGATAAGCTTAGTTAAAAAAGTACAACCATAAACGCTATTAATTTATGGTTGTACTTTTTTTAAATCTCTATTTTTAATGTTTTAATATTTTTTTATTTTATTTACATCAACTTACTCCTAATTTGTTAAATATATTTCTATTAGATAAATCACTTTTTTGCATAAGTTTATAGTCTATTGTTTTTAGCTTTTTTTTGCATAAATAAAGACCGAATACTTATTTTTTCTGAAATAAAAATCCCTTTAGGGTATCTGCTCATCCAATTATTTTTTCTTTTTCTCTTTCGGGGAGCACGAAATCTCATGGCACTTTTCAACACCACTTCATGGGCAAAATATTCAGTCATCGCAGCCAGCCTTGCAGGAGTGATGATGTTAAGTGGTTGTGCTAAAAAAGAGGAACAGGCCACCACAACTTTAAATATTGGCTATCAAAAATATGGCATTCTTCCTATTTTAAAGGCTCGTGGTGACCTAGAAAAAGTACTAAAAGAACAAGGCGTGCAAGTAAAATGGGTCGAGTTTCCTGCTGGCCCTCAATTGCTTGAAGGCTTAAATGTAGGGAGCGTTTCACTCGGTGAAGCAGGTGAAGCACCACCTATTTTTGCTCAAGCTGCCAATCCAAATTTAGTCTATGTCGCAAACCAACCTGCTGCGCCAAAAGCCGAAGCATTATTGGTACAAAAAGACTCTCCAATCCACTCTATTAAAGATTTAAAAGGCAAACGTGTTGCTCTTAATAAAGGTTCGAATGTTCATTATCTATTATTAAAAGTTCTAGAAGCCAACAACTTAAGCTTAAGTGATATTCAACCAGTTTATTTACCGCCATCAGACGCTCGTGCTGCCTTTGAAAAAGGTGCAGTAGATGCATGGGTCATTTGGGATCCGTTCTTTGCAGCAGCTGAACATCAAATTCAAGCTCGAGTTTTAGCGACTGGTGAAAATTTAGTAAGCAATCATCAGTTCTATCTAGCTGACCGTAAATTTGCAGAAAATAATCCAAAAGTTCTCAATACAGTTGTTCAAACTCTTAACCAAACAACTGAATGGGTGAGTTCACATCAGGATGAAGCTGCGAAGCTACTCGAAAAACCTACAGCGCTTGAGTTTGATGTACTCAAAACTTCCATTTCACGTATGGGTTTTGGAGTTCAGCCAATCTCTGACAAGGTGGCACAAGAACAACAACAAGTAGCTGATGCCTTTTATGCGCAAAAGCTCATTCCTAACAAGCTCACCATTCAAGATGCCATTTTAAAATTGAAATAAACCCAGCTTGGGCACAGCTTAAATAATCATATAAATGCTGTGCCTGACCTCAAGGGGAACAAGGATATCGATATGCAACATCAGTCATTATTTAATACGAGTCAGTGGGTACAATTCGCTAAACGCATCAGTGCAGTCGCTGTATTAGGTTTAACAATCGCAGCGCCAGCTTGGGCAATTGATCCAACTGTAAAAGAACTTCGTATTGGTTTTCAAAAAAGTTCGATTAACTTTGCTATTGCCAAACAGCAAAAACTATTTGAACAAGAATTTCCAAATGCCAAAGTGACTTGGAATGAGTTTCCTGCTGGACCACAAATTTTAGAAGCTTTGGCTGTCGGTTCCCTTGATATCGGAGTTACTGGAGACACCCCTCCAGTCTACGCACAAGCAGCTGGAAAGCCTTTATATTACATTGCCTATGAAGCAGCTAAACCACTAGCATCAGCAATTTTAGTTCCTAAGAGCTCGCAGCTAAAACAACTTAAAGACCTTAAAGGCAAACGTATTGCACTGCAAAAAGGTTCGAGCTCACATTACTTACTTGTACAAGCTGTACGTAAAGCAGGCCTAAACTGGAGTGACATTACTCCGATTTGGCTTACACCTGCCGATGCTCGCGCAGCATTTCAAAAAGGTGCTGTTGATGCATGGGCCATTTGGGACCCTTACTTCGCTTCAGCACAACTAGAAGATCAAGCTCGTGTTCTTGCATCAGGTAAAGGCTTAAGCCCGAACTATACATTTTATTTAGCAGCTCCAGATTTTGTTAAACAACATCCGAAAGCTGTTTCTGGACTCATCAAACAAATTAATCAAGCTGATAAATGGGTTCAAAGCCATCAAGCAGAAACGGCAACAGCCATTGGCCAAAGCACAGGACTGAAGCCTGCGACCAGTGACTTATTTATTAAACGCCGTCCTCGTCCTTCATCAGCCGCTCCGCTGAACAGCAAAGTGATTGCTGAGCAGCAGCAACTCGCAGACATCTTTACTCAACAAGGCATCATTCCAAAACCAATCAGCATCAAACAAGCTGTTTGGATTGCCAAGTAATTTCAATACATATAGGTAATGCACATGAAAATTTTCTGGTTTATTCCTACCCACGGTGATAGTCGCTATTTAGGTACAAGTAAAGGCGCTCGTCAGGTTGACCATGCCTATATGAAGCAAATTGCTGTAGCGGTAGATAATTTGGGTTATGAAGGTGTACTTATTCCAACAGGTCGTTCATGTGAAGATCCTTGGATTACGGCAGCTAGCCTGATTGATGCAACTCAACACCTTAAATTTTTAGTTGCGTTACGTCCAGGGGTAACAACACCAGCCTTGGCAGCTCGCATGGCTGCAACATTTGACCGCTTGTCGAATGGTCGAGTGTTACTCAACCTAGTGACTGGTGGTGATGAGGCTGAACTCCGCGGCGATGGTTTATATGAAGATCACTCAACGCGTTATCAAACTGCCAATGAATATGTAAAAATCTGGCGTGAAATTTTGACGCGTTCACATACGGGTGAAGCTTTTACATTCCACGGTGAACGCCTACAAGTAGATGATGCAAAACTACTTTACCCACCTGTGCAAAAGCCTTATCCACCACTTTGGTTCGGTGGCTCTTCAGACGTCGCTGTCGATCTTGCAGCTGAGCAAGTCGATACTTACCTTACATGGGGTGAACCACCAGAAGCAGTTAAACAAAAAGTCGAACATGTTCGTGCCAAAGCTGAAGCTAAAGGTCGTAAATTAACTTACGGCATTCGCTTGCATGTGATTGTTCGCGAAACCAACGAACAAGCTTGGGCAGCAGCGAACGAACTTATCCAATATCTTGATGATGCAACTATTGCTGCAGCACAGAAAAAATTTGCGCAGATGGACTCTGTAGGCCAACAACGTATGGCTGCGCTACACGGCGGTAACCGAGACAAACTTGAAGTATCTCCAAACCTTTGGGCAGGCATTGGTTTAGTCCGTGGCGGTGCTGGTACAGCACTTGTAGGTGACCCAGAAACAGTTGCTGCCCGCATTCAGGAATATGCTGATTTAGGTATCGACACTTTCATTTTCTCGGGCTATCCACATCTTGAAGAGTCAATCCGTTTTGCAGAGTTGGTCTTCCCGTTATTACCAATCGAAACTCGCGCCAAACTGGCTCAGCCAAATTTAACCGGTCCATTCGGTGAGATCATTGCCAATAACTATGTTCCAGACGAGAAGAAGCAAAATAGTTCCGTCAAGGAGCCTGCATGAGCAAAGATGAAAGTATTGTTTCACGTGGAACAAAACAAATCGGGCAGCGTTTGCTGCCTTGGATTTTCCCTATTGTTCTATTGGTTGTTTGGCAAATTGCCTCAAGTTCGGGTCTTTTAGAGAACCGTATTTTGCCTGCACCGACTGCTGTGGTTTCCGCTTTTTGGCATCTCCTCGTTAGTGGAGAATTATGGCATCACGTTAAGGTAAGTGCTGGTCGCGCTTTGATTGGTCTTTTGGTTGGCGGCGGCTTAGGTCTGCTCTTAGGTTTACTTAATGGCTCCTCACGCTTCGCCTCTACCCTACTCGATACGACGCTACAAATGATTCGTAATATCCCAGCATTAGCACTTATTCCACTCGTAATCTTGTGGTTCGGTATTGATGAAACAGCGAAATTATTCTTAGTAGCAGTAGGTGTTTTCTTTCCCATTTATATTAATACCTATCACGGTATTCGGTCAGTTGACCCTCAATTGATCGAAATGGGTAAAAGTTATGGCCTTTCTCGCTGGCAGCTTTACAAAGAAATTATTTTGCCAGGTGCAATGCCTTCTATTTTAGTAGGTCTACGCTTTGCTTTAGGTTTGGTTTGGGTATTACTCATTGTCGCTGAAACCATTTCAGCTCAAGCAGGTATTGGTTACATGACCATGAATGCACGTGAGTTCTTACAAACAGATGTAGTTCTGGTCGGTATTCTTCTTTACGCCCTACTAGGCAAACTGGCAGATGTTTTAGCACAGCTTTTAGAACGCTATTTACTACGTTGGCACTCTGGATATCAGAAATAAGGGAGCTTAAAACATGACAAATCTGAATTTAAATATTAATCAGAATGAAGTGCAGCTCATTCCGGAAGAACCAACAGAATCTCAAGAACCTGTATTAGGTGCAGAGATTCTGATTGAGCAACTTTATAAATTCTATGGCGAGGTAAAGGTCCTTGAAGATCTTGACCTCCACATCCAGCCTGGTGAGTTTTTAGCAATTGTTGGTCGAAGTGGTTGTGGCAAAAGTACGTTACTGCGTTTAATTGCTCAACTTGAAAAAGCCAGTTTTGGAGAAATCAAATTCAAATCTGCTCGACATTTGCGTGAAGGCATTACTAACGATGATATTCGAGTAATGTTCCAAGACCCACGCCTACTTCCTTGGAGGAATATCCTTCAAAATGTTCAACTGGGTTTACCTAAAGCCCAACATGCTTTAGCAGAAGAATTACTGGAAAAAGTGGGTTTAAAAGAAAAATCAGGACAATGGCCTTCTCAACTCTCAGGTGGCCAACGTCAGCGTACAGCCTTAGCACGTGCACTATCGCATACGCCACGCATTTTATTGCTTGATGAGCCTTTAGGTGCATTAGATGCTCTAACTCGGCTTGAGATGCAAAGCTTGATTGAGCGCTTGTGGAAAGAACAAGGTTTTACTGCCATTTTAGTCACACACGATGTAAGTGAAGCAGTGCAATTAGCTGACCGTATTATCTTATTAGATAAGGGCCAGATTGCTCAAAGTTTCCAAGTTAATCTTCCACGCCCGCGTAAAAAGAGCATTACTTTTGCCCAACTTGAACAACAAGTACTCGATGCAGTTTTGGCAACTTAAGATTGCGATGAATAATCAGAAATGCTCAGCCGAAAAATGCCCAATTTACGAGCAATAAAACTGCTGTTTTATTGCTCTTTTTTAGGGCGAAATTTAAAAAATATTTTTAAGAATAACAATAAACTAGTGAATCTCTCTATTTTTTGCACAATAGTATATCTATTACGCAAATAACTAGCCGTTTTTTGATTAAAAAAGCAAGACACCTGTGCACAAATCAAACAATTTCCCTTACAATGGGAGTATTATTTTTTTAATTATGCAGCAGATGGAACAAAAAAAGAGTACCCAAAAGCGCAATCAGCTTCTTGCTGCCGCCCTTGACGTATTTTCAGTCTATGGGTTCACTGGCGCAAGTCTGGATGAAATTGCCCAACTCGCCGACATGCATAAGTCGAATATTTTCTATTACTACGAAAATAAAGAGTCTTTATACGTAGAAGTGCTCACAACCGTTTTACAAAAATGGTTGGCTCCCTTACAAACTTTAGAAGCTGAATTAGAACCAGCCGAAGCCTTATCTCACTATTTAATACAAAAAATCGAACTGTCTCGTAGCCAACCGAAAGCATCTAGATTGTTTGCATTAGAAATCATTCAAGGCGCTCCTCATATTTTACCTATACTCAAAGGACCATTAAAAAAACTATTTAAGCGCAAAGCCAAAGTCATTCAGACTTGGCAAGAAGAAGGAAAGATTTCACCAGATATCGACCCGGAATTATTGATCTTAAACATTTGGGGCCTTACGCAAAACTATGCAGATTTTGCAACCCAAATGGAAATGGTGACTGGAAAAACACTGCGTAACCGAAGCATGTTCCAACGCTCAATTGAGCATACAGTCCACCTGATGCTCTACGGCGTATTGCCTCGTTAAAACCAAAAAAAGATCGGCAAATTTGCCGATCTTTTTTTAGAAGTGATTTTGATAAAGCGCTAAAAGTTTTTGAGCACCTAATAATAAATTTTCTTCCCAATCTATATGTGCAGTGTCATCTGCACCATCAGTAATATATTTCACCGAAATCAGGCGTACACCTAACTTATGGCAGACTTTGGCTAAGGCATATCCTTCCATATCCACCACATCACAAGCTACTTTTGGCTGACCCGTTTCAAATGAATCTCCAGTTCCGCAAATTGCTTTTGGTAAATCAGCAAAATGTGATTGAAGATGAATTTCAGCTGGCAAGTGATCATCTAACGGCGTTACACCTACTTCAAACCCTAGGGGTGAAACATCCATATCACGTTGTACAAAAGTCTTCACCTCGACTAAATCATGTCGATTAAATGCAGAGCTTCCAGCTGTACCAAGATTAATTAAAGTTTTACAGCCAGTTTTTTGAATAACCTCAAATGCTTTAAAGGCAGCATTAATCTTACCAATACCGCTGTAATGGACTTCAACACCTGCCTGCTCAAACAAACCTTTAGATTCATTAGGAAGTGCCATAATTAAAGCAATATCAGTGTTCATTCAAAAAGCTCAAATCAAAATTAAATAAATTAGAAAATAAGTATAAATCAGGTGCAAAAGCTTTTTGCACCTTTTCGTCATTACTGCATTTTTTGTTGTAAGGCGATTAAACACGGAGAAAAGAACAGTTGGCCGCTATATGCGCCTGCTAGCGTTTTCTTCATTACCACACCCCACATTGTCAATAATAAAAGACTCAATGCCACAGCAACGTATTGTAAAAATACAATTTCAACCTGATGCCCTAAATTAAACAGTGCAAGAATAAATACGCCTAATGGAAAGGTTAAGCCCCACCAACCCAAATTGAATGGAATACCTGTCTTTGCGTGACGAAGCGTTGTTAAAATTGCAAGACCAAGCCACCATAACCCGAAGCCTAAAAGCACAAGACTGCCCACAACTCCTAAAGCTTGAAAGACATTCGCAAATTGGTGAAATCCTACATTTGGCGCTACTCTTTGGGCCTGCTCTCCTAGCAATAAGAGACCTAAAGCACCTGTACCAATCGGTCCTAAAGACAACCAGCTAGAAATTGCGACTTCTTTTTCCGGTAACTGATGTAAAGCCATACGCAGCATTAAAATTGTCAAAATAGCGAATGCGGGTAAAACAGAAATCCCCCAAAGTACGTAGCCCGCCATTAATAAATGAAAGCTATGCAAATCTGCTGGTAAATGTGCAACTAACATACCCGCAGAACTTGCTGCTACTTCACAGGCAACCACAGGTAAAAGCCAAATTGCAGTCATGGTATGTAGCTGATGGTTCTGACGGCTAAACATACAAAACGGTACGATCCACGCAATTGCTAGTGCTAAAAAGACATCGATGTACCATAAAGCTTGAGCAATATGGATTGCAACTTCACCGTAAAGCCCTATACCAAAGCTTAAAAAGCCATTTAGTATTGTAGCGAGCCCCATCGGAATAGCGCCTAAAAACAAGCTCATATTGGGATGGTTAAATATTTGCTTCGCTTCATGAGGGAAAAGAAACCACCGCAATAAATAAAGACCTGAAAAAACGCTGAATAAAATAATATTAAATTGCCATAACAACGTTGCTAGCGTGAATAAAAATGATTGAGCAAATGGAAGCTGAATTAAAATCATACTGACCACGCCAGTACCCATAGTCGCTGTAAACCAATTTGGAGTAAAATGTCGTATAACATCTTTGCTATGATTTAATTGGTAAAAGGGTTTTTTCATCTTAGTTCTCTAATCAAAGAGTGGATAAAGATATAGTAGAGCAAACTATTAATAAGAAAAATTGATTTATTTTTATTTAATTCATCAATATTTTAGATATACAAATATTCATGTTGAAAAATAACTGAGTAAAAACACAACAACAAGACGAATCTGTGAGATTATGGCAATATATAGCCCTTGCAAAAATAGCCATATTTTAAGTTCATGAAACTGCTTCGTCTTAATGCGTTATCGCCCAATTTTCAGTTACCTCAAACAGCGGTAACTATTGGTAATTTTGATGGTGTCCATTTAGGTCACCAAGCGATGATTGCTCAACTCAAAAAAATTGCTGCAGCACAAGGCTTAAAAACATTGGTTATGATTTTTGAGCCACAACCTCTTGAATTCTTTAAAGGCTACGATGCCCCTCCTCGTATTAATTCACTACGAGAAAAAGTTGAATACCTAGCTGAGCTTGGGGTTGATTACATTGCAGTTGCTAAATTTGATCAGCATTTCCGTAGTATGAGCGCGTCTGCCTTTGCAGACTTATTAAAAGATAAATTAAACGCGCAATCTTTGGTTTTAGGAGATGACTTTCATTTCGGTAAGGACCGTCAAGGAAACAGCGAATTTTTAAAAGATTACGGATTTGGGGTCACAAATTTACATACGATTGAGCTTGAAGGTGAACGCGTAAGTTCAACTCGTATTCGCCAAGTACTTCAGGTAGGAAATCTTGCCTTAGCTGCTAAATTATTAGGCCGTCCTTACAGTATCACCGGACGAGTTCAATATGGCGACCAAATTGGCCGAACTCTGGATTTTCCAACGATTAACGTTCGGCTCAACCGCCACAAGCCGTGTTTAAATGGAATTTATGGTGTTGAAGTCATTTGTGAAACAACCTCACTTACTCAAAAAGTGCGTCAAGATACACCCGAAAAACCGGGAATTGCCGGATATCATGAAAACAGCCTTTATGGTGCAGGACATGTCGGTACACGCCCAGCCATTCAGCAAGAACATCCAGAGTGGAGATTAGAAGTACATTTCCCTGATGTTTCTGCTAATCTGTATGGCTTATTTATGCGGGTGACTTTCCTTCACTATCTTCATGGTGAATTGAACTACCCTTCGCTTGAGGCACTTAAGGCAGGAATTGATAATGACGTGCAGCAGTTACGACAATACCGTAACGACACGACACAATTTCCTTTTTAATTCGAATTTTGATTGTAAAACATGTCGGCTCCCAAGCTGATTAAACTGGATGAAAACTTGCATGAGCGATAAGCAAACTCCTGAGAATGCAGTGGACTACAAAGCCACGCTAAACCTGCCGGATACTCAATTTGCAATGAAAGCAAATTTGGCAGTACGTGAAGTGAAATGGTTAGAAGAGTGGTATACCGACAACATTTATCAGCAGATTCGTGCATCGCGTATTGGCAAGAAAAAATATATTTTGCACGATGGCCCTCCATATGCGAACGGTACAATTCACTTAGGTCACGCAGTTAATAAAGTACTCAAAGACGTGATTGTAAAAAGCCGCACTTTGGCAGGTTTCGATGCACCTTATGTTCCGGGTTGGGACTGTCATGGCTTGCCAATTGAGCTAAAAGTTGAAGAAAAAGTAGGTAAAGTTGGCGAAAAAGTTGACGCAGCGACTTTCCGTAAACTCTGCCGTGAATATGCTCTAAAACAAATTGATTTACAGCGTACTGACTTTAAACGTCTTGGTATTTTAGGTGATTGGGATAATCCTTATCTCACCATGAACTATAAACAAGAAGCCGATATTGTTCGTACTTTAGGCTTAATCCAGAAAAATGGCCATATCCAGCCTGGCTTAAAGCCAGTGAACTGGTGTATGGACTGTGGTTCAGCACTTGCTGAAGCTGAAGTTGAATATGAAGATAAAAAATCTGATGCAATTGATGTTGGTTTTGGTGTTGTAGATCTAAAAGATTTAAGTACCCGTTTAAACGCAGAAGTTCAAGATCCAACTGATATTGTGATCTGGACGACTACACCGTGGACATTACCAGCTAACCAAGCGGTTGCATTGCATGCCGAAATTGAATATCAATTGGTACAAGTGTCTACTGAGCGCGGTAAGCAAAACTTCATTCTTGCTAAAGACTTAGTTGCTTCAGCAATTGAGCGTTACAAGCTTGAAAACCCAGTTGTTTTAGCTGACTTTACAGGTTCAGCTCTTGAAAACCTTACTTTACAACACCCTTTACTTACTGATCGTCAAGTTCCAGTGATTTTGGGTGAACACGTTATTGCAACAAGCGGTACAGGTGCCGTACATACAGCGCCTGGCCATGGTGCAGACGACTATAAAGTAGGTCTTCAATACAACCTTAAAGTAGACAATCCAGTCGGTGGTAACGGTGTTTATTTACCAACTGCTCCAATCTACGCTGGTGAACACATCTATAAAGCCAATCCAAAAATTATTGAAGCTTTGGGTGCTGTAGGCCGTTTATGGGCTCATCAACCAATTAAACACAGCTACCCACACTGCTGGCGCCATAAGACTCCTATTATTTTCCGTGCTACACCACAATGGTTCATTAGCATGGATCAAAAAGGCTTACGTGAAGGCGCGCTTAACGCGATTGAAAACGATATCGAGTTTGTACCGAACTGGGGTAAAAACCGTATTGAATCAATGATTGAAGGTCGTCCGGATTGGTGTATCTCACGTCAACGTACTTGGGGTGTTCCAATTCCTTTCTTCGTTCATAAAGATACGAATGAATTACATCCTCGTACGCCTGAACTCATCGAAGAAGTTGCTCAACTGATCGAACTGGAAGGCATCGAAGCATGGTTCAAACGTGAAGCAAAAGACTTCATAGGTGAAGATGCTGAACAATACAACGCCGTTCGCGATACGCTTGATGTATGGTTCGACTCTGGTACAACACATTACGCTGTACTTGAGCAACGTGAAGAATTAGAAAGCCCTGCTGATTTATATTTAGAAGGTTCAGACCAACACCGTGGTTGGTTCCAATCTTCTTTATTAACGTCTATGGCAATTCACAATCGTGCACCATATAAAGCCTTGTTAACACATGGTTTTACAGTGGATGAAAACGGTCGTAAGTTGTCGAAATCTTTAGGCAACTACATTCCGCTTGAAGAAATCATCAAACAACTTGGTGCTGATGGTTTACGTCTATATGTAGCTTCTAGCGACTATCGCTATGAAATTGCAGCGTCTAAAGAAATCTTTAACCGTGTAAGTGATAGCTACCGCCGTATTCGTAATACGCTACGTTTCTTGCTTGCGAATCTAAATGGTTTCAAACCAAGCACAGATGCTTTAGCAGTAGATGACCTTATTGCTCTAGATCAATACATCTTGCAACGTGCGAATGAAGTACAACAAACTATTATCACTGCATATGAAGAAATGAACTTCCATGTAGTGTGTAGCGCATTAACAAGCTTCTGTATTAATGACTTAGGTGGTTTCTACCTAGACATTATTAAAGATCGCCAATATACGACTAAGGCTGACTCACAAGCACGTCACTCTGCACAAACAGCGCTTTATCATATTGTTCAAGCATTTATCCGTTGGATGAGCCCTATCTTAAGCTTTACCGCTCAAGAAGCTTGGCCACTGATTCCAGAACAAACTGAAAAGTATGTATTTACTTCAGAATGGTATGACTTGCCTGTTTCATCAAAAGCAAACTTGCTTTCTGAAGAAGACTGGCAAACATTGATTAGCGTAAAATCTGCAGTAAATAAACAGATTGAAGCAGCGCGTAACGCTAAACTTGTCGGCAGTAATCTTTCAGCCAAAGTTGAACTTTGGGCAAATGAATCATTACAAACAGTTTTAAACCAACTGGCTGATGAACTCCGTTTTGTTCTTATTACTTCTCAAGTAGTAGTACATCCATTTGCTGAGCAAGGTGAAGCAACTGAAATGGAAGGCTTACGTGTACAAATATCTGCAGCTGAAGGTGAAAAGTGCGCACGTTGCTGGCACGTCCTTCCAGATGTAAATACACATGCCGATCATCCTGGTTTATGTGGTCGTTGTATTGTGAACGTCACTGGTCGTGGCGAAGTGAGAAAATATGCCTAATTCACAAGCTAAAAAAGGCTTATTCCAGTTTTATCCTCACAATCTCATTTGGCTTGGACTTTCTGTCCTTGCCATTGTGTTGGATCAATGGACAAAATGGATTGCAAGTACACATCTGAACTACGCAGATCCAGTGCCTGTGCTTCCATTTTTAAACTGGACACTATTACATAACTATGGTGCAGCCTTTAGCTTTTTATCGGATGCAGGAGGATGGCAGCGCTATTTCTTCACATCTTTAGCAGGCTTAGTTTCAATCCTTTTTGTATTTTGGTTGCTTCGTATGCCTAAAAAAATGGTGGTGCTACCTGTAGCCATCGCTTTAATTTTAGGTGGAGCTTTAGGCAATTTAATTGACCGTATTACCCTAGGTTATGTAGTCGATTTCATTCATGTTTATTACCAAAATCATCACTTTCCAGCTTTTAATATTGCGGACAGTGCCATTACCTTAGGTACCATCTTGCTACTCATCGATACATTCTTCCTTGAGAAGCAACGCAACCAAAATTCGGATGCATAATATGACCGAAATTATCCAACCTAACGAAGAAATTCGTGTTACAGACGGCTCTAAAGTCGATCTACACTTTTCTGTTGCTATTGAAAATGGTGTAGAAATCGATAATACACGTAACCGTGAAGAACCTGTTACCTTGACTATTGGTGACGGAAATCTTCTACCTGGCTTTGAAAAAGCATTATTTGGTTTACGTGCTGGAGACCGCCGTACAGTACATCTTCCACCAGAAGATGCATTTGGTCCATGGAATCCGGAAAATATTCAAACTTTCGATACAGTTAAGTTTGAACAACGCCCTATTCCTGGTCATATGATTGAGTTCGAAGATAAGGCAAAAACAACTTTATTCGGTGTAGTGAAGTCAGTTAATGATGACATTACAGAAATTGATTTTAATCACCCGTTAGCTGGGAAAAACATTACCTTTGAAGTAGAAATATTCAAGGTTACTCCTGAAGGCCAACAAGGCATTAAACTCATGTAAATAAAAAAGCCCTCTCAATGAGGGCTTTTTTATTATCCAATTTTTTTCATAACATAAGAATCCTTACAAATTCTATATTCTCAGCTACCCATGTAATGAATTAAGTTATAACTATAAAAATCCTTGGGAAAAATACATGCTGGTCTATATTGTCGTGGGAAGTGTTCGTGAAGGACGTACAGCAATTAAAATTGCCAATTGGGTAGAATCAACAATTCCAACACTGGGTCTAAATGATTTCCAAACCGAAGTAGTCGATTTAAAAGAATGGGATTTACCTCTATTTTCAGGATCTCATCCACCCGCTACCGGAATTTATGATCAATTTAAACAACAAGAATGGGCAGACAAAATTGCTCAAGCAGATGCTTTTATCTTTATTAGCCCAGAATACAATCACGGTTACAGTCCAGCTCTAAAAAATGCTCTAGACTATGTAGGCAAAGAATGGAGTGGTAAACCAGCTGCATTTATTGGTTATGGTTCAACGAATGGTTCTCGATCTATTAGCCAAATACGTCAAGTCACCTCAAGTTTAAGTATCATTGATCCCAATGCTGTAATAGAGATACGAGATATCTTTAAACGCAATAAATATGAAAAATTCGAAGCTAATGAATTTGAAGTAAAAGGGCTTCAATCTATTGTTGAGAAACTACAGAAATATCACTTATCTTAAATTTAAAAAAGGCCTCTATAAACAAAATAGGGGCCTTTTATTTTTATAAACTTTTTAAATAATTTACTACGTCTATATTACCAGCCATTTCTGCAAGCTGTAGCGCTGTATATTCGCTTTTATAAGCAACTTGAGCACCTTTTCCTACCAAGAGTTTAACTATCTCTAAATGATCATTTTCAGCAGCTGCTTGCAAAGCACTATAGCCTTCATCATCTGCCTGATTAGGATCTTGTCCATCTAAAAGTAATTGCTCTACCTGATCTAGATCACCTAAAGAAGCCCAATAGATTAATTCAGGAAGAGAAAGTTCTTCATCATCTTCAGGTATTGAAGAGAAAGAATTAAGTTTCATAATAGACCTTTTATTCAAAATATATATTTTTATTCTAATGGAAATTTTAGCTTACCTTCTATAACAAACTTACTCATCGCCTTCATTCTGCGGTAATGAGCCATTAGTAATTTAGATACTTCTTCTTCATCTCCAATTTTTTTATACATATCTTCTAAACTATCAAATCCAAAACCCTTTGCAAGTTCATCATTTAATTTACGAGTATGTTTTATATTTTCAGCATCAAGTTTCAATAAATTATTTTGCTTCTCTTTTCTTTTTCTTCCAAGTTCAAGATAGATATTATGTAATTTATTATAAGTTTCAGCTGTGGCAGTTAATCCTTTAATAAAAGCAGCAATACTCAAAGCTATTTTTATTGCTATTTCATAATTTAAAATTAACTCTATAAATCCAGGAGATGCATATGAAATAGCACGTACTTTAGGTCTCTCTTTATCTGGTACATGTCTAACAAATAAAGAGTATATATTTACATAAGTTAATCCATCACGAAGTTTATATTCGTTTAACTCAGAAGCTAGCGTTACAGCTCTTAAATTATTTTTATTATTCTCAAGACAATATAAAAAAGCATAGTTTTGCAAATATAATCTTGAAAAATCATTTAAATTTTCTAATGACCATCTTTTATCTAAAAGCACTCTATAATTATCTGAGTCATACTTTTCAACCATCATGAAACACCCTTTTATGCCTGTTGTATATTTAAGTATGTAATTTTCTTATTATTTATAGCATGAATCTTTCATAATATTTTCAGTTTTATTTTTTCCCATTTAATTTCCCATAAAGAAACACCCCGGTTTCTTTCGAGACCGGGGTGTTAGAATAATGAGCTGGCGATGACTTACTCTCACATGGGAAACCCCACACTACCATCAGCGCTAAGAGGTTTCACTTCTGAGTTCGGGAAGGGATCAGGTGGTTCACTCTTGCTATGGTCGCCAGCACAACTGGTATGGATACTTGCATTGGTCTTAATATGCCGATGCGTTTTCCAAATCTTTACAGATGGGCTGATTGAATCTTACTTTATTTGTTCATTTTAGCTAAGCATATAACTAAATCAAGTTGCTTTGCATATTAATGAATCGATTGATGCTTTATATACAACTGCTTGGGTGTTGTATAGTCAAGCCTCACGAGCAATTAGTATTGGTCAGCTTCACATATCACTATGCTTCCACATCCAACCTATCAACGTCCTAGTCTCGAACGGCTCTTTAGAGGACATAAAGTCCTAGGGAAATCTTATCTTGAGGTAGGCTTCCCGCTTAGATGCTTTCAGCGGTTATCCCTTCCGAACATAGCTACCCGGCGATGCGACTGGCGTCACAACCGGTACACCAGAGGTTCGTCCACTCTGGTCCTCTCGTACTAGGAGCAGATCCTCTCAAATTTCCAGCGCCCACGGTAGATAGGGACCGAACTGTCTCACGACGTTCTAAACCCAGCTCGCGTACCTCTTTAAATGGCGAACAGCCATACCCTTGGGACCTGCTTCAGCCCCAGGATGAGATGAGCCGACATCGAGGTGCCAAACACCGCCGTCGATATGAACTCTTGGGCGGTATCAGCCTGTTATCCCCAGAGTACCTTTTATCCGTTGAGCGATGGCCCTTCCATACAGAACCACCGGATCACTAAGACCTACTTTCGTACCTGCTCGACTTGTGGGTCTCGCAGTTAAGCGCGCTTTTGCCTTTATACTCTACGCGTGATTTCCGACCACGCTGAGCGCACCTTCGTACTCCTCCGTTACTCTTTAGGAGGAGACCGCCCCAGTCAAACTACCCACCAGACATGGTCCTCGCCCCGGATTACGGGGCAGAGTTAGAACCTCAACATTACCAGGGTGGTATTTCAAGGACGGCTCCATTGGAACTAGCGTTCCAACTTCAAAGCCTCCCACCTATCCTACACAAGTAAGGTCAAAGTTCAATGTCAAGCTGCAGTAAAGGTTCACGGGGTCTTTCCGTCTAGCCGCGGGTACACTGCATCTTCACAGCGATTTCGATTTCACTGAGCCTCTGCTGGAGACAGCGCCGCCATCATTATGCCATTCGTGCAGGTCGGAACTTACCCGACAAGGAATTTCGCTACCTTAGGACCGTTATAGTTACGGCCGCCGTTTACTGGGGCTTCGATCAAGAGCTTCGCTTACGCTAACCCCATCAATTAACCTTCCAGCACCGGGCAGGCATCACACCCTATACGTCCACTTTCGTGTTTGCAGAGTGCTATGTTTTTAATAAACAGTTGCAGCGGCCTGGTTTCTGTGGCTGCCAATAGCTCAGACCGCAAGGGTCATCACCGTCAGCAGCGTACCTTCTCCCGAAGTTACGGTACCATTTTGCCTAGTTCCTTCAGCAGAGTTCTCTCAAGCGCCTTGGTCTACTCGACCTGACCACCTGTGTCGGTTTCGGGTACGATTCCTGTGTAACTGAAGCTTAGAGACTTTTCCTGGAAGCATGGTATCAGCCACTTCGCTGTACAAGTACAGCTTGCTATCAGATCTCAGCATAGAGCACCCCGGATTTGCCTAAGATGCATGCCTACTTCCTTCCACCTGGACAACCAACGCCAGGCTGACTTAACCTTCTCCGTCCTCTCATCGCATTACACAGAAGTATTGGAATATTAACCAATTTCCCATCGACTACGCCTTTCGGCCTCGCCTTAGGGGTCGACTCACCCAGCCCCGATTAACGTTGGACTGGAACCCTTGGTCTTTCGGCGAACGGGTTTTTCACCCGTTTTGTCGTTACTCACGTCAGCATTCGCACTTCTGATACCTCCAGCATACTTCTCAATACACCTTCATCGGCTTACAGAACGCTCCCCTACCACTTGACTAAAAGTCAAATCCGCAGCTTCGGCACATAGTTTTAGCCCCGTTACATCTTCCGCGCAGGCCGACTCGACTAGTGAGCTATTACGCTTTCTTTAAAGGGTGGCTGCTTCTAAGCCAACCTCCTAGCTGTCTATGCCTTCCCACATCGTTTCCCACTTAACTATGATTTTGGGGCCTTAGCTGGCGGTCTGGATTGTTTTCCTCTTGACTACGGACGTTAGCACCCGCAGTCTGTCTCCCGGATAGTACTCATAGGTATTCGGAGTTTGCATCGGTTTGGTAAGTCGGGATGACCCCCTAGCCGAAACAGTGCTCTACCCCCTATGGTATTCGTCCGAGGCGCTACCTAAATAGCTTTCGGGGAGAACCAGCTATCACCAGGCTTGATTAGCCTTTCACCCCTATCCACAAGTCATCCCCTGGCTTTTCAACGACAGTGGGTTCGGTCCTCCAGTTAGTGTTACCCAACCTTCAACCTGCTCATGGATAGATCGCCTGGTTTCGGGTCTATACCCAGCAACTAAACGCCCTATTAAGACTCGATTTCTCTACGGCTCCCCTATACGGTTAACCTCGCTACTGAATATAAGTCGCTGACCCATTATACAAAAGGTACGCAGTCACCGAACAAGTCGGCTCCCACTGCTTGTATGCATGCGGTTTCAGGATCTATTTCACTCCCCTCACAGGGGTTCTTTTCGCCTTTCCCTCACGGTACTGGTTCACTATCGGTCAGTCAGGAGTATTTAGCCTTGGAGGATGGTCCCCCCATATTCAGACAAGGTTTCACGTGCCTCGCCCTACTCGTCATCATTATGTGTGCCCTTTCGTGTACGGGAATATCACCCTCTACGTTCGCACTTCCCAGAGCGTTCCACTAAAACACACATAACTTAATGGGCTGATCCCCGTTCGCTCGCCGCTACTAAGGGAATCTCAATTGATTTCTTTTCCTAAGGGTACTGAGATGTTTCACTTCCCCTCGTTCGCCTTGCAACACTATGTATTCATGTTGCAATACCTACCTTAAAGTAGGTGGGTTCCCCCATTCAGAAATCTCCGGATCAAAGGATATTTGCCGCCTCCCCGGAGCTTATCGCAGGCTATTACGTCTTTCATCGCCTCTGACTGCCAAGGCATCCACCACATGCACTTAATTACTTGACTATACAACCCCAAACAGTCGTCAACACTTACAAGTGAGTGTTGTCCGTGCGATTCTTCATCGCTACTATCTGTTGTCTGTGTACTTAAACACTGTACAGCTTCAATCTAAATTCATATACCAAAACGCTTGATTCAGTTAATTTGCTAGTTCTCAATTCATCTAGATTAATTACTTAATCTAAACTCTTGAGTGAACAATTTATTTCAGACTCAATTTTGCCAATCTGTTAATGAATAAACATGCCTTCGTCAGGTCATGCTTAATACCGTGATACTTAAATCACAGAAGTTAATAAACCAAGATCTAAATCTTTATTTACTAATTTCTGTAATCCGAACTTCTCTTAAGTTCTGGTGGAGACTAGGAGAGTCGAACTCCTGACCTCCTGCGTGCAAAGCAGGCGCTCTACCAACTAAGCTAAGTCCCCAGCTTACATCATCAGTCATGTATCTTTTATCTATAACTTCAACCAGTCAAAGTCATGGTGGGTCTGACAAGACTTGAACTTGTGACCCCACGCTTATCAAGCGTGTGCTCTAACCAACTGAGCTACAGACCCTCAGATACATCTATGAAGAACAACTTGTTGTGGATTCTTACCAATCGTCAATCTTTCGTTAAGGAGGTGATCCAGCCGCAGGTTCCCCTACGGCTACCTTGTTACGACTTCACCCCAGTCATCGGCCACACCGTGGTAACCGCCCTCTTTGCAGTTAGGCTAGCTACTTCTGGTGCAACAAACTCCCATGGTGTGACGGGCGGTGTGTACAAGGCCCGGGAACGTATTCACCGCGGCATTCTGATCCGCGATTACTAGCGATTCCGACTTCATGGAGTCGAGTTGCAGACTCCAATCCGGACTACGATCGGCTTTTTGAGATTAGCATCCTATCGCTAGGTAGCAACCCTTTGTACCGACCATTGTAGCACGTGTGTAGCCCTGGCCGTAAGGGCCATGATGACTTGACGTCGTCCCCGCCTTCCTCCAGTTTGTCACTGGCAGTATCCTTAAAGTTCCCGACATTACTCGCTGGCAAATAAGGAAAAGGGTTGCGCTCGTTGCGGGACTTAACCCAACATCTCACGACACGAGCTGACGACAGCCATGCAGCACCTGTATGTAAGTTCCCGAAGGCACCAATCCATCTCTGGAAAGTTCTTACTATGTCAAGGCCAGGTAAGGTTCTTCGCGTTGCATCGAATTAAACCACATGCTCCACCGCTTGTGCGGGCCCCCGTCAATTCATTTGAGTTTTAGTCTTGCGACCGTACTCCCCAGGCGGTCTACTTATCGCGTTAGCTGCGCCACTAAAGCCTCAAAGGCCCCAACGGCTAGTAGACATCGTTTACGGCATGGACTACCAGGGTATCTAATCCTGTTTGCTCCCCATGCTTTCGCACCTCAGCGTCAGTGTTAGGCCAGATGGCTGCCTTCGCCATCGGTATTCCTCCAGATCTCTACGCATTTCACCGCTACACCTGGAATTCTACCATCCTCTCCCACACTCTAGCTAACCAGTATCGAATGCAATTCCCAAGTTAAGCTCGGGGATTTCACATTTGACTTAATTAGCCGCCTACGCGCGCTTTACGCCCAGTAAATCCGATTAACGCTTGCACCCTCTGTATTACCGCGGCTGCTGGCACAGAGTTAGCCGGTGCTTATTCTGCGAGTAACGTCCACTATCTCTAGGTATTAACTAAAGTAGCCTCCTCCTCGCTTAAAGTGCTTTACAACCATAAGGCCTTCTTCACACACGCGGCATGGCTGGATCAGGCTTCCGCCCATTGTCCAATATTCCCCACTGCTGCCTCCCGTAGGAGTCTGGGCCGTGTCTCAGTCCCAGTGTGGCGGATCATCCTCTCAGACCCGCTACAGATCGTCGCCTTGGTAGGCCTTTACCCCACCAACTAGCTAATCCGACTTAGGCTCATCTATTAGCGCAAGGTCCGAAGATCCCCTGCTTTCTCCCGTAGGACGTATGCGGTATTAGCATTCCTTTCGAAATGTTGTCCCCCACTAATAGGCAGATTCCTAAGCATTACTCACCCGTCCGCCGCTAAGATCAGTAGCAAGCTACCTCTCTCCGCTCGACTTGCATGTGTTAAGCCTGCCGCCAGCGTTCAATCTGAGCCATGATCAAACTCTTCAGTTAAAAATCATTTTGCACCTTATTAAAGACAAGGTGCCAATTCTGGCTCATCAATTTTCTGACTTAAATTTCGCTCAAATAAACTTCGAGTAATTTAAACCAATCAATCAATGATAATATTTCGATCGATCAATCAGTAAAAATCCACACAAGTTGTTCTTCAATTCTCTTAATGATTTTTCTGCTCTTCGTCAGAGACAGAATTCAACGCAATACTAAGTTTTCATCTTAACCCTGTAAGCTAAGATATTCTCGTGTATCGCGTCGGGATGAGTGCATTATAGGGAAAAAAAACTGGCACGCAAGCACTTTTCTAAATATATGTGTTTGACCGACTCTTTTTTACCCAACCAAAAATTTAAAAAGCCAAAACAATCAACCAAGTGATTGATAAATAACAATAAATGCCAAATCATTTATTTTCATTCTTTTTTGATTTTCACTTCTAGTATCTTAATAGGTTGTTTAGGAACGTTCTGATGCATGCCATCATTGGTTGTAGGTACCTTTACAATACGGTCAACCACATCCATTCCTTTAGTTACTTTTCCGAAAACTGCATAACCTGGGTTACCAGCCGAGCGATTTAGAAAACTGTTATCTGCGACATTAATAAAGAATTGACTAGTAGCAGAGTCAGGATTTGCAGTACGAGCCATTGCTAAAGTTCCGCGGGTGTTAGCAATTCCATTTCCAGCTTCGTTTTTGATTGGTGCTCGGGTTGTCTTTTCCTGCATATTTGCAGTAAGTCCACCGCCCTGTACCATGAAACCAGGAATTACGCGATGGAAGATCGTATCTTTATAAAAGTTCGACTTTATATAGGTTTTAAAATTCTTTACGCTGATTGGGGCTTGCTCGTCATAAAGTTGTATTTCTATGTTGCCTAAATTTGTTTGCATTTCAACTAAAGTGTCGGCCCAAACTGAATGACTGCTTAGACCTAAGCAACATAGCATTAATAATTTTTTCATATCTTCCTACAGTAAAATGCAAAACTTAATAGAGGTTAAATTTAATCGTCTATATAAAAGAATTCTAGTGAGTATTTATTATCTTTTATTTAAGGCCTAATATTTTGGATGTGTCCATGTTCCACGTGAAACATGGACCAAACTTTTATTTAGCTATTTTTATCCCAAAATTTTCTAAAGTTTTTACTGAACTCAATGGTGTACCGTTTGGCTTTTTTGGAAATAGGCGTCAAATTTATAAAACCATGAGTTTGATCTGAATATTCTTCATAATGCATTTTGACACCATTTTGGCGTAGCTTATAGCTATAAATTTTGCCTTCATCATGTAATACATCATGCCCAGCAGTAATCACAAAAGCCGGAGGATTCTTCTTCAAGTTGCCATAAGTTGGAGAAATAATTGGATCATCTAGTTCTACGTTATGCTGGGTTGCATAATATTGAGTGACATTATTGATATCGTTATCCGTCAAAACCAACCCTTCGTTATATGCATAGAAGGAAGGATGTCGACTCTTGAAATCGACGGCAGGGTAAATAAGAAGTTGGGCCTGAGGAGCATAAGGTTTATTTACTGATCTTTGAGCCACGACTGTACTGATATTTCCACCTGCACTATCCCCCGCTACCGCAATTCGACCTTTTAATATTTTTAACTGTCTACGATTTTGATATACCCAAGCTAAAGCATCTTCACAAGATTGGATTAAATGGTGAGGGGAAACCTCAGGTGCTAGAGGGTAATCGATACTGAGTACTTGTACTTTTGCATATTTTGCCAATATACGACAAACCTCATCATGAGTATCTAAACCACCAACAACAAATCCTCCTCCATGATAGAAAACAATAAGAGGTAGTTTTTTATTCGGTGCTGGATGATAGTGTCTCGCAAAAACGGTTCCACTTTGGAGAGGTAAACGGATATCTTCTACTAAGTCGATCTCTGTTGACTTGTGGCGTATAGCCAGCATTTGCGTATCGAACTGCCTTCTAGATTCAATTGGGTCTGAACCAATGAAACCGATATGACCCTGTTTAATTTGTACAGCCATCATACATTTAGTAAATGAGTCGAGATCGGGATATTGGTAAGAATATCCAAGAATTTTAGCAAGTGATTCTTGAGCTAATCGAGGTAACTTATCAAGAGCTCGAGCAGCAGGCCCTTGGCCCTTTTCTAGCAATGTTTGAATTTTTTGATTAAATGCTGTCATGCCTATCTCCATGAATTCCTCTTATCCTTCATATTTTCTACAGAATTCTGTTGTTATTTGACTATATTCGCATACAACTCATGTAATCAAGATACAAAGGTAAAACCCAAATTACGCTAATCTGATTTCAAGCAAATGTCATTAACAAATCTGTCACTTAAAACAGGACTTTTTTGCCAATTATTGTTAACAGACAAAAAGAGGTACGATTATGTCAACAAAACTAGTTGTTACTTTATTAGCAACCAGTCTTTTAACTGTAGGCTGTGTGGCTTATACGGACGACCCTTCTTATCGTGGTGGTTATGGTTACCATGATCATGATAGTAATCGCTATGATCGCAATGATGGACGTCGATATAACGATTGGGAACGGAAACGCTGGGAAGAACGTCAAAGAATATATGAACAACAACGAAGAGTTGCTCGCGAACAAGATCGAAATCGTCATGAATGGGATAAAAGACGCCATGATGAGGATAAGAAACGCCGGGATGACGATAAAAGACGCCACGAGTGGGATAAAAAACGGGTAGAAGATCGTGATCACAATCGTCGAGATTCTCGTCATGATGACTAAATTCATTACTATATAAAAAGCCCCAATAAGCTACGTCTTTTGGGGCTTTTTTGAGAATTCTAAACTCTCTTAATTATAGAGTAATGAGTAGCAGCTCACTTCATACATAAATCGGCATCTTAAATATATGACTCTATAATCTTTTAACTATTCTTATCACTAAGAATTACTGAGCTGTTGCAGAACCTGAAACAGAACCAGAAGCGCCAGCATCAACTTGACCTGGTTGTGCTTGGCCAGAAACGCCCGCATCAACACCTACACCAGCTTGTACGCCAGATGGGCTAGCACTTGTTTGAGCAGAACCTGATGCGTTTAAACCAGCTTCAGATGCACAACCAACAGCTGTAAAAGCAACACCAGCAAGTACTACAGAGATAAGACCTAATTTTTTCATAATCGCTTTCCTTTCATTACGACAAACACTTAAATGCAAAGATCATCTTCGCGCTGCCTATAATTCACAATTTTTTTTTCTGGCGTGCGTATCATTGGTTGTCTTTTGTAGTAATAGAAGTACAAATTGTGCAATTTTTTATTAAATTCGCTTCCTTACTCTTAGCTCTATCTTTTATATAAAACTAGCAACTTAAGCTTTTGTTTAATTTTATCAATTTTTAATTTTTATCTAAGCCTTTTGCTCTACTCAAAAAAATTCTCTTTATAGAAACGCTATATAAGGTGCGTAGAATGTTACAGAGGTTTTTTGCTTAAAAATTCCTGTTCCCATTAAAAAAAGCCGGGTATAAACCACGGCTTCTCTAAAAATTTACGATATTTCGATTTAAATTACGGCCACTGCATCTCGCCTTTTACAACTTTTGCACCCAGCTCTAGGCTATCCACACTTTTTAATGTTGGATATTGTTTTTGCATGAGTTGACTTAGCTCACTCGCATTTTTGCTTACTTTAACCGTTTTCTCATAACTCTTGAGATAATCGATCGAAAAGTTAACCGCATCCAAACCTTGTGGAGCTCCCTCAACCATATGGGCAGGAACAACCGTCTGAGGTTGAAGTGCTTTAATGTTTTCTAGCGTTTGAATTACTTCATTACGGTCTTTAACTTTTGGTGTATCTGCCATCCATAAATGAATACCTGAAGATACCGGAATACCACCTACTACTGCCTTAGAAGAAGGAATCCATAAATAAGTAAGTTCTTTCTTACCTTTAATCTCGATTGACTCATTCTCAAGCTTTAAAGTTTTAGCAGTATAAGCTTGAGGCACAATAATTTGGCTAGGCGCATTTGCACCCATTTGTGGACCCCAATACTTCACTTTGAGCGCTTGGGTATCTTGAATATGTTTAACAGTTTCCGGTGTTGCGATGATTTGTACATTTGGAAAGTATTGTTTAAATACGTCTAAGCCAAAGTAATAATCTGGATCGCCATAGCTTACGAAAATTGTTTTTAGCGTTTTACCGCTATCGATAATGTCGGCAGCAATACGTAATGCTTCAGATTTTGAGAATTGCGCATTAACCAATAGAACTTCTTTATCGCCTTCAATTAAAGTAGATGTCACGCCAAAATGTTCGGGTTTAGCCAGAAAACTTTGGATTTTTAGATCTTGTGCAAAAGCTGAGGAAGCCATTGTCAAAGCTGTGGCAGTTGCTAGGGCTGAAGCAGTTAATTTAAAAAATTTCATTATGTATTCTCCAATTTCATGAGAAATACTTTAAATTGCAATTCCTGTAAGGTAAATGCACTAAATTAAGATAAACTGTTGCATATATTGTAATAATGATAATGCATATGGACACATTAAAAGCCATACAAGTCTTTGTTTCTATTGCTCAGCATGGCAATTTAACCAAAGCCGCAGAACACCTGAATTATTCCCGGGCGATGGTTTCTCGTTATCTTGAGCATCTTGAACACACATTCTCGACTCGACTATTTCAAAGAAATACACGAAAAATATCACTCACACCAGCAGGTGAAAAAGCCCTCCTCTACTGTGAAAATATTTTACAACAACAGCAACTTTTACAAGAGTTAGCAGCACCCGAGCAACATAACGGTACGATTCGCTTTACCTGCGGTTTGTTTTTATTTCAATTAGGGGTTGGAGAATGTATTCGCCAATTTAAACAGCAACATCCACATATTCAATTTGATGTATATCTGACTGAAAATACGATGGACTTAATTGATGCTCAGGTCGATCTAGCTTTACGTATAACCCAAAAAGTTGCAGATGGTTTAATTGCACGACCTGTTTGCCAAATCGAGTCCGTTTTCTGTGCACATCCTGATTATTTAAAACAGCACAGCCCCCTCTCCCATCCAAGGCAACTTATTCAACATGAATGTTTAGCTCACCATAGCCAACATCAATTTTGGACACTTTTTGATGAAGAGCAACAACCCCAGAATTATCCTTTAAACGTGACCTTTAAAAGTAATGATGTAAATGCTGTTTATGATATGTGTGTACATGCCCAAGGTGTGGCAATGTTGCCTTCACTATTAATTAAAAAAGATTTAAAAGAAAAAAGACTAGTTCCTTTATTTAAAAACTTTTCAGCTCCTGAATTAAGTTTGTCAGTGGTATATGCATCGAGGCAACATTTACCCAAAATAACGCAGGAATTTATTGCTTTTATGATCGAAAATTTAGATTTTTACTTAAAACCGCAAAATTAAAAGTTTTAAATTGCCGTGTACGCTTGAATTTTTAGGCAATGCCCATACTTCATCCCTATTAATGAATTACAGCATATGCATGGCAGTTCAGGTTTTACCCAGTAAATGCTGATGCCAATAAGGACTGTACATGTTTAAAAACCCATTTAAACGGAGATCATCAATGGCTAATGAGCAAAACGAGCAAGCTCAAGACATTCAACACGAGCAAGCAGAGCAATCTAATGAGCAAACTCAGGCTGAAGGTGTAGAGCAAGCAAACGACGTTACCGTTGAATCTTTACAAGCGCAAATCACCAAATTAGAAGAAAGCCTAAAACTTGAAAAGGCACGTACAGCAAATGCTGTTTACGAAGCACAAAAAAGTGTAGAGCGTATTCAACGTGAGTCTGATAAGCATAAAGAAACTGTGCTTGAAAAATTTGCCAAAGAATTACTTGATTCTGTAGACAATCTAGAGCGCGCAATTCAAGCAGCGGGTAATGAAGAAACCCCAGTACTTGAAGGTATCAAATTAACCTTAAAGTCACTGTTAACTGCGCTTGAGAAATTTGGTGTTGTAGAAGCTGATACTAAAAATGGTTTCAATGCAGATTTACATCAAGCAGTAGGTATTGATCCTAACGCTAAAGCAAATGAAATCGGTACTGTTTTACAAAAAGGCTATACGTTAAATGGCCGCTTATTGCGCCCTGCTATGGTTATGGTTGGTCAATAAGTAAATTTTTGAGAGTTTTTAGATTTTTTTTAGCTAAAACGCTTGAAAAAAATAGATTCACTCTCATATCGGATAACAAGCAAAAACATTGCAAAAGAATTTTTGAGGAAAACGTCACATGGCAAAAATTATTGGTATTGACTTAGGTACTACCAACTCATGCGTTGCTGTACTTGAAGGCGATAAAGTAAAAGTAATCGAAAACGCTGAAGGCGCACGTACAACTCCATCGATCATCGCTTATAAAGATGGCGAGATCTTAGTAGGTCAAAGTGCTAAGCGTCAGGCAGTAACTAACCCGAAAAATACATTATTCGCTATTAAGCGTTTAATTGGTCGTCGTTATGAAGATCAAGCGGTACAAAAAGATATCGGTCTTGTACCTTACAAAATCATCAAAGCTGACAATGGTGATGCTTGGGTTGAAGTAAACGACAAAAAATTAGCACCTCAACAGATCTCTGCTGAAATCTTGAAAAAGATGAAAAAAACTGCAGAAGACTATTTAGGTGAAACAGTTACAGAAGCAGTTATTACCGTTCCTGCTTACTTTAACGATGCTCAACGTCAAGCAACTAAAGATGCGGGTAAAATCGCTGGCTTAGACGTTAAACGTATCATTAACGAACCAACTGCTGCTGCACTTGCGTTCGGTATGGACAAAAAAGAAGGCGACCGTAAAGTTGCAGTTTACGACTTAGGTGGTGGTACTTTTGACGTATCAATCATTGAAATCGCAGACCTTGATGGCGACCAACAAATCGAAGTGTTATCAACAAACGGTGATACTTTCCTTGGTGGTGAAGACTTTGATAACGCGTTAATTGAATTCTTGGTTGAAGAATTTAAGAAAGAACAAAGTGTGAACTTGAAAAATGATCCACTTGCGTTACAACGTTTGAAAGAAGCTGCTGAAAAAGCAAAAATTGAGCTTTCTTCATCGAATGCAACTGAAATTAACCTTCCATATATCACTGCCGATGCAACTGGTCCTAAACACTTAGTGATCAACGTAACTCGTGCAAAACTTGAAGGTTTAGTTGCTGATTTAGTTGCTCGTACAATTGAGCCTTGCCGTATCGCGCTTAAAGATGCTGGTCTTTCGACTTCTGACATCTCTGACGTAATCTTGGTTGGTGGTCAGTCTCGTATGCCACTTGTACAACAAAAAGTACAAGAATTCTTTGGTAAAGAGCCACGTAAAGACGTGAACCCTGACGAAGCAGTTGCAATCGGTGCTGCAATTCAAGGTGCGGTATTGTCTGGTGACAAAACTGACGTTCTTTTATTAGATGTAACACCATTAACTTTAGGTATTGAAACAATGGGTGGTGTATTAACACCAATCATTGAGAAAAACACGACGATTCCTGCGAAGAAATCACAAGTGTTCTCTACTGCTGCTGACAATCAGCCTGCTGTAGATATTTCTGTTTACCAAGGTGAACGTAAGATGGCTCAACAAAACAAATTGTTGGGTAACTTCCAATTAGGTGACATTCCGCCTGCTCCACGCGGTGTGCCACAAATTGAAGTATCTTTCGACATCAATGCTGATGGTATCTTGAAAGTATCTGCTAAAGATAAGAGCACTGGTAAAGAGCAATCGATCCAGATTAAAGCAAACTCAGGTTTGTCTGATGCTGAAATCGAAGCAATGATTAAAGATGCAGAAGCGAATGCTGAAGAAGACCGTAAGTTTGAAGAACTTGCAAAAGCTCGTAACGAAGCTGATGCATTAATTTCAAGCTCGAACAAAGCAGTTAAAGATCTTGGTGACAAAGTTACTGAAGATGAAAAAACAGCTGTAAGCACTGCCGTTTCTGAACTTGAAGCAGCAACAAAAGAAAATGATGTAGAAGATATCAAAGCGAAAACTGAAGCTTTACAAAACATCTTGATGCCTATCACTCAACGTGCTTATGAACAAGCACAACAAGCTGGTGGCGCAGAAGGCTTTGATCCAAATGCATTCCAAGGTGGCGATGCTGGTCAACAAAAAGCTGATGATGGTGTTGTAGATGCAGAGTTTACTGAAGTTAAAGATGACAAAAAATAATTTGTTTCTTTAATAAAAAAAACCGCGCTTAGGCGCGGTTTTTTTATTGGTTACAAAAAATAACAATACGTTTTTTCATATATTTTTAAATTATTTAATGTCAAAAAGGTCAACTATAAAAACTAATGTATTCATTATAAAAAAGATTTTCTAAACTAAAATACATTGTTACTTATTACATTAATTATTTCATTATTGCCAAGTCTAAAAACATCTTTTTATATTTTTCTACCAAGATCACAAAACTCTCCCACTCTCCTGTACTTTTTATCATTTTGACGAATTAAATTAAGTAGCTAACAATAAGATTTTATTTATATTTTTTATTTTGCCATGAAAAAATTTCTATGGTGGGGGTTAAGCTTATGTCTATGCATAGGCTTTCAAACGACGAGCTTTGCTCAAAATAATCTAGCAATGGATTCCTCTAATCAACCTTTAAAGTATCGAATTGCTTTTATTGATCCACGATTTCAATTAACTCGAGAAAAATTTATTGAGGTTAGCCAACAAGCTGCCGAAATATGGCACAAAGAGACTGGAAAAACCTATTTTATTTATGATTCACAAGCTCAGTTGGCAATTAACTTAATTTATGATGATCATCAACTAATGAAAAGCGAGCAACAGGAAAATTTGAATGCACTTTTGCAAAAGCAGGAAGTATGGCGTCTTAAAAATGAAGAAATTATTTTAAATAAACAAGAGATTGATCAGATATCGTCTGATTTAAACAAAAGAAAGATCAATCTGAAAGCTGAGTTTGAGCAATATCAACAAGACGTAATACGCTTTAACCAAGGAGAACATCGATATTATCGTGCCGATGAGCTAAAAGAGCAGCAAAATCAACTCCAGCAAAAATCTGGAAATCTACAAAACGAATCAAACAGTTTAAATTATAAAATTCAATTGCTTAATATAAAAATTAGGGAGCTCAATCAGGAGCAAAATGATTTAAGCTCTTTAAAAACACAATTCAAACTAGAACAAAAAGCCAGTATTCAACCCTTCCATAAAGGCTTATTCAGCCAAAACCAAATTCAAATTTACGGTTACGCTTCTTTAAATGATTTACGTTTAACCCTTGCCCATGAGTTTGGCCATGCATTAGGACTAAAACATACTACTGATCCTAAATCATTAATGTATCCACGGTTAAAAGAGCAAGATATCCATAATTTCAAATTAACAGATTCAGATTTAGAGTTATTAGGCTCAATTTATAGCTCAATTAGGGAAAATCATTAAAGTTAAATAATTAAAAAAACTAAATAAAACCAAACTAAATGAATTTTTTCTAAAAAATAATTTGGCATTTGGTAAAAAATAATGAGACTAAAGTCTCATTTATTTATTTGAATCGTACGTTTTTTGATTGATTTTTCACTTTATATTCTTATAATACGTTTTTTTTAAATCTCCCCCCTTCAATTATGCGTTTAACATCTTTGTTATTAGGCGTAGCCTTTGCTTTTTCTAATTTTCAGGCTAATGCTAATCTTGCTACTCCAGCTCACACTCAAATTCAGCAAAAAGCAGGTCAACATTTGACTTACAAAATTGCTGATATTGATCCACGTTTTGGTTTAAGCCAAGACCAATTAATTCAAATTAGCCAACAAGCTGCGGACATTTGGAAGCAAGGTACTGGACAGGATTATTTTACTTATGATCCAAATGCAAAGTTAGAAATTCGTTTAGTTTACGATAATAGCCAGAGTCGTTCTGAACAGCGTCAAAAAATTGCTGCTCAGTTTCAGCAAGAACAGCAACGTGTAATTGATGAACAGCAACAAATTAAGCAATTGAAACAAACTCTTGGCCAAACTCAATCTGACCTTGAAAATAAGAAGCAGATTTTGAATGGCAAATTGAAAAATCTTGACGAGCAAATGATGCAGCTTAACCAAGGCAAATTAGCACCTGAATACAGTGCTAAATCTTTGGCTAAAACTCAGAAAGATTTGCAAAAACAAACTGTTGCTTTAAAGAAAGAAATTGCTGCATATAATGAGCAAGCTAAAGATTTAAATGTCAAAGTTACTCACTTTAATCAGATTAATAATGAGTTCAACAATTCATTGACCCAATTTAAGCAAAATGCCCAAGCTGATGTCTTTAAAAAAGGTATCTATAATGGCAAGCAAATTGTGATTTATGAGTTTAAGTCTATTGATGATTTACGTTTAACGATTGCTCATGAGTTAGGACATGCGCTGGGTTTAAAACATAGCGATCAACCAAATGCATTAATGTACTCAGTACGTAAAGATGGTGACAGAAAAGTCACTGGTCTTACAGATGCTGATCGTGATCTATTAAGTGCTCTACCTCAATAATTAAGGACTTAATATAAAATGATGTATCTATTTCTAGGTAGATACATCGAAATTCATATCAAAGTCATGTTATTGTGGTCATAAGAGCTAACTAAAATAGAATGGAGATCAAGATGAGTTACTATCATATCCTGATTGAAGTAAATGATCATATCAGCACAATTGAACAAACACGTGATATTGAACTGTTTGATATTATTGAAATTAAACCATACCTCCATTCTATTCTAATTCCCTTTTTCAATGAGCATGAAATCGAGCTTGAAGATGAAAATATCGAATATAAAGATATTCTACATCTTGAAGTGAAACAGACTCTGTTACCGATTGAACATTTAATTGAAGAAGAACAGAAGCAATTACCAAGTGATACAGATGTTACGATCACTGCGTATGAAATCTTTAATGATCGAGATTTAAGCCAAGATGTCACTTCAGTTATTTTTGATATTTTGGAAGCGGTAAAATTAGATTAGCAATCTAATACAAATACTTATAAAAAAGGTCTGCACATGCAGACCTTTTTATTATTTTCAGTTTATTGCATCATTTTTTGGGCTTGTTCTTGGCGAAATGCGCGTAAGATTTGTTGCCCTGCTCGTCCTGATGGATTTAAACCTAAACGAGTTTGCTCCTGACGAATAGCTACACGGGTTTTATCCCCAATAAGACCATCAACTGCACCAATATCGTAGCCGCGATTAATCAAAAACTGTTGGATTTCACGACGTTCCGCGCGTGAAGTACCTGGATCATCAGTTGGCCAAGATGTTGCAAAAGGACGAGCGCCTTTTAAACGATCAGATAGATGGGCAATTGCAAGACCATAACTTTCCGCTGCGTTATAACTGTAGATAGCATCAAAATTCTTAAATACTAAAAATACTGGACCATTTACACCTGCCGGTGCCATTAAACCTGCCGACGTACTGCCAGATAAAGCCCCTTGAACAAGTGGAGAGCCGTCAATTCGAGTTACACCTCGTGCACTCCAGCTACTTAATGCTTTCTTTGAGCGTCGCCCTTCTCCATCAATTGACATGCCTTGAGGAACTTTTACTTCAAAACCCCATGGCATTCCTGTTTGCCAACCAGCTTTATTTAAGAAATTAGCCGTTGATGCCAATGCATCTGCAGTACTCGATACTAAATCGCGACGACCATCTCCATCAAAATCAACAGCTAAACGTTCATAGGTCGATGGCATAAATTGCGTATGTCCAAATGCCCCAGCCCAAGAACCTTTCAGTTGATCTTCGGTTAAATCACCGCGCTGTAAAATACGCATGGTGGCAAAAAATTCAGTACGGAAATAACTTTGTCGACGACCTTCACAACTTAAAGTTCCGAGCGCTTGTAATAAAGGATATTTTCCAGAAATATCACCAAAATTACTTTCTACACCCCACACTGCCACAATTGTTTCTGGTGGCACGCCGTAGGTTTGAGAAGCTCGATTTAAAACATCGCGATATTGCGCCAGTTTTTGTTTTCCAAGCTCAACACGCTCTTCATCGACTAAGCCAGAAAGATAATCCCAAATTGGTGTCGAAAATTCTGGTTGATAGTTTAATTTATCAATAACTGAATAATCTGGAGTTAAGTTTTGAGTATAACGGTCATAAGTTGTTCCCGAGACTCCCGCAGCAATTGCTTGAGAACGTAAATTTGCCAAACAACTTTGGAAATTATTATTAGGCGTATAATCTTCGCTAGTTACTACTGGAACAGTAGCATTGCTAGATATTGTAGAACCATTAATTACGAGCTCTGCTTGAGCCTGAGTCATTGCTAAAAATACAGAGCCAACAATACAAGAAAAACGTCGCATATTATCCCAGTTTCAATTTTTGAATTTAAATTTTTAAGTACCATACCATTATGAGTCTAAAATTTCAGAGAGAAAACGTAAATTTGAATTCATAATCTCTTCTTTAAATTCATTTCCAGTGTTTTAAATTCAAATTTCTCACTTTATTTTGAATTTAAAACTTCCCCTCATTTGCATCACCAGTTTTGAATTCAAAAGTCTTACTTTAAATTTAAACTATAACGCAGGCGTTTCTGTGGATAAACTTATCCACAATTTAGCAAAAACAGCACTATTTATTGATTCCATTCTATATTTCATCATTCTTGATGACACGAAAAATCCAATCAACCAAACAATCTATATTTTTAAATTCAAAAATCACGCAATAATTTAAATTCAAACTTACCGTGTTATTTTAAATTTAAAACACTTCAGCAAACACCACTAGTTTTGAATTCAAAAAACATGAGCTCTATCATCAGCTACAAATCAAACTCTCTTGTGGATAACCAACTTTAAATTCAAAACAATCAAGCTTCACTTTTTAAATTTAAAAATACTGGCAATATTTAAATTCAAAAATTCCTATAAAAAGTTATCCACAAACAAGAAATTACTCAGGATTTATTATTTTTTAAATTTAAAAGATAAAAAAAGCGATCCGAAGATCGCTTTTTTTAGAATTAGAAATGCTTTAGAAGGTCATATCCGCTGTTAAAGCGAGTGGTTCTGGCAAAATTTCCGCTAATTGACGGCATAATTTCGTCAATTCATTACTATCCACAGGCATTAAAGTGATATGGCCTAACTTACGGCCAGCACGTTCTGACTTGTTATAAAGATGTAGATGAGCACCATTTAAGGCAAGTACATCTTCAGTTTTAGGATGTTGACCAATAATATTGATCATAACCGTTGGGCGAACAACATCTGTTGAACCCAATGGTAGTCCTGCAACAGCTCGAATGTGGTTTTCAAACTGAGAACAAACAGCGCCTTCAATGGACCAGTGACCTGAGTTATGCACACGTGGTGCCATCTCATTTGCACATAAACCTTGTTCTGTCACAAATAGCTCTAGAGTTAACACACCTACATAGTTGAGATGATTCAACAAACGAGTAATGTAGTCTTGAGCTACAGGTTGCAAAGCTTCGCTATTCGGCGCTGGAACAATTGAATGCGATAAAATGCCATTATGATGGTGATTTTCAGCCAGTGGCCAAGTTTTTACTTCACCATTTTGGCCGCGCACCGCAATAATCGAAACTTCACGAGAGAATTTAACAAAGCTTTCGGCAACTAGACTTTTTGCAGGACCAAGTTCAGCCCAAGCAGTATCAATCTGGTTTTCTGAACGAAGTACAAACTGACCTTTACCGTCATATCCACCAGTTGCAGTCTTAAGCACAATCGGTAAACCAAGCTCAGCAACAGCCTTTTTCAAGCTTTCTAGACTATCTACAGCACGATACGGCGCAACAGGAATAGTAAGCTCATCAAACAATGCTTTTTCTGACAAACGATTTTGCGCAGTTGCTAAAGCCACACGGGGAGGGTGCAATGCTTTGGTTTGTGTCAAAACATCCACATCTTCAACGGGCGTATTTTCAAACTCAAGACTGAAAACATCAGCACTTTCAATAAACTGCTTTAAACCTTGCTCATCTTGACTAGAAAAGACTTGGCCTAAAACACATGCTGGACAATCTGTATTTGCTTCAAAAAAAGTACACTGAATATTTAATGGTAATGCTGCTTGAGCCATCATTCGGCCCAGTTGCCCACCACCAAAAATACCGATAGTTTTATCCATCTCAGCCTCTTACACCTGACCCGGAATATTTTTGCTTGCAACTTTATCAGTTTGCGCAGCACGGAAATCAGCAACATTTTTTGCGATTTCAGGACGAGTTAAACCTAAGATTTGTGCCGCCATGATTGCAGCATTCGTCGCGCCAGCTGGACCAATTGCTAAAGTACCAACGGCGATACCAGCTGGCATTTGTACGATCGAAAGCAAAGAATCTACGCCATTTAAAATTGATGATTTAACTGGCACACCCAAAACTGGTAAATCAGTTTTTGCGGCACACATTCCAGGTAAATGCGCTGCACCACCTGCACCAGCAATAATCACTTGAATACCACGATCACGCGCAGTTTCTGCGTATTCAAATAAACGATCTGGAGTACGATGAGCAGATACCACTTCCGCTTCAAATGGGACACCAAGCTGTTTAAGCATATTGGCTGTGTTTTCGAGAGTTGCCCAATCAGATTGAGAACCCATAATAATTCCAACGAGAGGTTGAGCGTCTTGTGCTGCGGCCGCATTCATTGCTAATGTTCCAGAGACAAAAGTAAAAGAAGATAAATCTCGACGAGAGCCAAGTTTTAAATGGTTCGGAAACCCATTATTATAGACTGATTTTTCATCTCACGAAAATTTAACTGACCAGCTCTGCGAATATTTTTAATATCATCAAAAAATGTCATGGTTTAACAATGACACATTCTCAAATTTTATTAATATTATTTAAACATCCTGCAAGATAAACAGGCATTTGGAAGAGCAATTGCTTATTGCAAAGTAGAATAAATCATTCAATGCAAGCTATTGCAACTTACTGGCTTCTAAATACGAAGTAGACACAGCCAAATAAACATACCATCGCCCACAAATAATCCAGTTTAAATGGTTGTTTAAACAAGAAAAGCATAAACGGTACAAACACAATCAATGTGACCACTTCTTGTGTAATTTTCATTTCACCGAGCAACCAGCCTTGCGCACTCAACATACGAGTTGCTGGAATCATAAAACTATATTCAAGCAGAGCTATAATCCAACCGAATAAAATCGCTTGCCAAAGTGGAGCATGGTGCAAAAATTTAAGATGCCCATACCATGCAAGTGTCATAAAGCAGTTAGAAATAATTAATAGCGTAAAAGCTAAAACCGTTGGGCTCAAAGGCACATCCTTCATCTTTACGATGATTTAAGTATTCTAAAGATACAAAACATTATAAAAGATAAAACTGTAATTCAGCTTAAATCGAAAAAATAAAGATGTGCTTTTCTCAGGGCCTCAAACACATAGAACAACAACGATTTTTGACTATCTTTTCGAGTTTAGCCTTGCTATCGTTGCTGGCAAATTTATCAATAATGCACACACAGTCATTCATACGAATATTGTGTACAAAAGCAGTGGAGAAGGCGAGCAATGCATCTGCATATCTTGGGTATTTGTGGCACTTTTATGGGCTCTTTAGCACTTTTAGCTCGTGATTTAGGACATAAGGTAACCGGTTCCGATTCAAACGTTTACCCCCCAATGTCTACCCAGTTAGAAAACGCAGGCATTACCCTCATGCAAGGCTACGACCGTAGTCATTTACAGCCTCACCCAGATTTAGTGATTGTCGGAAATGCCATGAAACGTGGTATTGATGCCGTGGAATATATGCTTAACGAAGGTTTGCCATATATTTCTGGTCCTCAGTTCCTTGCCGATCACGTTTTACAAGGTAAACATGTGCTTGGTGTAGCAGGAACTCATGGTAAAACCACGACTACTACCATGCTGGCTTGGGTACTTGATCAAGCTGGTTTAAATCCGGGCTTTTTAATTGGTGGTGTCCCACTTGGTTTTAGCGAAAGCGCTCGTTTAGGTGGTGGAAAATACTTCTGCGTTGAAGCCGACGAATATGACTCAGCTTTCTTTGATAAACGTTCTAAGTTTGTTCATTATCATCCCAAAACGGCGATTTTAAATAACCTTGAATTTGACCATGCCGATATTTTTGATGACTTAGCCGCGATTCAAAAGCAGTTCCATCATCTTGTGCGTACCATTCCAAGTGAAGGGCGTATTATTGCGCCAATTACTGAAACTCATATTGATGAAGTGCTTGAAATGGGTTGCTGGACACCAGTGATTCGCACAAGTTTAGAAGCGAATGAAAAAGCTGCTTTATCTGCTGAATTAATCTCAATTGATGGTAGCCATTTTAAAGTACTCGAAAATGGCAATGCCGTTGGTGAAGTTAAATGGACCATGACAGGGCAACATAGCGTAGCGAATGCTTTGGCAACGATTGCAGCCGCTCAACATGTAGGTGTTGCACTTGAAACGGCTTGTGAAGCTTTATCTAACTTTGGTGGTGTAAAACGTCGTATGGAGTTACTTGGTACAGTCAATGGTATTGAGGTTTATGATGACTTTGCTCATCACCCAACTGCAATTGACACCACTTTAGATGGCGCACGTAAACGCTTAGGTGAACGCCGTTTATGGGCCATTATTGAACCACGTTCAAATACAATGCGTATGGGCAGTCATAAAGATGGCTTGGCACATTCAGCACGCTTAGCAGACGATGTCATCTGGTACCAGCCAGAAGGTTTAGATTGGGATTTACAACCCGTGATTGCAGCTGCTTCTAACCGTGCTCAAGTAAGCCGTTCTCTTGATGAAATTATTGAACGTATTGTCAATGAAGCAGGTGAGGGCGATGCCGTTGTGATTATGTCTAACGGTGGCTTTGGTGGCTTACATCAAAAACTTATGAGCGCATTAAAAGCGAAAGCTGCTTAACTTCCGCTTTAGATGATTCAATAAAAAAACGGGTTTCAAATTGAGACCCGTTTTTTTATATCAATTATTTTTAAACTTTTTCTGGCTCTATATTGGCCATAAATTTATTAGAAACCATTAAACGCAAACTATAGACAATACCCATCGCAAAAACGCTATATCCCACGTTATTACAAATAAACGGAATACATAAAATAATGAGCGCTGTGATCGGGTAAAACCATTTGCTGATTCCCGTTAAACATTCAAACTCGTATAGTACCCAAATACAGGTGGTATAGAGAACCACACTCACGGCAACCACTACTCCCATATATAAATCGGAAATATGGGCATGATGGGTGGTAACATCTACAGCGGCAGCAAGCGCAGCCCCCACTGCAGCAATACTGACAAAAACAAAATAATGGCCATACCCCCAAACAAAAGGACGTACACCCTTAAAGTGATAGTGTTGTTCGCTACGATCAAAATAAGCCCACCACATTGCGAACATCAACATCAATCCACCGATCATTAAGAACACGGCTGGAATATTCATTGACTGAGCGGCTAAGGCATCACGTATTGCATTAAAACTACCGACAATTGATTCACCCAGAACAATAATCGTGAGTAAGGCATAGCGTTCTACAATGTGATGAGGATGCCACGGCGTTGGTGAATATTTTTCTGCATAGATAGGAATAAATAACTCCATCGCAACCAGAAATAAAAATAAAGGAACAGATAGCATGTGTCCAAAATTAGCAACGAGCCAACCCACCTGAACTAATACAATACCTACAGCATAGCGATACGCAGTAATTCGCCGCTCAGGATCATGTTTTGCTGCACGTAACCATTGGGTAACGAGTGCCATGCGCATGATTACATAACCAATAATGATGATGTCAAAATCCTGACTACGAAATACATCAGGAATACCTGCGGCCATCACCAATGACCCCACAATCTGTACAAAGGTAAGGCATCGATACAATGCATCATCGTTATCGTAAGCTGAAGCAAACCACGAAAAATTCATCCATGCCCACCACAGCGAAAAAAATACCATCAGGTAGCTTGGTAATGCATGCCAGAGGTGATTTTCAATAATCGCGTGATGTAACTGCTGACCCGCTGTTGCAATCGCGACCACAAAAATTAAATCGAACAATAATTCGAGGGGAGTTGCTGCTCTATGCGGCTGTTTTGGATCTCTTGGAGATAGGGGCCTCAAACTTAATTTTTTCTGTTTTTCTTGAGTAGTCATAAAATAACGTTCTCGAATAAAGTGCCAACACGTTAACACTTTAATATTAACGCCCAGAACACGCATTAAAAAATATCTAGACCTGCTGTTTAATCTTTACTCACAAACAAACTATATTTCATTTTTGTGACAATTCTTTATCAAGACAATAGGCTTAATTCTTTATCATAGCCCACGTTTTTTTGTTCTTGTTTGGAATATGAATGTCTTTAGAAACACTCAACCTTAGCTTATTCCATGTGATTAATGGGGCTCAGGATGCGAGTCAATTTATCATTCGTCTTGCTATCTTTTTTGCTAATGATCTCCTCTATATTCTTTTATTCATCCTTACATTTTTATGGTTCTATGGTGATCAAGATTTAAAAAACAGGGTTATCAAATCTGTGTTTTTGACCTGTATATCGCTTTTGGTAGGTTATGTTATTTCTCTGTTTTATCATCACTCAAGACCGTTTGTGATGGGTGTTGGCACCACGTTTATCGAGCATGCGCCAACAGCATCTTTTCCAAGTAATCATATGCTGATTTTCAGTACCATTGCTCTGTCTTATTTGTTTGCTCAGCGCAAAATGATTGGAATTATTCTTTTATTCTTATCATTTGTGGTGGCGTGGTCACGTATTTATTTAGGTGTGCATTTCCCTTTAGACATGTTGGGGGCTTTTATTGTTGCGCTTGTGGTCAATACGGCAGGTTATTACTTCTGGAATGCTTACGGTACAAGTTTGACCACATTCTTTATTCACCTTTACCAAATTATATGCAAACCACTTTTAGACCGGGGTTTGATTAAATAATCCGTAGATCTTTTTTTATATTAAAACCACGAGATTAAGTTCAGTTGCGTAATATAAAAAAATCTGCCATTCTATGTGAAATTGGATATGTTTTATCCAAAACAGAATTTAGTTTGACAAGGGGAGTAGCCTCCTCCAAACATAACAGCAATGTTATGTGTCAGATATCGTCAATACACTTTTATTAAAAAGTCGGTATCTGAGCATCGTGAAATTCATGATGTAGGCAAGACCTTGATCATGTTGATACAGATGTTTTAATTCATCTGGCAACTGGTCGAGGTTTTTTTATGCCCGATTGCCAGATGTGAGGAGGATTTATGGAAACAATCGGCAATCTATGGCTGTATATAGCATTCTTTGGCATTGTCATTGTCATGCTTTTAGTGGACTTTTTAGGCTTTAAGCAAAAGCAAGGTCAGGATGTCTCAATTAAGCAAGCTGCTTACTGGAGCGTGGCGTGGGTAAGCGTCGCGGTCTTATTTGGTGGTGGTTTATGGTTGTATCTACAGCAAACGGCTGGTGTGACCTTAGCAAATCAAAAAACCATGGAATACTTCGCAGGTTACTTACTTGAAAAGTCCCTCGCAATTGACAACGTTTTCGTCTGGTTAATGATTTTTGCGGCATTTGCTATTCCAGCTGCACTACAACGTAAAATTTTGCTCTACGGCGTATTAGGCGCAATCGTACTGCGTACTCTGTTTATCTTTATTGGCGCATGGTTTGTTCAAGAGTTTTCATGGGTGCTTTATATCTTTGGTGCGTTTTTGGTATATACAGGCTTCAAATTCTTAAAGGGCCAAGAAGAAGAAACCAATATTGAAGATATCAAAGCTCTAAAATGGTTACGTAAGCACATGCGTATTACGCCACAGCTTGAAGGTGACAAATTCTTTGTACGTCAAAATGGTTTACTGTGGGCAACGCCGTTATTTTTAGTATTGATTTTGGTTGAAGCTTCAGACGTGATTTTCGCAGTAGACTCTATTCCTGCTATTTTCGCGGTAACCAGTGATCCATTTATTGTTTTAACAGCGAACTTAATGGCAATTTTAGGCTTACGCGCAATGTTCTTCTTGCTTGCTGGCGCTGCTTCTAAACTGCATTACTTACCGTATGGCTTAGGCATCATTTTATTGTTCATTGGTGCAAAAATGTTGTTGCTTGATGTATTCCACATGCCAATCTGGATTTCGTTAAGCTTTATCGTAATAGTGTTAGCAATTACCGCTTATCTCTCTTTACGACACAACAAAAAGCAATTGCAGTCTTAATTCATCCTATAAAGGGATCTACATAAAAAAGCACTTTTAAAGTGCTTTTTTATTGGGTCTTGCTTGCGATCAATCAGTGCATTTTAAGTACTTAACAAATAATAAGCTTTCATGTTCAAAGCTAAATTAGAACAAAAATTCAAAAATACAATTAAATAAGTTTATGTATTTTAATAATTTTACTCTTAACTTCTTTATTAAAAATCAATCTTGGCAAGCTCTTTGCATTTCCTAAAAAGAAAAAAGCCTAGATTTTAAGGGCTCGCGAGAGCCCTGATTTTTTTAAGGAGTGATGCCATGAATGCTATTCCAACTTTAACGCCCCTTGCAATGCCGTGTAACAGCAGTTTTGAAGAAAAAGATTGGGAAATTTTATCTACTCACTGGTATCCGGTTGCCCGTATTCAAGATGTCTCTACTGCACCACAAAGAGTGACGTTATTAGATGTGAATATGGCCCTATATAAGACAGAAAGTGGCGAAATTCATCTGGTCCGAGACATTTGCCCACATCGTGGTGTGCCTTTAACCAAAGGGTGGGTAGATGGTGAAGAAATTGTGTGTCCCTATCATGGTCTACGCTATAACACCGAAGGGAAGTGTACCCAAATACCAGCTCAACCTGAGTTAACCAAAATTTCTGATCGTTTTTCTCTGACCAAATTTCCAGTTGTTAAACGATATGGCTTGATTTGGACCAGTATTCAAAGTCGGGATGTTACTCGAGCTAATATTCCAGTATTAGATACTTGGGAGCATGCAGAACATCAATCAATTTTACCGCCTTTTGTCGATATTGGCGGTTCTAGTGGACGTCAACTTGAAGGGTTTATCGATGTCGCACATTTTGCCTGGGTACATCACAATGCCTTTGCGAATCGAGAGAATCCTATCGTCCCTAAATATCACACCGAACGCACCAGCTACGGCTTAAAAACGGTCTATATCAGCAATGTCAGTAACTATCCACACGAACTAAAACATCTCGAACCAGAAGGCTTTTTGTGGAAGCGCACCTTTGATGTTTATCCACCTTTTTCAGCCGTGCTTACGGTCGATTTTCCAGAAGGTGGGGTCTTAAAAATCTTGAATGCTTGTTGTCCTATCTCAAGTAATAAAACCCGTTTATTTGTTCCACTTACCCGTAACTTTGACCAAACAGGGGATTTAGAAAAAGTATATGCATTCAATGCCCAAATTTTTGCAGAAGACCAAGACATGGTCGAATCACAAAAACCAGAAGACCTGCCGCTTGATTTAATGATGGAAGCACATTTTGAAGCAGACCGTTCATCAACGACTTATCGACGGATTTTGGCTGAATGGGGACTAAGTAAACGTTATACCGTTTAAATATTGGCTAAGTGGGGTACAATCAATCGAAAAAAGTGAAAATATAAAGGCTTTCCATGTCATTGATCGCAAATACCACCGTTGTGCGTGGTCGTTTTTTAGATATCCAGCAAACCGTCTCTGAGCCAACTGATATTCCAAATCAAGTGCGTTATTTAGAAGATGGTGTACTGATTAGTGAACATGGAAAAATCAAATGGTTGGGTGCATGGGAAGAAGCTCAAACGCATCTTCCTGCTGGAGTAGAGGTTCAACATTACCCAGAACAATTGATTGTACCTGGCTTTATTGATACCCATATTCATTTTCCACAAACCGAAATGGTGGGAGCTTACGGCGAACAACTTTTAAGCTGGCTCAATACCTATACTTTTCCCACTGAAATCCAGTTTCAAGACAAAGCATATGCAAATGAAATTGCACAATTCTTTGTTCAGGAACTCTTAAAGCACGGTACAACCACGGCCCTCGTTTTCTGTACAGTTCATCCTGAGTCTGTTGATGCTTTATTTGAAGCCGCAGAACGCGTTCAGATGCGTTTAATTGCCGGTAAGGTACTTATGGACCGCAATGCCCCTGAAGCGCTTTGTGACACGCCAGAAACGGCTTACAGCGACACCAAGGCACTCATTGAAAAATGGCATGGTAAAGGTCGCGCTCTTTATGCGATTACACCACGTTTCGCACCAACGTCTACACCAGAACAATTAAAAAGAGCAGGGCAGTTAAAACAAGAATTTCCAGATGTTTATGTACATACTCATTTAAGCGAAAACAAAGATGAAATTGCTTGGGTGAAATCTTTATTTCCAGAACAAACAGGCTATTTAGATGTTTATCAACATTATGGTCTGACTGGTAAACGTTCTGTGTTTGCTCATTGCGTTCACTTAGAAGAGAAAGAATGGCAATGTATGCATGATACGCAGTCGGCTATCGCATTTTGCCCAACGTCGAACCTGTTCTTAGGTAGTGGTTTATTCCCATTGAAAAAAACTTGGGAAAAGCAAGTGAAAGTAGGTTTGGGGACAGATATCGGTGCTGGTACATCGTTTAGTTTGCTGCAAACTGTTAACGAGGCTTATAAGGTCCAACAGTTACAAGGCGATAAACTTTCAGCTTATGAAGCACTCTATCACGCGACACTAGGCGGAGCAAAAGCGCTTGATTTGCAGGATAAGTTAGGCAATTTCAACATCGGTAAAGAAGCAGACTTTGTGGTACTCAACCTTAAGCCAACTGCACTACAGCAACTTCGCCAGTCTAAATCCAAATCTGTTGAAGATTCGTTGTTCGCATTATTCACTTTAGGTGATGACCGTAATATTGAGGCGACTTATATTTATGGAAACCGTGCTTATCAAAAAGAAACAGCCTAATAAAAATCGGGCCGTTAAGTTTTTGTTATTATTTGGAATATGTGCTCTTGTATTAAAGCGGGATCGACATATTGCTCAAAATGATAAAACTTCAGAGTCATCAAAGGGTGCATGAAACATCATTTTGCTTTAAAATTTTACCATTAACTCAGATTTTAGAGGTGTTGCAGGTCAACACCTTTTTTATTTTTCTTTTATATCTTGTAGGAATCTGACATGACTGTTGCAATGAGCATCATGATTTCAACCGAAGAAATTCAAGCAAAAGTCAAAGAGCTCGGCGAGCAAATTAACGCTCACTATGCAAATAGCGACAAAGAGTTAGTCCTGATTGGGCTACTGCGTGGTTCTGTTATTTTCATGGCAGACTTGTGCCGAACGATTACCAAACCGCATGAACTCGACTTTATGACAGTGTCTAGCTACGGCGGCGGTACGACTTCAAGTCGAGATGTTAAAATCTTAAAAGATCTTGATGGTGAAATTCGCGGTAAAGATGTACTGGTCGTTGAAGATATTATCGACTCAGGTAATACCTTAAGCAAAGTTATGGAAATGCTGCAAACTCGCGAACCAAATTCGATTCAATTGTGTACGTTAGTGAGTAAACCATCTCGCCGTGAAATTGATCTCGAAGTGAAATTCTTAGGTTTTGAAGTTGAAGACAAGTTTATTGTGGGTTATGGATTAGACTACGATCAAAAATATCGCCACTTACCATTTATTGGCGAAATTGGTTTATAAATTTCAAAAAAAATAGCACCACGAGGTGCTATTTTTTTATATAAAACTTTAGCTTCGAACAAAAAAGACACAAAAAGTCGCAATCTGCTACAGACAAAATAGATGACTCTGCCGCACGATAGAATATGAAGCAAAATCATTAACTTCATCAAAAAAACAACTGGAGAACAAATATGTGGTCACTCATTGTCGCTATTGTAGTTGGTTTCTTTGCTGGCTTAATCGCTCGTGCCTTACATCCAGGGGATGATAAAGCAGGTTTCATCGTAACCACCCTAATTGGTATTGCAGGTTCACTTCTCGCCACTTATGGTGGTCGTTTACTTGGCCTTTATGGAGAAAATTCAGCTGCGGGCTTTATTGCATCTGTAATTGGTGCAGTCATTATTCTCTTTATTTACAATTTAATTGCACGAAAAAGTTAATGACTTTTAGGCAGTAAAAAAGCACCTGATGGTGCTTTTTTTAATTCATTTTATAGACCTAATTCTTTCCAAACGGCTTGAATTTCTTCGGCAGATCGAGCGCCTACCAGTTTAAATCCATTTGCAAAAATTAAGGTAGGAGTACCATTAAAACCTAGTTTCTTTCCAAGCTCTAAATTACGATCAATTGGATTAGCACAGCTTGCCACTGTTGGTTTAACACCTTGTTGAATCAGTTTTTTCCATGAATAGGATTGAATTGGTGCACACCACACCTGTCTAGAAACAACAATCGACTGGGGTTTTAGAGGATAAATGAACGTGTAAATAGTCACATCTTTCAGCTTATCGAGTTCAGGTTCAAGCTGCTTGCAATAAGGGCAGTTTGGATCAGAAAATACTGCTAGAACATGCTGTCCATTACCTTTAACCGTTTTAATCGCATCTTTTAAAGGTAATTGTTTCCAATCAATTGAGTTCTGTCCTAACACCAGATCTTTGGTCAAATTCTTCTGATCTTTTAATCGAATCATAGAACCAACAAGCATATGCTGACCATCTTCACCAATATAAATAATTTGTTGATCAAGATTAGCGCTATATAGCCCTGGCATTTCGGTTTTCTGAATATTGCTAATTTTCAAATTAGGATATTGTTTCTTAATATTTTCCCTAACAGTATCTACATTAGCGAAACTCACACTTGCAGTTAAGCTAAATAACGCCAATATTCCTAATTTTTTAAGCATAAAACCGACTCATAGGTAGGAGAGGAGCTCATTTTAATCAGTTCAGCTTTCGAAAACAGAACTGATTACCGAGTTATAACCAAACTGCCACTCATTTATGCCAATGTTTCACGTGGAACATAAGCAGGTTTTAGAATATTAATTTCTACCGATATATGCACAATTTCATCATGAATTGATAAAGCCTGACGAATCTGGTCTGCGGTTAAAGAAATATCATCAGTTTCGAGCGCTAAAATACAAGAAAACTTACCTTTTGCGACTTTCCAAACATGAATATCCGTAATTTCAATGTGTTTAGGAAATTCAGCAATCACTTCACGAATTTCTTCAACCACAGGATGGTCCATTTCTGCATCTAAAAGGGTTTTTCCTGTCTCTTTCATTAACCCAAGAGACCATTTTGCAACCAAAATAGCACCTAAAATTCCTAAAAGTGCATCTAAAAAATCCCATCCAAAATATTTACCCGCACAAAGCGCAATAATTGCAAAAACAGAAGTTACTGCATCTGCAACCACATGTAAAAATGCAGCTTTTTGGTTTAAATCGTGATGATGTCCATGATCATGCTCGTGATGGTGATGGTGATGGTGATGGTGATGGTGATGGTGATGGTGTCCATCATCGTGAAGTAACCATGCGCAAATCAAGTTAATGATCAAACCTAAAATTGCAATCGGAATAGCTTCATTATAAAAAATCTCAACTGGATTAAATAAACGTTGTATCGACTGAAAAGCCATAAAAATGGCAACAACCATCAGTAAAATTGCACTGCTATAACCCGCTAAAATCTCGATTTTCCAAGTTCCAAAACTAAACCGATGATCTTTGGAATAATGACGAGCTACACGATAAGCAAAATAGGCTAAACCGAGTGCCAACATATGTGAACTCATATGCCAACCATCAGCCAGAAGCGCCATTGAATTGAAAAACCATCCACCCAATATTTCTAACACCATCATGGATGCCGTTAAAATCGTTGCAATCAAAATACGTTTTTGTGCAAGTGGATTTCCTTCATCAAACTGATGTTGATGATGACGTGATACACTATGATCCTGCATAAAATTTAAACCCAATATACTCCATACCAGTATATTGAATTATACAAGAGAACACAGATGAGTCACATTAGTCAGGATAAAAAAATAGTTAATCGTGTAAAACGACTAAAAGGGCAAATTAATAGTATTGAGCATGCCGTTGAACAGCCTGATATTTCATGCATAGAAATACTGCAACAAGTTGCTGCCATTAAAGGTGCGATAAACGGTTTGATGAGTGAATTGATGGAACAACACTTACATCACCATGTGCTCAAAGAAGCACAAGTTGATCAGAATGAGTTAGATGAGTTTTTAAAGGTTCTAAAAAGATACGGTTAACGAGGTGACTGAATGACACAGCCATGTGCATCATTCAGAGTTTTTTTAATTATTTTCCAATACAAAACGAACCAAAGATTTTGCCTAATAGGTCATCAGCGCTAAAGTCACCAGTAATTTCACCTAAAGCATTTTGAGCAAGGCGTAATGATTCAGCAACGAGTTCACCTGCGTTAAACACAACAAGTTGCTCATGTGCTTCTGAAAGATAGAGCTGTGTGCGCTTCATTGCGTCTAAATGACGTGTTCTTGCAATAAAGGTGTCTTCCTCAGGGTGGAAGCCTGCATGCGCTGTAATCGCATCTACGAGGCCTTGTACGCCCATCTCTTGTTTTGCTGAAACTGTAATATGACGGAACCCTTGAAAATCGTTTATTTCAGCTAATTGACCAGTTAAATCGCATTTATTGCCAATTAACATTAAGCGACGCGGTTCAATGTGTTCAGCAAAATATTCTTGAGCAAGTTTTAATGGGTCATCGCCTTGATTTAAATCATAAACCAGCAATAACAAATCAGCTTGTTCAATTTCTTTAATTGCTCTGCGAATCCCTTCTTTTTCAACAATGTCACCTGTTTCACGTAGGCCAGCTGTGTCTGTTAAGGTGATTGGTAGGCCATTTAAGCTAATTTTTTCATGTAAAACATCGCGAGTTGTACCAGCAATATCGGTCACAATTGCGCGTTCAACGCCAGCAAGCGCATTCAACAAGCTGGACTTACCTGCATTTGGTTTACCTGCAATAACGACTTGCAAGCCTTCACGTAGTAATTGACCTTGTCGTGCAGATGTTTGAACGGCATGTACCGAGTGCTGAACATCTTCAAGTAAAGCTAGAATCTTACCGTCTGCTAAGAAATCGATTTCTTCTTCAGGAAAATCAATTGCAGCTTCAACATGCAAGCGTAAATGGATCAGTTTTTCTAAAACCGTATTAATTTTTGTTGAAAAAGCGCCTTGTAGAGAACGAACGGCAGAGCGTGCTGCAGCTTGCGAAGTCGCATCAATCAAGTCGGCAATTGCTTCTGCTTGCACCAAGTCCATTTTGCCATTTTCAAAAGCGCGCATGGAGAATTCACCAGCTTTTGCAGCAATTGCACCAAGCTCAAATAGACGTCCCAGCAAGGCATTTTGAATGACTGGACCACCGTGACCTTGTAGCTCTACAACATCTTCACCTGTAAACGAGTGGGGATTGGGAAAGCATAGAACAATCCCTTCATCCATAATGCTGCCATCAGCATCATAAAACTTACGAAAACCTGCCATACGTGCTTCAGGCAAGTTTTTCTGTGTCAGGTTTTGAGCAATCTCATAAGCTTTAGGTCCCGATAGGCGAATCACGCCCACACCACCACGCCCTGGTGGCGTTGCAATTGCGGCAATCGTGGTTTGACTTTGCATATTATTCACCTAAAAACCTAAAATCCAGCCAAAGAAAAATCCGCCTAAGATTACCATCTTAAGCGGATTTATTCAGCAAAAGTTCAACGATTAAGAAGCTGATTCAGTCTTATTTATACGACTTTTTTCAACGCTCTTGTTAATAAACGACTGCTGTAAAATAGTAATACTGTTGTTCACAATCCAGTACAGCACGAGACCTGCTGGGAAGAACAACATAAATACCGTGAACATAATCGGCATAATGCGGAACACTTTTGCCTGCATAGGATCAGCGGGTTGCGGGTTCAACATTTGCTGCGCAAACATCGTAGCACCCATGATTAACGGCAAGATGAACCAAGGATCCATTGCTGACAAGTCTTGAATCCAGCCTAACCACGGTGCGTGACGTAATTCTACACTTTCCATGAGTACCCAGTACAAAGCAAGGAAAATTGGCATTTGTAGCAACAATGGTAAACAACCTGAAAGTGGATTCACTTGTTCACGTTTGTATAAAGCCATCATTTCTTGCGAGAAGCGCATACGGTCTTCACCGAACTCTTCTTTCATGCGTTGCATTTCTGGTGCAATCACACGCATTTTCGCCATAGAACGATAACTTTTTGAAGATAGAGGCCATAAAATCATCTTCACCATCACGGTAAGTAAGATGATTGACCATCCCCAGTTGCCCACAATGCTATGGAAGAATTGAAGACCTAAGAACAATAACTTGGCAATCGGCCATAACCAGCCATAATCAACAGTCTGATTTAAGCCAACCGCTAAATCTTTTAATTCAGATTGTACTTTCGGACCTGAATAAAGTTTTGCGTCCACTTCCATTGAAGTGCCTGCTGGAACATTAATCACTGGTGAGGTAAAACCAATGATATTCATATGATCAGCAGATTGACGAGATTCAAGTTTAGCTACATAAGGCTGACCATTCGCTTGAGTCAGTTTAAGATTCCCAGGAATCCAAGCACTTACAAAATAATGCTGAACAATCGCAACCCATCCACCTTTCGCTTCAGTATTTACTTTTTCTTCTGAGAAATTAGCAAACTTAAGCTTGTTGTAGTGTGAATCAGGTGTTCCCCAAGCTCCACCTAAGAAAGTTCCTAGAGTGAAAATACCTTGAGAAGATTTACCAGGATCATCAGAGTTATCACGCTTTAATTGTCCAAACATCTGACCTTGCCAGCTTTGTTGGCTACGGTTAATCACTTGATGTCTTACAACAATTGGATATTGCCCTTGAGTAAAGGTGAAAGTTTTAATAATTTCAACGCCTTCAGGTGTTTTAAATACCATCGGAACGTTTAAAACTTTTTCAGATTGACCCTTTTGATCCTGTACACCCTTAGCATCAGCCAAAGTATATGATGTTTTTTCAACCGCATATAATGGACGACCACCACGACTGCTATCTGGTCCATTCAAACCAATTAAGCCAGATTGAGCAACATATGTACGCTTGGCATCATTTTCAAGCATAACAAATGGCTGATCGCTGTCTTTGCTTTTGTCGTGTGAGAGTAATTCAATACGAACAATATCACCACCTTTTGGATTGATCCAAATATGGTAAAGGTCAGTTTGTACTGAAATAAGCTGTTGATTCACAGGTGCAGTTGCATCTGTGGTTTGTGACTGCGCAATATTTGCTTGTGGCACATCGGAAGCCACTGTTGCATTTTTAGCATTTGGCAAATCAGCAGATACTTCATGTGAACTTACAGCCGCCGCTTGTTTTTGCGGTGCAGTTGCAGCATTTCCATAATCTTTTTGCCAAGCCAAAATGAGCAAATATGCGGTGACAAACATGGCCCCGAGAATTGCAAACCTGGCCCATTGTTGCATATCTATTACCCCAAATGGTTAGAGAGATTTTGCTTCAGTAAACGATCACGAAAGGGTACAGCAACATGATGCGTTTGAGAATCTATTTGATGAAACGAAATAAAACGAATTGCTTTTGGCGGTACCGGATCATATCCAGATCCGCCCCACGGATGACAACGACAAATTCGTTTAGAAGATAACCAAACGCCTTTGATTGCACCATGAGTTTGCAATGCTTCTATCGCATATTGGGAACAGGTCGGGATATAACGACAACGGGGTCCAAGAAGCGGACTAATCGCAATTTGATACAGTCGAATCAACCAACGTAGAAAACGAACCATTGGCTATCTCTTAATTCTGCGAGGTTGTGCCAACTTTAGAATGTTTTTTTGCTAAGCGTTGTAATTTTTGCCAAGCAAAATCTAATTGTTGATATAGCTCAGCATTCGTAATCGCTTCTATACCGACTTTCGGCATTACCACAATATCTATATCTGATCCAAAATTCGGCTGATGTAGACGAAAGCTCTCACGAGCAAGACGTTTTATTCGATTTCTTTCATGCGCACGGCGCACTTTTTTCTTAGCAACAACAATACCCAAACGGCTATGAGGCTGTTCGGTTAATTTTGCAAGAAATAAAAAATGGGGTTGATGCACTTTAAAAAGCGCACCATCGAATACACTTTTATAATCTGCAGCACAGCGTATTCGCACATCTGTGCTAAAATTGTAAAGTGTCATCACACCCAAGTCTGGTCAGCGTAACAGTATTAAACAGTTAAGCTATGACGACCTTTTGCACGACGACGAGCTAATACTTGACGACCAGCTTTAGTTGCCATACGAGCACGGAAACCATGAACGCGTTTACGCTTTAATTCAGATGGCTGGAAAGTACGTTTCATATCGAAACTCCCAAAAATGATCTTTCTATAAAGGTCCGCGATTTTATTGTGCAATGTTTACGCTGTCAATGAAAAACCAAGAAAGTTTTGTATTTAACCCAAATTTTTAATCTCTCTACTTCTTTTTATGATTGTCATAATTCAGTGCAATATATAGCTTTTAAAGTTATACACAAAGTAATTGTCTATTTTCATTAGAACTTTTATTATATACACACCTTATATACATATTTATCAACAAAACAAGATATCATCTTGGCTTTGATTTGCTGCATTTGAATTTAAATTCATATTTTGTAGTTATCCACAAAAGATCACACCCCCTATTAAATAAATTCAAATTTTAAAATTTATATTTATTCTTATTAGGAGCGGTTTTTTCTGTGGATTTCGTACTTTTAAATTTAAAAAACATATATTTGAGTTGTTGATAACTCTGTTTTTATTATATTTATGGATTGTGGATAAGTTTGTGTGATAATTTATCCACAGGTTGTGCAAGAAGTTATACACAAGTGGTTTTGAATTTAAATTTATTCACAAGAGTTTTCTTTTTAGACAAAATCACTCGAATTCGTCATGACAGATGTGGATAACTTGGTTAGAATGGCGACCCCTTCTCATATGGAAGGGTGAATCTTTAGATTGTTTGAATTTAAAAACGCAAAAATAGGGGATACACATGCTTTGGACAGACTGCTTAACTCGCTTGCGACAAGAGCTCTCTGATAACGTCTTTGCGATGTGGATTCGCCCATTAGTTGCTGAAGAAGTAGAAGGGATACTACGTCTCTATGCTCCTAACCCTTATTGGACGCGTTACATTCAAGAGAATCATTTAGAATTAATTTCTATATTGGCTGAGCAGTTGTCAGAAGGACGTGTACGTCAGGTTGAGATTTTAGTTGATTCTCGTCCTGGCAGTATCTTGTCATCGAGCGAACAACCAGCAACCACTACAGCTGCTTTGCAAACTGCACCACCACAAAGTATTAAAGTAAAAAAAGAGCCTGAGTCTGTTTCTAGCCCACATGCGAATAGTGTCGTCAATCCGAAAACATCAAAAAAGAAACTACTGAATCCTCAGTTTACTTTTTCTTTATTTGTTGAAGGCCGTTCGAACCAGATGGCTGCTGAAACATGTAGAAAAGTATTAACTCAATTAGGTGCTTCACAGCATAACCCTTTGTTTTTATACGGTCCTACAGGATTAGGTAAGACACACTTAATGCAAGCAGTTGGTAATGCTTTATTACAAGCCAAACCAAATGCTCGTGTGATGTATATGACTTCTGAGAGTTTTGTTCAGGATTTTGTGAGTTCTTTACAAAAAGGCAAAGTAGAAGAATTTAAGAAAAACTGTCGTTCTTTAGATTTATTATTGGTCGATGATATTCATCTCTTAGCAGGTAAAGAGGCGAGTCTAGTTGAGTTCTTCTATACATTTAATGCTTTACTTGATGAATCTAAACAAATTATTTTAACTTCAGACCGTTATCCAAAAGAATTAACAGAGTTAGATCCACGTTTAGTTTCCCGTTTTTCTTGGGGACTTTCAGTAGGTGTTGAACCACCAGATATTGAAACTCGTATCGAAATTTTATTAAAGAAAGCGGAAAATAGCGGCGTTGATTTACCTCGAAATTGTGCACTATTTATTGCACAACAAGTCGTTGCTAACGTACGTGAACTTGAAGGGGCACTTAATAAAGTCGTTGCAATTTCTCGTTTTAAAGGTGCTCCAATCGATCTTGACGTTGTGCGTGAGTCTTTAAAAGATGTATTGGCTATCCGTGCACGAACAATTAGTGTAGAAAATATTCAGCGCGTGGTGAGTGAGTATTTCCGTATCCCATTAAAAGAATTAGTAGGACCCAAACGTACGCGAATTTATGCTCGACCACGTCAGTTAGCAATGGGACTTGCTCGTGAATTGACCGGTGATAGTTTTCCTGAAATTGGAATGGCTTTTGGTGGACGCGACCACAGTACTGTGATGCATGCTTGTGAAAAAGTAACCAGTCTGCGCGGAGAAGATCCAATTTTTGACGAAGATTATAAAAATCTACTGCGTCTACTTCAGAGTTAATGAAATAATAAGACATTGTTGCAAAGTCTACGTAAGTGCAGCATAGTACACAGCTAAAAAATGAAATATTTGCTCCAAGTTGCTAGAGGAATGAATCGTGCGTTTGAAAATCGCTAAAGAAAGTTTACTCAATGTTTTATCGCATGTTGTCGGTGCGGTAGAACGTCGTCATACATTGAATATTCTTTCAAACGTCAAAATTCAGACTAATGCTCAGGCGCTCACCATTACTGGTTCCGATCTAGAGGTCGAATTGGTTGCGAGCACTGTTTTAACAGAAGGGGCATGCCTTGAAGCAGGGGAAACCACAGTCCCTGCGCGTAAATTAATGGAAATTTGTAAATCATTGCCTACAGCTGCATTAATTGATTTACAAATTACTGAAGATCAAAGATGTATCTTAAAATCTGGTAATAGCCGTTTCGTATTAGGAACTTTACCAGCAGAAGATTATCCATTATTGACGACTGAAAATAGTCAAGGTACTCAAGTACAGGTAACTCAACGTGAGTTAAAGCGTTTATTTGAAAAAACTGCTTTTGCGATGGCTGTACAAGATGTACGTTTCTATTTAACAGGTACTTTATTGGAAATTGATGAAAATCAATTACGTGCAGTAACTACAGATGGACACCGTTTAGCACTTTGTGAAATTACGGCTTCTTCTACATCATCTCAATTGGTTCAGGCCATTGTACCTCGTAAAGCTGTTGGTGAATTACAGCGCTTATTGAGTATTGAAGATGAGCAATTAACATTGTTGATTGGTCGTGAGTTGTTAAATGTAACCATCAATACGCCAAGTCGTGACAAAGAGCAGGGTGATATTACTGTTCGTTTTACAACAAAATTGATTGATGGAAAATTCCCTGATTATCGTCGTGTAATTCCACGTGGTGGCGATAAACATGTATTAATTAGCCATGATGTATTTAAGCAATCATTACAACGTGTGGCAATTTTGAGTAATGAAAAATTGCGTGGTGTTTTCTTGAATTTTAATCAAGATTCTTTACAGCTTCGTGCGAATAACCCTGAGCAAGACGAGGCTATTGAAGATTTAGCTATCCAATATCAAAATGTACCGCTTGAAATGTCATTTAATGCGCAATATTTACTTGAAGTACTGGGTGTACTTGATGGCGATGACGTAAACATGAGTATGAGTGAAGCGAATCAGTCTGTTTTGGTTCAAGACCCAGCACATACTGATCAAACTTATGTAGTTATGCCGATGCGTGTATAGTCTGGCTATACTAATATGCATCTTACGCGCTTAAACATTGAACGTGTGCGTAATTTAAAAACGGTTGCACTCCAAGGGTTGCAACCGTTTAATATATTTTATGGCGCTAATGGTTCAGGAAAAACCTCAATTCTGGAAGCAATTCATTTGCTTGCAACTGGACGATCGTTCCGCACTCATATTCCTAAAAATTATATTCAGTATGCTGCCGAAGATGCGATTGTCTTTGCACAGTCTAGTACTGAGAAAATTGGCATGCAAAAGTTAGCATCTGGTGAGCAGTTGATGAAGGTCAATGGCGATACCGTAGCTACTCAAGGACAACTTGCTAAATTACTTCCTTTGCAGCATCTTGATCCACAAAGTACCGATATTATTGACCATGGTGCAAAACCACGACGCCAACTTTTAGATTGGCTGATGTTCCACGTGGAACCTGAATTTTATTTTGCATGGCAATACTATTCGCGCGCATTAAAACAGCGAAATACGTTACTTAAAACCCGAAGAAATTTGTCGTTGGCTGATTTAGAGCCTTGGAACAAAATGCTGAGTGATTATGGTGAAATTTTGCACTCTCAGCGCTTGGGTATTGTGGAACAATGGAATGTGTTTTTTCAAAACGATTTGAGCCAATTACTTCCTGATCTTGAAATTGAACTGGAATACAGTCCAGGTTTTCATACAGAGCAGGGACTCATGCAAGACCTGCTTAATCAACACCAAAAAGATATCGAAAGACGGTATACCGAATATGGTCCACATCGTGCAGATTTGCGCTTAAAAACCCCGTTTGGACACGCTGATGTGGTTTTATCAAGAGGTCAGAAAAAACTGCTGATTATTGCTTTAAAACTGTCACAAATTGCAATGTTACATGCGAGTAATAAGGAAACTGTGGTATTATTAGATGATCTGACAGCAGAATTAGACTTAACCGCACAACAACGTTTAATTGAACGATTAAGCCAACTTGGTAGCCAGGTTTTTATGACAACTTTAGATCATGCATCGGTAAAAAAACACTTACATGATCTGTCTATTTCATATCAATTATTCAATGTTGAATCCGGTCAAGTTAGTCTTGCTTCACCATAATTTTTTGATGTTAACCATCTTTGAATAAACCTATATTTGCTAGGGAGAAACCATGAGTTCAGAGTCTCAATCAGCCTCTCAAACAGAACAAACCAATGAAAAGGCTTATGATTCCTCTAGTATTAAAGTATTACGTGGATTAGATGCAGTTCGTAAACGTCCGGGTATGTATATTGGGGATACAGACGACGGTACCGGTTTACACCATATGGTATTCGAGGTAGTCGATAACGCAATCGATGAAGCTTTAGCTGGGCATTGTGATGAAATTATTGTCACTATTCATGAAGATGAGTCAGTAAGCGTTTCTGATAATGGCCGTGGTATTCCAACCGATATTCACCCTGAAGAAGGTGTTTCTGCAGCGGAAGTAATTCTTACAATTCTGCACGCAGGTGGTAAGTTTGATGACAACAGCTATAAAGTTTCAGGTGGTTTGCACGGCGTAGGTGTTTCTGTAGTAAACGCACTTTCGCGTAAATTACATTTAATGATTTCTCGCGCTGGTCAAGTGCATGAGCAAGAATATCAACACGGTGATCCGCAATATCCATTACGTGTGATTGGTGAAACAGATAAAAGCGGTACAACGGTCCGTTTTTGGCCAAGTGCAGAAACTTTTAGTCAAACTATCTTTAACGTAGAAATTCTAGCGCGTCGTTTACGTGAGCTTTCATTCTTAAATGCGGGTGTACGTATTGTTTTACGTGATGAACGGATTAACCTTGAGCATGTGTATGACTACGAAGGTGGCTTATCTGAGTTCGTAAAATACATTAACGAAGGTAAGACTCATCTGAATGAGATTTTCCATTTCACTGCGGATACAGATAACGGCATTGTTGTAGAAGTAGCCTTGCAGTGGAACGAAAGTTATCAAGAAAACGTTCGTTGTTTTACCAATAACATTCCTCAAAAAGATGGTGGTACGCATTTAGCAGGTTTCCGTGCAGCGTTGACACGTGGTCTTAACCAATATCTTGAAAATGAAAATATTATCAAGAAAGAAAAAGTCAATGTAACCGGTGACGATGCGCGTGAAGGTTTAACTGCTATTATTTCGGTAAAAGTACCTGATCCGAAGTTCTCATCTCAAACCAAAGAAAAACTGGTATCGAGTGAAGTAAAACCAGCAGTTGAGCAAGCAATGAACAAAGAGTTCTCTGCTTACTTACTTGAAAACCCGCAAGCTGCAAAATCGATTGCAGGCAAAATTATTGATGCTGCACGTGCACGTGATGCTGCACGTAAAGCACGTGAAATGACGCGTCGTAAAAGCGCGCTTGATATCGCTGGTTTACCAGGTAAATTGGCAGATTGTCAGGAAAAAGATCCAGCACTTTCTGAACTATATCTTGTCGAGGGTGACTCTGCAGGTGGTAGTGCCAAGCAAGGCCGTAACCGTAAAATGCAGGCTATTTTACCTTTGAAAGGTAAAATTCTAAACGTTGAACGTGCTCGCTTTGACAAAATGATTTCTAGTCAGGAAGTCGGTACTTTAATTACAGCGCTTGGCTGTGGTATTGGCCGTGAAGAATATAATCCAGATAAGCTACGTTATCATAAAATCATTATCATGACCGATGCCGACGTTGATGGTTCGCACATTCGTACCTTGTTATTAACGTTCTTCTTCCGTCAAATGCCAGAATTGGTTGAGCGTGGGCATATCTATATTGCACAGCCACCTTTGTATAAATTGAAAAAAGGTAAGCAGGAACAATACATCAAAGATAATGATGCATTGGAAACTTATTTAATTTCAAATGCAATTGATGAGCTATCTTTGCATACTAATGCTGAAGCACCTGCTATTACGGGTGAAGCACTTGCAAAAGTCATTCAAGACTATCAAGTTTCACAAAAGAGCTTACAGCGCTTAACTTTACGTTATCCAGCTAGCTTATTGGATGCTTTACTTGAAGTAGAAGCATTCAAGAGTGATCAAAATCATGATCAGGCTTATGTACAACAATGGGCTGATCAAGTAAAAGCTATCATTACTAGATTACAGCCAAGTTTACGGCCAGAAATTACACTAGAGTCATTTGAGCGTGAAAATGCTCATGGTGAAAAATCTGCGCATTATTGGCCGCGTATTACAGTATATGTTCATAACTTGCCACATGCATATTTGCTTGATGCAGCTTTATTGAATTCAGCTGAGTATGCACGTTTGTTGAAAAACTCGAAGAGCTGGTTCAGTTTGCTTGAAGATGGTGCTTATTTACAAAAAGGTGATCGCCGTATTCAAGTGGCTAACTTCCATCAAGTTTGGCAGCATATTTTGCAAGATTCGCGCCGCGGTATGATGATTCAGCGCTATAAAGGTCTTGGTGAGATGAACGCTGAACAGCTTTGGGAAACGACAATGGACCCTGAAAACCGTAATATGTTGCAGGTAACTATTGACGATGCGATTGAAGCAGATCGTATGTTCTCTTGCTTGATGGGTGATGATGTGGAACCACGTCGTGCATTCATTGAAGAAAATGCTTTAAATGCGGATATTGATGCTTAATTGATAACACGATTCTAAATCAGTCTAGGGAGAGAAGATGATGGGTCAGAAAGTATTAGCTAGTTTGTTAATCTCATGTGCGTTTCTAGGAAGCTCTGCTGTTTGGGCAGCTGATTTAGAAACAAATATGAAAACTTTAGCTAAGAGCACTAAAGCATTTGCTGAAGCGAAAGATGCTGCTAATGCGAAACAACAACTTGTTGTAATGCGTGAAGCAGCAGTTTCTTCTAAGCAATATTTGCCGCATAAACTCGAAGGTTTACCTTCAGGAAATGTACAGGTAAAAGAGTACCAAGCTGGTTTAGATCAGCTTGTTACTGAGATTGATAAAGTAACTGCATTAGTTGAGCAAGGACAATTAGACCAAGCAAAAACTGAAGCAATCAATTTAGTCAAAATTCGAAATGAAAATCATAAAAAATTTAGATAATTGATTTTTTATGGGAAAGGGCTAATCATCATTAGCCCTTTTTTTGTATCCAGAAAAGCATTTTGTTTAACACCTAAACTATTGAAAGTTATATTCTCTAGGCGGTACTTACTAATAACAATAGGCAATATAATTATGAAAAAGATTTATAAACTCATATTGGGTAGCATTGTTTTTGTCACTAGTGTGTTTCAATTGCATGCTGCTACAGTCCCGACCTTTTATGGCAAATTAGTATTTCATCGTTATAGTGATTATGACGCATGGGACAGTAAGCTTTATCTTTATAACTTCACAACGCAGCAGACTACATTGCTGGGCACAAACTGGAAAATCGACCATATGATGAATGGCCATTTTTCCCCAGATGGAAAATGGTTAACTTTTATGGGGGTTAACTCTGGGCAGCATTATGGCGATGCATGGGATGTGTATGCTTGGAAAGTGGGTAGTAGTGAATTACCCATTAACTTAACTCAGGGAAATAACAAACGCGATGAAGATCCAAAATTCATAGATAACCAGCGTATTATTTTTAAACAAAATGGCGATTTAAAAATCGTTAAAATGACGGATCGGACGATTACTTCTGTCACTCAAAATGGTTGGGACATAGAAGAGTCAATGCCTTATCCGATGGTAAATACCACCCAAATCTTGTATGCGAAAGGTGCTGGAAATAATTCTAGAGTTTTCAGTATTGATCAGTCAGGTGCCTATGATACACAGCTAACCAATATCGCCTCATATTATCCAGTATGGTGGCAAGGCAGTCAGTTTTTATATGTGCGTTGGTATAGCGCAACAAATGCTCATGATCAGATCTATCGCTATGATATGGCTAATAAACAAACCACACGTTTGCCATTTAACAGCATTAATTATGATACTTCAGATCCAGCGCCTTTAGATCAGCGTTACATGGTGGTGTCTCTTGCCGGACAAACAGGCAGTCGAGGCGGTTATGATCTATATATCGCAGATAGCCAATCAAGCAATGTTTGGCCTTTACCTGTAAATAGCAATTTAAATGAATTAGGGGCTTTTTATACCCCTTATTAATTAATAAAAAAGCCGATTAAGAAATCGGCTTTTTTATTTTAGAAAACAGATTAATCAAAAGAAGCTTCCATTTCTTCTAACTCCATCATGAGTTCTAAAAGTTGCTCTTCGTGTTGCTCAAGTTTAGCCTTCAGCTCAGTCTGTTCATTCATAAGTCTGAGTAAATCGTCTTTACGTGCAGCCTCATATAGAGATGTGTCTGCCAAAGATTCTTCAATTTTGGCAAGCTGCGGTTGAAGCTTCTCAATTTGAGATTCAACTTTTTCAATGTTTTTACGAATAGGTCGAGTCTGTTCACGACGGCGTGCTGCTTCTTTACGCTGTGCTTCTTTATCAACTTTAGCTGGGGCGGCGGCAGTGGTAGAGGACGAATTATTCTGCGCCACAGCAGTTTGAGCATTGATGAGTTGCTGACGTGCTTCACGTAGCCATTTTGCATAATCCTGTAAATCACCTTCGAATTCGGTACATTTACCGCAGTGTACCAACAGAAGCTCGTCACAAACACTTGCAATGAGTTGACGTTCGTGTGAAACCAGGACAACAGCACCCTCAAAGTCTTGTAATGCCATGCTCAGTGAATGACGCATATCTAGATCTAAATGGTTCGTCGGTTCATCGAGAATTAAAACGTTTGGACGCTGCCATACAATGAGTGCGAGGGCTAAACGAGCGCGCTCTCCACCAGAAAAGGTTTCACATGGCGTATCCATGCGTTCACCACTAAAGCCAAAACTACCTAAGAAAGAACGGAGGGTGGCTTCACTAATTTTTTTATCTGCTATACGAGCAAGCTGTAACATTGGAGTAGCATGGCCATCTAAAGCATCCATTTGGTGCTGCGCAAAGTAACCAATGTTAAGCAGTTCAGAAGCTTTACGTTCACCTGCTAAGAGTGGTAAATCACCAACTAAGCTCTTAATCAATGTTGATTTACCTGCGCCGTTCATACCAAGTAAACCAATACGTGAGGTTGGTGTAATTTGTAATCTGATTTTTTCGGCTATTTGTTTATCACCATAACCAATGCTGGCATTGTCTAAAGTCAGCAAAGGAGAACTCATTTTGGTGGGTTCACGGAAACTAAACGTAAACGGCGTATCTACATGAGCGGGTGCAAGTTGCTGCATGCGCTCAAGTTGTTTAATGCGACTCTGCGCCTGACGAGCTTTAGTCGCTTTTGCTTTAAAACGGTCAATAAACTTTTGTAGGTGAGCGCGCGTTTCTTCTTGTTTCTCAAAAGCTTGTTGTTGTTGGGCAAGACGTTCACTACGCGTAGTTTCAAATGTAGAGTAGTTTCCGGTATAAAGCGTGAGTTCCTGATTTTCGATGTGAAGAATATGATCAGTAATTGCATCTAAAAAGTCGCGGTCATGCGAAATGAGGATGAGTGTACCTTCATAGGCTTTAAGCCAATCTTCTAACCACAGAATTGCATCCAAGTCTAAATGGTTGGTTGGTTCATCTAGTAATAATAAATCTGAACGACTCATAAGGGTACGCGCCAAATTTAAGCGCATACGCCATCCCCCTGAGAAACTCTCAACGTTTAAGCGCAATTGATTTTCAAGAAAACCAAGACCAGCCATGAGTTGGGCTGCTTTAGATGGTGCTGAATAACCATGAATTTCATCAAAGCGGCCATGCAATTTAGCCAATTCAAAATCAGTCAGTTGATCTGGTTGAGCAAGCTTATTTTGAATATCCCAAAATTCTTCATCACCTGAAAGAACAAAATCAATTGCAGGCATATCTAAGGCTTTTATTTCTTGAGCCATATGCGCTACAGTCCAGCCTGTAGGACGAGTAAGTGAACCTTCATCGGCACCTAAACTTCCAAGTAATGCAGCAAATAATGTTGACTTACCTGCACCATTTACACCAGTTAGACCAATCTTCCAACCTGGGTGTAATTGCATAGACGCTTTTTGAAATAGAACACGTCCACCGCGGCGTAAAGAAACTTGGTCAAATTGAATCATCTTATTGTATCGAGGTGAGTTAGGGATGCTGTATTTTAAAGAGAACTGCCGATGAAAACAAAACTTTCCGGATTTTAGTGAGCAGCTGTTAATAATTACATATATCAAGACATTCTAAATTTCGCTATTCGTCCGAAATTCTCAAAATATTGAACAAGATAGAACACATTTAAAAAAATATGGCTAAAATAAAAACAGTTTAAATTTTGGTTGATTAATGAGCTACTAATAAAACTAGACTAAGGAAAGTCAAATGAAAAAAAGATTGGGGATAATTGGCGCAGCATTTTGCTGTGCTATGGGGACAGCACATGCGGGACAAAATGTGTGTGTGTTTGATTTATTAGGAAAGTCAGGTGAATCCTATAAACTGATGGAAGAATGGGCGCTTGCAGCGAAAGAGTGGCAAGCAGATATCACTTTAATTCCATTTCAAGATGAAGCTTTGGTTGACCGTAGGCTGCGTGAAGGCAAGTGTGATGCCGCTTATATGACTTCCATGCGGGCGAGAAATTATAATAAATTTGCAGGTTCGATTGATGCGATTGGTGGAGTAACCAGTAATGCTATTGCGCAAAAAGCTATTAGCTACGTTTTAGATAAGCGTAATAAACATCGTATGGTAACTGCACAAAATGGAGCCAATTACGAAGTCGTCGGGATTGTTCAGATTGGATTGGCTTATTTATTTGTAAGAGATAAAAACCTGAACTCAATTGAAAAAGTACGCGGTACTAAATTTGCTATTTTGCAATATGACGCAGCACAGAAGATTATGGTGGAAAGTGTAGGTGCCCAGCCCATTCCATCAGAAATTACTGATTTTGTGAAAAAGTTCAATAGTGGACAAGTCGATGCAATTGCAGCACCAGCTTATGCTTATAAACCTTTAGAGATTGGTAAAGGGGTGGGAGGAAAAGGGGCAATGTTTACTTTCCCTGTGGTTAACGTTACGGGTGATTTAGTTGCTCGAAGTGATAAGTTCCCCACAGATTTAGGTATAAAGTCACGTGCTTGGTTTCTACAGCAATTACCCCAAAACTTTGCCATGATAAAACGGCTAGAAATGGGTGTACCCTCAAAAATTAAAATGAATTTTTCAGCCGAAGACAAAATTAAATATCAAAAAATTCTACGTGAAGGTCGCCTCAGCTTAACAAAACAAGGTGTATACGATGCAACAATGATGAGTGTGCTGAAGCGTGCTCGTTGTACGGTTGAAAGAACTAATTTTGAATGTACCCTTAATGGAGAATAGTTTATTTTTTAAACACAAAAACGCTACATATATTTCAAAGCTGAATATGGGTATGAAAATTGTGAATATAAAAAGTAACTTACGGAAACTTAGTGATTTTTACCACTAATAAATAATTTAAATTGAACAAACAATGGTTCAATGAGATAAAAATATTTGAGTAAAAGCTCTATTTTTTTCTAAAAAACATGATTAATATCTGTCTTTGAAAGGAAACTTCAAACAAAAAATCTGTTCCGTGGAAGGATGAAGAAAATGAAAAAAATCGTACTTGCTATGGCTGCCGCTTCTGTTGTTGGTTTTTCTGCTTCAGCGCAAGCAGCGAGTACCGTATGTGTATTCGACCTCTTAGGAAAAGCAGGCGACTCATATAAAATGATGGAAGAATGGGCTCTAGCTGCAAAAGGCTGGGGTACTGAAATTAACTTAGTTCCTCGTCAGGACGAGGCTGTTGCTGATAATGATTTTAAAGCGGGTAAATGTGATGCTGTAGCAATGACAGCAATGCGTGCACGCCAATATAACAAATTCGCAGGATCTATCGACTCACTCGGTGGTGTTCCAAATAACCAAATCGCTCAACGTGCAATTACTTATGTATTAGATGCGCGTAATGCAGCAAAAATGACCACTAATATGGGTGGTAAAAAATACGAAGTTGCTGGTATTTCTCCGTTAGGTTCAGCATTTATTTTCGTGCGCGACAAAAACATCAACTCTGTTGAAAAAGCTGCGGGTAAAAAATTCGCCGTACTTGGCTATGACGATGCACAAAAAATTATGGTGCAACGTGTAGGTGCTCAAGCGGTTCTTTCTGATATTTCAAACTTTGCCGCTAAATTTAACAATGGTCAGGTAGATATGGTAGGTGCACCTGCTTATGCTTACAAACCATTAGAGTTAAATAAAGGTTTAGGTGCAAACGGTGTAATGTGGAACTTCCCTGTATTACACGTTACAGCAGATCTAGTATTACGTTCTGATAAATTCCCAGCTGGTTTTGGTCAGAAATCTCGTGATTGGTTTGTTAAACAGTTACCTAAGAACTTTGCAATGATCAACCGTTTAGAAGCTCAAATTCCTGGCAAATACAAAATGAACTTAAGTGCAGAAGACAAACTTAAGTATCAAAAAATGTTGCGTGATGGTCGTATGGATTTAACTAAACGCGGTGTTTACGATGCAGGAATGATGTCTGTATTGAAAAAAGCACGTTGTTCTGTAGACAAGGCTAACTTTGAATGTTCAATGCCTGGTGAATAATCTTAATTTCTTTCAGAAAGCCTAGACCTAGTTCTAGGCTTTTTGTTTTATGTGTGCTGTCAATTCTGCCATTGTGGTTAGTTAGAAAGACGTTAAGCTAAATTTAGATAAAAACTTCATAAGGAAACATGAAGGTATAAAAATGGATCAAGGACTTGAGTGATTAAAATAATTGCTAATAGATAGGTCAATCGCTATCTATTTTTCATGGAAATAAAATCATAAAAGCAAATAGGGTCTATACAAATATTCCATCATGATTTTTATATGAGGCCTATCCGATTCATACCTGATCGGTGTGAAATTTCTTGGTATCGAAAAACAAAAACTCCACAAGGAAAGGAAAAAGAATATGCAATTTTCCAAAATGCTATTACTTGCGATGGGACTTACTACAGTTTCTTTTGCAGCTCAGGCTAAACAAACAGTATGTGTTTTTGACTTCGTTGGTAAAAATGGCGATGTCTATGCATTAATGAAGGATTATCAACTTGCCGCTAAAAACTGGGGAGCTGATATCGAACTTAAAGTAAACCAAAACGAAGCCGTGATTGCTGAAGATTTTAAAGCAGGCAAATGTGATGGTATTAGTGTGTCAGGGATGCGTGGCCGTCAATTTAACTCATTTACTGGATCATTAGACGCGATCGGGGCCATTCCTGACCTCAAGCTTGCTGTAAAAATAATGCAAGGTTTAGCGAGTCCAACTTTTAGTAAATATATGGTTAATGGTCGCTATGAGGTTGTTGGTGTTATTCCAGTTGGTGATGCTTACCTTCTAGTAAACGATCGCAGCATCAATACAGTAGCGAAAGCCGCAGGTAAGAAAATTGCTGTTCTTGACTATGATGAAGCACAAAAAATTATGGTTCAGCAGGTCGGGGCACAGGCGGTTAGTGCTGACGTCACAAATTTCGGTGCGAAATTTAATAACCATCAAGTTGATATTATTGGTGCGCCAGCAGCGGCATTTAAACCGTTAGAGCTACAAAAAGGTTTAGGAACAAAAGGTGCGATCGTGAACTATCCGATCTTACAGGTAACAGGAAATATTATTATCCGTCCTGATAAGTTCCCAGCTGGTTTTGGTCAGAAATCTAGAGAATGGGTTTCAGGTCAGCTACCACGTGCCTTTACCATCTTGGGTAAAATGAAAGCTGATATTCCACAAAAATACTGGATGGATGTTCCTGCAGCCGATAAACCAGGCTACCAAAAGCTTATGCGGGAGTCTCGAATTAACCTTACACAACGTGGTGTGTACGATAAGCGTATGATGAAACTACTGTGGCAATTCCGTTGTAAGCAAGATGCTAAAAACTTTGAATGTGGCTTACAGGACGAGAATTACAAATAATCTTGATAAAAATACTCAAGATTCGCTTTAAACTTCGAAGACAGACCCTATATTGATTATGCTATACTCAATATAGGGTCTTTTTTATTTTGAAAGGCACAGCAAAATCCGAGGAACAATCATCATGAATGCCCAAGCTCTAGTTTTGACAGATAATGCTGCCAATAAGGTACGCCAACTCCGTGATAGTGAAGGGAATGACGATCTCATGTTACGTGTATATGTAACAGGAGGCGGGTGTTCAGGGTTTTCGTATGGCTTCAATTTTGCTGAAAGCGTAAATGAAGATGATGCAGAATTCGTAAATGGCGATGTAAAAATGCTTGTTGATTCACTTAGCTATCAATATTTAATTGGCTCAGTGGTTGACTATGTAGAAGGTCTTGAAGGGTCACGTTTTATTATCCAAAACCCAAATGCAACAACAACATGTGGTTGTGGTTCTTCGTTCTCGATTTAAAAAATTTTTAAAATTAAAAAAACCTCTCTATTTTGAGAGGTTTTTTATTGGTCAGATCATTATTTTTTACGGACAGATTCTAAAAAGTATTGAACGAGTTCAGGTGCATTCTGATATGGAATCCAATGCGATGCATCCATAAAAACTGCGTTATAACTATTTTTAAAATAATGTGAGTTTAGCTCGGCACTTTTTTCTGTAACGGCAATATCATGTTTACCCCAAATAAAAAGAGTAGGAACATCTATTGCTTTAAAAGGATTTTGAGGCTTGTCCCAAAAAAAGCCACGATACCAATTCAACGCTGTAGTTAATCTATTTTCTTCTATAAACTCAGCCTCAAATATCGCAATTTGCTCTTCGGTCATACCTGATGACTTAAGAAACTTACGGCCCAATTTAGGTATCTTTTTAAATAAAAGTTCGGGCAGAATCGGTAGCTGAAAAATTGCAAAATAATAAGATTTAAAAAGTTGTCTGCTGCTTAAACAAGCTTTTAAAAAAGCAGCTTGATGGGGCACAGAAACTAAAGTGAGATGCTGAATATATTGTGGATACTTCATCGCAACACCCGAGGCAATTGCCGAGCCCCAGTCGTGCCCAATTAAATAAACTGGCTGACCAAGCTGCTCAATGAAACTGGCCACATCTTCTACAAGTTCACTCAATGAATATTGAAATCGGCTTTGAGGCATAGCATTTAAACTATAACCGCGTTGATGGATCGCAAGCGTTCTAAATTGATGTTGATGCAATAACTCTGAGGTTTGCTCCCAACTATGAGCAGTTTCTGGAAAACCATGCAATAAAACAACGAGTGGACCCTCTATAGGGCCTGAATCAATTACATCGAATGTCCAAGCCCCACGTGTGTATTGATGAATACGTTTGGTCAGATCCATACAAATATGCCTTAAATTATTTTTGTCGGCATTTATCATGAGTTTTTATGCTCATTTAAATAACAGCATTTCGGGTCAGTAAATGTGTTATGAGGTCGAATCTGACCAATCAATCAATAAGTAGTTTTTATACTACTGTGATTGTACCTAAAATTCTGAAATCCGAAGCACCTGTTACTGCAGGCAAATTACCACTTAAACCATTTACAAAGCGCATTGCTAACCATGCAAATGCTGTAGCCTCGACCCAAGTAGGGGAAAGCCCTAAAACATCTGTAGGTTGAACAGACCAATTATGCTTACGAAGGCGCCAGCGTAATTGTTCTAATAAATAAGAGTTATAAGCCCCACCACCACATACATATACTTCACCTGTTTCCATCTCAGAACGATAAATCGCTTTTTGAATGGCACGCACAGTAAGCTTTAATAAGGTGGCTTGGATGTTTTCAGGGGTATCTTCTAACTCATCATAAGTTAAATCATTTCGCCAATCGATTAACTGATCATCTAACCAGTCAATATTAAAGTCTTCACGCCCTGTGCTCTTAGGGGGTTCTTTAGAAAAATACTCATGCGCATGAAGACGGTCGAGTAAAGAGCGAATAGGATGACCATAGGCAGCCCAATCGCCATTTTCATCATATGGATGACCTGTATGACGATGGCACCACGCATCCATCAAAATATTTGCAGGTCCTGTATCAAAACCAAATACGCCGTCAGCATTATTGGCAGGCAACATACTCACATTAGCAATACCACCCAAATTCAAAATCACACGATGAATACTTGGATGTTGAAATAATGCTTGATGGAAAGCCGGAACCAATGGTGCACCTTGACCGCCTGCTGCCATATCTCTACGACGAAAATCTGAAACAACCGGAATCTGAGTGATTTCAGTAATGATGTTGGGATCACCAATTTGTAAAGTAAAACCATGTTCTGGACGATGACGAATAGTCTGCCCATGTGATCCAATTGCTTTAATTTGACTACGATCTAACTGGTTTTTTTCAATGAGAGTATTAATGCCATGACCAATCATTTTGGCCAGAGCAACATCAGCTTTACCCATGCGGTCAATTTCATTGTCATCAGGCAAAGTTAACGCCATAAGCTCATCACGTAACTCGGGTTCAAATGGAACTGTAAGAGTGGCATGAAGCTGTAGTGGCTCAAATGAAGCCGCAACAATATCCACACCATCCATACTAGTGCCAGTCATTACGCCGATATAGATTGCGCTCATATGCAACTTCCCCTGCAAGACGCTGAAAAAATGTTAGTATATCGCACAAATTGAATAACTGATGTGTTTAGGTTTTGTGATGTCAAATTTCTTGCCCGCCGAAGAACAGCTTGCCCTCATCCAACGAGGCACGCACGAAATTATTTCAGAAGAAGATTTACTGAAAAAGCTCAAAGAGAATCGTCCTCTTAAAATTAAAGCTGGTTTCGACCCTACAGCGCCAGATTTACATTTAGGACATACGGTTCTTATTAATAAATTAAAAACTTTCCAAGATTTGGGTCATGAAGTTACCTTCTTAATTGGTGACTATACAGCGATGATCGGTGACCCAACTGGTAAAAGCGCAACTCGTCCGCCGTTGTCACGTGAACAAGTAGAAGCCAACGCTAAAACTTATCAAGAACAAGTTTTCAAAATATTAGACCCGAATAAAACAAAAGTACGTTTTAACTCAGAATGGTTTAATCAAAAATCTGCTGCGGACCTTATTCAGCTAGCAAGTCAGCAAACCGTATCTCGTATGTTAGAGCGTGATGACTTTACTAAGCGCTATAGCAACCATCAGCCGATTGCAATTCATGAGTTTTTGTATCCTTTAGTTCAAGGTTATGACTCCATTGCGCTTGAAGCTGACGTTGAGTTAGGTGGTACAGACCAGACCTTTAACTTACTCATGGGTCGTACTTTACAAAGTCGTTATGGCCAAGAATCGCAAGTGTGTATCACTGTACCGATTCTAGAAGGCTTAGATGGCGTAAATAAAATGTCTAAATCTTTAGGTAACTATATTGGTGTATTTGATACACCAGGGGCAATGTACCAAAAAGTTTTATCAATGCCAGACTCTTTAATTGAACGCTATTTCGATTTATTAAGTTTTAAATCTCTAGATGAGATCAAAGCTTTATTAGAAGAAATTGCTGCTGGTCGTAATCCACAAGAAGTAAAGCGTATTCTTGCACTTGAGCTAGTTGAGCGCTTCCATGATGCAGAAGCTGCCGCTAATGCACATAAAAGTGCTGGCAACCTTATTACAGAAGGTGAAGTACCAGAAGACACCCCAGAGGTGACTATTTCGCGTGGTGAGTTTGGTGGAGAAATCTTTATTGCCACGATTCTACGTGTAGCTGGATTAAATCCGAATGCTGCAGCTGCAAAAGATGCGGTAGCTCGCGGTGCAGTAAAAGTTGACTGGAATGCTGTTGATGCAGGTTTCTCTGTAAAAGAAAACGGTACTTTCATTATTCAGTCAGGTAAAAAAGCAATTGCACGTGTAACGTTCACTGACTAAGAATGTTATGTAGTGATAAAAAGCAGGAGTAATCCTGCTTTTTTTTATTTAAGGATCAAAAAAAAACAATTTAACGTTCCACGTGGAACAACCTATAGATCAGTAATAATGAAAAGTAATCAAAGCAAATAACAAGATAAAGAGAAATATACGTTAAGAGTAGAGCATTTGCTCTAATATGTCTTTGGAATCTTTGGAATCTTTGGAATCTTTGGAATCTTTGGAATCTTTGGAATCTTTGGAATCTTTGGAATCTTTGGAATCTTTGGAATCTTTGGAATCTTTGGAATCTTTGGAATCTTTGGAATCTTTGGAATCTTTGGAATCTTTGGAATCTTTGGAATCTTTGGAATCTTTGGAATCTTTGGAATCTTTGGAATCTTTGGAATCTTTGGAATCTTTGGAATCTTTGGAATAGAGAATGCTATATATACCTATAACAACTGTATAAGAATAAGAAGACATCAAAAATCTAAGATGAACTGTATTTTCCTAAAAATAAAATTAATAAAAGTGGCGAAAATGCCTAAAAAAAAGCCATATATATCACTTTTTTTGCAAAATAGTAGAAAAAAACGGCACTCAATAGAAAAAGGCTGAAATACCCCTTGCAAAGGGATGTTAATGCTCTATAATGCACATCCATCGGCGGTGATGCAGATAAGAACTTGTTGAAAAACAGTTACTTGGAATTAAGTTGGTTACTTTAAGTGATGAATTTGATGAGAAGTTGGTTTTGAGATTAAGTTTTAAAAATATCGAAATTACCTGTTGACTTTTAAGAGATTAAGAGTAATATAGCCGACCTAGCTTGCTGGTGACGAACCAGGAAGAAGATCATTAAGAGAATTGAAGAACAACTTGTGTGGATTTTTACTGATTGATCGATCGAAATATTATCATTGATTGATTGGTTTAAATTACTCGAAGTTTATTTGAGCGAAATTTAAGTCAGAAAATTGATGAGCCAGAATTGGCACCTTGTCTTTAATAAGGTGCAAAATGATTTTTAACTGAAGAGTTTGATCATGGCTCAGATTGAACGCTGGCGGCAGGCTTAACACATGCAAGTCGAGCGGAGAGAGGTAGCTTGCTACTGATCTTAGCGGCGGACGGGTGAGTAATGCTTAGGAATCTGCCTATTAGTGGGGGACAACATTTCGAAAGGAATGCTAATACCGCATACGTCCTACGGGAGAAAGCAGGGGATCTTCGGACCTTGCGCTAATAGATGAGCCTAAGTCGGATTAGCTAGTTGGTGGGGTAAAGGCCTACCAAGGCGACGATCTGTAGCGGGTCTGAGAGGATGATCCGCCACACTGGGACTGAGACACGGCCCAGACTCCTACGGGAGGCAGCAGTGGGGAATATTGGACAATGGGCGGAAGCCTGATCCAGCCATGCCGCGTGTGTGAAGAAGGCCTTATGGTTGTAAAGCACTTTAAGCGAGGAGGAGGCTACTTTAGTTAATACCTAGAGATAGTGGACGTTACTCGCAGAATAAGCACCGGCTAACTCTGTGCCAGCAGCCGCGGTAATACAGAGGGTGCAAGCGTTAATCGGATTTACTGGGCGTAAAGCGCGCGTAGGCGGCTAATTAAGTCAAATGTGAAATCCCCGAGCTTAACTTGGGAATTGCATTCGATACTGGTTAGCTAGAGTGTGGGAGAGGATGGTAGAATTCCAGGTGTAGCGGTGAAATGCGTAGAGATCTGGAGGAATACCGATGGCGAAGGCAGCCATCTGGCCTAACACTGACGCTGAGGTGCGAAAGCATGGGGAGCAAACAGGATTAGATACCCTGGTAGTCCATGCCGTAAACGATGTCTACTAGCCGTTGGGGCCTTTGAGGCTTTAGTGGCGCAGCTAACGCGATAAGTAGACCGCCTGGGGAGTACGGTCGCAAGACTAAAACTCAAATGAATTGACGGGGGCCCGCACAAGCGGTGGAGCATGTGGTTTAATTCGATGCAACGCGAAGAACCTTACCTGGCCTTGACATAGTAAGAACTTTCCAGAGATGGATTGGTGCCTTCGGGAACTTACATACAGGTGCTGCATGGCTGTCGTCAGCTCGTGTCGTGAGATGTTGGGTTAAGTCCCGCAACGAGCGCAACCCTTTTCCTTATTTGCCAGCGAGTAATGTCGGGAACTTTAAGGATACTGCCAGTGACAAACTGGAGGAAGGCGGGGACGACGTCAAGTCATCATGGCCCTTACGGCCAGGGCTACACACGTGCTACAATGGTCGGTACAAAGGGTTGCTACCTAGCGATAGGATGCTAATCTCAAAAAGCCGATCGTAGTCCGGATTGGAGTCTGCAACTCGACTCCATGAAGTCGGAATCGCTAGTAATCGCGGATCAGAATGCCGCGGTGAATACGTTCCCGGGCCTTGTACACACCGCCCGTCACACCATGGGAGTTTGTTGCACCAGAAGTAGCTAGCCTAACTGCAAAGAGGGCGGTTACCACGGTGTGGCCGATGACTGGGGTGAAGTCGTAACAAGGTAGCCGTAGGGGAACCTGCGGCTGGATCACCTCCTTAACGAAAGATTGACGATTGGTAAGAATCCACAACAAGTTGTTCTTCATAGATGTATCTGAGGGTCTGTAGCTCAGTTGGTTAGAGCACACGCTTGATAAGCGTGGGGTCACAAGTTCAAGTCTTGTCAGACCCACCATGACTTTGACTGGTTGAAGTTATAGATAAAAGATACATGACTGATGATGTAAGCTGGGGACTTAGCTTAGTTGGTAGAGCGCCTGCTTTGCACGCAGGAGGTCAGGAGTTCGACTCTCCTAGTCTCCACCAGAACTTAAGAGAAGTTCGGATTACAGAAATTAGTAAATAAAGATTTAGATCTTGGTTTATTAACTTCTGTGATTTAAGTATCACGGTATTAAGCATGACCTGACGAAGGCATGTTTATTCATTAACAGATTGGCAAAATTGAGTCTGAAATAAATTGTTCACTCAAGAGTTTAGATTAAGTAATTAATCTAGATGAATTGAGAACTAGCAAATTAACTGAATCAAGCGTTTTGGTATATGAATTTAGATTGAAGCTGTACAGTGTTTAAGTACACAGACAACAGATAGTAGCGATGAAGAATCGCACGGACAACACTCACTTGTAAGTGTTGACGACTGTTTGGGGTTGTATAGTCAAGTAATTAAGTGCATGTGGTGGATGCCTTGGCAGTCAGAGGCGATGAAAGACGTAATAGCCTGCGATAAGCTCCGGGGAGGCGGCAAATATCCTTTGATCCGGAGATTTCTGAATGGGGGAACCCACCTACTTTAAGGTAGGTATTGCAACATGAATACATAGTGTTGCAAGGCGAACGAGGGGAAGTGAAACATCTCAGTACCCTTAGGAAAAGAAATCAATTGAGATTCCCTTAGTAGCGGCGAGCGAACGGGGATCAGCCCATTAAGTTATGTGTGTTTTAGTGGAACGCTCTGGGAAGTGCGAACGTAGAGGGTGATATTCCCGTACACGAAAGGGCACACATAATGATGACGAGTAGGGCGAGGCACGTGAAACCTTGTCTGAATATGGGGGGACCATCCTCCAAGGCTAAATACTCCTGACTGACCGATAGTGAACCAGTACCGTGAGGGAAAGGCGAAAAGAACCCCTGTGAGGGGAGTGAAATAGATCCTGAAACCGCATGCATACAAGCAGTGGGAGCCGACTTGTTCGGTGACTGCGTACCTTTTGTATAATGGGTCAGCGACTTATATTCAGTAGCGAGGTTAACCGTATAGGGGAGCCGTAGAGAAATCGAGTCTTAATAGGGCGTTTAGTTGCTGGGTATAGACCCGAAACCAGGCGATCTATCCATGAGCAGGTTGAAGGTTGGGTAACACTAACTGGAGGACCGAACCCACTGTCGTTGAAAAGCCAGGGGATGACTTGTGGATAGGGGTGAAAGGCTAATCAAGCCTGGTGATAGCTGGTTCTCCCCGAAAGCTATTTAGGTAGCGCCTCGGACGAATACCATAGGGGGTAGAGCACTGTTTCGGCTAGGGGGTCATCCCGACTTACCAAACCGATGCAAACTCCGAATACCTATGAGTACTATCCGGGAGACAGACTGCGGGTGCTAACGTCCGTAGTCAAGAGGAAAACAATCCAGACCGCCAGCTAAGGCCCCAAAATCATAGTTAAGTGGGAAACGATGTGGGAAGGCATAGACAGCTAGGAGGTTGGCTTAGAAGCAGCCACCCTTTAAAGAAAGCGTAATAGCTCACTAGTCGAGTCGGCCTGCGCGGAAGATGTAACGGGGCTAAAACTATGTGCCGAAGCTGCGGATTTGACTTTTAGTCAAGTGGTAGGGGAGCGTTCTGTAAGCCGATGAAGGTGTATTGAGAAGTATGCTGGAGGTATCAGAAGTGCGAATGCTGACGTGAGTAACGACAAAACGGGTGAAAAACCCGTTCGCCGAAAGACCAAGGGTTCCAGTCCAACGTTAATCGGGGCTGGGTGAGTCGACCCCTAAGGCGAGGCCGAAAGGCGTAGTCGATGGGAAATTGGTTAATATTCCAATACTTCTGTGTAATGCGATGAGAGGACGGAGAAGGTTAAGTCAGCCTGGCGTTGGTTGTCCAGGTGGAAGGAAGTAGGCATGCATCTTAGGCAAATCCGGGGTGCTCTATGCTGAGATCTGATAGCAAGCTGTACTTGTACAGCGAAGTGGCTGATACCATGCTTCCAGGAAAAGTCTCTAAGCTTCAGTTACACAGGAATCGTACCCGAAACCGACACAGGTGGTCAGGTCGAGTAGACCAAGGCGCTTGAGAGAACTCTGCTGAAGGAACTAGGCAAAATGGTACCGTAACTTCGGGAGAAGGTACGCTGCTGACGGTGATGACCCTTGCGGTCTGAGCTATTGGCAGCCACAGAAACCAGGCCGCTGCAACTGTTTATTAAAAACATAGCACTCTGCAAACACGAAAGTGGACGTATAGGGTGTGATGCCTGCCCGGTGCTGGAAGGTTAATTGATGGGGTTAGCGTAAGCGAAGCTCTTGATCGAAGCCCCAGTAAACGGCGGCCGTAACTATAACGGTCCTAAGGTAGCGAAATTCCTTGTCGGGTAAGTTCCGACCTGCACGAATGGCATAATGATGGCGGCGCTGTCTCCAGCAGAGGCTCAGTGAAATCGAAATCGCTGTGAAGATGCAGTGTACCCGCGGCTAGACGGAAAGACCCCGTGAACCTTTACTGCAGCTTGACATTGAACTTTGACCTTACTTGTGTAGGATAGGTGGGAGGCTTTGAAGTTGGAACGCTAGTTCCAATGGAGCCGTCCTTGAAATACCACCCTGGTAATGTTGAGGTTCTAACTCTGCCCCGTAATCCGGGGCGAGGACCATGTCTGGTGGGTAGTTTGACTGGGGCGGTCTCCTCCTAAAGAGTAACGGAGGAGTACGAAGGTGCGCTCAGCGTGGTCGGAAATCACGCGTAGAGTATAAAGGCAAAAGCGCGCTTAACTGCGAGACCCACAAGTCGAGCAGGTACGAAAGTAGGTCTTAGTGATCCGGTGGTTCTGTATGGAAGGGCCATCGCTCAACGGATAAAAGGTACTCTGGGGATAACAGGCTGATACCGCCCAAGAGTTCATATCGACGGCGGTGTTTGGCACCTCGATGTCGGCTCATCTCATCCTGGGGCTGAAGCAGGTCCCAAGGGTATGGCTGTTCGCCATTTAAAGAGGTACGCGAGCTGGGTTTAGAACGTCGTGAGACAGTTCGGTCCCTATCTACCGTGGGCGCTGGAAATTTGAGAGGATCTGCTCCTAGTACGAGAGGACCAGAGTGGACGAACCTCTGGTGTACCGGTTGTGACGCCAGTCGCATCGCCGGGTAGCTATGTTCGGAAGGGATAACCGCTGAAAGCATCTAAGCGGGAAGCCTACCTCAAGATAAGATTTCCCTAGGACTTTATGTCCTCTAAAGAGCCGTTCGAGACTAGGACGTTGATAGGTTGGATGTGGAAGCATAGTGATATGTGAAGCTGACCAATACTAATTGCTCGTGAGGCTTGACTATACAACACCCAAGCAGTTGTATATAAAGCATCAATCGATTCATTAATATGCAAAGCAACTTGATTTAGTTATATGCTTAGCTAAAATGAACAAATAAAGTAAGATTCAATCAGCCCATCTGTAAAGATTTGGAAAACGCATCGGCATATTAAGACCAATGCAAGTATCCATACCAGTTGTGCTGGCGACCATAGCAAGAGTGAACCACCTGATCCCTTCCCGAACTCAGAAGTGAAACCTCTTAGCGCTGATGGTAGTGTGGGGTTTCCCATGTGAGAGTAAGTCATCGCCAGCTCATTATTCTAACACCCCGGTCTCGAAAGAAACCGGGGTGTTTCTTTATGGGAAATTAAATGGGAAAAAATAAAACTGAAAATATTATGAAAGATTCATGCTATAAATAATAAGAAAATTACATACTTAAATATGAATAATAAGGGAAAAGCATCTATGATAATTTATGGTGATGTAGGTTCGGGTAATTGTTATAAGATTAAACTATTACTTTCCTTATTAAATATTAAACATAGATGGGTCCACATTGATATTTTAAAAAAAGACACTCAAACAGCAGATTTTTTATTATTAAATCCTAATGGAAAAATACCTGTATTGGTTCTAGATGATGGCCGTGTTTTAAGTGAATCTAACGCTATTTTAGGCTATCTGGCGGAGGGAACAGAGTTTATTGCTACAGATTCCTATACGAAAGCAAAAATGTATCAGTGGATGTTCTTTGAACAGTATAGTCATGAACCATTTATTGCAGTTGCTCGTTTTATTAACAAATATTTAGGGTTACCACCAGAAAGAATAGAGGAATATCATAATTTACAACCGAAAGGTCATAAAGCACTATCTATTATGGATAAAGTTTTAGTAGAGCATGACTATCTTATTGGAAATCAATTAACTATTGCTGATATTGCCTTATATGCATACACGCATGTCGCGGAGGAAGGTGGTTTTGATTTGGAGCTATATCCAAATATTCAAGCGTGGTGCCAAAGAATTCGAAAATATTCAGGTTATGTAGGTATGGGTTAATTAAAAAAGGACTCTATATGAGTCCTTTTTTATATGAAGGAAACTTCGAACCTATTCAAAGTTAGAAATGGGCTTCTAAGCCGACATATGGGCCCTTAAATTCAAACTTAAGATCATTATTATCGTAGTCATCTAAATCAATATTGAGTACGCGATACCCTGCTGTTAAACCAAGATCAATGAGTAGATTATCTGCAAATTTATATTTTACTTCTGCTAATGCGTCTGTGATTCGTGCATCATCAAAGTTCGTATAGGTTGCTTCACCTTTAGCACTCAAGCCTGTAAATGGAAGTTTGACTTCACCAGATAAATAAGCAATAGGATATGTTTTATCAATATCTACGCGCTTACCCGTATACGCAGTAATATCACCATTTAGTACAGTTGCACCAAGTCCAGCATCTACACTCACAATATTATCTAGTAATTCATAATAGAGAATAAAATCACTATGATCCAAATCAACTTTATAGTTAGCTTGACCTAGAGTTTCTGATTTAGTTTGAGTATCTAAATTTACATAACGTATTTTTGCATTTGGAATAAATGGGATTGGGTGTTCTATTGCCAATGAGAGTTGAGCACTACCTTTTTGATCTAGATCCTGATCATCAGGGAATTGAGAAGACATATTCGCTTTACCATCGTAAAACCAGTAGCCGACATCTCCCTTTACTCCAACAAAATCTGCTTGAGCAAGGCCACTTAAGCCCATCCCGAGCATTAATAAAGATATTTTTAATATTTTCACTTTGAACATCCGCATAAAAGAAATCTTTGAACGCATCATATAGACATCTTGCTACAGATGCATTGATAAAAAATATGAGGGTGAAGCACATATTATTAATAATTTTTCTAAGCTAGATAAAATATTAATTATTTCAAATAATTAATATTTAACGTTTTCATTTGAATGACATTAGCCCTCTACAGATTTTAGTATAAATTTTGTCATCTAAAAAATGGGTATTATCAAATTTTAATTGGAAATTGAGCAAGAAATTAATAGATAAGTCGAGTAATTAAATAGATCTTTTTAAGATTTGGAAGAAAATGTCATTGAACAATATTGTCTGATTATTTGATTTAAACTTAAAGATTAGCTGAAAAATAACCAATTGTGAAAAAAACTTAAAAAATTCGTAAAATTTCTGATGGAAATTACAGTAAAAAGAAATAAAAACAGGTATTGTTCAGCTATATAGGGGCAAAAAATGGACAAAAATCTTTAAGGAAGAATTTTCTATTTTTGCTTGTTTGAAAATGAAAATAAAAATACTCACAAGGTGCCTTTTATTCTCAATCAAACACAAAAGTATTCTTTGGTTCTTTTTTTGCATGCGGAATAACAATCAACAATAGCAGTAAAAATAAGCAATCTTTTAACATTAGGTGTTTTATGACAGATTCTCGTGAAAACTGGACGTCACGATCTGGTTTTATTATTGCAGCCGTTGGTTCGGCTGTAGGCTTAGGTAATATTTGGCGCTTTCCATACGTTGCTTATGAAAATGGTGGTGGTGCGTTTCTTATTCCTTATCTATTGGCACTCATTACTGCTGGTTTACCGTTACTATTTTTAGATTATGCGGTCGGTCATCGTAGTACTGGTTCACCTCCAAAAGCATATCGGGTCTTGTTTAAAGGTGGAGAAACATTAGGTTGGTGGCAGGTTTGTGTCTGTATCATTATTGGTTTGTATTATGCGAGCGTTTTGACATGGGCAGGTAGTTACGTTTACTTCTCTATTGGTCAAATGTGGGGAAGTGATCCGGAAGGCTTCTTCTTTAATACCTATTTACAAACCTCAAAAGCGACTGGTTTTGATTTACAGTTTGTAAGTCATTTATTCTGGCCGATTGTTGGAATTTGGGCACTTACTTTAATCATTCTTTATGGTGGGGTGAAAAAGGGTGTGGAATTATCCAATAAAATTTTCATGCCATTATTATTCATTCTATTTACTATTTTGGTGATTCAGTCATTGCGTTTACCTGGTGCAGTTCAAGGTTTGAATGCATTCTTTACGCCAAACTGGTCAGCAATGATGGACTATAAAGTATGGTTAGCCGCTTATGGTCATACTTTCTTTTCACTATCTGTTGGTTTCGGGATCATGGTTACCTATGCATCTTATTTAAAACCAAAAACGAATTTAACTGGTTCTGGCTTAATCGTTGGTTTTGCAAATGCATCAACTGAGATTTTGGCAGGGATTGGTATTTTTGCTGCTCTTGGTTTTATGGCACATGCAGCGGGTACTGATGTTAAAGATGTCGTGAGTGGCGGAATTGGATTAGCATTTATCGCATTCCCTAAAATTATTTCAAGCTTAGGTGCAGGGGCTGATTTATTTGGTCTTTTATTCTTCTCTTCACTTTTCGTCGCAGGTATTTCTTCGATGGTTAGTATTTTGGAAGTGCCTATTGCAGCAATGCAAGATAAGTTGAAATGGGGCCGTAAAAAAGCTGTAACGATTATTGGTGGTGGTAGTGCACTTGTATCAATTATTTTATTCTCAAGTGTAAATGCAATTAAGCTGGTTGATATTGTTGATCACTTTATTAATAACATCGGTATTATCGGTGGTGCATTAATATCAATTATTAGCGTAGCTTGGTTTAAACGTTCAGCTCTTAAAGAACTTAGTGACCATATAAATCGCATCTCAACCATTCAAGTGGGTAAGGGATGGGATTTCACTTTAACGGTTATTACATCTTTAATCTTGTTAACTACACTCTGTATGACTGTTTTTAATTTGATCAAAAATGGCTATGATACTTATAGCATGAGCTTACAAGGTGTATTCGGCTGGGGCAGTGTGATTTTCTGTGCGGTCGTTGCAATCGTGTTAAGCAAAATGAAAGATCGCTAGGAGGATAAAATAATGAATACTTCGGCAATCGTGATGATGGTGATTTCGATGGTGTTTTTATGGGGTGGGTTGGCTTTATCCATTCTACATTTATCGAAACATCCTGAAGAGTTAGATGACGTTTTAGAAGATGTAAAAGATCAGCATACGCTTTGATGCTGATCTAAAAAGCAGGCTTAAAGCCTGCTTTTTTTATGCAATTTTTTGAATTTTACAATAATAAAACCCGTCGCCAGACTGCGCTTGTGGTAATAATTGTCGACCATGAATTTGTTCAAGTCCCCAATTCGCTTTAATCTTAATTTCTTTTGCATCAGTATGTTCTGCAAAGAAATTTATCATCTGCTGTTCATTTTCAGCTTTTAAAACTGAACAGGTAATATAGAGCAATGTGCCTCCAACGTTGAGTTGTTGCCACATGTGTTCCAAAATTTGCTTTTGCAGTTCAATCGTTTGAGCTATGTCGCTAGATTGGCGCAATAGGCGTATGTCAGGATGACGACGAATAACGCCTGTAGCGGAGCAAGGTGCATCGAGCACGATACAATCTACTGGTTCTGCGGGAACCCATTGGGTTGCATCCGCAGCCAAAATTTCTGTTTGACTTTGATCAAGTGCTAAGCGGTTTAAATTCTCAGTTACACGGATTAAACGGTTAGAATCTTGGTCAATAGCAATGAGCTGAGCCGGTTTAAACTTTTCGAGTAAATGAGCTGTTTTTCCACCAGGAGCTGCACAGGCATCAATTACTGTTTTATTATTTAGATCTGGCAATAATGTTGCACATAGTTGAGCATGTTCATCTTGTACAGAAAACCATCCTTCTTCAAAGCCGGGTAGTTGGGTAATTTGTACGGATTGTTCAAGAACAATACCTGCTTCAGATAGAGTACATGCACGTGCCTGAATATCTAGACTTTGTAATTTTGCTAAATAAGCATCACGGCCAATATGACGCTGGTTAACTCGTAAGGTTAAAGGTGCGACTTGTTTTAATGATTGGCAAAGAGATTCAGTTTGTTCTCCCCAATCCTTTTTTAACCTTTTGAAAAGCCAACTTGGTAAGCCATGCGCTTGCTGTAAACCTTGCTGAAAGTCATCAGTTTCACGAGTAGCTCGGCGCAAAATAGCATTCACAATACCGCCGAGTGCAGGAAATCCAAGTTGTTTGGTGGCATCTACTGTTTCTGAAATAGCGGCATGCGCTGCAATACGCGTGCATAAAACTTGATAAAGCCCAACATACAGACAGGTTTCAACAGTTTCATTATTTAAAGGTTTACTGAGTAAAGGTAGGCTAATTGATTTAAGAGCAAACCATTGACGTAGTGTACCTAGAACAAGTTCATGAAATAGTGCGCGATCACGTTCTGCAACTTGATTCAGCTGTGTATTTAAAATACTAGCAAGTGATTGCCCTTGCTGAACTTTTAATAACGTTTGAACGACTTGAGCACGTAAGTTAAATCGTGACGAATTTGATGAAACCTGACTCATGGTAGAATTTGTCCTACGTGAAGTTTTTGAGTTTGTGCAATTTGTTGAGCATTCATTGCTTTACCACCCGGCCATTGCACGCTGGTCAGACAAATAAAAGAGTTTTGACCACAAGCAACATGTACGCCCTGTTTATCAATCGCGATAATTTCACCAGCTTGGGCATTTGCTTGGCTTTGAGTAGAAGTGGTTGAGTTCCAAACACGCAAAGCACTATTTTCATCTAACTGAATGAATGCAACTGGCCAAGGGTTGAACGCACGAATATTTCGGTCAAGTTGAACAGCATCATTTGACCAGTCAATACGAGCTTCTAATTTTACTAACTTATGTGCATAGACAGTTAGACTTTCATCTTGAACTTCTCGTTCTGCCAAATATTTTTGTAGTGTTTCTTCTGACTCGAGTACGTCACAAATTGCTGTTGCGCCCTGAGCTGCGAGTTTGTCATGTAAAGTCGCTGATGTATCTTCGGCTGTGATTGAACAGTAGGTTTTATACATCATATCGCCTGTATCTAAACCTGAAGCCATCTGCATGATCGTGATTCCGGTTTCTTTATCACCCGTTGCAATTGCACGCTGAATTGGTGCTGCACCGCGCCAACGTGGTAATAGTGAACCGTGAATATTTAAACAGCCATATTTAGGTGTATCGAGCACAGCTTGTGGAAGAATCAAGCCATAGGCTGCAACGACCATCACATCGGCACCTAAAGCTGCAAGTTCTTGTTGGGCTGCGAGCCCTTCTTCTGTAGATGCTTTAAAGTGAAGTGGTTGATAAACAGGGATACCATGTTCAAGCGCAAGCTGTTTTACAGGAGATGGCGTTAATTTTTGTCCACGGCCTGCTTTACGATCTGGCTGGGTGTAAACGGCGATAATTTCATGGGAAGTTTTTAATAATGCCGCCAATGCTGTTGCAGCAAATTCGGGGGTGCCAGCAAAAATAATTTTCACAAATGCAATCCAAAAAGAGTTTATGGGTAGTATACGTGAAAAACGTTTGAAGCCCTAAACTCATGGCTATTGAGAGATTTGATTTTTAAATAGTGAACAAAAAATTATTCAAAAATTTTTATTGATAAAAAAAGGTTATGAAAAAATAAAAAATTATTCATGTAAGTTTTGCTAAATATTGACTGACTATTACTGTTCTTGGCTTTCCGAATATTATTTGCTTCTATAGAATGGAGAATGATCAAATTATGATGATGAGTCAATATTCCGACTGATCTAACGCTATATCAGTATCATTCAGCCAGAGTGGGAGAAATTCCGCTCAAGCACAACTTGTTGGAAACACTAATGCCTGACTATCGTTCAAAAACATCGACACACGGAAGAAATATGGCTGGCGCACGTGGCTTATGGCGTGCAACAGGAATGAAAGATGAGGATTTCGGCAAACCGATTATTGCGGTGGTCAACTCATTTACTCAATTTGTTCCGGGCCATGTACATCTTAAAGATTTAGGGCAACTAGTCGCAGCAGAAATTCAGGCAGCAGGTGGTGTTGCTAAAGAGTTTAATACGATTGCAGTAGATGACGGGATCGCAATGGGGCATGACGGCATGCTTTATTCATTACCATCACGTGATTTGATTGCTGACTCAGTTGAGTACATGGTAAATGCACATTGCGCCGATGCAATGGTATGTATTTCTAACTGTGACAAAATTACTCCGGGAATGCTCATGGCTGCGATGCGCCTGAATATTCCAGTTGTTTTTGTGTCAGGCGGACCAATGGAAGCGGGCAAGGTCAAGTTCCGTGGTAATGAAAAAGCGATTGACCTTGTTGATGCAATGGTTGTTGCGGCTGATGAAAGTTATACAGACGAAGAAGTTGAAGAGTTTGAACGTTCGGCTTGTCCAACATGTGGTTCATGTTCAGGAATGTTTACTGCAAACTCAATGAACTGTTTAACCGAAGCTTTAGGTCTATCTTTACCGGGTAATGGTTCGATTGTTGCGACGCACGCAAATCGCAAGAAACTATTCTTAAAAGCAGGCCAACTTATTGTTGAATTGGCTAAGCGCTATTACGAACAAGAAGATGCAAGCATTCTACCTCGTTCAATTGCAACCAAGGCTGCGTTTAAAAATGCGATGACCCTTGATATTGCAATGGGTGGTTCAACCAATACCGTTTTGCATTTATTGGCTGCAGCAAGTGAAGCAGAAGTTGACTTTACTATGGACGACATTGACGAATTGTCACGTCGAGTTCCTGTACTATCAAAAGTAGCGCCTGCGAAACAAGATGTTCACATGGAAGATGTTCACCGTGCGGGTGGCATTATGGCCATTTTGGGCGAGCTTGATCGTGCGAAGTTACTTGATGTATCTGTACCGACTGTACACGAGAAAACTTTGAAAGATGCATTAGATAAGTGGGATATTATTCGTACGGAAGATGCAGATGTATATGAGTTCTATCGCTCATCTCCGGGTGGGGTGCCAACTCAAGTTGCGTTCTCTCAAAACCGTTACTATGCAACTTTAGATGGCGATCGTGAAAAAGGCGTTATTCGTAATGCAGAACATGCATTCTCTAAAGATGGTGGTTTAGCAGTTCTATACGGCAACATCGCGCTTGATGGTTGTATTGTAAAAACTGCGGGTGTAGATGAGTCGATCTTGAAATTTACGGGCACAGCGCGTGTATTTGAGAGCCAAGATGCTGCTGTAGATGCAATCTTGGGTCATGATATTAAAGCTGGCGATGTTGTTGTTATTCGTTATGAAGGTCCACGTGGTGGTCCGGGTATGCAAGAAATGCTTTACCCAACCAGCTACCTTAAATCGAAAGGTTTAGGAAAAGACTGTGCATTGGTGACAGATGGCCGTTTCTCTGGTGGTTCATCAGGTCTTTCAATTGGACATGTTTCGCCAGAAGCGGCTGAAGGTGGTGCAATTGGTTTGGTAGAAGATGGCGATACCATTGAAATCGATATTCCGAACCGTACCATTCACTTAAACGTTGATGATGCGACTATGGCGCATCGTCGTACAGTTCAAGAAGCGAAAGGCTGGCATCCGAAAGAAGAACGTAAACGTAAGGTATCAAAAGCGTTAAAAGTTTATGCAATGCATACAACAAGTGCAGCGAAAGGAGCTGTACGCGTTCTATAAAATATTCAATTTTATTAATTGAATAGAAACTATGCATCCATTTGCACGATGAATTATTATCATGCTGATGGGTGCATTTTTTACATCTGTTCGAAAAAATAGGCTTGTAGATGAGGGTGTTGAAAGTCATTCTATGGGTTTGCTATAAAATGATGATAAAATCTTCACCGATGCAGGAATACGTGCAATAACATGAACTTTGTTCTGCATAAGCAGAGCTCTTCAGCATTTTGTATATGAAGTTTCTGCGGCACTTTGTACTGCGATCAAAGCAGTTTTTTGGTCTTGCTTAGGATTTATTTTTTTAGAGGCTCTACTCTCATGTCACTGCTACGCCGTTGGTTTGACCCTATCCGATCGAGTTGGTTTTACCAAAAACCTTCACGTCAAGCGGTGTTACCCACGGAAAATGGTTTAAGTATTTATTTACGACTTGATGATGTGTATAGCTATTTAGCTGTTCAGCAACTATCTCAGCTCGATGAGATTTTAAGTGATGAACTTAAGCCCTTAAAAATTATTATTTCCCATACGGCTTCTGAACCTCCGAATGCTATGTCGCATGAAGAATGGCAAAATTATTGTTTGAATGATGCCAAAATATTAGCCAAACAACATCGTTTTGCTTTTGATGAATTTCCAGAAATCCCAAGCCAAGAATCTTTAAAACAAGCCGCCGTCATATTAAAAAGAACCCCATTACAAGGCCAGAATTTCTTACATTTACTTGAAGATATTTTTCACATGCTTTGGCAGCAGCAATACGGAAAGCTGCGTACTTTACATGCCATGGCAGTTAAACATCAGCTTCCTCAACATTTTTCAGAACGTATTTTTACGGATGAGCCTGTACCGGCAGCTTACTTTGAATTTGGTGGGCGTAAATATCATGCAGTAGATGATTTATTGCGTTTAACTCGTCGTCTAAAACAGCAAAAATTACTGACTGGCAATCCGATCTTTTTAATTAATCATATTGAATGGCGTGAACATTTAATTAATGATGCTGAGGCACTTACCGAAATTCAGACACTTCATCCTGAACTTGATTTATATATTGCCTTAGAAGATCCAATGAGTTGGCTATTGCTTGCTTATATTAAGGAAGAACTAGCTGATTATTATGATATTCAATTAAAAGTTTACCCTTTAAGCTACCAAGGCCGAGACTGGTTTGATTGGAGTTTGGCAACACGTGTTTCTAAACGAACAGATGTCGCTTTTACTCCTTTTTGCCGACCTACCGAAGAAAGTGCGCTTGAAATGGCAAAGCTTTTCTATAGTGTGCAGGAAAATCAGCAAATCGATACGATTTTTACGATCTTGCAGGCCGTTTGGACAAAAGGCAAAGATTTATCTTTCCAAAAGCATTTCCAAGAATTACAGCATCAGCTGGGAATTGAGCAGTTAACCGAGCAGGATGTGCCAGCTGTTCTGGCACAAAATGATGCTTTTTGCAAAGATAAGCATCAGCCTGATTTACCGGTTTTAGAGTTGCGTATTGATGGGCAAAGTTATGTATTTAATAGCTTGTACCGCGTTTGGATGATTGAAAGTATTTTTAGTAATGTTTTAGAAGAAAAATACAAAACGGCCTCAACTTCTAATTGAGGCCTACTCCTAAAAACAAGAATAGGGCAAAACCTGTTTTTTCCGTAGCATAACCATGTAGGGAATCGGAGATAAACAGTGACTTTTTTAGTAATTATTATGATGGTGTTTGCCTTTGCTGGCATGATTAAAGGCATGATCGGTTTAGGGTTGCCCGCAGTATCGATGGGCTTACTCACCATCGCAATGAGTCCTTTTCAAGCAGCCTCTTTACTCATTGTTCCTTCAATGGTCACCAATGTTTGGCAGCTTTTTGCTGAAGGACATGTCTGGGCTTTTATTCGCCGTTTCTGGACCTTACTTGTAGGCATTGTAGTCGGTTCAATATGGAGTTTTCTACCGACTTTAAGTCAAAGTCAAAGTCATGGGCAGAGTAGTGAGATTTTATTGGGCTGTATGTTGGCCTTATATGGGCTCTATGGACTATGTGTCAAAAAGCTCCCGCACTTAGGGAAGCATGAGCGTTGGCTATCGCCGATCATTGGTTATATTGGTGGAGCAGTCACCGTAGCCACAGGCGTCATTATTATTCCTATCGTGCCATATTTGCAGTCTTTGCATTTAAAACGTGACGAGCTGGTACAGGCTTTGGGACTAACATTTACGGTGTCTACCATTTGTCTTGCCGTCTTTTTACACCACAACCCGATGTCGGGAGTAACACTGGATTATCGGTTATCTTTTGCGGCTTTATTTGCTGCACTCATTGGAATGTGGATCGGTAAAAAAATTCGCTATCGACTCAACGAGCAGTTATTTCGCCGTATCTTTTTCATAGGGTTAGTGTCGTTAGGTCTTTATATGATTTTGCACTAAATCAAGTTTCTAAGGGCGATGCTCTAATAGGAAATCTGCAAATTGCTTATAACTGCTAGGCAGCTGGTTGAAGTTTTGTGTGGCTAAAAGTAGTTTTCGGTTTGCCCATGCACCGAGTAATTGGATCGAATGAAAATCATAATCTGATTGCAAACGCTGTGTAGCACGAGCTGGCATAATCGCAATTCCCACGCCTTTGGCGACTACCTCAGCAATTGCGCCAAAGTTAGGTAAGCGTAAACGGTACTGTATGTTAAAGCCTAATAGCTTAGCTTGGGTCTCGATAGACTGTTGCAAAGAGTGATGGGGTTTAAGGCCAATAAAGCCATAACTTAGAGCATCTACCAAATTCAGCTCTTGGTATTGAGCTAAATTGTGAGTAGTAGGGCAAATTAGAACTAACGGATCACTCGCAAATTCTTTAGTTTGCAAATGTCTGGTATCAAAAAAACTTGAGACTAGACCTAGACTCGCAATTCCTTGGGTTAATGCATCTACAATTTCTGAGCTTTCTGCCTCATGTAAATCAATATTCATTTCGGGATGAAGCACCAGATATTGCGGTAATAATGTAGGCAAATATTCACTTTGAGCAGAAGAATTACACCAAAGCGTTAATGCTTCTGCGGTAGGGTGTCTAAACCGCTGCATTTCTTGTTCAAGTTGATCTTTTTGTACTAAAAGCTGACGAGCATGTTCTACAAAAGCATGTCCAGCTGTGGTGAGTTCTACCCCAGTGGTTTGGCGAACAAATAAGGGTATCTCAAAATATTGTTCGAGTTTTTTTATACGCTCGCTCGCTGCTTGAAGTGAAATAGCAGAGCGATCAGCACCTTTAGTTAGGCTACCAGTCGAGACGATATGAAGAACCAACTGTAAATCAAAAAAATCAAAACGCATGATAGGAACGTATTGAAACGCAAAAATTCATCATACTAAATCGTAATGAAAAAAGGCAGCTTACGCTGCCTTTTTGAATTTAGGTTTTATCTTTTAAACTAAACAACCAATTTAGAATAATGGCCGCAAATGTTGCTGTACCAATGCCACCTAAATTGAAATTACCAAACATTAATTCAAAATTTCCGGCACCTAAAATAATCGTCACAGAAGCAACAATCAGGTTTTTATTATTAGAAAAATCAACTTTGTTTTCAATCCAGATTTTTGCACCAGCAATGGTAATTAAACCAAACACAACAATAGATGCACCTGTTAAGACAGCACTTGGAATCGTACTAATTACCGCGCCAAATTTTGGAGATAAACCCAAGAAAATAGCAAAGACACCTGCAATCACAAAAACAATTGTTGAGTACACACGAGTGACTGCCATGACCCCAATGTTTTCGCCGTAAGTGGTCATCCCCGGTGCACCAACACTACCAGAAAGCGTTGTTGCTAAACCATCTGCAACGAAGGCTTTACCTAATTGTGGCGTCAGGTTTTCACCAGTCATTGCACCAACAGCTTTAATATGACCTAGGTTTTCTGCTACTAAAATAAGCGCAACTGGCGCAATAATCAGCATTGCTTTGGTATCAAAAGTAGGATGCGAAAAGCTTGGGATACCGAACCATGCAGCCTGTGAGATTTGGCTAAAATCGATTGGTTTACCAAAACCTAGCCCATTGGTGGTGATAGCGTAAATTGCATAAGCCAAAATTAAACCGACCAATAGAAGCAAACGTTGCAATAAGCCACGAGTAAAGACTGCAATACTACCCATACAAAGTACAGTAATTAAAGCCATCCACATTTCAAATGGTTGGCCTGCAACACCTTTAATGGTAACGGGTGCGAGGTTTAGACCAATAATCATCACAATAGCGCCAGTCACCACAGGCGGCATGAGTTTTTCAATCCAGCGTGTACCCGTAAGCATCACAATAAAACCGATAATGGCATAAAACACACCACATGCTACGATTCCGCCTAAAGCCATCGAAAGGTTTGGATTGGCACCTGAACCTGTAATATGTCCAGTTGCTGCTGCAACCACACCAATAAATGCAAAACTTGAGCCTAAGTAACTCGGAACACGACCTCCCGTAATTAAAAAGAACAGGATGGTACAGATACCAGACATTAAAATGGCAAGGTTAGGATTAAAGCCCATGAGTAATGGTGCTAAAACCGTTGCTCCAAACATGGCAAACGCATGTTGAATACCTAAAATAGCACTCTGAACTGGGGGGAGATATTCGTTGGTAGAGACCGGTCGGTGGTCAATATCACCTTGGTAAGGCTGCCATTTTGGAAACCAATTGGACATAAAATAAGCTCGTTATTCTTTAATTGGTGCCATGATACTCTTTCTTGAGAGTGCATTTAATCTCTAGAGAGAAGTATGTTAGTGAAAAGTAATTATTTTTTAACGATTGGTATAATTTTATGAGTTCTAAATATAAGGAATTAGTTATTTTTTTCTCATAAAGACTAATTTTTTGATTTTAAAAAAATATTCAAAAAAATAGAAAATCAGAGAAAACTTAAGAAAAATAAAGAATTTTGCAAGTAAAAAGCAGTACATCGAGATGCACTGCCTTGTTAAACAATCGGTAAAAACAGCTTAGCCTGTATTGCGTAAACCAGCAGCAATACCCGCAATACTCACCATAAGTGCATGGTCAACAGGTGTGTTCTCTGCCTGACGCTCAGCAAGATAATCACGGCGGCGTTTCATGAGTTCAGCCTGCAAAAGATGCAAAGGAAGTAAGTACGGTTTACGAACTTGCATTGATTGATCAAGAACTTCGTTATTGCTAAGAAGCTTTGATTCATCTTTCAATTTAAGGAGTGTTTCAACAGCATCTTTTAGGCGCTGACGTAATTGATTACCGAGCACTTTTAAATCTTCATCTTCAGTCAAATGAGACTCGTAATAGAGTGCAATGTTGGCATCGGATTTAGACAATACCATTTCCAGCATATCAATAAGCGTCTGGAAATAAGGCCATTGCTGGAGCATTTCATCAAGCGTTGCTTTTTGCTGATCGGCAATCACTTCATTAATGGCTGCACCAGTACCTAGCCATGCAGGTAGCATCAAACGGATTTGAGTCCATGCAAATACCCATGGAATCGCGCGTAAAGACTCAATACCACCACTTACTTTACGTTTTGCTGGACGTGAGCCTAATGGCAACATTTGTAATTCAAGTTCAGGCGTAACAGTCCGTAAATATTTCACAAAATGTGGATTTTCACGCACTGTCTGGCGATAAACCTTCACAGAATGATCTGTCATACGGTTCATGATTTCACGCCACTCGGCTTTAGGCTCTGGTGGCGGTAATAAAGTCGCTTCGAGTGTTGCTGCGGTATAGATTTCAAGGTTTTGCATGGCAATCCCTTCTAAACCGAACTTGAAGCGAATCATTTCACCTTGTTCTGTGACACGGATTGCACCAGAGATCGAACCCGGGGGTTGTGAAAATAGTGCCTGCTGTGTTGGAGCACCACCACGACTAATTGAGCCACCGCGGCCGTGGAACAACGTCAACTGTACACCGTGTTTTTGAGCAATTGCAGTTAGCTCTTCTTGAGCACGATATTGCGCCCAGTTAGCTGACATGAAACCAGCATCTTTTGCAGAGTCGGAGTAACCGATCATCACTTCGTGTTTACCCTGAATGTGCTGTTTATACCAATGCATATTGAACAGCGTATTCATGGTTGTTGCAGCGCCATCTAAATCTTTTAAAGTTTCAAATAGAGGAACTACACGTAAAGGGTGCTGAATACCTGCTTCTTTTTGCAATAACAACACCGCTAAAACATCACTTGGATATTCAGCCATCGAAATAATATAAGCCCCTAAAGACTCAGGCGGTTGGTCAGCCAAAGTACGCATGGTTGCAAATACTTCTTGGACATCTGGGTGCCCAATCAAACTGCCTTCAGGTTCATTAATATATTTCGGTAAAAGTGGGCGCTTGCTTTGTAATTCCTGAATCAGGAAGTTTTGGCGTGCTTGTTCAGTCCACGATTCAAAATTACCTAAACCTAGATATTCGGTAATTGCTGAAATCGCTTGGCGATGACGACCTGATTCTTGGCGAATGTCGAGTTTAAGTAGTTCAATACCAAAACAGTTCACACGGTAAATAAAGTCGAGAAGTTGACCATTCGCAATTTCAGGTAAGTTGCTGTCGATTAACGAGCGATAGCACAGCAATAAAGGCTGTAAGAGTTCGTCTTTGCTCTTAATAACATTGCTGTCGTCTGCTTCTAAGCCTTGTAGGCGCTGCGCTAACCAGTGGCGAGTCGCTTTTAAGCGTTCGCGTGTAGCACGTAAATATTCACGATAAGGCTCTGCATGTTGGTTACCAATAGCCTGAATCATTTCTTCAGAACAGGTTTGGATCGAAAGTTCCCAACGTAAGTTTTCGATATCTCTTAGGTAAAGGTCAGCAGCTTGCCAGCGAGATAACCACAGTACTTCTTGGGTAATTTGATGAGTAACATTTGGGTTGCCATCACGGTCTCCGCCCATCCAAGAAGCAAAGCGTACCGGCGCAATATTGAGTGGTAAGTTTTGTTGGCAATTATCTTGAACCAACTCATTTAACTCACGAATAAATTTAGGCACAGCATTCCAAAGTGTTTGTTCGATGGTTGCAAATCCCCATTTTGCTTCATCAACAGGAGTCGGGCGGTGCTGGCGAATTTCATCTGTTTGCCATGCCGAACTGATTTGCTGCTTTAAGTTGGCAAGGGCATTTTGTCGTTCACGTGGAGTAAGTTTTTGCTGATCAAGCTGAGAAAGACAAGCATTGATATCATCATATTTTTGAATGAGGGTACGACGGCTAACTTCGGTTGGGTGCGCCGTAAGTACCAATTCAATATTAAGATCACAAATTTGCTGGAATAGTTTTTCTGTCGAAATACTTTTGTCTTTAAATTTTTGAAATAGGTGAACAAGTGGATTTGGAGAGTTAGCCTCCGAATCAAATTCCGCCTGTCTGCGGCTACGCACTACATGATATTGCTCAGCAATATTGGCAAAATTTAAAAAATGAGAAAAAGCGCGGGTAAGAGGTAATAGCTCTTCATCGGGCAATTCTAAAAATAATTGTTCTAATTGCTTTTCGGCTTCAGCTTGACCATCACGTGCACCTTTGGCAAGAGCACGGATTTGCTCGATCTGATTAAACAGTTCTTGTCCTGCATGTTGTTTTAGGGTTTCACCTAACAAATTGCCAAGTAAACGGACATCCTCACGCAGTGGCGCATCGATTTGCTGAACCATGCTATTTTCTCCTGTTCTTATTCTTATCGAATATAGCGCGATTAACAAACATTCCAAGCTTTGAGCGTAAGAAAATGTGAATTTTTGCTTAAAAAATAACATTTAATTCGCTTATGGCATCTTAAAAGTAGACATGCACTCAGTGCGACTTTTGGCAATCGGACTTTGGTTTAATTCCGATATTTGAGCAAAAATAAATGAATTGCATCTCTAATAATGTGTTCTAGCTCTTCTGCATTAGGTACGGCAATAATTCTAAGTAGAACCTTATGGTGACGTACTCCAAGCAATAAAGTTAAAAGAAGCTCTGTTTGATAAATTGGGTCATCGGCTTGGATAAAACCTAATTCAGTTGCTTTTTGGAAGAATGCGGCTAACTGATTTTGAAGTCGAGTATGTGATGCATCAAAAAACTGTTCAGCTAAAGGGCTTTGTTCTGCTGCGAGTTCAAATAATACATGTTCCAGCTTTAATGCTTCAGGTGAATAAATAATCTGCAAAGCGCGTGAACACACAATAAAGAGTGCTTGATAAAAGTCTACCGATGCATCTAATTCAAATTGTTTAGGATTCAGTGTCTCTTCACAAGTTTGTGTAATTGCACAGATAAACAGGTTCGCTTTGTCTTGAAAGTGATTATACACCGTGAGTTTAGTGACACCTGCTTCCTGTGCAATCTGGTTCATGCTGGTACCGTGATAGCCAGATTTTAAAAAAATAGCTTTCGCGGCTTGTAAGATACGAGCACGTTTTTCCAGATCTTTGGGGCGACCACTTTGATTAACTGTTTGCACAAAATCCTCTGATAAAAATTTAAAAAGATAGCAATTTATAAGTTTTTCTTTAATTAATGTACCCATGGGTATATTAATTAAAAAATAAACAATTTATGATGCAAGCATATTGTGCCTTAAAAAATCAGTTTGAATAAGAGCGATAAGATATGAATCTGTTAAAACCTCTCATCATGAGTATGGTGATTGTTTGTACGGTCACATTAATGGGGTGTAGTAAAGAAGCTCCCAAAACAGAAGAAATACCCTATGTGATGGTGGCCCAACCCTTAACTACTCTCAATGAACAAAAAAGCTATGCAGGGGATGTGCAGGCCAGACAGCAAACAGCTTTAGCATTTCGGGTCGGTGGACAGGTTACGGCACGTTACGTGGATGTAGGTGATCGAGTTAAAGTCGGACAAGTTTTAGCAAAGCTTGACGTAGCAGATGCTCAGCTACAATTAAATGCCGCTAAAGCCCAACTGGACAATGCACAGGCTTCAGCAAAAACAGCAGCAGACGAACTTAAACGTTTTCAGCAATTATTGCCGATTAATGCGGTGAGTCGTTCGCAATTCGATACGGTAAAAAACCAATATGACGCTGCGCAAGCGGCTCTACAGCAAGCTCGTTCTAACTATGAAGTTTCTGCAAACCAAACTGGTTATAACCAACTCGTTTCTAATAAAAACGGGGTGATTACTGCACGAAACATTGAGATTGGACAAGTGGTTGCTGCGGGCCAAGCGGCTTATCAACTGGCCATTGATGGAGAGCGTGAAGTTGTCATTGGTGTGCCAGAACAAGCGGTTTCCGAGATCAAGGTTGGCCAAGCAGCTTGGGTGACATTATGGTCTAAACCGAATGACCGATTTGCTGGTTATGTGCGTGAAGTTTCCCCAGCGGCGGATCAGTCTCGTACATTTACGGTCAAAGTTGCACTCAAAGAAGGTCAATCTGCTATTCAGCTTGGACAAAGTGCACGCGTATTTTTTAGCTCGACTCAAACCAATGTGATGAGTGTGCCACTTTCGAGTGTTTCAGCAACAGATAATCAACCTTATGTGTGGGTGGTTAATGCGAACCAGACTTTGCGTAAAGTACCTGTAACGATTGGTGCATATGGCAAAGATAGTGTACCTGTATTATCTGGTTTGGCTCCAAATGATTGGGTTGTGATTGGCGGCGTACATTTGCTACGTGATAAACAGAAGATTCATCCGATTGATCGTGAAAACCGTGGGGTGAAAATTCAGGGAGCAACCCAGCCATGAAATTCAATCTCTCGGAATGGGCATTAAATAATAAAGGTATTGTCCTTTATTTTATGCTGTTGCTTGGCATTATCGGTGCAATCTCTTATTCAAAATTATCACAAAGTGAAGATCCACCCTTTACCTTTAAGGTCATGGTGGTGCAGACCTACTGGCCTGGGGCGACTGCCAAAGAAGTTTCTACTTTAGTTACGGACCGTATCGAAAAGGAACTCATGACAACAGGGCAGTATGACAAGATCATGGCTTACTCCCGTCCAGGTGAGTCGTTGGTCACTTTTGTAGCGAAGGATTCACTGACTTCTGACAAGATTCCTGATGTTTGGTACAACGTTCGTAAGAAGGTAAATGATATACGCCATGAACTGCCAAACGGTGTACAAGGTCCATTTTTCAATGACGAATTTGGAGACACTTACGGCAATATTTATGTACTGACAGGCAAAGACTTTGACTATGCACTTCTTAAGGAATATGCAGATCGTTTGCAATTACAGCTTCAACGTGTCAAAGATGTCAGTAAGGTTGAATTAATTGGTCTGCAAGATCAAAAAATCTGGATTGAGATTTCTAACACCAAAGCGGTACAGCTTGGTATTCCAGTTACAGCGATTCAAGATGCCTTACAAAAGCAAAATAGTATGGCAAGTGCAGGTTTTTTTGAAACAGGCACAGACCGCATCCAGATTCGGGTAAGTGGTCATTTACAAAACATTGATGAAATTAAGAAAATGCCTTTATTGGTAGGTGATAAAACCATTCAGCTTGGAGATGTCGCTGATGTCTACCGTGGTTTTAGTCAACCTGCTCAGCCACGCATGCGCTTCATGGGTGAAAATGGTATTGGTATTGCTTTATCAATGCGTAAGGGCGGTGACATTATTGCCTTAGGTAAAAATCTCGACACAGAATTTGCCCAACTGCAAAAAACTTTACCTTTAGGCATGAAGCTCCAAAAAGTTTCTGACCAACCTGTAGCAGTACAACGCAGTATTCATGAGTTTATAAAGGTACTCGCTGAAGCAGTTATTATTGTCTTGTTAGTGAGTTTTTTCTCTTTAGGTTTCCGTACAGGATTGGTTGTCGCTTTTTCTATTCCTTTAGTTTTAGCAATGACCTTTGCGGGGATGAATCTATTCGATGTAGGCCTGCATAAGATTTCACTGGGTGCCTTGATTCTGGCGCTAGGTCTATTAGTCGATGATGCCATTATTGCCGTCGAGATGATGGCAATTAAGATGGAGCAGGGTTATAGCCGGATTAAAGCCGCCGGCTTTGCGTGGAAAACAACGGCATTTCCGATGCTCACCGGAACACTGATTACTGCGGCTGGTTTCTTACCGATCGCTACGGCTCAGTCTGGTACAGGTGAATACACTCGCTCTATCTTTCAGGTGGTGACGATTGCCTTATTAGTGTCTTGGGTTGCAGCAGTTTTATTCGTACCTTATTTAGGCGAAAAGCTATTACCCGATTTTACTAAAACAGGTCATCAAGCACCTTGGTATGTCCGTTTATGGGCGAGGTTAACCAAAAAACCGCAACCGCAAACTGTGGCCATTTCACAGGACCATCACTACGATCCTTATCAATCTAATTTCTATTTACGTTTTAGAAAGATGGTTGAGTTTTGTGTGACTTACCGTAAAACAGTAATTGCGACGACGGTGGGTGTTTTTGTGCTATCTGTGCTGATGTTTAAGATCGTTCCTCAGCAGTTTTTCCCACCTTCGAACCGTGCCGAGATTTTAGTCGATTTAAAACTTGAAGAAGGTGCTTCTTTAACAGCGACAGAACAAGCTGTGAAAAAGGTTGAAAAATTCCTATCTAAACAAAAAGGTATTGATAACTATGTGGCTTATGTCGGTACAGGGTCACCACGTTTTTATTTACCGTTAGACCAGCAATTACCGCAAGCTAGCTTTGCACAGTTTGTTGTACTCGCATCATCGCTTGATGATCGTGATGAAATTCGACGCTCGTTAGACAAACAAATTAGACAATTGCTGCCGCAAGTTCGTACTCGCGTGTCATTACTGGAAAATGGTCCTCCTGTTGGCTATCCATTGCAATATCGTGTGTCGGGTGAAGATCAAAATTTGGTCCGTCAAGAAGCACAGAAAGTCGCTAAACTGATTAGCGAAAACCCGAATACCACCAATGTGCATTTAGATTGGGGTGAGCCGAGTAAGATTATTTCAATTCAAATTGACCAAGATCGTGCTCGACAAATGGGTGTCTCTAGTGTCGATTTAGCGAACTTCATTAATGCATCAATTACAGGTAGTGCGATTGAGCAATATCGTGAAAAGCGTGAACTCATCGAAATCCGTTTACGCGGCGATCAGAGCGAACGAGTTGAAGTGGCTTCCCTAGCAAGTTTAGCCGTACCAACGACCAACGGAACGACTGTGCCTTTAGCTCAAATCGCTAAAATTGAGTATAAGTTTGAAGATGGTTTAATTTGGCATCGTAACCGCTTACCGACCATTACTGTTCGCGCAGATATCCGCACTCAATTACAACCAGCTACAGTAGTTGGCGAGTTAGCTGAATCAATGGATAAATTACGTGCTGAATTACCAAGTGGTTATCTTGTTGAAGTCGGTGGAACTGTAGAAGAGTCTGCACGTGGGCAAAATTCCGTTAATGCGGGTATGCCACTGTTCTTGGCTGTGGTCATGACATTACTAATGATTCAGCTCAAAAGCTTATCACGCGCGACCATTGTGTTGTTAACAGCTCCGCTTGGTTTAATTGGTGTGGTTTTATTCTTGCTCCTATTTAACAAACCATTTGGCTTTGTGGCCATGTTGGGCACAATTGCGCTCTCTGGCATGATCATGCGTAACTCGCTTATTTTGATTGATCAAATTGAACAAGACAGGCAAGCAGGACATCCAACATGGGAAGCGATTATTGAGGCGACAGTGCGTCGATTCCGCCCGATTATTTTGACTGCATTAGCCGCGGTTTTGGCCATGATTCCACTTTCACGAAGTATTTTCTTTGGTCCGATGGCAGTTGCGATCATGGGCGGCTTGATTGTTGCCACCTTACTGACATTATTTTTCTTACCTGCGCTCTACGCAGCGTGGTTTAAGGTGAAAAAAACCGCATAAAATACATAAATTTTTTGTGAATAAAGGTGCGAAATATTGAAAACTCCAATATAGTAGCACCTGTCTTTACACAAAAAATACAGGATTATTTCACTGCATAAAAAATAGGCTAAGTGCAGTGAATTGAGGTGAAATACAGATGGGGCAAGACCATATCGAACAGCATCGCCGTTATATAGTAATTTCTTATGCGTTCATGTTTCTTGCATTGTTTACGGTTATTTTTGCGGCCTTTGCTTATTTGGTCGCTCGTAAAGTGGCGGTTGTAGATAATGCAGAAGTTTGGATTCATGCGCATGCGCTATGGATTATGCGAAACGGGATTCTATTTCTTTGTATGGCAATTTTTGCTGTGGTCTGGTTTATTCCGCTCTTCTTTTTTGCATGGGACAGTAACCTCTGGGTAACCGCCTCTACGGTTGCTGGTGTAGTATTTAGCGCTATTGCGTGGTTATTTCTATTAAATGCATGGTTAAAAGGCTTGTCTAAATATTTAAAAAATAAGGCAGTTTTTTAATATATCTATTTTTTAAACATTTTACCCTTGTAAATTCGGCTAAAGCCCCCCATTTAGTCGGCAATAGAGTATTGATAAAATTCCGTGAGGAGCACCGCCAAAAATGGCTAAACGTGATTATTATGAGGTTTTAGGCGTTTCAAAAACCGCAAGTGATGATGAGATCAAAAAAGCCTACCGTAAATTGGCGATGAAATATCATCCTGATAGAAACCCTGACAATGCCGAAGCTGAAGAGAAATTTAAAGAAGCTGCTGAAGCTTATGAAGTTTTATCGGACAGCGAAAAGCGTAGCATGTACGATCGCATGGGTCATAATGCGTTCGAAGGCGGCTTTGGCGGCGGTGGTGGTGGCTTTGGTGGATTTAGTGCCGAAGACATTTTCAGCCAGTTCGGTGATATCTTCGGTGGTGCATTCGGTGGTGGTGGGCGTCAACAGCGTCAACGTCGCGGATCAGATCTACGCTATGTAATGGAACTTACCCTTGAAGAAGCTGTAAAAGGGGTGAAGAAAACCATTACCTTTACTGCTCCAGCACCTTGTGATGTGTGTGATGGTAAAGGTTCAAAAAATCCAAAAGATGTTGAAACCTGTAAAACTTGTCATGGTTCAGGACAAGTACGTATGCAGCAAGGTTTCTTCTCTGTACAACAAACATGTGGTACGTGTCGTGGCCAAGGTAAAATTATTAAAAACCCTTGTCAGGCATGTCATGGTTCAGGTGTTGCTGATCGCCAGCAAACGTTGGAAGTTACAATTCCAGCGGGTGTAGATAATGGTGACCGCGTTCGTTTGAGTGGCAAAGGCGAAGCAATTCGTGATGGCCAATCAGGTGATTTGTACGTTGAAGTCGTTGTTCGTGAACACGAAATTTTCCAACGCGATGGTGCCGATCTTTATATGGACGTACCAGTGAGCATTGCTGATGCTGCACTTGGTAAAGAAATTGAAATTCCAACTTTGGAAGGTCGCGTTAGTTTGAAGATTCCTGAGGGAACTCAAACAGGTAAATTATTCCGTTTACGTGGTAAGGGCGTTCGTCCAGTACGTAGCAGCATGGTGGGTGATTTACTCTGCCGTATTGTGGTAGAAACACCGGTCAACTTAAATTCTCGTCAACGTGAATTACTTAAAGAGTTGCAAGCTTCTTTTGATGGCGAAGACAGTGCTTCTTCACCGAAGAAAAAATCATTCTTTGATCGTTTGTTCGATTAATGCTTGATTAGATAAGAAATTAAAAAGAAGGCGGATATTGATAAAATATCCGCCTTTTTATTGCGCTGATTCATCTTATTATTTTTATTCTGCTTAAAAGAAAATTACGTCTGCTTACTCTGTAGGATGAGCAACATCAATATCATTAACACTTACGGTCGGTTCGCTAGAAGCAAGAGTAGGAGCATTTTCGATTACTGTTGCGGCTACTGCGTCTGCCTGTACAGCTACTTTTGGCGCCTCTGCTGTTGTTTCGCCAATAATCGGGTCAATATCTTCAACTTTAACGTCAGTGTTGGCATCAGTTGCTACAGTTTGAGCTGTAGGTGTTGCTGTTTGAGTACTTACGTTAGTTGTAATACGTGCTTTAGATAAGCTTTCTAAGGTGTCTCCTGGCTGGATTGCAGGCTCTGCAAACGCCACTGAACTCATAATCCCCATCATCACTGTAAAGCCAATAATTCTCGAATGCATGCTGAACTCCTTATAGTCATCTTTTTTTCATTCGTGGCCCGTAGTGTGCAGATCAATTCTTTAACTTTTGTGAAAACAGATTAAATTTCAGTTCATCTCAAAAAATAATTTTTACTTTTTATTGTGAGCAAAGAGTTTTGATATAGTAGACAAATTACGTAAAACAGAAGATTGGGAAGGATTATGTCAGCAGCTCCACGCATTGGTATTTTAGGTGCAGGCGGTCGTATGGGCCGTACGCTTATTCAAGCAGTTCAACAAGCAGGCTATCAATTAGCTGCTGCGGTAGAGCGTCCGGAAAGTAGTTTGGTGGGCACTGACGCTGGTGAGCTTGCTGGTATTGGTTCAGTGGGTGTGAAGGTTTCAGGAAGCTTGGTCGATGTTCTGAAAGATTGCGATGTAATCATTGATTTTACTGCACCAGTTGCAACTGCTCAGCATTTGAAGCTTTGCCGTGAAGCTGGGGTTGCCATGGTTATTGGTACAACAGGTATGTCAGATGAGCAAAAAGCTGAATTAGACGAAGTTGCCACTCATACACCTGTAGTTTACGCAGCGAACTATTCAGTAGGCGTAAATGTATCAATCAAGTTACTTGAGCTTGCAGCAAAAGTATTTGGCGATACAGTAGATATTGAAGTGATTGAAGCTCACCACCGTCATAAAGTAGATGCGCCATCAGGTACAGCGTTAATGATGGGTGAAGCAATTGCAGATACTTTAGGCCGTAACCTAAAAGAAGTTGCTGTTTATGGCCGTGAAGGGCACACAGGTCCGCGTGACCGTCAAACGATTGGTTTTGAAACCATTCGTGGGGGCGATATTGTTGGTGAGCACACTGTGATGTTTATTGGTGAAGGTGAGCGTGTTGAAGTGACTCATAAAGCAACGAATCGTATGAACTTTGCTGCTGGTGCAGTGCGAGCTGCTGCATGGGTTGTGGGCCGTGAAGCGCGTAAATATGACATGAAAGATGTTTTAGGATTGAACGACGTACAGGTTTAAAACCCTGTCCGTATTCCATGTGTAGCGAGAAAAACAAGATAGAGCAGAACATGAATAAAAAACAAATTGCCTTGACCACTATTCTTTGCTTAAGCAGCCTCTGGACGGGGGCTGCTTCAACGGAAAAAGCTAAACTCAGCTTAGACCGTAATAATATTAAAGTCTGGACCTATCAAAAGACTGATAATCCAGTCTTTCAATATAAGGCTGAAACGACTTTTGATGTGCCACTTGAACGCGCTGTTGCTGTGATTTTAGATGTAAATCGTGCTGATCAGTGGGTGCCTTATATGGGCAAGGTTCAGATGTTGTCTCAAGATGAGAAAAAGGGTGAATTCACACTCTATATGCTGTTAGATTTTCCTTTTCCTTTAAAAGATCGCGATGTGGTCGTGAAAGGGAAAATGAGTAAAGCAGCCAATGGCTTAATTACCATTAAGAATACGGCGATTAATAGTAATTATCCGATACAACCTGATGTCGTGCGTTTAACACGCTATGAAGGGGACTGGACCTTCCAGAAACTTGCAAATAACAAAGTTAAAGTAACCACAAGTGGTTATGCTGACCCAGCCGGTGCGATTCCGCTGAGCTTCGTAAATATGTTTGTTCAACAGCAACCTTATCAGATGTTGCTGAAAATGAAGCGGGAAGTGACTAACCCGATTTATGAACAACCGAAATTACCAGATATTTTAAAATAAATAGCTTAAAAAAAAGCGCCTGAGATCAGGCGCTTTTTTTATTAATCTGAACACTGCTGTAATGCTTGGGCGGGACTATTCTCGCGTTTGATTTGGAATAAAACCAATAACAAACCTAACCCTGCTAGCAATGCACCAGCAAATGATACTGCGCTATAACCCCAACCTAAATCGAGTACTAACGCACCTGCTGCTGCTCCAACTGCGTTACCTAAGTTAAAGGCACCGATATTTACTGAAGAGGCAAGGCCTGGTGCTTCGTGAGCGACAGACATTACACGCATTTGTAATGGTGGAACTAAAGCAAAAGTTGCAGCACCCCAGATCACTAGTGCAATGGCTGCTCCAATCTGGCTTTGTGCAAGGATTGGGAAAGTCACCATCATTACAATTAACAGAACCAAGAAACCAATCAGAGTTTTGTTAATAGACAAATCTGCAAAGCGACCGCCTAAATGGTTACCAACCGAGAAACCGACACCAATCAACATGAGCATAAACGTAATGAAAGTCGGAGAAGCATGTGTAAACTCAGTCAAACTTGGCGCAATATAGGTATAGAGCGTAAACATTGCACCCGCACCAAGCACGGTGGTGAGTAGAGCAAGTATTACTGGAGTGCGCGTTAACACTTTCAACTCAGCTTTCACATTCGGTTTTTGGGCAACCATACCTTGTGGTAATGCTTTCCATAAAGCGAGCATGGTAATCACACCAAGCAATGAAATCGCAAGGAAGGACATACGCCAGCCAATGTTTTGCCCAACCCATGTTGCCAACGGTACACCACCAATATTGGCAATAGTTAAGCCCATAAACATGGTGGCTACAGCACTGGCCTGTTTATGTGCGGGAACAATGCTTGCCGCTACAACAGAGCCAATCCCGAAGAAAGCACCGTGGTTTAAGCTTGTGATGAGACGTGCACCTAATAAGCTCATATAGCTTGGTGAAAACGCCGCGATCAGGTTACCTACCGTAAAGATCGCCATCAGGAAGATAAGCGCATTACGTCGTGCAAAACCACCAAACCACAGGGTCATGAACGGGGCACCTAGCATGACGCCAAGTGCATAGCCCGTAATTAACATTCCGGCCGTTGGAATTGAAATGCCTAAATCATTAGCGATATTCGGCAACAGTCCCATTGGTGAGAATTCCGTGGTGCCAATGGCAAAGGCACCAATTGCCAATGCCAATAACGAGAACGCCGTATTTGATTGAGTGTTCATGAGTTTAGTCCCAAACTGGTGCCCATGGCTCTGGGCTAACTTCACGACTGTTACGATCAAGTTCGGCAATCATTTGCATTTCAGCTGAAGTTAACTCGATATCCTGTGCTTTTAAGTTGCTAATCAGGTTTTCACGTTTAGTCGAAGATGGAATAACTGCAAAACCACGTTGCAATGCCCATGCAAGTGCAATTTGCGCTGTCGTTGCTTTATGAGCTGCTGCAATTTCAGCTAAAACAGGATCTTGAAGCACTTTACCGTACGCAAGCGTCATATATGAAGTGACATCAATATTCTTCTCTTGTAAGAAATTTACAAGTTTATGGTTTTGAAGATAAGGGCTTAACTCAATCTGGTTGGTTGCAATATTTTCAGCACCAATTGTATCAATCGCTTGTTGAGTAAGCTCAATATTGAAGTTTGAAATACCAATTTGTTTAGTAAGACCTTGTTCTTTCGCTTCAAGTAAAAGCTTCATGATTTCAGGAATCGAAACGCCTAAATCTGGTGCTGGCCAATGAATCAAAGTTAAATCGACATGGTCAGTACGAAGCTTTTCTAAGCTTTCTTTTAAGCTTGGAATAAACTTATCTTGAGCAAAATTATCTACCCAGATTTTCGTGGTTAGAAATAAGTCCTGACGTGATACACCGCTTTCGGCAATGGCTTGACCAATCGCTGCTTCATTGTCATAAATTTGAGCAGTATCAATTACACGGTAACCTACGTCTAAAGCAGTTTTCACAGAATCAATGACTGCTTGTTCTTTAAGACGGAAAGTACCTAGACCAAAACGTGGAATATTCATGTGTTTACCTAAATTTGAATAATCATTTAACTTGATGTGCATTTTGCTTTTTTTATTGTTGCGAAAAAATAGATGAATAAGCAAAATATCTTTGATCATTAGTCAATAATGGAATAAGACATGAAATCAACAATTGAAGAACTCGTCGCGTTTATCGCAATCGTTGATACGGGTTCTTTTGTTGCGGCAGCAGAGCATTTAAAACAAACACCTTCGGGAGTTAGTCGATCTTTAACACGCTTGGAAGCAAAGTTAGATGTGACTTTGTTAGAGCGAACGACACGTAAATTGAAACTCACTCAAGAAGGGCAACAATTTTTGGTAAAGGCCCGTAAAATCTTAAATGAACTAAATGCGGCTGAAGAAGAACTACAAAAATCTGATCAGGGTACTGCGGGACTCATTCGTATTGATTCAGCAACGCCGTTTGTTTTACACGTGATTGCCCCATTAATGCATAAGTTTCGTGAGTGTTATCCAAATATTGAAATTGAGTTAAATAGTAATGATCAGGTGATTGATCTATTGCAGCATAAAACCGATGTGGCATTTCGGTTTGGGGAGCTTAATGATTCGAGTCTGCATGCCAAACTGGTGTGTAAAAGTCGCTTATTTATTGTTGCGAGCCCAGAATATCTAGCGATTAAAGGCACACCAACACAGCCTGAACAACTCGAACAGCATGATCTGATTGGTTTTACCAGACCTGCCTATATTAATAGCTGGCCGATTAAAATCGGCGATGAATATTTTTTTGCACAAGCAAATATTAAAGCTTCTAGTGGTGAAACGGTACGCCAACTCACGATTAGAGGCCATGGTATTGCACGACTATCTGAATTTGAAATTTGGAAAGATATTCAAGAAGGACGCTTGATTGCATTATTCGAAGACCAAATTGAACATCAATATCAAAGCATCCATGCTGTGTATTATCAACAAGAGCATCTACCAAAACGAATCCGTTTATTCATTGAGTTTTTGGCAGAACAGTTAAAAGATGGTTTTAAAAGCGCTCTCTAAAAGTAGCATAGCCATCAGTTGGAAAATGAACTTCTAAAATTGGAGTGATTTGTCCCTCTGATGAATGCTGGGCCAGAAAATAGCTTTTTTGCTGTTGTCGGCAACTAAAATATAATTTGGAATAAGTTGAATTCACCATCACAACTTCATTAGAGCTATTACGCTTATATTGATAATGAGAAATCGTACTAGACTCATCATCAGTGCGCTGCTCCATTTTATAGTCTTGTTGATTGGTCATTTTTAAATAACCTTCAATCAGGCTTTGGCAAACAGTATGTCTGTACTGCTCGTTTTGTGGCTCAGTTTGGCAACCAGCTAAAGCAATAGTAAATAACAATATAGCTTTTAATTTCATGACTTTGCTACTCTTTGAGTTGATTTCTATAGCGTAAAGGTGTTCTATAAACCAGTACAGATACAGAAATTTTTAAAAAAGCAGCACAGAATGACTTTCCAATATCAGGTTCTTGCCAATCAATTAGCACATCGAATTTATCAAGATGAGCTTAAGCCTCATCAGAAGCTGATTTCTTTACGAGATTTCGCTCGTCAGCACAGTATTAGCTTAAGCACAGCAAAAAGTTGCTATGAATTGCTTGAGGCGAGGGGACTGATTTATGTAAAGCCGAAATCAGGTTATTTTGTGGTTGCTCGTACTCAATCTAGTCCTATTCCGGATAGCCCAGATTTTTTGTCTTTACCTCGGCAAGTCTCAAATTTAGAGTTGCATAACCAAATTCAAGAAGCAGCCTTACAAAGCCATCTCGTACCGTTGGGTTCGATTCAGTTGACGCCACATTTTATTCCGGTAGAGGGTTTACGTCGTTCTATTCAACGGGCTTTAAAAAATTGCCAGCCACAAGATTTTCTCTATTGTAATAAACAAGGACATGAGCAATTAAGAAAAGCGCTTTCTGATCATTGGCGCGAAGACGGCATCTTCATTGCAACGGAAGATATTTTTATTACCAATGGTTGCATCCCCGCTTTGTCGTTAGTCATTCAGCATCTAACAGAAGTAGGGGATAGTATTTTGATTCCGACACCTACTTTTAATGGGCAACTACAGCTTTTAGCAAGTTTAAAACGACAGATTATTGAAATTCCAGCGCATCATCGTGGTATTGATCTTGAACGTTTAGAATCATTGATGGAGCAGGGTTTGGCGAAGGTTTGCCTGATGACAGCCAACTATCAAAATCCTTTAGGATATTGTTTAAGTAATGCGGAAAAACAAAAGATTGCTGAATTAGCTGCAAAGTATCAGTGCTTTATTATTGAAGACGATATTTTTGGTGAATGCGGTTACAGCAATGAACGCCCGCTACCGATTCGCTATTGGGACCGCGAAGGCTATGTCATTTGGTGTGGATCGGTTTCTAAGTCGCTGTCGAGTGCATATCGGGTAGGGTGGTTCTGTTTAAGCTCAAAGCTACAGCATTTAAAACTAGAGCTACTGGCAAGTAATATTGGCGTAAATACACCGCTACAATTAGGCTTAGCTGATTTTATTTATAGTCGCGGTTATCGAGAGCATTTAGAGCAGCTACGACCAAATCTAATGCGACAGGTCGAGCAATATCGCAGTTGTATTTTAAGAGCCTTTGACGGCCTTCCCATTGCGTTAAGTCAGCCAGAAGGGGGCTACGCACTTTGGATACAATTACCTAAGGAGGTAGATACCTTAGCGCTGTATTACACTGCTAAAGCTGAAGGAATTACTGTGGTACCGGGCCATGTTTTTGGTGAGGATGAACGATATCGACATTTCATTCGTCTAAATGCGGGGCATGAATTAACAGCAGACGTCCGCCAAGCAATTAGTGACTTGGCGGACTGGTCACGACAACAGATGAAAACCTTAAGTTAGTTTTATTCTGCGAAGTCTGCTTTCAACACAATGCGGTAGCGTGCCTGACCTGAGTGTAAACGTTCAATTGCCTCATTAAGCTGTGACATTGGAAATAGCTCAATTTGAGGCGCAATTTTTTTGCGTGCAGCAAACTTCAAAAGTTGACGTAGTGCAGCTGGTGAACCCGTCGGTGAACCTGTCACTGACTTAGCACCACTAATAAGTGAACCTACAGAAACAGGAACAGGCTCAAGCGTAAGGCCTAAGAAATGTAAGGTTCCGTTTGGTGCCAGTGTTGCAATAAAAGCAGGCCAATTTAGAGTCACATTCACGGTACTTAGCAATAAATCGAATTTCCCTTTTTGAGCTTTTACCGCCTCTGTATCGCGGCTATTCACTACATGGTCAGCTCCCATTGCTTTAAGTTCCTCTGTTTTATCAGGGTTGGAACTAAATGCAGTGATCTCACAGCCCCAAGCTTTGAGTAGCTTAATGGCGATATGCCCTAAGCCACCAATGCCAATCACACCGACGTGATGTGTTGCTTGAATTTTATGTTTAAGCAGTGGGTCAAAAACGGTAATTCCGCCACAAAGTAAAGGACCGGCACTTTCAGCGTCTAAATCTTCAGGGAGGGGAATAGCCCACTGCCAGCCTGCACGGACTTTATCGGCAAAACCACCAGCATGCCCCACGATTGTTGCAACACTTCCGCCTGTACAAAGTACTTGCTGACCACCAATACATTCATCGCAGGCTTGGCAACTTTCAGCAGTCCAGCCAATGCCGACACGTTGCCCGATTTGTAGACCTTTGGCTTCTGAACCCAAAGCAACAATTCGTCCAATAATTTCATGGCCCGCAACCACAGGGTACACAGTTGAACGCCATTCATTGTTCAAAACAGAAATATCAGAATGACATAAACCACAGTATTCAACTTTTACCTCAACCTGATGCGGTTGTAATTCACCTGCATCAAATTGGTAGGGAACCAGTTTCTCACCTGCTTGCATTGCGGCATAAGCCTGAATCGTATTATTGCTCATCGGAAACTCCTTAAGCGGATTTGAACCGTTCGAGTGGGTTATGAAGCTTTAAATTGACAATCGTTTTCATGATCATCGACCATGCCTACTGCTTGCATAAAAGCATAACAGGTGGTTGGGCCGACAAATTTGAAGCCATTCTTTTTAAGAGTCTTGGAAAGTTTTACGCTGAGTTCAGTTTGTGCAGGGGCCTTACGATAATCTACAACATCATTATGTTGAGGAGCTGAATCTACAAACTGCCAAAGCCATTTAGGAACGTCACCGACTTGTGCTTTGAGCGCTTGCCAAGCAATTGCATTATCACGAATGGCTTTGAGTTTGCCTAAGTGGCGAATTAAGCCTGCATCGGATAATTTTAGTTCTAAAAAATCATCTGTGAATGAAGCAATTTCTGCAATCGGATGATTAAAAAAGTGCTGACGGTAGCTTTCTCTTTTTTTCAGTACGGTAATCCAAGATAAACCAGCTTGCTGGCCTTCAAGACAGAGCATTTCAAATAAACGTGCTTCGTCATGTTCCGGTTTGCCCCATTCTTCATCATGGTAGGCAATATAGAGTGGATCGTCGGAACACCATCCGCAACGTTGAGTTTTCATGATAATGCTCCTTATATTTATCTTAGAATTTTAAAGTTTAAACAGCACCCATTCATTTGGGCGAGTATCCCAATAATACAGTTCAGCTTGATTTAAGTCTTCAAACTTTAGCCAAAAGTCTTTACCAACTTTATCTGAAAAACCGGTACTGATTAGCAGGGCATCATCGCTGATTTCCATGATCCAGCCTTGATAGCTATTGCCATTTAAAATGATCTTTTGCTGGTTGCCAGACTCGGCAAACTCTACTAAGCGATTGATCAGCGCTTCCGACATAAAATGTTCCTAGCGTAAATATGAATAAGGATTAACAGCACCACGTCCTTTACCATCTAGGTAAAGACCATAATGAAGATGAGGTGAAGTATAACGTGCATTGCCCGTATTGCCGACATAGCCTATTAGATCGCCTTTTTTGACATAGTCACCAACATTTAAGCCACGTTTGTGGTCATCAAGGTGGGCATAATAATGCCATGTTCCAGCTGGACCTAAAATCCAGATGACTTTGCCACCTAAGTTGTTATTGCGAAGATCGGCAACGAGCCCTTCGGTTGCACTGTACACTTTGGTTCCACGTGGAGCCAAAATATCAATTCCTTCGTGACTACGACCTTGACTGCGAGCAGCTCCCCATGTGTCTTTTAACTCATCTCGATCGACACCTTTCACGGGTACGGGCAGTCGATTTGGAAGCTGCATACTTTTAAGTTTATTAACTTGAGCAGGTGGAAGTGGGGCAGGTTTTTTAGGTGCACTGGCACAGGCCGCCAATAGAATAATCAGAAAACCAAGTGAGAAATGAGAAACAAAACGTCGCACAAAATACTCCCTGTCACAGTCATATCAAAATTATTTTGCTCACTATGTCACGAACGGCTTGTCGAGATCAATTTTTTCATAGCTGTGGGTACACCTTTGGCAATAGCCTGTTCCGGACTTAACCATTGGCCTTCAAGTTCAATCGCCAGATGTTCTTTTTGATCAGGTTCCACGTGGAACATGTGGGCATTAAGTAACCATGTAAAGTGAGTAAAGCTATGACTGATCTGAAAAGTTTGCGGTTGAGGCTGTAATTTAAATTGCTGACTTAAACTCAGTCGTTCATGTTCATTTTCTAAAATAGGTAAGCAGAATAAACCACCCCATAGACCATGGGCTTGGCGTTGTTGCCAAAACCATTCATCTTCGCACTGGATAATAAGAACATCTGCGGTTCTAACAGGTGGTGTTTTTTTCGGTTTCTTAAAAGGTAATTCTTGTTCTAAACCTTGCTGATAAGCCTGACAATGAGCTTGCATTGGGCAATATAAACAAAGAGGCTTTTTGGGCGTACAAATGGTTGCACCCAAGTCCATAATCGCTTGCGTGTAGTCATGGTTACGATGTGTCGGGCAAAGCTCTTCAGCCAGCTTCCACATTTCACGTTCGTGCTGTGGTTTGCTTAAATCATCTTCAATGGCAAAGAAACGAGCTAAAACGCGTTTCACGTTGCCATCCATAATGACGCCGTACTGACGTAAACCCAAAGACATGAGTGCACCTGCGGTAGAGGGACCAATGCCGGGTAGTGCAATCCATTCTTCTAGTGTTTCAGGAAACTTGCCTTGCTGAGTGACAAGGCCAGCAGCTTTATGCAAATTGCGTGCACGAGCGTAATAGCCCAGACCCGCCCAATAAGGCGCTACTTCATCCCAAGTCGCATGACCTAACGTTTCTACCGTAGGAAAGCGCTCCATGAAGCGGTCAAAATATTGCAGAACCGTTTTCACCTGAGTCTGCTGCAACATAATTTCAGAAACCCAAACTTTGTACGGATCATCTGCAACTTGCCAAGGCAAATCGTGACGACCATGTTGATCGAACCAGTTTAAAAGGGCATCAGAAAAAGAAAATTCAGGCATGAACAGCTATAGAAGAGAAGTAAGGGCTAAATTATAGCTGAAATTTAGATGAAATTTTGTTTAAAGCAGGCGAACAGCGAGAGTATGTTAAAACAGAGATTACCTGATAATGAGTAACCTCTGCTTCATGTATAAAAAGGATTAATCCTTTTGTACACCCCAACGTTGGTCAAGTTTCAACGGTTGGTTTTTGTAGTACGGAATGACATGAATGTGGAAATGATCAGAATTTTGTCCGAACACTTCACCATCATTGAAACCGATATGGAAACCATCTGGTTGATGGCGAAGCTGTGTTTCGTGGCGAGCAATTTCAAGAAGTGTAAGCAAGCCTTGATGTTCTTTAGAAGTGATATCAAAAAAAGAACGAACATGGCGTAGTGGCGTTACCACACAGTGGCCTTTAGATAGCGGATTAGAATCAGGTAAAATTACAGCAAATTCATTCTTATCAATGATGTCATATTCATCAAATTCGCAATACGGACATTTCTTGTCAGTCATTGTTGTATCCTCTCATGTTATTCCATTAAACCCCGAGTGCGGGAAATAAGACTAGGCTTTGCTCTAGCTCAACGGGAGTATAGTTATTGAAGTATGGTTTAAAAAATACAGTAAAAATATTGCAAAGTCATAAACATTTAAGGGAGCAAATGCGAAAAAACATTTGCTCCAAATTGGCTTCTTTTATTTTAAAGTACGATCTAACAACGCGTACATTTTAGCAAGGCCCTGTTTTTCCGCTTCGCTATTGTAGCCAAGGTCTACACCGTTCGCTTTAGCTTTTTCATCTGCAAGCGGGTTACTAAAGCCATGTTTAGCACCTTCTAAAACCACTACTTCGTGTTTAACCTCAGCAGCTTGCATCTCTTTTTCAAAATTAGCAACATCTTCTAAGGTGACCATGCTGTCTAGTTCACCATGTAGTACTAAAACTTCACCCTGAATGCTGCCTTTTTGAGCAGGTGCTTTCGGAGCTAATGTAGCATGGAACGTTATAATTGATTTAAGTGGTGCACCTGAGCGAGCAAGGTCTAACACGACTTTGCCACCATAGCAGAAGCCAATTGCAGCAATTTTTTCACTGTTTACTTCTGGTTGGGCCGCTAGAGTTTGAAGCGCTGCATTGGCACGATCGGTAACCGTATCTAAATTTTCAAATGTCTGCATCATCCATTCATAGGCTTGAGCGGCAGTCGAAGTTACTTTTTTATCGCCATACATATCAATTGCAAGCGCAGCATAGCCATGTTCAGCAAGCTCGCGTGCACGTTGTTCAGTATATTCGTTACGACCCCACCACTCAGGACCAACAATTACACCCGCAACAGGTGTTTCACTATCTGGAGCCGCAAAGTAACCAATTAAATGGCTTCCATCTGGTGCAGTATATTGAATTTCACGGGTTTTAATTGCTGTACTCATAACCTTAATCCTGAAATTTAAAGAGATTTAAACACGCTTGATTAAAGCATAAAAAGATAAAAGTAATATAAATAACTGTGTAAGAATCTACATCAAAACAAAAGATAGAAATCTTCACGCAATAAAAAAGAAGGAAACCAGTTCCTTCTTTTTAAGTCATCATAATTAAGTTACGTTCTGCCTCGGGAAATGAACCCAATTACAGCGAGAATTACAGCCACAACTAATAAAATCACGGCAAAGTCTTTAGATAGTCCTGCAACACCACCAAACCCTAATAGACTGGCAATGAGTGCAATCACTGCAAAAATTATAGCCCAACGGAACATATGCTGTTCTCCTTATTTTTTCATTGTTGTTTAACTATATAGCTTGTTTTTTGCACCGAATGTGTCGTTTATGTGGTTGAAATGTATATTAAACAATCATTTTGTGATGCTAGGAATACAGCTTCTTTTTTCGTACAGACGACTTCAATGTTATACTTATTCACTGTTTCATCTCATCAGCTGCTAAAACATTATGTCTACCGAGACCTCACTTCGACCACTCTTCTGGAAAAACTATCCATTAGAGCAACTCACTCAAATTGAGTGGGAAGCTTTATGCGATGGGTGTGGTTTGTGCTGTTTGATCAAGCTTGAAGATGAAGATACCCATGAGGTGGCTTATACCAAAGTGGCCTGTAAGTTACTCGATTGTGATACAGGACGTTGTACCGATTATCCAAATCGTCAGCAGCAAGTGCCTGACTGTTTGCAATTAACCCCAGAGTCTTTAAAAACAATTCATTGGTTACCATCGAGCTGTGCCTATAAGCGCTTGAATGAAGGTAAAAATCTACCTTCTTGGCATTATTTAAATACAGGTTCGAGACAAAGCGTCGTTAAGGCGAAAAAGTCAGTTGCTGGACGTTGTCTTTCTGAAGTTGATGTCCATGAAGATGATCTTGAAGATTATGTCGTACGATGGGTGCGTTAATATGCTCGTGATGGGCATTTTTAATTACAACGTATTATAAAGTAACATTTTATCGTAAATTTTTTGCTCATCTCCGTTATATAACAATAAAAACAAAAGGAGATAAGAGTGATGAGACGATTAGCAACCCCCTTATTATGTAGTAGCTTTTTTTTGTTGATGGCTTGTGGGTCTAATAATACAAATTCAAAAAATCTTGAACAAAATACGTCTGCAAAAACAGAGCAGACTGCCTTAACCAAACAATCTTATCAAACTGAAATATTTGCCCAATTCAATGAACCTTGGGCTTTGACCAGCTTACCTGATCAGCGTTTATTAGTCACTGAACGGCAAGGTAAATTAAAAATTTTTAACCCTAAAAATAAACAAATCTTAGATGTACAAGGCATTCCAGCGGTTAATTATGGCGGACAGGGCGGTTTAGGAGATGTCATTTTGCATCCTGACTTTGCTAAGAATCATTGGGTTTATCTCAGCTACGCTACAAAAGGGCAAGGCGGATCTGGGGCAGTGATTTCGCGTGCGAAATTAGATTTATCTAACCCCAATCAGCCAAAACTTACCGATATAAAGCAGATTTGGCAGCAAGTACCTAAAGTTTCAGGACAAGGCCATTATGGACATCGCATGCTTTTTGGGGCAGACGGTAAGCTTTGGGTTAGTTCAGGTGAGAGACAAAAGTTTGACCCTGCTCAAAACATGAAAAGTAACTTGGGTAAAATCTTGCGTTTAAATGAGGATGGTTCGGCAGTTTTAGATAACCCTTTTTATAAGCAAGGTGGGGTCACTGCTGAAATATGGTCGCTTGGACACCGAAATCCATTAGGTATGGCTTTTGACCGCCAAGGACAGCTCTGGGTGGTGGAAATGGGGCCTAAAGGTGGTGATGAGCTTAATATCATCGTAAAAGGTGAAAATTATGGTTATCCAATCGTTTCAAATGGAGACCATTATTCGGGCCAACCTATTCCAGACCATCACACTCGTCCAGAATTTAAAGCACCAGAAATTGACTGGACTCCCGTAATCTCTCCGTCGAGCCTAATCATTTATCGAGGACAACAATTTCCTGCATGGAAAAATAAGGCGTTAATTGGTGGGCTATCTTCAGAAGCAATTATTGTGGTGGATTTAGAGCATAAACCCGTGAAAGAAGTGCAAAGATTAGATATGAAAAAACGTATTCGTGGATTACATGAAGCACAAGATGGCTCGATTTGGGTCATTGAAGACGGCTCAAATGCGCGTTTACTGAAGCTAAGTAAGAAACCCTCTTAATACGAACCAGCCTGTAAATAACGGAAGTGTCTCATAGATTCAAATTGTAGATTTCTGTGAGACACAATAGACTATAGTGAAAAGACGATAAAGCAATTTGAGATGTCAGACACCCATATTCCACTTCCTGAACGCCTGCGCCCGAGAGACTTGTCTGAAATTATTGGGCAAGATCATTTATTAGGTGAACAGGCGCCCTTACGTCAAATGATTGATCAGGGGCATTTGCCTTCTATTATTTTTTGGGGGCCACCAGGCGTTGGTAAAACAACAATTGCTCTGCTTTTGGCACAAGCAATAGATCGCCCATTTGTGAGCTTATCTGCGCTGAATACGGGCGTAAAAGAATTACGTGAAGTGATTGCAGAAAGTGGTGATTTACTGACACCTGTGGTTTTTATTGACGAAATTCACCGCTTTAATAAATCACAGCAAGATGCATTATTGGGTGCAGTTGAAAAAGGCAAAATTACCTTAATTGGCGCGACGACTGAAAACCCATCTTTTGAGGTGAATAGTGCGCTTTTATCTCGCTGTCAGGTCTATACCTTAAATAGTTTAGACAGTGAGGCAATTCAGACACTCCTTAATAATGCACTTCAAGCCGACAAATTCTTAAAGGAGCGTTATATTCATGTTGAAGAATATGATGCTCTCATTCAGTTTGCAGCGGGCGATGCTCGTAAAGCGCTTAATTTACTCGATCTGATCGCAAGTACCTTTGAGCCAGAAGTTGAAAACACGATTACCAATGCGGTAGTGGTGAAAGTCGCTCAGCAAAATATTGCGCGTTATGACAAATCGGGTGAGCAGCATTACGACCTCGTTTCTGCCTTTATTAAATCAATTCGTGGTAGTGATCCAGATGCAACCCTGTATTGGATGGCACGTATGCTCAAAGGCGGAGAAGATCCGGTTTTTATTGCAAGACGTATGCTGATTGCAGCCTCAGAAGACATTGGAAACTCTAACCCTAATGCGCTATTGCTAGCAGGAGAGTGTTTCCGCTCTGTACAAGCGGTGGGGATGCCTGAGGCTCGAATTATTTTGGGTCAAACTGCGGTTTATTTAGCAACGAGTGCAAAGAGTAATAGTACTTATTTAGCGATTAATAAGGCCTTAGAACTTGCTGAAAAAACGGCAAATTTACCTGTACCTTTGCATTTGAGAAACGCACCAACCAAGCTGATGAAGCAACAAGGCTATGGGATTAATTATCTCTATCCTCACGATTATCCTGAGCACTTTGTGTTGCAAGACTATTTGCCGCCAGAGTTAAAGGGAACCAAACTCTATGAATCTGCAAGAAACAAGCGTGAGGTTGAAGGTGAGCGCTTACAGCAACGCAGATGGCAGCAGGAACAATAGTTTATTTATGCTTCTGCTCTAGTTCTTCAGTCACTTGACCATAAATCAGTAGTGTAAATACACCTGTGCCGCCAATAATATTGCCAATAGTGGTGGGGACGAGGAAAGTAAACAGATAGTCATGAATAGAAGCCTCTCCTTGCCAGACGAGATAGGACATTTCTGTAGAACCTACCACTACATGGGTAAAGTCACCCAGTCCTATCAGATACGTCATGAAAAAGATGAGCAGGAACTTATTACTAACTGAGGGTAACATCCAGACCAAGGCAGCAATTAACAGCCCTGACATAATACCTTTGAGCATATTCTGGGTTGCAGAAAAGGAACCGACATGATGGGCGAGTTCATCCAGTGCTTTGTCAATATCTGGAGTAAACAGGTGAGTAGTTAAGAAAAATAAACTCGCCAACGCTGTCCCAATAATATTGCAGAGAATCACAATCCCCCATAAGCGGCCCACTGCTCGTAATTTATCGGAGGTAAAGGGTTTAAATAAGGGCACAACAGTGGTGATGGTATTCTCTGTAAAGAGTTGCATGTGACCCAAAATAGCGATCAGGAACCCAATGGTATAACCGATATTGGTGATTAAATCGGTCCAAACAGCATCAGTGGGGAGATAAGAAGCAATAATAGCTTTAAATACAAATGAAAAACTGATGACTAAACCCGCAGCAATCCCTGAAAAGATCAGTGCAGCCGTTGGACGATCCAGCTCTTCGGCACCATCACGGCGGATAATTTCATAGACCAAACGGGGTGACAGTTTTTCATGTTCTTCAACTGCCATTTTTTCACGCCAGCTTAAGGTTTTCTCGACCTTTTTTTCCTCTATTTCATGATCCATCAGGTTTACTCCTCACTGAATAAATAATTTATATTTCTTATTTTTATTTATTGATAAGGCAGTACTTGGGATAAATCCAGTCGATTCCTAACAGCTTTATGTGTCTTTTTATAAATTGAATGTGAAGTGGCAGCAGATTATCAGCAATAAGATTAAAGAAATGTATAAGCCCTTAATGTACGGATTAGTGCCATATAGTCACCTTGGGAGGCTTTAGAAATAACAGATTCGACTTCTGCCTGACTCCAGCCTTGTTTTAAGGCGGAATTGCTAAAGTTAGTTAATAAGACCAAAGGATTTTCACCAAAAAGGATTGGATGATTCGTTAATCTCTTTTCAAGCTTAGATATTTCCATAGCTTTACCCTAGTTTTGAAATTTAATTATTGTGAAGTGCTTAATGTTTTTTTAGATTTTAGTGCTTTGTTTTTAGATTGTGCAAGTCATAATTTAATTAAATATACAAATCTGTCTACTTTTTAATATCTCAAATAATTAAATATAAAAAAACCGGGCTAAAGCCCGGTTTTTCATGAAGTTTGAACGATTAGAGAGCAGATAAATCTACGCCTAAACGAGCAGCAACTTCTTCATAAGCTTCAACAACACCGCCTAAACCTTGACGGAAACGGTCTTTGTCGAGTTTCTTCTTAGAGTCTTTATCCCATAGACGGCAGCCGTCTGGAGAGAATTCATCACCAAGCACGATACGGTCATGGAAAACACCGAATTCAAGCTTGAAGTCCACCAAGATCATGTTGCCTTCAGCAAATAATGCTTTTAATACATCGTTTACTTGGTAAGTTAACACTTTCATTTGTTCTAATTGTTCAGCAGTCGCCCAACCTAAAGCAATTGCTTGAGATTCGTTAACCATTGGGTCGCCTAGACCGTCATCTTTATAGAACAATTCAAATGTAGGAGGAGTTAACTCTTTACCTTCTTCTACACCTAAGCGACGGCATAGAGAACCAGCTGCGTAGTTACGAATTACACATTCAACAGGAATCATTTGAAGTTTTTTAACAAGCACTTCAGTTGGAGAAAGCAATTTTTCAAAATGCGTTTCAATACCCGCAGCAGCAAGTTTTTCCATAATGAAGGCGTTAAAAAGGTTGTTCACCTTGCCTTTACGATCTAGTTGTTCGATTTTTTCGCCGTTGAACGCAGAGGCATCATCACGAAAGACTAAAATCAGATGGTCGGCATTGTCTGTTTCATATACAGATTTTGCTTTACCAGTATAGAGCAAGGTTTGTTTTAACATGAGGGAACCTTTTAAAAAAAATGCCTAGTAAACGACTAGGCTGGCCAATTTTGGTAAATCTGGTTTAACACTTCAGCAGCCACATCTGGGCTTGCAAAAGTGTTGTCTACATTAAATAGAGCAAGAGTATGACTTGAACCTACACCAGTAAGTTTAAGCACATAAGTATTGTCATTTACTTTAATCGTCGCCTGATTACTGCCTTGAGCGATGATGTTGTAATTTAAAGTACTTAATGTCGCTTTGGTGTATTGCCAGATCTCGGTCGTATTCCCATCAACTTTTAATAATGGGTTTTTATTACCGTCGGTCACAAGCTGAGGACGTCCAAGCGCGGTAGTCGTTTGAGCAGATGCATCTGCTGTTGCATTGTTACCTTGAGTTTGTTCAGGGCGTGGCAATGCAAAACGGTTACCACGCTGGTTTTCAAACTTCGGCGCGTGCTCGATAGCGAGCTGGTCAACAGTTGGTGCAGGATACAAAGGTGTCGCTGGTCGTACAGTTGCATCGGCAGGATACTCAAGCGGGGCAAGTTGCTTGGCATTTTTATAATCTAAAGAGTGATTATTAATTGCGAAGCGACCACAACCAGCTAAACTTAAGGCTGAAACTGCAAGGACTAAACCAAGACGTAATTGCATCATAAATTGCTCTTATTAAATAATTCCCGCATCTTTTAGGGCATTGCGGAGAGGTTCGCGATATTGCTCAGCGAGAGGAGTGAGTGGTAAACGAATACCAGTATCAATCAGTCCCATCTCATGTAGTGCCCATTTCACAGGAATTGGGTTTGATTCGCAAAATAGAATATTGTGTAAATTTGCAATCTTATTGTTAATCGTCTTCGCTTGTTGTTCATCTTTGGCAATCGCAACAGCGCATACTTCACTCATTGCTTTAGGTGCAACATTTGCAGTAACCGAAATATTACCGTCAGCGCCAAGAAGCATGAGTTCCCAAGCAGTTTCGTCGTCACCTGAGTAGACAGCCATCTTGCCATTTAAAGCTTCGATTAATGCTTTACCGCGAGGTACATCACCTGTCGCATCTTTAATACCAACAATATTAGGGATCTCTGCTAAACGTACAGCTGTATCGTTTGCAAGATCTACACCAGTACGGCCTGGTACGTTATAAAGAATAAGAGGTAGTTCTACGGCTTCAGCAATCGCTTTATAGTGTTGGAATAGGCCTTCTTGAGTTGGCTTGTTATAGTATGGCGTCACAAGTAAAGCTGCATCCGCGCCAAGATCTTTCGCAGCTTTAGTTAATTCGATTGCTTCACGGGTTGAGTTTGCACCAGTACCGGCAATAATTGGAATACGTTTATTGGCTACACGAATAATTTCTTTAATAACCTGTGTGTGCTCTTCCATGCTCAATGTTGAGGCTTCGCCGGTTGTACCGACGGCTACAATACTGTTTGTACCTTGTTCTATGTGCCACTCAACCAGCTTCTCAAGACCCTTCCAATCTACACCGCCGTCTTTCAACATTGGTGTGACGATTGCGACGATTGAGCCTTGAATGGTCTGTGCTTGCTGAGTCATTTTTAAAAATATCCTATTTATCCATCCGAATCTGAAGTAAGAAAAACAAAATGTGGGATGGTTGCAGTATTTTGATTGTCCAGTTCTAACAATAACAGATTGTTGAATGACAATTATGCAAATTATGACTGATCAGACGCATAAGAACAATACGCCTAACGGATAATCGCGAGGTAAACTTGAGGAAAAGATAGGATGTTTTCATTATTGTCAGCTGAGAGAGGCCAGTAAATATAACAATAGAGCCTGATTCGACTGGACCTTACTTAATATGTACTTTTTTTATGGCAAGATAGAATGCAATTTTCCCGGTTGGGATTGAAGATGACATGAATATGAATAAACAACCACAAAATGCGGTTTTAATCGTAGTTGATGTGCAAAATGGTTTTACACCGGGTGGAAACTTAGCAGTTACCGATGCCGATACAATTATTCCAACGATTAACCAACTTGCTGATTGTTTTGAAAATATTGTTCTGACGCAAGATTGGCATCCCGATAATCATATCTCTTTTGCACAAAATCATTCGGGTAAGCAGCCATTTGAAACCATTGAACTCGACTATGGGCCACAAGTGCTTTGGCCTAAGCATTGTGTGCAGGGTACTCACGATGCCGAATTTCATCCGAATTTAAATATTCCGACTGCTCAACTGATTATTCGAAAGGGTTTTCATGCTCATATTGATAGCTACTCGGCTTTTATGGAAGCAGACCACGCCACAATGACGGGTTTAACGGGTTACTTAAAAGAACGCGGTATTGATACGGTTTATGTGGTCGGAATTGCCACGGACTTTTGTGTGGCATGGACTGCCTTGGATGCAGTTAAACAAGGTTTTAAAACTTTAGTGGTTGAAGATGCTTGTAAAGCTATTGATCTGAATGGCTCGTTAGAACACGCGTGGCAAACCATGCAGCAACAAGGAGTTGTCCGTATTCAATCGACTGATCTGTTGAGTGGGCGCTAAGTCTATTGGTCTAGTATTTTAATTTTTAGGGATAGGAAATATGTCTGCATTACTGCGCTTTACCCAATTTATTCAAAAAACTTTTGCCTTATGGGTCATTGTTTTTGCAGCACTAGCGCTATGGCAGCCTGAATTTTTTGTTTGGCTTAAAGCTTACATTCCATGGATTTTGGGCATTATTATGCTCGGCATGGGAATGACCATGACTGTAGACGACTTTAAAGGTGTATTGCAAAGCCCTAAAGCTGTGTTGATTGGGGTGGTTGCCCAGTTTGTGGTGATGCCCGGTTTAGCATATGTTCTATGTAAATTATTTAACTTACCGCCTGAAATTGCCGTTGGGGTTATTTTAGTGGGGTGTTGTCCCGGTGGAACTGCTTCAAACGTGATTACCTACATGGCCAAAGGTAACGTGGCTTTATCGGTCGCTTGTACATCGGTATCAACGCTTTTAGCGCCAGTGTTAACACCAGCGATTTTTTATTTGCTCGCGAGTCAATGGTTAAAGATTGATGCAGCTTCGATGTTTATTTCGATTTTGCAGGTGGTGTTGCTTCCTATTGTGGTTGGTCTGATTTTAAGAACATGGCTCAAGCGTCAGGTCGAATCCTATATTCAAGTCATGCCATTAGTTTCAGTGATTGCAATTGTAGCGATTGTGGCAGCCATTATTGGTGGAAGCAAAGCGGCCATTCTACAGTCGGGTTTGCTCATTTTAGCTGTAGTGATCTTACATAATGGATTCGGATATTTATTAGGTTTTGCAGCAGCGCGATTCTTTAAATTGCCTTATGCAGACAGTAAAGCAATTGCCGTAGAAGTAGGAATGCAAAACTCAGGTTTAGGTGTTGCGCTCGCAGCAGTACATTTTGCTGCTTCTCCAATTACAGCAGTACCAAGCGCGATTTTCAGTCTTTGGCACAATATTTCTGGTCCTGCACTTGCGACTTATTGGGCAAGTAAACACAAACAAGACTAACTGTATAAACACAACATACATTAAATAAGAAGGCCAAACGAATAGTTTGGCCTTCTTATTTAAAGCATATTTTACGGGAGCTGAATTTATAACTGGTATGTCTTTTGCTTTGGATTGATGCACTAAAAATAACGTGAATATGAGTATAAATCGCAAAGAAAAATAAGGTATTTCCTAGATGAATCAGATTTTTAAATTATTTATTCCCATGCTCTCAAGCAATTTAATTCTAGTTTTAAGTGGATTGATTGATATTGCTTATGTAGGGCATTTTAGTAATGACCATGTCGCCGCATTATCGGTGACCTTATCTTTATATACAGTGATTTATGTCATTGGGATGGGTGTTCTGCAAGGTGTGATCCTCAAGCTCTCGGAAGCTTATGGTTGCCATGACATACCCCATATTCGTCAAATTTTTATTCAAGGCATTTGGCTGATGTTATGTTCGGCATTGGTGAGTATTGGCTTGCTTTACTTGTTCCGTGATTTACCAAAATTATTTGGTGCATCTGAACATGTCATTTCAATTACTAAAAACTGTATTTGGGCTTTGGTATTTATTTTACCTGCACATTTACTGATGCGTTTATTTACAGCTTTGTCTCAGGTCACTGAAAATGCGCATAAGGTTTTACTATCAGATAGCATTTTCTTCATTCTTAAAATTATTTTGTCCTATCTTTTAATTTATGGTGTCGCTTTATTTTCAATTCCACCACTCGGTGCGATAGGGGCTTTGTTAGCCACTCTCATTGTACGGTGGTTTATGTTGGCTGTTTATTACCTGTTTTTCCTAGAGAAAGGATACATCTTTATTGAACATCCAGAACGTTCGGTTGAAGATAGCCGACAGAGTCTGCGGATGATTTTAAAAATAGGGATACCGACAGCAATCATGGCGTTGATGGACGTCGTTGCATTTTGTTCGGTTGCTATTCTGATTTTACCTTTTGGGAGTGTGGTGTCAGCAGCCCATCAAATTGTCGCGAGTACTGGCGGCTTCATGTTTATTTTCCCTTCATCAATTGCCTCGGCTTATAGCATTTTGGTGTCCCGATCTATGGGCAGCGGCAACATGGAAGAAGCAAACAAAATTGCCAGACAAAGTGTATGGGTGATTATGGCAGTGAGTGGCAGTCTGTCCTTGGGCTTATGGTTAGAGCGGGACTTAATTGTCACGTTCTATTCAGATGATTGGGCCGTGCAGATTTTGGCAGCATCGTTGTTGTTGATTGTGTGTCTGTCTCACTTTCTAGATGGCTTAATGACGTTATTGACCTCTTTGTTACGCTGTTGGGATGTGTCGATTTTACCGATGCTAATTTTCTTGGTCGTAGTACTAGGCTGCGGATTGGGCGGTGGTTGGTGGATGGCCTATAAAGGGTTGCATTGGCAGGATATCTCGATTTCTGCGATGGGAATTTATGGTTTTTGGTGGATGGCCGCTCTGAGTTATTTAGTAGCTTGTCTATTGAGTGCCTTTTGTTTCCATTTTAGAAAGCAATTAAGAGGGTTTTGATTGAGCAGACAACCATTAAAGAGGATGGGTTACTAACCAATCTTCAATCTCATTTTCAGAAATTACTTTAAAGCCATGGCGCTGCAATAGTGCTGTGGTAATCCCAGTTCCCACAATTTTTTCACCTTGAAAAGTCCCGTTATAAATTTTTTGACTGCCACAAGAAGGGCTATTTTCTTTTAAAACCACACAGCTTGCTTTTATTTGCTGTGCAATTTCTAAAGTGCGGTATGCACCTTTTAAATATAGCGCTGTTACATCTAAACCAGATGAGTCGGTAATTTTTGCTTTGCCATCAAGTACATCTTGACCTGTTCCTCCCACAATTTCTGCGGGCAAGCGGGGAGTCGTAAAACCTCCTAATAACTCTGGGCATAATGATTGGGCTTTTTTATTGAGTAATAGCTGCTTAAGTAAAGTATTTGGACAAGATTTACCATCATATCGAACAGGTTCACCAATTAAACAGGCACTGACTAAGATCATAAGTTTTCCTAAATCAAATGGATGGTAGGGCTTATTGTAGAAATCATAAACAAAATTTGAAAACTGACCATTAATTTTAAAATTACTTAATTTAATATTACCAAAATTATGCAATTCATAATTAAGTTATGTATTGCATAATTTGATTGTTTTTAGTAGCATCTAATTCAAGGTAAATGGCCAATGGAGATCCAACAAGGATGTTGGTCTCCATAAATCTATAAATGATTTTTAGGAAAAGACGATTTTTAAGGGTTTATTGAAAAATCTCAATCGTACTTTTAGATAACAAAGGACAGTGTGTATGGAAAACAAACACCACATGGAACGGAAATTAATCATCAAAGGCTCTACGCTCATCATATCTTCGTTTTAATGATTCGTTTTTTTCTCATAGGATGCGTTGGGTTAAGGCATTTTGACGGTTCAAATACTCACCCAATGATTACGTATTCTATAGAGAAAGGAGCTGAGTTCATCAGCAATAGAGATAAACGGAACAGGTAATCACCAGAGGGAAACTAGATGGATATTTTAGAGAACCCATTAGAATTATGCGGTTTTGCATTTATTGAGTTTGTTTCAAAAGAAAATGAATTAGATCCAATTTTTGAAACAATCGGCTTTTCAAAAGTAGCCAAGCATAAATCGAAAGAAGCGTACTTATGGCGTCAAGGAAATATCAATATTATCCTGAATTATCAGCCAGAATCTTATGCGTCATTCTTCTTTAATGAACATGGTCCATCTGCTTGTGCGATGGGTTTCAAAACACGTGATGCAGCAAAAGCTTTCCAAAAAGCAGTAGAGCTTGGCGCTGAACCAATGTATTCAAAAGTTGGGCCAATGGAGCTTAACATTCCGGCAATTAAAGGTATTGGTGGCATGCCGATCTTCTTAGTTGACCGTGATATTTATGAAAACGACTTTACTTTCTTTGATGATGCTCAAAGACACCCAGTAGGTGCAGGCTTAAATGAAATTGACCATTTAACTCATAATGTCTACAAAGGCCGTATGGAGTATTGGGCAAACTTCTATGAAAAAATCTTTAACTTCCAAGAAATTCGCTACTTTGATATTAAGGGCGAATATACAGGTTTAACGTCTAAAGCATTAACAGCACCAGACGGCAAGATCCGTATTCCATTAAATGAAGACTCAGACAAAGGAAACGGCCAAATTGCAGAATTTCTATCTGACTTTAATGGTGAAGGTATTCAACATATCGCGTTTATTTGTGATGACTTAATTTCGACTTGGGATAAGTTAAAAGGCCTCGGTCTGAAATTTATGACACCGCCGCCAAATACATATTATGAAATGCTACCAGAACGTTTACCTGAGCATGGTGAGCCAACTGAAGAGTTAAAACAGCGTGGTATTTTGCTAGATGGCAATACTAAAGATGGTCAGAAGAAACTGTTATTGCAAATTTTCTCTGAAAACATGATTGGTCCAGTCTTCTTTGAATTTATTCAACGTAAAGATGATGATGGTTTTGGTGAAGGTAACTTCAAGGCATTATTTGAGTCGATTGAACGTGACCAGATTCGCCGTGGTGTCCTAGAAGCTAAATAAGCTGAGCTTTATTCCTGATCTAAAAAAACCAAGAGTTTGATCTCTTGGTTTTTTTATTGCTGTTGATTAGCGGCTTTTAATATATTGATTGATGAGCTTCACTTCATTTTTCAAGATTTCAATCGTTTTACTGTGTGGGTCGACTGGTAAAAACATTTCGCTATCCAGTGCGACAATACAAAACTCAATGCTTTGGTTTGAGTTAAACACAGGTAAACCCACCGCATTAATTCCTGTCAGTAAGTCACCTTTTGCTGCCGACATTTCTTGCTGGCGAATGGTTTCTTTAAGCTCTGTAAACGCTTCCCAGTTTTGTGGTGCGATGTTTAGACCAAGCTCTTGATGTTTTTGCCATTCTGTTTCCATTAAGGGGCGAACAAAATGCTCTGGAAGATAAGAAGCAAATAAACGTCCCGCAGCAGAATTGACTAAAGGCATAATCGAGCCAACTTTAGTGACAATCGAAATAGGGTGGTTTGATTCAATTGATTGAACAACTACAGGACCTTTCGGTGACCATTTACTAATTTGTATACCGCAACCAATTTTGTTTTGTAGGTCGTAAATTAAATGCTGTACCAGCTGTAGTGTGTCGCTATGCTGAACACAGTTGAGACCTAAGCGCCACGCCTGATCACCTAAAGCATATTGCCCATCATCAAGTTGTTTTGCATATTCCATGCGAATAAGGCTGACCAGATAGCGATGCACTTTGGCTGGATGCATTTCTAGCTTGCTCGATAGATCTTTGAGAATAATAGGTTGATTGTGCTCTAAAAGGGCGTTTAGTACAGATAAACCGACTTCAAGTGATTGAACCCCCCCAGATACTTTTTCTTCAATCATTTAAATACCCTTAATAAAGTTACTTCAGCTGTTAAACAGCGATGTTCAAAATATAAATTGAAATTGCTGCGATTTACATCATGCCTGAGCCTAGTAAGAAATAGAAATCACCTTTTTCTATTAGCGAAATTGGCATGTTTAATAATCAACAATTTTCTAAAATCCCGACACTCTTATTTATAGCGCGATTTTCTAAAAAAATTAGTAGTTTTAAATAATATAAATCGGCATTGATACAGAACCGTTCATTCAAACAATTCTAACCAATGCCGACTTTTTATTGCTCTTTTTAAATTAGGTTCCTAACTCTGCTTCATGTAAGAAATGAGTGTGGTGCGGAGCACGTTTGGTTTTGCTCCATTCCTCTAGCATTTCAGCTTTCATTTCTTCTGTAATTTTTGCAATTTTTTCTTCAGCATGCACATCGTTATAAGTCAGTTCTAAACGATGGCCATTTGGATCGAAGAAATAAATTGAGTGGAAAATGCCATGGTTGGTTACGCCCAAAACCTTGACGCCATTTTCTTCTAAATGTTGCTTCGCAGCCATCAAAGCATTTAAGTCTTCAACTTCAAAAGCAATATGTTGTACCCATTGTGGGGTATTTTCGTCTCGACCCATGTCTGGTTGAGTTGGTAATTCAAAGAAAGCCAAAACATTGCCTTGTCCGGCATCTAAGAATAAATGCATGTAAGGGTCAAAGGCTTTAGTTGAAGGCACATGGTCTTCAGCAAAAGCTAAAATGAAGTCCATGTTGAGCATTTTTTTATACCACTCAACAGTTTCTTTCGCATCCTTACAACGATATGCAACGTGATGTATTTTTTTAATGGCAAATGTCATATTAAAACTCCTTTTTACTATTCCCAATCTGGTTGTTGTTCTGGTGCCGCGTTATAGAAGGCTGGGATAGACAAACAATGGTGATAAATCGATTCAATTTTTGGAAACGCAGATAAATCAATCTTGAAGCGTTTCGCGTTGTAAACCTGTGGAATCAGACAGCAATCAGCAATTGTTGCTTCGTTTCCAAAGCAAAATTGTCCGTTTGAATCTTGAAGTAGCTGTTCGAGATTTTGAAAGCCTTCAATAATCCAGTGCTGATACCAATAATTTTTTTGTTCGTCCGAAACATTTAAGTCTTTTTTTAAATATTTCAGTACGCGTAAGTTGTTTAACGGGTGAATATCACAAGCGATTGCCTGTGCAAAAGCACGGATTTTAGCTCTCTCTTTCACATCATTTGGAAGTAGTTTGGTTTCTGGATATTTTTCATCTAGATATTCCAAAATACCTAACGATTGAGACAAGGTTAAATCGCCGTCAATTAATGTCGGAACCAGAGCACTACGGTTTAACTTTAAATAGTCTTCGCTTTGCTGTTCATTTTTTACCAGATGAACTGGAACAGTCTCATAAGCTAAACCTTTAATATTTAGACCAATCCGTACTCTGTAGGCTGCAGAGCTACGAAAGTAACTATACAGCTTCATAGTCTGGCTCCGAAGTTTCTGCAAAGTCGAAAGTTAATGCAGGAAGAACCGTATTTCGAACTTCACCGAAGCCAATGCGAATACCATTTTTCTCACAGTGGCCTTTCATGATGAGCGTATCGCCGTCTTGTAAGAAACCACGAGTTTCGCCGTTAGCAAGTGTTAAAGGCTTGGTGGTGTTCCATGTAAGCTCAAGCAAACTGCCATAAGAGTCAGGTGTAGAACCTGAAATCGTACCCGAACCCATTAAATCGCCAACTTGAACGTTACAGCCGCCAATGGTGTGGTGAGTGAGCTGCTGAGACATAGACCAATACATATATTTGAAATTGGTTTTGCAGATTACGTCGCTTTGTGCCGATTTCGGGCTTTGAATTTCAACACTCAAATTAATGTCGTAACTGTTGGCGATATTTTCTTGTAAATAAGCTAAAGGTTTCGGCTCTTGTTTTGGACCTTCAACTTTAAATGGCTCAAGTGCTTCAAGTGTTACCACCCAAGGTGAGATAGCACTGGCAAATGATTTTGAATTGAATGGACCTAGAGGCACATACTCCCATTGCTGGATATCGCGTGCTGACCAGTCATTGAGTAATACCATTCCAAAAATATGGTCCCACGCATTTTCAATCGAGATCGGTTGACCAAGCGCCGTTGGTTTACCAATAACAAATGCTGTTTCAAGTTCAAAATCGAGTTTACGCGATGCAGAAAAAACTGGGCGCTCTTCATTTGGAAGTTTAATTTGTCCAGATGGACGCACAACTTGAGTGCCACTGACTACAACAGAGCTAGCACGACCGTTATAACCAACGGGCAATTCAGTCCAGTTTGGCAGTAAAGCATTTTTAGGGTCGCGGAACATACAGCCCACATTGGTTGCATGTTCTTTAGAAGAATAGAAATCGGTATAACCAGGCACCTGAAGAGGTAAATGCAAAGTAACGCTGTCTTGCTTAACTAAAACTTCTTGGCGTAATGCTTCATTTTCTTGAAGTGTTAAATTTTCAACTGAAAGAAGAGACTGTAGTGTCTTACGAACTTTTGACCAGTTGGCTTTGCCAGACTCGATAAATTTATTCAGTGTCGGTTGATTAAAGTATGTGTCTTGCTCTGAGAGTTTTAAAAGACCGTGCTTTTCAAGAGCAGCGAGATCAATCACCCAATCACCAATAGCTACACCGACCTGACGCTCGCCATCAGCTGTTTTGCTAAAAATACCATAAGGCAAATTATGAATAGTGAAATCTGATTGAGGTGAAACTTCAATAAAAGAGTTTAGTTTTTGTTCCATTTTCGCGTCCTTGTCTTTATCTCGGGTCTTATACAAATAAAAGTTCGGTCTAGGACTGAGCTACTCAATAAGTTTTTAACCTTTGCTTAGATCATCTGTCTTATGAGTTTGATATAGACCGAGCACAACCAATTGCTTCATGTCTCTATAATACTGAATTCATCAAATTACGCAATACATAATTTAATTACACATTTCATAATAATTGTCATTTCTTGTATTTTCTGTTTTCATTCGCGGTCATGAGAAAAGTCACGCAATTATTTTTTCATGAATATCTATGAAAGTTTGATCAATTTATGATATACGTAATTTATTGGAAAAAAATTACGTGACACGGATGAGAATAATCATATGTCAGCACAAGAGCAAGGAAACCTGAAACATGGTTTGAGTAATCGGCACATCCAGCTTATTGCATTGGGTGGGGCGATTGGCACAGGGCTTTTTCTTGGTATATCACAATCGATTAAATTAGCAGGTCCATCGGTCATCCTCGGTTATGCCATTGCAGGATTTATTGCTTTTTTAATGATGCGTCAGCTTGGTGAAATGGTGGTTGAAGAGCCAGTCAGTGGGTCTTTTAGTCATTTTGCCTACAAATATTGGGGACCATTTGCAGGGTTCATGTCAGGATGGAACTATTGGGTACTCAATGTTCTCGTCTGTATGGCAGAACTAAGTGCAATTGGTCTTTATATTCAATATTGGTGGCCGCAAATCCCAACGTGGGCATCTGCTTTAACCTTCTTTGTCTTAATTAATGGCATTAATTTGCTACATGTTAAGTTTTTTGGCGAAATGGAATTTTGGTTTTCTATTGTCAAAATCTTGGCGATTCTTGCAATGATTGGTTTTGGTTCATATTTACTTGCAACAGGCACGGCAGGTCCACAAGCAAGCATTTCGAACCTCTGGGCACTTGGTGGTTTCTTCCCATTTGGTGTTGAAGGTTTAGTCATGGCAATGGCTGTCATTATTTTTGCTTTTGGTGGTATTGAGCTTTTCGGTATTACTGCGGCTGAAGCACGTGACCCTGATAAAACTTTACCTAAAGCTGTGAATCAAATTATTTACCGTATTTTGATTTTCTATATTGCGACACTTTTTGTTTTATTCTCGCTATTCCCATGGAACCAGATGGCACAAGGCGGAAGCCCGTTTGTGATGGTATTTGCTTCTTTAGATAGCCAAGGGATCGCAACGTTGTTGAACTTTGTGATTTTGACTGCTGCGGTTTCAGTTTATAACGGTACAAGCTATTGCAGTAGCCGTATGTTGCTTGGTCTTGCTCAGCAAGGAAATGCGCCAAAAGTATTTGCACACATTAATAAACGCGGCATTCCAACCAATGCAGTGATCCTTTCTGCTGCTGTGACTATTTTATGTGTATTGTTAAATTATATTTTCCCTGAAAAAGCATTTGGTTTACTCATGATGCTCGTGGTTGCAGCCATTGTGATTAACTGGGTTGTAATTTCATGGACGCATTTAAAATTCCGCAAATATATGCAACGCCAAGGGCAAACAACGAAGTTCCCAAGCTTCATGTATCCATTTAGCAACTATTTATGCATCGTGTTTATGTTGGGCATTTTAATTGTGATGTCTTTAACACCAGATATGCGTGTTGCGGTCATGATGATTCCTGGCTGGATCTTATGTTTGATGGTGGCTTATCAATTTAAACGCCGAAAACTAAAAGCTGAGCAGTCTTTAACTGCTGTAGAAGCCGATATTTAATAACAGCGTAAGTGTAGTTATCAAAAGGACGTATCTCATACGTCCTTTTTTATTTTTAAAATTTAGCAACAGAAATTAAAGGACTTTATTATTGTTATAATATAACATTTGCTCAATTTAATGATGAGCAGTCTTCCCATTTTTGGCGAAGATAGAGCATATTTATGAAACGTTATTTAGGTTTAATTTTATTATCTCTTACAGCGTGTAGTACTCAAACGCCCAAGCCAACAACTCCTCTACACACCCACACTTTGCCGCAGCCTAAAAAAACAGTGGTCAGGATAAAGCAGCAACCCGAAGATTATGTGGCTTGGATCGCAACCGCAGATCACGGACAGTCTGTACAAGCTTATAAGCAATTTCTTAAGCAAAAAGGGCTTGCCAATTTAGTTCCAGACCATGAGTTATTACGCTCGGCTCGCGATTGGCAAAAATGTGGAGTTGAGCCGTATGCGGTGCCACCAAGAGAGATTTGGTCCAACATCGTTCCGACACTTAGCATTTTAAAAGCATTGGTTGACGATGGTGTGATTAACGATTTTGAAGTGACATCGGCCTATCGAGCTTTATCTTTAAACCGTTGTGCGGGTGGTGCAGATGCTTCTCGACATGTCTTTAATGCAGCGCTTGATTTTCGAATTGGACCAGAACAGCCTACCGATTTAGACCAGTTCAATATTCAACAAACCAAAACTAAACTTTGTCAGTTCTGGGAAACCAAGGGTCAAGCACTTAATATGGGGCTAGGTGTTTATGCTTCGGGACAAATCCATATTGATAGCCAAGGATTCCGTTCATGGGGGCCTGACCATCACTATAGAACATCGATTTGTCAGTAACTATAAAAGCAATTTTTTCAAAGACTAAATGAATAGGCTTAAATAAAACTGGAATAAAAACTTGATCAGCAGTTATGTTATAACATAACATTATTGTGGTTTAGAAATAGATTACGCCTGTGATCTGGCCATATTTAAATGGCCAGCCATGATCAGTTTAAATATTATTCAAAGAGATCAAGCCATGCGCACTGCAATCGCCAACTCATTTGCCAAGCTTCCCGTCACTGTTTTATCTGGCTTTTTGGGTGCAGGAAAGACCACCTTACTCAACCATATTTTAAATAATCGCGAAGGTCGCCGTATTGCCGTGATTGTTAATGATATGTCTGAGGTGAATATTGATGCGGCATTAGTACGCGAAGGTGGGGCGGAGCTTTCAAGAACAGATGAAAAGCTGGTTGAAATGAGTAATGGCTGTATCTGTTGTACGTTACGAGAAGATTTACTGGTTGAGGTTAAACGTTTAGCTGATGAAGGACGCTTTGATCAATTGGTGATTGAGTCAACTGGCATTTCTGAACCGCTGCCTGTTGCAGAAACCTTTACCTTTGAAGATGAAGATGGAAACTCACTCAATGAGTTTGCTCGACTCGACACTATGGTCACGGTAGTCGATGCTTTTAACTTTCTTAAAGATTACAGTTCAGTCGACTCTCTGCAACAACGTGGTGAGTCCTTAGGCGAACAAGATGAGCGAACTGTGGTGGACTTGCTTATTGATCAGATTGAGTTTTGTGATGTGATTATGCTGAATAAAATTGACTTGATTGATCAGGCTCAGCAAGACCAACTCATTGCAATTTTAAAAACTCTAAACCCGCGTGCTCGAATTGAAATTGCTCAATTTGGAAAGATCGCTTTAGATAAAATCTTAAATACACAATTATTCGATTTTGCTGAAGCTGCACAAGCACCGGGATGGTTAAAAGAATTACGTGGAGAGCATACGCCAGAGACTGAAGAGTATGGCATTAGTAGCTTTGTTTACCGCGCCCGCCGACCTTTCCATCCAGAGCGTTTTTATGATTTGGTACAGGCTGAATGGCCGGGTGTCGTTCGTTCCAAAGGCTTTTTCTGGTTGGCTGCTGAACCGACATTGGCTTATTCTTGGTCACAAGCAGGTGCGATGGCGCGGCATGGCTTGGCAGGTTATTGGTGGGCGGCCGTTGCAGAAGAAGACTGGCCAAGTGACTTAGACAGCATCGAACAAATTAAAAAGGTTTGGGATGCTCAAACAGGTGATGCACGTCAGGAGCTGGTGCTAATTGGTATGCAAATGGATGAGCAAGCTTTAATAGAACGCTTAGACCGTTGTTTATTAAATGATGAAGAAATGGCTTTAGGGCCACAAGCTTGGCAGAGCTGGTCGAACCCTTTTAAGCAAGATGATGAAACCATGTTGATTGCTTAATTAAAAAAGCCCCTATTTAAAAGGGGCTTTTTTTTATGATTTATCTTTAATGAAAATCTTTCGAATGTAGCTGTTAAGTGGGGTGGAATAATATTTTTCAATTGCTGCGCTGATAATAAAGGTCAGAATCAGATAGCCAATTAAAAGCATAATTTTGATGCTAGAGTCGGTTTGGGCTGGAACAAAAGCAACTTTCATAAGCCCCAGCACAACCAGATGAAACAAATAAGTTTCATAACTTCTTTGCCCCAACCAAACCATAAATTTTGTAAATAAGTTATGCGCTTGCGTTTCGGAAGGATGTTGAAAACATAAAATCAGTAAGCCTGTGGCAAGAGCAAATAAGCTAATACCCCATGTACTGACTTCTTTAATTGGCGCATATAAATAAAGAGCGACCATGCTCAAAATAATTAACCACGAAAGAGGTTTTTTATAGGCCCAATTTGGCTGATATTTATGAGAAAAAATAGCGATTAAACAGCCAATTGCTATACCATCAAAACTTGAAAAATAATGATATAAATAGGCGCCGCTTTCTTCTCCAAAATGTAGAGACCTAAAATAAGGCCCGTATAAAATTACTCCAATCAGTACAGCAATAAAGACCTTATTATTGCGGGTGAGCAGGCACAATAATGGAAAAACAAAGTAAAAAACTTCTTCTACAGAGAGTGACCACAACACACCTAAAGCGTAGTTGACCCAACCAAATTTAATAATCAGGATATTCATCCAGAAGGTTAAAGCCGCAAAAATTGTTAGTGGATAGGAAACCTCAATACCATTTGGTGCTTGGTTCATAAAGGGTTTTAAGTCAAATGACCCAAGTATGCTTACACCTAAAATGAGTAATAACAGACACGGTAAAATACGCGCTGCCCGTCGGATATAAAAATGCTTGAGGTTAATTGCGGAAAATTGTTTGTCTCGTTTTAAAGTGTGATGGGTAATTAAAAAACCCGAAATCACAAAAAACATGGTGACGCCATAATTTCCGTTTCTTGCGATGACTGTGCTAAATGCTTCACCTAAGAAATCAAAACCTAACCATGTATCTTTAAGTTTATAGGGAATATTAAAATGATGTAAAAGAACTAACAGGATAGAAATTCCTCGAAGAATATCTATTTTATAATTACGCATTCGATGTGCTTCCAGTTTTATTAATATACTGTGTGGCAGAAGAATACTATCGATCAGTTATTTTAAATAAAAATTTTAAACAGCATTTCGTAAATCAGAAAAGACGATACTTTTTACATCCTTGAGTTGAGCACGGGCATAGCAGAAATAACTATTAAATAAATATTGATAAAGCCTTTATATATTTGAATTTCTCTACATAAAACTTTAAATTAGCTCTTATCGAGCTATGTTTATTTTTTAAACTTTTTAAAATCTATTTAATTCATAAATTAACATGTTGTATGTGGTTGTATATACATAGCATGTCAACTAAAATACCTTTTTGCCTGCCGCCTTTTTGAGTATTTGTTATGCCCAGAACATCAAAACAAGAACATGCTGAGCTTTCGATTGAAGCTGATAGTCCAGTTCCTTTATATCAACGCGTAAAACAACTGATTTCACAAAAAATTTATGAAGGTTCATGGGCTGTAAATAAAAAAATTCCTTCGGAAAGTGAACTGGTTAATCAACTCGGTTGTAGCCGTATGACTGTAAACCGTGCGCTTCGTGAATTAACGACTGAAGGGTTGTTGGTTCGAATTCAGGGCGTTGGTTCTTTCGTTGCTGAAGGACAAGGCCGAACTGCACTTTTTCAGATTAATAATATTGCCGATGAGATTATTGCACGAAACCATAAGCACCACGCTGAAGTTTTAGTCTTAGAACAAATTCATGCAAATGCAGAGCAAAGCGTGTTAATGCAGACTCGCGAAGGGCAAAGATTATTTCACTCGATTATTGTGCATTATGAAAATGATGTACCTGTTCAGGTCGAAGATCGTTTAGTCGATGCAGCGCTCATTCCAGATTATTTACAACAAGATTTTAAAACCATTACCCCGAATGCTTACCTCATGGCAAAAGCACCTGTCTCAGAAGGTGAGCATATTGTTGAGGCAGTTTTAGCATCTCCTCAAGAGTGTAAATGGTTGAAGATCACCAAAGCTGAACCATGCTTACTGATTCGCCGCCGTACATGGTCAAATAAACAACTCATTTCAAGCGCACGTTTGATTTATCCGGGTAGCCGCTATTATCTCGAAGGGAAATTTAACCCATGATTGAATTGATCAGGGCCGATCAATATACAAAAATGCTTTGGAAAAATGGTGCGGGTTTCACTTTAGAAATTGCGCGAAGCCAAGGTGAGGCTGATTTCGATTGGCGTATTTCGATGGCTGATGTGACCACTTCTGGGCCATTTTCGCTATTTCCCAATAAGCAGCGAATTATTAGTGTGCTTGATGGAAAAGGCTTGGTGCTGCATGTCGATGATCTTCCTGCCAAAACGCTGAACCAAGGCCATATTTTTGCTTTTCATGGCGAAAGTCAGGTTCAAAGTGAACTGGTAGACGGTGCAATTCGAGATTTAAATTTAATTTATGATCCTGCAAAGTTTCATGCCCGCTTTCAGAGAGTAGAGGGTACAGAAGAACAGACCTTTTTAAGTTCGGCAGACCTGATTTTTATTTTTAATCAGGGTGGTGAAACACAAGTACATGTTGATGATCATTCCGTTCAGCTTGCTGTTCACGAGACACTAAAAATTGAGAAAACTACTGCGATTACCTCAGTTCATTTCCCTAAAAATTGGGAAAAAACTTGTTATGTTATTGAGTTAATTCAACGTTAAAACTAAATAAATTCTTCTTTAAAAGCACATGTCGAGTGAAAAGATATGTGCTTTTTTTATGCATAAAATAAAAATAAATTAATTTAATTCATAAGCTTATTCAATTTTTTTAAAAAAATATGAGTAACCCTCTTCACGTCGTAAAATATTTGTGTAGTATATGGATGTATATACAAGTTAATACATTACTATACAAATGCAGAAACAAGTGATGTTCTGCTGATGTAAGCTCAAAGGAAGGAGTCCGCCTGTGACAACAACGACAACAAAATTTCGTGATGTAGAAATTCGTGCACCACGTGGCACTGAATTAACGGCTAAGAGTTGGTTAACTGAAGCCCCATTACGTATGTTGATGAATAACCTTGATCCGGACGTTGCAGAAAACCCGAAAGAGTTGGTTGTATACGGTGGTATTGGCCGTGCAGCACGAAACTGGGAATGTTTCGACAAAATTGTAGATACTTTAAAAAATCTTGAAACTGACGAAACTTTATTAGTTCAATCAGGCAAGCCAGTTGGTGTATTTAAAACTCATAAAGATGCACCGCGCGTTTTAATCGCAAACTCAAACCTTGTACCGCACTGGGCAAACTGGGAACACTTTAACGAATTAGATGCAAAAGCACTCGCAATGTACGGTCAAATGACAGCGGGTTCTTGGATCTACATCGGTAGCCAAGGCATTGTGCAAGGTACTTATGAAACTTTCGTTGAAGCTGGCCGCCAACATTACAATGGTGATTTAAACGGTCGTTGGGTTCTTACTGCTGGTTTAGGCGGTATGGGTGGCGCTCAGCCTTTAGCTGCAACACTTGCAGGGGCTTGTTCTTTAAACATCGAATGTCAGCAAGCAAGTATCGATTTCCGTTTACGTACGCGTTATGTAGATGAACAAGCAACTGATTTAGATGATGCTTTAGCGCGTATTGATCGTTACACGAAAGAAGGCAAGGTTATTTCAATTGCACTTCATGGCAATGCTGCAGAGATTTTACCTGAGCTTGTTCGCCGTGGTGTACGTCCTGACATGGTCACCGACCAAACAAGTGCACACGATCCACTCAATGGCTACTTACCAGTAGGCTGGACTTGGGATGAATACCGTGAACGTGCCAAAACTGAACCAGAAGCTGTTGTAAAAGCTGCAAAACAGTCGATGGCGAAACACGTACAAGCGATGCTCGATTTCCAAAAAATGGGTGTTCCAACATTTGACTACGGTAATAACATCCGTCAAATGGCGAAAGAAGAAGGCGTAGAAAACGCTTTTGATTTCCCTGGCTTCGTACCTGCATATATCCGTCCATTGTTCTGCCGTGGCATTGGTCCATTCCGTTGGGCAGCGCTTTCTGGTGACCCAGAAGACATTTATAAAACAGATGCCAAAGTTAAAGAGTTAATTCCTGATGATGAACATTTACATCACTGGTTAGACATGGCTCGTGAACGTATTAGCTTCCAAGGCTTACCAGCACGTATTTGTTGGGTTGGTCTAGGCTTACGTGCAAAACTTGGTTTGGCATTTAACGAAATGGTTCGTAGCGGTGAATTATCAGCTCCAGTTGTGATTGGTCGTGACCACTTAGACTCAGGTTCAGTTGCGAGTCCAAACCGTGAAACTGAAGCAATGCAAGATGGATCAGATGCAGTATCAGACTGGCCTTTATTAAACGCTTTGCTTAATACAGCAGGCGGCGCAACTTGGGTTTCTTTACACCATGGTGGTGGTGTAGGTATGGGCTTCTCTCAACACTCAGGCGTTGTGATTGTGTGTGATGGTACAGATGAAGCTGCTGCACGTATTGCTCGTGTACTGACCAATGACCCTGCAACAGGTGTTATGCGTCATGCCGATGCCGGTTATGAAATTGCGATTAACTGTGCGAAAGAGCAAGGCTTAAACTTGCCAATGATTACGCAATAAAAATACATGGAAGAACTGGCGGTGCTTTTTGCAATTGTGAAAAGCACTGTCTCAGCAGAATATAGTGCAAAAAATTAGGAAGCCAACATGGAATTACTGATCCAACCGGGAAAATTAACCTTAGCTGATTTACGTCAAGCTTACCTCAACCCGATTAAAGTTAAATTAGATGAAAGTGCTTCAGCTGCAATCAACGCAAGCGTGGCTTGTGTAGAACAGATTGTAAATGAAGGGCGTACAGCTTACGGCATTAACACAGGTTTTGGTTTACTTGCTTCAACCAAGATTGCTCCTGAAGATTTAGAAAAGTTACAACGTTCATTGGTTCTTTCCCATGCAGCAGGTGTAGGTGAAGCACTTGATGATGCAATGGTTCGTTTAATTATTCTATTGAAAGCAAATAGCTTGGCACGTGGCTTCTCAGGTATTCGCCGTAAAGTCATTGATGCTTTGTTGGCTTTAATTAATGCTGAAGTTTATCCGCACATTCCTCTTAAAGGTTCAGTCGGCGCTTCAGGTGACTTGGCACCACTTGCACACATGTCATTGATTTTACTTGGTGAAAGTAAGGCGCGTTATAAAGGTGAATGGTTACCAGCAGTTGAAGCTTTAAAAATTGCAGGTTTAGAGCCAATTTCTTTAGCAGCAAAAGAAGGCTTGGCACTTTTAAATGGTACCCAAGTTTCGACTGCTTATGCTTTACGTGGCTTGTTTGAAGCTGAAGATTTATTTGCTGCTGCGACAGTTTGTGGTGGCTTAAGTGTTGAAGCAATGCTGGGTTCACGCTCACCGTTTGATGCTCGGATTCATGAAGTACGTGGTCAACGTGGTCAAATTGATGTGGCGGCGGCTTATCGTGACTTATTGACGGATTCGAGTGAAATTGCACATTCACACGAAGACTGTAGCAAAGTTCAAGATCCGTATTCTTTACGTTGCCAACCACAGGTGATGGGTGCATGTCTAACTCAAATCCGTCAGGCTGCTGAAGTTTTAGAAATTGAAGCAAATGCTGTATCTGATAACCCACTTGTTTTTGCAGAACAAGGTGATGTGATTTCTGGTGGTAACTTCCATGCAGAACCTGTAGCAATGGCGGCAGATAACTTAGCATTGGCAATCGCAGAAATTGGTTCACTTTCAGAACGTCGTATTTCGATGATGATGGATCGCCACATGTCACAGCTTCCACCGTTCTTGGTTGCAAATGGTGGCGTTAACTCAGGCTTCATGATTGCTCAAGTTACAGCAGCAGCTCTTGCGAGTGATAACAAAGCACTTGCACATCCAGCGAGTGTTGATAGTTTGCCAACTTCAGCGAATCAGGAAGACCATGTATCAATGGCTCCGAATGCAGGTAAACGTCTTTGGTATATGGCTGATAACGTCCGTGGCATTTTAGCTGTCGAATGGTTAGGCGCTTGTCAGGGTCTAGACTTCCGTGAAGGCTTAAAAAGCTCGCCTAAACTTGAACAAGCTCGTAAAATCTTGCGCGATCAAGTTCCTTACTACAGTGAAGACCGTTTCTTTGCTCCTGATATTGAACAAGCAAGTGAATTACTTTCGAGTGGCTGTTTAAACGAGTTACTTATTCCAAAACTACTCCCTAGTTTATCTGAAGTGTGATTGATAAAACGGTCACATGGAGTGGCCGAATCTAACTAAATTTCCTCAAGGATTGGAGATTATAATGTCACAAAACTCCACACTACAGCGGGGATTGAACACCCGCCATATTCGTTTCTTGGCATTGGGCTCAGCAATTGGAACTGGGCTTTTCTATGGTTCGGCTACCGCCATTAAAATGGCGGGGCCTTCAGTATTATTGGCGTATATCGTTGCAGGGATTGCAATTTATATCGTTATGCGCGCACTGGGTGAAATGGCTGTCCATAACCCAGTATCCGGTTCATTTAGCCACTATGCATCACAGTACATTAGTCCTTTGGCAGGTTTTACCACAGGCTGGACCTATGTTTTTGAAATGGTGATTGTCGCGATTGCCGATGTCACCGCTTTTGGTATTTATATGGGGTTCTGGTATCCCGATGTGCCACGGTGGATCTGGATTTTATCTCTGATTATGTTCTTGGGTGCCATTAACCTGATTCACGTTAAAGTCTTTGGTGAACTCGAATTCTGGCTTTCCATCATTAAAGTTAGTGCCATTGTTGCCATGATTTTAGGTGGAATAGGCTTAATGTTCTATGGCTTCCACGCTGACCATAGCAGTGTGGTACCGGGTATTCAAAACTTATGGATTTATGATGGCTTTATGCCGCATGGCATTGCAGGCTTAGTTGCGTGTTTATCTGTAGTTGTATTTGCTTTCGGTGGTATCGAAATTATCGGTTTAACTGCTGGCGAATCACAAGACCCGAAAACCACTTTGCCAAAAGCAATTAATGCTGTTCCAGTACGTATTTTACTTTTCTATGTACTGACCATTTTTGTTTTGATGTCGATTTTCCCGTGGAATCAAATTGGTAGCCAAGGTAGCCCATTCGTACAAATTTTTGAAAATTTAGGCATTAAATCTGCTGCGAATATTCTAAATATTGTGGTGGTGACTGCTGCGATTTCGGCAATTAATAGTGATGTATTTGGCGCTGGCCGTATGCTTTATGGTATGGCAAACCGTGGTCAAGCACCTCGCATTTTCCAAAAATTATCGCGTAATGGTGTGCCTTGGATGACTGTTGTGGTTATGGCTGGCGTGCTGTTAATTGGTGTGGTGTTGAACTACCTAATTCCTGAAAATGTATTCATGATCATTGCATCAATTGCCACTTTTGCAACGGTTTGGGTATGGCTCATGATTTTGCTTTCGCAAGTTGCGATGCGCCGTAAATTATCTGCTGCTGAAATTAAAGCACTTGATTTCCCTGTATGGGGTTGGCCAGTTGCACCTGCGTTCGCGATTGGTTTCATGGTGTTTATTTTAGTGATGATGGGTTATTTCCCTGATTCACGTCCTGCAATTTATGTCGGAATAACATGGCTTGCACTCTTAACTATTGCTTATCGCATATGGGTAAAACCACAGCAAAACTTGGGAAAGGAAAGTAATCCTATCCAGCAAAATGTTGAGATAGAAAGCTAACAAATGAACTGCCCAATGGTTTAACTATTGGGCAGTTTTGAGGAAAGGCTCATGAAAAAACTTTGGCAGAATTGCCACATTGCGACCATGCAAAATGGGCAATATTCCTACATTGAAGATGCTGCAATTGTCACAGAAGGGCATCTTATTCAGTGGATTGGAAAACAACAACAACTTCCTACCGACACATATTCCAAAACAGTTGATTTAAACGGCGCTTGGGTAACCCCAGGTTTCATCGACTGTCATACGCATAGTGTATTTGGTGGTAACCGTAGTGTTGAGTTTGAAAAGCGCTTACAAGGCGTAAGTTATGCTGAAATTGCAGCAAGCGGTGGTGGTATTGCCAGTACAGTACGTGCAACGCGTGAAGCCAGCGAAGAACAATTACTGAAATCAGCCCTTAAGCGTATTCGTTGCATGCAACAAGACGGTGTAACCACCATCGAAATTAAGTCTGGTTACGGACTCAATTATGAAAATGAGCGCAAAATGCTGCGTGTGATCCGTCAAATTGGTGAAGCTTTACCAATGACGGTCAAAAGTACCTGTTTAGCTGCTCATGCTTTACCGCCAGAGTACAAAGATCAAAGCGATGCTTATATCGAGCATATCTGTACAGAAATGTTGCCTAAACTGCATGCTGAAGGTTTAGTCGATGCAGTTGATGCATTCTGCGAGCATTTAGCATTTTCACCTGCTCAGGTCGAACGTGTTTTTAAAACAGCACAATCATTGGGTCTACCCGTTAAGCTTCATGCTGAACAGCTTTCATCGCTAGGTGGTTCAAGCTTGGCAGCACGTTATCATGCTTTGTCAGCCGACCATTTAGAGTACATGACCGAAGATGATGTCAAAGCCATGGCAGAGTCGGGTACGGTTGCTGTGTTACTACCGGGCGCTTTTTATCTATTACGTGAAACACAATACCCACCAATTGAAAGCCTGATTAAACATGGCGTGCGTATTGCGCTGTCGAGTGATTTAAATCCGGGTACATCTCCAGCACTTTCTGTACGTTTAATGCTGAACATGGGCAGTACGCTCTTCCGTTTAACGCCTGAGCAAGCATTAGCTGGTGTCACCATTCATGCTGCACAAGCGCTCGGTTTAGAACAAACGCACGGCAGTTTAGAGCAGGGTAAAGTCGCTGACTTTGTGGCTTGGGATATTGAGCATCCATCTGAAATTGTTTACTGGCTGGGCGGAGATTTGCCTAAGCGAGTCATTCAGTATGGACAAGAAGTTATTTTTTAAACGGTGTCACATGAATCACACATTTAAATGGCAAGGTCGCCATGATGGCGAAGGTGAAGCACACCAACGTATTCACCATATTATGAATAAAACCCAACATGCTGAATTTGCGTTGATTGGTTTTAGCTCTGATGAAGGCGTGAAGCGTAACAAAGGTCGAGTCGGTGCTGCAGATGCTCCAGATGCAATCCGTAATCAGCTTGCCAATTTACCTATTCATCATCCAGTCAGTATTGTCGATTTGGGTACAGTGACCTGCGAATATGACAATTTAGAGCAAGCCCAAGCTGAGTTGGCTGAACAAGTCGCAACCAGCCTACAAAATGGTTTAAAACCAATTGTATTGGGCGGTGGGCATGAAGTTGCTTTTGGTAGCTTTAGCGGTCTGTTCCAATATGTACAAGCCCACGCACCAGATAAAAAAATAGGCATTATTAATTTCGATGCCCATTTCGATTTGCGTGAAGCAGAGCATGCAACTTCTGGAACACCTTTTTTACAAGCAGCGCGACTTTCGGAACAGCATAAAAAACAATTTAATTATTTATGTATTGGGGTCGCTAACCATGCCAATACTAAAGTTTTGTTTGATACAGCCGATGCGCTAAATTGTTCATATTTACGCGATCATGAGGTTAATATTTTTAACCTAAACAACGTGCTTGCAGCGGTTGATGCTTTTATTGAAAAAGTAGACTATTTGTACGTTACGATTGATTTAGATGTCTTCGCGGCTGCGGTTGCACCCGGAGTCAGTGCACCTGCTGTAAAAGGAATTGATTTAGCCACTTTTGAAGCAATTTTTAAGCATATTCAAGAGACTGGAAAAATCAAACTTTTAGATATTGCTGAGTGCAATCCAAAATTTGATTTAGACAATAGAACAGCAAAACTGGCTGCGTACATTGTTTATCAATATTTGTTTTCTTGAGAAACAATTTTTAATGTAGAAATTCAAAAGTGCACTGAGATCGCTCATGTGCGCTTTTTTTGACTTTCTGGTAAATTAAAGTCAGCTACGGAATATAGATAGCAACTATAAATAATTTAATTAAAAAGAAAATTAATTTATAAAATCATTGAGTTAAAAAATACTCGATTTTTACATTATTTTATATGCTGCTTGGCACGTAATTTGTTTTGTCTTTATTTTAACCTTCGTTAAATATTTCTGGATAATTAAATGAAAAACAGAACCTTACATTTTGCTTGTATCAGTGTTTTATTTTGGATGTCTCATTCTTCTAATGCTACACCCCCCGAAATAAATACAAATACCATCGAAAAATCACAATCTAAGCAAAACAGTGATGTCTCTGTTCGGGTGAAAGCTTTAAACCAGCTTTTACAAGAACAGTGGGAATACACTTTGAAAAATAATCCTGAAACTGCAACGACTTTAGGAGATTTACGCTACAACAATCGTTGGACCGAGTCTTCAAAAAATCAGATTGAGAAAGATAAAAAAAGTACTCAAAATTTTTTAAAACGTTTTGAAGCAATTGATAGCACGGGGTTTTCAGCAACTGATCAATTAAATAAAGATTTAATGATTTATCAGTTGAAAGAGACACTTAAAAATTATGATTTGAAACTCTATGAGATGCCTTTCAATCAAATGTGGGGACTACATTTACAATTTCCGGGATTTATTAGTTCGATTCCATTTAATAATGCTAAACAATATCAAGACTATATTGCTCGTTTAAAACAAATTCCTCTTATTCTTGATCAAGGTATTCAGTTAGCAAAACAAGGACAAAAAGATGGCTTGATACCACCGAAATATTTACTTGAAAAGGTGGCAAAACAGATTGATAGCATTGCAACGCCAGCAGGGAAAGACAGTGTGTTTGCTTCGCCATTAAAGCAATTTCCAAACAATATTTCGAAAGCAGAACAAGAGCGTTTAAGCCGTGAAATACTACAGGCCATAGATCAGAATGTTCGGCCTGCCTATCAAAAACTCGGCACGTTTATTCAGAAAGATTACTTACCCTATGGACGACAACACGAGGGAATATGGAGCTTGCCAAAAGGTGATCAGCTCTATCGCTTTTATGTAGAAAACAATACGACCACGCCTGAAAGCCCTGAAACTATTCATCAGCTTGGGTTAAAAGAAGTTGCTCGTATTGAAGCGGAAATGCTGAAAATTGCTAAAGCACAAGGTTTCAATGACTTAAAAAGTTTCCAACAATCCTTAAAAACAAATCCTGCGGTTTTCCCAAAATCTCGTGAAGAAATTTTAGAGATTTATCGCGGGTATATTGCCCAAATGCAACCAGAGTTGCCGAAGCTCTTTGGTTTATTGCCCAAAAATAAAGTCGAAGTTTTGCCTGTAGAGCAATATCGAGAAAAAGAAGCGGCAGGTGCGGAGTATCACCAAGGCACACCTGATGGTTCACGCCCCGGACAAGTATATGTAAATACTGGCGACTTCTCTGAACGTTCCAAAATATCAATGGAAGCGACCGCTTACCATGAGGCAATTCCCGGCCACCATATGCAGATTGATATTGCCCAAAACCTGCCAAATTTGCCGATGTTCCGAAAGCAGCCGAATCACACCGCTTATATTGAAGGATGGGCACTTTATGCTGAGCAGTTGGGTAAAGATGTTGGTTTCTATAAAGACCCGCTTTCAGACTATGGAAGACTATCGAGTGAGTTGTTCCGTGCTTGTCGTCTAGTGGTGGACACAGGTGTACATTATAAAAAATGGACTCGTCAGCAAATGATTGATTTCATGAGAGATCACTCTGCTTTAGATGAACCTGATATTCAGGCAGAGGCAGACCGCTATATTGCTATTCCTGCCCAAGCATTAGCCTACAAGATGGGCCAACTAAAAATCTTAGAATTAAGAGAGCTCGCGAAACATGAGCTTGGAGACCGTTTTGATATAAAAGCGTTCCATGACATGATCTTAAATGCAGGCACATTGCCTTTAAATATATTGGATGCACGTATTAAAAATTGGATTAAGGAACAAAAAGCGGCAGCTTAAAATAAAATTCGAAATTTAGGTCAGGTCCTCGTTGGACCTGATTCAAAAACAGTGAGAAAACATAATATAATAATGAAAAATATAGTTTCTTTTAGAATTTTAAATTGGAAAAATAATGGACCAGAAGAATAACCCGATTGGAATGATTGATTCTGGTTTAGGCGGACTGTCTCTCTTTAAGCACATTCGGCAGGCGCTTCCGAATGAAGATATTATCTATTTCGCTGACTCGAAATATGTCCCTTATGGAGATAAGGATAGCGACTGGATTGTTTCACGAACCACGCATTTAATTTCAAATCTTATAAATGACGGGAAGTGCAAAGCGATTGTGGTTGCTTGTAACACCATGACCGCTGTAGCGATTGAAACGATTAGAGCGCAAATTAGTGTGCCACTTATTGCCATAGAACCCGCGGTAAAACCAGCAGTAGCAATCACACAAAGTAAGCATATTGCTGTCTTGGCAACTGCAACCACGGTTAAAGGCAAAAACTTAAAAAGTTTAATTGAAACGTATGCGCAAGATATTAAAGTCTCTTTGGTGCCTTGTATTGGTCTGGCCGAAAAAATTGAAACGGGTAAAGCGCATACAGCGGAAGTTAAGGATTATTTAGAAAATATTTTGGCGCCGTTGGTCGAACAAAAAGTCGATACGATTATTTTAGGATGCACCCACTATCCGTTTGTTTCAGACACGATTCAGGAAATTGTAGGTCGTGATATACAAATTATTGAGCCTTCGGAAGCTGTAACAGCGCAATTAATTCGGCAGCTCAATCAATATCATTTAAGTTCTGAAAGTCCAAATGAGGGGAATCATATTATTTGGACCAGTTCAGACCCGTTAGAAGTTGCGGATGTTAGTTTTTCTTTGTTAGGTAAGCATTTACCTGTAAAAGATATTGCAATATAAATTTTATAAAGATGATAAGAGAGCTTTCTCTTACCATCTTATGTTCTAGCTCAAATTAAACTTATTTAAATTCCCAATGCTGACTTGGGTCATCAGATCGATGACTGATATATACATGTGTATCACCTAAGCATGTCAGTACTGCATCCGGTTTACCTTCTACAAAGATATAGCCATCTTCAAATGCCCACTTAGTTTGGTACTGACGGCCAGCGCCTTGTAAGAAAATATCGCCACCATACACATTAACTGCTTGTAATTCTTTGCCATTGGTACTGTTTAATGCTGTTTGGAGCTGCTCAAAAGACTCATTTGACTTTAAGCCTGTCTGCAAAATCTTTTTGGCAGTATTTATATTTTTTTCATTGGTACTTAAATTGAGGGCTTTGCTAAGTTCCTGAATAATTTTTACTGCTTCTTTTTGAGGGTCTTCTACATTTTTAAACTCTGTCTGTACTTTATTTTGTAGTTTCTCAAGATTATCTTTTTTAAGATTTTCTAGAAGACGATTGATATTTTGATGTCTTAAATGCAATCTGAACTGTGAATATGAACTCCAATCTTTTTGATCCAAGATATCTAATTGAATAGAGACAAGAATGATCTTATAGAGTTGTTCATTGTGCTGAGTGAAAGGATTTGCGGACAAACCTTCAAGTTCAGGAATATTTAAACCTAGAAAAGGAGAGGAACCATATTCGTGGAACTTCTGCTCAATGCCACGAAGTGCATCATGAGCCAATGCATTATTTAAATATTCATCTAACTTTTTATCATCAAGTTTACCAATCAGTTCCGATTTAATGGTTTCTTCGCCATTAATATCAATAAATGTTTGTAATAAATGAACAGTATCCAGAAAATCACTGGTTCTTAAGTGAGCTAGGGTTTGTTCATCTTGTTTTGGTAAAAGCTCAAGAAAGTTTTCTAAGTCTTTATCTAATAATTTATAGGCAACTGGCTTTGCTTCAACATGAGCACCTAATACCCAACTAGAACGGATATCAGTAACTTTGTTGTATAGCATATTCACTCTGTAACCCCAACTGTCTGCGTGACTGTCAAAATACCAAAGCTCTTCTTCTATATTTTTAACTTTGTCATGTACCGTAAATAGGCGGTCATTTGTATGAGAGTAAGCTAATTTACCCGTTTCACCACGCGCAGTTACTGCATCTTGTAAACCATGGGTTTGGCCACCGTATTGACTTGCGATACATGCACCTGTCGCTTTGTTAACGATTCTAAAGTTTCCTTCTGGGAATCCATTAGCCATGATAAGTCACTCCTTATAATTAGAAAGTTTTTGTAGTTGTCGAAATTAATAGTTATCAAGTAAATTTCGAAGCGTGATTTATACCATAATTTTTCACATATAAATCCAAGTGTTTTTGTTGGTTTTTGTATATAACATCTTGATTTAATTGTATTTATTAGAATTACTTAATAAAAGCCAGAGACTATGCTTTAGAGCTTTATAACCGTAATAAAAAAGTCCAATAAGTATTTCAAAGACATATCAGGCTTTCTAATAGCTGAGTTATCAAAGTTATGGTTGCTTTGATAACAATATATTTTTAAATTACTTAACGATTAATCTATTTTATTAACTAAATATATATAACTCAGTTTTATAGTTTAAATTTAATTAAAAGCTATAAATATAAAATAAGGAAAATATTATATAAACATTAATTAAATTATTATATTTAAACTTTTTCATTAAAATAAATTGACGTTCTTTATTATACCGATTAATATTTCGTTGCTGGCCTACATTGCCAGTCGGTTTTAGCAGACCGTATCCTAGCGAATGGGTTATACTTTCTGAGTATTTCCCATGTGGAACCTTTGTGCCCCCTTTTTCTCTATGGTAGGGCGGAAGGGGGACGCGTTCGCGCGTGCTGGTCGCTAGGTCAGTCTGCTAACCCTCTTTCGTTCTGCCACCCTAATCAATTGACGGTGATTTGGTGGTAGGACTCCATTTTTAAGGAGTTGGCCATGCCATTATTCAAACTCATTTTCTCTCTCATTTAACTATTTTATTTATTTAAAATTTGGGTTTTTGCTACCTGATATTTTAAATTTATAAATTATTTTTATTTTAAAATCTTAATTATTTTATTTTCCTATTTTTGTGGGAGGATTAATTATTATTTATAAATTATTTTAATATTTAAGCGAATCATATTTTTATTTTATCTAAAGATATAAATAATTATGAGAATAATATGAAACTTCATAAATTTATATTGGTTTTAAACCTTGTGGTCGGTGCTTACAGTATTACAAATGATGATGCGAACGCTCAGCAGGAATTTAAAAGAATTTGCTTGTCAGGTGAACACATGCAAGCAAGTTGCGAATGTATTTGCCAACAGCTTGAACAGGTGTATTCATCTCAGACCGTACAACGTTTAAAACACACCAGTTTGCAAAGTCCTGTTCTCCCACAGGACTTTGCCCCTAACTTGTTCAGCAGCATTCAACCCTGCGATAAAAATGAAATGGGCTAAGTTCGCTTAGCTCCTTTATCTCTGTGTCGCAATGATCTCTCAAACTTTAAATCAGCGCAAAAGTAAAAGTCCATTGTGACATAGGGTCCTAGGGGAGTTTTCTCTATTTTCTTTCACGGGAAAGGGGCTGTGTAGCGATATGAATGCAATAAAAAAGCCCGATATGCAATTAATGCATATCGGGCTTAATCAATCAGTTATTTAAGCAGGTGATGCCTTAATAATGATCTTTTTTGAATTACTCTACAGTTACTGACTTCGCCAAGTTACGTGGCTGGTCAACGTCTGTACCACGTAATACAGCAACGTGATAAGACAACAACTGAACTGGTACGCTATAAACAATTGGAGCTAGCCATTCGTTTACTGCTGGAATATGCACAACGTGTTGACGGTCTTTTTCATTGATTCCGCTATTTTCATCAGCGAAAACAAATAATTCACCACCACGTGCCTGAACTTCTTCCATATTTGATTTGAGCTTATCAAGCATTTCATCATTTGGAGCTAGAATCACGATTGGCATTTCACTATCAACGAGTGCTAATGGACCGTGTTTTAACTCACCAGCAGCATAGCCTTCTGCGTGAATATATGAAATTTCTTTAAGCTTTAATGCGCCTTCCAATGCGATTGGATAATTCGTACCACGGCCTAAGAATAAGCAGTGATTTTTTTCAACGAATAATTCAGACAAACGCAAAATTTCTGGATCATGTTTAAGCGTATCAAGAATAACTTTCGGGCTGTGCCATAGCTCACGCGTAATTTCTTCAAGCAGAGCAGGGCTAATACGTTGTTTCACTTGACCAATTTTCAAGATTAACAACATAAGCGCAGCGAGCTGAGTCGTGAACGCTTTAGTTGAAGCAACACCAATCTCAGGACCAGCAAGAGTCAATAAGTGATGATCAGTTTCACGAACCATTGAAGACGTAGCAACGTTACAGATAGTCAAAGTCTGAATATCGATATTGTTTGCTTTCGCACGTTTTTGAGTTTCACGTAGTGCAGCTAAAGTATCAGCAGTTTCACCTGACTGTGAAATACAAATATAAAGTGTATTTTCAACAATTACAGGGGTGCGATAGCGGAATTCACTCGCGATTTCAACTTGGCAAGGCACACCAATCAGTTGCTCAAACCAATATTTCGCAATCATTCCTGAGTGGTAACTTGTACCACAAGCAATGATTTGTACGCTTTGAATTTTGTTGAAATCTGCATCAGCATTTTTCAAGAAATCATCACGTAAGCTATTGCCATCAAGTGCTTGAGAAATCGTTTGCTTGATTGCTTCTGGTTGCTCATAAATTTCTTTGAGCATGTAGTGCTTGTATTCACCTTTTGATGCACTGCTTACGGTTGCATCAAGCTCTCGTACTGGACGCTCAACGCGCTCGCCATTTGCGAATACTTCAATTGAAGTGCGAGTAAGACGTGCAATATCGCCTTCTTCTAGGTACATAAAGCGGTTAGTCACTGGTAAAAGTGCAAGTTGGTCTGAACTAATAAAGTTTTCACCAATACCTACACCAATCACTAAAGGTGAACCTTCACGTACAGTAATGAGTTCATCTGGGTAGTCGCTGTGGATAATACCTAGCGCGTAAGCACCTTTAAGCTGAGGTACAACAGTTTCAACAGCATCTAAAAGGCTATCTGTGCTTTTTAGTGCTTCAGCAACTAAGTGTGCAACAACTTCAGTATCTGTTTGAGAAGTAAAAACATAACCTAAAGCTTGAAGGTCGTCTTTTAATTCTTGGTAGTTTTCAATGATACCGTTATGTACAACAGCAACCTTACCCGACATATGCGGGTGAGCATTATTTTCAGTTGGTTTACCGTGTGTTGCCCAACGGGTATGCGCAATGCCGATAGCCCCTGTAAGTTGGTGTTCAGCAACTGCATCTGCAAGATTGATGACTTTACCTACACGGCGCTCACGTAAAATTTGTTGATTATTCAGTAAAGCAACACCCGCAGAATCATAACCGCGGTATTCAAGACGTTTTAAACCTTCAATTAAAATCTCGGTTACACAACGCTCTGCAACGCCTCCGACGATACCACACATACTTCAATCCTCTTATTTTTTAACCTTTTGGGGACGTTGATAATTTGCTTTTGAAATTTGTTGCGCACGTTCAAAGGAGAGACTTTGTTCGGCTACATCTTTCGTAATCACAGAACCCGCACCAACTGTTGCGCCATTCCCAATGGTCACCGGAGCAACCAGCGAGCTATTAGAACCGATAAAAACGGCATCGCCAATAGTGGTTTTGTGTTTATTTGCACCGTCGTAATTACAAGTAATAGTACCTGCCCCAATATTTGATTCAGCACCGATTTCTGCATCACCTAAGTATGTGAAATGGTTAGCTTTACTACCTAGTCCAATCGATGTGTTTTTAACTTCAACAAAGTTGCCAATATGCACTTCATTTGCCAATTTAGCGCCTGGGCGTAAGCGTGCAAATGGTCCAATTTGAGCATTTTCACCTACAACTGCGCCATCAAAAACGCTATAGGCCTGAACTTTAGTGCCTGCTGCAATTTTGGTGTTCTTTAAAATACAGCCAGCGCCGATTTCTACAAAATCACCAAGCTCACATTCACCTTCAATAATAACATTGATGTCAATACGAACATCTTGTCCAACTTTTACAGAACCACGTAAATCAAAGCGTGCAGGGTCAAAGAACATTACACCTTGCTGCATGAGCTTTTTGACTTGTTCTTGCTGGAACTGGCGTTCTAAAGCTGCAAGTTGTATGCGGTCATTAACACCTTCAACTTCAAAAGCAAGCTCTGGTTCAACAGAGGCAACTTCTAAGCCATCTGCAATTGCCATTGCAACGATGTCAGTTAGGTAATATTCACCCTGTGCATTTTCATTTGAAAGTTTAGGCAACCACTCATGAAGTTTTGCGTTGCTAACACAGTAAATGCCCGTATTGAATTCTTTAATTTGGCGTTGTGCTTCGTTTGCATCTTTATGTTCAACAATGGCTTGAATTTTGCCATCTTGACGCACAATACGACCATAGCCTGTAGCATCATCTACAGTGAGCGTAACTAAGCCAATTCCTGTTTGGGTCGATGCGTCTAATAATTTTTGTAGCGTATTTGCATTAATACATGGTACATCGCCTGATAAAATCAGTGAAACACCTTCTTTAGGAAGTACAGGTAAGGTCATTTGTACTGCATGACCTGTACCAAGTTGTTCAGCTTGCTCAACCCATTGAACATTTTCTTGAGCAAATGTTTGTTGTACGCGGTCACCACCATGACCATAAATCGTAATAATATTTTTAGCTTGTAATTGTTTTGCTGTTTCAATGACATGCCCTAATAGTGGGCGACCCGCTAAAGGTTGTAATACTTTAGGAAGCTGAGAACGCATACGCGTTCCTTTACCAGCAGCAAGAATAATGACGGTAGTTGACATGAATAACTCTAATGATTAAGTCAAATGGATAATAATTAGTGTACAAAGAGCAGCCCATACACCGGCAATAATATCGTCAAGCATAATACCAAAACCACCATGCACTTGACGATCAATAACACGGATAGGCCAAGGTTTCCAAACATCGAAAATTCGAAATAATATGAAGCCGACGATCACCCACATCCAGTTCATTTGTTGTAAGTAAATGAGAGGAAGAAAGGTAATAGATTGCCCTGCAAATTCATCCCACACAATTCGACCATCATCGTGTACATTTATGACTTTCGCAGTTTGACCACAGATATAAATCCCGACCAAGGACATGATAATCATCGCGATTAAGCTTAAGTTAAATCCAAGCGATAACCAGATCGGAACGAAGAGTAGGGCAAAAGCAGAGCCAAAAGTACCAGGGGCTTTAGGTGCGAGACCAGATCCGAAACCAACTCCACAGAAAACGATGCAGCGGTTGAACCAAGACATGTCTTTAAAATGAATCGGCGGCTTATGCAAAGTGTTGGTATCCATGAATTTGCAATGGGTAATCCGAACCCAAATGCTCAAAAGTTAGTTGTGTTTGCTCAACGATCTGTCCGATCATTGTAAACTTAATGTCTAGTTGTTTTTGCAAAAGTTTTTCATAATTTTGCGGTGTTATTGTAAAACATAATTCGTAGTCATCACCACCAGCTAGCGCATATTGCCAACGCTGCTGTTCTGGTAGTTTCTCTAGCGTTGAATCAATTGGTAACTTTTCTAAAAATAACCGAGCACCGACCTTTGAAGCTTTTAAAATATGGCCTAAATCTTGGGCTAATCCATCAGAAATATCAATCATGCTAGAAGCAAGGCCCTTTAACTGTTGTCCAAGCTGACAACGTGGCGTCGGGTAGTCTAGTCTTTTTTGTAATGGATGGCCTAGGTGTTGTAAACCATATGCTGCATCTCCAACTTGACCGCTCACACACACATAGTCACCGACTTTTGCGCCCGAACGTAACACCGCTTGTCCAGCTTCAATCCAGCCCATAGCCGTGACAGTAATGGTCAGATGTGGACCTTGGGTCGTATCTCCACCAATGAGAGCAACACCAAATTGATTACAGCAGTCATAGATTCCCTGACTGAATCCTTCGAGCCATTCATGGTCAATGGTAGGGAGACTTAACGCAAGTAAAATACTATGGGGTTTAGCACCCATGGCAGCAATATCTGAAAGATTAACAGCTACACTTTTCCAGCCAATTGCATGCGCTGAGGTATTAAGAGGAAAGTGACGACCAGCAACTAGTGTATCTGCACAGATCACCAATTGTTGATTTTGGGGAGGGGTGATTAAGGCTGAGTCATCTCCAATACCTAAGGTGACATCTGTGTAAGATTGTCTGTTAAAGTATTGGTCAATAATAGAAAACTCAGCCATATCAACTTCAAACCTATTAGTTTGCTTGTTGTTTTTCAGCACTACGTAGTGTTGAACTTAAACGATCTAAAACGCCATTAATGTATTTATGGCTATCTGCTCCACCAAAGTGTTTGGCGAGTTCAATGGCTTCATCAAGAACTACACGATAAGGTACTTCTAAATGATCACGTAACTCATAAGCACCTAAACGTAAGGTTGCGAGCTCTACACCATCAAGTGCACTAAGTTCACGGTCAAGTACCGGAATGAGTAATGCATCAAGATCGTCGCGTAGTGCAATCACTTGCGTTAATAGTTCGTGATAGTAATTTAAGTCTACCTTGTGCATCGCATTTTCAGCACGAGTACGTGCTTCAATTTCATGTACAGGATTGTGACTCATTTGCCACTCATAAATACCTTGTACAGCAAAACGACGTGCTTTGCGTTTTGCTGCATAAGCGGCTTGCAGTGTTTGAGACATGCTTTAAATTGCCTTTAATAAATTAACCATTTCAATTGCAGTTAAAGCAGCTTCGCTACCTTTGTTTCCTGCTTTTGTACCTGAACGTTCGATGGCTTGCTCGATGCTATCAGTAGTTAAGACACCATTGATGACAGGCAAGCTGCTTTCTAACGCGACTACACCTAAACCTTTTGCACATTCACCAGCAACGAAGTCAAAGTGTGGTGTGCTACCACGAATAACTGCGCCAAGTGCGATGATTGCATCAAATTGATTTGATGTAGCTAATTTTTTAGCAACAATCGGGAGTTCCCATGCGCCAGGAGCATGAATAACAGTAATGTTATCTTCATTTACACCATGACGTTTTAATGTGTCGATTGCACCATCCAATAAGTGTTCAACAACAAAACTGTTGAAACGACCCACTAAAATCGCATAACGACCTTCGCTTGCGAGATGTAATAAACCTTCAATACGGCGAATTGCCATAGCAACCTCGATTATTTCGTTGTGATTTGATCAGCAGTGACATATTCCACTACTTCTAAATTAAAGCCAGATAAAGCATTGAAACGTAATGGTGAGCTAAGAAGCTTCATTTTTTCAACACCTAAGTCACGCAAAATTTGAGCGCCTACACCAATGGTTTGATATTGGTGTGAAAGTGCTGCATTGGATTTCACCGGTTTTGGTTTATTTAAATCATCCAACGCTGGTCCCAAGTCTTGCAAATGATCTTGCCCGATCCAGACTAAAACACCGCGATCACTCGCTGCAATTGTCTGTAGTGCACGGTCTAGATTCCACGCAGGTTCACCATCAGCTTTATTGAGCTTAAGTAAATCGCGAATTGGACTGAAACCATGTACACGTACTGTTGTAACACCTTCTTTTGGCTCGCCTTTGACTAAAGCCAAATGGATGTCCGGGTTACCAATCTCACGATAACGATAGAGTTCAAATGAACCATATTCTGTTTGAATCGTTTTTTGATCCAGACGTTCAACCGTTTGCTCATTGGTCATGCGGTAGTGAATCAAGTCCGCAATTGTACCAATTTTTAAGCCATGCTTCTCGGCAAAAATTTCTAAATCTGCACGGCGCGCCATTGTGCCATCTTCATTGATGATTTCACAAATGACAGAAGCTGGTTCAAGACCTGCTAAGCGTGTTAAATCACAGCCCGCTTCGGTATGACCCGCACGATGTAGAACACCGCCTGGCTGTGCCATTAACGGGAAAATATGGCCCGGTTGTACAATATCACTTGGCTTTGCATGCGCTGCGACAGCAGCTTGAATTGTATGTGCACGCTCTGCTGCTGAAATACCAGTTGTAATACCTTCAGCGGCTTCGATTGATAAGGTAAAGTTTGTACTATGCTGAGCACCGTTTTGGTCAACCATCAACGGAAGGTTTAACTGCTTACAGCGCTCACGGCTTAACGTTAAGCAAACTAGACCACGTGCATGGGTAATCATGAAGTTAATATCTTCAGGACGAACATGCGTTGCTGCAATGACAAGATCACCTTCATTTTCGCGATCTTCGTCATCCATCAAGATAACCATTTTGCCTGCACGAATATCGGCGACAAGATCTTCAACACGACTCAGCGGCATTCGCTCTCACCTTTTTTTGTCGTTAGACAATTTCTATTTAATAAATTTTGCATAGTTTACGCTGTTTAGAGAATTTTGCCTATGATTCTGATTTATCCAACTTTGCAACGAGATAGAATAGATCCAGCTTTATTTATACAAATAAATCATAAGAAAATGGAATAATTTAAAATAAAAACAATGAATTTAAATAAAAAAAACCTAGCCAAAAGGCTAGGTTCTGATATGCGCAGTTATTTTTTATGAAGCTGCACTGCTTGGACTATCATTTTGTGGGATTGATTTTTTCCCCATTAAAATCTCAGTGCGGATATTTTGAGCAAGTTCAGCACACTCAGCATTCATGCCATTAATCATAAAGGCATGACGAGTCATCACATTGCTTGGGTTTGGCATCGCAACAAGTTGATAGCTGTCTTGAATTGCTTTGAGTTGATCATTCTCAAGATATAAAGCAGATTCTTTCGCATGAAGATGCTGTGCTAAACGTTGAGCAGCTTCTTTCGCATCAATTTGCATCGCTTCTACAGCATTACACGTTGCACTACGAGTTTGCAGCGCAAAGCGTTTATCTTCGCGATAACGTTTATATAAAACGTCAGAGAGCAACTGGAATACGGTTCCAACCATAAGCAGACACTCTACAGCGTGAGTATGCGAGGTTGAAATCGCAAGTGTAGCGCCATCTGCATTAAATTCATTTACGACTTCAATGTCCGCTAACTTTAACTGGTAATGCTTCACGCATAACTCAATACTCTTGTTTAAAAAGAGCTGACAGAGTTTAAAGTACGGAACAGATACTGATTGGTTAACACTGCTTAATAACTGTTTAGGGTCATAAAACTGAATATTGAGTGCCAACATATGTTGGTCAGCTGAATCTGCTGTTTTCTCTGGTTGTGGTCGAGCCGCTGGTTTACCTTTCGCTTGTTGTTGAGCTTGAGCAACCAACGTTACTGTATTTTGTTTTTCTAGAGCCAATGCCTGAGTTAACTGCTGAATTTCATGTTTTAAACGGTTTTCTTCGTTAATACGTGCCAAATATTCGCTACGGGTTGGGCGAGCAATCGCGCGATAGGCAAGCCATAATAAAACATGCAAAAACAGAGAAGCTAAAATTGCCAGCCATTGAGTACGCAGAATTTCACCAATGCTTGGTTGAATCAGCGTAATCTCGATAGAGCCCACTTTCTTTTCATTTTGCAGAGCATCGCGAGCAAAAATCTCACCTTGGCGAGTTTTTGAAATTCCACTCGTTGCCAGCACTTGTTTGTTGGCATCAAGAATGCGAATAGACGCAACGCTTGGATTGGTCGCATAGCGATTAGCAATCAGAGCTAAAGATACCGTATTGGCAGGTTCTAGCTCAGATAAGCTGTCTGCAACGAGTTGACTGGTCATGAGCTGACCTTGACTCGCACGGTTTTCATTGAGCTGGTGTGTCGTTGCAATCACCATTAAAAAGGTATGCAATGCAAAACTAACGATCAGTAGGCTAGCAAATAGCCCTTGTCTAGGCGCAATCAAGTTAAACTTCCAAGGCAATTATATTGAAATTCGATTATGATTCTTACAATAGTTGTCACTCAGACTAGAGTCAATTCATGCGAGAAATCATTCTTATATCCTTTTTAGGACCAGACCAACCAAACCAGTTTACCCGATTAATGCAAGTACTATCCGTACATTCATTGCAAATACTGGATGTAGGTCAGGCTGTTATTCATAATCAACTCACATTGGGCATTGTAGTCGCTTCCGATAATGAAACTGCGACCGCATTGGCAATGAAAGAAATTCTGATTTTAGCACATGATATTGGCTTAACAGTGCGCTTTAAACCAATCACAGGCGCAGAATACGATCAATGGGTAACTGAAGGTGGCCGTACTCGTTATATCGTCACGGCTTTAGCCCCTGAACTCACTGCTGCACACTTACAAGCCGTTACACAAATTGTGTCTAGCCAAGGCTTTAACATTGAAACTGTTACCCGTTTATCAGGCCGTGTCGACTTTGAAAAGGATAGCGCATTCCCGCGTCGTGCATGTGTACAGTTTGGTTTAAGCAGTGGTCCAACTCTAGATGCACAAGCCATGCGTGCAGCATGTTTACTTCTTTCAAGTGAATTAAATATTGATGTCGCTGTTCAAGAAGACAATGCTTATCGACGTAACCGTCGTTTAGTTTGTTTTGATATGGACTCAACACTCATTGAACAAGAAGTGATTGATGAGTTAGCGATTGAAGCAGGGGTAGGCGCTCAAGTTGCTGAAATCACTGAAAGAGCGATGCAAGGTGAGCTTGATTTCCAGCAAAGTTTCCGTGCTCGTGTTGCATTATTAAAAGGGTTAGATGCTGCTGTTCTACCTAAAATTGCAGAGCGTTTAACCATTACTGAAGGTGCAGAGCGTCTCATCTCGACCTTAAAAGCACTTGGTTATAAAACGGCAATTTTATCTGGTGGATTCCAATATTTTGCCGAATATTTACAAGGCAAACTTGGTATTGATGAAGTTCACGCTAACATCTTAGATGTGCAAGACGGTTTCGTAACAGGTGAAGTGAAAGGCGCAATTGTTGATGGCGCTCGTAAAGCTGAGTTATTACGCGAACTTGCAAATAAAATGGGTATTTCTCTAGAGCAAGCGATGGCAGTAGGCGATGGCGCAAACGATTTACCAATGCTTGCGATTGCAGGGCTTGGTGTAGCTTATCGTGCTAAACCTTTGGTTCGTCAAAATGCAAATCAGGCTATTTCAAGCGTTGGCTTAGATGGGGTTCTATATTTACTTGGTATGCATGACAAAGATTTAAACCGTGCTTAATCTATAAGGCTAAGCTTTAAGCGCTACTTCAGAGTAGCGCTTTTTTTATGCAGAATAGTCATAAAAACAAGCATGTTATGCTCAAATCATGCACAGAAAAAAGGCAATAAAAAAATCTGAAAAAAACTTATTTTGGTCCTTAAAAACTGCATATTTTTTTGTAATGACACGCCAGAATTGATGCCATATAGGGAATCGAACTTTTTGAATTTTACAAAAATGTAATGACAAAAGAATGTTGCGACAAAGTATGTCGCATTAAGAAAAAACGGGTCTTTTTTTCTAAAAAAAAACATCCATAATGCATCCTAAGCTTCAACACAAATTATGAATTAAAGTTGTTTTTGGAATGAGGTCGGGTTTTTAAGACCGAATCTTTTTAGACGTTTTCATTAAGACGGAGGTTTCTATGGTAACAGCGAATTTTGCCGCTATCGCCGGATTCAGCTTGATCGCTGTCGCGCTTGTTGCTGTTTTCTTTTCTCCTTACCGTCGTTGGCTTGGTTTTATGCTTGCAGGGATGTTCTTTTGGGGGCTATTAGAAGTGGTCCGTTTTGGAGTTCAAGTCACTTTTGAAATGCCAGTCACATATAGTTATTTAACTGCACTAAGTCTAGCGATGGTAATGGTTACATTTGTTTTGTTACGTGAGGATAAACAGGCACAAAAGGCTTTGGCAAATCGCCAATATATAGAACACACGCCAGTATATGAAGATGATCAGCAGCAATGTTCTAGCCGATAATTAAATTGTTATCTAACGGTAAAGAGGTATGCACAGCATGCCTTTTTTATTTACGAAACGTGATTTTTATTATACAAAGCATTTATTAAAAAATAGCCAGTTATGCTACGATAGACGCGTCTGTTGACGTTTCATCTAGATTGCGTTGCCAGCTAAAAATTATCAGTTGATGCACAAAACACAAGCAATGGTATGTCCTTGCTGAGTTTTGCTCTAAAGTTTTCATAAAAATACAATAGGCGTGAATGTTCATGAAACTTTCTTCTATACCTGTAGTCAAGTTACCTCTCGTTGATGTCAGTACAGACCCGTTAGATTTATTGGTAGCAGGTTTAGTGCTGCGTATGAAGCAATTGGCACGTACTAGCCCTAAGTTTATTGAATTGATTCATGACCGCGCTTTCCGTATTCAGATAGGTACGGACTTAGGTGTTGCACGTCAGATCATCATTAATAATGGACAAATCGATACTGTTGCAGGTGCACCTGAAAAAGCTGACTTTATCTTGCAGTTTGCAGATAGCGAACAGGGTGTAAAAACTTTGATTAAAGGTGACCCAACTGCATTTATGACAGGCATGCAAAATGGCAGTATTAAGATGGAAGGAGACTTCAGCCTACTTGTTTGGTTTAACCAAGTGGCTAGACTCATTCCACCTAAGTTGCCAAAACCAGTTAAAGAGAAAGTACGTCAAGCACGTGCTTTTATTAAAGAGAAAACTGGTCGTTAATCGCCAGATATAAAAAAACTCCCAAATGGGAGTTTTTTTTATATCTACGCTTCGACTTCTAGATTGAACGTCACGGGGCCATCATTAATGAGATGAACCTTCATATCAGCTGCAAAAATGCCGGTTTGAACTTTTTCAAATTGTGAATGGGCATATTCAACCAACTGTTCATATAACGCTTTGGCATCTGCTGGTGGCATGGCTGGACCAAAATCTGGACGTAAACCTTTTTGCGTTTGAGCCATCAGAGTAAATTGTGAAACAAGCAGGATTCCACCATTTGCTTGAGAGACATTCCAACCCATTTTGCCTTGTTCATCATCAAAGATGCGATATTTCAAAATCTTATCAATAAGCTTCTGGCCAATTGCTAAAGTGTCATCACGGCCAATGCCTAAAAAAACCAGTAGTCCGTGTTGGATTTCACCAGTCGTCTCACCGTCAACCACCACTTTGGCTTCAAGAACTCGTTGTATTAAAGCGCGCATAGTTAAAGCAAATTTCTGCAATTAATTGAATTGGTTTAGTTTAGCAGAATTTAAATTAAATGATTTTTAAAAGGAAATTTCATGGAATTGCAACAATGGTCTAAAAGCTCGCAATTGATTTATAAAAATATGCTTTAATGCTAAGAAGCAAGCGAATAATCATTGACTATGTCTCCAATTATCCATTCTTTACTAGATACAGACTTGTACAAATTTACGATGTTACAAGTGGTTTTGCATAAATTCCCGCAAACCCATAGTGTCTACCATTTCCGCTGTAGAAATTTAGAAGATACTGTCTATCCACTAGTAGATATTTTGGATGATTTAAACGAGCAACTCGACTATTTGTGTAGTCTTAAATATAAAGAAGACGAGCTTCAATATTTACGTAAATTACGCTTTATCAAAAGTGACTTTGTCGATTATTTAGAACTGTTTCAACTGAAGCGACGCTTTATTCGAGCTAGCATCGATGCGGAAGGTCGTTTGGATATTCATATTGAAGGTCCGATGGTCCAAGCCATGATGTTTGAAATTTTTGTATTGGCGATTGTAAATGAACTTTATTTTAGCCGTATCAAAACCGATGAAGTATGGGCTGAAGGCGAGCGCCGTTTAAAAGCCAAACTTGAATTGATTCAAGAATATGAAAAAACACAAAAGCCGAATGACCCACCATTCTTAGTTTCTGATTTTGGTACACGTCGCCGTTATAGCTTCGTATGGCAAAAACATGTGGTCGCAGCCTTTCATAAAACAGTACCAAATGTGTTCCGTGGTACAAGTAATGTCTTGCTTGCAAAAGAGTTAAACATTACGCCAATTGGGACCATGGCTCATGAATTCCTACAAGCTTTTCAGGCACTTGATGTACGACTGCGTGACTTTCAAAAAGCGGCTTTAGAGACGTGGGTTCAAGAATATCGCGGAGACTTAGGAATTGCTCTAACTGACGTTGTTGGTATGGATGCGTTCCTTCGAGATTTTGATTTGTATTTTGCGAAACTCTTTGATGGCTTACGCCATGACAGTGGTGACCCTTACGAATGGGGCGATAAGGCCTATGCACATTATCGTAAATTAAAAATTGATACTAAAACCAAGATGCTGACTTTTAGCGATGGTCTTAATTTGCCAAAAGCATGGGAATTACATCAATACTTTAAAGATCGTTTTCAGGTGAGTTTTGGTATTGGAACCAATTTGACCAATGATATGGGCCAAAAGCCGCTCAATATTGTGTTGAAACTAGTCGAATGTAATGGTCAGTCGGTTGCGAAAATTTCTGATAGCCCCGGAAAAACCATGACTGATAACGATACTTTCTTGGCTTATTTACGTCAGGTTTTTGAAATCGAAGAACTTGAAGAAGTGGTTTAAGTAATAAATAGTCTCGCTATTTTGTATTTTTAAAAGTAAGAATGCTGATATCTGATTTTCTGCTAAAGAGTTGCAGAAAATCAGAGTTTGTTAGATATAAGCTTATGCTAATATGAAATTAAGCTGGTATAAAAAAAGAAACCATGACGATGACACTCCCGAATTTTAAACTCGATTTATTAATAGAAGCAGAAGAATTAGTGCCTTATTTAGGCAATGAATATATTCGCATTGTAGATTTGAGCCGTGCTTCTGTTTATGAGCAACTTCATATTCCACATGCTATTCACTTACAGCCGAAATGGTTAGTGTCTCAACACGAAGAAGCCACTGGCATTTTGCCAGATGAAGCAGGTTTGCAAGCACTGATTGAGAAATTGAATATTTCACCGAATCATCATGTTGTGGTCTATGACGATGAGGGTGGAGCATGGGCTGGACGTTTAATCTGGAATTTGCATTGCTTAGGATTCACCCGTACCAGTTTAATTAATGGCGGTATCCATGCATGGTTAGGAGCAGGGTTACCAACGACAGCAGAAGTCGAAGAAGTTTCTCCTGTTGAAGACTTAATTCAGATTGATTTATCGCATGCCGCTCAGTTCCGTGTGAACTATGAAGAGCTACGCAAACAAGTAGAACAAGAAAATGTTCAATTGTGGGATTGCCGGACGAGTGATGAATATAGTGGGATCCGTCTAGCAGCGCGACGCGGCGGTCACATTCCAAATGCGCTCCATTTTGAATGGAGTACTGCACTTAATCGTCAAAATCATCTAAAATTGCACCCGCTTGAACGCACGCGGCAGCGCCTTGAACAACTTGGGTTCGATTTACAGCAACCTGTAGTTGTGTACTGCCAGTCACATCACCGTTCCGGCTTGGCCTATATTTTGGCTAGGCTCTTGGGCTGGGAAGCAAAAGCCTATGATGGTGCGTGGAGTGAATGGGGCAATCGCCTCGATAGTCCTATTATTACTGGAGAATCACCGTCGTGAGTTTCACATCTCGATTAAAAAAAGAATTATTTATTAAGGCACAAAACCTTGTACCACAGCATCAATTAAGCCGTGTGGTAGGTAAAGTTGCTGCGAGTGAAAATCCAGTTGTGAAAACTGCTGTTATTCATGCATTTAAAACCAAATATGGGATTGATTTATCGATTGCTGAACAAGGCAATCCACTGAAATATAAATCTTTTAATGACTTTTTTACCCGTGCTTTAAAAGATGGCGTGCGTCTCGTTGACGAAAATGCAGATAGCATTGTCTCACCTGCTGATGGTGCTATTTCTCAGATTGGTAAAATTACTGCGGGTGAAGTATTTCAAGCAAAAGGCCAAAGCTTTTCTGTAGAGAAACTCATTGGCGACCCACAACTTGCTCAGCCATTCCAAGAAGGTGAGTTCGCGACAGTCTATCTATCTCCACGCGATTACCACCGTGTTCATATGCCGTTTGCAGGTACATTAACTGAAACTTTGTATGTACCGGGTGAGCTATTTTCGGTAAATCAGGTGACTGCTGAAAATGTACCGGGACTATTTGCCCGTAATGAACGCATGGTGTGTTTGTTTGATACTGAACTTGGCCGTATGGCTGTTGTGTTAGTGGGTGCAATGATTGTTGCTGGTATTGAAACTGTGGCGACAGGTAAAGTGAAACCTTCAGGTCGTATTGAATTACAGCATCATCAGTTAAAGCTAGAGAAAGGTGCTGAGCTTGGACGTTTTTATTTAGGTTCTACAGCGGTTATTTTATTTGAAAAAGATAAGATTGAATGGGAACAACGTTTTAAAGCTGAGTCTGTAGTTGTAATGGGCGAGCGTATGGGACATACAGTTTAGTAAACGATATAACGCCTATAAGATAAATAAACCCTGACTTTAATTATTCAGGGTTTTTTTTGATTTAAATTATATAAACGTAAAATATATAACTATGTTTGTATTTATATTATATGGAAATATAATTGTTATTAAGTGATCTGAAATAGGACGTTATAGAAGCTAGTCTATAAATATGTGTCTGAAGAGAGCAAAAATATTAATATGATTGAAAATTAATAAATAAAAATAAAAAGAAATATTTAAGTTAGACTTAAGTCGTAATTTTAATTTTATTTGAAGATAAGTTGTTAAAACTAAAAAAATTATTTAATTTTATAAATATGAAGCGCTTTTTAGATATTGCACAAACTTTAGCCTTGGCACAATGCTTGCTAACTATTCAGGACCTTACTGTAATTTTCATATTTTTTGGGTTCTGAAATCATGTTAAAAGTTAAACGCCTGACAGCTTCGGTTTTATCTGTACTTTGTATTTCACTCAGCCATGCCAATGATTTTAAAGTTTTAAATCAAATTTCAAAACAGCCTACTCAACTTCAAAGTGGCGAATATAAAGGTAATTATTACGTTCCATCTACTTTAAATACCATTACATGGGGTTATTTACCGAATCGGGATGCCAAACCCGTCCTTACCGTTCCGTCGGGTAGTGTTGTGACATTTGATACGGTTTCTCATGAAGGTTTGCTTGAAGACCAAGGGCGTAATGCTGAAAAGTTTTTTCAATCGAAAGGTGTCAAATCTAATGAAATCTTGGAAGATGCAAAAACAATTACGCAGTCAAATTTAAAGCATGATTTTCATAAAGATGGGCCACATATTGTGACAGGTCCTGTTGCAATTGAAGGCGCACAGCCCGGTGATATTTTGAAAGTTGAGGTACTTAAAGTTGAGCCGCGTGTACCTTACGGTGTTATTTCAAATCGACATGGTAAAGGTGCTTTAGTCGGGGAATTTCCTAAAAAAGCAAAGCAAGAAAATGCATCGGCTGAGCATCCTGAACGCTATGGAAATGTCTCAATTTTCACACCAATTGAAAAAAATGCTAAAGGTGAATACGAAGGTGTATTAAAAACAGAATCGGGTAAATCAATACGTTTCCCGCTTTATCCTTTTATGGGAATTATGGGGGTAGCAGCCAATACTTCTGAGCCTGTACACTCCGTACCCCCTGCAATGTATGGTGGAAATATTGATATTAATGAACTAGGTGCAGGTTCAACAGCCTATTATCCTGTTCAGGTCAAAGGCGCATTATTCTATACGGGTGATAGCCATTTCGCCCAAGGGGATGGTGAAGTAGCATTAACTGCACTCGAAGCTTCAGCACGTGCAACACTAAAATTTACCTTGCTCAAAGCAGGTAAAGATAAAATACCGGGCAAAGAGCTAAAACAACCTTTAGCTGAAAATGCTGAGTTTTGGATTACACTGGGACTTGATGAAGATCTTGATGAAGCGATGAAAAAGTCTACACGTGAAGCCATTCGTTTCTTAAATCAAGAATACGGTATTGATGAAGCAACGGCTTATGCGTATTTAAGTGCCGCAACTGATTTTGAAGTTTCACAAGTTGTAGATAAAACCAAAGGGATTCATGCAAAAATTAGAAAAGCTGATTTTAAAGAGTTTGAGAGTAAATAATTGAGATGACCTGAGCTTGGTATTTAAAATATTAAATACCAAGTTAAATTCATTTCAACTATTAATAAATTTTATATATTTTATAATTGAGTATAATAAATATCACACATATTTATTAGTATAAAATCTAATGCACTTACTTCCGAACGCTCTACTTTATATTGCTGCATTATTAACATTATGTGCCGCATTGCTTCATTTTGTTTGTGTGTTCTGGGGGGCAAATGGTTTTCGGTTTTTAGGGGCCGGGAAAAGTATTGTTCAGATGGTCGAAAGAGGGCATTGGTATCCTAATTTTACAGCTATAGCTGTGGGGTTAATTCTAACGGTATGTGCTACTTATGCTTTCTTTGCAGCAAAGGGAATACAGGTATTACCATTTACTAAACTTATTTTGTCGCTTGTTGCAGCGGTTTTTCTTATCCGTGGTCTGGCTTTTCCGTGGTTAAAGTCAAAATTTGTCGGTAATAGTGATTTATTTTGGTATATCAGTTCAGCCTTTTGTTTAATACTGGGAAGTTTATATGCGGTTGGAATATATTTAATTTGAAATGAATATATTCTAGATGAACTAGAGTGAATGATTTAAAAAAATGAAAGGGAGCTACGCTCCCTTTTTTACTTATTTAGTCCAACCAAATTTTTTGAAAATAGTATTGCCTTGCTGAGACGATAAGAACTCTACAAAACGTTTAGCTTCAGCATCTTTTAAACTATGTTTGGTTAAGGCTACACCTGTATCACGATAGACAACCAGCTCTGGTTCAATAGGTATAATTTGCCCAATATCTGGGTTACTAATTCCCCAAATATTAAAAACTAACCAAGCATCATAGCTGCTATTTTCTTCCCAGTTTTTCTTGGCAATACCTGTATTGGCTGCATAGGTGGCAATATTTTTTCGAACAGATTTGGTTAATTGAATATTGCCAGTTCTACCAGCGATATCCTCCCACATACCGACCTGACCTGCACCATGAGTAACTAAAACTTTAACGCCAGATTTAGCTAGGTCTTTAAATCCTTTAATATTTTTAGGATTTCCTTTTCGTACTAAAATGGCCGCGGGGCGTAAATATAAAGGTTCCACCGAGTCTTTTATAATTTGCTCAGAAAAAGCATTTTCAAAATCAGACATCATGGCTTCTGAACCACTATAGATAACATCCGCATCTAGTTTCGCTTTGTCAGACCATTGAGAAGTAGGCCCAGACGTTACATGGACTGCTATGCCAGTCTTATTGGTGAATTGTTTAGCTGCTTCTTTCATGGCGGGTGCTGGCCCACCAGGACCATACACTTGTACGTCTGCAAAACTATGGATGGGTAGAGAACCGAGAATAAGACAAATCAGGTACGGTATAAATTTATATTGTTTTGACATTTTAATCGCTATAGTAATTAAGAAAATATCAGCATATATTTTTTTATTAATTAAATGGGATTAATTTTTGCAACGATATTTATAATACATTTCTTTAAAATATATTTTAATTAAATTTTAGGTGGATAAATATAAATGTAAATTATTTTGAGTTAAATATAAATATAGAAGATTTTATGGTAATTTATATTTTATAAATTAATTGTTTAAATATATGTAATGTAAATAATAGAGGAGTAATCCCTTGATTAAAAAAAGTAATTCTTTTTTAAAAATTTTATTTAGCAGCGCTTGTTTGGTGTCTGGTTCTGCTATGGCTGCTCCCATTACAGATTTGGGTAAGCAAATTGTGAGCGATAAACCGGGTTCAATACTGTCTCTAGAACAGCAAGATGTGACGGATTTATTTCCTCATGCTGATCAGCGTTTGTTAGTTAATTATCGTAGTCGAGGGATTCAGGGCGAGCCCATTGTGGCATCGGCTTTTATTTTATTACCGAAAGGCACTCCGCCAAAAAATGGCTGGCCGATACTCGCTTGGGCGCATGGCACGACTGGAGTAGCCGATACTTGTGCACCTTCGGGTGATTATGTTGGTGGGCCAGTCCATTCATATCAAGAAGTTGCTTCTAAAGCTTTAGATGGTTGGCTTGCACGTGGCTATGCAGTTGTTGCACCTGATTATCAGGGTTTAGGTACACCGGGTGGGCATCCTTACATGAATGCAAAGAGCCAACTGCATACGGTAGTTGATGCAGTGCGTGCATTACATTTGCTTAAGCCCAAGAGCTTTAGTAAACAGTGGTTGGTGATGGGGCACAGTCAAGGTGGAGCTGCGGCAATTGCAGTGTCTGCCTATGGTCAAAAAGACGCTCCCGAATTAGATTTAAAAGGGGCAATGGCTCTTGCGCCAGGCGGCTATCAATATGAAGGCATCGCAGAATATGTGAAAACTAATCCGAACCCAGAACCTAGTGTGGCAGCATTTTTCCCGATTGTTTTATTAGGAGCACAAGCAGCAGAACCAAGTATTGTTCCTGAAAATTTAGTCAGTCCAGAAATGAATGCAGTACTGACTCAAGGGCGCAGTCGTTGTTTATCTGAACTTCAATCTGACTTAAAGAAATCTCCTTCTAGCATATTTCGATCTGATGCTGATTTAAAACCTCTTTTGGCTTATCTGAAACAACAGTCGATTGAAAATATGGTGCCTACCGTGCCATTAATGATTGTTCAAGGCTCTAAAGATCATTTAGTCGACCCGAGAGGCACATCTGCTTATTATCAGCAGCTATGTAAATTAAAAAAACCAACTATATATCAAACGATTGATGGCGGAGATCACCGTGATGCATTACGCCAGAGCAATACGTTTGCCATTAGCTTTTTAAAGGTAATAGAAAAAAATCAGACGAAATCGTATTGCTCTAATTTTAAGTAAATTGGTTTAACTAATATAAAAAAGCCGACTTTTCATAAGTCGGCTTTTTTATATGTACAAAGGATAATTTTAGGTCATGTTATATAGTCTTTCTTTCGGAAAAACTGCGGTAAATGTTGATCCCTCGTTTTCTTTAGACTGCACATCTAAATACGCGCCGTGTTGCATCAGCACGTGTTTTACAATCGCAAGACCTAAACCTGTACCACCTGTTTGACGACTACGGTCACTGTCAACACGATAGAAGCGTTCAGTTAGTCGTGGTAAATGTTTAGGGTTAATTCCAATGCCTGTGTCTTGTACACTAAAGTACGCATGTTCACCGTCATCATGCCAGCCAATCGTAATCGTTCCACCTTTTGGCGTGTACTTAATGGCATTGGTAATTAAGTTACTAAATGCACTGGCAATTTCCATGTCTGAACCAATTAGGTCACAGTGGCTATCAATGTGTAAATTGAGCGTGTGTCCATAATCGGCATTGTAGGCCTGAGCATCATCAAAGAGTTGACTCATTAAACTCGGCATTTCAATAATCTGATTTTTTGCAATTTTCTTGTTATTTTCTAAATTTGATAACAGCAGTAAATCATTGACCAAAGCATTCATACGTTTGGTTTGTGATTGCATCTGATCAAAGGCACGTTTCCAGCGCGGACTAATATCTTCCTGATCGGTAAATGTCTCGATATAACCACTCAGTACAGTTAATGGTGTACGAAGTTCATGCGAAATATTATCGACGAAATCTTTACGCATTTGCTCAAGGTTGTGCATACGAGTCACGTCGTAAGCTACCAATAAGCGACTTTCTCCACCAAATCTTGTGAGCTTGACCTGTACATATCGGTCATCATCAAAATTTGAGTGCAGCTTAATCCCGTCGGGTGCCTGATCAATATTGTTAAAATATTCAATAAAGGTCGGCTGACGTAAAATCGTTAATAAGTTACGACCACGATCGAGAGGGCTGATCCCTAGCAAACGTTCGGCAGCAGGGTTCCACCATTCAATTTGATGTTGGTCATCAATTAGAACAACGGCTTCAGCAAGTGCAACTAACGAAGACTGAGCTCGGTCAATTAAACCGACCATTTCCGCCTGAACAATTCGTTCTTGGCGCTGAGCACGGTAAACATTAAATAATAATGCCCCCCAAATACCATTAAGATTTGGAGGAACGTCATAAGGCTTATTCGCAATCCAGTCATTGACCAGATATAAAGAACGCAACTGGAGTGTAAAAAACACCACGAAGGCGATAAAAATACAGCTCCAGAAATACCCAACGCCTAAACCGACTAAACCGGCAATAATTAGAAAAAATAATAAGAGCCGTAAATCTTGTTTGGCAAACGTCCATAAACTACTGTAGCGGGAAAGTTTTTGTTCACGTACCTGTTCGGGGACGGGGTAGGGTTCATACATAAATCTTGCTTAACCTGCGGCTAAATCTGCACGTGTTGAGAAACGGTAGCCTGTTCCACGTACAGTCTGAACAAATCGGTCAACACCAAAAGGTTCTAAAACTTTACGCAAACGGCGAATGTGCACATCGATAGTGCGGTCTTCGATATATACATTACCGCCCCATACCTGATCGAGCAACTGGGCACGTGTATATGCACGCTCTGGATGGGTCATAAAAAATGCAAGTAAGCGATATTCAGTTGGGCCCATATCTAAAATGCTGTTGCCAAAGCTAACACGCTGGCTTACAGGATCAAGAATTAAGCCATTGGCATCAATGGTTTTTTCGCCACTTAATGCATTAGCACGACGCAGAACTGCCTTAATACGTGAAACCAGTTCACGTGTTGAAAAAGGCTTAGTCATGTAGTCATCTGCACCTGCGTCAAGACCTTGTACTTTGTGGTCTTCTTCTCCGCGGGCAGTCAACATAATGACTGGAATTTCTGCTAGGTTTTCATCTCGTTTTAAGCGGCGACATAAATCGACACCACTTACGCCTCCAGGTAACATCCAATCAAGCAAGATAAGCGCCGGACGTTGGTCGACGATAATTTGATGAGCCTGTTTGGCATCTTCTGCCTGTAAACATTGAAAGCCTGCCATGTCCAAAGAAGTATGGATCATTTCGCGAATAGGAAGCTCATCATCGACAATTAAAATATAGTCATCTTTCACAGCGCAATATCCTATAGATTTAACGGTGAACCGTTTTGTAGTTATGACAGGCTTATTACAAAGATTAATTATGACAATTTCATTGCAGAAAAGTCTATAAAATTAAATTTAGCAATAATTTGTGACAAAACTAAGGCAAAGCTATGACCAAATTGTGACATGGAGACTTTAATTTTCTTAAAATCATTCAATGGGTTATCACTTTAATGGCTTAACTGGTTTTGCACATTTATGGCTGTCAAAAAACTTTAATATTATTTTGAAACTTGCGCTAATAAAGATAAGAAAACGATACGGCATGCGGTTAAAACCTGCTCAAGCGACTGTTCAAACCCTCCCATGACCCATCGAATTGCTATTTGAGTGACATATCCATTTAAGCCAGTTGCGATTAAAGAAAGCTCATTTTCATGGTGTTGAATTTGCGGCATGGTCAGCATAACAAAGGCTTGAATCATGCGATCAAATTGCGCAAGTGTTTCTTGAATGGTGGCCTGATTATGTAACTCTTGTACCAAAACTGCGTCGACATAGACAATACGAGCTAATCTTGGGTCATCTTTTAATGTCGTCAGCAGTGCTCTTAAACCAGCATCGACCATTTTTTCTGGATCGGGTGCCGCTTTAATCACGGCTTGCATCAGATTTTGCTGTAATTCTTCAATCATTTTTAAAAAGATGGTTTGGAATAAATCTTCACTCTTTTTAAATGATTCATAAAAATAACGTTCTGTGAGTTTTGCCTCTTGGCATACATCTTTTACCGTCACGGAAAAAAAACCGAGTGTTCCGTAGGTCGCAATCCCTGCTTCAATCAGTTTTTCACGGCGCGCCTCTTTACGCTCAGACAGAGATAACCCTTTGAACTGACGTTCTTTACTCACACTTTTTGTTTTCTTTTTACTGGTTGAGTCGTTAGTCGTCATAAATAAGTCGTTTCCTAAAGATTGGTTTCCTAATTTATAGGTTTTGGCCAAATATGCTCACTATGATAAAGCCCTCAGAAGAATTGTGCCATTCTATCTGAAATTACAGTGTACTATATTGACAATGTATATTGTCAAAATTATATTGAAGATGTCTGAACTGCACATGCAATGAACCGGTTGTGCAAATATCGAAAAACAAAGGATGGACAATGAAAAATTTTAAAAACAAAGTCGCTGCTATTACGGGCGCAGGTTCTGGCATTGGGCAACAGTTAGCAATTCTTTTGGCAAAACAGGGCTGCCATCTTTCGTTGAGTGATATTAATGAAAAAGGATTACAACAAACTGTCGAGCTTTTAAAACCGTACAGCAATATTACGGTTACCACCAAAAAGCTTGATGTGTCGGATCGCGAAGCGGTAAAGCAGTGGGCACAAGAAACTGTGCAAGATCACGGTTCTGTTAACCTGATTTTTAACAATGCTGGTGTTGCGCTAGGCTCAACTGTTGAAGGTGCGACCTACGAAGATTTAGAGTGGATTGTTGGAATTAACTTCTGGGGTGTCGTGTACGGAACTAAAGAGTTTTTACCGTTCATTAAGCAAACTCAAGATGGCCATATTATTAACATCTCAAGCTTATTTGGTCTGACTGCTCAACCGACTCAGTCTGGTTATAACGCGACTAAATTTGCTGTACGTGGTTTTACCGAATCATTACGCCAAGAGTTGGATATTGAAAAAAGTGGCGTAAGCTCGTTGTGTGTACATCCAGGCGGGATCCGTACCAATATTGCTAAATCTGCAAAAATGAGTGATAGCCTGAATAGTTTGGGTATGGACCCGACGAAATCGATCCAAAACTTTGACAAGCTACTACGTACTCCACCTGAAGAAGCAGCTCGTCAAATCTTACAAGCGGTATTAAAAAATAAGCGCCGTTTATTGATTGGTAGTGATGCAAAAATTCTTGATGCATTCCAGCGTTTATTCCCAACGGGTTATCAACGTGCTTCAACCATTGTGACCAAATTAATGAAGTAATTTTTTAACTAAAAAAGCCATCAAATGATGGCTTTTTTTATGTGGTTTAGTTAGTTCTAAATAAGAACTTTGATCTTCTTTTTCTTCCAGATAAATTGGTAATACAGGCCTTGAATAATACATAAACTAACGAATGCCAAAGCATAAGCAACCCAGATTCCTTTAAGGCCCCATATTGAGCTAAACCAGTAAGAACATGGAATTTCAATAAATAAAATAGCAGAAATATTAAGTAGCATTGGAACAGTCACGGTTCCGCTGGCACGCATGATCGATGCAAAAATGGCACCTGCACCAAAGAATAAAATTGCCCAAAGGACAATAAATAAAAGTTGCTGTCCTAACACCACCACAGTTGGGTCGGTAATGAACAAAGCCATTAAATATTTTGAAAATAGATAGCCAAGTGCAATTAAGGTACCTGTAAATAAAAAGTTCATTCCCAAAGCTGTGCGGGTTACCCGTGCTAACAGATCTGATTTGCCGGCACCAATCGCTTGTGCAGCAAAAATTGAAGCCGCAATTGAGATCGATAAGGCAGGGAACTGAATGTAGTTGAGCACCTGATTCACTGCACCATACGCTGCTGTAGCATGTGAACCATAATGGTTAACCAACCCAACAATAACCAAGCCAGCCATTGAGGTGGTAATCATTTGAATGCCGGTTGGAACACCTAAGCGCAAAATGATTTTGCTCAGTTCTGGATTGTGACGGATATGTTGCAGAAGCTGACGATTCGGCCGAAGTGGATGATTTTTCTTGTTGAGATAAATTGCTAGAAAAATCAAAATAGCAACATAACCCGTGATCGTTGCAATTGCAGGAGCGATAATTCCCAGAGCGGGTAAGCCAAAATAACCTTTAAGCAATATCGGGGTAATCACTAAGCCAATTACACTGGTTAATGCCAATGCAAGTAAAGGCGTGGTACTGTCGCCTACACCACGTAAAATTGAGGTATAAATAATATAAACAAACAGAAGCGGGCTACCTGCCAGCATCCATTGCACATAAGGCAAAGCAAGATGCATGACCTTTGGGTCAGTACCCAATAACTCTAAAATATCGTGGGCAAAAAATACGCCGATAATCGCGGTAATTACCCCACCAATCAGAGTCATAAATAGGGTAGAACCGACCACACTTTGGACTTTCTCTATATTTTGTGCACCCCACGCTTGCCCTACTAAAACAGTAGTACCCGTTGAAATCCCGATAATAAAAGCGAGAAGCAAGAATAAAATAGGGAAAAAAACCGAGACGGCAGCAATCGCATCAACTCCCATCATTTGACCAACGAAGATGGTGTTAATCGTCCCCGACAAGTTCTGCAAAATATTGGTTGCAATGAGGGGGAGCAAGAAAACGAAAAATGTTTTCCATAGATTTTGCTGGTGAATTAAAGACTGTCTTGGTGGCATGTGTTCTCCATCGCCCATCTCTTTGATGAGCGGGGCAGACATTCAACTTAGCATATTTAGATGAAATTTCTTGTAGTGTTTTACTATGCTAAGTTTCTAAATTTATTAACATTCATTCAAGATTTCTCCTGCTTTTTGCAATGTCTCATCATTTTTAGCAAAGCAGAAGCGAATCAGACGTAAAGACTCTGGCGCTTGCTGGTAGAAAACCGAAACAGGAATAGCCACAATTTTATGTTGCTCCGCAAGAAACTGGCACATTTCTACATCGTTTAAGTCAGGTCTAATCTGACTGTAATCAAGGTTTTGGAAATAAGTACCTTGAGATGGTTTTAGTAAGAAACGACTATTTTGAATAGCGTGATTAAAACGATCTCGCTTAGTTTGATAAAACTGCGAAAGCTCTTGAATATGTTCCGGATGTTGCTGCATATATTGCGCTAGGGCAATCTGACAAGGTGTCGTGCCACAGAAATTCGCATATTGGTAAATCTGGCGAAATAAACGCATTAACTCAGGTGAAGCGACGCAATAACCTGTTTTCCAGCCCGTCACATGAAAGGTTTTGCCAAAAGACCCAATCACAAAACTACGCTCTCTGAGCTCTGGAAAATGCAATGCGCTAAAGTGTTGCTGACCATCAAAGACTAAGTGTTCATAGACTTCATCGGATAAAACCACAATGTTTTTATCTTGAATCAGTGCAATAAGCTCTAACCAATCCTGTTTTGCCCAGATGGTACCTGTTGGATTATGGGGAGTATTCACCACAATCATACGGGTTTTGTCATTAATTAAATCTTTAACTTGCTGCCAGTTCACCTTAAAGTCAGGTGCCTCAAGTGCGATATGAACTGCTTTACCACCTGCTAACTGCACAGAAGGGCCGTAGCTGTCGTAACTTGGGTCAAAAATAATGACTTCATCACCTGCATTGATGCATGCCTGTATGGCACAAAAAATTGCAATGGTTGCGCCCGGAGTAATCGTGATTTGCGTTACAGGATCAAGTTGAAGTTGGTCACGCTGCTGAAATTGTAAAGCGAGCTGCTCACGTAAACCGAGAATACCATCGCCAGGTGGATATTGATTATGCCCAGCTAAAGTCGCCTGAGATAAAGCTTCCAGTAAGGCTTGTGGTGCCGGAAAATCTGGAAAGCCTTGTGACAGGTTGAGAGCACCTAAACGATGTGCCATTGCCGTCATGGTACTAAAAATAGTCACGCCTTGAGTGGCCAATTTTGACTCTAGTTGAAGCATATTGTTCTCTTATTAAAAATATTTAAAGTTATAAAATTGATTCAATCACTGCTCGAATTACACCGAGGGTTAAACCAATAAATGCACCGACTACAACGCCATTTACTCGGATCATATGTAGGTCGCCACCGACTTCATTTTCAATTTTCCCGATCATTTCGCGTGAATCCCATTCATGAATGCGTTCACTGACATAGCGTATGATTTTATGGCTATATTGATCTGTAAAAGTCAGCGCAAGTCCTGTCATTTCTTTGTTGAGCACTTCACGTACTTTGGCATTTTGAACAAGGTTTTCACCCAGTTGCTGAATAGCAGCTCTTAGGTTCATTGCAATGCCAGAGTCTTCTTTCATTAAATCTTCTTTAATGGCATTACACAAAATCGTAACGGCACCACTGATGAAATTGAGGACTTGTGGGCTATCAAGAAGGGCATCTTTACCGCTGTTGAGACGTTGGCTAGCAACGCTGTCTGGTTTTGCCAGCTCAAGCATGAGAGAGTGGGCAATGGTTTCAATTTCTTGTCGCCATGGGTGTTCAGGGTCTGCCAACATCGATTCTACTTTTTCAACGAGTGAATCGATGGTACGTTGTTGAACATCAATACCAATCCAGCTTGCGCCTTTTGCAAGTGACCAGACACCAAGTGCTTTAAACATTTTTCGGGTTAATTCACGGGTTTTATCTGGGTTTTGTACCACCCATTCATGAGCGATATCGAGTCCACGCTGTAAAACGTCTTGATGGAAATCATTTTCCAATACCGCGCGTAGCATTTCACTTGCGAGTTTATTGACCTCGGTATTACGCACCCATTGCACACTATTGTTTTGCACAAAATTGGCAATTTGATCTTGGCTAACAAACTCAAAAATTTTCGGAACAGTTTGCTGAATGAGCTGCACCACTTGGGTATTGTTTTGTGGACTTGCTAACCATTGGCCGATTGCGAGGCTTAAGTCCGTTTTTTCTAAGCTTCGTTCGACCACTTGAGGCGAAAGAAAATTTTCTTGTACAAAACGACCCATTGACTCAGCAATGCGAGCTTTGTTGCGTGGAATAATCTCGGTATGGTCGCGTAAAAACTTAGGAATGGGTAACTTACCAAATGGGTTCCGAAACAGAACCGTAATCGCGTACCAGTCGGCTAAACCACCGACTACACCGGCTTCTGCCCCTAACATTAAAATATGAATAAAACCTGTGTACTCTGGCAGAAAACGATCAGCCACCATCAGTGCAATCCACAGCACAACGACAATAATAAGCGCCAGAGTAGCAAAATATTTGCTACGTTTTAGACTGGGCACGTGGTGAACTTCTTCTGCCATGTTCATAAATTTATCCTATTCATTTTTGTTTTACTGGAGGCTCAGGCGGTGGCAACAGCTCTCCTGTCGGACTCAATCCATATTTTTGTCCGATTGATTTCAAGATCAAGGTTGCATCAAAAGCATCCTGTGGAGCCTGCTTTTGATCCCGATAACATTCAATAGTATACGACACTTGAACAGGGTCGATATTGACCACTTGTGGGTAATCATAGAACGGATCATGCCAGAAACCTGGGTAGCGACGACCATAACCATATGGGTAAAAGCTTGGAGCTGATGGATAAACCACAGCCTGACGTTGTGGTTTCTGGCTCTGATTACTTGGATCATTTTGCACTTTAAAAAAGCGGAAACCTTTTTGTATCGTCGTTTGTGCTGATTTCACCAAGGTAATTTCTTCAGCTCTGCCATAACTCATATTTGGGTCGGCTTGAAAACTAATACGGAACGTTTGGGCATTTAGAGGATATGCTGAAAACTGGCCAAGCTGATCAAAGGTTCTTGGCTTACTTGGAGTCGTTGCACACGCAGTTAAAGTTAAGGCAGTGCCTAAGGCTAAACAAAGAGAGAGATATTTCATGATGAACTCCCAGCTGAGCATTATAAAATAGATGACTCAGCATTAAAAATTAAGAAGTTTTAAAAACTACTGTTCGGTTCTAATAAAAATTCGGTTTCCTCTGGAGTAGAAACACGCCCGAGAATGGTATTTCGATGAGGATAGCGTCCAAAGCGATCAATAATGACTTTATGCTTTTTCTCAAAACTTAAATTAATTTCACTGCCGAGGCGTTGAAAGAGTTTCAAGGCAAACTCATGAATCAGCTTCGATTCACTATGCATAAACGGCATATATAAAAAAGAACGTTGCTCTGGATTAAGCTGTGCGTCGAGTTGCAAGCTAATCGTTTCTTGTGCCAAAGCTAATGCTAAGCTGTCATAGGCAAAAGATTCGGGTTGATCACGATAAATGTTGCGAGAAAACTGGTCTAGTACAATAATCTCTGCCAAACGGCCTTCCGCTGTTTTTCGCCAAGACCACAGTTCTGCTTGAGTTGCCTGTCGATGAACGTCAGAAAAATTTTCACGAATTTTTTTGTCAAAATCATCACTTTTTGCAAACCAAAGTGAACGGTGTTCAGGAGAAAACCAGAAGTTTAAAATGTCTTGTTCGTTCATGATATTGACAACTCTTTAGCAATTATTCTTCAATAAAATCACAATTCTTTCGTGTCTTAAATAACAAGATTGTGATAAAAATTGCCAAACTGGAATGATGTGAGTATATAACTAGCCGTATCATCTCACGATTTTGTATATAGTGATCTTTAATAAGCGAGCAAATGCATGAGTCAACCCACTACACCCTCTCAATCAGTTATTCCTGCTTGGGTGGATTCGTCGCTACTACAAGGCATGTTACGTGGAATAGAGCGTGAAAGCCTACGTATGCAAAGTAATGGGTTCTTATCACAAGAGTTACATCCAAAGGCATTGGGTTCGGCTTTAACGCATCCACAAATTACGACTGATTATTCAGAAGCATTAATGGAGTTTATTACCTCACCTAAGCCAACCATTGGTGAAGCTTTGAATGAGCTCACCGATATTCATGCGGTTGTGCATCGTCATTTAGAAAATGGTGAAAAACTCTGGCCGCTGTCTATGCCATGTATGTTAGACGACAATGAAGAACGGATTCGTCTAGCACAATACGGCACCTCTAATATTGGTCGTTTTAAAACACTATACCGCCGTGGGCTGGGAATTCGATATGGTCGCCGTATGCAAACCATTTCAGGCGTGCATTACAATTTATCTTTTCCAGATACACTTTTTGCCGAGCTACAAGCTCATGAAACTGACGAACAATTAAAATCATTAAGTTTGCAGGATTATCGTAGCCATCGTTATTTTGGTCTTATTCGTAATTTTATCCGTTTAACACCGTTAGTTATGTTTTTAGTGGGCGCTAGCCCAACAGTATGTCGTTGTTTCTTAACTGGACATAAACATCAGTTATTACCTTTAATCAAAGGTTCATACTATTTACCGTATGCTACAGCACTCCGTATGGGACGATTGGGCTATCAAAACTCAGCTCAAAAAAGCTTAGGTATTCATTACAACAATTTGACTGGCTATCTGGATGGTTTACAAAAAGCCGTTCATTCTCCTTACCCACCATTTAGCCGTTTAGGGTTAAATGATGCCTCTGGTGAGCCGTTGCAAATTAATGATCATGTTTTGCAGATCGAGAATGAATATTACAGTCTTGTACGTCCAAAACAGGTGCCTCAAAAAGGTGAAACACCGTCTCAAGCCTTGAAAAATCGAGGGGTGGGGTATGTTGAGCTACGTGCTGTTGATGTAAACCCATACTCGGCAATTGGTGTTGATGAAACGACAGCAGGCTTCCTTGAAGTGTTAGCACTTTATTGTTTGCTAAGTGATAGCCCAGACTTGTTAGGTCCTGAGCAAGACTTGGTTGAGAAAAATCAGACCGAGGTGGTAAACCGAGGTCGAGCACCGAACGCAACCATTACAGATTTAACAGGGTCATATCACATCGAAGATTGGGCACGTTTATATATTGCAAAAATGCAAGATTGTGCACAGCTACTCGATCAGACCTACGCAACGGACTTGTATGGTTCAGCATTAGCGATCATGCAAGCACGAATTGATGAAGTTGATGAGACTTTATCTGCCCATGTTATTGACGATACGTTAAAACATGGTGGAACATGGAGTTTTGGTAGCCACATGGCGCAATTACATGCTGAAAGTTATGAAGAGCATGAGCTTAGTGTGGAAACCTTGAAACATTTTGAACAATTGGCTGCACAGTCGTTACAGCAGCAAGAACAACTTGAGCAAGATACTCAGGTCAGTTTTGATCAATATCTTGAACAATATCGATAATAAAACGAGGTTTTACATGCGATTAAGTTACCGTTTGGTGAGTGGGCTACTTGTTTTAGCAAGTATTGTCGGCATGTCTTTTGCGTTGTATCTGGAACATGTAAAAGGTTTAGAGCCATGTCCGCTCTGTATTTTTCAACGTGTTGGCTTAATGGCGATGGGTTTTGTGGCGCTCGTCGCTTTTTTGCATAACCCAGTTTCCAATGCGATTAAACGCTTTTATGCATTTTTGGCTGGCATCGCAATTTTATGGTCAGTCGGTGTCGCAGGGCGTCATGTGTGGATACAGCATTTACCCGCAGATCAAGTACCGAGTTGTGGACCGGGTTTAAATTATTTAATTGATGCTTTACCTATGAAAGCAGTTTTGCAAGAAGTGCTTTCTGGTTCAGGTGAGTGTGCTGCAATTGATTGGACCTTTTTAGGTCAATCTTTACCAGTTTGGTCATTGGTTTATTTCGTTTTGCTCTTACTGGTCTGCTTATGGCAGTTATTCCGTTTTTATCCAGTGTTTAAGACTGCTAAAAAGTAAGTTTAAACAGATTAAAAAAAGCCCAAAATTATATTGGGCTTTTTTTATTGTTTTATAATTAATCAAACTATAAAAAAACAAATTGAAAAAAAGAATAATGATATAGACAGATAGGTCTGTTTTTTATAAAGTGCAGCCGTTTATATATCCTTATGATTATAAAAAATGTTTTTTAATATCTTTAATGTTTTGGAAAAAATAGGGTTAAGTGCACAGAAACGCGCGATTCACGTGCAATTTTCTAATGAACTACTCAATAACCAAGTTTTTTTACAGCGTATCGAAGGCCAACACCAGCTAAATGGGGGAGTTGAAGCTGAGTTGATTTGCCTTTCGACGAGTGCCCAAATTGCATTGAAGCAATTTATAGGGGTACAGGTTGCTGTTGATCAGGTCACTGATTCAGGACAATTATTCCGAACTACAGGAATTGTGACTGAAGCCAGTTATGGCCAAAGTGACGGTGCTTTAACGCTTTATAAACTGACCTTAAAAGACGCGACAAACTTATGGCACAAGCGCCGTAATAGTCGTGTTTTTATGAATAAAAGTATTATTGAAGTCTCGGAAGTTTTATTTAAAGAGTGGCAAGAAAAAAGTCAGCTTTTTGCGACAAGTTTAAGTCTCGATCTTAGTGGGTTAAGTCAGAGTTATGATATTCGCCCATTTATCATGCAGCACAATGAGTCTGATTATGACTTTCTGACACGCTTATGGCGAAGTGAAGGCGTTAGCTGGCTAATTGATGAAGCCGAACTTTTTGTTCCTCATTTTACTGCGCCAATACAGGCTCAAAAACTAAGACTCATTGATGACAATAGCCAGTACCAAGCTTTAGAACGTCGTAATATTCGCTATCACAGAAGTAGCGCAACAGAATATCAAGATAGCATTACGGGTTTTGTAGCAGTGCGGACTTTGCAACCGACAGCGGTACATGTGCAGCGTTGGCAACCCGATGCTCTGGCACACGAAGAAGGTGTAGGTTCAGTTATTACTACACACATACATTCAGAGCAGTTTGATTCAGCGAGTTTGAGCCTTGAACAAGCATGGCACATGAGCCCAGCTTGGATGCAAGATTTAAAAGGGGAAGATCAAGCTACCGCTTCAAGTGGTAATCAGCTAGAGAAATTAAATCAGCACTTCACACATATGTACGCAAGTCAGGCCAAATACTTTAAGGCCTATAGTAGTGTCCGTGATAGCCAAGTTGGTTATTGGTTTAACCTACAGGAGCATCCAGAAATTGATCAGCATGAAGGGGCTGATCAAGAGTTCCTGATTATTGCTAAAAATTTCTATAACCAAAATAACCTACCGAAAGATTTGCATCAGCAAGTTAGCCAGTTGTTAACCCAAAGTCGTTGGGATAAACATGGTTATGAATATATTGAGCGCCAAGGTAATGAGCTAACCTTAATACGCCGTCAAATTAAAACTGCACCTGAATATAATCCAGAACAGCATCGACCAATTGCCTACCCACAAAGAGCGAAAGTCGTGGGGCCAGAGGGAGAGACTATTCATGTCGATGAATGGGGACGTATCAAAGTACGTTTTCTATTTACCCGTAGTGATGATCATGGACATGACGGTGGTGCAGGGAGCAATGACAACGATACTGACTCGGCTTGGGTTGATGTACTAACTCCTTGGGCTGGCGAAGGCTATGGAGCACGGTTTTTACCACGTATTGGTGAAGTGGTTGTCATAGACTTCTTTGATGGCAATATTGACCGTCCATTTGTGACGGGGCGTATCCATGAAGCGCAGCGTTCGCCAACCAAATTCGATGTAAAAGGGCAGCTTCCTGCGACTAAAAAACTAAGCGGGATTCGCAGTCAGGAAATCAGCGGTAGTGGTTTTAACCAATTACGCTTTGATGACACAACGGGGCAAATCAGTACCCAACTACAAAGTAGTCATGCAGCAACACAGCTGAATTTAGGTAATTTAAGCCATCCGAAAGAACAAGCTACGAGCCAAGGTCGTGGTGAGGGTTTTGAGCTTAGAACAGATGCGTGGGGAGCTGTGCGTGCAGGTAAAGGCATGCTCATTAGTACCTATGCACAAGAGCAGGCAATTGCAGACCATTTAGAAGCTGCACAAGCACAATCTTTACTTTCACAAGGTTATGACAGCATGAAAATGCTCAGTGAGGTTGCGGCCAAGCAACAAACTGATGCTTTGAATGTGATTAATCGATTACCCAAATTCATCCAGTCCCTTGAGCTAAAAACCACAGGACAGGCATTAAATAGTACGATAAACCTATTTAAGGAAGGCATTAATAACGACCCTATTCACGCATTAAAAGACTGTGGTGGCTTTATTCAAGACATGGGTGCACTAGGTGGCGATACAAAAGGTGTTGTAGACGAATTTAATGCTTTCTTTACCGATGCTAAAGATGCGGTAGAGAATTTAAAAGCGTTCATCGAAAATGTTGAAGAACATGGCGCTGAGATTGTTAAAGGAAAACTTGCCAGCATTAAAGATCGGATTCATAAAAATCCATTTGAAAGTATTAAAGAGGTCGGAAAAGTCTTAGGGAATGTGGAGACCAAAGACTTTGACATGATGAGTGTATGTGGAACATTTAGTAAAGGCAGTAAATTAGAAGTATCACCATCAAAAGCATTGAGTTCTTTGCAAGGCTTTATGGAGGGTTATACCCAAGGTTTAGAAAGTAGTGCAGATACGAAACAACAAGAACAAGGCAAAATCTTTAGGCAAGCTCTGATGTTATTAGCATCGCCAAATGGTATTGCTTTAACGACACCTGAAAATATTATTCTGCAAGCTTCACAAGATATTGCTGAAAGTGCCAGCGGTTCAATTAATTTAAGCGCACAGAAAAATATTATTGGGCATGCACAAGACAAAATCAGCTTGTTTGCTGCACAAAAGGGTTTCCGCGCTTATGCAGCAAAAGGAAAGCTCGAACTACAAGCGCAAGACGATGCTATTGAAGCAATTGCTAAGAAGGTCATCAAGCTCATTTCTACAGAAGAAAAAATCGAGCTTACAAGTCCAAAAGAAATTGTATTAACAGCAGGTGGGTCGCAGCTCAAAATTAATGCGGATGGCGTATTTTCAACAACAGGCGGTAAGTTTGAAAGTAAAGCTGGGCAGCATTTGTTTACGGGTGGGGCAACAGTAAATGCTGAGTTGCCGAAAATGCCGGCAACAGGGATGTACAGTATGAGATTTGATTTAAGTGAGATATTTGATACTAAGATATTAAAAAATATGAAATATAAACTGATTAATCACTCTAAGAAAATCGAAGCTGTATATGAATTTGATCAAGAAAGCAGTGCGAGAGTTTATAGTGACTCTATTGATAATGTAGAACTCGCTTTAGTACCAGGAGCTTATTTAACAGAAATTAAAGAGCTAATTCCTGAACAGGAAGCTGAATCACTAGATGGTGACGAGATCAATGGCTGTGGGTGTGGAATTGACCCTGAACATACACATAATGATTAGGAGAATTAATGATGTTTAATAAACAAAATATAGCTTGCCTTTTTTTGGTTTTATTTTCACTGAAAAGTTATGCAAAAGAAGATTTTAATCTTATTTCGCAGTGTACAGACGAATATGAGACAAGTTGTAATGTTATGCTAACAGTAAATGGTAAAAAAAGTATTTTATTACGTAATATAAAATCACCAAATATTGAAAAAGTTAGTGAAGACATCTTTCATGTAGTAAGTTCATGTGGCTCACCTTGTGTAGGGCATTACTTTATTGGAAAAAATGAGGAAGACTATACTGAGGAGTTGATTAGTTTTGATATTAAGTCTAAATGTATTATAGAAAGTGATAGTCGTAAAAAGAAAATATATGCAAAAAAGATGTTCACTAATAATAGAAAAATTTTAATAGACCTAAGTGATAAGAAATTCAATATTCTTCCATCAAAATTTAATTATTACAGTGATTTTAGTGAGATGTCTAAATTTGATAATGCTGGAGATCTTAATTTAATTGCAAATGATTACGGTGAAATTCTGTTTAAAAAGAAAATCCAAAATCCTTGTGGAAGTAACAGTAAATGAGTTATTCAGAAGAATTTATAAAGTTCGTTGGGACTGTGGCAGGAGAAGCTGGAGGATGTAGTTCAACCACTTGGAAAGTTGTGGCACACTGTATAAAAAATAGGATTGGTTTTGGAGAATGGATTAATGCAAGAAATGTCAGTGATATTTTAAAAAAGAATTTCGATGCTATTACTGATAAAAATCCACCTTTTAAAAAAGCTGTGACAGAAATGCATTCTGGGAATATATCTGATCATACGCAAGATATTATTGAAGCAATATCACCAATTTATCAGGGACAGGAGGAGGATATAACAAATGGAGTTGTATTATATTTTAGCCCTAAAGCTCAAGCAGCTTTACATAAGAAAAATCCAGAAAAATATACTTCACTAGTTCCAGATTTTGCTAAAAGTCCCTTGACTGAAGAAGTAAAAATAAAAGGAACAGAAAATGATGATATGCGTTGGTATAGATATAAAGGCACATCACGTTTCTATGTCCAATTTGTTGATAGAAGTGCGAACGTACTTGTTAAGTCTAGTGTAAGTATTGGGTACAAGAAAACAAAAGTAGTACCAGCGTTAAGTAATTTGGTTACTAATAATCAAGGTAAAATTAGATCATTTCTTGTGCAAGATGGTTGGGGAGCAAGATTTACTATTGATGGTATTCAAGTAGTTGATAATAACAATAAAGAAGTTTTATTAATTGCTGATGGGAAAAATCATTCTTCGGTTATAGTCGTTGCAAGTGGTAGTAGTGGAGTAAAATCTCAAACTGATATACATAACCAACAGGCATCACCTAGTCAAAAGCAAGAATCTTTAAAAAAAGATACTCAAGCTGAAGTAAATAATGAAAAAAACGCAGAAGTCGGAGAGAAGGATACTAAACAAAAAAACGTTAATTTTAGTATTAAGATCATAGATAGCGAAAATAAGGTAATTCCAAATTTTTCTTACTTTCTGAAATATAAAAATGCTGAAAAGCAGCATAATGTGGGCGCTAATGGTATTGAAAATAACTTAGCAGCATTAAGTGGTGAAGAAATTGTAGTCTTAATTAGTGGGCTGGACTCAAAACAAGAAATTATTCGTTTTACAGCACAAGAAGGTATGGGGGAAAAGACTGTAAAGCTTAATTTACATACTTTTAATATTTTGTTCAGACATAGCGATACAAAAAAACCTATAACAAATTTGAATTTAATTCAAAAATATAGAAACCAGATAAAGCAAAAAAAGACTGATGGTAATGGAAAGATAACTGTTAGTGCAATGCCAGGATTCGAACTAAATTATAAATTAAGAGATGAACGGAATTTATTAACTATCAAAGTTGATAAAAATAAATCACTTCGTGTTATCGATGTTGATTCCTCAGCAATAGAGCAAGCATCAAAAAATATAAAGACAGGGACTAAAGTTGTAGAAATATCTCAATCTAAACAACCAATTCCTTCAGCTAAACATAAGCGACCAGTTGATAAGCCAGTTGAAACTCATGACTCTACCCCTAAGAGAGATGAAAAAGTAAAAACCAGTACAGAAGGCCATCCTAAAACTATTGTTATAGATAATAGTGATATAGAGTTTAAAATTTTAACTTATGACAAAATAACTAAGCAATTAGTTAGTAATTGTGAATATATAATTGAGTATAAAGGAAATAAAAACTCTCATATTAGCGGTGTTAGTGGTCTAGGTACAAAAATACATAAGGGCCAAGCCGGACAAACAATAAAAATATTTGAAAATACTAACCTATTGACTCAAGTAATATTACAAAAAGATATGAAACCTATATCGATTAATGTTACTAAGTCAGATTCATCTCAATTAAAAGTTAGCGGAGTGGATTGGTGTAACTTGTTTTTACAAAGTAATAGTTTAAGTGATTTAGCTGAGCCTTTCAAAACCAGCGCTTCAAAATTTATTAATGGTATGAAAAATGCTGGTATTACTGTTGTAATTAATACAACTTGGCGTCCATCTGAAAGAAGTTATTTAATGTATTATTCTACAGCGATAGCAAGAGGAGAAATTGCTGTAGATAAAGTACCTCCGTTTCCTGGAGTAAATATTGATTGGGCACATAAAGGAAATAAAACTGAAGCAATAAAAGCAGCAAAAGCAATGTATAAAAAATATGGTATAGGCAAGAATCCAGTAGGTAAACCAGGTTCTTCAAACCATAATAGAAAAAAAGCAGTAGATATGAGAATATCTAATTATGTTGGAAAAGTTGTGACTATTGATGGTGAAAGTATAAAAATTACAAGTTGGGCAACATTAACGCAATTAGGCAAAAAATATGGTGTAATTTGGTATGGTAGTAAAGATGCACCTCATTGGTCACACACAGGTAGGTAAGTAAAAGTGATTTACAAAATATTAATAGGTATGTGTTTATTAGGCTTAAGTGCTTGTGATACTAAACATTTGAGTGATACTACTCACACTAAACCTATTGAACAGCAAAAAATAGAGAAGCCACAAGAAAATCTACCTACAGTAGAGAAGTTGAAGATTAGTAAAGATATAAAAAAAATGCTAGATAACAAGATTTATGTATTATTGGATTCTGATGAGGGTTGTATAGTAAGTGAAAAACCTCTTAATAAAGATATTGTAATTGTCTATAAAGAGGACGAAAAATTTAAATATGATATTGTGAATCCAATATTGAAGAAAGATAGTAGTGATTGTGTTTCCGAGTTGGCTTTTGTTACCGATGAACCTAATTATTTTTATAATATTAATAAGAAAAGTAAGGATTTAGTGCGGGGTTATGGTTTTGAATTAAATAAAGATCAGATCTTGTATAAAAATAATAAAATTAGAGGAGTTGATTTAATAGGGGATGGAATTCCTAACATTATAACTGAATGTTTTTCAAATGAAGGTGCACATTTTAATATTTTTGGAGGACATAATAATGAAGAAAAGTTGTTACATCGTTATACTTACCTAGATATGAACTTACAAGCCTCATGTACTGAAAATGAAAAAATATATAGTAAAGGTTTGTTGGATATAAGAAATAAATATAGAGAAAATTAATGAATTGTGTCTGAAATATTTAATTTAAATAATATAGGCACTTTTATTGCTAAAAGTGCCTATATTAACCTATACCAGCTTTGGTTAATTAGTTGTTAGATGGCTTCTATAAAAATACTAATATCATAACTTTAAAACCAATTTAATAGTTTTAAATTTTTGATTTTTATATGTTTAATCTTATTATTATCCCCGTTAATTAAGTAGGAGAGTTTGGCACCCATCAAAATAGGCAAGTCATCTTCAATATCATCACTGTATGTCGCGAACCAAGGTTGTTTGATATCAAGTTTATTCAATCTTCTTACTTTTTCTTGAGACCTACAATGTATCCCACTTATCCATCCTCCTAGTTTCTTTTGCAAAGGAGTACCAATAATTTGTACATCTAGATTAATAGACTCTAGTAAAACATTCGCTAACTTTTCTGGTGCAGCCGTGGCAATAAACACAATTCTTCCACTGGCTAAATGATCTTTAACTTCTGTTATACCCTGCTCAAACCAATATAATGAATCAGAAGTAGCATCTTTGATATTATTGGAAAATTTTTTAAAACTGTATTCTAATTCTTCTTCGTTCAAGCTATACGTTGCAATCCACAAATACAATGAAGCACCTCTAGATTTATATTTCTTGAATTTCATAAGAGGTAAAGCAATCGGACTAACAATAATTGCAGCGATAAATCTGAGAAGATTAGATTTCAATTTACCTGTTAACCATGCCTTTGTAGAGTCACCCGAAAGTAATGTCCCGTCCAAGTCAAAAACAACGATTTCCTTCATATATTTCTCTAAATTTAGTAATAGTGATAAGAATTAGTTTTTTAAAAGGAATATTTTAATATTTACTTTATAAATTTATAAAATATTTTATTGTAATTTTGTTGTAATGTTTTGATTTTATTGTTTATAAACTAATCTAATGAAAAATTTTTGCTTTTTATTATTGTTTGTCCTTTCTAGTAATACATTTGCAACTGTAGATAAGTGGAATGATTATTTGCAAGATTCCACCCAAATAAAATCACCTATAGAATATATAGATACTTATAATAAATATACGGTTATAAATACAAATTTAAAAATTAAATTAATAGATTTTGGTGACATTCAAAAAACTAAAAAGGAGATTAAATATTCTTTGAAAAAGTATGGAGTTCAAATTTTAAACAAGAAAGAAGTGTATAATGTTTTTGAAAGTAAAGTTCCCCTAAAGTCAAATGTTGATTTTACTTTATTATATAATGATAAAAATATTGTGGCTTTTAGGACTCGGGAAATTAGTAATATAGACTATGTCAAAGAACCATATAAAAATTTCACTGCAAATGCATATTTTTATAATTTGTTAAATAATAAATTTATTGAAGTACCAGTTTTAAATTCAGATAGTGAGGATAAAAGTAAGGCGACAGATATCTTACAAGGAGATCAGTTAACTTATGATTCAAAAAAAGGACAATATATTTATTTAGCAAATATAAAATCTTATAAAACAGGGAAAATACAATCTGTCAAAACTATTTTTAATAGTAACTTAAAATGTATTTCTTCTACTTTAGGATGCGAAACAATAGGGGCTCTTCCTGCTACAAAAGCTAATTAATTAAAAAAGCCCAACTTAAGTTGGGCTCTTTTTTACGTCTCTACAATTCCTTCTAAATCTTCGAGCGTATAGTTCGGCATATCAATAATATGGGTTTGAATACCTTCTTGCACATAATCATTAACATTAGGATATAGCCAGCGAGTAATCTGTTCCGCAACACTCGAGTGATACTGAATTTCAAAGTGATTTAAGCCATAAAATACGGCTTTATGAGAGTCTGGAACTTTGAGCTGAAAACGTGGATTAGGGTGTTCGCCTAGCGCGCTTTTTACGCTCACCAAATAGTCGCCAATCACAGTAAGCGCTTTGTTACGTACTTTTTCAAATTCGAGTGTGCCTGCCACTAAAAAGGTATTGATATGGGAAGGTAACGGAGCTGGGGCACGGTTATCATCCATCATGCCAATTCGGGCATCCATATATTCCCAGTCGTCATCACGAACGCTACCGTGGCGTAAGTCTAAAATGCCATTACTACGAATATTAACTAGTTGACCGAGTAAACCCACAAAAGGGAAGGCCCCGAGCTTATCTTGTATAGTAAAACCAAAACGCTCCAACACTGCACCATGGTGTGGAGAGCCAATGCATACTAGATTCTCGACCATATGAATCCATTGATACATGTTTTGTTTGCCATAAAACAAGGCACTGCGAGAAACTAGTCCGCCCATACTATGACCAATGATATCAATACTGGTAATTCTTGGATTACGCTGTACCAAGTCTTCTAATAAATTTGAAAAACTGCGCCCATTGGCTGAAATACGTCGACCTGTATTGTAGTTTAAATACAGCATCGTGTTATGGTCGCGCTGTGCTAACAGACGCTCCCCAATACCGCCATAATGTGCATTTGACCAACTAAGATGATTCATACACAAACCATGAACCAAAATCACAATACGACCTGCAAGTTCCCCTTGTTGTATTGCACCGTAGTGATCGTATAGCACCATGGGTAAAGCGAGAGGGCTATGTTGTTTAAGTAGATAATCCCCAAAAATTCCATTCAAAATTCCGACTAAAAAATGTAAGCTCGGGGTGAGTGGTTTTTCGTGAAGTGTGGGATATTTTTCAATAATGTGACGTAAGCTTGGCGCTAAAAAGTGGCTACCATATTTTTGTAATGCGCCATAAGAAAATTGATATGCCTTTTGCACAAATGGTCGTTTTTGAAAGTTTTTAGCATTTTGTGTGCTTACACCAAAAGCATTTTTTAATACTTCAATATTAATAACTTGTATTAATTCATGTACACCATTTAAGCTGGTACTGAACAGTTGAGCTAAACCTTCTAGTACGTCTGCCTGACTCGGTGGCGTACGATCCCATTTACAATAAGTTTCATGTAGTGGTGTTAAGCTCGGCATATCTTTTCCCCATATACGTTATAACCGACGTTTTAAGCTGTACTTTTTATCAACGGCAGTAAACGTTTCCATCTTAGTAGTTTAAATAACACATGTTTTTAAAATACTGATGAATGGTTAGTTGAGTGGTTTTTCTTGTCTGACAATAGTGTTTTTATATACAAACTGAGAACAAAAATGTGAGTTTATTCTCAATTTAGAGGGAAATATATGAATATTATCTACCTCCATGGCTTTAATAGTAGCTCTCTTTCAATTAAAGGGATAAGCCTGAAGCAGTATTGTAGCGAATTAGGCATAAATGTGCATTTGCCAGACCTAAACAGATCTCCTAATCTAGTGGTAGAGCAAGTTTCAGCGCTTATTGAATCGTTGCAAGACGTGGCTTTAGTCGGTAGTAGTCTCGGCGGGTTTTTTGCGACATATTTTGTCGCGAAATATAATATTCCGGCTGTACTGATTAATCCTGCTATGCAACCATGGAAGTTGTTTGATGAGTTATTCCAAGTTGAAAGCATGCCCTATGTGGTGAATGATCAATGGTCAATTGACCATATTCAGTTGCGACAATTACAACAACTGGAACTGAAACAACCTGAAAATGCTGACAAAATACTCGTCTTGTTGCAACAAGGCGACGAAATTTTGGATTATCGTCAAGCACAACGCTATTATAGTGCTGCAACGCCATCCTCATTGATTTTGACGGATGCTCATGGCAATCATGCTATGGAAGATTTTGAAGAAAAATTACCGTTAGTGATCGAATTCTTTGCGCACACCATCAAATAAGGAAAACGTACAACGTGACACAATATACGGCTCAATCGCTTGAAGTCCTTTCTGGTTTAGACCCTGTTCGTCGTCGTCCAGGGATGTATACCGATACGACTCGACCTAACCATTTAGCCCAAGAAGTTATTGATAATGCTGTTGATGAAGCATTAGCTGGTCATGCCGACAAAATATGTGTCACGGTTTATAAAGATGGTTCATTGTCTGTTGAAGATAATGGCCGTGGTATGCCAGTGGATATTCACCCTGAATATGGCCAAAGTGGTATCGAAATCATTCTGACCAAGCTCCATGCGGGTGGTAAATTCAGTACCGATAACTACCAGTTTTCAGGTGGTTTGCATGGTGTGGGGATTTCAGTTGTAAACGCTTTATCAACACGTGTTGAGGTCGAAGTTCAACGTCAGGGTAACCTATATCAAATGGCCTTTGAGCAAGGTGAACCCGTAGCACCTTTAGCTGTTCTCGAAGGTAAGGCTCCAAAGCGCGCGACAGGTACAACGGTACATTTTTGGCCGGAAGCGAAATATTTTGATAGTCCAAAATTTGCTTTAAAAGCACTTAAACACAATTTAAAAGCCAAAGCTGTTTTAGCGGCTGGTTTAAAAATTATCTATATCGATCAAATTAACGATGAAAAAATCGAATGGCAATTTGAAAATGGCCTCGTCGATTATTTGATGGATGAATTACAAGACCGCGAAATTTTGCCAAATCCCGCTTTTGTGAGTAATGGTCAGGCAGACCGGGCGGCGTGTGAATTTGCGATTTGCTGGAATGTAGAAGGCGGTGAGCAGGTTCAAGAAAGTTACGTCAACCTGATTCCAACCGCACAAGGCGGTACTCATGTGAATGGTTTACGTTCAGGTGTAACTGAGGCGTTACGTGAGTTCTGTGAGCTGCGTAACTTGTTGCCACGTAACCTCAAACTTTCGGCAGAAGATGTATGGGATGGTGTGAACTATATTTTGTCACTCAAGTTCCAAGAACCGCAGTTTTCAGGTCAAACCAAAGAACGTCTTTCGAGTCGGGAAGCATCTAATATTGTTTTAAATATTGCTAAAGATGCCTTCGCACTCTGGCTAAACCAACATGCTGAAATTGCTATGCAACTGGCAGAAATGGCGATTTCTAAAGCAGGTCGTCGTTTAAAAGCAGCAAAAAAAGTCGAGCGTAAAAAGATTGTTTCTGGTCCTGCTTTACCGGGTAAATTGGCTGACTGTGTGGGGCAAACGCGAGAAGACAGTGAGTTATTCATTGTCGAGGGTGACTCAGCAGGTGGTAGTGCCAAGCAAGCGCGTGATAAAAACTTTCAGGCTATCATGCCAATTCGTGGAAAAATCTTAAACACATGGGAAGTTTCTTCTGATGAGGTTTTGGCTTCTCAAGAGGTTCACGATATTGCAATTGCCATTGGTGTAGACCCTGGCAGTGATGATTTATCAGAGCTGCGTTATGGCAAAATCTGTATTTTGGCCGATGCGGACTCGGACGGTTTACACATTGCGACTTTGCTTTGCGCTTTATTCGTAAAACACTTTCCAACATTGGTTGAAGAAGGTCATTTGTATGTGGCGATGCCACCATTGTTCCGTATTGATATTGGTAAAGATGTCCATTACGCGCTTGATGATGATGAACTTGAAGTCATCTTGAAGAATGTAAAAGGCAATCGTAATCCGCAAATTACCCGATTCAAAGGATTGGGTGAGATGAACGCGAGCCAGCTACGTGAAACAACCATGGATCCAAACACTCGTCGTTTAGTGCAGCTCGATCTAGATGATGCTCATTTTACAGCGGGTTTACTTGATAAGTTACTTGCCAAAAAACGTTCGGCAGATCGTAAGCAGTGGCTTGAGCAAAAGGGTAACTTAGCTGATATCACTGTTTAAAATAGAATTAAAAAAAATCCCCGCTCAATAGGCGGGGATTTTTTTGTAAACCTAAGTTATTGGAAATCATCACAACGGTTTTTGCCATAAAATTAAAAATAGACAGATCTGTATATTTTAATTTAGGTCGTAATTTTTATAGCCTGTGGAAATTGAAAAACATCACAATTCGCTCCACCTCCAATTCGATCTACCACTGCAAAATCACTTGGTGCCTCAAAGGTAAGCAAAGGATGATGCCATATGCCTGCCCGATAATTGATACTTTGCTTCCCATTTGAAACAAATGCACATAGCTTTGAAATGTCGGGAGTATTCTCGTCTAAAGCGGGCGCGACAATAATTAAAAACTTTTGTTGCTGTAATGGAATAAATGCCTGAGACCCCTTGGGATGGCGCTCTAGAATTGAAATTTCCAGAGGTAGCACACTGGCCTTAATATTACGGAAAATACTAATTCCTGCCTTTGCTTCCCCTTCAATTTCAGTTTCAACGAGCGCATGGTAGCGCTCGGTGTGGGCATCGTTAATATGAAAAAAGTCATGCCCGTCGCAACAGATGACCTCTCCGAAGGGCTGAAAGTTTTCAATTGTTAAGGGCTGAATTTGAACATTCTTCATGATCATGACTTGGCAATTTTTCCCCATAAACGAACACGACTAATACCACCATCTGGAATCATGTTAATACGAATATGAGAGATTTTTTCATGCTGTAAAATCTCATTCACATATTCATGAATATGGTCCATTTGCATTGGTTGAGCTTCAAGTAAATAAGACCAGAACATACTTTGTGGAATCAGCTGTGCATCGGTTGCATTTTCAAGGTAAACCGCTTGAATGGATACTTGGGCAGGGAAATTGCCTTTAAAGTGCGCCGTATCAATTTCAAGCTTCTCAATTTTTCCGCTCTTACCCAATGCAAGAATACACCAGTCATAACCAGGAGCTCGGCGGCGTTTAGTTTCCCATCCATCGCCCATGTTGACGCCACGACCGGGGTTAATCAAATTACGTGGATGTCCAAAGTGCGCATCGCTATAGGCAACTACACGACCACCATTTTCAAGGGCTAATAAATCCAGAGTTTGTTCGCTATCAGTCACCTGAATATGAACGTCTCCATAGACACGTAAACGGGCAATACCACCATCTGGGAAAATATTGAGGCGTATATGAGTGAAAAGTGCATCATTATTGACCATAAAAATATGATGCTGGCTTGGGCCGAGTTCCGTATTTCCTAAAAGACTCTCCCATTTTGCCCCTGTAAGGTCACCATTTGGTGCATAACATGCTTCTAATGATGCAGATGCAGGATAATTTCCTGTAAAAAAGCTGGTATCAATATCAAGTGCACTGATTTTTCCACTTACACCTAGTTTTACGATGCACCAGTCATAGCCCGCATGACGTTTACGACGCGTTTCCCAACCGTCCATCCATTTGCCGTTATCATCAAATTTATCTTCAACAAAAATAGGTGCTTCAAATTGCAGCATACGCTTTGCTTCTGCAAAGAAATCATCTGAACACTCAATGACTTGTGCACCAATTCGGGCATCTGCCAAATTGGTTTTGGTATTCAAAATCTCAGGAAGTTCAAAAGCTGGAGCATGCAATGTTGCCATAGTGGAGTATCCGTATTTCTTGTTAAAAACATGATTTTTCATTTAAAACTGCGCTGTCACAGAGCGTGCCGAGACGAGTTCTACATTTAAATATATAAGCATGGTGCATGCCAGATTTGTGGAAAAGCTAAATAAATTTTGAACGATGGCATGTTTTTAGCATAAGCACCCTATAGGTGAATATCTATAGGAGCGTGTTATGAATGTGGTGATTATTGGTGCGGGAATGGGAGGTCTAACCACAGGCATTGCATTAAAGAAATTTGGTCACCAAGTTCGTATTTTTGAACAAACTGAAAAGATTCTTCCTGTTGGCGCGGCAATTTCGCTATGGTCGAATGGTGTGAAATGCCTGAACTATCTAGGATTAACCGAGAAAATCGCCAAACTTGGTGGACAAATGGATGACTTGGCCTATGTCGATGGCTTAACTGGAGATGTGATGACACAATTCAGTTTACTGCCATTAATCGAAGAAGTAGGTCAACGGCCATATCCGGTTGCACGTGCCGATTTACAAAATATGCTAATGGATGAATTTGGCAGAGATCAGATTTATTTAGGCAAAAAAATGGTCAGCCTTGAAGACAAAGCTGATTATGTTGAGGTGCATTTTGCAGATGGTAGTTCAACACAGGCTGATCTATTAATTGGGGCTGACGGTACCCACTCACTTACACGGACCTATGTGTTAGGCCAACAGGTACAGCGCCGTTATGCGGGTTATGTGAACTGGAATGGTTTGGTTGAAATATCTGAAGATTTAGCGCCAGCTCAGCAATGGACGACTTATGTGGGGGAAGGCAAGCGAGCTTCTTTAATGCCAGTTGCAGATGGTAAGTTCTATTTCTTTTTAGATGTGCCTTTGCCAGCAGGTTTAGACAATAATCGAGATGACTATAAAAAACTTTTAAAACAATATTTTGCGGATTGGTGTTTGCCAGTACAGCAACTCATTGAGCGCCTAGACCCGCAAAAAACCAATCGGGTAGAAATCCATGACATTGAACCATTTACTCAATTTTATAAAGGTCGTGTGGTGATTTTGGGAGATGCTGCACACAGCACCACACCTGATATTGGTCAAGGCGGTTGCCAAGCGATGGAAGATGCGATTTATTTAGCGCGTTCTCTGCAAATTAACACTTTAGGTATCGAAGATGCTTTACGTCGCTATCAAAACAAGCGTAATGAACGTGCAAATGAGTTGGTACTTCGTGCGCGTAAACGCTGTGACGTGACCCATATGAAAGATGAAAGCGTTACACAAGCATGGTATGCAGAATTACGCCGTGAACAAGGTGGACATATTATGCAGGGGATTATTAGCAATATTGTGGGTAATCCACTCGATTAAAACAAAAACAGCAAGGATAATTCCTTGCTGTTTTATCTTCTAAATCATAATTTTAGAAGTGGTATTTAACCAATGCGCTGACGTTATTTTCGTCTGCACCTTTAATACCGAATTTGTTATTCCACACAGAATGCTCAATACCGAGGTATAAACGTGTGTCAGGAGAAATGTGTTTACCTACATTCCATTTCCATTGTGTTGTCCAGTTCAACTCGCTGGCATGGTCGCCTTCAGCAGTTGACCAGTCAAGGAAACCATCTACCAAGAAATCTTCAGATCCTAATTTTAATGGAACGCCGTAAACGAATGTCATTTGATAATCGTCGTCAGTTTTCTCATTATTCGCGCGGTAGAAGTTTAAATTCGCATATTGGAAATATGGGATATCTAAGTCAACTGCAAAACCATAAAGGAAGTTGTCGAAGTTATTGCCACTTTGAGTGTTACTTTCCCACGTAGTACTAATTAACACATCTTTAATTGGACCATACGCCAATTTTTTACCAGACACTTCGCCTAAGCTTAAACGTGGTGATAATTCAAAGTAAGTACTTTTGTAGTCATCTTCACCGCGCATGCGGTCCATGAAGAAAAACACATCAGCGTATTTAACTTTCGCAGCATATTCCAAAGTAATCGTAGTTTCTTTGTCATCTACAACTTCATAGTTTTCACCATAAAGTCCAGTCACACTAAAATCTTGCCAGATTGGTTTTGCCTGAACCATGGCAGTTGCAGATAACAAGGCACAAGTCGCCGCAAGTTGCTTTAATTGCATTTAAATGATCTCCCCCCAAATAAAGCACGCTAAGGATACAGGGTCTTAAGCAAAAATGAAGCCAAATTTGATCAACGGTTAAAAAAAAGCCCACCGAAGTGGGGCGCTAAAAACTAAATCTTTAATGAGTATTTCTTGTGTTTATTGTTTGGCTTAAATGTGGGGTACGCGAGCTGCGAAATGAGGGTAAATGATTAAATAATAAATTCAACAAGATAGCAAAGATACATGTTGAACTAATGCCCGAATGGAACAAAGTTTGTACCCAAACTGGAAAATGAGCATAAAACTCATGGTTAATAATTGGGATCATCCCTGCTGATAAAGCGGTCGCGACAATAATCAAATTTTTCTGATCGTTATAATCTATTTTTGCCAAAGTGCGAATTCCACTCGCTGCAACCGACCCAAACAAGACCAAACCTGCACCACCAAGTACGGGCATTGGAATCGCGGCAATCAAACGACCCATAATGGGGAGTAGGCCCAAAATAATGAGAATGACACCACCTGCTGCGACTACAAATCGGCTTTTGATACCTGTAATGGCAACTAACCCAACATTTTGGGCAAAAGCACTTTGCATGAAAGAACCAAAGATAGGCGCAAAAGCACTCGAAAACATATCGGCACGTACGCCATTGGCGATTCGTTTCGAATCGACTTCAGTTCCTACAATGTCTCCGACAGCAATAATGTCTGCTGTGGTTTCAGTCATAATGACCAAGGTCACAATCAACATCGATAAGATTGCACTAAGCTCGAAAGTCGGCAAGCCAAATGCAAATAAGTGTGGGAATTGGACCCATGCGCCTGAACTGACCTGAGTAAAATCACCAAAACCCATAAAGTAGGCGAGGGTGGTACCAGCAACAATAGCCAACAAAATCGATAGGCGGCGAATGCTTGCTTGCGGCAGCATATTTAGAACAATCACAATACCTAAGGTCAGTAAGGCTAAAGAGATATTTTCTACGCTACCCCAGTCAGGTGCTTTATTGTTGCCACCCATCATCCAGCGAATCGCAACGGGTAACAGCGATAGCCCAATAATCGTGATGACGCATCCAGTCACAACGGGTGGGAAAAACCGAATAATTTTTGAAAAGTAAGGCGCAAGACATAGTCCAATCAGAGATGCGACAATCACCGCACCATACACAGCAGGTAAGCCGCCACCAGTGGTGATAATGGCTACCATGGTAGCCACGCCCGCAAAAGATACACCCTGAACTAAAGGTAATTTTGCACCTAGATATTTCGTTCCAATGGTCTGAATCAGTGTTGCCAATCCCCCGACAAACAGGGCAGCTGCAATGAGCATTCCGACTTGTGCTGAGCTTAAGCCAGCTGCTGTTCCAATAATGAGTGGCGGGGCTACAATACCACCATACATGGTCAGCACATGCTGTAAGCCGTAAGCAAAACTTTTGGAAATTCCTAAATATTCATGCTCTGGAGAAATCGCATTTTTTTGCTGATGATTCATATTTTTCTCCTATTTATATTTGAATTAACTACCGCGATAAGTGGAGTAAGCAAACGGGCTGATCAGTAATGGAATGTGATAATGCTGATTGACGTCTTCTACAAAAAATTGAATACAAACACGTGGGAAAAAAGTTTTAATTTGCTGAGATGAAAAATAAGGTGCAATTTCAAATTCAAGTTGATAAGCACCTTTGGCAAAGTCGGTTATTCCAAAATCACCCACTCGACCGTCTGGATTAGTGGTTGCGGTTGCAATCAGCTCATGGGTTTCTGCATGAAACAACTTCACTTCTACGTGTGCAGCTGGTTTGCCTAAATTCGTATCTAAAATATGAGTGCTGATCATGCTTGTATTTCCTGAGATAGACGTAATAGAGCAATCGCTGAGAGTTGCTCATGTACAATTATTTTTTCGATAGCTAAGTCATGTTGTAAACGTTCGTGTAGCTTTTTTAAAATCTCATCGCTACTGAGACCCGCTGCTTTAATTAAAAAAATAAAGCCAAACTTTTGTTCATAATCGAGGTTGCCTTGTAGCAGCGCTTGTTGCGTTTGTTCATCTAAAGAAATGCCAGCTTGTTCCTGATTTGAAAAATGTTGCTCTTTTGCATTGAGTTGTTTTTTTGCTTGTCGTTCACCAATTTTTGGGTGGGTTGCTAAAGCAGTTTCAATGTCTTGCCATGACCACATTTGACTTAAATTTTCTGCATGCTCTAAAAGAGATACTTTTGATGAGTAGGGACGTTCTGAGGTGATTTTCTCGGCCCATGCTGGAATGTGGACACAGTTTTTTAACAAAGTCTTGAGTTGTTCGGGTGGGGCTTGATTAAACTCGGCTAAAAACACTGTTATTCCTAAACTCGTTGTCGTGATACAGAGTTTTAGCAATAACAGTGCCAAGAGGGGGCATGATTCGGTTGTGAATTTGGAAAATTAAAAAATCAATTATTTAGTTATGTGATTTTTATACCAATGTTCAGCAATGTCTTGACGACTACATATCCAGACTCGATCGTGCATTTGAATATAGTCGAGAAACTTTTGTAGTGCTTTAAAACGGCCTGGGCGCCCTAAAATACGGCAATGCATTCCAATCGACATCATTTTTGGTGCATTTTCTCCCTCTGCATACAGCACATCAAAACTATCTTTTAAATATTGAAAAAATTGTTCTGAACTATTAAATCCACCGGGTGAGCAGAATTTCATATCGTTACATTCTAAAGTATACGGAATAATCAGATGAGGGCGTGATGCACCCGCAGCATTGTTGAGAGTCGTCCAAAAAGGCAGATCATCGCCATAATAATCAGAGTCGTATTGAATTTGCGGGAATTCTGCAAGTAATTGACGTGTATTAGGGCTATCACGTCCAGTGTACCAACCGATCACTTTATTTCCAAACAAGTTTTCTAAAACAGATAAAGCTTGTTCTATATGCTGTTTTTCTAACTCAATATCAGTATCTTGATAGTGAAGCCAACGGTAACCATGAGAAACCACATCATAATCAGCTTGCTTAATCGCCTCCACAATATAAGGATTGCGGACAAGTGCCATTGCAACTCCAAAAATGGTCATTGGAAGTTTGCGCTTTTGGAATTCATTATGAATGCGCCAAAAACCAGCACGTGAACCATATTCGTACATCGAGTCCATCGACATATGTTTGGCTGGGTAACTTGCAGCACCAATAATCTCCGATAAAAACTGTTCTGAGCCTTCATCGCCGTGCTCAATATGTTTTTCGCCACCTTCTTCATAATTAAGAACAAATTGCACTGCAATCTTGGCATTGTTAGGCCATTTCACCTGTGGAGGCTGTCCGTGATAACCGATCAAATCACGTGAATAAGGAGACTTTTGAATTTGCTCAATGAGCTCGGCTCCAGATAGATAAGATTTGGACACGATTGCTCTCCTTTTGTTCAATTTTTCATAAATATTTAAAAAATCAGCTTGCATATTTTTATAGATGGACTGATATTGAAGATATGAAGATCTTCAAAATAAATTAAAACCAGTACGTTTAAGTCAGGAGATAACAAACCATTACACCATCAAAATGTACAATTGAAGTCAGTTCATGCATGCTTAAAACATGCCAACATAAAAAAGTTTTGCATAGAAAAGATCCACAGTAAGAAAGAGAGGATGGTATTTATGAATATTGAAATCCGCACAGATAAAAACATCCATAACAGCGAACGTTTAATTACTTATGTACGTGCAGAACTTACTCAAGAATTCCAACGTCATAGCGAACGTATTACGCATTTTTCGGTTCATTTTAGTGATGAAAATGGGGACAAAGGTGGTGACAAAGATATCCACTGTATGATTGAAGCGCGTCCTTCAGGTTTGAAACCGGTTGCAGTGCACCATAAAGCAGGAAATATTGACGCTTCAATTCATGGCGCGATTGAAAAATTAAAACGTAGCCTCGAACATACTTTTGAGAAAAAAGAACACCCGAGAGGTGGGCAACCAGAATTCATTGATGATGAAGTTTAATTGAAAATGCTAAAAAGCCCTTCGGGGCTTTTTTTATATTCGATGAAAATAAAACTATTCACAACATTAGGTTTGCAATGCGATGCAATCAACCTCTAAAATCTGGAGAAGAGATTAGGCATAATAGCCCTAATATATTTTTGAGAGATGGTCATGTTAACCACCCAGCAGCAAGCTTTAATTAAAGCCATAGAAGAATTAGAACTCGCGCAAGTGCAGAAATTACTTGCTGACGGACTTGATCCGAACTTTATTGATCCGGAGCAAGGGCCACCTGTATCAATTATCTGTGACGGAATTTTTAAATGGTGGGAAAATGTATCGGAAGCTTATGAAGCAGGTACACCATTATCAAAAGAAGAGAAGCAACAAGCGTTACAAGTTTATCTCGATATTCTTGAAGCCCTAATTCAAGCTAAAGCCAATGTACACCTTTGGGATGCAGAAGAGTTTTATGGTCCGTTATGGGATGCTGCAAGCTCGGCATGTGCTCCAGCTGTTCAACGTTTACTCGATGAAAAAGTTGATCCAAACTCACGTGATGAAGAAGGACTCACCGTTTTATCTTCAATCAGTCAGTTGTTCTTTGATTGTGATTTTGATGAAATAGATTGGTCAGAATCACTTGAAGAAGAGCGTGAAACATTAGAATTATTGCGCCGTCATGGGGCTAAAATGACAAAAGAATTAACTACTTGATTGGACATTAAAATGAAAATAGTACAAATTTTAACTTTTGCCCTTACAACTGTTGCTGCCGGAAGTACTTTCGCAGCAGAGTTTTCTTTTGACCGTCCTGGAGCAGGCTTCGGAACAGGTATTACACCAGTGGGTAAGTTAGCTTGGGAACAAGGTTTACCTAGCGCGACTTATACAGAGTCGACTGTCGATGGCGTTAAAGAAAAAACCGTAACTGTAAGTGAAGATATGCTATTCCGTACAGGTTTGGCTGATGGCTTAGAATTACAATTAGGTTGGCAAGGTCCAGCATGGACTCAAACCAAACGTGCTGGTAAAAAAACTGACAATTCAGGCTTTGGTGATGTAAGCATCGGTTTGAAAAAAGCAATTGATCTTGATGATGAAAACTTATCAATGGCTGTGTTAGCTCAGGCTGTCATTGCAACTGGTAATGATGAATTTACTGCGCATGATGATATTTATAGCCTAAGCTCAGCAGTGGCTTATAAATATGATGACTTGATTGATACCTCAATTACTATGCGTTACGAAGTGCAAAACAGTAATTGGGCTGTGACTGCAATTCCAGCAATCAACTATAAGATAGCTGGTAAACTTTCTGGATATTCTGAATTCATTTACCGTAAAGCTGAAAGCCAAGACTATGAATACGGTTTAGGTACAGGTTTAGTTTACGCTGTAAATAATCGTACTCAGCTTGACGCAAGTATCGGGGTCGATTTAGAAGGTCAAGATAAGAGCTACAACGGTGGCTTAGGCGTGGCGTTCTTGTTCTAATCGAAGCAATTTAAATTTATGTTAATGAAAAAGCTTATTCATCAGGGAATTCTTTATTTTCTAGCAGTCGCCGTTTGTGTGTTTAGCCAGTTGGTTTCCGCACAAGATAAGCTGCTTTCACCCGAACAAGCTTTTTCATTTTCGGTTGAATCTTCTGAGCCGCATACAGCGAGTTTGTCTTGGCAGATTCAGCCAAATTATTATCTATATCAGCATAAATTTACCGTACAACAAGGTACTCAACCTTTAGCTTTAAAGTTACCTAAAGCGATTGCTCAATATGATGAAAATTATGGGCAAAGTCAGGTTTACTACCATCAAGTTAATTTCCAAATTAAAACAAAGCCTTCAGAGCACTATAGTGTGACTTGGCAGGGCTGTGCTAAAGATCGTATTTGTTATCCGCCACAAACTATTGAGTTTCAAACTGATGCAGATGGTTTGGTTGGTGTGCAAAACCAAGCAGGAACAGCGCCAAAACGATTGCTGGATTTGGCAAATAATCAACCAGAAGCTTCCTCAGATTCAAAACTTTTAGAAAAAGAGCAGAGTAAAGAGCCAGTAATAGAATCATCTACAGATTCAGAGCCACAAATTGCACAAGATCAGATCTGGTCAGCTAAGTTAATTGAACACTCGCTTTGGTATGGAATTTTATTATTTCTCGGTTTAGGTACGTTGCTCGCATTTACGCCATGTTCTTTACCGATGTTGCCTATTTTAACTTCATTAATTATTCGAGAACATAAAGGTCTAAAGGCTTGGGCCATTGCACTTACTTTTGTTTGTAGCATGGCATTGGTTTATGCAGGCTTGGGTTTAATTGCTTCTTCAGCAGGCTTAAATTTTCAACGCTGGTTACAACAGCCTGCGACTTTAATTGCTTTTAGTTTGTTGTTTATTATCTTTGCTCTGAACTTATTTGGCTTATTTGAAATTCGTTTACCGCAAACATGGTTAAATCGACTTGACCGTATTCAGTCGATGCAACAAGGCGGCACTTTAGTCGGTGCGGGAGTCATGGGTGTGGTTTCTGCACTCTTAGTGGGTCCTTGTATGACCGCACCTCTCGCTGGAACTTTATTATTTATTTCTCAAACACAAAACCAATGGCAAGGTGCTTTGCTTTTATTTTGCCTAGGTTTTGGAATGGGAATTCCGCTACTGCTGGCAAGTATTTTAGGGGCAAAATTCTTGCCTAAAGCGGGCGACTGGATGCATCAGATTAAAGTGATTTTTGCTTTTCTGATGTTGGGGTTAAGCCTCTACTTTATTCGTCCTTTATTGCCAGATTGGGGTATGCAAGTACTTAGTTTAGTACTAGGCCTCGCTTTTATAGCCTATGCTGTTTATCAGTTTTTCTGGAAAAAAGGGCAGCTACAATGGCTCTACGCGATCTTATTATTAATCGTTACCCCTTTTGTAGCCTATAACCAATATCAACATATTCAAAATCGAACTTTGCAAAGTTCTGACCACATGGCCGAGTGGCATGTTGCGACTAGCGCGGCAGACTTCCAAAAGATTTTAGCAGCAGCGCCTACTGATCGGGCTATTGTGGTTGATGTCTATGCAGATTGGTGTGTTGCTTGCCAACCAATTGAGCACCGTATTTTAAAAGCACCAGAAGTTCAGTCAGCTCTTGCACCTTACTATCTCATTAAGCTTGATTTGAGCCATTATGATCAGTCACATGAAGCGCTACTCAAGCAGTGGAATATTTTAGGGCCGCCGACTTATCTATTTTTAAGCCCAGAGCAAAAAGAAATTCGCGCTTTGCGTTTAACGGGTGCTTTTAGTCAGCAAGAGCTTTTGCAGCAACTCGTGAGTTTGGCAAAACTAAAAAAATCATAGTGTATTAACAGCTTCAGTTTGATGAAATGTACGTACCTGATTACGTCCTGAAGCTTTTACCGCGTAGAGAGCTTGGTCTGCCTGTCGAATAACAAGATAAGGGTCCTGTGCAAAAGTTGAACAGCTTATTCCAAAACTTGCACTAATGTGAATTGGATTATTTTGAGTGCTACAAACAGGCAATTCTTGCAAAGCATGACGACAACGCTCAGCAATTGTTTCTGCTTGAATAATATCGGTATGGGGGAGTAGTAAAATAAATTCCTCTCCACCAAATCGACCAATAATATCTTCATTGCGCAAGTTTTCAGAAAGACATTGAGCAATTTCTATTAAAACCTGATCACCTTGGTGATGTCCGTATATATCATTAATTTTTTTAAAATGATCGATATCAAGAAGTACCACCGCATATTCAAATTGCTGTTGGTGCATTGATTCTAAATGTGTGTTTAAACTCCGCCTATTTAATACATTCGTTAATGGGTCGATTTGGCTTAAGCGTTGAATATAAGTTTCTCGCTGACGCCATTGGGTGAGTAATATTTCAAATAAAATAAAACAGGCCAATAAGATGGGCATAATAAAAAATGCCATGCTTCCTAACCAAAATGGATTAGTTTGGGCACGTTGCATAGCAATAAGATTAAATAAAGGCGCATAAGGCAAAGCACCTTTCATACTTAAATAAGTACATACAGTTAAAATAATTGTCGCCGGTACGAAAGCGCTATAAACAATTTTTCGGTCAAATAACACCAGACCGACACCAATGGTACCGACATAACCCACCATGGTAGCGGGGCTAATACTGCCAATTAAATATCCATCGTGGCATAGCATAAGCGTAAAAAACTGCACACTCACTAAAGGAATAATTCTTTGAGCCCATTCATCATTTTTATAGCGATAGCAGGGGATAATTAAAAGAGCCAATAAAAATAAGGTTAATAAATTGAGCCAGAGTTGCGATTCAACTAAAGGTAAATGTGTCCATTGCCAGACACTGGGGGTAATTAGAATATAACCTTTCCATAAAATCCAACTGAAATTCATTGCACAGGCAAGTGTGAGCATCAGGGCGCTCTTTTGTAATGGCGTCCAGTTAATGATGTGATTATTGTGGATGAAATCGATTATCACCTGTTTTATTCTATGTATTAGATGAGTGATTAAACGACTTTTCATAATAAGTAAGGGCTCCTAAATATAGATGCCTCTTTGTTGGACCATCCTAAAATTGGATTGTTTAAATAATTTACATTTTAAACATAACATGATTTTCAATTTATACATGATCACTTTTTATAAAGTAAATGATGTGAAAAGTTTTATTTACCGTTCACATCATTTATAGATAAATTAAGTTTTATCAAGTTCGTGAGCAAATTCAGCAATATCTGCCAATGCTTGTTTAGCCTCATCAAACCATGCATTAAACATCTGGAAGTTATGCCACATGCCTGTATAAAGTTTGAATTGAACTTTAACGCCAGCATCTTCAGCTTTTTCCCTAAAACGTTTGGCATCGTCTAATAAGATTTCTTTAGACCCGACTTGAACCAAAGTGGGCGGTAGACCATGCAAGTCATCGAAAATAGGCGAAACACGTGGGTCATCAGCTGCAATATGATTGCCTATATAGTACTGAGTTCCTGTTTGCAGCGCTTCAATAGATAGTAAGGCATCATGTTTTTTATTAAATCTGAGAGACTCACTCGTGAGTGTTAAATCCAAAAATGGAGATAACAAAATCAGGCCACTTGGCATGAGCTCAGGTTGTTCTTTTAAACGTAAGCAAAGTGCTAGCGCTAAATTTGCTCCACATGAATCACCTGACAAAATAATATCTTTAGGCTGAACACCTTGTACCACTAAAGATTGATAGATGTCATATAGAGCCTCAGTTGCCTCAGGATAAGGATGCTCAGGTGCAAGTGGATAGTCCACATGAATAATCTGCATTTGAGTACGAGCAGCTAAATCCGTCATGAAAGCATGGTGTGTTTTGACACTGCCAAGAAAAAAAGCGCCGCCGTGAATGTGAAAAATCAGTTGAGTGGCAGAATCTTGTGGTTTGATTTCTTCACCTTTAATGCCTGCTAGTCGAATTGGGCGTACAGAAACATTTTTTTGTCTTGGGAAAGCACGACACATCTGATCTAGAACGGGGCGTAAGGCGGTAGCCGGCAAATTTAGCTGACTTGGCTTGCGAATTGTTGTTTTAAGAAAAGTTTCTGTAAAATAATATTTCCAAACATTTGATATATTCATAGAGCATCCATTTTTATGCTAGTTTCTTGTTTTCTTGTAAATTTTATTTTGCAAGATTACAAGGTTACACGAAACAGTCACATTCAAAAATTGCAATATCTTTGCGACTTCTGAATACTAAAAATCTTGAAAGACCCAAGGATATTACAAAAATGAAAAAGATTGCTTTAGCTTTAGGACTCATTGGTATGGCTGCATTTGCCAATGCGGCTGATTCACTCAATGGAACGGTATGGAAAACGATTGATGATCAGACCAACAAGCCAAAAGCCGTAGTGAAATTTACGGAACAGAAGGACGGAACCTTAACTGCAACCATTCAAAACATTTTGACACCGGGCGAAGAAAACGCTTGTACAAAATGTGAAGGTCCGTATAAAAACAAACCACTTAAAGGTGTCACCATTGTACATAATTTAAAAAATGTAGGTGGTAACAGTTATGAAAACGGTACGATTTTAGACCCAAAATCTGGTAAAACTTACAAACTGAAAGGTGAGTTAACCGATGGCGGCAAAAAGCTTAAATTACGTGGTTATATTGGCGTTTCTGCACTTGGTCGTAACCAAACATGGATTCGCGCTAACTAAAAGTTTTAATAAAAAAACGAGCCATATGGCTCGTTTTTTTATGCTTGGATGTTTTGATAGGTAGATTCATCAAAACCTACAATGAAACCTTGTGAGGTTTGTAAAACAGGTCTTTTAATTAAACTAGGTTGAGCAATGAGTGCTTCAATAAGGTTATCTTCACTGCTTAAAGCACGATTTTGTTCTTCTTCTGAAAGCTTGCGCCAAGTCGTTCCTTTTTTGTTGAGAACTGTATCTTGCCCAATTTCTTTTAACCAGATCTTTAGAGTATCTGCATCAATGCCTTGTTTTTTATAATCGTGAAAATCATAGTTAAGCGATTTGGCTTGCAAAGCATCAAATGCTTTTTTCATTGAATTACAGTTTTTAATTCCATAAATTTTTAACATTTTATCGGACCATGTCAAAAAGAGAGAGCACACAGCCTAACTCAAAATGCATGTGAGCACTACTTTATACCGATACTTTTAAAACAAATGAAAATTAATGATTAATCGAAAGAGAAATGTCATGTTATTGTCATAAGACAAAGCGATAATGAGCTTAATAAGAAGAAATTAAAACTAAAAGAACTTAGCGCAAAAAAGAAGAGACAGAAAAGAGAAAACCCGCATTTAATCATCCTGATCATGCGGGTCTCATTTCAACGTCCAATGTCACATCCTTGCAAATAAACTTATCATAAGTTTATTTTATCTTCCTACGGCGTCCTATCCTTTTGCGTCATCCTGACTGCTTCCCTGTGCCGTGCAGCTATAATGCCGTTAAAGCTGTGTAAGAAAAATACTCAAAAACGACATATGCTGTAAGCGAAAACGACAATGCAAGTGAACAAGTGTTCACTTACTCTTGAATTTTATAGTCGATGATAACGGGTGCGTGGTCACTAAACCATTGATCTTTAAAGACCCAGGCGTTTGCTACACGTGTTTTCCAGTCTGGGGAACACGCTTGATAGTCAATACGCCATCCTACATTTTTTGCACGAGCTTGACCGCGATTTGACCACCATGAATAAAGTTCTGCTTCTGCGCGAACTACACGGAAGGTATCGACATAGCCAAGCTCATCGTAGATATGGTCAAGCCATGCACGCTCATGTGGTAAACAGCCAGATGATTTCTGGTTACCTGACCAGTTTTTGATATCAATGCGTTTATGAACGATGTTGTAGTCACCACAAATGATGACTGACTTGTTTTCATCACGCCATTGTTTCAAGATTTTTGCGTATTCACCTAAAAATAAATCTTTACGTGCTTGCGCTTCTTCACCACTTGAGCCTGAAGGTAAGTATAATGATGCAATATGTACCGGATGTGACAAACCTAAATCGAATTCCGCAGAAATAAAGCGGCCTTGACTGTCTGCTAGCTCAAACCCTAAACCATCTTTAACAGAGACGAAGGGTAGGCGGCTATATATCGCAGTCCCCGCATAACCTGCACGCTCTGCTGGAAAGAGATGGGTATGCCATCCTTCGGGTCTAAATTTTTCAGTCCATTGTTCATGGGTAATGCGGCTTTCCTGCATGCATACGACATCGGCATCTGATTGTTCTAACCATTCAAGTAAGCCTTTCGTTACTGAAGAACGTAAGCCATTTACGTTAATGGAAACGACTCGAAGAATTTTTACATCACTTGGATACTGATCCTTTGGTATCATGCGAAAATTTAACCTCAATTGTGAATTTGGAGCACCTCATGACAACGCCTGTGTCATTTCACCCGCAAGCATTTATCGAACTCGCATTATCACGCGGTGTGCTTAAATTTGGTGAGTTTACTTTAAAATCTGGACGCGTGAGTCCTTATTTTTTTAATGCAGGCCTACTCAACGATGGTGAAGCTTTATCTCTTTTAGCGCAAGGCTATGCTGATAAATTAACACAATGCCAAAATGTTGATGTGATTTTTGGGCCAGCTTACAAAGGTATTCCTTTTGTAGCAGCGACTGCTGTTGCTTTGTCGCAAGTACATAACAAAAGTGTGCCATGGGGCTTTAACCGTAAAGAAGCCAAAGATCATGGTGAAGGCGGTGTTCTAGTTGGTGCTGCGGTTGAGGGTAAAAAAGTCTGGATTATTGACGACGTAATTACCGCAGGTACAGCGATTCGTGAAGTTGTAACGATTTTGAAAAATGCAGGCGCAACTATTGCGGGTGTTTTGGTGGCATTAGATCGTCAAGAACGCGGTCAAGGTGAGCTTTCTGCAATTCAAGAAGTTCAAAAAGAATTAGAAATTCCTGTGCACGCACTGATTACCATGAAAGATTTAATGGATTATTTAGAGGCGAAAGGCGAAAAAGAAGCGCTAGCAAATATGCAAGCGTATCGCGAAAAATACGGTATCTAAAAAGAAAAAGGCATACCTCTAAATAGGGGTATGCCTTTTTAATATTTACTTAAAACTGATAATTCAAACGCAATAACACATTACGTGGTGTGCCTGGCATGCTGTCTGAACGCCAATACTCTTTATTGGTTAAGTTATTCACCGCAAGTGTGACATTCCATGGGTCTGCACTATAGCCAATCGCCGCATCAACACGGTTAAAGCCTTCCATTTTTACTTGATTATTAATATTTGGATAATAAGACCCGACATAAGTCACGCCCACCTCGGTATACCACTGCTCGGTTGGTAAATAGCGAATAAATAAATTACCCGTGTTTTTAGATGTGTTGGCTAAATAGTTGCCTTCTTGTTCAGGCTTTTGTTTGTCTTCTTTTACTTTTGCATCTGTGTAGCCATAACCACCGCGGACGAAAACATTATCAAGTACGCGGCCAATAAAGCTAAATTCAAGACCACGAGATTGATGCTGACCAGCAGTTGCCCATACATCTGGTTGGTCATTAGGATTTGGTTTATAGCGGATATTATTTTTACGAATATCAAAGACAGAAAATTGAGTATTTAAACGACTATCTAACCATTCGCTTTTTACCCCGACTTCGTACTGTTCGTTATATTGAGGTTCTTTATCCATTTTTGTGACATCGGTGCTTCCAGTAACTTGGTTAACACCCATTTGTCCGCCAAATGGTGCAAAGCTCTTAGAGTAAGATGTATAAAAGCTATGTTCCGGAAGCGGTTGCCATACCAAACCAACATTTGGGCTAAAGCTGCTATCTTTTACATTACGGTGTTCATTAGTTAACTTGTTGGTGGTTGAAAAATCGAAGTAATCGTAGCGGACACCCATCATCAGTTTAAGTTGGTTATTTAGACCAATTAAATCTTGAATAAATACACCATAAGTTGTGCCTTCATTATAGTTATGCTGTCTCATCTTTAATGGGCCATTACCACGACTGTACTCGCGTTCACCAGTGATTGGATTAACGTAGCCGTAAATAGAACCATTTTTAGCTTCATTTGCTAAGCGTGGCTCTCGTTGTTCATATGTCCAGTCTGTACCCATCATGATTTGATGTTCAAGTGAGCCTGTTTTGAACTTGCCCTTAATATCAAATGTATTGGTGGTGGTCTTATTGCTGGTTTGTTGCCAGTAGTAAATTTGATTGATGTAGCCTTTTTTAGTGTTGCATTCTTTACCTTTTAGGTCGTTTCCATCTAACCCACAATAAGTTCCAAAGTAAAAGTGATCAAAGTTTTGTTCTGCTTGTCGGTAACTTGCTGCCCAGTGAAAGTTCCAATCAGGCGCATATTGATAATTCACATCGGTGCGAATCACTTGCAAAATATCATCAACATAATCGCCGTCTTGGGCAAATCCCATTTTAATTGAGGTTCCCGCAGGCAAGTTTTCATATGCTGGACCACGATCAGGCACACGACCTAATTTGTCATAGGTATATTGTGTAGTCCAAGTGAGAGTTCCATCATCATTTTTATAAGTGAAACTTGGTGAAAACATTTCAATTTTATTTTCAATGCCCGAGCGGAAGCTCCCTGACTCACCATATTCTCCAGTCAAACGTATTGCTAAATTGTCACTAATGACTTGGTTAATGTCGGCAGTTGTTCCGTAGTTATCATAAGAACCTGCATAAGCACCAACTGAACTTTTAGAGTCAAAATTGGCGAACTTACTCACCATATTCACAACCCCGCCACCAGCACTACGACCATATAAAACAGAAGCGGGACCTTTTAAAATTTCAATACGTTCGATATTTGCTGTACTACGACGTACTTGTCCGCTTTCACGTATGCCATCACGGTAAATATCACCTGTATCGGCACCAAAGCCACGAATCGTGATGCCATCACCACGCATATCGTAACTGGTTGATACGCCTGGGGTGCCTTGTAGCATAACGCTTAAATCATTTGATCCATAAATTTTATATTTCTGAACATCAATCGTATCAACGGTTTGAGGAATATCTTTTTTGTCTAAACCGTTACGTGTGACATTGGCTTTGTCATAGTCGATATAACTTTTAATTGGGTCGAGTTCACTCATAGCTTCAATTTTTATAGTGGGCATAGTAGCTGCCACTTTCGATGATGAGTCACTCAAGTCTTCTGCGTAGGCACCTTGAATATTCAAGATCATTAAACTGAGTAAGCTCAGCGGGAAAAGACGCTTAATTTGGGGAGATGATATAGAAATTCTTAACATAAAAATAAAATCAGTTAACAAAAATAAAAGTATAAATGATAATTATAATCATTTAATTGTTTAGAATAAAAGAACTATTGCCTTAAAAAATGACATATTTATTTTTTAATAACTATTTTTTAGGAATGTAATGAGTAAATTAAGCAAACTATGTGAATTAACTCATTAGTTTTTCTTGTTAATTTGTTTTTGGAGAGGGGCTTTTACCAATAAAAACTCCTCCTTGAGATTAAGCGTTATTTTTCAGAACATCTAAAATATCCATTTCTGGGTCATAATTCTCGTCAATTGTTTTGCAAATTGCTTGTCCAACAATGACATGCGTGCCATTAAAGGTTATGGTTGGCGCTTCATATAATTCCCAGCCATGATTCAGTGCTTTAGTCACGCGTGCACAAAAAGCAGAGTCATCAGGACCAGTTAAATAGCGATAAAGTTTCATGTTTAGCCTTTAAAAATAATATTTTATGGTCATAGTTTAACTGAATTTACTTAAATTCCAGATCAAGAAATAACAGATAATGTTTTACTGAAATTAAGAAAAACCAGTGAAAAATCTCAGCTATACTCATGTTAATTTAAATTTTAAGAAGAGCTTGAGCATGCGTGTACTTGTCGTCATGGATCCGATTGAAACCGTAAACCTTAAAAAGGATTCAACCATGGCAATGTTGTGGGCGGCGAGCCGTCGTGGACATGAATTAGGTTATGCATTACAGCAAGATTTATATATCGATCAAGGTAAAGCTTACGGTCTAATTTCACCGTTAAAAGTTTTTGAAGATTACAATCATTACTATGAGCTTGGCGAAAAGAAAAAAGAATCTATCGCGGCTTACGATGTAGTACTCATGCGTAAAGATCCGCCATTTGACATGAATTTTGTCTACACGACTTACGTGCTTGAACAAGCTGAACGTGAAGGTTCATGGATTATTAATAAGCCTCAATCATTGCGTGATTGCAACGAAAAACTTTTTGCAACGCAATTTCCAGAGCTACAAGTACCTACACTTGTTACATCACAGCAAAGTTTAATTCGTGAATTTATTAAAGAACATGGCGATGTCATTGTTAAGCCGCTTGATGGTATGGGTGGCATGGGGATTTTCCGTTTATACCAAGACGGTGTAAATATTGGTTCTACCTTAGAAATGCTTACAGAGCTAGGCAACCGTCCAATTATGGCTCAGCGCTATATTCCTGAAATTGTAGAAGGGGATAAGCGTATTTTAATGGTGAATGGTGAACCTATTCCTTACTGTCTAGCTCGTATTCCACAAAATGGTGAAGTACGCGGCAACTTAGCGGCAGGTGGTTTAGGCCAAGCGCGTCCGCTTACTGAAAACGATAAGCTGATTGCAGCTAAAATTGGTCCTTTCTTACGCGAAAAAGGTTTAGTTTTTGTAGGTTTAGATGTAATTGGTAATTATGTCACTGAAATTAATGTCACTAGCCCAACGTGTATTCGTGAAATTGATGCTCAATTTGGTACATCAATTGCCGATGATTTATTTGATGTATTAGAAGCTGGTCGCACAGCTTAATTATTTATTTCAGGTGATTTTCAGCGGTATTTATTGGAAATCACCTGAAAATATATGAATTAATAAAATAACAATACTAAATACACCACAGCTTTGTAGGCATATTTTCAAAAAAGCACATCTTTCTGTTATAAACGAGTGAAATTAGCTTTTCGTTAATGAAGCTTTAGGATTAAAATAAACGGCTACAAAAATAGATGACAATTTCCATTGTTTTTTGAGTTGAAGAATTAGACCGTGACCGATTCACAGCAAAGCAAACCTAAACATGTCATGATGATGGCTGCCGGTACAGGTGGACATGTTTTTCCAGCCCTCGCCGTAGCCAAAAAACTTCAACAACAAGGTTGTCAGGTTTCATGGTTAGCCACGCCAACAGGTATGGAAAACCGATTATTAAAAGATCAAAATATTCCAATATATCAAATTGATATTCAAGGTGTTCGTGGCAATGGATTAGTCCGTAAAATTGCTGCACCTTTTAAAATTTTAAAAGCTACTTTAAGCGCAATGCGTTATATGAAACAGCTTAAAGTTGATGCAGTTGCAGGCTTTGGCGGTTATGTTGCAGGCCCAGGTGGTTTAGCAGCACGTTTGTTAGGTATTCCTGTACTTATTCACGAGCAAAATGCGGTTGCTGGTTTTACCAATGCGCAGTTATCTCGTGTTGCTAAAGTCGTGTGTGAAGCATTTCCAAATACATTTCCTGCGGGTGTAAAAGTCGTTACAACAGGAAATCCTGTTCGTCATGAAATCACAGATATTTTAAGCCCAAAGTGGCGCTATGATGAGCGTGCGCAAGCAGGGCAGCCTCTAAATATTCTAATTGTTGGTGGTTCTTTAGGTGCCAAAGCACTCAACGAACGCTTACCTCCAGCATTAAAACAATTACAAGTTCCACTTAATATTTTTCACCAGTGCGGTCAGCAACAAGTTGAGGCAACTCAAGCACTCTATGCAGATGCACCAGCCAATTTAACTGTACACGTTTTGCCGTTTATTGAAGATATGGCAAAGGCTTATAGTGAGGCAGATTTAATTATTTGCCGAGCTGGAGCACTCACGGTAACAGAAGTTGCAACAGCAGGTGTGGCCGCAGTTTTTGTGCCACTTCCTATAGCAGTTGATGACCATCAAACTGCAAATGCCAAATTTCTGGCCGATTTCGGTGCTGCAAAAATTTGTCAGCAATCGACTATGACACCAGATGTTTTAAATGAATTGTTCACTTCGCTGATGAACCGCCAGTTACTTACAGAAATGGCAGTGAAAGCGCGTCAACATGCCCAACCAAATGCGACTCAGCATGTGGTTGATCTTATCCAAAAAATGTAATCGGATTTACTATGTCTCCATCAACAGCTGCGAACCAAGCAAAAAAACTGATTAAAGTGCCTGAAATGCGCCGTATCAAACACATTCATTTTGTGGGAATCGGCGGTGCTGGGATGTGTGGCATTGCAGAGGTATTGGGTAACCAAGGTTATAAAATTTCTGGTTCAGACATTAAAGCATCTAAAACTACAGAACAATTAGAGCAAAATGGCATCAAGGTTTATATCGGCCATCAAGCGGAAAATATTAAAAATGCCAATGTGCTTGTAGTTTCTACAGCGATTGATCCAGAAAATCCGGAAATTAAAGCAGCGATTGAGCAACGTACTCCAATCGTACGCCGCGCAGAGATGCTAGGTGAGCTTATGCGTTACCGTCATGGTATTGCTGTAGCTGGTACACATGGTAAAACGACAACCACAAGTCTTTTAACGACCATGTTGGCTGAAGAAAACCTTGATCCAACTTATGTTATTGGTGGTTTACTTAATAGTACAGGCGTAAATGCTGCATTAGGTGAAAGCCGTTTTATCGTAGCTGAAGCTGATGAATCCGATGCATCTTTCCTTTATTTACAACCAATGGCAGCGATTGTAACGAACATTGATGCTGACCATATGGATACCTATGAAGGTAGCTTTGATAAATTAAAAGATACGTTCGTACAGTTCCTTCATAACTTACCATTTTATGGCCTGGCCGTCGTTTGTGGTGATGACGCCAACATTCGTGAAATTATGCCGCGTGTAGGCCGTCCAGTCATTACTTATGGTTTTAACGAAGACAACGACATTCGCGCAATTGATGTTGAACAAGATGGTATGCGTTCACACTTCACCGTGTTACGTAAAGGTCGTGAGCCGCTACGTTTAACGATTAATCAACCGGGCATGCATAATATTTTGAATGCTTTGGCTGCTATTGGTGTTGCAACTGATGAAGGTGTTTCTGATGACGCAATTAGCCGTGCTTTAGCAGGCTTCAGTGGTGTTGGTCGTCGCTTCCAAGTACAAGGCGAATTCGAACTTGCCGATGGTAACGTTAAGTTAGTTGATGACTATGGACATCATCCGAAAGAAGTAGAAGCAACTATTAAAGCTGCTCGTCAGAGCCATCCAGATCGTCGTTTGGTGATGTTATTCCAGCCACACCGTTACTCTCGTACCCGCGATTGTTTTGATGACTTTATTGAAGTGCTTTCTCAGGTCGATCAATTATTATTATTGGAAGTTTATCCTGCTGGCGAAAAGCCTATTGTAGGTGCAGACAGCCGTACTCTAGCGCGTAGTATTCGTTTACGTGGACAGGTTGAACCGATTTTGGTTGATCCGGTTGAAGGTAATTTGCAAAACATCATGCAAAATGTGTTACAACCAAATGACTTGTTATTAACGCAAGGTGCGGGTAACGTGGGAGCAATTTCTGTAGAACTTGCACAACACCATTTGTATGTGAAATAAACAAAAATATTGAATTATCGGGTTAAGGATTTAAACGTGTCAAATGCTACAAAATTCGGCAAAGTTGCCGTGCTATTTGGTGGGAAATCGGCTGAGCGTGCTGTGTCTTTAGATAGTGGTCAGGCAGTTCTGGACGCTTTATTGCGTTCAGGTGTTCAGGCTGAAGCATTTGATCCGCAAGACCGCAGTGTGACTGAACTTGTAAATTATGATCGTGCATTTATTGTGTTGCATGGTCGTGGCGGTGAAGATGGCCAGATTCAAGGCGTGCTTGAATGGTTAAATTTGCCTTATACAGGAACTGGTGTGCAAGGTTCTGCGATTGGCATGGATAAAGTCAAAACCAAGCAAATCTGGCAAGGTAGCGATTTACCTACAGCGCCATATCGCATTATTACTAAAGAAACAGATTTAGATGCGGTGATTGCTGAGTTAGGCTTACCTGTCATTATCAAACCTGTACATGAAGGCTCAAGTGTCGGCATGAGTAAGGTTGAGAAAGCAGAAGATTTTGCAGCTGCAATTGAGAAGGCGACTCAGCACGATGCTGTTGTGATGGCAGAAAAGTGGATCACAGGTCGTGAATTCACAATCTCATTCCTAAATGGTCAGCCTTTACCTGTTATTCGTTTACAGCCACCAGCAGATGTTGCTTTCTACGACTACGAAGCGAAATATCAACGTAATGATGTAGAGTATGGTATTCCTTGCGGTCTAAGTGAGACAGAAGAGAAGAACCTACAAGCATTGTGCTTACGTGCTTTTCAGGCAGTTGGTGCAGAAAGCTGGGGCCGTATTGATGCGATGCAGGATGAGCAGGGTAATTTCTGGCTTTTAGAAGTAAATACTGTGCCAGGTATGACCAGCCACTCTTTAGTTCCAAAAGCTGCGAAAGCTGTTGGCTATAGTTTTGATGAATTGTGTGTTGCCATTCTTGAGCAAACATTGGAAGGTACGGCTTAAATATGGCACAACTTCCGGCTTCCATGCGCCGTAAACGTGCGGCCATCACCTCTATTCATGATAAACCACCTACACGTAAGCAGAAGCTTGCAAATGCTGGTGGATGGGTGCTGTTGGTTATTGCTTTTGTAGTGCTGGCAGTCGGAATTTATGGGCTATATAAAGTTATTACAGATGCAACAGTTGCAAAGCTAGAAGTTGTGGGGTCGACGTCTTCAGTTGAAACCCAACAAGTGATGCAGCATGTTGCTCCAATTATAAAAGCGAATTATTTCACATCTGATTTAGAACAGATTCGTGATAAGACATTGGAAATTTCGTGGGTAGACCGAGTTGTCGTTTCTCGTGCTTGGCCCAATGGTATTCGTGTTCGTGTCATGCCTAGACATGCCATCGCCCGTTGGGGAACAGGTCGCTTGTTAAGCGATGGAGGCGATGTATTCAGTGAGGCAGAGCCGACAATTCATCCTGAGCTTCCGTTACTCCATGGTCCGGTGAGCCAGTCGAAAATGATGATGCGACGCTATAATGAAATCAATCAATTATTCCACCCTGCCAATTTGCGTCTAAAAGAGTTATATCTGACGGAGCGAATGACTTGGTTTATGCAGTTTGACTCAGGTTTACGAATTATTGTTGACCAAGATCAAACAATGAATAAGTTGCAACGTTTAAGCCATCTGGCACAATCTGACTTAAAACCGGTGTGGTCGAAAATCTCAGCCATTGATTTGCGATATCGTAATGGATTATCTATTCAATGGAAGAACGCAACACCACCTAAAATTGTGAATGGTCAGTTTGTTGTAACGATTGATGACACAAGCATTGCAGGTGGAACAAAAGCAAAGCCATAATACGTGGCTTTAAAATAGGCAATTTGCCTGGTATTAAACAACAAAGAAATGGTATGAGTGATGAATGAAGCTGTTCCCTCAGTTGTTGCGATTGACATTGGGACGCATAAAGTTTCAGTTTTGATTGGAAAAATTCATGCGCCGGATAACATTCAAGTTATCGGTATGGCAACTGCTCGCAATCGTGGCATGAATAAAGGAAAAATCGTAAGCCTCGATAAAGTTATCGCTGCGATTAAAAATGCTGTCGCTGAAGCGGAAAATATGGCCGAATGTCGCATTCATAGCGCATGGGTATCGATTCCGAGTACCGAGTTGCAAAGTTTTTATGCCTCTGGCCGCACACCAGTTGCTAATCCAGCACATGTTATTACAACAAATGAAGTCGTGCGCGCGTTAGAATTGGCAAAAGCAAGTCATGTGACTTCTGATTACTATTTAGCAAGTGCAGTGCCGTTAGGCTTTGAATTAGGTGATTCTGCTGAATGGGTGCAGAATCCAATTAACATGACTGCCCATAGTATGACCGGACATTATCAGTTAATGATGATGCCAATTGCGACTATGCAAAACCTTGATCGCGCTATGAAAGGTGCAAATATCGGGGTTGAAAAAATGGTGGTATCTTGTCTGGCAACCGCTGAGGCAAGCTTACTTAAAGATGAAAAAGAGTATGGTGTTTGTCTGGTCGATATTGGCGCAGGCATTACCAATCTTGCCGTTTATCTAGATGGACGTTTGGCTCTGGCACGTACATTGCAACGCGGTGGTGAACACGTTACGCGTGATATTGCTGCTGTATTGCAAACTACGACAGAAGAAGCTGAACGTATTAAAATTCTGTATGGTTGTGTTGATTTAAGTGCTGTAAAGCCAGATCACATGATTCAGGTAGAAGGAATTGACGGCCCTCAAACTATTAGTCGAATTGAGTTGTCAGAAATTATTATTGCCCGCTATGAAGAGATCTTTAGCCAGATTCGCGATGAGCTTGAAAACAGCGGTGCAATTCATGGTTTATATCATGGTGTAGTGTTGACAGGGGATGCTTGTCAAATCGAAGGTATGGTGAGTTTGGCTCGCCGTATGTTGGGGGTATCTGCCCATTTGGGTAATCCGCCGTTACAGGTTTATGCTGATGATCAACATCAAGCAGCATTACGTCGTTCGATGTATGCAACAGCAGCTGGTTTGCTCATGTTTAGCCAAAGTGAGTTGCAAGAAGCTGTTGAAGAGCCTGAAGAGGCAAATGACCGTTCGGTATGGGAGCGAATGGTAAATGGCTGGAATGCATTTAATAGCAAGCTAAAAGCCATTTTTTAGGATGTATGGATTTATTGGTAGAATTGTTAGGAAGTTGTAAGAGAAAACCACTGTACTTGACAAGGTTTGTATTGCACAGCATTCTTAAAATTAGTTATTTTTGAAAATCAAGGCAGTATACGGGCTGAAGTGACTGCCATAATGTATTAGGAACCCTAAAGGTCATGGCCTCATTTGAATTTATAGAAGATGAACTAAACGATGGCAACGGTCAAGCCCGTTTCACTGTATTTGGTGTAGGTGGTGGTGGCGGTAATGCCGTTCAACATATGGTGCAGTCTGATATTCAAGGTGTTAAATTCGTTTGTGCCAATACAGACAAACAAGCACTAGACTGTATGAATGCACCTTTCAAAATTCAGTTAGGCGAGCAAAGTACGCGTGGTTTAGGTGCTGGTGCTAACCCTGAAGTTGGTCAAGTTGCAGCAGAAGAAAGCCGTGAAATTATTCGTCACCATCTTGAAGGTACGGATATGGTGTTCGTTACCGCTGGTATGGGTGGTGGTACGGGTACGGGCGCGGCTCCTGTCGTGGCTGAAGTTGCCAAAGAAATGGGTATTTTGACCGTTGGTGTTGTAACAACCCCATTTAACTTTGAAGGCCGTCGCCGTTTAAAATCTGCTGAACGCGGTATTGAAGCGCTTGAAGCACATGTTGATTCATTGATTATTATCCCTAACCAACGCTTACTCAGCGTATATGGTGATATTTCAATGAAAGATGCTTATAAAAAAGCTGATGATGTATTGTTAAACGCTGTACGTAGTATCTTTGACCTTGTTGTAAACCGTGGTCACATTAACCTTGACTTCGCCGATTTGAAAACTGCAATGAGTACTCGTGGTTACGCAATGATGGGTGCTGGTTTAGGTCGTGGTGAAGATCGTGCACGTCAAGCAGCTGAACAGGCTATTCGTAGTCCATTGCTTGATAACGTAAATATTATCAATGCTAAAGGTGTGTTGATTAACATTACTGGCGGTGATGATATTACTCTACGTGAAACAGAAATCATTACTGATGTCGTGAACCAGATTGTTGACCTTGATGAAGGTGAAATTTTCTACGGTACAGTATTTGATCCAGATGCGCGTGATGAATTGCGTGTAACAGTGATTGCGACTGGTTTAACTCGTAATGCAGCAGATGCAGAGCCGAGAAAACGTAATACAGTAAGTCATGCATCAACTCAATCAGCTCAATCTGTTGATGAAGATGACGTTCCTGCTATTAATAAGCGTCAAAACGTAGACAATGAAGTGAGTAGCAACGCAAGTTCTTCTCCGCGTTCTTCTCCGATGAGTATTCAAGATTACTTGAAAAATCAGCAACGTAAGTAAAAAATTATTAAATTTAAAAAAAGGCAGTGTTTAAACACTGCCTTTTTTTGTTTTTGATCAATGACTAAATATGCTAACGTATAGCGGTTTTAAAAAAGAAGTTACAAAGCATGGTGAAACAACGTACTCTCAATCGTGTGGTAAAAGCGAGTGGAATAGGTCTTCATAGCGGTCAAAAAGTGATGATCAATTTCATTCCACATACCGCGGATGGAGGTATTGTATTTCGTCGTATCGATTTAGATCCGCCCGTTGAAATCCATGCGAATGCTTTACTCATTCAAGAAGCTTTCATGTGTTCCAATTTAGTGATTGGAGATATAAAAGTTGGAACGATTGAGCATGTAATGAGCGCAATTGCAGGCTTAGGAATTGATAACCTTATTGTTGAGGTATCTGCGTCCGAAGTTCCGATTATGGATGGAAGCGCCGGCCCATTTATTTACCTATTAATGCAAGGTGGATTACGTGAGCTGGATGCGCCGAAAAAATTTATAAGAATATTAAAACCAGTTGAAGCATTAATAGATGATAAAAAAGCGATTTTTAGCCCGCATAATGGTTTTCAGTTAAATTTTACGATTGATTTTGACCATCCGGCATTTGCTAAAGAATATCAATCTGCCACTATCGACTTTTCTACTGAAACTTTTGTATATGAAGTCAGTGAAGCTCGTACTTTTGGTTTTATGAAAGATCTAGATTACCTCAAAGCAAATAACTTAGCCTTGGGTGCAAGTTTAGATAATGCCATTGGTGTAGATGACACAGGTGTTGTGAACGAAGAAGGCTTACGTTTCGCTGACGAATTTGTGAGACATAAGATTTTGGATGCAGTAGGTGATTTGTATTTACTTGGTCATCAAATTATTGCCAAGTTTGATGGCTATAAATCGGGACATGCTTTAAATAATCAGTTGTTACGCAATGTTCAAAGTGATCCGAGTAATTATGAAATTGTAACATTTAATGACGAGAATGAATGTCCAATTCCATATGTCAGTGTGACATAAGTCATTGTCTTTACTTGGCTACGTTATATTGTAACGTTTCAAAGTGTGATTATTATCACATAATAAGAACGATTCTAATTAAGAAATAGAAAGCTCATCATTTTTTATTGCTTGCCAAACGTAGTAAAGCTTGGCTAAGCTTAGGGTCGCTCACAAAGTCGGCTGCACTACGTAACATTTCTTGTGTTTCCGGGGGGATGGGTTTAGATGGCTCAGATGAGGGTATATTGGGAGGGTTTTTATTTCTCAAGCGAACCTGAATTCTTTGTAAGTCTTTTAACCCTTCAAGTTGAGATAATTTAGATACATATTGGTTCTGTAAGTAACTGAGTTGACTAATCATCGCCTGATTTTCACCAGTAATGATTAAAGAACCATTTTGATAACACACGACCTGCCATTGTTCCGGTTGGGGCAATAAGGGTTGGATTATTTTCGTAAGTCTTTGCCATTGCGCGACTTGCGTTGTTAGAAACGTAAGGTTTCCTGTTTTTATGTGTTTTCCGGTTTGTTGAAAAACGTTATCGGGTTTAGACATGGGTCATTCTCGGATAGATTCTTGTCTTCATCTTAAGCGTTCATTTCGATTGATATCAAGGAAGAGATCATAAGGAACTTGAGTAAGAACAGTTTCAAGAGGTTTTTATGCACACGCGTCGTATTTTATTAGCGTTTTCACTTGCCGCTTCGGCAGCATCAGTTGCTTTTGCAGATTATCAAACAATTAACCAATCTACTGATTCAGATCGATTGGAACAACTATCAAAAACATTATCTCAAGGTTCATACACCCATCCTGATGATTTAGATCTTCCGGCGAGTGCGAAAGTTTCAGTGACCTTACGCCAAAAAACGGTTGAGCTCAACAATGAATCGCTCGCAAAAAAATATGGCAATACGAGTGCAAAGAATTCTTTTAATGCCTCTTCTTCAAATGCTTACTCTTGGTTAGTTTCTCACCCTCTTCCTGATACTGTACGAGTTTCTTCAAACTTCGGTGGTCGTACAATGAGTGGTCGTGCCGAACATCATGGTGGTTTAGATATGGCTGCTCCGAGTGGCACGCCAATCTATGCAACAGGCCCAGGTATTGTAACGAAATCTGGCTGGGGCACTGGCTATGGTCAATATGTTGAAATTAACCATGGTAATGGGTACTTAACACGCTATGCTCATGCTTCGCGCTTAATGGTACGTGTAGGCGACCAAGTATCTGCAGGTGAACATATTGCCAATGTAGGCTGTACTGGTCGCTGTACTGGCCCACATTTGCACTACGAAGTAGTAAAAGATGGTCAACGTAAGAATCCAACGACTTACTTGGCGATGCTTCCTTAAAAGCATGGTTAAAAAGTTAAGGTTATTAAATTTATGAATCTGAAATTAGCCTAAACCTTTTTTAACGTAAGGATTGTATAAAAAAACGCCATTATTGGCGTTTTTTTGTTATTTTGTTTAATGCTCGGTCAATGACTATTCATTCAGAAAATAATAGGCCCCCCTCACATTCACCCGTGGCAATAACTAGAGAGGGGTAAAACGTGGTAAAAATACAAAGTAGATTAAAGAACAAGGAACAGGTGAATTATGGCGTTTTACGGTGACTCCGATGCACAAGAAACCCAAGAGTGGCAAGATGCATTCGATTCAGTTTTACAACATATGGGAACTGAGCGCGCAGCATTCTTATTGGAAAAACTTTACCAACAAGCAATTGCTAAGCATGTTCCAATTCAACGTCTCAATACACCTTACTTAAATACAATTTCTGTTGAAGAACAACCTGCAATGCCAGGCGACCAAGATATGGAACGCCGTATTCGTGCATTGATTCGTTGGAATGCCTTAGCAATGGTACTTCGTGCGAATAAAACAGGTGATGATTTAGGTGGACACTTGGCGAGCTTCGCATCAAGTGCAACATTATATGACGTAGGTTTTAACCATTTCTTCCGCGCAAATAGCGATAACTTTGGCGGAGATATGATTTATTACCAAGGACACTGTGCTCCTGGTATTTATGCACGTTCATTCCTTGAAGGACGTTTAACTGAAGAACAGTTAAGTAATTTCCGCCGTGAAGTTGGCGGTAACGGTTTACCAAGCTATCCACATCCATATTTAATGCCGGACTATTGGCAATTCCCAACTGTATCAATGGGTCTTGGTCCAATCATGTCGATTTATCAAGCGCACATTCAAAAATATTTGATGAACCGTGGCTTGATCAAAGAAGAAAATCGTAAAGTCTGGGCTTATCTTGGCGATGGTGAGATGGATGAACCAGAAAGTACTGGTGCAATTTCACTTGCTGGTCGTGAAAAACTTGATAACTTGATCTGGGTTGTTAACTGTAACTTACAGCGTCTAGATGGTCCTGTACGTGGTAACGGTAAAATCATTCAAGAATTAGAATCTTTATTCCGTGGTGCGGGCTGGCGTGTCATTAAAGTAGTATGGGGCCGTCATTGGGATCCGCTACTTGCAAAAGACAACACAGGCGCTTTAAAAGCGGTAATGGAAGAAACTGTTGATGGTGAATACCAACGCTATCAAGTGAAAGGTGGAGCATATACACGTGAGAAATTCTTTGGCAAGTACCCAGAAGCTGCGGAACTTGTAAAAGATTTAAGCGATGAAGACATCGATAATCTCAACCGTGGTGGCCATGACCCTTACAAAGTTTTTGCAGCCTATGCAGAAGCAATGAAAGCCAAAGGTCAACCAACAGTTATTCTTGCGAAAACTGTTAAAGGTTATGGTTTGTCTGAAGAAATTGAAGCGGTGAACAAAACTCACCAAATCAAAAAAATGCAGATCGACTCTTTAAAATATGTACGTGACCGTTTTAACCTGCCATTTACAGATGATAAGTTAGAAGAGCTTCCATTCTATCGCCCGAGTGAAAACTCTCCAGAAATGAAGTACATGAAAGCGCGTCGTGAAGCGTTAGGTGGTTACCTGCCAGCACGTCGTCGTGAGAGTGAAATTTTAGCGATTCCTGAATTATCTGTATTTGATGCAGTATTAAACGGTTCAGGTGGTAAAGAGCAATCTACTACGATGGTGATGGTTCGTTTAATTGCTGCTTTACTTAAAGAAAAAGCAATTAAAGACCGCGTAGTGCCAATCGTTCCAGATGAAGCACGTACATTTGGTTTAGAAGGTATGTTCCGTCAGCTTGGTATTTATGCTGCTCACGGTCAGAAATATACTCCAGAAGACCAAGAGCAATTAATGCATTACCGTGAAGCAAGTGATGGTCACATGCTTCAAGAAGGGATTAACGAAGCTGGTGCGATGAGCGCATGGGCTGCGTTGGCAACAAGTTATTCAACTAATAACTTGCCAATGATTCCAATGTACATGTACTACTCAATGTTTGGTTTCCAACGTATTGGTGATATTGCATGGGCTGCGGGCGATGCACAAGCTCAAGGTTTCTTGTTAGGTGCAACTGCTGGTCGTACCACATTGAACGGTGAAGGTTTACAGCACCAAGATGGTCATTCACATATCTTGGCGAACACGATTCCAAACTGTGTATCTTATGATCCATGTTTTGGTTACGAATTAGCTGTAATCGTACATGACGGTTTACAACGTATGTATGTGAACCAAGAGCGTGTGTTCTATTACTTAACTGTAATGAACGAAAACTACGAGCATCCTGCAATGCCAGAAGGCGCTGAGGAAGGCATTAAACGTGGTATGTACTTGTTCGAAAAAGATGAAAAAGCAACTGTTCAATTACTTGGTTCAGGTGTAATTCTTCGTGAAGTGATCAAAGCTGCGAAAATCTTACGTGATGAATACCAAATCCATTCAAACGTTTGGAGTGTAACAAGCTTCAATGAGTTGTCGCGTGATGGTATGGCATGTGAAGAATACAACCGCTTACACCCACTTACTGAAGAAGTGAAAGAGTCTTGGGTATCTAAACAATTACGCGGTACAGAAGGTATTGTTGTTTCGGCAACAGACCATATGCGTGCGTATAGCGAACAAATCCGTGCTTATCTTCCAGATGGTCGCCCATTTGTTGCATTGGGTACAGATGGTTATGGTCGCTCAGATACACGTGCTAACTTGCGTAGTTTCTTTGGTGTTGATGCTGCACATATCGTTGTTGCTACTTTGAAAAAATTAGCTGACGAAGGTGAAGTAGATGCACGTTTAGTTAAAGATGCAATTTCTAACTTTGAGTTAGATACTGATCGTCCAGTGGCATGGGCTCCACAAGCACATCCAGAAGTTCAGGCAGTTGCTGAATACCATGAAACGCAAACAGGTGAGGGGAACTAAGCATGCAAATTAAGACCCCTGATATTGGTGTAGATAAAGCAGTTGTTGCCGAAATTTTGGTAAAAGTTGGTGACAGCATTGCTGAAAATGACAGCCTTGTTCTGCTTGAGTCAGATAAAGCCTCTGTTGAAGTGCCTAGCACTTCAGCAGGTGTTGTAAAAAGCATCTTAATCAAGGAAGGCGATAGCGTAACTGAAGGTACGGTATTGTTTGAACTTGAAGCTGAGGGTGCTGCACCTGTAGCTCAAGCAGAAGAAGTGGCAAAACCTGCACCAGCAGCTGAAAAAGAAGCACCTGCTGCAGCGCCACAAGTTGCTGCACAACCAGCAGCTGCAACCACTAGCCAAGTGGTTGAAGTTCAAGTTCCTGACATTGGTGTTGAAAAAGCACTTGTTGGTGAAATTTTAGTAAAAGTTGGCGAACAAATCGATGTTGAGCAAAGCATCGTTGTTGTTGAATCTGACAAAGCAACTGTAGAAGTACCAAGTAGTGTTGCTGGTACTGTAGAAAGCATTCAAGTTAAAGAAGGCGATACAGTTAAAGAAGGTGTTGTGCTCATTAAAGTGAAAACAACATCTGCATCAAATGCGCCAGTTGAAGCTCCTGCTTCTACAGCAGCTCCAGCGGCAGCGCCTGCACCAGTTCAACAAGAAACTGTAGCTGCGGCTGCTACTCAATCTGGACCAGTTGATATTAACGTTCCTGATTTGGGTGTAGACAAAGCAGTTGTTGCTGAAATTTTGGTACAAGTTGGCGATAAAGTTGATGTAGACCAAAGCCTTGTTGTGGTTGAGTCAGATAAAGCGACTGTTGAAGTACCAAGTACTGTTGCGGGCGTTGTGAAAGCGATTCACTTGCAAGCAGGCCAACAGGTTTCACAAGGTATATTGCTTGCAACAATTGAAGCTGAAGGCCAAGCTCCTGCTGCTGCACCAGCGGCAAAAGCAGAAGTAGCTCCAGCTCCACAGGCAGCAGCACCTAAAGTGGCAGCTCCTGCTCCGACTCAGGCTGTATCTGCTCCAGCATCTGGTAGTGACAAGTTAACCAAAGAGCAAGAAGCCGAAAACGCTAAAGTATATGCAGGTCCTGCTGTACGTAAGCTTGCTCGTGAACTTGGTGTGATTTTGTCACAAGTTAAAACTTCTGGTGAGCATGGCCGTGTTGTTAAAGAAGATATCTTTGCTTATGTGAAGACTCGTTTAACTGCGCCACAAGCTGCACCAGTTGCTGCGGCTGCACCAGCTGTTTCGGGTTTGCCAAAGCTTCCTGACTTCACTGCGTTTGGTGGCGTGGAAGAAAAAGTACTGACGCGTTTGCAGCAAGTATCAATTCCGCAATTGTCATTGAACAACTTTATTCCGCAAGTCACCCAGTTTGATTTGGCTGACATTACTGAGTTAGAAGATTGGCGTAATGAGCTAAAAGGCAACTTCAAAAAAGAAGGTATCAGCCTGACGATTATGGCATTCATTATCAAAGCAGTTGCGTATTTGTTAAAAGAAGAGCGTGAGTTCGCAGGTCATCTATCTGATGACGGTAAATCAGTGCTCTTACGCAATGAAATCCATATGGGAATTGCGGTAGCAACACCTGATGGTTTAACTGTGCCAGTACTTCGTAACCCAGACCAAAAATCAATTAAGCAAATCGCAGTTGAATTGGGTGTGTTAGGTCAAAAAGCACGTGATAAGAAATTAACACCGAAAGACTTACAAGGTGCGAATTTCACCATTTCAAGTTTAGGCGCAATTGGTGGTACAGCATTTACACCACTTGTAAACTGGCCACAAGTTGCGATTTTGGGTATTTCACCTGCAACGATGCAACCAGTTTGGAATGGTAAAGACTTTGATCCACGCTTAATGTTGCCGTTGTCGTTGTCTTATGACCATCGTGTAATTAATGGTGCCGATGCCGCTCGATTTACCAATAAACTTACGAAACTTCTTAAAGATATTCGTACTTTATTAATCTAATATTTTGAAATGAATCATTAAAACCTCGCTTCGGCGGGGTTTTATTTTGGTATTTAATTTAATTGATTTTAGGTTAATCTAAAGATTAAGAAGGAGTGATCGAGAGAGGAAAAATTTCTCGTTTTAGGTAAAGGAGAAATAATAGATGGCGGGTTTTTTAAAAATCATGTTGCCGATTCTTTTGGTTGTATTTTTATTGATGGGATTATGGGTCAGTTTTTTGCACTTTCCTTGGGAGTGGATGACCTACGTTGCAATCGGTTTGGAAGTATTTGTGGCAACGCTTATTTTGCCATTTGAATTTCAATCCCAACATATAGCTGGTATTAACAATTTTGGTTTTATTAACTTAAGTATCTGTTTAGCTTTACTATTAGGCTTAGGGCGGCTGTTAATATGGGCATGGATAAAATTTTTTGTTTGAAAAATAGAACTGCTCGAATATAATGAGCACATACTTCATTGGGGAGTAGCCGCTATTCATTTCTGAATGAATAGGTGATGATCAACATAATTGTTCAACAGAACATGGTCATCATAGCTTAAACGTCTCATCGTTTCCGAGTTGGCAAGACCTTTGATTTACCACTCTGCAGATATTTGGCTAGCAGGAGCGGTAGGTCATGGGCATTTATGCTAGCCAGAGAAACGACATGCAAGAATTTCTGATTTCTACCTCGATTGTTGCCCTTGCTGAAATGGGCGATAAAACTCAATTGTTGGCCCTTTTACTGTCTGCACGTTTCCGTAAGCCAATCCCTATTCTGATTGCGATTCTTTTAGCCACTTTAATTAACCATGGTATCTCTGCTGTGCTTGGGCAGTGGATTACAACCGTGTTGAGTCCTGAAATCTTAGTTTGGGTACTTGCGGGTGGTTTCATTGGTATGGCGTTCTGGATGCTTATTCCAGATAAGCTAGATGATGAAACAGATAGCATTAACAGATGGCAAAAATTTGGTGTTTTTGGTGCAACCTTTATCCTGTTTTTCTTAGCAGAAATTGGTGACAAAACTCAGATTGCGACAGTTGCTTTAGCTGCACGTTACGATAGCATTTTCTGGGTGATGCTAGGCACAACCTTAGGGATGATGATTGCCAATGCTCCAGCTGTATTTATTGGTAATAAATTAGCTGAACGTTTATCTATCTCTCTCATTCATAAAATTGGCGCTGCAATTTTCTTAATTGTAGGTATCTCTACTTTAGTGCAGCATTATTTCTTCTAAAGCATTTAAAGCTGCCATAAAAAACGCACTCAATTCGAGTGCGTTTTTTTGTAGGTCATTTTAGTAGTTAAATTTCACTGTGAAGTTAATTTGGCGTGGGTTGCCGAGCGTCACCAAATTCTCGTTCAGCGCACCTGCATAGTAATCTTTATCAAATAAATTACGGATTGCGAGTTGAGCACCCCAATGTCCAGCATCATAGCCAGCTTCAGTGTCAAAGACTGTATAGCCTGGGATGTGGACATCTAAGCCATCGACAGTTTTATAGGTTTCACCACGGAATCCACCGCCAACATACCAGCCAAGTTTTGATGTTGGATCAAATTTATAGCGCGCTGACAAGCTATAAGCATGCTCAGGAATATTATCGAGCGCTTTTCCTACATTGCTTGAGTTTGCATCTTTACTAATTTCAGCATCAATGGTGTAAGTATATGCAGCGGTTAATTTTAAGCCTTCTAAAATTTCTGCGCTGAGCTCAGTTTCAATACCACGTGTTAACTGTTCGCCACGCTGAGCTTTATAGCCACTATTCGCAGTATCAGTGACTAAAACATTTTGACGTTTTAAATCATACCAAGCGATAGCACCTTGAACTCGTTGATCAGGGCTTTGTAATTTCATTCCGACTTCAACCTGTTTTCCTTCTTCAGGTTTGAACGGATTGTTATTTACATCAGTACCACTGTTAGGTGTAAATGAAGTGGCATAGCTGACATAAGGGGCAACAATGTCATTAAGGGTATACATGACAGAGGCGCTACCCGTAAATGCATTGTCTGATTGTTTACTCGCACTACTTGTAACTAAGCTTGTGCTTTGGGTTTGTGCCCAGTCTTGGCGTCCAGACAAGCTTAAAAGCCATTGGTCATTAAGTTGAATGCGGTCACGTAAATAGAGGCCCAAATATTTGAGACGATTAATATCCCGAACATTTTGTTTCAATGTCACGTTTTGACCATAAACGGGGTCATAGATATTTAAATTACCAATATCGTATTTATCATTGGTGTAGTCACTTTTTTCCTGAAAAGCATCTACGCCAATATTAATGTCGTGCTGCATGCCATATAAATCAAACTGTTTGTTTAAACGGTTATCGATGGCGAAACTTAAGTTATCAATCACTTGATGCCGACTATTATTAGCTCGGTTAATGGTTGTATAAGATGAGTCTGCCCAAAACTTTTTAGTTTGAGCAAAAACCGCAGTGCCATCCATTTCGGTTTTTTGGACGGCAAAATTCTGGTTAAAGTTCCAGCCATTATCAAAGGCATGTTTAAACGTATAACCAGTGCGGTAAACATCTGCTTCATATTTACCAAAATTAGGATCGCCAATATATAAACTTCGGTCTATGGCGCCGTTAGGATTGTCTTTTAATGTGCCAATTACAGGCAAGCCTTGCTGACGAATATATTCACGATGCTGATAGCTTGCGATTACAGAGAGGTCAGTTTTATCACCTAAGTCGAAGTTGTAAGAAGGCGAGATATAGTAATTTTTAAAATACACATAATCTGTCGGGTCATGTTGGTCAGAGATGCGGCCATTTAAACGAAAAGCACCTTTTTCACTATTATTAGGGCTATAGTTTAAATCGAATGTACCTTCTTTTAAGTTATAGCTGCCATAAGTCATGCTAGCACGTGCAAAGTTTTCTGCTTCAGGTCGTTTAGTGACTAAATTGACCATACCACCTGGTGCAACCAAACCGAAATTAATAGAGGCAGGGCCTTTTAAGACTTGGACCTGATCCATGCCTGATAGTTCAGTGGCAACATAAGTATTTTGTCCAACTCTTAAACCATCTACGTAAACCGAATCAGAAGAGGTCTGCCCTCGAATAACAAAATCATCCCAACCACGACGACCAAGTTTTCCAGCTTCAACACCTGCAACACCTTCAAGTGCATCTGCTAGAGTTCTAGCTTGTTTCTGGTCGAGCTGTTCACGAGTCACCACAGAAACCGATTGAGCCGTCTTAAATAAGGGTGCATCTGATTTTAAGGCAGAACTTGCTTTTGTTGCGACATAGGCAGAGCTGGGTTCTTTTTGCGCCTGAATAGAAATTGTGGGTAGCACATTGGTCGAATTCTGTTTTTCTGCTGTTTCATCAGCATAACTTGCTGTCATTAAGCTAAAAATAGCAACTGCTAATAATGTTTTAGAGCTTGAAAAATAAGGTGCTTGGTTCATGGGAGGTCTAGACAGCGCAAAAGACAAAGTGATAATGAGAATTATTTTAATTTATTGCATGTGAATTTTAAATAACATTATGATTCATTTATAAAATAAGAAAAGCAAAAGCTATTTTAAAATATTATGAGAAAAATAAAGCAATTCATTGCAAGAGTTAACGAATCCCTTTATTTTAGTATGGATATAAAAATATCTAATATTTAAAGTTTTTTTGGGGAATTGTATGGGGTTTGAAAAAACAACATCGCAGATATTATTTGATAATGGCGTACATAAATGTATTAGTTTTACCAGTTTGGTCAAAGGGGAAGGTATCCAAGCCAATCAATTTTTAATTATTGATCATGAGCGTGCTGCTGTAATCGATCCGGGTGGCGATTTGACCTATGTTCCATTAACGATGGAATTAAATAAATATACACGTTTGAAAAATCTGGACTATGTGATGGCTTCGCATCAGGATCCAGATATTATTACTTCAATGCCACGCTGGTTAGTCTATACCGACGCTAAAGTGGTGGCGTCAAAATTATGGGCACGTTTTCTACCGCACCTAAATTCCTCATTTATGAGTGAGCGTATGAAAGGGAATTGGGAAGACCGTCTTATTGAATTACCTGACCGTGGCCAAGTGATTCAATTGGGGGAATCAAAGTTAGTTGTAGTTCCTGCCCATTTTCTACATTCGGTCGGTAATTTTCAGTTTTATGATCCAGTCGCTAAAATTTTATTTTCTGGCGATATGGGAGCTTCGATTGTTGAGGATGCTAACCAACCTTTAACAGATTTCGATACGCATGTTCTAAAAATGAAAGCTTTTCACCAACGCTATATGTGTTCCAATAAGGTTATTCGTTTATGGGTAAACATGGTCCGCCAGATGGACATTGAAATGATTGTTCCACAGCATGGCAGTCCATTTATTGGCAAAGAAATGATTAATCAGTTTTTGGACTGGATTGAGGTTTTACCTTGTGGTGTCGACTTGATGACAGAACAAGTTTTTAGTTGTCCTGCCTAAATATGATGTCTAATGATCAACCCAGATAAAATTCTGGGTTGCAAAAACATGGGTTAAAAAATAACGTTAAAACGATAATAAGTGGGAATTATTTAGAGCAGCTCTACATCTATTGCTGAAAAAGGCAAAGATAATATGAAAATTGCATTGAAATTTGTTTATAATAGCTCACGGAATTTACCAGTGAGATTGTTATGCTGACCATCGTTCAAGAAGCGCTAACCTTCGATGATGTCTTATTACTTCCTGCCTACTCTACTGTTCTCCCAAAAGATGTCTCTTTAAAGACACGTTTAACTCGCGGCATTCATTTAAATATCCCATTAGTTTCAGCTGCAATGGATACAGTGACTGAGTCACGTATGGCGATTGCGATGTCACAAAATGGTGGTATCGGGATTTTGCACAAAAACATGGATATTGCTGCTCAAGCTGCAGAAGTACGCCGTGTAAAGAAATTCGAAGCGGGTATGGTGAAAGACCCTATCACTGTAACGCCTGAAACTACAGTACGTGAACTGATTGCAATTACCACTGCTAATAACATTAGCGGTGTACCTGTTGTTAAAGACGGCAAGGTTGTTGGTATTGTGACAGGCCGTGATACGCGTTTTGAAACCAATTTAGAACAACCTGTTAGCAACATCATGACAGGCCAAGATCGTTTAGTCACTGTGCGTGAAGGCGAGTCTAAAGAAAATATTCAAGCATTATTGCAAAAACACCGTATTGAAAAAGTCTTGGTCGTTGGCGAGAGCAACGAACTTAAAGGCTTAATTACAGTGACTGACTTCCGCAAAGCTGAGAGCTATCCAAACAGTTGTAAAGATGATCTTGGTCGCTTACGTGTTGGTGCTGCGGTAGGTACAGGTGCTGATACACCAAGTCGTGTGGAAGCATTGGTTGAAGCTGGTGTTGACGTAATCGTTGTTGATACAGCACACGGTCATTCAGCTGGTGTAATTGAACGTGTACGTTGGGTGAAACAAAACTTCCCTCAAGTACAAGTGATTGGTGGAAACATTGCAACTGGTGATGCTGCATTAGCATTATTAGATGCAGGTGCAGATGCTGTAAAAGTAGGTATTGGTCCTGGTTCTATCTGTACAACACGTATTGTGGCAGGTATTGGTATGCCACAAATTTCTGCGATTGACAGCGTTGCTAACGCACTAAAAGATCAAATTCCTTTAATTGCAGATGGTGGTATCCGCTTCTCTGGCGATATGGCAAAAGCGATTGGTGCGGGTGCAAGCACGATCATGGTTGGTTCACTTCTAGCTGGTACTGAAGAAGCGCCTGGCGAAGTTGAGTTTTTCCAAGGTCGTTACTACAAAGCATACCGTGGTATGGGCTCATTAGGTGCAATGGCGGGAGCAACTGGTTCTGCTGACCGTTATTTCCAAGATTCAAAAGCGGGTGCTGAGAAGTTAGTACCAGAAGGAATCGAAGGCCGTGTTCCATATAAAGGCCCAATGGGTAACATCGTTCATCAAATGATGGGTGGTTTACGTTCATCGATGGGTTATACCGGTTCAGCTGTGATTGAAGATCTTCGCCAAAATGCGAAATTTGTGAAAATTACTTCAGCAGGTATGTCTGAGTCACATGTTCACGATGTAACGATTACTAAAGAAGCTCCAAACTATCGTGTTGGTTAGATTTTGGTAACCAAAACAATGAAGAAAGCCGTCATTACACTGACGGCTTTTTGTTTTTGGTGTAAAGTAAAACTGAAGAAAAGAAATATGGCGGAATTGCCATATATGAAGTGAGCCACCGCTGAAGTGGCGTAAGAATGAGATAAGCTATGAGTTATTTTGGAACGGATGGTATTCGTGGAAAATTTGGGCAAATGCCTATTACTCCAGAGTTTGCTTTAAAACTCGGTTTTGCTGCAGGGAAGGTATTAAAACGAACGAGTCAAAAAAATAAACCACTCGTTGTATTAGGAAAAGACACTCGTTTATCTGGTTACATTTTAGAATCTGCTTTGCAGGCGGGCTTAAATGCTGCTGGCGTATATGTTCATTTACTTGGTCCACTACCAACACCAGCAATTGCACATCTGACTCGTGCTTTGCATGCACATGCAGGTATTGTTATTTCTGCATCACATAATCCATATTATGATAATGGGATTAAATTCTTCTCAAGTGAAGGCAAAAAATTACCGGATTCATTACAAGAAGAAATTAACCGCGAATTAGAAAAAGATTTATTCATTGAGGACACTGCAAACTTAGGTAAAAGTGTTCGTGTAAATGATGCAAATGGTCGCTATATCGAATTCTGTAAATCTACATTCCCTTACCACTTTGATTTAAATAATTTAAAGATTGTGTTGGACTGTGCTCATGGCGCGGCATATAGCGTTGGGCCTTCAGTTTTCCGTGAGCTAGGGGCAAAAGTTGTTGCTTTATATAATGAACCAGATGGCTTAAATATTAATGAAGGCTGTGGTTCAACACATCCTGAACACTTACAAAAAGCAGTGGTTGAGCAAGAAGCAGATTTAGGTATTGCCTTTGATGGCGATGCTGACCGTGTTGTGATGGTTGATAAGTTTGGTAACTTAATTGATGGTGACCATATCTTATATATTTTGGCGACTCAGGCGCAAAATAAGCCAGCGGGTATTGTTGGTACTGTCATGAGTAATATGGCACTTGAAGTTGCATTTGAAAAAGCAAATGTTAATTTTGTTCGTGCAAAAGTCGGTGACCGCTATGTACTACAGGCTTTAGAAGAAAATGGTTGGGTGATAGGTGGCGAACCTTCTGGTCATATTCTAACTTTAGACAAGAGCACGACTGGTGATGCCATTATCGCTGCTCTTCAAGTTTTAACTGTGATGGTCGAGCAAAACAAGGCTCTTCATGAATTGGTTCAAGACTTTAAATTATTCCCACAAGTTCTTTTGAATGTACGTTTAGAACAAATGCTTGATCCATATTCTATTCCAGCATTGGTAACTGAATTTGATAAAGCTGAAGCACAGCTCAAAGGTCGTGGACGTATCTTGATTCGTAAGTCTGGAACAGAGCCTGTAATTCGTGTCATGGTTGAAGGTGACAATGAGCAAGAAGTGAATGCTTTAGCTCAGCATTTAGCAGATTCAGTTCGTTCACAAGCACAAGTCGCATAAGGTGCATGACATGAGTGATGTCATCAAAGATCTAAGTGAATTACGCTTGAGCTATGAGCAAGGCGAGTTGTATGAGGGGCAGGTTGACTCTAACCCTCATCAGCAGTTTCTTGGTTGGTTTAACCATGCTCTAGCAGCCAATCTGCATGAACCCTATGCCATGTCATTAGCAACAGCAAGTGCAAATGGCAGACCCCATGTTCGAACAGTATTGTTACGTGGGGCCACAGAAGCTGGTTATGATTTTTATACGAATTATGACAGTCAGAAAGGTATTGATTTGGCAGAAAATCCTTATGCCGAATTATTATTTTACTGGCCAAGTCTAGAGCGTCAGGTGAGAGTTGGTGGTCATGTAGTTAAAATTGCTGAGCAAGAATCTACAGATTACTATCTTAAACGACCACGTGATAGCCAGATTGCAGCGCATATCAGTACTCCCCAAAGTGGTAAAATTGAAAGCCGAGAGCTGTTACAGCAACGTTTTCAAGATTTACAACAGCAAGTTGAAAGCCGTGAAGTGCTTGATAAGCCAGAGTTTTGGGGCGGTTATCGTCTGCAACCAGATTATTTTGAATTCTGGCAAGGGCGACCAAATCGTTTACATGACCGCTTGAGTTATGAAAAAATCGACGGTCAATGGACGCTGCACCGACTGATGCCTTAAATGACAAAAATACAAATCAAACAAAGACCTTTATTGACACGCCCTGAACAGTTTCAGGGCGTGCCTCCGTTTATTGCCGAGATTTTGGCAAGGCGTGGAGTACAATCTGAGCAGGAATTAGAGCTAAAACTTAAGAATTTACTTGCTCCTCAGCTCAAAGGATTAGAAACTGCTGTGGCATTAATAGATCAAGCTATTGATGCACAGAAAAAGATTGTTATTGTTGGCGACTATGATGCTGACGGTGCAACCAGCACAGCGTTAATGGTATTGGTGCTTCGCGATATGGGAGCACAAGTCGACTATTTAGTTCCAGACCGATTTAAATACGGATATGGGCTTACCCCCGCAATTGCAGAGCTTGCACATCAAACTTATCAGCCCGATTTATTAATTACAGTTGATAATGGAATTTCCAGCCATGCTGGGGTTGATACAGCCCATGCGCTGGGTATGCAAGTTATTATTACCGATCACCACTTAACAACAAAAGAAACGCCTCTAGCAGAAGCGGTGGTTAATCCAAATCAGTTAGGCTGTGATTTTCCAAGTAAGGCGCTTGCTGGTGTTGGTGTTGCATTTTATGTGCTGGCCAATTTGGCAAGTTTACGTAGCAGACAAGATAAAAGCACAAGTAAAGTCACTCAATATCTAGATTTAGTCGCTTTGGGAACTTATGCGGATGTTGCTGTATTAGATTATAACAACCGCATTTTAGTGGATGCAGGCGTGAAGCGCATTCAGCAACATCAATGTCGAGTTGGAATATTGGCACTGTTGGATATTGCTGGCCGAGAGGCGTCGTCTTTGCGTGCACAAGATCTAGGTTTTGTTTTAGGTCCGCGTATTAATGCTGCTGGGCGTATGGAGAGCATGCGAATCGGTATAGAGTGTTTATTAGCAGACTCTATGGAAACAGCTTACCCGATTGCTCAACAATTAAATCAGTTGAATATAGAGCGGCGACAAATTGAAGGAGAGATGAAGCAACAAGCTTTATCTGCTTTAGATAGCTTGCAACTCTCAAAAGAAGATATTCCCCCAGCTCTGGTGCTGTTCGAAGAAAACTGGCATCAAGGCGTGATTGGGATTGTCGCAGGGCGTTTAAAAGAACAGTTCCATCGCCCAGCTATTGTCTTTGCACCAGATGAAGATGGTGTCCATATTAAAGGATCTGCACGTTCAATTGATGGTGTGCACATTCGAGATATGATTGAACAGGTTGCTGAACAACATCCTGAATTGGTGAGCCATTTTGGTGGACATGCGGCGGCGGCAGGTTTAACGATACGTAAAGAAAATTTTGATGCTTTTAAAACAGTGTTTACTACCTGTGTTGCAGCTATGGAAGAGTCTTTGTTTCAAGCAACGCTATGGACGGATGGGGAATTACCAGCTTCGGCTTTGCAACTAGACACATTGGACTGGATAGAGCAGCTTGGACCATGGGGGCAAAAATTCCCATTTCCTCAGTTTGAAGGACATTTTAAAGTTGTCGATTATCGCTGGCTTAAAGAAACACATCTAAAACTTAGATTGGCTCTTGATCAATATACTTTTGATGCGATTGCTTTTAATGCCGCTGGACGCTTTGAATTTAATCCTATGCGAGATGAAGTTCATTTGGTCTATGAGATTGACCGTAATGTATTTAAGGGTAATGTAAATTTACAATTGCGTATTGTGCATTTAAACCAATAAAAAATCCGCTCATTTGAGCGGATTTTTTTATAAACTTGTCGGTAAGATTAGAAGCGGTAGCCTGCACGAACACCATAAGTGTTATCGTTGTCACCGAAACCAATACGACCTTCAAGACTTACTTGTTGATTTAAGAATTTTTTAGCATTAATACCAAATTCATCTTTATCAGTTAAGTCGTTATTGTAGTAATCCACACCAAGACTTAAAGTTTTATCGATATAGTAGTCACCACGAACTTTATATTCGTCGAGGTCACCAAACGCACCGAACGCTTCAAGGTTTACGTCATGTTGACCTACTTGAGTTACGTATTTAGCACGAACTGTTGGATCAGCGCCGTCTTTACCATCTTTTTCGTCGTAACCTTTAACACCTAACGCAAGTAATAAACCTGGAGCTGGTAAATAACCTACTTCAGCTGCATAAGTAGTTACTTTGCTATCAATATTGGTGTTATCAATTTCACGCTCATTACGGCCTACATCACCGCTAAGGTAGAAATCTGAGTTAGGAACATAGTATTCAACACCTACGCCATACTGAGTATCTTTAGTACCGCTGTTATCGCCATAGTTGATAAGTGCGTTAACATTACTTGCACGGCTTAAAAATGCTGCTTCTGCAAGTGGAGCGTTACGAGTTTGAACAGGATTAAAGTAATAAGTCCCGTCAACACCGAATTTACTTACGCTGCTACCGTTGTCTGGATCAAGATAATTGTAAGAACCACCAACTTCAGCTTGGTAAGCGTTTGCTGCGCCACTTACTGCGAGTGCAGATAAAAGAGCTGATGCAATTGCTAGTTTTTTCATGGAATCTCTCCCCTCTAAAAAGCGATTTTATAAATGTTTTGTTACAACTTTTAGTCTAGAGGAAAATCGGGTAGCGTCAATCTTGTACAAGTAACCACACTGTAACTATGTGCTTTTTTTGTAAATATGTTTAACTTAAACATTTGATTTTAAAGTATAAAAATAGAATGTTTAATTTTATTAAAATTGAGGAGATTTTGTGTAGATCATAAAAAATGCTGTAAAAGTACCCAATTTTGTATGAGGATGTTACTGGTTAAGCTTAAAATGAACTGAACAAAATTTAGAAATTAGATGAGTGAAATATAATGAGAAATACAAAGCAGGTTCGAAGATAACCGCAGCTATGCTAAAATAATTGACTGTTTATCTGCTCTTATGGGAACACTCGCGTGGAAATTAATCCTTATCTAAACCAATTGAAAGACTTAACTGATCGTAGCCAAACACTACGGGGGTATCTTTGACTACGATCTGAAAAAAGAGCGTTTAGAAGAAGTTTTACGTGAGTTAGAAGACCCTGCGATTTGGAATGATCAAAGCCGTGCTCAGGCAATGGCGAAAGAAAAGGGCGAACTAGAAAACGTTATTAATGTATTGGATGGGTTGTCAACACAACTTGAAGATGCAAAAGCGATGTTAGATTTGGCTGTAGAAGCTGATGATGAAAGCTTGCTTGAAGATGTTCAGTCGGAGCTTAGTGCTGCTGAAGATGAACTGGCTAAACTTGAATTCCGTCGTATGTTTAGTAACCCAATGGACCCGAATCCTTGCTATGTCGAGATTCAATCAGGTTCAGGTGGTACCGAAGCACAAGACTGGGCATCTATGCTTTTACGTATGTATATGCGCTGGATTGAACGTCATGGCTTTAAAGCAGAACTCATGGAAGTATCTGATGGTGACGTAGCTGGTATTAAATCTGCAACAATTCGTGTTGAGGGTGAATATGCCTATGGTTGGTTACGCACAGAATCGGGTGTCCACCGTTTAGTTCGTAAATCACCATTTGACAGTGGTAACCGCCGTCACACCTCATTCTCTGCCGTATTTATTTCACCAGAAGTTGATGACAATATTGAAATTGATATTAATCCTTCTGATGTTCGTACAGATACTTACCGTGCATCTGGTGCAGGTGGTCAGCATATTAACAAAACCGATTCGGCAGTGCGTTTGACTCACACTCCCACAGGTATTGTGGTGGCGTGTCAGAACCAGCGTTCGCAACATGCTAACCGTGATCATGCATGGAAACAGTTACGTGCACGTTTGTATGAATTGGAAATGCAAAAACGTAATGAAGCGGCTCAAGCTCTAGAAGACTCGAAGTCTGATATTGGTTGGGGAAGCCAAATTCGTTCATATGTATTAGATGATTCGCGTATTAAAGATTTACGCACGGGTGTTGAAAACTCTAATACAGGTGCTGTTCTTGATGGTGACCTTGATCGCTTTATTGAGGCGAGCTTAAAACAAGGTTTATAAGAGTCTGCTGAACTTTTAGTTTAAATACAGTTCATCTATGAATATGTAGAACTCTTGGATTTTTAGCGATTAAAACGGCAAAGCAATTCAGCCTTCGAATCTTAATCGAAAAAATGCGATATGAATATCGAAAAAAATAGATATGAATATCGCAAAAGTGCGATATGATGTTTTCGAAATGCTGAATAAAGCTTTGTTCGTTTAAAAGACGTGTTGAGCCTATGGATATTGATGCAATTAGCAAAGCCCTTTCCAATCCGCTACGTCGGCAGATTTTGCAATGGTTGAAAGAACCTGCGCATTATTTACCAGTGGAAGAGTGTGGTGGTAGTTTTGAGAAGGGTGTTTGTGCAGGTCATATTGAACGATTGGGCAAAGTAGCACAGTCTACAATGTCGAATCATTTGTCTGTTTTACAACAGGCGGGTCTGATTCAGGTCCAAAAATATGGTCAATGGTCTTATTTTTCACGTAACGAAGCTTTGATTCAGCAATATATCGAACATTTAAAACAAACACTTTAACAATATTAAAGTGTAAGTCGAGGCGACTATGGCTGAACTCAATACTCCTTTAACGGTTGGTGATTTTGAAATCAAAAATCGATTGGTAATGGCTCCATTAACGCGTGCGCGTAGTGGTGAAAGCCGAGTACCTAATGATTTGATGGTTGAATATTATCAACAGCGTGCAAATGCTGGTCTTATTTTGACTGAAGCAACAGTGATTGGTTCAAAAACTGTAGGTTATGCAGAAACCCCAGGATTATGGTCACAAGAGCAGGCACAAGCTTGGAATAAAATTATTGAGGCAGTTCATGCTCAAGGTTCAAAAATTGTAGCTCAGCTTTGGCATGTTGGCCGTATTTCGCATCCTGAACTGTTAGATGGTGATATTCCTGTTGCACCAAGTGCAATTCAACCTGCGGGTGAAGTGAGTTTATTACGTCCTAAACGTCCGTATGTAACGCCACGCGCACTTTCATTAGAAGAAGTGAAAGAGGTTGTTGCTCAATATAAACATTCAGCAGAATTGGCTAAAGCAGCTGGTTTTGATGGTGTTGAATTACACGCAGCGAATGGTTACTTAATTGACCAGTTCCTTCAAAGTAATACGAATCAACGTGATGATGAATACGGTGGCCCTGTTGAAAACCGTGCACGTTTATTATTAGAAGTCGTTGATGCATTTATTGAAGTGTGGGGTGCTGGCCGAGTAGGTGTACATATTGCACCACGTGGTGATTCACACGATATGGGTGATGAAAATCCATTAGCAACTTTTGGTTATGTGGTTGAACAATTAAGCCAACGTAATGTTGCTTTCATTTTCTCTCGTGAATACGAAGCTGCTGATAGTATTAGCCCTAAACTTCGCGAAAAATTTAATGGTGTATGGATTGCGAATGAGAACCTAACACCAGAGTCAGCAAAACGTATTTTGCGTGATGGTGAAGCTGACGCAGTATCTTTTGGTAAAGCATATATTGCCAACCCAGATCTTTTACAGCGTTTAGAGCAAGACTTACCTTTAAATGAACTTCAACCAACAACTTTATATGCGAAAGGTGCTGAAGGTTATACAGACTATCCAACGCTAGAAGCTTCGTAATTTTTTGAACTGATGATTTACTGACCTCGTTCATTTATGGGCTCAGTAAATCGCTTTTCTTGTAATGGTAGAGTTTAGGTATCGAAACTCTGCCATTTTTTCTATCTATGTTATATTTTCCCCAGTTTTAAACTTTGACTATTTGAGGCAAACCGCTTGGCGACCCCTTTTTGGTACAACACCGCACTCCATTTATTAAAACCTTTTTACCACTGGCGGATAAAAAAACGTGCAGAAAGCCAGGAATTATATAATCAGGAATGTCTGGAAAGATTTGGGCCGTTTGAATCTCCAAAAAATGTGAGAGCAATTTGGTTCCATGCTGTTTCGGTTGGAGAAACCAATGCTGCGCAGCCTTTAATCGAGCATTATCTTAAACTCGGACAACCTGTTTTGGTTACTAATACGACTAAAACTGGGCAGGCGCGTGCCAAATCATTATTTTTAAAAGCACCTTATTTAGATTTATTTCAAGCAGTTTATTTGCCTGTTGATCAAAAGCATCTTTTAAAACAATTCTTTGAATTGTATCAGCCAAAACTTTTAGCATTGGTTGAAACTGAACTTTGGCCAAATTTAATTGATCAAGCCAAGCTACAACAGGTTCCTTGTTTATTGTTAAATGCGCGGTTATCAGAAAAATCAGCTAAAGGTTATAGCCGAGTCTCAGGTCTAACAGCAGGAATGCTGAAACAAATTGACTGGGTGTTGGCACAAGATAATGCTACTCGCCAACGCTATGTCGAGCTTGGCTTAGATCAACAAAAAAGTCAGGTGGTTGGAAATATTAAATTTGATATTCACGCACCAGAAGCATTTATAAATCAGGCAGCAAAGTTACACCAGCTATGGTATTTGGGCCAACGAAAAGTACTGACAATTGCCAGTACACATGCACCCGAAGAACAACAAATTTTGCAAGCACTTCAACCTTATTTAAAGTCAGACCCAGAGTTAGTCTGTATTGTCGCACCTCGACATCCTGAACGTTTCGATGAAGTATTTGAAATTTGCCAAAACCTAGATTTAATTACTCACCGTAGAAGCTTGAACCAAAGTATTCATACAAGTACACAGGTCTATCTAGCCGATAGTATGGGGGAGCTTTGGTTATGGTACGCCTTAAGTCAGGTGTGTTTTGTGGGTGGTTCTTTAAATGAGCCGGGTGGTGGTCATAACATTTTAGAGCCTATGGTTTTAAATGTACCGACCGTAATTGGACCTCGTTACTTTAATTTCCAAACTATTGTCGATGAATTCATTGATGAAAATGGTGTGCTTATTGCTCAAGACGCTGAGCAAGTTGTGGCAATCTGGATGGCATGTTTAGCTGAGCCTGATCAGGCTCAACAAGTGGTGGAACAAGCGCATAAAGTCTTACAACGTAACCAAGGTTCATTGCAAAAACATATTGGCGTAATTAATCGGTATTTGGCCGATAAACCATGAATATTGTTTTGCTAGAGCCTGAAGATATTCAGTCAGACACGTGGTCAATTCACTCAAAACGCCAATTACAACATTTACGTGAACATCTTGATATTACGGTTGGCCAGAATCTAAAAGTTGGTGTTCGTAATGGCGCACGTTATACCACTGAAATTATTTCGATTAACGAGGAAGAAGTTTGTATCAGACCTATTAGTGAAGAAGCTGTACCTGCAAAACTTCCGGTTCATTTAATTGTGGCTTTACCAAGACCCAAAGTTTTACGCCGTTTAATCATGGACAGTGTGACTTTAGGTGTTGAAAGAATTAGTTTGATTCATAGTTATCGGGTAGATAAAAGCTATTGGCAAACTCCATTTTTGCAACAACTCGATAACTATGTGACTTTAGGGCTTGAGCAAGCAGGTGACACGATTGTTCCTGAAATTCAAATGTATAAACGTTTTAAACCTTTTGTTGAAGATGTTTTGCCAAGCTTGATCTCGAAAGAAACACCAGCCTATGTGGCCCACCCTTATGCCGAGCAGAGCATGCCCGTTAATATTCCTCATGCTTGTAGTGTAGTCGTTGGGCCTGAAGGTGGCTTTATTCCCTATGAAATTGATTTGCTCACAAAAAACGGCTGCCAAGCTGTGAGCTTAGGCAACCGTATTTTAAGAACTGAAACGTCTATTTCTTATATTTTAGGTCGTCTCTTTAGTTGATGCTTCAGGATTTAAAAGTGGCTGATTTGCTGCCATTTTTAATTCCTGAATTGGGTAAGGAATATTAATTCCGTTCGCATTAAAAGCTTGCTTGACCTGAGCTTGAATGGTGCTCGTAGATGACGAAATATCAGTTTCAGTCGTATCAACCCACCAGCGTACAGTCAGGTTAACCGAGAAATCTGCTAACGCGGTAACGTTAACCGAGAAGGCTGGCTGACTCAGTACATTTCGGTCATTATTAAGAATATCTAAAATAATCTGCTTGGCTTTTTGTTCGTCATCGTCATATCCAATTCCGACTACAAACTCACAGCGTCGTTGTTGATAAGCAGTATTTACAGTTAAAGCACTGGTATAAACAGTTGCATTTGGAATAACGATACGACGACCATCTGGCGAGCGTAAGAATGTTGCACGAATTTGAATATCTTCAACAGTTCCTTCAAGCGAATTGACAACAATCGAATCGCCAATGCGGAATGGTTCGCTTAATAAGATTAAGATGCCTGACAGTAAATTTTGAAAGATATCTTTAAATGCAAAACCAATAGCGACAGAACCAATACCTAAGGCACTCATGAGTTGCCCTGGTGTAAACCCTGGAATCATAATGACGAGAGCAATTAAGAAACCAAAGAATAAAATTGTTGTACTGCCTACACGGTTTAAGACCAAAACTAGGTTTTGGCGTGTGTAAGAGCGGTTTTCTAAGGTTTTACGAACAAAGAACTTAAATAATTTGGTCAGTAGCCAAAAAATAATAAAAACGATAATCGCAATACATATATAAGGCACACGTTCCCAGAAGCTATCCACGATTTTGTCGATAGTGGTATAGGCATCATGATACTTTTCAGTATGGGCTAAAACCGTTTGAGTGGTTTTAGTGCCCGCTTCTTGCAAAAGTTCGCCTGTATTCTTTGCGACATCCGTTAAGGATTTTTGTTCATCAGCCACGGCAAGTCTCAATTAAAAAATTTATGAAAGCGATTTTCGGCTTTCATCATAGTAGGAGATAAAATGTGCGCCTACTATAATGAGTTCATCTAAATAATAAAGTGTTTTTTAATTAAAAGTATTCCGTTCCTTTTTGTAAGATTTGTGTCGGTGTTTCTAAAGTATCAGTTCCTGAGAAATAATAAAAAATTCCTGCTGTTGAAATAAGGCTAATTAAAATAGCGACTAAAATAAGCCAAGCCATCAGTTTTTCTATAAACGTTGCTGGTCGAACAGGACCGTACTCGTTTGGACCTGCTGTACCTGAGGCAAGCAGTAAATAAATCATAAAAAAGAACTGAACAACTGGAATGAACAATAGCAATCCCATCCAACCACTCTTATTTAGATCGTGCAGGCGTCGAACAACGAGAACAATATTTAAATAAATTAAAAACAGCGAGAAAGCCCAGACTACTAATGCACTGGGTCCAGAAAGAGAGCTATAAAATTCAAAATTAAATAAATTGTTTGAAAGCTGAAAACTTCCAAGAAATGAAGCCAAAATGAAATAGCCCAATAGGGTGACTAAATAAATCAGTCCATAACCACCTAAATAGCTCATGCGATTAAAGCGTCCATGAATTGAAAATGGACTATCTCGAAAAGGGAGCTGAGGTGGGCGTGAGGAGCTTGTTTGGGCAAACATATTATTTTATTCCTGTGTTGCGTATGAGAGACAAAATAATCTTTGTTGATGATCAAAACCATCAAATCTTGCAAAAATTATAAAAGTAAAAGCTATAGACAAATGTTTTAAATCAACTTAATTTTATAAAAATGTTCACAATTTCGTGTGCTTGAGTAAGTGGTTAATATATGACCAAAGTCGCATTGTTTAGACTTTGAAAGAGTCATCATACTGCAAAGGCATGCAAATAAGATCCAGTAAAATAATAGCCACAGTCTCGAGATGGGATGCACAAGATCAAGGAAGTTGCGTATGAATGAGATCTATCCAGTACCAGAGGAATTTAAAAAAACAGCTCGTACTGTTGAAGCAGACTACTTTAAACGTTATCAACACTCTATCGAGAACCCAGATGAATTCTGGGCAGAGCAAGCTAAAATTGTCGATTGGATAAAACCATTTACCCAAGTTAAAAATACAAGTTTTGACAAAGACAATTTCAAGATTGAATGGTTTGCCGATGGTGAGTTGAACGTATCAGCAAACTGCCTAGACAGGCATCTTAAAGAACACCCTCATAAACCTGCAATTATTTGGGAAGGGGACCATCCTTCTCGCCATAAGATCGTTTCTTATAAAGAATTACACGACGAAGTCTGCCGCTTTGCCAACGTTTTAAAGAAATATGGTATTGGTAAAGGTGACCGCGTTGTACTGTATATGCCAATGGTGACAGAAGCTGCAATTGCCATGTTAGCTTGTGCCCGTATTGGTGCTGTTCACTGCGTGGTATTTGGTGGGTTCTCGCCAGACTCTTTAGCAAGCCGTATTGAAGATAGCCAAGCTAAACTGGTGATTACCGCAGACTCAAGTCTACGTGCCGGAAAACTATTACCACTCAAAGAAAATGTCGATTTGGCTCTAGAGTTGCCGGGCACAGAGTGTGTTGAAAATGTAGTTGTGGTTTACCGTAATGCGAACCCGATTGAAATGAAGCCGGGACGTGATTTGTGGTATCACCTCATTATTATGGAAGTGGATGCCAACTGTCCTCCAGAACCGATGAAGGCTGAAGACCCATTATTTATCCTCTATACCTCGGGTTCAACAGGTAAACCGAAAGGTGTTTTGCATACCACAGGTGGTTATTTAGTGTATGTAACAAGTACCTTTAAAGAGGTCTTTGATCTAAAACAAGATGATGTGTACTGGTGTACGGCAGATGTAGGTTGGATTACAGGTCATAGTTATCTGATCTATGGCCCACTTGCAAATGGAACTACGACCTTAATGTTTGAGGGTGTCCCTCAATATCCAACATGGGCACGACTTGGTCATGTGGTCGATAAGCACAAAGTCTCTATTTTATATACGGCGCCAACTGCAATTCGCGCCATGATGCGAGAAGGTGATTCGTTTGTACGTGAAAGTAACCGTAGCAGCCTGCGTTTACTTGGTTCTGTCGGTGAGCCTATTAACCCTGAAGCTTGGAATTGGTACTACAACGTTGTTGGTGAAGGCCGTTGTCCGATTGTTGATACATGGTGGCAAACCGAAACAGGCGGTATTTTGATTGCTCCATTGCCGGGTGCAACAGCTTTAAAACCGGGTTCGGCAACACGTCCGTTATTTGGTATTCAACCTGCCATTGTAGATGGTGAGGGCAATGAGCTAGAAGGTGCGGCCGAAGGTAATCTGGTGATTAAAGATTCATGGCCGGGCCAGATGCGTACTATTTGGGGCGATCCTGATCGCTTTATTGAAGCGTATTTCTCGACCTTTAAAAATACTTATTTTACAGGTGATGGTGCTCGTCGTGATGAAGATGGCTATTACTGGATTACAGGTCGAGTTGACGATGTCTTGAACGTTTCAGGCCACCGTTTAGGTACTGCTGAAATTGAAAGTGCTTTGGTGTCACATGAAGCCGTAGCAGAAGCCGCGGTGGTGGGTATGCCGCATGATATTAAAGGACAAGGTATTTGTACTTTTGTGACTCTACAAGCGGGTGTTCCAGAGTCGGAAGAACTGCGTAAAGAGTTAATTAACTGGGTACGTAAAGTACTCGGGCCAGTAGCTTCACCAGATGCACTCCATTGGGCACCAGCATTACCTAAAACTCGATCGGGTAAAATCATGCGCCGTATTTTAAGAAAGATTGCGGCAAATGAATTAGATAGTTTAGGTGACACTTCAACTTTGGCTGAACCTGCTGTAGTAGATCAGTTAATTGCAACGGTTTATCCCGATAAGCAAAACTAATTTTAAAAAAGCCCCATTTGGGGCTTTTTTATTAAGCTTTATTAAGAGTTTGCTAAAAAATCAGTAGTATTTTGTACATTCGCGAATGTACTTAGCGCAGTTAAAAAAGCTGTTTGTACGTCTTCTGCTTTTGCAGTCTTCCCAGCATAGCTTAAATCACGAGTTGCCGTTGCATCTGCAATTAAGATGGGTTGATAGCCCAGTTCTTTGGCTGCGCGTGTGCCTGAATCAATACACATGTGAGTCATCATGCCTGTAATCACGAGTTGCTCAATTTGATGTGCTTTTAAAAGTTCATCTAAATTGGTTTCTAAAAAACTGTTTGGATAGTGCTTTGTCACGATTAATGAATCACTGCCAGCACTAAGTTCAGGGTGAAGTAAAACCCCATCTGTATTTTCTTGGAAGAAACTCGCTTGTGGCGGGTTAATATGTTGCACATAAATGATGGGCAAGTTTTTCTCGCTAAAATATTGTTCGAGTTGTTTTATTTTTTCTAGCGCTTGCTCTGGCCCAACCAATTCCATTTTGCCATTTTTAAAATAATCATTTTGTACATCGATAATTAATAGTGCTTGTTTCATGAGATCACTCTTGTTGATATGCAATAAAACAAGATTATTCTCTGCCCGTAAAATCGGCTATAGTCAGATGAAAGCATTACCGCCAGATTTCTTTCGCCATGAAAAATGAATATTGAATTAGACCCGATTGATCTAAAAATTATTGCATTGCTTAAACAGGATTCTCGACTAACCAATAAAGAAATTGGACAGCGAGTTCACCGGACAGGGCAGGCAGTGGGCGCTCGAATTGCTCAGTTAATGGATGCTGGTGTCATTAAAAATTACACAATTGCCGTGCAATATTCGCATAAACAATTTATTCATTTGCATTTAAATGAACAACGCGCATTTGAAGAAATTGGAAATTTGGTTAAGCAATATGAACAAATAGATGAATGCTTTAAAGTTATGGGCAATGCTTGCTATATGATTGTGAGTCATTTTGAACCCGCAGCATTAAATGAATTCATCGAGAAACTTTCAAAATGGTGCCGTTACTCAGTTGAAACAGTGATTCGAGAAGTCGAGAAATCTTAAAAATAAAGGCTCCAAGCCGAGTCTTGGAGCCAATAAGTCTTTATTTTTAATTTATTGTTTTTATTGTCTTGCGCTGCTTTAAATGAAGTTTTCTAGGCTGATTTTGCTTGAATTTCTATCTCCTTTTCTTGTTGAAGTTCTAATTGGCGAACGAGTGGTAGAACTTTTTCCCCAAAATATTCTACTTCTTCAATGAAATGTAAGAATCCAGAAAGAATCAAATCAACACCTACATTTTTAAGCGCCACAATACGCTCTGCAATTTGCTGCGGTGTACCAATTAAATTGGTTTTAAAGCCATCGTTATATTGCACTAAGTCTTCAAAACTTGATTTTGCCCAGTTACCTTGTTGCTCTGGTGAAGCAGCACCTGCTTCACGTGTAGCATCTCCAAATGCATTTACCGCTTCAGTGTTGGCTTTATCAATAATTTCTTGAAGTACTGCTTTTGCTTCTTCTTCGGTATCTCTAGCAATAATGAACGCATTTACACCAATTTTGACCTGATGGTTATTGGCTTTAGCTTTAGTGCGAATGTCTTCGACTTGTTTTTGAATTTCTTCTACGGTATTACCGTTGGTGAAATACCAGTCAGATACACGTGAAGCCATGTCACGTGCTGCACGTGAGCTCCCGCCTTGAAACACTTCAATATGAGGCTTTTGCAGAGGTTTCGGTTTAAGTGTGTAGTTTTGGAATTGATAGTATTTACCATCGAAACTATAGTTATCGGTGGTCCAGATTCCTTTTAACGTACGAATAAATTCTTCAGAGCGGACGTAGCGTTGATCATGTTCTGGCCACTCTTCACCAATCGCATCAAACTCTCCTCTAAACCAACCACTCACCACATTAATGGCAATACGGCCTTCAGTTAGATAATCGATTGTTGCAAGTTGCTTAGCTGCGAGTGCCGGTTTCCAGGGGCCGGGCAGAATAGCTGCAATCACCTTAAGTTTTTCAGTTTTTGCCAGTAATGCATGACTGAAACTTACTGATTCATGCTGGTTTTCTGCTCCGTACCCCGCCGTAAAACGAATTTGAGTGAGCGCATATTCAAAACCATTTTTTTCGGCAGCCTGTGCAAGTCGAACATTGTAGTCATAACTCCAGTCTGTACGCTGTTCGATGTTACTTACTACAAGGCCACCGCTTACATTTGGTACCCAATAAGCAAATTTAATAGGTTGTTGTAATTGCGTCATGGTTTGCTCCCCCAATTCGTATTTTTATTTAGCGATATTGCACTTAGGCAACATGCGTTGTTAATGATTTGCCAGACTTGTGATGCAAGCGAGACTCTGCCGCATCAAGATCAGGCACAGCCGCTGAAGGTAATACTTCTTCTTGCTCAATTTGCTTGTTAATACCAAGCTCTTGATTTGCTTGCTGAGTCTTAGATTTGACTACTTCAGCACGTTCACCTTTCGCTGGTGCCCATTCTAAAATTGGCAATGCACGTGCCACGGCTAACGTAATACGATCTGATAATTGCTCGCTTTTCACCGTATATTCAGGGGTAAAGTCACGATCAGTTGCATATACGCCAATTGGTAAAGTTTGTGCTTGGAAGAAACTGAACAATGGACGAAGTTGATGTTCAAGTACCAGTGCATGACGATCACTACCGCCCGATGCTGCTAAAAGTACAGGCACATCGACCAATGCAGTTTGTTCAACAAAATCGAAGAAATGTTTGAAAAGACCTGTAAAAGATGCACGGTAAACAGGTGTACCTACAATTAAAGCATCAGCTGCTTCAACCGCTGCAAGATCATCTTGCACGCGCTGTGGAAGTTGGTTGCGATAAAATGCACCGCCTAATAAAGGCCCAATTTCGCTTAATTTAATAAAATGAACTTTAATGTCGGTTGCTTCGGATAACTCATCAAGAATGGCTTGAACCAAACTTTCCGTTTTAGATGGGGTATTTAAGCCACCAGAAACAGCAACAATATTCAAAGGTTTTGGTGATGTGATACCAGTCATAATTTGGTTCCTAAGCCTAAAACAAGAGATTGGACTTATTAATCAACAACGACGGCAAACTGTAAAATAACGAAATTGGTCAACCTTATCAGTTTTAAATATAAAAGATAAATAGTGGATTTTTATACTTTATTTCTCTATTAAGTTGCTGTTTTTATTTTATATAATTATTGGTGATATATTTTTTATAATAAAAAGTAAGCTTATATAAAAAACAGATTAATTTTGATTAAATGTTAAAAAACAACTGAAAATTTTAGCTAAGTTCTGCATTTATCATCATTTTGCATAAAAATGGATAAGATGAACGTATCTTTCAACTAAATAGTAGGGTTACAATAGGCCATACTTATGCTCAAGATTACTTTAATCGCTTATGAATATTTTAATCGTTGATGATCATCCTTTGTTTCGTCATGCTTTAATTCAAGCAGTACGTTATAGCCTGCCACAGGCACAAATTCATGAAACAGCTTCGGTTGATGAGTTTTATGAGCGTTTGGAAAATGGGGCAGAACCTGATCTAGTATTACTCGATTTAAATTTACCGGGTGCTTCAGGCTTTTCTGCTCTAGTCTATGTACGAGCACAGTATCCAGCTATTCCAATTATTGTGGTTTCTGCACATGAAGAAACTTCAATTATTCAGCGTGCGATTGCACATGGTGCGATGGGTTATATTCCTAAATCTGCTCATCCAAGTCATATTGGTGAAGCGATTCGTCAAGTATTAGAAGGTGAAATCTGGTTACCACCTAATTTGCCACCTAACCTTAATCTTGATCCGAGAGCGGCAGATGAAACTGCTTTAGCTGAACGTATTCAATCTTTAACACCACAGCAATTCCGTGTTTTGATGATGGTTGCGGAAGGTTTACTAAATAAACAGATTGCTTATGAACTCGATGTTTCGGAAGCAACGATTAAAGCGCATGTGACAGCTATCTTTAGAAAATTAGGTGTGCAAAACCGTACACAAGCCGTATTGGCCATTAGCGCATTAAATATTGAAGATAAGAAGATCTAAAAATAAAAAAGACCTCAGTTGAGGTCTTTTTTATGTGTGCCACTTAAGCAAGGCAATCTTGCTTTGGTGTTAGGCTGTCGCAGTACAAAGGATTGAGTGCACATTGCAAATCATCAATTTGATCTTGAGTCACATAACCTTTCATTTTTAAATATTCAGCTACACGGTCATCACGCAAGCTTAAAAAAGCTGCATCATAAACGCCTAAATCTACAAAAAGTGCAGCTGTTTCTAGGCTATTGAAGCGATCAAGGAAAATATCATTGCCATACATTAAGAAGATATGGTCGAGTTTTGCTTTTTCATCGACATGTAGTCGTTCAGCAAGTTGATCTGGATGAGTTTTAATAAAGAGTAAGTCAGAAAGCTCATCAAACTGAGTCATATCTAGCTGATTTTCGCCAAGTTTGACATGGCCAAGCCAAGCTTTGAAAACCAGTACAGCTCCACCGCGAAGTAACATGCTCCAAATTTGATGACGTGTATCGTGATCAAGATTTTCACTTTCAGCGCTAAGCACTTTTAAGAAGTTTTCTTCTTGTTGTGCCAATTTATCAAATAAGCCTAATCCTTGAGGATGATAAGCTGCAGGTGCAAATACATCAAAATTTAGATCATGAAATACATTAAGTGCGAGTGGGACTGCACTTTGATAAATCGTATTTAACGCTTTGATATGGGCTTCATTCAGTTTGCTGTTGGGAAAAATACTTTGCCAATCTAGTTCAGGAAGTAAAGCATTGGCACTGTATTGACGATAAAACTGTTGAGATGAGAGTTGATTTTGTGGGCTATTATCAGAAATATTCATGGCAATTGTCCTTTGCATTAATTCGTGAGCAGGGGTGCTTAATATAGAAATCGGTTAAAAAATGGTTATACATTTATCAAATGCGTTTGGAATAGTTATGTGTCATCAAGAATGCAAGTAGAATACGACTAAAGTCGTATATGATGGTTCTGGCCAGATAATATTTTTTAAAAACAAATATTTATTAAATTGTAACTAAGTATACAAGTGTTCACTTACAAAAAAGATGGGCTTTGCCATAGAAAAAGGGCTGTTGGAAAGTTTGGCCAATTATTTAATCAACAAAAGAAGACTTTTTGAGCAGTTCTGCCTATTGGCTTAAATTAAACCTATAACTTTTGCCAAAAAATCTCTCCCAAACTTATAAAAAGCTTGGGAGAGGAAAATATTTAATCTGCCGCGCTGGCAATTTTAAGTCCCGATAGCCATGCTCTTAGAGAGGCCGGTTTAAGCGGTTTTTTGAGTAAAACGATATTCAGTTCTTTCAATTGTTGAGGTAATTCTGGATGAGAGTCTGCTGTAATTAAAGCAACTGGAACGTCATGCTGTCGATTTTGCATAATAAAATCGACACCGAGTTGGTTGTTATTTAAATGCTGATCGATAAGCCAGACCTGAATATTCTCTTTTTGAATAATCTCAAGTGCTTGTTCTGGTTCAGTGGCTTTAAAAACCTCATAACCCCATCGACCTAATAAGCTACTCATTCCTTCTAAAATAGTTTCATCATTGTCTAAACATAAAATCCGGTAGGCTTTAGTTTTTAAAGGCACTGCCTGTACGGTTGGAGTTATTACTTTTGGCGCTTCTACGACTGGAACCTCAATCATAAAGCAGGAGCCTTTATTGAGTTGAGAGTAGACATGAACAGGGTAATTCAACAAACCTGTCATACGCTGCACAATCGCGAGGCCTAAGCCTAGACCTTGCTCACCCCAAGGTGATAAATGCCCACAGCGTTCGAACTCTTGAAACAGTTTAATACGTTGTTCTTCGGCAATTCCGGGACCTGTATCCCAAACACCAATACGAATATGATCAGGTTTTTGAGCCGAACGTAGAACACCGACAATCACTCGGCCTTTGGCAGTATAACGCAGTGCATTACTCACAAAGTTTTGAATAATACGTCGTATCCATTGTGGATCTGTGTCAATCCAGAATGATACATCGTGAACTTTGAGTGAAATATTTCGCTGTGCAGCAATCGATTTAAACTGTAGCTCAAGATCACTGAGTAAATCATGTAACGGGTAAGGCTGTCTTTTTGGCTGTATGCTACCGCCTTCTAAGCGGGCAATATCGAGTAGGGCAGAGAGCATGCTTTCTGCGCCATACAGGGCACGGTCAAGCTGTTGCAAAGTTTGGCGGTCTTCTTCGGTCGCAATGCTTTGTTCAAGAACAGTACTAAAGAGACGAGCCGCATGCATGGGTTGTAATAAGTCATGACTTGCCGCTGCAATAAATCGGCTTTTTGACATATTTGCCATATCGGCTTGTTCGCGTGCAAGCTGTTGCTCGGTTAAAGCACCAGCAAGTTGTTGGGTTCGATCTTTTACGCGGGCTTCGAGTATTGCCTCATTTGCACGGAAAGCAGTAATGTCGGCGAACGTTGTAACAAAGCCTCCACCTGAAATAGGATTACCGCGCATTTGAATAACGCGTCCATCTTTACGGATTCGTTCAAATTCATGCGCACTTCCGACTTTCATCCAATGTAATCGTTTACGAACATGTTCTTCGACTGAACCGGGACCACATTCGCCGCGTTCAGCGTTATAACGAATCAAATCGGCAATTGGACAACCCACATAAACTAAATCTTTTGGGTAACCAAACAGTTTTAAATATTGGTTATTCCAAGCCACCAAACACATATTTTTATCAACCACACTTACCCCTTGGGTCATGTGGTCAATCATGGTCATGAGCAAGTTTTGATTAAAACGTTGCCACTGTGAGGCTTGGTCTAAAATATTAGCGACTTGCCCTAATGCAAGACCATTATTGATCATTGCTGTAGTGAGCAAAGTACGGGCAGAGGCTGCACCGATAATGCCAGCTAGATACTGTTCGGTAAAACGCCACCACATGCCATTGGCGATACTATTGGGGTTGAGTGTGAGATGATTTTGCTCGCAAAAGTTCTCGAATGCTTGTGTTGTTGGCTGCTCACCAGTAATTCTTTTAGCAAGAGCGAACAGATCACCTACTTTTAAACGTGCAGCATCGTGAGGTAAATAAGTTAAATCGGTAGAGGTATGCGGTGATGGCAGGGGTTTGGTTTCATAGTAGAAAAAGCTTTCTGCCTGAATTTGTTCTGCCACACTTGGGCGGTAAAGTTTAGAAATCCAAATATATAAAACAATATTTAAACCAAGCGACCAAATAACGCCGTGGGTTAAAGGTGCAAATGATTCAAAACCAAAAAGTGACTCTGGTCTTAAGGCGTTAATTCCAAAAGGGCCAAAAAGCAAAATACTTTGGGCAGTTTCCTGATACGCCTCTGGCAAGCTACGTAAAATCGTTGGAAATAGTAATGTGTAACTCCACATCAAAAATCCAATAATGAGGCCAGCATAGACACCTTGGCGGCTTCCACCTCGCCAATACAAGCCTCCAATAAGCGCAGGTGCAAACTGGGCAACGGCACTAAACGCCAATAAACCAAATACTGAAAGCTGGTTAATATCATTAAAGAAATGGAAGAATAAAAAGCCAAGTAGCATCACCGCGACAATACTAATACGACGGCTGAATTTAAGAACTTTAGGTAAATGTTTATCGTGACGTGATAGCAACTTAAAACGCCAGAGTGCGGGCATAATCAAGTCATTACTGAGCATAATAGACAAAGCAACAGATGAAACCAGCAACATGCCTGTTGATGCAGAGAACCCACCTAAAAAGGCCAGTAAAGCCAACCACTCTTGGTTATAACTCAGGGGCAATGAGAGTACTGCAACATCCGGTACAGTTAAGAACTTTGGTGCAGCATGTAATGCCCAGCTTGCGATCGGAATAATGGCTAAAATCGTTAAAATCAGATAAACCGCAAACCATTTGCGTGCACCGCGAATATGCTTTTCGTCACGCAGCTCGACCACTGCTACATGAAACTGGCGTGGCAGGCAGATAATTGCCAAACCTGCCAATAAGGTCTGAATCCAGAAAGTTTCAGGCACTCCAAATAGTTGAACCTCCTGAAAGGTTTGGTTCACATCTGATGTGACTTGGACAAGGTTCGCTGGTGTTTCAAAAATAAAAAATAAAGCAACGCAAATCAGCGCGAATAATTTTACAAAAGATTCAAATGCCACAGCTAACATGAGGCCGCCATGTTGTTCGGTATTGGCAATTTGCCTTGTACCAAAAATCATGGCCAAAATAGCCAGTACACTGGTTAAAAGCAAAACACTATTGGTGGTTGTGTGGATATGAGCATTCTGTTCCATAATGACAGAAGTACTTAAAGCAATCGCACGTAACTGTAAGGCCAGATAGGGAATAATTGCGATTACAGCTAAAATGGTGACCAGTGAAGCCAACACCCCACTTTTCCCATAACGCGCCGCAACAAAGTCAGCAATTGAGGAAATTGCGTGGTGCTGGCGTACCCGACCTAAACGTCGCCAAATGTCATAGCCAAACCATACAAATAAGAGAGGGCCTAAATAAATAGGCAAGAAAATGACGCCTTCTCGAACAGCTGCTCCAGTCGCGCCGTAAAATGTCCATGATGAACAGTAAACACCCAGCGTTAAGCTGAACAAGAACATGCGGCCACGTGTACTCAGACGGCTGGCATGCTTTTCACCAAAAAAAGCACAAATAAATAAGAGTGCTATATAAAGGGTGAGTACCCCAATAATCAGCCAGCTGTTCATATGACTCACATGATTAAAACCTTGTGCCTATCATACCCCAAGCAGAAACAAAGCTATAAATTGATTAAATTTTAACGACCAAAGTCTAAGTTACGAATTACACGTAATTTTGCTAACTTTAATCCTGAGAAACTACTATTAAAAAGTGGCCAAGGCTGGGCACAGGGCAAGGAGTTTGGTTATGGATCAGAACCAAGTAGAACAGATTCTACGCAATCCAAAGTTTCAAAAGATGGTCAAGAAAAAAAGTACATTAAGTTGGACGCTCACAATCATCATGTTAGTTCTTTATGTGGGTTTTATGCTGCTTGTTGGCTACAACAAAGAATTTTTGATGAGTTCATTTAGTGGCGGTGTAACGACATGGGGAATCCCACTAGGTTTAGGAATTATCGTTTTATCTTTCCTATTGTGTGGTGTGTATTCTTTTATCGCAAATAATACCCTTGACCAGTTGAGTGAAGAAGCGTTGAAGGAAGTTGAAGCCATCACGCATGAGAAAGGACTACACTAATATGAAATGGAATTCATTAAAAGCGAAAGCCTTATTGGCAGCAGCATCGCTATATTCAACAGTGGCTATAGCAAGTCCAGACTTAGGTGAAGCAGAGCAACAAGCCACCAACTGGCATGCCATTATTATGTTTGTCATCTTCGTTGGTTTCACTTTGTTTATTACTAAGTGGGCTGCGAAGCAAACTCAATCAACACAAGATTTCTATACAGCAGGTGGTGGTATCAGCGGTTTCCAGAATGGTCTGGCAATTGCGGGTGACTATATGTCTGCTGCATCTTTCCTTGGTATTTCTGCACTTGTGTTTAGTTCAGGCTTTGATGGCTTGCTTTACTCGCTTGGGTTCATGGTAGGTTGGCCAATCGTTTTATTCTTGGTTGCAGAACGTTTGCGTAACCTAGGTAAATATAACCTTTCAGATGTGGTTTCATTCCGTCTTGAAGAGAAACCAGTACGTACTTTAGCTGCAGTCAGTTCACTTGTTGTAGTGGCATTCTATTTGATTGCTCAAATGGTAGGTGCGGGTCAGCTCATCAAATTATTATTTGGTTTGAACTACAATATCGCTGTTGTCATCGTTGGTTTATTGATGATGGCATACGTAATCTTTGGTGGCATGTTAGCAACAACATGGGTACAAATTATTAAAGCGGTTATGTTACTCAGTGGTGCAACCTTCATGGCATTCATGGTGATGAAAGCAGTTGGTTTCAGCTTCAGCAACATGTTTAGCCAATCAATTGAAGTATTCAGTAAAGTACACGACATCAGTTTGGCCGATGCTTCAAAAATTATGGGGCCGGGTAAACTTGCGGCAAATCCAATTGATGCCTTGTCTCTAGGTTTGGCGTTGATGTTTGGTACAGCAGGTCTTCCACACATCCTTATGCGTTTCTTCACTGTAAAAGATGCAAAAGAAGCACGTAAATCGGTTGTGGTTGCAACAGGTTTCATTGGTTACTTCTATCTTTTAACTTTCATTATTGGTTTCGGTGCGATCCTTTTCGTATCAAACAACCCACAATTCCTTGACGTTGCGAAAATGGCAGTAACAGGCAAACTTGAGCTTGTTGGTGGTAACAATATGGCCGCCGTGCATTTAAGTGACGCTTTAGGCGGTGACTTATTCATGGGCTTCATTTCAGCAGTAGCGTTCGCAACGATTCTTGCTGTTGTTGCTGGTTTAACACTTTCAGGCGCATCTGCAATCTCTCATGACTTATACGCTAACGTATTTAAGAAAGGTCAAACGACGCCTGCTTCTGAACTTCGTATGTCAAAAATTGCGACATTGGGCTTAGCAATCTTCGCAATGGTTTTGGGTATCTTGTTTGAGAAGCAAAACGTAGCATTCATGGTTGGTTTGGCGTTCTCTGTGGCATGTTGTGCAAACTTCCCGATCCTTGTTCTTTCAATGTTCTGGAAAGGTTTAACGACTCGTGGTGCAGTTATTGGTGGTGTGGTTGGTCTTGTAACAGCAGTAGTACTTATTGTTCTGTCTAAAGCAGTTTGGGTAGATACTTTAAAAATCTCTGATACACCAGTTAACCCGTTCAATGGTCCAGCGTTATTTGCGATGCCATTGTCATTCCTTTGCTGTTGGTTCTTCTCGGTAACTGACAACTCTGCACGTGCTAAAAAAGAGCGTGCTGCTTTCGATGCTCAATATGTTCGTTCAATGACAGGTATTGGTGCATCTGGTGCATCGGATCACTAAGACGAATATTGTTAGCTCATTCCTCAAAAAGCCCTACGGGGCTTTTTTTATACTTATTTTATTTCCAATCCAGAGTTTAGATATTAATAAAGAACAACTTGTTTGCCTGATTTTGTGTACAGTATTATTTGTTAAATCTCAAAAAAGCATAATGAAACAAGGAAAATAATAATGCGATCTATTATTGAGTTTTGGGCAAGTTTTCGTTTACTGCCTTCTGCATGGCTGTTACTGGTTCAGTTTATTTTATTGATTTTAGCTATGCTGACATTTGATAGTTTGCCTTACCGGACTTTAACCTGGTCATTAGGCGTCCTTGCTTTATTATTGATTGCCAAAGTTATTCGCCAGACCCCGATGTTTACTTTTTTGGGCTTAACATTTGTGAGCGGTGCAATTCTGTCATCAGTACTGATTGTGTTGGGATATAGCAATTTATATATTCAACTATTTGCCCATAGCTGTGAAGCTCTGGCCTATTTTTCGGCAGCTTATGGTTTATTTCGTTATATGTTCGCTGACCGATATTTAACAAGAGATGAACTATTTGCGGCAGCAGCAGTCTTTACACTGATTGCATGGGGTTTTGCATTTTTATATAACATTTGTCAGCTTATTTTCCCTTATAGCTTTCAAAATCCAAATAACCCCCATGCTTTCCAAACTTGGCTAGATTTACTTTTTTTAAGTTTTAGCTTGCAGTCGGCTACAGGCTTATCCGACCTCATGCCAATCACTCCACCAGCGCGAGTTTTAGCCATGCTGCAAATGTTCTGTGGAGTCATGTATTTAGCTTTAATCGTCACCCGTCTAATTGCTTTACAATATATTACCCACCTCCCTAAAAAAAATTCAGATAAATAATGGAGGAGGTGTTTTAATTTATTTACACCTTTGTAACTGCAATATTCTTTAAGTTTATTTAGAGTGTTATCGGCTTTCTCTATTGAAAGCCCTAGCTTTGTTCATTCTATGAATATCTTATTGGCATTTAAGCCTGTCACTCGTCATTAAAATAACATGGAGGATTTATGCCTTCCAAACAGTCCGGTTGGTTCGCAAACGTTAATCCTAACGTATTTTTGGGCACGGTCATTATTATTGCTTTGTTTTTAGCAGTGGTTGTGATCGCCCCGAGTTCTTTTGAGCTTCTAACACAGCAATTAAAACAGTGGATCACTGATTCATTTAGTTGGTTCTATGTTTTATCTGTTGCTTTCTTTCTCATCTTATTGATTTACATTGCCTGCTCCTCGATTGGACGCATTAAATTAGGACCAGATCATAGTCAGCCTGATTATAACAATGGGTCTTGGTTCGCCATGCTGTTTACCGCAGGGATGGGGATTGGGCTGATGTTCTTCGGCGTTGCCGAACCTGTCATGCACTATGTTAATCCACCAAGTGGTGCGGCCCAGACTATTGATGCAGCACAGCAAGCATTAAGAGTTACCTTTTTCCATTGGGGACTACATGCTTGGGCAATCTACGCTGTAGTTGGGTTAGCTTTGGCTTACTTTGCCTATCGGCATAATTTACCCTTAAAGACCCGATCTGCACTTTATCCTCTTATTGGGAAGAGAATTTATGGAGTGTGGGGCGATGGTATCGATATATTCGCAACCATTGGTACGGTATTTGGTGTAGCGACCTCTCTTGGCTTTGGGGTAACCCAGATCAATTCTGGTTTGCATTATTTATTTGGAATAGAGCAAAGCACCAATATTCAAGTCTTACTCATTATTTTCGTGAGTATGTTAGCTTCCTTATCTGTGTTCCTCGGTCTTGATAAAGGTGTAAAACGTTTATCAGAGTTAAACTTAGTTCTAGCTTTAATATTATTGGTATTTGTTTTTATTGCTGGTCCAAGTATTTATTTACTTCAAACGACGATTCAAAACACTGGGCAATATATCTCTAACCTATTTACCATGACATTCAACTTATATGCCTATCAGCCGAATGGCTGGATTGGTGGTTGGACAATTTTGTACTGGGCTTGGTGGATTTCTTGGTCGCCGTTTGTGGGAATGTTTATTGCCAGAGTTTCTCGTGGTCGTACCATTCGAGAATTTATTGTTGGGGTTTTACTTATTCCAACAGGCTTTACCATCATCTGGATGGGTTTCTTAGGAAATGCTGCCTTATTCAGTATTATTCACGAACATCAAACAACATTAATTCAGGCTGTTCAGCAAGATTCGTCAGTTGCATTATTTGAATTCTTAGGTCACTTACCGTGGTCTGGTGTGATGAATGTCTTAGCAACTATTTTGGTGGTTTTATTTTTTGTGACATCTGCTGACTCAGGGGCATTAGTCACTGACTATTTAACTGCTAAATCTGAAAATTCACCAACTTGGCAGCGTCTGTTCTGGACGGTACTCATGGCTGTGCTCGCAATTATTTTATTGCTAGTCGGTGGCTTGGCTGCACTTCAGGCTTCCATCATTATGAGTGCTTTACCTTTTACTGTCGTCATGCTCTTAATGAGTTGGGGATTAATAAAAGCCTTGCATCTTGATGTCACAAAAATGACAGCCATTCAGGAAGCACGTATTACACCGCGTGCGATTCATAATCCAAGAAGCTGGCAACAGCGTCTAGGGTTAATCATGCACTATCCTCATAATGAAGAAGAAGTGCGTGAATATATTGAGAAGCAAGTGGCTGGTGCATTTGAAAATATTCAACATGAATTTAGACGCCGTCATCTTGAGGTTTCAATTAGCCAACTTGAAGATGGTATGCAGCTTCGGGTGGACCATCACAATGAAATTAATTTTATTTATAAAGTTGTTCCACGTGAAACAGTACCGCCAAGTTTTTTAATTGGGCGTACTGAAGCTGAAGATGGACAATATTTCCAAGCAGAAGTTTTCTTAAGAGAGGGTGGTCAGAACTATGATGTAATGGATTGGACGCAAGAAGATTTAATTCAAGACATTATTGATCAATATGAACGTCATCTGTATTTCTTAAATATTGTGCGAAGCTAATATTTAAGTATAAAAAAAGGACTCAATTGAGTCCTTTTTTAATTCGATTTCTAAATTAAATTAGAAACGGAATTTAGCATTTAAGCCGATAGTTTGTGTATCGTAGCTAGACTTTTTAACGTCAGCTTTCATGTACGATGCACCAACTGCTACAGCTGGAGTAATGAAGTAGTTTACGTTACCACCCCAAGCTTGACGGAATTCACCAAGGTCATTACCTTTGATGTCAGCTGAACCATCGTTACCAACGAAAGATGCGCCAACGCTTAACTTAGGAGTTAAGTAAAGGTCAGTTTTCAAACCGTATTGGTTTTCTTGACCGAAAGCACCAGCAGCTTCAAAACCAATTGCCATGTTAGTTCCATCGATTGGACCTACATATTTAGCACGTGCTGTAACAGCATCTTGGTCGTCTTGAATCGCAGCAGTTTGGTTAGCAGCAGTATAGATACCGTTGCTGATGATGCCAAAGTTGTCTAAAGCGAATTGGTTAGCAACACTTGTATAACCAACAGTCATCAAGAAGTTAGGTAACAACATAGCACCAACTTCTAATGCATAACGGTCGCCGTTGTCATCTTTAGAGTTGTTGTTTTTACCATCAACATCAGTGTGGTTGTAAGTTGCGCTAGCATATACAGGAAGGTAAGGAGTAGGAACATAAGCCTCACCTTTAACACCGTAAGTACCAACGTGGTAGTTTACGTTGCCTTGGTCATACTGTTGGTAGCTGTAACCTACAGATACGTTAGAAGCTTGGTTCAAGAAAGCTGCTTCAGCTAAAGGACCTTTAGTGGTATCAACATTTTTTAAATAGTATGTACCAGCAACGTCACCAGTGAAGTTTTTATCGTTTGCAGTTGTGTCAACATATTCAGATTGACCTTGAACTTCAAATTGATAAGCATGAGCACCGGTCATGGCTAATAGTACAGCAGTGGCTAAACCAAGTTTTTTCATAATCATTTCCAGCAATAACAAGAGATAAAGCTGGGGTCATTGTATTGTAACAATTTATGAAGTCAACAATGAAAAAAAGGAATGTTAAAGATATTTGACACTTATGTTAAAATTGGTGAAAAACTAATCAAATGAAAAGTAAATTGTCAACCTGATAAAAAAATGAACATTTACAAGAGGCTAATAATTATATTTCATAACGAATTTAGAAATAAATGTTTAAAAGTTATTACAATTACGATTGGAAAAAATGATTAATATGATCGGTTTTAACATTAAGTAAATTGTAGAGTTGCTTACATGTTGAGTAAAAATTCACCAATTTATTATCGTATTCATACTATTTTGAGGAGTAGTTAACAATATTTAGATTAGTTTAACTAAAAAATTTAACTATTTTTAATTATTATATAAGTGAATAAAATAAAAGAAATCTCTATTTTAAGTTGAAAAATCGATTAAATTTTTAATTCTGATTAATTTAATCGACTTTACAAAAGTAGAGATAAGTCACATAATTCAATCGCAAAGTTCACTGCCTAACGTTTTTAGGATTTAAAGTGCTTTCCCAGATACGATGTGTGTATCACATCAGACTTTACGAGCTCAGCTTTCCCCAAGGTTGAGCTTTTTTTTATCTATAAGAAAATCTTAAAATTATAAGAAAATTTATATGAAATTTATTGGAAAATAATAGAACAAAAAGAACCCAGCTTAAAGCTGGGCAGTGGATGCTGGGAGAAGCGCATCCAAGAGGATAACTAGATATGTTTATTATCATTGCTAAAAATTTTTAATCTGTAAAATAGAGTTTTTTTATAAAAATCATTTAATTTTTCGATACTATTTATTTAAGCTTACTAAAATCTAGAAGCCGTATAATTATTAAAAGAGAAATGAAGGTTTTATTGATGAAATTCTAGTTATTAAAATGCTAGGATGGATTTAAGCCTAATTTATATCGTATTAAAAATGGCAGGACATTTACGGAGTACCAGCTAGAAATGTCAGGATTACGTTCAGAGCATATTAGTAATCGACTGTTCTTTTTTATGCTGGTTATTATTTTGTCCTTATTATTCATGGCTGTACCGCTTATTGTGGGAAGCTATCAGGATTATATAAAAACTAGACAAGCCTTAGCCGAAATAAAAAGTTTAAGAGCAGTAGCTGATATTGCCTATAAAATTTCTAAGGAGCGTGCTCCTGCCAATAAGATGATGTCGAGCAGTCCTGGTGATTTATTAAAGAATCAGCAAGAATTAAAAAAGTTTCGTTTAATTGTTGATGCGCAAATTGATACAAGCATTCTTATCTTAAAACAAGCAGGCTATGTTTCATTAGCAAATGAGCTGCAAACTAATTTCAAAGAAAACCTTAGACAAGCCCGACGTGTCGTTGATTATTATGGTGAAACTCCTTATGGAGCCAGAACTTCCGTTCAAATGGATAATGCTATTTTAGGGATGTTTGGAGTCTGGGATCATTGCAGGGAAATACTGCAAAAACTGATGTTGCAGCTAAAAAGTAAAGATAGCCGTATTTCTAATTACTTTACGCTCATTATAGTTCTAACCGATATGCGCGATCAGGCGGGACGGATGGCTTCTAATATTATTGCTCCTGTGAGCTTTAATGAAGAAATTCCAAGTAATAATCGCGCACGTTCTCTGCAAACTCAGCATCAATCTAGATATTTATGGATTTTGGTCGATACCTTGCAGCCTGAACAGGCAAAGACTCCTGAATACCGTCGGTTATATGCCCGAGTGAAATCAGAATTTATAGATAAGGGTATTCCGATTGTACAAAACCTATTAGATGAAAGCCAAAAAGGGGAGCCATATGATTTAAATGGCACCCAATTGACAGAAGTAATCGTAGGTAAATTTACTACAGTGGTTGATTTACAAAGTTATATTCTTGATGAAAGTGTAGCAATTGCAACTCAAGAAAATATAAGTGCCCGAAAAGGTTTTCTTTTAACTTTATTAATATCTTTAATTTCTTTAGCTACAGCTTTACTTACGCTTAATTATGCACAAAGAAGGGTTTTTTCTCCTTTAATAAAAGCAAGGACTTTAATTTTAGATTTATCGCGTAGTTCTAATCATTGGACAGATGAGATGAATATGACAACAAAAGGTGAATTTCTTTCCCTGTTTGAAGCGATTGATCGATTACAGCGTATGTTGCAGCAACGCGATGCTTTTGAATTTCAATTAAAGAATATTGCCAATACAGATCCATTAACTGGTGTGTCTAACCGTTTAGCTTTATCTGAATATTTAAAAATTGTTGAAAGTTACCCTCAAAAATTTACGCAAACCTGTTTAATGATTATAGATATTGATCGTTTTAAACAGGTGAATGACCAATATGGGCATATTGTGGGTGACCATGTCATTGTCAGTATTGCCGAGCAGTTAAAGCAAAATATTCGAAGTTCGGATTTAATTGTTCGTTATGGCGGAGATGAGTTTTTAATATTATTAGAACAGGTACAATTTGTAGATGCCCGTCTTTTAGCTGAAAAAATTCGGATTGCGATTTCTTTAGAAGAGATCTGTTTATCTGGTTCAGATGAAAAATTGCATGTGTCTGTCAGTATTGGTTTTGCCATAGGCGCAGCAAGTTGGATCGAGCTTTTAGAGAAAGCTGATCGTTCACTATTAAGAGCTAAGGCCCGAGGTCGGAATGCAGTTGAAGGATAAAAAAAGCCGGAAATGAGTTCCGGCTTTTTTATTCAATAAATTACTTCAACATCGGTTTTAAGAAACGACCCGTGTGGGAAATCTCAACCTCGGACACTTGTTCAGGTGTACCTTCGGCAATGATCATCCCACCGCCTGAGCCACCTTCAGGACCTAAGTCCACAACCCAATCCGCTGTTTTAATCACGTCAAGGTTATGTTCAATCACCACAATGGTATTACCTTTGTTGCGTAGCTCATGCAAAATATCGAGTAACTTTGCAATATCATGGAAATGCAGACCTGTTGTTGGTTCATCCAAGATATATAAAGTTTTACCCGTATCTCGTTTTGCTAACTCACGTGCAAGTTTTACACGCTGTGCTTCACCACCAGAGAGTGTAGTCGCAGCTTGACCTAAACGAATATAGCCTAAGCCCACCTGAGTTAAGGTTTCTAAGCGGCGGTGAATGACTGGAATTGCACTAAAGAATTCAGCAGCATCTTCAACCGTCATTTCTAAAACATCAGAAATGTTTTTGCCTTTATAGCCCACTTCAAGCGTTTCACGGTTATAACGTTTGCCATGACATGCATCGCAAGGTACATACATGTCTGGTAAGAAGTGCATTGCGACTTTAATCATGCCGTCGCCTTCACAGGCTTCACAGCGTCCGCCTTTCACGTTAAACGAGAAACGGCCTGCACTATAACCACGCGCTTTTGCCTCTGGCGTTTGAGCAAATAATTCACGGATTGGCGTAAATAACCCTGTGTACGTTGCTGGGTTAGAACGTGGCGTACGTCCAATCGGGCTTTGGTCAATATCAACGACTTTATCAAGGTGTTGTAGACCATCAATTGAGTCAAACTTTTCAGCTGTTAATGTGGTTGCGCCATTGAGTTGTGTAGCTGCCAATGGAAGCAAAGTACGGTTGATTAGTGTCGATTTACCAGAACCTGAAACGCCAGTCACACAAGTCATAATGCCGAGCGGAATTTTCAAATCGACATTTTTAAGGTTATGACCACTTGCACCAGAAAGTTTAATGAACTCATCTGGACGTGGTGATTGAGTCCGTTGTTTTGGTATTTCAATTTTGAGTTTGCCAGAAAGGTATTGCCCTGTGAGTGAGTCAGCATGGTTAGCCAATTCATCATAAGTTCCTTCAGCAATAATCACACCGCCATGTATACCAGCTCCCGGACCGATATCGATAATATGGTCGGCTGCACGAATTGCATCTTCATCGTGTTCAACGACTAATACCGTATTACCTAAATCACGTAAGCGAATCAGCGTTTGTAGTAGGCGATCATTATCGCGTTGATGCAAGCCAATCGATGGTTCATCGAGTACATACATCACACCCATTAAGCCTGCACCAATTTGTGAGGCTAAACGGATACGCTGTGCTTCACCACCCGATAACGTTTCGGCAGAACGAGCTAAACTTAAATAGTTAAGTCCAACACTCACCAAGAAATGTAAACGTTCACGAATCTCTTTAAAGATTTTATCGGCGATTTCACCTTTAGCACCTTCAAGATTTAAATCTTGATAATAGCTTTCAGCATCACCAATCGACATGCGAGTAATGTCGGCAATCGTTTTATCTTTAACGCGAACATGGCGTGAAATTTCATTTAGACGTGAGCCATCACATGCATCACACGCTGCATTAGAAAGGTATTGAGCTAAATCATCTCGTACATAGTTACTTTCAGTTTCACGGTAACGACGTTCAAGGTGAGGCAAAATCCCTTCAAACGGTTGTACGCGAGTATGTTTACGGCCACGCTCATCGATATAGCTTAAATCAACTTTTTCTTTGCCAGTGCCTTGTAAGAATTTCTTTTGAGTGTCTTTATCTAGCTTGTTCCAAGGCGTATCAAGTTGAAAACCAAAATGATCGGCAACTTTTTGTAGCATTGAATAGTAATATGGACGTTGACGATCCCAACCACGAATAGCACCTTCACTAATTGCAAGATCCGGATTTGGAATGAGCTTTTCAGAACTAAAATGACTGCGTGTACCTAAGCCATCACAAACAGGGCAGGCACCGAACGGGTTGTTAAATGAAAATAAGCGAGGTTCAAGTTCTGCGACTGCACGATCACACTCAGGGCATGAATGCTTCGCAGAAAAAACGCGATCAGGATGTTCGCCATTCATCCATGACAAAACGGCAATATCGCCACCTAAACGCAGTGCAGTTTCAAATGATTCTGCAATACGGTTACCTAAGTCTTCACGCACTTTAAAGCGGTCAACCACAACTTCAATGGTGTGCTTTTTCTTTTTGTCGAGTTCGGGTGGCGTATCAATATCAATGATTTCACCATCCACACGCGCTCGCACAAAGCCTTGGCCTTGTAGTTGTTCGAACAGATTACTGTATTCACCTTTACGTTCACGAACGACAGGGGCAAGCAACATGAGTGCTGTGCCTTCTTCAAGTGTTTTTACCGCATCGACCATTTCAGAAATAGTTTGCGCAACCATCGGCAAGTCATGTTCAGGGCAGTAAGGTGTACCGACACGAGCATAAAGTAAACGCAAATAGTCATAAATTTCGGTAATTGTACCAACCGTTGAACGAGGGTTATGACTGGTAGACTTTTGCTCAATGGCAATCGCTGGAGATAAACCTTCGATCGAGTCGACTTCAGGCTTTTCCATTTGCGATAAAAACTGGCGAGCATAGGCCGAAAGCGATTCGACGTAACGGCGTTGTCCTTCGGCGTACAGGGTATCGAAGGCAAGAGAAGATTTTCCTGAACCTGATAACCCCGTAATTACCACAAACTTATCGCGTGGAATATCGAGAGACACATTTTTTAAATTATGGGTACGTGCGCCTCGAATACGGATATGACTTTGGCTCATAAAACATCTCAATTATGTATTAATGAAAATTTAGGTGTTGTTTTGATTAGCACAGGGAGATGTGGCTATTTATAAACAACAGACCCTATATATGATAACGATTTAAAATTGTTCAAGTGGTACAAAATGATTTAAAGCGACAAATTGTGACGGTTAAACGACAATCGACAAAATTTGTTTAAATAAGCAGGTTGTATTTTTAACATTCCTTTCTTTTGATTTCTACTTCTTAGCAAATTTTATTGAGCAACATAATTTTACTAGACGACTGGTCTAATAGTGGAGTATGGTGTCTGCATGAAACGATTAAATAAAAGCGAAACCACGCGACAACATATTTTGGATACGAGCTTTGAGCTGTTATTACACAAAGGATTTGTCGGTGTTGGTTTGCAAGAAATTTTAAAGACTTGTGACGTACCCAAAGGTTCGTTCTATCACTACTTTGCTTCGAAAGAGGCATTTGGTTGTGCCTTGCTAGAGCAATACATGGCCAATTATAAGGTTCGTATGGAACAACTTTGGCAGCACAGTGAACAAAGTGCTCATGCCCGGTTAATGGCGTTGTGGCAGGCGTGGATTGATGATCCCATATATGGCAGCTGGGCTGAAAACTGCTTGATTGTGAAATTGGCGGCAGAGGTTTCTGACTTGTCAGAAGATATGCGCCAAATTCTCAATGACGGTGTGTACAAATTAACGCAGCGTCTAGCTTTGCTACTCAAAGAAGGGCAACAGGAAGGGTCAATTCCAAAACATATTGATCCTTTGAAAACTGCGCAAGTCATGTATCAGTTATGGTTGGGTGCCGCTTTGCTCACAAAATTGTCGCAAGACAAAGCACATCTACATTTAGCTTTAGAAACGACCCAACAACTCTTAAAACCGATAGAGGAATAAAGAATGCGAAGTATTATCCATGGTAATTTTGGCGAACCTGTAGACGTTTTAGAGCAGGCGGATATGCCAAAGCCAGAACCAAAAGCAGGCGAAGTGCGTATTAAAACCATCATGTCTCCGATTCATAATCATGATGTATGGACAGTACGTGGAAGCTATGGCTACAAGCCAACTTTACCTGCGATTGGCGGTAGTGAAGCCGTTGGTATTGTAGATGCGTTGGGCGAAGGCGTTACTCATGTACAGGTAGGGCAACGTATCGCAGTTGCATCTGTGCATGGCAGTTGGGCTGAATACTTTATTGCACCAGTGCAAGGGCTTATTCCACTCAATAATGAAATTGATGATGAAACAGCAGCGCAGCTGATTGGTATGCCAATTAGTGCTCTCATGTTACTCGACTTTGTAAATGTTCAACCGGGTCAATGGCTCATTCAAAACACGGCGAATGGTGCAGTAGGTAAAACAGTTGCGATGATTGCACAGGCACGTGGCTTACCTGTGATCAATCTAGTTCGTCGTACTGATGCGATTGCAGAGATGCAAGCATTAGGTATTCAACATGTTGTTGCGACTGATCAGCCAAACTGGAAAGAGCAAGTTAAACAGATTCATGGCGACCAGCCTCTCATTGCTGGTGTGGACTCGATTGGTGGCAGCGCAAGTGGTGAAATGCTAAATCTACTCAGTGAAAATAGTCTATTGGTTTCGTTTGGCAGTATGACTGGTGAAACCATGCAAATTTCATCGGGCGATTTGATTTTCAAACAAGCGACAGTAAAAGGTTTCTGGGCGAGTGTAGTCAATAAAGAAATGCCAGCAGCTCGTAAAAAGGAACTGATTGTTGAGTTATTAACGTTAGCAACTCAGAAAAAATTAATTCTGCCTGTAGAAGGTGTATTTAGTTTTGATGAGATTAAAACAGCTGCCCAAAGAGCAACACAAGGTGCTCGCCAAGGCAAAGTATTGCTAAAGCCGTAACACACTAAAAGATCAGTCGAGAGACTGATCTTTTTTCATATCTTTAAAATAAAAAGGAAAACTATATGATCGGACAAATATTCATTGCGCTTATTGCCATATTACATGTCTACATTTTAGTGCTAGAGATGTTTTTGTGGGACAAGCCTTATGGCATGAAAGCATTTGGAAATAATGCCGAAAAAGCAAAACTCACTAAAGTGATGGCACAAAACCAAGGTCTTTATAATGGCTTTTTAGCGGCGGGTTTATTCTGGTCTTTATTGGCTGATGCACCTTTTGCAATATCAATTGCCAACTTCTTTTTAGGCTGTGTACTCATTGCAGGTATTTATGGTGGTCTGACTGCCAGTAAAAAGATTATTTATATTCAGGCAGTTCCAGCATTGATTGCTTTAGTCGCTGTTAATTTTCTTTAAAAAGCGCAAAATACAGCGTTTTGAGTTGGAATGACCAGATAGGATCAGCGCATGTGGGCGTTATTTTTAAAATGTATGTTGGGGGCAGGGGTTGTCCTCATTATTTCGATTTTATCGAAAAGTAAGGCATTTTATATTGCAGGTTTGGTTCCGCTTTTTCCTACATTCGCTTTGATCGCTCATGTGATTGTCTATCAGCAAAAAGGAGCTGAAGCATTACAGAAAACGGCTCTGTTTGGTCTATGGTCACTTATTCCTTATGCCATTTACTTAGTTGCTGTTTATTTACTGGCAACACGGATGTCGATGTGGTCTTGTCTAGGGTTGGCAACCCTTTGTTGGGTGGTTGCTGCGGCAGGCTTAATTTCTGGCTGGCAGCTATTTCAACATTAAAAGATTAAGAGAAATCCCTTAATCTTTTAAATTGAACTATTTTTATGAATGCTCAACAACACGGGTTTTGAGCATACCTTCAACTAAATTAATCATCTTTTGGCGAGAAAGAATTCGGGGCAATTGAGATGTCAAATAGTTGCTACATCCCACCACAACTGTTGCTTTATTCTTATCTAATGCTTTAACCGTTGCAGATACAACGTCCTCAACTGTAGAGCTTTTCATACCACTCGTATCGGCATTTGCGACCTGAGTAAAATTGGTTTCGGTATTGCCCGGACAAACTGCCAGAAATTTAACACCTAAAGAGCTATATTCTCCTGCAAGCGCTTCAGTAAACTGCAATACATATGATTTACTAGCACCATAAACGGCAATATAGGGTAACGGCTGGAACGCGCCTGTCGATGAAATATTAATCATGATGCCTTTTTTGTTCGCAAGCATGTGAGGCAAAAATAAATAACATAAAGACGTTACACTGCTGATATTAAGCGTGATCATTTCTTGATAGGTAGATATAGATTGATCTAAAAATTTAGTCCATTTTCCAAATCCAGCATTGTTAATTAAAATCTCTACCTTTAAGTTTCTAGCTTGTATTTCATCAAATAAGTTTTGAGCTGAATTGGGTTGAGCTAAATCTAAAACGATCACCTCAACATTCACGTTATATTTTTTTCTGAGTTCATTGGCTAAATCATTTAGTTTCTGTTCAGAGCGTGCTGTTAAAATTAAATGAATTCCTAAAGATGCAAGTTCTTGAGCATAGGCTTTACCTATTCCTGAAGATGCGCCTGTAATTAATGCTGTTGAATTTTTAAATAAAGAAAGATGAGCACTCATTTTATTGGTCCGTAATAAAAGAAGTCATTACGATAAACCTTGTCCCTAAGGGCAGAGTCAAGCACTCATTTTGAAAGCTATTTGCAGATTTTAACCAGCTGTTTTAGGCAGAAATCTTATTGGTAATATAAGTCTGAATAATCTCATCTTCCAGTTCTTTTAAATCTTCTTGTAAACGGTTTAACGCTTTTTTTTGCTCAATAATTTGTTGATTCTTTTTTTGAATAAGCTGCTGTGCAATTTCTACAGGAAAGCGATTATTTTTATATTTTAAAGCTGACAAGTCATAAAGCTCGGCAAGGCTAAATCCAACAGCTTGTGCAAGGCGGATCATCTTAACTGATTTAACATCAATCTCTTCATAAATACGATAATTGCCTTTTCTTTTTGCGACTGGTAGCAAGCCTAATTTCTCATAATGCCGAATGGCTTTAGGAGTGGCTCCAGTTAAAGATGCTAATTCACCGATATACATATTTATCTCGCATTTTATTAAAAACGGTCAGCGTATTGAACCATCTGACCGATTCTTTTGAAGTTTTAAATATGGTCTAAACCTAGCCATTGTCTTTGGTGGTAGGCGCTATCCCAAAATAACCATTCAAGTTTTGCACCCATGGTGTACGCAGCATGCATTTTTTCTAAAGTGTCTGCGTCACAACGTGCAGCAACCTTGTCTACTGTCGCAATCACATTCCGAACGGCTATATGAAACTCTTCACCTGCATAGGTATCAATCCATGCTTGGTAAGGGTTATTAGGAATTGATTTATCTACAATATCTTTACCGACTTCGGCATAAATCCAGAAGCAAGGTAACAGTGCAGCGAGTACGACAGGGTAGCTTTCAGACCAAGCAGTTGCTGTTAAAAATGAAGTGTAATGATGGCCTGCTAAAGTTAATGGCGTATTTTTAAATTCTTCTTTGGTCACCCCAAAGTTTTTCATGAAGTCATCATGCAAGCTGCGTTCAACTACAATTGCAATTTTAGCAGCATCTGAAAATTGCATAATATCATCAGCCTCGAACGCCTTTGCTGCCGCAACAGCAAGTACGCGACCATACGCCACTAAATATTGAGCATCTTGAATGACATAATGACAAAAAGCTTCTTTATCTAAAGTACCGTTAGCAAGTTCCTGATTAAAAGGCAGGTCGAGAATTTTTTGATATAAATTTAAATTACGTTGCCAGAGTTCTTGAGAAAAAAGCATAAAATCATTCCATTTAAAATAAGACAGCTGAACCGGATTTTAAATCAATTTTAAAATACAAAAATCATAATGATAGATATATCGCAAGAAAATATTTAATACGATTAATAAGTTAATTAAAAATTATAAATTTCTTTATTAAACAGAGAGATAAAGTAACGGGAATAACGGCACAAAACAACATCGTTTTGTGGTTAATTATCGATATAATAGCCGCGGTTTTAAGAAAGATTAAATTTAGTTCTTGGTATAGGTCTGATCCATGAAGCATTTCCGATTTTCGATATTTTTTACGGTGGTGTGTTTAGCACTATCCGCGTATTGGGGTTTTACCCATGGACCTGAAGCTGGCGTGTCTACCATGCTTAAAGCTTTAACGATTACAGCGATTTTAGCGGTAATGGAGGTCTCTTTATCTTTTGACAATGCTGTCGTAAATGCATCGGTTCTACGTAATTGGGATCCGTTCTGGAAAATGATCTTTTTAACGGTAGGTATTTTAATCGCCGTTTTTGGTATGCGTCTGATTTTCCCTGTCGTGATTGTTGCTGTAACCGCTGATATGGGTGTTATTGAAGTGGCAAAATTGGCACTCAATGATCCGAAAACTTATTCTGAGCGCTTAATGGCGCACCACGCTGAAATTTCAGCTTTTGGTGGAACATTCTTATTATTAGTTTTCTTAAACTTCTTCTTTGATGATGAAAAAGAAACCCATTGGTTTAGATGGCTTGAATCTAAACTTTCAAGTTTAGCTAGCGTACCTGCAATGTCTGTTTTTATTGCTTTGATCGCTTTAATTGTGATGGCTGGTTATGTAGATGACCATCAACGTTTAGCAGTGACCATGGCCGGTATTTGGGGCATTGTGGTTTACATTGGCGTTGAAGTATTAAGTCATTTGTTAGGTGGTGAGCCTGAAATTGATGAAAATGGTAATGCTGTATTACAAGATGGCTCGGGGGCTGCGTCTGGTGTGGTTAAAGCTGGTTTAGGCGGTTTCTTATATCTTGAAGTATTAGATGCATCATTCAGTTTTGACGGTGTGATCGGTGCTTTTGCAATCACCAGTGACGTTGTTGTGATTATGTTAGGTCTTGCAATCGGTGCTATTTTTGTCCGTTCAATGACTGTTTATCTTGTTGAAAAAGGTACGCTAGATGCTTACGTGTTCTTGGAACATGGTGCGCATTACGCAATTGGTGCTTTAGCATTCATTATGATTGCAAGTGGTACAGGTGTACATGTACCTGAAGTTGTCACAGGTTTAATTGGTGTAGCGTTTATTGTGTGGGCTGTTATTGCTTCAATTCAATATTCGAAGCGCGAGCAACAGTCGCCTTAAGCTAATTTTCAGTAAAGTTGTTTAGAATAAAGAGGCTGAATGCCTCTTTATTTTTTTAAGCTGAAATCGTTAATTTAAATAAGGTGGCCCGTATTTTTAGAAACGAATCGGCTTATAATTTGCCTAGTTTGATAAACGTGTATTGATATGATGAATGCTTTGGAACGTCGCTCAACTTTTGCCTTAAGTAGTATTTTTGCGCTACGCATGTTGGGTTTGTTCATGATTATTCCTGTCTTTTCTGTAGTCGGGCAGTCATATCAATATGCAACTCCAGCACTCATTGGTTTGGCTGTAGGTGTCTATGGTTTAAGTCAGGCTATTTTACAAATTCCGTTTAGCTTACTGGCTGACCGTTTTAGCCGTAAACCTCTCGTGGTACTTGGCTTATTGCTGTTTGCAATTGGCGGTGCAATTGCGGGTTTATCTGACACGATTTATGGCGTGATTATTGGTCGTGCTATAGCAGGTGCGGGTGCAGTTTCAGCAGTCGTGATGGCACTTTTAGCCGATGTGACGCGCGAAGAGCAGCGTACTAAAGCCATGGCTGCCATGGGCATGAGTATTGGTCTGTCTTTTGTGGTGGCGTTTAGTCTGGGGCCTTGGCTCACAAGTCTTGTTGGCATTTCTGGTTTGTTCTTTGTCACGACCATTATGGGTTTAATCGCGATTTTGATGTTATTACTGGTACCTAAAGTAACTCGTCATCATCGTAATTATCAGCAAGGCTACATAGCGCAGCTTAAGCAAGTCATTCAAATGGGTGATTTAAACCGTTTACACGTTTCGGTTTTTGCATTGCATTTATTGCTTACAGCCATGTTTATTTATGTGCCTTCACAGCTTATCGAGTTTGCCCATATTCCTTTAGCCAGTCATGGTTTGGTGTATCTGCCACTACTAGTAATTAGTCTGTTTTTTGCATTTCCAAGCATTATTGTGGCTGAAAAATATCGCAAAATGCGAGGCATTTTCTTAACAGCAATTACAGGCATTATTGCAGGTTTATTGCTGCTTATATTTGGTTATCAATCAAAATATGTATTACTCGCAGGCCTAGGTATTTTCTTCATTGCATTTAATGTGATGGAAGCTTTATTACCATCGTGGTTATCAAAATGTGCCCCAATTCAGTCAAAGGCAACTGCTATGGGTGTAAATGCCAGTAGCCAGTTTTTAGGTGCTTTTTTCGGCGGCACACTAGGTGGTCAATTATTGATGTTACATAATACTGCGATTGGATGGAGTGTCTTAACAGGGATTGCTATAATATGGTTGCTAATTAGTTTTGGTTTAGCTCAGCCGCGGTATTTGTCATCGATTGTGTTGCCATTACCGCAAGTGCAACAGGTGAATGAGTGGACCACACAGCTATTGGCAATTCGTGGTATAGAAGAAGTTGTGGTGATGCCTGACCAGCAAGTTGCTTATATTAAAGTCGATAAACAGACTCTTGATGAGGCTGCGCGACGTGATTTAACGCAGTTGTTCGGTAAAGAGGTAGCCATTTAAGCATAACTCTTATAAAGTAAAACATAGAAATGAATAGGATGAAGACAGCTAATGCGTGGTGTAAATAAGGTTATTTTGGTTGGTACTTTGGGTCGTGATCCTGAAACAAAAACTTTTCCAAATGGGGGCTCGCTGACTCAATTTTCAATCGCAACAAGTGAAGCTTGGACCGATAAAACTTCAGGTGAGCGTAAAGAACAAACTGAATGGCACCGTATTGTTTTGCATAACCGTTTAGGTGAAATTGCTCAGCAGTTCCTACGTAAAGGTTCTAAGGTTTATATTGAAGGTTCATTACGCACGCGCCAGTGGACTGATCAAAATGGCCAAGAGCGCTATACAACAGAAATTCGTGGCGAACAGATGCAAATGTTAGATGGTCGTCAACAAGGTGAACAAGGTTTCGCTGGCGGTAATGATTTCAACCAACCACGTTTTAATGCACCTCAACAAGGTGGTAATGGTTATCAAAATAATAACAACCAAGGTGGCGGCTACGGCCAAAACAATGGCGGTGGTTATGGTGGCCAAGGTGGTTTCGGTAATGGTGGCAACAGCCCACAAGGTGGTGGTTTCGCTCCTAAAGCGCCACAACAACCTGCGTCTGCACCAGCTGATTTAGACGACGACTTACCGTTCTAATCAAAAGTTTCAAAAAAGGCGAGTTTATCTCGCCTTTTTTATTACTCAATTCCGAGCAAACGTATTAGGGCGGTGCCTGCTGCTGCTAAGCAAATTACCAATAAAAGCGGTACTTTTTTCCAAACCAAGAGAAGTGCTAGCCCAACACCGAATATACGCGCGAAACCTGCGAAATCTTGGCCTTCAAAAAATGTCGTCGTGACCGCAATCGCACAGAGTAAAACAGTTGCGCCGTTTGACAGTAAAATTTGGTATTTTTCAGAAAAAGTAAACTTGGCGCCTAAGTGAAAACCAGCAAAACGAATCCCATATGTTCCAAGTGCTAGCAAGCCTATGCCCAAAATAATGAGTAATTGTTGATTCATTTTTTTCTACCAAATATTAAACCAAAAAGTGAAATCAGAATTGGGAGTCCTGAGGCCAAAAAAGGTGTGGTAATCAGTGCCAAAGTTGATCCGGCAAATGCCGCTTTTCGGGTAGATTTATTCTTTAAAGCATTAAAAGTAAGTGCAATTAAAATGGCAGGGAAAATGGCATCTAGACCGAACGTTTTTGGGTCTGGAATAGCACTTCCAATAAAATAACCCGCAGTGACACCGAGTGGCCAAGTCAGCATGATGCCTATACCACATAGCCAGTAAGCGGCTTTTTTTGTCTCGAAATCGGGCTGTGCCATACCAAATAAAACGCTTTCATCGTTCATGATATGAGCCCCGAAATATCGAGAGAATTTACCTCTGATTAATTCATTGACAGCAATACCAAAAGGCAGATGTCTTAAATTGACGAGTAGTCCTGCAATCGCAGCAGCAATTGGGCTACCACCTACAGCCAAGAATCCAATAAAAATAAATTCAGCAGTTCCTGCGAGCACAAATACAGATAGGCAGAGCGGGATCCAGAGCGCTAAGCCATAGCTTGCGGCGAGTGAACCTAAAGACATACCAACAACACTGGTTGCTAGACAGACAAAGAAAATCGAGCGGGTGGTGTCTTTACTAAGTTTCTTAATGAGAGCGTATGTGGACATAGTATGATATAACGAACGATTTTCCATTATAATGAATAAGTCTGATCGTTTTGTCAAAACGAACGATCGTTTTTTTTATAGAACGGATGTGGTGAATGTCTCAGCCAATTGAAATTATTGCCAAAGGTTTAAATCGTGAACGTCAAAGAGCAGGGCTTTCTTTGGCAGAAGTTGCCCGTCGTGCAGGCGTTGCAAAGTCTACACTTTCTCAATTAGAGGCAGGGCAAGGTAACCCAAGCATTGAAACGCTATGGGCACTTTGTGTGGCACTGAATATTCCATTTGCACGTTTGATGGAAGAACCGAGCAATCAGGTACAAGTGATTCGCTGTGGCGATGGGCCAACAGTGAGTTCTGAGATTGCTAATTACAAGGCAATTTTGTTGGCAACTTGTCCCCCTCATGCGCGCCGTGATGTGTATTTACTAATTGTTGAGCCGGGCGAAGACCGTCTTTCAGAACCTCATCCAGTTGGTTCTGTGGAACACATTATTGTGGTCGAAGGTAAAGCTTTAGTGGGCTTAATTAATGAAGCTGTTGAGCTCGGTGTCGGAGATTATATTTGTTACCCTGCCGACCAGAAACATATCTTTAGAGCCTTGGAAGCAGGTACAAAAGCGTTATTAATTTCTGAACAAAACTAAATAATTCCAATCTTATTAAAGTAAAACTTAATTATTTTCAAAATAAAAACTTAAAAGCATTTACCAGCATTTCAGACAAAAAGAGCCAATTTTGCGTATAAATTTTGCAATTGGCTCTCTCTTTTATTCCAAAAATGGCTCTCGTTTCTTGACTGCCGAAACGACAAATTAAAGCCATTGGAAGTATGCATACGGAAGCGCCGGATAAGCTCAGTGATTTTTCTGTTTTAGGAATTGGGCAGAACGGCTAAATTTTTAGGGGATATTTTTTGGCTTCGGAGGTTTTCCGAGACTAGCCGATATCCTCCATATATTAAGGAAAATGATATGGCAGCTCATCAAAATGGTTCTGAAGCCAATCACTCCCAAAGTTTAAAACATGGACTCAAATCACGCCACTTAACGATGATCTCGATTGCAGGGGTAATTGGTGGCTCTTTATTCGTAGGCTCGGGCAGTATTATTTACAATACGGGACCTGTAGTTTTTCTAACTTACGCTTTAGGTGGTTTACTCGTTTGGTTCATCATGCGTATGTTAGGCGAGATGGCCGTTTTAAACCCTGATAGTGGCTCTTTTTCAACATATGCTGACCGTGCGATTGGCCGTTGGGCAGGTTTCTCAATTGGCTGGTTGTACTGGTGTACGCTCGCAATGCTCATGGGCTGGGAAGCCTATGTGGCAGGTAAAATTTTAAATAATTGGTTCCCATTTATACCGATCTGGGCCTATATGGTTGTCGTGATTGGTGCCTTAGTCGCAGTCAATTTACAAAACGTGAAAAACTATGGCGAATTTGAGTTCTGGTTTGCACTCATCAAAGTCATCGCGATTGTTATCTTCTTGGTGATTGGTAGTTTAGCCATCATGCATTTGTGGCCTTGGGGCAATCCGGCTGCTTCTGGTATTAGTAATTTAACCTCTCAAGGCTTTATGCCAAATGGAGGGTCATCCGTTATTACAGCCTTGCTTGGGGTCATGTTTGCTTATATTGGCGCTGAAATTGTCACTGTAGCGGCAGCAGAATCGGCAAATCCATCTAAAGAAATTCGTAAAGCTTCGAACTCGGTGGTTTGGCGAATTATTTTATTCTATGTAGGCTCAATGTTTGTTGCGGTATGTCTCATTCCTCACAACAATGAACTTTTGAAAGATTCGACTTGGGGTACTTATAGTGTGACTTTGTCTGCACTCGGTATTCCGGGGGCACGTCATATCGTAAATTTTGTGGTTCTCACGTCGGTATGTAGTTGCTTTAACTCAGCACTTTATACGTGTTCACGTATGCTGTTCTCTTTAGCTAAACGTGGCGATGCACCGAAAAGTTTTGGCTCTGTAAACAGTAAAAGCAGTCCGTGGGTCGGTGTGATTGTGTCATGCTTCTTCTCTGTGATTGCCGTCGTTTTAACTGCAACTAAGAGTATGGATGTTTACGACTTTTTCATGCTAACGACGGGTGCAGCAACACTGTATGTGTACCTGACGATTGCTTATTCTCAGCTTCGTATGCGTAAAAAGTTAGAAGCTGAAGGCGTGAAAATTGACTTTAAAATGTGGATGTTCCCTTACTTAACTTATGTGGTGATCTTTGCAATTATTGGCGCAATTCTTACCATGTTGATTGAAGGTACATATTTTAAAGAAGTAATTTACACCACCGCATTGTTCGGCATTATTGTGTTCTTCGGATTGTTGTCTGAAAAATTGGGTTGGGGTAAAGAGCGTAGAGCGACCCATTTAACCCATACGCATGAAGAAAAGTTAGTTTAAATTTTTAAATAAAAAAGAGCCTCACAATGAGGCTCTTTTTTATTTGGCTTAGTACGAGAAAACAGTTAATTCAGCGTAGGTACACCTGCTTCACGTAAGCACTGGAGCAACACACCGAAAGCCATCACCATGTCTTTTTCATTTACACAGGCAAAGCCCATGAGCAGTCCGCGCTCTGCGTGAGCATGCGATTGCATGTAGTACTGTGAAAGTGGTCGAACTTTGACACCACGTTCAAGTGCGGTTGTTGCAATCGCGACATCATCGCAAGAGTTTGGTAGTTTTAAAACTAAGTGTAATCCTGCTGCTTCGTCATATTCATGAATAAATTCGGGGCCAAGATAGCGTTTAATCAGACTGACTAAATAATCGCGTCTCTTTCCATAAAGTAAACGCATACGACGAATATGCGCTTCGTAATGACCTTCACGAATAAATTCTGCTAGGGCCTTTTGCTCAAGTAAATGCCCACCACGATACAGCTCGGCTGCCACAATACGTAGGGGTGAAAAGAGTGGTTTAGGCACCACCAAATACCCAATTCTTAAAGATGGATAAATGGTTTTGCTGAACGTGCCCATGTACAGCACAGGCGCATCATTTTCTAAGCCTTGTAATGACGGATACGGTTGGCCTGAGAAACGAAACTCACTGTCGTAATCATCTTCTACAATCCAGCTATTGTGCTGGCGGGCAATTTCAATCAGTTTACGTCGACGATCTAGGCTTAAATGTGAACCCAGTGGATATTGGTGTGATGGTGTGACAAAAATGAGTTTAGGTGGTTTAACTGGATTTTCTTCGGGAATAATGCCTTCGGCATCGACTGGCATAGGTTGAATATCTACGCCATTAATACGTAAAGTGTTGCGCATTCCCCAATACCCCGGATCTTCGATCCAGACGCGATCACCAATATCACTGAGCGCACGCGAGACTAAGTCAATCGCTTGGTGAATACCCTCGGTAATAATAATCTGGTCTGCATCGCACTGGACTGAACGTGCAACACGCAAGTAATCTGCCAACGCACTTCGAAGCTCTATACATCCACCTGCATTGCTATAAATCAGGCGGTTAATGTCGGGCTCTCGGCTTAAACGGGCCTGAATGCGACTAAAAATATGATGTGGAAACTCTGTTACGTCAGGCGCTCCCGGCACGAAAGCTCCCCATTGATGCGGCGACGCTGCGGCATAGCCTAATAAGTTTGAACCACGATTTGAGAGCGCGTAAGAGTTTTGAACTTTCGGACTTGAAACTGCTTTTTTCTTATTTTGTGTATTTAAAAAACTCTCTGGTAGTTTTTCGGCAACCCATGTGCCATGACCTGTACGAGCCTCTAAATAGCCTTCAGCCTGTAGCTGTTCGTAGGCGGTAAGAACAGTATTTCTCGAAACATGAATTTCACTGGCTAAGTCACGGGAAGCGGGCAAGCGTGTTTTAGGCTGAATGACGCCATCAATAATGGCACCACGCAGACAACGGAAAAGGCGTTGATGTAGTTTACCTTCGGTGTCCTGTTGGAGCCGTTGTAATAAATGATCTCCAAGTAAACTACGCAATTGGCTCTCTCCTACAGTTAAAAAATGGCTCTCGTCAGTTGCCGCCAGACGAGCGAAATTACATGCATAGGCAGTCGTTGTAAAGCACCCTGAAAATTAAGCACAGGATGCAAAAAACCAAAGCTGCAACTGATGATGAAAATATGAGGGAATCAAATGGATAATCAACATTCTGCACTTAACGCACGTAAACAGCAAGCAACTCCACGTGGTGTAGGCGTGATGTGTCAGTGGTATGCAGAAAAAGCTGAAAATGCCACGCTTTGGGACAAGGAAGGCAACCAATTTATCGACTTTGCTGGTGGTATCGCGGTTTTAAATACAGGCCATCGCCACCCTAAAGTCATTGCAGCGGTGACTGAACAACTTACTAAATTTACTCACACTGCCTATCAAGTAACACCTTATGAAAGCTATGTGGCTTTAGCTGAGCGTATTAATGAGCGTGCGCCAATTGCTGGTCCTGCTAAGTCAGCTTTTTTTACAACAGGTGCAGAAGCAGTTGAAAATGCGGTGAAGATTGCTCGTTGTTACACAGGTCGTCACGGCATTATCACTTTTGGTAACGGTTTCCACGGTCGTTCATTCATGACCATGGCGATGACAGGTAAAACTGCACCTTACAAACGTGATTTCGGTGTGATGCCAGCGGGTGTGTTCCACGCACGTTACCCTGTGCCTGCTAAAGGTATTTCAGTAGATGCAGCAATTGAAAGCGTTGAAGATATTTTTAGTGAAGATATTGCACCACATGATGTTGCAGCAATCGTACTTGAACCAGTACAAGGTGAGGGCGGTTTCAATGTTGTGCCAGCTGAGTTCTTAAAACGTTTACGTTCAATTTGTGACAAGCACGGCATTTTATTGGTTGCTGACGAAGTGCAATCAGGTTTTGCCCGTACTGGTAAATTGTTCGCAATGAACTATTACGAGACTAAAGCAGACTTGATCACGATGGCGAAAAGCTTAGGTGGCGGTTTCCCAATTTCGGGTGTTGTTGGTCGTGCAGAAGTGATGGACGCACCAAACCCAGGTGGACTAGGTGGTACTTACGCAGGTAGCCCGATTGCAGTTGCTGCTGCGCACGCGGTAATTGATGCGATTGAAGAAGAAAACTTATGCGATCGTGCAAATGAATTAGGTGCAGAGTTAGTCGCTACCCTTAAAGATATTCAACAAGCAACGGGCGACGTTGTAACTGATATTCGTGCATTAGGTTCAATGGTTGCAGTAGAGCTTGAAACAGCTGAACAAGCAAAAGTTGTACAAAACTATGCAATGGAAAACGGGTTGTTACTTCTTACTTGTGGTAAATACGGTAATGTAATTCGTTTCTTATATCCATTAACCATTCCTGCTGAACAATTCCGTCAAGGCCTTGATATCTTAAAACAAGGTTTTGCAACTCTAAAAGCAGGTAGTGCAAAAGCAATGGAGCAATCTGCATGATTCAAAATAATTTGCAGTATTTATTAAAACATCCTGATATTTCATTAGAAGCACCTGCTTCAAATGATTATATCGAGGTTAATGATGCTGCTACGGGTGAAACTTTGGCATGGGTAAAAACCTATGACCGTGCAGGGGTTGAAGCCGCAATTAATCGTTCAGCAAAAGCGCAGGCTGCTTGGAAAAAGCAAACTGCCTTGGCGCGTGCTGATGTGTTATTGGCATGGTACAACCTCATGCTTGAGCACAAAGAAAATCTGGCTCAAATCTTAACGGCTGAGCAAGGTAAGCCATTGGCAGAAGCACGTGGTGAAATTGGTTATGCAGCATCATTCATCCGTTGGTTTGCTGAGCAAGCTCGCCGTATTGATGGTGAAGTTTTAACACCTACGTTGCCAAACCAACGCTTGCTCGTGATTAAACAAGCGATTGGTGTTACAGCTGCAATCACGCCGTGGAACTTCCCAGCTGCCATGATTACGCGTAAAGCAGGTCCGGCTATTGCTGCGGGTTGTTCAATGTTGGTTAAACCAGCAGAACAAACACCGTTAACAGCGTATGCACTTGAAGTATTGGCGTTACAGGCAGGCTTACCAGCTGATGTTTTAATTAACATTAGTGGTGATGCGGTTGAAGTTGGTAAAACCCTATGCGAAAGCGATATTGTTCGTAAGTTAAGCTTCACAGGTTCAACCCAAGTGGGTCGTATCTTGATGCAACAATGTGCGCCAACCATTAAAAAGCTTTCACTTGAACTTGGTGGTAATGCACCAGTTGTGGTATTTGACGACGCTAATCTTGAACAAGCTGTTCAGGGCATTATGGCAAGTAAATATCGTAACAGCGGTCAGACTTGTGTTTGTGCGAACCGTATTTATGTTCAAGACGGTATTTACGATGCGTTGGCAGACCGTTTGGTTGAAGCTGTGTCTAAATTGAAAGTTGGCGATGGCCGTCAAGAAGGTTCAACTCAAGGGCCTTTAATTGATGAAGATGCGATTGCAAAAGTTCAGTCTCATATTGCAGATGCAACTGAGAAAGGCGCGACAGTTCGTATTGGTGGTCAACGCTCGGCACTTGGCGGTACATTCTTTGAACCAACAGTTTTAACTGGCGTAACCCAAGACATGAAAGTGTCTAAAGAAGAAACTTTTGGTCCCCTTGCACCACTGTTCCGCTTTAAAACTGAAGATGAAGCAGTGGCGATGGCGAACGATACCGAGTTCGGTTTAGCTGCTTATTTATTTACTCAAAGCACAGCTCGTCAATGGCGTGTGGGTGAAGCACTTGAGTACGGTATGGTCGGTATTAACACAGGCGCAATTTCAAATGAAGTTGCTCCGTTTGGTGGCGTAAAACAGTCAGGTCTAGGCCGTGAAGGTTCAAAATTCGGCATCGAAGAATATGTCGAAATGAAATACCTATGCGTAGACTTATCTGAGTAAGGAACAAAGCGAGTTCGCTTTGTTCTGAACGAAAACATGCAGTTATGCTGTATGTGATGTTTCACAAAAACCGGTCATGCCCATTCATGACCGGTTTTTTTATTTAAGTTGGCAGATATCCTTCATGGCTTTCAGGTAAACGCCTGAGTTCTTCAATCAGGGTTTCAATGAGTTTTTCGACCACCAGACGTTGACCTTTTCTAGACACATAGACCAGTTGTAGCATGCCTATATTAGACTTCCAGTCAGGAAGAATATGAACAAGTGTGCCTTTGCGAATTTCCGATTCAACGGTTAAAAAAGGAAGGTCGGCAATACCTAATCCGTCCATCACGGCATAGTAAACGCCTGCTAAGTCATTACTTTTGATTCGTGGTTGATAAGGCACATCAACCGATTCACCATTACGTATATTGCATAAATGCCAAATAGGGTTTTGTTTTTGAGTACCCAAACTAATACTTGGAAAGTCTTGTAATTCCGAATAATGCTCAATGGTACGGCCTTGAAGTAATTCGGGCGAAGCCACTAGACAGTGATCAGTTTTAATCACATCCCGAACAATTAAATTCGAATCTTCATTGGGTTCAAAATTGGTCCGAATTGCGAGATCGATGTCATCATGCAAAATATCAACTCGACGGCTCGTCAGCTCAAGAGCAATCTCAACTTTAGGGTAGGTTTTTAAAAATTGATTTAAAATTTTTCTAATTTGAAAATGCATCATAAGCGGTGGACAGCTTACTTTCACTAACCCTTGAGGTTCACTTTTTTGCTTTAACAAAACGTTTTCTGCACATTCAACTTGAGCAATGACTTTGCAGCATTCTTCATAGAACTCTTGGCCTAAATCGGTCACTTTAAAATGTCGGGTTGTTCTTTGAATGAGGCTAGCGTTAAATTTATTTTCAAGGTCAATAATGCGTCGGCTGAGCTTAGATTTACTAATATTTTCAGCTTCACTGGCCGCACTAAAGCCGCCGTGTTTTACGACTAAATAGAAATAATAAAAATCATCAAAAGAGCTTATCAATGTCAGATCAATCCATTTAAATTCAAGATTAGAGCGCTTAAGCACTCTAATCTTGGCAATAGAATTTATTTTTGCGATGTATTAAAGCTATAGCTGGTCATCAGGTTGCGGTAATCAGGAATATGATTTGAGAAGAGTGCACCTAGACCTTCAATATCATTACGCCAGTCACGGTGTAACTCACAAGCCATACCGAACCAAGTCATAAGCTGAGCACCTGCTTTTGACATACGGTCCCAAGCAGCATCACGTGTTAATTCATTGAAAGTACCAGAAGCATCGGTAATCACAAACACTTCAAAGCCTTCAGCGAGTGCAGATAAAGCTGGGAACGCCACGCAAACCTCAGTGACTACACCAGCAATAATCAGTTGTTTTTTACCTGTCGCTTTGACCGCTTTTACAAAATCTTCATTGTCCCAAGCGTTGATTTGACCAGGACGTGGAATAAATGGCGCATCTGGAAAAAGCTCTTTTAATTCTGGAACTAAAGGACCATTTGGACCGTTTTCAAAACTCGTGGTAAGAATAGTCGGTAAATTAAAATATTTCGCAGCATCTGCAAGTGCTAATACATTATTTTTAAATTTATCTGGATCGATATCTCGAACTAAAGAAAGTAAACCTGCTTGGTGGTCAACTAAAAGAACCGCAGCATTATCCTTGTCTAAACGTACGTAATCTTGAGCCATTTTTTATGTCCTCGTGTTATCAAAATAAATAATCAAAAATTATTAAGTAGGTCATCAGTGCCTAAAATTATGCTAGATGAGTTTGTTGTCGTGATTAAGTCTAAAAAATAGGATTAAGAATTTTAAAAATAGGACGATCTTAAAAAGAGTACCTCAAACTTTATGATTGTCTCATAGATGAAATAATGTGTTGCTAATCCTGATCTATAAACTGCAATTATTGAGGCGTAAAATCAATCTCAGTTCAAGAAAATCCTACATATATAGGAGAGATCAGATGAAGAAATTTCTTGGTGCATATCAAAATAACCACATGCATTGGGTGGGTGATGGTTTCCCTGTATATAACCTATTCTCTTATGACCGTTTAGGCCAAACCTTAAGCCCATTTTTGCTACTCGATTATGCAGCGCCTTATACCTTCTCGCCAACGACTGAACAGCAAGGTGTCGGTTCGCATCCACACCGTGGCTTTGAAACAGTGACAATCGCCTATCAAGGTGAAGTGACTCATAAAGACTCAAGTAGCGGCGGCGGAACCATTAAAACTGGTGATGTGCAATGGATGACTGCGGGTGCAGGCGTGTTGCATGAAGAGTTCCATTCTCCTGAATTTGCAGAGCATGGTGGTCTTTTTGAAATGGTGCAATTGTGGGTAAATTTACCTGCTCATTCAAAAATGACGCCTGGAAAATATCAAGCAATTGAAGCGAAAGAGATTCCAGACATTGCGTTAGACGAGCATGGCAGTCATTTACGTGTGATTGCTGGTGAATATGCAGATGCAAAAGGTGCAGCAACGACATTTAGTCCATTAAATGTATGGGATGGTAAATTGGCTAAAGGTCAAAAACATACCCTCTATGTACCTGAAGGTCACACCACGCTTGTTGTGGTATTAGATGGCGCAGTTGTGGTCAATGATGCTAATCGTCTTGAAGGTAAAACCGTTGCGATTTTGTCTCGTGAGGGTGTTGAGTTTAGCTTAAATGCAGAAGAAGACACTAAATTCTTAGTGTTGACTGGTCAACCACTTAACGAACCAATCGAAGGTTATGGTCCATTCGTAATGAATACCAAAGCTGAGATTATGGAAGCGATTAATGATTTTAATCGTGGAAAATTCGGTTCAATCATGCAAGAAGGATAAATTGTTTAATTGCGCTTAATCCGCTATTAAAACAAAGTAATAAAAAGCCCGCTATCAAGTGTGAATAGCGGGCTTTTTCGCTGTAAAGATTCTGTTTTTATGATGGTTTTCATTGTTGTTGCGGCATTGTTTTATGTGATTTGGTTCTCATTATTGTGGCTCTATGATATCTCAAAAAAAGATAGTTGTAAAACATATGATATAAATATAGTTAAATTATCTTATTTTATTTAAAAGATTTTTTTTAAATTTATAAAAAATATCAGTTTTTATATGACTGTATATTTTTGTAAAAAAATATAAAAAGCTAGCCTGCTCGGTAATGAAATTTTTTCTATATAAATTGATGCAAAAAATAAAAATCTGGTAGTTTTTAATACGGTGTTTTTTTAGGGTATGAGTGATAATCAAAAAAATTCTCGAAAAATGGGACATCATTTTGAATATCGCAATTATTGGCAGTGGAATGGCAGGTCTTGCGGCAGCAAGAATTCTGAAAGATGCAGGGCATACGATCACGATATTTGAAGCACTTCCTGGCCGGGGAATGGATAGCCATAGCATTGAATTCGATGGTGGAATTATTGATGCACCGCTACGTGTGATGAATCCACATCTGTGGAAGAATACACTCAGCCTTGCTGCTCATTTAGGCATTAAAACTTTCCCAGTTCGTACTTATATGTCATGTAGCTGGTTATTCGAAGATCGTACGGAAACATGGTTAACGACATCTCGTAGTCGTATTGGTAATTTCCCAATTATCAATAACCGTAAAGGCATCCAGCAATATGGCTGGCGTCTTGTGAAAGGAATGTTGCAATTAAAAACTGCAATTCACCAGTTTTTCAAATCTAAAAATCAAGATATTACCCTCGCTGAATTTATTAATCAGAACGATATAGAAGAAGTATTCTGGCATGGCGTTGTAATGCCGGTGCTCTATACAATTTGTACGTGTAATCCAAAAACAATTGGCGACTGGCCTGCAAAAAACTTACTTGAGTTTTTACGTCACTTAACTGATGGTGATATGCTTTTACGTATGAAAGGTGGTACACCTGCATTTGTAGACAGCTTAATTAAAGATATCGACATTCATAGCGGATCAGCGATTAAGAACGTTGAATTACAAGGCGAAAAAGTACTGGTTGAAAACAGCCAAGGTGAAAAGAACTTATTTGATCGAGTGATTGTGGCAACGCCAACGTCTAAAATTGATGAGTTTTTGAACCCTGAACAATTTGCTGAAGATATGAATTTGCTTAAGCAATTCCGTTTTGAGCAAGGTGATCTTGTTATTCATACAGATGCAACAGTAATGCCACCACGTCGTAAAGACTGGTCAGTGCTGAGCTATATGATGGATCGTAAGTTTACCCGTCAGCAATTCACAGTTTGGATGAATGCGGTTGAGCCATCGCTTGTGGGCAAAAATCCTGTATTCCAAACTTGGCGTCCAGTGACTGATATTGACCCTAAAAAAATCATTTCAAAAGTGACCTTAACGCGTGCAGTTGTAGACTCGCAAACAATTGCTCTAAATAAAGAATTGCAACAACGCCATTTAGACTTAAACCGTAAAGTATTTTACTGTGGTTCATGGTCATGTGATGGCTTACCAATTTTAGAGTCGGCAGTTACTTCTGCGATGCATATTGCTGAAATTTTAGGTGCACCTTTACCATTTGTAGGTTTAAAACCTCAAGTTGAAGTTGCTCCTGAGCTCGGTTACTAAAATTGTGAAAATAAAAGTCCGAGCGGCTCTTTCTCGACTTATTCCCCATAAATATGCAATTGATGCATCAAGTTTGGGAGATGATGAAGAGCTTGCTTGGACAAATTTGGGTTTTTGGAAAAATACCCAAAACTACCGTGAAGCTTGTTGCCTATTGGCAGATCATTTGGCACAAGCCGTCAATTTAAATTCAAAAGATCATCTCTTAGATTTAGGCTGCGGACAGGGTGCAAGTTTATTGCACTGGCTACAGCACTATCAGCCCAAAAGCCTCAGTGCAGTTGACTTACAACCAGAGTGTGTTAATAAAATTCAAAAGCTTATTCCTGAAATAAGCCAGATTTTTTGTGGTTCATTTTTAAATTTAAAACAATTTGAATTTAAACAACACTTCGATGCTGTGTTATGTATTGATGCGGCTTATCACAGCAATTTAAATTCATTTCTAGATTCAGTCACTCCAGTTTTAAATTCAAAAGGCCGATTAGGTTTTCATTACTTAATGCGTGCTGACACATGTCAAAACATGACCATCCTGCAAGAACAAAAGCATCGTTATTTACTCAAAGCAGCAAATGTCGCTTGGGATGCTGTACCGACTGAAAAAATACTAAGAACAACCTTGGAACAACAAGGTTTTGCTGATATTCAAATTGAAGATTTATCCGAGCCTGTATTACTCGGTTTTTCGCAGTATATTCAAAATCAGCAAGGAGAAAATCAAAGCCGAGGGTTGGCAAATTTTAAAATTCAAATGACTGCAAAGTTATGCCAGCAACTCTACCAAAATGGATATGTACGTTATATTCAAATCACAGCAATAAAAAATAGGATGAGCCATGTCAGCTAAATATCAAGGATCGTGTTTATGTGGAGCTGTGAGCTACCAAAGCGAAGCAGAGCCACGTTATAGCTTTAATTGCCATTGTCGAGATTGCCAGAAGGCAACAGGTTCAGCATATGCACCAATTGCTTTTTTTCACCAATCTGAATTGAAAGTAAGTGGTGAGCTGAAATATTTTGAAACTTTAGGATCTTCTGGCCGACCTATTAAAAGAGCATTTTGTCCGACTTGTGGTTCTCAGCTTTTTGGCTTACCTGAAATTGCCCCTGAAATGATTTCAATACGTGCAGGTACGCTTGATGACCCGAGTCTCTATCAGCCTAGAGCAGAGGTGTTTGTGAGCCAAGCCTACGCTTGGGATACGCTGAACCCAAACCTTAGACATTTTGAAAAAATGATAGAGAAGAGCAAGAAATAAAGCTTAATTAAAAAAGCCAAATATTCCTAAAATAATCATTAAAGTAAGGCTGCCAATAGCTAGAAATAATATAGTTTTTCTATATTTTAGCTGCGGCATTTTACTTACAATGAAAATAAGGCAGGCGAGTATGAGCGCTAAGGGCTGAAAAATATTTGATGGCAAAGTAAACATCTCAGTTCCTTGTTGTTTTTAAATTTATTTTAGAAATAAAGTAATAATCTCATTATATCGTCTTCTTATTTAATTGACGAACTGAACTTCTTCATAAATTCATATTTTCGTTTTTTATTTTCAAATATAGGCAAATCAAGTTTTAAATTTAAAAGCACTATGTACGCTTTTTCTTACATACATTCGGGAAATTGGCGTCTTTTTATGACCTCACGAATTGCCTATGATGAACTCATCAGGAACAGGAAGTTCCGAAACGTAAAACAACAATAATAAGTTTAAGCATCAGGACGTGAGGTATTACAGGAAGTGTACCTAGTAACGAAATACGAAAAAAGCCCAACAGGATGTTGGGCTTTTTTCATTTTATATTAATAAATTTGTTTGCCGCCTAATGCTGTGCAATCAACTGGCGTATTCCATTTCACGGCAGTTCCTGTAAGTACTGGACGTACAATACGCCATGGCCAGAAACCAAATCTTTGACTTTGATGATAATTAATCACCACATCTGCACCGTATTTACGAGCAATGATCGCTAATTTAGGTTTTACTTCTTCAAAACCACCATAGGTTCCTTTCGCGGCTTTAATTCGTTTAATAGATTTATAGTGCTCTGCTGAAGGAGTACCCTCAATTAAGCAAATGGGTGGGTTTGCAGTAGTTTGCATTTGAGCTTGAGATGTAGTGTCTTGAGCATATGTTGTTAAAGGCAACGTTAGAAATAAAGCAGGTAAAATAAAACGAAGTTTCATACTTTTCCGTATTGGTATCTTAATGAATTAAAGTTTATAAAATAGGTCTTATTCATATGACCTTATTTGGGGGCGCATTATAATCGTATCTTTTTAATATTTCTTATTTTAATCTTATATTTTTTAATAAATTAGCAGCATTCTATTTCACTTGTTAAATAAATAAATTCGTTTTAGAAAATTATTTTTAAGATTAGGTTTATAATAAGTCTTTATTAAAAACAAAAAAACAAAGCCTTTGACAAGAATTGTCTATCCCAATTATTATCCTTAAAAAATATTCTTAATATGTTATTAATTATGATGAAGAAAATATTATCTACTTTAGTTATTGGTTTATGTCTCACTCATCCAACCTTTGCACAGCCTGCTTCTAGTGAGTCTGTAAAAGAATTAATGAAGGTCACAAAATCCCAAGATTTATATAAACAAATGAACTCGTACATTGAGCAGATGATTTCAAAAACAATCTCTGAAGTTGAAATGCAACAAGGTAAACCCCTTAATTCACAACAAAAACAGGTCGTGGCAAATTTTGCTAAAAAGTTCTCTAACATTAGTGTAGAAGACATGGGTTGGGAAAAACTTGAGCCTGAATTTACTCGTATTTATGTGACAAATTTCACTCAAGAAGAAATCGATGGATTAATTAATTTTTATAAATCACCAGTTGGTCAAGCAGCTATAAACAAAATGCCTCTAGTGATGGAGCAAAGCATGAAATTGGGCCAAGATTTAACTAAAGAAGCTATGCCTAAAATTATAGCCGCAGCAAAAGAAATGGTTATTGAATTAGAGAAATATGAAAAATAATTTGAAGGGTGCGGATCAATAGGTCTGCACTCAATTTTTTGGTAATAATTATAAATCTTTAAGTATTTTAAAACCTACAGGCAACAAAAAACCCCATAAATCAAATATTCATGAGGTTTAATGATGGTGCCGACACACGGATTCGAACTGTGGACCTACTGATTACAAGTCAGTTGCTCTACCAACTGAGCTATGTCGGCGACGTGGAATGAATTCTACAGTTTCTTTAAAAAAATACAAGCCAAAAAATGATCACTTAAATTTTTTCTATCAGTTTTTAAATGTTTATGGGCTTGAGCTTTAGAAATAGCTTAAGACTTCAACACATAAATAAAAGAATCAACACATTCGCCACTATTTAAAGTGACTTGAACAGGTACTCTTTGGTATTCCTCGCCTTCAAAATCATCAAGTAATTTCCAGTTTGCATTTAAATGTTCTGAGCTAAAAACAAAACCTTGAACTTGATTGGTACTTTCATCAAGCACAATTCCCGGATAGCCTAAATCAGCTCCCCAACCTTGATTATGCAAGGTTCCGTTGACCCAACCTTCTGCCCATTGTCCGCCAATATTTTCAAGTATATGTGCATTAGGACGACCAGGACCTAAAGTGCCATAAACAAATAAACTCGACATGTGATTTTCCTTTAATTTAAAAATTAATGAGCTTTTGCGTGTGATGTATAAACGACTAAAAATATTCCAAGTAACGACAGTACAACGGTTAAGCCAACAATCGCACTCCAGCCACCATGTAACCAGAACCAGCCACCTGCTGAGCCAACAATACTCGAGCCCATATAGTAAAACAGTAAGTACAAGGAACTGGCGTGGGCTTTGGCTTGTTTGCTTTCGGCGCCAACGGAACTACTGGTGAGTGAGTGGGTAATAAAGAACCCTGTGGTAATAAATGCAATACCAATAATAATGCCGAAAAGAGAGCTGAGCAGGGTCATGAGGCTACCCACAATCATTAACGCAAAGCCGCTCATCATCATGGTTTTTTTACCGAAGCGGTCGGCTAATGTACCTGCCAATGATGAAGACACCATACCAAAGCTATACGACAAGAAAATAAGGCTAATTTGAGTCTGACTCAGTGAATAAGGTGCTCCGCTTAAACGGAAAGTGGCGTAGTTAAACAAGGTAACAAACACACTCGTGAGCAAGAAACCAATAGTAAACAGGCGTAGTAATTTTAAATTACTTAAATGGGTCCGCCACATTTGCAGGTGAAAATTTAAATTCAAACCTTTTTTCTGTACGAAATTACGCGAAACAGGAAGTAAATTCAAAAAGGCAATCGAGCAAATAAAACAGATTGCGCCAAGTAAGCCTAAAGCAGTTCGCCAAGAAAAATATTCAATCAAAATGCCCATGCCGACGCGGCCCATCATTCCACCAAAAGCCGTACCTGCAATATACAAACCCATAGTTTTACCCAAGTGTTCAGGTGCGATTTCTTCGGCAATCCAAGCCATCGTTACGGCTGGTACACCACCAAGCAATAGACCTTCTAGTGCTCGTGCTATGAGTAAGCTATGCCAGTTAGGTGTAAACATCGCCACAATATTAAGAATAGCTGCACACAGCATTGAACTGAAGATGACACCACGACGACCAATTGCCTGTGAAAAAGCACTAGATAGAACAATTGAAATAGCTAAAAAGGCAGTTGTTAAAGACAGCGCGAGAGAGCTGCTCGCAGGGCTAATTTGGAAGCTTTGGCTGAATGCTGGCAGGAGCGGTTGTACACAATAAATCAGAGAAAAACTGGCAAAGCCTACGAGGAATAAAGCAAATCCTGCATGTTTGTAGGCTTTAGTCCCTTTGTGAATCCATTCGCGGGAAAGAACAGAAGTTGCCTCAGTGTTTAAGGTACTGGGTGTAGATGAAGAGCTCATATCATGACCATGACAGAAAGAAATAGCAGTGCTTTGGGCGCATGCTGCATCGAGAGAATTCGATAAATTAAAATTAGCAATTTAGGTGGTATTTTTCTAATATATTTAACAACAGGTCATGATATGTTTTATATATAGCAATGGAACTCAGACATATACGCTACTTTTTAGCAGTGGCAGAAGAAAAAAACTTTACCAGAGCTGCACATCGTTTAAACATGAGTCAGCCGCCTTTAAGCATGCAAATAAGGGACTTAGAGGAAGAGCTAGGTGCAGATTTATTTATTCGTTCTCCGCAAGGGGTCGAGTTGACTGAAGCTGGGCTTGCCTTTTTAAATGCGATTCAGCCTGTACAACAACGTGTAGAAGATGCAGCGAACTTGGTTAAACAGGTAGCAAATGGTGAAGTTGGTCAATTGCGATTGGGTTTTACGGGTACCTCTATGTTGAACCCCCTAATTCCTAAATGCGTTCGCTATTTCCAGCAGCAATATCCTAAAGTGGATTTAAAACTTGAAGAAGCAAACACCTTGCTGCTCATCGATTTATTACTCGAAGACCGTTTGGATGTTGCGATTATAAGGTCACCACGCAATATTCCAGACAGTTTAATTATTCAAGAGTTATTAGCAGAGCCACTCATTGCTGCTTTACCTTCGGAGTCTTTTAATTTAGACGATTCATCACAAGAAATTGATTTAACGGCACTCCGAGAACTTGATTTTATTGTCTCGCCACCTTCAATTAGCGCAGGGCTTTTCGATGCGATTAAACAAGCCTGTCATGAGCGTGGTTTTGAACTAAAAATTGGACAAAATGCACCGCAAATTGTGTCAATTTTATCGTTAGTGTCTGCAAATTTAGGTGTGTCTTTGGTGCCAGAGTCGACCAAACAATTGCAAATACAAGGCGTAGCTTATCGTTCTTTGAAGGCGCCAGTACCTACGGTGGGTTTAGGGCTTGCTTATAAAAAACATGCCCCTTCACAAATGGCAATTAATTTTGCCAGTGTGGTGCAAGTGGCTTGTCACCATGCAGATGAATATCAGTGAGGTTGGTTTATGCTTTAGGCGCTTTATTAATTAAAACAATGCCTGAAATAATGAAAATTGCGCCATATAAAAATGATAAGGTTGGCTGTTCATGAATGAAAACCCAAGCCATCAGTGCCGCAAAAATGGGTTCGGAAAGTTCGGTCACTTGTACTTTTGCTGCGGGTAGATATGTTAACGCTTTGGTTGTGCAATAAAATCCAAGAATGGTAGGCAGAACTGCCAAGCCAATTAAACCTAAAATAATATTGGAATTAAAACTAATGCTATGAAAATTAATTAAAAAGGGAACGGCAAGATAAACACTACCAAAAAGTAATAAATACTTCGTTAGGAATAAGCCACCATTTAATCTGAATTTTTTAATTAATACTGAAAATAGCCCATAGCCAGTGCCTGCAATAGAGGCATTGATAAGCATTAATAAACTATTTTCACCTTTCCATGAAATTAAACTAATACCTGTTACAGCTAATAATGTTCCAGAAATAGAATGAATATAAATACTTTCTTTTAAAACTAATCTACCAAAAAATAAAGCTGAAATAGCCGCTGAAGCCATAAGTACCACAACTACATTAGCTGCTGCACCATGGTTGTAGGCAATAGTTTCGAAAAAGAATAGTGAAAAAATTCCTAAAAAAGCACATATCGCAATTTGGACAAAGACACTCAGTTTACTTGGCGTGTTGCTAATAAATGCAATCTTTTGGCTAACAGGAACTTTAAATAAAAACACACTTAAAAAGAAGAACGCGATGACTGTTTTTAAAAAAGCAATGTCTTGTGGGCTTAAGCCGCTGTGCATAAGCAGTTTACTGATCACACCAATAGAGGCATTGAGTGCAGCAGCACAGAGCGCAAATAGAGTCCCAATAATCAGATTATTCACTTTTCTAATACTTCCATATATTTAGCCATAAGGAGTCTACATTGTTTTTCGCAATATAGCCCTGTCAAATTCCTTCTTTTCCATGAAGTATAAATTATTTAAATTTTGTTGGTGAAGGATATTAATTTGAATTACTCCATTTATTAAAAATTATTTGTTGTTCGATTGTTAATTAAAATATTTTATTTAATTTTAATTAGAAATTCTTAAAAATAATATTTTGTTGACATTTTTAAAAATATATTTAAACATAATATTTGATTGTTTTAAGTTTAATTAATAACAGTCTTAATTCTAGCTAAATAAGTATTTAATACTTGGATAATAATTTAAATATAATGGAGATAACTCGTGTTTTTTTCACAGGAAAGTTTGAAAAAATTAGAAAGTGCGGTTGATCATGCTATGCATAGCGAGTTTAAAAAAGATGAGATTATGCATAAATTCCATAATGAAGACTGGTTCGATGAAAATTATTATAAACGTCATATTTTAGAGTGCGTTATTCGCATTCATATGAATAATGAATTAGATGCAAATGCAGTGCGTGTTGCAGCAATCAATAATATCTCTGCCGCAAAACAGCTTTCATATTATTTATATGATGAATTTGGTCACGATGAAATGTTTGGTCAGGATTTGACTAAATATGGTTATTCTTCAGATCAGATCGTTTCAAAAAATGCATTTCCTGAAACATGGAAACTGATGGGGTATTTAAACTTCTGCGTAGAGAAATTTGGGGCATTACCAGCAGTCGTTTGGGACTGGTTCCTCGAATATTATGGCGACAAATTTAATAATTTTATTACCCAAAAAGCGGGTGTTCACATGGGGAATCAGGCTGTATCGGGCGCAGCTTCGCATGTTGCATTTGATGAAGCTGAAGACCATAGTGGCATGATGACAGAGATGCTTTCTTCTGTAATTAAGACACAAGAAGACTTTGATCTAGCAATCAAGCATATCAATAGCTTTGTTCCGATGGTGGGTGAGTATTTTCAGGCTGTACGTGCTGAAACGCTTTCATAGCAATGGAATTAGAATATGCCAATGGTAAATATCCGCATTCAAGAGCATATTTACGTTGCTGATTCTGAACAGCCTTTCATCAATGCGGTGCCTGATAGCGCCGTGATGAAAGGCTGTTTAAAAGGTGTGTGCCGGGTTTGTCGATGTAAGCTAAAAGGTGGAGTCGTATATGAGTCGGGAAATCAGGTTGCCGTAGGGAAAGAGTTCTTACCTTGTATTAGCTATGCTCATAGCGATGTCGAAATCGCACCATTGGTTAATAATTTTAGTGTGGCTCGACTTGTTAGTAGAAGTTTTCTTGCTGAAAATATTGTTGAGCTCACATTTAAAATTAAAAGGACGTTCTTTAGCTCTAAAGCAATTGTGAATATCAAACACCCATCAGAGCCTTTAATTCGAAGTTACTCTGTAGTTTCACTGGGTGTAAAAAATTATGATTTTTTTGTTTTGCACATAAAATTAAGACCAAATGGAATATTTTCTAACTTATTTGAAAAGCTAGCGATTGGTGATCAATTAGAATACAACCTGAATAATCATATAGAACCTGAATACGAGAAAGATATCTCTACGCTCAATATTGTAAGCGGTGGAAGCGGCATGGGAGCTGCACTTACTCGTGGATTAGATCTTATCCGGAAAAATCCTATTTCTAAAGTAAATATCTATGCGATTAATCGGTCTGTTTTAAGTATTTATCATCAACATTGCTTCAATGTTTTTCGAGAACAAGTTGATGCTGAGGTCAATATTATAAATATCCCGTTTTGTACGTGGACGAATAATGGATTTGATTTTTCAAATTATTTGGACTCTCACGAGTTAACAGTGGGTGTTGGTTCTACCCCAATAATTAATAAAATTTTAAATCAGCCTCTATGTGAGTTAGAAAGTTTTGGTCCCTAACGGAGACTGTAACAATGACAGTAGTAGTTATAGAACCTATTTCTTCAGGCGTCACTTATTTAAATGCCGCTCAAGAATTAGGGATAGATTTATATGTTTTTTCTACTGATGAAGGAGAGTGCAGCATTGATGGAACAATGCGCCAAAAAGCAAAAGAAATAATAAAAATAGATACCAGTGATTTTCATAGTCAACTCTCTAAAATTGTTGAGTTAAAGACCATAAAAGCCATATTACCTGGTGTTGAATATGCAGTACCTATGGCAGCACAACTCGGTAACTCATTTGCCAAAAACTCACTTGAATATGTGGCAGCTCAAACAGTTCGAAATAAATTTAAATTTCGTGACAAGCTAACCAAGTCGGGTTTAAGCGATATTAAATATGCCTTAATTTCACAGGGTAAAGAAATTGACTTACCTCACGGCTTTAAATTTCCTGCTGTAGTAAAGCCAGTTGATATGGCGGGCAGTATGTCTGTTAAAAAAGTTGCAGATTTTGAGGAACTTTTGAGAACAGTTGAAGCGATCTGGAAAGCTAAGCCCAACGATATTGGTTTCTATGCAAGTGGTGATTTAATTGTTGAAGAATACATTATAGGTAAAGAATACAGTGTTGAAGGAATTATCCATACAGATGGAAAAATAACCTTTGCTTCGCTAACAGAAAAACTATTAGGGCCAGAACCTTACTTTGTCGAAATTGGGCATATTGTGGGTAATCAATATGACCGCCAATTTTCTGCACATGTTTTTGACTATGCCGAAAAAGTAATTCGAACCTTAGAGTTAAATATAGGGCCTTTTCACTTAGAACTGCGGGTTACACCTCAAGGAAAAGCAGTCGCAATTGAGTTAGCAGCACGTTTACCGGGCGACAATATTGTTGAGTTAATTAAATTGGCGACTAATTTTGACCTTGCTCAAGCGGTACTGAGTGAATACCTAGACCTGCCATATGCACCTTCAATAGAGAAAAATCTGGTTTCTGCAATTGCCTTTATGCCCCAAGGTAATCACCGTCTGTTCAAAGGTTTTAGTGGTTTAGATCAACTGTTAGAAGCACCTGAATATGTACATCATCACTTCTACTATGAAATAAACGATGAATTGGCGTGCAACCATGATTGGACCTCACGATTAGGTTACTTCATTTTCCGTTCCGAAAGCGAAGATAAGATCCGTAGTTTAGTCAAACATATACATGAGCAGGTGAAAGTCATATGAAACATGTATTAATCATCAATAGATATGACGATGAACTATCTGATTATAATAAATATATAGATCACGATGCCGTGCATGTGTCGTATATTTCATTAACAGAAACCATGCGTTATATCACTTCTTCAAACTGTTACTGCATAGCTGGTTTAGAGCAGTTAAATGAAGAAGATGTTCTCGATCAGGCTAAAAAAATCTATAAGAAAAAACCTATAGATTACGTTATTGCCATCTCAGAATATGACCTCGATGCTGCCGCTCGCATTCGAACTGAATTGAATATTGTGGGTGCAACTGTCGAAGACAATTTGTTGTGCCGTAACAAGAAAAAAATGAAAGATGCTTTAGCTCACTCTACTGTGCGTTATCCAAAATATTCGGAAGTGTCTTCGTATCAAGATATTGAAAAGTTTTTGCTGGAAATTGGCTCAGCGATTATTTTAAAACCTCAAGTAGGCGCGGCTTCTGAAGGGGTAATTAAAATTAGTGAGTTGGCCGATATTCCTCGTTTATCTTCATATGCGGGCTATGAAGTAGAAGAATTTGTTGAAGGGGATATCTATCACGTCGATGCGATTATTTCAGACAATCAAATGCCTTACTTTAAAGTCTCAAAATATATTAATACCTGTTTAGATTTCAGAAATGGTGTGCCATTAGGCTCTGTAACGATTGATAATTCTGAATTTATTAATAAAGTAGAAAAATTTACTTTAGACGTATGTAAATTCTTAAAATTAAAAGATCAGGCGATTCATCTTGAATTTATTGAATCGAAGGGTGAGTTGGTCTTTTTGGAAGTGGGTGGACGAGTAGGCGGTGGAGAAATTCCATTCATCACATTACGCAATGAGTCAGTCGACTTATATGAAATGTGGATTAAGGCAGCCATGAAAATTCCACAAGAGCCAGTGAACACGAAAATTACGGGCTTTCTAATGATGCCTAATCCTTATAGTTCAGGCTTTTTATTTAATGGGATTAAAGAGCTCGAAAATGAAACCATTACCTATCAGTTGATTCAGGAAAGTGGTGACCATAACAATTTTAGTTATGAAAATATTCCTGCAAAAATTCACTTTATGGGAGATAGCCAAATACAGGTCGAAGATGCGATTAAAAATAGTATGAAAATTTTGCAAAGCGCAATTTGTCAAAATCATCATTCTAATTTGAGTCTGAGTGAATCTTCTTAGTTGAGATTTGGCTAAATTCTAAAAATCAAAAGGCTTGGACTTAAAATGTTCAGGCCTTTTTTAATAGCATTGTAAGGGACTTTTGTTTCAGAGAATTGTGATTTATAAAGCTTACTCATATTATATAATTAGTTAATTATTAAAGAATTTTAAAAAATGATTAAATCTATTATTTCAGGTTGCGCGGTTCTCACACTTTCGGCTTTCGCGGTCACACATGCAGAGTTTTCTTTTGAACAAGAGCTACAGCAAGGTTGTAATAAAGTGAAGCAATACGCGAGCTTAGGTAAGAAAAACTACGACCAAAAACAATATAAAAAAGCGCTCGAAAATTTCCAAAACCAAGCCTCTTGGACTGCATTTTGTAAAGCCAATGAAGATGAAACTACAGTTAAATTTACCGACCGTGATATTGAAGTTGCCAACAATAATGTGGGCTTAGCCCATGCCAAATTGGGTCAGCCACTTTGGGCCAGAGCATGGTTTATGCTCGATGAAAAATCAAAATCGAGCCAGTTTAATCTTAAGCAATTACCTCAACCTAAAGCCTCAAATGATTTGTCAGGCGAATATGTGCGTTACTCAGGTTTTGGTGAGTGGGATCACATCACGGTAAGCCGTGAGAAGGGCCAATATGCAATTAGCTATGCTGGTTTATATATGGGACTTAGAAGCTTGATCTATGGCCCAAATATGGGTGAGTTTGGCACCAAAATGCCGAGTGGTAAAAAGCAAATCGTCTATAAAGATCAAGACTGTCGCATTCAACTCGACTTTAAAACCAACGCGAAATTAGGAAATTATATTCAAGCCAAACAAAATGAAGGTGACTCAGGTTGTGGCTTTGGACATAATGTATATGCAGATGGCACGTATTTAAAAGTTGAGTCGGGGAAATAAAACTAAAAAATAGGGAATTGAATGATGAATAAATTTGCACGGTTGCTACTCGTTTCTACGATTGCCATTTCATCTCAAATTTATGCTGAGCCAACCAGCACATGCAAAGAAGTGAAATTCCAAAAAGCCGATGAAACGTGGAGTGGGCACTATTATTTAAATGGCGTGATGGAAGTGGGTTCAGAACTTTTACTTCAGCCAGATGGTAAGTTTAAATGGATGCTTGCAGTGGGTGCGTTGGACCAATATGCCGAAGGTACATGGTGGAAAAATGGTGACTGTATTGGTTTAAAACCAGAGGCTAAATTTAAAAAAGATTTAAGTATTTTCCCTGAAAGCCTAACGATTTCTGACAAATCATTAGACGCGATTTGGGAAGGTGGGCGCCAGCAAGGCACATATAGCAAAGACTAAATTAAAAAAGTCCGACACTGAGTCGGACTTTTTTATAGCTTAAATTTTAGTGATTTACCGCAGCGAGTTGCTGAGCGTTATAGCGTGCGCCCATGTTTGGGTATCTCGCAATAATCGCGTCAATTTCTGCCAAATCTGCGGCTGTTAAATGAAGGTCTACAGCGCCAGCATTTTCAACAAGACGTTCGATTTTACGCGTACCTGGAATTGGAATAATGTCATCACCTTGCGCCAAAATCCAAGCCAAAGCCAGTTGAGCCGCTGTCGCATTTTTGCTTTGGGCAAATTCGCTAAATGCTTGTGCCAAGCTTTGGTTATTTTTCCAGTTATCGCCTTGATAGCGTGGCAATTGGCGACGGAAATCGTTTTCTTCTAGGTTGCCGACATCGAGCGTGTTGGTAATTAAACCACGTGATAGCGGTGAATACGGCACAAGGCTAATGCCTAACTCACGAATGGTTTGCAAATGGGTTTGCTCAAATTCACGGGTGAGGAGCGAATATTCATGTTGAACCGCTGCAATCGGGTGAATCGCATGTGCTTTACGAATGGTTTCAGCCGAAGCTTCACTTAGGCCTAAGTAGCGAACTTTACCTTGTTGGACCAAGTCAGCCATGGCGCCAATGGTGTCTTCAACTGGAATGTTCGGGTCAATGCGGTGCGCATAATACAAATCAATCACGTCTGTATTTAAGCGTTTTAAACTGTTTTCGACCGCAACTTTAATCCACTCTGGAGAACCGTCGATATAAGACTCTAAAGAATTTTGTGGGTTAAGGTTGTCTTCTTTATAGCGAAAGCCAAATTTGGTCGCCAAGAACACTTTGTCGCGGTGTTTTTCTAAAACTTTTGAGAGCAAAACTTCGTTTGCGCCGTTACCGTACATGTCGGCGGTGTCCCAAAAGTTAATGCCGAGGTCTAATGCTTTTTCTAGAGTGGCAATGCTTTGTGTGTCGTCTGAGGCACCATAGGCAAAGCTCATTCCCATGCAACCTAAACCAAGTGCTGATACTTTTTCGCCTGTTTGTCCTAAAGTTCTATATTTCATTTTTCACACTCTTTTTTGCAAAATCACTTGAGTAGAAAAACTATAAAATGTTTTGGCTCAAACTGACGTATAACATTCAAACCAATAATTATAAAATTCAAACAATATGTTTTTAGGCTACACAATCTTCACGGAACTTTTTAGGTGAAAATCCTGTATTTTTCTTAAAGAAGTTGGTGAAATATGCTGAATATTCAAAGCCTAAGCTATAGGCAATTTCAGAAATATTCCAACTGGTGTGTTGTAGCAGTGCTTTGGCTTCTTGCGTAATACGCGAGCTAATATGCTCAGAAGTCGTTTTGCCTGTGGCTTCTTTTACAGCTCGGTTTAAATGGTTCACATGCACCGACAGACCATAGGCATAGTCATTTGCAGTTTTGAGTTTAAGCTGAAAATGTGGCGAGTCGATTGGGAACTGGCGCTCTAATAATTCAAAGAACAAATGGCAAATCCGAACCGCAGCATTACTATGTTTTTCAAACTGTTGGGTCGGTTGTATTTTCATGGCTTCATGCACAATCAGATGCAAATAGTTTCTTAAAACGTTGTATTTATGAATATAATCTGAATTTATTTCAGTCATCATCTTTTTGAAAATAAATGAAATTTCTTCAACTTGTTGGTCATTTAAAAAATACAGTGGGTCGCCATCGACTTTAAACAGCGGTGAATCTTTTAAAAAGCTTTGCCTTGATTCTTGGTTTACAAACTCTTCAGTAAATAGGCAAAACCAGCCTGCTTGTTCGGGCGAATTAATTTCCCATGCATAGGGAACCATCGGGTTTGAAAACAGTAAAGCAGGGCGGTCTACTCGAATCCAGCGGTTGGCGTAGTGAAGTTCACCTGTGCCTAAAACCAGTGAAATTTTATAATAATCGCGGCGGCTATAAGGCGTGAGAAATGAGCAGGCATCGCGTTGGAACACGTTAAAATGTCCAAACGAAGTTGATGGAACCGAGTAATCGCTATCTCTGGTTAAAGAAAAGCGGCGATAAAAATCATGTATGGTTTCCATGTCTTTGCCTGCGTGCGTTATCAATTTATTTAAAGTTATAAAATTCAAACTTTATTTACTGTAGCTTTTATTTATAGCGCGATCAATCGGATCATTTAAACAGGTTTGAAAATGAACGGTAAATTAATAATGAAATAAGCAGACAAACTAAACTTTAAGAAAATATATTCTTAAATCACTAGGCCAATGAAAAATAAAAATAATCTTTATAAATGAACTGCCAATATCACATTGACACTCCAAAACTCGCGGATTATCCTTTGCCTGCTGGCCTACATTGCCAGTCGGTTTTAGCAGACCGTCTACAAAAGGCGCACAACAATGCTGTTTTGGTTTTTGTGCGTTCTCTTAAGTCACGCCTTTATGGTGAGGCTAGGAGGGACACCTTCGGGTGTGCTGGTTTCCTTTTGTACCAGTCTGCTAACCCTTCTAGTCTTGCCACCATTATTTAGCAGTAATTGGTAAGACTCTTCTAAATCAAAAGGAGTCCGCCATATGCGTACTATTTCATCTCTCTCATTGGCAACCTTTGCCAAAATCTTTACGTCTATACCCAACTGGTCTTTAAAACGGTTTAACCGACTCTAGGTTTTAAGCCATAGGTCATTACGACTAAAAAATCATAGCAACAATAAAACCTGAGATAGGCAAGCACACCATTTTTGTGCGGTTTTTGCATGCCTGTTTTTAGCGCTCAATTTAAGAGTGACGGCATTTCTATCTCTTTTATTTACAACAAAAAATTATTTTAAACGGTATACATGAAAAATTTACAATCTTCATTTAGAGCACTGCGAGTGCTCCATACGACAACACATTTATTTAAACAAAATGGGTTTTACATCGGGATAGATCGAATTATTGAGGAAGCCAAAATTCCAAAGGCGACCTTTTACAACTACTTTCAATCTAAAGAAAAGTTTATTGCCCTGTGTCTAACTTTCCAAAAAGACCTGTTAAAAGAGAAAGTGAGGGGAGTTATAGAAACTTCTAAATATTCAACTTTGGTGCATAAACTCAGGCAGATTTACCTTTTACATGCCGACTTAAATAGCGCCTACTATTTACTGTTTAAAGCAATTTTTGAAATTAAAACGATTTATCCAAATGCCTATCAAACCGCGATTCGCTATAGACGCTGGCTTAAAAATGAAATTTTCTGCCTGCTGACGGAAACTAAAAAAATGGCTTCCTATGCAGAAGCGGAGATATTTGTATTTATGATTGATGGCGCGATTTTGGGCTTATTAAGTTCAGATGAAGAAAGGGAAAGAGATGCTTTGCTTGAGTATTTTTTAAAGCGGGTTTGATGGGGGAGGCCCGACGGGAGTTGGGCTTTTTTATAAATAATTAAAAAAAATTAAAGACTAGTTCATTGAATTCTTAAATTTTTTTGATAATGCATGTGCCAGAAGCTTCTTTTCAAATCATCAAAACTTGTAAAATGAGCCTCTTCATTTTCTAAATTCAAGAAAGAGAAAATATCATTTTTAAAAAGATTCCTACAAAAGAAAAGAAATACTTTAGGTAGAAAAATAAAATTAGTATCTATTCTAAGATTATTAATACTGCTTACTTGAAAATGACTTTTTGAGTGTGACTCAGCTTTTGAATCGTAATCAAATCGTAAATGACTCGTATTAGTAGGAAACAAACAATCATATTCATTTAATTCACTCATTATATCCATAATAGAATATATATGATCATAAACCTCATCTCGAAAGGATAGACTTTCAAACTCATTAATTCCTGTAACAGGTATTGTTAACTCAGGATTAGGATAAATAGCTAGTCTAGCGCTGATTAATTTTGAATCATTATTGAAGTCATAAAAGAATTGAATTGCAGATAGATCACTTAAGAGTATTGAATATTGTTTTTCATCAATAATTTTTTGATATTCGAAAGGATAGTAAGTTTTTTTGATAATTCCAGATTGATAATTGTTCCAAGTTATTTGATTATCTTTTCTGCAAATGTTATTACCTATAATATGTTTCTCTAATCCTATAACTATATCGCTCAGAGATCTTTCTATAACACTAATAGAGATACTATCCATTAGTTACCATCCTTTTGGTCTGACATAGCTGCTGCTAAAACCTCTGGATCTAAAAGCTTTAATAGATCTGGGTTCTTTTTAATTAAGTTAAGAGCTTCATTGATACTTTTAATCTCATTATCTGATGTAGTTAAATAATCTAGCTTTCCTGTAACTTCACTCTTATTTGGAGCAATAAATTCAAACATCGGAAAATGTATAAGCAATTGTTTTATTTCATTATTTAATTTTTTTATACCTTCTCCTATACCTACAACATAACACCAGCCACGAGAACGTGTTAATGAGACAAAGAAAGAGTTCCTAGTTTTTGGGGTATGATCACTTGCTACAAGATGCGCATTTATCAGAAATACTATATTTGACTCATTTCCTTTCGCTCTAAAAGGAGTAGTAATTGTAATCTGTCCTGTTGGTTGGAAAATATCAGCACTTTCTATATAACCTGGAATTACGGAAGATAGTCCTTTAGATGTTAGATGGCTAGCAATTGATAACATCTCATCTTTATTATTACCTTTTGATAAATTAATGATAATAATTTGTTCTGGAGATACTTCTTCTTCGTATATTAATCGAGAGCATTCTTTAGCAATATATTCCATTTGATACATATATTCTGAGCATTCTTCTACATGTATCAATTCAGTAATAGTTCTTTTGTTTTCAATAAGTAATCTTTCGAGACGATTTAAACTATTTGAATCAGGTCTTTCTAAAATAACTTTATCATTTTCTTCAATAGTTTCTGTAATAGGTTCTTTTACACTATAACCAATAGCTTCCCAAGGCGCCCGTTCATAAAACATATGAGTTTTACGAGCTGCATATAACCCCATAGCTATACCATGTGCTGTCATCAATACTGGACGTGGAGTTCTATAGCAGTTCGGTAAGATAAAATCTTTTTTAATGCCTCCTTCATAAGTACCCTGAAGGCTCGAGTTTGGAATATTGGGCTGATTATTATGGTCTTTCCCAAATAACTGCTCAGGTTCTCTCATCACTGTATCACGTAGAGATTGAAATTCATCATACGCCCAAATGATACGTTTTTTTTCTTTATGACCCTTGGTTAACTTATAGACAACTTCAAAAATTTCAGGAGCAAAATCTTGAGCTTCATCTATTAAAACTAAATCATATCTCGGTTCAATTCTATCCCCAGCCTTACTTAATAAATCAGCGTAAAGACTTTTTAGTGGGTCAATACTTCCTTTCAAATGAGTATAGTTTAGAGGTTTAATTCCTAATTCTTTACATAATTCAGAATATAAACCAGCTTTATTTACTCCACCCCAAGCATGAAAAATATGTAGTTTTTCGAAATCAGGTACTTTGCCTGTTTCATGACCGTAATAAGTTGTAATAGTGTTTTGGATTGTTTTATATAAACTTTGAGTATTAAATAAATAAAGTATCTTGAAATTTTCTGGTAAAGCATGGGTAAGGGCAGCTTTAAGACAAAGTACAATAGTTTTACCTGTTCCAGCAAGCCCCCTAATCCTTTGAACACCATCAGGTAATTGCATTGATACTTGCCGTTGGATACGATCTTGACTAAATGTCACATTCAAAGATTGTTGAATAAAGTCATTCATGGTTTTTAAGGGCGGATTTTCAATTAGATTTTTTAAATCTAATTTTTTCTCAAATATAAAGGTACCTTCTATTTGAGAGCAAACTTGATCAAATATTTCTTCTGAAAGTTTTTCTTTCTCTGTATTTTTATAATAATCAATTATGTATTGATCAAAATTAGAAAAATTTAAACCATTTATATTTAATTCTTCGTCTAAAAAATTTTCAAAATTTGTATTCTCACAAAATACAATAATTGATTGTACCTCTACATTAAACTTTTTAGTTTTACGGTTGTATAAAGTGGCTTTATTTCGTAGACGTGCTCTTACGGCATCTTCATAATCAAGTGTTATGATTTCTCTTGAAATTAAATAGTTATCTCCAGATTGCCAGTATTCATTTTCATCTAGTTCAATTGTCTTATCAATTTTCTTCTCAACGACATCGACAATTAATATCCCATATTCCTGAGTAACAATAAGGAAAGATGGTACATCTTGCTGTTTATTTTGGCTAATAGAAGCAAATTTATATGCGAAATAGCCATTACTTGAATCTAATAATTCTTTAATTTTTTTTGAGATTTCTACTGTAAATGGACTAGAGTTTGCTGTTATAGCTAAAGAACCCGCGATGAAGTCAAAGTTAGACATAATTTTTTATTAATTCCTTAGAGACATACAAATTATATTATTTTTGAACCAAAAGGATAAGATATATTGAAATAATATTTCAAACTGTTTTTAATTAATCAACTGATTTTTAAGTAAATTGCTATAAAAATAAGATGAATTATTATTTCTACTCTATTCATAAATTATATTTAATTAAAGAATTTTCTTTTTATAAAAGTTAACCTCTTACATTCTAACGCTCACTCAAAACCAACTCTTTAATCTTCACAGCTTTCTCAAAGTGATCTAGCTTATGCTCCATAATCCACCAATGCGCTGCTTCCATCAGTAACTCAGGGTTATCATTCTTATTTTTAAAAAAAGCATAAAAAGACAGACCGACATTGTCTCCCTTCTTTTCAATTTTATCGTCGCATCCCTTAATAAAAATTTCTCTTAATTCATTTCTCATATTTAGTATCACTTCAAGTCTATAAAACTAAGACGATTTATTGCGCTCGCCCCAATCGCACATCATATCTAATAAAGGAATCAAAGACTGTCCTCTTTCTGAAAGGCGATATTCAACCTTTGGCGGAATTTGAGGATATTCCTTGCGAATAATAAGCTCGTCTCTTTCTAACTCTTTAAGTGTATTGCTGAGTGTTCTAAAAGAAATATTGCCAATACACCGTTGCATCTCATTAAAACGCATGACATTTTTTTCATACAGCCAATACATAATAATCATTTTATATTTGCCATTAATCAAAGAAAGAGTGTAGCCAAATCCCGTTTCTTCTAATGGCGTATGTGATGGAACGCATTCAGTCATTTTTAAAATCAACACTATCTTTTAGTATAGTATATAACACAAATTACCGTACTTATATTTAGGAAAGTACACTTCTATAATCGATTTATCAACTTTTCGATAAGAGTGTTTTCATAATGAAAAAGACATTAGTCATTGTTACTCATCCTCACATAGACCAATCTGTCGTAAATAAAAGATGGGTAGAGGAACTAGAAAAATACCCAGACCAATTTACGGTTCACCAAATTTATCAGGCCTACCCAGACGGGGTGATTGATGTTGCTAAAGAACAAGCATTGGTAGAAGAACACGAAAATTTAGTATTTCAATTTCCAGTGTATTGGTTTAACTGCCCACCGCTTTTGAAACAATGGATTGATGAAGTTGTGACTTATGGTTGGGCTTACGGCTCAACAGGTGACAAGCTTAAAAATAAAAAGTTTATGTTAGCTTTGTCTGCTGGTGTGAAAGAAAAAGTTTATTCAGAGTCTGGTGAATACAAGCTTTCTTTAGAGCAGATTTTTACTCCATTTAAGCTAACGGCTTTATATGTTGGGGCGGACTATCAACCACTTCATGCATTTTATGGTTTAGACACAAACCCTTCAGAAGACGACGATGTTCCGACTCACCAAGACATAGAGAATAATGCGGTTCAGTATGTTCAGAAGTTATTAGCGTTGTCTGAGTAAGTTAAAAAAGGGGGAGGCCTAAGCGAGTGAGTTTGGGCTTCTTATATCGAAGATTTTTAAAAAAATTACATTAAGGTTTTAAGTTAAATATACAATTTATTTATGATATAAATGTCCGCTAAATATAGATTAAATTTAAAAATTTATGACTATTCTTGATATTAAAGAAAAAGAAAATCTCCTTATAACTAATGATGCTCATGAGTTAATATGCTACGCAACAATCAATGAAATAGACTTATGGAAGGATGTTGTTAACTTATATTCAGAAATTAAGCAGAACAACTTTCCAAAAAAAGTATTATTACTTTTAGAAGATATTGGACAATGCCAATATACTTCTATGCATGCTTCAATGGGAGATGGGCTTTACTTTGATACTTCAGAACTCGTTGAAGATGACAGTGAAGCAAGTTGGGATAATACTCGACCCTTAGAACTTCAATACCACATTGAACAATTATTAAAGCCAGAAAATTATATAGACTTTAATAACTTGCCTAAAAAACTTCAGTATAGCGATGAAGATCAAGCGACTCTGTTACAGATCAATGCTGAACCCGAAGAAATTTTAGATGAGGTTATTCAAGTAAAACTAGTAAACAGTGTAACTGAAACTCAAAAATTTGCAGCATGCCTCAATGGATACTTTAGTTGTGATTTGAATCCGTTTGAATCTTTTAGCCTAATTCAGCATTTAGATCAAAACTATGATTTAGAGTATGTTGGCTTAGGGGCAAGCTTATTATTCTTCATTAAAACACCAAAATTTGATGCAAATAAAACTCCTCAATTGCTTAATGAGTTGAGCAACTTTTATCAATTCAATCAAATAACGCATAACCAGCTAGAACAGCATTTATCTAATCATGAATATCTTATTTTGCCTTATGTAGAATCATTGGAAGTATTCATTTTGGATTAAGGTTGATTAGAGAAGTCTAAATTTTATTTTTAAAAGTACATGAGATTCAAAGTATGAAAAAACTACTCAGTTTAAGTGCATTAATATTGGTAACTACATTAACAGGGTGTGCAGTTAATTTACCTTATAACAATCGTCTAAACTACACGTCTATTTCAGAACTATCTGCTCTTCCGAAAGTGCAAGATAATGTGTATATCAAATGGAATCCTGAGACTTTCCCTCAACGTATTGATATTCAAGGTTCGGATGGTTTTGTAGGAGGCGGTACTAGAACACGTATTCCTACTGGTGTAGCTCTATCGAGTCGTATAGAAGAAGCGATTGCTCAGATAGCAAAACTATCATCAAATGGAAGTCCATTAACGATTACGGTCGAAAAAGCCAGATCTGGCTTTGAATACACTGCTGGTATTTTAAATAGGGCACCAGCCATAGACGTAGCGGATGTAACTCTAGTTGCTACCTTTGAATATAAAGGGCAGAAATGGACAAATACATTTAACTCTAAGCTAAAAGATCCAAAAATGGGCGGCTCATCTCAAACAGGTTTGTTAGATAAAGCATGGGATGATATTGCTGTACAAGTCACTAAGGATGTTTCAAAACATCTAGGTACTAACTAACGTTTTAATTTTTATTTAAAATAAAAAAGCCTAAATCAAAATGATTTAGGCTTTTCTGTAAATTAATTTTGATCAGACTATTTCTTAACACGGCATTTTAAAAATTAGAAAGGAAGCCAAATGCTAAAGTCTAGAATCTTTATAACTACCGGACTACTTCTTGCTGGATTATGTTTATTTGTAGCCTTTAAATCATACGAGAAAAAGGCTAACTTTGAAAAAGAACAAGCGAGTCGTGTTGCTATTTCCTTTTTAAATTCACTTTCTAGTGGAGATTCAGCTACAGCATATAAATATGTTTGGTCAGGTGAGGAGTTAAATATTCGAAGTACCGAAACAGCTAAGGTTTATAAGGACTCAAAAGTTCTAAAAGTCTTAAAAATTAGTTACGACTCACCAACAAATAGACCTGATTACTATCAACAATTTTATAAAATGATTTCACTCGCCATAAAGATAAAAACAGTACATGCGGATCTTGCTGGTAACCCTGCGGGAACCTATATTGTATTTGTAACTGTTGTAAAAAAGGATCCGAAGTCTCATTGGCTCGTTACTGAGTTAGGCAGCGGGCCTTAAGAAATAATATTTTTAAATCCTTTGCAAAAATCAAATTTGTCTATAAGTTGAAAAATACAATAATACGTTTTTGGAAAAATTATGAATATCGCGCCTTTTCCATTTCAAATTACAAACTGGGAAGAAATTGAAGTCACTGAATATAGCGGTGAAACTGGAAAAGCTTATTGGAAAACTCAATTTTTTGGTGAAGAAGCAAATAAAATTAGAGTGAGACTTGTCGAGTACTCAGCAAACTATTTAGCAGACCATTGGTGCGAAAAAGGGCACATATTATTTTGCCTAGAAGGCGAGTTAGAAAGTAGATTGAAAGACGGAAGAACATTTACTTTAACATCAGGCATGAGTTATCAAGTCGGAGATAATTCCGAGCCACATCAGTCTTTCAGCCTGCATGGTGCAAAGTTACTTATCGTTGATTAGATTTATACAAAGAACGCAATCAAATAAAGGGATAAAGGCTTAAATATATTGTGATAGGGGCTCAATTATCTAGTAAAACCCGGTGAGACTAATGTCACCGGGTCGTATTAAGTATATTAGCTCAGACTTGATCTGACGGTTTTCACTGGCAGCACACAATCGAATCTGACAGTCTGCTTTGAGCAAAATATAGTCATCCCCCCCCTGCTAACTACACTTTGAATTGATTCATGGTATGCGCTTCTGAGAGCAAAAAACAGTTTATGTTTCTGGTAAGTCGATGATTACCAGTGTGCCAAAGCTGCCAATTTCCACGGTATGAGGAACTCCGGCTTTGGCTACATAAAGCTGACCAGAGGTTAAAGAAATTTTTTTACCTCCAACACGCAGTTCCAGACATCCGTCAATGACCAGTAACCCCTCGTCATACTCATGTATCTCTTCAATTATTGAGCGTTCATCCATTCGCAGAACTTTGAGATTTGTGTCCCCTATGTGGCCTAATACTTGAGAGTGCCAAGCCTGCGGTAACGCCTGCGCTTCGATCCTAAGGTCATAAAGTGACATAAGATCATTTCCTTTAATATTCCTGTAGTGCATTTATGACATATAAATTCCCTTTCGCCATATAACAAATATGGAAAAACATTTCGAAAAAAAGCTATCTATTTTATCAATACGCGATTAATTCTGACGTGGCAGAGGATGCATTCTGTTCTTCCAGAATCATAATTATCGCAGAGCCGATGAGGGTAATTGCGTCCGCTTATGGCACGGAGCTGCCTGTCAGATTAGGTTTAGATCTGTGCCATAGCTGTGTCAGGTCAAATCTGAGCTAATACATATTAAGAGTGTGAGTTGTATCAGATGTTCAGATTACATTAGTCCCAAGTTCCATCTTGGATATTCCACTTCGCAGGCGTGGCTCCAGATACGAATCGTAAGATATCGCCTTCTACTGTTAGTGGGCGCCCCGAATTACGATCTTTCTGCCAGATCTCGTAGTAGTTACCCATATCGTAAAATGTAACCTTATCATCCTTAACATTAATAAAACAAAGACCAATAGTTTTTAGAATTGAAGGGGGGAAAGTATTCAGTTAGTTTTCTCTGTCACTGTAAAGGCCCATCACTAGTAGGTATTGCCTAGGATCTATTAAAGAACGCAACCAAATAAAGGGATAGCAATTTCTATCCCTAATCAAATATCTTAATTTGTCAAAGTTGTCATGGCAGTAACTAAACTTGTAATTCCTAAAAAGACATCCTTTAAGCCAGCTTGGTCATCCATATAGGCAGGCGTGGTAACAAATAAGTTTTGTTTGTCGACCACGCAGCTTGAGGTCTTTAAAGTCATCAAAATCGAATTCGATGAGGAGCGCAAAATATTCTTCTTGATTTGGAATGTTGTGCATATCAATGCTGGCACTATTTGATAGAAATATAAAAGAACCCGCTTCACATACAATATTTTCAGTTCTCCCTAACTCTTTAACGCCACTTAAAATAGCGATGAGTAACGGTTTCGTAATCGGAACATTTCTAATTTTCTGTTCTTTATAGGCTGAATAAATTGAAAAAGGTAAGTTTAAATTGTTATGTAAGTTAATTGCTTTTTTAGATAAAGAAGTGAGATTTTTCATTCAATTAAAATGTTTGATTTAATCTATGGCTTAAATAAGATCAGAAAATTATCGGTCTTTTCGAGGTGGTTTTTTAATATTTGGCTAATAAAAAAGCTTAAACCCATTAGGTTTAAGCCTCTTTAAATTTCAATTCTGGCGGTGAGAGAGGGATTCGAACCCTCGATACGCGCAAACGTATACACACTTTCCAGGCGTGCTCCTTAAGCCACTCGGACACCTCACCAAGGCGTGCGATAGTAACTAAAAAAACGAGTCCTGCCAAGATTTAAGATGAGCATTACAGAAAAAAAATAATAGAGGTGATAAGATTGCGATAAAAATCATATTGGTTTAATTACACAATGCAAAATACGGCCAAAAAAGCAACCTTGCCTGCCACGGCTTTGGCAGCTCTTGGGGTGGTCTTTGGAGATATTGGAACAAGTCCACTCTACGCCTTAAAAGAGTCCTTCCATGCAGCGCATGGGTTGGGAATTCAGCCTGAAAACGTATTAGGAATTTTATCCATTATTTTTTGGTGCTTAATGCTGATCATCAGCATCAAGTATGTCGCCATTGTCATGCGTGCAGACAACAATGGCGAAGGCGGAATCATGGCCTTACTCGCATTGAACTTGCGTAAAGCCAAAATTGCCGACAACAAAAAAATCTACATGATTGCCATTGGTTTTATTGGTGCATCGCTATTTTTTGGTGACGGTATTATTACCCCAGCCATTTCGGTACTGTCGGCAGTCGAAGGTTTGTCTATTGCAACCAATGTGTTTGACCCTTTCATCATGCCAATCGCGATCACCATTATCATCGCGTTATTTTTGGTACAAAAACATGGTACGGCCTTTGTCGGTAAGTTTTTTGGCCCGATCACGATGGTGTGGTTCTTATCGTTAGGATTATTAGGCCTTCACAGCGTCATTCAGACTCCTGTGGTGTTGGGTATGTTTAGTCCACATTGGGCGATTCAGTTTATCTATCACCACCCCGTAATGACTTTTTTTGTTATGGGTGCTGTCGTTTTAACAGTCACTGGTGGTGAAGCACTTTATGCCGATATGGGACATTTTGGACCAGTTCCAATTCGTCTGGCATGGTTCTTTGTGGTGTTGCCGTGCTTGGTTTTAAACTACGCAGGACAAGGTGCCTTACTATTAAGAGACCCAGCGGCGATTCAAAACCCATTCTATTTGTTGGTACCGCAGTGGGCACTTTACCCAATGATTATTATGGCGACCATGGCAACCGTGATTGCTTCTCAAGCCGTAATTTCTGGGGTGTTTTCACTTGCTCGCCAAGCGATTCAATTGGGTTATTTACCACGTTTAAGTATTAAACATACCTCTGAGTCTGAAGAAGGTCAGATCTATGTTCCTTTCTTAAACTGGTTACTTTTAATCGCAATTATTATCTTAATCTTGATTTTCAAAACCAGCTCAAACTTGGCAAGTGCGTACGGTCTCGCTGTAACTTTGACTATGCTGTGTGACACGATTTTGGTTGCTGTGTTCATCTATTCAGCTTGGAAGTGGAGCATGCCAAAAGTGCTACTCCTGATTATTCCATTCTTTATTTTAGAGTCGGTTTTAGTCGCAGCAACTTCACTTAAAATCTTGTCGGGCGGTTGGGTACCATTATTAATTGGTGCGATTGCAGTGACGATCTTAATGACATGGAAACGTGGTCGTGAGCTTACTTTTGCCAAGCTCGAACACGATACTTTATCGCTAGATTTGTTTGTGAAAAGTATTGGTAATAGTGTGCACTGGGTGCCAGGTGATGCTGTCTTTATGACGGGTACGCCAAACGTTGTGCCGCATGCCATGCTGCATAACATCAAGCATAATAAAGTGCTGCATCAACGCAATATCTTGGTAACGGTAGTTATTGAAGATGTACCATTTGTTGCACCAGAAGAACGTATTTCAACAGAAACCCTAGCTGAACATTTCTTCCGTATTAAAATATTCTACGGGTTTAAAGATGAAATGAATGTACCAAAAGCGCTTATGCAAGCTTATGAGCAGTTAGGTCTTGAATATGACTTGATGCACATCAGCTTCTTTATTTCGCGCGATCGTATTGTTCATTCGGTGGGTGATGGTATGTCTCCATGGAGAGAAAAACTATTTATCTCTATGCAGCGTAACACCAGTCCAGTGAGTGACTTCTACCAAATTCCAACTAACCGTGTAGTTGAGTTAGGTAGCCAAATCGAAATCTAAAGATTTGATGTAATAAAAAAACCAAGACAGATGTCTTGGTTTTTTTATGGCTCTGATTACTGAGCTTGCATAGGTGCATCTGCTGGTAAACCACCATCTTTTGCCATCGGGTCTGCCGACTGAGTTGGATCTGCCGGAGGCGGTGGAGTGTTCGGATCTTGTGGCGCTGGAGGCGCTTGGTTTGGTGCAGGTGGTACTGCATCAGTTGGTGCAGCTGGAGGAACTAATTCACCGCCTGCTGGAGGTGCTGGTGGAACATCTGCTGGAATAGGAGCACCTGTAGGCGCTGCATTTGTCGGTGCAGCAGAAACTTGCTGTACTTGTCCGCTATTGACTAAATCGCTAATAGAACCAGGTTGGCCATTTACCGTTGTCGTAACTTTCACTTTAGACAAACTTTCTAAAGTATCTCCTGGCTGGACTGCTGGCTCAGCCAAAGCGGCCATACTACATAATCCCGTGATTACGCCAATACCAATAATCTTTGAATGGATCATTAAGTGGACTCCGATTATATTTTTATCCAAATTTGTGGAGCTAACCATGTCATAAGCAATCAGTGTTTTTCAACGAAAGATACGCAATTGGCGTAATTCAATAGCCAAAGCATCTCATAATTCCAACAGATTGTTACGTAAGGGGAATTGGAGTTACAAAAAAGATGACCATGTTTTAACCATTTGAAAGATAAGAGATATACTTAAAAAAGCAGGATTGTTAAGCTGCGTGTGGACAGTGGTATTGATAGAAACATGGCAAGTAAAAAACGTAGTAAAGGTACAAACTCATTCTCTCTAAGTGAGCATTTTGGCAAGATTATTCTTGCTTGTATTGCTGCTGGAAGTTTTGCGATTGCATTTGGTAGTGAAAAGATTTCACAGTGGTTTTCACCTTTAAGTACTAACTCGACTTGCCTTAATCAGTTCTATCGAGAAGTTCCCCCTGCTTTAAATAAAGATAGCTTAAAAAAAGACAGTTATCCGCTGTGCTTTAATGGTTTTAATGTTTTGTATTCAGGCATTTCTAAAACGCCGTTATGGTCGGCTGAGCATTTAAATGTAGAACGTTTGAGTGTCAAAATTAAGCGTGAAGACAACTTCCATGAAGAAACCCGTATCGATCAAAAGCATCGAGCACTATTAAGTGATTATCGTGGTTCAGGCTATGACCGTGGTCATATGGCACCGAATGGTGATATGCCAAATAAAAGCTCACAGTCTGATAGCTTCTCGTTAAGTAATATGGTGCCGCAAGCACCTAAAAATAATCAGGAAGTTTGGCGTAAACTTGAAGAAGCTACGCGTGCTATCGCGACTAAGCAAAAACAAGATGTTTATGTGGTTACAGGCCCTGTTTTTGAGGGTAAACGCCTTAAAACGATTGGGAAGGGTGTGATTGTTCCTACCGCAGTTTATAAAGCGGTCTATATGCCAAAAACTGGCGCTATTGGGGCTTACTACGCACCAAACAATAACTCTTTACAAGTGAAAGTGGTGAGTGTTTGCTACCTTGAAGAACGCTTAGGCGTTAACCTGTTCCCGCAGTTAACTGAGCAGCAAAAGCGTAATGTCTATCGCTTACCTTTAACAGCGAGTCAAGTTAAGCCAAATCAGAAGTTGGACTATTTACATTGGGATGGCGAGAGCCAATGTGAGCAGGACTTAAACGCTGATCAAATTAAAGCGTTACAAGACCAATTTAAAAAGCAAAAAAGTGGTTCATCAGAAGCAATGGAAGCAAAAGTTCCAACGATTGACGAAGAAACACGCCAAGCGATTGTGAAGCAACTGGTTGAAGCGTTGGTGAACTATTTCTTGCAAATAATGAAATAAGCAGCTTTTTTGATTGTTATTGCAAAACCGGAAATGTTTAAAATAGAATCCATAGACAGATCTGTCTATGGATTCTATTTTAATAAGGACAATAACAATGTTTGCCTCGATGTTTCTTTTTTCATTTGCAATGTCTATTACCCCCGGGCCAGTAAATACCGTCATTTTATCGACCAGTTTAAATCATGGTTTAAAACGGTCACTTCCTTACATTTCAGGCGCCACGATTGGTTTTACTTTACTTTTAATTTTTATGGCATTTGGGCTTCAGAGTTTATTAACTCAGTTTCCTGTTGTATTAAAGATTCTTGCGATTTGTGGAACACTATTTGTCTGTTATATCGGCATAAAAATTATTCTTTCTGCTGCAAATATTTCTATTTCCAGTGTTCCTATAGAACAGATGATTATTCCCAATTTTAAAGATGGGTTCTTATTACAATGGCTGAACCCTAAAGCTTGGTTGGCTTGTGTATCGGGTATTACCATGTTTACAAGTATTGAAAACCCACAGTCGTTGCCGATCTTTATCGTTATTTATTTCTTTACTTGCTATGTGTGTTTGTTCTTTTGGGGATTCTGTGGTGATAAATTTTCAGTGGTGCTGAATCAGGGCAACCGTTTGAAATATTTTAATATCTTGATGGGCACTTTTTTAATTTTATCGGCTCTTTTAATTTTGATCGATTTTTTTTAAATTGGTCGTATTAAACTGTGAAGATATAACAACGAGACAAGACCTATGTTTAAGCCATTTGAAAAGGGTACAGAGTCTTCATCAATTGAAGATTTAACATTAGAAAATGATGTCGATTGCGTCAGCATTTATGGCAACTTGCAGATCACCAAAGACAAAGTCGGATTAGAACAAGCGAAGGCTTTACAGAGCTTTTTAAACGAAGTGGTTGCGACTTTGGAAAAAGAAGAATTGCCTGAGAAAATTGAACGTCCAGCTGAACAAGAAATTAATAATCCGTTTTTATAATTTATGCATTCTATGTGTGATGTTTAGCATAGACATGCTGCCATACAGTCTTTAGTACCACGTTAGGTCTTATTGAGTTTGTATAGACTTTTGCTTACTTTTGAAAGACCAAAAGTAAGCAAAAGTCTTTTGTTGATCAGAGGGTACTTCCGTGTACCCCTGCTCAACAGGTGACATCCATGTCACCTTCCGCGATAGTAGATTACATCTAGGTAAAGTTAATCCTTCTCCCCAGCAACTACCTTATAAATAATTGCCCCAATCACAGCCCCTAAAATCGGCGCTACCCAGAACAACCACAACTGACTTAAAGCAGCAGTTTCAGCAAAGAATGCAACACCTGTACTACGTGCAGGGTTCACCGAAGTGTTGGTTACTGGAATACTGATTAAGTGAATAAGCGTTAAGCCTAAACCAATGGCAATAGGAGCGAAGCCGGCAGGTGCACGGCGGTCAGTTGCACCTAAAATAATGATTAAGAAGAAAGCTGTAAGAACGACTTCAATAATGAAAGCTGAACCTAAGCCAAACTTGTTTGGTGATAAATCACCGAAACCATTTGAAGCAAAACCACCAACACCGCTAAAGCCCGCTTGGCCTTGAGCAATAATGTAGAGAACAAATGCAGCAGCAGTCGCACCGACCACTTGAGCAACAATATAGGGAATTAAATCTTTAACATCGAAGCGGCCGCCGACCCAAAGGCCAACACTTACCGCGGGATTAAAATGTCCACCTGAGATATGCCCTAGAGCATAGGCGCCTGTCAGTACGGTTAAACCAAAGGCAAGGGCTACACCTGCAAAGCCAATACCAAGTTCAGGGAAAGCTGCGGCTAATACTGCGCTACCACAACCACCAAAGACTAGCCAAAACGTACCTAGAAATTCAGCAAAATATTTATTCATTCTGATTACTCATTTATTTAATCTATTTTAATTAATGTGAATTGCGTCACATAAATTTGAAGCATGTGACTATATGAAATTTTTGTTTTCAGTGTTGTTTTAATCAAGAAAAGATTTGTAAGTTTTGGTTGGTTATTCTTTGTCTAAAAAATGATCCCTCCATTGCTGTGGTGTTTGATTGGTCCAATGCTTAAAAGCTCTTTGAAAAGCACTTTGTTCCGAGTAACAAAGCAAAAGAGCTATCTCTTGTAAACTTAAATGCGGGTCTTTTAAATACTCGGTTGCCAGCATAAAGCGCACTTGCTGAACGCGTTCCTGAAAGGTGGTGTTTTGCTGTTGTAAATGTCTTTGGAGTTGTCGAACTGACAGGCCTAATTGAGCGGCAATATATTCAATTTGATATTGATTTTTTTGCAGTCCAGTCAAAATTGAATGCTGTAAACGCTGATCAAGTTGAGTCGAATTTGGTAATTGTTCTAACAGCGCTTGTGCTTGCTGAACCAATAGTTGCTGTAAGGTATGGTCAGCGCTGCTAAGCGGTTTATGAATTTCTGTAATTGGAATGAGCAACTCGGTACGCGGCTGGCTAAAACGAACGGGACATTGGAAGTATTGTTCATAAACCCTGATATTTTTAGGGGCAGCATTTAAGAAATGTACTTCATGTAAATGCACATCTTCATGAGACATAAAAAGACGTAAAAACTGAATGACCAGTGCAATCGCGATTTCATCAGTAAGCTGGGTAGGGTGTAGCTCGGTCGCTTCCCAACGAATAGAACCATATCTTCCTTGTAACTCAACGACTAAAGGGCTGCCGTCATAAATCAGACGATGAAAATCATGATAGCGAATTAAGGCTTCACCTAAGTTATCGCAAGAGAGAGCAAGGTAGGCAATAATCCCTAAGTGTTTGGGTTGCACGTATTTGGCAATTTCTAGCCCTAAACCCGGCTTCGGGTCTAGTTTATAAATCATTTCTAAAAGGTCACGCCAAACGACGTAGTCAAAGCGTTCTAGATTTTGAATTTGTTCTAATTGTTCAGGAATAGCTAACTTATTCGCTTCACAATAAGCTTTTAATAGATGTCCCAGTCCTCCATATACTGAGCCTGTATAATTTTTTAGTTGTGGCATCCGTGACCACCTCTTTCTTGTCGTGATTTGTCAATGAAACCATAAATTCTGGTCAATACCTAGCATAACGAATTTTATATGCTGAATAAAAAGAAAAAGGAGTTAGGTGATGTTAAAAGGGTTTATTGCAGGAGTTGCGGTTGCCAATGCATTTGAATGGGTGGCGCATAAATATATATTGCATGGTGTACACCGTGCTGGAAAACCGCGATATAGCCCAGTGCCAAGAAGTATGGAGTCTCATTGGGCACATCATCGTGAAGTCCGTAAACAACAATTTCATGATGATTGCTATGTTGAGGGCATTGGAAACTGGCGCACTAAAAATGAGTTAATTTCACTTGCTGTGGTGGCAACCGTTTCAAGCGCAATTTTCTATCCATTTTCAAAAGGTATGGCTTTCGCAGCTTGGTACAGTGCTGGTAATTATTATTATATTCATCGCCGTGCGCATTTAGAGCCCGACTGGGCAAAGCGTAAAATTCCGTGGCATTACGATCACCACATGAACTCCAATCAAGATGCCAATTGGTGTGTGACTAAACCTTGGTTTGATTATGTAATGGGAACACGGGTGGTGTCGTCGGCAGATTTAAAAGAACAAAATCCTTTGGGTGTGCGTTTACCTGCTGCGTTTGCTAGACCGCTGTCTCAAGCTGTAGAAAAAATCTTTCCTGCAAAATGGGTCGAGAAAAAAGAAAAACCTCAACTCGTTAGCGACATTAATTCGGTCGATGGTGCTGCATAAAAAAATAAAGGGGCATATCGCCCCTTTTATTATCAATGCGCTTACAAGCGCATTTCGATCCCTTGTTCAGCTAAATATTGTTTAGCTTCTGGAATAGTATATTGGCCAAAGTGGAAAATACTTGCTGCCAATACTGCGTCTGCACCACCTTGTAAAATACCGTCTGCAAGGTGTTGTAAGTTACCTACACCGCCTGAAGCAATGGTTGGAATGGTAACGCGGTCATTAATGGCACGCATTAAAGCAATGTCGTAACCTGCTTTCGTACCATCGGCATCCATACTGGTAATCAGTAACTCACCCGCACCGTAGTTAGCCATTTGTACAGCCCACTCAATCGCATCAATGCCCGTTGGTTTACGGCCACCGTGAGTAAAGATTTCCCATTTGTTATCGCCAGTTTTTTTGGCATCAATCGCAACGACAATACATTGTGCGCCAAAGTGCTGTGACGCTTCTTGAACAAATTCTGGGTTAAATACGGCAGCAGAGTTAATACTTACTTTGTCCGCACCTGCATTTAATAACGCACGAATATCTTCAACCTTACGTACACCACCACCGACAGTTAATGGCACAAATACAGTCTCGGCCATACGTTCAACAGTACGGTAAGTGGTATCGCGTCCATGATGTGTAGCGGTAATGTCTAAGAAAGTAATTTCGTCTGCACCTTGTTCATTATAGCGACGTGCCACTTCAACAGGGTCGCCAGCATCACGAATATCGAGGAATTGAACGCCTTTAACTACGCGTCCGTTATCAACGTCTAGGCAAGGAATAATACGTTTAGCAAGCATAGCTTTTTCCAAAAATAATCGCCGTTGGTGAAAGTTCCTACACAGGCGCTACACCTTAATGGAGGGAAGAGGTATTCTATCAAACTTCACAGATGTTTTTTGCAGGTTTTCCATGTCGGTTTATACCCCGTTGAGTTTAGATGAAGTTCGCACCTTTGCTGCACCTTATGGATTAGAGGTGTTGGAGCTGAACCCAATTCAGGGAGGTATTCAAAACACCAATTATTTTCTGGTTGATGTAAACCGCAAACAATATGTACTTACCGTGTTTGAAGAGTTAGATGCACAAGGGGCAGGTGAACTCATTCCTATTCTTGAACAATTGGGGACTCATGATGTACCTGTTGCTGTGCCGTTAAAACATAGCGGACAAGCGGTTCATGTTATTGCAGACAAGCCTGCACAAATTGCACCACGTTTAATGGGCCACCATCCCATGCAAACGACAGTAGCGCAAGTTGCAGCGATTGCAGATGCACAGGCGAAACTGCATATGGCTTTACAAGATTTTCCACTTGAACGTGAATATCGACGTGATCATCAATACTGGACAGGCGTTGCAGAACAGCTTAAACCAAATATGACTCAAGAAGACCAAACGTTACTTGAGCAGGTCTATCAAGCTTTTAATGCGAAAACAGCGCAGTATTCAAACCGACCAACAGGTTTTATTCACTCCGATTTGTTCCGTGACAATACTTTGTTTGAAGGTGAGCAATTACAAGGTATTTTAGATTTTTATGAATTAAATCAAGATGAATTGCTATTTGATATTGCGATTACCATCAATGATTTTTGTACTGAATACCCAGCGGCGCATTTAAACTCAGACAAAGTTGCAGCTTACTTAGCGGCATACCAAAAAGTTCGTGCACTTACTTCCGATGAAATTGAGTGTTTAGATGTATTCTTAGCAATGGCGGCTTGTCGTTTTTGGTCAATGCGCTTGCAAGTTGCTCAAAAAAATAAAGAAGAAGGACGTACCGGCGATGACATTTTGCAAAAAGACCCGCAGGAAATGCGAGCAATGATGCAAGACCGTTTAAGTCATGTAAAAGCATAAAAGGGAATAAAGATGCGAGATCAGGGGCGATTAGTCGAATGGTTCGACGAAAAAGGTTATGGCTTTATTCAGCCAGATGATGCTGAAAAAGAACGAGTCTTTTTGCATATTAAAGATTTTGCACGCCCCGGTCCTCGGCCAATTATTGGCTGTGCACTGGAATATCTGATTATTCTCGATGAGCAAGGTCGCTTTCGTGCTCAGCAGGTCACTTATTTAAAAGCATCTCAAACTCGTAAAATGTCAAAACCAGTAAAAACACAATCTTCTTTTCAAGCTAGTCCATGGTCTGCAATGCAAATGGGGATCGTGTTTTATTTCGTTTTAATGGGAATTATGAGTTTTATTCATATCTTGCCGACTTATACCTTATTGTTTATTTTAATGATGAATGTGCTTAGTTACTGGCTTTATTCACAAGATAAAGAAGCAGCACAATTGGGTAATCGCCGTGTGCCTGAGCAAACATTGCACATTGTCAGCTTTTTAGGAGGCTGGCCTGCTGCATGGTGGGCACAACAAAAACTGAGACATAAAACACAAAAACAACCATTCCGTAAGATTTATTTTTGTACCATATTCCTTCATTTACTTTTGATTTTGTGGCTAATTTCTCCCTTAAATGTGTTGCGGGGCTCATAAAAGTAAATCGTTTTATTAAACTTGAGAGGTATAAAAATGAATAGTTCTATCGACCAAGATTCAAATCGTACTTTAACACTTATTTTATATGTACTTTATATTGTTGCCATTTTTACAGGCGGCTTACTTGCGGTTATTGCTTTAATTATTAACTATGTAAAACGTTCTGATGTGCAAGGGTCAATTTTTGCGAGCCACTTTACTTGGCAAATCCGAACATTCTGGTGGTATCTGGCTTGGAATATTATTGCTTTTCTGCCGTTTATTTTCTTGTTCTTTACAGGTGAAAATACTGACCTGTTTGCAGGAGTTGCAATCTCATCGACCGTATTCTGTGTGGGTGTAATTGGTGCTGCATGGATCTGGATTGTATATCGTGCAATTCGCGGCTTGATTGCTTTAAATGATAACCGTCCGATGTATCAATAAATCATGATTATTGAACATGTGCATTTGAGTATAAAGTCTGGGCAAAGTGAAGCATTTCTTGAAACTTTCGAGCAAGCTAAACATATTGTTTATCCAATGGAAGGCTTTAATGCTGTCCAGCTCATTAGGCATGCAACTGACCCACATCATTATATTTTAATGATTTCCTGGGATGAGATTGAAAATCATACAGAAGGGTTTAGAAAGTCTGATGCTTATCAGGAATGGAAGGCATTGCTCCATCCCTTTTATGATCCAATGCCTACGGTTGAGTACTACCAGCCTTGTATTTCATTGAAGAAAAAATAATAGATAAAAAAGAGAGCATTAAGCTCTCTTTTTTATTCTCGAATTCTTTTAGTTTTTTTAATGGGCAACTTAAGTTTTAACTCACTCACTAAAACACCTAATACCACTAAAGCACCACCCAAAAGAGCAATAACTGGTAAACGCTCACCCGCAATTCGACCAATAATTCCTGCCCAAACAGGTTCTCCTGCATAGATAATTGCAGCACGGGAAGGATCAACCATACGTTGAGCCCAGTTCATCACAAATTGAATAAGCGCACTGGCTAAACCTAATGCAACAGCAAGGAGTACAAGTGGCCATGAAAATGCAGGAATTGCATGTTCACCCACCACAGGCATAATGGCAAAAGAAACCAGAGAGGCTACGCCGAGTTGAATGACGGTGACGCGACGTAAATTTACTTTTCCAGCAAAGTAACTAATAAAAATAATTTCTAAAGCAATCGCAAGTGATCCGAGTACTGTTACAAGCTGTCCAAAATTTAAAGAGATTTGTTCAAAACCATTACCTGTCAATAAAATAAGGCCAGCAAAAGCAAGGACTGCTCCCACCCAAGTCATAATGTGTGGAACTTTTCTAAAGATGAGCCACATTAAAATAGGTACAAGCGGAACATAGAGTGCTGTTAAAAAAGCCGACTCACTACTTGGAATGGTTTGAAGACCAATCGTCTGTGTGCCATAACCTGCCGCAATTACAAGACCAATCGTGCTGCCAGCACCTAAATCTTTTAAAGTAATGCCTTTCATACTTTTAAAAGAAATAAGCAGCAAGGTAAGCGCCGCGACAGCAAAGCGGCAACCCACAAAAAACATAGGCGATGAAAAATTCAGTGCATATTGCACAGTAAGGAATGTTCCACCCCAAATGATCGTAATCAAAACGAGTGCTAACTGTGGGGCTTTGCTTGAACTCAAAGAAATTGGTGACATATTCAAAATAGAAAGAATTGTGCAATATACTGCACATATTGCGCTATTCTTCTATTTTGTGCAATATATTGCTCATATTTTATTTGCTGCATTAATTTATGAGCCAGTCCAGTACCGTTTTACAGCATGTCAGCACAAATATCCGTTCCTTAAGAGATGAGCGAGATTTAAGCCAACAGGAGTTGGCCGATCAGGCAGGGGTGAGCAGACGGACAATCGCAGCTTTGGAAACAGGACAAGTCAATATTAGCTTAGCTAAACTCGATGGAATTGCGGCGGTGTTGGGCGTCGATTTTAGAACGATTGTGAGTGCACCTGAGCATAAAGAACAAGCTTTGGTCAATGCACTTGCTTGGCAAGGTGAAAAAGAAGAAAGCAGAGCGACTTTTTTGGCTTCAGTTCCATCGCGTTCTCAAGTTGAGCTTTGGACATGGTCGTTAGCAGTAGGGGAGTCTTATGTTGCCGAAGCAGACCCGGAAGGATGGCAAGAGCTTATTTATGTATTAGAAGGTGAGTTGACCATACAATTTGCGGATAGCTCAAAAACTATCGTTGCTGGTTCTTCATTTATATATGCTAGTTCAGTGACTTATACCTATATCAATAGTGGTAACCAACTACTTAAGTTTATTCGTAATGTGGTGTATTGATTTTAAAGTCTTTATAAAATCACATGAGTTATTAAATTTTATATAAAGAATTTCTCTTATTTAAAAATTTGTAAGCTTAATTCTAAACAAAAAAATAAGAAGAACAATAAATAAGGCAAGTTATAATATTTCTTGTGTAATGAAATTATTTTTAACTCGTTTTAATAGAAAAAAGATACAGAAATGAAATTTTTATTAAGTTCGCAAGATATTCAGAACTATAAATTTATATGGCAGGTTTCTAAAGAAAATTATAAGAAACAGAAGAGTAGTATGTTTCTCATGTTTTTATTAGTGATGTTTTCAGCATTCTTTACAACATTGTTGCCATACCTGCTGAAAATTATTATCGACTATTCTGCACACGAATATAACTTTTTCTTCAATATTCAAATCCCATTTAATTTTTTATATCTACTCGTACTTGCCTACGCGACTGCATGGTTGGTGAATGAGTTATGCCATTGGACGCAAAATATTTTTAGTGCTTATTTGATGGTTGATTTCAAAGGAGCATTAATTTTTGCAGGCTTAAAAAATTATTTAAATCTTAAAAAAGATGAACAAGATCAAATTGAAGCTGGAACAGTAATCAGTGATCTCGCAAGAGGAAGCTCTGCTTTTGGTGAGATTAATTTAACGTTACTTCTTCATTTGGGGCCAATTATTTTTCAATTGGCGATGATTTTTGCAGTTCTATTTACGACCATTAGCCTAGTCTTTAGTATTAGCTTTTTATTAATAGCTATCATTATTTTCCTAGTTTCCTTTCATATAAATAAAACAAGTAGTTCACTATTCGATGCGATGTACCAAAAAGATAATCAGGTGAATAGTCATTTGATACATCAGATATCCAACTCCTATGAAATTAAAGTGAAAAATGCAGTACCGTTTCAATTATCAAAATTTAATGAAACGCTCAATTTATCCATTACAACAGCTAAAGATAGGAATAAGAAAATAGGACTATTGATGATTTCTCAATTATTCATGATTTTTTTATTCTTACTTATTTTTATGTTATTTACCGTATTTCTTTCAACTGAAAAGCAATTAACTCCAGGTGCTTTCGTATTGATAAGTACTTATATTATTCAACTCACCAATCCATTTTTGGCTGTTTCTCAAAGCTTGATGCGCTTAAATGGAAACTTTGTGGCCTTAGCAAAATACCGACAGTATTTTAATCTTAAGAAAGAACAATATACGTCTTCTGCTATTCAACATTCTGAAGTCCTCTTCCAATTTATAAACGCTCAATTTTTATTAGGAAAAAGAGCAGTAGATCAATTTAATTTAACAATATTAGCCAATAAAACATATGTCGTGATTGGGCAAACAGGGCTAGGTAAGACCTCTCTGATGAATTATTTAATGGGGGTATACCAGATTCAATCAGGACAGCTTTTGTATAAAAGCATTGATATTAGCCATAACTTTTCCCAGCCTATTTTTGATGAGGTCATTTATGTTGCACAGCAGCCAGTTATTTTCCCTTATTCTTTAAGAGAGAATTTGGTCTATAACTCTCAGCATATATATGAAGATTCTTACTTACTTCAGATGCTTGAGCAGTTTAATTTATTGCATATTTTGAAAAAACATCAATTAACGCTCGATGATGATCTAACTGAAATTTATAAGAATTTTTCAGGAGGAGAAAAGCAAAGAATTTGTATTCTTCGAGGCCTTTTGGCTCGTCCTCAACTCATAATCTTAGATGAACCAACTGCAGCTTTAGATGTAGGTACTGCAAAAAATATACTTAAATATATTCAGCAGGTCGTTCCATCCGTGATTATGATTACGCATTCACCTTATGCAATGGAGCTTGCAGATGAGGTTATTGATTTAGAAAAGTTATTAAATTAAAGATTATTAAGAAATAAAAAAGAGCCTAAACAGGCTCTTTTTTTACATCTTAAAAATTAAAGACGGTTTTCATCTAACAGAAGCTGAGCTTCACGAAGGTTTAAAGTACCTTCATAAATTGCACGACCTGTGATTGCACCTAAAATGCCTGGTTTGCCTTTTAAGTTACGAACGTCATCAAGGTTAGTTACACCACCTGAAGCAATCACTGGTAAACCTGAGTATTCAGCCAAGTTTACAGTCTGCTCAACGTTTACACCTTGCATCATGCCATCACGTGCAATGTCTGTATAAACAATGCTAGACACGCCTGCATCTGCAAAACGTTTTGCTAAATCTGTTGCTTTAACGTCAGTAACGTTTGCCCAGCCGTCAGTTGCAACCATACCATTCATGGCATCAATACCAACAATGATGTGGCCAGCAAAGCGCTTACAAGCTTCTTCTACAAATTCAGGCTCTTGAACTGCTTTAGTACCAATAATGACAAAAGTCACGCCAGCTTCTAAGTAGTGTTCGATAGTCTCTAGTGAGCGAATACCACCACCAATTTGAATTGGTAATTCTGGCTGAGCTTTAGCAATTGCTTCAACAACAGGCTTATGAATTGGGGTACCTGCGAAAGCGCCATTCAAATCAACCAAATGCAAACGACGTGCGCCTTCATTTACCCAATGCTGGGCAGTTGCAACTGGATCGTCAGAGAAAACGGTATCGTCTTCCATACGCCCTTGTTTTAAACGCACACATTTACCATCTTTCAGGTCAATTGCTGGAATGATTAGCATGCTTCCGCTCCTTGCTTCATCATGATTATGAAATTGTGCACATCTTAGCAAAGTATTGATCAATCGCTAAGCCTTAGAAAAGACTTTTATAACTTTAAGCTTGAAGTGCGGTTTGAATCGTTTGTGAAATGTGAGCAGGTAATAGTTCTTGCTTTCTGAGCTCTTCAAATACCAATAATGCAGCATACGCATCGGCGGCAGCGTAGCTTATTTGTTGTGATGTAAGTGGCTTTCGTGCCCAATTTGAAGTTCCAACTTTTTTTGACTTTGCAAGATATTGCCCAAATAGCAGAGCAATTGCTTTTTGAACCCCCATTTGCTGTGTAAAACCAAAGTGACTAAAGCCTTTGGCTAGGTCGACACAACTTTCTAGTTCAATGCCTTTTTTATGAAAAATGTGTTTATCATTTTTAAGGCCAAAGCCGACTTTAATTTGCTTTTTGTTAGACAAAATGGGCTGTAAAAATTTTAAAGTCGATGAATTTACATGAAATAAATAGGCTTTTTTTGCTGTGGCCAGCTGAATCAAATGTGGACCTGTTGACACTTCACCCACTCGAAAAGTCGGTTTAGATTCAGAATCAAATCCTAAAACTACAGCGTTTTTTAATTCTTCTTCAATAGTTTTGCATTGCTCAATATTTTCAATCACGACAATATTTTGATAGTTAAGATTTTCAAAAGGAGGAAGTTGCTGAATAGAGGCTTTATCAAGGAGGGGAGAGGCTTCGGACATATTTAACAGCATACAAATGAATTGAGCTATTAGCTTTATATATGAATAAAGCCTAGAGAACTAGGCTTTATGACAGTCTTTAAAAATTATTGAGACTGAGACGGTGTACCAATGACAACGCTTTCGCTTTTTTCAACATAACCTTCATAGGTCGGAGCCATGATTGTGGCCACAATAGCAAAAACAAAAGCAAGCGGAATCAGAATAATATAAATCCAGCCTAAAACGCGTTCCCAACCAGGGGTAGGGCGCTGCGGGCCGTAATCATTATTGCCTTCTGTACCTTTTGCTGCAAAGAGATAAATCATGAAAATGAGGTTTACGACAGGGATAAGCATTAGCAATGATAGCCATCCTGTATTATTTCGGTCATGTAAGCGACGAATTGTAAATACAAAGCTTACATAGAGACAGACAATATAAAGAATGGCGATAACAATCATGCCTGCTGTAGAAAGGCCTGTTAGTTCCTGACTAGATGTAAATCCAAAAGTGAATGCGATGGCAACAACAATGATGCCGATGACGAGTGAAAATAAGAATGTCCAAGCAGCATAAGAGAGTCGTCCAAAACGACCATTAGCTTTAAAGGGGGAATCTTGTTGAAGTGGCTGATTTTCAAAAGGTGAATTCATTTTGTTTTCCTGATCATTTGGTTTTATTTAAAAGTATAAATATTCAATATTTTGTTGAATAAAACATCATTCTATAAATGATTAGTTATTATTGTAAATAAAAAAAAGATCAGGCCATCTGGACCTGATCTTTTTCAGTTTTAAATCAGATTAAATATTCCATTCCACAAAGTTTTTAAGTAACTGCAAACCAGCAGTATGACTTTTCTCTGGGTGGAATTGAGTCGCGAATAAATTATCTTTGTGAATCGCTGTGCAGAAGTTCACACCATACTCGCAAGTCGCAGCCACAACGCTTTCATCTTTTGGTTCGACATAGTAGCTATGTACAAAGTAGAAGCGAGCATCTTGTTCGATGTTGTTCCACATTGGATGGCTTGGGTCCATTTGGTGAACTTGGTTCCAGCCCATGTGTGGTACTTTTAAACCTTCCATTTGAGGGAAGTGCTTTACTACACCATCAAAAATACCGAGTGCGTCTACACCGCCATTTTCTTCAGAACTTTGTAGTAATGCCTGCATGCCTACGCAAATCGCAAGAACTGGCTTATTAAAAGCAGCTTTACGTACGACTTCATCAATACCTGCTTCACGCATGCCTTGCATACAGTCACGCATTGCACCAACGCCCGGAAAAACAATTTTGTCGGCTTGTGCAATTAATTTTGGATCATTGGTCACATCGACTGTAGCGCCCACATGCTCAAGTGCTTTAGCTGCTGAGTGTAGATTGCCCATGCCATAATCAAGTAACGCGATACGTGTCATTAGAGGCTACCTTTTGTCGATGCAATCGTGTTTTCTGCACGTGGATCAACTTCACATGCCATACGTAAAGCACGAGCTAGCGCTTTGAACACACTTTCAATTTGATGGTGACTATTTTTACCTTTCAAATTATCGATGTGTAAGGTCATAAGCGCATGGTTTACGAAACCTTGGAAAAACTCAGAGAATAAATCGACATCAAAGGTACCGATGCGTGCACGGGTAAATGGAATATCCATGAATAAACCCGGACGACCAGATAAATCTACAACAACGCGAGATAAAGCTTCGTCTAATGGTGCATAAAAATGACCATAGCGTTTTAAACCTTTTTTATCGCCTAAAGCTTGTGCAAAAGCTTGTCCAAGCGTGATTCCACAGTCTTCTACGGTGTGGTGATCATCAATCTCGAGGTCTCCGTCACAATGAATATCGATATCAAATAAGCCATGTCGCTTGATTTGATCAATCATATGGTCTAAAAATGGAACTCCAGTGTTTAGTGTGCCTTGACCAGTACCGTCGAGATTTAATCGAACTCGAATTTTGGTTTCATTGGTATTTCTAACCACTTCACTGATACGTTGCGTCATGGACACGTTCCTCAAAAAACGTCAAAAATGATTGGATGTTAACGACAATTTCGCTGTGACGAATTCGTGACAGCATCATAGTTTGCTCAGGAGGGTTAATCAATGCCTATTACCGTACATGCTTATAGTTCTCTAGATAATTCAGAGATCCGCGATCAGCTTGAGCGTTTGTATGATACAAGTCCGGAGTTTGGTGACGGGCACGATGCGATTGAACAACTTGAACAAGATTTACAACAGTATACCACGCTATACACTGCTGAATTTAACACCAAAATTATAGGTGCAATCTGGTCTTCAGGACAAGGTGAAAGCAAGGTCCTTGAATATATTGTTGTTCACCCTGCTAACCGTGGTCGTGGGGTAGCTGAGCGCTTGGTTGAAGAAGCTTGTCGTATAGAAGAGTCAAAAGGCGTTAAAATTTTTGAGCCGGGCTGCGGCGCAATTCATCGTTGTTTAGCTCATATTGGTAAATTACATCATTAACAGCCTAGTCCGTATGTGATGGTGATTTAAAAATAATCACTTGTTACAAAAAATACGGAAGTTGCTTGACGTGGTCATATAAACATTGTTTAATACGCCCACTTCGGCGTGATAGCTCAGTAGGTAGAGCAACGGATTGAAAATCCGTGTGTCCCCAGTTCGATCCTGGGTCTCGCCACCATTATTTGTGTTTTCAATCCCTGATCCCATCAGGGATTTTTTTTAAGTATAAAAAATACTCAGTTAAATCAAAAACTCAGGATAATTGTTGACTATTGTTCTGAGATACGGCTTAATACAGGCCAACGGCGTGATAGCTCAGTAGGTAGAGCAACGGATTGAAAATCCGTGTGTCCCCAGTTCGATCCTGGGTCTCGCCACCATATTCGAAAAAGCCTCATACATAACGTATGAGGCTTTTTTCATGCTTGTGATTTTATCTAAAGCATTATTTGTTTAACTGTGGGTAAAATGAGATTTATCCACAAGGACACTTACTTATCCCCAAACTCAGTTTATTTTCTGTGTTATACCAAAATGATAATAAATAAGGCTCTAATCATGTGAACTATCGTTAATTAGACGTTTTCCTAAACATACCGCTTCTACTTCGTCATAGCCGAGTTGTTCATAAAAATTCAGTACATTCAAATTATCTTTACGCACCAATAATTGAAGTTTTGGGCAGCCTCGCGCAATCAGCCGCTTTTCAAGCTGCTGAACAAGGGCTGTAGCTATCCCTAAGCGTTGTTGGTGGGGGTGAACAGCCAAATAATTAATCCAGCCTCTATGGCCGTCATAGCCACCCATAAGCGTACCAATCAGTTGCTCATCTTTAATCGCAACTAGAAACAAATCATCTTGTTGTGAGACTTTTCTAAAAATATCCGTTTCAGGATTATTCCAAGGTCGAGTCAGGCCGCAGCTTTCCCATAAAATGACGACATCTTCCAGATCCGCATTTGTAAATTGACGAATGATAAACATATGGATTTCTACTTTTTGTTTTGATGTGCTCAAAAGATAAAATAAAAACTCGGGCTTGAGCAGTGTTTATTAATAATTTACACAAATAAAAAAGCACTCCCTTAGGAGTGCTTTAATTCAACCAGTTATTTAAGCTGATTTTGCAACTGGTGCTGCTTGAAGCATTTGACCAGTTTCTTCGAAGTTTGCATGCCAAGACAACGCTTCACGAAGTAAATGAGGAGTGTGTCCACCTTTAGCACATGCACGATCAAAGTAATCATTTAATGCATCACGATAAAGTGGGTGTACACAATTGTCGATAACAGCGCGAGCGCGTTCACGAGGCGCCAAACCGCGTAAGTCTGCTAAACCTTGTTCTGTCACTAAAATATCAACATCATGTTCACTGTGGTCAACATGGCTCACCATTGGCACGATAGATGAGATATCACCGCCTTTAGCAATTGATTTGGTCACAAAGATTGCTAAGTGAGCATTACGAGCGAAGTCACCAGAACCGCCAATACCGTTCATCATTTTAGTGCCACATACGTGAGTTGAGTTCACGTTGCCGTAAATATCAAACTCAAGCGCAGTGTTAATGCCGATAATACCTAAACGGCGAACCAGTTCAGGGTGGTTAGAAATTTCTTGTGGACGAAGTACTAATTTGTCTTTGTAAGCTTCGATATTGCCAAAAACTTTCTCGCCACATTTTGCAGAAAGTGTAATTGAGCTACCAGAAGCAAATTTCATTTTGCCTGCATCAATTAATTCAAAAGTACAGTCTTGTAATACTTCTGAGTACATGATGAGGTCTTCAAAGTCAGAATCTTTTAAGCCAGTTAATACCGCATTTGCAATAGAACCGATACCCGCTTGTAATGGACCAAGGCTCTTTGGTAAGCGACCTTCAGCAACTTCTTTATTAAAGAAAGCAATGAGGTGATTTGCAATGCCTTGAGTTTCATCATCTGGCGGAGTTACCGTTGATGGTGAATCGTGAGTGTCGTTAAATACAATACCGACAATCTTTGCAGGATCGATTTGGATTGCTGATGTACCAATACGCTCATCCACTTTTGTTAATGGAATTGGAGTACGTGTTGGGCGGTAAGTTGGGATGTAGATATCGTGCAAACCTTCAAAGCTTTCGCTTAAAGATGTGTTGATTTCAACAATAACTTTCTCGGCAAAAATAGCGAAACTTGCAGAGTTACCTACAGAAGTTGTTGGAATAATGCCGCCATCTTCAGTAATTGCAATTGCTTCAATTACCGCAACATCAGGACGTTTAAGCTGTTGGTTACGCATTTGTTCAACAGTTTCAGACAAATGTTGATCAATAAACATAACTTCGCCATTGTTAATGGCACGACGTAAAGTGTTGTCCACTTGGAATGGCATACGACGAGATAAAACACCTGCTTCCGTGAGTTGTTTGTCTAAGTCATTACCTAAGCTGGCACCCGTAATTAACGTGATTTTTAACGGATTTTTCTTTGCAAGTTCTACAAGTGCTTGTGGAACAGCTTTAGCTTCACCAGCACGAGTAAAACCACTCATACCTACAGTCATTCCATCTTCGATGAATTGCGCAGCTTGTTCAGCACTGATGACCTTGTCATGAAGAGAAGCTAGGCGAATACGACTTAAAGACATTGGACATCCTCAGAATTGTCAAAACATACGGGATTTTAGCTATGAAAAATTGAAAAGTGCATAGGTGTTAGGCTAAGGTCTAATTTTGTAAATAAATGGTGGTATAAATTATATTTATGGATTTTATTTAATTGATTTTTATCGTTTTTATTTATCTTTAAAATGAGGCTTTTAATAACCAACTGGTTAAATTAAAAGCGCTCACTCAAAGTTTGTTTTATTTTTTCTAATGGATTGATCGAGCTATTTTCTTCAGGGACTGATTTTGGGATCGGTAAAGAAATAATAACTTCTAAACCGCCTTGTTCACGGTTGTGAATTTGAATTTCACCATGATGAATATCGACAATACGTTTGACAATAGCCAATCCAAGTCCACTCCCTTGGATCGTTCTTGCGGCGTCTCCGCGGACAAAGGGCTGCATTAATTCTTCAATTTGATCTGGTGGAATACCTTCACCATGATCAGCAACAGTAATTAAAATATTTTCATTTTCAACTTTTGCACTGAGATCTATAGGTTCAGCACCATAGCGTTTTGCATTATTAATCAGGTTTGCAATAAGCCGTTTTAAAGAAAGGCTACGTGCCGGAATAATGGGCACATCCTGCATCTCAAATTGAATATCAAGTGGCTTAAATTGCACAACAAGTTCTTGCAAAAGTATATTGATATTGGTGTCTTTCAACTCTTCATCTGAACCATCACGCATATATGAAATGAACTGATTAAGAATTGCGTCCATATCATCTACGTCATAGACCAGACCTTCACGTAAAAACTCGTCAGGTAACATTTCTGCTGTTAAGCGGATGCGTGTTAGAGGAGTTCGCAAATCATGCGAGATACCGGCCAACATAATACGTCGTTCACGCTCGGTTTGATCGAGCGTATAGACCATGCGGTTAAAGGCTTGGTTCACCTGTCGAATTTCTAATGGACCATGATTGGTATCTAGATAAGGCGCTGTCCCTGACTTACTATATTCATTGGCAGCATTTTGCAAACGACGTAAAGGGCGGTTCATTTGTCTGACGAGAATCAAAATAATGATAGCTGACAGTAGAGGAACACCAACGACCCAACCAATTAATAGCTCAGGACTGTAGTTTGCATAGGTTTTTAAAGGTTCACGAACCCAGTTCCCATGCATTTCAGGTGTTTGAATCCAAATACGTGGGCTAGGCTTAAACTGGAAGTAAACCGTAACATCCTTGGCCCCAATCTCATTTGCCAGTTTTTGTTCGATTTGATTAGTAAAAAACTCAGCAATTACTTTATCGCGGACACTTGGATATTCTTTGGGATTGGTAATGTATTCAATTCCAACCCGATTACGTAACCACTCATCAACATCGACTTCATTTTCGCGATGAAAAATTCGTATATCCGGATTGTTGACGAGCTCGAGTTCAACTGCAAGATAACGCGCGTGTTGTTGAATTTCAGGTAAGTAAAGAGTGCGCCAAAAGAACCATAACGACATAAATAAGCTAAAGAACACCACCAGCAGTACCAGAATAGTGGTACGCATGGCAGCAGAGCGTGGCTTAATTTTGTCGAGAAAACGTTCCCACCGAGTTCGTTTCCGTTCTGAGTAGGTAGCGTAATCAGTAAAGTTTTGTGGCGCGATTGGATCTAAACTCACTCTATTTTATCTCAAACTTATTCCGCACCATCTGGAACAAATACATAACCCACGCCCCATACCGTTTGGATATAACGTGCACGTGCAGGATTATCTTCAATTAAACGACGTAGGCGAGAGACTTGAACGTCAATTGAACGTTCCATTGCACCCCATTCACGGCCACGAGCTAAATTCATGAGTTTATCGCGCGTTAATGGTTCACGTGGGTGTTGTACCAATGCTTTTAATACTGCAAATTCACCAGTCGTTAAGGTAACGATTTGTCCTTCGCGTGTTAGTGTGCGGGTAGACAAGTCTAGAGACCATGGACCAAAGCTTACAACTTCAACTTGTTGGCTTGGAGCACCAGGAACTTCACGAACTTGGCGACGTAATACAGCACGGATACGGGCTAAAAGTTCATTTGGATTAAATGGCTTTGGCAAGTAATCGTCTGCACCAGCTTCAAGACCTGCAATACGGTCTGAATCGCTACCGCGCGCTGTGAGCATGATGATTGGTGTATCAATATTTGATTGACGTAAACGACGGCAAATACTCAAACCATCTTCAACTGGCAACATAAAGTCGAGTACGATAAGTGAAAATAACTCACGTTGTAATAGACGGTCCATTTGCGAAGCATCGTGGGCAGTTTTTACAACAAAGCCTTTATCTTCCAAAAAACGTTGCAAGAGGGTACGTAAACGCACATCGTCATCGACCACTAAAATACGTTCGACACGATCCGTTTCGTTGTGTACGGTTTCAGGATGTTCAGCAGGTACAACTAAACTCATGATGTACTCCCTTTAAAGTCATAATTTATATATTATTGGGTCGGTGAGGCTTATTGCCAACAAGCCCTCAGTATAATGCTGATGTTCTTGTTAAGACTATGTATCAATTTGCTCAAAATTACAATTTTCAAGGTAGTTTGAAACCAAAAAACAACATCTTAAGCTCATAATTTAGCAAAGACTGATCTAAAAAAACAAATAGTTAAATCTTTGATAATTTTTTAATAATTAAATATTAATAACTAATTGTTTCAAATAAGTTATTTTAGGTCCGCTGACTTGTTTCTTTTGATTTTTTAATTGTTGAAATAAGCAAATAGCTGGGTTCTATAAAAAGTTAAATGAATAAAACCTTGTTGAATCTCTATATTTTTATCTTTTGAAGAGTGTACCAATATGTTCATTTTCTCATAAATTATAATAAAATTTTGTCAGATTAATGAAAGTAAGTCCTACGTTTATATTTTATAAAGATTAAAAGACAGAGCTCAGTCTCAACTTTTTCATAGTTGAACTCCTGTTTTTATGTGCTCTAGTAGTCGTAAAAAGTATAAATATTCAGAGTCAATACAAAAAAACGTTTTGAATACGCAAACAAGTGTGGATTTTATGGGCTTGGTCTTTATAATCAGTGCTTTTAAACTTTATCCTTGTGGGATCAAACACGATGACTGACTTAGTTCAGCAGTTGGCAAGTGAGCTTGCCGTACGTCCAAACCAAGTAGAAGCTGCCATCCGCTTAATTGATGAAGGTGCCAGTGTTCCATTTATTGCCCGTTACCGTAAAGAAGTAACACAAGGTTTAGATGATACGCAGTTACGCCAATTAGATACTCGTTTAGCGTATTTACGTGATTTATATGAGCGCCGTGAAAAGGTTATTCAGTCATTGCAAGAACAGAATAAATTGAGTGATGACTTGTTGGCGCGGGTGAATGCAGCCGAAACAAAAAATGCTTTAGAAGAAATTTATGCACCGTATCGCCCTAAGCGTACAAGTAAATCTTTTAAAGCAAAAGAAGCAGGTTTAGGACCAATTGCTGAAAAAATCATTGCAGAACAAGTTGACCCGACAGAAGCATTGGCTGGTTTTAGTCACGAAGACTATCCAGACGTTGAGAGTCAGTTAGATGCGATTCAGCATATTCTGATTGATGACTGGGCACAAAATATTTCACTTACTACAGAATTAAAAACAACTTTTGCAAAAACTGCGGTTTTAAAAAGTGCAGTTGCATCTGAAGAAAAGAAAGAAGTTGGTAAAAAATTCCGTGATTACTTTGAGTTCTCTGAAGGTCTAAACAAATTACCTTCACACCGTTTATTAGCGATGTTACGTGGTCGTCAAGAAAACGTATTGGGTTTGAAAGTAGATGGTGAAGATGATGCGCCATTGGCACGTATTGAAACTGAATACAACCTTGAGCAAATTCAACCTCAAGCACGTCAGGATTTCTTAAAGCAAACTGCAAAATTATTCTGGTTAGGCAAGATTCGTCCTCAAATCGAACATTCATTGCTAACAGAAAAACGTCTTACTGCTGAAGCAGAAGCAATGCAGGTATTTGCTGAAAATCTTCGTCATTTATTATTGTCAGCGCCAGCAGGCAGCCGTACGACTTTGGGTGTTGACCCTGGTATTCGTACAGGTGTGAAACTAGCAGTGATCAGCGATGCTGGTGATGTACTTGCTCACAGCACGATTTATCCATTTGCACCAAAAGATGATAAAGAAGGTTCAATTGCTGAACTTGCACGTCTATGCCGTGAATATAATGTAGAGCTGATTGCAATTGGTAATGGTACAGCTAGCCGTGAAACAGAAGCTGTTGTTGCTGAAATGATGGCTGCGAATACTGATCTGAATTTAACACGAATCACTGTAAGTGAAGCGGGTGCATCAGTTTACTCGGCAAGTGAACTTGCATCGGCGGAACTTCCAGAGCTTGACGTTTCAATTCGTGGTGCAGTTTCTATTGCTCGCCGTTTACAAGATCCACTTGCTGAACTTGTTAAGATTGATCCGAAATCAATTGGTGTGGGTCAATATCAACACGATGTGAACCAGACTGGTTTGGCAAAAACCCTTGATGCAGTGGTAGAAGACTGTGTGAATGCTGTAGGTGTTGATGTAAATACCGCTTCACCAGCAATCTTGGCTTATATTGCTGGTTTAAACAAAGCAATTGCTCAACAGATTGTTGAATACCGCAAAGAGCATGGCCGTTTTGACAACCGTCAAGCGTTGAAAAGCGTACCGCGTTTAGGTGAACGTACTTTTGAACAGGCAGCTGGTTTCTTACGTATTCAAAATGGTTCTGAACCTTTAGATGCTTCTTCAGTTCACCCTGAAAGTTATGGTCTTGTTGAGAAAATTGTTGCAGCAAAAGCAACAACTGTTAAAGACATCATCGGGAATACTGAAATCATTCGCCAAGTAAAAGCTGATGAATTTGTTGATGACAAATTTGGTTTACCAACAATTCAAGATGTTTTAGCTGAACTTGAAAAACCAGGTCGTGACCCACGTCCAGAGTTCCGTACTGCTAAATTCCGTGAAGATATTACTGAAGTTGGTCAATTGACAGAAGGTATGCAACTTGAAGGTGTGATTACGAATGTCACAAACTTTGGTGCCTTTGTTGATATTGGTGTACATCAGGATGGTTTAGTTCATATTTCTGAACTTGCAAATGAGTTTGTATCTGATCCACATAAAGTTGTAAAACCGGGCCAGATTGTACAAGTACGTGTTATGCAGGTTGATGTTGAACGTAACCGTGTGAACTTAAGTATGCGTGCTGAAGGTTCTGCACCTGTAAAAGCTCAGCGTCCACTACGCCGTGAACAAAATACAGAACAACGTTTTGAACGTAAACCGCAAGGTAAACGTCCTCAACCACGTAAAGATCAAGCTGAACGTCCTCAGCGCGCCAAGCAAGAGAAACCTCAAGAACAAAAAATTGGTGGTTTAGGTGCATTGTTGCTACAAGCAGGGATTAAAGGCTCTAAATAAGCGTCTTTAATTAATAAAAAGGCCTCCAATCGGGGGCTTTTTTATTGGCGAAGTATTATTTTTAATAGGGGTTAAAGAGCAATTCAGGAAAAAATCGCAGTCGTAAAGATGAGGTGAATCTTAAGATCAACAAATCGTTGTTAAATACACAATTAAATATACAACGTTATAGCATAACTAAACTTTAATGATATTCAGTTGTTCGACATCATCAACCCAGCCTTGAAGCATTTACTCACTTTCAGGCTGTAATAGTACAACTTTGCTTATTTCTTTTTATTATAAATGGTTGTTTTATGTCGGTTTTAAACCTGAAAAATAGATTTCATTTAAAAGACCTCTTATCTGGAGTCGTCGTATTCCTTGTGGCATTACCGCTGTGCTTGGGTATCGCTTTAGCCTCAGGTGCTCCCATCATCTCAGGCATTATTGCAGGTATTGTGGGCGGCATTATTGTAGGTTTGCTAAGTGGTTCCCACATTAGCGTTGCAGGCCCAGCGGCAGGGCTGACTGCCGTCATTCTTGTACAGTTAGAACAACTAGGCGGCAATTATGCCGCCTTTTTATTATGTATTATTTTTGCTGGTGTCCTGCAAATTCTATTTGGGTTGTTCAAGTTAGGTTTTTTTGCCAACTTTATTCCAAATAATGTCATTTTAGGATTACTCGCCGCTATTGGTGTCATCCTGATTGCGACACAGTTGCCTTATCTGTTTGGACTTTCTGATTTTTCATTGAAACAGGTTTGGACATCGACTCCAGATGCATTTCTGCAACGTTTTGATGGCGGAGCTGCACTTATTGGTTTGCTCAGTTTATTCTTAATTTTAGCGTGGGATAGTAGTCCACTCAAAAAACTAGCTTTGCCTTCGGCATTGATTGCGGTTGTGCTTGCAGCAGTTTTAAATTTTGTTTTAGTGAGTATTGGTTCTGCCTGGGCAGTGCAAATTGATAACCTCATTCAATTACCGAATATCTTACAAGCACCCGAAGATGTATTAATTTTTCCTGATTTTAGCTATTTAGCTGAGCCTATGATTTACACAGGGGCAATTACTCTGGCTGTCGTGGCATCTTTAGAAACATTATTGAATCTAGAAGCGGCAGATAAAATCGATCCTCAGAAACGCTCTTCTCCTCCTAACCGTGAACTCTGGGCACAAGGTACAGGTAACATCATTTCTGGCTTAATTGGTGGAATGCCGGTGACCTCGGTGATTGTACGTAGTTCGGTGAATGCAAATACAGGTGCGCGTAGCAAATGCTCTACCATTATTCATGGCGTATTGTTGCTACTAGCGGTTTTGTTCTTCGTGCCATTAATGAACATGATTCCTCTGTCTGCATTGGCTGCGATCTTAATCGTGACAGGTTTTAAGCTGACCCATCCAAAACTGTTTAAACAGCTTTATCAAAAAGGTTGGAAACAGTTTCTGCCATTTATTATTACCTTAGTTGCAATTTTACTGACCGATCTTTTGATGGGAATTTTAATTGGTCTGTTCACCAGTAGTGCTTTTATTCTCTATGGTAACTTTAATAAAGGTATTCGTGTTTATAGAGAAAAGCGCTTGCATGGCGTAGTAACTCGTATTGAACTCCCATCACAAGTGACTTTTCTTAATCGTTCTGCGCTTATTTCAGCATTGGAACATGTGCATAAACATCAGCAACTCATTATTGATGCGACTCAATGTGATTCGATCGATCCTGATATCTATCAAGTTATTCAAGATTATCAAAGTGAAACGGCTATTAAACGTCAGGTAAATCTTAAACTGGTCGGGTTCAAACAGCATTATCAAGATGTTGATGATGCTGTACTTGATATTGATATTAGTACACATGATTTGCAACAAAAGTTGAGTCCTCAACAGGTCGTCAACTTACTTAAAGAAGGGAACGAACGTTTTGTAAAAAATGAACGCCTTCAACGAGATATTTATCGACAAATTCGTGTTACTGCAGATGAAGGCCAGCATCCGATCGCAGCAGTGCTTGGTTGTATGGATTCACGTGCACCTACCGAAATGATTTTTGATGTGGGTATTGGTGATCTGTTTAGCTTACGAATTGCAGGTAATATTGCTGGGCAAAAAGTATTGGGTTCTCTTGAGTTTGCTTGTCAGGCTAAAGGTTCCAAAGTAATTGTTGTTTTAGGACATACCGATTGTGGTGCGGTGACGAGTGCATGTCAATTACGTCTAGAACAAAAGCAAGTGTCTGATGTGAAGGAAATGCCCCACATTCAATATGTGCTTGGGCCATTAATGCATTCGGTTGATAGCGTATATGACATTATGCAGCCACGTGAATTAGGTAATGCTTTTATTAGCCAAGTAACAGCAATGAATGTTCACTACAACATCCAATACATTATTAATAATAGCAGTGTGCTCAAAGATATGGTTGAGCGAGGTGACATTGTAGTGGTGGGTGCAATTTACGATGTAAAAACAGGGCATGTTCAATTTCTTGACTAATAAGCTCTTTAAATAAAAAAAGCGCCTTATTTAAGGCGCTTTTTTTCACTATGACATCAACTCAAAATTACCAGTGTTCGCCTGGGAAGATTCGTGCATATGCTTTTTGTGCCCAGTTTAATTTCTCGGTTTTTTCACCTTTTGCTGCATCTGAACTTGGGAATAAACGGAAACCAATCGACATAAACATATTGTTGATGCCCGGTGCAACCGAATATGTCATTGAAGCTAAGCGGCCTAAGTTAGTTGCCATACGTTTTGGACGTTTCACAATTGCATAAGCAATTAAGTCAGCAGCCTGCTCAGGTGAAAGTGTTGGTACATATTTATAAATTTTAGTCGGTGCAATCATTGGGGTACGAACCAATGGCATATAAATTGAAGTAATCGCAATTTTATGCGCATGAACTTCAGCCGATAGACAGCGGCTAAATGCATCAAGCGCTGCTTTAGATGCAACGTAAGCAGAAAAGCGAGTCGCATTTGCTAATACACCAATCGAGCTAATATTAATGATTTGCCCGTCTTTACGCTGAATCATATGCGGCAAAATATTAAGAACTAAGCGTACTGCGCCAAAATAATTTAATTGCATGGTACGTTCAAAGTCATGAAAACGATCATAAGACTCATGTACGGCACGGCGAATAGAGCGGCCTGCGTTATTAATTAAAATATCAATGTGATCAACGGTCGCTAAAATTTCTTTAGACACTTGATCAATCATGTCCATATCATTGAGATCACACGGGAAAATTGATGCCTTACCGCCACGACTTTCAATATCTGCTTTCACTTCTTCCAAAGTTTCTTGAGTACGGGCAACCAGTAAAACATGGGCACCAGCATCAGCAAGCTTATTTGAAATCGTTAATCCGATTCCACTCGAGGCGCCTGTCACTAAAATGACTTTATCTTGTACCTTTTCCTGGAACAGAGCTTCTAATTTTTTATTCACAGCATTTTACCTAAGTAGGGGCAGGGACTATTTATTCCGGTATGTAATTTTTATTTTTTACAACCGTAGGTTCATCCAAATGAACTCATAAATATGGCTATTATCTTAATAGATGTTTAAAAATTGTCTAGTCTGTAAATATATGAAATTTAACAATTTATTTAGAGTAAAAACTCTAAAGTGGAAGTTGGAATATTTCCTTCTTTATCCTAATCTTCTGAATAATATGATAATTGTTTAATACATTTTTATTGGCTAAAGAATAAACAGTAAGGTTATGGCTTAATAATAGCAAGAACGATAATTGAAATAGTACAGATAAAGATAATCAGTGTTGCCTGTTTTTTTCTAACATTTATACCATTTGCGATTTGTCGTAAAAGTTTAGCTTGAAAGCCATGGATAGCCGCCAAAATAAGTACAAATACAATTTTTGCAGGTAGCCATTTAGAGCTAAACCATTGGCCGTTAATTGCTAATATTAAACCAGACGCAAAAGTAATGAAGAGAGCTGGGGTCGTCATAATTTGATCCCATCGGTACTCACGCTCAGCCCAGATAGGAATACGTATATTTTCGTTAATATCAAACTCTATTTTAAGTGACATCGAAGTGGTAAGAACGCCACTTATAAAAATGGTCATTGAGACTATATGTATAGCTTTTAGCCATGGGCTTAAGGTTGTAAAAAGCTCTATCATGATGATTGAGCTTCATCTAACTTAGCTATTTTATTTTTTATAAATGATAAATTGAAGTAAACACCGAACGGGATGAGCGTAATCACTACTAATCTTAATATTTCTAATGGTGTCCATTTACTATCAGCTATGGTTTGTACTGCGAACCAGATATAAGTAAAAAAAGTAAGCCCGTGGATAGGCCCCATAAAATGAACACCTGTATCCCATCCATTAAAATATTTTAAAGGTACTGCAACAGCAACCAATAGCAGTAGAGAAACTGTCTCTAATAATGAAAAAAATTTCAATTTTTGAAATTGAGTAATATTGTGTGCTTTCGGATTAGCCATATTTATTGATCCGTATTTAGCCCATTTGAAGATTTAATTTATCGATACTAAGAATGGGGGGAGATAACTATTCATTCTATATTTTGAAAATAGACAAGCTGAGCTGAGGGAATAGTTTTTCCATTCATAGTTTTGACATAAAAATTACTACGGGTAATTCTGTCAGTATTAACCTATTGTTATGAGTGGCAGGAATGACAATAATCGTTCATTTACTGCCAATTTGATATCTGCCAAAATAAGAAAAGTTTATTAATAGAGCCTTTATCCATGCATACGATAGCTATTCTTGCTTTGCATGATTTCATCCCATTTGACTTGGGTATTCCATGTGAGGCCTTTGGCTTCGTACGTTTATTAAATGGTGAGGCGGGGTACTGTGTAAAAGTTTGTGGTGAAGCAGAGCATGTAAATACAGGAGCATTTACACTTCAAGCACATTTTGGGCTTAATCATCTTATTGATGCAGACACTATTATTATTCCCGGTATTAAAGATCCTAAAAAGACTCTTAATCCCAAGGTACGGACAGCCATTCTCAAAGCGTGGAAAAAAGGGGCAAGAATTGCTTCAATTTGTTCTGGGGCATTTGTTCTAGCAGAAACGGGACTTCTTGATGGATATCGAGCTACAACCCATTGGGTTCTTGCAGAGGAGTTAGCTCTTCGATACCCCCAGATCAAGGTCGACCCAAATGTATTGTTCATTGATGAAGGACGTCTTATAACTTCAGCTGGAGCCTCATCTGGATTGGATATGTGTTTACATCTTGTGCGTCGGGATTATGGTCAAACTGTGGCTGCTCATGCTGCAAAGCTTGCCGTAGCTCCCTTAAATCGTGAGGGAGGGCAAGCACAGTTTATTCAACATGAAGTACCAGAGACTCGTGATAGTTTGGCTCCGGTACTGGAATGGGTGAGGGCACATTTGAATGAAGAAATTGATATTAAATTACTTGCTTATAAAGCAAATATGAGCCCAAGAACATTCGCACGACGTTTCCGCGATCAGATTGGAACTACACCATTGCAATGGTTACTTACCATGCGTATACAACGGGCTCAAGAGTTACTGGAGACATCTTCACAATCCATTGAAGACATTTCTTTAAGCTGTGGTTTTAATTCTCCTGTCACTTTCCGGACTCGGTTTAGAAATTGTGTAGGGCTTAGTCCTAGTACCTATCGGGCTAGATTTATTTCTCATTCTTTGCTTTGAATTATCTGTGTTGTGCAAATGGATCAAATTATTATTGTAGATGAGAGCAGACTTCATCTGAATTTGAATAAAGACAAATAAGAAAGCCTCTATTTCCAGAGGCTTGTTGAATAGTTTAAAAGTTATACAGCTGAAAGTGCTTGGTCTAAATCGGCAATTAAGTCATCAATATGCTCAATTCCAATTGAAAGACGTACCATATCTTCGCTTACACCAGCAGATTTAAGTTCTTCTTCATTGAGCTGGCGATGAGTCGTCGTTGCAGGATGACACGCCAAACTTTTTGCATCACCAATATTTACGAGACGAGTAAATAATTGAAGAGCATCGATGAACCGAGTGCCACCTTCGAGACCATCTTGTACGCCGAAAGATAAAATTGCAGAAGGTTTACCTTTTACATATTTTTGAGCAAGCTGATGTTGTGGATGATCTTTTAAACCTGCGTAGTTAACCCATTTTACTTTTGGATGAGTCTGTAAATATTCCGCAATTTTTTGAGCATTTTCAGTATGACGCTCGATGCGGAGGTTTAGAGTTTCGAGACCTTGTAAAATCAAGAAAACACTCAATGGGCTAATTGCCGCGCCTGTATTACGTAATGGCACTACACGAGCTCGTGCAATATAGGCTGCTTCACCTAAAGCTTCGACATAATTAACCCCGTGATAACTTGGATCAGGCGTGTTCAAAACTTTAAAACGTTCTGGATATTTACCCCAAGGAAATTTGCCGCTATCTACAATTGCTCCACCAATGCTATTACCATGACCACCGATATATTTAGTAAGCGAATGAATGACGATATCGGCACCATATTCAAAAGGTTTTAATAAAGCAGGGGTGGCAACGGTGTTATCGACAATGACGGGTACACCATATTCATGTGCGATTTTTGAAATTTCTTCTAAATCGATGATATTTCCAAGTGGGTTACCAATCGACTCAACAAAAACAAGTTTAGTTTTATCATCAATTAAGTCACGTAAGCTTTCAGGTTTTTGATAATCAAAAAAGCGAACTTCAATGCCTTGTTTTGGTAACGTATGGGCAAATAGATTATACGTTCCGCCATATAAGGTTGAGACTGAAGCAATATTGTCTCCAGCTTCGGTAATCGTCTGAATTGAGTAAGTAATTGCTGCCATTCCAGAAGCTAGAGCTAAAGCACCAATCCCGTCTTCGAGTGCAGCAAGACGTTGCTCAAGTACGGCAGTGGTCGGGTTCATAATACGGGTATAAATATTACCCTGAACTTTTAAATCAAAAAGATCAGCACCGTGTTGTGTGTTATCAAATGCATAAGAAGTGGTTTGATAAATAGGAACCGCGACAGCTTTTGTGGTTGCTTCTGGTGAATAACCAGCATGGATTGCTAAAGTTTCATCTTTATAAGTCATGATTACTTCATCTTCGTGAGTTAAATATTGAGCGAGTCTAGCCTAAAATTCATATTGAAAATTGCAGAAATTCTGGTTTGTTTTCTAATTTTAGGAATAAAGATAGAAAAATATACGCTGAAACGCTGTATAAATCTTATACATAAACATTTTGCAACTTATTGAAAAAGAAAATTGTTTGATAAATCCGTACGATGGAAATCATAACTTCAAGTCAATGAGGTTTTCAGCGTATAATACGCGCGATTATTTATCGCTTATGCGATGTATTGGTTTTTCAATTGAGGAGTCCTGCGTGGCCCAATATATTTATACGATGAACCGAGTGTCTAAAATGGTTCCGCCAAAGCGCGAAATCTTAAAAGACATCTCTTTATCATTTTTCCCGGGTGCCAAAATTGGTGTACTCGGTTTGAACGGTGCAGGTAAATCTACCCTGCTTCGTATTATGGCTGGCGTAGATAAAGATTTCTCTGGTGAAGCTCGTGCACAACCTGGAATTAAAATCGGCTATTTAGAGCAAGAACCACCGCTTGATCCAACTAAAGACGTTCGTGGTAACGTTGAAGATGGCGTGCGTGAAGCTTTAGATGCATTAGAGCGTCTTGATCAGGTTTTTGCAGAATATGCAGACCCAGATGCAGATTTTGATGCACTTGCAAAAGAGCAGGAAAAATTAGAATCAATTATCCATGCTTGGGATGCACATAACCTAAACAACCAGCTTGAAATTGCTGCGGATGCTTTGAATCTTCCAGCTTGGGATGCAGACGTAACATTACTTTCTGGTGGTGAGCGTCGTCGTGTTGCACTGTGCCGTTTATTACTTTCAAAACCAGATATGTTACTTCTGGACGAACCGACGAACCATTTAGATGCAGAATCTGTAACTTGGTTAGAACGTTTCTTGAAAGATTTTCCGGGCACTATCGTTGCGATTACGCATGATCGTTATTTCTTGGATAACGTGGCTGAGTGGATTCTTGAACTTGACCGTGGTATGGGTATTCCTTATCAAGGAAACTATTCTTCTTGGTTAGAACAAAAGAATGCTCGTTTAGAGCAGGAAAATAAACAAGAAGAATCTTTTGCTAAAGCATTGAAAAAAGAACTTGAATGGGTTCGTTCAAATGCGAAAGGTCAGCAAAAGAAAAACAAAGCGCGTATGGAACGTTTTGAAGAGCTTAACTCTAAAGAATTCCAACAACGTAATGAAACATCTGAAATCTATATTCCACCTGGCCCACGTTTGGGTAACAAAGTTGTGGAAGTGGAAGGTATCAGTAAATCATTTGACGGCCGCGTGTTGTACGAAAACTTAACGTTTACCGTACCTCCAACAGCGATTGTTGGTATTGTTGGTCCAAACGGTGCGGGTAAAACGACTTTATTCCGTATGATGACTGGCGAACAGCAACCTGATACAGGTACTGTGACCTTAGGTGAGTCAGTTAAAGTGGCTTATGTTGGTCAGATTCGTGACACTCTAGATAATAATAAAACTGTTTGGGAAGAAGTTTCTGGCGGTTTAGATATCTTAAAAATCGGTGATTACGAAATCGCATCACGTGCTTATATCGGCCGTTTTAACTTTAAAGGTCAAGATCAGCAAAAACGTGTAGGTGAATTGTCTGGTGGTGAGCGTAACCGTTTACAACTTGCGAAGATCTTACAGTTAGGTGCAAACGTTATCTTACTGGATGAGCCATCAAACGACTTGGATATTGAAACTTTACGTGCGCTTGAGGATGCAATTCTTGTATTCCCAGGTACGGTAATGGTGGTATCGCATGACCGTTGGTTCCTTGACCGTATTGCGACACATATCTTGTCATTTGAAAATGAACAGCCAGAATTCTACGCAGGTAACTATGCAGAATACGAAGCGTATCGTCAGTCACGTTTAGGTGACGACGCTGTTCAAAAACGTACGAAATACAAAAAAATTAGCGGTTAATCTCTGCTAATGGAAAAAACCAGCCTAAGGGCTGGTTTTTTGTTTTATGAGAAAGCTAGTTTACTAAAAGCTTCTTGTAAGCGATGCTCCGCATCGGGGTGACCTTGACTGGCTGCTTTTTTCAGCCATTTTTCAGCTTCACTATAATTTTTATCTAGGCCAAATTGGCCATTAAGATAACCAATACCGAGTTTAAATGAAGCATCGGCGTTACCCCTTAAAGCTGCACGGAGATAGCACCACATTGCATTGCGGTCGTTTGGAGTAATATCTAACCAATTTTGCATACGTTCATGATCTTGTACGGCTAACTCTTCAAAGCGTAAGCCTTGTTCAATTTCATCTACAGCTTGCGAATGCATATCAGATGGCAAGTTTTCAAAAGCAAACAAGTGATTAAGCCCATGCTTGATTGATTTCATATTCATGATAGTCTCCCTTGTTCCTCAATTTGATTGAATTGACTCACACTTTTAAGCTAGTCCCTTATATTGAAATCTTATGTTTTTTTTTGTAAATGTGATATAGCGCCTTTGGATGAAAAATAATGAAGTTTTGGCTTACATAAAAGTTACATGTGTTTTTATGTTAAGAAGATTAGTTTAGAGCTTCTGTTTATACCTAGCGTATGACCGAGTTTTAAAAATAGAAAACAATATTTTTTAATTTTTTCTTCAATTTATTTTGACTAGAACATTTAATTAAAAGTTATAAATATCAAACAAAAGAAATTTTTTTAAACAAAACCAGCCTAAGGGCTGGTTTTTTATTTTAAGAGTGAAAGATCTTATTTATTAAAGTCACCATGTAAATCTGACCATATTAATGATGGAGCTACCGTAATCACGTCAAAGGTCATTGCTAAAGGATATAACGCCATGCGTGTTACACGTTTAAACGGATGTTTCTTGGTTATCTCATCTTTTTGCTGTAAAGCGACTGAGTAGGGAGTAGGCATGGCTTGTTGAATTTTTTGTGTGCTTGGAGCTTTATAAATTTGTCCTTTAAAAGGAAGAAAGGCGTACGGATATAAAACTTCTTTTTGATTTTCCATCACGACAAAATGATTTTTAAATCCCAAGTTTTTTAAATTTTCTTTTTGTTGATCAGAAAGTACTGATAGAGGAGTTTTATATTGAAATTGAAGTTCTCCGTGAAAATGGGTGGGATCATCCATTTCAAGGACAAGAGGTGATGAAATATTCAAAGTTCTCTGTTCTGCTGGAATATTTTTAATAATATTAAGAAATTTAGAACTCCCTTCTGTCATCAAATAATTATAATCTTGACCAATAAACACAAGGCCTTGTTCTTGCTCATTTTTAACTGCTTGACCTAAGGCAATAATTTGATCGGTTTTTAAAATGGTTGTTTTAATTTCAGTTGTTTCATTTGGTAAAGCGGTGGACAACATATTGGTCGCGCAGCCCGTTAAGCCCAGACAAATTGTTAATATAGATGCAGAAAAAAGCTTGTACATAATGATTACTCAAAAGAAATTATTTTTGTCTCATATAGAGTGAGATAAGTTCTAAATTAAAAAACGGAGATTTATGAATCGAGGTTTTGTAATTTTATTACATGCCTAGAGCCTGTTATAGTGCCTTTGTTCAACTTTTTAGTTTAATGGTGTGCTTTTGCCACGTTCCGCAATTTTTATGTCCATCTTGTTTAGTTTGCTTATATTCCAGAGTTTATGGAATGTAGCAGCTGCATTTTGCGCGCATGAAAATCAGGAAAAAGCATTGCATCATTTCGGGCATCACGCAGCTTTAGATGTATATCAACCTTCACATCAAGCTCATACTGAACAGAAAGATGCTGGAAATATTTCTCATAAAGCGCCTTTAAATTTGCAAGATCATCATGATCATTTGCCTTCATGTTTTCATGTGGTGATGACTGAAGTTGCAAAGCAAGCTGAAACACCTGTAGTGCATGTGCAGGAACTCTCACAAATTTATCACTGGTCTAATTCTTACCAGTCACCCCATCTTACTGCTTTAAAACCTCCTCCTGTTTTAACCCCGCTATAGGTGGGGTAGCCAAAACAAGCCCACCGCATCTCTTATTTATTGCGGGGCAAAAACATGTCTTCTATTTTTTCAACTCGAGTGAGTTCTACTTCTCACTTAGAGAGTAACGTTAAGATAACGTTAAAAAAGGTTTTAACAATCTCAAGCCTATCTGTTGCCATGCTATTGGCTGGACAAGTAGCGATGGCTCAGTCTGAGATTCAACAAGAACGTTATATTCAAAAAGCAGCCTTTACTTTTGACCAAGCCTTAGAGCAGGTACAAAAATATCAAAGTCAGCAAGGTGTTTGGCAAGCACAGCAGCAAATGGCTGAGGCCAATTTAAAGCAAAGTCGTTTATGGGCCAACCCAAGTCTTTCCATTGAACAAACTGGCTTCCAAAGTGATCAAGAAAAAGAACTTGCGATAGGCATTTCTCAGCCTTTAGATATTTTTGGACAACGTAAGGCAGCGCAAAACTTAGCAAAAGTGGAAATATCAAAAATTGATTTGGCTGAACAGCGTTATCAAGCTGAGCTTGGATTAATCGTTAAATATTTCTGGTCACAAGTGGCTTTACTTGAGCTTGAAAAGTCTCTTATTGCAGAGCAGTTAGAAGTCAGCCAAGAAAATTTACAAGCATCGGAAAAGCGTTATCAAGCAGGAAGTATTGCGCAAGTTGATGTAGATCGAGTGCGGATGTCTCACTTGGAAAATCAGCGTTTATACCAACAAGTTGATTTAAAACTTCAAGTTGCGAAACAACAATTGGTGAACTTATGGGGAGGTGGTTCAAGTCAGTTTCAGCTATTGCAAAGTCCAAATCAATTATGGGCATTGGCAGCGAATGTAGAATCCAGCCAAGATGCGCAAAATAATTTATTAGAGCGTTCTTTCCAGCTAGATGCTCTTGCTCAGCAAGCCAATATTCAACAGCTTAAAGCAAAAGCAAGACAGCAACCTACTGTAACTTTGGGTGTTAATAACACTCGTTCTCCAGAACAGAGTACAGATAACCAAATTCGTTTAGGTGTGGAAATTCCTTTAAATCTTTTTAATCGCCAGCAATACGGAATCAAGATTGCTCAGGCCAAACAAGAGCTATCTCAACGTCAGCAAAGCTTTTATCGACAGCAAAATCAGGTTGATATTGAAACCCTAATGTCAGAGTTAAAAGGTTTACGTATCCAGTTTAAACAACTGAATGATCAGCAAGTTCCTCTTGCTATTCAAGTTCAGCAAAAAACATTGCAAGGTTTCCGTTTGGGTAAGTTCGCCGTTACCGATGTTCAACAAGCCACCATGCAATTGCAAGACGTGCGCTTACGTAAAGTCGAGCTATTAAAACAAGCTTGGCAAAATTCAATTGAAATTCAAAGTTTGCGTCTTGGGTTAGAACCAGAACAAATCATGGCGAAAGATGCCTTAATGCAACTCAATCAACGTGCTTGGCAACAAAGTCAAACATTCCCAACTCAGGTAGGAGAATAATAATGTCGACAAATTTAAAGAAAAATTCTCAATGGCTTTGGGTCGGGGTGATTGCTGCAATCACTGCAATATTAATTGGTTTACTGGTTTTAAATTCAAAAAATAAATCTAATTCTTCTGAAGCATCGGAAGGTCACGGGCATGCTGAAGAAGGGGGTGAAGAACACCACGAAGAAGGTGAAAAACCACTGCTACTCACTGCTCAGCAAATGCAGGAACAAAATTTAAAAATTGAACAAGCTGAACTAGGTGAGGTTCCTCAACTTCAAACTTATCCAGCAAAACTGGTTGTGAATACAGATCGACAAGCCCATGTCTCACCAAGTTTTAGTGGTCGTGTCGAAGCGGTATATGTTGAATTGGGGCAACAGGTTAAAAAAGGGCAGGCTCTTGCAAGCTTATTGGTTCCAGATTTAGTCGATCAACAAGCAAATTTGCAAATTGCACAGTCTAATCTTGATTTAGCGCGTCAGGACTATGAACGTGAGCGTAGCTTATGGTCTCAAGGAATTTCTGCCAAACAAGATTATCAACGAGCTTATAACGCCTATCAGCAAGCACAAATTCAAGTGAAAGCAGCTCGCTCACGTCTAAGTGCATTCGGGGCGGGTTCCGGCTCAGGAGGGCGCTATACCTTAACAGCGCCAATTGCTGGGATGGTGAGTAATAAAGATATTGTGGTGGGTGAAAACGTACAGCTAGCAGACCAACTTTTTATTATTAATCAGCTTGATCAGTTGTGGCTGGAGTTTATTTTACCAAGCACCGCAAATCTGAATTTACAGCCAAATCAGCAGATTGAATTTAAATCTTTACAAACTGGGAATGCATTTAACGCTCAAGTTCAAAGTTTAACAACTGAAGCCGATGCTCAAACGGGGCGTTTACAAGTACGTGCCAAGGTCTTGGCAAATAGTAGTGAATTGCGTCCAAACTTAATGGTTAATGTTGAGCTGAATTCTTCAGGTACAACGCAAAAAGTGACCCGTGTAAAAGCTCAGGCGATTCAACAAGTTGAAGGTAAAGACGTTATCTTTACTCCAAAAATGGTCAAAACAGGTTTTGAGTTTGAACCTGTTACTGTGCAGTTGGGACAACGTTCTAAAGATGGCCAGTGGGTCGAAGTTGTAAAAGGTATTAATCCAAGCCAGCGCTATGTGGCAGAAGGTAGCTTCTTGCTGAAATCCGAACTGGAAAAGGGAGAGGCGGAGCATGGACATTAATAAACCTGAGCTACCCAAACCAGAGGGACTGTTTGATAGAGTTATTCAGTTTGCTATTCAAAATGCCATTTGGGTCATGCTATTTGTACTGACTTGGATTGGAGTTGGGATCTGGAGTTATCAAAAGCTTCCTATTGATGCAGTTCCAGATATTACTAATACGCAGGTCCAGATTAATACTCAAGCCAATGGGTATACCGCTTTAGAGGTTGAACAGCGGATTACCTATCCTATTGAAAATGCGATGGCTGGAATTCCAAATCTGGAACAAACCCGTTCTATTTCACGTTATGGGCTTTCTCAAGTCACCATCATTTTTAAAGATGGAACCGATATTTATTGGGCAAGACAACTGATTAACCAGCGTTTACAAGAGGCGGACGGGCAACTGCCTGAATCAGTCGATCCAGTTATGTCTCCTGTTTCTACAGGTTTAGGTGAAATTTACCAATGGGTCGTAAAAGCAAAATCTGGTGCTAAAAAAGCAGATGGCACGGCCTATACAGCCATGGATTTACGTGAAATTCAGGACTGGATTGTACGTCCTCAATTGCAGCGTGTGAAAGGCGTGGCGGAAATTAACAGTATCGGTGGCTACAATAAAACTTATATTGTATCGCCTGATTTAAAACGTTTGCAGCAGCTTCAGATTTCAATCAATGAATTTCAAACTGCTCTGCAAGAAAATAATGAAAATCGCGGTGCAGGTTTCATTGAAGAAAATGGAGAGCAACTCACTGTTCGTGTGCCAGGCATGCTAAGTAGTGTTGAAGATATTCAAAACATTACTGTGAGCACCAAAAATGGGCTACCAATTCGCGTGGCCGATGTAGCAAATGTTTCTATTGGGCATGATTTAAGAACAGGAGCTGCAACTTACAATGGTGAGGAAAGCGTTCTTGGCATTGCCATGATGATGATGGGCGAAAATAGCCGTACCGTTGCTCAGGCGGTTGATACCAAAATTAAGGAAATTCAGCCTACATTACCTAAAGGTGTTGAAATCGAAACGGTTTATGACCGAACAAGTTTAGTAAACAAAGCAATTGCAACCGTACAGAAGAACCTTATTGAAGGTGCAATTCTGGTTATTGTGATTTTGTTTATTTTTCTAGGAAATTTTCGAGCTGCTTTAATCACAGCCTGCGTTATTCCCCTTTCGATGTTATTTACCCTGACAGGTATGGCTGAACAAAACATTAGTGCCAACCTCATGAGCTTAGGAGCGCTCGATTTCGGGATTATTGTAGATGGTGCAGTCGTTATTGTAGAAAACTGTATTCGACGTCTAGCAGAAGCACAGCATGCTTTACATCGGCCACTTACACGGGCTGACCGATTCAAAGAAGTATTCCTTGCAGCAAAACAGGCCCGTCGACCACTTATTTTTGGGCAAATGATTATTTTGGTGGTCTATTTACCTATTTTTGCTTTATCTGGTGTTGAAGCCAAAATGTTCCATCCAATGGCAATGACTGTGGTGATGGCATTATTGGGTGCCATGATTCTTTCTGTGACATTTGTACCTGCGGCAGTTGCTCTTTTTGTTACGGGCGAAGTGAAAGAAAAAGAAACGCGTTGGATGCTGCTTTTAAAGCAGAAATATCGAGATATCCTCGATCAGGCTTATCAGCTTAAGATAGTGGTTGTTAGTTTTGCATTAAGTATTTTAGTGCTCACAGGTGTGTTAGCTACCCAAATGGGCAGTGAATTTGCTCCACAGCTTAGTGAGGGTGACTTCGCCTTACAGCAAATGCGTTCACCGAGTACTGGACTCGAACAATCACTGCGAATGCAGGAAAATACTGAAAAACTCATTTTGAAAAACTTTCCAGAGGTAAAAGCTGTTTTTGCACGGACAGGAACGGCTGAGGTTGCAACGGATGTGATGCCGCCAAATATCTCTGATGCAGTTATTTTACTTAAACCGCATGATCAATGGCCAAACTCTAAAGAGACGCTAGCTGAGCTGCGTTCACGTATGGAAGCTTTTTTAGTGACATTACCTGGTAATAACAGTGAGTTCTCTCAACCGATCGAGCTGCGCTTTAATGAGCTAATTTCAGGGATCCGGAGTGATATTGGTGTCAAGATTTTTGGTGATGATATGCAAGTACTCAATGAGCAGGCTCAAGCACTCGCTCAGAAAGTACAAAAAATTTCAGGCGCTACCGCGGTTAAGGTAGAACAAACGAGCGGTTTACCGGTGCTGAGTGTTGAAATTAACCGACCTCTGGCTGCGCAATATGGATTATCTGCAAAAGCTATTCAAGATATTGTGGCAGCAAGTGTAGGTGGACAAAATGTTGGGCAGATTTTACAAGGTGATAGACGATTTGATTTTGAAATTCGCCTAGAAGACCAGCAGCGTACCATCCAAAACTTAGCTCAACTTCCGATTCAGCTACCAAATGGTGGACTGATCCAGCTTCAAGATGTTGCTAAAGTTGAACGTACCTCAGGATTAAATCAGGTGGGGCGTGAAAATGGTAAGCGCCGTGTCATTATTACTGCAAACGTAGAAGGCCGTGACTTAGGATCATTTGTTCAAGAGTTAAGAACAACACTTGCAAAGGAACAACTGCCAGCAGGTTATTGGTTGGAATATGGCGGTCAGTTTGAAAATCTAGCTTCAGCTGCTGCCCGAATGAAAATTGTTGTTCCATTGGCGCTTGCTATGATTTTCATTCTACTCATGGCTGTATTCCATAATGTTAAGGAAAGCCTGTTGGTCTTTAGTGGTGTGCCATTTGCTTTGTCGGGTGGTCTAATTGCCCTTTGGCTAAGAGATATTCCGCTGTCCATGTCGGCTGGTGTTGGGTTTATTGCCTTATCAGGTGTCGCTGTTTTGAATGGTCTGGTGATGCTGAGCTTTATTAAAGAGCTTAGAGAAAAATTTGATATTCAAACTGCAACATGGAATGGGGCGATCTTACGTTTAAGACCTGTACTCATGACGGCTTGTGTCGCGTCACTTGGCTTTATTCCAATGGCTTTGGCAACTGGAACTGGTGCAGAAGTACAGCGACCTTTGGCAACTGTAGTAATCGGTGGCATTATTTCATCTACGATATTAACGCTGGTTTTATTACCGGTCATTTATCGATGGATGAATGAAGGCAAGACGAAAAGTGTTGAACATTCATAATGTCATCGATTTGAGATATCTTTTTTGATGATAGAGTCAATTCAAAAGAGTGTTTGAAAGAGTTAAAGGTAATGGTGTCTTCATCGTTACTTTTAACTCACCATAAAGATAAATAAAAAGGAGTCCGCAAAATGGGTGGACATCATGGTCATGATCATAGTCATGCTGTAGTGACTGAAGGTAATGCTAAGAAGTTAACAATTGCTTTAGCGCTTACGACAACGTTTTTAATTGTTGAGGTCATTGCAGGTTTAATCACACAAAGTTTGGCATTGCTTTCTGACGCTGCACATATGTTTACAGATGCAGCTGCTTTGGCAATTGCTTTGGTCGCTATTCAAATTTCCAAACGTCCTGCTGATAATAAACGCACTTTCGGTTATCAGCGCTTTGAAATTCTGGCTGCTTTATTTAATGCACTCATGCTTTTTGTGGTGGCAATTTATATTTTATATGAGGCCTATATCCGCTTCTCTAAGCCACCTGAAATTCAAAGTATGGGAATGCTCATTGTGGCGACCATTGGTTTGGTAATTAATCTCATCTCAATGAAAATTCTCATGTCGAGTGCCAATAGCAGTTTAAATGTGAAAGGTGCTTATCTAGAGGTATTGAGTGATGCGCTAGGCTCAGTCGGCGTTATTATTGGGGCACTCATCATTTACTTCACCAACTGGTACTGGGTCGATACGATTATTGCGGTACTGATTGGCTTTTGGGTATTACCAAGAACATGGGTTTTACTTAAACAAAGTATTAATATTTTGCTCGAAGGCGTGCCAGAAGAAGTGGATATTGAGAAGTTACGTACAGATCTGCTTTCTTTAAATGGTGTGGAGAGTATTCACCAACTTAAAGTATGGGCGATTACTTCTAAAAATATCCATTTAACGGTGCACTTATTTGCACCGCAAGCGGATCGTACCAAGCTCTATCAAGATGCTGTTGAAATGCTTTCCCATGAACATGGTATTGGCGAAGTGACCTTGCAAATTGAAGACGATGCCGAGATCAATTGTCAGCATATTGCTCAACATACTTCACACGAGCATGATGACAAAGAACATTCACATCAGCATTAAGCTGATGTGAACACTTTTTTAAATTTCCCATTCGTGATTGCAGTCACGGCATTTCCAATGTTTTTGTGACTGCATAAATGCTTGCATAGACAGTTTAAAGTCCGGCAAATCACGCCAAAACATAAAACCTGCTCCTACAGTCACAACAAAAACAACTACTGTTGCAATTTGAAGAGTGCTACCTGCACCATTGCCAAAAATCCACATAAAAATGCTAATCACAACCAAGAGTAAAAGCATAAAAAGTGCAGGAATTAAGATAGCGAGGCTTTTAGGAACTGCTGGTTTTACGCTGTTCATGCCTTGGCTTACAGGCATGATTTTAACACTTTGACATTGAGGGCAACGATATTGCATGAGAACTCCACATTTAGTTTGAATCTATTCTAACGGAAATGTCGGAAAAGAAAAAAATTTGTAAGATATCGATGAAGTGCTATGAGTTAGCAAAAAAATTACTTATGAATAAACAAAGAAATATAAAAAACTGATGATTTATCCGTACACATAAAAATTAAAATAATATTGTAGAGCATGCTAATCTACAGAAAAATGAAGTGTGATTAGCACTATAAATGAGCTTAAATACTCATAAATAGGACGTGGAATAAATATAAAAAGGAGAGAGGGACTTGGGTCAACAAGATGACAATAAGTCGCAGCCTACAACGACAGCATCGGTTTTAGCTACCCCAGATACCGCAAAACCGTCATTATCTCGTCGATTACTGCATAAGACATTGCAACATGCCCAAGATGCAGTTGGGTTTGCTAGCGACACAACACGTAATATTGCAGAGGTTGCTGACGCGGCTTTAGACGCGCTCGATCAAGTGACTACCCACACCAGACGTGGAGTTGTTGGAATGACAAATCTGGCGGCCGGCACTGTAAGAGATATGGTGTCCGAAACCAGTGAAACCGCACGCCAAGTCGCATTGATAATGGCGCGTACATTTTTGGGCAAGAGTACCCTAACGTTGTACTTACCTGAAATGTTGTTAAATAATCAAATCCGTAAGCGCATAGACCGCTCTGAAATTGATGATATTAAAATTAAGTGCGGCAATGATAGTTTCCAAGTCGAGATCGATGGACATTATCATCGGTTCATGTACCGTTTAAGTTTAGATTTTAAAGTATTGGAATGTCGTATTGGGCAGGAAAAGTTTTTGCGCCTACGTCAAATGGATGAAAGTCTTGATGTCCAGATTCGTCATGGAGGAACACTGTCAAACTGGGCTGTGCGCCGTATTGGTCGAGTTGGTTTTGAAGTCGTAAATATGTTACCCATTCCATCACTTATTAATCATTTGATTGGTGATATTCCGGGTATCCAGCGTGATGGCCACCGTATGTGGTTTATTGACCTAGAGCAGGCAGGATTTATTGATTTTATTAATAACCGATCTTGGATGGTTGAAAAGCTTTTGAGTCTGACAGATTTTAGTATTTTACCTGGTTTGAATATTTTGAGAGAAAGTCGAGAGTTGGTCCAACAATTGGTAGATCAATTTGAAATTAGAGGACTACGGGTACAGTCGGGTCGCCTTGAAGTACAAGTGGGAATAGCAAGCTCATAGAGCATAGTAAAAGCCGATCATTGATTGGCTTTTTATTTTTTTAGGTAAAAAAAAGCCACTGACGTTATGCAGTGGCTTTTTAGAATTTGGCGTCCCTACGGGGATTCGAACCCCGGTTACCGCCGTGAAAGGGCGATGTCCTAGGCCTCTAGACGATAGGGACATATGTGAGGCATACATCTGAAAAAATTATTGGCGTCCCTACGGGGATTCGAACCCCGGTTACCGCCGTGAAAGGGCGATGTCCTAGGCCTCTAGACGATAGGGACGTTTCAGAGGTGGGCGTATATTAGGTCGATTTAATAAAAGTGTCAAATAGTTTTCTGAAGAAATATTAAAAAAAACAGTCAACCGATTAAAAATAACTCTAATTGTAGAAAATATATACATTTATCCTTCATTTTTCTGAAAAGGCTCAATAATTGCCTTTATAACAGACGGATGTTGTAGATAACCTAAAATCTCATGCGGTTGGTTGGCAAAGGTATAAATTTTCTGATTAATAATTGGAGGATCAAAATTAAATGGCGCCTCACATAGTGGAAATGCAGTTAGAAAATCGTCTTGAGAGTAAAAATTAAACCAATCACCGTGAATACATGATGGCCTAACAATTGGAATCGGAAGCTTACTTTGAATTACGCGAAAAGATAAAGGAGAAGCTAACGTTATAAATCGTTTAATTGAGAACCGATATGCAGGGTTTGAAAGAAGGTTAAAAGCAATAACCGAGCCGAGAGAATGTGCAACGACAATATAATCTTCATCTTCTCGCATTTTCTTTAAAATCCGTTCATTTACTTCCTCCATAAATTCAGGATTAGATAAGTACATATAAGTCTCAATCAGAAACTGTTGTATCAAGCTCTCATGTAATTTAGGGAAGTTATTTAACAGAACAACCAACTCTTTGAGTACGCGGTCTTTTACGAGCTGAGAGGTCAGATAGATTCGTTCTGAAAAGCTTTTTTCAGCGGAGTCAGTTGCTGGTAGCAATAAAGGAACAAATGGGGTGTGCTCTTTAGCAGGAGGATTATGGGGATGTAAATGAATGGGTAAATAATTATTTAAAAATGACTTAGGTAATAACGTGTTGAGGTCTAATTGATTGCTTAATCGATATTTAGTCATTAGGTCGCCATAAAATGGCATATGAATATGAAGATCGCGCACGTTAACTTTGCAAGGCATCTGTTTTAGGCCAAGCTTAAATACTTTTAGCCAATGCTCTTTCAAGCGATGAGCAGTGTAATTCTGTTGATTCATCCCGTGGATAAATATAATTTTCATTCTATACAAGGAATTGTTTTTAATATAAATTTTAATCTACAACGGTACGTTATATAAAACCAGTATGTAGGCAAAAAAAAGTGTAGCTTTTTGCTACACTTTAATTCAATCAAAGCGAATTAGGCTTTATTGCGGTAAAAAATAAAATAGCTGACATAACATAAAGCTGTAAAAATAAGACAGCCCACAAAACCAGCACGCATTTCAGGGTCTGCAGCCATACTTAAGCAAGTAATAAAGCAGAAAATAAAACCTAAAATTGGAACGATAGGGAATAATGGAGCGGCATATTGTAAGTCTTTAACAGTATGGCCAGATTTGTACCATTGGCGGCGGAAATTGAACTGACTTAAACAAATGCTCATCCAGACAATAACCATGGTGAAAGCAGCTACACCGAGTAGATTCTTAAAAATAGTCTCTGGTGCAAATTGCTCTGATAACAAACCAGGAATTGCTCCAAACATTGTTACAACTAGAGCAACAATAGGTGTTCCACTTCTTGAAAGTTTAGAAAATACGCTAGGTAATAATTTTTGTTCCGACAGTGACCACATCATACGTGAAGCAGCATAAAGTCCTGAGTTTGCTGCTGAAAGCAGAGCTGTAATAATTACAAATCGAATAATATCATCCGCATATGGAATGCCAATATAATTAAATACAGTAACAAATGGACTGCTACTTACGCTTTCACCGCCTAAACCTGCAAGCTGGAAGGGAAGCAAAGCACTAATAACAATAATGGTACCCACAAAGAAAATAAGAAGACGCCAAATCGCGGCATTAATTGCTTTGGGTACATTCTGAGCTGGATCTTTGGTTTCACCTGCTGCTACGCCAATTAATTCTGTGCCTGAGAAAGCAAAGTTAACAATCAGCATGGTGGTGAAAATAGGAATTAAACCATGTGGGAACCAGCCTTGCGCTGTAAGGTTACTAAATAGCGGTGCAGTTTGGCTGCCATGAAAAGGAATTAAACCAAAAATTGCTAGCAGGCCAAGTACAATAAAAGCAATCACGGTAATGACTTTAACAAGAGCGAGCCAAAACTCAGACTCAGCAAAAATGCGAGTTGAACTAATATTTAAGCCAAAAATAGTGATTGCAAAAACAATTGTCCAGATCCACATTGAAATATGTGGGAACCATTCCTGCATGAGTAATGCCGCAGCTGTGAACTCAGTTCCAAGCGTTGCAGTCCAGGTCAGCCAGTACATCCAAGAAATCATATAGCCAGTACTAGGACTAATATATTTTTTGGCATAAGCACCAAAAGAGCCTGAAACAGGCATGTGTACAGCAAGCTCTCCTAGGCAAAGCATGACCATATAAGCGATCGCGCCACCAAGTATATAGGCAATAATTGCGCCAATAGCTCCAGTTTGTGAAATGACTTCCCCTGAACCTAAAAAGAGACCAGTTCCGATAGCTCCGCCTAGTGATAACATCACAAGATGGCGAGTACTCATGGCTCTTTTTAAAGGTGCAGTACTGTTCTGATGCTGATGAGCATCTAGTTGATTGTCAGATGGCTGCATATTACACATTGAGAGAATTAAGAAAGACGCTATTTTAGATAAAATAGACAAATGTGCAATCTAGAAAGAGATAAAGAATAAACAGTAAGGTGACGATAGAGTCTTTTTATAATTTTTAAAGCAGAATATGGCGTCCCTACGGGGATTCGAACCCCGGTTACCGCCGTGAAAGGGCGATGTCCTAGGCCTCTAGACGATAGGGACATGATGAGGCAAACACAAAGGAGCGTGGTGGAGTCAAGCGGGATCGAACCGCTGACCTCTACAATGCCATTGTAGCGCTCTACCAACTGAGCTATGACCCCAGTTTGTGTGAGCGCAATATTAGGGGGGATGCGCTCACACGTCAACAAAAAAATGAATTAAGCTTCGCTAGTTGCTTCATTTTTAGGCAATTTTAAGCTCTCATTAAGTTTTTCCCAAATTTTAACTTCTTTCTTGCTTGGTCCACCCACAACTTCTAAGGCACGGCGTAAACGAGCGAAAGTTAAATCAGGTCCAAGGGTGACCATCGACTGCATTACAGGTGTTGAACTCGTTGAACCTGCAATTGCGATAAAGAACGCTGGCATGAAATCGCGTAATTTAATCTCCATCTGGTTCGCAAGATCCATTAGGGTTTGGCTAACAGTGTCGTTATTCCAAGTAAACTGACCTTCAAGACGCCAAATTGCAAATTGCAGACTTTGACGAACCTGTTCTTGAGTCAATTTTTTGCTTTCAAACATTTCAGCAGTAATTTGTGGCATATGGTTAAAATAGAAACCAGCCCAATTCACAGCTTCTGAAAGTAAATTAATACGCGGTTGAATGGCAGCTGCAATATCTTCTAAAGTGCTGCGATCACTTTTCCATGTTAATAAACGGTCTAATAATTGGCCAGGTGTTAAACCTTTGATCCATTGACCATTTAACCAATTTAGTTTTTCAACATCGAAAATTGGTCCACCTAGTGAAACACGTTGAATATCAAAGCTATTCATCATGTCTTGTAGCGTAAATACTTCACGCTCATCTGGCATTGACCAGCCCATACGGCCTAAATAGTTTAATAAGGCTTCTGGTAAAACGCCGATATCGCGGTAATAGTTAATTGATGTCGGGTTCTTACGTTTAGATAATTTTGATTTATCTGGGTTACGCAACAATGGCATGTGACAAAGTGTCGGCATTTCCCAACCAAAATATTGGTAAAGCAACTGATGCTTCGGTGCAGATGGAAGCCATTCTTCACCACGTAGTACATGCGTGATTTCCATTAAATGGTCATCTACAACATTTGCTAAATGATAAGTCGGTAAGCCATCATTTTTAAGAAGAACTTGCATGTCGACTTGCGCCCAAGGAATTTCAACTTCCCCACGTAATAAGTCATTAAATTTACAAATACCTTCTTCAGGTACTTTCATACGGATGACGTGGGGTTCGCCCGCTTCTAAGCGACGAGTCACTTCTTCTTGAGAAAGTTTTAACCCGCGACCGTCATATTTTGGTGTTTCACCACGTGCTTGTTGTTCAGCACGCATCTGGTCTAGTTCTTCAGCAGTAGCGAAACAATAAAAAGCATGGCCTTTTTCAACAAGTTCTAACGCATATTGCTTATAAATTCCCATACGTTCAGATTGGCGATACGGTGCATGAGGACCACCTACATCTGGACCTTCAGACCAGTTTAAACCTAACCAACGCAATGAATCCAAAATCATTTTTTCAGACTCTGGTGTAGAGCGAAGTTGGTCTGTATCTTCAATTCTTAAAATGAATTCTCCGCCATGTTGTTTCGCAAAACACATATTAAATAAAGCGATGTAGGCAGTGCCGACATGAGGAAAACCGGTAGGAGAAGGTGCAATACGAGTACGAACTTTCATAGGTAATGGGTCAAAATAAAAATTGAAACTATTATAACGAAAAAGCCCAGTATTCTGACGTTTTATTTAACGTCAGTCTGGGCTAAAACTGAAACGAAGAGGGGGTGTTTCAGATTTTAAGAAGCATGCGGCTGGAAGATTGCCTGAACAAAACGTGAAAAACGTTCGTGTTGTGCGGCAAGAAAATTTTGAGTCGGTGTAACGCGAATAGTATTAAGTACTTTAAGCTCATCATCTGAAGAAGGTAATACAATAGGATTACGTTTCTGTTGATCTAAAGCTTTTTCAATAAGCGAAGTCTGCTTATCTGACCCGGTCTTATTTGGGGTATCTTTAAGTACTGCTGCTGCAGAAAATTGTGATGCTAAACCCAGCACCAAACTTAAGCTTAACGCTTTTCCATAATGAATTTTCATTATTAATCATCCCCTCTGTTCATTACATTTCAACTATTTTTTGAGTTTAACGAAATGTAAAATTACGGTAATGCTACGATTTAAACATAAATCTTAATAAAAAAGTGGAACTGTGTCACACTTTTTACAAAAAATATCTATATTTTAATCTGGTCGACGCCAATGTAGGTCATATGTATCCTTTACGCTTCATTATTTAACAAATTAATGTGTAGATAAAGTGAAGGCCCTCATTAAGTTGTAAGAATAATTACAAAAAATTTCAAAAATGAAATGATTTAGGCATCTTAAGCTATATATTTTAAAGAGATTAATAAAAAATATATTAATATAAGTAATTGATTGTAAATTATAAAATTAAAAATATAGTAAAACTAAAACCAATGATGGATTTTGTAAATGAAAAAAATATCAATAATGGCTGTAGCGATGTACTTGGGAATGGCAACAGCAGCTCAGGCCGCTACTTCTTTTTTAAATGTTTCTTATGATCCGACCCGAGAATTTTATCAAGAATATAATCAGGCTTTTGGGAAGTTTTGGAAACAGCGTACAGGTCAGGATGTTGAGTTTAAACAGTCGCATGGTGGATCTGGTAAACAAGCTCGGGCAGTAGCTACGGGTCTTGAAGCCGATGTTGTAACTTTAGCGTTAGCGAATGATATTGATGAGATTGTGAAAGCGGGTTTTATCCAACCAAATTGGCAAAAAGAATTTCCAAACAATTCTGCACCTTATACGTCCACGGTTGTGTTCCTAGTACGAAAAGGTAATCCAAAAAATATACGTGACTGGAATGACTTAACAAAACCAGGTGTGGAAATTATCACCCCTAATCCTAAAACAGGGGGGGCACCGCGTTGGATTTATTTGTCGGCATGGGGCTATGCCTTAAAACAACCGGGTGGAAATGATGCCAAGGCTCGTGAGTTAGTTAAAAAACTTTATCACAATGTAAAAGTACTTGATTCGGGAGCACGTGGTTCGCTAACAACATTTGCTGAGCGTGGAATTGGTGACGTTTTATTATCATGGGAAAACGAAGCTTTATTGGCGACTAAAGGACCTGATAAAGATAAATATGAAATCGTTTACCCATCAATTTCAATTTTGGCAGAGCCTTCCGTCGCAATTGTAGATAAAACCGTAGATAAAGATGGCAACCGAACTTTAGCAAAAGGCTATCTGAACTTTTTATATTCACCGTTAGGGCAAGAGTTGGCGGCTAAACATTATTTCCGACCACGCAATGCGCAAGTGGCTGCTAAATATGCAGCACAATTCCCAAAAATTAAATTATTTACAATTAATGATGTTTTTGGTGGCTGGGCTAAAGCTCAAAAAACTCACTTTGCAAATGGGGCTGTCTTCGATCAAATTTACGATGGTAAGCAATAATTAATTAAGCTTTTTGCTTAGAGCCGCTTATTTAATCATTAAGCGGCTCTTTGTGTTTTTTAGATCTAATTTTTGATTAATTTAAAAATTACCTAATCTTTTTACTAAGGTATTGATAAAGATATTAATGTAGTGATCTATATCATCTTTGAAAATCATATATTGTAAAGCTAGCCCATAACTTAATGATACGAGCTCTATAACAATAGAATCATAGTCATCAGGTTCAGTTATCTCCGTTAAAGAAAAGAATTGCTTCATAATCTTCGTTACTTCTTGTTGATGAGTTTTCCAAACCTTTTGATACTCCTCGGCGAAGGTAATATCACGTGCAGCAAACAGTTGTAGTTCTATTGATATTTTAAGCCATTCATCGTTTGTAAAAAAAGCGGTCAGCCATTGGCGCAATGAATCAATGAGTTGTTCCGTATTTGAAGGGGTGCTGGTAAAGATTTCTTGTAGCTGTAAATTTTCTTTAGCGAATTGAAGCTGCATTAGCTCAAGTAAAAACTCTTCTTTATTGTTGAAATTCGAATAAAAGGCACCTTGAGTATAGCCTGCCTGTTTGGAAAGATTCCTGATAGATACCGCGTTATAACCAAATTCAGAAATGAGAGCAAACCCAGCGTCAATGAGATGTTGCCGAGTTTGTATCTGTTTTTCATTGCGAGAAAGAGTCATAAGAGTCAGATAAATAATAATTGAGATATCACTTGATATCTTAATTTTTATGAGATATTTTTGCTACATATTTATTTCAGATATCAACTGATATCTTATTGTGCGACAATAAAGGCGCTATATGTCTCAAGTCTCTAAACGTATTGTAGTTATCAATGGTCATCCATCCGATACTAGTTTTAATCATGCATTAGCTCACAACTATGTAGAGCAGGCAAAAACATTAGGTATTCACGTAGATCTAATAGAAATTGCCAAGTTGGGTTTTGAACCTAATTTAAAATATGGTTATGAGAAACGAATGGAATTGGAACCTGATTTAATGAATGCGCTTGAAAAAATTCAGGCTGCTGATCATTTGGTATGGTTCTTTCCAGTGTGGTGGGGAGGGCTTCCGGCTATCGCTAAAGGTTTTATTGACCGACTCTTTTTACCGAATCTTGTATTTAGTTACCGAGAAAACAGCAATCGCGTTATTGGTCATTTACAGTCAAAAACAGCACGACTGATTACGACTTTAGATCAGCCAGGTTGGTTTTATCGTTGGTATTATGGTGAGCCAAGTACTCGACAACTTAAAAAAGCGACTTTGCAATTTTGTGGGGTTAGTAAAGTCAAAGTTAATTATGTTGGAACAGTGCGGGGCGCAAGTTCAGACCAACGGCAAAAATGGTTAAATCAAATCGGTAAATATGCAGAAAAAGATTGCCAGTTCATCTCGTCCTAAGGTAAATCGGCGGGAGTTTTTAACAAAATAAGCGTAAAGGAAAAGAGAGTTTTTTAAATAAAGAATTTAATAAAAAAGTTTTATTAATTCGTATTTAACTCTAGAAAATTATTCTTACTTTCTTATTTTGCTTAAAAAGTGCTAACAAAACGGTTTTATCTATGAAAAATTAATATTTTCCTACAAAAAGCCGTTTGGCGTTGGTCATAAACAAGGTGATAATGTGCAGTTACATTTTTACGCAATGATTTAACACCTATGTCGCATATTTCTGTCTTACTTTTTGAGACCGTTGAGAGCTTATTGGCAGATCGCACAACAGGGGTGTATATCGATGCAACCTTCGGAAGAGGTGGGCATACACGTTTATTGCTCTCTAAACTTGATGAAAATGCACGAGTGTATGCATTTGATAAAGACCCTCAAGCACTCGAAGTTGCTGCTGCTTTGGCACAAGAAGATCCAAGATTTACGATCATTCATGCGAGTTTTGCTGATATCAAAGAGAAGATGCAGGAAATTGGCGTGATGAGTGTTGATGGCATTATGGCTGATCTGGGAGTGTCATCTCCTCAACTTGATCAGGCAGAACGTGGTTTTAGTTTCATGCAAGATGGTCCGTTGGATATGCGAATGGATAATTCTAAGGGTTTAACTGCGGCCGAGTGGTTACTTGAAATTGAAGAAGAACAATTAGCAAATATTATTTATCAATATGGTGAAGAGCGTTATAGTCGACGTATTGCTAAAGCCATTAAAAATGCTGGAAAGCTAGATACAACAGCTCAATTGGCGGAACTTGTAAAAACAGCTCATCCAAAATGGGAAAAACATAAACATCCAGCGACACGTACATTTCAGGCTATTCGTATTGCTATTAATAAAGAGCTCGAAGATATTGAAGTGTTTTTGCCGCAAGCTGTAGACTTACTCAAACCGGAAGGACGTTTGTCTGTTATTAGTTTCCATTCTCTTGAAGACCGACTGATTAAGCAGTTTATTCAAAAAGAATCTACGTTAGCAGAAGATTTTGGTTGGGGAATGCCAGAGCAGCGGGTAGATACAAGAAGATTAAAGAAAATTTCACGGGTTCGTGCGAGTGAAGAAGAAGTAAAAGCGAACCCTCGGTCACGTAGTGCATGGCTTCGGGTTGCTGAACGCTTGGAAGAAAAAGGCGCGTAATGAAAAGCAGTGATGAAATCGCAACCACAGAAAATAAAGTGGTGAAAAAAGTTGTGGTGTATACAGTCTTGGTGGCTCTTGTTTTTATAAGTGCCATGATGGTGGTATTTCAAGTATTTGAATATCGTCATGATTATAGAGAGCTTAGCTCTTATATGCGTGAACGTGATGATCTCAATGCTGAATGGGGGCGTTTGCTCATTGAGCAACAAACCTTTGGTGCAACGGCACAGATTGGTACACGTGCTGTAACTCAGCTACGGATGTTTTCTCCACCGGCTGCAGAAACGGTGGTAATTTCTTTACCAATGACCTCAGAGCAAAATAAGTAAGGCCTTGCTGTATGGTAGATAAGCGAACAAAACAAACACGGAAAAAACAGCAGTCTATTTCGGAAAAACCAACTCTTGCCTTTGATATGTGGCGGTTTTATCTGCTCTGGGCGGTAGTGTTACTCTGTTTTGTTGTTTTAATTGCACGTGCATTTTATGTACAGGTAATTAATAAGGATTTTTTACAAAACAAGGCCAATGCCAATATTTTGCGTACTGAGCGTGTGGAAGCTATGCGTGGCGTGATTAGTGATCGCCATGGTGTGCCTTTGGCAATTAGTACACCGATCATGAAAATCGTAATGGATCCGCGTGATTATTTCGATACAAAGCATTTATATGACCAAATTACAGCGGAATTAAAGAAAGATCCCAATAATCGTAAATTAAAAAGACAATTACCCGATAAAAACTTAAATCTTGATGAGTTGGCGGATGTCGTTGGTTTAGACCGTGCCGATCTTAAAAAGCAGATGAATGCTCGACCGCGTTCTCGTTATCTGGTTCTGAAAAAAGAAATACCACCGCAACAGGCAGACCTTATTACGAAAGGCAACTTTCAAGGCGTGTATGCCGAGAAAACTTATAAGCGCTATTATCCTCAGCCACAGCCAAATGCCCAGATTATTGGTTTAACTAACAGTGAAGGCCAAGGGATTGAAGGCTTGGAAATGCAGCTCAATAAACAGCTGTCAGGTGTGGATGGTGAGCAAAAAATTATTCGTGATAAGCGCGGAAACCGCTTAAAGGTTTCAGAGGTTATCCGTGAGGGTGAACCAGGCGAAAATATCACTTTAAGTATCGACTCTCGTTTGCAATACATTATGTATAGAGAGCTGACCGCAGCTGGTGTTGCAAATAATGCCCGTTCGGCAACGGCAATTGCTGTAGATGTTAAGACTGGTGAAATTCTGGCAATGACCAGTTGGCCGTCATATAACCCGAATGATAAAAATGGTTTGTCTAATAAAGATGCCATGCGTAACCGCGGTGCAATTGATATGTTCGAACCGGGTTCAACCATGAAGCCATTTACAATTTCTTCTGCATTAGAAACTGGGCAATATACGCCTAACACGATTGTAAATACTTCTCCAGGTTCAATGCGTTTAGGTTGGCATACGATTCGTGATACCCACAACTATGGTGCTTTAACTGTTAGTGGCGTCATTATCAAATCTTCAAACGTGGGTTCTGCAAAAATTGCATTGTCACTTCCAAAAGAAACACTACCAAGCTTCTTTAATCGTGCTGGTTTTGGTAAACGCTCGGCTGTGAAATTTCCGGGGGAAAGCTCAGGTTTAGTACTTCCAGTAAGTAAGTTGAACTCTTCTCAAATTGGTACCATGGCTTATGGTTATGGCTTGAACGCAACTATTCTTCAGTTGGCGCAAGGCTATGCAATGCTTGCAAATCATGGCGTAAAAATGCCTCTAAGCTTGCATAAGCTCGATCAAGCACCTAAAGGGGAACAAGTTCTTGCTCCAAAAATTGCTGATCAGGTTTTGCTTATGTTAGAGCAGGTTACGATGCCTGGTGGTACTGCAAAGCAAGCTAATATTCCGGGTTATCGCGTTGGTGGTAAAACAGGTACGGCTCATAAACTTCGTGCAGACCGTAAAGGTTATTCAAATAATGAATACCGTGCTTTATTTGCGGGTGTTGCTCCAATTAGTGACCCACGTTTAGCTGTTATTGTCGTTGTTGAAAACCCACAAGGCCGTTATTACGGTGGTTTGGTTGCGGCTCCTGTTTTTGCACGCATTATGCAAGAATCATTACGTTTAATGAATGTACCGCTTGATAAGCCCCTTGATACTTCAGTAAATCCTATTCGCAGGTAAGCTATGTCTGTTTCTTTTCAAGAAATTAATCCAGTCGAGATTAATGCACAGTGGTCTCAGCAGCCTTTTCATGGCTTCAGTCTAGACAGCCGTAAGGTTGAGTCAGGCCAAATTTTTATTGCTTTGACCAGTTATAGCCAACCTGAAAAAACACGTGCTTTTGCTGAGTCAGCGCTAGCCAATGGCGCACTTGCGATCATTAGCGAGACTGAGCTGGGTGTGGCAAATGAATGGGTATGCCCTGATGTACGTCAGCGCATGGGCGAATGGCAAGAGCGTTATTTGCAACATATTGACCCTGTTACACCAGCGCGTATTGTTGCAGTAACAGGCACAAATGGTAAAACGACAATTTCACGTTTAGTTGCTGAATTAATTAGTTCACAACAACAGCGCTGTGTGGTGATGGGAACAACAGGTAATGGAATTTTGCCTGATCTGACGCCATCAACTCATACTACGCTCGATGCTTTACAACTACAAAATGCATTGCATGATTATGCTAAACAAGGTGCAACTTTCGCTTCTTTGGAAGCAAGCTCACATGGTTTAGAGCAAGGTCGTTTAAATGGTTGTGCGATTGAAATTGCTGTTTATAGTAATTTGAGTCGTGACCATCTGGATTATCATGGCACTTTAGAGGCTTACGCAGAAGCAAAGGCTCTCTTATTCCGTTTTAATTCTTTAAAAGTAGCTGTTATTAATCTTGATGATGAACATGCTGCTCTTATGATGAATGCGGCAAAACAAAATCCTGCTCAGCCAAAGATTCTGACGTATTCACTTACCCAAAATACAGCTGATTATTATATTAGTGACTTAAGTTACAGTTTGGCAGGGGCGACTTTTAATTTAGTCAGCTCGCAAGGTTCTTTTGCTGTTCAAAGTCCATTATTGGGACATTTCAATGTCGAAAACCTGATTGCAGCGCTTATTGCTGCTGAGCAAGCAGGTTTTGATTTGGAAGCATTAGTCGCTTTTGTTCCTAAGCTTATTGGTGCGCCGGGACGAATGCAGGTCATTCGTGATGGCGAACGTTTATTTGTTGTGGATTATGCGCACACACCTGATGCTTTGATTCAGGTGCTTAAGACTTTAAAACGTCATGTATCTAATCAGCTTTGGGCAGTATTCGGGTGTGGCGGGGATCGTGACCGCGGTAAACGTCCACTCATGACTCAAGCAGCATTGGATGGAGCGAATCCGATTATTCTGACTTCGGATAATCCAAGAACTGAAGACCCTGAACAAATTTTTGCTGATATGAAGCAAGGAATTAATTTCTCTGGGTATCGCATGCAGGAAATTCATGATCGCCGTGAAGCAATTAAATTTGTTGCACAGCAAGCTCAAGCTGGTGATATTGTGGTTATTGCTGGTAAAGGTCATGAAAATTATCAAGAAATTAATGGTGTGCGCCACTGGTTTGATGATGTTGTCGAAGTACAATCAGCAATTGCTGCGCAACACCATACTGTAGACGCTGCTTACCCTGCACAATAGGATTATTTATGCATACTTCAACCACCAGTACCGTGCCTTTGGAACCGTGGACAGCTCAAAAATTACAACAGGCAACGCAGGGCTATTGGCATAAAGACCAGATCCCTCAAACTGAAATTAAACGTATTTTGACGGATTCTCGTCATGCGGAAACTGGGGATGCCTTTTTAGCACTAAAAGGTGAGCGTTTTGATGCACACGACTTTGTAACTCAGGTTGCTGCGAATGGTTGTCAAATTGCCATTGTTGAACGTCCTTTAGATATAGAAATTGCACAGTTAGTTGTTACCGATACTCGCTTGGCTTTGGGGCAACTCGGCGCTTATCGCCGTGAGCAAAATACCCAATTAAAAGTGATTGCTTTAACAGGCAGTAGCGGTAAAACCACAACTAAAGAAATGTTGGGAAGTATATTATCGCGCTTAGCTCCGACATTAATCACCCGTGGTAATTTAAATAATGATCTTGGTGTACCCATGATGCTGCTAGAGCTTCGTAAGGAACATCAATATGCGGTGATGGAGTTGGGTGCAAGCCATCAAGGTGAAATTGACTATACTTCTAAATTAGTTCAGCCTCATGTTGCAGGCATTTTAAATATTGGTACAGCTCATCTGGGCGAATTTGGTGGACGTGAAGGTATTTGCCGAGCTAAATCGGAAATTTATCGTCATATTTTACCAAATGGCGTTGCAATCGTACCGCAACAAGATGATTTCACTGCTGAGATTCTTGACGCCGCAAAAGCGCATCGTATTTCTACATTTGGTGTGGGTGGCGATGTGTATGCAACAGATATTGAATTATTACCTCAATCAACAAATTTTACGCTACATACGCCGCAAGGTGTCAGTGCCGTTAAACTCCCTTTTGCAGGTGAGCATAATGTTCAGAATGCGACCGCAGCTGTAGCCTTTGCTTTAGCAATTGGTATTGGACTGGAAGATATTGTCCAAGGCCTAGAGCAAGCTCAGGGAGCTAAAGGTCGTCTTAACTTTATTCAAAAGTCACCTTACTTATTTATTGATGATACCTATAATGCCAATCCGACTTCAATGCGCGCTGCTGCACAAGTGTTGTTGCAGCAACAAGGCATAAAAGTCATGGTCATGGGAGATATTGGTGAGTTAGGTGATAGCAGTTGGCAAGAACACCATGATTTAGGTCGTGATCTTGCTGAGCTTCATTTAGATCATATTATTGCAGTTGGGCAGTTTGCTCCAGCCGCTCTCGAGGGTGCACACTCTCATTTCAATAAAGTGAAAGCATTTCAGACACAAGCTGAGGCGCTTCCATTTCTAATCAATCTAATCCAAACACATCAACCACAGTCCATGAGTTTCCTGTTTAAAGGTTCTCGCTTTACTCATATGGAAACGTTGATGGCTGATTTGATGGAGAAACTTTAAATGCTGTTATGGTTGTTTGAACAACTTGCGGGCTATCACAGTTCGTTTCAGGTCGTTCGTTATTTAACATTACGTTCTTTACTCAGTGTATTAACTTCACTGACCATTGGTTTGGTCCTCGGACCGATCATGATTCGTAAATTACAAGCGTTAAAATACGGTCAGGCAGTAAGTTCATTTGCTCCTGAAAATCATGCTAAAAAGATGGGTACACCAACCATGGGCGGGATTTTAATTCTGCTTTCAATTGGTATTAGTACTTTACTCTGGGCTGATTTATCTAACCCTTATGTCTGGATTGTGCTTGGTGTAATGGTTGTATTCGGTGCTGTGGGCTGGGCAGATGACTGGATTAAAATCCGCTATAAAGACAATGCAGGTTTACCTGCCCGTAAGAAGTTTTTCTGGACTTCCGTTGCATCGCTTGGGGCTGGTATTGCTTTATATTTAATTGCAACCCAACAGTCGAATGCTGAACATACTGCAAACATGCTGGATTTATTGATTCCATTCTTTAAGAATCTTTCAATTCCACTCTCTATGGTTCCTTTAGGCTTGGCATTTATTGTATTTACCTATCTAGTTATTAATGGTGCTTCTAACGCCGTTAACTTAACGGATGGTTTAGATGGTTTGGCAATCATGCCTGTTGTAATGGTAGCTACGGGCTTAGGCGTATTTGCTTACTTGTCAGGTGATATTCGTTTTGCTAACTATTTGCATATTCCATATGTGAAATATACATCTGAGCTTGTTGTAATCTGCTCTGCGATGATTGGTGCGGGTTTGGCATTTCTTTGGTATAACGCACACCCAGCTCAAATCTTTATGGGTGATGTTGGCGCATTAGCTTTAGGCGCGATGCTTGGAACAATTGCTGTTATGGTACGCCAAGAAATCGTATTTGCGATTATGGGTGGTGTGTTTGTAATGGAGGCTGTATCTGTCTTCTTGCAAATTGGATCGCTGCGGATGCGTAATAAACGCGTGTTCTTAATGGCGCCGCTACATCATCACTATGAAAAGCAGGGCTGGAAAGAAACCCAAGTTGTGATTCGTTTTTGGATTATTACAATTATATTAGTAGTTTTAGGTCTAATGACTTTAAAATTGCGATAGATCTTATTTTAGTGTCAATATAAAGCCAGTTCTACTGGCTTTTTTTATTGGAGAGATGAATGACAAAAGTTGCTGGTCTAGACCAATTATCTGTAATTAATCAGAAAGTAGTTGGAGAGGGCGAAGTATTACCTCAAGTTGTGCTTAAAGATGGAAGTCAGGTACAAACAGGAACTGTCGCTACAATGCTGCATAATATTGAATTATATAATGCAGGCCAAAGAGGCCAGATTGAGGAAGAATTAAAGATTGCTATTCCAACTTTAGTCAAAGTGGGGCTATTTGATTTATTTCAGGTAGATGAATGGATTAAGGGAGCAAATGCAGGGCGTACATTTGTGGGAATGCATGCAAAGTCTTATTTACAACATAAAGAACAAGAGAATAATTAAAAGTGACTAAGCAAATTTTAATGTGTCCTGTGTGTCGTCAGTCTCTCGATTTAAATGAAAAAACTTGGCGATGTGGACAAGGACATAGTTATGATGTCGCTAAACAAGGTTATGTGAACTTACATGTTGTGCAGCATAAACATAGTAAGAACCCTGGAGATACACCAGAGTCAGTCGATGCGCGAAGAGCTTTTTTACAAGGTGGTTATTATCAGCCTTTACAACATGCTGTAGTTGCTTTATTAAAACAATTAGATGTAAAAACCGTACTTGATATCGGGTGTGGTGAAGGTTACTACACCAGTGCTATGCAGCAAGTCGTTGAGCAATGTGTTGGTGTTGATATTGCAAAAAATGCGGTACAGCGTGCAGCAAAGCTTAATTCTGAGGTGACTTGGGTTGTGGGAACGGGTGCGACTTTGCCTGTGCTTGATCAAAGCATGGATGCATGTACCAGTTTGTTTAGCCCAATTCCACAAGCAGAAATTGCACGTGTTTTAAAAGATGATGGATATTTAATTGTTGTCACTCCTGCATCTGAGCATTTGTATGCAATGCGTGAGGCTCTATTTGAGCAGGTTAACCCTCATATACCAGAGAAGTTTGTAGAGCAGTTGCAAGATTTGTTTGAGCTCAAACAAGAGCAAATTATTAATGCCCCTTTTGTGCTTGACCAACAGGCTTTAAAAAATCTGATTGCTATGACACCTTATGCTTATAAAGCATCTCCTGAGCGTCGTTTGCAGTTAGAGCAGCAGTCGCAATTAGAGGTAACGGCATCTTTTCAAATTTATGTCTTTCAGAAACGTAATAAAATAGCTAGTTAACAGTATATTTTTAAAAGCAAAAAAGAAGCCATCTGATGATGGCTTCTTTTTTGCTATTCAATCTGATTAATCAGATTTTCTAGTTCATCTTTCTCACGCTTCGGCGCTGCTCCCTGTGAAGGCTTCATCGCAGGAGGTGCAGCTTTTGATGGAATAACAATTTCCTCACCTGGTAAATCGGAGAAGTCATTGTCATTGCTCAGTTTTGGTTGTGGTGGTGCTGGGCGATATAGCGGGCGTGCTAATGGTGGAGCTGCACGATAAGTTTTCTTATCGCCTACCTCAGTAACAGTTTGTTGTTTGTCACGTGAAATAGGACCTTGGGCATCTTTATCTAAACGAACCCAAGATGCTGGCGTACCTTGCAAAGCTTGACCCATAAAGTTAATCCAGATCGGTAATGCAGCAATACCACCATACTCACGTCGACCTAATGTTGTCGGTTGGTCAAACCCAACCCACGTTACAGTCACTAATTTGCCGTTAAAACCTGCAAACCATGCATCTTTTGCATCGTTGGTTGTACCTGTTTTACCGCCTAAATCACTACGGCCAATTTTAAGTGCGGCACGGCCTGTACCATGCTCAATTACATCACGTAAAATGTTCGCCATATCGTAAGCAGAGCTTGATTTTAAAATACGTTGAGCTTGGCGATATTCGCTATTTGCTTTATCAGTTTGTTTAAGATTAAGTTGCTTAGCTGCCTTTTCTTTCTGCTCTACGTCTTTGTTAGTAACCTCAATCACTTCATCATCTGTTGTCGTAGCTTTCTGCTCGTCATCAGTTGTGTCTGGTGCATTAATACATGGAATACATGCATATTCTGGCTTAGCTTGATAAATCACTTTGCCGTATGCATCTTCAATACGCTGAATAAAGTGTGGTTGAACGCGATAACCACCATTTGCAAAAGTTGCATATCCAGTTGCCATTTGAATTGGTAAAACTTGAGGTGTACCTAGAGCAATGGTGTAGTTACGTGGAATTTGATCTTCTTGTAAACCAAAATCCATGAATAACTGGCGAGTACGTTCAATTCCCACCGTTTGCAAAAGGCGTACCGACACGGTATTACGAGACAAATACAAAGCACGACGTAATGGAATCATCCCTAAATAACGACCGTCTGAGTTTCTCGGTGTCCATTTGCCAATTGTGATAGGACTATCATTCACCATGCTGTATGGCGTCATACCGCGTTCTAATGCCAATGCATAAACAAATGGTTTGATCGTTGAACCTGGTTGGCGCCAGCCTTGTAAGGCACGGTTAAATTTCGATTGATAGAAGTTATAACCACCTACAATTGCTTCAATTGAACCATCATTCGGGTTAATCGCAATAAGTTGACCTTGAACTTTTGGAACCTGAACTAAAGACCATGCTGTTTTTGCATCATTTGGACGTAAGCGAACAATATCTTTAACTTGAACAATTTGAGATGCACGTGACGGAGCACCACCTACACTATTCGCATTGCGATAGGGGCGAGCCCATGACATACCTGACCACTGTACAGTAACGGTTGTACCATCTTGCATGAGTGCATCAAAAGAGCTGCTATTTACCTTGGTAACTTGTGCCGGGTAAGTATTGGCATATGCTCTAAATTCATTTAATGGTTTATCGTGTGCTTCCGCACCACGCCAGCCATGACGACGATCATAAGCTTCAAGACCATCTTGTACAGATTTCTCTGCAATCGCTTGGCGTTTAGCATTGATGGTTGTATAGACTTTATAGCCAGAATCAATGGCTTGTTCACCAAAATGCTTTACAAGCTCTGAACGAACCATTTCACCCGCATACGGGTGAATATTATTTAAATCCCGATTGGGCATGTTTAAGTTGATCGGTTCAGCTACAGCTTTTTGATATTCTGTTTGAGAGATATAACCCAGCTGTAACATACGGCCTAAAATCCAGTTGCGGCGTTCAAGTGCGCGTTCAGGATTAACGACAGGATTGTATTTAGAAGGTGCTTTCGGCAAACCTGCAATCATTGCCATTTGAGCAATGCTGAGCTCATTAATACTTTTGTTGTAATAAATTTTGGCTGCCGCTGCGATACCGTAGGCATTTTTTCCTAAGAAGATTTTATTCACATAAAGACTGAGAATTTCTTCTTTAGATAAGTTTTGCTCAATTTTTCGAGCTAAAAAGATCTCGGTTATTTTGCGTTTTAAGGTTCTTTCTGGACTTAAATAATAGTTCTTTGCAACCTGCATGGTAATGGTTGAACCACCAGTTTGCACATCAGAACCAGTTACACTTTCACTTAAAGCACGCCCTAAACCTTTAAAACTGATCCCGCTATGTTCAAAGAAAGAAGAATCTTCTGCTGCTAAAAATGCATGAATAAAAGCAGGAGGAATTTGTTTGTATTCAACTGGAATAGAAAGCTTACCACCATACTCGGCAATCAGTTGATTATCCGAGGTATAGACCTGTAGCGGTTTTAAAAGCGGAGCTTTTTTTAGTGAACTCATTTCAGGGAGCGATGGGGCGATATAGAGATACATGCCATAAAAGCCCATCGGAAGTGAGACTAAGATAATAATAATGATCAAAAAAATTGGACGCACGAAGCCCAAACTGGATAGCTTTTTCATGATAAGTAAGCTTTAATAAGATCGAATACAAACTAATTGTGGTCAGTATAGCCTTTAGACATGCGGATTGTTAGATGAGATATTGTATCCGTGTAAAAATAAAGACCTAGATTATTGGTTTGTAATTTTTTTTGGGGATAAAAAAATAATAGGACAATAGTGTGCTCAGGTTATATCGTAAACCGAATAAGGGGTTAATGGGTGTCGATATTAGTTCGACTTCTGTTAAGTTGTTAGAGCTCTCTGTTAAGAACGGTAAATATTGGGTGGAAAGCTATGCTTTGATGCCTTTACCCGAGAACAGTGTAGTTGAAAAAAATATCTTGAATCCAGAGGCAGTAGCAGAAGCTTTGGAACGGGCGATTAATTTAGCAAATCCCCAAACCAGTAACGCTGCAATTGCTGTTCCAACATCGACGGTTATTCATAAAACCATAGAAATGGATACAGATATGAATGATGATGAACGAGAAGTTCAGATTCGTTTAGATGCGGAGCAGTATATACCGTTCCCTTTGGATGAAGTGAGTCTTGATTTTGAGGTTTTACCAGATCGACTGCCTAATCCAAACCGTGTAAATGTACTTCTAGTTGCAACAAGAACAGAAAATGTTGAAACACGAGTAGAAGTGCTGGAACTGGTAGATCTAACGCCTAAGCTTGCTGATGTCGAAAGTTATGCTGTCGAGCGTGCTTTTAGTGTATTTGCTGATAGTTTGCCCATGGGTGCGAATACCATTGGTATTTTAGATATCGGCCATACCATGACTACATTATCGGTTATGCAAAGTGGCAAAATCATTTATACCCGTGAACAAGTCTTCGGCGGCAAGCAGCTTACTCTGGAAATTCAAAGTCGTTATGGTTTGTCATTGGAAGAAGCAGGACGAGCTAAAAAAGAACGCTCTTTACCTGATGACTATGACATCGAAGTCTTAGAGCCATTTTTAGATGCGGTAGTGCAACAAGCAGCCAGATCTCTACAATTTTTCTTTTCTTCATCACAGTTCAATGAAATAGACCATATTTTACTAGCGGGTGGGAATGCCAATATTCCTGGGCTTGCCAAATTGTTGCAGCAAAAACTTGGTTATCGTGTGACCATTGCCAATCCATTTTTACAAATGGGTTTTTCTCCTCAAGTCGATATTCAAAAACTTGAAAATGATGCTTCATCATTAATGGTGGCATGTGGTTTGGCTTTAAGGAGTTTTGATTAATGGCAACAATTAATTTACTTCCTTGGCGTGATGGGCTTAGGGAACAACGCAAAAAACAATTTATTATTTTCTGTTTTGGGGTCGTTGTGCTGGGGATTACCACTGTATCTTCTGGGTGGTTTTATTTAAATCAAAAATTAGATGATCAAGAACAAGCTAATCAACTCATTACCAGTACAAACCAGAGTCTAGATCAACAGCTTAAAACCTTAAATGGCTTGCAAGAACAGCGTGATGCCATTATCGAACGTATGAAACTTATTCAGGGGTTGCAAAGTCAACGTCCTGTTGTTGTGCGTTTGGTGGATGAATTGGTACGGGTGACTCCGGCAGCGATGTATTTGACTAAATTTAGCAGAACTGGAGATAAATTTACCATTGAAGGTAAAGCAGAAAGTCCAAATACGGTCGCGGAGTTATTACGTAATCTCGAAGCATCACCATGGTATCGCAATGCTTTTATGAACTCTTTCTTGGCGACCGAAGAGAAAAAAGATAAGACGGCGAGTTCACTGCTTCCTAGAGTAGAAGATAGTTATGGCAGTTTTGTTGTGACTGTTGATTTAGGAGAAATGGGGGTGACTACAACAGATGATACCGCCAATACGTCTGTAAGTGCGGATAAGGGGGCGGTTAAATGAGTCCGGATGAACTTCATGAGTTGTCGTTAGAACAAGCTCCATCTAAGAAAAAACAGATTACTTTAGAAAAATTTCTTCAGCAATTTAACACACTAGATATGAACAGTTATGGTAGCTGGCCATTATCTGTGAAAATTACGTGCTGGGTTTTTATTTTCTTTGCTGTTTTGGCTTTGGGATACTTTGTTGTTATTCAGCCAAAGTTACAAGCAATTGATAATGCACAGGCGCAAGAAAGTAATTTGTTGAATGAATTTCGCGAAAAGGATTCAAAATTACGTAACTTGCAACAATATCAACTTCAACTTCAAGAGATGCAAGCAAACTTTAATCAGCAGTTAGAGCAACTGCCAAAAGAAACCGAGATTCCAAGCTTGGTTGAGGATATTAACTTAACTGGGGTGAATTCTGGTCTGAAGTTTAAAAATATTCGTTTAGAAGATGAAGTGAAGCAGGAAATCTTTATTGAACAGCCTATTACGATGGAAGCAACTGGCGATTATCACGCTTTTGGTGCTTTTGTTAGTAGTATTGCGGCATTACCACGTATTGTGACGATGCATGATTTTGTTGTAGAAGTTGCACCTGTTAAAGATAGTAAGTCAGATATTCCTGTCCTTAATTATTCTATTAAAGCAAAAACTTATCGCTATATGGGCGCCGTAGGAAATGCTGAACATCCGGAAAACAACGCTTCGGCTTCAGTAACACCTGTTCCCTCTACTGCTAATACACAGTCGAAATAGGAGCATTACAATGAAGCTTAAGCAAATTTCTTTTTCTATTTTGGCATGTTTAGTTTTAGTTGGATGTGACTCGAGAATCGATGCTGTAAATCAGCAAATGGCAAATATACGTAATCAGCCACCACAACCGATAGATCCAGCACCTGTTTTCACGCCTGTGCCACAATTTAACTATGCGGCTCATCAGCTAAAGAGTCCATTTTTACCAAGCTCACTTGCTGCTGAGCTCAAAATTATGGCAGGAAAACGGGTATATCCGAATTTCTCACGTGCACCTCAGCCTCTAGAAAGTTATGCATTAGAATCCTTAAACATGAAAGGAAGCATACGTAATAACCGCGGGCAAGTATTGGCTCTTATCCAATCACCCGATCAGCAAATTGAACGGGTACAGGTGGGGAACTATATCGGGATGAACCAAGGGCGTATTACCCATATTGGTCCAACCCAGATTGATCTGGTGGAGATTGTCCCTGATGGGCGCGAAGGCTATGTGGAGAGACCAAGAACCTTAGTGCTCATTGGGCCCGCACCCTAAAAATTTAGGGAATAAGAAAGAAAAAGTATTTTTAAAGATTATTTAATTGGGGATGGTCAGACAATGAATCACGTATTCCGTCAGTTTTCTATGGGGGCTGTAGCCATTGCACTTGTGCAGGTTGCCTCTGCACAGGTCAGCATGACCAATATTGTACCAACGCAAATTGCAGGTCAGGGTACAGAAATTCGAGTTATGTTTAATGGTTTGCCACCACAACCACAGGCATATCAACTTGAAAATCCTTCACGTTTGATTTTGGATTTTAATAAAGCTCAGCAAACTTTAACACAGTCAAAAGTGGCAATTGGTACAAATGAAGCAAGCACAGTTGATGTAAGTTCTGATGATCAGCGCTCACGTTTAACTGTAAATTTAAAAGAGGCAGGTGCGTTTACAACGCGCATTGAAGGCAATACTTTTATCCTAAAGATTAATTCAGCTCAAGCAGCTATTAAGCCTTTACCAACCACTACAGTACAACCGCAAGGTGTCTCAAATATTGGCTTTCAGCGCGGTGGTCAAGGTGAAGGATTAATTGTTATTGATTTATTGGGAAGTAATACCCCTGTTGATGTTCAGCAGCAAGGTAGCAAAGTCGTAGTGAGAACTCTGGGCTCTAAAATTCCCACACATTTAGCTAAACGTTTAAATGTGAATGATTTTGCAACTCCTGTTTCTACCATTGAATCTTATAACGAAAAAGGCAATGGCGTTATTACGATCCAATCTACTGGTAGCTATGAATATATGGCTTATCAAGCGGAAAATAAACTCACCATTAGCTTAAAGCGTCCGCAGGACAAAAGTGTAGGTTCTTCATCTAAGCCATCTAATTATTCTGGTAATAAGCTTTCTCTTGATTTCCAAGATATTGAAGTTCGTAGAGTTCTACAGTTACTTGCCGATTTTACTGGCATCAATATGGTAGCCGCCGATAGTGTTCAGGGTAATATTACTTTGCGCTTGAAAGATGTTCCGTGGGATCAGGCACTTGATATTATTTTAAAGACTAAAAATTTAGATAAACGCAGAAATGGTAATGTTATTTGGATTGCTCCTGTTGCAGAGTTGATTAAAGCCGAAGATGATGAGGCAAAAGCTTTAGCACAAACGATTAAGTTAGCGCCGATCCAAACCGATTATATTCGTTTGAATTATGCGAAAGCAGCGGATGTACTTAAGCTAATTGAAGATACTCGTGATGGTAAGGGGGCGGTTGCGAATCGTACTGCAAACTCGGATTCTCTTGCGTTGGAGAGCTTACTAAGTTCACGCGGTAGTGCTGTGGCTGATACGCGTACTAATACTTTGATTATCAATGATACCGCCCAAAATATTGATAAAATCCGTAAAATGGTTGATTTGCTGGATGTGCAGGTCAAACAAGTCATGGTTGAAGCGAGGATTGTAAGAGCTTCTACTTCTTTTACAAAAGAGCTTGGCGTTAAGTGGGGGATATTATCACAAGGGATTACCAACAATAATAACTTGCTGGTTGGTGGTAGTGAAACAACCTTGTGGAATTTAAGGAAGCCAGAAAAAGACAGTACAACGGGTGGCTATAAATATACGATTGAACGTCCAGATAATTTAAACGTTGATTTGGGTGTTACATCAGCTGGAGCAAGTAGCATAGCTTTTAGTTTAATTAGTATGTCTGATTTTATGCTTGATCTAGAACTTTCTGCATTACAAGCCGATGGTTATGGTGAAGTTATTTCAACACCGAAAGTCATGACTACAGATAAGCAAACTGCCAAAGTTGCGACAGGTCAGCAAGTTCCTTATCAAACTGCTGTTACTTCTGGTACGGGTACTACCGCTACTACTTCTTTTAAAGATGCGCTGCTAAGCTTGGATGTTACTCCAAGTATTACGCCTGATGGTAAAATTCAAATGAAATTAGATATTTCTAAGGATTCTGTAGCAGGCGAAGCCCCTAACGGTGAGTTAATTTTAAATAAAAATAATATTAATACAAATGTATTGGTTAATAACGGTGAAACGGTCATTTTAGGAGGGGTGTTTGAGCAGACTACGTCTAACTCACAAACTAAGGTTCCTTTCTTTGGTGATATTCCTGTACTTGGGCATTTATTCAGAAAAGATGTGAAATCTGATGATAAACAAGAGTTACTGATTTTCGTTACTCCACGAATTGTTAATGACACTTTGGTGAGAAATCATTAATATATTTTTTAATGAAAGCAATTGAAATAGGTGGCGCCTTGCCAAGCAAAGCGTTTGAAACCCTGCCAAATATTTATTTGGTGGGGCCCATGGGGGCAGGAAAAACAACCGTTGGACGTCATTTAGCCGAAATATTAGGGCGTGAATTTTTAGATAGTGATCATGAAATTGAACGCAAAACAGGGGCTACTATTCCTTGGATTTTTGAAAAAGAAGGGGAATTCGGATTTCGTGCTCGTGAAACCATAGTGTTGAATGAGTTAACTTCCCGCAAGGCTTTAGTTTTAGCAACAGGCGGCGGTGCGATTACTCAAGCACCCAATCGTGAGTTCCTAAAGCAGCGTGGTATTGTTGTTTATCTTTACACTCCAGTGGAACTACAATTACAACGAACTTATCGCGATAAAAACAGACCTCTATTACAAGTTGAAAACCCTGAACAAAAATTGCGAGATTTGTTAAAAATACGTGATCCTTTATATCGTGAAGTTGCTCATTACACGATTGAAACCAATCAGGGTGCTGCACGCGATCTTGCTCAAAAGATTCTGCAACTTATTTTGTCTAACACGCTAAAATAGCCAAACTTACTCGTGGTTTAATAAACTCATGCAAACTTTACATGTTGAATTAGGCGAACGCCGTTATCCTATTTTTATTGGCAGTCAACTTGATCCTAAACAGTTGCTTGAACCTTATATTCATGGTCAACAGGTCATGATTGTGAGTAATGAAACGGTCGCACCTTTATATTTATCTCACTATCAAGAAGCATTAAAAAGTTTGGGTAAAACTGTAGCTACATGTATTTTGTCCGATGGTGAAAAATATAAAGATATTCAACATTTAAATTTAATTTTTGATGCACTTCTTGAAGCTGGTTTTAACCGAGATTGTACGGTTTTAGCTTTAGGCGGCGGTGTGATTGGGGATATGGCTGGCTTTGCATCGGCATGTTTTCAGCGCGGCGTTTATTTTGTTCAGGTTCCAACTACGCTCCTTTCACAAGTAGATTCAAGTGTAGGTGGTAAAACTGGTATTAATCACCCACTGGGTAAAAACATGCTTGGTGCATTTCAGCAACCTCAAGTTGTTTTGGCTGATATGGCTCAACTCAACACCTTACCGGATCGAGAGTTGTCTGCTGGATTATCAGAAGTCATTAAATATGCCTTGTTAGGCGATGCTGATTTTCTTGTTTGGTTAGAACAAAATATGGATGGGTTGATTGGGCGAGATGCTGATCTTTTAGCAGAAGCTGTTTATCGTTCATGTGCTCATAAAGCCCGTATTGTTGCAAACGATGAAAAAGAGCAAGGCGAAAGAGCCTTACTCAACTTAGGTCATACGTTTGGGCATGCTATTGAATCTTATCTGGGTTATGGAACTTGGTTGCATGGCGAAGCAGTAGCTACCGGCATGGTTATGGCAGCTGATTTATCACAGCGTTTAGGCTGGATTTCAAGTGATGATGTAGAGCGTACAAAAAAAATTATTCAACGCGCTAATTTGCCGATATCATGTCCAAAAATTCCATTGGATGAATTCCTTGGATATATGGCACATGATAAAAAAGTCCTCAATGGTCAATTACGTTTAGTGTTGTTAAAGCAACTTGGACAAGCGGTAATTACTAAAGACTTTGATGTTGAATTCATGAAACAAGCTATTTTGGCAAATCAACACGGATAATAAATTAAGGTAACACATGACTGTATCACGTACACTTTGGCAGAATGTTCAACAATATATCTGGTTGGTGGGTGGTATCGTCTGCTTGTTTCTGGCTTTTCTTTTCTGGGTAATGACGGATAGCAAGAAGCTTGTAGAAGTTGAAAAAGCTGCCGATTCAGAAGCACCTGTGCAAATTCAGCCAGAAAAAGTAGCAACAACGGCTAACTTAGGGGCTTTAGCTGATGAAGTTAGGCCTCTTGATTTAACGACTCGCACGGTTGCTTCAGGTCAGCATGAAGCAGAGTTCCGTGGTACAAAATTTATTAACGAAAACAAGAAACAGTGGACGCTTGAGCTATTCCGGGCATCTGACGAAGATATTATTAAAAACTTTTTAAAGAATCGTTCAGACCGGAATAAATTTATCTACTTCCGATTAAGTGGAGAGAAGCAGTCTGAGCAATATGTTTTGACATATGGTGTATTTAAGCGTTCTGAAGATGCAATTCAGCAGTTAACGCAACTGAATCTTGATTTGCCTGAATCAATTAAGCCACAACCACAACAATTTTCTACTTATGTGCCACTAGTTAATGACTTGGGTGCAGATGAAATGAAAGGTGGAATTAGCCAAACTTATGAAGTGCGTTTACGTCCAGCTGCATTGCCTAAAATTGATGAGTCTTTGCTCATGGGTGCAGGTGTAAACGGTATGATAAGTACGCAGCCGAAAGTGACTGCTCCAGCAACGAACTCTACAACCCGGACGACCATTATTCGCCGAGATGCTGAAGGAAATGTTGTGGATGTACACCAGTCGAATTCTGCAGATGCTTCTAAAAAGACTCAGCAAAATCGTGAAATTGAAGCTACTCCTAAAAATGCAACAAATGAGGGCACAAGAGGGAACTAAGGATAAGAATAATGTGCACAAATATAGTGCAATAACAAAAGATATATATAATTTTTGATCAAGTGTGGTGCATATTTGGTCATTTATTAAAATGATAGCCTGAATAAAACTCATCTATTTTTAAGAAATATAAACACTTAAGCTACGAAAATTATATTGGCATAGTTTTTGCTTTATTCTTGTGCTTATTAATGTACTGCTAACTATTTTGGCGCTCTAAAGAGTGAAGTCTATGCAGAGTCGTGGGGTCGAGCTGCTTTAAAAGAGTGCGAAATAAGTCAAAACATTTTTCTAGCAAAAACCAGTGTACGTAAAAATGGAACAGCGTATATTGGCTTATCAGCCCAAAATTTTTTTTTGCGAAACATTGAGCTAACTATCGTCCGTAGGCAATATCGCAGAAATAAGTTGTTTGTTTGACGCTCGAAAGAGCCTTATTGAAAGAAGGGTACGCTATGCACATGCCATCGCCTAATACTGTAGCTCCCGCTCAAGGTTTATATCAACCTGATGAGTTTAAGGATAACTGTGGTTTTGGACTGATTGCCCATATGAAGGGTGAATCAAGTCATCATCTTGTAGAAACCGCGATTCACAGTTTAAGTTGCATGACGCACCGTGGTGGTATTGCCGCAGATGGCAAGACGGGAGATGGTTGCGGCTTATTATTGGCGATGCCAAAGCAATTTTTCCGTGATGAAGCAAAAAAACTAAGCGATATTACACTTAGCGAAGTTTTTGCTGTAGGAACGGTATTTTTAAATGTCGATCCGGCATTAGCACAGCACTCTAAAAATATTTTAACTAAAGAAATTGAGGCTGATGGCTTACGCGTATTGGCTTGGCGTGTTGTCCCTACAAATAACGATGCACTAGGTGAAATTGCACTTCAATCTTTACCTGCTTTTGAACAGGTCATTGTGAACTGTCCAATGGGTGTAACTGAAGTTGAGTTTAACCGTAAACTATTTTTGGCACGTCGTCGTGCAGAACAACAATTACAAAATGATCCGTCATTCTATGTGACTACGCTTTGTTCGACAGTGATCAGCTATAAAGGCTTGATGATGCCGGCTGCAATTGCTGAGTTCTATACAGATTTGGCAGACGAACGTTTAAAATCACATATCGTGGTGTTCCACCAACGTTTCTCGACCAACACTTTACCGCGTTGGCCTTTGGCTCAACCATTCCGTTACCTTGCGCATAATGGTGAAATCAACACTATTACAGCAAACCGTAACTGGGCATTGGCACGTACGCCTAAATTTGAAAACCCATTGTTACCAGGCCTAACTGAGCTTAACCCAATTGTGAACCGTACTGGTTCAGACTCTTCAAGCTTAGATAACATGCTTGAAATCTTGGTTGGTGGCGGTATGGATTTATTCCGTGCATTGCGTATGCTTGTGCCACCAGCTTGGCAAAACGTTGAAACTTTGGATGCAGACTTACGTGCATTCTATGAGTTCAACTCTAAGCATATGGAAGCTTGGGATGGTCCAGCAGGTTTAGTAATTCAAGATGGTCGTCATGCTATTTGTATGCTTGACCGTAATGGTTTACGCCCTGCACGTTGGGTTATTACCAAAAATGATTACATTACCTTGGCATCTGAAATTGGTGTGTGGGGTTATGAGCCTGAAGATGTTATTTCTAAAGGTCGCGTAGGCCCTGGTCAAATTTTAGTAGTTGATACTTTAACAGGTAAAGTACTTGATACTAAAGATGTTAGTACTCATTTGAAAAACATGCGTCCGTACCGTGAGTGGTTACGTGATCATGCAATTCGCCTCAATGCTAACCCTGAACTTGAAGAACAATTAGTTGATCAAGGTTTAACTGGTGATGCTTTAAAAGCAGCTCAAAAAATGTTTATGGTGACATTTGAAGAGCGCGACCAGTTGTTGCGTCCTATTGCTGAAAGTGGTCAGGAAGCTGTAGGTTCTATGGGTGATGATACGCCAATGGCTGTATTGTCTCGTCAAGTACGCCATGTGACTGATTATTTCCGTCAACAATTTGCGCAAGTAACAAACCCGCCAATTGATCCACTACGTGAATCGATTGTAATGTCGCTCGAAACCTGTTTAGGCCGTGAGCAGAATGTATTTGAGCAAGGTCCAGAGCACGCAGATCGAATCATTATTTCGAGCCCTGTTCTGTCTAACTCAAAAATGCAGCAAATCCGTAGTATTGATCGTGCAGGCTATGCGTCTGTTGACATCAATTTGAACTATGCTGAAGAAGAAGGTTTGCAAGCTGCGATTACACGTATCTGTGAAGAAGCGGCGCAAGCGGTTCGTGACGGTAAAACTTTAATTGTTTTAACTGATAAAAATATTCGCCAAGGTTTCTTGCCTGCAAACGCAGCACTTGCAACAGGTGCAGTACATCATTACCTCATTAAAACTGGTTTACGTACTGATGCAAACATCATGGTTGAAACTGGTTTTGCACGTGATCCGCACCAATTTGCGGTATTACTAGGTTTCGGTGCAACCGCTGTTTACCCATACCTTGCATATGACGTAATTAATGATTTGATTGCGAAAGGTGAGCTTTTAGGTGATCCAATCCATGCTCAAGCGAACTTCCGTAAAGGTATTGAGAAAGGCTTATTAAAAGTTCTTTCAAAAATGGGTATCTCTACCGTTGCTTCGTATCGTGGTGGTCAGCTATTTGAAGCAGTGGGTTTATCATCTGAAGTTGTAGATCAGTGCTTCTTGGGTGTTCCAAGTCGTATTCAGGGTGCAACATTTGCTGATCTTGAAAAAGACCAGAAAAAATTAGCTGCTACAGCATGGTCAAATCGTAAACCAATTGATCAAGGTGGTCTGCTTAAATTCGTATTTGATAAAGAATATCACGCGTTTAACCCAGATGTGATTAACTCATTACACAAAGCGGTTCGCTCAGGTAAATACGAACACTTTAAAGAATATGCTGAGCTGGTGAATAACCGTCCAGTAGCGACTATTCGTGACTTATTTAAGTTAAAAACAACGAACTCGATTCCAGTTGAGCAAGTTGAATCAGTTGAAGAAATCTTGCCTCGTTTTGACTCGGCAGGGATGTCTTTAGGTGCTCTTTCTCCAGAAGCCCATGAAGCTATTGCAATTGCGATGAACACGATTGGTGGTCGTTCAAACTCTGGTGAAGGTGGTGAAGATCCTGTTCGCTACGGCACAATTCGTAACTCGAAAATCAAACAGATCGCATCTGGTCGTTTTGGTGTAACGCCTGCATATCTAACTTCTGCTGAAGTATTGCAAATTAAAGTTGCTCAAGGTGCAAAACCAGGTGAAGGCGGTCAGTTACCGGGTGGTAAAGTAAATGGTTTAATTGCACGTTTACGTTACTCAGTGCCGGGTGTAACACTGATTTCACCTCCACCGCACCACGATATTTACTCAATTGAAGATTTGTCTCAGTTAATTTTTGACTTGAAACAAGTTAATCCGCAAGCAATGGTATCTGTGAAGTTGGTATCTGAACCGGGTGTAGGTACGATTGCTGCTGGTGTTGCGAAGGCATATGCAGACTTCATTACCATTTCTGGTTATGACGGTGGTACAGCTGCATCTCCACTTTCATCAATTCACCATGCGGGTTCTCCATGGGAGTTAGGTTTAAGTGAGGCGCATCAAGCTCTTCGTGTAAATGACTTACGTGGCAAAGTACGTGTGCAAACTGATGGTGGCTTAAAAACGGGTCTTGATGTGATCAAGGCAGCAATTTTAGGTGCTGAGAGCTTTGGTTTCGGTTCAACACCAATGATTGCATTAGGTTGTAAATATCTACGTATTTGCCACCTAAATAACTGTGCGACTGGCGTTGCAACTCAACAAGATCACTTACGTCAAGAGCACTACATTGGCGAACCAGAAATGCTCATCAATTTCTTCCACTTTATTGCGGAAGAAACACGAGAATGGTTGGCAGCATTAGGTGTGTCTTCATTGAAAGACTTAATCGGTCGTGTTGATTTACTCGAAGTATTACCGGGTGAAACTGAAAAACATGCTCACCTAGATTTAAGTGCATTGTTAACTTCTCATCCATCTGCTGACGGTAAAGCGCAGTACTGTGAAGTACAAGGGAATGCACCATTTGATAAAGGTGTGTTAGCTGAGAAAATGGTTGCTGAAATGCTTCCTGCAATTGAATCAAGTGCAGGTGGTCAGTTCAACTTCAATGTTGTGAACTGTGACCGCTCGATCGGTGCTCGTGTGTCTGGTGAAATTGCTCGTCGCTATGGCAACTTAGGTATGGAAGTACATCCAGTAGTGATGAACTTAACTGGTACAGCTGGTCAGTCACTTGGTGTATGGAACGCAGGTGGTTTACACATCCGTCTTGAAGGTGATGCAAATGACTATGTGGGTAAAGGTATGGCAGGTGGTCGTATCTCAATTTTCCCACCAAAAGGTTCACCTTTCCAAACCCAAAACACAGCAATTATTGGTAATACCTGTTTGTATGGCGCAACTGGCGGTAAGCTTTTTGCAGCGGGTACAGCGGGTGAGCGTTTTGCAGTTCGTAACTCTGGTGCATTTGCTGTAATTGAAGGTGCTGGCGATCACTGCTGTGAATATATGACAGGTGGTGTTGTGACTGTACTTGGTAAAGTAGGCCATAACTTTGGCGCGGGCATGACTGGTGGTTTTGCTTATGTACTTGACCTGGACAATGACTTCGTAGATTACTACAACCACGAATTGATTGATTTAAATCGTATTTCAACAGAATCTATGGAAGATCATAAAGAGTTCTTGTTGCGTATTATCGATGAGCATATTAAAGAAACAGGTAGTGCCTGGGCTTATAAAATCCGCAATGAGTTCGATTTCTACAGCCGTAAATTCTGGCTTGTGAAACCAAAGGCTGCTAATTTACAAACGCTTTTGAAAACAACACAAGCTGATCCACAATAATTCCACGACTGCAACGACATAGGCAGGTGCGGATAACAGTGAAAACCGCGCCTACCCACGGAGAGAGACATGGCAGAACGCCTAAATAATGACTTTCAATTTCTGGATGTAGCACGCCAAGATCCAGAGAAAAAAGATATTACTGTCCGCAAAGCAGAATTTGTGGAAATTTATAAGCCATTTACATCGGAAACTGTTACTAATCAGACTCACCGTTGTTTAGGTTGTGGTAACCCATATTGCGAATGGAAATGTCCTGTACATAACTACATTCCAAACTGGTTAAAACTCATCGCTGAAGGCCAAATTTTCCAAGCTGCTGAGCTTTGTCATCAAACGAACACACTACCTGAGGTGTGTGGTCGCGTATGCCCACAAGACCGTTTATGTGAAGGTGCTTGTACCTTAAATGATGGTTTTGGTGCAGTAACCATTGGTAATGCTGAAAAATATATCAATGATACAGCCTTTGCTTTGGGCTGGCGTCCAGATATGTCAGGCGTAAAATGGACTGACAAAAAAGTTGCCATTATTGGTGCTGGCCCTGCTGGTTTAGGCTGTGCGGATATTCTAGCTCGCGGTGGTGTTAAACCAGTTGTATTCGACAAGCGTCCTGAAATTGGTGGCTTACTTACATTTGGTATTCCAGAATTTAAAATGGAAAAAGATGTGATGAAACGCCGCCGTGAAATTTTCACGGGTATGGGCATCGAATTCCGTTTAAATACTGAAATTGGCACAGATGTAACCATTGATGAATTACTAGCAGAATATGATGCGGTGTTCATGGGTATGGGAACTTATACCTACATGAAGGGTGGTTTCCCGGGTGAAGATCTTAATGGCGTTTATGATGCTCTTGATTTCCTAATCTCTAACGTGAACCGCTGCCAAGGTTGGGAAAAAGATCCAAGTGAGTACATCAGCTTAGATGGTAAAAAGGTGATTGTACTTGGTGGTGGTGATACAGCGATGGACTGTAACCGTACTTCATTACGTCAAGGCGCTCATGATGTAACGTGTGCATACCGTCGTGATGAAAGCAACATGCCGGGTTCTGCACGTGAAGTAAAAAATGCCTATGAAGAGGGTGTAAAATTCCTATTCAATCGTCAACCGATCGAAATCGTTGGTGAAAATGGCAAAGTGACAGGCGTAAAAGTGGTAACGACACAAATGGGTGAACCAGATAGTCGTGGCCGTCGTAGTCCTGAACCAGTTCCAGGTTCTGAAGAAGTATTACCAGCCGATGCTGTTTTACTTGCATTCGGTTTCCGCCCAAGCCCAGCGGATTGGTTTGGTAACGCGAATATTAATCTTGATGGTTCAGGTCGTGTTGTCGCAGCTGAAAAACAAGAATTCAAATTCCAGACATCAAACCCGAAAATCTTTGCTGGTGGTGATATGGTGCGTGGCTCAGACCTAGTCGTGACTGCGATTTGGGAAGGCCGTCAAGCTGCTGAAGGCATTTTGGATTACCTAGGTGTTTAATAAATTAATGTGTTAAAACACGCAAAAAAGCCTACTTCAAGTAGGCTTTTTTATTGTCTACCATTAGTCACTTTGATGTTTTTGGCAAATATAATAAGCTTTTTTGCCCTTTTTAGCTTTTTAAGCTCACGACATACTCAAAACTTCCTTCTTCAATACAATAGGTGTTGAGTATGAACATCGCAGGTATGACGGCAGAAAAATCATATTTAAATCGTCGAAAAGCGTTGGGTATTACAGTGCGTCGTCTTGAATTTAATCCAAAGGCGATCAAGCGGCACTATTTTGCAAATTCACCCCTCATGTCTCATTTTTTAACTGCACTCTCATCAACGTTTCCAGTAGGTGAGCAATTTTTTGTAAATAGCGTACGTAATGTGCGTGATAAAGTTTCAGATCCTCAATTACAAGCGCAAATTGCAGCTTTTATTGGACAGGAGGCTATGCATTCAAAAGCGCATGGCGAGTTTAATGAAGCTTGGCGTCGTGATGATTATAATCTGGACAGTTTTCAAAATTGGTTGAATGAGCGGGATAAATATTTAAGAACGATTCCACCTAAGCTGCAATTAGCTCTTACCTGTGCTTTTGAACATTTTACAGCTCTCCTTGGAGCATATGTTTTACAACATCCAGAATTGTTAAAAACGTTAGATCAAGATGCGTTAAAACTTTGGGTATGGCATGCGATTGAAGAAATTGAACATCGTTCAGTCGCTTTCGATGTCTATCAACATGTATATGGAGATGACCGTATTCGTCGTTTACTCATGCGTAGCGTCACTACTGGGTTTGCGAGCCTGGCTTTTTATGGGACAACTCGTTTATTTTGGCAAGATAAATGGAACAGCTTACCTAAAATCGGAGGTAATTTATTTGGGTCATATTTGCTGATAAAGATGCTTGTCCAATTAATGCCTGAATACTTTGCATATTACAAAAAAGATTTTCATCCTAGTCAAAAGGATTACGACAAGATGGTCGATTACTGGAAAAGTTCTTTAGCAGAAGAATACCAAATGGCAAGTTTTCAACAAGAAAAACATCAAAGATTAAGTTAATAGAAAACCGGATTTAAAAATCCGGTTTTTAAAAATCAATAAAATAAAAGCAACACAATAATGCCAAATTCATCATACAATCGGGTAAAGAGGTCAAAAATATAAAGAAAAACTTGAGGATAATGTGACGATGAAAATGTTGAAACAATTAGCGATTGCAACAACACTTGCCAGCACCTTACTGTTTTCGGGATGTGGCTATAATACTCTACAAGTAAAAGATGAGGCTGTGACAGCAGCGTGGTCTGAAGTACAAAACCAATATCAACGTCGATCAGATTTGGTGCCAAACCTTGTCAATGTAGTAAAAGGTTATGCTAAACATGAAGAGCAAGTATTAACTGAAGTGACACAGGCTCGCTCGAATGTTGCGGGTTTAAAAGTTGATAAAGAAGTTTTAGAAGACCCAGCTTTACTTGAAAAATATCAACAGGCTCAAAGTCAATTAACAGGGGCATTATCTCGACTTATTGCTGTGTCTGAAAATTACCCGGATTTGAAAGCCAATACTCAATTCCAAGAATTACAAGTTCAGCTTGAGGGTACAGAAAACCGTATCGCAGTTGCCCGTAATCGTTATATTACAACAGTGCAAGATTACAATGGATATGTACGCCAGTTCCCGCAAGCAGTGACCGCAAAAGTAATTGGTATGCATCCTAAAGCCAATTTCTCTGCAGAAGCTTCTGCACAACAGGCTCCAAAAGTTTCTTTTGATTAATTTAATAAATCAAAGGAGTGCTGTATGAGAAATATTATATTGCTTCAGTCTAAGCAAATTAAGGTCTTTATTGCGACCTTAATTTTGCTCTGTTGTGGTGTCCTTTTTCAGAATACGGCATGGAGTGAAAGTAATATTGCAACTGCTACTGACGAGACTGACACAATAGTAGCGGGCAAAATCATTCAAAAACAGCAAAATCAAGCCACTGCGTCTAAGACAGGTGAACAAGCTGCTTCAAGTGTTGCTGCTTCGCCTAAAGTCTCTAACGATATGGCAGAAGGTGAAGCAATTCGTGGTTTGCCAACTTTAAATCAGCCTGTTATTGATCAAGCTAACATTTTAAGTGCAGCTGAGAAACAGCAGCTTGACCAAAAAATTCTAAGTTTATACCAACAAGGCAAAGCGCAAATTGGTGTCGTTATTGTTCCGACTACGGGCCAAGAAGATATTTTTGATTATGCATTACGAGTGGGTGAGCAGTGGCAATTAGGTTCAGCTAAACGGGACAATGGACTGCTCATTGCAGTTGCGGTAAATGATCGACGCATACAAATTTTAACTGGATACGGTTTAGAAGGCGTATTGCCTGATATTGTCGCAAGTCGGATTATTCGAAACCAAATTACACCTTATTTTAAACAAGCCCAATATGCACAAGGTTTAAATGCAGGTCTTGATGAAATTGGAAGGATTTTAAATCTTGACCCAGAAGTCGCTCAGCAAGCTGCTCAAGATTTAAAAGAACGCCAACATCAAGCTGCGGAAGAGCAACAAGCTAAACAGACAACCCTGACAATGGCTTTATTTATTCTTGTTGCTGGAATTGTGGGTTCATTTATTGTAGGACGACCTCTTAGTGCATCTACTGCAGGTGTTGCTGCCGCGGTAGCAGGTTTTGTAAATGGCGCAGGTCTAGTGACTAGCTTATTACTTGGTTTTGGAATCTTCTTTTTACTCATTACTTCTATTGCCCAACTTATTTTACAGGCCATTCTGAGTGGTTCTGGCGGCGGTGGCCGTGGAGGAGGCTTCGGTGGTGGTGGCGGAGGCTATGGTGGTGGTGGAGGTCGTTTTGGCGGTGGAGGTGCTTCAGGCTCATGGTAACAACATCAGAAACAACACAAATTATTACTCAGCCAAAAATTGAGGAATCTGTAGAGCCAAGTCTAAAACGTTGGTTTAAACATTTATGTTATTTCCCAGCCAGTAGCCGTTATTTTTCAAAACAAGATAAGCAAATTATTGCCGATGCTGTACAGCGAGCAGAACATGGACATGTTGGCGAGATACAGGTGGTAATTGAAGGCCATATTCCATGTTCACAAGCCTATAGACAAAACACACGTTTAAGAGCACAGCAGTTATTTGCAGAATTGGGCGTTTGGGATACTGCATTAAATAGCGGCGTATTGTTATACCTAAATTTATGTGAACGTACTGTAGAAGTTATATTTGACCGAGGTATTAGAAATGCGACCAATGATCAGGTCTGGCAGCAGATTTGTGAGTCTATCGTTCAAAAACTTAAACAAAAACAATATCAACAAGCTGTCGTGATGGGTGTGCAGCAAATTGGAGAGGTATTGTCACATTTTTATGATGAAAACATGCCAGATCAATCAAATGAATTGGGAAATGCTCCAATTATTATTAATTAAGTTATTTTCTAAAAGTTCTATATCTCATAATTTTTTAAGTTTTCATTTCTTAAGATGGCTGACAAAAAATGTCACCTATTTATTTATTTTTAAAGAGAATTTGCTCACAAAAACAAATATAAAGTTTGATAAGTTTTGTTTACTTTTTTCGATGTGTGACTTGTTATAGCGAAAAGTTATGTGACGATTTTTGTCATTTATTTACAGTGATTTTAGATGAAGTAAATTTTAAAATTAATATAAGTTTTTGTTTTATAAGTAAAATAAAAGTTGGCATGAATGCTGCTATATAGTTGAGAGCTAAAAAAGCTTATATAAAAACATACATACAATCTTTGGGGAAAAGGCTATGAATGCACAAAAAGGTTTTACATTAATTGAACTTATGATCGTGGTTGCGATTATTGGTATTTTGGCGGCAATTGCGATTCCTGCTTATCAGGATTATATTGCTAAATCTCAAGCTTCAGAGCCACTGACTCTTGCTGATGGTTTGAAAACAAATATTCAAACTAATCTTCAAAGCAATTCTTGTTTTGCCAATGGTGCGACGGCAGCTGTAGCTGGGACGGATACTGTAACAGGTAAATATGGTACAGCTACTATTACGACTATAAGCGGTACTGCAGCGGCAAATAACCTCGTATGTGGTATTACCTATACATTTAAAACTACGGGTGTTTCAAGTAAAATTGCTGCTAAAGTTCTTGCTCTGCAAACTAATGATAATGGTGTTTTAAGTAAAGCAGCTTCTGGTACAACTATTGCTGATAAATATTTACCTAACTCATTAACTGTTGCTGGTTCTTAATAGTAAATAATGATGACAAGAGAGGTTTCGGCCTCTCTTTTTTATTGAAGAAAATAAATATGTCAAAAAAAAATATTTTGTTTATATTAAGTACAATATATATCATTGTAGCCTTATCGGGATACCAAGTTGGCTTATCTAGGTTTCAATATGATGAGCTTCGCTTATTGCAGTTTCCTTTAGCATTTTGCGCTTTATTTATTTTAATTTTCACAAGAAAAATAGAATATTCTATTTTTACAAAAGTTTCTTTTTTTCTTATAAGTGTTTTAACTACTCTGCAATTGATCAATTATAGCATTTTTCAATATCAGGAACTCTTTTCTGCAATAACGTTATTTTCTATATTAGCTGCTTTAATAGATGAATTAAGGGATCTAGAGAAAATAGAACATTATTTAGCACTAATGTTAGTCTCAGTATTTATCCCGTGTCTATTTTTTCCAACTTCTATTATTAATTTTATTTATTATAAACAATGGTTTAATTGGCAATTTAATTCTGGGTCAATTAGAATTTATGACAGCGTTATAGTCCCCTTTTTCTTTTTTCTGATTTTTTTAAGAATTAAAAATTATCCATATATTCATTACTTTTATCCGATTGCTATTTTCTTTTTTGCACTTGCATGGTTTTTTGATGGTGCTAGATCAGCCTTACTTGCTGTAATGATAGGGCTATTAGTCTTCTTTATATACTCTCAAGAAAATCGAAAGCTTATTTTGCAAAGCTGTATTTATATTTTTTTCGCTTTTTTGGTTTATAAAAGTACTATTTATTTAGCTGATAAAAATACAATGACTGTAATACGAACGGGTACATCATTGCGTGCAGAGATGTGGAGTTTTGTTTTTGAACAATGGAAAGAACAGCCATGGTCTGGAGTAGGAGGAGGTTATCTTTCAAAAATTCAATACAAATATGGACATCACATGCATAACCTATATTTAAGGTTAATTTTTGAGTGGGGGTTAGTTGGTTGTATTTGTTTAGTGTGGATGATATATCAAGTTATTAGATTATTCTTAGATAAGAGTGTTTTACCTATTGCAAAAGCTGGTGTTGCGGCAATTTTAATTGATGCGATGTTCTCGGGAAGTATGGTTTATCCTGCTTCACAAATGGCCTGTATATTATTTTTGGCATTTGCTTTTTCTCAAATGAAATTAGCTATTAATTTAAAGTCTTATAATCCAATGACAAAAATACTTATCAGTTTATGGGGGGCTTTATTTTTATATATTACGATCATGTATCTAGGACAAGACTTAACTTGTTGGGGATGTGCGAGTTATGTTGGACGGATGGCACCAAATTTTTGGTTTTATGGTGGTACAGAGCATTTAGTCTCAACTACACAACTTCCTTAATTTATTCTGCTGTAAGGTTTAGAGGTACTGATCACATAAATGGGCGTAGTTACAATTTTTTTAAGGCTTCCATGTATAATTCTTTCAAGTTTTAGCCTCTAACCTGTCACTATGCAAGTATTCTTCCTATTCCTCGCTGCAATTCTGTTAGGTTTTGCATGGTTATCTCCATTTCACTATAGCCCTTGGGTTATGTTCTCGAGTGAAGTGAGTACTTTTGGGGCTGGATTATGCGTATTAGCCGCCCTAATTCAGCAAAATATAAAAATTCCCAGAGCACAGCTATTGTTGCTGCCATTTACTTTAATTCCCATAGTGCAGTGGGGTTTTGGTTTAGTTTTTGATCTGAGCACAGCCTTATTGAGTTCATTTTACTTTCTAGGTTTTTGGTTTATGGTCTTGGCTGGTTACAATCTGTCTTTAGATCAACAAAAGCGAGATCAAATTTTTTCGGGTTTTAGCTTACTCGTAATTATTGTATCTGTTGCTAGTAGCTTCATTGCAATTTGCCAGTGGTTAAATATCGAGTCACATTTTGTTCATATGCTTCATCTGATTGGTAACCGTCCTTACGCGAACTTCGGTCAACCTAATAATATGGCAACGTTTTTAATTATTGGATTATTAGGATGTTTATATTTATATGAAAAAAATAAAGTAACACTTTGGTTGCTCTTACCTTCAGCACTGATTATTTTGTTCGCGGTTGCATTGAGTCAATCACGTACCTCATGGATTGTTTTCCCATTTTTATTCATATATTGGGTGTTTAAGCAATTTAAACAGCAAAAACGTTTTGGAGTTATTCAAAGTCTTTTGTGGTGTTTAGGTTTTTTTGTAGTTGCAGGGGGGATTCTACCCTTTGTAACAAATCTAATTGAGGCATGGTCAAGTACAAATGTAACCGAAGCAAGCACTTTGGTGGAACGAGCAAGCTCTGGGTATTTACGTTTTAATATCTGGTCGCAAATGTTACTTGCTGTGCAGCAGCACCCTTGGTGGGGATATGGCTGGAATCAAACCAGTGTGGCACAAATTACTGTTTATCATGCTTTTCCCACAGGAGAGTGGACGACTAGTGCCCATAATGTGTTACTTGATTTAATTATCTGGAATGGTATTCCATTAGCTACTGTAATCATTGCTTACTTTACGTGTTGGTTTCTTTGGCTGAATCAACAAGCTAAAAATACCATCTCGATTGTAGCGATTATGATGGTATGTACCGTGCTTACTCATGCCATGTTAGAGTTCCCACAGCGCTATGCTTATTTCTTACTTACTTGTGGTTTTTTACTTGGTGTTGTGCAAGCACAGAGTCCAGTGCTCAAAGGAATTGTGCTTAATAAACAACTTCTCCGCTTAATATGGGTTGTAAGTTTATTACTGATTATTGCGATCTTACGTGATTACAATGTGTATGTTCTAAATAGTAATTTGCTTTTTAATAATAAGCGTCCAAATGCTGAATTTATGGGAAGCAGTAAGATTTTTGTTTTAACGCAATTTGAAGAGCGTTTAAAATGGATTGAACTTAATTCTGAAACTGCATTACCCGAAGCTGACTTAGTTCATTGGGAAAATTTCGTAAAGAATAAACCTACTCCCTATAACTTACGTAAATATGCAAAATTACTAGCTTATAATGGAAAAGTAGAGCAAGCAGAGCAGCAAATATTTATTTTACAGCATCTCTATAAGCAAAAAATAACGCTACCAGAGTTATTAAAAGAAAAGTAATAAAAAATCCCCTTGTATTCAAGGGGATTTTTTCATGAGAAATTACATCTGACTCTGGATGTAATTTTCAATACCAACGCTGCCGATAAGGTCAATTTGAGTATCTAACCAGTCCCAATATTCTTCTTCTTTTTCTAAAATTTCTTGAACAAGATCACGCGTCACATAGTCTTGTTCTGTTTCAGCGAGTGCAACTGCTTTTTGAATCGCTTCTATATTTTCTTTCACTTTACGAATGTCACATTGCAGAACTTCTTCTGTATGTTGACCAATATAAAGTTTGCCTAAGTGCTGAAGATTAGGTAAACCTTCCAAGAATAAAATACGTTCAATAATTTTGTCTGCATGCTTCATTTGGCGAATGGATTCTTTATATTCAGCAGAGCCAAGCTGCTCAATTCCCCAATCATTAAACATGCGTGAATGCAAAAAGTATTGATTAATTGCAGTTAGATGATGATACAGCACTTGGTTGAGCTGATTAATGACATCACGATTGCCTTTCATTGTAGCTACTCCAAAACAATTTCTGCCTTAATTCAATTAAGGCAATCTATAGAACCATTCTAGTGAACAAACACTGATATAGCGAGTAATTTATAGAACAGCAAATGAAAATCGCAATCAAAAACAACACAATATTAGAAAAGGAGAGTTTCCAACCAAAAAAAACCGCTTGAATGAGGAACTATTAACGTTCCGCAAAAAGCGGTGGAGGAGCTAATAAATACTATTAAATTTTTATAAATCTTTTACGCAGCTACAGAAATACGAGCAGCGATTTCTGCTAATTCTTCATTAATAATAGCACGTGCTTCTGGTGCACAGCGTCCACAGCAAGTACCAAGATCAAGCAAATCACGAATTTCGCGATAGCTTTCTGCGCCATTTTCAACAGCGTCTTTAATATCTTGATCGGTAATGCCACGACACAAGCAAACGTACATGGGAGTGATCCCCAAATATAAATGCGATAATTGATATTATTGATAATTATTATCGTTTGTCAATGAAATTCATTTAAAATCTCATTTATTATTATTGGGAATTTGGATAAAAAAATACCACCTGAGCGGAAATCTGAGTTATGTTCAGATTTTATACAAAGGTGGTTCATGATTTACAGTTAAGAATTTAACGGAAAATATTTAATGTATTTCTATATCTTATTGATTAATAACTACAATACCATCCATTTCAACTAAAGCACCTTTTGGTAAACTTGCTACACCAAGAGCTGCACGTGCAGGATATGGTTGAGCAAAATATTCACCCATAATTTGGTTTACAAGTTGGAAGTTTGATAAATCAGTTAGAAAAATATTGAGCTTGGCAATGTCTGCTAGAGAACCGCCGGCAGCTTCACAAACTGCTTTTAAATTATCAAATACACGGCGAATTTGAGCTTCAATACCTTCTACAAGTTCCATACTGTATGGGTCTAAACCAATTTGCCCCGAAAGATATAATGTATTATCTACTAAAATGGCTTGAGAGTATGTGCCGATAGCAGCAGGGGCATTTTCAGTATGAATTACTTGGCGGGACATTTGGTTCTCCTTGATTAAATCTCATTTCATCATAATCGATGATCGCTTTGGACAAAAGTATCATCGATTTAATTGATTAAGTGGATTTGGAAAGTTTGATTTTGTTAAAGAAACATAAATCTGACCAATAGCCCTTGTAAAGACTTAACTTACTTTTGAAATTTCCATCTGTGGATTAGGTGCATCCAAACGCTCAATACGTGGAAAACCATAATGCATACGTAAGTCACGGATGACTTTTGCAATATGTTTGCGGTTGTTCACCACAATATTAACAAAAGTTCTTTGCTCATTTGAGTGAACCATTTCTACTCCTGCATTATTTTTACGACATTGATAGATCAGGTCTGATACCTGCTCATCATTCATTGCCATTTCTATAGCGAGGTAGGCTGTAAAACGAACATCATCTACGTCATCTGCTTTCCATTGAAGCGGCATAATATTTTCAGGATGTAGATGTTGTTCATGTAGCAAGTTATGGCAGCGGATACGATGCACAATTAACCCACGACGTGTTAAATGTCCTTGAATTGGGTCGCCCAAAACTGGATTACAGCAATGCGCATATTTAACGTCGATACCTTCAGTACTTTGAATGAGTCGATCTGAATTTTCCACTTGTGGATGCTTGTCATGAGCAAATAAGTGATTAGCCACAAGTTGAGGTAGTAGGTCGCCAACAGCAATTTGTTCAAACAATGTATTTTTATTATCGATGTGACGCCATTGAAGTAAATCTAACCAGTCGGCTTCAGAGAGATCGTTAATCGAACGGTTAAATAGTTTCAGTGCTCGAGAAAGTGCTTGTGCACCGACAAGACGTTGTTCTTCAATATCTTGATCTTTAAGGACATGCTGTAAGGCACGGCGAGCTTTTTGCGTATTAATAAAACTTAACCAGTCTGGATTTGGTGTTGCTAAAACATCCGTAATAACTTCAATAACCTGACCGCTGATTAATGGTGTCGATAGTGGTTTAATCTCGCCATCTACTTTTGCACCAACGGCATGGTTACCTAAAAATAAACTGGCTGAATAAGCAAAATCAACTACGGTAGCACCTTGTGGTAATTCGTGGAGCTGACCATGTGGAGTGTAAACCCAAATTTTTTCTTGGTGTAAGTAATCTAATAAATCATTGAAGGTCGTTTTTGCACATTCTCCATCGATGAGCGTATTCAGATTTTGCATTGAAGCCTGAATAGCCGAACGACAAGTTTGTGGTGCATTTTCACCAAGCACTACCCCAAACCGAGCAGCTTTACGCATAAGCTCGGTTTGAATAGTAAGAGAGAGTGTGGTTTTTTCGCCTTTGAGCTTAATTAATAAAGACTGGTTGCCGCCCGGTAGCGGACGACGGATATGGTCTTTATATTGAATGACCTGAAAGTTTTCTCTTAAAGCATCAACTAGGCGGTCACAGTCGGCAATTGATTGTAAAACGATTTCAAAAGCATGGCTGTGGGTAAGTTCTTGTAAATCCATCTCATTTTTAACGAAATGGCGTAATAATTCGATATTGTTGTTTTTCTTTTTAATACGGCCTTGAATATGATAATTATGAAGAAGTTCAGCGAGGTTTTGTTCCCAGATACTTTGATATTTACATCGCTCTGGTTTGGTTAGACGTAGTGCATTTTGCACGTTATCAAACATATCAAGATCAAGATTTTGATAACAAAGATTTTCTAGATTATCACCCATTTCATTCATGCCGACTAATCTTGCCATTGGCACAAAGATATCAAGAGTTTCTTGAGCAATACGAGCGCGTTTATCTGGACGTAAAGCACCTAGAGTAGTCATATTATGATAGCGGTCAGCTAATTTAATAATAATGACACGCGGGTCCTGTAGGGTCGCTTGCAGGATTTTTCGGAATGAGGCGGCTTTGTTATATTCTTTATCACTTGATTGGCTAAGTTTTGTTACGCCGTCAACTAGCTCGGCAACCGTCAGGCCAAATTTTTCAGTAATATCTTCTTTTGTATATTGAGTATCTTCAATAACATCATGCAAAAGAGCTGCCATTAAAGTCTCAGCATCTAAGCGCATGTTCGCAAGAATACAGCTGACAGCAATTGGATGCAGAATGTAAGGTTCACCACTTTTACGTGTGATGCCAGTATGCGCTAGATCGGCAAAATCACAGGCAGCAAGCACTTTCTCGACCTCACTTACCGATAAGTAAGGGTCGATAATCAATTTAAGCTGTTGCTTGGCTTGGCTGACCTCTTCGCCTGGCATAAATCACCCTTTTTCCTAATACTGAAAAACTAAATCTATCTACTTCTTAATGAAAAGCATATTGCGGAACTTGTCAATTTTTTCATTTGAAAAAGTGTATTTTTTTTTCAATGAAAATAATTGCTTTTTTCAATATCTTTAAATTCAAGACAAAGCCAAATAAAAAACCACCGCAGAAAAACGATGGTTTTTTTATGAAACAGAATTAATTAGAAAGAAAAACCTTCTAAATTCAAGCTGTTTGTAGAAAGAGCAAGATCAAGACTAGAAGTTTGATAATCTTGTTCACGTTGCTTAAGAATTTCTTTCGTAACGTGCCCTGCCGCGATTTCGCGCAAAGAAACTACAGTCGGTTTGTCGTTATCCCATTCTACAGTTGGCTCCATGCCTTGACGTGCCAATTGACGAGCACGTTTACTTGCAACGAGCACAAGCTCAAAACGGTTGTCTACATGATCTAAACAATCTTCAACGGTGACGCGTGCCATAAAAGTTCTCGTTTTGGAATGGTGAATTTGAACAGACTAAACAGTATAAAAGGCTTTCGATCTAGACTCAAGTTATTCCTGTTTTGGTTGAGGAGTAATCAAGTCTTGAATTAATGTTTGATAACGTTTCGCTTGCTGAGATAGCACTAGACGGTTTGCTGTGATCACAGCTTCAATCTCATGTAAGGCTTTATTAAAGTCATCATTAATAATGATGTAATCAAAGTTCGTGTAATGCTGCATATCTTCAACTGCACAGCTTAAGCGATGTTCAATGACTTCAACTGAGTCTGTGCCGCGATTAGATAAACGCTGACGAAGGTCAAACTGTGTTGGCGGTAAAATAAATATTTGCTTGGATTCAGGAAAAAGTTTGCGAACTTGCTCTGCACCTTGCCAATCAATTTCAAGTAGAACATCGTGTCCTTGAGCTAACTGTTGTTTTACAGTTGCTTGAGAAGTGCCATAGTAATTACCAAATACTTCAGCGTATTCAATAAAACCGTCATGGTTGACTTGGTCTAGAAATTCATCTTTTGTAGTGAAGTGATAGTGAACACCATCTAATTCACCGGGACGTTGACCTCGGGTAGTATGTGAGACTGAAACATGTAAATTGCTCACACGGTCAAGCAGGGCTTTCACCAAAGATGTTTTGCCCGTTCCTGATGCAGCAGAAACGACAAACAATAGACCCGACATGATATTTTTCCTGATATGATAAAATATCTTCGCTATTGTAGTGTACCGTGCGTTTAAACTGAATAGTTTTAATTGCAAATATTCAAGAGAAATTCCCCTGTTTTATTAATTTTGAGGCTGTTATGGAAATTGTGTTAGCTAATCCGCGTGGTTTTTGTGCCGGTGTTGATCGAGCCATAGCAATCGTCAATCGGGCTTTAGAATGTTTTAACCCTCCTATTTATGTACGTCATGAGGTTGTACACAATAAATTTGTTGTTGATGACTTACGTCAAAGAGGGGCGGTTTTTGTTGATGAACTAGATCAGGTTCCGGATGACTCAATTGTAATTTTTAGTGCTCACGGTGTTTCAAAAGCTGTTCAGCAAGAAGCGGAGCACCGAGGTTTAAAAGTATTTGATGCAACTTGTCCTTTAGTTACTAAAGTTCATATTGAAGTGACTAAATATGCACGAGAAGGTACTGAAGCCATTTTAATTGGTCATGAAGGACATCCAGAAGTTGAAGGAACAATGGGCCAATATGATAAATTGAAGGGTGGTGACATTTATTTAGTTGAAGATGAAGCTGATGTTGCTGCGCTTGCAGTAAGACATCCTGAAAAACTTGCATTTGTAACTCAAACAACTTTATCTATTGATGATACAGCTAAAGTTATTGATGCTTTACGTGCAAAATTTCCTCAGATCCAAGGTCCGCGTAAGGATGATATTTGCTACGCCACTCAAAACAGACAAGATGCTGTACGTGACTTGGCGGAACAGTGTGATGTGGTGTTGGTTGTAGGCTCACCTAACTCTTCAAATTCAAATCGTTTACGTGAGCTTGCAGAGCGTATGGGCAAAGCTGCTTACCTTGTAGATAATGCTGACCAGTTAGAGCAGTCATGGTTCAATGAAACTTGTAAAATTGGTGTGACAGCGGGTGCTTCAGCACCAGAAATTCTAATTAAGCAAGTAATTCAACGTTTACAAGACTGGGGCGCGCAAGCACCTAAAGAATTAGATGGACGTGAAGAGAATATAACCTTTAGTCTTCCTAAAGAATTACGTATTCATGTGACTCAAGCATAAAATGTGACTTATTTAACATACTGATTTTAAAATAGTAAACAGATAATTGTTGATATGACAGTTATCTGTTTTTTTATACCCTTTATCTGCTTTGTATTTGTTTTGTAAATCTAAGCCGTAAAATTTAAATAATAAATAAAAAATTCTTAAGTTTATTTGGGGTTCTGGGGATGAGGGGAATTATTCCACAAGAAGGGTTCACCTTGGTTGAGCTCATGGTGACGATTGCAGTAATGGCTATTATCGCGATGATGGCTGCGCCGTCTTTTACTAAAACGATCCGTAAAAATGAATTGACCGTTGATACTAGTAATTTTGTTAACTTGCTGGCTGAAACTCGTTCAGAAGCTGTATTTAAACAAACTAATCGAGTGTTGGCTTTAGATAGTAGCGTGACAACCTTTTATAAAAAATGGATCCCTTCGAGCCGCGTTGAGAAATACACGGGTGCTGCAAGTATTACGTATAACCGTCAGGGACAATCTACAGCAACTACAAACTTATGTTTTGTATTTCAGCATACTTCAGATAACACTTTAAAATCCTATATTTATGTGCAAAAAGATGGCATCGTTTTTTACGATAAATCGGCAACCAGCTGTCCGAATTAATTGGGGAAATAATAATGATAACGTCTCAAAAAGGTGCCGGTTTGATGGAAGTGCTTGTTGCATTACTTTTATTGAGCATTGCTGTACTGGGTTTTGTTGCTTTACAAGTGCGAGCAGTTGCTGCAAGCACTGAAGCAGGTCAGAACATTCAAGCAATCAATATAGCCCGAGATTTAGCAGAGCGCATGCGGGTGAACCGTACTGAGTTAAATAGCTATGTAGATCTTAGCGAAGGCGAAACATTAACGGATTGTTCTGCTGGGTTTTGTAGTGCTGCTAAGATGGCGAAATACGATTATGCTCAGGTCAAACAACGTGCTACAGACTTAGGTATGAGCCTTGCAATGTCGGATTGTCAAGGCTCTACGTTAACTCGTCAATGTATATATGTAGCATGGGGTGGTACAACAGCTACAAATGGAAGTGGTGGTTCAAACTGTACCAATGGCACAGCCTATGTACCTGATGCCAAATGTATCATTATGGAGGTTTATAACCATGATTAAACCTCAACAAGCTTTTACTCTGATTGAACTCATGGTTGCTTTAGCGCTTGGTTTGCTTATTGTTGCTGCAGGACTTGCTGTTTTTTTGAGTAGCCAGCGCTCAATGGGACTACAAAGTAGTTTAGGAGGCTTACAGCAAAATGCCAATTTTGGACTTTCATCTTTAACACATGATTTACGACATGCCAATTTGAATACCGCATCCAGTCAATATGTAAATAATAAAGTGATCGGCTCAGGTATTATTTTTGCGAAAGAAAACCTTCCTAATAGTTTGCAAAATATTGCAAATTTAGAAACTAAATTTGTGTCTTTACAAGGGAAAGATACTGATAACACTTCAGGAAAAAGTGACCAATTAACTATTCAATATGTGCCTGCTGCAAATGAAATTATAGATTGTGAAGGAAATTCGATTACCAATGCGCAGGCTAAAACTATTGTGCAACGCTATTTCTTAAAAGAGATTAGTAAGCCTACAGGTGAGCCAGTTTCTTATTCTTTGGCTTGTGATGCTGGATGGTATGCAACTAGCGATACCACAATTACTGGTTTAGATAATAATGCTCAGCAAATTATGCAATACATTGATGCTTTTAAAGTGCGATTAGGAATTAAAAACTTAGTAAATAAAAACTTACGTTATATGACTTTAGATGAATATAAAGCAGCTATGGGTAGTAGTGTTACTGATCCCAAAAATTATTTACAAGTGGTTTCAGTTGAAATTGGGGTGTTAGCGCGTTCAACTGGAAAAATTGGTTCTGATTCAAATGTAAACACCCAGAAGACATTTAACTTGGCAGGACAGACTGTGACATTAAATGGAACAGATGCAGTCAATCAAAAATATTTACGACAGGCTGTAAGTCAAGTGGTGGCATTAAGAAATACATTGGGGGCATCATGAGAACAAAGCAGCACGGTGCAACACTCATTGTTGTTCTTATTATTTTAATTATGGTGACATTACTTGGAACACTTGCTATTAAATCGGGGATATTAGGCTTAAAAATTGCGACAAATAGTCAAGTAAATGCCTTATTGCTCGAAAACTCTGATGCAGCATTATTTAATATTGAGAACCCAGCAAAGATTGAGCAGCAACTGGCTTTAAATGGCATGTTTGCCTATTTTAACTCGGCAGATAATGCAAAAGATGAACTGGTATTTTGTTATAAGTCATCAGAAAGTACTTTTTTTAGTTTACAAAATGCAAGCGCGATTACTTCTGATGGTAAAACGACAAAAATTGGGGTAACTGGTTTTTGCAAGTCCAATTGGTTTGCCACAGGCCGTTCAGCTGTTTTATCTCAGGTGTATTTAACACGAGCTGCAACCACTGCAACTCCTTTTGGAAATGTGCCTTTAGGGACGAGTCAAGGGCAAAGTAGTATTCCTAGTATTTCGAATAATATTGGAGCAACTGTGATTTCTGTATTGCCAAGTTTTTCTGGCGCAAGTAGCTCAAGTATCGAAGCTTGTTTCAAAAAAAGTGCATCGGAAGTCGCAACTTGTTTTGAAACTATAAATATACCTTACAACATGCAGCATGCAGATTATACCGTTGGTGGTTCGCCAAAGTTGGCATCGTAATATAGAAAGATTGGGGATTGAGAAAATGATGAACTTAAGTCAAAAAAAATGGCTTTCTATAGCGATGTCCGCATTAATGACATTTACGACTTGTTATAGTGTTTCGGGCTATGCCAGTGATATTGATATTTATAAATCGGGCTTTACACCTAAACCTGTTGTTATGTTTGCATTAGACAATTCAGGATCTATGTCGGGTAAAAGAAGTGCTTTTGATTTAAAAGATTCTATGCAGGCGGTATTGCTTGGTGATGGTGATAAAATTAAACCAGCAAGGAATATCCGTGCAGGATTATCTACTTTTGAAAGCCCTCCATGGTATCCAATAAAAAATGGTAATACGACTCTTTATTATACTGCAGTCCATCCTGCGACCAGTAGCGCTGCTTCTGATAGTTCAATAACTGCGCCACGTCGTGATGCCGGATATATTGCCCGACCAGCCCAGCTGTTGGACGATAAGGTAACTTATCCTTCCTCTCGTAAAGATTTATTTCCAACTAATGGTGATGTAATATTTAAGAGTGGTAATAATCAGCCAGTGGTATCAAGTGGGGCTTCCACCATAAATACTGATGATAAAAAAGTATATATTCGTTTTCAAGTGGATGTTCCGAGAGGAGCCACGATTAATTCTGCCTATTTGGAACTGCGGTCTAATATTGATAATGGAGCGAATAAACTAAAAGTTAGAGTAGCAAGACATGATAATTTATATATGTCAAATCCATCGGTTACAAGATTGCAATCTTATACTGGAGCTGATACATCAAAAACGATTCAATCAGGCGTAGATAATAATTATTTAACAACAATATTTTCTAATGCAACAACTCCAAGAGCTATAGATGCTTATAGAAATAGTTATGCAAATGATAATGTATCAAACCCAAACCCAATGTATGTTTACTCTATGGATATTAAGAGTGAAATGGAGGCGTTAATTAAGAATAATAATAATTGGTGCGGAATGGGAGATATTATTTTTGAATTGTCTCGAGATAGTAGTAAAAATTATACTTTTTATTCTGACCGAGAGGATAGGGTAAATCCACACTTATATATTGATTGGACACTCGATGATAATGCTAAACGCGCCGATAACTGCATGTTTACAGATACAAAGCGATCATCTAGTCAGCGTATTACTAATCTAGGTAGTGTTGGTTCTGTAAGTGGTATGACAGCAAGACAAGCGATGAATTTGCAAGTTCAGCGAATTATTACTGATACTGCCACTCCATCTGCACAATTATATGCAGAAACAATAGCATATATGTTAGGGAATAGTACTAAACCATTAACTAATACTAATCCAGCAAATACTTCTATTGATGTTGCACAATCTGGTTTGACAACTGGAAGTGGTAATACTATTAAATATCTGAGTCCAATTGAGAGCATACGTAATTATGTAAGTAATTCTACGAATGAGACTTATGCGAGTGTATATCATAAAGAACAGCAATGTGGACAACACGGTATCTATTTTTTAACTGATGGTGAGGCGAATGCACCTACCGCTAATGATAAGTTGTTTGCATCTTCCATGGGGTTGTCTTCCATTTCGTGTAATAGCTTTGATAGTTGTGCTCAATTCATGGCAAAGGGACTGCTGAAAACAGCTGGAAACCCTTTTAGTAATCGAGAAGTAAAAATTAAGACGTATACAGTTGGTTTTAATTATACAGGAAGTGCTTTATCAAATTGGGCTGCTGCTGGTGGTGGGCAGTATACCTCTGTAAGTTCAAGTGATTCTGGTGGAGCAAAAGCTGGAGTAGTGTCTAGTATCAATAGGTTCCTTGACGATGTCTTTGATCAAAGTATTCCTCCTGTTGTTACAGGCTCACCAACATTACCACAAGATGCATTAAATCCTCTGCGTATCCAGCCTTATGGCTATTATGCTTCATTCAATCCTAAACCTCAGGACAATACTCAAATGTGGGCCGGCAATATGGATAAATACCATGTGCTTAATGGTCAATTGTATGGAGCTAATAAGACGACCGCAATATTCGAAGATGGTTCATTTAATCAATCTGTAGAAGGTATCTGGGGTGGTGGAGTAAAAGGTCAGTTACCATTAGGTATTCATTTAAATACAGACAATATCCAAGTTGAAAATAGAACAATTTATACTAACCGGGAAATTACAGGAAGTGCGGCATCTTATACAGCAAATGAAATAAAATCGTTGGAAAAGGTTACTTTACAAAATCTATTTGCTATTAACCCAAGTGGCTCAACTCTATTTACTAATGATCCTGCTAAGAACTATTGGCTAAATTTATTGGGTTACAATGTTGGAGTAGATGAGGCTGTTGATTTAAGTGATGTAATTGGTAAAACAGAACTTCGCCAGATTGGTGCAGTTATGCACTCAGCTCCAATTTTACTTACTCAAGAAGGTAAAATTACAATTACAGATGGACAGTTAGGCACTGCCAGTCGTAAAGATTACTTGTTATTTGGTACCACACAAGGACTTTTACATGTGGTAGATGTTGAAACAGGTAAAGAGATTTTTGCTTTCGTACCCAATGAAATGATGCAAAATGAAAAACAAAGAACAGCTTTCTTACAAGAAAAGTCAGATAGTCCAGAATTACTTTATGGTATAGATGGTCCTTGGACAGCGCATACCCAATACATTGCAAAGTCAGATGGAACACTCACGGTAAATGAGTCTGGACGCACTGTAACAGATAGTACGAGTGGTAAAGACATTGCTTTAAAAGGATTGCAGTGGGTTTATGGTGGTTTGCGTATGGGTGGACGTAGCTACTATGCATTAAATTTATCCGATATTACAAACCCTACACTCAAGTTTCATATTAACCCGGCTGGTGCTGATAATACGGATGGGACACTAAATACTAATAGTGCATTAAGTTATATGGGGCAAAGTTGGTCAAAACCAACATTAGCTTATGTTAATTTTGGTGGTGAAAAGAAACTGGTCATGTTTGTCGGTGGTGGTTATGACACTGGTTATGAATTGCCTAATTATAATCAGACCAACAGTAAGGGTGCAGGCGTCTATATGTTTGATGCTAATAATGGTGATTTACTTTGGTGGTCAAGTGCTAATGCATCTGCAGATAAAGGTGCACAAGCATCAACTCAAAATAATGATTTAAAATATAGTGTAGTTAGTCAAATTAATGCTGTAGATCGTGATAGTGATGGTTTAGTTGATCATCTATATTTTGGGGACTTGGGTGGCCAGGCTTTCCGTATTGACTTAAATAATACAACTACAAACAAATCTGATTTTGCAACACATGTAGTACGTTTACTTAATCAACATGTTGATAGTGATGGTGCGAGTCCACGTTTTTATGAAATGCCAAGTTTCTCTGTCTCTAGGGATGAAAGTGGTTCACTTGTTGGTATTGTTGCACTCAGTTCGGGTAACCGTAGTTCACCCTTATCGGGCACTGTTGGCACAAATAATGCGACTGCTTCAGCTAGTGCAAGTGATGGTGTATTTATTGTTTTTGATAAAGATGTAGTGAAAACTGATTTATATGGTTTAGACAATACTAAGTTGAGTACAAAAGATATTAGTATTCTTGATTCTTTAAATACATATTTTACCAAGGCCTTTACTGGTGATGATTATAAAAATGGAGTAACTGTAGCTGGGCATAATGGCTGGAAATATATATATTCTAATAGTGCTGGTGTATATAAAGGTATGAATGGGCTTTATGCATTAGATGGCATGCTTTATGTCAATGTATTTCACCGTGATGGTAATGGTATTGGTAGTACATGTACCGGTGGGGTAAAAGGCGATTCTAAACTCTATCAATTTTGCTTGCCAACTGGAAAGTGTAGTTTTTACGATAGCTCTACAACCCAACCGAATAATACAGATTTGGGTGCTGGTATTTTGGGAACAGGACTAGGAGCCTATTCTGGTAATGCTACGGGTAATAAGCTGATAAAAAATGTAGTTTCAACTGATCGTGATTGTACAACAGCAGCTAATAAAAATTTACCAGAATGTCAATTGTTCAATACTACTGCGAAGTTGCAACATTTGCGTTGGTATGAAACACGTTAGGGGGAAGTCAGGTTGAAACAACGAGCTTTTACTCTGCTTGAGCTAATGGTCACCGTGGTAATTGTTGCGATTTTAGCTGCTATCGCGTATCCAACTTATACGCGATACATTGAAAAAAAAGATCTAGCCGTAGCAAAACAAGAGGCTCAGCATATTGCTACGGAGTTAGAGCGTTTTAAAGCTAAAAACTTTAGCTATAAAGGTTTTGATGCGACTTACCTTTATAATGCTGGAACGGTCACTCCTTATGATAAAACCACTGGTATTCTATTGTTACCACTGGATGCGACGTCAACAACTGCAAAGTACACACTGACTCTATTAGATGGCACTCAACATTTACCTTTATCTATTTTAAAGGGCTTTGATGATAAAGAGACGACAGATTCAGCGAAAGTCCAAGGCCTAAACTGGGTTATTACTGTGGAAAGGGCTAAGGATAGTAGTGGCGAACCTAAGCAAGCTAATAACTATGATTTACTTATAAATAGTGATGGTTTTCGTTGTATGACAAAAGTTAAAGATGTAGTCAGTGAATATACAAACTGTGGCAGTAATAGTGAGACATGGTAATGAAAAAATATGAAGGTTTTACCCTCATAGAGCTAATGATTGTGGTTGCTATTATTGCAATTTTAGTAGCAATTGCTTATCCCTCATATACACAGTATAAAATTCGTGGAAATCGTGCGGATGTGCAGAGTGAAATGATGCAAACAGCACAGCGTCTACAAAGTTATTATGTGATTAATCATAATTATACTAGTGCAACGCTAGATAATGGTTTAGCTAGTAAAGATTATCCAGCATCCAATCCAATTTATACTATTGCATTAGTTACAAATTCTCAAACATGGACGCTTACAGCAACTCCTAAAACAAATACGATTCAAGCTGGAAATGGGACTGTACTTTTGAACAGTGAAGGGCAGAAATGTTGGACTAAAGGTCAGTCTTGTACAACCTCTGCAACTTCAAATTGGGATGGACGTTAATTTAAATTCAAAACTGCGGATAACTCAAAAAATAATCTTTCTTTCAGGGCGAAAATCACGTAGAATGTCGCCCTCTATGAAAGGGGTTTGAAGTGTTGCCGATGGTCGGCGCAGGGATAGTCCGTAAGAATTATAAGGCTTTTATCATGGTTGTTATTCGTTTAGCACGTGGCGGCGCAAAAAAACGTCCATTCTATCAAATCGTTGTGACTGACAGCCGCAATGCACGTGATGGTCGTTTCATCGAGCGTATCGGTTTCTTTAACCCGACTGCACAAGGTCAAGCAGAAAAACTTCGTTTAGATGCAGACCGTTTTGCTCACTGGGTTTCTCAAGGTGCTCAACCTTCTGAACGTGTTGCTTCTTTAGCTGCTCAAGCTAAAAAAGCTACTGCATAATTTTTTGTAGTAGGTAGCCCATGACATCAACACAGAATGTTCCCGAAGATCGTATTCAGATTGGACAGTTACGTTCAGCTTATGGATTGAATGGGTGGCTCTGGGTGTATTCAAATACAGAACCTATGAGTAACATGTTTGACTACCTGCCTTGGTACATTGAGACCAAGGCCGGTTGGCAAACAATAGATGTAAAACGTTGGAAACCACATGGCAAAGGTCTAGTTGTTGCTTTGAAAGGTGTGAGTGATCGCACTGGAGCAGAAAACTTGGTTGGCGCTAATATCTGGATTGCTAAGTCTCAACTGCCAAAAGCAGATGTAGATGAGTACTACTGGTCAGATTTAAAAGGCTTAACAGTGTTTGGTCTGGATGATGAAGAGCAGGAAGTAAACTTAGGTAAAATTCATGAGCTGTTTGAAACTGGAGCTAATGATGTGATGGTGGTACATGCTACCCCAGACAGCGTTGATTCAGAAGAACGCATGATTCCTTGGCATAAAGATGTAGTACAACGTGTTGATCTTGAAGCTGGTCGTATTTACGTCAATTGGGGCGTAGATTATTAATTCTTTTAGGGTTAATACAGCAGGAAAATAGAGGAGTCTGTGATGTTTTTTGCAGTCATTACGCTTTTTCCTGAAATGTTTGAAGCGATTACAGCCTACGGCATCAGCGGACGTGCGGCAAAACGAGATATCGTACAAGTTACTTGTATTAACCCTCGTGATTTTGCTGAGGGAAACTACAGAAGAGTGGATGAACGTCCATTTGGTGGTGGCCCTGGGATGGTGATGATGGCTGAGCCTTTGGCGAGGGCAATTGCGCATGCCAAACAGCTTGCCTCACAAGCAGGACATGTTCATGTTCCTGTGGTGTACATGTCTCCACAAGGCAAAACTTTAAATGAACAGGCAGTACAGCAGTTTGTTGATTACGACGGATTAATTGTACTGTGTGGACGTTATGAGGGAGTGGATGAGCGTTTAATCCAGCATTATGTTGATCAGGAATGGTCAATTGGTGATTACGTTTTATCAGGTGGTGAACTGCCCGCTATGGTGTTACTTGACAGTATTATTCGCCGTTTGCCGAATGTAATGTCAGATGAACAGTCAGCAGTACAAGATTCTTTTGTTGATGGTCTTTTAGATTGTCCACAATATACAAAGCCAGACCATTTTGAGGGGCTGGATGTACCAGAAGTTTTAAAATCTGGACATCACGGCAATATCGAAAAATGGCGCTTTTTGCAGCGTTATCAACGAACTTTAGAACGTCGACCAGAGTTGACCGAGAAAGTTGAGTTGAATAAGCAGCAGAAAAAGTGGCTAAAAGATGCGCAAGAGAGCGGTGGTAATTCTTAACCACTATTCTCAGGAACGGAAGTTCTGCAAAAATACGAGAAGCAATGCTTCGAGTTAAAGCATGATTCTATTTAATGAATAGTTTTATGTATATTCTAAGGCTCTTTATAGACATTTTGTCGTAAAGGGAAAGATAAACGGGTTGATATGCGCTTTAGCCTCTATCCCCAGCGGAATTTCAGACCTCTTCTGACTCCGCACATATTGGAGATTCCCACAATGAGTGGTAAACATCCTTTAGTTCAAGCTGTTGAAAATGCACAGTTAAAATCTGATATCCCTGCTTTTGCTCCTGGTGACACTGTTATTGTCCAAGTTAAAGTAAAAGAAGGTGAGCGTGAACGTCTTCAGGCATTTGAAGGTGTTGTAATTGCTAAGAAAAACCGTGGTTTGAACTCTGCGTTCACAGTGCGTAAAATTTCTAGCGGTGTTGGTGTTGAGCGTGTATTCCAAACTCACTCACCAGTTGTTGCTAAAATCGAAGTGAAACGTCGTGGTGACGTTCGTCGTGCTAAACTTTACTACCTCCGCGACTTGTCTGGTAAAGCTGCACGTATTCGTGAAAAATTACCAGCTCGTAAAGCGTAAGCTTATCGCGAGTAAAAAATGCGCCTTTTGGCGCATTTTTTGTTTTAAAAAATTACAGTCCTTGAAGTTTCAAACGGTTTGCATGTTGACGGTAAACCGAGACCGGATCTGATGCAAAAATAGAACGTATTCCAAGTACTTGGTTCACTTCATCTAAATGATTCCAGTTGTAATCATCACGAATTGTTTTACCAAATTTGGCACTGCATCGAGAAACAAGTCCATCATTATCACCAAATGGATCGACCACTAAGCTACTGCCTGTAAGAGCAATATCAAATGGATCTAATGGATTGGTTAAGGCTTTATTTCCAGAGAAAGAATACATATAAATGCCTTTCTCTTGATATGCTCCCTCACCACAAGAAGTGGTTGGTATACCCATAGGGAATTGAGTATTAAACTGAGCTGAACCTTGAGTTGATAAGCTATGGGCGCCTGCTAAAGAGTCATGCGGATAGCTAGTCGGATCTAGACCTCCTGCCCAAGTAATTGCTGCTGAAAACCAATTTACTAACGTTGCCAGTCCAGACAGAGGAGTACCCTCAACGTTCAGAATGACATCTGCCATTGGTGATCCCTTATGAGGCGCACCAATCGTGGTAAGTGAGGCAACTTTTTCTGGCATGATACCGGCCACATAGCGAATTGTTGGACCCCCATGGCTATGACCGATTAAGTTGACTTTAGGTTTACCAGTAATGGCAATAATCTCTTCTACTTGCTGGGCAAGTTGTTCTCCACGCACTTCTGTTGAGTTAAATGGTGAGACCCTTGTAGCCCAGACATTTCCTCCATTGCGAGCAAGATCAGGCAGAATTTGGTACCAGTAATCGAGACCAAGCGTATCTGTTCCAATTCTGTTAAAACCCGCCATACCATGATTAAAAACCATTGGATATTTTGTTTGCGCGTAAGATGAATAAACGAACGAGCTTTTAAATTGTTCAGCATTTGTTGCATGGGCCGCTGAAATACTCAGTCCTGAGAGCATTGCAGCGCAGAAAAACATTAACTTCCTTTTCATTTTTTACTCACTATTTTTATTTTGTATGAAAAGCAGTTTCTTACTGCTAGTGAATGTTTAGCCAATTCCCAAAAAAGGGAAGGCTTAGTAATTAAATGGCAGCTCACCTCCCTGATCATGGACCGTTTCAAAAGTTCGAAGTCTTAGTTGTTCTTGTGAAGAATTGAATTGTTGTTGGCGTAACTGTTGAATAGCTTGATTTTTGGCGCTATCACGCATGTTACTTTTAATAATTTCATCTCGACCATCGAGATAACTTGTGACCCTTTGTTGCCAAGCATTCCGCTCTGTATCTAAAGTTTCTAATCGTTGAGTCGCCTCGGCTCCAACGAGTGCTGTACGCATTTGTCGAAGTTCTTCAGCTGAACCCTTACGAGCTTTAATTTGTTTGGTCAGTGTATGTAAATCATCAAGTTTAGAAAGTTCTTGCAGGTTTTGTTGCCAGTCTTCTGGAAGTTCTTCAAAACGTTCTTTAAGTTTTCGTGCTTTTTCAATTTCGCTTAGAGAAGAGTCTTCAAGTATCTGCATTCGATCTAGCGTATAGTTCTGATAGATATCTTCGCTCGAGAAAAGGCCTTCAATTTCAGAAGTCGAAAAGAAACGTTTTCTTATATCTTGAATTGAATTAAAGATCTTTTGAAAATAATTTTTATCTTGTTGTTTTGCAGAAGGTGTTTGGATTTGAGCAAGCTGTTCACGATATTTTAAATAACGGGTCCATAAATCCCTGATTTGTGAGCGGGCTGGCTCTAAATATTGTCCTTGAATGAATTTCCCAAAGTGATTTTTGATTTGTTCTAAATCATTTTCGCCATATTGAGTAATAAAATATTCAAAGCAGTCACGTGTTTGACTATTCACGACCAAATGTTGGGAACTATCAATTTTTAACTGGCAGTTAACTTCAGTGTCTTGCTGACTTTTACTATGGTACGCATCTTCATTTAGCGATGAATGATCTGTGGGTGGAACTGATGCTAGATTTTGAGCTGTATTTTCACTGACTTGGGCTGATGTGTTTTTTGAGTCAGGACTTAACCAATAGACACATGCAATGAGGCTCAAAATAAAAAATCCAAGCACGCACCACAATACCTTCTTCTGCATCCCTTGCATAAAGATATCTTCCTTAAGTTTTAATTTGTTGTTTTTTTACTCGATCATTAATGTGCCATAAAATAAGTGAAAAGGCACCTAAATATTGTGAAAATATCTTGCCGAATTTGCTAACATGTCGGCACTTTTTTCTAGCTTTGTGTTCCAGTAAAAATGACGACAAAAAATCAAAAAATTTCTCGTCGCCATATCAGTGGTGTATTTCTATTAAATAAACCATTAGGGCTCAGCTCAAATGCGGCTTTGCAAAAAGTGCGTTGGTTATATCGCGCCCAAAAAGCAGGTCATACTGGAGCTTTAGACCCATTGGCGACAGGTTTACTCCCGATTTGTTTGGGAGAGGCTACCAAGTTCTCACATTATTTGCTGGACTCAACAAAGCGCTACCAAACTACTGTTCGCTTGGGGCAAACCACGACGACAGGTGATGTGGAAGGGGAGATTCTACAAGAACGCTCCGTTCCTGTTCTCAACCAAGAGCTTATTGAACAAACCTTAGAAAAATTTAGAGGTGATATTCAACAAGTTCCGCCGATGTATTCGGCTTTGAAAAAAGAAGGCAGACCATTATATGAGCTTGCCCGAAAAGGTATTGAAATTGAGCGTGAAGCACGCCCAGTCACAATTTATGCTTTAGAGCTCATTGAATTTACCGAAAATAGTATCACTCTTGATGTCACTTGTTCTAAAGGAACATACATTCGTGTATTAGGTGAAGATATTGGTGAAGCACTTGGTTGTGGTGGGCATTTAACGATGCTAAACCGGACTCAAACAGGACATTTTGAACTCATCCCGAGTTATACCATTGAATATCTGGAAAGCTTAACTGAAGAGCAAAGAGAAGCTTTACTACTTCCTGTTTATGCTCCAGTTGACCATTTCCTAAAAATTCAGGTGCCTGAAGGGCGTGAAAAATATTTTTGCAACGGTTTAGAAAGCAATATTGAGCATTCTGCAGAAGCAGAAGTTTTGGTTTTTTCGGGTGAGCGCTGTTTAGGCTTAGCTGAGATTACCGATAAAAAACGGTTGGTACCTAAGCGTATCTTAAATTTGTAGTAGATGTAGAGTATAGAGCATGGGCATGGAATGGGACGTTATCCTAAGTTTGATCTTTTTTGCGTTTACTGCGGGAGCAATTGATGCTGCTGTAGGTGGCGGTGGACTCATCCAGATTCCCGGGATCATGAGCACTTTTCCTAACATGTCGACTGCAACGGTGATTGGTACTAATAAAGTCTCATCCATTTTTGGCACTGCATCGGCTGCTTATACATTTGCTAAAAAAGTAAAATTGCAGTGGAAGCTTTTAGCCGTTATTGCCATTTGTGCTCTGATTAGCTCTTTTGCTGGGGCAGCTTGTCTATCGCTTATTCCTCAATCGGTATTACGTCCTTTCGTGTTCGTGATGTTGATTGTAATTGCCGTTTATACGCTAGTTAAAAAGAACTTTGGACAGGTTCACACTGAGCAAAAAATTACCAATAAAATGCTAATTTTAGCTGCTATAGGTAGTTTGGCGATTGGTTTCTACGACGGTATTTTTGGGCCGGGTACAGGTAGTTTCTTTATTTTCTTCTTTATCCGTTTTTTACAAGTTGATTTCTTGCATGCTTCAGCTTTGTCAAAAATCGGTAACTTTATGACGAACTTAGCTGCTTTGAGTTTCCTCATTCCGACAGGTCACGCGATTTTGCATATTGGTCTAATGATGGCAGTTGCAAACGTGCTTGGTTCTGTTGTTGGGGTACGTACCGCGCTTAAATACGGAAGTGGATTTGTTCGTATTATCTTTTTAATTTTGGTGAGTATTTTGATTTGCCGTTTGGGCTATCAAATGTTTGTTACCGGTTAAATAAGATTGAAAGTATGAGCTGTCCATAAAATGCAGTTCATACTTTTATGTATCATTTAAAGCTAGAAATATAAAAATCATTACAGAAGTTTACTAGAAAGAAAACTGTGTAAAAAATAGTCTCATTTTAAGCTACTTAAACATTATAAATTTCAACGTATGATAAACCTTGAAATAAAAAAGATTTTTTAGCTAAAAAATGAGGAAGAGAATGAATATTTTCGAAGCATTAAGAGAAAGCCATGAAAATCAACGTAACCTTTCTGAACAACTTATTCAGACACATGGTTTAACTGAAGAAAGAAAAGAACTATTTGATGCATTGAAAAATGAACTTTATGCCCATTCAGTTGCCGAAGACCGTTACCTCTATATTCCTTTAATGTTTGACGATGTCGGTTTAGATATTACGAGACATGCTTTATCTGAGCATCACGAAATGGATGAGTTGGTTGAGCAGCTTGAAAAAACCGATATGAGTAGCCCAAGCTGGTTAGCAACTGCCAAACAGTTGAGTGAAAAAGTTCATCATCATTTAAAAGAAGAAGAACATAAGTTTTTTCAACAGGCGGGAAAAATTCTTAAAGATAGTGAAAAAGAAACACTCGGTAATAAATATTTAAAGGAATATAAAAAGTATAAAAAGCAGCAATAGTATTTAACTATGCTACTTTTTTAGTACTTCTTAAAGTAACGCCAATTGATGCCAACATTACACAACCTAAAGCCACCCATTGCAGCATGCTGATTTCTTCGTGAAGTAATAAGAAACCCGTTAGTGCTGCCAATGCTGGTGCTAAACTCGTTAGGGTACCGTAAGTTAATTTAGTAAGTTGTTTGAGAGCCATTAAATCAAGAGCGTACGGAATGGCGGTCGCTAAAACTGCAATAAGTAATGCTTTACCCCAGTACTGTGTTTCAAGTAATGCAGGAGCATTATGCCAGATGCTAATCGGTAGTAAGGTTAAAGCAGATAATCCAATTCCAATGGTTAAAGCATGCATCCCTATATTTTGGGTCACAACTTTCTGACCAAAATAAATATAGAATGCCCAGCAAAATCCAGCGCCTAGCGCGCAGGCAGCACCGACATAGGAAAAGTGGTGTTGTGTTGGGTCTTGCCAAGGCACCATCAATGCAATACCTAACATCGCAAATGCCACCCAAATATAGTCACTCTTTTGTTTAATGGAAAGTAGAGCTAGTCCTAAAGGACCAATGAACTCTAAGCCCACGGCAATTCCTTGAGGTAACTTTCCAAGTGACGTATAGAATAAAATATTCATGAGACCCAAAGATGCGCAGTACATCAATAAATCACGCCATTTTAAATAGGGTAAGCGTGACCAGATTTTCCACGAGCGGAACATGATGGCGACAATAACCGTTGCAAAACTCAGCCTTAAAACTGTAACGGTAAGAGGGTCTAATATTGCAATGAGCTGTTTAGCAAATGAAGCACTGATTTGATATGAGACCATCGACAGAATCATATATAGTACAGCAATAATGGGAAGATTCTGCATGGAAATACCCTAGGGCCTCATCTAATATTATTTAAAACTAACAAGGGTTAATTATAGCGAATGCTATGTTTTAACTCGCAGTTTTAGTCGATTTAACTTAGTGTTTTTTCACGTTCCTGACGTGCTTTTTGGGTAGTTATGGTACAACCGACCGAAGCTGCAATAATTGTTGCAAGTGCCAACCATTGATTCCATAACAAATATTCACCTAAAAAGATAAAACCAGAAAGTGCAGCAACTGCGGGCTCTAGGCTCATCAATGTTCCGAAACTTAAGGGCGTTAAATTACGTAGGGCTAACATTTCTAAAGAAAAGGGTAATGCGCTGGCTAAAATTGCCAAACCAATAAAATAAACAAGATAGGGGAACTCTATAACTTGCCCTATTGAGCCTGAGAAAAAAGTAATGGGTAATAAGATGCATGCGCCCACACTCATTCCTAAACACACAGTGTGATTGCCTGATATACCTGACGGTTTCTGTCCAGCAATAATATAAAGTGCCCAACATGCACCAGCACTAACTGCAAATAATACTCCGATCCAATCCAGACTATGAGCCTGATTGAAAGGGAAAAGTAAAATGAGGCCAACAATCGCTAAACTGACCCAAACAAAATCATATTTTTGGCGTGCATGGTATAAGGCCACACTTAAGGGGCCAATAAATTCAAAAGCAACTGCAATACCAATGGGTAACCGTTCAATTGACAGATAAAAAAGCGCGTTCATTCCTGCAAGAGCAAAGCCATACGCTAAAATAGCTTTCCAGCGGACCTGACTAAAGTTAATTCGCCAAATTCTAAAAATAAAGGCAAGAATAATTGCACCTAAGCATAAGCGCATTGCTGAAACGGTAAGGGTAGGAAAGCTCTGGAACAGAAATTTAGCTAAAGATGCGCTGCTTTGAACACTTAACATGGCAAGAATAAGAAAACCCAACGCATGTAGCTGAGATTTCTGGTTCGAACTGGACATTTTATTATTTGATCGATTGGTATACTTTTCACATGATAATGTAAATGTCCATAAAAAAGCCACAGACAATGCTGTGGCTTTTAAATTTACAGTTCGTATTAGAACAATACGCGCACGCGAATTGTACCTTCAACTTCATGCAACATATCTAAAGCTTCGTGAGAAGCAGAAGCGTCAACGTCCATTACGAGGTAACCGATGTCACCTTTAGTCATGAGTGATTGACCAGAAATGTTGATGCCTTGCTCAGCAAACAAGTTGTTGATTTTAGACAATACGCCCGGTACGTTTTTGTGGATATGCAATAAACGGTGTTGACCAGCAGTCAATGGTAACGCGATTTCTGGGAAGTTTACCGCAGAAAGCGTCATACCCTTGTCAGAGTAAGCAACAAATTTCTCTGCAACTTCTAAACCGATGTTTGCTTGCGCTTCCATGGTTGAACCACCAACGTGAGGAGTCAAAATCACATTGTCTAAGCCACGAAGTGGAGAAACAAACTCTTCGCCATTTGCTTTTGGTTCTTTAGGGAATACGTCAACCGCTGCACCAGCAATATGACCAGATTTGATTGCATCTGCTAAATCTTCAATCACTACACATGTACCACGTGCAGCATTTAGGAAGATTGCGCCTTCTTTCATTTTTGCAAACTGTGCTTTAGTGAAGAAGTTACGTGTAGATGGAACATCAGGCACATGTAATGTAACTACATCAGCAGTCGCTAAAAGTTCGTCTAACGAACCAACTTGGCGAGCATTACCCATTGGTAATTTAGTTACTGCATCGTAATAAATCACATGCATACCTAAGCTTTCAGCAAGAACAGAAAGCTGAGAACCGATGGAACCGTAACCTACAATACCTAAAGTTTTGCCACGAGTTTCGAAAGAACCGACAGCAGACTTGTCCCAACCACCACGATGACAAGCCGCCGATTTTTCAGGAACACGGCGAAGAAGAAGAATTGTTTCAGCAAGTACAAGCTCTGCAACCGAACGCGTATTTGAATACGGCGCGTTGAATACAGGAATACCACGTGCCATTGCTGCTTTAAGATCAACTTGGTTTGTTCCGATACAGAAACAACCCACTGCGATCAATTTATTTGCAGCTTCGAAAACTTCTTCAGTCAATTGGGTACGCGAACGAATACCAATAAAGTGAGCATCTTTAACAGCTTCTTTTAGTGCTTCGCCTTCAAGAGCAGTTTTGCGATAGTCAATATTGGTGTAACCCGCAGCGTTTAGAGTATCGACTGCGTTTTGGTGAACGCCTTCTAACAAAAGGAAACGGATTTTATCTTTAGGTAGTGAAAGATGTTGGCTCATTACGGCTCCGCTACAAAGGCCAAATTTGGTGGCGCTATCATAACATAATGGTCGGTACTATAGATATTTCGTTTGCGCCATCGTCTTATGGCAATTTTATCTATGTCTAATCACTTCTATTTATGGCTTGTGAGTCATTTAGAATAGGTTTGGCATGGAATTTAAATGCGATTTTTCTCTGAAAGTCCCATAGAAAAGCATTTATTTACGTTAAACATGTTTTGTAGTGACAGTATCTCTATTCTGAACTTTATCGCTTGAGCTGTTGCATGTAGAATATAGGAGTTCCTTGAACATTATGGCTTTGCTCAGGTGAGAACCCTGAAAATATGAAGTCATAGTCCCACCATAGTTTACTTCTTGCTAGGTCTGCAAACGATGAATGCTCCAGTCGCTTTAACACCTGAGTTACTCACCCAATTAACAGCAATCGTCGGTGAAAACCGTATTAAAACCGATGCTGATAGTCTCGAAAACTGGGGTAAAGATCATACCAAGCATTTTAATCCGAACCCATCGGTCATCGTTTTTCCATCGACCACAGAACAAGTTCAGGCAGTTGTAAAGCTTGCGAACCAGTTTAATATCGCGATTACACCGTCAGGCGGTCGTACTGGTCTCTCTGCTGGCGCTGTAGCAACCAATGGTGAAATTGTCATTAGCATGGACAAAATGAACCAGATTCTTGAGTTCTTCCCAGCAGATCGTATGGTACGAGTGCAAGCTGGTGTTGTAACTGAACAATTGCAAAACTATGCTGAAGAGCAAGGGATGTATTATCCGGTTGATTTCGCGTCAGCGGGTTCTAGCCAGATTGGCGGTAATATCGGTACCAATGCTGGTGGTATTAAAGTTATTAAATACGGCATGACACGTAATTGGGTGCTTGGTTTAACTGTTGTCACTGGTAAAGGCGATATTTTACGTTTAAACAAAGGCATGGTTAAAAATGCAACTGGTTATGCATTACAGCATTTGTTTATTGGTGGTGAAGGTACATTAGGTTTAGTGACGGAAGCAGAAATTAAACTAGAGCGTCAACCACAAAACTTACAAGTTTTAGTGTTAGGTGTTCCAGATTTTGATGCAGTAATGCCTGTATTACATGCGTTCCAAAAAGATATCGATTTAACTGCATTTGAGTTCTTTGGTGAACTTGCAATGCAAAAAGTTTTAGATCATGGGCATGTACAACGCCCATTTGAAACTGAATGTCCGTTCTATGTATTGCTTGAGTTTGAAGCACCATATGAGCCGATTCTCGATAAAGCAATGGAAATTTTCGAGCATTGTATGGAGCAGGGTTGGGTACTTGATGGTGTAATGAGCCAGAGCCTTGACCAAGTCGAAAGTTTATGGCGTTTACGTGAAGATATTTCTGAATCAATCGCGCCGTTTATTCCATATAAAAACGATATTTCAGTGTTAATTACTCACGTGCCTGCATTTATTCGTGAGATTGATGCAATTGTTCAAGAGAACTATCCTGATTTTGAAATTTGCTGGTTCGGTCATATCGGTGATGGTAACTTGCACTTAAATATTTTAAAACCTGAAAACTTAACCAAAGATGAGTTCTTTGCGAAGTGTCAGATTGTGAATAAATATGTGTTTGATACCGTGAAAAAATACGATGGTTCAATCTCTGCTGAACATGGCGTAGGTATGACGAAAAAGCCGTATTTGGAGTATTCACGTTCGCCTGAAGAAATTGAATATATGAAAGCTTTGAAGAAAGTATTTGATCCGAATGGTTTGATGAACCCAGGTAAATTATTTGATCTTTAAATTAGATCTATTTTGTAGGACTACATAGTTTCTACAGAGTAACCGACAAAGGCATAGCATCATAAAGCTATGCCTTTTGTTTTTGGTGATAAAAATGCAACGTTTATTTTTAATTTCAGCGCTCTGCGCTGGACTTTTCACTGGATGTGCGACGACCAGTAAACTAATTCCTTTTGTGGGTTCTGAAACCCCAATGCAACAAGTACTTAAAGCTCAACCTGAGATTGTAAAAGAGCATAACAATACCTCAGTTCAGCAAGTGTTTAACCGAGTAGAATCCCCAACTGTTTCTCGTATTGTTGTCATTCAAACAGGTTTAATGGATGACTCTGTCTCTGCTATTCGAACAGAATATGCATTTAAATTAGTCGATGAAAAGTGGCAGTTGCAGAATAAGCAAAAAAGCTATCAGTGTGCGAGAGGGAAAGGCTCTAGAGGTTTCCAAACACAGCTTTGTTCATAAAAACAAAAAAAGACGATAAATATATCGTCTTTTTTATGGGGTAAATTATACGCCGCTTTCTAAAATTTTAATTTTGACATCAATGACATCATCTTTAACTGCTTCATGATGTGCTTGCATATGAGGTGTAGCCAAATGTGCCTCAAGATGAGCAACACTTTCCCATTTTTCTAACATCACAATCGTGTCAGGCTCGTGGGTTTGGAAGCTCGCATTTGATTTGTGATCAATTAAAGGTTCATAACCATGACAACCATCTTCTGCTAAAACAGTTGGAATAATTTTTTGAAAAGCATCCAATACGTTTTGACGATGCTGTCCAGCTGATTTGGTGCGAATTTCTGCAATAATGGTTAGCATGGATTTCTCCTTATTAAGCTGCTGCAAATACACTATTTAAGTGTGTTTTATATTCTTCAACATAACTATCAATGTCAGGCATTTTAATCACGTCGTTTACAATAAAAGTCGGTAATGTACCCATGCCTAAGAACTGATTAGCTTTATGGAATGGTAAATAAACACCATCTACGCCTACGCCGTGGAAGAACTGATCTGCATCGTCAAATGCTTCCATTGGTGCATTCCAAGTGAGTGACAGCATATATTTTTTGTCATGAATTAAACCACCTGAACCATATTTTTTTGAAGCATCAGAGCGGCTACGACCATCACTTGCATAAAGTGAACCGTGACCTGTCGTAAATACATCATCAATATATTTTTTCACAGTCCAAGGTGCGCCCATCCACCAACCTGGCATTTGATAAATAACAACATCTGCCCATAAGAATTTTTCTACCTCAGTTTCTGCATTGTAGTCGCTATCTGCACGAGTCACTTGAACTTCATTGCCTAGTTCAGTGAGATGGTCGGTTGCCAATGCCGTTAGCGTGTCATTTAATTCACCATTTGAATGGGCAAATTGTTTGGCGCCATTAATCACTAAAATATTGCTCATGAGAGTTACTCTAATTAAATTCCTAAATTTGATGTGTACTTTAAAGAACTTACTCTTAGAGAAAAATGTAGTAATTGGAAAAATATTATTGATTAAAAATCACTAATATTGATTTGATGCATCATTTTATTTGCCACTTTAAAGATAAACACTTTACAAAGTAGAACGGAAAAAATTATTTGTAGTCTTTAGCATTAAATTTGAGTAAATCTAAGAGATCACGTATGAGAAAAATGAGTTTGCTGATTGCCTTTAGCCTTGTAACGCTAACGGCTTGTTCCCCAGCGAAAAATTCTTCTGCTCAACTTGCTGATAGCCCGATACAAGCGGTATTACTTGATCAGCCCGATCTCTTAAATGATGCAAACAATTTGGATATTTCACAGCAAATGAATGCTGCCGATGATCCCTCTAATGCTCAAGTTACTATTTTACAGATAGATCCGAGCGAAGATGCGATAACAAAAGTCCGTACAGAATATTTATTAAAGCGAGACCAGCAAGTCTGGAAAATTGTAAATAAAAAGCAAAGCTATCAATGTACACAAGGACAAGATGCCCCAGACTTTCAAGTTAATCCTTGTCCTTAATGCTTAATTTTTTATCGAATATGTGGATAACTTTGAGTTTGTGCACAATAAGAATTTGTGGGTCTTTTAGTGCAAAAAACTGAAATTTAAGCTTCTTGAAATTGCATGATTGCTGATCAATTTAAAAAGTGCTATTGTTGCGCTCGGCAATTGTGCCAATTGGTAAAAATTACCGAATCTCACGTCATACATTTTTTCTCGTTTTAGACACCTTGTGAATACGGTGTTTCACATTCTAAACATGCACTCTCACGGCATATAAAAACTTAACTAAAGATTGATAGACCATACTGTCATCGTCATGACTACATCTTATTTTATAGGTAGTCGTACAGACATATGGCCGCTATTTTGAAGTGTACAACTCATGAAAAATATTCAAACGACAACGTTGAACCGTACAACGTTGATGTTTCCTTTGGCCTTAGTGCTATTTGAATTTGCGGTTTATATTGGCAATGACCTTATTCAGCCAGCAATGTTGGCAATTACTGAAGATTTTGGTGTAAATGCCACTTGGGCACCATCTTCAATGTCATTTTATTTATTAGGTGGCGCTACAGTTGCGTGGTTACTTGGACCATTGTCAGATCGTCTCGGACGTAAAAAAGTACTGCTAGCAGGGGTTTTGTTTTTTGCTCTATGCTGCTTTTTAATTTTACTAACGCGGCAAATAGAACAGTTTTTAGCATTAAGATTTTTGCAAGGAATTGGCTTAACTGTAATCTCCGCAGTCGGTTATGCCGCTATTCAAGAGAGTTTTGCTGAGCGTGATGCAATTAAAGTTATGGCACTCATGGCAAATATCTCATTGCTTGCACCATTGTTGGGGCCTGTACTTGGAGCCTTTTTAATTGATTATGTGTCTTGGCATTGGGGCTTTGTCGCCATTGCTGTATTGGCATTACTCAGTTGGGTCGGTTTGAAAAAACAGATGCCAAGTCAGCAAGCCAGTGTAACTCGACAACCTTTTAGTTATCTTTTTGATGATTTTAAAAAGGTGTTTACTAACCGCCGTTTTTTAGGCTTAAGTCTTGCCTTACCGTTGGTGGGCATGCCTTTAATGCTTTGGATTGCTTTATCTCCAATCATTTTGGTAGATGAGTTAAAGCTCACTAGTGTGCAATATGGCTTGGCTCAATTTCCAGTATTTGTTGGTCTCATTGTAGGTAACATTGTCTTAATTAAAATTATTGACCGTCTAGCTTTAGGTAAAACTATTCTAATTGGCTTGCCGATTATGCTGATTGGGACACTCATTTTAATATTAGGAGTGGTGTGGCAAACCTATTTAATTCCTTGTTTGCTTACAGGCATGACGCTCATCTGTTTTGGTGAGGGAATTAGCTTTTCAGTCTTATATCGCTTTGCACTCATGTCATCTGAAGTATCAAAAGGAACTGTTGCAGCGGCAGTTTCGATGCTATTGATGATGAGCTTCTTTGCCATGATTGAGCTGGTACGTTACCTCTATACACAATTTCATTTATGGGCCTTTGTATTATCAGCATTTACCTTTATTGCTCTTTGGTTTACTCAGCCACGAAGTGCTTTAAAGCAGGAAATGCAAGAAAGAAAGCTCGAAGGAAATGATTAAATTAAAAAATACCGGAATTTATATTCCGGTATTTTTTTTAATATTAGGTAATTTCTTGCTCTAACAGCTTATCTTTAAGCATCAGCAATTCTGGTAATGTTTCTAACAATAAACTGATTTGTTTCAATACCAAGGTGTATTTCTCAGATAGCTGTTCTTGAGCTGTTAAGTCCTGAATTTCTATTAAAACTTGAGAAATGAGCGTGTGGTCGGGTAGGGTTTGCCCAAGTACGCTCTGGCTCAAAATTTCTTGACAGCGTAGTAATAATTGTAAAACCTGCTCTTCATCAATTTTCTGCCGTTGGCTACCTAACGCTGCCACATAGCTCAGCTGGCTATGGCTGTAAACCAAATAGCGAAAAGCGTAATGAATGAGCTGAGGATTTGGAGTCGGTTCAGCACTTAAACTCGAGATCATGTTCGATAGCTCGATTTGAGCATTATGGGCAGCACGACGAATTCGACGGTATTCTATATCCTGATTTTTCCCATATTGATATTGCTCAACAATCACATTGAAATAATCTAAGGTCGCTTTGCTACTTTTCTTAATATTGTTAGGAATATTGCGGAAGTTCCAATCAGGCCAAATAAAGTTTACGGCAAGCCATGCAATAAAACAGCCTAATAGCGTATCTATCAGACGGGGTAAAATAATGCTGTAGCCTGCACCTTTTAAGTTAAAAATTAATAGCACCATGAGGGTGGCCATAAGTGTAGCCAATGCATATTTCTTTTGCCGTAAGTAGAAAAAACAGACTCCGCAAATAATCGTAATGATGAGCTGGCCTTCAATACTCGGTACAAAATATAGAATAGGTATTCCTAATAAAACACCGAGTAAGGTGCCAATCGTTCTTAGTTTAAGACGGCTTTTAGTCGCAAAATAAGTGATCTGACAGACAAATAAACTAGTCAGTAAAATCCAATAGCCATGCTGAGCAAATGGTAATAATGAAATGGCATAACCTGCGGCGAAAACGACTGCAATTCGTATGGCATGTCTAAATAAGGCCGACTGTGGTGTAAGCTGTTGCCTGAGTTTTAAGATCAGATCTGAAAACCCTTGAATATCATCATCAAGTAAATTTAAGTGTTCTTGTCTTGTTTGAGTATTATTTTCAGGAAAGGGCTGTGCATATTGTAGTTGTTCAAACTGTTCATGCATCCCTTTTAAATTATCAAAAATAAGTCTTAAATTTTTAACTTCAAAGTTTTGTGGATGCTGTTGTATCCAGTCCTTTAAAGAACTTTCCAAATGGTTCAATACCGTCCGGCTTTCTTGCGAAGGCTGAGAGGGTCGATTATGCAAAATACACTGAGCTAGATCTTGGCACGCTTGTGCTTGTAGGCGCAGGTTTTTCTGGAAACGGAAAATAAGATCACTACGGCTGAAGTTCTGTTGAATATGTTCGTAATGTAAATAATTAGAGGTTGCTTGCTCGTGAATGTCCCGCGCAAAAAAATACAGGTTTAGCCAATAAATACTTTTATTACTGACACGTGAAGCCTTGAGTCGAGTGAGGAGGGAGCTACGTATTTGATTGAGACTTTGAGCAACTTGCGTATTTTGTAAGGACAGTTCATATAAAAGTTGTTCTACATTCTCTTTATTGTCGGGATCAAACAAACGTGCTTTTGCTTGTAGTAGAACAGAAATTTCTTTAAAAATTTGTGAGAGTTTATCTTGTAAGGGAAGTGTCGGCTTAATAATAAAAAACAAAATAGATGTAAAGCCGTACCACAAAGCACCATAAACAAAGTAGGTAGGTTGTTGATACCAGTGTGCATATTCTCCTAAACCGAACATGCTATAAATGGAAAGCAAAATAGTGCCAAACGAAATTGTGGCATAACGTTGCCCTAAAGCGCCTAATAAAATGAAAAAAGCACTCGAAAGAGAAAGATATAAAATAAAGAAAATTTTGTAGGGAGCTAAAAAGCCAAGAATACTACTGACTGTAAAAAAGAGGAGGCAGACGTAAACCAAGTTACGTAATCGAATACTTAAGCGATCATCAAAGTCGGTTAACGCTGCTGCAATTGCGCCTAAAGTCACGGGAACGATGAGTTCGTTATGGCCCAGCCAAAGTAAACCCAAAGTTGTGCCTGTGAGTACAATCAAAATTTGCAGGCAATAAATTAAAATCGAGTTTGTCTTAAAACTATTAAATATTTGGGTCAGATAGTTCACGGCTTTTGTTCTAAATTAGAGAATACGTGAGAAAGCAGTATGTAACTTTAAATTTTTATTACTTCAAAAATATTATTCTTTTTATCTACAAAAGTCAGTCATTTTTTAAGATTTTATTAGACTTAAATCAAGTTGTAACGATCAATAAATTAACAAAATTGTGGATATCTTTTTAGATACCCACAATTTGAAAAAGACATAAATTATTTAATCACACCACATGCAATTCGTGCTCCGCCACCACCGAGAGGAAGAGGTGAGTCTGAGTAGTTATCACCACCCGCATGAATCATGATAGCTCGACCTTGAAGATCAGCAAGTTTCAATCGAGGTGCGATTACAGCAGTCGTTGCAACACCAGTATTATCGACTACTAAAGCAGGTAAATCACCTAAGTGGCCAGTTGTTGGAGTACCGTGATGAGGAGCTTGATTCGGGTTGTAGTGACTACCAGCAGCTAAGGCAGCACCCGGTTTCCCATCTTTTACAGCTGGTTCACAAGAGGCATTTTCATGAATATGGAAGCCGCGTGTACCACTTGGTAAGTCAGCTAGAGCAGGCGTAATAATTAAACCTTTGTCGCTATCTTGAAAGCTAATCGTACCTAATTTTTTACCAATACCAGCGGCAGTCACTTCATTTACATCGACCACTTTTTTCGTATGCATTGTCGTTAATGCTTGAGCTGTATCTGATACAGTTTTTGTGACTGAACTACAGCCAACCGTAAAAAAAGCTGTAAGCGCACAGACTGCGCCAATTTTATTAAACATCTGCATGATCGGATGTCCTTATAAATATATATGATTGTTTGATTCAAACAAACGAAGGTTTAACCTACAAGTTAATTTAAATAGTTAATTTGTATCTAGAAACATTTTTAAATTAAATAAATAGGATCACTCTTTATCATTAGAAGATTCATTTTCAGAATCATAGATCATAGTCGTTTTAGGCATAGGTTCAGGCTCAATGGTTTCATGTAACCATTCACGCCAAATTGCCAATAAAATAGCTAGAATTACAGGTCCAATAAATAAACCTACTAATCCAAAACTAGCAATACCGCCTAATACACCAAACATAATTAATAAGAATGGAATTTTTGTGGCGCCAGAAATCACAAGTGGTCGAATCACATTATCTGAGCTACTAACAATCACTACACCCCAAACCACTACACCAATTGCTTCCATAGTTTGTCCCTGAGAGAACAACCATAGACCGACCCCTAAATAGGAAATTGGTGTACCAAATGGAATTAAAGCCAATAAGAAAGTAGCAATGGTAAGTACCATTGGGTTTGGGACACCTGCTACGAAATAACTTAATCCAGCTAAAACAGCTTGAGCAATTGCAGTTAAACCCACGCCATAGACTACAGCACGAGTCGTCTCCGAAATCGTATCGAGATAATGGTGAATACGGGGGCCTATAACCATTTCTAAGGCTTTGCTCACCTGAGACAAAATCATTTGACCATCACGGTAGAAGAAAAATAGGCTAAATACAGCAAAGCCAAGTTTGACAATATTTTTACTAATTTCACCGAGCAGTACACGGCCATAACTTAAGTGGCTTTGTACCCAAGCTGCAACATTTTGAATCGTGCTATTAGGATCGTTATTTAACTCATTGAGTGTGCGAGAAATTTCTTTTCCAACAAAAGGAAGATCACGAATAAAATCAGGAACACTTAAATGACCTGAAAAAACCTGACGTTGTAAGTCAAAATATAAGTTGCGGCCTTCATGCTGCAAAATAAAAATAGCGCATGTAAAAGGGACGCCAACAACCAAAATGACCAGACTAATCATTAGAGTTGCATTTAAAGTATTACGGGTTTCTCCAAAAAAACGTTGAATTCTTAAATAAATAGGCCAAGTCATATAAGCAATGATGGCAGCCCAAAGTACAGGAACAATAAAATATTTCAGGATATTAAATCCTAAAAAAATCAAAATAAAAAACAGCCCAAACAATAAAACGCGCTGTAAATTAGGAGCGTATGGATGCACGAACAATATTTCTCTAATTTTCTACATAGAATAAAGTCATATTAACTGAAAAATAACCTGAGGCAAATTTTAAGGCCGTAATGTAAAGAACCTTATACATCTCTTTTTAGAGACTAAAAGTCATTTAAAACCACTCAGCTTTATCTTCAACTAACTTGTTTAGAACAGGTTGCCATTGATTTTGAATCGTAATAAAGTTTTTTTGAGGCTTATCAAAAATGCTTAAGCCTTGCATTGCTAAGCTACCATATGCAGTGCGTTCAGCAATCCAAGCAACAGGTTCCTGTTCAATTTTTTCAAAAAACTGCTGAATATCTTTTGAACTGGCACTGTTTGGTTTTACGCGATTTGCAAGAAGTAAAATCTGAACTTTGCCTTTACGAATACGCTTAATATCTTGTAAATGCTTTAAAAAGCGACGAGTACTGTCTATATCAAAAAATGAAGGCTGAAGTGGAGTAATAATGGCATGAGCTTCACTAATCAGTTGCTCAGCATGTTCACCTGAAAGTGCACCAGGCGCATCAATAATTAAATAATCCAGATTTTTAGGCGCGTCACCAATTGATTTTTCATGACGCCAGTCGAGGCTTTGAATTTTTGCGACACCATCGGGGCGCTGTTTTAACCACTGTAAAGCCGATTTTTGATTGTCCGAATCTGCTAATGCTACTTTATATCCTTTTTGTGCCAATGCTGTTGCCAACGTAATGGCCGTCATGGTTTTTCCGCATCCGCCCTTTTGATTTGCAATAAGTATCGTTTTCATAAATCCAATTATTTTCAGCAGCACATTTGTTTATGTTTTATACCTTAGCATCTTTTTATGTGAAGGAGATGACCACATTTGACAAAAGTTTAAGCTGTTTCGTTATTTTAGATATGATTAGATCTGTAATCTTAATTCGCGCTTTTTAAGGAAAATTTATGTCTGTATGGCTTGCCATGCTTATTGGTGCTGGAATTGGCATCATTATCACTACTCTTATTTTATCAAACACTCGGAATGGTCGAATTAAGGCTGAATATGAGCAATATATTGCTGAACTTGAATTAGAGCATCAACAAGCTCTTACTCAAGCACAAAAGAGAAGTGTAAATACAAGCCGTGCTGTGTTGAAAGGAAAAATGGCAGAACAATTTGCTCCAGTTTTGCCTGAATTTCAGTATCTACCCAGCGATGCAAAATTCATGGGCGATCCGGTGGACTATATTATCTTTGATGGATATACCGATTTTCGTGATGGTGATGGGACGGCAGAAGACATTAATATTATTCTACTTGATGTAAAAAGTGGCGGTGCTCGACTGACTAAGGGCCAGCAAGCCATTGCGCAAGCGGTTCAACAAGGTAAGGTTCGTTTTGAAACTTTGAGAATAGATTTTGAAGATTAACAAACTGTTTAATTCAGCACAAAAATAGACGAAATTGATCTGTATTGTTACTAAATTCCGATATTTTTTTCATCGCTTAAAGCTACTATAAATTGAAGATCTATTCACTTTGATCTGGCAATATTTGAGGTGTAACGCGATGAAAAAACAATGTTTGATGATGGGCTTGCTGACTGCTATTGGCATGAGTTCAGCATTTGCATCGACCTCAAGTGAATATAATATTGCCAATGGTTTGAACCCGATAGAAAAAGATCAATCTATTTCTGTGTTACAGCCTTTTCAAGGAAATTTCAGGATCTTGGGATCAAAAGTCTATCAAAATGATGAACAAGCTAAATTTTCTCCTATCGACTATGCCGTAAGTTGGGGGTTGTTTGCCCAGCCTGAAATTGCACGTCATATTTCAGTGAAACAATATGACCGTTATTTAAACTGGAAAATTCCTAAATTACCTGTTCCAGCAGAGCAAGCAATGCAAATGGTGTCTAACATGCATATCATTCCTGCAAACCCTGAAATTGCTCAGCAGATTAAACAAGTTAAACGTGGTGATCTCGTTTATCTAAAAGGGGATCTTGTCGAGATTAAAGACAAAAACTTAGTCTGGAAATCTTCACTTACGCCAACCGACACGGGTGATGGTGCATGTGAATTATTCCGTGTTCAGGCAATTCATTGGGTTGAAAAGCAAAATATATAATTTGAAAAAAGCCTTCATAAATATGAAGGCTTTTTTATAAGTAAAGTAATACTTATTTCTGCTGCGATGCTTTCCAATACTTTAGTTGATTTTGCGCTTGTAAATAGTCGGCAAGATCATTGATCTGTTCATCTTTAGTCGCGTGCTTATCACTATAGTGTTTTTCTTGGTTTTCCCAATATTGATAAAGTAGTCCCTGAATATAACGGCCTTGTTCAGTTTTTAAATCTAAATCTTTTAACATGGTTAGAGCAGAGCGTACATTATCGAGTGTACGTTTTTGCTCAAAATCTGTTGTGAGTGTTCCCGCTTCATGCATTTTTGCTAACTCATTTTCCATCTCATCGCTCATTTCTGTAAAGCGGCGGTCATAGTCCTCTAAAAGTGCAATATCGTGTGCATCATCAGCAGTGGCAGGGAACGTCTTAACAGGTCTTTCATTTAGTTTTTCTAAAACCTGATCTGTAGATGAAGTGGCAGACGGTTGCTCCGTCTTAGCAGGCTCATCCGCTTTTTTACAAGCAGTAAGTAATAGGCTAGAGCAAAGCAAAGACATTAATATGACTTGAGGTGTTTTCTTCTTCATAACTTTCAACCAAACCTATTCACTAATTATTTAACGGGTAACGTACTTTTCTGAAAGTGATATGCATATGTGACATATGGAAAATCAATCTGATCTTGAGGACCTAATCCTGTAAAATCATAAACAATTTTTTCAAACTGTGCTTTGAGTTGTAACTGATCTTTTTCAGTCATTGCAGCAATAAAACTCGTAGAGAGCAAACGTTTACTCACGACTTGTTCGACAGGACCGCATTGCGACTGTGTAAATGTTTGTAGGCTATCAAATACGAATAAATCTTGTTGTTCAAACACACGTTTCCACTTTTCACTATGGTAACGCGGCGTGTCTCCTTCAAGTGGAAGTAGAAAATCAGCTAAGGCTTTCACCCAATCCGTACGCTCGTCGCGTTGATTCCAAACAAGTCCTAAATGTCCTTGTGGTTTTAATACTCTATACATTTCTGTTAGGGTCTCAAGGTTGTCAAACCAGTGGAAAGATTGCGCACAAATAATGGCATCAATTTCATGGTCTGCTACAGGAATCGAATGGCTAAAAGCCTGTAATGTTTTAATATCAGGATAAACTTGTTGAAGCTGCTGTAACATCTCGCCAATTGGCTCAACTGCAATAACATCTGCATGTGTTTGTTTTAAGTAGGGTAAGAATTTGCCAGTACCCGATCCAAGATCGATAACAGTAGAGTTTTCCTGTATTTGTAGGCAATTTTGCAGCCAACTTACTATTTCTGCGGGATAATTAGGTCTAACTTGCTGATATAGTTCAGCAGCTGAGCTGAAGCCTTTTTGAGCGGCAGGATGTAAGGATTGTGTCATATTTTGCGCTTTTTAATCTGACTGGCATCTATAAAATAAGATACTCCGCAATCATAAATTGGCAAAACACCTATTTTGTTTCATTTTTGACGTTGTATGTGGGAGTAAATTTTCTTTCGGTGTGAGCATGGATAAGCAAATTATTTTTGAAGACGAACACATTAGAGCCATTTTTTTATCAGGCGATTCTAATACATTGGTTCTCTCTTTTGGCGATTTGATTACCCGAGCGAGTGGCTTATCTATCAATGCTGAAAAGTCCCTAATTAAATACCAATATAATATTATTGGGGTAATGCCAAAACAAAAATCATGGTTTCCTCAAGCGAGCATGATTGAGCTGGCAAAAGCGATTTCGCCTATTCTAGAAGGCTTTAAAAATATTGTGGGTTATGGCGGTTCAATGGGCGGCTATGCAGCAATCAAATATTCTAATTTATTGAATATGAATCGTGTGATTGCATTTGTGCCTCAATATTCAATTGATCCTGAGCAGGTTGAAGATCGACGCTATGCTGAGTTTTTCGATGATGTAGCAAATAAAGACATGCAAATCCAGTCGCAAGATGTCGATGCAGCGCGTGAATATGTCATTGTTTATGATCCTTATTTTTCAACTGACCGTGAACATTATCTAAAAATAAAAGAGCTATTACCAAGCTTACATACGATTCATTTGCCATTTACTGGTCATGAAGCATTGTCTGTATTGGCAAGCTCAAGTTTATTGCATGATTTTATTGAACATGAATTTGATGAAATTTATTTTTATCAGCAGGTTCGCAAGGTCAAAAAGCAAAGTAAGTTTTACTTCCGTAATGTACTTGCGCATGTACTTTCACATCATGATGACATGTTGTTAAAAATATTACGCCAAAATGATTTTCAGCTTGATGAGCGTTATTTTGATAACCCCCTTAAACAGGCTATTACTCGTAGTCTGATAAAGACACAGCAAGCAACTGAGCTAGACTTTCAAAAGTTAGGTATCAAAATACAGCGAATTCAGGACACTGCAAATTATAACGAAGGATTGCAGACCAGCTTTGGCTCAATTTTGGTATTCAACCTCATTAATTCAAAGTTTGAAAGTTACGCTCTAGATATTCTGCTGGCGAATAAGTCTTATTTGATTCCAATTGTGGCTGAACACACTGGTGTAGTGCATATTAAATTAAATAATGAAACTTATTTGTTGGGAATGAATGATCGCAAAGTCATTAAATTGTTCAAGCACGACGAACCTTTATCATCTGATATGAGCCCATTTGTAATCAAAAAATATTCCGATTGTTTTGCAATCAGCTATAAGCAATTAAATTTATCTTGTGATGAACATGGGATGTGTGAATTTATAGAAGGTTCAATTCAGCCGACTGAACAACTAGCCTCGATCAACTTTTAAAATTTGATAGTGGTTAAATAAAGCTCAGACCTTTAGGTTTGAGCTTTATTTTTTGCTTAAAAAATATTTTTTCATAAACTTATTTGTATATTAATTTGAAATTCATTATTTAAATAAATAGTGGGTTTGTTCTGCGAATATTTACTGTATTAAAAGTAGATATAACTAGTAGTGAATATAAATACTATATTTTAAAATAAATGGGTTTTATTAATATATAAATTATAGAAATAGTGTTAGGTTAATTAAAATACATAAATAACGATGTCCTTTTGTAAGATTATGTTTTTGTTATTTATTTTATTTAAAGAAGATGGGGTTGCTTAAAATAAGTTCACTATTCAAAGATAATTGCATATTTATTTTTTTCTCCTAAAATGATTTTTTACTAAATTGTCGTTACAGTTTTTTATATGCAATCATTAAATTATCGGAATAATGATGCATCGCAACATGGAAGTTCTGCACCTTTGAAACGAGCAATGAGTACTCGACATTTGGTGATGATCTCCCTTGGCGGTGCCATAGGTACAGGTCTTTTTTTAGGGTCGGGTGATGTAATTTCCCAAGCTGGCCCAATTGGCGCAATTATTTCTTATTTTTTAGGCGGTTTAATTGCCTATACCGTGATGTTATGTCTTGGTGAACTTGCGGTACATGTACCAGAATCAGGATCATTCGGTGAGTACGCTCGTCGTTATATTGGTCCGGGTACAGGTTATATGATCACTTGGTTATATTGGTTAACTTGGACCGCGACTTTAGGAACTGAATTTACCGCCGCAGCTTTACTGGTTCGGGAGTGGTTTCCTTCTACTTCGGTTTGGGCTTGGACATTATGTTTTGGTGCCTTAGTATTTTTCATTAATATTAGTTCAACGCGATTATTTGCCGAGTCAGAGTTTTGGTTGGCACTTGTGAAAGTTGTCACGATTATTTGTTTTATTGGCTTGGGTTTGCTGGCGATTTTTGGTTTTATTCCTTATCACGGACACGAAACTGCCCCGTTGTTTAGCAATTTAACTGCCCAAGGCTGGTTCCCACATGGGTTATTTCCAATTTTTACAACCATGCTGATTGTTAATTTTGCTTTTTCGGGTACAGAATTAATTGGAGTGGCAGCTGGAGAAGCGGAGAATCCAGCACAGACAGTTCCTAAAGCAATCAATGCTGCTATTTGGCGACTACTGATTTTCTTTGTCGGCACAATTGTTGTAATTAGTTCATTGTTACCATTCCAGCTTGCTGGTTTGAGTGGTAATGAAGTGAGTAATAGTCCATTTGTGACTGTGTTTAATTATATTGGTATCCCGTATGCCGAAGATATTATTCGCTTTGTGATTATTACGGCTTTACTCTCTGCTGCAAATTCTGGTTTATTTGCTGCTTCACGTATGATGTGGTCGCTTTCTGCAAAAAATCAATTACCAAAAATCTTTTCTAAACTTACACCTTCAGGAACACCTATTGTAGCTATTGTGGTCACAATGCTGGGTGCTATACCAGGTTTACTTTCAGAACAATTTGCACCTGAAACTATTTTTAAGAATTTATTGGGTGTCGCTGCTTTCACCATGGTTGTAGTGTGGATTGCAATTTGCGTATCTCAATTCAACTTCCGTAGACAGTGGTATAAATCAGGTAAAACTGCAAAAGATTTGCGTTTTGCTGCTCCTTTATTTCCTTTGACTCCAATCGTGGGTGGTCTGTTCTGTGCTATTACTTGTATTAGCATGGTATTCGATCCTTCGATGCAGGTTGGCTTCATCTGTTGTATTGTTTTCATTCTTTTGTGTTATGCGAGCTACTTCATTTTTTATCACAAGAAAGATGCGGTGTAGAGCTAAGTAAAGATATGCTTTCTGAAGCATAGTCTAAAGGCCCCATTTGGGGCTTTTTTATTGCCTGTAGGAAATTAGAAAAGGGGGGATTTTATATATTTTTTTTAAAAATGAATTTTTATTTTTGATCATAAAAACAAATATTGTTTTATGAATTTACCACTGATCGGATTTTTATTAATATTTATTTATTATAAATATTTGATTAAGTCTATGTTTAGTCTTGTTATTTAATAAAGAGCTGTTTTTAGTTTTTTTGAATATAAGGCTTGAATGAACGTAATATGGATTTAATGTGAAGAATAAATAATTTTTTGATGGTTTTTTAAAAATTAAAAGTTATTAAGTTATTGTTATATATTAATAAAAATATTTACATTTTTTGTATTTATGGTTGTGTGTTTTCTATAATATTTTTTTATTAAAGTTAAGGATTTTTTAATATTTGTTGTTTTTTTATTATAAATGTCCGTTCGATTTGATTATTTTTTCTCTTCTTATTTATTTTAAAATGTTCTAAATGAGCTTGCTCTATGCTATATTTATTGGAAGATTTTATATCTATGTTGCGGCTTAATTTTAAGCAGTATGTGTGGAAATAATTAATCTGTAGGATTATTGAACAAAGTTTATTTTAAAAAGACTAATGGAGGGATCTATCGATTAGTCAAAAAAATTTTATGGACTCATGGTTTTTGTAAATCATAGTTCTTTTTAACTCCCAAACGGTTATGTCACTTCTTTTGTATTTATATTTCAGCCGGCTGGTTTTAGTGGGTTGTGGCTAGTTTTTTGCTTTTATAAAACTCTCTTTATAAACAGCAATTTAGACAAAAGAAAACTTGTAAAAGATATCGGTATATAAAAGTAAATCGTACTTTTAGTACCAACAAATGGAATTTAAAAAATCTGATGCTTTAGAAGAGCAAAAGATTTAGTAAATAAACTAAAGCACTGTTATTTCAGGGTTTTAGTTGCTAAATAATAAAGATTACAGATTTATCAAATCTGAGTCTATGAAGGTATATAGGAAAAAAGATGTCAGATCTTTCATACGTAAACGAACACAGTGATGCATGGCAAACTTACTTGGCACAAATTGACCGTGTTGCTCCGTACTTAGACCACTTGGCTGAGTTTATCGACACTTTAAAACGTCCAAAACGTGCACTTATTGTAGACGTGCCAATTGTAATGGATGACGGTTCTATTCAGCACTTTGAAGGCTACCGCGTACAACACAACTTGTCTCGTGGTCCTGGTAAAGGTGGTGTTCGTTACCATCCGAATGTTGATTTGAACGAAGTTATGGCGTTGTCTGCATGGATGACAATTAAAACTGCTGTTTTGAATTTGCCATTTGGCGGTGCAAAAGGTGGTATCCGTGTTGATCCACGTAAATTATCTAATCGTGAATTAGAGCGTTTAACTCGTCGTTATACGACTGAAATCGGTCACATTATCGGGCCTCAAAAAGATATCCCAGCTCCAGACGTTGGTACAAATGCCAATATCATGGGTTGGATGATGGATACTTATTCTACAAGCCAAGGTTACACAGTAACTGGTGTTGTAACTGGTAAGCCAGTTCACTTAGGTGGTTCTTTAGGTCGTGTAAAAGCGACTGGTCGTGGTGTATTCGTTACAGGTCGTGAAGTAGCTGCAAAAATCAATTTACCAATTGAAGGCGCGAAAATCGCTGTCCAAGGTTTTGGTAACGTAGGTAGTGAAGCTGCTTTCTTATTTGTTGAATCAAAAGCAAAAATCACTCACGTTCAAGATCACACTGGCACAATTTTCAATGCTGATGGTATTGATCTTGTTGCATTACGTGAACACGTAAATGCAAACCAAGGTGGTGTTGGTGGTTTCGCTGGCGCGCAAGCAATTGCTGATGAAGATTTCTGGACTGCAGATGTAGACATCATTATTCCTGCTGCGTTAGAAGGTCAAATCACAGTTGAACGTGCTGAAAAACTTAAAGCTAAGTTGATTTTAGAAGGTGCGAACGGCCCGACTTATCCTAAAGCTGAAGACGTATTAGTTGAGCGTGGCATTGTTGTAGTACCTGACGTTGTATGTAACGCCGGCGGTGTAACTGTAAGTTACTTCGAATGGGTTCAAGACATGGCGAGCTACTTCTGGACTGAAGAAGAAATCAATGAGCGTTTAGACAAATTGATGGTTCAAGCTATGGATGACGTTTGGAACACAGCGAACAGTAACGCTTGTACTTTACGTACAGCAGCTTACATCTTGGCATGTGAGCGTATTTTAAAAGCTCGTAAAGAGCGTGGTATTTTCCCAGGCTAATCTGCGGAAATTACTTTTAGGAAAAGTGGTCTGAGCAAATATTAAGGATGTTATAGGGTTATTTGTTCAGCCCCTTTTTCTGAATTATTCAAAATTAAGTGTTATCGAATATATTAAATAAATACTGAGGTAAGCATGGAACAGCCAATTTCTGTAACTCGAAGCAACTTTAACGACTGGATGGTTCCAGTTTTTGCACCGGCAAATTTCATTCCGGTACGTGGCGAAGGTTCACGTATTTGGGATCAAGAAAATAAAGAATATATTGATTTTGCAGGCGGGATTGCAGTAAACGCATTAGGTCATGCGCATCCAGTGGCAGTGAATGCTTTAACAGAACAAGCAACAAAACTTTGGCATGTAGGCAACGGTTATACAAATGAACCCGTTCTACGCCTTGCAAAACAACTCACCGATAATACATTTGCAGATAAGGTTTTCTTCTGTAACTCAGGTGCTGAAGCCAACGAAGCTGCTTTAAAACTGGCTCGTAAAGTTGGTTTAGACAGCGGCATTGCTGGCAAAAGTGGCATTGTGGCATTTAATAACGCTTTCCACGGCCGTACCTTATTTACCGTTTCGGCAGGCGGTCAACCTAAATATTCACAAGACTTTGCACCACTTCCAAACGGAATTAACCACGTTGCCTTTAACGATTTAGAAGCTGCAAAAGCGGTGATTAATGAGCAAACATGTGCAGTCATTGTTGAACCGATTCAAGGTGAGGGCGGCGTTATTCCTGCTGACATCGAATTTTTAAAAGGTTTACGTGCACTGTGCGATGAGTTCGGTGCCTTACTTATTTTTGATGAAGTGCAAACTGGCGTTGGCCGTACAGGTGCACTGTATGCCTACATGAACTCTGGTGTTATTCCAGATGTGTTAACGACTGCAAAAGCACTAGGCGGTGGTTTCCCAGTGGGTGCAATGTTAACAACTGATAAATTTGCTCCGCATTTTTCAGTCGGTACACATGGTACGACTTATGGTGGTAACCCATTAGCAAGTGCAGTTGCAGGTGCAGTATTCGAATTTATTAATACGCCTGAAGTACTCGAAGGTGTGAAGCATCGTCATCAATATTTCCTCGATGCACTAAATGCATTAAACGCTGAACATCAGATTTTTGAAGAAATTCGTGGTCAAGGTTTATTGATTGGCTGTGAATTAAAAGTTGAGTATGTAGGGAAAGCTAAAGATATTACGACTTGGGCGGGTGAAGAAGGTTTACTTGCTTTAATTGCAGGCCCGAATGTGGTTCGTTTTACTCCGTCGCTTATCATTCCTGAACAAGATATTGATGAAGGGATTGCTCGTTTAAAAAGAGCGTTGGCTAAATTGGCTAAATAAAAAAAAAGGAAAGCTAGCCATGATGATTGTCCGTCATGCCGAGTTTCGAGACCTTGAAGATATTTATAAATTAGCGGGTAAGTCGGGTGTAGGCCTGACTTCCTTGCCACAAAATATGGATACACTTTCGGCTCGAATTTCACGTACTCGCAATACTTTAAATGGCAATGTCCATAAAAGTGAACAAGGCTATCTGTTTGTTCTCGAAGATACAGAAGCTCAACGTGTTATTGGTTTAAGCGCAATTGAAGTTGCTGTAGGACTCATTGAGCCTTGGTACAACTTTCATGTTGGTACTCAAGTACACGCTTCAAAAGCACTAAACGTTTATAAGTCACTACCTACCTTATTTTTGAGTAATGACAGAACGGGTAGTAGTGAACTCTGTACATTATTTTTAGATCCAGAGCGTCGTGAAAACCAAAACGGTAAATTCTTATCGAAAATCCGTTTTATGTTTATTGCTGCCTTTAAGCAATATTTCGAGAAAAAGTTAATTGCTGAAATGCGTGGTTTCTCAGACGAAAATGGATGTTCTCCATTTTGGGATGCGATTGGTCACCATTTCTTTAATATGGATTTCTCAACAGCAGACTATTTAAGTGGAATTGGGCAAAAAGTATTTATTGCAGAGCTTATGCCACGTTTTCCAGTCTATGTGGATCTCTTGCCAAAAGATGCGCAAGAGGTGATTGGAAAAATGCACCCACAAACTTTGCCTGCTTACCATGTGCTTGAGTCAGAAGGCTTACGCTATCAAGGATATGTCGATATTTTTGATGCGGGTCCAACCATTGAAGCCAATATTGATGAATTGCGGGCAGTAAAAGAAAGTCAGTTTTTAAACGTCAAAATTACAAGTGAAGCTGCGGTCGGTAAGACCCAATATCTCGTTGCCAATGATAATTATCATGACTATAAGGCAATGTTGATGAAGCTTGATCTTGTTGATAACACTATAAATTTAACACATGAACAAGCTGAAAAACTCGGTGTACAAGAAGGTCACGTTGTTCGTGTGTTATCACTAAATCCAATGGAAGTATCCTGATGTCAAACTCTTTATTTATAAACGGTGTCTGGTTACAAGGCAGCGGCACAACATTTGAAAAAACAAATCCAGTTGATAACCAAACTGTATGGTCAGGTGCTGAAGCAACTGCTGCTGATGTAGAGCAAGCTTGTCAGGCAGCGCGTACTGCATTTCCAGCATGGGCACGTTTGCCACTTGCAGAACGTGTAGCGATTGTTGAGAAATTCGCAGCTTTGCTTGAAGAAAATAAAAAGCATTTAGCAGAAGTAATTAGCCAAGAAACCAGTAAGCCATTTTGGGAAACATTAACTGAAGTTCAATCAATGATTGGCAAAGTTGCGATTTCAATCCGTGCTTATCATCAGCGTACAGGTGAAAGCTCAACTGAAATGGCCGATGGTGTAGCATCTTTACGTCACCGTCCACATGGTGTGCTTGCAGTTTTCGGTCCATATAACTTCCCGGGCCATTTACCAAATGGGCATATTGTTCCTGCATTACTAGCAGGTAATACCGTGGTATTTAAACCAAGCGAATTAACACCTTGGACTGCTGAAGAAACTGTAAAACTTTGGCAGCAAGCTGGTTTGCCAAATGGTGTTATGAACTTGGTGCAAGGTGGTCGTACCACTGGTGAAGCGTTAGCTGCTTCACATGAAATTGATGGTTTATTGTTTACCGGAAGTGCAAACACGGGTTATCACTTGCATAAGCAAATGGCGGGTGCACCTGAGAAAATCCTTGCGCTTGAAATGGGTGGCAATAATGCATTGATTATTGATGAAATTATCGATGTCGATGCTGTAGTTAATCTCACTATTCAATCTGCATTTGTTTCGGCGGGTCAGCGTTGTACATGTGCACGCCGTATCTTGGTGAAAAATGGCGCAGAAGGTGATGCATTTATTCAACGTTTCGTTGAAGTTGCTAAAAATCTAAAAGTTGGTCGTTGGAACGATGAGCAACAACCATTTATGGGTGGCGTTATCTCGTCAGTTGCCGCATCAAATATGATGCTTGCTCAGCAAAAATTGCTTGAGCTTGGCGCAAAAAGCTTGTTGCCAATGACGCGTCCGCAAGAAGATAGTTCGTTACTTACTCCAGGCATTGTTGATGTAACAGGCATCACTGATATTCCAGATGAAGAATATTTTGGTCCGCTTACGACGATTCAACGTTATGACAACTTTGAAGAAGCATTAAAAATTGCGAATGCAACTCGCTTTGGTTTGTCAGTTGGTCTGGTTTCACCAAAACGTGCACTGTTTGATCAAGTACTTATTGAAGCGCGTGCCGGTATTGTGAACTGGAATAAGCCATTAACAGGTGCTTCAAGTGCTGCACCTTTTGGTGGTGTCGGTGCATCTGGTAACCACCGCGCAAGTGCCTTTTATGCAGCTGATTATTGTGCTTGGCCAATGGCTTCACTTGAAAGTGACAGCTTAACCTTACCAGAAAAATTATCTCCAGGGATTGTGTTGCCTTAAACACTAGGGAAAGAAAAATGAAAGGATATGAAGTAAATTTCGATGGTTTGGTGGGACCAACACATCACTACGCGGGCTTGTCGTTTGGTAATGAAGCATCGACAAAAAACCGTAATAATGCCTCGAATCCAAAATTAGCAGCTAAACAGGGCTTGCTAAAGATGAAGGCCTTGGCTGACATGGGAATGAAACAAGGTGTGCTTGTTCCGCATGAGCGCCCACATGTTCCAATGTTACGCCGTTTAGGTTTTACAGGAGATGACATTAGCGTAGTTGCTCAAGCAATGCGTCATTCACCTGAACTATTATCATCGCTAAGTTCAGCTTCGCCAATGTGGACTGCAAATGCGGCAACTGTTTCACCTTCGGCAGATAGCCAAGATGAACGCGTGCATTTTACAGCAGCGAACTTGAATAATAAGTTTCACCGTTCAATTGAGGCTGAAACTACAAGTCAGGTCCTACAAGCGATCTTTAAAAATGAACGTCATTTTGTTCATCATGAAGCTTTACCACAAGTGGCCTTGTTTGGTGATGAAGGTGCAGCAAATCACAACCGTTTAGGTGGTGATTATGCTAAGCGCGGTGTTCAAGTATTTGTTTATGGTCAACAACATTTAAATAATGGTTTACCAGGACCAAAACGCTATCCAGCTCGTCAGACGCGTGAAGCAAGTGAAGCAATTGCACGTTTGCATCGTTTAGATGATGCGCATACCGTTTTTGTTCAACAAAATCCGGATGTAATTGATCAGGGTGTATTCCATAATGATGTTATTGCGGTAAGTAACCAACAGGTTTTATTCCATCATCAACATGCATTCTTAAATCAAGATCAAGCTTTTGCTGAAATTCGTCAGAAAATGGCAAGCATCGGTGAAGATTTTATCTCGATTGAAGTTCCTGAAAACCGCGTTACTGTTGATGATGCCGTAGCAACTTATTTATTTAATAGCCAGATTTTGACTCGTCCAGATGGTGGAATGACTATTGTTGTGCCAGAAGAGTCTCGCCAGAATAAGGCAGTTTGGGGTTATCTGAACGATATGGTTCAGATGGGCACACCAATTGATGCTATTCAGGTATATGACTTACGTGAAAGTATGCGTAATGGTGGTGGTCCGGCATGTTTACGTTTACGCGTAGCTTTAAACGAAACTGAGTTAAATGCTGTAAATCCAAAAGTATTAATGAATGATCAATTGTTTGGCACACTCAATCAATGGGTTGATAAACATTATCGTGATCGTTTAGCACAAGAAGATTTGGCTGATCCGCATTTACTCATGGAAAGCCGTATGGCACTCGATGAACTGACCAAAATTTTAGGTTTAGGTTCGGTTTATCCTTTCCAAAAATAATGAGGAGGTGACATGCAAGATTTTCTAGCATTAACCTTACAAGGTGAGCAGCCTAAAACCCGCGAAGGAAAACAAAATAATTTTTCTTGGCGTTGGTTGGGTGAGGGGATTCTTGAATGTACACCAAATGCACAGTACGACAAAGCTGTCGTACTGTCAGCTGGAGTACATGGTAATGAAACAGCACCAATTGAATTGTTATCTCATCTATGCACAGATTTGTTTGCAGGACGTTTAAACCTTGCTGTGAGATTACTGTTTGTACTGGGTAATCCTTATGCAATGCGTCAAGGTAAACGTTATGTGTATGACGATGTAAACCGAATGTTTTGTGGTGGGTATAAAACTCTACCTGTGACTGAAGAATCAAAACGTGCTGAAGTTTTAGAGCAAGTGGTTACGACTTTTTTTCAGGAAAGTTCAAGCCAAGCAAAACGTTATCACTATGATTTGCACACCGCAATTCGCGCTTCTTTATTGCCAACGTTTGCTTTATTTCCCTATCAAACACATGCTTATGATGCAGATTTGACAGCGAGCCTTGAAGCAGCTGACTTGGATGCTTTGGTTTACCACAATGCGGTCGGTAAAACCTTTACGCATTTTACTAGTGAAAATTTTAAAGCTGCGAGCGCAACTTTAGAGTTAGGCAAAGCCTTACCATTTGGACAAAATGACTTGAGCCAGTTTGCTGCAATTGATGAAGTTATTCGTCATGTGGTTTCTGAGCAAGCTTTGCCACCACGTAATAAAACAAAAATTCGGGTTTTTAAAGTATCGGACTCTTTAATTAAAAAAGACGAAGATTTTCAGATGAACTTATCGGCTGAAGCACCAAATTTTTCGACTTTTACCAAAGGTGAAATCATTGCAGCTCAACCTTCTGGCAATTATGTTGTTGAGCAAGATCAAGTCTGGATTTTATTTCCAAATCCAAATGTGAAAATTGGTTTACGTGCAGGTTTGGTTTTAACTGAAACCAGCTGAACATTTGATTTTTAAGAAATAAAAAAAGGGCAATGAATTGCCCTTTTTTATTTATAAGATATTAGTTTGTACCGAAAAGACCTTTAACCCAAGATTTCTTTTCAGCTTTTTGTGTAGATGTTTGAGCACCAGCGTTTATATTTGCGTTTGTGTTAACTCCAACAGGACCAACGTTAACGCCAACATTTACACCAGTTTGAGCATTAATTGCATGTGCTGGTTGAGCTGCATTCAACTGTGCTTGGGCATCAGCTTTAGTATCAGCTACAAATTCTTTTTGCTCAGCTTGATTTTGAGCTACACGAGTTTTTACTGCATCTACATGCGCTTGAGCATTAGCTTGTTTTTCAGCAGTAAATTCTTTTTGGTCTGCTTGTTTTTCTGTAACTTTAGTCTTTACAGCATTAAAACCTGCTTTTGTATCAGCTTTAGCCTCAACTGCTAGGTTTTTAGTGCCGTTTGCAGCTTTAGTCGCTACATTTTTAGTACCTGTTACTGCTTCGGTAGCAAAATGTTTAGTACCAGTTGCAGCTTTAGTCGCTACATTTTTAGTACCTGTCGCAGCTTCGGTAGCAAAGTGTTTGGTACCCGTTGCAGCTTCAGTTGCTATGTGTTTTGTACCATTTGCAGCTTTAGAAGAAAGTTCAGTCACTTTTCCTGTTGTTTTTTTAGTTGCTTTAACTGTAGTGTCAGCAGCGACATGACCAGCATGCTTTGCTGTGCTACCTACAGTGTGTGCAGTATTTTTGACTGTATTGGCTACGCCACTAACAAGACCACCCGGTTGTACATTTACTTGAGCAGAAGCATCTGCATTAACGCCCGCACTTTGTGCAAAAATAGAAGCAGAAGCAAGAACACTTGCAGTAACGATAGCTGTTTTCATCATTTTCATTGCGATATCCTTCAAAGAATATACCCTTTTAGTGAGGTATTTCATAAACGCAAACGAATCATAGCCAAGGGAATATGGGCTTGGGAACTGACTTCATCAAAACGTTACAACAGTGTTACGTTGAGTAAACAGACTAGGGAGGAATTGTGGAGATTAATAAAAATTAATAATAAAGTGAAAAAGAACATTTATTTATTAGAAAATCTAATTAAGCAAAATGAGTTCTTATTATTTAGTTTTTAAAAAAATATATTTTAATTTTTTCATTTCGTTTTTTCGAATTTGTTCTCTATATCTTCAAATGTGATGTAAATCTCATTATTTATTGGAGTAAACGGCATAGTTATTGCTTATTATGAGAATAAGGCGCTTTTTAGCACTTTTTTGAACCATCTTCTGCCAGAAATATAAACGTACAGGGCAGAACTGTATTTTTGCTTATTCGGGATAAAGTTATTTTAACTTTTTAGTGGTTATGTATTTCATTAAATAGATTTTTCACATGATAAATCTATTAAGAAATGCTGCTTTATTTCAAATAATCAAAAATAAAAATAGATATCTATAAACAAAAAAACAGAGATATGACAGATGAAAATTATTGCTTCCCTTCTTGTAATCGTCGGCTTGATCGCCGTTGTTCTCTATTTAAAGCCCACAAGTGGTGCATCTGATGTGTTTAATTCTGCTTTACATGAGTCGAATTCGCCACAACCAGACACATCATCTTTTCTTTCTAAACTTAAGGAGCCTACTCAACCTAAAAATCTATCTCAACATTCAACTCATTCACAATCGGTATCAGCTGATACTGTTCCTTTTTATGACACAAAAAGTGATCCTTCAATTCAACCGATTGATCCAGAAAAAGATCCAGCAAATGAAATAAAAGCGAAATAAGTAAATTGTTAGTTGAAAAACTACGGAGAAAAATAATGCAAAGTAAAACGTTATTTCTATTAGGTCTATGTACGATTTTAAGTACAACTGCATCTGCTCTTCCTTTAGATTCTAAAGGTGCTAAACAGCGATTAAATCAGGCAGCAAAACAAAAAGTATTTCAGGGTAAAATCGATTTAGATGCCTTGGTGAATAATGATTCGAATGATTTAATTGTTGAATACAATATTGCTTCGGTGAGCGTGCCTTCCGGGTTAGAACGGCGAAGTTATATTGCAACAAATAAGAAAAATTTACAGGCAAGGTTTAACCGTGCTGGTGGTGTTCAAGTACTTCGGGACTACAATAATTTGCCTTTAGCTTTTTATCGGATTAGTAACCGAGAAGCTTTGGTCTCTTTACTCAATGATCCGAATGTTAAAGCGGTTTATCCAAATCGTATTAATCAAACCACGACCAATGAAAGTTTACCTTTGATTAATCAACCACAAGCAAATACCAATGGTTTCACTGGTGAAGGCTCTAGTGTGGCAGTGATTGATACAGGGGTGAATTATCTTCATTCTGATTTTGGTTGTACGGCAGTAAATACACCATCAAATACTTGTCACGTTGTTTACTCATTTGATAGTGCACCAGATGATGGCGCTTTAGATGATGATGGGCATGGTAGTAATGTTTCAGGCATTGTGTCTAAGGTTGCCACCAAGACCAAAATTATAGGCATTGATGTGTTTAGAAAGGTCAGATCCCAAGGTAAATGGGTAAGCACAGCTTATGATAGTGATATCCTCGCAGGGATTAACTGGGCTGTAAATAATGCACAAACCTATAATATTAAAGCAGTTAACTTAAGCCTTGGCGTACCAGGTGTTAAATATACCTCGGAGTGTAGCGACAGCAGTTATGGAACGGCATTTGCTAATGCACGAGCTGCTGGTGTGGTACCTGTAGTCGCTTCAGGCAATGATGCATTTTCAGATGGAATTTCATCTCCTGCCTGTGTTGCTGGTGCAGTAAGAGTTGGTGCTGTTTATGATAGTAATATTGGTGGTGTGTCATGGGGGAATCCAGTGAAATGTTCTGACCCAACAACAGCAGCAGACAAAGTGGCGTGTTTCAGTAATGGTGGTAGCCTTGTGACTTTATTGGCACCGGGAGCAATGATTACGGCAGGTGGCTACACTATGGGAGGTACATCTCAAGCGACACCACATGTGGCCGGTGCGATTGCTTTATTACGAGCGAATAGCGTAAGTCCAACAGAAAGTATTGATCAAACCATCAGCCGTTTAAAAACGACAGGTAAACCAATTACTGACTCAAGAACGGGCTTAGTTTTCCCGCGTATTGATTTACTGGCAGCAACAAATGGTTTGACTATTAACTAAATAGCTTATTTATAATTTTTAAATTAGGTCCAAGAAATTTTTAAAATAGCTATAACCCGTTGCAGAAGGTAGCTTTTGCAACGGGCTTTTTATGAAAAGTATTAATGACACTTTTCTAAATTTGCTGGATTAAAGTTATTTTGGAGTTTTTTGAAATTATTCTGAATTTCTGGATCTTGAATATTAAAAGTCGTTGAGCTTTTGGTCGTAGAGTTTGTTGCCTGATTTAATATGCCTGACTCATCAGGGTATTGTTGTGTAAATGATGTGGCTGCAATGAGCCCTTTATCATTAAATACCCAGTGTTCAGTAACGTGTCCGCCCCCTAAATATCCCGTAAATTCAATCATACAAGCTTGCTTATCTTGTTTAATGAGTTTGGCCACATTGCCTGTAGTTGATGGATAAGCTTCGATATTGGTATCTTGCTCTAGAACTTGTGCCTGAGAATAAGATGAAGAAGGAGGTGTAGAGGTTGCACATGCAGTTAATGCTAAGCAGCATAGTGTTGAAAAGAGAAGTTTTTGACTATTCATAAGGCAGATTCCTAGCTCTTTATAGTTGATGATCAATAGTTCTAAATGAATATCTGTATTTATAAAAGTGCGAATTTATCGCGCTGTCTTAGCAAATTAGTTAGTTGTTGTGCTCGATTTACTTAGCTCACCTTGTTCAATTGGGATATTTTCACCGTTTCGACTACTGGTAATATTTTGCTTCGCTTGATCTATTTTATTTTCTGTAAAAGCTTTGGCTGTATCTGCTTTCTGCTGAACAACTTCTGCTTTTTCAGCTGTAAATTCTTTGGTGTTTTTCCACTTTTCGCTAATTTTATTTGAGGTTTTTTCAGAAGCTCCTTGAATAGAGTCTCCTAAATTTTGTATGCCTTTTCCAGTTTTATACAACAATACACGACCTAAACTTGGGTTATCACCATAAGGTTGTGCTTTAGAGGTTGTTTCACCCACTTGTTGTGGTTGCGTTGTTTCTGCAAATAAGGTTGATGAAGCCAACATAGAGGTCGCAATACATAAAATGTGTATGGTTTTCATTTTGGATAAATCTCCCCAACCAGAATCAAAAGATGAAGTGGTGATCTTACTGTTAAAAATAAAGCTTGTACTGCAATGAGATAAAACCCATACGATTTGATTACGATAAATCATCACTTGTTCGCAATAAAGTAATTATCCCAATGACTCATAAACAAAATTCAGACTTAATTAAATCTAAAAACATATCTCTGGCTTTATGGTTGCTCACATTTTTATGCCAGAAAAATTGATTTTGCATAAAGGCAAGGTGTTCAAATTTATAGGCTCGAATATTGGTTAAATTTTTATATTGTTCATAAATACTCTTCGGTACCAAAGACACACCAGAGCCTGCACTGACGCAACCAATAATGGTGGCGTAACTGGTAATGCTAGTAATTGGAAGTGAAATATTTTTGAGCTTAAGCCATTCTTCAAGAGCTGCTCGGTAAGGACAGCCCTCAGTCCACATAAAAATTTCTTTACCAATCAGGTCTTCTTGGTTGTGGATTTCTCCCAAAGAATGAGATGCAATCAAGACCATTTCTTCTTGGTAAATACTAAGTTTATTTAGCATCGGAAACTCAATATTGCCCGCGACAATTGCACCATCAAGTTTGTGCTGAGAAATATCGACTAATAGCTGTTTCCATGTGCCTGTAATAATTTGAATGGAAACCTCTGGAAAACGTTGATGATATTTCGCAAGTAAATTGGGTAGGCGAGTTGTAGCTGAAGATTCAATCGCCCCAATTTTTAATGGGCCAGAGGGCGGTGCATCAGGATGAATACTTCGTTTTGCTTCATCGCACAGCGCTAAAATTTTATGGCAATAATTAAGAAAGATTTCTCCTGATGGCGTGAGTTTTAAACTTTTTCCTTCCCGATAAAACAGCGGTGCGCCTAGTTCTTCTTCGAGTTGTTTAATGCGCGTTGTGATATTGGATGGTACACAATGTAGTTGCATTGATGCCTTAGCCATTGTTCCGCATTCAACCACGGTCTGAAACATTTTTAACTGTGTGATATCCATGATTTTATCATTCACTTTTAATGAATATTTGACTCAATATAAGTTAATTTTATTCAACTATCCATGCGCATATGATGAAAGTGTTCCATTTCATTAGTGCAGATTTAACATGGCAATTTCTCTTGCTGCCGAAACCCAGCCTCCCGCATTTAAGCTCTATTTATGTATTGCTGTGACTGTCTTTTGTTGGGGCTATTCACCTATTGGCGTACATAGCGCTTTGCATTCATATACACCGCAGCATATTGCCTTGCTCCGCTTTTTGATTGCATCATTTTTTTTACTGCTTTTGGTCATGAAAAAAGGCATTCAGCCTTTAAAGTGGAAAGATGTCCCTGCACTTGCTGTATTAGGTTTTTTCTCTGTAACTCTGCATCATTTGCTTATAAATACAGGGCAGCAATATGTAAGTGCAGTCGCATCTAGTATTTTGAGTCAATCCATTCCTCTATTCACCTTTATTATTTCAGCTTTGCTTTTTAAAGAAAAAATTAGTTTCAAACAATGGTTATGTATTTTGCTCGGTCTTTGCGGCGCCGTGTTGGTGGTTAGTGGAGATCATGGTTTTGGTGTGCCGAGCCCTTACAGTTTATTGATTGTGTTAGCCGCAATTGCATGGGGTCTTTATTTTAATTTATATAAAAAATTTGCTTTAAATTATGATGCTTTGAGCATGATGTGCTACATCATCTGGTTCGGGACTATTCCTTTACTATTTTATAGTGCTCATTTGCCTAATGAGATTTTACATGCTACTTGGCAGGCTAATATGTCGGTTGTCTTATTGGGTATTTTTCCAAGTGCGATGGCGTATGTGCTTTGGGGATATGTACTTAAAAATATGCCTTTAACGATTGCATCGAATTTTTTGTATTGCTCGCCCATTGTCGCGATGAGTTTGGCAGTGCTTTTTTTAAATGAAAAACCATCCATGATGGTGTTGTTGGGTGGAGCGATTATTGTGGGGAGTTTGGTGTGGATGAATTGGGGCAATCGGCGTACTATCGAATAAGCTACAGATATTTAAATATTCTGTAGATTGATGCTATGTCATGTGTTACTTGCTTTAAGAGAATGAGATGATTGTTGTTACCTTGACCTATAAAAAACCATTAGCCGAAGTTGATGCTGTACTCAAAGAGCATATTGCTTTTTTAGATCATTATTATGAGCAAAAGAAGTTTTTGGCATCAGGGCGTCGAGAAAATAGAGTAGGTGGGGTGATTTTGGTTTTAAGCTCTTCGATTCCAGAAGCTGAAGAAATTATGAAAAATGATCCGTTTTATATTCATGATGTAGCTGATTATGATTTTATGTGGTTTGAGCCATCAAAAAGTTTAGAAGAAATTAAAGAGTTTGTTTAACTCAAAAAATAAAGGGATCTATAAAAGATCCCTTTATTTAATAATGAGCTAATTAACCCTGCAATACACTCACATCAGCCACAGCGGTAAACAAGTGACGTAACTGAGCCAATAAACGTAAACGGTTTGCTTTCAGATCAGCATCATCTGCCATTACCATTACACCATCAAAGAATGCATCAATCGGCGCGCGAAGTGCTGCAAGCTTAGATAGGGCAGCAGTGTAGTCTTTTGCCGCAAGTAATGGTTCAACAGCAGGGGTAACTGCTTGAAGTTCAGCGAATAATGCTTTTTCAGCATCTTCAACCAAGTTTGCTTCAACTACAGAACCTTCTGGTGCCGCTTCTTTTGCAAGAATATTAGCAACACGTTTGTTTGCAGCAGCAAGTGCAGCAGCTTCAGGTAATGTACGGAAGTGATTAACTGCATTTACGCGCTTGTCAAAATCAAGTGGAGATTTTGGTGCAAGTGCTTGAACTGCTTGAAGTACGTCAACAGCAACACCTTGGTCTTCGTACTTAGCTCGGTAACGGCCTTCCAAGAATGCAACAGCATCAGCGCGAGTCTTGTCATGGTCTTTAACGATATCGCCATAACCTTGAAGTGCAAGATTTACTAACTCTTCAATTGTTACATCTAATTCATTTTCAATGATTAAACGTAAGATACCAATTGCTGAACGACGAAGAGCAAACGGGTCTTTAGAACCTGTAGGCGCTTGTCCAATACCGAAAATACCAACAAGCGTATCTAAACGGTCAGCAAGAGCAATCGTTGTACCTGTTTTAGTTTTAGGTAAAACATCACCCGCAAATTTTGGTAAATATTGCTCACCTAAAGCTTCTGAAACTTCAGTGTTTTCACCTTCAATACGTGCGTAGTAAGTACCCGCAATACCTTGAAGTTCTGGGAACTCACCTACAAGCTCAGAGGTTAAGTCGCACTTAGCAAGTAATGCAGCTTTTTCAGCATCGGCTGGGTTTGCACCAGTGATTGAAGACAATGCAACAGCAAGTTTTGCAATACGTGTTGATTTGTCCCAAAGCGTACCAAGCTGTGCTTGGAATACCATGTTTGCTAATTTTTCTTTACGAGATGCAAGCGGTTGCTTTTGATCTTGTAAGAAGAAGAATTCAGCATCAGACAAACGAGGGCGAACAACTTTTTCATTACCTTCAATAATTTGAGTTGGGTCTTTAGACTCAATGTTTGAAACAGTAATAAAGTAAGGCTGTAATTTATTGTCCGCATTTACCAAGCAGAAATACTTTTGGTTGTCCTGCATCGTAGTAATTAAAGCTTCTTGAGGCACGGCAAGGAAGCGTTCTTCAAAGCTGGCACGAAGCGCAACTGGCCATTCAACTAAGCTAATAACTTCTTCAAGTAGATCAGTTGGTACAATTGCTTGGCAATTAACTTCAGTAGAAAGAGCTAATACTTGATCTAAAATGATTGCATGACGTTCTTCAAAATTTGCCACAACTTTTGCAGCGCGAAGTGCATCTAAGTAGGCATCGGCATTGGCTAAAGTAATCGCTTCAGGTGCATGGAAACGGTGACCATAAGTCACATTACCAGCTTTGTGATCTTGAATAGTCGCGTCAATAATTTGGTCGTCTTTGAGTAAAAGAACCCATTTCACTGGACGTACAAATTCGGTACGGCTTGCCGCAGAACGCATACGCTTAGCAATTGGTAAATTGTCTAGCGCAGTTTGTAAAATCTGTGGAAGTAAAGCATCAAGGCTTTGACCTTTTACATCTTTTAAATAGCAAACTTTTTCAACTTTACCTGCTTGGAAAGTAGAAAGCTGGTCAACTGTAATCCCTTGACCACGCATAAAGCCTTCGAGTGCTTTAGTCGGTTTGCCTTCTGCATCGTAAGCCGCTTGAACAGCAGGGCCATCAAAACGTTTTTGTGTATCAGCTTGAGCAGCATCGATATCAACAATTTTAAGCGCTAAACGACGTGGAGCTGCATAAGCTTCAATTGATGCGAAATTTAAGCCAGCATCTTTTAGGCCTTTTACCGTTTCTGCCTGTAAAGCATCACGTAAAGTTTTTAAGCTTTTTGGTGGAAGCTCTTCACAGCCAAGTTCGAATAAAACAGTATGTTTGCTCATTAGTTTTTCTCCGCCTTTGCTGCTTCACTTTCAGCTTGTGCTTTTAACTGTGCCAATACTTCATCACGTAAGTGTGGTTCTGCCATTGGGAAGCCAAGTTCAGCACGTGCTTGTACATAACTTTGTGCGATAGCACGCGCTAAAGTACGTACACGTAAAATGTAACGTTGACGCTCAGTCACAGAAATTGCGCCACGTGCATCTAGCAAGTTAAAGGTATGAGATGCTTTAACAACTTGCTCATAAGCAGGAAGAGAAAGTTTTGCTTCAATTAAACGGTTTGCTTCTGATTCGTAAAAATCAAATAGTTCAAATAGTTTTTCAACTGGAGCGTATTCAAAGTTATAAGTCGATTGTTCAACTTCATTTTGATGGAATACGTCGCCGTAAGTCACAGTACCAAATTGGCCTTTGGTCCAAACAAGGTCATAAACCGAGTCAACACCTTGAAGGTACATTGCAAGACGTTCTAAACCGTAAGTGATTTCGCCTGTTACTGGGTAACATTCAACACCACCGACTTGTTGGAAGTAAGTGAACTGAGTCACTTCCATACCGTTAAGCCAAACTTCCCAACCTAAGCCCCAAGCACCTAGCGTCGGAGATTCCCAGTTGTCTTCTACGAAGCGAATGTCATGAGTAAGCGTATCAATCCCGATTGCTTTTAAAGAATCAAGATAGAGCTGTTGGATGTTGTCTGGATTTGGCTTAAGCACCACTTGGAATTGGTAGTAGTGTTGCAAACGGTTCGGGTTTTCACCATAGCGGCCATCTTTTGGACGACGTGAAGGTTGAACGTATGCAGCATTCCAAGTTTCAGGCCCTAAAGCACGTAAGAATGTTGCGGTGTGGAATGTTCCAGCGCCCATTTCCATGTCGTAAGGTTGTAGTACGACGCAGCCTTGTTCGGCCCAATAGTTTTGTAGGGCAAGAATTAAGCCCTGAAATGTATCAATGTGCGAGATGGCGCGACTCATGTAGCATCCACGAATTTATGAGAAAAATTGCCCCTAAGTATAAGGATTTTGTGGGGGAGTGGCAAAGGCTAGTTTGGGAATTTCAGATTTGATGGTTTAGCTGCTTTTTTTATACTTTTGAGTAGTAATATCCAATATGTAATAGCGAAAATTATAGAAAAACAACTGAAGAAAAATAAGCCTTCTAATGGCATTAGTTCCCATGAGTCTCGAAAAAAAATTATTAAGATATTAGGTATTAAAAAGGTGAGAATAATTGCACTTGCAAGGATAGAGAAGAAATTAAGGAAATTGAATTTCAACAAGAATAATTGTAAAAAATATGCAGGTATAAAAACTAATACGTAATAAATTACTGTCATGAAAAGCAAAATTATAGGAATATCTCCTATAGTTCCAAAAGCAAATCTTCCGTAGATAGTTATGTGGCCTAATAATAGGAATAAAGCAATAATATATAGGTGGATTGGTGTCATGATTAGACAATGCCAAATTTGATCTTTATCTGGATCTAAATTTTGAATGAAGATTTTTAAATTATTAAAGATAGCGTTCTTCATATAAATCAATGTAAATTTGATTTTTATAACTATATAACATGAATGCAAATTAATGTATTTAAGAATGCGATCAAATAAAAGTATTTAATTAATATAGTTCTGCTTATAAGGATTTTATATTCAATTAGCTGAGCGTTCATTCAATGTTGATGTTCTGTTCTGTGAATTTAGACTGATAAGCAACCGTTACAGAATTTTTGTTATATTGAAGCATATTAAAAATTATAGAATCGAGAATTAATTATGCTGAAATTTTGCTGCAAACTCATTGTTTTATCCAGTCTTTTCTGTAGTCCGTGGCTATATGCACAAACCGAAACTGATGAGCAAGATGAATATAACCAATGTGTAGATCAGACCATTAAAGAAATGAAGCTTGAGAGTATTAACAACATGGTCGTGCATAGCTGTTCTGAACAAGCTAAAAAGACTTATGAAGAAAAAATTGTTGCTCTCATTGATCAAATTCGTACACAAAGCGAAGAATACAAACAGCCAGAGCGTTACCAAGATATTTTAAAATCTCAGCGACTTTGGAAAGCTTATGTAGATCAGGAGTGTAATAATGCAGGCTCATACATTGGCTCACCGATGTATTCATATTGTCCAATGCAAGAGTATGCAGCGCGTGTAAAACAGCTTGAAGAATACGTTAATTAAGACGGATTATTTTAAACGTCACCTCATGACGCATAGCGTACTTCACTGGATTAAATTTAAGAATGCAAAATGATATTTTTTAAACGATGCCATAAATGAGTCGTTTGATATGTCTGATCGCATTCGAGAAAAACTACAGATTCTTGCTGATGCTGCTAAATATGATGTGTCTTGTTCATCAAGTGGCAGTGACCGTAAAAACAAAGATAAAGGCCTAGGCGATGCCAGTCATTCAGGTATTTGCCATAGTTATACCGAAGATGGTCGCTGTGTATCTCTCTTAAAAATTCTATTTAGTAATGTGTGTATTTTTGATTGTGCCTATTGCGTTTCACGTCGTTCTAATGATGTCCAGCGTGCAGCATTTACGGTGCAAGAGGTTGTAGATTTAACCATTAATTTTTACCGTCGTAATTATATTGAAGGCTTATTTTTAAGCTCAGGTATTTTTAAATCGGCGGATCATACGATGGAACGTATGCTCCAAGTCGTGAAAAAGTTACGTCTTGAAGAAAATTTTAATGGCTATATTCATCTAAAAACTATTCCGGGGGCATCGCCTGAACTGATTCATGAAGCTGGTTTGTATGCTGACCGTATGAGTATTAATTTAGAGATGCCTACCGAGGTTGGCCTAAAAACTTTTGCACCAGAAAAATCACATCAGGAAGTGCAAAAAGATTTAGGTTTGGTCCGTGACAGGCTCATTCAGCTTAAAGATGAACGCCAAATCATTAAGCATGTGCCGAAATATGTACCAGCAGGACAGACTACGCAAATGGTAGTGGGAGCACATCAAGAGTCAGACCAAGATGTCTTGTTTATGGCAGATAAGCACTACAAGGAATTTAAACTCAAACGTGTCTATTTTTCGGGTTATATCCCAATTAATACCGAAAATAATTACTTGCCAGCAGTGGGTTCTGCACCGCCATTACTGCGGGAAAACCGACTCTATCAAAGCGATTGGTTGATGCGTTTTTATGGTTTTCAGGTCAATGAAATCGTCAATGAAAAACACCCAAACTTAGATCTTGATGTAGACCCGAAATTAAGCTGGGCTTTAAGGCATCCTGAACAGTTTCCAGTAGATTTAAATCGTGCCGACTATCAAATGATTTTACGTGTGCCGGGCATTGGCGTGAAATCAGCTAAGAAAATTGTGCAGGCTCGCCGTTTTGGAAAAATCCATATCGATTTACTTAAAAAACTCGGTGTAGCTTATCAGCGTGCTAAATTCTTTATTCGCTGTGAAGACAGCCTAAAGTTCCAAAAAGAACTTTCTTCAAGTTTTATTCGGCAGCAGATTTTAACGCAAGGTTCTTCGAAATATGTGCAGCAACTCTCGCCACAATTAAGCCTTGGGTTTTAGCCATGTTTAATGATGAAGTGGCTTACTATTTTGATGGTTCAATGGTGGGGCTGCTGAGCTGTGTTTTTCGTGCATTTCAATTTAAAGAATTGCAGGTCAGACTCTGTTTAAATGATGCGGCTCAACATGGCTTATTTGCAGATAAGATTGAGGTTTCAAATAACGAACAACATGCCGAACGTGTTTGGTCCGCGCTACAAAAAAAGCTTTCATCTTCATCGTTAAAACAATTTTATTTTGCCTCTTTATCTGAGTCTTTAGACGCTTATCAGCATTTATTTAATTACTGTATCTATGTGTTTACTAGCCATTTTTCCGTAGAAAAAGATTATTCAAATCCTAGTGTTTTAGCGATTGCACAATGGACGAAAAAGGTCGGGCGAGAGAAGCATCGGATGGAGGCTTTTATTCGGTTTAAGAAAACCAAAGATGAGCTTTTTTTGAGTTTAGTACGTCCTGATTTTAATGTTTTACCGCTTATTCAGCCTCATTTTAAACGGCGTTACCAAGATCAGCGTTGGCTGATTTATGACGAAAAACGTAAGTTCGGAATTTATTATGATTTACGTGAAATACATGAAGTTTCACTTGAAGCTTCTGAGGTCGACCGTAATTTAAAAAATGGCATGAGTCAAAGCTTTCAGCTTGAGTTGGATGAACAAGAAGTTTTATATGACCAGCTTTGGAAAGATTATTTTAATAGCGTTAATATTACTGAACGCCAGAATATAAAACTTCATGTGCAATATTTGCCGACGCGCTATTGGCGTTATTTAAATGAAAAATTGTTGGAATATTAAAGTTTTAAAATTATAAAGATTATTTTTAATAAGTTTTCTTGTCGTTTAAAGATATAATTTAAATGCACTTTATGTGGCTTTGGGCGTATACTTTTGCCCGTTATAAATAACGGCATATCCCCAAAGGTGTACTGTGAGTGTTATACAGCCAGAATGGTTACAGATTTTAAAGCCAAATTTTAAGGTTTTACCTTTAAAGGAACGGTTATTTTGCGGTATTGGAGCGTTGTGTGGTTTAGCAATTTCTTCCTTAATTAGCTGGTATGTTCTAGGTGGAATTAATGCTTGGTACATCGCCCCAATGGGCGCCTCATCTGTTCTATTGTTTGCTGTGCCGACTAGTCCCTTGGCTCAACCATGGAATGTGATTGTTGGTAATACCTTAGCTGGAATTATTGGTGTTTCCTGCGCACAGTGGATTCCTGATTTAACTACAGCTTTTAGTGTCGCAGTAGGTTTTGCCATATTTTTAATGATGACCACCGACTCTTTGCATCCGCCGAGTGGCGCAGTCGCAATTACCGCGGTATTAGGTGGGGCTGCAATTCATAAATTAGGCTTTTATTTTATTTTTTATCCAGTTTTACTCAACTCGTTACTTCTACTCGGTTTCGCCATCTTTTTTAATAGATTAATTGGGCGGCATTATCCAGTTACTGCTCATCTTAATGACCGCAGTAAAGACCCTACACCGACTCAAAAAGTATCAATTCAACCCAAAGACATTGAGTATGCATTAGGGCATCACACTGAGCTTTTAGATATTAGTCAGTATGATTTAGAAAAGATCATTTTAGAGGCTCAGGAACATGCCAATGAGCGTATGGTAAATCAATATATCTGTCAGGATATTATGAGTCGTGATGTCATCAAACTACATGAAGATGACGACATTCATCAGGCACTCGATAAATTTAAACAAGTGAACTTGATGAGCCTACCTGTAGTAAATGCAGAAAATCATTTGGTAGGAACTTTAGCGTTATATGAAGTTGTAGAGTGGTTTAAGGGCGCAGCAGATCCAAGAAACTCTTGGCAGCACTATGTAAAACAAATTATGAGTCATCGAGTGGTCACGGTACTGCCAACTCAACCTATTCAAGATTTGGTACCATACTTTGTAGAAAAGTCGTTTAACTACATACCTGTGGTTGAACATCGCAAGCTCGTAGGAATGATCAGCCGCGCAGATATGATTGCTGCGTTACAGCAACAGTTAAATCAAAAGCTATAATTTTTAGAATAAAAAAAGCTACGGTTGATTAGGGGATGCAACCGTAGCGACCAAAATTATTAATTAACGTACTTGTTCTTCATTTACTGTTCGAACGGATTGTCGATAGCCTTCAATATGCTCTGGCTGTTTTTTCGGAATGACTAACCATAAAACCAGATAAACTAAAATTCCTGGAAAGGCCGCACTCATAACTGAGATCAAAACAAAAATGACACGTAGTAAAGTTACGTTCCAACCAAAACGTTCAGCAATACCACCCATTACACCGGCGATCATGCTGTGTCGGTTCGAGCGATATAAACCAGAACTGGCCATCTAATTCTCCTTAAAGATAAATAATTACAAGAAGCTATTGTGCTCTTTCTTAATAAAAATATGGAGGCGAAATAACGGGTTTAAAGTCCTCTCAAAAGTAAATTGGTTAAAATATGTAAAGGATTGGGATGAAGGAAACCAACATCAACTAAAATGCACCTTTTCAGGGCTTAAGGGGTTATTACAGCAATTGGTTAATGCCTGAAATGAATATAAACATGGCGGTTGCTGTTATCTGTGAATAATGTATATGTCTTTGAAGCGGTCTAGTTTTTTAGTTAAGTATTTAGTTGTAGGGGCTATGATGTGCCTGACACTGAGTGCTTGCGATATAAACCATGCCAACTCAAAAGATCACTCTAGTGCCAGCTCTAATTCTACGCATGAAGAAAATCTAATAAAAAATAGTACATCTACAAAAACATTAGATTATGTGGCAGGCCGTACTTTTTTACCCGAAGAAAACTTAGATCAAGCTAAAAAGTTAAGCGGAACCTTATTGCAATATGTAGGGCGATATCACACCCGAATTTCATGTGAGGATGCTTTTGCTGATTGTGAGTCGGGTGAAGCAGAGTACATTTTAAATTTATTACCCAATGGATCGGCTTATTGGAATGTTATTCATTTTGGTCGCGTGGGAAGTAAAGATGGAGCTAAAAGTGCCGCTGTAAATGAATTATGTCCTTCTTTAAATTGGAAGGTGGATGAAAAAGAGCATGAGTTAACCATTCAATGTCCTTTGTCTAAAGTTAATTTTTATTTTAATTTTGATTCAAACAAAAGATTGGTCATGAATCTAGAAAAACTGTTTTATAGCGATTATGGTAAAAATCGTGAATTTTTAGAGCAAAACTATTTTGTTCCAAATCAGGCTTATGTATTAACTAAAGAATAAATATTCAATTTTCCTTTAATAAAAAAGAGCGCAATATAAATTGCGCTCTTTTCGTTTCTCTATTTAAAAATCATTAGTAGTCGAAGCTAAAGTGTTCAACTGGTAATGATGTTAATGTGCGAGAGCTTGTTACCATCGACTCTGCATGACCTTGAGTACGAGGTAGCATACGGTCAAAGTAGAAGTCTGCAACTTTGATTTTAGCTTTATAGAATTCAGGTGTTTCTGCACCATCACCTGCTTCAAGTTTTTCAGAAGCAATGACTGCTTGTTGCGCCCAGAAGTAAGCCATCATCACGTAACCTGAGAACATTAAAAAGTCTACAGAAGCAGAAGATACGATGTCACGGTCTTTACGTGCAGCAAGCATGATACGAACAGTTAAAGTATTCCATTGAGCACAAAGCTTAGTTAAGTCCCAAGCAAAACGACGTAAATATTTATTACGTGCGTGTGCAGCACAGAATTTTAAGATTTCAGCAGTGTAGTCACGAACCACTTTACCTTTTGAGCTAAGCAATACTTTACGACCAATCAAGTCAAGTGCTTGAATGCCTGTGGTACCTTCGTATAGCGTTGAAATACGAGCATCACGAGCGATTTGTTCCATGCCCCATTCTTTGATGTAGCCGTGGCCGCCGTAAACTTGCATACCGTTATTTGCAGCTTCTAAACCAAGTTCAGTCAAGAAACCTTTTAAAATCGGGGTATAGAAACCAAGTTTGTCATCATAGTCTTCATAAGCAGCTTGGTCGCCACGTGTTAATGCATCTGTCATTTTGTCTGCAAGTTTTGCAGCATGATAGATCATTGAACGACCACCTTCAGCAATTGCTTTTTGAGTCAACAATAGGCGGCGTACGTCAGCATGATGAATGATTGCGTCAGCAACTTTATCTGGATCTTTTTTACCAGAAAGCGCACGCATAGACATACGGTCTTTCGCATAAGGTAACGCACCTTGATAAGATAACTCAGCATGTGCAATACCTTGAACAGCAGTACCGATACGTGCTGTGTTCATGAAGGTAAACATTGCATGTAAGCCTTTGTTCACTTCACCGATTAAATAACCAGTTGCATTATCAAAGTTCAGCACCGCGGTAGCAGAGGCACGAATCCCCATTTTGTGTTCGATTGAACCACAAGCGACTGTATTACGCTCACCAACACCGCCATCAGCAGTAGGGATGAATTTAGGTACGATAAATAATGAAATACCACGAGTACCAGCAGGAGCATCTGGAAGACGTGCAAGTACGATGTGAATAATATTTTCAGTTAAGTCATGTTCACCGGCAGAAATGAAGATTTTTGTACCAGAGATTTTATAAGTGCCATCTGCTTGAGGTTCAGCTTTAGTTTTAACTTGACCTAAGTCTGTACCACATTGAGGTTCGGTTAAGCACATTGTGCCGCTCCAAGTTCCTTCAACAAGTTTAGGCATATAGGTTTGTTTTTGCTCATCAGTACCGAATTGCAAGATAGTATTCATACAACCCGAACTTAAGCCAGGGTACATCGTAAATGACCAGTTTGCAGTACCCATCATTTCTGATTTAATCAGATTTAATGACATTGGTAGGCCTTGGCCACCAAATTCTTCTGGATAAGAAAGACCTTGCCAACCGCCCATTACGAATTGGTCATAAGCTTCTTTAAAGCCTTTAGGCGTTCTCACTTCACCATTGTCAAAATGGCAACCTTCTTCATCACCAGGTTGGTTAAGTGGCGACAATACGTTTTCACAATAATCTGCCGCACCTTCAAGAATCATATCAACTGTATCTGGATCTGCATTTTCACCATTTGATAAAGTTTTATAGTGAGCAGGGTAATCTAATACTTCATTCATTAAGAAACGAATATCATGTAGCGGGGCTTTATATGCTGGCATGGCTTTAATCCTAATTTTGAATCATTGTGGGATTATCTGAATCGATGATTTGATTATTCACTCACCTGATAAAAATACAATGATAATCACATCCGAAAGAAATGTCAGAAAAGCGAATTTTGTCGAAAATAAATACACCCGAAAATACATTTTCTGCTACATTCAGGACTTATACTTTTATGTGAAAAAACAACTATTTTTTATTTTTAGCAAGTTTTGCTAAAAAGATAAAGCTATAAGGTTTTAAAAAAGGTTATGCATTTAAAATATCTCAGTTTATGTTTATTTAGTTTGGGTTTGACCGCATGTGCGCAGCATAACCTACGTCCATCAGTGGCATCTGCCAACTTAGATCAAAAAGTCATTCAGGGTATGAATGCAATGTATGAATACCCAAGCTATGACTACCGCGGGCATTTTAAAGTTAATGTTGATTCAAATCAGCCTAAGAAAATCAGTACTGTAGAGAAAACGGCTCAGCTTGATGCTGGAGTGCAAAAAAAAGTAGATCAATATTTACGTGAACAAAAAACTAATTTGAATAAAAAACAGAAGCAGGCGCTTTATGCTGCAATTGCAAATGAGCAATCTGTTTCGGGTGTATCTGACGAATCACGTTCAGAAAAAGTAAATGCCGTATTAATAAATTTATTAAATGATCTCCAATTTAGTTACGATGGTTCAGTTCATTACCATCAAAAAATGGGGTCATTAAATCTCACTGCAAGATATGAGAAACCGACCTTATTGGTACAGGCAAAATTGCCAATGGTACTTGATCTGAAAGACTATAAATTTTACGTTAATTATTTCGGATTAATGCCTTATTTGGTCAATAAAGACAATCAAAATAACTTGGCGTATGTCGATTTTTCAAAGTATAAAAATCTGTTTACAAACGTCGATATGAAGAAGTTTGTTGAATATGCAAAAGCTTCTAGCGCGGTATCTTATCGTTTGGCTGAACCACAAAATTTACAGCGTTTACCCATTACCGATGCTGACCGCAAAGCCGGAATTGTAGAAAAAATTCGTTTAAAAGATACGGTCGAAGAGTTATTGCTGCAATCGGAACTCTATGGTCAAGTCAATGAAAAATATTTGCAAAAAAATGTTTTAGGGTTTGATGACCAAAAGGTTGCCGAATCTATAGCAACTGAACTTGCTGCTTCTGAAGCTAAGAAAAAGGTGACTGGTGCTGAGGGGCAGAGGGTTTCTTCTGAAGATGCAGCGGCTGTCAGTCAGCAACTCTACTCACTTATTAATGCTCATTTTGGCAATACATTGGCTTCTGAGGAAGGTGATGAAGACCAAGCAAGTGCAGCTCAAGATGTGGCAGCAGCAGAAGCAGCCTCTGATTCAGCTCAAGCCGAAGACGTTGCTGTGGCAAATGCTGAACCAACTGCACAAGATGAAGAAGTGGCTACACTTACAGAAGAGCAGTGTGTTGAATTACAGTCTCTTAAGAAACCAGTTGCCTTAGGTGATGTTAATTACTGTCAAATTTACGGTATTAATGTGCTTGATCAGAGCGCTGTAAATACCGAAAAAACTCAGTTGAAAGCTCGTCAAGCTGCACTAAAACAAACTTTTGCTGCTTATGATCAGAACCAGTTTGTGAATGATGATGCATTTAAAGCTTTATGGTTAAAACATAAAGCCGAGATTGAGCAAGCTTTACCAAAACAAAGAAATCCAATTACGATTGATGTTGGACTTGATGAAAAAGGCCGTTTAGTTAACGCAGACTATGATGTGGCATATACACCAGCCGAGTTTAATCATCGCTTTAATATTAAAATGGACATGCAAATTTTAAATTATGGTAAAGCCACTTCAATTGACCAGCAGCAGCTTAAACAAGCTAAATCAGTTGCTGAAGCAAGCAAAGGTTCGCTATTTGAAAACTTTGTAAAAGGCTTTAGTGAAAAACTTGGGCAGAGTGATGTTTCTGAGCATCCAGTTGGCTTACATAGCGATGTACAAGATTTAGATTCTAGTCTAGCGCTGTTGGCTAACCAAACTTATGATGCAACACGTGCCTATGACAAAACATATAAGGCTGTGTTTATTGCAAAATTGACTGCCGAAAAACCGTCATATATTAATTATTATTCAGTTCAACAGTTGCAAGAAATTGCTGAAGTTTATGCTTATTGGTTCTCTGAAGAAGAAACTTATAATCCTCAAGGTAAGGCTTTAGAGCGTATTGAAGCATTGCAGAAAAAGCATCATCTTGAGCAAGAAGAGCAATTTGATAATGATTTAGGTCGTGCTGTGGACCATATTGTGATTACGACAATACAAGGTGAGGCAGGGCGTGAAGCATGGCAAAAATTACAGAAACAATATAAGCAGCCTGAGCAGCTTTTCTCGAAGCAATATCAATTAAAATTTGAACAACAAAATGGTGCTTCTGCTGAAGAAAAACCATTATTGTCACAAACAGCTGATATTTTAGGTAAGGCCTATGCTGCTGCGCGTAAACAGCAACTTACGGAAAAAACAATTCAGAATTTAAAACCTGAACATAATGAATTTATTGATTATGAGATTTTCCGAGATGTTTACCAGCAAATGGTCGTGACCAAAAAATAATAAATAATGCCGTCAAAAAAGAACCTACTTAAAGTAGGTTCTTTTTTGTTTTATAGAAAATCTTTTAATTCAGGTTTCACACCATTCCATATATAGAAGGCTTCAATAGCCTGACCCACTAACATTCCAAAACCTTCCGCATAAGGCACATTGCGTTGTTTAGCTTGCTCAAGGAAGCTGGATGGCTTGCCATAAGCCATTTCATAGGCATATTTGAACTCTAAATTTTCAGGTAATTGTAATGCATCACCTGAAAGGCTTGCAGAAGTTGCATTAATTACAATATCAAAATTCCCTTCTAGCTCACTAAGAGAAATTGCTTGTAATTGAGCTTGAGGAACTGCTAATTTTAAGTCATCTACAAGTTGCTCTGCACGAGCGAGAGTACGGTTTGCAATCACTATCTTTTTAGCGCCAGCCTGTACCAGTGGGTAAATAACACCACGAGTTGCACCCCCAGCTCCTAAAATTAAAATATTTGTATTTTCTAAGTTCCAATCTAAGGCTTGAATTGCGGCCACTAAGCCTTGGCCATCAGTATTATCGCCATGCAATTTGCCATTTTGCATCCATAATGTATTCACCGCTTTCGCAATTTGAGCGCGTTCGGTTAACACATCACACAAAGCAAAAGCTTGTTCTTTAAATGGTACGGTAACGTTCATGCCACTTCCACCATTTGCAAAGAAACTACGCATACTCGGTTCAAAACCATCAAGAGGGGCAAGACGTTTTTGATAGTCGAGATCAACACCTGTTTTTTCAGCGAAAGCATGATGCAATTCAGGAGAGCGTGATTGTTCGATCGGGTTGCCAATTACTGCAAACTGTTTGGTCATTCTTATATCCAAAATTTTAAAATGGCATGAAGCAGTTAAAAACGTGTGCTGAATATTCAGCAGGCCTCACTATAAGCCAAATTGGAATAAGAAAAAATATTTGAATGAGGTTCAGAAAAGTGAAAATAAAAAAGGAGATTCTCTAGGGTGGAAGCCAAAGAATCTCCAAAAAGCAAAAAATTAAGCAACTTTTTCTTTTAGATTTAACCAGTCACGTGGTTTTAGGTAATAGTCAGTTAAACGTTTCTCTGGGGAATCTTCATCCCATTCTGGACGATACGACCAACCTGCAAGGTTCGGTAGGCTGACTAAAATAGATTCGATACGTCCACCTGTTTGTAAGCCAAACAATGTTCCGCGGTCATATACTAAGTTATATTCGACATATCTACCGCGACGGTAAATTTGGAACTCACGTTGAGCTTGTGTATACGGCTGTTCACGATGTTTTTCAAAAATTGGCAGAATGGCATTTAAATAACCATTACCTACAGCTTGAATATATTTAAAGCAAGTTTCGAAATCCCAGCCATTGAGATCATCAAAAAATAAACCACCAACACCACGTTGTTCATCACGGTGTTTTAAATAGAAATAGTCATCACACCATTTTTTATGTTCAGCGTAGACATGGTCACCAAAAGGCTGGCATAGGTCATGTGCGGCTTGATGCCAATCGATAACATCTTGCTCATCTGGATAAAAAGGAGTTAAGTCAAAACCACCGCCAAACCACCAAATTGGATCTTGACCTTCAGGCTCTGCAACGAATAAACGTACATTGGCATGAGAAGTCGGAATATTCGGGTTTTTAGGGTGAATCACTAACGAAACGCCAAGCGCTTGAGCTTTAGCACCAGCAATTTGAGGGTGTCTTTCTGTAGCGGAAGCAGGCAGTTTACTAATGTTGATGTGAGAGAACATCACACCACCTTTTTCAATCACTGTGCCATTTTGCAGTACACGTGAACGACCACCGCCGCCTTCAGGGCGTTCCCAATCATCAATAATAAATTCACTCGTACCGCCGCCAGCTTTTTCTTGTTGTTCTAAACCAGCACATATACGAGCTTGTAAATCGAGGAGAAATTCGCGGACACGTTGAATATCTGTGGAAGTCGGATGTTGCATAATGACCCTCAAAGATGATTGAGATAGGAGATAGGTACATCAAAACACAAAACCATAAAAAAAGTAAGGGATTTTTGAGAAATGTCTCAAAAATTCCCTGTGATTGCTTTTTTAATATTTATTTTTTTAAAAAATCATCTTTTTGGTAAAGGTGATCCATACGTTCACGTTTAGTTTTTAAATATTGTTCATTAAAAGGGTTGCGCCCAACCGTTAATGGAACACGGTCAACAACATTAATTCCTTGATCTTTGAGTGCCTGAATTTTCAAAGGATTATTGGTAATTAATTTAACTTCTTTAACTTCTAAATGATCTAGCATGATGCTACACATGTCGTAACGACGTGCATCGGCAGGTAAATTTAAAAGTAAATTAGCATCTACGGTGTCATGACCTTGATCTTGTAAAGCATAGGCGCGAATTTTATTTGTAAGCCCAATACCACGACCTTCTTGACGTAAATATAAAATAACGCCTTGGCCTGTCTCGTTGATGAGCTTTTGAGTTGCCTGTAATTGAGGACCACAGTCGCATTTTAATGATGCAAAGGCATCACCTGTTAAACATTCTGAATGTACACGAACCAAAACAGGGCCTGTAGGGGGATTTTCTAACCCTTTAGAAAGTGCCACATGTTCTTCACCTGATACTGGATCTTGAAACACAGAAATATTGAATTCACCAAAAGCGGTCGGGAGTTTTGATGTTGCAATGAACTCTATAGGCACAGATTAACTCATCTTTTAACCGAAAACGGTTTAAAGTATAGCGTAATGCTGGGAGATTGGTCGAATTGTCATAATCATTTTGCACACTAAGGTTTTCTTTTTTGTATAAAGATGACGATAATAGTTGATAAATAGTCAGATTATTCAGGATAATCTGCCAACCATACCCATGATGTATGAGAGACTGCTTTGCATGACCTCGTTCGCAAATGTGGCTGATTGAAGGTGACTTCATTCGATTGTATGATCGACCCATTTTGACCCAGCTTAGGATTTGCCAGGCTTATAAAGGCTTTGCCACATATGTTGTATACCGAAATTCCAACTCAACGCCCTGTTACGCCATTGTTAGATGCAATTGATCATCCTCAACAATTACGTCAGCTCGAGCATAGCCAATTGGTTCAAGTGGCTGATGAGTTGCGTCAATATATTTTATATGCAGCAGGCCAGAGTGGTGGCCATTTCGGTGCTAATCTCGGCGTGGTTGAGCTGACGGTTGCGCTGCATTATTGCTTTAATACACCAAATGACCGATTAGTTTGGGATGTGGGACATCAGGCGTATCCGCATAAAGTCCTGACAGGTCGTCGTGAGCAAATGACCACGATTCGTTCTAAAAATGGTTTAGCAGCATTTCCAGCCAGAGAAGAATCAGTTTTTGATACATTCGGCGTAGGACATTCATCAACAGCAATTTCAGCTGGTTTAGGAATGTCGTTAGCACGTCGCTATCAAAATGATCCATGTGAAGTCGTTTGTATTGTTGGTGATGGTGCAATGACAGCAGGTATGGCGTTTGAAGCCATGAACGACGCTGTTGCACATGATGCTGATTTAATTGTTGTGCTGAATGACAATGACATGTCAATTTCTTGTAGCACAGGCGGTTTTGCTAAACATTTAGCTGCAATTTGGGAAAAAGGCCATTTAGTAAATGTAGATGAACATGGTGAGGCTTACATTCAGCCACATCCAAAATGGACCTATAACTCTCGTTTACATCAATCGGCAACAGATGCGGCAGACAATTTATTTAAAGCGATTGGTTTTGATTATTTTGGCCCATTCGATGGCCATGACGTAAATCAACTGGCCCAAGTATTTAATGCTCTCAAGAAGCGTAAAGGCCCACGTTTAGTCCACGTCTATACTAAAAAAGGTAAAGGTTTCACTCCAGCAGAAGCGGATCCGATTACCTACCATGCAATTAGCAAAATTAATGCAACTTCAGCAGGTAAAACACCACCTAAATATTCTGATGTATTTGGTCAGTGGTTATGTGATGAAGCAGCACAAGATGAGCGTCTACTTGCGATCACACCAGCGATGTGTGAAGGCTCAGGTATGGTTCAGTTTGCTAAAGAATTTCCGCAGAGATTTTTTGATGTAGCGATTGCTGAGCAGCATGCAGTAACACTTGCAGCAGGAATGGCTTGTGAAGGCTTAAAACCTGTTGTTGCGATCTACTCAACATTCTTACAGCGTGGTTATGATCAGCTTATTCATGATGTCGCATTACAAAACCTTGATGTGACTTTCGGAATTGACCGTGCAGGTTTGGTTGGTGAAGATGGTCCAACTCATGCAGGTGCATATGATTATGCATACATGCGTACAGTGCCAAATATGGTCATCATGGCACCAAAAGATGAAAATGAATGCCGTCAGATGCTTCATACAGCCTATGTCTATAATGGACCAGCGGCAGTACGTTACCCACGTGGTGCAGGTGTAGGTGTTGAAATTCAGCAAGAGTTGACTGCTATTGAGTTAGGAAAAGCTGAAATCGTTGCAGAAATTAAATCTGCTTGTGATGAACAGATTACAATTTTGGCATTTGGTAGCCGCGTTATGGTTGCCATAGAAGCTGCTGAACAATTTGCACAAAAACATGATGTGGGTGTGCGTGTTGTAAATATGCGTTTTGTGAAACCACTTGATGAAAAAATTATTCGTGATTTGGCTGAGCACACACATTTATTTGTCACTGTTGAAGAGCATGCCATTATGGGGGGTGCGGGAAGTGCGGTAAATGAGTTCATGGCTCAAGAACAAATTGTGAAACCAATCATTAATTTAGGCTTGCCAGATTTGTTCTTACAACAGGCTTCACACGGACAAATGTTGCAAGACTGTGGTCTAGACGCTAAGGGTATTTTGAGCTCAATTGAGAAAGTTTGGCTCAAGTTAAACCAGGTCGTTTAACCCTCAATAAAATTTTTGAAACATTTTCCCCCTAAAAGCGCATATATTTGCTAAAATATTTGCGCTTTTATGCATTATTCTTTGTCAAAATCTTCAAATTTGTCTAGTGGGTGTTCAATGGAACCTATGGTGGTTATGGCTGCGCGTGCGGCTCAAACAGTTGGTCAAGAGCTTTTAAAAGCGCATCAAAATCGTCATAAACTCGATTTACAAGTTGAAGAGAAAGGCATTGATGGCCCAGTAACACGTGTAGATCGTTATTTAGAACAGTTAGCGATTGATACGTTACGTAAAAGTTATAAAAACCATAGCTTCTTAGGTGAAGAGTTTGGTTTACAAGAAGGCAAAGGCCATGATGCAGAGTGGTGCTGGGTAATTGACCCGCTTGATGGCACACAAAACTTTATTAATGGTTTCCCTCATTTCTGTATTTCTATTGCAGTTCAGCATAAAGGTGTTACTCAACACGGCGTAATCTACGATCCAGTACGTGATGAGTTATTCTCTGCTAGCCGTGGTCGCGGTGCAGTTATGAATCAACGCCGTATTCGTGTAAATGTAAAAGATAGTTTAGAAAATACATTCTTGGCAGTAGGCCATCCTTACCGTGCTAAACGTGCTGGCGAAATCGTATCTTATGCAGAGCAGCATTTCGCATCATTATTAGCTGTTACTGAAGCAGGCGCACAAATCCGTCGTGGTGGTTCAGCTGCTCTAGATTTAGCTTATGTAGCTGCTGGTCGTTTTGATGGTTTCTTTGAACTTGGTTTAAAGCCATGGGATATTGCTGCTGGCGAACTTATTCTTAAAGAAGCAGGCGGTGTAGTGGTTGACGCACGTGGTGGTAATAATTCACTTGAAAATGGTCAAGTACTCGCATGTTCGCTTAAATTGCTAAAACCTTTAATGCAAACAGTTGTTCCAGCTTGGGATAAAGCTGCAAAATAATTTGGTTCATTATTAATAAAACCCTCTGTATTCAGAGGGTTTTATGTTTTAAATAAAGAGTAAAATTAAGTTAATTCAAGAAATATGCATAAAGTTGATTAAAAAAGGTGACTTTTAAATTATTTCTGCTATAATCCGCCAACGCACTTAAATTTCCGTTCATTACCTGAACATTCTGTTCTATTCATTGTAAGCGCACGCTGTCCATAGAGAGGACCATTACTTGCGCCCCAATCGCTCAGCGATTCTTCAGGTTCGGCCGTAATCAAGCGTGCGTTTAGTCCACATCGTCGTTACTCGGATTGCTGCTGAAAAAACGTTTCAGCTAATTTTGCTTTGCCGCTTTTTGCCGATGTCTATTTTTTTGTATTTATTAAAAATGGAGCACCCACAAGGGTGAAACTCTCTATGAGCAAAACTTTTGCCGAATTTTCTTTGCATGAAACCTTACAACAAGCGCTTGAAGGTTTAGGTTTTACTGCCCCGACTCCTGTGCAAGAACAAGCAATTCCTGCTGCTTTAGAAGGTAAAGACCTTCTCGTATCAAGCCAAACTGGCTCTGGTAAAACTGCTGCATTCTTACTCCCAACATTAAATGCTTTAGCTGGTCAAGAGACTGTTGTACCGTTCAAAGACCGTATGAAAGCAGTAACTCAACCGAATATCTTGGTAATTTCACCAACTCGTGAATTGGCTCAGCAAGTAAGTCAAGATGCAATTGCATTTGTACGTCACATGAAAGGTGTTCGTATTGCTGCCATTATGGGTGGTATGCCATTTGCAAAACAAATTCAACAATTAAAAGGCGCGCAAGTTGTTGTTGCAACACCTGGTCGTTTACTTGACTTGGTAAATCGTCGTCAAATTAAATTAGATCAAGTAGATGCTTTAATCGTTGATGAAGCGGACCGTATGCTTGACCTAGGTTTCTCTGAAGACTTAGAAGCAATTAGCGAATTAGCGGCTAACCGTAAACAAACATTAATGTTCTCTGCAACATTTGCTGACCGTATTATTCGTCTTGCATCATGCATGATGAAAGATCCTATGCGTATCGCAATTGAAACAGGTCATTCAACCAATACTGATATTACACAAACATTGCATTGGACTGATGGCTTCGAACATAAGAAAAAATTACTTACCCATTGGTTAAGTGATGAAAACTTAGATCAAGCTGTTGTTTTTGCTAGTACGCAAGAAGATACAGATATGTTGGCAGAAGAACTTGCTGAAGCAGGTCATTCTGTAGTTGCACTTCATGGTGCAATGCCACAAACAGTTCGTAACCGTCGTTTACGTAGTATTCGTGAAGGTCGTGCAAAAATCTTAGTTGCAACTGACGTTGCTGCTCGTGGTCTTGACGTTCCGACAATCTCTCACGTAATTAACTTCGGTCTTCCGATGAAGCATGAAGATTATGTACACCGTATTGGTCGTACTGGTCGTGCTGGTCGTACTGGTCAAGCAATTACTTTAGCGACTTATCGTGAACGCGGTAAGATTCGTGCACTTGAAGAATATTTAGAAGCGCGTTTAAGTGTTTCTGAAATTGAAGGCTTAGAGCCATCTCCACCTCCTGCTCGTTCAGGTCGTGATGGCGGTGGTCGTGGTCGTGGCGGTAATGGCGGTAGCCGTGATGGTCGTCGTGGTGGCGGCGGTTTCGGTGGCGGTCGTCGTTTTGAAGGCGAAAGCAACTTCAAACGCCGTGAAGGTGGTCGTGATGACCGTCCACGTCGTAGCTTCGATGATAAACCACGTGGTGAGCGTCCAGCATTTGGTGGTGAAGATCGTCCACGTCGCGAGTTCAATTCAGACCGTCCACGTCGTGAAGGTGGTTTTGAAGATCGTCCACGTCGTGAGTTCGGTTCAGATCGTCCGCGTCGCGAAGGTGGTTTCAATGATAAACCGCGTTTTGACTCGAATGATGACAACCGTGGTAATCGCGTAGATTATAAACCACGTCGTGAAAGTGGTTTTGGTGATCGTCCAAAACGTAGCTTCGGTGGTGAAGATCGTCCACGTCGTAGTTTTGATGACAAGCCACGTGGCGAGCGTCCAGCGTTTGGTGGTGAAGATCGTCCACGTCGTAGTTTTGATGATAAACCACGTGGTGAACGTCCAGCGTTCGGTGGTGAAGATCGTCCGCGTCGCGAGTTCAACTCAGATCGTCCACGTCGTGAAGGCGGTTTCAGCGATAAGCCACGTCGTAGCTTCGATGATAAACCACGTGGTGAACGTCCAGCGTTTGGTGAAGATCGTCCAAAACGTAGCTTTGGTGGTGAAGATCGTCCGCGTCGTAGTTTTGATGACAAACCGCCGCGTCGTAAATTCGACCGCTAATCAAAATTTAGTTTGAAAAAAAGGCCAGTAAAAATACTGGCCTTTTTTATTTTTCAGTTTTGTTATAAACTAACAAAATGTGAATTGGTTCAATTTTTTATTAAATAATGCGTAAAAGTAAGCGAAAAGAGACAATAATGGCACAGTTGAAGAACCTTCTGGTTCAGCATGGGTTGCCTTATCTTTTTATTGCACTCGTTTTGTGTAATGGGGTTTACTTCGCCTACGCTTTTATAAATGGAAGTTCTGTTGAGCAATTCCAAGCTTCTGAATTGACCTCTTTTTACGAACATACTTCTTCGAATTCTCTCAAGTAAGTTAGCTTTGCTTTTGTCAAAATTACAACAAGTTTGCTAATTTTCAGTGTTATAGTATGCGTGCATAAAAGTGCAGGAACGATTGCCATTATGAATAATAAAACTCCTCTCTCGACTCAACCGCTTATTGAAGTGAAGAACTTGAGTTTTAATCGAGGGGAACGCGTCATTTATGACAATATTAGTTTAAATATACGTCGAGGCCAGATTACGGCCATTATGGGACCTTCTGGTACAGGTAAAACAACTTTATTACGTCTGATTGGTGGACAATTAGTTCCAGATCAGGGGGAAGTTTTACTCGACGCTAAAGATATTGCCAAAATGTCTCGTCAGGAACTTTTTTCCGCTCGTGCACGTATGGGAATGTTATTTCAGAGTGGAGCTCTATTTACGGATATGTCCGTTTATGAAAATGTGGCGTTTCCAATCCGAGCGCACACAAAGCTTCCCGAAAATCTCATTGCTGAACTGGTTGCATTAAAACTTGAATCGGTGGGTCTACGTGGTTCTGAACAATTAATGCCGACAGAACTTTCAGGTGGTATGAATCGCCGTGTAGCATTGGCTCGCGCGATTGCACTTGATCCCGATTTGATCATGTACGATGAACCTTTTGCTGGTCAAGACCCAATTGTGAAAGGTGTTTTGACACGTTTAATTCGTTCACTACGTGAAGCGTTAGATTTAACAACAATTATTGTTTCGCATGATGTTGCAGAAACATTATCGATTGCTGACTACATCTATGTGGTAGCTGAAGGAAAAATTCAGGGAGAGGGTACACCTGACGAGTTGCAAAAACATGCTTCTCCATTTGTACACCAATTCTTAACAGGTTCGGCAGAAGGACCAGTTGAATACCAGTTTAGTCATCTAGCTTATTTAAATAACGAGGTTCGTCCATGAATACGATTGCCTGGTTAGGTAGACTCGTTATTGAGCGGATTCGAGGCATTGGTGCTGCGGCACATATGCTCTTGCAGATTATTTTTTCACTTCCTAGCAAGGGTGGTTTTGGTCGTTTTGGTTACCAAATGCACCGCGTAGGTGTGATGTCCTTACTTATTATTACCGTTTCTGGTTTGTTTATTGGTGCGGTTCTTGGCTTGCAGATGTATAGCATTTTGGTCACTTTCGGTGCTGAGTCGATGTTGGGTACAGCGATTTCGTTAACCCTACTCCGTGAGCTTGCTTCTGTGGTTGCTGCATTGCTATTTGCAGGACGAGCAGGTTCTGCATTGACTGCCGAAATTGGTTCAATGAAGCAAAGCGAACAGCTTGCCAGTATGGAAATGATCGGGGTTGACCCTTTAAAGCAAATCGTATCGCCACGTCTTTGGGCAGGTATTGTCAGTTTGCCAATGTTAACTGTGATATTTGCAGCCATTGGTATTATTGGTGGCAAGATGGTCGGTGTTGACTTTTTAGGTGCTGATGAAGGCTCCTTCTGGAGTGGCATGCAAAATACAGTGCGTTTCGGGCATGACATTATCAATGGCACGATTATTAAAAGTATTGTTTTTGCTTTGATTTGTACATGGGTCGCTGTTTATCAGGGCTATGCCTGTGATCCGACACCAGAAGGCATTGCAACGGCAATGACCCGGACGGTTGTGTATTCTTCATTATGTGTTTTAGGTTTTGATTTCGTGTTGACTGCGGTCATGTTCGGAGGGATTTAATGAAATCACGTAGTAGTGAACTGGCCGTTGGTATCTTTGTTATTATCTTCGGTATTGCATTGTTTTTCTTAGCAATGAAAGTTAGTGGGCTTGTTGGTACGAACTTAAGTGATAGTTATACCATGAAGGCTCAATTTGATAACGTCAATGGGCTAAAGCCACGTGCTAAAGTGACAATGAGTGGTGTTACAATTGGTCGTGTTGATTCAATTACGCTTGATCCGGTTACGCGTTTGGCTACCGTAACATTTGGTTTAGATGGAAAGTTGACAAGTTTCAATCCTGAACAATTAAAAGAAGTTCAGAAGAATGCGCTGGAAGAGTTGCGTTATAGCTCAGATTATACTCAAGCTTCTCCAGAGCAACAAAAAGCAATGGAACAGCAACTGACCAGTAACATGACCTCCATCACAAGTATTGATGAAGATGCTTATATAATGGTAGCAACCAATGGTTTGTTGGGTGAGAAATATTTGAAAGTTGTACCTGGTGGTGGTGTGAACTACTTGAAACGAGGTGACACGATTTCAAACACTCAAGGAACTATGGATTTAGAAGATTTAATTAGTAAATTTATTACTGGTGGTGGGGCTGGTAAAGTTGCTGCCGGTTCAGGCTCAACAGAAGCGAGTGCTCCTGCAAGCACTGATAAAGATAGTGCACAAGCCTCATTTGTTGAGTAAAAGATTATTTGAAGGAGTGGTTCCTGGTGAATACGTTGTTTAAACAAACCCTGACAGCAAGTCTTTTGTCTACCATGATTGCAGGTACAGCATTTGCTGCACCTTCAGAAGCACCACCTGATTTTATCAAGCGTGTTGCTGATGGTTTGATTGCTCGTTTGAAAGCTGATCATGCAAAATTGCAAAATAACCCAGCATTAGTGAAGAGTATCGTACGTCAGAATTTAGACCCGTATGTTGATTCACAAGCATTTACTCGCATTGTAATGGGTACTTATGCAACAAATCAGTATAGTACAGCGGCACAGCGTGCTCAGTTCGAGACTAACTTCCGTAATACTTTAATTGAAAATTACGGTAGTGCATTTGCTAAATATACGAACCAAAGCTATACCATGCGCCCTTACAAGGCAACTGCGGGTAAAAACCCAGTAGTGACATTGGACTTCAGTCATAACGGCGACAAAATTCCAGTATCTTTCCAGTTAGCTGATAAAGGTACTCAATGGAAAATCCGTAATATCAATGTTTCTGGTATTGATTTGGGATTACAGTTCCGTAATCAGTTTGCTGCAACAGTGAAACGTAACGGTGGCGATTTGAATAAAGCAATTGCAACCTTCCAACCGGATGCAGACGCTGCTGTTAATCAGAATAAACAAAAATAGTAGGTGAAGAGTGGTTCAGTATCTCAACCAACAATTGGTTGTTTCGGGAAAAATTGATTTTGAAAATGCGGAACAACAGTATCAAGCAGGTTTAGCTATCATCAAGAAGCAGCAAAGCTTTCCTCTGGTGGTAGATTTAACAGAGCTTGAGCATGGTAGTACCTTGGCCTTGGCTGTTTTAGTTCAATGGTTACGAGTGACTCCACAAAAAGCTGGTTTGCATTTTAAAAATGTACCCGAAAAAATGCTGAAGATCATTCAAGCCTGCCATTTGCAGGAAGATCTACATTTGATCTGATGTTCTAGATGTAAAAAAGCACCTATATTTAGGTGCTTTTTTATGCTTTGGACTAGCATTTTATTACAAAGCCTAAATCCATTTTTTCCAGCGGAAATAAATAATGGGGCCAATAAAGAAACCGATAATAATCAGTAAAACGATGATGAAACTGGTCGTACCATGTGCAAAAGGCAATACATCTGTGTTCATCCCATAGATGCTGGCAATAAGCATTGGAGGAGCTAACATACTTGGTAAGATCGAGAATCGACGGATCGTGTCATTCTGTTCGGTATTAATGAACCCAGACGTTGTATCAAGCAAGAATCGTACTTTTTGGAATAAGAAAGCATCATGTTCTACGAGTGAGCGGACATCTTCACTCAATTCTCGAATATCAGCATCGTAAATATGACTGCCTAATGCTCGAGGACGTGATAAAAAAGTAAGTACACGTCGTAAATCAATTAAACAGAGCTGAGCTTTTCCTAGCATGTCTTCTTGTTGAGCTAGGCGCGTAATCATGTCATCTAGATCTAGAATTTGTTCACGTTGGTGATTGTTAAGAACCTCTGTCGAGTATTTTTCTAAATCTTTGTGGATATCTTCTAAGATATCCGCAAGCTCATCGAGTTTTGCTTCAAGAAGACCTAATAAAATCCATGTTGGATCTTTATAGTCCATGTCGTAGTCATTTCGGCGAGCACGCGCACGAAAGGCACGGAACGCAACTAATTTTTCTCCCCGCATCGTAAAGAGACGGTCTTTATGTAAAATAAATGCGACCGTTTGTACCATCGCCAAAATGTGTGATGAATCTTCTGCATCACCATCCACTTGATAGTTTTTATTTTTCGTTAAAAAATAAGTACTGATATGCAAAATACCATCATCATCACGGTAGAATCGTGCTGAGGATGAAATATCTTCCAGCGATTTTAGTGTGGGTAAATTTTGGTCATAGGCATCTAGTACCCATTGTTGCTCTTCTTGCGAGGGTGCAATAAGATCAAGCCAGACTAATTCGGGATGTAGATCAAATCCACCATTGATGGTGGCATCTTCCAGACTTCCGCGTTCTGTGGCATAAAAGGCTTCAAGCATGTGTCTTTTTTCCTCACGCAGTCTGATGGAAATGGATGGGTGTATTTTAGACAAGGATTTGCCGAAAAACACTTGCCAATACGCTATTTTGCAAAAAAAAACTCTATCGATAGTTTAGTTTGTCAGCATGACAGTTCAATAAAACGGTTTTTTACACTATGAATTCAATTTGTATTTTCTGTGGTTCATCTCTTGGTTCAAACCCAATTTTCCAACAAATTGCCAAAATTACTGGTGAGGCTATTGCAAAACAAGGTAAGACCTTGGTTTATGGTGGCGGTCGCTCAGGCTTAATGGGCGTTGTCGCTGATAGTGCCTTGCAGGCGGGTGGACAAGTCATTGGCGTGATTCCTCGTGCTTTGGTCGATCGTGAGTTAGCTCATCCGGGCTTAACCAAATTATATGTGGTCGAAAATATGCATGAGCGCAAAACCAAAATGGCGGATCTCTCCGATGGTTTTATTGCTTTACCTGGTGGTGCGGGTACATTGGAAGAAATCTTTGAACAATGGACGTGGGCGCAATTAGGTATTCATCAAAAGCCATGTGCTTTCTTAAATGTAGCTGGCTTTTATGAAGATTTACTTAAAATGATTCAAGGGACGGTGGATAATGGATTCAGCCAAGCACGGTTCGTTGATAAATTGATCGCATCAGACAAAATTGAAGACATTCTTCAACAATTTGAGCAATATCAGGCTCCTGCTCCAAAATGGACAAATGCAGATGTTCAACCATAAACGAGGTTAAATAAGTGAAAACAATTACGGTCGCTGCTGCAGTGATCTTGAATGAGCAAAATCAGTTGTTGCTCGTGAGGAAGCGTAATACTCATGCTTTTATGCAAGTGGGTGGTAAGCTGGAACCCAATGAGGTGCCAGAGATTACAATGCAGCGAGAAATTTTAGAAGAAGTTGGAAGTTCTTGTGTAATTGAACAATTTCTTGGTCGTTTCGAAACGGCAGCTGCCAATGAACCAGATCATATTCTGGTCAGTCATTTATATCTTGTTCAGCTCAATCAGGCGCCTAAAATCGCAGCCGAAATTGCAGAAATGAAATGGGTTGATTTAAATGATTCAGAAACGCACCTTGCACCATTAACCCGTGAAATTGTTATTCCTTGGTGTGAGCAGCATTTATCTACAGTTTAATCGTTTTAACTGGTCAAAGTTGCCGCTAAACAAGCGGCATAGATAGATGTGCAGCCTAATTGTTTAAGTGCTTGGCTGAGTGCTTGAATAGAGCTTCCAGTGGTTATTACATCATCAATAATAAGAACACGGCGATAACGCCGTTTTTCTTGAGAAAGCGCAATAAATTGTTGCTCAATGTTCTCAAAGCGTTCAAGTCGAGAAAGCCCTTTCTGCGAATGTTCAGCAAGACGTTGTACTGGCTGCCAAACAGGTATTTTTAATTGTTTGCTTAAGATGTTTGCAAGTAACAATGACTGATTAAAGCCACGTTCGATTAAACGTTGATTTGAAATAGGCATAGGTACGATAGCTTGTACCTTGGGAAATTTGAGTTGTTGTAAAATTTCACCTAACAAAATTTCATAATGTAATTTCTGTTCATATTTAAACTGCTGAATGATTCGGCTAACTGGATAAGCATAATCACAGGCCACAAGAACTGATTGATCATTGCGTTGAATTGTTTGCTTAAGCCAAGGAAACTGCTTCCAACATTCCTTACAGAGCGAATGTTTTTCTCGTACATCTGACTCACATAACAAGCAAGGTGTGAGCAATTGAATAAGATGCTGTGGATTTAAGAAACTAAACATACGCGTAGCGAGGCGCTTCCGGAAGCCAACGTTTTAATAATGCATCTGCTTGTTCTGGATAATCTTTTAAGACTTGCTGAGCTACATAATGAGCTTGACTGAGTAAGTGATCATCTCGCTCTAAACGAGCAACTCTAAACCCCATATCCCCAGTTTGTTTAGTACCTAGTAATTCACCCGGTCCGCGTAACTCAAGATCTTTTTCTGCAATCACAAAGCCATCATTGCTTTCTCTTAAAATAGAAAGTCTTTCTTGCCCATTTTGTGAAAGAGGCGTTTTATATAAAAGGACGCAAAAGCTGGCCTGTGCGCCTCGACCTACACGACCGCGTAATTGATGTAGCTGAGAAAGCCCTAAACGTTCAGCATTTTCAATGACCATAATAGAAGAGTTGGGAACATCGACACCAACTTCAATGACCGTAGTTGCGATAAGAAGCTGTAACTCATTATTTTTGAACGCTTGCATGACCGACTGTTTTTCGTCAGCTTTCATTTTGCCATGCACTAAGCCAATATTAAGCTCAGGGAAGCGTTCCCTCATTTCTTGATAGGTGGCTTCAGCTGCTTGAGCATCTAAAGTTTCAGACTGTTCAACCAGTGTACATACCCAATATGCCTGTTTTCCATCTCTACAATTCGAAGCAATTCGTTGAAGTACTTCTTCGCGACGATCAAGTGGAATCGTAACGGTTTGAATTGGAGTACGGCCTGGTGGTAATTCATCAATAATTGATGTGTCTAAGTCCCCATAGGCACTCATTGCTAGTGTCCTTGGGATAGGGGTGGCTGTCATGACGAGTTGGTGTGGGGTGAATTGCTCAGCACCTTTATTACGTAAAGCTAAGCGTTGGTCTACACCAAAACGATGTTGTTCATCAATGATTACTAGTCCTAATTTAGCGAAGCCAACATTGTCTTGAAATAAGGCATGTGTACCAACAATAAGTTCTGCATGACCTTCTTTAATCTGTTGTTCTGCTTGGGCACGGGCTTTACCTTTTTGTTTGCCAGATAGCCAAGCAACTGTAATGCCTAATGGTTCAAACCAACGTTTAAAATTCAAATAGTGCTGTTCTGCAAGAATCTCGGTCGGGGCCATTAATGCAACTTGCCAATCCGCTTCTAAAGCATGGCAAGCCGCTACAGCAGCAACTAAAGTCTTTCCAGCCCCAACGTCACCTTGTACTAGGCGCAACATAGGTTGGTGTTGTTTTAAGTCATTTAGAATTTCTTTAGATACACGTTTTTGTGCATTGGTCATTTGAAAAGGTAAAGCTTCTAAAAGCTTTTTAGCTAATATTTTACTGCTTGAAAAAGCTGGAGATGCAATTTGACGAATATAAGCACGACGATTAAGTAAACTAATCTGGTGTGCAACCAGTTCTTCAAAAATAAGTCGTTGTTGGGCTGGATGTGAACCTTGGGCCAACTGGAGCATATTGGCATCAACAGGAGGCTCATGAATGTAATACAAAGCCTCTTTAAGCGCATAGCCATTAGTATATTTTTTAGGGAGTAGCTCTGGTAAGGCATCACTATGGTGCTTTAAAGCTTGTTTTACATATTCGCGCAGTTTGGGTTGAGTTAGCCCATCCGTACTTGGATAAATTGCTGTAAGCTGAGTTTTTGGTAGAGGTGTATGTTCATGAATGAGCTGAATTTCAGGATGATACATCTCAAGCCCGCGAGCGCCGACACGAACTTCACCAAAAATACGTAAGCGATGACCCGGTTTTATTTTGTCAGTCAGGTTTTTATAAATATGATAAAAGCGTAAGGTAACTTTACCGAATTCATCTTGAACCAAGGCTGCCATAGATTTTCTTTTTCCCGGAGGAAAATCAATTGATCTGACTTCACCTTCAAGTAAATAGCTCCGCCCAACCACAAGTTGATTCATTGCAATAATCGTGCTGCGGTCTTCATAATCACGTGGCAGATGAAACAGTAAATCATCTGTGGTAAAAATATTTAGTTTTTCGAGTAGGGCTGCTGAAGCCGATCCAACGCCTTGTAACTGATGGACTGAAGTCATGTCCCCTCAACGAGTTTTCTATGCATATATTATTTATCGGTTATGGTAAAACATCTCAGCGTGTTGCTAAACAACTATTTGAGAAAGAACATCAAATTACCACAATCAGCCGTAGTGTAAAAACGGATAGTTACGCAACACATCTTGTTCAAGATATCTTTAAACTTGATTTAAGTAAAATTGAACCTGTGGATGTTGTATATATTTTACTTTCTCCAAATGAGAGTACGGTTGAGGGCTATCAACATACTTATGTCGATAGTATTGAACCGATTCGAGATGCATTAAAAATACATCCAGTAAAAAAAATAATCGTAGTGTCGTCTACGCGGGTATACGGCGAAAATGCGGGGGAGATCATTGATGATTTTAGTGAAATTCAGCCAAATGACGCACAAGGCCATATATTGCGTAATATGGAACTCCTTTGGCAAAAACACTATCCAGCACAATGTGTAATTATTCGCCCAACTGGGATTTACGGAACCTCAGTTGTCCGTTTAAAAAAGATGGCTGAAAATAGTCAAAGTTATCCAAATATACATTATAGCAATCGAATACATATTGATGATTTAGCAAGATTTTTGGCTTTTATGGCTGACTATGAAAATCATCAAGCCAGCTATATTGTGACTAATAACCAACCATTGCCTTTGCATGAAGTTATCTTGTGGTTCCAAAAACAATTGGGGTTACCCGAGTTAACTTTAGAATCAAACCAAACTTCAGGTAAACGAATTTATGCGAAACATTTGCCTGAAACGGGTTTTCAATTAGAGCATCCGATTTGCTTTAATGACTATTTATTATGTTTAAATGTTCATAGCACTAAATAAAATTTTGATTAAACTTTAAATAAGAACAGAAATACCTGATGAGGCAGTCAAATTGCCGATAAAGATAAAAAGTTTGAAAGTGAAAAGAATTTGTTTAGCTCTTATTTTGAGCGTAACAGCTGTTGCGAGTTGGGCCGAGGATCAGGTATGGTGTGCATATGATCCGATTGGTTCCCAAGGAGATATTACACGTCGTTTAAATGACATTCGGTTATATGCACAGCAGTACCAAGTCAAATTTAAAGTGGTGACCTATCAAAAAGAACAACAGGCCATACAAGCTTTTGATGAAGGTAAATGTTCAGGTTTAGCGGCATCTAATTTTAATACTTATCGTTATAACCAGTTTATGGGAAGCACTGCTGGTATCGGGCTTATTCCTAATAATCGTACTGCGAAAAGTTTATTACAACTTTTGAATCATCCAACAGTCGAAAAAAGATTAATTTCTAAAGACTATGAAGCTGTAGGAATGATTCCTGTTGGCACGGCCTATATGGTTCTAAAAAATAAAAAAATCTCTAGAGTTGCTCAATTAAGAAATCAGCGTATTGGCGTGTTACCAAATAATCCACCACAACAAGCATTGGTACGAAGTGTAGGTGCTCAGCCAGTTTACGTTGATTTATCTAATGCGATTGTGCAATTTAAGCAAGACAAAATCGATATTGTTCCTGCGCCAGTGTATGGACTATTACCATATAACCTACAAAAAGAATTTGGACCAGATGTCCAAGTCATTAACTTTCCTTTGGCATATTTTGGCGTTAATTTAATTATTAAGCCGCAAGCTTATCCTGCTAATTTTGGTCGAAAAATTCGAGGATGGTTTGTTCAAAATAGCCAATTACTAACTAATCGTGCAACTCAGTGGGAAAATCATTTACCTGCTTATTATTGGGTGGATGTCTCTTTTTATGAAAAGCAAAGTTATGACGTGATGGTTGCCAAAATACGTAATCAGTACGTGCTTTCAGGTTATTACGATGCTTATTTTGTTCAACTTATGAAGCGTCTACGTTGTATGGATGATCCACGCTATTTTGAATGTCCAATTCGCTAATAAAATAAAAAGGCAACCGAAGTTGCCTTTTATTTTGAGTAAAAACCTTAAGATTTTTTACGCTTTAAACGTCGTTTTGCTTGTTGAGATGCCATCGCTTCAAGCGCATCTTTTAATTCTTCGTCGGTAAAGGTCGTGATGTGCTGTAACATTTGTAAGGTTACTTCATCAAGAACCAACTGTGCTCCAGCAGCCATTTGACGGAAATTATCATCAAACTCGATTTGGCCTTGGTCATTTGTACGAATGTAATTTTGCTGTGTCAGAACTTTTAAGAAGCTTTGGAATAAAGCTTTGTCGAAGAACTCTGGTGAATTAAATTCATATAGAACTGACAAACGTTGTCCGAGTAAATGACTTAATTCTTCAACCTGTTTAGCAGAAATATTACCCGAACCACGTTGAGTAATGAGCGCAAGTGTCATGTAGTAACGCTCAAGACTTTGCTTAACAGGTGTAGCTAAAACAACAAGCTGATTATGCTCTTCAGTGTTTGGTGCAGAGCTAATTAAATTACCTTCATCATCTTGCTGAATAAGATTTGATTGAACCAATGCATTTGCATATTGCTCAATTTGTTCTTTAAGTTCGCTACTCTTCCATTTAAGGAATAATTCTGCTTTCAAGAATGGATACAGGGTGTAGATCACATTGGTTAAATCTGAACGGCTGATTTTTCCATTGTGTTCAACAAGTGATGCAACCAATGACGGTAAAACAAAGGCATGCAAAATGTTATTACGGAAGTAGGTTAGAAGAACAGCTTGGTTATCTTCAATCGCAATAATATCGCCGAGTGCATGCTGAACTCGTTTAATGAGTTTAAGCTTTAAACCATACGCAATGATTTCTTTACCAGAAAGCGGCGTTACTTCCATACGTTGGTCATATGGGAAGTTAGATGCCAGATTGCGGTAAGCTTCAAGCTGCTTAATACAAATTTCTTCATCAAGCGTATGCTTTGGAGTTGCAAGCAAAATAATAGAAAGTAAAGAGACAGGGTTAATCACCACAGCTCGGTTAATATTTTCTAAAATTGCATGTGCAGAGCTATTTACGGCATCTGAAACTGCTTGAGGAATTGGGTCATCATTTTTCTCGATAAAAACGTTTTCTGCATTATGTTGTTTAAGCAGATCATCAAGGAAAACAGGTTCACCAAAGTTCACGTGGACTTTACCGAAAATACGTTCAATTTTTCGTAAGGTTTTCACAATACCAAAAATTGATTCAGCTTCTTTCGGTTTACCTTGCATTTCGCCTACGTAGGTCGAGCCTTCCATCAGGCGTTCATAACCAATGTAGGTTGGTACAAATACAATTGGCTTTGTACGGCCACGTAAATGACTATGAATCGTCATGGCAAGCATACCAGTCTTAGGCGGTAATAGGCGTCCTGTACGCGAACGTCCACCTTCAATAAAGTACTCAAGTGGCGTATTGCGAGAAAGGATACTATATAAATATTCTTTAAATACCGTTGTATAAAGGCCATTTCCGCGGAAAGAGCGGCGAATAAAGAAGGCACCACCACCACGTAAAAGCTGACCTACGAAAGGCAAGTTTAGGTTATCACCCGCAGCAATATACGGAACCATAAGGCCACGTCTATAAATCACATAAGACAATAATAAATAGTCGATGTGACTGCGGTGGCAAGGTGTGTAAACCACTTCATAATCTTTTGCCAGTTCACGAACGGTACTGAAGTTATGCACATCTACGCCGTCATAAAGCTGAGTCCATAAGCGCGTTAAAGCAAGATCGGCAAAGCGCACTGCTGAATGTGAATAATCCGATACGATTTCATTGACATAGCCAATCGCACGACGTTCAGCTTCGAGCATACTAACTTTCCCGCGAATACTTTCACGGCGGATTGCTTCTTGAACATCACGAGATTTCACAACCGACTGCATGACATTACGGCGATCCGATAAATCGGGGCCTAAGACCACTTCACGCTGACGATCTAAGTAATCATTTAACGTACTTACAATATAAGTGGCTGGTGAAAGATTCGGATAATGCTGTTGAGCGTATTCAACCAATTCACGTAGCGATTGTGGTTCATGAAACTCTAAGTAAGATTGGCGACCATGTAAGCCAATGTTGACCAATTGCTTAACGGTGCTTGGTGTAGCCCATGTATCTGAAAATAAAAGCTTAAACCAAGAGTCTTCTTTATCTGGAGAACGACCCCATAAAACGGTAACTGGAACAAGCTCTATATCAAGTTCAGGATTTTCTTGTAAGACTTCGATCAGTTTTAATAAGCGTGGTGGAAAAGCATGAGGAGGAGGATTCAGTAAATTATTTTCATCATTGTGCTGTAAAAATAAAACTGATGCTTTTTCCTGATGAGTGCCAACAACTAATGGGTCTAACGCAGGTTTTAAATTTAAACGACGCGTTTCTCCATCAACCACCAAAGCATTGCTTCGAGAGTGGTTTTGTAAGACATAGCACACCACTTTTTGGCGGTCAGTCTTTGCTTCTGCTTCTGTTGTTTCTGATACTGGTTCAGTAGGAACTTCCCCAAGAACATGTGGTGTTACCACGAGGTCAAGTAGTTTACTCGAAAGCCGACGATACATTTGACCAAACCCACTCTTGGACATAAGAACTCCTACTTCTTAAAGACAAATCCCAGCACCAAATGCGGAGGGTAATTATTTTGAGGCATTTATTAAAAAAAACAATATGCTACTTTCTTATAAATTATAATGCTTTTGGCATATTTTATCGTTAAAAATCGTATTTTTAGCTGTTATATGAGCAATGTTCATCAGAAGTTGACTGATTGTTCCATGTTCAAATAGTTTTTTATGGCACAATAGATTCTACACATCTGTCCTTTAATACGATTTTTTACCTGAAATATGAAGGTATCTCTCATGAATGCGTTAACCCAAGAACTAGTCGAGCTTCTCACTTTAGAAAAGCTAGAAGAAAATATTTACCGTGGCATGAGCCGTAATCTTGTCGGTAAACGTGTCTTTGGTGGACAGGTTTTGGGTCAGGCTTTACGTGCAGCATCTTATACAACGGATCGCCCAGCGCATTCTTTACATGCATATTTTTTGTATGGTGGCGATATTAATGCCCCAATTATCTATGAAGTAGACCGTTTACGGGATGGAAAAAGCTTTGTAAGTCGTCAAGTTCGTGCGATTCAGCATGGGCGAGTTATATTTTCAGCAATGGTGTCTTTTGCCAATCCAGAAGAAGGCTTGAACTATCAACATCAAGAACCTGAGTATCCTGCACCGGAAACACTTAAATCTGAAAATGAGCTAAAACAGGGTATTTTAAACTTTGTACCTGAAAATGTTCGTGCTAGTTTCATGCGTGAGCGTCATGTAGAAATTCGCCCAATTGATCCGGTAAACCCGTTTCAGCCACAACCTGAAGCTCCCTATAATGCGCACTATATTCGTACCCATGATCGCATTCCAAAACAGCTAGATGATATTGCCTTGCATCAAGCAATTGTGGCGTTTTATTCAGACTTTACCTTAATGACCACGGCTTTAAGACCGCATGGCTTAAGTTATATTTCTCCAAGTTTGCAATGTGCAAGTATTGATCATGCAATTTATTTCCACCGTCCATTGCGTGCTGATGAGTGGATGCTTTATGACATGGAAGCCACAGTGAGTGCGGCTTCAAGAGGTCTCAATTTCGGTCGTATGTGGCAAAATGGCCAACTTGTATGCAGTACCGTACAAGAGGGTTTAATTCGTTTGCGGGAAATTGAAACTCAATAGTCCTATTGAAGAGCCATCTAACCAGATGGCTTTTTTATTTTTAATGGGAACGATGTGACAAAAAATTGCTCGAATGAAAAGCAACCTCATGTCATATTGTAAATAGGTATGCCAACTGAAAAAAATAATGCTGATATGAACTTAAATACACAAATTCTGATTGCCGCCATTTTAGGTTTAGCCTTTGGTTTCCTACTCACCATGTATCCAGACACAGCTTTTGTAAAACATAGTTTATATGGTCTTGGAATATTAAGTAGTGTTTTTATCGGGCTTCTTAAAATGCTTTTGGTGCCTTTAATTTTCAGTTCGATTGTTGTAGGGGTATCAAACTTACAAGCGGGCGGACAGTTAGGGCCAGTCTGGAAAATCACATTTTTATGCTGTTTAACTACAACAACTTTAGCTCTAATTTTAGGTATTAGTTGTGCTCATTTATTTGAGGTGGGGCGTGGCATAGATATTTCTATTTTTCAGACATCTATGCAAAATTATCAAGCACCAGATAGTTTAAACCCAGCAAGTTTTTTCACTAATTTTATTCAAAATACTTTAATCAATCCATTTAAAGCATTTAGTGATGGCAACGTTTTGGCCGTTGTGGTCTTTGCTTTATTTGTCGGTGTCGCTTTGGTGCAGGGTGGGGAACGTTTTAAAAGTATTCGTGTATTGAGCCACCAGTTCTTTGAAATGATGATGCTGCTCGTTGGGTGGGTCATGAAATTAGCGCCTTTGGGTATTTTTGCTTTATTAGCAAAACTAATGGCAACCGAAGATATTTCGGTATTAAGTCGTTTGGCTGAGTTTGCAGTTGTTGTAACAGGTACAACCATTTTCCATGGTGCAGTTGTTTTACCACTACTGCTTTGGATTTTTGGTCGCATGAGTCCTTGGACTTTTTTCAAAGGAACACGTACAGCATTAATTACAGCATTTGCAACCAGTTCTAGTTCTGCCACGATGCCACTTAGCATGAAGTGTGCACAAGAAAACTTAGGGGTACGCCCTCAAACAGCTGGTTTTGTTATCCCACTTGGTACTCAGCTTAATATGGATGGTACTGCTCTATATGAGGCGGCAGCTGCACTGTTTGTAGCAAATTTGGTGGGTCTAGATTTAAACCTGACACAGCAAATTATTGTGTGTTTAACAGCAATGATCGCATCACTTGGTGCTCCTGGAATTCCGAGCGCTGGCATGGTGACGATGATTATGGTTTTACAATCGGTAGGCTTACCAGCTGAAGCAATTGCCATTTTACTACCAATTGACCGTTTACTAGATACGGTAAGAACGGTAGTAAATGTGCAAGGGGATATGATGATTAGTGTGGTTGTAGATCGCTATACGAAAGATAAAGATATCAGTGTTTAATACCTCTAAATAAAAAAGCAGGATTTTAAATCCTGCTTTTTTTATTTTTAAGCTGCTTGAAGTTCTGCTCTTTTTGCTGCTGGAGATTGCGATAAATAGCTAACCGCATCTTCAGTGCTACCTTCTTTGACTGGATCATACCAAGGCATGAGGTAATCAATTTGTTGCGAAATAAGCCAAAATGGATTTGGTAGCACTTGGTTATCTTTGCGGCTAATCTTAAGCCATTCTACAGCAACCCATACTGGGAAAAATCTAGATTTAGCTGCATCAGCAAAACGTGGATCTTGTTTCATAATATGTGCAGCACCGTCTACCCATAAACCAAGTACCAATACAATCACTGCAAGGCTTAAATAGTAGCGGGGAATATAGCCACCACCAAGATGACGATATAAATCAAAGGCTACGGTACGGTGTTCAATTTCTTCTGAACCATGCCATTTAACCAGATCGACCATTTCAGGGTCAGCGCCTAATTCTTCCCAACGTTTGTTATAGAGTGCATATTTGCCTAACACACAGGTCATATGTTCAACAGTGGCAATAACGCCTAAACGGAAAAGGTCCCATTGGCCTTGTAAGAAATTTGGAACTTCTTTATCGAAAGGCTTATCTGCTAAGGCTTTGGTAAATAGATAATTCATAATGTCCAGATTTCTCTGGATATCAATATTGCGCGCACTTAAATATTCTTTATTGGCTGAAGTATGTGCATTGGCATGCATAGCTTCCTGCCGTATAAATGCTTGTACATCCTGCTTGAGTTTTTCATCTGTGATTTGCGGTAAAACCTTGTTATACAAACGGCAAAACCAGAACTCTCCAGCAGGCAAGATGTTATTAATCTCATTAATAAAATAACTTGCGAAAGGCTGATTAGGAATCCAGTCGACAGGGGTATCTTTCCAGTCAAATTTAACTTTACGTGGAAGAATTTTATAATCAATAGAAGAACCTAAAGCCTTGTTCTTCAAAAAAGATAACAATTTCATCATTTAGTCCTGATTTTTAACTCGATGAAGTTATAACGAGTATAAAAAAAGCCCCTACATTTGTGTTTAGCAATAGGGGACAATTGAGTATAAATTTAATGAAAAAATTGTATCTGTTATGACAATTTAGCTTTCAGCATCTTCATCTGTCGCTTCAGGGATTGAATCGACATCAAATTCTGGCTGTTGATCTAGCGTAAAATGCAGACGTCCACCCATGACACTTGCAAGCTCTTCCAAACCTAATTTGTTAAGTGAAGAGAAAAGCTGAATGGAAAAATCAAGCTTCATTTTTTTAAGTTGTTGTTTAACTTCAAGCAATACTTTATTTGCAGGACCACGATTAAGTTTGTCTGCTTTCGTTAAGAGAATATGAACGAATAGATGGCGCGAATAAGCCCACTCTAACATCATCATATCAAAATGCTGTAGAGGATGGCGAATATCCATAAGTAAGACTAAGCCTTGTAAGCTTTTACGGTGAATTAGATAGTTTTCTAATTCCTTTTGCCACACCTTTTTCATATCTTCAGGTACAGCTGCATAACCGTAACCTGGAAGATCGACTAAACGCTGATCAGGATTACCTAGACTAAAGAAGTTAATCATCTGGGTACGACCAGGCTTTTTAGAAGCACGGGCAAGTTGTTTCTGATTAGTTAATGCATTAATAGCACTAGACTTACCCGCATTTGAGCGTCCTGCAAAAGCAATTTCGTAGCCACTATCTTCAACACAAAGTGCCAATTTAGGTGCACTCATTAGAAACTCAGCTTGGCGTAACCAGTTTAGAGATTGCACAGCATAGGCTGTGATCGCCGGATCTGGTGCTTTTTCATAGCTGATCTTTTGCTTGGGTGCGAGTCTGGCTTTGGTGTCTTTCGATTTTTCACTACGACGCATAAAAAATAACTTTTTAAATGAAAGGGCTCGCGCCTAGTATAAAGGAGCTTGGGTATTCTTGCTAATTTTCAATAAATCAACTTATGAAAATCAATAGAAGTTAGATTTCTAAAAAGGCAATAGGGGAGTTAGCAGGAGCAGATTTAGATTGCTGCAAAACTTCTCCGAGTGTGTATTGGTCTAGGCTTTGATAAAAGCTCTCTAGAGCTTGATCTAAAATACCTTTTAAACCACAGTTACTGCGTAATACACAAGGTGGTGTATTGCATTCAACGATTTGATTGTCGCCTTGTAATATTCGAACAATTGAACCTAAATTGGAGTTAAGTGCATCTGGGTTTAAGCGAATTCCACCGCCTTTTCCACGAATGGTAATAATCCATTCTTGTTTACCCATAAAGTGAACAACTTTTACCAGATGGTTTTGTGAAACATGCAAATCTTTCGCGATTTCTGCAATCGTGTAGGGTGCATCACTTGGGCGTGCAACATACATTAATATTCGTAATGCATAATCGGTAAATTTATTAAGCTGCATGATCACCAAAAATGGAAGAGAAAAAGGATGATCATCTTAGCCTGAAAGTTTAAATAAGAAAACTTTCAGGCAAGAGGTTTTTACATTACAGCGTTAAAGGAGCTGAAACCTGTACTTGATCGCCAACTCTATAATGTTCAAGCAAGATATTTGAAACTGAAAATTCAGTATGGTTTTCTTCAGGCTGAACTTCAAAGTGATATGAGTTGTTTTCTTGAGCTTCTGTAAATTTAAAAGCTTTCGGCTGTTCAAGCTGTTGCTCTGGAACTTGTACCTTAACCGAAATAAAAGCATTTGCAGGACTGGTTAGTACGTCCTCATGATCAGTTGCTTTTAACGTGAAACGTTTGCCAGATTCAAGAGAATCAATTTGTGTAATTTCAAATGGACGCCAGCCAGCCCATCCACCTTTTAAGCTCTCAAGTTGTTCATATTTTTGTTTTTCAACGCCAATCAAGATATCTGCCAATTGTAGATAAGCTTGCTTCCACGCTTCGATAAGTTCTGATTCAAATGGCACGTTAAGTACTTCACTAATTGAATGAAGTAGGTTGTCACCAACAATTGCATATTGATCAGGCTGAATATCCAAGCTCACATGTTTAGTAGTGATACGTTCAACAGCTTTAGCTAGAACAGTAGGGTTCTCAATATTTTCTGCATAAGCAAGAACCGCAGCTGCAAGCGCACGCGGCTGACGTAAGCTAGTTTGGTCATCTAAGTTAAAAACATTTTTTAATTCGGGATTGTTATTAAGCATACGCTTATAAAAGTATGTAGTCAGCGTAACACCGTGTTCACGTAAAACCGGTACAGTAGATTTAACAAGTTCAATTTGTTGTGGAGTCATGGCTAGACCTTATTTATCTGGCTATATAAGATGTATTTAAAATACATCTTTAAAAAAGTAATGGCAATAGCTTTTCGATAAAAACCATAAAAAAATTAGGGGATATAAAATCCCCTTAAATTAACATTATGTTATTAAATATTTTTATTTACCAAATAAAGAACCAAGTAGGCCTCGAACAAGTTTTTGACCTGTACTTCCTCCTAAACTGCGCGCAGCACTTTTTGCAAAAGTTCCAACAATATCTTGGGTGAGTTTAGCTCTTTCACGTGCTGCTCGTTCTTCCTCTTTTAATTGATCACGTGCCAATCTTTCCTGCTCTTTCGCCTGCTGTTTTGCTAGGGTTTCTTGCTCTTTCGCTTGTTGTTTTGCAAGCTCGGCATTTTGTTGCTGCTGTTCGCGTTCAGCCACTTTATTTTGTAGCATTTCATAGGCGCTATCACGATCTACAACCTGCTCATAAACTCCGGCAATAATACTTTGTGAGATTAAGGCTTGACGCTCTTCTGGAGTGATTGGTGTAAATGCAGAGTAAGGAGGCATGACCCAACCACGCTCAACAATTTGTGGAGTACCTTGCTCATCTAGGCAGCTAATGAGTGCCTCACCAACACCAAGTTCAGTAATCGCTTCATCAACTTTAAAGTTTGGATTGGCTCGGAAAGTATCTGCTGCGGTTTTTACCGCTTTTTGATCTTTAGGGGTAAATGCGCGTAGGGCATGTTGAACGCGATTACCAAGTTGACCTAGTACACTTTCAGGTAAATCGAGTGGATTTTGGGTAATGAAATAGATACCTACTCCTTTAGAACGGATTAAACGTACAACTTGTTCAATTTTGTCTTGGAGTGCTTGGCTGGCATTGTCAAATAATAAGTGAGCTTCATCAAAGAAAAACACGAGTTTAGGTTTATCCATATCACCGACTTCTGGAAGCTGTTCAAATAATTCTGAAAGCATCCATAAAAGGAAAGTGGCATATAGCTTAGGTGTATTCATGAGCTTGTCAGCAGCAAGAATATTAATGTAGCCATGTCCATTTGCATCGGTTTGAATAAAATCTAAAATATTTAAAGCAGGTTCACCAAAAAATTGCTCTCCACCTTGGTCGGCAAGGGCGAGTAAATTACGCTGAATAGCGCCTAGGCTTGCTGGAGATAAATTGCCATACTCTGCTTTAAACTCGGCTGCATGTTCACTCACAAAAGTGATCATGGCTTTTAAATCTTTAAAATCTACTAATAGTAGACCTTGGTCATCTGCAATACGGAATACAGCAGATAGCACACCCTCTTGAGTATCATTTAAATTGAGCATACGAGCCAATAAAATTGGCCCAATTTCAGAAATGGTAGTGCGAATAGGGTGGCCTTGTTGACCAAATAAATCCCAAAAAACGACAGGATTTGCTGCGAAAGGAACGCTATCAATCTGCAAAAGCTTTAGTCGTTCATTAAATTTATCTGAAGCCTCTCCCGCTTTTGCGAGACTCGAAACATCACCTTTAGCATCGGCAAGAAATACCGGTACACCAATTCGAGAAAAACTCTCTGCTAGAACTTTTAACGTAACTGTTTTACCTGTACCTGTGGCGCCCGCAATAAGCCCATGGCGGTTAGCAAACTGGGAAAGTAAAACAATTTCTTTGGATGTGTCATTAATATTTTTAGCAATAACAATCGGTGTACCCATATATTTTTATCCTGTGGTTCGAGTCACTATGATCTTGTCGTTTTTACAGTTGTTTCAGTGCATTTTCGATATCTTGTATTAAATCTTGTGGATCTTCTAGTCCTATACAGAAGCGAACCAATAATCCTTGTTGTAAATGTGTATTCTCAAGTTTTCTCATCATTTTTAAATCATAAAGCATAATCAGACTAACGGGTCCTCCCCAGCTAAAACCGAGCTTAAATAACGCTAATGCATCGCAAAAACGACGTACTGCTGTAATGTCATATTCAGGTTTGAAAATAACACTAACTAGACCAGCACTTTGACTGTCTATGCAGATTTCTTGCCAATATTGATGGCCTGGGGCAGCCTCATCACTTGGATGTAGAACTTGTGCAAATTGAGATTGGTCTTTTAGCCATTTAAGTAAAGTTTGAGCATTGGCTGATTGTTGTTCATAACGTAAAGACATATGAGCAAGACTGCGTTGGACTTGAGCTGCATCGTCTCCTGAAACTGCAATACCTAAAATGGCATGCGTACGGAACAGACGGTGATGAAGTTTCTCATCGCGAGTTACAATGCTACCCATTAAGATGTCACCGCCGCCACTCGGATATTTGGTGAGGGCATGCACGGTTAAATCGACTGATAGATGTTCATCAGAAAAATTAAAAGCATTAAACGCAAGCCCAGCTCCCCAAGTGTTATCTAGGGCTGTTAATACACCGTGTTTTTTGGCTTTTTTGACTAGATTCTTAAGATCAGGAAATTCTAGAGTAACTGAGCCTGCAGCCTCTAACCACAACAGTTTACTTCTTTCAGTTGGTTGGAAGCTTGAGGCGTCAATAGGGTTGTACACTTTGACAATAACGCCATATTGATTTTGCAGATGATTTAAATGCTCAAGGTTTGGTCCATAAATGTTGTCTGGTACCCATACTTCATCATTAGTACTTAAAAATGCTGAGTTCACAACATTAATTGCTGATAAGCCGCTTGGTGCAAGTAAACAATGCAATCCACCTTCAATTTGCGCAATATTGTCGCCTAAGGTGAAGGTAGTGGGGGTGCCGTGTGTCCCATAGCTATAATCGTAGTCATCTGTCCAATGACGATCAAAAAGGTGCGAAGTTGATTTAAAAATAATAGTAGATGCACGAAATAAGGGTGGTTGCACGGTTTCAATAAATTGCGGAGCCTTTCTTTGTGCATGAATGAGGCGAGTCTGGAAGTCGTTATGCTTTTTCATAGTGCTTTGCATTTTAAATAATAAAGTTAGATTAAGAGAAATTTAGATTCTTCGCTAGATTTACGAAGTTTTATAGGACGTTTCGTTACAGTAGGCTCATAAAATAAAAACTTGGCTTTATTTTTGCAAAGACCACTACAACATTCTAACAACAATAGGTTTAAGCGCATGAAGTCGCATTTACGTGTTCACTATTTTCAACATATCGCGGGTGAGGGATTTGGAAGTTGTTATTCATTTTTAAAAGCCCACCACGCGACAATTAGCTCTACAGAGTTTTTTGCACTTCCGGTTGATCGGTCACTTGAAATAGAAGCTTTGCCTCGAATTGATGAGGTTGATTTACTATTGGTCATGGGTGGCACCATGAGTGTAAATGATGAGGCAAACTTCCCATGGCTAAAGATAGAAAAAAGATGGTTGCGCCGTTATTTGGCAGCGGGAAAGCCAGCTATTGGTCTTTGTTTAGGAGGGCAGTTAATTGCTAATGCGTTAGGTGCTGCGGTAAGCCGTAATCGCTATCAGGAACTTGGATGGTCAACAGTTCAGAGAGTTGCAAATCTACCTCAAGAAAGCTTCCCATTACCAGAGAAGATAAAGGTGATGCAGTGGCATAGCGAGACATTTGAAATACCTAAAGGTGCTATACATTTGGCTGAAAATCAGGCCTGTCGCAATCAGATGTATCAGATTGGAAAAAATGTACTAGGTTTTCAGTTCCATCCAGAGATGACACCAGCAGCTCTAGCGCTTTTACTTGAAGATGAAGAAGAGCTTTCTATTTTTGATGGAGAATATGTTCAATCTACGCGTGAACTATACTATTCCGAAGCACAAAAATTTGAACAAGGTAATCAACTTCTAAATAAAGCGATTGAATTTGTAATAAGTGCTTAGTTTAGTTCCTAATACTCGATTAAAGCAGGTTTTGTGGAGAAAATAGAAAAAGAGAATTGCATAAGACTTAAACAATCGTTATAATGAGCGACCCTCAATAGGAGGGGCATTTGCTGCGAAGAAAGTGGTAAATGTGCATTACAGTCGTGGCATCGATCATGACCTTAGTGATTTTCACTGCCTTTGACACTTACCAATGGGTGAGATGCGTCAAAGGTGATTCTTTATATGTTTGGCTTGGAGTTTACTGGTATGTCTAACCAGAGAATTCGTATCCGTTTGAAGTCTTTTGATCATCGTCTGATTGATCAATCAGCTCAAGAGATCGTAGAAACCGCTAAGCGTACTGGCGCACAAGTTTGTGGTCCAATTCCGATGCCTACTCGCATCGAACGCTTCAACGTTCTTACTTCACCGCACGTTAACAAAGATGCGCGTGACCAGTACGAAATCCGCACCTACAAACGTTTGATCGACATCGTTCAACCTACAGATAAAACTGTTGATGCATTGATGAAATTAGATCTTGCGGCTGGTGTTGATGTTCAGATCGCTTTGGGTTAAGGCTTTCGGTTGATTAACTTTTAAGTTAATTAGGCCGCTTTTTTAGAGGTTTATGCACATGGCTATTGGTTTAGTCGGTCGCAAATGTGGTATGACTCGCATCTTTACAGATGCAGGTGTTTCTGTACCTGTTACAGTCATCGAAGTCGATCCAAACCGCATTACGCAAATCAAAACACTTGAAACTGATGGTTATCAAGCTGTTCAAGTAACTACTGGTGAACGTCGCGAATCTCGCGTAACTAACGCTCAGAAAGGTCACTTCGCGAAAGCTGGTGTTGCTGCTGGTCGTTTAGTTAAAGAGTTCCGTGTTACTGAAGCTGAGCTTGAAGGTCGTGAAGTTGGCGGTACTATTGGTGTTGATTTGTTCACAGTTGGTCAAGTAGTTGACGTAACTGGTCAATCAAAAGGTAAAGGTTTCCAAGGTGGTGTTAAACGTTGGAACTTCCGTACCCAAGACGCTACTCACGGTAACTCAGTTTCTCACCGTGTATTAGGTTCTACAGGTCAAAACCAAACTCCTGGTCGCGTGTTCAAAGGCAAAAAAATGGCTGGTCACTTAGGTGATGAACGCGTAACAGTACAAGGTCTTGAAATCGTATCTATTGACGCTGAACGTTCTGTTTTAGTTGTTAAAGGTGCAATTCCTGGTTCAACTGGCGGTGACGTGATTGTACGTCCTACCATCAAGGCCTGAGGGGAAATACCGTGAATTTGAAAACTGTTTCCGGCTCTGCTGTTGAATTGTCTGAAGTTGCTTTCGGACGTGAATTTAACGAAGCTCTTGTACACCAAGTTGTTACTGCTTACTTAGCAGGTGGTCGTCAAGGTACTCGTGCTCAGAAGTCACGTGCAGACGTTTCTGGCGGTGGTAAAAAACCATTCCGTCAAAAAGGTACTGGTCGTGCTCGTGCGGGTTCTACTCGTAGCCCAATCTGGGTTGGTGGTGGTAAAACTTTTGCTGCTCGTCCACAAGATTGGTCTCAAAAAGTAAACCGTAAAATGTATCGCGGTGCAATGCAATGTATCTTAGCTGAACTTGTTCGCCAAGATCGTCTTGTATTAGTTGAAGAGTTTGCTATTGCAGCTCCAAAAACTAAAGAATTGCTTGCAAAGCTTGGCGATTTAAATGCCGCTCGTGCATTGATCGTTACTGAAGCTGTAGATGAGAACTTATATCTTGCAGCACGCAACCTTCCGCATGTAGATGTGGTGGATGCTACTGCAATCGATCCTGTAAGCTTGATCGCGTTTGATAAAGTTGTGATGTCTGTAGCTGCTGCTAAGAAAATTGAGGTAGAACTCGGATGAACAACGAACGTATCTATCAAGTCCTTAAAGGACCAGTCTTCTCAGAAAAGGCACAAGTTTTAGGTGATACTGTTGGCGTTCAAGTATTTAAAGTAGATATTAATGCTACTAAACTTGAAGTTAAAAAAGCAGTTGAAAAACTTTTTGGTGTAGAAGTTGTTAAAGTTAACACTACTATTACTAAAGGTAAAACTAAGCGCTTTGGTAAAACATTAGGACGTCGTTCTGATGTTAAAAAAGCATACGTCACCCTGAAAGCTGGCCAAGATGTTGAAATGGCTGACTTGGGCGATACCGCTGAAAGCGCAGCGGAATAAGGACGAAAATTATGCCGATTCAAAAATGTAAGCCAACGTCTCCAGGACGTCGCTTTGTAGAGAAAGTGGTTCATGACCACCTTCACAAAGGCGCGCCTTACTCACCGTTGGTTGAAGCAAAAAAACGTACTGGTGGTCGTAATAATAACGGTCACATTACAACTCGTCACGTTGGTGGTGGTCATAAGCAACACTATCGTATCGTTGACTTTAAGCGTAATAAAGACAGCATCCCAGCTGTTGTAGAGCGCATTGAGTACGATCCTAACCGTACAGCACATATTGCTTTGTTGAAATATGCTGATGGTGAGCGTCGTTATATCATTGCTCCTAAAGGCTTACGTGCTGGCGATAAAGTACAATCTGGTAACGATGCTCCAATTCGTCCAGGTAACTGCTTGCCACTTCGTAACATGCCTATCGGTTCTACACTTCATAACGTTGAACTTAAAATTGGTAAGGGTGCGCAATTAGCGCGTTCTGCTGGTGCTTCTGTTCAGTTGTTGGGTCGTGATGGTTCTTACGCGATTGTTCGTCTTCGTTCAGGCGAAATGCGTAAAATTCATGTTGAATGCCGCGCTGTAATTGGTGAAGTTTCTAACCAAGAAAACAACCTTCGTTCATTGGGTAAAGCTGGTGCTGCGCGCTGGCGTGGTGTTCGTCCTACCGTACGTGGTATGGCGATGAACCCAGTTGATCACCCGCACGGTGGTGGTGAAGGGCGTAACAAAGGTATTCAACCTGTAAGCCCATGGGGTCAAAAAGCTAAAGGGTACAAGACACGTACCAATAAGCGTACGACTAAGATGATTATTCGCGACCGTCGCGTCAAGTAAAGGAATCTGACTAATGCCTCGTTCTCTGAAAAAAGGCCCATTCGTCGATGCGCACTTGTTCGCTAAGGTTGAAGCGGCTGTTGCTAGTAACTCTCGCAAGCCGATTAAAACTTGGTCTCGTCGTTCGATGATCCTTCCAGATTTTGTTGGTTTAACAATTTCTGTTCATAATGGTCGTAATCACGTTCCAGTAATTGTTACTGAGCATATGGTTGGTCATAAACTCGGTGAATTCGCGCCAACTCGTACCTATCGTGGTCACGGTGTTGACAAGAAGTCTAAACGTTAATAGGTGTCATGATGGAAGTAACTGCTAAATTACGCGGTGCCGCTATCTCGGCACAAAAGGCACGTTTGGTTGCAGATCTTATTCGCGGCAAATCTGTTGCGCATGCTTTGAATATCTTAAACTTCAGCAATAAAAAAGCTGCTGTTTTAGTAAAAAAAGCATTGGAATCTGCGATTGCAAACGCTGAACATAATAACAGTTTAGATGTTGACGATCTTAAAGTTTCTACGATTTACGTTGATGAAGGTGTTAGCCTTAAACGTATTATGCCACGTGCTAAAGGCCGTGCAGATCGTATTACGAAGCGTACTTGTCACATCACCGTTAAGGTAGGGGTTTGATATGGGTCAGAAGGTTCATCCAATCGGTATCCGCCTAGGTGTTGTGAAACGTCATAACGCTAACTGGTATGCGAGTCCGAAACAATACGCTGAATACTTGCTTAAAGATCTTCAAGTTCGTGAGTTTTTAACTAAAAAACTTAAGAATGCGATGATTAGCAACATTCTTATCGAACGTCCATCAGGCGCTGCTAAAGTAACAATTAGCACAGCTCGTCCTGGTATCGTAATCGGTAAAAAAGGCGAAGATATTGAGAAATTACAGCGCGAACTTACCAGCATTATGGGTGTTCCTGCGCAAGTAAGTATCAATGAAATTGATCGCCCAGACTTAGATGCGCGTTTAGTTGCTGAAGCAATCGCTTCTCAATTAGAAAAGCGTGTAATGTTCCGTCGTGCTATGAAGCGTGCGGTTCAAAACACTATGCGTGCTGGTGCTAAAGGTATCAAAGTTGAAGTGTCTGGCCGTTTAGGTGGTGCAGAGATTGCTCGTACGGAATGGTATCGTGAAGGTCGTGTACCTTTGCATACATTACGTGCAGACATTGACTATGCAACTATGCGTGCAGAAACAACTTACGGTACGATTGGTGTTAAAGTTTGGATTTTCCGTGGCGAGATTTTAGGTGGCATGAAACAAGTCATGAACCCTGCTCCTGCTGAAGATCGTCCAGCTAAACGTGGTCGTGGTCGTGGTGAAGGTCAAGAGCGTCGTGGTCGTCGCGGTGACCGTGCTGCTGACAAGGGAGAATAATCCATGTTGCAACCTAAACGTACCAAATTCCGTAAGGTGCACAAAGGCCGTAATACTGGTCTAGCGCATCGTGGTAGTACAGTATCATTTGGTTCGATTGCAATCAAAGCAACTGAACGTGGTCGTATGACTGCGCGTCAGATTGAAGCTGCACGTCGTACTATTAGCCGCCGTATTAAGCGTGGTGGTAAAATCTTTATTCGCGTATTCCCGGATAAACCAATTACTCAAAAGCCTCTTGAAGTGCGTATGGGTAAAGGTAAGGGTAGCGTGGAATACTGGGTTTGCCAGATCCAACCAGGTAAGATCCTGTACGAAATTGAAGGTGTGAACGAAGAATTAGCGCGTGAAGCATTTGCTTTAGCTGCTGCTAAACTTCCGTTTAAAACCACTATCGTGACTCGGACGGTAATGTAATGAAAACTAAAGATTTACGTGAAAAGTCGGTAGAAGAGTTGAAAGCTTTGCTTGATGAGCAACAGCTTAACCAATTCCGTCTTCGTATGGCGAAAGCAACTGGTCAGTTGGGTAAATCGCACGAAGTGCAAGTTGCTCGTAAGACAATTGCTCGTATTAAGACACTCCTTACCGAAAAACAGGGGAACGGACAATGAGTGAAAAAACAGTCCGCACGTTAACCGGCAAAGTCGTAAGTGACAAAATGGATAAATCTATTGTTGTTCTTATTGAACGCCGCGTTCAACACCCGTTGTATGGCAAGTCAATTCGCCGTTCAACTAAGTTACACGCTCATGATGAGAACAATGTCGCTAAAATTGGTGATGTTGTGACAATCAAAGAAAGCCGCCCAATTTCTAAAACTAAAGCTTGGACTTTAGTGGAAGTAGTTGAAGCAGCTGCTGAGTAATTCGACGTTCTTGTTGCATCATCGGTCAATTTCGAGTACTCTTTGAGCCTTTCGAAATTGTGACCGGTGATGCTCGGTTTTGGAGTAGGGCAATGATTCAAACCGAAACTATGCTCGACGTAGCAGACAACAGTGGTGCTCGCCGCGTACAATGTATTAAAGTACTTGGTGGTTCACATCGTCGTTATGCTTCTGTTGGCGACATTATTAAAGTTACTGTAAAAGAAGCAATCCCACGCGCACGTGTTAAAAAAGGTGACGTGATGAATGCGGTTGTAGTTCGTACTAAATTCGGCATTCGTCGTCCAGATGGTTCTGTGATCCGTTTTGATGATAATGCTGCAGTTATCCTGAACAACAACAAAGCTCCGATTGCTACTCGTATCTTCGGACCAGTGACTCGTGAACTTCGTACTGAACAGTTCATGAAAATCATTTCATTGGCTCCTGAAGTTCTATAAGAGGCAATCATGGCTAAGATTAAAAAAGGCGATCAAGTTATCGTGATCGCAGGTAAAGAAAAAGGCAAACAGGGTACTGTATTGTCTGTTTCTGAAGACCGCGTTAAGGTTGAAGGCCTTAACTTAGTGAAGAAGCATCAAAAGCCGAATCGTGTAACTGGCGCTGAAGGCGGTATCGTTACTCAAGAAGCTTCGCTTCATATTTCAAACGTGGCAATTTTAAATGCTACAACCCAGAAGGCTGACCGTGTTGGTTACCAAGTGATTGATGGCGTGAAAACTCGCGTTTATAAATCAAATGGTGAATCAGTGGCGGTAGCGAAGTAATAGGTTGAAAAGGCAATGGCCAGACTTAAAGCACGTTACAATGATGAACTTAAAGCAAAGTTAAAAGAAGAACTTAGCATTAAGAACGTGATGGAAATTCCACGCATCACAAAAATTACCCTAAACATGGGTGTAGGCGCAGCTGCAACTGATAAGAAATTATTAGATGGCGCTGTAGTCGACATGCAATTAATTGCTGGTCAAAAACCAGTAATTACACTTGCTCGCAAATCTATCGCTGGTTTTAAAATCCGTGACGGTTGGCCGATTGGTTGTAAAGTTACTTTACGTGGCGACCAAATGTACGAATTCTTGGACCGTTTGATCTCAATCGCAATCCCTCGTATCCGTGACTTCCGTGGTTTCTCTTCGAAATCATTTGATGGTCGTGGTAACTACTCAATGGGTTTGAAAGAGCAAATCGTTTTCCCTGAAATCGATTTCGATAAGATTGATCGTATTCGTGGTATGGATATTACTATTACTACGACTGCTCGCACCGATGACGAAGGCCGTGCGCTTATGCGTGCATTCGGCTTCCCGTTCAAATAAGAGGTCGATATGGCTAAGAAAGGTATGGTTAATCGCGAATTGAAACGCGAAAAAACAGTTGCTAAATACGCTGCAAAACGTGCTGAATTAAAAGCTACGATTGCAAACGTAAATGCAAGTGAAGAAGAACGTTTCGAAGCGATGTTAAAGTTACAAGCGTTGCCACGTAATGCATCTCCGGTACGTCTTCGTAACCGTTGTGGTTTAACTGGTCGTCCTCATGGTTACTTCCGTAAGTTCGGTTTAAGCCGTAACAAATTACGTGACACAGTAATGCAGGGTGATGTACCAGGCGTTGTTAAGGCAAGCTGGTAAGGAGCGACTAAATGAGTATGCAAGATACCGTTGCCGACATGCTAACACGTGTTCGTAACGCACAAATGGCTAAGAAACAAACTGTTTCTATGCCTTCTTCTAAGTTGAAAGTTGCAATTGCAAACGTACTTCAACAAGAAGGTTATGTTTCAAACGTAGAAGTTGCTCAAGAAGAGACAAAATCTACTTTGACAATTACTTTAAAATATTTCGAAGGCAAACCAGTTATCGAAATGGTTAAGCGCGTAAGCCGTCCAGGTCTTCGCCAATACCGTGGTAAAGATAAACTTCCAAGCGTTAAGCAAGGTTTAGGTATTGCAATTGTTTCTACAAGCAAAGGCATCATGACTGATCGCGCTGCACGTGCTGCGGGCGTTGGTGGTGAAGTTATTGCTTTTGTTTCTTAATAGGTGATTCCTCATGTCTCGTGTGGCTAAAGCCCCAGTAACTGTACCGAATGGTGTAACAGTTACTCAGAACGGCCGGCAGGTCGAAGTGAAAGGCAGCAAAGGTACGTTGTCTTTCAACCTGCATGCGCTGGTCGAGCTAAAACAGGAAGAAGGTAAACTTCAACTTGCTCCAGTTAAAGAATCGAAAGATGCTTGGATGCAAGCTGGTACTGCTCGCGCTGTATTGAATAACCTTGTAAAAGGGGTTAGTGAAGGCTTCGAACGTAAGTTGCAGCTAGTTGGTGTTGGTTATAAAGCTGCGGTTAAGGGTACTGTTGTAAACCTTAACCTTGGTTACTCACACCCAATTGACTACGCTTTACCTGAAAGTGTAACAGCGGAAACTCCAACTGCAACTGAAATCATTTTGAAATCAGCAAACAAGCAGTTGTTAGGTCAAGTAGCGGCAGAAATCCGTGCGTATCGTGCTCCTGAACCATATAAAGGTAAAGGTGTTCGCTATTCGGATGAAGTCATTCTTCGTAAAGAAGCTAAGAAGAAATAAGGCGCGAGGTTCTTATGAACGAAAAGAAACAAACCCGTTTGCGTCGTGCGAAAAGCACACGCTTGCACATCCGTGCATTGGGTGCGACTCGTTTGTGTGTAAACCGCACTCCGCGTCACATCTATGCTCAAGTTATTTCAGCAGATGGTGGCAAAGTTTTAGCGCAAGCTTCAACTTTGGATGCATCTTTACGTAGCGGTACTACAGGTAATGTAGACGCGGCTACTAAAGTAGGTGCTTTAATCGCAGAACGCGCGAAAGCAGCTGGTGTAACTAAAGTTGCATTTGACCGTTCTGGTTTTAAATATCATGGTCGTATCAAAGCCTTGGCTGATGCTGCTCGTGAAAACGGCTTGGAGTTCTAATCATGGCTAAAGTTGAACAAAACGAAGGTCTTGTTGAAAAGCTGGTTGCCGTTGATCGTGTAGCCAAAGTTGTTAAGGGCGGTCGTATCTTCTCTTTCACAGCATTAACTGTTGTGGGTGATGGTAATGGTCGTGTTGGTTTTGGTCGTGGTAAAGCACGTGAAGTTCCAGCTGCTATTTCTAAAGCACTTGAAGCTGCACGTCGCAACATGATTACTGTAGACCTTGCAGGTACTACTTTACAACACCCTGTGAATGCTCGTCATGGCGCAAGCCGTGTATACATGCAACCTGCTTCTGAAGGTACTGGCGTAATCGCTGGTGGCGCAATGCGTGCCGTTCTAGAAGCTGCGGGCGTGCATAACGTACTTGCTAAATGTTATGGTTCTACTAATGCTGCAAACGTAGTAAACGCAACTTTCAAAGGTTTGCGTGATATGACTTCTCCTGAGAAAGTCGCTGCGAAACGTGGTAAATCAGTAGCAGAAATTCAAGGGTAATCAATCATGAAAACGATTAAAGTTACCCAGACTAAATCTTCTTCACATCGCTTGAAAAATCACAAGCTTTGCTTACAAGGTTTAGGTCTGCGTCGTATTGGTCATACTGTAGAAGTGCAAGATACGCCTTCTAACCGCGGTATGATCAACAAAGTCTACTATATGGTTAGTGTAGAGGAATAAGCCATGACTCTGCGTTTAAATGAGCTTGCGCCTGCGGAAGGTGCAAAACGTGAAAACCGTCGTTTAGGCCGTGGTATCGGTTCTGGCGTTGGTAAGACTGGTGGCCGTGGTGTCAAAGGTCAAAAATCACGTAAAAGTGGTGGCGTTCGTCCAGGCTTTGAAGGCGGTCAAACAGCGATTTATCGTCGTTTACCTAAATTCGGTTTCACTAGCCAAATCGCTTTAAAAACTGCTGAAGTACGTTTATCTGAGTTAAGCAAAGTTGAAGGCGACATCGTTAGCCTAGAAACTTTGAAAGCTGCGAATGTTGTTCGTCGTGACCAAGTTCGTGCTCGTATCGTACTTTCTGGTGAAATCACTCGTGCATTCACTGTTCAAGGTGTTGCATTGACTAAAGGCGCTAAAGCTGCAATTGAAGCAGCTGGCGGCAAAGTCGAGGAGTAATCTCGAGTGTCTATGTCTCCTAGTTCTTCAGGTCATGTCAACATGATGAAAGGTCAGCCATTTCACGTGAAATATCGTGAAATTATTCGCCGGATGAGTTTTCTAATCGGTGCATTGCTGGTCTTTCGACTAGGAGCGCATATTCCAGTACCAGGCATTAATAATGCTGCGTTAGAAAATTTATTTCATGCGAACCAAGGAACTATTCTTGGGCTATTCAATATGTTTTCTGGCGGTGCTTTAGAGCGAATGTCTATTCTTGCTTTAGGAATTATGCCTTACATTTCTGCATCAATTATTGTGCAGTTAATGTCTACGGTAATTCCTTCACTAGAAGCCTTGAAAAAGGAAGGTGAGCAAGGTAAGCGTAAAATTAATCAATATACGCGTCAGGGTACATTGTTGCTTGCAGTGGTTCAGGCAGTTGGTATGTGCGCAGGTTTGATTGGTCAGGGTATTACTCTGTCAGTTGGTCTTGAGTTTTATATACCAGCGGTTACTTCGCTTGTCGCTGGAACTATGTTCTTAATGTGGCTGGGTGAACAAATCACTGAAAGAGGTATTGGTAACGGTATCTCAATGATTATTTTTGCTGGTATTGTTTCTGGTTTGCCTAAGTTAATTATGCAATCAGTTTCATCAGTAGATAATGGTCAGACAAGCTTAATTGGTCTTGTGATCTTTGGTCTTTTGTCTGTAGGTGTGCTGGCTGCCATTGTGTTTATTGAAAAAGCACAACGTCGTATTCCAGTAAATTATGCACAAAAGCAGCAAGGTCGTCGTATATTTACGGCACAGCAGACACACTTGCCATTAAAAATTAATATGGCTGGTGTGATTCCTGCGATTTTTGCAAGTTCTTTACTATTGTTCCCAGCGAGTCTTGGTCAATGGGTAGGAAGTGCAGATGCAAATGCTGGATTAATTAAGCGTAGCTTACAAGATTTAGCTTTAGTATTGTCGCCTGGACAGCCTTTGTATTTGGTGCTCTTTGGTGCGTTAATTATCTTTTTCTGTTACTTTTATACGGCTTTAGTATTTAGCCCTAAGGAAGTATCAGAAAATCTAAAACGCAGCGGAGCTTATGTGCCTGGTATTCGCCCAGGTGAGCAAACTGCTCGTTACTTAGATCATATTCTTAATCGTTTGACGTTTATTGGTGCGATTTATATTACGGTCATTTGTTTAATGCCAATGATTCTACAAAGTTCTTTTGGAATCCCATTCTCTTTGGGTGGAACATCATTACTAATCGTAGTTGTCGTTGTTATGGACTTTATGGCTCAGCTACAAGCGCACTTAACATCTCATCAATATGATAATCAAACATTAATGAGAAAAACGACTGCTCATCCTAAGGGATAAGCGCACTTAGAGGTTTCATCATGAAAGTACAAGCTTCTGTAAAGAAAATTTGTGGTAGCTGTAAAGTTATCCGTCGTAATGGGGTTATTCGCGTAATTTGTAGCGCAGAACCTCGTCATAAGCAGCGTCAAGGTTAATCTAATCAAGACCTGTTGATTTCAGTAGGCGAATTGGGTTAATATCCGCCCCTCAAGATTTTGTGGGGCGGTTGATTATCTCTACTGCCTTTTTGGAGAAAGTGAATGGCTCGTATTGCCGGTGTAAACATTCCGGATAACAAGCATGCTGTTATCTCCCTCACTTACATCTTTGGTGTCGGTCGCCATACTGCTAAGAATATCTTAGCTACAGTTGGTATTACTGAAACTACTAAGATCCGTGAGTTGGACGATGCTCAGCTTGATGCGATTCGTGCAGAAGTTGCTAAGGTTCCTACCGAAGGTGACTTACGTCGCGAAATTTCCATGAACATTAAACGTTTAATGGATTTGGGTTGCTATCGCGGCCTTCGCCATCGTCGCAGCTTGCCTGTCCGTGGTCAACGCACCAAAACTAACGCACGTACCCGTAAAGGTCCGCGCAAACCGATTAAAAAGTAAGATTTCTGGAAGCTAAAAGATGGCTAAAGATACTCGCACACGCAAGAAGGTCACTCGTACCGTCTCTGAAGGTGTTGCACACATTCACGCGTCTTTTAATAACACCATTGTTACGATTACTGATCGTCAAGGTAATGCATTGGCTTGGGCCACCTCTGGTGGACAAGGCTTCCGTGGTTCACGTAAATCAACTCCGTTTGCTGCTCAGGTAGCTGCTGAAGTTGCTGGTAAAGCAGCTTTAGATTACGGTTTGAAAAATCTGGATGTCCTTGTAAAAGGTCCTGGTCCAGGTCGTGAGTCTGCGGTTCGTGCATTAGGCGCAGTGGGTTATAAAATTAACAGCATTACCGATGTGACGCCAATTCCTCACAACGGTTGCCGTCCACCTAAAAAACGTCGCGTGTAAGGAGAAACATTCATGGCTCGTTATATTGGTCCAAAATGCAAACTCTCTCGCCGCGAAGGGACAGACCTGCAACTTAAATCTGGCGTTAAACCTTTTGACGTCAAAACTAAAAAAGCTAACAAAGCACCTGGTCAACATGGTCAGGCACGCGGTGGTAAGCAATCTGAGTATTCACTACAATTACGTGAAAAACAAAAAGTCCGTCGTATTTACGGTGTGTTAGAACGTCAATTTAGTAACTACTATAAAGAAGCAGCTCGTGTTAAAGGCGCAACAGGTGAGAACTTGTTGAAATTGCTTGAAAGCCGTCTTGATAACGTTGTTTATCGCATGGGTTTTGGTTCTACACGTGCAGAAGCTCGTCAGTTAGTAAGTCACCGTAGCATTACTTTGAATGGTCGTCGTGTAAACATCGCATCTATTCAAGTTAAAGCTGGTGATGTAATTGCGGTTCACGAAGGTGCTAAACAACAATTGCGTATTAAAAACGCGATTGAGTTAGCTGCACAACGTGGTATTCCAGCTTGGATCGATGTTGATCATTCTAAGCTTGAAGGTACGTTTAAAGCTGCACCAGATCGTGCGGATTTACCTGCTGAAATCAATGAAAGCTTGATTGTAGAATTGTATTCTAAATAATCCTTGAGGTAGCAATAATGACGCGTACTGCAAACGAGTTTCTAACTCCGCAAGCGATCAAGGTCGAAGCGGTTAGCGGGACCTCGGCAAAAGTGATTCTAGAACCTTTAGAGCGTGGTTTTGGCCATACTCTAGGTAATGCTTTACGTCGCATTCTATTGTCTTCTTTACCTGGCGCTGCTGTGGTTGAAGTAGAGATAGAAGGTGTCGAGCACGAGTACAGTACTTTAGAAGGCTTGCAGCAGGACATCGTCGAGCTCTTGCTGAACCTAAAAGGATTGTCTATTAAGCTGTTCGATCAAAATGAAGCATATTTAACATTGGAGAAACAAGGTCCTGGCGAAATTACTGCTGCTGACCTTCGTTTACCTCATAATGTTGAAGTGGTTAACCCAGAACATTTGATCGGTACTTTGAGTGCTTCAGGCTCATTAAAAATGCGCTTGAAGGTTGCTCAAGGTCGTGGTTATGAAACATCTGATTCTCGTTTCCCTGAAGGTGAAACACGTCCTGTTGGTCGTTTGCAATTAGATGCTTCTTATAGCCCGATTAAGCGTGTTTCTTACACCGTTGAAAATGCGCGTGTAGAACAACGTACCGATTTAGATAAACTGGTAATCGACCTCGAGACAAATGGTACGGTTGATCCTGAAGAAGCAATCCGCAAAGCGGCAACAATCTTGCAACAACAAATTGCAATTTTTGTTGATCTTCAGAAAGACCAAACTCCAGTTGCTCAAGAGCCTCGTGAAGAAGTTGACCCAATCTTGCTTCGCCCAGTAGATGATCTAGAGCTTACTGTTCGTTCTGCTAACTGTTTGAAAGCAGAAAATATTTACTACATTGGTGATCTTGTTCAACGTACTGAAGTTGAGTTGTTAAAAACTCCTAACCTTGGTAAAAAATCGTTAACAGAGATCAAAGATGTTTTGGCATCGAAAGGCTTACAACTCGGTATGCGTCTTGAAAACTGGCCACCAGCTAGTCTTCGTATGGACGACCGTTTTGCCTATCGTAGCCGTTAATTAAGTAGGACTATCACCATGCGTCATCGTAATAGTGGTGTGAAATTAGGCCGTACAAGCAGCCATCGTAAAGCGATGTTCCAAAACTTGGCTAATTCTTTATTTGAACACGAGTTGATCAAAACAACTGTTCCTAAAGCTAAAGAATTACGTCGTGTTGCTGAGCCTTTAATCACTCTAGCAAAAAACGATACTGTAGCAAATCGTCGTTTAGCATTTGCTCGTACTCGTAATGCTGCAACTGTAGGTAAATTATTTACCGTACTCGGCCCTCGTTACAAAGAACGTAACGGCGGTTATCTACGTGTTCTTAAAGCGGGCTTCCGTGCTGGTGATGCAGCACCGATGGCTTACGTTGAGCTAGTAGATCGTGAAGTGAATACTTCAGCTGAATAATTGATTTTATTCAAAAAAGACCGGTTTTATACCGGTCTTTTTTATTTTTGATAATTACTAAAATTATAAAAATGTCCTCAAGTGACATAAAAAAACGGATAAACGGTCAAACTTGACATTGTGTATTGTCAAAATTGTGCTTTAATAAACTTATATTCTCAACAATGGGTATAAAAATAAAATGGAAAAGCAAGTTGATATTTTAATCATTGGCGCAGGTATCTCAGGAATTGGAGTTGCTGCCCATTTATCAAAAAATTCTCCACAACGCCAATTTGAAATTTTAGAGCGTCGTGAATCTTTTGGTGGCACATGGGATCTTTTCCGTTATCCAGGTATTCGCTCAGACTCAGATATGTCCACATTTGGTTTTAATTTTAAGCCGTGGTGTAAAGCGAATGTATTAGCTGATGGTGCTTCTATTAAAGGATATCTAGGCGAAGTTATTGATGAATATAAATTAAAAGAAAAAATTCACTTTGGTCATCGTGTACTTTCTGCTAATTATGATTCTGAATCAAAGAAATGGCAGGTTGTAATTGAAGATAGCAAGAAAAAACAAAAGACTTGGATTGCTAATTTTGTTGTAGGGTGTACTGGTTACTATAACTATGATCAAGGATATGCGCCTTCTTTCCCAAATCAAGAAGCATTTAAAGGGCAGCTTATTCACCCGCAGCATTGGCCTGAAAATTTAGATTACACAGGTAAAAAGGTCGTTATTATTGGTAGTGGTGCAACAGCGATTACTTTAGTGCCGGCAATGGCGAAAGGTGGGGCTGGTCATGTAACGATGTTGCAGCGTTCACCAACATATATTGCTAGTGTACCTTCTATCGACTTTATTTATGAAAAAACGCGTAAATTTATGTCTGAAGAAGCGGCTTATAAATTTACCCGTGCACGTAATATTGGTATGCAGCGCGCTATTTATGCATTGTCTCAGAAGCATCCAAAGACTGTACGTCGTTTACTCTTAAAAGCAATTGAAGTGCAGTTAAAGGGTAAAGTTGATATGAAGCATTTTACCCCTTCATACAATCCTTGGGATCAACGTCTATGTGTTGTACCAGATGGTGACTTATTTAAGATTTTGCGTGAAGGTAAAGCGAGTGTAGAAACAGATCAAGTTGAGAAATTTACTGAAAAAGGTATTTTACTTAAATCTGGTAAACATCTTGATGCGGATATTGTGATTTCTGCAACTGGTTTGCAAGTTCAAATTATGGGTGGGGTTCAGGCTACTATTGATGGTAAAGCTCTTAATTCATCTGAACATATGCTTTATAATGGCGTGATGTTGAGTGATGTACCAAATATGGCCATGATCATTGGCTATGTAAATGCATCATGGACGCTTAAGGTTGATATCGCTGCGGAATATATTTGTCGCTTGTTAAACTATATGGACAAAAATAGTTATGATGAAGTAGTTCCATCTGGTGATAAGACTGAAATGGAAGAAGATACTGTAATGGGTAAATTATCTTCAGGTTATATCAGTCGTGCGGCACATGAACTTCCAAAACAAGGTAAGCATGCTCCATGGCAAGTTACTAATAACTATTTAGAAGATAGAAAGTCGCTTAAAAATTCAAAATTTGAAGATGGTGTTCTACATTTTCATAAACGTTCAGAAACGAATGAGCGTAAGCCAAAACTAGTATCTTAATAGATATTAGATAAATAAAAGGGGCGTAATGCCCCTTTTATATTGAATTTATTAAAGCGTTCTAGAGATTAATTCTTTCATAATTTCATTGGTACCTGCATAAATTCGATTTGCTCGGTGATCTATGTAGGCACGCGCAATCGGATATTCAAGCATGTAACCATAACCACCATGTAATTGAAGACATTCATCTACAACTTTTGAGAACATGTCTGAAATTTTATATTTAGCAGCTGCGGCAGCTTCCACACTCAATTTTTCTTCAAGCTGTAATTCCATACAACGATCTAAATAAGTACGGCAGAAATCGATTTCTGTTCTCAGTTCAGCAAGTTTAAAACGCGTATTTTGAAATGCACTAACAGGTTTGCCAAATGCTTTACGGTCTTTTGTATATTGGACAGTATGCGCAAATGCAGCTTCAGCGCCTGCCTGACAAATAATAGCGACTAGCATTCGTTCCCAAGCCAATTCTTTCATGAGCATGATAAAGCCCATGCCTTCCATACCTAAGAGATTTTCTTTAGGAACACGAACGTTATCAAAAAATAATTCGCACGTATCTTGGCCTTTCATTCCAATTTTATTCAGAGGCTTGCCTTTGCTAAAACCAGCTCTGTCTGCCTCAACAATAATAAGTGATAAGTTTGCTGAACCTTTGTCGTTATTACCCGTTTTACAAACAACTACGACCATGTCACATAAGTAGCCATTGGTAATGAAAATTTTAGAACCATTAATGACATAATCATCACCATCAACTACAGCTGTGGTTCTCACTGCTTGTAAATCAGAACCAGTACCAGGCTCAGTCATGGCAATAGCCGTGACCACTTCTCCTGTTGCCATTTTTGGTAACCACTTTTGTTTTTGTTCTTCATTACCAAAGTTATTTACGTAATTGGCAACAATATCTGAATGCAAAGAAAAGCCCGTACTAGAATCCATAGCATAAGCTTGTTCTTCAATTAAGATCATACTGTATAAGCGGTCTACTCCAGACCCACCATATTGCTCTGGCATTGTGGTGCAAAGAAGACCTAATTCTCCAGCCTTATTCCAAAGATCTCGATCAACATGTTGCTGTTTTTCATATTTTTCAATATTGGGAACAACTTCTTTTTCATAGAATTTACGTACTGTCTCGCGGAAAGCTTCATGCTCTTCGTTAAATAGTTTTCTCGGTAACATATTTGGAATAGGACGGATGGCACCAGATTGCATTTGTATTTCTTCCTTGGTTCAGGTGTGATGTTATTTCCTTAAACATACGGAAGCATTTCATGGCGAACAATGTGATGAATGCTCAATTATGAGTACAAGATGATAAATTTGGTCAATTTGATATTTTTAGCGATCTTTGGAATGTGATCAGGTAAACTAGGCGCACTATCAACGCAGATGGGGAAATAAATGTCTGACGAAATGACCTTGGAAGAACGTAAAGTAATTTATCGAGCACGCCGCGGCTTAAAAGAAATTGACGTCTATTTTGACCCTTATGTAAAAAACTATTATCTAACTGCGGATCCGGCAGAGAAGGCCTTATTTGCAGAATTAGTCGAACAAGAAGATCCAGATTTGCTAGATTGGTTCATGGAAGTTTCTGAACCTCCACGCACAGAGTTACGTGAATTTATTTATAAATTAAAACAGTACGTACATGGCTAAACTGTTTTGATAAAAGAATTGAATTTTGAGCTGAAATATAGTCGTTTCTCGATAATATTTCAGCTTTTTATTGGCTTGTGTTTAGTAATCCTACTTTATCAATTGTTACCACCTATGTGGTGGCTATTTAGTCTGATCCTTTTATCTATTGCTTTCCTATTGTTTTTAAAACAATCACGAATTTCTCAAATTGCATATTTAGATCAAAAATCTTGGTCAGTTGTTTATCTTCCTAAAAAAGTGATTCACCGTGTAGAAATTAATAAAATAATTGATTATCAGCTATTTATGGTTGTTTATTTTGAGGGAGCATCTGTGAAAGTAGCCATAATCTGGTTTGATCAACTTCCTTTACAGTATTGGAAAAAGTTAAAAGTCCTACAGAAACTTCATTAATTGTTAGACAATTCTACATTTGTATATTTATTTAAAAATTATAAAAAACAATAATTTAATCTTTATTTTTTTGCTTGCGCTCAGGATTGTCTAATTAAAATATAGAAAAAAGCTAAGGAAATACGATTGTCTGACAATTTCTCCTATGGGTACCTATTTGATCGGTTAAAGTACAAACACCAACGTAAAGTGTGTCGGAGGTCTCAAAATGGAGATGCCAACATGGTCGTTCTTGGTCATTGCCATCATTCTGGCAGTGGTGATAGGAAGAGCAGGAACTTTACTCAGGGAACATCTTAACAGAGTTAATTTTAACAAAGTTAAGAGACAGAGGATGCAAGGTCGTCGATCAGTCAATTATTAAATTGGTTAGTCGATTAATTTCATCAAGTGTCCAGTTTATAACTGGGTGCGATTGTAGTAAGGAGGTCTCTCATGGAGATTTCAATGTGGATGTTTCTGTTAATTGCAGTAGTTATGGCTGTGGTAGTAGGAAGAGCAGGAACTTTACTTAAGGATTATATAGAACAAAAATAATATAAGCCGTTAAAAGCTTATCTCAGTTAATAAGTAGCATGTGCTGAACCGTCGCAATGCTACTTTTTTTTGCCTAAAATTTCTGTTTCCCTGAAAAACTGTCAATTTTATCTGCTGTGAAGTGTGTCAAAGTATAAGCGCTACAATTAGAGTAATTACTCTTTTATTCAAGATATGCATCTGCTAATGTACATCTGAAAAGGAAAAAACAAATTACATAGAGGACAGGAAGATGTCTAAAGTCCAAAAAATAAGCCAAGGTTTGGCGATGAGTTTTCTTGCAGCTTCAGTTTTATCAGGTTGTTCATACGTCGTGAAAACCGGAGCAAATGTTGCTTTAGGTTTTACGGAAAAGCACGTCGTTCCGCCTATTCTGGCAATGCAAGATGCTGAAATGGTTTGTAATACTGGTAGTGCTTTAACACCAGCAATCATGTCTACTAAAGGTATGGGTGCAGATCCAACGCGTGTTGCGGTATTAATGTATGCAGCTTCAGGTGTATGTGCTGAGAATCAAGCATTAGAACAGGAATTACGTTATTTGCGTGCATCAAAAGCAGGGCAAGTAACTGAAGCTCAAGATGCACGTATTGCACAAAAGCGCTGGGCAGCAATTGCTGCTGAGCGTCAATATACAGGCTATAAGTTGTTCGCTGATCGTTGGGAATCTAAATATAAATACCATTTAGGTGATTCTTGTCCAACGATGCGTAGTGATACTGATCAAACAGTTTATTTACTTGGAATGATTAGTGGTCTTCAGGCTGTGACCAATGATATTAACTCTGGTGGCGCAGTCAATGTTCCAAAAGATATCGCCGCTATTGTAGAGCGTGGCATGGTCTGTCTCGATAATGAAAAATTCTGGGGCGCGCCTAACGCAACCCGTGCTGTTATCTGGACTTTATTGCCAGGTGCTGATGAAGGTAAACCTGATCCATACCAAACATTAAAGCAATCAGTGCAAATTGGTGAGCAAAAAGGTGTTCGCTTATCTCATGCGTTATATGCGGTAGCTGCTCAAGCAAGTGGTGATGATGCAAAAATCCGTGATGCATTAAGATCCTATGCTGCCTCTCAAGCTGATGATAAGCCTGTTAATCCGAACTTTAAGTTAATCGATAGTATGGCTGGTCTGATTGTACGCGGTATTTCTGACCGTTACTGGACTGAGCATACAGGTGTGCGTACTGGAGATGATGGTATGTCACATTTCTGGGATGATAAGAACGAAGGTGCAGCAGAGCTAGATGAGTTGTTTGATGGCGGGGCCGCATCTGAAGCTCCTGCGGATTCATCTGCGCCACCAGCAGCACAGTAAACATATTTGAAAGACTAACTTCTTGCGAGTCTATTGTTAAGTTCTACAATAATTGCAAGAAGTTTAATTTCAAGGAGTGTGCCATGAAAGATCATGTACTGAATAATAAAGTGCTTTTGGTCGCAGTGTGCATTTCCATATCTGCATGTCTACAAGTATTTCCTGATACTTTTATTTATTGGCGCGAAAGTTTACTTGGTGAATTCTGGCGTTTATGGACTGCACATTGGGTACACGTAGGGTGGATTCATTTCCTTTTAAACATGATGGCATTCGCCTGTTTACCGTTTATCTTTCCGCACACCAAAGCGTGGCATCTTTTAAGTCTACTTTTACTGTTGCCACCGTTCATTAGCTTGGTCTTCTATTTTTATTTACCTTATATCGAGGCATATGCTGGTTTGTCAGGTGTTTTACATGGGCTATATACAGCAGTTGCTTTAGTTTATTTGCAATATCGTAAAGAACGGAATTTTGCTTTTCTGGTCTTAGGGTTAATTATTGCAAAACTGATATGGGAAAATACTTTTGGACAAACAGGAACTGCCCAGTTAATAGGGAGCCCAGTCTTAACTGAAGCTCATTTATATGGAGCAATTGGTGGAGCAATCTTTGGGGGCTGCTATTGGCTTGCTCAAAGATTAAAAAAGAAATATTGACAATACAAACTGTTAAAAAAGTGATTTTAGTCATTCTTTATTAACAAAGTTTGATGCAAATTTGATCGTTGAATAAAGGGATTGGTAGAAGGGGGAAGGAATTAACCCCTGACCAAGAAAATTGCATGACTCAAGCTCCTGTTTTTCAGGTTTTTGAGAGAACAAAATTGGAATATTTATGCAAGAACATCAGGAAAAAAGATCTGGATTAGGTCTGTTGGGTTATATCTGGAACGAATGGATCTCAACATTCGTCATCCTCATTCTATTATTAATGACACTAATCATTGGTACCGGGGAGATGATCCACGGGCAATTATTACGTATCGGGGAACGTCTTTATGGTGATCCTGCGATAGGCATGCAATATTCATTTTTGCGTGCTGAACCTGAAAAGCCGACTTGTGATCGACATCCAAATATCGATGCTCAAGTAAAAGAACAAATGAAAGCGAATGCATCTGATGATTTTTCGAGTTTCTTTGGTGCCGCATCTGAAAGTGATGTCCGTGCATCCCTTCTCGCAGCGCAGCAACAATGTGACGAGAAATATCAGGCATATGACAAGACAATTAAATATATCGAAGCTAACCCTGGTGTGCGTACTTACCGCGCCATTGAGACTGGTTTCTTTGGTATTTTTAAATTTGGTACAGAAAACCGCGCAATTTTGCTGATTTTTATGGTTCTAATTTCTGCGATTACCGCATCGTTAAAATTTCACCATATTGGCTTACGTAATCCAGCAACAAAAATCGATTACAAAGTCTATTCAATCTTTATGGTGATTGGTAATGCGTTACTCAGTTTCTCTGTAATTAGTCAGTATCGTTCAGTCATTAACTCTGGTGTGACACCTACTTATGAAACAGTAACTATTTACTGGATTTGGATGATTCTATTCGTTGTTCTGACTTTAATTAGTCTTTATCAACTATTTTTTTCACCACCAGCAAAACGTGAAGGCGGTAATATTGGCTTAGCCTTATTAAGTGTACCTTTATATGCTTACATGGCTTTGATTACGGGCATAGTATTCACATTCTTTATGGATTACCCAATGGGGCAAGGGATTTACCTTGGCTTGTTGGTTGAGTTCTCAGGTATTTTCTTAAACCTTGCCTTGTTTATTTGGGCAGGTATGCTTTTAACCCAAACACGTGTTATGGACTTGTTCCTTAATGTGCTTCGTCCATGGAATTTGGCACCAGAAACCTTAACATGGTTAATTCTAATTGCAGCTGCGGTACCGACGGCTTATACAGGCGCGTCAGGTATTTTCGTTATTGCGGCAGGTGCAATTATTTATAAAGAAGTCTGGAATGCGGGTGCTCGCCGTCAATATGCATTGGCTGTATCTGCAATGTCAGGTTCTTTAGGTGTGGTGGTACGTCCATGTCTACTAGTCGTTTTAATTGCGATGCTGGACAGCCGTCATGTAACGTCCGATGAGTTGTTTGGCCATGGTGTTTATGTATTTTGGTTAACAGCATTTATTTTCTTGGGTGTTTCATTACTCTTGGCTGAAGAGAAGTTCCGTGTAAATTCGCCAAAAGTTGCGATCCCGGGCATGATGCGCGCCTTTGTACCTGTAATTCCATACATTTTGATCACTGCTGTTGTTCTTGCTATTTATAAATATGCGTTAGACACAGGAATGAATGAATTTACTGCCCCAGTAATTTTGCCATTAGTTCTGATCGCAATGATTTTGTATGACAAATTGGTCGCTACAAAAGAAACTCCTGCGATCAATATTCATGAGGCGATTGTTCGTGAACATGAACAGAAATCACCATTCCTTCGAGCGCATGATCCGCATAGTTCTCAGTTCCGTCTTAGTTTTGGTGGAGCGCTTCGCTTTGCAACTTCAGAAACTGTAGGCCATATTGGCGCACTAATTATTTTGATGGCATTGTCTGCAAGTGTTGGTGGTTTAATTGAACGTTCTGAAGTGGTTGAATTATTGCCGACTCATTTAGGCAGTATCTATATATCACTGGCATGTATTGCACTGTTACTTGCTATTATTGGTATGTGTACAGATCCATTTGGTGCTGTAATTTTAGTTGCTGCAACCATTGCGCCTGTAGCATACGAAAATGGTATTCATCCAATTCACTTCTGGATGATTGTGTTGGTTGCATTCGAATTTGGTTATGTAACTCCACCAGTTGCCTTGAACCATCTACTCACGCGGTTGTCCGTCGGAGATGATGAAGTGAACGCTGCTGATGCTGAAGCGAAAGAGAAATATACAAGCTTCTACTTCCGCTATGAGCGCTGGTTGCTACCAATTATTGTCTTGTTCTCATCACTAGTATTGGTTACTTATGTGCCATATGTATTTAAGTTATTCGGTTGGTATCATTAACTTAAATTAAAGTATCGGTTATACAAAAAAGCCTTCCTAAATGGAGGGCTTTTTTTATTAAGAGGATTCAATAAATTTAGGAAAAAAGAATGGCTAGAGTTATGAATTAAAATAAAAAAAGCTAAAGTTATCTATCTTTAGCTTTTTTATTTCCCATTGAAAAACTATTGCTGTTTGAGCTGAGCTTCAAGCAATTTAACTTGTTCTTCTTTGAGTTTAGTTAATTGATCAGCATCAGCATGCTGAGCTTTTAAAGTTGCTTCCTGATCTTTTAGCTGGCGATGGATGTCATCGAGTTTAGACACTTCTTCTTTTGCTAAAGACTCTTGAGCTGGTACAGGCTGTTTGAGTACATCTTCATTCACAAGCTGTTGTGAACTTGCAGCTTCTGCTACAGGTTCTGAACTTGATGATGGATCCGTGGTTTTAGCAGGAGCGGGTGTCGAAACAGGTTGAGGATCAACCATTGGTGCGGATGACTCGGTTTTTTTGAAAAACCATTGTGCAGCTAAAAAAAGCACTACAAGAATGCTTAAGCCCCCAATTAAAATCCACAATAGTTTTGAGTTTTGTTTTCTTTGTAGTGGCATCTCTAAGACCTTTAGTCAGGACGACGAGGCTTGAACTGTATTACTCCAACTTCATCAGGTACAGCGGGTGCTTCAGGCTCATCAATATGAGTCGGACGATTTTCACTATAACCGCATTCGATACATTCAATCCATTCGTCTTCAGCGGTGGTTAGCATGACAATCCGATCTGTTGCTTCACATTTTGGACATTTAGCCCCAGCAATGAAACGTTTTTTCATCTTTATCACCCTAACCACACGATCAATTTAGGCCCATAGTTTAAGCGGTTTTACTGTCATTCGTCCAACCTTGATGACGTAACAGTGCATCAATTTTAGGTTCACGGCCACGGAAACTCACAAATGCTTCAAGTGCAGTATCTTTACCACCCACTGCTAAAATTGCCTGACGGAATTCTTTACCAGTTTGAGTGTTGAAAATACCTTCGTGTTCAAAACGGTCAAATGCATCACTCGCTAAAACTTCTGCCCATTTGTAAGAGTAATAACCCGCCGCATAACCACCAGCAAAAATATGACTGAAGCTATGCTGGAAGCGGTTGTAGTCCACAGCTGGAACTACTGCGTACTGCTTACGAATATCATCTAAGGTCTGCTGAATTTGCTCACTATTCAAAGCAGGTGTTTTAGTGTGAATAGTCAAATCAAACAATGCAAATTCAAGCTGACGTAAAGTTTGCATACCAGACTGGAAGAATCGCGCATTTAATAAAGCATCGAGTAATTCTTGTGGCAAAGTTTGTTTGCTATCGATGTGTTCACTTAATACATCTAGGCTTTCTTTATCCCAAGACCAGAATTCCATGAACTGGCTTGGTAGCTCTACTGCATCCCAAGCAACACCATGAGTTCCTGCAACTGAAATATTATCTACTTCGGTTAGCATGTGATGTAAACCATGTCCAAACTCATGGAATAACGTGATTACTTCATCATGGGTGAGTAAAGCAGGTTGATCACCTACTGGAGGCGTGAAGTTACACACCATGTAGCAAATTGGTTTTTGTAAACCATGAACAGTTTGCATGCGTGAGCGGAAACCATTCATCCATGCACCGCCACGTTTACCCGTACGTGCATAGATGTCAAAGAAGAAACCACCAATCACTTGGCCTTGGTCTTCTAATTCAAAATAACGTGCATCTGGATGCCAGACTGGTGCTTGTCTTTCGATGATGCTAATACCATATAAGCGCTGCACGATCTGGAATAAACCCTGAATGACTTTAGGTGCAGGAAAATAAGGTTTTAGTGCTTCTTGCGATAAGTTGAATTGTTGCTGTTTGAGCTTTTCAGAATAATAAGTACTATCCCAAGGTTTAAGTTCGTCAACACCATCTTGCTTGGCAATCTCTTGAAGTTCAGCAACTTCTTGAAGAGCAGGGGCACGAGCATGCTCAGCGAGATCAACTAAAAAGTCATGTACCGTTTTTACATCTGGTGCCATTTTGCTTGCAAGAGAATATTCAGCGTAGTTATTGAAACCAAGTAGCTTCGCCATTTCCTGACGAAGACTTAAAATTTCTTCCATAATTTTGCTGTTATCAAACTCAGTTTGCTCAGACTGATCAGATGCGCGAGTAACATAGGCTCTGTAAAGCTCTTCACGCAAAGCGCGGTCATCTGCATAAGTCATGATTGCAAAATAAGCTGGGAAATCTAGAGTTGCTACAGCTTGATCGAGTTCACGTTGTTTACCGTATTGTTTTAATAACTCAACATTACTTTCAGGAAGACCTTTTAGCTCAGTTTCTGTAAGCGGTTTAAAGTATGCTTGTGTTGCATCAAGTACATGGTTAGAAAAATCAGAAGAAAGCTGTGAAAGGCGAGCAGAAATATCTGCATAGCGTTTTTTTTCTTCACCCTCTAAAGCCACACCAGAAAGTTTAAAATCACGTAAAGCGAGTCGAATAGCACTTTGTTGGGCTGGACTAAGAGAGGTATAACCCTGACCATCATGGATATGCTGATAAGTTTGATAGAGCGCCGTGTGTTGACCAAGTTGAGTGTAATATTCACTCAAGGTCGGTAATAACGATTGATAGACTTCTCTGGTTTCAGCATTGTTCATTACCGCATTTAAATGTGATAAAACACCCCATGATTCACTGAGGTTATTTTCAAGTGTATCGACTTGTTCAAGTACGGCAAGTTGTTGAGCGGTATCGGTAGGTACAGCGGTAAGTGTATTTAAAAATTCTTGGCCTGCTTGAATCGCTTGTTGGATGTCTTGTTTTAAATTTTCTAATTTAATTTCATCAAAACGCGGGGTTGGTAAGGTCGCTTGCTGTAAAGTCATTGCTGTTAGCCACATTATTTTTTAAACATGTTATTAGATGTAGGTCCTCTCAAGCCAGAAATCAAGTTTAATGTGCAAAATAAGCTTTCTAAAAAGAAATAAGTCCCAAATCGGGACTTATTTCTAGGCTAGCAACATCTAGTGCTTAATTATTCAGCTTTTGATTTTGCATTGGCCTTTTTCTTTTTAGGCTTAGACTTTTTCTTTACTTTTTCTGGTTTACTTTCGGCTTTTGCAGAAGGTTTTTTACTAGACTTTTTAGTATAAGAACTCGCCTTGGCTTTTTCTTTCTTTTTATGAACAGGTCTTTCACCATCACTACTTGTTGGTTTACTGAAAACTTCTTCAGTTGCCTGTGAAGATGTTTTAGTTGTGCGTGGAGCTCGGCTACGAACGACTCTTCCTGCATGCGTGATTTGCTGAAGAAGCTGGAAGTCAATTTTACGTTCTTCAAGATTTACGCCAGCAACCTGAATTTTAACTTCATCGCCTAAACCAAAGATTTGACCACGATTTTGACCTACCAGATTTTGGCTCGCTTGGTCATAAATAAAGAAGTCATCGCCGAGTTGGCTAATATGAATCATGCCATCGACATATAGATCTTTAAGCGTAATGAATAAACCAAATTCGGTTACTGCACTTACGATACCAATAAACTCGTCACCCAAATGCTGTTGCATGTAGTGACACTTCAACCAAGTTGTTACGCTACGAGAAGCTTCATCTGCACGGCGTTCAGTTTGAGAAAAATGTTCACCAGCATCATCTAGCGCAGCCCCAGAGAGAGGATAAGGCTTTTGTTTCAAGTGTGCCTTAATAGCACGGTGTAACAATAAATCTGGGTAACGACGGATTGGCGAAGTGAAATGGGTATAAGCTTCATAAGCCAAACCATAGTGTCCCGCATTTTTTGCGCCATAATAAGCTTGCATCATTGAGCGTAATAAAACGGCATGAATACTTGGTGCATCAATACGGTCTTTGGTCGCTTCAATAACTTTTTGATAGTCTGCTTGAGTTGGTTGGTCAGGGAAGGGTAGACCAAGCAATTTCACAAAGTCTTTTACCTTCTGAATACGTGAAAACTCAGGAGCTTCATGCACACGATATAACATTGGAACATCATGTTCTAATGCATATTCAGCTGCAGCAACGTTAGCAAGCAACATACATTCTTCAATGAGCTTATGTGCTTCATTACGTGTACGTGGCAAAATTTCTTTAATCCCGCCCAGCTCATCAAAAGTCATGTACGTTTCAATGGTTTCAAATTCCATTGCATGGCGATCAGCACGCAAGTTTTTCAAAATTTGATAAAGCTGGAAAAGTGTATTTAAAGATTTATGAACATCACGATCTTTTGGAATCGCATCTGTTGCGCCTTCAAAGTATTGCGCTACCTGTGTATAGGTCAAACGTGCTTTTGAATGCATAACCGACGGATAAAAATCGTAACCAGTTACACGGCCTGAACGAGAGAGCTTAAGGTCACAGACCATACATAAGCGGTCTACGTGAGGGTTCAGAGAACACAAGCCATTTGACAAAGCCTCTGGTAGCATTGGTAATACAAAGTGTGGGAAATATACCGAAGTGCCTCGTTCTTCTGCTTCTTCGTTGAGGGCTGAGTCTAAGCGTACATAATGGCTGACATCGGCAATTGCGACGACAACGCGGTAACCACCACCCGGACGTTTTTCTGCATAAACTGCATCGTCAAAATCTCGAGCGTCTTCACCATCAATTGTAACTAATGCCAAATCTCTTAAATCAATACGACCTTCACGGTCTTGAGCAGATGGCTCTTTAAAACTTTCTGCTTCTTTTAATACCTGATCTGGAAATTCATATGGCAAACCAAATTCAAGAATGGTTTGTGGAATGATAATTTCTGTATCAGCTTTGTCTGCCATAGACTGAATAATATGTGCTGTTGAAAACTCTTCACGGGTCGGATAGCTATCAATTGCAACACGCAGCATATCGCCAACATTCGCCCCAGCATGTTTTACGAGTTCTTTTTCTAAAGGAATAGGCTGATGCTGATTAGGATTGTTGGGTTGAATAAAATATTCACCCTCATGAACTGACAATTTACCAATTAATTGTTTAACACGATGCTGTAAAACTTCTGTGATAAAACCCCAAGGTTTACCTTTACGGTCTACTGAAGTCTGGCGCACTCTAACTCGGTCACCATTAAATACTAAACGTAATTCACGTTCAGGAAGTAAAAGATCGGTTTGACCATCAATATGTGCTGTACCTAAACCTTTACTATTAATATAAACAGTTGCTTCATATGTTGGTTGATCTGCCACCAACTGAAATTTAAAACCGTCTTTCATGATTTGACCATCACGAACCATAGCACTTAAACGATGACTTAATGCTTCGATACTTTTTTGGTCATGAATATTAAAATGATCGACAAGCTCTGCATGAGATTGTGGTGTTTGCAACTGTTCCAACGTATCTAAAATCAGAGTACGGCTTGGAATAGGATTGTCATAACGTTCAGCTTCAGCTTTCGCTTCAGGGTCAGCCCAGTTTTTTGTCATGTCGTTTTGTTTCACGCTTGGCAGATAAGTTTAGCATAAGCCATGCAGACCCGAACTGCACGTTCAGGTTTGCAATAATGTGTTATGCACTACAGTATTTTGATGAAGAAATAATATCTATCTTAACAAGCGTTTGATCGAAAAAGACGAAAATAATGAGGAAATTGCTTAAAAAATAATTCATTGAACTAAAAAACAAGAAAATTTCAGTATGATGACTTGAACAATGTGGTTTTAGTTTGTATTATGGCGGCTCGTTCCGGTGAGGTGGATGAGTGGCTGAAATCACTTCCCTGCTAAGGAAGCATACCTATTACTGGTATCGAGGGTTCGAATCCCTCTCTCACCGCCATTTACTTAATGCGCTCATAGCTCAGCTGGATAGAGCACTTGGCTACGAACTAAGGGGTCGGGAGTTCGAATCTCTCTGAGCGCACCAAGTAAAACAGAACGAATCGCTGAAAGGCACACAAGTTACGCGCTCATAGCTCAGCTGGATAGAGCACTTGGCTACGAACTAAGGGGTCGGGAGTTCGAATCTCTCTGAGCGCACCAACTTGAAAAATTAACCGCTTTTATAGCGGTTTTTTTGTGCTTATTTTTTAGTAATTTTAATAAATCTAAATTTATAACTTTTTAATTATATTAGAGATAATCATAAATGAACCTAGCTTTATTTGATTTTGATGGCACCATCACTCATAACGACACATTCAGCTTGTTTCTTAAATTTTCTTTAGACAGAAAAACACAACTCGTCGGTGGTATTCGGCTTGCACCCTATATAGCTGGCTATAAACTTGGTTGGGTAACGGATAAAACCATTCGAACTAAGCTCTGCCAAGTAGGATATGTGGGGTATGACGCGAATTCCCTAAAAGATATGGGGCAAGAGTTTGCTAAAAAGGTACTTCCTACATGTGTTCGTGAAAATGCTTTGGAGCGTATTCTCTGGCATAAACAACAAGGTGATCAGATTGTTGTTGTATCAGCATCATTAGGCGTTTATTTAGAAAGTTGGTGTCATTCTTTAGGTTTAGATGTTATATGCAACCAACTTGAAACACATAATGGCATTTTAACAGGCCATTTTATTGATGGTGATTGTGGTTATTTGGAAAAAGTAAATAGAATAAAAAATAAATATGATTTAAGCCAATACCCGACTATATATGCTTATGGTGATACTCCTAATGATTATGCAATGTTGGAATTAGCACATAAAAAGTATTATAGATGGCAAGAGATTGATTAGTATTAAATTAATATTTGAAACTATATTAAATCAGAAAGCCACTTATAAAAGTGGCTTTCTTTTAATGATATTAAACAGTATGGAAAGAATTATCTAAGAAGTTATCAGTAAGTAATGACTGAGGTACGATAGTATGCGTTGTATTTGTTACGCTAGTTACTGTAGACGTTACTCCACCGAGTAGGCTGCCACTTGTTAATCCACCAAGTAAATTAGAAATGACATCTAAGCCACCTTGACCAGTCACCCCACCAGTTAAGCTACCCACGATATCCGTTACGATACCAATAGGGTTTTCTGTACCACTAGTAACGCCGCCAGTTAAACCGCCTAGAAGGTCAGTCACTACACCGAGTGGACTATCGCCGCTAACACTACCAGTTAAACCTCCAAGAAGATCAGTTACTACGCCAAGAGGGCTATCACCACCAGTAACTCCACCAATAGTGCCTGTTACACCGCCAAGGATTTCTGTTAATAAACCAGTTGCAGTAGAGCCATTAGTAATAAGTGTACCGATAATGCCCGTCGCTGATTCAGTTGCACCTTGAATATCACCACCGACTAAGTCAGATACAACTTCAAGAGCACCATTTACTGTGTCGCGAGAAGTTTCGAAAGTTAGTGTGCCGAGGTCAGCAATTTCAGAAACAGGATGTTCAGTTTGTGGAAGAATGCCAATGATTGTGTCGGCAACAGTGTCGATACCTGTATTAATAATTTCAGTTTTTAGGCTTTCAACGCCTTGAAGAATATCGATACCGCCTTGAACTACGTCGATTACTGGAGAGATTGGAGATGTACCGCCACCAATACCACCTGTTACGCCGCCGATGATGTCGGTTACAACTTCAAGAGGATTACCACCAACACCGCCTGTTACACTGCCGATGATGTCAGTCACAACTTCAAGCGGGTTACCGCCAACGCCACCAGTTACACCGCCGATGATGTCGGTTACGACTTCAAGTGGGTTCCCACTAACACCACCTGTTACGCCGCCGATGATGTCGGTTACAACTTCAAGAGGATTACCGCCAACACCGCCTGTGACGCCACCAACTACATCTGTAACACTTCCTACAACACCAGTGATAATACCAGCAGCAGTTGTACCATTATTGATAAGTGTACCCAGAATACCAGTTGCTGATTCAGTTGCACCTTGGATATCTCCACCAACTAAATCAGAAACAACTTCAAGAGCACCATTTACTGTGTCGCGAGAAGTTTCGAAAGTTAATGTGCCGAGGTCAGCAATTTCAGAAACAGGATGTTCAGTTTGTGGAAGGATGCCAATGATTGTGTCGGCAACAGTGTCGATACCTGTATTAATAATTTCAGTTTTTAGGCTTTCAACGCCTTGAAGAATATCGATACCACCTTGAACTACGTCAATCACTGGAGAAATTGGAGATGCGCCGCCACCGATACCGCCCGTTACGCCGCCGATGATGTCGGTTACAACTTCAAGTGGGTTACCACCAACGCCACCTGTTACACCGCCGATGATGTCAGTCACAACTTCAAGAGGGTTACCACCAACGCCGCCTGTTACACCACCGATGATGTCCGTCACCACTTCAAGCGGATTACCACCAACGCCACCAGTTACACCGCCCACTACATCGGTAACACTTCCAACTACACCAGTGACAATACCTGTAGCAGTTGTACCATTGTTGATAAGTGTTTCAACAATTCCAGTTGCTGACGCAGTTGCGCCCGAGATATCTCCACCTACTAAATCAGAAACAACTTCAAGAGCACCGTTTACCGTGTCGCGAGAAGTTTCAAAAGTTAAGGTGCCAAGGTCTGCAATTTCAGAAACAGGATGTTCAGTTTGTGGGAGTACTCCAATGATTGTTCCAGCAACAGTTTCAATGCCAGTGTTGATAATTTCAGTTTTTAGGCTTTCGACACCCTGAAGAATATCAATACCACCTTGAACGACATCAATGACTGGGGAAATTGGTGATGTTCCGCCGGTCACACCACCTGTTACGCCACCGATAACACCAGTGACTACTTCAAGAGGATTGCCACCAGATACGCCTCCAATCAAGCCACCAGTTACACCACCCACAACATTGGTTACTGTTTCTAATGGATTTGTAGAACCGACAGTACCGGTTACAGTGCCAACCACATCAGAAACTAAGCCTGTTGCAGTATGCGTAACCGTATTAGTTACTGTAGAAATAACATTTGAAAGTAAGCCTGATGTTGAAACGTTTGCATCAACAGAAGAACCCGTGTTTACAGTGGTATTTACCGATACAACATTACCCAAGTCTTGAGTAACTTTTGAGATCGAAGATACGAGATTTTTTAGTAAAAACATGTTGGTCTATTTCCTATATAATTATGTATTTTTAAGTAAGTATTATTTATTGCGCTATATAATTAATGAGATGTATATCTCAATAATTGGAATTTAGTATTGGTTAGATATCAAAAGCTGTCAATGTGTATTTTTAGTCACATTTTTTAATATTAAATAATATTTAAAGAAATAATAATTCATTTAATTTAGACGTAAAAATAATAATGGTTTTTATATAATATTTTTTTAATTAATTATATTTTTTCTTATATTTCCACTTATTTGAAGCAGTATATTAGATAAATTTTACTTGGCTCTATAATGTTAGGGCTTAACTAGAAATATATTATTTCTATAATGTTGAGTGAAATAGTCGACTTTAGCTTTTAGATATGTGGCGAAATACGTCAAAAAGCCTATAAAACTTATTTGAAAAAAAATATTTCAAATACATCTTAGGTAAGAAAGTCTTCAATAATTTTAGCTACTATTTTATGTAAAAGAGAGGTGTGGCTAAGAACTAGACGGTTGATGACAGAAAGATGAAAAAAGGCTTCCTAACCCTTAAAAAATGCGTATAATGCGCAACATCAAGTACGCGCTCATAGCTCAGCTGGATAGAGCACTTGGCTACGAACTAAGGGGTCGGGAGTTCGAATCTCTCTGAGCGCACCACTTGAAGAATTAACCGCTATATATAGCGGTTTTTTTGTGCCTATTTTTTGTCATTTCTATTAAAAGCCGGTGCTCGTGGCAACCAGCTTTGAAAAGAATTAAAAAGTAGAAAATTAGCCAAATGTTTTAAAACGATTTTCATCTTCAATAAAAGCTTTTTCTCCGGCTTCGCCTTCGATGGAACCAAATACCAATTGAGCTCTTAATTTCCAATGAGCGGGGACATTAAACGCAGCATTAATTTTCTCATCAATGATCGGATTATAGTGTTGTAACGAAGCACCAATACCTTGTTCAGTTAGTACGTTCCATACTGCAAATTGTGCAATTGCTGTTGAGTGCTCAGACCAGATTGGAAAATTATCTGCATATGCTTCAAATTGCTCTTGTAGACCTTTAATCACATGTTGGTCTTCAAAAAATAAAACTGTACCTGCACCTGCCGCAAAACTTTGAATTTTCTGTTCAGTTCCAGTTAGGGCTTCTGCTGGAATAATCATTTTTAATACATCTAAAACAATATTCCAGAAATTTTGGTGGGACTGATCAAATAAAATCACAACGCGAGAAGACTGAGAGTTAAATGCAGATGGACTATGTTTTACAGCCTCTTGAATTAATTTTTCAATTTCAGTTGGGGACTGTTTTAAGTTCTTTCCTATTGAATAAATTGAACGACGTTTTTTAATTAATTCTAAAAAGCTTGGTTCATTTGAAAGATTCGTCTCTTGAGTGGTGTGCGTAACCACATCTTTTGAGACTGTTGCTTTTTGATTTAAGCCAAATAATTTTGCAAAAAAAGACATGAGACATTCCACTAAGAAGGTGATGCTCTTATTGTAGAAATTTTAAAAAGTGAAATAAGCTCAAAAAATATGAATCTACGTTCCATATATGCAACGAAAAATATTTTGCAACTGAACTATAACTGCTTCTTTTAAACAAAACAAAAAATAGCCTTTGATTCGTTTTAAAGCTGAAATGAATATGCTCTAATAGTTTCGATTTATTGAGTATTGATGCATTGCAATGACTGAGCAAAAAACAGCTTTATCTTTACGTTACTATTTGAATTTAGAAGAATCACAAGATGGATTTTCGTTAGTAACATTTGGGAAAAAACAATTTACCCGTTTTCTAACACCTGCGATTAGTATTGCAATTATTATTTGGGGGCTTTATTTAGGCTTCTCTGGGGTTGGTCGATATTATGTCGGATTAGGTTTGTTTTTTCTGGTGATGCAAGGGCTGATGCGTTATTGGCTTTTACCGATGCTATTTAAACGTCAATTTGTTCGTTACCAGTTTGGAAAGAGTGAGCAGGGAATCGACCTTTATCAAGATTATTTTGAGCTTTATTCCAGTGAACGTAAGCAAGTAGTGCAATATGCGGATGTGCAAACCTTTGCTAAAGGTAAGCTGACGTACATGCTTGAGTTAAAAAACAAAACTGTAATTATTGTGCCAAAGCGAGCATTTGCACAGGTTTCAGATCAAACGATATTTGAAAATACATTTAAGAAATAAATTATTGGAATTATTAGCCGCAACAACAAAGGAAGCCTCATGAATACACGTCCTTCAAAAATCGTTTGCGTAGGCAGAAGCTATGCTGATCATGTCAAAGAATTAAATAATGCTATGCCTGACAAGCCGATATTATTTATTAAACCACCTAGTAGTTTGATTGGTTTAAATGACGGTATTTCCTGGAATCCAGCTTGGGGCAGTTGTCATTTTGAGTGTGAATTAGTTTTACGCATTGACCAGCCTTTAAAAGGTGAAACAGATCCTGCAAAAGCATTAAAAGCGATTGGTGCGGTGACATTAGGTCTCGATTTAACAATGCGTGATTTACAGAATGATCTGAAAAGTAAAGGTCACCCATGGGAACGTGCAAAAGCTTTTGATGGTGCTTGTGTATTAGCTGACTGGGTAGATTTGAGCGAAATTACCGATTGGCAAGAAACTAAATTCACTTTCCATATTAATGATGAGTTACGTCAAGATGGCAATACGGCATTATTAATGTTTACGATTGGTGATCTATTAGCTGATATTAATCAGGTCTTTTCACTAGAACCGGGTGATGTAATTATGACAGGTTCACCTGCTGGTGTTGGGCCATTACACTCGGGTGATCAGTTAAAAATGACATTAAAAGGTGCAACGCAAGATTTTGTATGGAAAACTTTTGTGAAAGCATAATCCACTCTTAAATTTGCCAATTTTTAACCCTATTATTTTTTCAATAATAGGGTTTTTTATTGTCTAGAAGTGGAAGATATTTATATTAATAAATCGCCTTATTTTTCTATTTCTCTTCAAAAACTGTTGAAAGAGGAATAGAAAGTTTTGCAGCTAAATAATCATTAGACTCAATGAGTGCTGGTCCAATTTTTTCCATCCATTCATCGTCATCATGCACATTTTGGACATCTTGACGTAAAGGCAATGGATACGGAAGGGCTGTGAAAAAACTCCAGAAATCAACTTGGGATAAATTACGCGCTAGAACATATTCATCTTTATCAGTACGTTTAACTAAATTTTGTTCTTCTAGTAAAAGCACATAAGCAGGCCAGCGACCAATTTCTCCACGGCCTAAAATTTCTAAAGCTTCTTTATCACTTACACTTTCACCCAGCTTTTGCTTTTTATAAAACAGCTCAAGAATATCTAATAACATTAGAACAGGGTGTCGTTTTTGCTCTTTACCTGAGTGAAAAGCAGTTAAAGCAAAACTAACTTCTACGCCCAGTAAAATAATATTCCATGAAAGAAAGATCCATAACAGGAAAATAGGTACTGCTGCAAATGCGCCGTAGATCAGTTCATAGCTGGTGAAATTTGACATTACGAAGCTGAATAGGTTTTTGAGTATTTCAAAAAGTACAGCACTTAAGCAAGCCGCTATACCGGCTGCATAAACTGGAACTGTTCGGTTCGGAATAGTCCAATACAAAATAAAAAAGCCAACAATGGTCAATAAAAAAGAAATCAACCAGAGTATGAATGATCCATCAAGTTGATATCCTGCAAAATTATTGCTGAGAATATTCATGGAAGCGACAGTCGAGGAAATGACGAATGCACTTCCTAAGATAATCGGACCTAAAGAGATGATGGTCCAGTAACGCATGAACCCCATAATGCCACTACGAGTTTCTTTTACGCGCCAAATGCGATTAAAGACGGTTTCAATTGAGGTCAGCATTAAAACGGTAGTGACGAATAAAAATAGCACACCAATAACGGTCAGGTTGCTCGATTTCTCTGTGAAAGCATTTAGAGCTTTATCAAATGCAATAGTGCTCTTGGGTAAAAAATTACTATAGATTAAATGTTGGAGCTGTTGTCTTGCAGGTTCTAACGCTTTAATTGAAGAGATAATAACTAAAAAAACCGTTAACATCGGTACAACTGCGAATAGTGTTGTATAGGTGAGGGAACCAGCTTGTTCACGGCACCGATCAGCTTCAAAACGTTTAAATACATATAAAACGAACTGAAACCAGGTTTTATTATAAAAAGGAAGCTTACTTAAAAAACGTTGTAACATGCGTTGTCTATCCCGATTTTTTTAATCATCATGTTGGGCGATTAATAGCTTATCAAAGTATGAGCTGAAGAACTCAAATCGTAGATTAAAGCAAAATAATAACTTATAGAATTAAAGTCGTTCTGTAAGTTTACTATGCGCTATAGAAAAAATTGTAGCCATAATCTTTTCAGAAAAGTTGGCTTTCTGTTGTGTGATTATAAGATTCATCAAAATTTGGTGAACCTTTTACTCAACGAATTTGAGAAATTTGCTCGTGTTGCCTTTAACGCTAAACAATCAATCACCTCTAGAATTTCATAAAATTGGTTTCGCCAAAAAAATAAAAAATACCGTATAGTGTTCTTTTTAACAAAATTTATGAAACCGATGCAACCTTACATTCTTGTACTCTATTACAGTAAATATGGTTCTACTAAAGAAATGGCGCATTTAATTGCCAATGGTGTTGAGTCTGCGGGTATGTCAGTGAAAATTCGGACAGTGCCAAATATTGCTCCGGTCATCACGGTAGCTGAACCAAGTATTCCAGCAGAAGGCGATATCTACTGTACGTTAGATGATCTAGCGAATTGTGCGGGTCTGGCGTTAGGTTCCCCAACTCGCTTCGGTAATATGGCAAGCGAAATGAAATATTTTTGGGACCAAACGACGAGTCTTTGGCTCAATGGAGCATTACATAATAAACCTGCTTGTGTTTTTACTTCTTCTGGATCAATGCATGGTGGGCAGGAGAGTACTTTACTCACGATGTTGCCGCTGTTATTTCATCACGGGATGATGATTCTGGGATTACCAAATGCAATTCCAGCTTTATCTAACACTAAAACAGGTGGAACACCGTATGGGGCAAGTCATGTAAGCGGACCCCGCCATGACCAGAGCTTAAGTCAGGATGAAAAGATTTTGTGTGAAGCTCAAGGTAAGCGTTTGGGTGAAGTTGTTAAAAAGCTGGTGGTTTCTCTTTAAACAGCCAAAAAAAAGAGCGGATATCCGCTCTTTTTTATTTGCACAATTTATTCTTTTACAAAAGTAACTTTACCATCTGTAAGAGAAAGAACACGTGCTAATGACTCAACTCGATAGCCTTTTTCAAGCAATAAATCACGGCCCGGTTGGAATGATTTTTCAATCACGATACCAACTCCCACAACTTCTGCATTTGCTTGGTGAATTAAATCAATTAGTCCTAATGCTGCTTGGCCATTCGCCAAGAAGTCATCAATAACTAATGCTTTATCAGTTGAATGAAGGTGTTTGTTTGAAATCGCAATCGTGTTTTCAGTTTGTTTAGTAAAACTAAATACTTTAGAGCGATATAAGTCATCTTTTAACGTCAATGACTGATATTTACGAGCGAAAATTACAGGTACACCAAGTTCCAAACCTGCCATGATTGCAGGTGCAATACCTGATGCTTCAATGGTAATAATCTTGGTAATCCCTGCATCTTTAAAGCGAGCGGCAAATTCTTTACCAATCTGCTGCATTAATACAGGATCAATTTGGTGGTTTAAGAAAGCGTCGACTTTCAAGACTTGATCAGATAGAACGATACCTTCTGTTAAGATTTTCTGTTCTAGTGCGTGCACGGGAGAATCCTCTAGACGGATGCTTTTAAAGCAAATGCGTATTTTAAAAAGCATCCGAAAAAATGCAAGCTTTAATTCGTTTTACCTGTATAACTTGTTAATAACAGGCCATAAGAAGTTTTACCATCAACATGGCTGACTTTAACTGGTAAGTAGTCCAATTTAGGTGCTAACCAGAAAATAGTATTACGGTCTGGTTTACCATGTTCTAAAACAACTTTTACGGTATCAAATGTGCCATAAGAAGTTTTAATTTTCTCATTGCCTTGTTTTACAAAACGACGATTTTCAACTTCTTTTGCATCGGCAAGAGGGTATGAAGTTTTAAGTGAACCATTTTTTAAATCTTCACGCACTTGTAATTCTGCATTTAACTCATCAAGCACACCAGCCTGCCAAGCAAATGAACGAGCTTTATCATCTTTCTTGGTAGAAATAGTTTTGCTGTTTGGATTGAAGTTAATATTCATGGTGTTGTTATGAATCAAAATTTTGCTGGTACGGCTAAAACTTTGAGATCCAATTTTACCATTAGCAAAACTAAATTTACTTGTTTCACTTGCAGAAGCAATTCCACCTGCTTTTGCCGTGAAATTATAAGTCCAATTATTACCTTGCTGGCTTAAGGTACGTGTAGCCGAACCCATACCTTTATTATTATAAGTGAACTGATAATTTGCCTGAAATGGGCTCATGGCAAGTGCATGGCTTGAGAAACCTGCAAAAAGCAAAGTTGTTGAAATACCTGTTGCGATGCTAAACGATTTCAGAAATTTTGTTGCCATAAGTAAATATCCTTGTACAGACTGAAAAGTCAGTGCTGATGCATCTATAACTTAAACATATTATGCCTGTTGATCATGGAGAAAAAATCAGGATTTATGCTAAATGTGTAATCTATTTGTGTTTTTTGGCAGTTAATTCATTTTTATTCATCACAGCGCTATACATCTTTTTGCTGGATTGGTGTGATTTCAGAATCTTCTAATTCATCTTCAAAATCATCGTCCTGATCACGGTAAAGTAATGCTGCTAAATTCACATTTCCAAATACAACTAGCTCAGCCTCACGAACTCGTGCGTAATTTACATGTACTTTACTTAATGTCTCGATAATACTGGCTTTTTTACCAAACCAGCGATTGAGATCAAGGAATATCAGTTCATCACGTTCTTCTGCTACATTAAAACGTTCCAGAATCATTCCTAAAGGATCTTTTTTCAAAATTTTATGGTAGTAAAAAACCGCGGCTTTTACGGCAATCTTCTGCCAAAAGTTTTTATATTTCGCTTCAATAATTTGTGTATTACTAATTTGTTCAAAAACTAAAAGCTGTTGTTCTTGATTAAATTCCATCTGAATTAGTTTTAAATCAACAGATAGTGTTGTCTCTAGGCCTTTTACATGCATGGTTGCATATAATCTTAACCAGTCATGATAAAGATCAGCGTGGAGGTCATCTAGAAATTCAACATTATTGGTGACATAACGTTGTAAAGTCGCATTCAGAAAGGTTTGTGATAACGTAAAATCTCTTTCTTCTTCAATGAATGCTTCTGCTTTTTGGTAGACCTTTTTAAGGCGTCTGACTAATGAGGAAAATAGCGTTTGCATAAAAGAACTTCCAGAAGATAATTTACTTAAGAACCAACACAATCTTTATTATGATAAAAAACGAGTTTTGATATTGCAGTGTAACAAATTTAATTGATACATTTTGACAAAATGAAAATGGATAAAACTCTATATTTGAAGTGAATCACACTTTTATCCAGATTTGAATATCAGTTTATATTTTATTCGGTATTAAACCGTGGGGATAAGGCATTTATATGCTTTTAAGATTATGTTGAACAAAAGAAGTCTATCCATAGAGCCTTTTTACCATTGGTGGCAAGACCGAGTCTTTATTGCTGCAACAATATTGGCAATCTTACTGCATGTTTTTGTGTTGCTCATCCACTTTGCCATACCTAGCCCGTCAGAGCAATCTACTAAAGAAATTGCAATTTCAATTCGATCAAGCAATGAGCCAGTTCAGCAGGCAGACTTTTTAGCACAAGCGGACCAGCAAGGTTCGGGCACATTTCGAGAAGCTCACCGTACCTCTAGTGATACTCCAAATCCGATGCCTAATGATGCTTCAACTGGAAATGCAGAGTTAGAAAGTTTACAAAAGGTTCAGCAGCAAAGAGAGCTTAAATTTGAAGAAAAAGTATTAATGACTGTTTTGAGTTGGCAAAAACAAGCTGATGCGAGTCAAAGGAAAAAAGAACTAGAACAATTACAAAGTCAATTTCAGGCAAAAGCTGCGATGGTTGCGAGTCTTGAAGCACAATATTTACAACGTAGACAAGATTTTAGTCGGCAACAAAAAATCAAAACAGTAGATGGAATTCAAGCGAAGAAAGATGCTTCGGCTGCTTATTTAGATAAGTTCCGTGAAAAAGTAGAGTTGTATGGTAATCGCTATTATCCAGAAGAAGCCAAACAACAACAGCTAAGAGGCGAAGTCCGTTTAATGGTGATTTTGAATGCCCAAGGCGGAATACGTGCAATTCGATTACTTGAAAGCTCAGGGCACTCAATATTAGATGAAGCAGCTAAGTCTTCAGTACGTCGCGGCGCACCATTTGGACATTTCGATGCCAATATGAAAGATATTTCTGAATTACGTATTGTACGTACGTGGCGTTTCGATCCGGCTCAAGCAGAATTTGAAGTACATTAATAAAAAATGTGGATAAGTTTTAGCTTATCCACATTGATTTTAATTAACCAGAAAAAAACTATCTGAAGACGGATTATGTTTTTCTTCTAATTAATAATGATTAAATCTGTTCTTGGTAAGGATTTTCGATATTCAGCTTTGCTAGAATTTCGACTTCAATCCCTTCCATTTCCTCTGCATCTTCATCACTGGTTTCATGGTCATAGCCAAGCAAATGTAAAACACCATGTACCAAGAGATGTGCAAAATGGTTTTGGGCAGTTTTTTTCTGTTCTAATGCTTCTTGTAATACCACTGGAATACAAATAACTAAATCACCTAGAGGTAGGGCATCTAGCATTGGTAAAACTTCTTCAGGAATATCACTTGGAAATGATAAAACATTAGTTGGTTTATCTTTCTCTCGATATTGCAGATTAAGTTGTTGGCTTTCTGCTAAATCGACACAAGCAACGCCAATTTCACAATCTTCTTTATAGCCAACGTGGCGTAAAGTTGTCTCAATAATTTTTTTGAGTTGAGCTCGTTTGAGCTCTAACTCAGGTGATTGAAAGTCTTGTTGTAAACTTAAACTGATTTTCAAAATAAATCCTTAAGCATCCTGATGTTGCAAGTCTGCTGCTGTATCGTTTTCAGCAACTAATGCCTCTTGACGTGCTTTGCGTTCAGCACGTGCTTCAGCATTAAGACGCTGTTGTTCACCATCCCATCCTTCATACGCTTCAACGATTTTTTGAACCAGTTGGTGACGTACAACGTCACGGGAATGGAAACGGGTAATATGAATTTCTGTAATATTTTCGAGTACGCGAAGTGCGTGTGCCAAACCAGATTGTTGACCTCGAGGTAAATCTACTTGAGTAATGTCACCTGTAATCACTGCACGAGAGCCAAAACCTAAACGGGTCAAGAACATTTTCATCTGTTCTGGTGTTGTGTTCTGAGCTTCATCCAAAATGACAAATGAATGGTTAAGTGTACGACCACGCATATATGCAAGAGGCGCAACCTCAATGACTTGACGCTCAATTAGCTTGGCAACTTTTTCAAAGCCAAGCATTTCGTAAAGGGCATCGTAAAGAGGACGTAAATAGGGGTCAATTTTCTGGGTTAAATCACCGGGTAAGAAACCCAGCTTTTCTCCAGCTTCTACAGCAGGACGTACAAGTAAAATCCGTTGGATTTCGTTACGTTCCAGCATGTCTACGGCGGCAGCAACTGCTAAATAGGTTTTACCTGTACCAGCAGGGCCTACACCAAAAGAAATATCGCTTTGTAAAATACGTTGTACATAACGTTTTTGATTGGCACCACGTGGATTAATGCGGCCTTTTCGGGTCTGGAAATAGACATCAAGCGGCGCATCGTGTTCATCCATTTCGTCACCAACCAACTCAAAATTGCGTTCAGTTTGTGACGATTGAATGAGGAGATGTAATAGATCAGCACTGATTTGCTGGGATACCTCAGACTCTTCGTAGAGTCGTTGCAATAATGCTTCGGCTCTCCCAACAGCATCTATTTCACCATCTATGTGAAAAACATCTCCACGATGAGTAATTTTGACATCTAAACGCTGTTCAATTTGCTTCAGGTGCCCATTATAGGCACCTAGAATGCTCTTTAAACGTTCCATTGAAATTTCAGGAAATGTTACGGTACGTCGAATTGCTGCAGTCAAGAGAAAACCTTTCAGTAGACTTTAGAATACCTCTACATTACGCCACGTCAGGTTCAAGATTCAAGAGCTCACCGTAAACAAAATTTAAAGTTTTAATTTCAGTAATCTCGATCTCTGCAAAACGACCAACCCAAGTTGCATCACCAACGAAAGTGACTAGACGTGTATTGTCAGCAGTACCAATTAAAATATTAGGGTCTTGATCAGATACTTTTTCAATAAGTACACGTTCAATTTTACCTAACATGGCATCTGTTTTTTCAATACTAGACTGTTTAATGACTTTCTGAACTTGAGCTAAACGCTCTTTTTTAACTTGCTCAGGTGTGGTGTCTGGCAAGTCCGATGCAGGTGTACCTGGGCGTTTCGAATAAACAAAACTATATGAGTGATCGAAATCTAAATCTTTGATAAATTGCAATGTTTCTGCAAAATTTTCATCAGTTTCACCAGGGAAGCCAATAATAAAATCACTTGATAAATGCATGTCTGGACGAATTTTACGTAGCTTCGCAATTTTATCGATATAAACATCAATCGTATGATTTCGCTTCATTGCCTGTAAAACGTCATTCGAACCACTTTGAACAGGCAAGTGTAAATGTGACACCATTTGAGGTAAATCTTCATAACACTGAATTAGCTCATCAGAGAACTCAAGTGGGTGCGATGTTGTATAACGTAAGCGTCCAATACCCGGAATTTCTGCAACGAGTCGTAACAATTCAGGGAAGGTACAGATGCCACCTTCGAAGGTTTCACCACGGTAACCATTTACATTTTGACCAAGAAGTGAAATTTCACGGACACCTTTTTCAGCAAGGCCTGCAATTTCTGCAAGTACATCGTCTAAAGGTCGAGAAACTTCTTCACCGCGTGTATATGGAACTACACAGAAAGAGCAGTATTTAGAACAGCCTTCCATAATAGAAACAAATGCTTTAAAGCCTTCTACGCGTGGTTCTGGTAAAAAGTCGAACTTTTCAATATCTGGGAAAGAAATATCAACGAGTTTGATTTTGTCTTTTTTAGGTTTTTCTACTTGAGCATTATGTTGATCAAGCATTTGTGGTAAACGGTGTAATGTTTGAGGGCCAAAAATCATGTCTACATAAGGCGCACGTTTTTGAATATTGTCACCTTCTTGAGAGGCAACACACCCACCGACACCAATCACAAGATCTGGATTTTTGTCTTTTAGTTTGCGCCAGCGCCCTAATTCACTAAATACTTTTTCTTGTGCTTTTTCGCGAATAGAACATGTATTCATGAGCAGGATGTCTGCTTCATTAGGGTTGCTCGTTAAAATGTAACCGTGAGAGTCCCCTAAAAGGTCTGCCATACGGTGACTGTCATACTCATTCATCTGACACCCTTGAGTTTCAATATAAAGTTTTTTTATTGAAACATCAGTGGTGTGCGTTGGCTGGGTAACAGTGTTTTCTGAGGCAGCTTTGGCACCATTGGGAATGAAGGTTTGAACCGTCATGCAGGCTCCTAACAGATCGATCTAAAAAAGAATAAATTTGCCCAAAATGGGTCAAACCATTCATTATAGCAGTATTTGGACCGAACCGATAACAGTAAACCTTTAGAAGGTGACACGGTTTTTTTGAAGTAAATTATGTGAATTTTAATGATGTTGAATCATAGAGTTACATAACACAACAAAAGAAAGCACGAAGACTAATTAAACTATGCTTTGAAGGTGAATAGTCAGGGTTTAACACATTTATGAGACCAAGTAGAAAGAGCTCATCAATCCATAGTCGTGTAATGAAAAATAAATATATGCATCGTAGCTGGTTAGGAGCTATGTGTTTACTTGGTTGTTCATTTACCTATGCTGCCGAAGAGCAGTTCAATGATGCGTTAAATGCTGCAAATAGTGGCAATACCGCGTTATTAGACCAATATCAGCTTGCTATGCAAAATGATGTATTGGGGTACTATCCAGAATATTGGAAACTTAATACCAATCTTGGCTTTCAACCTTCAGCTTCGATTGTAAGTTTTGCTCAACGTTATCCTCAGTCAGCAATGGCTGAGAAATTGGCAGCCGATTATGTTGAAGAAAAAGTTAAACAAGCTGACTTCGCATCTGCACAACCTTTACTATCTTATGTCACCAATCCAGATCAAGCCGAAAACTGTGCATTGGCACAGGTGAGAGCCAAAACTGGTGATGCATTAGTTTTTGCTGAATATAAAGATGTATGGTTAGCCACCGAATCGCAACCTGAATCATGTGTGGGTTTGGGACGCTTGATGTTATCTAGCCCATTAATGAGTCAGCAAGATAAGCAACAGCGCCTTTGGGTGCAGTTACGTTCTGGTTTAACAGGGCAGGCCCTTGCTACGGCGCAGACTTTAGGTATGAATCTGTCTTTGGCTCAGCTTAACCAAATTCAGGCTAACCCACTCAATTATTTGTGGAGTGCGCCTAAAACAAATGATACGGACTATGCTTATTTGATTTTTGCATTAGGTCGTTTGGCTAATAATGACTTACCTAATGCTTTTTCGAACGTACAACGTGTCGCTCAAGGTACACCAGAGAATATACAAAAGTATTTATATAGAACGGTTGCTTATATTGGTGGCACCACGGTCATGAAAAATAATTTCAATCGTGAAGTTCTTCAATATTTTGATGCAAGTTACGGTTACCCTCTAAGCCCTGAAGAAGCTGAAATTTATGCGCGTCAGGCAATTCGATTTGGTGCGTGGGAAAGTTTAATTCGTGCTATTGATGCTATGAGCGTGACACAAAAACAAGAAGATCGCTGGCAATATTGGCTTGCTCGTGCAACAGAGCAGCGCAATGACAGTAATTCAAAAAATACTGCGCAACGTATTTATAAGAAGTTAGCTGAAAGTGGCGATGACTATCACAACCTTTTAGCTAAAGATCGTTTGGGTGAACGTTATAATCACCAACCTTATGATGATCAGCCAACAGCAAGTGATTTAAGACGTTTAGATCAGAATGTTCACTTTAATCGTGCTTTTACTTTAAGACGTATTAATGCAAATCCAACTTATACCAATCGAGAATGGAACTGGGCAGTTCGACAAGCTTATCTTCAACATGATGATGGTGTGTTGTTAGCTGCTGCAAAGCGTGCTCATGATATGGGATGGTATGACCGTGCGATTTACGCAGCAGATCGTACAACAAATAAACATAATGATACGTATCGCTATGTGACACCCCATAAGACTAATGTCGTAAGTCATAGTTACAATGCAGGAATTGATCCAGCGTGGGCTTATGGTTTAATGCGACAAGAAAGCCGATTTGTTACCTCCGCACGTTCTCACGTTGGAGCGGGTGGACTTATGCAAATTATGCCCGATACGGCAAAGTTGATTGCACGTCAAATGGGCGAAACCTATAATCCAGCGGCATTAAATGAAATGAATACCAATATTCGATATGGTACATTTTATCTGTCGATGATTCAGGGACAATTAAGCAATAATCCAGTTTTGGCAACGGCAGGTTATAATGCTGGACCTAATCGGGCAAGACGTTGGCAACCGGACTTTCAATCAATTTCGGCTGACCAATATACAGAGACAATTCCATTGTTAGAAACCAGAGACTATGTCAAGCATGTTATGACGAATGCAACACATTATGGTGTGATATTGGGGCAAGGGGCTCAATCATTATCACAACGTATGAAAGTCATTCCAATGCGTACATCGCCTTAAGTTTAGGTGGTTGATGATGGATCTTCTTTTAATTGGCATATTCAAGTTTTAATTAAATGAAATATAGATATTTGGAACTTCGTTCAATTTTGCAACTTGCATGGTGGCTTATCTGTGCAGGGGTAGGATTGATGAGTTCCGTTTTGCATGCCGAACCTGTTAATTTACAGGGATATGTGATGCACGTACAAATGACACCTGCCGCATGTGCGTTAGATCCTTCTAAACAAAAACAACGTAAATGTCTTGAAGGATATTCACTGACAATTACAGGCCTTATGCCAGAAACAAATCAGACTGATTGTTCAACAGAAAGTTCGGCAGCTCTTTCCCCATTGCAAGCCAAAGTCGTAGCTCGGGTCATGCCTGACAATAATGCGCGTGTACAGCTTTGGAAAAGTGTAGGGGGATGCGTTCCTATGAATGCAAGTCAATATTTCCGGACAGTCATTAACTTTGCTGAACGTTTAAAAATTCCAGCTAGTCTTACCAGTTCGACAAATGTTGAAATTCAACAGTCGGCTTTAAAACAGCAATTTACTCGTCTTAATCCGAGCTTGCCGCAAAATGGTATTCGCTTGACTTGTCAGTTATCACGTTCAGATGTTGTTTTAACGGAAGTGAAGGTGTGTTACACGGTAAAAGGCCAATATAAACAATGTGCAAATCATGTGGTATCGAATTGCCCTGGTGAAATTACGATTAAAGGTAGTTACTAAAGGTAACTATCATTTCGTAAAAAAATGCTGACCATACATTGAATCTATTTGTAAAGATTAATTTGTATTTTCTATCAGACTTTTGGTGAAAATGAGTCGCTTTTACATGCATCTGCCACATCTTTAGAGTACAATCTTTGCCGTTTATGATGATTTGGTTAGATGGAATTCCTATTTAGCCCGATTAAGGACATTCATTGGAGACAATTACATGAAGCAACCCGTTCGTGTTGCCGTGACTGGCGCTGCAGGTCAAATTGGTTACAGCTTATTATTCCGTATCGCAAGCGGTGAAATGTTAGGTAAAGATCAACCTGTTATTTTACAATTGCTTGAAGTTCCAGTTGAAAAAGCTCAACAAGCGCTTAAAGGCGTAATGATGGAACTTGATGACTGTGCTTTCCCTTTATTGGCTGGCATGATCGGGACTGATGATCCGAAAGTTGCATTTAAAGATGCTGACTACGCTTTATTGGTAGGTTCTCGTCCACGTGGTCCTGGTATGGAACGTGCTGACTTGTTAAAAGTTAACGGTGAAATTTTCATCGGTCAAGGTCAAGCATTAAACGAAGTTGCTAGTCGTGACGTTAAAGTATTAGTTGTAGGTAACCCTGCAAACACTAACGCTTACATCGCTATGAACTCTGCTCCAGACCTTCCAGCGAAAAACTTTACTGCTATGTTGCGTCTTGACCACAACCGTGCGTTGACTCAAGTTGCTCAAAAAGCTGGTGTTGCAGTTGCTGATATCGAACACTTAACAGTTTGGGGCAACCACTCTCCAACAATGTATGCTGACTACCGTTTTGCAACTGCAAATGGAGAAAGCTTAAAAGACAAAATCAACGATGCAGCATGGAACAAAGATGTGTTCCTTCCAACTGTTGGTAAACGTGGTGCTGCGATTATCGAAGCACGTGGTTTGTCTTCTGCTGCTTCTGCTGCTAACGCTGCAATTGACCATATGCGCGATTGGGCACTTGGCACAAACGGCAAATGGGTAACTATGGGTATTCCATCTGACGGTTCTTATGGTATTCCAGAAGGCGTTATGTTCGGTTTCCCTGTAACAACTGAAAACGGTGAATACAAAATCGTTCAAGGTTTAGAAATCGATGAATTCAGCCGTGAGCGTATCAACTTCACTCTAAACGAGCTTGAAGAAGAACGTGCAGCAATTGCTGACATGTTGAAATAATTTATCTTTTTGATAAGTTAAAAAAAGCACTCTTTTTAGAGTGCTTTTTTATATTTAATCATTTGAAACAAAACACAAAAAACAACAAGAAAATATAAACATTATCATGCATATAAAAAGGTTTTATTGTTAGATTAGTTAATAGATGATTTAAAACAAGTTATAGGAGAATAACAATGTTTGAACAGCAACCTACTTTAGAGCTTTTATTTGATCAGCTGGGTTTAGATTCAGATGAGGCAAGCATCGAAAACTTTATCAAAACACATCAATTGCCTGCTGAACAGAAATTGCATGAAGCCTCTTTTTGGTCAAAAGGTCAAAGTGATTTTTTAAAGAGCCATTGGGAAAAAGATGATGAATGGATTGTGGTAATTGATGAACTTAATGAACAACTACACGAAGATAGTGTGAAAAAATAAACGAATAAAACAAAGGCCTGTTTTACATTCAATATATAAAACAGGCCTAATTACATTAACTGTTTAATGTGTCTTTATTTTTAATTGATCTTTATACCATGGCTCGTGACGGACAAGGTCAAATACAGGTTGGCCATGAAGTAATGCTAGATCACACGTGCTTGTTGATAAATATTTAGTTAGCCAATGGCGTGTCAATGCTGACTCTTGTCGAGCGGCTGACGCATAAGCCAAGAAGAAATATATATCAGCATGTTCATGATGTGCTAATGGCTTCAAAATTTGTTGAGTAATCAGCGCAAAACGTTTTTCTTTATTTAGTTCAAAATAAAGCATATACGCTTTGGCCAAGTGTAGAGACAAATTAAGATATAAGCTCAAAGGCATTTCTTCATATTCCATACGAGCTTGTTCAAGCAAAACAATCGCTTCTTGTAGAAAATGAAGTTGTTCTTGGCGAACACGACTTAATACGACAAGTTGCATGCGTAACTCGGCACGCTCCAAAGCAAGTTCAGGCGTATTTTCAGTCAAATAAAGTTGGTCTGTTTCACCAATTCGGTTCACAATTGTTTTACTTTCAATAGACATACGCCATTACCTTCTTTAATCAATAGCTTTTATATCGGGTTCATTTACCAAATTTAAAGAGTAACCATTAAACCCAAATCGAATTTCCGCTACGAAGCCAAGCTGTGATAGAGAGTCTTTGTTGTTTTGAAGTTAATACTTCATGTAATAAATTGCTTTGAAATATTACAAGTCGATTTGGCTCTGGATTAACGATATGCCACTTCTCATTTTTATCTTGCAGTCGTAATTGACCACCCCAATCTTCTTGCCATTCTGGATGTAAATAATAAACGGTTGAGATAATACGATCATTTTTTTGTTGAGGATTGTCTCGGTGTAAAGCATAAAACTCACCCAAACCATAACGGGCGAAATGAGCTTCCACTTCTTTAATTCCTAAATAGAATGCTTGATTTAGATTTTGTGAAAAAGAAGTTAAGGTTTCAATATGTTGCTGAGCAATAGGAAGTTGATCATTAATCCAGAGAATATGATCGCTACGGATATTACTCATCACGCCGTTTTGAATACCAGCTTCTCTAAATTCATCAATATGATGGCTACACTCATTAGCGACTTGAGCACGATATTGATCCGAATAGGCTTGATTAATAATCGCAAAGCCATGCGTATTTAAATCATCTAGAATTTGATCCAGATCCCATGAGTCCGGAAGCGGGTGAGAGAGCATATAACCTCGAGTAGATCGTAAAAATATCAAGCCGCTCTATTTTAGATGATCACAACCTTACGAAAGAATATTTTTTTCATGTTAAACTATTTGTTGAATTGAGGAATTAAAGTCAACATGAATTACCGTCACCATTTCCATGCGGGCAACTTTGCAGATGTTATGAAGCATGTGCTTTTGCTACAGCTTCTCAACCGTTTAAATGCTAAAGATAAACCTTATCGTTATATCGATACGCATGGAGGTGCAGGAAAATATGATTTATCTCTGGCACCTGCACAAAAGTCTGGAGAGTTTCTTACAGGCATTCACCGTCTAGTTCAAATATCTGAAATGGAAAAGCGTCAGGCACCTGAAGCAATCCAGCAATATTTGAAGTTGGTAGAACAGCTACGCTCTGAAGAAGGCAAAGGTAGTTATCCGGGCTCACCATGGTTTGCTTTGCAAGGCATGCGTGAAATTGATAAGGCAACAATTTTTGAAATGCAACGCGATGTATTTCAACAATTGCGACACAACATTTATGATAAACGTGCAGGTTTACATGAACGTGATGCCTACGAAGGTCTACTTGGCGTAATTCCGCCAAAAGAAAAACGTGGCTTGGTCATGATTGACCCACCTTACGAATTAGAGCGTAAAGATTTTCCGCAATTAGTTGAACTGTTACAACAAGCTCATAAGAAATGGCCAACAGGTGTTTTTGCAGTTTGGTATCCAATCAAAGACCGCGCGATGATTGAACGTTTTGAAAAGAAAATGTTTAAAACAGGAATTCGCCGTCAGTTAGTCTGCGAAATTTGTGTATGGCCAGATGACACACCTGTAGGCTTGAATGGTTGTGGTCTATTAGTGATTAATCCACCTTGGCAGTTCTCTGAACAAGCTGATCAGGCTCTACAGTGGTTATTCCCGCATCTACGCATGCAAGAAACTGGTGGTCACGCTGCTGTTCGCTGGTTAGTAGGTGAGTAACAGTTAACTTAAATCAATGCACATGTTTGGAATAGAAAATAATGACAAATGCGCCTAAACCAGAGCAAGATTTAACTCATAATGAACATTCATTTGATGGGATTACATTCGAAGTGGTTGAAGAAGAGGATAATCCGGAAGGACAAAAAGTGAAGCGCCGAGGTATTTATCTTTGGCCTAACTTAATTACGACAGCCGCTTTGTTGTCTGGTTTCTATTCCATCATTGCAAGTATGAATGGGGATTTTACCCAAGCTATTTATGCCATTTTTATAGCAGCGCTTCTAGATGGTCTAGATGGTCGAGTTGCTCGCGCGATTGGTGCACAAAGTGCTTTTGGCGAGCAATATGATTCCCTTTCTGATTTATTAGCTTTTGGTGTGGCTCCGGCAATGCTGATGTATAGCTGGAGTTTGCATGATTTAGGCCGTATTGGGTTAGCATGTTGTTTTGTTTATACAGCATGTGCAGCTTTCCGTTTAGCACGTTTCAATGTACAAATTGGTGTTGTTGATAAGCGCTATTTTATTGGGATTGCAAGTCCACTCGCTGCCATTATCATTATTTCCCTTGTTTGGGTTGCTCGCGATTATCCTTTCATTTTTGATTTACGTGATATAGCGATTAAATCCATTAATGCTGTGATTATGGTTGTTGTGGGGTTGCTCATGATTTCCAATATTAAATATTACTCTTTCAAACAAATGGACCGTAAACGCGTTCCCTTTGTAGTTATGTTGCCAGTAGTACTGATTTTTGCAGCAATCACTTATAATATTCCAATGGGCATTTTGACTGTTTCAATTCTCTATGCTCTTTCTGGTTTTGTTACGACACTATTTGCACGCAAGAGTAATGAAACAATAAAAACATAAAATAGAAGAGGTTCAGTATGCCTAAGTTGATAAGTCAAATTAATCAATTACAGCAGCTGGGCCTGAATGCTAAGGAGGGGGTTGTATATCAGCCTTCTCGCGGCTTTTTTAAAATAGTTTATCAAGGCTTAATCCTTCCAAATTTACCTGCTCCACTGCGTTACTTTAATTACATTAGTCTAGTTGGGCAGCCACGAATTCCCCTTTGTTATAACGCTCATACCATTACGACTTCGGCAATTGATACTGCAACTGTGCTTGTAAGTAATAGCCAACATAGTGTGGGACATTTAAAAACTTATTCTATTCGGCGGCAGTGCCAGTTTGACTCAGAACAATACAAGTTTGATAAAACAGACTTGATTGAGTGGAAAATCCCAAAAATCCATCTTCAGAGATTAGACCTAGAAATGGGTTGTAATCTTACTATTCATATTTCAGAAAATATCTCTAATAATTCTGCATTGCAGTGGGGTGTTTCGGACTATTGGTCAACACTATGTTTATGTGAAGGTGAAGTTTTTTATAAAGGGCAAAAGTATCAAGTTGAAGGGTTGGGGCGGTTTAGACACGCAAGAGCCCTGCATTTACCGTTCTTATCTTTATGTTTTTACACATGCCAAATTATTAATTTAAATGAAACGACTCAGCTTGCATTTTCACAAATAAGAAATCAGTGGAATATCATCTTATGTTCAAGATTAGATATTCAAGAATTTGGTAAACCTGTTGAGAGCTTTACTGAAGATGTAAATTTACATATCCATCGCGTTTATCCAAAAGTTAGAACACCGAACGGTAAAGAGATGTATTTACCCAGAGAATTTTCTTGGCAGTGTAAAAAAAATGGAAAAATTATTTTTGAACTCTATGCACAAAGCCGTGGTGACTACAAATTTGGATTGGCTGCGGGATATGTAGGAAGCTTTCAATACCAATTAAGTTGGAATGAACAATGTCTACAAGGTGAGGGGGGATATTGTGAATATATTGATTGTCGCCCACTTAGATGGCAGGAAAAGAATCAAGATGAGAAAATTTTAGATAAATTGATGCTTTTACAGCCATGTTTATATAAAAAATGATTATTTTTAGCATTTTTGATTAAAAAGCGAACTGTTGTTGCAGTAATATTAAAAAAGGGGTTGTCAAAGGAATTTAATGGTCTATAATGCACATCCATCGGCGGTGATGCAGATAAGAACTTGTTGAAAAACAGTTACTTGGAATTAAGTTGGTTACTTTAAGTGATGAATTTGATGAGAAGTTGGTTTTGAGATTAAGTTTTAAAAATATCGAAATTACCTGTTGACTTTTAAGAGATTAAGAGTAATATAGCCGACCTAGCTTGCTGGTGACGAACCAGGAAGAAGATCATTAAGAGAATTGAAGAACAACTTGTGTGGATTTTTACTGATTGATCGATCGAAATATTATCATTGATTGATTGGTTTAAATTACTCGAAGTTTATTTGAGCGAAATTTAAGTCAGAAAATTGATGAGCCAGAATTGGCACCTTGTCTTTAATAAGGTGCAAAATGATTTTTAACTGAAGAGTTTGATCATGGCTCAGATTGAACGCTGGCGGCAGGCTTAACACATGCAAGTCGAGCGGAGAGAGGTAGCTTGCTACTGATCTTAGCGGCGGACGGGTGAGTAATGCTTAGGAATCTGCCTATTAGTGGGGGACAACATTTCGAAAGGAATGCTAATACCGCATACGTCCTACGGGAGAAAGCAGGGGATCTTCGGACCTTGCGCTAATAGATGAGCCTAAGTCGGATTAGCTAGTTGGTGGGGTAAAGGCCTACCAAGGCGACGATCTGTAGCGGGTCTGAGAGGATGATCCGCCACACTGGGACTGAGACACGGCCCAGACTCCTACGGGAGGCAGCAGTGGGGAATATTGGACAATGGGCGGAAGCCTGATCCAGCCATGCCGCGTGTGTGAAGAAGGCCTTATGGTTGTAAAGCACTTTAAGCGAGGAGGAGGCTACTTTAGTTAATACCTAGAGATAGTAGACGTTACTCGCAGAATAAGCACCGGCTAACTCTGTGCCAGCAGCCGCGGTAATACAGAGGGTGCAAGCGTTAATCGGATTTACTGGGCGTAAAGCGCGCGTAGGCGGCTAATTAAGTCAAATGTGAAATCCCCGAGCTTAACTTGGGAATTGCATTCGATACTGGTTAGCTAGAGTGTGGGAGAGGATGGTAGAATTCCAGGTGTAGCGGTGAAATGCGTAGAGATCTGGAGGAATACCGATGGCGAAGGCAGCCATCTGGCCTAACACTGACGCTGAGGTGCGAAAGCATGGGGAGCAAACAGGATTAGATACCCTGGTAGTCCATGCCGTAAACGATGTCTACTAGCCGTTGGGGCCTTTGAGGCTTTAGTGGCGCAGCTAACGCGATAAGTAGACCGCCTGGGGAGTACGGTCGCAAGACTAAAACTCAAATGAATTGACGGGGGCCCGCACAAGCGGTGGAGCATGTGGTTTAATTCGATGCAACGCGAAGAACCTTACCTGGCCTTGACATAGTAAGAACTTTCCAGAGATGGATTGGTGCCTTCGGGAACTTACATACAGGTGCTGCATGGCTGTCGTCAGCTCGTGTCGTGAGATGTTGGGTTAAGTCCCGCAACGAGCGCAACCCTTTTCCTTATTTGCCAGCGAGTAATGTCGGGAACTTTAAGGATACTGCCAGTGACAAACTGGAGGAAGGCGGGGACGACGTCAAGTCATCATGGCCCTTACGGCCAGGGCTACACACGTGCTACAATGGTCGGTACAAAGGGTTGCTACCTAGCGATAGGATGCTAATCTCAAAAAGCCGATCGTAGTCCGGATTGGAGTCTGCAACTCGACTCCATGAAGTCGGAATCGCTAGTAATCGCGGATCAGAATGCCGCGGTGAATACGTTCCCGGGCCTTGTACACACCGCCCGTCACACCATGGGAGTTTGTTGCACCAGAAGTAGCTAGCCTAACTGCAAAGAGGGCGGTTACCACGGTGTGGCCGATGACTGGGGTGAAGTCGTAACAAGGTAGCCGTAGGGGAACCTGCGGCTGGATCACCTCCTTAACGAAAGATTGACGATTGGTAAGAATCCACAACAAGTTGTTCTTCATAGATGTATCTGAGGGTCTGTAGCTCAGTTGGTTAGAGCACACGCTTGATAAGCGTGGGGTCACAAGTTCAAGTCTTGTCAGACCCACCATGACTTTGACTGGTTGAAGTTATAGATAAAAGATACATGACTGATGATGTAAGCTGGGGACTTAGCTTAGTTGGTAGAGCGCCTGCTTTGCACGCAGGAGGTCAGGAGTTCGACTCTCCTAGTCTCCACCAGAACTTAAGAGAAGTTCGGATTACAGAAATTAGTAAATAAAGATTTAGATCTTGGTTTATTAACTTCTGTGATTTAAGTATCACGGTATTAAGCATGACCTGACGAAGGCATGTTTATTCATTAACAGATTGGCAAAATTGAGTCTGAAATAAATTGTTCACTCAAGAGTTTAGATTAAGTAATTAATCTAGATGAATTGAGAACTAGCAAATTAACTGAATCAAGCGTTTTGGTATATGAATTTAGATTGAAGCTGTACAGTGTTTAAGTACACAGACAACAGATAGTAGCGATGAAGAATCGCACGGACAACACTCACTTGTAAGTGTTGACGACTGTTTGGGGTTGTATAGTCAAGTAATTAAGTGCATGTGGTGGATGCCTTGGCAGTCAGAGGCGATGAAAGACGTAATAGCCTGCGATAAGCTCCGGGGAGGCGGCAAATATCCTTTGATCCGGAGATTTCTGAATGGGGGAACCCACCTACTTTAAGGTAGGTATTGCAACATGAATACATAGTGTTGCAAGGCGAACGAGGGGAAGTGAAACATCTCAGTACCCTTAGGAAAAGAAATCAATTGAGATTCCCTTAGTAGCGGCGAGCGAACGGGGATCAGCCCATTAAGTTATGTGTGTTTTAGTGGAACGCTCTGGGAAGTGCGAACGTAGAGGGTGATATTCCCGTACACGAAAGGGCACACATAATGATGACGAGTAGGGCGAGGCACGTGAAACCTTGTCTGAATATGGGGGGACCATCCTCCAAGGCTAAATACTCCTGACTGACCGATAGTGAACCAGTACCGTGAGGGAAAGGCGAAAAGAACCCCTGTGAGGGGAGTGAAATAGATCCTGAAACCGCATGCATACAAGCAGTGGGAGCCGACTTGTTCGGTGACTGCGTACCTTTTGTATAATGGGTCAGCGACTTATATTCAGTAGCGAGGTTAACCGTATAGGGGAGCCGTAGAGAAATCGAGTCTTAATAGGGCGTTTAGTTGCTGGGTATAGACCCGAAACCAGGCGATCTATCCATGAGCAGGTTGAAGGTTGGGTAACACTAACTGGAGGACCGAACCCACTGTCGTTGAAAAGCCAGGGGATGACTTGTGGATAGGGGTGAAAGGCTAATCAAGCCTGGTGATAGCTGGTTCTCCCCGAAAGCTATTTAGGTAGCGCCTCGGACGAATACCATAGGGGGTAGAGCACTGTTTCGGCTAGGGGGTCATCCCGACTTACCAAACCGATGCAAACTCCGAATACCTATGAGTACTATCCGGGAGACAGACTGCGGGTGCTAACGTCCGTAGTCAAGAGGAAAACAATCCAGACCGCCAGCTAAGGCCCCAAAATCATAGTTAAGTGGGAAACGATGTGGGAAGGCATAGACAGCTAGGAGGTTGGCTTAGAAGCAGCCACCCTTTAAAGAAAGCGTAATAGCTCACTAGTCGAGTCGGCCTGCGCGGAAGATGTAACGGGGCTAAAACTATGTGCCGAAGCTGCGGATTTGACTTTTAGTCAAGTGGTAGGGGAGCGTTCTGTAAGCCGATGAAGGTGTATTGAGAAGTATGCTGGAGGTATCAGAAGTGCGAATGCTGACGTGAGTAACGACAAAACGGGTGAAAAACCCGTTCGCCGAAAGACCAAGGGTTCCAGTCCAACGTTAATCGGGGCTGGGTGAGTCGACCCCTAAGGCGAGGCCGAAAGGCGTAGTCGATGGGAAATTGGTTAATATTCCAATACTTCTGTGTAATGCGATGAGAGGACGGAGAAGGTTAAGTCAGCCTGGCGTTGGTTGTCCAGGTGGAAGGAAGTAGGCATGCATCTTAGGCAAATCCGGGGTGCTCTATGCTGAGATCTGATAGCAAGCTGTACTTGTACAGCGAAGTGGCTGATACCATGCTTCCAGGAAAAGTCTCTAAGCTTCAGTTACACAGGAATCGTACCCGAAACCGACACAGGTGGTCAGGTCGAGTAGACCAAGGCGCTTGAGAGAACTCTGCTGAAGGAACTAGGCAAAATGGTACCGTAACTTCGGGAGAAGGTACGCTGCTGACGGTGATGACCCTTGCGGTCTGAGCTATTGGCAGCCACAGAAACCAGGCCGCTGCAACTGTTTATTAAAAACATAGCACTCTGCAAACACGAAAGTGGACGTATAGGGTGTGATGCCTGCCCGGTGCTGGAAGGTTAATTGATGGGGTTAGCGTAAGCGAAGCTCTTGATCGAAGCCCCAGTAAACGGCGGCCGTAACTATAACGGTCCTAAGGTAGCGAAATTCCTTGTCGGGTAAGTTCCGACCTGCACGAATGGCATAATGATGGCGGCGCTGTCTCCAGCAGAGGCTCAGTGAAATCGAAATCGCTGTGAAGATGCAGTGTACCCGCGGCTAGACGGAAAGACCCCGTGAACCTTTACTGCAGCTTGACATTGAACTTTGACCTTACTTGTGTAGGATAGGTGGGAGGCTTTGAAGTTGGAACGCTAGTTCCAATGGAGCCGTCCTTGAAATACCACCCTGGTAATGTTGAGGTTCTAACTCTGCCCCGTAATCCGGGGCGAGGACCATGTCTGGTGGGTAGTTTGACTGGGGCGGTCTCCTCCTAAAGAGTAACGGAGGAGTACGAAGGTGCGCTCAGCGTGGTCGGAAATCACGCGTAGAGTATAAAGGCAAAAGCGCGCTTAACTGCGAGACCCACAAGTCGAGCAGGTACGAAAGTAGGTCTTAGTGATCCGGTGGTTCTGTATGGAAGGGCCATCGCTCAACGGATAAAAGGTACTCTGGGGATAACAGGCTGATACCGCCCAAGAGTTCATATCGACGGCGGTGTTTGGCACCTCGATGTCGGCTCATCTCATCCTGGGGCTGAAGCAGGTCCCAAGGGTATGGCTGTTCGCCATTTAAAGAGGTACGCGAGCTGGGTTTAGAACGTCGTGAGACAGTTCGGTCCCTATCTACCGTGGGCGCTGGAAATTTGAGAGGATCTGCTCCTAGTACGAGAGGACCAGAGTGGACGAACCTCTGGTGTACCGGTTGTGACGCCAGTCGCATCGCCGGGTAGCTATGTTCGGAAGGGATAACCGCTGAAAGCATCTAAGCGGGAAGCCTACCTCAAGATAAGATTTCCCTAGGACTTTATGTCCTCTAAAGAGCCGTTCGAGACTAGGACGTTGATAGGTTGGATGTGGAAGCATAGTGATATGTGAAGCTGACCAATACTAATTGCTCGTGAGGCTTGACTATACAACACCCAAGCAGTTGTATATAAAGCATCAATCGATTCATTAATATGCAAAGCAACTTGATTTAGTTATATGCTTAGCTAAAATGAACAAATAAAGTAAGATTCAATCAGCCCATCTGTAAAGATTTGGAAAACGCATCGGCATATTAAGACCAATGCAAGTATCCATACCAGTTGTGCTGGCGACCATAGCAAGAGTGAACCACCTGATCCCTTCCCGAACTCAGAAGTGAAACCTCTTAGCGCTGATGGTAGTGTGGGGTTTCCCATGTGAGAGTAAGTCATCGCCAGCTCATTATTCTAACACCCCGGTCTCGAAAGAAACCGGGGTGTTTCTTTATGGGAAATTAAATTAATCTATTAATTTAGATGCAGTAAGACCATAAAAAAGGACTCTATATGAGTCCTTTTTTATATATGAAGGAAACTTCGAACCCGTTCTAAGTTAGAAATAGGCTTCTAAGCCTACATATGGGCCCTTAAATTCAAACTTAAGATCATTATTATCGTAGTCATCTAAATCAATATTAAGTAGCTCGATTACATTTTTATATGGAAACTTATTCTTTAAACTGGAAAAGTAAATAGGATGAAAATTATAAAGAGTAAGAATAATGAAATATCAAGGAAGTTGTCATTGTGGTCAGGTAAAGTTTGTCGCAGAAGGTGAGCTAATAGAAGCCTTATCTTGTAATTGTTCAATATGTCAAAAGAAAGGCTCATTGCTTTGGTTCTTACCCAGTAATCAAGTTAAAGTTTCTTTAGAAACGCCTGAAATTTTAGCGAACTATACTTTTAATAAACATGTGATTAATCATCATTTCTGCAAAAATTGTGGTATTCATCCTTATGCTGAAGGTATAGATCCCCAAGGTAATTCTATATTGGCGATTAATGTTCGATGTATAGATGACTTTGACTTAGATAAAATAAAAATAAATTATTTTGATGGACGTTCAGTTTAATAATTATAAGGATTTATTCAATGACAACTAAAAAACAATTAACTCCAACAGAATTAGATTCACTGCTTGAACTATTAAAGAAGAGATTTGAAAAGAACACACATCGCCATAAAGAAATTGATTGGACAAATGTCCGAGCTAAATTATTAGAATCGCCTGAAAAATTATGGTCATTGCAAGAAATGGAAAATACTGGAGGAGAACCTGATGTTATCTCTTATGATCAACAGAAGGATGAGTATTTATTTGTTGATTGTTCTCCTGAGGCACCCAAAGGTCGTAGAAGCCTTTGTTATGATCGAGAGGCTTTGGAGGCTAGAAAAGATCATCCTCCCAAAAATAGTGCAATCGATGTGGCTAAAGAAATGGGAGCTGAGCTTCTCACAGAAGAGCAATACCATGAATTACAAAAGTTAGGGGAGTTTGATCTTAAAACATCAAGTTGGCTCAAAACCCCAGATGAGATTCGACGGTTAGATGGAGCTATTTTTGCTGACCGACGTTATAGTCGGGTATTCATTTATCATAATGGAGCACAGTCTTATTATGCTGTTCGTGGTTTCCGTTGCTGCTTAAGAGTATAGGTGTTGTGCATAAATAAAAATAATTCTGTTTGATGTTTTATGCCAAGAAAATGGAGATTCTTGCAACTTTTGATTGACTGTAAACATGACAAGATATGTTTAGGAATTATATAAAAACATCAGGACATTTCTAAATATGCAACTCAATCCAATTTATTATAATGAACAACACATTGCTTTTGCTGACAATGTTCGCCGATTTGTACAAAAAGAAATGGCTCCTTTTGTTAATGAGTGGGATGAGGCTGAGACATTTCCTAGAGAGCTTTATAGAAAGGCAGCTGAAATTGGTCTATTAGGTCTAGGTTTTCCAGAAGAATATGGTGGTATTCCTGATGCAGATCCATTCTATTCATTACTGGCTGGTATTGAAATGGCAAAGGGGGGTTCTGGGGGAGTACATACCTCACTTATGGTGCACACAATTGGTGCCCCTCCCATTCAGCATTTTGGAAGTGAGGAGTTAAAGGCTAGAGTCCTGCCAAGTATTATTTCCGGTGAAAAAATTTCTGCTTTAGCTATTACAGAACCTGGTGGTGGCTCGGATGTCGCTGCATTACAGACTAAAGCTGTTCGTAATGGTGATTACTATATTGTCTCGGGTGAGAAGACGTTTATCACATCGGGAATTCGTGCAGATTACTATACAGTTGCAGTGCGTACAGACCCAACTAAAACAGGTGCAGAAGGTATTTCAATGTTGCTCGTTGATGCGCACAGTGAAGGAATTACTAAAACACCTTTAAAGAAAATGGGATGGTGGGCTTCAGATACGGCTCATTTGCATTTTGATCAAGTACGAGTACCTGCATCAAATCTGCTCGGCAAAGAAAACGCCGGTTTTAAAGTTATTATGAATAACTTTAATATGGAGCGGTTCTTCTTGGGAGTTGTGGCTTATGGGTATGCATTAGTCTGTTACGAAGAAGCTTTAGAGTGGGCGCAACAACGGAAAACTTTTGGTAAGCGATTAATTGATCATCAAGTGGTTCGTCATAAATTGGTAGATATGGCAACACAATTGACCTCAACACGGGCATTGCTTGAAGAAACTGCATGGAAAATGACTCAGCCGAAGTTACAAGGACCTGAGTTAGTAGCTCAAATTTCGATGCTGAAAAATGTTGCGACTCGCACTATGCAATTTTGTGCTGATGCAGCTGTCCAAACATTAGGTGGTATGGGCTTTATGCGAGGTACCAAGTCGGAACGTATTTACCGTGAGGTGAAGGTCAATATGATTGGTGGTGGTGCTGAAGAAATTATGAAAGATTTGATTAGTAAGCAGTTGGCTTACTGATTTTTATAAGGTGGTCATTTAGCCACCTTTTATTATTTTAAAGCCATCTCCCAGACCATTTCGGTTAACCCATCAATTTTGACTTTACCCTCAGCTTTATACCAAGTGACGGTCCACGAAATTGCACCACCAACTAATCTTCGCCAAATAAAGGCATCATGCTTTACCTTGCCTTCAGTGCGTAATTTTTCAATAACATCCAACCAGATTTGCTCATATTCATTACGCATTTTTAAAAGATAATCTTGTTTTTCTTTTGATAGGGCAAACCATTCATAAACCAAAACAGCCATGGCTGCCCCTGTGTCTCCAGTAATTGAAATGAGTTCAGATTTAATAAGAGCACGGAGTTGTTGTTCTGGATTGGTAGATTGAGCTGCCGCATCTTGTAAACGAGCAAGATTGTAAATAATGGTTTCCTCCATCACGTGAGCGAGGATGTCATCTTTACTTTTAAAGTGGTGGAATAAGCTTCCCGACTGGATTCCAATAAATTGAGCAAGTTCGCGTACGGTAGTTTTATCATAGCCTTGTTTGTGAAATAGATAAGCAGCCCCCCGTAATAAACGACCACGTGGGCTATCGTCAAAGCAAGAGATATTTGGAATCTGTTCAATTGAAGTAGCAATCATGCGAAAGCTGGTTCCTCTATATAAAAATACTTAACAGAAAAGTTTGCCAAATCTCATCATGTTTTAGCTTAGCTGTCGAGTTTGGCAGTTTTGGTCAATTTCACAATAACATTTTGCTCTTTACAAACCAAGCGCTTGCTTGGTAATGTTGAGTGTAATTTTTAAACAAAATAATGAGAAATAAGATGGCAAGTAATCAACAGGATGATGAGCATGTCGTAAAAATAGGTTGTGCCTCAGGTTTTTGGGGAGACACCAATACTGCCGCTTTCCAATTAGTACATCTAACCGATATTAATTATTTGGTTTTTGATTATTTGTCAGAGATCACTATGTCGATTATGGCAAAAGCGAAGATGGTGGAACCAAAGCATGGTTATGCTTTGGATTTTGTCAGTCGAGTGATGGCACCTCTAATTAAAAAAATTGCAGAAAAAAAGATTAAGGTAATTAGTAATGCTGGTGGTGTTAATCCATTGGCGTGTCGAGATGCCTTGCAAAAAATAATTAAAGAATATGGTCTAGATCTGAAAGTTGCCGTGGTTTTAGGCGATGATCTTTTAGCGCAGCATGAACAACTCAAACAGCAAAATATTCAGGAAATGTTTAGCGGTGAAGCTTTGCCAGAACAGGTGGCAAGCAGTAATGCTTATTTAGGTGCGGTGGCTATTCGCGATGCTTTAAATTTAGGCGCAGATATTGTGATTACTGGTCGAGTAGTTGATTCGGCAGTGGTGCTTGCCCCTTTACTTCATGAATATCAATGGTCTTTAGATGACTACGATAAGTTGGCACAAGGTTCCTTGGCAGGTCATGTCATTGAATGTGGTGCGCAATGTACAGGCGGTAATTTTACCGATTGGCAATTGGTACAAGGCTTCGACAACATGGGGTTTCCAGTGGTTGAAGTGACTGAAGATGGTTCATTCGTTGTGACCAAACCACAAGGGACAGGTGGTCTGGTTTCTACCGCCACGGTTGCTGAGCAAATTGTTTATGAAATTGGCAATCCTCAAGCATATTTACTACCTGATGTAATTGCTGATTTCAGCCACGTGCACTTAGAGCAAGTCGGGGAGCACCGAGTTCGTGTGACGGGTGCAAAAGGGCAAGCACCGACTGCGCAATATAAAGTCAGCGCGACCTATCCTGATGGCTATCGGGTTTTAGTCAGTTTCTTAATTGCAGGACGTGAGGCACCACAAAAAGCGCAAGTGATTGCTGATGCAATTTTGGCGAAATGTGAGCGTGTTTTAGCAATGCGTTCGGTGCCGCCATTTAGTGAAAAGTCGGTTGAAATCTTAGGTATTGAAAGTACCTATGGAGCACATGCTCAGGCTTTAAATAGCCGTGAAGTTGTGGTCAAAATAGCTGTAAAACACATGTTTAAAGAAGCATGTATGTTCTTTGCGTCTGAAATTGCACAGGCCTCTACAGGTATGGCTCCCGCCTTGGCAGGAATTGTTGGAGGTCGACCAAAAGCATCTCCAGTGATTAAGTTATTTTCATTTTTAATTGATAAAAATCAAATTAATGTCGAAATCGATTTTGATGGAAACCGTTATCAGGTTGAGATTCCTCGGAACACTTCTACAGAGCAATTCAATACTTTAGCAGCGGGTGAAAGTGCGGTTTATCAAGGGAATGAAATTGAAGTTCCTTTGATTGAAATTGCGCATGCCCGTAGTGGTGATAAAGGCAATCATAGCAATATCGGTGTGATTGCGCGTAAAGCAGAATATTTACCATGGATTCGTGCAGCACTGACTGAACAGACGGTTGCAAGTTATATGCAGCATGTCTTGGATGCTGAGAAAGGGCGAGTAATCCGTTATGAGTTACTGGGTTTAAATGCACTGAATTTTATGTTGGAGAATGCTTTAGGCGGTGGTGGTGTTGCAAGCCTGCGAATCGATCCGCAAGGTAAAGCATTTGCACAACAATTATTGGATATGCCTGTCAAAGTTCCGGCAAATCTTTTAGAAAAATAAAATGAATGGATGAAACAAAGATGAGTTATCAATCAATTTTTAGACCAGATGCTTTTGCTAATAAAGTCATTATTGTGACAGGTGGCGGCTCAGGTATTGGTCGTTGTACAGCACATGAGCTTGCTGCTCTTGGTGCCCAAGTGGTGATTACAGGACGCAAAATTGAGAAATTAGAGAAAGTAAGCCAAGAAATTATAGAAGATGGTGGTCAGGTTCATTTCATTGTTTGTGATAACCGTGAAGAAGAACAAGTGAAAAATATGATTGCCGAAGTGATTGAGAAATTCGGCAAGCTCGATGGGCTTGTAAATAATGCGGGTGGCCAGTTCCCGGCAGCTTTAGAGAATATCTCTGTAAATGGTTTTGATGCAGTAGTGCGTAATAATTTGCACGCAACTTTCTATTTAATGCGTGAAGCTTATAACCAATGGATGGCAAAACATGGTGGCAGTATTGTCAACATGACTGCTGATATGTGGGGCGGCATGCCGGGAATGGGGCATTCTGGCGCTGCGCGTTCGGGAGTTGATAACTTAACTAAAACAGCATCAGTTGAGTGGGGGAAATCAGGTGTTCGTGTAAATGCGGTTGCACCGGGGTGGATTGTGTCATCTGGTATGGATAATTATAGCGGTGATTTTGCCAAAGTAATTATTCCAAGTCTTGCTGGCAATGTACCGCTAAAACGTATGGGAACTGAGTCAGAAGTATCGTCGGCGATTTGTTATTTACTGTCCGATGCTGCGGCTTTTGTTTCTGGCGTGACCTTACGTATTGATGGTGCTGCCTCACAAGGAACACGCATGTATCCACTAGCTGAGGCGACAAATAGTCAGTCTTATAATGGTTTCCATCGTGCATTTATTCCTGAAATTTTTAAAAAAGATAAGACTGAAAAAGTCGAGCAAAGCAATAATTCAGGCTCGGAGTGAGGAATAAAAAATGACCATTCTTCAATCCGAAATTGCTGTTGGTAGTGAACAGTATCAAAAAAATAAAGAGGCACTGCTTGCTCAGCTGAGTGAAGTCCGTGCAATTCAACAAAAAAGTATTGATAAATCGTATGCTGCCAAATCGAAGTTCGATAAAAAAGGCAAGATTTTGCCGCATGAGCGGGTGCGGTTATTACTTGATGCCGATTCGCCTTTCGTGGAGCTTTGTGGTTTGGTTGGCTACAACATGCATGATGACAAGGATGGCTCCGAAGCTGGTGGTGGTGTAATTGCTGGGATTGGTTTTGTCAGTGGTGTGCGCTGTCTGGTCTCTGCAAGTAATAGTGCGATCAAGGGCGGGACCATGTCCCCTATGGGTGTACAAAAAACTTTGCGTTTGCAAAAAATTGCCTTAGAACAAAAAATTCCGCTGATTACGCTGACTGAAAGTGGCGGTGCCAACTTAAATTATGCAGCTGAAGTATTTACTTATGGCGGTATGACCTTTGCCAATCAGGCACGTCTTTCTGCGGCGGGTATTCCCCAACTTGCAGTGGTGCATGGTAATGCAACGGCAGGAGGAGCTTATCAACCCGGTCTTTCCGATTATGTCATTGCTGTACGCAAACAAACCGAAATGTTACTTGCAGGCCCACCTTTACTTTTAGCTGCCACTGGTGAAATTGCAACAGCTGAAGAGTTGGGTGGGGCAGAAATGCATGCACAGGTTGCCGGAACAGCAGAATATTTAGCAGAAAATGATGCTGATGGTATTCGACTTGCACGTGAAATTTTTGAACATCTGAACTGGAAAGAGCAAATCAAACCAGTTGAAACGACTTATAAAGAACCTCGTTACGATGCCGATGAACTGTTGGGTGTTATTCCAAGTGACCCTAAACAACCATTTAACATGAAAGAAGTGGTTGCGCGCATTATTGATGATTCAGATTTTCTAGAATTTAAACAGGAATATGATGATTTAACGGTATGTGGCTGGGCAAAAATTGGAGGCTTGCATATTGGTATTATTACCAATAATGGCCCGATTACACCTCAAGGGGCAGCGAAAGCAGCTCAGTTTATACACCTGTGTGAGCAAACCAAACGTCCATTATTGTTCTTGCATAACACCACAGGTTTTATGGTGGGAACCGATGCCGAGCAAAATGGCATTATTAAGCATGGCTCAAAACTGATTCAAGCGGTTGCCAATTGTTCTGTACCTAAAATTTCAATTGTTGTGGCAGGCTCATATGGTGCAGGTAACTATGCAATGTGTGGTCGGAGTTTATCGCCAGACTTTATTTTTGCTTGGCCAAATTCGCATGTTGCTGTAATGGGCGCTGCACAAGCTGGAAAGGTGCTACGCATTGTGGCTGAAGGAAAGCAAAAAGCTTCTGGTCAGGAGCCTAATCCGCAAATGCTCGATTTTCTTGAACAAAGTACGGCCATGAAATTGGAGCAGCAATCTACCGCGCTTTTCAATACGGCCATGCTACATGACGATGGCATTATCGATCCGCGAGATACTCGAAAATTATTAATTTTCCTTTTACAAACCATTTATGAAGCACAGCAACGAGAGCTAAATCCAACTCGTTTTGGTGTGTCCCGTTTTTAATCAACATTTACCGCTACCGCAATTAAAAAAATTAATAGGAATAACACCATGAAATTTACTGCCGAACATGAAGCATTGCGCCGCACAGCTCGTCAATTTGTTCAAAATGAGCTGAATCCACATATTCCAGAATGGGAAGCTGCGGGGCAGTTCCCAATCCACGATGTATTTAAAAAAATGGGTGATCTTGGTTTATTAGGAATTTGTAAGCCTGAGGAAAATGGTGGTTTGGCATTAGATTATTCGTATAACCTTGTAGTTGCAGAAGAAATTGGATATGCCGCTTGTGGCGGGGTACCTTTGGCGATTGGTGTGCAAACCGATATGGCAACACCTGCTTTGGCGCGTTTTGGTAGCAAAGAATTACGTGATGAGTTTTTAACACCAGCGATTGCTGGGGAATATGTCGCATCCATTGCAGTATCAGAAGTACATGCTGGTTCGGATGTTGCTGCTATTAAAACGACTGCTAAAAAAGATGGCGATGACTATGTCATTAACGGCAGCAAAATGTGGATTACCAACTCATTGCAGGCCGACTTCTTTTGTCTTTTAGCCAATACATCTGATGATAAACCACACGTTAATAAGTCGATGATTATTGTGCCGGCAAAGACTAAGGGGATTAGTTTTTCAGAACCATTAAATAAATTAGGTATGCGCTCAACGACCACAGCACAAGTTTATTTAGACAATGTACGTGTACCACAGCGTAATTTGGTGGGTGTTGAAGGTATGGGCTTCATGATGCAAATGATGCAATTTCAGGAAGAGCGTCTATGGGCTTGTGCCAATGCCATTGGCGGGTTGGAAAATTTAATCCAAAAGACCATCGACTATACAAAAGAGCGTACCACTTTTGGTCAACCCCTCATTAATAACCAATATATCCATTTTCGTTTTGCCGAACTCATGACTGAAGTGGAAGCGCTTAAAGCCTTAACCTATCAAGCGTGTGAACAGCATATTGCTGGTGAAGATGTGACCAAGCTGGCATCTATGGCAAAGCTCAAAGCTGGACGTTTAACTCGTGAAGTTGCCGATAGTTGTCTGCAATACTGGGGTGGTAACGGCTTTATGTGGGATAACCCAGCATCACAGCTGTATCGTGATGGTCGTTTAGGCTCTATTGGCGGTGGGGCAGATGAGATTATGTTGGGGATTATCTGTAAGTTAATGGACATTCTGCCTAAAAAGCAGAAATAAAAATAAGGAATACACCATGACACTTTCGACATCTCTACAAGCCCTAGATCTTGATGACAGCATTCAATTAGAACAAGACGGCAGTATTTTATATCTCTGGTTAAATCGACCAGAGAGCCGTAATGCCATGAACTTGAAGATGGTCAATGCCATTCAACAAGTCTTTAATGCTATTCGCGATGACCTTTCAATTCGTGCGGTAATTATCCGTGGGGAAGGCGGAACCTTTTGTGCAGGTGGTGATATTAAAGATATGGCTGCTTTACGCGTTGAAGCAACTAACGTTGGTAGCCTGCAACCTTATACTGATTTTAACCGCCGTTTTGGTGCCATGCTTGAGCAAGTTGAAGCTGCTCCGCAAACGGTTGTAGTGATTTTAGAAGGTGCTGTTTTAGGTGGTGGTTTTGGTTTGGCCTGTGTTTCCGATGCTGCGATTAGTCGTGACAATGCCCAGTTTGGTTTACCTGAAACAGGGCTTGGTGTGATTCCTGCACAAATTGCTCCTTTTGTGGTGAAACGTATTGGCCTGACTCAGGCGCGCCGACTTGCTTTACTCGGCATGCGTTTTGAGGGCCATACCGCACTTAGTACCGGAGTGGTTCATCAAATTGCACATAATGAAATCGAATTAGAGCAAGCTCTAGAGGAAACCATTCAACACATTAAACGAGCAGCTCCTCAAGCTTCGCGTGTGACTAAAGCACTGTTACATCGAACACTCAATGAGCCTCTGAGTGATTTACTAGATGATGCTGCACAGCAGTTTGCCCAAGCGGTTGGTGGGGCTGAAGGACAAGAGGGAACGATGGCTTTTATCCAGAAACGGTTGCCAAACTGGGCTGATGAGCCATAAGAGATAAGGATAAAAATAATGATATTTTCAAAAGTACTGGTTGCCAATCGTGGTGAAATTGCAGTTCGAGTCATGCAAACTGCTAAGGCAATGGGTTATCAAACTGTCTCAGTTTATTCTGATGCTGACCATAACGCTCGCCATGTGCAAGAGGCCGATGAAGCTGTTTATATTGGTGCTTCAAAAGTATCTGAGTCATATCTTTCAATTACCAAGATAATAGATGCATGCAAAAAAACAGGTGCTGATGCAGTTCACCCTGGTTATGGCTTTTTGTCTGAAAATACTGATTTTGCTCAGGCATGTATCGATAACCAGATTACTTTTATTGGGCCTACTGCTTCTGCAATTGAGTTAATGGGCAGTAAACGCCTTTCAAAAATTGCCATGATTGGAGCAGGCGTACCTTGTGTGCCGGGTTACGAAGGTGATCATCAAGACCTTGAATATTTAGCGATACAAGCCGAGCAAATTGGCTTGCCAATTATGGTCAAAGCTTCCGCGGGTGGTGGTGGTCGTGGCATGCGTTTGGTACAACAGTCATCCGAATTGGTTGAGGCATTGCAAACCGCACGTTCCGAAGCCGAAAATGCCTTTGGTTCAGGCGAGCTCATTTTAGAAAAAGCAGTCATTGCTCCACGCCATGTCGAAATTCAGGTTTTTGGTGATACTCACGGCAATTATGTGTATTTATTTGAGCGTGATTGTTCGATCCAACGCCGTCACCAAAAGGTTGTTGAAGAGGCGCCGTGTCCGGTCATGACGCCTGAACTGCGTCAGCAAATGGGCGAAGCAGCTGTAGCAGCGGCAAAAGCATGTGCTTACGTAGGTGCAGGAACTGTTGAGTTTTTACTTGATACATCAGGTGCATTTTATTTTTTAGAAATGAATACCCGTTTACAGGTAGAGCATCCAGTCACTGAACTCATTACTGGATTAGACTTGGTTGAATGGCAGCTACGTGTTGCGAATGGTGAGCAGTTACCGTTAAAGCAACAAGAATTGACCTTACATGGACATGCTATCGAAGTGCGTTTGTATGCAGAAGACCCACGTCAGGATTTCTTACCACAAACAGGAAAAGTTTTACGCTGGAAGCCTGCAACTTTGCCAAATGTGCGTATCGATCATGGCATGTTGGCAACTGATGAAGTCAGTCCATTTTACGATCCAATGGTAGCGAAGGTGATTGCATACGGTAAAACCCGTGAGGATGCGATTCGCTTACTGGCTCGTGCAGTCGATGATAGTGTTTTACTTGGAGTGAATAGTAATAAACAGTTCTTGGTCAATTTACTGCGCCATCCAGTTGTTGTTACAGGGGATACCAATACCGCATTTATTCAGCAGCATTTTCAAAATGACAGCAGTCTACATAAGCAGGTTTTATCTTTAGAAACATTAGCGATTGCAGCGGCATTATTTAGCCAAATTAAAAGTACTGCGATGTGGCAAACTGGGCTTGGCGTACCATTACCATTAAAGCTTAAATATGATGATCAGCAAATTCAATTGCAGCTTTCATCCGTAAATAACACGTTTACGGCACAGCTTTGTGATCAAACAGTTTGTATTGAAGTGCTTGAGAGAACACCAGAGCAATTAGTTTATTTAATTGATGGCGTACGCCGCCGTGTGCAATATGTATTAGATGGTGATCAGCTTTACTTAGATCGAGAGAATGGCAATGTTGCGATACGAAATGTGACTTATGCTGCCCCTGAAATAGCTGATGTGGCTGGTGATGGCAATATTCGTGCGCCGATGGATGGCGCTGTGGTAAATATTTTGGTTAATAAAGGTGATCAAGTTGTGAAAGGTCAAACTTTATTAGTACTTGAAGCCATGAAAATCCAACAGCAGATTAAATCTGATGTGGATGGTGTAGTTGAAGATGTGTTAGGACAACAGGGGCAACAAGTAAAAAAACGACAAATGTTATTTAGTATTCAAATTTAATTAAAAAACCGCTCTATTTGAGCGGTTTTTATTTTCGATCATAAGTCTTGATTTATTCTCCATCAGCCTCTGCAATCAACTGACTTGCTTTTTTTAGACTATAAAGCAGTTGCCCTAAAAGGACCTCTTTATTGCTGAGCGTGACCATAACCATCGGGTGATGAGTTGCTGGAATAGCCGTCAGAATAGCCTTACCATTATCTGCATCTAAAGTAATGTTATTACAGCCAGTGAGTTGAATCTCTTTTAAAAAAGCAGTGACCATTGCCAAAATTGAGCTACTCACCGCTGCTAATTTGGTGGTGTTATGGTAATTTTTATGACTTACTGTCGCTAATTCAAAACCATCAGAAGAGCAAATCATTACAAAATCTACACCACGCGTATTCATCAGAATATTATGAGCTTCAGTTTTTGCCAGCTGTAACAGTTGTGTAGGGGCGGTGCGTTTTTGAGTTGGAATACTAAGCATGATCATTCCCTTGAGATGTTAACCTACTTTGACTTCAAGTGATGCAATTAATGATTCAACCATCATTAAAATTTGTTCTTGCTCGCGTGCATCAATAAAAAACAACGGATATGACAGTCCGTTTTCTTTTATCCAATGACGATATTGTTGAAGTGATGATTCTTTATTCTCATCAATATGAGTAATACCAATTGCAATATTATCATTATAATTTTTAAAGGTTTCTAAGTAGCTTTCTAGCTCGTCAATTGGATTAGGACTATTGTGATCTAATAATAAAATAACGCCAATTGCACCTTCACAAATGACCGACCATATAAAATCAAAACGGCTTTGTCCCGGGGTGCCATAGAGTCCGATTTTGATTCCATCATCTAAAGTAATTTCACCATAATCAATGCCTACAGTGGTCTGGGTTTTCTGGTGGCTTTGTACATCAGTGTTGAATGCTTCTGTTTCTAGAATTGGAATTTCAGATAGCGATTTAATCGCTTCTGTTTTACCTGCCCCCATACTACCTGCAAAGACAATTTTATATTGCTGTATAATCATAACTTCCCTTAAAGACCAAAACGCCGTCTAATCTTCCCTATAAAATTTTTAAAAAAATGACTGTCTGTATTTGAATTTTCTAAATAAGAATTGGGGGTGTAAGCACATTTATTTGCAGAAATAAATTTTCCATTATTTGCCATTAAACAAGCGGTAACGAAGCGCAAGACATCATCAATTGACAAGTTCAGCTGGTTAGCCACATCAGTAATTTTTGCTCCCTGTATAAAACAAGCAGAGAGTTGTAGGCTCACTTTTCTATATTCTTTTTGGTAGGGCTGTGGCCAATGATCAATTTTAAAATATCTATCCTCTGTAGCTAGATTTCCAAAGTTTTTTGAATGCCAAATCAAATTCCATAGCCAGTCCTGCAAATAGTAGTTTTTTTTACGAGATACTTTGGTGAAGTCAGAGGTTTTAGCAAAAGTGAAATCAAAGCTTTGATTGGTTTGAGTTTGTTGGCGTGATGGTTCCAACCAAGCCATCTGAGTCCTGTTATCAATAATGGCGAGAGTGCCTTTATCATCAAAAAGGTATAGTTTGGCATTTTCTGGGCTGTGCAAATTCCTAATAAATTTATCATCAATGAGTAGTGGCTCATTTGATAAATTTGAAACTACAACAGTCTCCTTTTGGTTTAAATAAGATATTAGGTTTATTTGTAGCCAGTCTAATAGAGATTCTAATTTTTCTAATGGCAGATGTAGGGTATGTTCATTAAGTTGATATCCATTTTGTGAAGGAGTTTTAGTAATTTTTAAATAAGGACATTTTTTCTTTTGAAGAATATTTTGAATATTATCTGAGTCAAAAAAGTTTTCATTAATTAATAATAGATCAATATGACTGTTAGAAATATTGACCCAATTAATACTATACTCATTAGATATTAACTTTCTGATTAAAGTTTTTAATTCATCTAAAACTTTTAAGCTTAAACCAGTAGTAGCAATATTTATGTAATTCCTATCCATAGTATCACATTAAGTTTTATTGAATAATATAATAGTTTTAATATGCTTTTTATAATAAATATAAAAAGCATATCTTAGATTAATTAGCTAAAGTCTAGCTCTTTTTCAAATGACTTTAACTCATGACGAGCCATAGCCAAGTTCGATTTAGCACGATCAAGCACTAAGTAAAGGAATAAATTATTATTACTTTCTAGAGGTCGAATTAAGTGGTAAGCCTTACCCAATGTAATTAAAATGTCTTCAATATTGTCATTTAATTTCAAAGCATTGGCGATATTTCGTTTTGCACGAACTACTTCTGTATTTCCAGCAGCAGCCAATTCTAAATCAATTTCCCCACCACCTTGTGTTGCAAGTGATAATCCACTTTCTGAATCAACAAGTGCAGAAGCAATAAAACCATCAATTTCAGTTAAGCTATCTAAAGAAAGTTTAGCCATGTTTTTATCTCTCAGGATTCTAAAGTTATATTTACTACTTTTTCCTAAAAGTAGTTAAAATTCATTATATTTCTGAACAATTTGAAGTCAATTAATCAAGTAAATTGAGAAGTTTCAGTTTTGGGAAAGAAGTGACGTAAAATGTCAGTTTTGAAAAACATTATAAGATTATTCTTGCATTATACTTTTGAGACTGCGATGAGGTTTACATTATATATTTTAAAATTTAGTTAAAGTAATTGTAATAGAATATTAATACAATATTGATTAATAAATTATTTTAATTTTAATCAAAAAAGGGGAATAAAAAAATTCCCCTTTTTATAACAATGATTAAACTAAACGAGTTGTGTGTAAATACAATAGAGATAGCCCAAAATTGCTAAAGCAACGACAGGGGCAATAATCTTTGACCATGTAGGTACAGAACTCTCAGTAGCTTGTTCTTCAATATGCAAATCGTCATGATGAGGTTGGGCTTGGTGAACCATTTGGTTGAACTCCTTCATTGTTGTATCCAATGATAGCTCTTCTTGTTCCACAGGTTTAGAACCAATTAACTCATTTAGGTGGTTTGTTGACCAAACCCAATCTTCTGCCTGACCTGATAAATGTTCTACTTGGCCTAAAATTAATTCTTTTAAGCCATTATGCCCAAAACCACCTGTTTCATCGAGTTGGTTAAGTTCTGCTAACTGCAAAGTTAAAATTTCAGAAATACTCTGTTCTAGCTCTGAATTTTTTAAAGCTGACTGATTATGCTTAGACGTTGTTAAATGACGAGCAACTTCTTGAATATAAAGTGGATCTGAAGTTTTGATTTCTTGATAAATCTTATTGTCATCTTGGCGCCATAAACTAATCAGTTTTCCAAGCGTAAGAATATTCACCTCATCAATCAGTTTATTTTTTTCATTAACTGGATATTGATTTAAAAGCTGAGGCTTTTGAATTTTTATCTGCTCAGCAAAGTATTGGACTAAATCAAATGCCATGCTTTCTTCCTCTAAATTTAATCTAAAATTCTTAACGTTGGTTTTTTCTTAGTTGATGTTGTTTCAATTGTTTCTTGTACTTCAGACTCTACTGTATTTTCTACAGGCGCTACATTGGCATATTCTTCAGGATCAAAAAATAAACCTTGTCCATTCTCACGTGCATAAATACCTAGAACAGCTTGAATAGGTACATAAATGTCTTTTGATGCTCCCCCGAAACGAGCAGAAAAAGTAATGGCTTCATTTCCAATAATAAGTTGATGAACAGCATGAGGCACGATATTTAAAACGATTTGGCCATCTTTAACAAATTGCTGTGGAACATCAGTATGTGGCTGTGTCGCATCTACTAATAGATAAGGAGTAAGTTGGTTATCACAAATCCATTCATAGATTGCACGAGCAAGATAAGGACGTGTAGGGGTTAAATCAATAGTTTGCTCAGACATATCACACTATTCCATATTTAATAGTTCATTGTAACGGTTTTTCTCTTGAGCCGTCATTGATTTAGCAAAAGAAGGTCTCTCAAAGATACGTTTACAATACAAAAGTATCGGTCGGCAATGCTGTTTCGGTAAATCGATTCCCATGCTATTTAATCTTAAGAAGATAGGTGCAAGCATACAGTCCAGAATTGTGAAATTTTCAGACATAAAATAAGGAAAATGCTGAAATAGGGGAGTAAGTGAAATTAAAGTTTCACGTAATTCTTTTTGAGCTTTTTGCTTTTGTTCGATATTTAAAGAATCAGCATGTCTTAACATGTGATCTGCTAACTTAAACCAGTCGTTTTCAAGTCTCCAGATATATTGACGCTGCTCTGCACGCATCATTGGAGCATCTGCGTAAAGCTTACTTTGGCGATAACGATCATCTAAATATTCAGCAATAATAGGCGCTGAAAATAATTTAAGATTTTGCTCGACCAACATGGGCAATTGGTTATAAGGATTCAAACTTGCCAAATCTTCGTCTTCATGGTCAGTTATGATCAATTGATATTTGATTTGCTTTTCTGCTAATAGAAAACGAATCCAGTGAGAACGGAAATCATCAGCATGACTGTAAAGGGTAATCCCCTGAATAGAGGTGTTTTCGACCGACATATCACAAGACGACGTGGTTGAGTGAATCGATTAGGATACTAAAAATGCTCTAGGAAATCACGGTTCTAAAGAGATAGTTTGTTTATATTTATAAGTTTGCATTTTATTGTTCGATTTGCATAATAAAAAAGCCTTGGAAAAATCCAAGGCTTTTTGTCCAACTCGATAAACGAATTAACGTTTAGAGAATTGAGGACGCTTACGAGCTTTACGTAAACCAAGTTTCTTACGTTCAACTTCACGAGCATCACGAGTAACGAAACCAGCTTGACGAAGAACAGGTTTTAAAGTTTCGTCAGCAGCGATAAGCGCACGAGTAATACCGTGACGGATCGCGCCAGCTTGACCACCGATACCACCACCTTTAACAGTGATGTAAAGGTCAAACTTTTCAGTAACTTCTAAAAGTTCTAAAGGTTGACGAACAACCATACGAGCAGTTTCACGACCGAAATATTGCTCTAAAGTACGGTTGTTAATAACGAGTTTGCCTGTACCAGCAGACAAGAAAACACGTGCAGTTGCGGTCTTACGGCGACCTGTACCATAATTAGTAGCCATGTGCTGTATCCCTTAGATGTCCAAAACTTGTGGCTGTTGAGCAGCATGCGGATGCTCAGTACCAGCGTACACTTTCATTTTTTTGATCATTGCATAACCAAGAGGACCTTTTGGTAACATGCCTTTAACTGCTTTTTCAAGAACAGCTTCAGGCTTGTGAGCAATTAACTTCTCGAAGTTAGTCTCACGGATACCACCAGGGAAACCAGTATGGCGATAATATTTCTTATCAAGCGCTTTTTTACCAGTCACTTGAACTTGTTCAGCATTAATCACAACGATGTAATCGCCAGTGTCAACGTGAGGAGTATAAGAAGTTTTGTGCTTACCGCGTAAACGACGAGCGATTTCAGTCGCAAGGCGACCTAAAGTTTTGCCAGAAGCATCAACAACATACCAGTCATGTTGAACTTCAGCTGGCTTAGCGCTGAGAGTTTTCATTAAACCACTACCTATTATAGTTGGTTTGGACTATGGAATCTGTCCAAACAAAAGGAGCGAGCATTCTAAACGAGTTTGTTCAAAGTCACAAGAAAAATCCAGTTTAAGCCTGATAATTTAATCCATAAACCGATGAATGTGGGATATGTTAAAATCAAACAAATTTTAGTTATGTGTCTGGGGTGATTGTGCTGCCTTTATATGTCACTTCCGGTGAGCCGGCTGGTATTGGTCCAGATATTTGCTTGAGCTTGGCTCAGCGAGTTGATGAACGTCCTGTTGTTGTTTTGGGTGACCAAAATTTATTAGAACAACGTGCCCAGAAACTAGGGGTAGATATTCAATTTATAGAATATACGGGACAAGCTGAATCATCCTCTTCTGGTGAGCTTTATATAGAGCATGTACCTCTAGAAACGGCAGTTGTTGATGGCCAATTAAATTCAGCTAATGCGGCTTATGTATTAGAACAATTACGCCGTTCAGCTGATTATGCAATGTCTGGCAAAAGTGTCGGAGTAGCTACGGCACCAGTGCAAAAATCGGTCATTAATGATGCAGGCATTTTGTTTAGTGGTCACACTGAATACTATCAAGAATTTGCAGGGGTAGAGCGCGTTGTAATGATGCTTGCAACCAAGACTCTGCGCGTTGCTTTAGCGACTACGCATTTGCCTTTAAGGGATGTTGCCGATGCAATTACCAAAGAGCGTTTACATCAAGTTATCGATATTTTAATACATGATTTAAAAACTAAATTTAAGATTGTTGATCCGCGCATATTGGTATGTGGCTTAAATCCTCATGCGGGGGAAGATGGCTATTTGGGCCGTGAAGAGATTGATACCATTAATCCGGTACTCGAAACTTATCGAGCGCAAGGAATTAAAATGAGCCTAAGCTTGCCTGCGGATACCTTATTTACCCCTGAGCATCTTAAAAATGCTGATGCTGTACTCGCTATGTACCATGATCAAGGTTTACCTGTGTTAAAATCACAAGGGTTTGGTGAGGCCATCAATATTACATTGGGTTTGCCATTCATCCGAACCTCGGTCGATCATGGCACGGCATTGTCGTTGGCTGGGACTGGTTTGGCAAAAAGCTCAAGTTTAAATGTCGCTGTCGATTTAGCGTTATCTTTGGCAGCGAGCTAAATTTTTCATGTTGGAAATGTTATATGTATCAAATTAATGCCCTAAACCCGAAAGATGAAGGGCATAAAGCTCGTAAACGTTTTGGTCAAAACTTCTTACATGATCAGCGAGTCATTGCCAAAATCGTGCGCTCGGTGAATCCGCGTGCGGGTGAAAATGTTGTTGAAATTGGACCTGGTTTGGCTGCTTTAACTTCTCCTTTAATTGGAGAGTGTGATGCATTAACAGTGGTTGAGCTAGATCGTGATTTAGCGGCAGGCTTACCAGAACGCGTTCCACATCCTGAACGTTTAACTATTATCGAAGCTGATGCATTAAAATATGATTTTAATGAACTGGTAAAAGATGGTCGACCATTACGTGTGGTTGGTAATTTACCTTATAACATTTCAACTCCATTACTTTTCCACCTCTTGGAATTTGGCAGTAAAGTTAAAGACATGCACTTTATGCTGCAAAAAGAGGTGGTTGAACGCATTACCGCAGAACCAAACACAAAAGAATATGGACGCTTGTCGGTAATGATTCAGTATTATTGCCAACCTACGTTTTTATTTGAAGTGCCAGCTGGTGCATTTAACCCGCCACCTAAAGTAACAAGTGCTGTTTTCCGCCTTGTTCCATATGAACAAAAACCAATTGTTGCAAAAGATGAAAAAGCTTTAGCTCGTTTGGTTGCTCATGTATTTACCCAACGCCGTAAAACCCTAAGAAATAGTCTAAAAGGTATGATCGCTGAAGATGGTTTTGAAAAAGCAGGCGTTGATCCGATGGCTCGTCCAGAAACGTTAACACTTGCTCAATTTGTTGCTTTAGCCGATCAAATGGTGGCATAAATGACTAAACGTTTTAATTATGTGATTGGCGATGTACAAGGGTGTTTTGAAGCTCTGAAGGCCTTACTTAAAGAAATACGTTTTGATCCAGACCAAGATTTTTTGTGGTTTGCAGGTGATTTGGTCGCTCGTGGCGAAAACTCAGTGGGTGCCTTACGGTTTGTTAAAAAACTTGCTGATCGCGGCGCTGCTGCAACTGTACTCGGAAATCATGATCTGACTTTAGTGGCTGGCGCGCGTGGTTTAAAAGAGATTAAAGAAAAAGATCGTACGCAAGACGTTATTGATGCAATTGATGGCGATGAGTTAATCGACTGGTTGCGGAAACAACCTTTATGTTTATTTCCAAATGAGCACACAATTCTTACTCATGCAGGCATACCTTGCATTTGGGATGCACAAAAAACTGCAACGCTTGCAAAAGAGGTTGAGGCAGTACTCTCTCATCAAGACTTATCTGTATTGGACGCTTTTTTGGCAGAAATGTATGGTTCAAAACCAGATTTGTGGGAAGACGACTTAACGGGTTCAGCTCGTTTACGTTGTATTACTAATTATTTGACCCGCATGCGTTTAACCAACGCAGAAGGGGCTTTAGAGTTCAGTTTTAAAGATGCTCTAGATGCGCCAATGCCAGAGGGTTATTTACCTTGGTTTGAATTTCCGAGCAAAGCGGCGCAAACTCATCAAATCATTTTTGGTCATTGGGCTGCGCTCGAGGGCAGAACTATTAATGATCAGATTCAAAATATTGATGGTGGCTGTGTTTGGGGCAGAAAATTAATGGCTTATCGCCTTGAAGATAAAGAAATCTTTGCTGTTGAAAATCCAGTGATGTAATAAAAAAGCCGCATAAGCGGCTTTTTTATTTTTAACTTTTATTCTACGCGTAACCAAATTTGGTTACGGCCTAATGCTGAAACGCCAAGATATCCACGCATATGAAGACGTTTACCAGTTGCACTGAGTTTTGCTTTAAGCCCGTAAACTTTACCAGTATTAGGATCTAAAATTTTCCCACCTGTATAATTAAGATCATCTGTTTGTTTTAAGCCAGTTGCTATATCCAATCCTATAATTGGTTTATTGGTATACGGCGAAGGGCAATTATCACAAATCTCTTTAGGGGTATAACCTGGGCGTGGTGTAACTTTGATAATCTTTCCGGCATATGTCCCATTTGCTTCTTTTCGTATTTCTACCTGTGCTTTGGGAGCACCAGTTTTATCATCAATTGTTTGCCAAAGGCCTGTAATGTCTGCTGCAAACGTAGCAGTGTTGATCCCCAGTAAGAGCAGAGCTCCAATAAAAATTTTCCCCATGATTAAAAATCCTTTTAACATTGAAAGGTCATCTTATTTCGAATTGATATACCGTTCAATGTTTATTTAATAGGCTTCTTAATTATGGTGTGCCAAGTGACAACATTAATGTAGGCAGCCAAATTGCAGTAAATACGCCATTTAAAGCCATACCAAATGCAGCGTAGCGACCTGCAACAGGTCCACGTTGCCAAGCTTGAGCTGTTCCTATGGCATGTGCAGCTAAACCTAGGGCTAATCCAGATGCTCTTTCATCATGAATATGCTTAAGTAAAAATGGTGAAAAAGCTGCTCCAATAACGCCAGATAAAATAACAATAAGCGTTACCAGGGTTTCAGGAGCATGCAATAACGTTGCGATATTTAAGGCGATGGGGGTAGTCACCGCGCGGGTTGCAAATGCAAGAATGGTAGGTTCCGACATATGTAACAAGTAAGCGAGGCCCATAGGCAAAGCAACGGCGCTAATACTTGCAAAAAGTAAAATACCGATGACCGATTTAATTGGAAGATCATCGTAACGCATTGCAGCTAAAGGAATGGCTAAGGCTACTGTGACATAACCTAATAAATGACCAAATAAGTCATTCACATAAAGGCGATATTGTTCATAAGGAACTTGTAAAACTGAAAGCAACGCAATGACAATGAACATGCCGAAAACTAAAAGTGGAACTTGCGGAAAGCGTCGGTTTAAAGGTTTTGCACATAGATAACCAATAAGTGTGATCAAAAAACCGTAGAAAATCGTAAACATTTTATTCTCCTTATAACCAACGTTTTGCCATTTTTGCATAGACCCACAAAGGTATAAGGGTGCTGACCACTAAAACAAAAAGGAATAGTGGAATTTCTTTACCCATATGCACCAACATAATTAAAGAGCCAGCACAAACAGGTAAAAAAGCAAAACCACTTTCTTTCATGATTTTATTATTCGTATCGACTATTCGAAGAGGGATTTTTTTGAACTTTCTCCAAATAATCAAAACAGTGAGTAAGCTGATTAACCCGACCAGATTACCTAATTCTGGATGACCAAAAGCACGCATGACGATGACAGAGCCTTCACGAAAACCAATAATGAGTAGTAACGTTGCTACCCATGCTGTCCAGTCTATACTTTTGATCTTATCCATATTTTTTATCTCTAAAAGTTTACTTATCGAGTTTTAACTGATCTCGCCCTTGATTTCAAACTCTTCCAATGGTCGCTTAAATTGATTAGCGCGTTCTCCCAAGATTTCTTCTAAGGGTAGTTTTGCTTGACGAATAAGCTTTTCCAGCTTATGTGGTGCAATACGTACATCAATATGTAATAAGCCTGCATCATCGTAGTGTTCAGACTCAATTACATTTAAGGCATAAAGCTGTGTGCGAAATTTGCCATAAGCAGGTTTAAGAATCAGAGAAAACTTTTGAATTTGTCCCATTAAACATTCTTGTACTGCTTTTTGAAGTAACTCTAGACCAAGGCCAGCGTGAGCAGAAACATAAACTCGATCTGGTACATGTGGTTCGGCATAAACAATTTTGGCTTCTTCACCACTCAGGTCAATTTTGTTGTATACCCGAAGTACTGGAGCATCTGCACCAATCTCTTTTAAAACGCTTTCAACTGCTTCAATTTGATCAAGCATGTCATGACTATTACTATCAATAACATGTAGTAAAAGCGTGGCTTCTAGGGTTTCTTCAAGTGTTGCTTTGAATGATTCAATTAAATCGTGCTGTAAGTTTCGTACAAAACCTACCGTATCTGCGAGCACTACAGTACCAATACCATCCCATTCCAAACGACGTAATGTTGGGTCGAGTGTTGCAAATAGTTGATCGGCTGCGTAGACATCACTTTTCGCTAAAATATTAAATAGAGTCGATTTCCCAGCATTGGTATAGCCTACTAACGACACAGTTGGAATAGCTGCCTTTTGTCTTGCAGCACGCCCTTGTATACGGGTTTGATGTACCTTTTCTAATTTATCTTTTAATTGGGCAATACGTACACGAATGAGACGACGATCTGTTTCTAGTTGCGTTTCACCCGGGCCACGTAAGCCAATACCACCTTTTTGTTGCTCAAAGTCGGCTGACCAACCACGAATAAGGCGGGTAGATAAATGTTTAAGCTGTGCAAGTTCGACTTGTAATTTACCTTCATGCGTACGCGCACGTAGTGCAAAAATATCTAAAATTAATCCTGTACGATCAATAACTCGGCATTTTAATATTCTTTCTAAATTTCGTTCTTGAGCGGGTGACAAAGCATGATCAAAAATCACCAGACTTGCTTCTAGTTCCTGAACTCGCTCTGCAATTTCTTCGACTTTTCCTGAACCAATAAAAAATTTAGGATTGGGTTTATTTCGCTGAACCTTAATATGTTCAAGGATATCTGCACCAGCAGACTGTGCAAGTAGAGCAAACTCTTCGGCATCCAGATCATCTAATAATTGTACTGAAACACTCACTAAAATTGTGCGTTCACCGCCTTGATGCCGATCAACATATTCCACGTGGTTGTAAATCCTGAAAATGGGAAAACTTTATTCTAGATGAAACTTATGCAAAAGGGGAAAGCGTTTGTTCTTATCCTTTAGATTAGTTAAATGCTGTTAGAGGTGTCTGAATTTATTTTTTCCCCGTTCTCGATCATCAATGCAAGTTTATTCTGAAACGTATAGAATGCTCGAGATGGGTATAACAATGATTGATCGTTAGTGAAATTTTATGGCTCAAACGCAAAGTATAGTTAATTCAACGTTAAAGAAATTATCAAAAATAGGTTTGTACGGAAAAAAAGTCACTTCGGCTACCGCTGCAATTAGTGAAGGTTTTTATTTAGTTTATCGACACGGCCTTTATAAAGATCCTAATAATCCGGTCAATACACGCTATGTTCAATACTTTTGCCGCCGTTTATGTCAGGTTTTCAACTTGGATGTAGAAGTACACGGAACAATTCCTAGAGAACCTGCTTTATGGGTAAGTAATCATATTTCTTGGCTCGATGTTGCTGTTTTAGGTTCAGGAGCTCGTGTTTTCTTTCTTGCTAAAGCTGAAATTGAAAATTGGCCTATTTTAGGCAATCTAGCTAAAGGTGGTGGAACTTTATTTATTAAGCGTGGATCTGGTGATTCCGTTAAAATTCGTGAGCAGATTACCGAATTCTTAAAACAAAATATTCCTGTGCTGTTTTTTCCTGAAGCGACCACTACAGATGGACATTCTGTTAAGAAAGTACATGGTCGTTTGCTCGGTGCTGCTATTGAGGCTCAACGCCCAGTACAGGTATGTTTAATTTGTTATGTAAACCGTCATGGACAATTAGATACAGTTGCGCCATTCATTGGCGACATGTCATTTGCTGAACATATTCAACGCGTACTTGAAATGCCGAAAGTAACTGCTCATCTATTAACTTTGCCTCCAATTTCAGTGGAAGGGCATGATGTGAAGAGTTTAACGCGTGAAGTTCAAGAAAAAATGGTAGAAGGTTTGGCTCAACTACATCAGAAAGTACTTAAGCCAAAAAATTAATTACATAAAGCCTTCAAGTGGCAGCCATGAAAGAAATTTCATGCCTGCTTTTTGCCACCATTTCATCTCGGGTTCTTGTTTATAAATTAAAGGTCCATTAGGCGTTTCTTGCTGCCAATAAATATGATTATTAGAGTCAAGCTTTAGCTTATAAGCATATTTATTTAAATTTTCATCCATCGTATGGTGAATTGTCTTAGCCAATGACGGACTATCTAAAATTACGCCAATTTCAGTATTCAAATAAGCTGAGCGTGGATCAAAATTAAATGAGCCAATAAAAACCTGTTCATCTAATGCCATCAGTTTAGTATGTAAGCTTGAGCGGCTTAATCCTTTCATGTTTACTTTTGCTTTAGTGGCAAGCTCATCTGTATTTTTATTTAAATCTCTTTTATCTGGTGTAGGTAAAAATTCATAAAGTTGTACGCCGTTTTTAAGCAGTTCTTTACGGTACTTTCCATAAAATGCATGTACAACGGCAACGTCATTCGCTTTAAACGAGTTAGTTAGAACGCGTACTTCCACACCTTCTTTAGCAAGCGTGCTTAAAATTTTAGCGCCTTGTTTTTCAGGAATAAAATAAGCTGAAATTAGATCTACATTACTTTCTGGTTTTTCCAGATGGTTAATTAACTGGAAATTTAAGTGCTCTTCTTTTTTGGCCTTTGATTTGATTTTATCAGGCGAGTCTTTTACGACTTCTGCTTTAACCCAGTCGAATTGAATATTGTGATTTAACCATTTATCAAATGCATGTGATTTTGCAGTTAAATTTAGAAAGTTTTGAACAGTTGCTTGTTGGTAATGAGCTTCGAGTTGCTCTTTTAATCCTTCATAGCGTAAACGGTGCTGCTCTGGACTTACGATACTTTGAACTGAATAGGCGTATTCATGATTCCAGTAGTCATCAAAAGAATTCACAATGTCATCAACCGCAGCACCGACCAACATTACGTCAACATCAGAAAATTGATAGCTATCGCTTACGTTATAATATTGATTAGTCATGTTACGTCCGCCAATAAGAGCAACCTCATTGTCGGCAATAAAACTTTTATTGTGCATGCGACGATTGATACGTTTTAAATCAAGCACCATATCCATCGCACGATATTTGCGGAAACGGTAGGGGTTAAAAAGCTTAACTTCAATATTTTTATGCTGAGAAAGGGCGAGTAAGATCCCTTCCATTTTTTTTGCATTATTGTCATCAATAAGAAGTCGGACTTTTACTCCGCGATCAGCTGCTCGAATGATGGCATGTAAAGCTAAAGCTCCAACTTTGTCATTATCCCAAATGTAATATTGTAAATCTAAAGTCTTTTCGGCTTTATCAATTAATCTTAGGCGGGCTGCTAGAGCCTCCAATGGATCATTTAAGACATGGTAACCCGTTAGCTTGGGATTTTGCTGACGTAAGGGCGTGACAATTTGAGCAAGTGAAGTCTCCGATGTATCGATATCATTTGCATATTCTAATGGTTCGACACCATGTTTTGGCAGAGTACTACATCCTGTCAAACCCACAGCAAAACTAGAACATAGGACTAAAGAAACTTTTATCAAAAAGCTTCTAGCTTGTTGATTCGTTTGAAGCTGTTTGGAATGAGAGGATTGTGCCATAATCAGTACATACGATAACGTGAGCTAGAGTATAATTCGTGCATATTGAAAGATAAATATTGAATTTGATTACTAGCAATCAATAGAAGATAAGTCGAGAGTCGTAATGTGGAATCCAAATTCAATTATTTTTTGTTTTTACTTTATTTTTTCAATACTTGCTCTATGGGGAATTTCTGAGGCTTGGATTCATCAATCTCGGACCGAGACGATTCATCCATTTAAAGCTTTTGTACATTTACTCGCATTTTATCTCTCTTATCTACTTATTCCGCTCTGGTTTTTTAATTTATATGCTGCTTGGATTGGTTACTACTCAATTCACCAAGGTATTTTTATCTTTTTCTTAAGTGGTATTTTAATTTATGCCCGATTTATTGAACCTCATCTAGTCCGTGTCGATACTCATCAATATCGCTTAAATCCAGATCGTAGTTTTAATAAGCCAGTCAAAGTAGCCTTAATTGCAGATTTACATATTGGTTTATTTTCAGGGCATGAACGTCAGCTAAAAACCATAGTTAGAAAATTAAATGAACAGCAACCGGATTTAGTGGTTGTGGCTGGTGACTGGACATATGAACCAGAAGATAGACTAATTGAAGAGTTAAGTGTTTTAAAAGAAATTCAGGCACCTGTTTACTCTGTTCCTGGAAATCATGATGAGCAATATCCTGGCCCACCGATTCAACAATTATTAAAAGATGCTTTATTTTATAATGAAGTTGTTGATATCGAAGGAAAGATTGTTGATTTTGAAGAATTCCGTCTGATTGGTATTGGTGATCTTTGGGCTGGAAAAACCGATATGCGGTCCATGCCAGATTTACCTCAAGACAAACCTTGGTTAATTTTGTCTCATAATCCAGATACAGTCGATATGGTGCCTAAATTACCGAATCGTCCATTAATGTTATCAGGACACACACATGGAGGGCAGGTGGAGCTCCCATGGCTGACTAACTATATTATGAAAAAAGTATCAATTTTAGGTCACAAACGTGGATTTTACTCTCACGAACATGCGGATGTTTTTGTTACCGTTGGCACAGGAATGGTCGGAATTCCTTTACGTTTTAGAGTGCCGCCAACCATTGATATTATTGAGTTAGTTTAAAATAAAAAAGCCAATCACAGAGGATTGGCTTTTTTTTATGAATTAAACTTACTTATGGAATAACGACAATGGCAACACGTCGGTTAATCGCACGATTTTCATTGGTTGTATTTGGAACATAAGGTTGTGTTGAACCACGACCAATTACGTAGATATTTTCTTTTTTAAATCCACGAGCTAAGAAAAGGTTTGCTACACTTTGTGCACGCTCTTCAGATAACTTTTGATTATAAGCAGCATCACCAACATCATCAGTATGACCCACAATTTTCAATTTATTTAGGTCATATTTATTCAATTGATTTGCTAGACGTACTAACTCAGCTTCATGACTTTGTTTTAACTCTGCATTATTAAAGTCAAATAACAAACGTTCTGGTAAACCTAAAGTCCATCCTTCATCGGTAAGAACGAAACCTTCTTTTTTGAGTAATTTTACCTGACGATATTTTAATGGACCAAAACTCAGGCACCCTGCAAGAGTAATGCATAACAATGCAATAAAGGAGAGTTTTAGAGATCTTGTATTCATAGATTAGCCTAAATTTAATTTTCAGGTTTATAAATAAACCAGTGTTCATCCGAATTTTTAGCCTTATACATTGCTTGGTCTGCTTGCATAATGAAATCTTCGGGGCTAGATGCAAATTGTGATAAAGCAATACCTACACTAAAACTGAAGTAAATCGTTTGACCATTCAGATGCAAAGGTTCTTTACAGCTTTCGAGTAAATTTTCAGCAATAGATATTAAATGATCAGCATGACTAATGGAATGCAAAATGACAGCAAATTCGTCGCCGCCTAATCGTGCAATAAAATCTTGATGACGTAGACGGGTTTGCAGACGATTCGCCATTTCTTTTAGAACTTCATCTCCAGCTAAATGGCCGAATTGGTCATTAATTGCTTTGAAGTTGTTGTTATCTATAAATAATAACGCAGACTTGTTATCAAAACCCTTATCTTCAAACATGTCTAAGAGAATCTGATAAAAATAATGTCTATTAGGCAATAAAGTGAGTTGGTCATGGTGAGCCTGAAAGGATAATTTACGATTCTCCTTTTGTAGCTGGTTATCCCATATCTGAATTTCTTCAAGTAATTCATTAAAAACGGTATTTAAATCTTGAAATTCTTTAATTCGATTATAAGGAAAACGAAGATTATAAGCTTTTTGTTCACTTACAATTTGAGCAATATTCGTAAGCGGATAAATAGCCTGCATAATTTGACGATAAGTTAAGTTTACTGACCACCACAAAGCGCAAACAATAAACAACATCGCAATTGCTAGTCCTACCATAATCATTTTGAGGAACTGCAATATTTTTTCGGAACTACCAAAAAGCGTGAGTTCACCTACATTCTGCTCGTGATGATAAATTGTAAGATGAACGGGTTCATTCAAAAACCAATGATCAAACCAGCCCTCTAAAATTGAAGTCTGACTTGATAATTTAAAACTTTGTGCAATTAAATGATGTTCTGAATCATAAATATGAATAGTACGAATTGAATGGTCATTCGTATATTCATTCAAAATCTGCTCAATCGTAATTTTGTCATTAAATACAACTGCAGGCTGAATACGCTCTAGTAACGTATGGCTAAGCAATTGCAAATTTTGTTTGGCGTAAGTTTCCATTGTAAAAACAGAAATCGATACAAACGTAAAAGAGCAGATAAAAAAAGTAATTGCAAAAATAGTAAATTGAGATTTTCTAAATAATGCATGCAATGAAGTGGATTGATACAACTTTGATATCATAATCCTTACTCCGCATTCTTAGCCAAGAGCAATACTCTCGGATCAATATGAACTTTGGAGTGACTTAAAGCATCTAAATTAACTTTAAAGGTAGTGTAATTATTTTGATTATATAAACAAAAGATACTTCCAATTTCGCACTCTGGATTATTAATGCTTAAAGAAAGTAAAGAACGGTAAGGATAGTTCTGAATAAGGCTTTGTTGTTGTTGGGGCGAAGTCGTAGAAAAATAAACGGCCTGACAATGTGACCGAGCAAAATCTTTCGCGTTTACAGTTTGAACACGATAATTATAAGACATTTGCTGGATATAAGATTGAAACGTAGATGTAATAGAGGGATTGTCAATAATGCAAAGAGTAGGAGTGTTTACATTCTCCCACTTACTGTAGCTTAAAATAGATAAAGTAAGCACATAGAAGTTATGTTTTGAATTGGCATAACACGGCCCACTCGTAGCAAACACTACAAGTATGCAAACAAATACTTTTTTAGCGAACTGCCACATGATGAGTTAATGCCAAACTATTGCACGAATAATCTATTCTACATGAAGTTGATAAAGTAAAAAAAGTTTAATATCTCATCTAAAGTTGACTAAAAAGGCTAAAAAATGCTCATGTGGTAATATTAAATTAAAAAAGGGGTTGTCAAAGGAATTTAATGGTCTATAATGCACATCCATCGGCGGTGATGCAGATAAGAACTTGTTGAAAAACAGTTACTTGGAATTAAGTTGGTTACTTTAAGTGATGAATTTGATGAGAAGTTGGTTTTGAGATTAAGTTTTAAAAATATCGAAATTACCTGTTGACTTTTAAGAGATTAAGAGTAATATAGCCGACCTAGCTTGCTGGTGACGAACCAGGAAGAAGATCATTAAGAGAATTGAAGAACAACTTGTGTGGATTTTTACTGATTGATCGATCGAAATATTATCATTGATTGATTGGTTTAAATTACTCGAAGTTTATTTGAGCGAAATTTAAGTCAGAAAATTGATGAGCCAGAATTGGCACCTTGTCTTTAATAAGGTGCAAAATGATTTTTAACTGAAGAGTTTGATCATGGCTCAGATTGAACGCTGGCGGCAGGCTTAACACATGCAAGTCGAGCGGAGAGAGGTAGCTTGCTACTGATCTTAGCGGCGGACGGGTGAGTAATGCTTAGGAATCTGCCTATTAGTGGGGGACAACATTTCGAAAGGAATGCTAATACCGCATACGTCCTACGGGAGAAAGCAGGGGATCTTCGGACCTTGCGCTAATAGATGAGCCTAAGTCGGATTAGCTAGTTGGTGGGGTAAAGGCCTACCAAGGCGACGATCTGTAGCGGGTCTGAGAGGATGATCCGCCACACTGGGACTGAGACACGGCCCAGACTCCTACGGGAGGCAGCAGTGGGGAATATTGGACAATGGGCGGAAGCCTGATCCAGCCATGCCGCGTGTGTGAAGAAGGCCTTATGGTTGTAAAGCACTTTAAGCGAGGAGGAGGCTACTTTAGTTAATACCTAGAGATAGTGGACGTTACTCGCAGAATAAGCACCGGCTAACTCTGTGCCAGCAGCCGCGGTAATACAGAGGGTGCAAGCGTTAATCGGATTTACTGGGCGTAAAGCGCGCGTAGGCGGCTAATTAAGTCAAATGTGAAATCCCCGAGCTTAACTTGGGAATTGCATTCGATACTGGTTAGCTAGAGTGTGGGAGAGGATGGTAGAATTCCAGGTGTAGCGGTGAAATGCGTAGAGATCTGGAGGAATACCGATGGCGAAGGCAGCCATCTGGCCTAACACTGACGCTGAGGTGCGAAAGCATGGGGAGCAAACAGGATTAGATACCCTGGTAGTCCATGCCGTAAACGATGTCTACTAGCCGTTGGGGCCTTTGAGGCTTTAGTGGCGCAGCTAACGCGATAAGTAGACCGCCTGGGGAGTACGGTCGCAAGACTAAAACTCAAATGAATTGACGGGGGCCCGCACAAGCGGTGGAGCATGTGGTTTAATTCGATGCAACGCGAAGAACCTTACCTGGCCTTGACATAGTAAGAACTTTCCAGAGATGGATTGGTGCCTTCGGGAACTTACATACAGGTGCTGCATGGCTGTCGTCAGCTCGTGTCGTGAGATGTTGGGTTAAGTCCCGCAACGAGCGCAACCCTTTTCCTTATTTGCCAGCGAGTAATGTCGGGAACTTTAAGGATACTGCCAGTGACAAACTGGAGGAAGGCGGGGACGACGTCAAGTCATCATGGCCCTTACGGCCAGGGCTACACACGTGCTACAATGGTCGGTACAAAGGGTTGCTACCTAGCGATAGGATGCTAATCTCAAAAAGCCGATCGTAGTCCGGATTGGAGTCTGCAACTCGACTCCATGAAGTCGGAATCGCTAGTAATCGCGGATCAGAATGCCGCGGTGAATACGTTCCCGGGCCTTGTACACACCGCCCGTCACACCATGGGAGTTTGTTGCACCAGAAGTAGCTAGCCTAACTGCAAAGAGGGCGGTTACCACGGTGTGGCCGATGACTGGGGTGAAGTCGTAACAAGGTAGCCGTAGGGGAACCTGCGGCTGGATCACCTCCTTAACGAAAGATTGACGATTGGTAAGAATCCACAACAAGTTGTTCTTCATAGATGTATCTGAGGGTCTGTAGCTCAGTTGGTTAGAGCACACGCTTGATAAGCGTGGGGTCACAAGTTCAAGTCTTGTCAGACCCACCATGACTTTGACTGGTTGAAGTTATAGATAAAAGATACATGACTGATGATGTAAGCTGGGGACTTAGCTTAGTTGGTAGAGCGCCTGCTTTGCACGCAGGAGGTCAGGAGTTCGACTCTCCTAGTCTCCACCAGAACTTAAGAGAAGTTCGGATTACAGAAATTAGTAAATAAAGATTTAGATCTTGGTTTATTAACTTCTGTGATTTAAGTATCACGGTATTAAGCATGACCTGACGAAGGCATGTTTATTCATTAACAGATTGGCAAAATTGAGTCTGAAATAAATTGTTCACTCAAGAGTTTAGATTAAGTAATTAATCTAGATGAATTGAGAACTAGCAAATTAACTGAATCAAGCGTTTTGGTATATGAATTTAGATTGAAGCTGTACAGTGTTTAAGTACACAGACAACAGATAGTAGCGATGAAGAATCGCACGGACAACACTCACTTGTAAGTGTTGACGACTGTTTGGGGTTGTATAGTCAAGTAATTAAGTGCATGTGGTGGATGCCTTGGCAGTCAGAGGCGATGAAAGACGTAATAGCCTGCGATAAGCTCCGGGGAGGCGGCAAATATCCTTTGATCCGGAGATTTCTGAATGGGGGAACCCACCTACTTTAAGGTAGGTATTGCAACATGAATACATAGTGTTGCAAGGCGAACGAGGGGAAGTGAAACATCTCAGTACCCTTAGGAAAAGAAATCAATTGAGATTCCCTTAGTAGCGGCGAGCGAACGGGGATCAGCCCATTAAGTTATGTGTGTTTTAGTGGAACGCTCTGGGAAGTGCGAACGTAGAGGGTGATATTCCCGTACACGAAAGGGCACACATAATGATGACGAGTAGGGCGAGGCACGTGAAACCTTGTCTGAATATGGGGGGACCATCCTCCAAGGCTAAATACTCCTGACTGACCGATAGTGAACCAGTACCGTGAGGGAAAGGCGAAAAGAACCCCTGTGAGGGGAGTGAAATAGATCCTGAAACCGCATGCATACAAGCAGTGGGAGCCGACTTGTTCGGTGACTGCGTACCTTTTGTATAATGGGTCAGCGACTTATATTCAGTAGCGAGGTTAACCGTATAGGGGAGCCGTAGAGAAATCGAGTCTTAATAGGGCGTTTAGTTGCTGGGTATAGACCCGAAACCAGGCGATCTATCCATGAGCAGGTTGAAGGTTGGGTAACACTAACTGGAGGACCGAACCCACTGTCGTTGAAAAGCCAGGGGATGACTTGTGGATAGGGGTGAAAGGCTAATCAAGCCTGGTGATAGCTGGTTCTCCCCGAAAGCTATTTAGGTAGCGCCTCGGACGAATACCATAGGGGGTAGAGCACTGTTTCGGCTAGGGGGTCATCCCGACTTACCAAACCGATGCAAACTCCGAATACCTATGAGTACTATCCGGGAGACAGACTGCGGGTGCTAACGTCCGTAGTCAAGAGGAAAACAATCCAGACCGCCAGCTAAGGCCCCAAAATCATAGTTAAGTGGGAAACGATGTGGGAAGGCATAGACAGCTAGGAGGTTGGCTTAGAAGCAGCCACCCTTTAAAGAAAGCGTAATAGCTCACTAGTCGAGTCGGCCTGCGCGGAAGATGTAACGGGGCTAAAACTATGTGCCGAAGCTGCGGATTTGACTTTTAGTCAAGTGGTAGGGGAGCGTTCTGTAAGCCGATGAAGGTGTATTGAGAAGTATGCTGGAGGTATCAGAAGTGCGAATGCTGACGTGAGTAACGACAAAACGGGTGAAAAACCCGTTCGCCGAAAGACCAAGGGTTCCAGTCCAACGTTAATCGGGGCTGGGTGAGTCGACCCCTAAGGCGAGGCCGAAAGGCGTAGTCGATGGGAAATTGGTTAATATTCCAATACTTCTGTGTAATGCGATGAGAGGACGGAGAAGGTTAAGTCAGCCTGGCGTTGGTTGTCCAGGTGGAAGGAAGTAGGCATGCATCTTAGGCAAATCCGGGGTGCTCTATGCTGAGATCTGATAGCAAGCTGTACTTGTACAGCGAAGTGGCTGATACCATGCTTCCAGGAAAAGTCTCTAAGCTTCAGTTACACAGGAATCGTACCCGAAACCGACACAGGTGGTCAGGTCGAGTAGACCAAGGCGCTTGAGAGAACTCTGCTGAAGGAACTAGGCAAAATGGTACCGTAACTTCGGGAGAAGGTACGCTGCTGACGGTGATGACCCTTGCGGTCTGAGCTATTGGCAGCCACAGAAACCAGGCCGCTGCAACTGTTTATTAAAAACATAGCACTCTGCAAACACGAAAGTGGACGTATAGGGTGTGATGCCTGCCCGGTGCTGGAAGGTTAATTGATGGGGTTAGCGTAAGCGAAGCTCTTGATCGAAGCCCCAGTAAACGGCGGCCGTAACTATAACGGTCCTAAGGTAGCGAAATTCCTTGTCGGGTAAGTTCCGACCTGCACGAATGGCATAATGATGGCGGCGCTGTCTCCAGCAGAGGCTCAGTGAAATCGAAATCGCTGTGAAGATGCAGTGTACCCGCGGCTAGACGGAAAGACCCCGTGAACCTTTACTGCAGCTTGACATTGAACTTTGACCTTACTTGTGTAGGATAGGTGGGAGGCTTTGAAGTTGGAACGCTAGTTCCAATGGAGCCGTCCTTGAAATACCACCCTGGTAATGTTGAGGTTCTAACTCTGCCCCGTAATCCGGGGCGAGGACCATGTCTGGTGGGTAGTTTGACTGGGGCGGTCTCCTCCTAAAGAGTAACGGAGGAGTACGAAGGTGCGCTCAGCGTGGTCGGAAATCACGCGTAGAGTATAAAGGCAAAAGCGCGCTTAACTGCGAGACCCACAAGTCGAGCAGGTACGAAAGTAGGTCTTAGTGATCCGGTGGTTCTGTATGGAAGGGCCATCGCTCAACGGATAAAAGGTACTCTGGGGATAACAGGCTGATACCGCCCAAGAGTTCATATCGACGGCGGTGTTTGGCACCTCGATGTCGGCTCATCTCATCCTGGGGCTGAAGCAGGTCCCAAGGGTATGGCTGTTCGCCATTTAAAGAGGTACGCGAGCTGGGTTTAGAACGTCGTGAGACAGTTCGGTCCCTATCTACCGTGGGCGCTGGAAATTTGAGAGGATCTGCTCCTAGTACGAGAGGACCAGAGTGGACGAACCTCTGGTGTACCGGTTGTGACGCCAGTCGCATCGCCGGGTAGCTATGTTCGGAAGGGATAACCGCTGAAAGCATCTAAGCGGGAAGCCTACCTCAAGATAAGATTTCCCTAGGACTTTATGTCCTCTAAAGAGCCGTTCGAGACTAGGACGTTGATAGGTTGGATGTGGAAGCATAGTGATATGTGAAGCTGACCAATACTAATTGCTCGTGAGGCTTGACTATACAACACCCAAGCAGTTGTATATAAAGCATCAATCGATTCATTAATATGCAAAGCAACTTGATTTAGTTATATGCTTAGCTAAAATGAACAAATAAAGTAAGATTCAATCAGCCCATCTGTAAAGATTTGGAAAACGCATCGGCATATTAAGACCAATGCAAGTATCCATACCAGTTGTGCTGGCGACCATAGCAAGAGTGAACCACCTGATCCCTTCCCGAACTCAGAAGTGAAACCTCTTAGCGCTGATGGTAGTGTGGGGTTTCCCATGTGAGAGTAAGTCATCGCCAGCTCATTATTCTAACACCCCGGTCTCGAAAGAAACCGGGGTGTTTCTTTATGGGAAATTAAATTAATCTATTAATTTTTGAATGAGTTATGGTATAAACCAAATAATTTAAAATGATAAAGAGACTATTAGATAATGAAATTTATCCGATTAAAAATATTTGTCTTAATGCTAGCTATAATATTTGGTAGTAAACTTGTTTATGCTAATGAAGCTGTGGAAAGCTTATTCAGCACAAAAGCTTTTTTAAATATTTGTGTTAGTTCGAGAGGAAACCCAGAAATAATAAATAATCAAGCAAAAAATATGGGTTTTATTCAAATGCCTAATGAGTATGCCGCACAGTTTTTAAAGAATTATGATGGTCGGGCTTGGATGATAAACTCTTCAGAAGGAAAGTTTGTTATTACTCAACTCAATAATGGTGTATGTTCATTATTTATAAATAAAGGAAATCCAGTTGAAATTCAAAAGAATTTAGAAAGTTGGTTACCTCCAAAATCTACTGGTTTAACCTATAAAAAAGAAATGTCTAAAGATAAAAATTTGACTACAACAAATTATATTATTTCTAAAGATGGTAAGGCTTTAGAAACATGGGTATATACTAGTTCATCTGAAAAGAATGCTTCATTAGTTGCGGTTATTTCTCATCAAATGAATTAATGAAAATAATTTAATGTATAGAAGAGCCAGACTTTATTAAGAGAGCTCTTCTAAATGGATTATTTCAACTGTCTGCGAGCATGTTTTAAAGCAGTGCGAAGACCTTCTTCTAGAGTAGGGTGATAGAAAGGCTTCTCTAGAATATCATTTAAAGTCAATTCTTCACCTATTATCCAGCTTAATAAATGAGCCATATGTTCTGTTGCTTCTGTAAATAATTCAGCACCAAGAAGTTTTTGACTTTCTTTATCTATATAAACCTCAATCGCACCTCTGTTTTTCCCAAGAACTATAGCTCTTCCTTGCCGTTCATAAGAGGCTTCACCTGTAATAAAGTCTATACCGTTATCTTTTAATTGCTTATAACTTTGCCCGACGATCGCCATTTCTGGATGACTAAATACAATTCCTAATGGAGTAAGCGTCTTAACTGAATTAACTTGTGGATAATTCAAACAGTTATAAACAACCTTTTTCCCTTCATGTGCTGCCTCATGTTGCAGTGGTGTTGAGGTATAAGCATCACCCACAATAAAAATCGGATATGTATCTAACTGCTTGGTTTTTGCATTTATAGGTAATAACTTAATATCTTTAAAAGAGTTATCAATATTTTCTAGTTTTAAAGTATCAATTAAACTTGTACGGCCTGTTGCTGCTAAAACATATTCAACTTTGAGAGTTTTCTCTGTTTTATTAAGTTGGTAAGTTAATACAACGTTTTCTTCACTGCATTTAACTTCATTTGGTAGAGTTTCGAATAGAATTTTTAACTCTTTGCCTAGCTCTTTTTGTGCAAGTTGTTGAAGCCTAGAACTAGTAAGTACTCCAATTCGTTTACTACGAGCAAAGATTGTAGTTTCTACACCTAAACGATGCATTGATTGAGCAATCTCAAGAGCAATCACACCACTTCCAATGACAGCAATAGATTTAGGCAGTGTTTTTAACTCAAATATTTGATCTGTTGTTATAAGCCGATTACCAAGTTCTTTTTTCCAGGTTTGATCATAATTAGGAGTTGAACCGACAGCGAGAATAAAACTTTTTGATTGGTACTGTTGCCCATTAACTTCTACAGTTTGTGAATCAATAAAATGTGCTTTACCAGAAATTTTATGTTCTGCAGGCCATTGTTCTACATCTTTTAATGTTGCTTGTGTAAAACGATCACGTAAAGTTTGTACGTGCTGCATCACTTGATCTGTATTAATTTTTGCAGATACATCCAAAGCAACCTCTTGAGCATTTTGAATGTCAAACATACGGTTTGCTGTAGAGATGAGGACTTTACTTGGCATGCAACCTACACGAGCACAAGTGGTATCCCATGGTCCATCATTTATAATTAAAATATTATTGGTATGTTTTATGGCTTCTTTATATGCGCTAATACCAGCAGTACCTGCGCCAATGATAATAATATCGAACATTGTCATTAAGCTATTTTAATAGATATTTAGAATATATAGAAAAACCCTGTTGAACAGAGGGTTTGGTTCTAATTATTTAGCTTTAAAATGTAAATTTTTGCATAAAAGGTGTTTTTAAAGTGGTTGAAACAGTTCCATTTTGATTAGTAGACTGACCTTCAATACTTATACCATTAATGACATGCTTAAACTCTTGTGCCCATAGTTACTCCAACTGTAGGTTTAACTTGCGTTGAGGAGCATGCTGTAAGAATTAAACAGCTTAAAAGAGCGAATATAAATTTATTCATAAAAATTAATAAATGATTCAAAAAAGATTTAAATACTTTAGATCAATATTATTTTTAGTTCTGTTGAATTCGTGCAGAGATATGCAAAATAAGTTATCAAAAAACCCTACTTTAAGGAAGAAATAGGGTTTTATGGAATATTAATTTTTTAAAATTAGTCGTCTAATAAATCCATTTGTTTTGCTAATTGATATAGATTATTTGAACGGTTTCCTGTGCGGCAAAACATAAGTACAGGTTTTGGCAACTCGTTGTAATGATTAGCAAAAGTGCGTACATCGAGCTCTGTAATTTGTCCAGCTACAACAGGTTGATAAACATAGTCTAGACCTACTTGGCGTGCTGCTTCTTCAATTTGAGCACTTGTAGGCTGTTCTGGGCCGCCTTCCATATCTGGTCGATTATTGATAATCGATTTAAATCCTTTTTCTACAACTTGGCCAACATGCTCTGGGCCAATTTGACCTGCGAAACCAACATTATCTGACATTTCGTCACTCCAAAATTTAACAAAACCTCTTATGCTGTATCATAGCATTAAGCTTAACCTGAGATACAAGACACTCTTGTGTTGTTCTGACTGAGAAAGTTATGTCTTATAGCTAAGTTATAAATTTTAAAAACGATCATCGCGCTATTTTAAAATTGGTTATTCATATTCTATTGCAACGGAGCACATATGCACGCTTATACGGTTGAGCCTTTATATGTTCCATGTGGTCAGGAAACGATCGCAGCTGATTTTTATATTCCTCAAACAAATAAGAAATCTGCCGTAATTATTATGGCCCATGGTTTTGCTGCGTTGCGTCAATTTAAACTAATTCAATACGCTCAGCGGTTCGCTCAAGCAGGTTATGCTGTTATTTTGTTTGATTATCGATATTGGGGTGGGAGCACTGGCAAGCCTAGAGAAATGGTCTCAATCAATTCCCAATTAGAAGATTGGAAGACCGTTATTCAATATGCTTCGACCTGTAAGCTTGTAGATAACCGAAGGATTGTGCTGTGGGGAACTTCTCTAAGTGGCGGATATGCGCTAAGCCTAGCTTCTGAATTAAAGAATATTCAGGCAATTTTAGTACAAATTCCTTATGTAGATGGCGCTGAAACTGCAAAGCTCTATCCTTTGCAACGTTATCCTCAAGCATTGAAGTTATCGAGTCAGGATTATATGGGATCAAAAATGGGGCTTAATCCAAAGCGGTTGCCTGTGGTTGATCAACATAATTTATGCTTTATGCCTACAGCAGATAGTTATTATGGCTATCTATCGATTGTAAATCCTGACTATTATTGGAGCGGGGAAGTCCCAGCTCGTGTCTTTTTTAATTTGATGCGATACCGTCCAATTCAGGTTGTACGTCAGATTAATATTCCGGTTTTATTTATTGCAGCCCAAAAAGATTCACTTATTCCTATTGAGTCCAGTCGCGAAGCTGCGACAAATATTGCACCTTTTGTGAGTTATCATGAGTGGGATATGAAACATTTTGATATCTATCACGGTTCATGGTTTGAAAAAGCAGTGATAACCCAATTAGAATTTTTACATCAGCATATAGGAGTGATGTAAATGATTATTGTATGTGCATCGTGTGGTGCTAAAAACCGAGTTCCAGAAGAAAAACTTCCTGAGCAACCAAGCTGTGGGCAATGTCATCAGCCATTACTACCGCTTGCGCCTATTGAACTAAATGAGCAAAATTTTAGTAACTACATCACGAATAGTGATTTACCTATTCTCATAGACTTATGGGCAGAATGGTGCGGACCCTGTAAAATGATGGCTCCACATTTTGCGCAGGTCGCAAAACAGAATCCAGGCGTTATTTTTGCCAAGATTGATACCGAAGAATCTCCTCGCTTGAGCCAAGCTTTTCATGTGAGAAGTATTCCGACACTTGTCTTAATGAATAAAACGACAGAGGTCGCGCGTATTAGCGGTGCATTACGTGCGCCTGAATTGCAGCAGTGGCTCGATCAACAACTTCAAACGAATTTCGGGAGCTAAGGTGTCAGAAGCTTATACCAAACCAGAAGGAATTTTATCCTTACAAACGATTGCCATGCCAGCAGATACAAACTGGAGTGGTGATGTGTTTGGTGGATGGATTGTGTCACAAATGGACTTGGCTGGAGCAATTCACGCAGAACGTTTCAGTCGTGGCCGTTGTGCTACGATTTCCATTAATCAAATGACCTTTTTGGTTCCGGTAAAGGTTGGCTTTGTCATTAGCTGCTATACCAAAATCTTAAAAGTTGGAAATACTTCTATTCAGATGCAAATTGAAGTTTGGGATAGTCATGATGACTCTCGTGAGCCAATACGTATTACTGAAGGAGTCTTTACCTTTGTAGCAGTGGATGTAAAAGGTAATAAGCGTCAAATACCCGAAGAAGCAAGACAAAAGTTTTTAGATACTCAATAAAACGTATAAAGCCTGAATATCAGTATTCAGGCTTTAATTCTTAATTTAGATAAAGAAATCATTTTTAGAATTAAAACATCGTATTGGTATTTTTGCTTTGCTCAGGAATATTTTGTATCACATCCCAATGCTCTACAATTTTTCCATTTTCGACACGAAATATATCAATAATCGCTCTTCCTCGATCTTTTTCATTTTCAGTCGAATGGACATGTAAAACGACAAGATTACCTTCAGCAATCGCACGTTTAATCTCATTTTTAGCTTGTGGATTCTTTTGAAATTTTTCAGTGAAGAAATTAACGAAAGGTGCTTTCCCATCTGGCACATTAGGATTGTGCTGAATGTATTGCTGACCAATATAACGGTCTGCATATTCTTTGACTTTATGTTTTAAAAAGACGCCTTCATAAAAGTCGATGACTATTCTTTTGTTTTGAGCACTTACTTTATCTATCGCTTCTGATTTGGTCGAAGTTAATTTACTGGTTTTAACGTGAGATTCATTCGCATGAGTCGTTATTGTTGCAAATATTAAACTGGTAAATAAAGAGGAAAGAATCAGTATTTTTTTCATTTTAACCTCAAGATACAAAAAATAATTTTTATATCTTGAGGCAAATAAAAATCTAAAAGTACTTTAGATTAGTTATTATTTCTTACGTTTAGGTAACCATGCCCACAGCATTTGGCACTGGATTGGTTCATTGCCCGCATCATCAATGACTGTAACCGGAATCACAAGTTCACCTTTCTCATTAGCTGCAATAAACTTTTGCTGTTCAGCAGACAATGTTGCTGTAGCAGTCAAACCGCCTTCAACCACTTTTAAATAATCTACATGCAATGATTTGATTAATAAAATGCGGTTATCAGGAATATGTAAACCGGTTAGAAAACCTGTTGCAGTTTCTGCTAAAAGAGCCATCGCCGCAGCATGCACTCCTTTAATATGATTTTGCATGTTTTTCTGGTTTTCTAAACGGACAGTAACGTGGTTTGAGTCTACTTCCTGATAGCGGATATTTGCTGTACCCACCATTGGCACGATACGACCAAACGCCTTGCTCCAAAGCGTGCTCCGAATACCTTTAGGGAATTTTGAAGTCGCTTTTACCAGTTTTGATAGACGATTGGATTGAGACATGGAATTACCTTAGCTTTGAATGTCACGAAAAGAGATTAATCTTTAAAGTTATTAAACTGTAATGGCACACCAAATTGCTGTTCACGTAAAAAATTCATGACTTGTTGTAAAGTGTCACGCTTTTTATCTGTTACACGAATTTTGTCGCCTTGGATAGAAGATTGCACTTTAACGCCACTTTCTTTAATGGCTTTATTAATTTTTTTTGCAGTATCTGAGTCAAGACCGTCTTTAAGTTTAATCACTTGTACAAAATTTTTGCCTGAAGCAGCGGCTTTTTGTGGATCAAGTGCTTGTACATCAATTTTACGTTTATAAAAGTGATTTTCTAACATGTTATAAACTTGTTCACACTGAAAATCGCTTTCTGTACTGATTTTAATTTCTTTATTTTTTTCGTTTATTTCGACTGAAACATCATGACCACGGAAGTCAAAGCGTGTTGCAATCTCTTTTTGTGTGTTTTGTACAGCATGATTAACCTCAAATAACTCTAATTCAGAGACAATATCGAAAGAAGGCATAGTTTAGACCTTTACAAAGTGAAAGAATATTTGAGATGCTAAGAGGGTTTTCTTCATTTGCCAAGTGTTGTTTACATCAAAGGAGTGCACAATGATCCGTAAACAAGAAATTACAACATTTGAATTCCCAGAAAATGCTGTTATCTGGGATGTCCGTGATACTAATGCTTATGCAGAAGGGCATGTTAAAGGTGCGGTGAATCGCCCGATTAATGATTTGAATGCTGATATTTTGAACCAGGTCTCTGCGGGTCAGCCGATTTATATTTTATGTGGTGGTGGTAGCAAAGCTCCTCGTGCAGCTGAGAAACTAGAAGGATTGGATGCCTCGCGTGAATATGTCGTGCTGATGGGGGGGACACGTGCAGCTCGTGATGCTGGCTTGCCTCTAGAGCAGGGCGCATAAAAAAAAAGCACCCTAGGGTGCTTTTTTTTTGAAGAAGACTACTGTGGTTTGAAATATGGCTTTTTAGGTTTTACTTTTTTTTGAAACCTTTGCGGATTCAGTTTTTGTAATAAGCTGTCCGGTACTGGGCAAGCCTCTCCTAATATCTGGGCAATTAAGATCTCGCTGCATAGCGGAGCAAATAGAAAGCCCTTAGAACCAAGACCAGCAAAAGTAGCAATTCGACTATTCTCAAGCATTTTTCCGACCAGAGGAAAATAATCTAAGCTTTGTGCACGGATAGATGCACGGCCTTGCCACGTCGAAGTTGATGGTAACTTTTCTGCATATGCAGGGAATACGCTGTGGATTAATTCAAAGTTATGCACATGGTCTTCGGGAAGCACATCTTGATCTTCACGATTTGGGTAAAAAGATGCACCTAAAATCATCTGTGAAGCATCAAGTTGCATACAATACCCACCATAGCTATAAGCTTCATTTAAAGGTAGGGGAGCAAAAGAATTATTAACCCAGCTCACTTGTCCGCGTATTGGTTTTAACTGTGGATAGCTTTCAAATAAAACAGCACTTTCCCGAGCACAGCACACAACAACATGGTCTGCTTCTGCAATAACGTCATTACCAGTCTGCAATTGAACTTTATTTTCAAAAGGAACCAATGCTGTGATATTGGCAATTTTGAGAGTAATTAAAGGATGTTGCAAAATTTCATCACGTAGTTGATGTGGTGAAACAGAACCCGCTTCGGTCAGTGAAACACTAGAATATGCAGTTTCAAGTGAGTTTGTTGAATGGGTAACAACATCAGCTGGATATTGGTTTACAAGATCGAGAAGTTCCTCTGCATTTTTCAATGCGACTTGTTGTATTTGAAGTGGGCGGAATGCTTGAAAATTTTTATAAAAATTTAAGGCATGTTGCCAACTTAAAGTCATGAGATGTTCATGGCTTTGTTCAATCGGACATAGTTTAGGATTAAGCAATGCCAAAGGGTTTCCAGAAGCGCCAGATAATGCTTCTGTTTGCTCGTATAAGGTGACTTGATGCCCACGTGCTGCAAATGCCCACGCCGTAGTTAAACCTGCTACACCGGCCCCAATTATCGCAATATGCTGCTGTTCTTTACCCAATGACTGAACTTGGTCTAATTGTGAGGCTTCATCATCAGATTGAGGTGGATTCCAAATTGCTTTGAGCATTTCCCGTTTATGCCGAAAACCACGTGGACGAGAAATACTAATACCGTGCGCCTTTAGCCCACGTTTTAAAACACCCGCGACACTAAAAGAGGAAAATGTGCTGCCATAGTCAGAAAGACGAACAATATGGTTTAAAACATTTTGTTCCCACAGCTCTGGATTGCAAGAGGGCGCAAAGCCATCTAAAAACCAAGCATTTACTGCTTTAGTTTTCGCTATGCTTGGGAAAATGTCTTGTGCATCTCCTAACCATAGGTCGATGCTAAAACGCTCGTTTGGAAAAGTTAAGCGATGACATCCAGCAATAGGGAGCGGATATTGTTCAATTAACTGCTCTGCAAGTGGTTTAAGCTCATCCCAGACATTTAAAGCACGGATAAGGTCAGCTTTACTTAAGGGAAATTTTTCAACACTAATTGCATGTAAATGACTTTGATTGTCTGGACGAACTTGTTGCCAAAGTTGCCAGAGTGCAAGAATGTTTAAACCTGTACCAAAACCGGTTTCTCCTACACTGAAATATTCAAAATCTTTTAGATTGGCTAAGCGTTCTGATAAGTCATTACCATTTAGAAAAACATGTCGTGTTTCAAGTAAGCCATTATCTTTGGAGAAATAGACATCACCAAATTGTTTGGAAATGGGAACCTCGATACCATCGATTAATTCCCAATCCAGTTCTGCTGTTTGGATACGGTTTGATACGTTCATTTGGTTTAATAGATTGCTTGGATTTACCACTGGCGTCGACGTTTTGTATGGATATAACTAGCAATAAAGAATCCTAGCAATACGCCACCCGCTAAGGTAACCGCGCCATATAAAAACATTTGCGCACTACGTTCGCTTTGTAAGACTTGAACCTGAACAGAGAGACTGTCGTTTTTTAACTGTAACTCTTGGTTCTGAGCAAGTGCTTCAAGATTGGCGTGTTCTAACTGTTTTAAGCGAGATGCCTGATCTTGAACTAGAGCTTTGATTTTCGCATCTTGCTGTTGTTTATTCTTTACGAGTTGTTCAGCTGTAAGTGGTTGAGCAGTAGTCGCTGTTTTTACACCAGTTGGTGCTGTAGGAGTGGGTTTAGCTGCCTGAGTTGAAGGCGCGCTTGGTGGAGGTGTTGCTGGTGTTGCAGCAGGTTCAACTGCTCCAGCAGTTGAACATATCAAACACAAGCCAAGAAAGCTTTTGATTGCAGGCTGCATGCGATTACCCTTTTGGAAATGCTTTATTGAACGGTTTTACATCAATATGGGCATAAATGCCTTCTTTGAGAAATGGTTCTTCTTTTAACCATTCATCTAATGCTTCGCGACTGTCGAATTCAACAATCATGGTGCTACCATAGAAGCCTGCTTGCGGATCATTAGGATCTTTTGGCATAGCACCCGCTGTAACAAGGCGGCCTTCATCATCGAGTTTTTGTAGACGTTCGATATGCTGAGGGCGTACTGCTAAGCGCTTCTCTAAAGTTCCTTCGTTATCGGTACAGCTTAGAACAAAAAAAGGCATGTAATCGTATCTCTATAATCAATCAGGAACCACTTTAAGCGTCTGGTGACTTAAAATGTTTACGTAAAATAATGAACTGAATAATGATAAATGAAAACATCACAATCATGTCACCAAATGCAGTAAATTCGCCCCAATATTTTCCGCCGTGAAATAAAAATGCGAAGAACACATGCAAACAAGACATCACTACAAACATGACTGCCCAAGCGAAGTTTAGATTTTTCCAACCTTTTTCACTTAACTCTAAAATAGGATCAAATAAACGTCGTATGAGTGGCTTACGGTCTTTACCAAACCAAGGTGAAACCAAGAATGCGCCTGCAAAAAACAAATTTAAAATTGCAGCTTTCAGACGAATATAGAAATCATCACTTAGCATGAGCGTGATGCCACCAAAAATCACAGTCATAAACAATACAAACCATTGTTGTTTATCTAGACGGAATTTTTGGAAAATAAATAGGGCACCATATACCACGAGCATTGAAATAATTAGACCAGTAGTTGCTACAAGAATATTATTATTATCTGCACCGCCCGCAGACCCGATCAGTTTAAGTAAAGGATGCTGGGCGTTAGCTGGATCAACTGTTTTATATAAATAGAAGAAAATAATTAATGGAACAAAGTCCAGAAGTGCTTTCATGTTAGAGTATCTGATCAGGTTTGGTGAATGGCATAGTATAAAAGATGCAAGGCATAGATTTACATACACATAGCAATATTTCTGATGGAACTTTGTCTCCGGAATTACTGGTGCAAGCTGCTATTGATGTGAATTTGCATACTTTGGCTTTAACTGATCACGATACAATGGACGGATTGCAGCGAGCTAGAATTGCTGCGCAAGGTCATGATTTAAAAATCATTTCTGGTACGGAAATTTCGAGTCAGTGGTCACGCCCAACAACCAAAAAGAGTTATGGTGTACATATTGTTGCTTTAAACATGCAAGATGAAGCACCAATTTTAGAAGCATTAGAACAACAAAAAAGAGTACGAGCGCAAAGAGCTAAAGTCATTTGTGATTTATTAGAAAAATGTATTGGTTTTCAGATCTATGAAGATGTTCTTGCCAAAGTGGAAAATCAGGCTGATCGAGTGACAAGAACTCACATTGCTAAAACATTGGTCGAGAAGAATGTAGTAACCCGTCCTCAACAGGCATTTGATCGTTTCTTAAAAGAGGGAAGACGTGCCTTTGTTAAGTTTGAAGGGTTAGGATTAAAAGAAACAATTGACATGATTCATGAAAGTAAAGGGCTGGCAGTTTTAGCACATCCAACTCGTTATGATTTATCTGCAACTAACATTCGATATTTAATTGAATTGTTCGCAACTTCAGGTGGAGATGCAATTGAGCTACCCCCACCCATGGAAACGTTATCTACTCGCCAAATGGTTGATCGGATGATTGAGCAATATCAATTAGCTGTATCGATTGGCAGTGATTTTCATGGTGAAAATATGCCATGGATTAAATTGGGAAATACACCTAAACCAACGGCTAATCAGCAAGGTGTTTGGGAGCGTTTTCTCTAATAGCGCTTAGAGCAAGTTATTATCTTGAGCTTGAATTGGAGGTGGTGTCGGTTTGCCTAGCGTTCCTAAAAGTTCAATTTCGATACTACGTACCATCGCATCTAAAGGTAAATCATTGCTTTGAGTACCAAAAGGCTCTTCAATTTCCGAGCTTAGTGCATCAAGCCCTAAGAATGTATATGCCAAAATTCCAACCAGTAAAGGTGTTGCTAAACCAAGCAATGAACCAAGACTAAACGGCAACATAAAACAGAAAAAATAGACAGTGCGATTGAGCAAAACTGAATAGGCAAATGGAATAGGTGTATTGGCAATTCGGTCACAGCCAGTTTGCACAACACTTAAATCTGAAACATTTTTATTCATCTGTGCATAGATGATGTCAGAGATTTCACCTTCTTTAAGTGCTTGTAATAATTCCCAGTGAATAAGGCTCAGCGTGTATTGAGGGGCATTATTTTGCTGATAGAGTTGGGTGAGTGCTTGCTGGCTCATACCACTGGTTTGTATTAACTCAGTTGGGTTCGCTGTCTGACGACGTAAACGATCACGTAATACATTAGCAAAAACAATCACATGTTGAATGACACGTTCACGGCGGGCCTGAGTCAAAATTCGGCAGTCACGGTCAAAATGGCGAGAAGTTGCAATTAAAACACCCCATAATTTTCGGGCCTCCCACCAACGGTCATAACATGCAGTATTTTTAAATCCTAAAAAAATAGAAAGCACGACACCAATCAGAGTAAAGCCAACCAAGGGAATTTCTGGAAAGCGATAAAGGTTAATATATTCCACGCCACCAATGATTGCTGAGATCAACATAACAAACCCTAAGGAGGGGAGAATTTTGGGTAAAATTGTCCCTCGCCAAGAGAATAAAACTTTGAAAATACTAGGTTGATCACGAACAATCATTTTATTTTAAGCATCACTATTTTTGTTTTGATCTTCTAGGCTTAGTTAAGCTTTGTCAATATTATTGAACTGATATTGTTGCGGGGTTGAGCAGTTGTTGTTCAGCAAATGAAAAGCTTCCTTCTGGAGAAATAATAAAATGATCCAAGAGGTGTATTTCGACAAGCTTGCATGCATTTTCCAGCTGTTGAGTTAAGGCAATATCTTCAGCAGAAGGCTGTGCTGAACCAAATGGATGATTGTGTGCAATAACGAGCTGGCAAGCATGTTGTTGTAAGGCGTAGCGTAAAGTTTGATTAACCGAGACCGCACAATGCTGCATTGAACCAAAAAAAAGCTTTTTAAAATGGAGCTTTCTTAATTCTGGGTCTAGACACAGCACAGCAAAGACTTCTTGTTTTTCACCTTTTAATTCATAGCGTAAATAATCCAAAACTAAATCAGAAGAGTGAAGACTAAGATCATTCTTCTGAAAGTGATGATCGAGATAACGCCGTCCGAGTTCTTTGACTGCCAGTAATTGAGAATATTTCGTTGCTCCTATTCCATTAAATTGAGTTAATTCGCTTAACGATGAATCAAATACTGCATTTAGACTACCAAAATGTTGAATGAGTAACCGTGACAATTCGACTGCTGAATGTTGCTTTGAACCTGAGCGAAGAAAAATTGCCAATAGCTCTGCATCAGAGAGACTTTGAGGGCCTTGTTGTAATAACCGTTCTCTTGGCCGCTCTTGTTCGGGCCAATTTTTAATAGAAGTATTCATATTCCCCAGCATAATTCGCTTAAAATTTTATTTTGTTTGCCCAATCAATCTTGGGTCTGCGCGTATTTAATGCTATTGTGAGCGCCACTGCAACAGTAAGGTATCCTGTTCGTGAGCTTTGATCTAAGTGTTATTCCTCATAAAAACATCGTTTTAGCTGTTACTGGCGGAATTGCTGCCTATAAGAGTGCCATCTTAGTCCGCCGCCTCAAAGATTATGGCTTTGATGTGCGTGTGGTCATGACACATGGTGCTCAGGCATTTATTACCCCACTAACTTTTCAGGCTCTTTCTGGTAATCCTGTCCATACTGAACTTTTAGACCCTGCGGCTGAAGCTGGAATGGGACATATTGAATTAGCACGTTGGGCTGATTTATTACTGGTTGCGCCTGCAAGTTGCGATACTTTGGCAAAATTTGCACATGGTTTGGCAGATGACTTGCTCAGTACAGTATTTTTGGCCACAAAATCTCCTGTATGGGTTGCACCTGCCATGAATCAGCAAATGTGGGCGGCCAAAGCTACACAACGAAATTTACAAACCTTGGTCGAAGATGGTGTGCATGTGATCATGCCAGATGCGGGTGAGCAGGCGTGTGGTGATGTTGGTTTAGGTCGTATGCCAGAGCCAGAAGAAATTGCCAAGCAAGTGGCTGGTTATTTCCATCAGGCTCAACGTGCAATTGCTGAAAAATTTGGGTTGTTGGCAGGTAAGCGAGTTGTGATTACGGCTGGGCCAACACGTGAAGCAATTGACCCTGTTCGTTATATCTCGAACCACAGTACTGGTAAAATGGGCTTTGCTTTAGCGGCTGCTTGTTACGCTGCTGGTGCACAAGTGACTCTGATTGCTGGACCTGTAAGTTTAGATACACCGAATGGTGTAAAAAGAGTAAATGTTGCCTCTGCAAGACAGATGTTAGATATCAGTATGGACTCGTTAGAAACAGGCTGTGATATCTTCATTGCAACTGCCGCAGTCGCTGATTATCGTGTAGCAGAAGTTGCCGAGCATAAAATTAAGAAAGCAGGGGATGAGTTGAATGTTTCCCTTGTAAAAAATCCGGATATTGTGGCAACCATTGCTGGTCAGGAAAAACGTCCATTTATGGTGGGCTTTGCCGCTGAAACACAAAATGTTGAAGAATATGCGGCAGGAAAACTGGTTGCTAAAAAGCTCGATATGATTGCATGTAATGATGTGTCACGTGCAGATATTGGTTTTGCTTCTGATGAAAATGCGATGACAGTTTTCTTTGCTGAAAACTATCACATGAAAAAGCGTGAGTTAGAAAAAGCATCTAAACAAGAAATTTCTCAACAGTTGGTTGAAGCAATTTCGGATGCATTACGCCGTAAATAATATGTTCTAAATAAAAAAACCGCGAATTAATCGCGGTTTTTTTTTATATGTCTTACTTTATCCAACTTAAGGAATGTCATCTTCAAATTCAGGTTTAACCTGAACGATGAAGTCCTGACGGTTAAGACCACGCCATAAGGCAAATGCTGTACCGATATAAATTGAAGAGTAAGTACCTACAAAGACACCAACAAACATTGCAACAGCGAACCAGTGTAGACCATCACCACCTAAGAACATCATTGCTAGAACGACAAGCAATAAGGTCATTGATGTATGAATAGTACGACGTAAAGTTTCGGTTAAAGCAATATCGACGATTTCACGAGGAGATGCACCGCGAATTTTACGGAAATTTTCACGGATACGGTCTGACACTACAATGTTATCGTTAAGCGAGAAGCCAATAACAGCAAGTACCGCAGCTAAAACTGTAAGGTCAAACGGCCATTGGAATAATGCAAAAGCACCAATAATAATGATGATGTCGTGGAATAAAGACATTACGGCACCCATCGCGAGTTTAAACTCGAAACGGATCGTCACGTAGATCAACATTAAAATAAGTGCAAGGGCAACCGCACCAGCAGAGCGAACATACAGCTCGTTACCAACTTGACCACCTACAGAGTCAACTTTATGAACTTCTGCGGCATTGTTTGGCAGCTGTACAGCCTTAGTAATCGCGTTATTAAGATCTTCAACCTTAACTTCTTGTACTGGCATACGCACAAGTAAGTCTTTATTACTACCAAGTGTCTGTACTACAGCATCTTTAAAGCCAGCTTTGTCGAGCGCTTGAATAACGTCAGACTGGTTTGCTGGTTGAGCATAGTTAAGCTCAGCTGAAACACCACCTGTAAAGTCCAAACCGAGGTTAAGACCTTTAGTCGCAATAAAGAAAATACTCGCCAATGTAATCAGGATCGAGAAGATTGCCGCAGGTTTGGCAATCTTCATGAACGGGATGATTTTTGCATCATCCGGACGTCCATATTGTTTTGAATCTTGTTGAGTCACTTTAGTCATCATCGATCTCCTTAAATGCTCAACTTTTTCAAGTTACGGCGTTTGCCATAAATGATTTGTACAATTGCACGAGTCACTGTAATTGCAGTAAACATCGAACACACAATACCAATCATTAATGTTACGGCGAAACCTTTGATCGGACCTGTACCAATTGCAAACAAAATGAAAGCAACGAGGAACGTGGTTAAGTTCGAGTCAAAAATGGTGTTATAAGCTCGATCATAACCGGCCACAATGGCCTGCTTGGGCGAGGCCCCCCAGAGCATTTCTTCTCGAATACGCTCACATATTAATACGTTGGCATCGACCGCCATACCAATGGTAATAACGATACCAGCAATACCCGGTAAGGTGAGGGAAGCCCCTATCCAAGACATCACGGTTAAAATCATTGCCAAGTTAACAACAAGTGCAAAGTTAGCGATTAAACCGAATAGACGGAAGAAAACCACCATCCAGATTGCAACAAGCAAGAAGCCGATTTGAGTTGATAATACGCCTTTATCAATGTTTTCTTGACCAAGACTTGGACCAACCACACGTTCTTCAACAAAATACATTGGCGCAGCCAAAGCACCTGCACGTAGCATTAATGCAAGCTCTGATGCTTCTTGAGGAGAACTTAAACCGGTAATACGGAAAGTTGAACCTAAAACAGCCTGAACAGTTGCAGCATTAATGACTACAGATTCAGTGTATGGAGTACGAACTTCTGTTTGTGCACCAGTTTTAGGATCTGTGACATAAGTAATTTTTTGCTTATTTTCGATGAACAATACCGCCATGCGTTTACCAACAGCATTACGAGTTGCATCGGACATAAGCTTACCGCCAGCACTGTCGAGGGTAATATTTACCTCGGCACCACCAGAGTCTTGGCTAAAGCCAGAGCTTGCATTTTGAACACGTTCACCAGTCAAGATACGGTTACGTTGCAACAAAAGTTGACGACCGCTATCTAAAGACTCATAAGCAAAAACTTCTGTGCCCGGCGGTAAAGGTTGACCATTATATTTACCTGTATATGGGTCAATATATTGATCATTTGAGTCAGAAACTAAACGGAATTCGAGGTTTGCAGTACGGCCTAAAACACGTTTAGCTTCAGCTGTATCTTGCACACCCGGTAATTCAACAACAATACGGTTGCTACCCTGACTTTGTACCAATGCTTCTGCAACACCAAGTTCGTTAATACGATTACGTAATGTTGTTAAGTTTTGGTTTACCGCATATGACTGGATTTCTTGGCGGCGTACATCGGTATAAGTAAGCTTTAAAGTAGAACCTGTAGAGCTTGCTAATGCCTGCTGGGTATATTCATTCCCATTACGACGTAGAAAATCCATTGCTGCATCACGGTCAGCATTGTCAGCAAATTGAACAGTGATTACATTGTTTGTTAATGCAAGATTATTAAATTTGATCTTGTTTTCACGGAACTGACGACGCAAATCAGTGGCAGAAGTTTCCATACGTTGGGCAACGGCTTTGTCCATATCTACTTCAAGCAAGAAGTGGACACCACCACGTAAGTCCAAACCAAGTTTCATTGGTTTTGCCCCAATTTTTTGCAACCATTCCGGTGTGGTTGGTGCAAGGTTTAGGGCAACAACATATTGATCACCTAAGTCACGGCGTAATACTTCTTTTGCTTTCAACTGCGCTTCAGAAGAGCTGACACGCAAGAGGGCAGCATTATTTGTAAAAGTATTATCGTGACTTGCAATATTTGCTGTTTTTAAAATTTGCTCTGCTTTTTGCACCACACTTTGATCAATTTGGGTACCAGCTTTGGCACCGGAAATTTGAACGGCGGGCTCATCCGGATATAGACTAGGCAGTGCGTATAATGTACTGACTACCAGAACAACCAGAATCAGTAAATATTTCCATGCAGGGTAACGCATTCGCTTTCTTCTTAAATGAAAAAGTCGTGCTAAAGCACGACTGTTTTATGATTAAAGGTTATTTAGAGTGCCTTCAGGTAATACTGAAATTACGCTGGCACGCTGAATTTTTACTTCTACACCACGGCTAAGTTCAACAACTGCATAGTCACCTTCAATTTTGGTCACTTTGCCCATTAAACCACCAGCGAACACAACTTCACTACCTACACCTAAGCTTTCGATTAAAGAACGGTGCTCTTTAGCACGCTTTGCTTGAGGACGCCAAATTAAGAAATAAAAGATTGCAACGAATACAACAATCATCAAGATGTTTGGCAAAATACCTGTAGTTGGGCCAGCTGCCGGTGCTGCATGTGCAGCAGAAATTAAAAAGCTCATTTTGATTTCCTAAAGTTAAAAATATGAGTCAGATACCTGACATAATCCTAATTCGTTTTGCAATTTACCTTGTCTTGAGGTTGAGCGCAAATCGGGCTTATTCATCAACCGGACATGGTGGAACTTCTAAACCACGGCGGGCATAAAAGTCCTGAACAAATTCATCAAATGTGCCATTCTCTAATGCATCACGCATACCTTCAGTTAAACGTTGGTAATAACGTAAGTTATGAATGGTACCGAGCATAGACGCTAACATCTCTCCACATTTTTCAAGATGGAATAGATAAGCACGGGTAAAGTTCTTACAAGTGTAGCAATCGCAATGTGGATCGAGCGGACTCTGGTCATGGCGATATTTACTATTACGAATACGTACCAGACCATCAGTGACAAAATAATGACCATTTCGCGCATTACGGGTTGGCATTACGCAGTCGAACATATCGACACCGCGGCGCACTGCTTCAACGATATCTTCCGGCTTACCAACGCCCATCAAGTAACGCGGTTTGTCTTGTGGCATTTTGCTTGGTAGATAATCTAAAACTTTGATCATCTCATCTTTAGGTTCACCTACAGATAAGCCGCCAATCGCATAACCGTCAAAGCCAATTTCAAGAAGGCCATTTAAAGACTCGTCACGTAAGTCTTCATACATACCGCCTTGAATAATGCCAAATAACGCATTCTTATTTTTGAGTTCATCATGATGATGAGTTTTACAACGTTTTGCCCAGCGTAAAGAAAGCTGCAATGATTTTTGTGCTTCTTCATGCGTTGCAGGATAAGGTGTACATTCATCAAAAATCATGACGATGTCAGAGTTCAATACCTGCTGAATTTCCATAGAAATTTCAGGCGATAGAAACACTTTTGAACCATCAATCGGCGAGCGGAAAGTAACACCTTCCTCTTTGATTTTGCGCATTGCGCCAAGACTAAAAACCTGGAAACCGCCAGAGTCAGTCAAAATTGGCTTATCCCATTTAATAAAGTTATGCAAACCGCCGTGTTCTTTAATCACTTCAAGACCCGGACGCAAATATAAATGGAACGTATTTCCTAAAATAATTTGTGCCTGAATGTCTTCGATATCACGCGGTAGCATACCTTTGACTGTGCCGTAAGTCCCCACTGGCATAAAAACAGGTGTTTCAACAACACCATGCTCTAAAGTTAAACGACCACGACGGGCGCGCCCCGACTGACCTAATTTTTCAAACTTCATCTAAAAATCCTGAACACGAGCAGAGGCGAAGAAACAGTTCGCTGCTAAAAAGAGAGCTATTTTCCTTGATTCTGCGATGTAGTTCTACTACTAAATGTAGCTGGTTATAAAATAGATAAAATTTCCGACAGGTTAGGGGCTGTTTTTTTCCTATTAAAAATTAGGTTTATAGTCAAAATTTTCATTAACAAGATTATCCTTAAAAGGGCGAATCGCTTTCTTGGATAAAGTTAGTGTATTGATAAGATTGTTAGGGAATACTTCAATCTGGTTGTTGAACAGCTCGACATTACGGTTAAAGATACTAATCGCAGCACCTACATTTTCGTTTTGTTCCTGAATGTCGTCCATCATCTTGCTATAGAGTGAATCGGCTTTAAGCTCAGGGTAGTTTTCAACAACAACATTTAAACTGCGAATCAATTCTTTGCTCATTTTCTCGATTTGTTGGAGCTGAGAAATATCAGTGTTATTCACATTTAAATTAAGAATTTGCTGACGTAACTCAGTGACTTTTTCTAATGTCGATTTTTCAAAATGAGTATATTGATTAAGTGTTGTCTCAAGAGCCTCTAAAGTCTTTACCTTTTGACGTTCGAAATTGGCAACCTCAGACCAAGCGCGTTTGGTCGCATTAAAATAACGTACGATGGTATTACGGATGTGAACGCCCCAGACGATCAGTACAACAAAAATCCCCAGGAAAATAAATAAACCAGTCATGGTCAGTTCCTTATTGTTATTCCCTCAGTGTACTTTTGACTTCTCATTTTTAATGAGACGACAATTAAGTCATACGAGAGATTTATTTAATTAAGTTCAACATTAATTGCTGAAATTTTTCATATTGCGGCATGGTCATGGTTCGTAAGTGTCCACGCAATGCTGAAACATCATGAATTTCACTTTGCTTACTGGTGGTCTGAAAAAGATTTTGCTCACCCAGATAACACAAAATTTGTTCTTCGTGATGATAAATTAAATCACCTTTAAAGTGCTGAAAAAAATCATTTAATTTTAAAGTTAAACTCGGACTGATTTCTTTGGCTAACTGGTGTTGATTAACCCCAAAAATATTAAGTTTTTGGTTGATTAAAATATCGCTACTTTGCCATTTACTGCTGTAGGGTACAAAAAACCGAGAACGTTGATTGCTAACAGCAATACCCAAAGCTGGCATTTGAAATATAAAAGCGCCCCATAAATCTTTATGAATTTCTTTTATAATTTTTTTATCGCTATTTTGGTCTTGAATAATAGGGATTTCATTAACGTAATGATATTGAAACAGCAAGACTTGATGATCGGTTACTCCATCATTCCATGTCGTCGAAGCAAACTGAGTAATTTCGTTAGACTCAGTCCCTCGGTTAAACAGAGGGAAATACTGTTTTAGTTTACTCAGAACTAAAACTGGCTGAGCATGAATGGGAAGATAAGCTGGTAACTGCTGAAACTGTAAATCGTAACGCAAAATCACCATACGTTGTTCTAGATAATGAATAACTTGCGTTAAAGGTTCTTGAGATTGATAGAGTAAATACGCCAGAAACCCTGTTAAAAAGGCACCTAAAAAACTCCAAATATATTGAATATGTGGATGAAGAAAATAACCAAAACTTAATATTGTGATACTGCAAATGGCGAGTAAATAGGGGAGCACATTAAAAAAGCGAAGGTTGTGATCTTCACGCCATGGATGTAAAGCATCTAAAAGCTCTTGGGCTGAATGAGATTTTTGTCCAGCATCCCAAAGTCGAGCGATATTGCGAAAAACCTGTGTATTTTTTTTACGCCTTATATGAAGAGCTTCTTGTACAGTATCGATTGGCATGGAAGTAATGAGTTCATTATCATAAAGAGCTATTTCTAGATTATCTTTTAAATTGAAAGAGATAAATACTAAATATTTCTAAATTGAGAATTTTTCTTTAAAAGTTGATGCCTGATTTCATTGCTAAATTTCTGCAACTCACAGAGCTAAAGTCATTATTTTTTATTGTGAGTATTTGGGCTGGGTTAAACCTTTCCATTAACCGATATGGTTTAACCCAGCCTTAGTCTTTAAACGTCTAATTTATCAACCAACATTGCATCGCCATAACTAAAGAAACGATAGCGGCTTTTAACTGCATGTTCATAGGCAGCCAAAATATTATCTCGATTTGAAAGCGCTGACACCAACATCAGCAGAGTAGACTCTGGCAAATGGAAGTTGGTAATTAAACGATCTACGATGCAGAACTCATAGCCCGGATAGATAAAGATTTGCGTGTCACCAGTCCAAGCCGCGATTTTACCGCCATGAGCTTGAGCTGCGCTTTCTAAAGCACGTGTTGCTGTTGTACCAACGGCAATCACTTTATTGCCACGTGCTTTAGTCGCCAAAATTAAATCAATGGTTTCTTGAGGTACATCACACCATTCACTGTGCATGATATGGTTGGTAATGTCATCAGTGCGGACTGGCATAAACGTGCCAGCTCCGACGTGTAAAGTCACAAAAGTTTTTTGAACATTTTTTTGTTCTAATTTTTCTAAAAGTGTTTCATCAAAATGCAAGCTTGCAGTAGGTGCTGCAACACTGGCAATTTTCTCTGGATTATGGAAAACCGTTTGATAGCGTTCTGTGTCGATTTCTTCTGCTTCACGGTTAAAGTAAGGCGGAATAGGTAACTGACCATATTGTTCAAGTACAGGCAAAATTGCCTGTGAAAACTCAACCACAAATAAATTTTCGTGGCGGCCACGTACAATCACAGGAATGTTATCGGCACCGACATAAAGCTCAGCACCCGCTTTAGGCGAGTTGCTTGATTTAATATGGCAATACGCTGTGGTGTGGTTCAGCATGCGCTCAACCAAAATCTCGATAGCACCGCCTGTAGAGCGTTTTCCTTTAAGTCGTGCTTTCATGACTTTGGTGTCATTGAGCACTAACAGATCACCTTCTTCAAACAGATCGATAATGTCTGTGAACATGTGATCGTGATATTGACCCTTTGAGTCTAAGTGTAACAACCGTGAAGCACTACGTGATTCAAGAGGATAACGGGCAATAAGTTCATCAGGTAATTCAAAGGAAAAGTCAGACAGTTGCATATTTAGAAAAAACACCGCAAAAATTGGGCCTAGTATAAACTTTTTCGCTTTTTTATGGCTGTGCTTATGGCCTAAATCATGAAAAATGTTTAAGTGATCTAAAAGTGAACGATAATATTCACTTAGGGTTTGACAAGTTTTACAAACGCGCTAATATACGCAACACAAACATACTTCCTCTCCCGAGGTGGTGAAATTGGTAGACGCGGCGGACTCAAAATCCGCTGTCAGAGATGACGTGTCGGTTCGAGTCCGACCCTCGGGACCAGATTCAGAATCTATTAGATTCTCCAAAGCCCCAAGCCTTATATATCAAAGGCTTGGGGCTTTGTCGTTTCTGGCGTTTATGTTTTTTTACGGTATTTCACGGTTTTTTTTGGTATATGTTTCCACCCGTTTTCCACCCGGTCGGAAATTTGAGAATGATTAAGGAGATTTTATTTACATGAGTACGTCGATTTATCAACGTCCTAATAAGAAATGGAAAGCAGATGTTGTTTTAAATGGTGTTCGTGTTACTAAAACTTTAGAAAAAAAAGAATTAGCAATCCGTTGGGCCAAGGAGACTGAACGTAATCTCATTTTAAATGACTCAACTCAAAAAGCTCTTAATAGTAAAATTGTTATTACTATGCGTGAGGCTCTTGGCCGTTACTCAGATGAAGTTTCCAGATTTAAAGCTACCGCAAAAAAAGAGATGCAAAGGATCCGCTATTATCAGGAAAATTTGCCAAATACTGATTGGCCACTTAGTTGTTATAAAGGTGAGTTTTTAAAGCAATGGGAAGATGCAGTTACTAAAAGAACAATTAAGCCACTCAAGCCATCAACTATTTTGCGTGATTATTCAACGTTGTCTTCATTCTTTAACTGGTGTCGAAAGGATAAAGGATGGATTGAATCTAATCCTGTTGAGAATCTCAGAAAACCCAAAAAGCCTCCACATCGTGAAAGACGTACAGAAGTTGAAGAACTTCAGCGCATGCTTGCTGCTCTAAAATATAAACCTGGAAGCGTGCCAACTACTAAAATGCAGGAAGTTGGATTGATTTGGCTTATTGCTATGGCCACTGGAATGAGATCTGGAGAGATTGTAAATCGCTTGCCTGAGCATGTCTTTTTGTCTAAACGCTATGTTCAGTTGGATAAAACAAAGAATGGTACTGCTAGAAAGGTTCCGTTAGATGATTTTGCACTGCAGCTGTGGTCGTTGGCTCTAAAAATTGACCGAAAGGCGAGTCCTAAAGTTTTTACTGTTTCTGATTCTTCACGTGATTCATTGTTTAGAAAGGCACGTAAACAAGCTGGACTAGAAAATTCAGATTTAACTTTTCATGATTCACGCCATGAAGCAGCATCACTTATGGCCAAACGCATTAAAAATGCATTGACCCTGTGTAAAATTTTTGGATGGAAGGATCCCAAACAGGCTTTGACCTATTACAATCCAACTAATGATGAAATATTAGATGAATTGAATCAGTCAACTGGACTAAGCCGTTTACTAACTTAAAATCATTAATTTATTAAATGAATTCTTAAACTCATCATTCTGGTGTTTCTGGTGTTTCAATAACAGCTTTTATAAATAATTTTCCATAATTAGTGACATATAGGCTTTGGCGTTGTTCATTTAGCCTTGAATAGGAAAGTAAAGAAAGTCGATGAACTTGAATTCCTGCTCTATCTAGATTTCTATTAATTGTTTCTTCAATATCTCTGAACATTTTTACTTGAGCAGAGTTAGATTCAGTCATATAAATAATCCCTAACCCTTCAAAGTTTTCTAAATAACCCGAGAGATTATGCGGAAATTGCAATTCTACAAGTTCGGGTGGACCAAAAAACTTACCGGGTTGGTTTCTTTTATTATTGCTTAAGAAATGTGCAAATGCTTCTGATTTCTTAGTAAAAGTTTCAAAAAAATATGATGGAGAAATGGAAGGGTTTTCTTTGAAGTATTTCAGAAGAATTGCTTCATCCGGAGATAAAGAGTTAATAATATTAATAAAACTTGGGTGTGCTTTATCATTTTCTTCTTTTATTGAAGCTTTAGCTAACAATTCAATGTATAGGCTTCTCAGTTCCTCATTAGTTACATAGCTTAACTTTTCAATAATTGGTATAGCAACTTCTGGTGGTGCTTCAGTTATATCTTCGGGTGGAATTTTTTTGATTCGATCAGCATATTCTTCAAGATTATTTTTTAAGCATAGGTTTAGGCGATCTGTACCCCATGAAGTTAATAAATGTAAGAAAAGACCAACGCTAGTTATAGCCCCTAATGCTAGACCTACATTTCTTGCTGCAGGTTGAGCCATATCTTTGTATAGTTCGTGAATTATAGGAGAATAAGCTCCAAGGCCAGAGAGATCTTTAATTTCCATTTTTAAGATTGTTTTAAAGTAGTTACTACTAATTTTGTATTTTTAGATTTTATAAGTCAATTCGGAAATAAAAGGGGCTTAATTTGCCCCGTTTAAACTTTTAACAATATCTTATATTCGATTTATCAAATGCCATCCCAAAGCTTATGACATCTGTAGCTTTCCAACGTGGTACTGTCCGATCGCTTGTAGCTGAAGTAGGTAGCTCTCTACTAGGTGGAAAATTTTCGTTACTAATAATGTGGCGCTTTGTATAGTCCAGTGAGTACTTAAAATAGCTAGCAATGTCTTGTTCATCCCACAATTGGCAATCAATTGGTATGATTGGCTTAGCATCAATTTGCTTTAAAATTTTACGAAGCACTTTTTCTAACAATACCTCTACATCCATATATTTACCCTTTCAAACTATCAAAAGTTGAAATCCATTCTTCACGGTTTAGGCCTCGCTCTGCATCGCTTGGGAATATGCCAGAAATGAAGTAACCAGTTTCTGTAGGTGATTTCTGGTAGCTAGAAGCAATAATTCTGACAAAGTCACAACGCATGGCTTTAATTGCTGCATATGCTTCAAGGGCGATGGGATGTGTCGGTGTAACGATACGTAGATCTGTTTCTTCTTCATCTACAAATGGTAAAGCGGTAGGGCTTAATTCTTCATTGATTGTATTCATGATTGTAGTGCTCCATAGTTAGGATTAGAAAAAATCCAACATTTAACTGTTCTGCGTCTGTCTGACATTTCATTGTCGGCATTAAGATTTTTTGCAGCGTCTGTTGGAAAACGGCTTGAGCTAACAGCTCGGTTAGATTCAATAAACTTGAATTTTTGTGACGACTTCAGTAGGTTTTTCATCAACGTAATTTCAGGAAGTTTCTGGTACTGCTGTGCAGCAACTTTGTAGACTTCATTTAAATTGATGGCGATGGTTTGTGAATCGTTGTCATGATGATTAAGACTGTATGGGGCAGATCTACCACTTTGTAGGTATTCAAAGGCCTCCCAGAATTGTTCAACTTCCTGACAATCACCATTGAGCTGATCCACCCGCTGTTGAGCCATTTCCATTAGCATTTCTTGTGCTGTGGCCACTTCTTCATAGTCGAGATAGCCATTAAGTACATGTTCAGCAATAGCTTCAATTAGTGCTGCGATTTGGGCATGACATAGGGCAATACGTGTATGTGTAATACCTGTTGCATGGTAAAGATCTTCTAGGCTTCTTAAGCGCTCTTGATATGTATTTAGGATTTCACTTTCTTTGCGTAGGCAATGGGTCATGTAAGTACATGCTTCTTCCAGTTCAATACGGTCCAGCGCATCCACAATACGTTTGGTTTCTAGAGATTGTCCTTTGCGGTCGAAAGAAAGGTGCAATGTACGAGTCAAAATCGCTTCAGATGCAGCAATAGCGCTGTTTTGTGAAATCATGATGGCACCACGGAAAGGTGGTTCATACGTTTCATTACCAGCGGTTTTTAAGCCCTTAGAGCGAATTGCTCGACCGTTAAAAGCATCTTTGAGTTCGTCCCAACTAAACTTTGCTTGTTTAACACTATTGCCTTGAGTATCGTTACGGTCACCTTCAATTAACACAACTGGAAGGTTGGCGATTTGAGCAAAGTTACGGTAAATGGCCACGTTGGTTGATTTATTGGCGTCAAAACCTTCGTATTCTTTACGACCGCTTAATTTCCATAAGAACTCAATCAAACGTGATTTACCAGCACCAGCTTGGCCAATAATTTCAATGAAAGGGTAAGAGCTATGTATAGAGCGAATTTGCTCGGCAAAATAAGTACCGGTCCACCATGCCAGGGCAATTAAACCTTTACTCCCACGCACCCGATAAAAGTCGTTCCACCAAAACGGTTTAAATTCTTTTTTAGGGTTTAGTGTTATGACTGGGGACTTCGCTAAACTCTTGAGTTCGAGTCGTTTAATTTTGAAGTAATCATGTTCATTAATGGGGATAACTTGGCCTTTATGCACAGCATGTTTTGGGAATATGTAGGTTTGATATTCACTTGAATAGCCTATGTAATCTGTAGTTTTTACTTCCTTTAAACGTTCGGTTTTTCGTTTCATAAAAAATTCAAGTTGTTGATCGGTCCCAGTCCACATTGCACCAGCCATGACTTCCATAGTTGCGTCTTTAAATTTGCTACGGCTTCCGATTTGGCTTGGTGTAAATTGAGTTTTCTTTTCTGCCCATTGGCTCTGCACGTTGAAGTAATACCAGGCTTCACCTGTAACCTCATTGCGTTCAAAATAAAGGGGATCAATTTGAGCGTTACAGATCTCAGTGACAGCTGCACAGTCACGTAAAGCTTGCTCACGTTTCTGTTGATCAAGTAGTGCATCAAAACTTGGATCTTCTTCAATTTGGTTCATACGCTTGGCGTATTTGTCGTAATCCAAGTTGAACCAATACAGACGGAAATTGTGATTAAAGAAGAAAGTTTTGGTACGACCTTCCTTGAAGTTATAGATCAGTAAACCAGCTTGTTCAGCCGTTTCTGCAATGAGTAATTCACCGTAATGACGATACTTGGCACGTTCTTCACTATGTAGTAAGTCGTGCATAAACAGGTCATTCCAATCAAGATTTTTACCTTTGACTTGATGAGGTGGTAGAGCTGCTGAAGAAGCCCACTTTTCCTGAAGTGCGCGTAGATGAAATTTTCTCATTGCATCTTTACCGGCTTTGTCATTGTCGAATGCCCAGATCAGACGTGGTTTGTCTTTTTTTAGCTCATGGCAGCGGTCTGCAATCTGTTTAAGTAAAGCAGATGGATAATTACCAGTAGACATGGTGGCAATAGCCGGTTGGCCAGATTGGATTAAAGCAATGGCATTAAAAATACCTTCAGTAATCCAAAATGATGGGGCATTGCAGAGATCATCTAGATCAACAGAAGACCAAGACAAGCCCTCATATTTACCAAGGAAGTTTGCTTTTTGACGCCCAAAACGTTCGGGACGGTCGATAAAACGTTCCCAATAAATTCCTTCAGCTAATTTGAAGCGGACAGTACCGGTATAAAGACCAGGATATTTATGTTCGTTGCTGAAGGTATCTTGGGTATATAAACCTTTTAAGAGGGCAGTATCTAAACCACGGCCATGACGTAAGTAGGCATCGGCAGCGGCATGAGGGTTTACTTCAGTTTTAGGAAATTCTTTAGACCAATCTTTGAATAAGTCTTCACAAATATCTTTGACGTGTTCTTCATAACCACAGTTATTTAAACGGCTGCATTTCACCACACGGGGTTTAACCGCATGGGTGTAGCATTCTTTCTTGCTGCACTGTGGGCAGATGCCTTGTCTATACCACTCTCCAACTCTTTTAAAGTTGAAGATTTGGTTTAGACGGTCATCTATGCGTCTTGATATATCTGACATTAAGCATCACCCGTTTGAATATTGATAACTGTTTGAGAATGTGAATATTTTGTTTGAGTTTGTAGCTTTGTAAGCATTGCGAATTGGCTTTGATTACAATTGCTCGTCTTTGCGCGGTTCTTGTAACTCGGGGTGATGTTTCACCATAAAATCACGGATGTAGATGGCAATTTTTGTGTCTTTTTCATACGCAATTTTCTTGAGGACTTTTAACTGAGCTTTCGTCCAGCGGACTTGAGTGAGTTCAGTGTGTTTAGGTTTAGTTTGAACATTTGATGTAGTCATGCGAAAATCACCATAAATCGTACTTAGATACTTAGTGGTATTAAATTTAGTACTATTTATGGTGATTTACAAGTGCTTTTAAGGAAAAAGTATGAAAAATGGTGATTTTTCTAATCGTGGTGAACGTTTAAAAGAAGAACGTAAGCGCTTGGGCATTGTTACGCAAGACGAGTTAGCCGAGATCTTAAATGTTAAAAAGAACTCAGTTGTGCGTTATGAAAAGCACAATGCACCGTTAGACACTGACCAGTTAGATTTACTAGAAGACCATGGGTTTAATATTGCTTATATTCTTTGGGGGGCTTCAGAGTTAAAGAGCAGTGAACTGGCAGATGATGAAGCAAAGCTAATTCAGTTGTACCGTCAAACACGTGAGGAAATGCGTTCGGGGTTAGTCTCTATAGCTGAGACTTATGCAAATCAATTTAAATAAACTAATCTACTTATTTAGAAAAAATATTATGAGAACTTTTTGTTTTTTTACTGCGGGTGTATTTGTTTTAGCATGGTTATTTTTTCCGAATTTATTTCAATGGTGGGCCATACATGTATGGTCCATTCCAGCAGCTCAATTGGATGAAATGGGAAAACTTGGACCGCTCGGTGATATTTATGGAAGTCTTAACACACTATTTACTTCAGTGACTTTAATTATCGTTGTGTACTCTGCCTATTTGCAGAGGCAAGCAAATAAAGATGCAAGAGAAGCTATGGAAAAACAGCTTCAACAAGCTAAGGAAGCTACAACCTTACAATTAAATGAAGCAAGAAGAGCTTTAGAATTGCAATTAAAACAGGCAAGACAGGCAGCTTCAGATCAAATCGCCCACGCAAGTATGTTAAATGAAGTACAACTCAAGCATGCCAAACAAGCAAGTTATGAACAGCTTGAGGTCACAAAAGCTAGTTACAAAGGTCAGATAGAAGAGTCGAGATATGCAATATTTTCAAATATGTTTTATTCGCTATTAAATTATAAGCATAATATTTTTACTAGTATTGAAATGAATGAAATTATAGGTTTAGACACAGAAAATAGAAGGACGGAAAAACGTAATAGCTTAGAAATTATCAGAATAATTTCGAGTCATTTCTATATTAGTATAAAACAAGAAGATTCCATTGAATATGCTAATTTAAATATAAAAGAACTTAGGGGTAATTTTTATGAATTTACTCTAAAAAGGTTCGAGGGCACTATTAATATTTTTCTTTCATATTTTTTAATATATGTAAATATTTTAAATTTAATAAAACAATCTAAACTTAGCGAAGAAGAAAAGATCTTTTTTAAAAATATTTTAAGAAATTCAATGTATCAGGATGAACAAGTGATTTTATTCTGGATTGCTCCAATGTTCCATAAAATTAAAGAAGGATTAGATAATAGTGAAATGTTTAATCTATTCGACTATGAAGAACCATTTAAAGAGTACGCATTAAAACATTATAATGATTCATATTTTGATACTATTTTATGGAAAGACTTGTTCAAAAATAAAAACCCGGCCTAAGCCGGGTTTTTTAATTCATTTGGCATGAACCGCGCGGTTAATGTTGACCACTTGGTGATGTAGCGTGTTGATGATGGCGCTAAATTCTTGTTCTTTTAAACCATCATCGACTTTCATTTTTGAAAAGGCAAAAAGTAAGTTTTGAAGGTTCTCAAGTGGATATTCAATTTCTTCCAATATTTCTTCGGCCGTCATTTTCTTGTGGCTTTTAACGTCTAGTGTTGAGTGCATTTCTCCCCCTGTCTATTGATCATGGGTCTATTTTCTTAAAATCTGCTTTGAAAATATAGGTGATGGCGACACGCTGTGTCGCTTATCTGCCTGATATTATGGAAAATGTTAAGACAACAATGATTGAGAAGACACTACCTTCAAAGGCGCGCTTGAGGAGTTTTAGTTTTTGCTGACGACGCTTTTGCTTTAAGTATGCGTCTAAGTCGTGTACTGGAGTATGTTCCAGAGCGGAATTTTGAGTAGGGGAGTTCTTTAAAGCGAATGCTTTCATTTGCTTGTCCTTAGTTCAAGTTAAGTTTTAACCTGACACCATTACTTCTCACGATAATGGTGACAGACTGAACAGGGGTGAGAATACCGCGAACTAAGAAGCGGCCAGCCAAAAGGCTGCCCTATCCAGCCTGCCATGAACAGCAAAGCTGAATTTTACGCAAAAAAATAGCCCGTAGACGGACTTTTGTGCGTCTTAGTTCGTTTTTCAGGTTCTCACGCCTGACTAAAAAGACTTATGTCTATCTAGCGTTTTTACAGTAGCTTAGATACTATTACGCGTCAAGACTTTATAATAATTTTTGGGGTTTATAGTGAATGCTTCTGTTGATAAAAATGAACAAGCTAAAACTGCAGCCATAAACAGTTTAATAAACAATCAAAAAAGAATAGAAAAAGTATTTAATCAATTAATACAAGGTTATGCCTTACAAAAGATAGATCAGGAAGCAACTGATCTGCAACTTTTTGAAGGAATAAGAGATGCATTTATAATAGATATTGAGGGTTTAACTCATAGATTAAGTAGACTACAGAAAATTGATTCAGCATCTTTAAATTTTATTATTAGAAAAACTGAAAATAATGAAGAAACACTCAAAAATCTAGCGAATCTTATTGCTAATAATAATTTTACAGATAAAGCTTGGGGAGAATCAATTAATACTTTCGATTCCAATATTGCTGATATGAATGCTTTTATAGCGAAAATTGATATTGAACAGCAATTTCAGAATTATAAACGTGATGCTAATAAATTAATTAAGGAACTTCAAGATAATCAAAATGAGCTGGTTCATAAAATTGAGCAAGTCGATATAATTAATAATGATCTAAAAAATAAGAAAGTACATGAAATTTTCGCCGATGATTCTGAAAAGTTCAAAAAACTCGCAAAGAGATATGAAGTTTCTTTTTACATAGCACTAGCATTTTTATTTTTATATTTCTTTGGTTGGTATGTTGAAATTAATACAAATTTTTTTAAATTTAAGCTTGCAGAACAATTTTATGAAAATCATTCAACTATTTTTTATATTCAAAAAGTATCTTTATTAATTTTATCTACTACATTAGCTGCGTTCCTTTTAAAACGTTCTTTTATGAACCGTCGTTTGGCAGATGAAGCGTATCGTACAGCTAAAGAGTTAGACGCATTACCACGTTATATGGAAGGGATGCCAAACGAAATGAAAGAAAAGATTCGCTTTGATCTTGCTTATAAATATTTTGGCAATGGTATACATCATGAAAGTTATACGGGTGGGGAAAACTTGATGCATGAAAATATTAAAGCTAATACCGATTTTATTAAAGCTGTAAAAGATTTAAAAACATCTGATAGTGGAAAAGTTAATTCAGAAGGTAAATAGTTTAAAAAGGGGAATATTTTATGAAAAGTTGGGAACGTTGTTACGTTGAGTTTTTAGTTCGTATTGCAGAGCCTTTGGGAGAGCTTCCAGCAGGTTATTTTGTTCGAATTCCGTGATTTGGTGGTCATAAATGTTATTTAGTGAAGAAGAAATACTTAAGCTAGAATTATTCAATAAGACAGCTCTTAATGCGAATAGTTTTTATGAAAGTTTAAGCACAACTGAAATGGTGATATATTTATTAAATAATAATAAGAAATATACTACTGGTACTTTCTTTTTTGATTTTAAAGAATTTTTAACTAAATTTGATAAATTTTTAATTGAAAATAAATTTAATTTTAACGATTTAAGAAAACTAATAGATGAACTTAATTCTTCATTAGAGTCGATCGGTTTCTATCCTGGTCAAAATGAGAATGCTTTCTTCTTTTCTTTTGTTGAAACATTTTATTTTTTTCTTGAAAAGGTAATTAATAGTATAGCTGGTAGTAAATTTTTAAACGGTTTATTCCTTGAGAATCGTAGTTTTTCTTATTTTTATGAGCTAATTCGAAACATAATGAGGTTTAATAATTTATCTTTAAATAATATGGATGTTGATAAGAAAATAATAATTTTAGAAGATCGAGTTAATAAAAATGAAAGTGAACTAAAAATATTTCTCGATGATTTTAAAGCTAGTAGAGATGAGAACTTTGATTATCAGAAAAAAATATTTGAACAACGTGCTAATGATGCTTTCGTTTCTTTTCAAAATACACTTAATCAGTTTAAAAAACAGCATAAAGATGATTTGGAGCCGCAAATTGAAGAGCTAAAAAATAAATTTTTAGATAATAAAAATGAGTTGGAGTCCTTATTAGGTGATGTAAAGCTTTATCAAGATAAAATGACAAATAATGCAGTAAATGAAATGTCTGCTCATTACTTTGATAAATCAAAATTTGAAAGAAATTCCTATTTTTCCGTAACTATAGCTAGCGCAATTATCATTATATTCTCTGTTATAAGTGCCTATATAGGGGTAAATAATTACTATAAACAATATGTAGGTACAGAATCTTGCGATAAGACTGAAGCAGTTGAAAACCAAGAAATGATTTTACCTCCTGTAAAAGGAAAGTCATATGAAGAATGTATGAAGGATTTAACTATAAAACGTGAATTAACTCAAAAATATGCGTTTAATTATCTTATTTTCAGATTAAGTTTTTCAGTACTTTTATTTTTAGCTGTTATCTATGCAAGTAGGATCGCTATGCGCGCCTATAATCATTGGCGTCAAAGTGAAAATATGTACTTAAAACTTAATACATTAAGTCCATTCATAGGTAGCCTTGATAAATCAGTACGTAATGATGTTCATCTTAGCTTAGTACCTGACTACTTTGGTAAAGATGCGGGTATAGTTGAAAGTTCTAAAGACGCAGTAAAAGATATTCCAACAAATATTTCAAATATTGCAATCAAAGCAATTGAGCAAGCTGCTGGTACTATCGGAAGTAAATTAGGAAGTGATAAAGAGTCCAAAAACACTGATATTGAATCAAGTACAGAAAAGAACAAAAAGAAATCAGCAGATGATCCAGAATAAATTATAAGTCTAATAAAGAGGTGAGCTATGTGTGCCAACTATGAACCAATTTCAAAAGACCGTGTTCACCTATTAGATTTGTTTGAGCCTACCTTTGAATATAGCAATGACATTTACCCTGGTGCGGACTGTCCGCTTTTATTTTTAAATGAAGGCAATGTTGAATGGCGACAAGTTAAATTTGGCCTTGTACCAACTTGGGCCAAAGATCTCAAAATTTGCCGCAAAACTTATAATGCCCGAACAGAAACAGTCCATGAAAAACCTAGCTTCCGTCATGCATGGAACAATAGCCAATTTGCATTAATACCAGTCGATACGATTTACGAGCCAAAATATATCGATGGTAAAGCACATTGGTACGGGATCTACCGTAAAGATGGCATGCCTTTTACAGTTGCAGCACTTTATGAAAATGCAAAAGTAGAAGGGCGCCAAGTACGCTCAATGACAATGCTCACCATCAATGCTGATCATCATCCATTTATGTCTCAGTTCCATGCTCCGACTGACGAAAAACGCTCAATTATTGTGATTCCAGATAGCCTAAGAAATGATTGGCTCAACTGTAAAAATACAGAAGCACGAGATTTTTTCTTAGATATGGAACCAGATGAATACCTAGCACAACCCAAGGAAGAGTTGAAGAAAATCCGATCAAATGCTTAGTTGAGCGCGTCAGTTTATGACTTGTCATTGATTCTGCATGATTTTTAAAATTTGTTAAAAAATCAGTTAATAAACTATCATCTTGATTGTGTAACGAAATCAAGGTGATCTTATGAGCAATACCGAACCATCCATCATTAAAATTAGGCCTCATCTCAAGCAGTGCAATGCTTTGAGCGAGATAGACTATATTGAAAAAGTAACTCCTTTTACAAAGTTTTCGATTCCTCTAGCAATAGAAAAGGTTGCAGCTGGCTTTCCGTCCCCAGCACAAGATTATGTAGATAAAAATATAGATATGAATGAACACTTAATTAAAAATGAGTGTGCAACATTCGTGGTCCGGGTAGCTTCACAATCGATGCTCAATGCAGGCATTGATATTGATGACGAACTAATTGTCGACCGCAGTATTGAAGCAAAGCATAACGATATTGTGATTGCTTTAGTTGATAACGAATTTACCGTAAAACGTTTGATGATGGATGCTGATGAACGTTGGTTAAAAGCTGAAAACCCAGAATTTTGCGATATTCATTTGAAGGATGGCCAAGAACTTTTTATCTGGGGTGTAGTGACCTTCATTTTAAAAAATACAAGAAAAAGTAAATGAAGCACGAAAACAAAGTGTTTGCTTTGGTGGACGTAAATAACTGCTACGTCAGTTGTGAGCGTGTTTTCAATCCAAGTCTGATTGATAAGCCGGTTATTGTCTTATCAAACAATGATGGCTGCGCTGTTGCCAGATCCAACGAAGCAAAAAAACTTGGTATTAAAATGGGAGTGCCGCTGTTTCAAATTAAAGATATTGTTCAGCAGAATAACGTTATTGTGCTTTCAAGCAATTACACGCTATACGCTGAAATGTCTCGACGTTTCCATAAAGTTTTAGGTACTTATGTGACCGAATCAGAACAAGAAATTTACTCAATTGATGAATGCTTTTTAGACCTAACTGATTACTACGAAAACTTTAACCTATCCAGCTATGCACAAGACATGAGAATAACGATTTTAAAGTGGATAGGTTTACCTTGCTGTGTGGGGATTGGAAGCAGCAAGACCGAAGCAAAAATTGCAAATCACATTGCAAAAAAGTATCCCGCATTTAATAGCGTATGCAATTTGGTGGATATGGATCTCTGCAATAAAGAATCTTTTTTAGCTGAAATTGATGTTTCGGAAGTGTGGGGAGTCGGCCGTAAACATAGTAAGAAATTGCAGGGGATGGGAATTAACTCTGTATTTGATTTGGCTTGTACAGATCCACGAGAAATGAAAAAAAAGTTCTCGATTGTCATGGCCAGAACTGTTGCTGAACTTCAGGGCATTTCATGTATTGAAATAGAACATACACCGCAAACCAAACAGCAGATTATTGCAAGCCGTTCCTTTGGCTCACGCGTAACTGAACTTGAGGATTTAAAAGAGGCTATAAGTATGTATGCACAAGATGCTTGTAGCAGATTAAGAGATGAATCTTTGCTATGCGGCTGTATGATCGCATTCGTGCAGTCGAATCCTTTTGACCCCAATGTCCCGTTTTATAACAAGTCTATTAGTGGCGTTTTTTCAGAACCAACTGATTGTGCTATGGATCTCGTAAAAGCAGCGACACGAATGGTTGGCGAGATTTTCAAAGAAGGCGTGAAGTATAAAAAGTGCGGAGTGATTCTGACGGGTTTAGAGCCAAAATCTGGCCATACCTATGACTTACTTACTGACTTTGAAACAATTGAGAAAAAAGAAAAATTAATGAAAACTTTAGAAGGGGTACACCAAAAATATGGTAAGAAAAAATTAGGTGTTGGGCCTTGTTTTATACCAGGAAGAACTTGGTCGATGAGTCGCGATAAACTGAGTAAGAATCCGTTCAGAGTTGATGGGCTATTGACTGTAAAATAATAAAGCCCCATTGAAGGGGCTTGGCGTTATGCGACAAGATATAAGAACATAGAACTACTTAAAATAATGCCCATGATCATGCCGATTAAGATTGGGTATAGCTGCATTTATGGCTCCCATGATGGATCTGCTGACTTAACTTGAGTTGGCTTTTGTTTTGGAGATATTCTTCCTTATAAAAAGCCTTCATTTCACGGATGTATCGAGTAAATTGATAATCCAGAATCATCCAAAAAATAATGAGGGTTAAAACAAGAATAACGATGAAAAAGATTATGAAATTTGTCATTTAAAAGTACCTTTTTGAAAGTTTTTCTTGTGTATTTTTACATTCCACACAAAGGGTTACAGAACCATAGCGCTGACGCTCAATAGGAATATCATTTCCGCATTCTTCACATTCAGTGAGCGAAGGGCAGCTAAAGTCTTTAGGTTGAATTTGAACCTGTTTAAGTTGTAGTTCTTGGGCAATATCGATCTTGTCTGTCATGCGTGCTCCATTTTCCAAGTACGGTCCGGAGTGGGTAAATTAATTTCAGGATTAGGATGAGCTGGAGGGGAAAGCTGGATCTTTAATTCAAAAAATCCTTGAGCGGTAAAGCCACACTCTAAGTTTTGACACTGTCCCTGAAATGAACGGAGTAAAGGATTTAGTTCAGTACTTGAACGGATTGAAAAGGGTTCCCCGCAGTGAGGGCATTTATAACGGGATCTTGGTCGAGCCATTTCGCTACCTGTTGGTTTAATTATTTACGATTTTATAACAAAATCACTATAAATAGTGATTTATAATAATTTGTATCGAAAATTGATTACCATTTTGTCCTTGCTTCCCCCAAAGCAAGGATTTTTTTATTTGCCCTTTTTAGCTTTATCAATTCGGGCTTGTTCTCTTTTTAAAGCAATGGTCGCTGTCTTTTTCGTTTTATAGGTTTTAATGAGCTTCAACGGATTGCTTTGATCGCCTGAAGTAAGCTTCTGATCTTTACCATTCTCACGATAAAAAACGATTACTCCGGTGTAGTCAGCATAGTTGCGACCAGTCCTTTTTTTATTTTGTTTTCTTAATTCTTTATCTCTCTCTTTATCTGGTTCAAAAAGAGTTGAAACATCATCTGTATTTGGCAGCTGCACTTCTAGCTCAACACTTGTAGTAAATCCACTATCAGTTAAATTGTGAGTAACGTTAATACCCAGCCATACGATGTCATCGATTTGTGGTTTTAAATCGGTGAATACAAACTCTTGTTCCGGGATAAGTTCAGGTTGGCCAAAGGCAAAGGTATAAGACAATTTTTGTGAAGAACGTTTGCAACGGTTGAATTCAGCCTGACAAGCAAGTTCAGCTGTTTTTTTGTCGCGGTGGACGTAACGGATCTCTTTTAAATTTTCTTCATTGTCACCAATCACCACATATAGCTTTTTAGATTGACCAGCATCGTAATAGAACGCTTTAACGCCTGTAATTCGGTCAGTACCGGTACCAGTCGTGTAATTGTGGCCATCACCATCGGACCGAAAAATTTGGGCGGTAGGAAGGGGTAATCCGGAAGCGGTTTGACTGGCTCCACGTGGCAATAAAATTAAGTGGCCATTTTTGACGGTAGCAATAGCATCATGTTCATCTGCTATCCGGGTAATCAGATTTGCATCACTTTCATTTTGAGCAATATAAGAAATTACCCGGTTAGCAAGGGTGTCATGCACAATTGTTTTAAGCGCATATTCCACTCCAACGGTTTCAAAAATCACCTGAATTGTTTTATTACTAAAGCTACGTTCACGCTTTTGTTTTAAACCTTCAGACACATCATTACTGAAGGCTGAAATGCTTAAAACGTCCGGTGCACCGCGATGGGTGACGGATTCAACTTTGTACTTCCCTTTGTCGACTAGGCCTGTATTAGACCAACCAATCCACACCTGAATAATTGCTCCTTCTGGTGGGATTTCTAATTGTCCATCTGAATCATCAAGATCAATATCCACCGAGTCAACAACTAAGCCACGATTGTCTTTAATACTGAGTGAAATTAAACGGTCGACAACAAGAGGGGATATGTCATTTCCGTCAACTTCTATTTTGAAAATAGGAGTGGGATAACTTGTGTAATTATCAAAAGAATCTTTTGAATTTTTAGCTAATCCAAGAGCCGCATTTAACATTTATAGAGCCATTCCAATAAGTGTTCCTAAAGCAGCATATTTCCATTCTTTTACCACTTTCAAAGTAATAGTAAATTCAGTTTTCCTTGCTGCGCCATCTTTAAAAAAATAGGTTTTTGTTTCATCTAAACTTTCGATAATTACTAGGCCGTAGAAATAACCAGTACCTTCGATAAGGGTATATGCTTTGCCCGTATTTGCCATTTGGCGAACAATGTCGATTGTTGATCTTAGCCAAGTAAGCTCATGGTAGATTTCACCTTTGAGCGTGATTGTATCTTCACCTTTACCAATAAATTGATATGCTGGTGAAGCTCTAACTCTGCTATTACTTGGGTGTCTCCAATTGGTGACACGTTGCAGTTCTTGATATGCAGCTGTTTGTAATGAAAAAACGAACAGTCCTAATGCCATCATCATATTTTTTACTCTGTGTCTGTTAGAAAACGACGTCTTGCATCACGTTCTTCTTGTTGAAGGCGTACCATTTCAGCTCGTAACGCACGTGCTGTTTCACGGACTGGTTGACCGTGCTCTGCTTTAATGGTGATTTGTATTGTGTCGTTACTAATGAAGCTGCCACCGCGTTGTGCCCGGATTGGTGTTACTGGAGTAACTTTTGCTGTGCCAGTACCAATTACATTCTGCGTAGCTTGCTGTGTCGCTTTAATGGGTAAGTTATGGTTTTGAGAAATACCTAATGCCATGCCTTGCATGGTGTAGTCACCAATACCCATAAATACACGTGAAGGGGAATGGATACCTAGGATATTCCTAGCTTTATCAATGACGCCTGTGACTGCTCCAGAGAGAGCTGCTTTCACTTCACCGATTTTTGACATAATCCCGTTTTTTAACCCGGTTAGAATCATTGCACCAAAGCCAGTAAATTTGGCGGGCAGATCTACACCGAACCAGGACAAGACTTTTGAAAATGCAGCATAGAAAAGCCCAATAGGGGACCAGTTAATAATTAGTGCAGATACGCCTTTGATTCCCCCATTGAAGGCAGTTTTAACTGTATTCCAAATGCCCACAAAGAAACCTTTAATAGGTTCCCAATTCTTATAAATGAGATAAGCAGCTCCAGCCACAGCTGCAATGACACCTAGGATGATTAAGCCAGCTGGAGAGAAAATGGCCCCTAATGCACTAAAACCAATTCCTAATGTAGAAATGGTCATTTTGAGCATAGCAAGTGGACCAAGTAGGGCTAAAACTCCAAGTGATAAAGTGCTTATAGCTCCAATGATAGCGATACCACCAACAGCAATTTTTACCAGAGTTGAGGCTAAGGCAGGATTTTGTTGGATCCATGTAGTAAAACCAGTCACTACACTTCCAACTTTACCTAATAGAGTATTTAAAGGGGGTAATAGGATACTTCCAATACTAATCCCGACTTCGGATATTCTGTTTTTAAAAATTTCCATTTGCGCTTGATTCGTTTCCATACGTGCCATGAACTCACGATCCATTGACCCCTTGGACCCTGCGCTATTTGCTAGTTGTAATTGTTTTTCAAGTTCACCTCGGTTTTTAAGTAATTTAGAAAAAGTATCCCAATGTTCTGCACCAAACAAAGTAGCCACGGCATCAATCTGACTAGTTCCTCCTTCAGTAGCAATTTCTGGCATTTTTTTAATTGCGTCCATGACTTTAAAAATGGTACCAACAGCATTTGTCTGCATACCCTTTTCTAATTCACTAGTTGAAAGCCCAAGATCTTTGACCATAGCCATAAATGGTTTAGATTGTGTATTTGCTGCTCCTAATTTTGAAAAAACAGCATTAATTGCAGTGCTTGCTGTTTCTGATCTTTCACCAAGTGATAGTAAGGTTGAGCCTAAAGCAGCAGTGTTCTTATCAGTAATTTTAACCATTGATGCAGTACCACCAACACGCTGCATAAAATCAATGATGTCACCACCTGAAGACAATGCATTATCATCAAGGTAGTTGATGGTATCTGCTAGTTCACTAATATTTTTAATTGGTCGCTTATACATATTGGCAATTTTGCCCATATTTTCCGCAAGCTCATCATAGGGTAATTCGAAAGCAGTTCCCATTTTTACTACTTCTTTTGTAAAACCAAGAATATCCTGTTTAGCCACTCCCATTTTTAAGCCGGCACCAGTCATTCGTGCTAATTCATTATTAGAGACAGGAAGTGCATGGCCAAGATTTAAAATTTCTTGGCGCATGCCAAAAAACTCCTTGGTTAATTTTCCTGTGCTATCACGTGCACCATTAAGTTGTTTAGCAACTCCAAGCATATCAGTTTCAAAATCACTAGCTAATTTCACAGGAATTGCCATTGAAGCAGCTCCAACGCCAGCAACCATCAGACCTTTCTTTGCCAGATCCGATGCTTTGGCCATACGTCCTTGCATTTGTTCATACTGCTTTTGGGCTTTTTGGTGACGTTCTAATGATTCCTTTTGACGGTTAATTTCCATCGTTGTGAGATGGATTTTGTTCTTCAGCTGTGATTCATCATCAGCCAAATTGTCAACACTAATACCAGTCTGGTTAAGTTCACGGACTAAAGCCGTCATTTCAGTACCTTGATTTTTTTGAGCTGCTTTCAGGCGTTTTTGTGCAGCTTCAGCGCGTGTGAGATCCTTAACCATCTGCTCAGTAGGAGCACCAATATTCATAGCTGTTTTGAGCTGTTTAAGGGTTTCCTTATTCTGTTCAATGGCCTGTGTAGTTTTTTCAGATTGTTCTTTAAGCTGCCTGAAGCCTGAAATTTTGCGTTGCTGGGCTTCTAGAGACTTCAGTTCAGATGACGTCTTTTTAAAGGCATCTGATAAGGTTTTAGAGCCACCAACGATTGTTTTAATAGGGCCAGATAATTTATCAACTGCATTAAATAGAACTTCTAATTTTAAATTTGCCATTGGTGGACTCTAATTAGCTAGTTTGATTTCTTTTGAGTGCTCTACGATGCCATTTGCTCAATTCAACAATATCCATGTCATCGTAAGTACTTGGCGGCCAGTGGAAGATGACGGCAATATTAGCTATTGCCTCATCTACATCATCGACCAGCTCTAGGCTGTCTGAGCCTTGATTTCCTTCTGTAAGGCTTTCGGGTACAAAAAAGTGACCAAATGCCCTCCTAAATTGGCAAAATCTACGGGGTCCATTTGGTAGATCTGTTGAGGAGTCAGTGCCGGTGAAGTAACACGTGGAAGTAGTTTACATAGGGCATCTACATCATGCTGGTAAATAGCCTGAAGACTGGTACCACTTAATGCCTTTACACCCGGTTTACGAATGGTGACCTGGGTAATCATCTGTTCACCCATTCTGATTGGTTCTTCTAAAGTCACCACTTCTTCATTTGGGTTTTTGATTTGTTCCTGGTTAATCGCTTGATCAATTTGATTCATGTAGAAATATCCTAAAAGTTAAATAAAAAAACCTTCTGCAGTACTGGACTACAGAAGGGAAGGAAACTTATAAACCGATAGCACTACGCTGTTTTTCAAGGCGGTCAACACCACCTATGGTTTCTTTGAAACCTAAAATGTCGATTTCAACTTCAACAACACCATTGACAGTTAGTTTGTAATAGGTGCAGTTGGTTACTACTTTGTGCTCAGTGTCTTCACCTGGTTCTTGGTCGCCCATATCAATTTCTTCATGACGGCCTTTAACAACTACTTCTACGGCATCAACTTCACCAGTGTCGTCACGTTGATATGCACCAGCAAAACGCGTATATACACCATCAATTTTTTCCATGCCAAATTGACGTAGTGTAAGCAGTTCTAGACCGCCAAAAGTTGATTCAATGACAAGACCATCATCGCCAAAACCAAGATCAACTTTGACAGGAGCATTCATACCCCCGCCACGATAATCTTCAGTTTTACGAGTCAATTTTGGCAAAGTGACCGTTTTGATTTGACCTAAATAACTATTACCCTCATTGAAGTAATTCATGTTTTTTAGTTTGCTTGGTAAAGCCATGGGTTAAGCTCCTTAAGCGTTTACAGATGCAGCAAAGTTAGCGAGATAACGATCAGTGATACGTTGACGGAATGTCAGATCTTCTAACGGTGGGACAGGGGTGTAATCGTAATCAGTGGCCAATTTCCCAACCTTCAAAGTATCGGAAGTATTTGCTTCAGGATCGAACCAAGCGTCACCGCCAATGAGGTATTTATTACGTGTGAGTTCACGAAGCTTGGCCTTTTGACCTTCAAGAATGTCTGTGACTAATGAACCATGAAGAGGTAAGTCATTTGCCCACATGTGTGCTTCAGCCATGCTGTCAGCCAAGACTTGAGCAGTACGTGTATAGTTTTCAAATACAAATAATGGATCATCCGAGCAAGTACGCGATCCCCAAAAACGAAAACCTTCATGCTGAATTAAAGTGGTGACTTCATTATTGTTGAGATAGCCAGCGTCAGTTGCTGGATCTTGGAGATCCCACGTCACATCAGCATCGATACCAGTAACACCTGATACGGCAACGTTTGAAAGGGTTTTATGCCAGCCGATTTCGTTATCAATCTTTGCACGTAAACCCATAGCAACTGCTACAGCGGGTACGGTTTCTGTTTGAGCAGTGGCCGTATTAAATGCAACAAAGTTTGGCCAAATAATCATGAGTTCACGTGCAGAAAACGCTTCACGATATGCCACAGCTTCTTCTTTAGTTTTACAGCCCCATGCATATGCATAGGCCATAGCACGCAACTTTTTAGCAATGACAACTAATTCAGTAGCAACTGCCTGAGTATCAAGCCCTGGTGCACCTAAAATACGCGGTTGAACACCTAATTTAGACTTGGCAACAAGTAAAGCTTTAAGGCCTGTATATTTTCCTTCAGCAGTAACAGTACCAACGACATTTGCAGTTTGAGCTGCTTCATCAACTGCAGTTGGTACACGGACCACGACACAAAGGGCATTGGTTTGGTTAGCCATATTTTGAAGTGCTTTTGCTAAAGTTCCGTTTTTACCGGCTTTAGCTACTGCAGCTTGTATATTTGTAATTAGTACTACTTGGTTTTCTGGGAATACTAATGGGTCTGCATCATCTGCAGTTGCAACAATGCCTGAAATTGCAGTTGCAATGGTTCGGATTGGCCGGATCCCATCATTGAGTTCAATGACACGGATTCCGTGGTGGTATTGATCTATAGCCATAAAAAAGCCTGTTTATTGAGGTTTTAATTCAACAAACAGGCTTGCATGACTAAATCAAAAGTGTAAGTTTCTTAGTCTGTGAAAATGGTTTTGACACTAAAATAAATAACGGGGATTAATGTTCAACTCGTTAAAATTTATAAGACTCCTCTACAAAACATATTTGCAAAATTCAAAGCTTCGAAAGTCGTTAAAAACCTAGCTAAATGTATTGGTAGGTAAGATATATTTGCTGGTCCTTCTGTTGAAAATAATCGCGTCCTAAAATTACCCGCACCAGATCTATTATGTACCATGCACATTCTGTAAGTTACACCCGCTTTCAATAAGAAGTAAGATTGCATTGAATTTAATGCGCCAGTAGTTACTAAGCCAATTTTACAATCTGTACTAGGTTTAAGTAGAAAGACAAAAACCTTACCAATATATGCACTTTCAGCATCTACTAAATCAGTTAATTGCGCAAAGTTTGTATTGAAATCACCTGAACCACTAAATGAGATATCTGTCCAACTTCCATCACCATAATCCAAAGATTGATTCTCAGATATAAGAGTATTATTCCCTTTAATACTTATATGTGGATACGCAGCAGTAATCTCATTAGGCTGTAAAAACTTTCTTGTTGTTCTTGCTCCAAAAGGTACTCGAAAGACGGGTCCATAACCATCAACACGATATGTAGGTAGATATTCAAGCATCATAGTTGGTTCAGAGTAACCTAATAATGCCATCGTTGCCGGAGTGTTCCCTGTATTATATGCAGCAGAGTCAATACCATTTACCACTCTGGTAATATCTGCAAAATGGAATCCATTCAATGTGGAATTATCAAAATCAACACTTCTACCCCATCGATAGGCTCCTGTAGTAATGCCATTCAGGACATTATTCCAGTAGGAGCCTGCACGCACTGAGGTATGCATTCTGGGATGATTTTGGATATCAATCGCAGGTATACCAGCAGCTAAATCACCATTACTTTCAAAGTACACGTCATCAAGTGTTAATTTTGGAAAAGAAGTAGTTTGTAAATCTTTAATCCAAATTCCTCGACCAATATTTCCTTCAATAGCACCTCCTGCAATAGTTACATTCTGCATAGAATTAGTAATTAAAAAAGCTGCGATACTATTAAAGCGTCCATAAATCATCTCTTCTCGATGAGATGTAATATTCTCGAGATGTAGCCCAATTTTGTTAGCTCTATAATAATTATATCTATTTAAATTCGTATATGAATTTTGAATCTTGAAACCTGTTCCATGAGCATTAAATAAATTTCCACTTGTTTCGGCAAAAGCTCCGCCATTCCAACTATAACCTGTAGTAGTACCATTTTTGGGGCTTACATAATCTCCAATAGTCCCATCACCCATAATTTGTAAATCTGATAATCTTCGTTGTGCGTGATCATCTGCAACATCAGTCGGGGAATAAACAATACCAGTACCTGGTTTACATTTTATACGTGAATAGAAACCAGCCCCTCTTAAAAAAGAATAACCTTTTAAGTTCAAGATACTTTCAAGTGTATACGTTGAGTTTGTCTCAACACTAAGACAGGTTGTTTTTGAACGCTGAGCAGCTACTGCACTATGAATATCTTCATAATCTCCAACATATTGTTTTTTCTTGAATCTTTCGATTAAGTTCTGTTCTACAGCTTTAATTTCCGGTTGCTTGAATTTCTCAATATTCTCAGTCCAGATTTGGTCTGTATATTCAATTGCAGAACTTTTGGCTTCGTTTTTCGCATCTTCTACGGCTTGGATTGTTGCCATGACTACGGAAGTATCAATCTTTAATTCAAAATTAGCCGTATTATCTATTTGAAGAACTATACGAATAGTCTTAATTTGAGCCGTACCTTGATCGGCAGTCGGTTTATAAGTTGGTGGATAATTTGAATAAGCAACAAGTATTTCTCCGGCCCATAATCCAACTTCGCGGATATTGAACCCACCAACTGCACTAGGAATAACTGCATCCGCTTCAAGCCAATTTGGATTATTCGCTGATGGAGCCAATCTGTTTAGATCTGTTCTATATATTTCATTTACAAGATATGTAAAAGTTGCATCCGGGTCAGGAACTGATCCATTACCATCACCGAATGACATTTGTGTAATACCAAGTTTGGTACCATTTTGGATTGCTTCACGTAGTAGTGAAAGACCTTGCTCTGTGAAGATAGAATGATATTGTGCTGCCATATTTTAAGCTCTATTTCGGATAAATTGCCGTAATTTCATGTTCATAAAATCCAAACGCTGAATGTAGAAAGGAATTAGGATCATCAACTTTCGGATATATTGTGATGTCCTCACCGTCATACATAGCTGCTGCGACATTTGTGTCGCCCTTAACGGCAATCACATTAATTTCAATGGATTTGAGTTCACGTGTTAATGGCTTCGCATCATTTAATAGCTCAACCAGAGTTTTATAAGTTTTTTCAGTTAATGGCTTGCTATTTGTATCGATAGTAATTTGGAAGGTGCCAGGCTCACTTCTTGGAGTTTCTTGCCACCATTCATGGATAGTAAGTGAATACCCAAAGCTTTCTACAATCGATCTAAGGGCAAAATTTGTACCTTTATAAGTATGGACTTTGATAGAGTTTTTTATTTGAGCACGCTTGATTTCTTCCGGCCATTCATCTTGCCAACGATCAACTGAAAATTGCCAAGCTAATATAGATAAGAAATCTGCTGGAGCATCATCAACTCGAATTAAGCTTGATAAATTAGTATTTAGCTCTGATGTTTTCGCAGTTGTTTCAACAATTCTCTTTTCAAAAGCGGTGGTATTTGGAGGTAGTAAATTCATTATTCATTCCTCACACTAAGACGAATAGCTGAACATGAAGCTGCTTGAAAGTTAGTTAAGTGGATTTCGGCAGTAGGGTTAATGAGTTCCACTCGTTCAATACCTGATACTTTTAAAATTGAGTAAAGGTCAGAAAAAAAGACACCTTTGCCAATGCGTTTAGGTTCTTTGGTATAAGCGAAAGCATTGGCTTGTGCGGCTGATAAAACTGGATCTGTTTCAGGTACATTCTTTGTGATTAATACGGCTTCAATCTCATATTCAATGATTTCTGCTGATTGAACTTGTACTCGGTCACCAGTAGGACGTTTCTTCTCTCCAGATACATAATTTAGAACAATCGTATTTAGTTCTTCTGTTGAAGCATTATTTGATGTGTCACGCTGAAGAATTGTCAAAAGTGCGTGTGCTGGAGCTGGTGAACTACATTTAACATCTGAAACACGGCCATCAGCAGAAAGAGTGTGGTACTCATAAGAAGATTCAGGGCCAGCTGTACTTAATGCATCTAATTTCTTTTGGATGCGGTAACGAAAATTTTCATCTTCTTCATAAACAGCTGGGGCCGGTGGTAAGATTGAATCATCTGCGGGTGTAATCACTAAACGTTTAACATCAAAATTTGCACCCCAAACATCTAGATCATTACCCTTTGCAAAAGCAAGCTGAGTTGCTAGTGCTTTTTCATTGATCTGATTCCGTAAGATCATTTCTCGATAAGCATTTTCTTGCAAAAGCTTAGTGACCGGTTCACTTTCACGACTCAGTGTTTTACGAACAAGCTCTTGCTCATCCTCTGTATGAAGCGAAATGAAATATTCTTTACGTTCATTGAAGATGTCTTCATAGTCAAGCACATCAACAAAAGTTGGTTTTGGTAAAGAATTAAAGTCAACACTCATAAGGTAGATCCAATTGAAAGGGGAATACTTAAAGAGGCTTGTTTATTGCTATCGACTAGGCTGCAATCCATATCTAGAAAATATGAACCTTCTTCATTAGTCACTAACGAAACTGAATTGAGAATGATCCTGTCTTCCCAGCGTAAAAGTGCAGTTGCAGTCGCTGCATATAACTGCAGAGTGACGATTTCATCAAAAGGGGAGTCGATTAATTGATAGATCAAAGAACCATATTCTCGACGCATGATTCTTGTACCAATGGGGGTAGTTAGAATGTCCTGGACAGATTGAAGGATATGATCTAATTCAGTTTCAAGCTCTCGGCCATTTTCACGTGACATCATGGAATTGGCCCTCCAGTTGTCCCACCGCTATCTCCAGGATGTTTATGTTCTTTTAAACTAATTGAGCCAGCTTTAACATCAGCTTCAGTACTAAAAGCACCCGTTGAATGACTACTTCCTTGCACCAACTGGCTGCCACCGACGGTATTATTTCCAGTCATGGCAGTACTTCCATTAATCTGAAGATTTCCATTGATAGTTGTGTCCCCGTTTACGGTTATACCGCCATCAGCAGTTACAATTGCTTTACCACCTGAAGGTAAAATGGCTGATAATTGATGAGCAGAAATGTCATAAGCAATGATGCAACCGTCAGCAAATACACGGATTTTCTGATTTAAATCATCTGAAGGAGCGGGATGCTCATTGTTATAAAGACCATAAAAAACCACGCTTGTAGGGCCAATTTCGCCACAAGGTGAAATCACCATGACTTCCTCATCTAAAGAGGGTGGATCCCAAGTTGAATCATCTCCTGAACGTGCATTAAAAAAGCGAATTTCAGGCGTAACGATATCGTCAAGATCTACAGTGACAAGGGGGATTGGTTTAGACGGATTTACAGTCTTGATTGTTCCGAACCGAATCAGATTCTCAAGACGACGATTAATGTCAGCATTCATGCCAACACTTTGCGTTAGAGTTTTTTTGTTTTCAGCAATGGGAACTTGTGAAAATGGTTTTCACAAGTTGAACTATTTAATATTGATATGCTTAATGAATGATGACTCAACCAGATTAATCTCTTTATCTGTAAATCCTAGTAATTCACGTTTTGGGTAAATTGTATCCGGAGCAGATCTAGTAGCTCTATCTCTCAAACCATATTGGTGTACTTTTGCAATTCGACTAACTCGACCAATAAAACCAACCGCAATTGACTCACTATTACTTAGTACTTTTAGGTGGGAATTAGATCTAATCCGGGAAAACATTTTTCTTTTTATTTTACCTTTCTGGTCACGTAAGCGTGTACGTCTAGCTGTATATGCTGAACCATCAGTGTTTTGCTGTGCTGTAATATGCTGGCGTTGGCTTGTTCGTAGATCTCGTCCAATATTCTTAGCCAGTTTTGCCCTTTCACCTGGAGACAAACGGTCTAACAAGGGTTGAAGATATAGTGCAAGATCTTGAATATTATTCATGGGTTTTTCCCAGGGAAAGGCATATCTAAAGAACGTCCTTGAATATCAGCCGTACGCCATGTTGCAAGTGTAGTTCCATCCTTATCTATTAATTCAAAATCTGTAGGTGGTCCAAACTCAGTATATTGTGGTTCAGTCGGGTAAGAGATCTCGAATTTCCCTTCAGCATTCTTTTTCACAATGACACGTTCAGTTAAAGGGATTTTAAAGTGCAGATCATATTTGCTGTTATCAATGAGTTCAGCTTCAAAAGTAATGGCTTCTTGTACTTTATTTAAATTGGCCATGAGTTCGGATTGGTTGTCCATAATCCAGGTGAAAAGGACGACACCAAATACATCTACATCACCAGCATAGTCAGTAATGATCATATCTAGCGTATAGGCCATTTCAAAACTATACCCATTTGCTGCAGTACTCATTAATTTACCGTCATTGGCAAAGATGAGTAAGCGATCCGGATCTTGTGGTAGATCCGGAATCGCATTCAGCAAATATTCACGTAAAGCATGGGGCTTTTTCATGCTGCAGTTTTCCCCCCATAAATAGGTTCAAGGTGATCCCATTCTTTTTGGAATTTTGCTTGATAACCAAGTTTCTTATAGTTTTTACCGTTGTAGAGTGTAAAGATGGTATTCCAATCTTGTTTTTGTAATGCTTCTAATAAGCCAGGTTTCCACTCAATAAAACGGATAAATGCTTCAAGTTGGTGGCCCTCACTAATCTGCTGCTGAGCAACAAATTCTTGAACAGATGAATAGCCGAGATCCTTCCAGTTTTCGCCCATAATTTGGAACTGGCCCCAGCTAGTAGATTTCAGGGCAGATTCTTTATGAATATTTATAGCCATACTTAACCGGGTATACTCAGCTGCATCACCTTTGTAACCACCAGTTAAAGTATTGACTAAATTTGGTGTTAGTTTTGCCTGATTATTAGCAAATGTTTTACCTAATGCTTGGCTTAAATAAAAATACATTCGATGGCGTTCAAATAAAATTTTAGCCTTTCCGTTTTCAAGAAAGCCTACACCTTGGCTTTCAACTGCTCCGAAAACTCTAATAACTAATTCGGGAACTTTTAAACGTATTGCAGCTTTTTTATAGTCTTCATCTTTTAAAAATTTACTTACTGAATCACCAGCTAAAGCTTGGCGAGTTTTATCACCGACCTTACCGTCAGCAACTAGGCCAAATTTACGCTGGAGCTGAATCACTGCAAATTCAGTACTTTCACCAAAATGACCATCAACCGAAAGTGGTTTACCTTTAATACCTTTGTAACCCATCTTGGCTAATTGCTTTTGAAGAGTTGCTACGGCATCACCTTTTGAACCAAATTTTAAAATCATGTCGTACTCCAAATGAGTTTGGCCACATTACCTTTTGTTCGCCAGATGAGTACTGCAAGAAGGATTGCAAAGATGGCATCCCAGAGCGTAACTGGATCCTTAAAAAATAAGATATGCACCGATTGGCCTAAAAAAGCTGCAATCAAAGTTGCTGCAAAGAAGGAATAGCCACGGTGAAAATTTCCACCATGACTAAAGGTTGCAATACGAAAACCGCAAATGAGATAAGCTAAAACGGCAATGGTTTGAAATAACAATTCGATCATGACTTGCCACCTCGAAAGATGTTTAAAATATCTGACAGCTTTGCAGTTTTAACCCAATCAACAACCTTGATTAATATAAATAAACAAAGTGTTGAAGTGATAAGGGCTGCCACTGCATCAGCTTTTAATAAGGTATGTTCTGTAATGAGTGGCGCACTGATATAACCAATACCAGTGGCCAATAACATATTGCGAATACGTTGGTAAGCATTTAAATCTTTTTCAAAAGTTGCAATAAATGCTGCCCCAAGTACTGCACCGAGCAACGCATTACCATTAATGAATGGAAGCAATGACACTGCACTTAGAGTGGCAATGGTTGCTGTAGAAGTTGTTGGTTCTGGCATAAATTCTCTCAATCCCAAAGCTGGACACTTTGAACTTTATTTTGTGGAGTAGGGATGTCTGGTAATTGGACTTTGGTACCCATTGGAATGAATGGACCAAATTCAGAAAGATGCGGATTGGCTTCCAGTACTTGCTCAACTACACCAGTGCTACGGCCATATTCACGCCAGCATATTGCGTCAACTGTATCGTGTTGGATTGCATAGATTTCTTTCACCTAAACCAACTCCACATTGAGACGACGAACTTTTTTTATATCGCGGATGGCAAAACGCAAATCACGTTTGTAGTCATCAATCGTCGGTGTCAGTTCTTCAGCTTTTTGGCTACCATTATTGGTGGTGTCATAAGACCGGTAACGTTCACAGAGTTCTGCACCAGCTGCAGCAGTAACTGCACGGAAATACAAAACAGTAGCAATAGGCTTTCCATTGACCTGTTTAGTTGTAATTTCTACTAATGTCGGGGCTTTGCTGAGTAAACTTTCCAGCTGTTCATTAACATGAATTACAGCTGCTTCTATTGCAGAAATAAGACGTTGATTGGTGACACTTGAATCTAAACGCAAAACCTCACGGACATGGTTGCTGGATACCGATGGAAAGAACGGATCACTATTGATTACAATGTCCTGATTTGAAAAAGTACCGTTTGCAATTAATCCAGACATTTTTATTCTCGTTTAGTTGAGGGGTGGAGATCTGAACCAAAAACGAAACAAAACAATGTTTATCTTTGTCAGATCTGCCCCTCGGTGGGTGCTGGGCACTCGTTAAGAAGAAACTCCTTCTAACACCTGATTGCCAAAATCATCAACAACAGGGGTTCCATCGGCATTGAGTAATGGCTGAGGTGGGTTTTCTTCTAATTGTTTTTTCAGTAAACGTTCAGACTTTTGAAGGTCTTGTTTACCACCACAATTTTCATTGTATTTAATGGCTTCTTTTAGCCACTCGACCGCTTGTGAGTAGATCTCTTTTTGTAAGAACACACGGCCAATTGCGACATAGAGCTTTGCGCGGATCTGATCATGCATACTGAAGTCAGATGTAATGCTAATGGCTTGCTTTAAAACTGATAAATCAAAAACTTTACCTTCAGCATAAGCAGCTTTTGCAGCATTACCGATCTCTTCGGCAACAATAGATGCTGTATCACGGCTGAAAGAATCAGGCATTGAAAGACCATGTTTTAAAGCAAATTCTGCAATACGAAGGCCTTCTTCAAACATGCCAGCATCAAAGCACCAAAGCATAATCGTCGTGACAACATCATCCTTCAGATCTGGAGCACGTTCTTCAATTGAAAGAACACCTTCAACATAAGGCATGTATTTCGGGATCAAAGTTGCTTTGTATTGGGAGCGTTCAATTTCAGATTTAACATTACGCAATAAGTTTTGATCATTTTTTAATTCAGCCAGTTGCAACATATAGACACTGGCATCTTCACGCACACCACCAAATTCATTTTCGGCATTAGCAGCTGCTTTAGCTGCTAATGCCTGAAGGCGATGTCGTCGAGCTGGACTCAACATAAATCACCCCTTATTGAATTGTGATGTTTTCAACGAGGCCTACTTTCTCGTAGGCTTCAATGACGTAAGCTTCATTTGAAGATTGGTAATCTTCAATGCGGTTCTTACTTGGCTTTTCGTTAATGTGACGACGCTTTGCATCTTTCTGATAGTAAATCGAGAGGTTATCAAGCGAAGTAACAAGAAGGGCATTGTCTGGGAAGTGAGGTACACGGATGGCAGGTAAACCACCAATTTGCTTTTGGCCAACCAAGATCTGACCAGCTAAAACATTCTGGTTATCTGCAGCGTTGTTTACGATTGGGAAGTTTTTATCTGCAAGTAACTGACGGCCACAAATTACGACTAAATCAGTGTCATCTTGATGTACTTCATCAATCAGCTCATTAACAACGTCTTGTACAAGAGCATCAAGATTTTTGTATGTACCTGTAACGCCTACAGTCACATCTGCCATTACTCGATCAGCAGCATTTAGACGAATTTTTTCTAACCAACCTACATTCACATCCTGAAGTTTTGGGTTAGTTGCTCGGTTCGTTGTAGCCGCTGCCGTCTTACCATTAAAACCAATCATGATGCGATCTAACGCAATAGACTTGGCAATAGCGTTCGTCCAACGTGCATGAAAATCTGGGAATACGGCCCATGCATCAAGCTTTTCATATCCAATGGCAACGTCAAAATCAGTTTTGATACATTCATAGTTATCTGCACCGAAACCCGTTGGATCTACTGGGGTACGTTCACCAGAACCTGAAGTATCTGTACGTCCGGCAATTGTTTGGTTTACAGATAAACCAATCGCTTGACCTTTAGGATTAATCACACCAATGACATTGATCTTTGATAAAAATTCGCTAGAAGCTTGAATTTTATCTTCCATCTTTTGAGCTGGAACCGACGCGACATTAAAAGTATGTGCTACAGATTCAACGCCATTAATTTGGGCCAGTTTTTGAAGGCTGTGGTTATATTTAATTCGTGTATCGTTACGCATAAGTTCGCTCGCTAATTAGCAATCAATTTGTTCTGAATAATTGCCTGTATTTTCGGGAGCAGGCGGAGTATCAGGGTGAGGTTCTTGACTCAGCTTTACTTTCAAAGCTTTAAAGTCTTTTTCGAGGGTGGAGTACTTTGTTTTGAACTCTTGGAGTTCTTGCTGAGTTTCACCAAAGGTTTTAGCAATCTGCTCAATTGACTTAGCGACTTCAGTAAATTGGCCTTTGTTTTTCTGGTCCTGTTCTTCTTGTTGTGGCTTTAGCCAATTCATAACGGTATTGAACAAGCCTGTAACTGCAAGCTCTTCTTCAAACTGTAAATCGACTTCTTCAGCAGCAGTGAAAAGGTTGTCTTTGTGCTGCTTTTTAGAAGTAAAAGGACTCGCTTCAGGATTATTTGCTGCAAACTCCATGATTTGCGTACCTAAAGAAGCAGGAGTATCAGTGAACGCAATACCAACTAAATAAGCCTCATTGGTATCTGCAAAGTTGGGATTAACTTCAATTGAGTTAAACAATTTTTGTTTTCGGCCATGCATCTCAATGAGATTATCGAAGGCTTCAAGCTGAGCATATAATGCCCATTTCTTTTGACCTGCAATTTCATCTTCTTGAGCTTTCAGTGCGATTACTTTTGCATAATTTCCAAAAGTAGAATCTGGCGAAATACCACGGAAGTGTTCAATATTTGCCATGGCTGTATAAGTATTCTGGCTATAGTTTTTGGCCATTTGTTGAATCCAAGCTGCTTCAATCTGGCGACCATCGGTTGTGGCTCCAGCAACTGCAACTCGATAAAACTTGGATTTCTTACTCATGAGGTTTGAATCCTGCTTAATATTTAAATAATTCATAATTTACGTAGTAAGCAGAATCGGAATTAAACCTAAAAGAATCAACGAAGCTCCCTTGTGAAAACAGTTTTCACAAGGTCTGTACAGTGAATCAATAAATTGAAGTTGGCTTAATAAGCCAATGAATACGACGCCTGAAAATACTCCACTAACTTTTGATAACCGCCTCTTAGCAAAGTTCTTATACTGGATGGGGTGGCGAATCAGCTCGATTGCAGAATACTTAAAAGAAAAAGACAAAAATGTTCATGCATGGAAGGCAAGGGATGAATGGGATGAACAAGCCCCTGAAGGACGTGTTGCACAGGCTTTAGAAGCCCAACTTGTAAAATTAATTATTCTTGAAAAGAAAACACCAGGTGATTTTAAAGAAATAGATTTGCTTATGCGCCAGCTGGAGCGTATGGCTAAAATCAATAAATATAACAATGGTGGAAATGAAACTGACCTCAACCCAAATTTAAAAAATAGAAATGCAGGTCCACGTAAACCCACTGCTAGAAATGTGCTGACAGAAGAACAAATAGAAAAGCTTCTTGAAGACTTTGACGATGGCTTATTTGAATATCAAAAAGTTTGGTACCGTGCGCGTGAACAACGTAACCGTGCTCTTTTAAAATCTCGTCAGATTGGTGCGACTTTCTACTTTGCCCGAGAAGCTTTAATTAAAGCCGTGACAACTGGCCGAAATCAGATTTTCCTTTCTGCATCAAAAGCTCAGGCACATGGCTTTAAAACCTATATTAAAGACTTTGTTCTTCAGTCAATTGGCGTGGATCTACAGGGTGATCCAATCACAATCACTCTACCGACCAATGAAACAGTTCAACTCATTTTCTTAAGTACAAATGCTAAGACTGCCCAAAGTTACCATGGTGATTTGTACTTTGATGAATTTTTTTGGGTACATGGCTTTGCCACTCTTAAAAAAGTGGCCTCTGCAATGGCAGCCCAAAAACAATATAAAAAGACTTACTTTTCTACACCTTCAAGCAAATCACATGAAGCCTATAAGTTTTGGATAGGTGAGGCATATAACAAAGGCCGAACTAAAGATAAGCAAGTTGAAGTCGATACAAGTCACGAAGCTTTAAGAAATGGCGCTCTTTGTAATGACCAGATGTGGAGACACGTCGTCAATATTTATGATGCTGAGCGTCAAGGCTGTGACCTGTTTGATATTGATGAACTCATTGCAGAAAACAGTGCTGAAGAGTTTGCAAACTTATACATGTGTGAGTTTGTCGATGACGGGCAGAGTGTATTCCCATTAAGCCTAATTCAGCCTTGTATGGTGGACTCATGGGAACTTTGGGCTAAAGACTTCAAGCCGTTAGCAATAAGGCCATTTGGAAGTAAACAAGTCTGGGTGGGCTATGACCCAGCAGAGTCTGGTGATAGCGCTGGCTTGGTTGTAGTTGCTCCCCCCGAACCAACTTACAACAAGTTCCGTTTATTAGAACATCATCAGTTCAAAGGAATGGACTTTGCGAGTCAGGCACTTTTTATCAAGAAAATTTGCCAAAAATATCGGGTGACTTATCTCGGAATGGATAAGTCAGGCATGGGGACTGGTATTGCTCAGTTAGTTCTAGATTTCTTTCCAAATCTTACAACCTTTACGTATTCAGTTGATGTCAAAACCCAATTAGTCATGAAGGGCATGGACGTCATCAACAAAGGACGTTTTGAGTTTGATGCTGGTTCTACTGAAGTGGCTCAATCCTTAATGGCCATAAAAAAGACCCTCACAGCTTCTCAGAAGCAAATGACTTTTGAAGCTTCACGTGCTGAAAACATTGGGCACGCCGATCTAGCTTTTGCCATTTTTCATGCCTTCTTTAATGAACCGTTATCTTTAGAAAATGACGGAAATTCTAAAAAATCCTCTATGGAGATTTACTAAATGTCAGACAGTAAAGTTCAAGCCTTTTCTTTCGGAGATCCAGAGCCGGTTCTTAATAATCATGACTTTTCAGGTTACTTTGAAACTTGGCTAAATGGTCGTTATTTTGAACCACACATTAGCTTGAATGGTCTGGCTAAATCTTTCCGTTCTACACCATATCTTTCTACAGCCATTATCTACAAAAAGAATCAGCTTGTTTCATCATTCAAACCACACAAACTGCTTAGCTCTGCAAACTTTGAACGTATGGTCTTAGATAATCTAGTATATGGTAATGGCTATTTGCAACGCATTGATAATCGTCTAAAAGATCCACTTCAATTCAAAGGTTTGATGGGTAAATATGTTCGTCGTATGAAAGAATCTGATCGTTTTCTAATATTGATGGATGGGTTTAATGAACATGAATTTGCAGAAGGATCAATTTGTCACATTAAGACCTCAGATGTAGATCAAGAAATTTATGGTTCTCCTGAATATTTATCTGCCTTACAGTCTGCATGGTTAAATGAGTCGGCAACTCTTTTTCGTCGTAAGTACTATAACAATGGATCTCATGCAGGGTTCATTTTATACATGACCGATTCAGGAATAGACGATGAAGATGTAGAGTCATTAAAACAGGCTATGAAAGACTCACGTGGACCAGGGAACTTCAAAAACTTATTTCTTCATGCACCAGGTGGAAAAAAGGATGGTCTTCAACTCATCCCAATTAGTGAACTAGCTGCTAAAGATGAATTCTTAAATATCAAATCAATCACACGAGATGACATTCTTGCTGCCTTTAGAACACCGCCGCAGCTGCTAGGAATCATTCCTTCAAATGCTGGTGGTTTTGGTTCAATTAAGGATGCACGTGAGGCTTATTGGTACAACGAAATTGTTCCAGAGCAAAACCGTATCGCCAATAGTGTGAATGAATGGGCAGGGGATAAAATATTAGGATTCAAATCATTCGAAGATGTAAATCCAATTTTATAGTTGTATAAGTTATTGATAGTAAAGGTAAAAAAATTAATTTTGGCTCGCACTACACTTGGCGGAAGTTCTTTAGAACTTCCGCCAAGTGTAGTGCGATGAAATGTAAATAGTGTTACGAAAAGGTATTATATTTGTAATCTGTCTAATTTGCAGGCAAAAACCGGTTGAATAAACTCAGATACTCAACTACTATGATCCCAAGTTCTTAAGAACTTGGGATCATAGTAGTTGATCCTGCCATAATTCTTTCAATAAAAGAGGTCACTTATGAATACAATGGTAGCACTTCGTCGCCCTGTTTCAAAACGTGGCAATCGTCGTGAAATCTCTCCAGAACGTTTAGCTGCTTTGGTAAACACCGCTGATCAATTAGCTGATCATGGTACCGAGCGCATGGAAAAAGTGAGACAGTCTGTTACCGCTAGAGGCTAAGATTGTCTCAGTTTCAATTTGCATTTCATCCGAAATTTAATGCCACTCCAGCTTTCATAGATATTTTTGAAGAATTTTGCTATTACAAAGAAAATAGCGATTCTCATGAGCATCCTTCGCCTACACACCATACACAAAAAAATTATGAAAGCCTTTCGCCTTTATTTGGGCGTGATCGTTTTGACAAAAAATATCCTGAAGCAAGTAACCAAAATATCCAGCATTTACATGTAAAACAGCCCAATTCTAATTGGGATTTTTCCAATGGTTCTGCAAAGGCTCAATGGGAATGTACTAGCGACAGCTATTTGGTCTACTCATATTTCAAACATAATGATATCCATCATTATTTCGTAATTGAGTTTTATAAATCTAGAGGTCATGCTCAATACGAACAAGACGTCCAGATTTTTATTCATGAAGCTGAACAATATAGACAAAGTCAAATTAATTTGTCTGCATAACAATAGCTTGAATTTGCTAATAGATTAATTTGGTCATTTTTATTTTCTTCATTCCTAATAATTCACAAGCATTAGCTCGCTTCAAAAAATAGCGAAGACAATAAGCAACTAGAAATACCCAGCATGTATAAAGAACAAATATAAATAAAACATATAGATTTGAATCTAAATTAGATGGTTGTTTAAATAATAAACGATAATGTTCATATAACACCCATGCAGCTGCAGGTAAAGCTAAAACCCAATAAGCAGATAAGGTTATTAATTTATGTTTTTCTGCTTGTGCTGGGGTTGTATGATAGCCAGTTTTAAAATCAAGAGTTTTTTTATTCGGACAATATTGTAAGACTTTTTTACAACTATCAAATAACCTTACAGCCTTTTTTTCATCTTCATAAGAACTAAGAATATCAAGAATTTCAATTCGTTCTTCTTTAGTGAGCAGCTGTTTTTGAAGATACAAAGCTCTTCGTTTATCAATGTATTTGTTTTTTACATATTCATTAAGACTTCCATGATTAATTAATTCGGTTAACCCTTTAATCTCTTTGTCGATTTTCCATCTTCGAAATCGGATTACAATGATTAAATGTTGGAATAAGCCAGAATCAAATATTGATTTATAAACGGTTGTTAATATCCAAACAAGAATAATTAAACTGCCTATGGTTTCACCAGCATATGTTTTGATAAAGGGAGTAAGACTTTCTAAATTTTTCATATTTTAATTAAATTCAAAAACTTCTTGTGCCGTAAATAAGGTCTTCGGTCCAACTCCTTTGACCTCTTTTAACTGCTCCACAGTCAAACCATTATACTTTACGCGAGCAATTACAATCGCTTTTGCAACATCTCTTCTGATATTTAACAATGCTTCAAGTTCGTCTAAAGATGCAGTAGTAATATTAGGTTTTGTAGATCGAGTAGAAGTAGAAGCATCTAAATAATCTAATAGATCAGCAAGCATTAAATAAAGATGAAAAACAGCTTTAGTAGCTTCAAGCTGAGATACATCAAAATGTACCCCTTTATTGGTAAGCTTATTTGTTTTTTCGAGCCAAGAACCTAAAAAATTCACATGTGTCTGAGCTAAATCACGATTGCCTTCAGATTCGATTGAATCATTCATAAACTGCCACAAACGGTTTATAAATTGATTTTGTTTAAATGAACGTTTACCAATCACTAAGTCATTTGCTGGATATAATTTATCTGCAAGATTTTCCAAAAGGCGTCTGCATGTAGTTAGAGCATGAGACCATTCTTCTTTATTATCTGAAGATACAGCTTTAAAAGCTAACATAAGTTGCGTAGCAATTTCAGGGTCTAAGTCGAGTAAACGGTCATCTACCGCATTTTTTAAAAGATCAAAACTTGAAGTTATTGTTCCTGAGAATTTAAGGTTATCGTACAGTTTGGTTAAATATGCATGGCATGCTCTTTTAATATATGAAATATGCTCTTGGACATCTCTTAAGTAAAGAGTGTTATCATTGCTATGTTTTTTTAGATAAGGCAAATGCTCTTCAAGTATATGAATAGAGTTATCTATTCCCCCAGCAGCTTCTCTTGATTTTAAATCGCAAAAAGTGTGAGTTAAAATAAAATCAATATTAATGCCAGCTTCTTTTAATTTCTCTAAATCTTTACTATAAATTTTGTCATTTATTTTAATTGGTATTTTAGTTTTTTCGAACTCTTTTAACATTTTATTTAAAAGCTCACGGATGCAGTATACATATTTGGGATTTCCAAGCTGTATTTCTGCCCATACATATATATCATTTTCATTTAGAAGATTTGAGGCACGAGATAATTTTTGAACGCCGACAGCTACACTTCCTTTTGGTGATTCTAATTCTTTTAATCCTTCTTCAATAATTTTTAATGCTTCTACTTTTTTATCCGCCATAATACATGCCCGAAAATAAATTTTTAATTTAAACTTAAGATAACTATATAACATTATTGACATATTGTGAGTATCTAAGCTACTCTAAATTTACCACCCACATGGTGGTCGAGTTTGGTCGCTCGATTAGAAACATATGGTAGACAGCCGCTACTAGCGGATTTTTTTTGTCTATAATTCGGTACACCCGTTGTTATGGTGGATCGAATGGGGAGGCTAACGCCTGCCGTTTTACCTGTGTTTCACGGTCGACCAACCCCGTTCGGTCCGCCACCCTAGTTTGGTCGCTGGGATGGCATGGAAAACCAAACACAGGTGAATAGAACTATGACGCCAATATTAAAAGCTGGTAACAAGCCAACGAACTCAGAAGACTTACTTCAAACAGTTAGCGACTCTCTTTCCAAACTAGAACACTACCTATCAGCTCTATCTCGCATGCACTTTGACGATGACCTTCCAAGTGATGAGTTCAACGCCATCATGTGCGGCCTACACCTTCAAGTCCACGAGATCTGCCAGCAAATCAAAGCCTAACTAAAATCTGGAGAGAATGGGCCAAAGTTGCTCATTCTCCTTCAGCGCGGGCGGTTGTCCCCCCACCACACCTGGGCAGTAAATATGTCGAATACTCTACAAAAATTCAGTCACCCACATTAGTGGGTAAAACGGCTCTAGATATAGGTTTACTCAGAGCAAATCTAAACAAAATTGATTCTGCATTTTTCTACATGGATTCCTTGAATTTCTACACAAAGAAAATGCTTAGAAGAACAGAGGCAAAATAGGGCTTATAAAAACAAATTAAAAAAATCTCAAAAAAGGTAAACAAGAATAAATAGTACTTAATCTTATTTATAAGTATTTGATTTTAAATATTTAAATTTGATTACCTTGGTAAGGTAATCTGAAGTAATCACAATCTTAATAATTTAAATAAGTTGTTTTAAATCAATAATATAAAAGGTAATTATTGATTACCTTTTTTAAGGTAACCAATTACTCTTTGATTACCACTAAATTACCTTTTAATAATATTGTATTTATCTATATAAAACATAAGTTTAGATATAAATTTTATTAGTAAGTTACTTTTATTACTCTTTTCCGATACCCACGCATACTTTTTAAATTATCAGTTTTTGCCCTAATTTTCATTGTAGTTATATCTCGGATAAAAATCACCATAAAACGTACTTCTTCCACCTTTTTTCCACCTGTTCTTATTTATTCTATTGATTTGACAGATTACTTTGGTTCCGACCCTCGGGACCATATTCAGAATCGTAAGATTCTACGAAAACCCCTAAGCTAACGGCTTAGGGGTTTTTTGTTGGTTATAAAAAAGTGGATAGAGCTTAGGAAGTTATTATTTGATCCCAAGAATCGGACTAGAATTTCTAGTTATAAATTTAGAGTTTATAAAAATCTTTCATTTTTTTAGCTCAAGAAGTTCTTGTTTAAATACCAAACACGTTTGATAAAAGCGAAACTGAGCAAGAATCTAAGCTCTTATTCAAATATTATTTTTTTACTCTGTTTTACTAGTATTCTGAACTCGCATTTCTAACATCTTACAACTCTTTACCTTCAAACATTTGTTGTATTTTCCTCAAGCATACCCACTTTATGTATCTGAAAACCTTTAATTGAAACTTCACATTTCTATTTTGAAAAGAACGTTGCTCTTTTAATGTACTGTGTTAAAGTTTGTAGTAGATCATAATGATTATAAGTACATTTTTTAAGAGCGGTTCCGACCAAAAACGACAAAATCTGTGAGGCGGGCAATGACATTCCAGCGTTTAGAACTAAATCAGGTTGAGCAGTTAAGTGCTTGTAGAATATCTCTGTTACTTGGATTAAATGCCGAGCAGAACTACATTGAGCAATTTTTCCGGTTTAGTCTTCGTCTTTTGAATTGTAAAAAAGCCTTACTGACTTTTAATCAGGAACCTTACTTTTGGCATCGTTGCCCCGAGGGTATGACGGCAATCTCGTTTAAGCCTTCGAAACATTTAAAACAGTGCTTTGCCAAACAACAGATCATTAATCATTCACATTCCTCTTATCAAAACTTAACCAACTATTTAAAAGAACTAAACATCGAGTGCAGCAGGGCATTGGCCGTGCATCTTTTGCACCCCGATAAAACGTCTATGGGCTTTGCTGTCTTTTTTGATGATGATGCTGCAACATTTGAAGATGACGATATTCAATTACTGCTCGATTACTGTTCTACTTTTATGCAACAAGTCGAATTGAAGTTTAACTATGAAGAGTTAAACGAACTCTATGAACAACAAGTTGCGATTAACTCAAGTAAAACTAAATTTTTCTCGATTATTTCGCATGACTTACGAGCGCCGTTTCATGGGTTGCTCGGGTTTTCTGAAGTACTCGCCAAAGAGCGTGAAACCTTAGATGAATCTAGCATTCAAAACATTGCAGATTATTTATATGACACCTCACAATCGACCTATAACCTGCTTGAAAGCTTACTGACATGGGCGATGGCTGAAGGCGGACGTTTTGTTTATCATCCAATTAACTTTAAGCTTAGACAGGTTAGCAATATTGTTTGCGATGTACTGCACACCTTAGCTTTGAAAAAAAATATTGAACTGGTCAATGATGTTCCAGATGATTTAAACATCTATGCCGATATCAATATGATGACCTCTGTAATTCAAAACTTGGTGTCAAATGCGCTGAAATTTACAGATATTGATGGCTCTGGCAAAGTCTTTATTGAAGCTAGGCAAGCTGACAAAAATATAGAAATAACCGTTCGAGACACTGGTTTAGGCATGACCGAAAAACAAATGACAAATTTGTTCCATCCACGTATTACAGCCAGCTTTAAAGGAACCGCGGGTGAAAAAGGTGCGGGTTTAGGTTTGAGCTTGTGTAAACGTTTTGTCGAAATTAATCAGGGTAAAATTGATGTCAGTTCAAAAGAAGGCGTAGGAACGACATTCAAAGTTTTATTACCTTCTGCTCAAGAAAGTCATGAGGCTCATGCCGAGCATTACTCTTCAGCGGAAGCAAAATTAGTCTAATCCCTTTTCCTAATACTACTCGAACTGCTATAACTAAAAACAGAGTACGAGGAAAAGAGCTTTTTATATGAATGCGGAGCAGTTACAAAAAACATTGCGTGCTAGTCAGTATGCAGAACAAATTTTAGGCTTGCATCAAGCTGTTTTAGAACAAGATTACCAACTAGATCAATTTACTGCACCGCTTTCGACTGAACAGATTTATCAATTTGTACAAACTACATTAGATGGAATTGGTGACGAAACATCTTGGATGCGTGGATTACGCATTTTACGAAGTCGTTTAATGTTCCGTTGGATTTGGCAAGATGCCAATCAGCTTACCGATGTTGTCACACTTACACGCGAACTTTCTGATTTTGCTGATGCCAGTATTTGTGCGGCAAAGGATTTTGCACGTGTAGCACTTGTGGCAAAACACGGTGAACCGATGAGCTACTCTGGCAAAGTTCAAGATTTGATTGTTGTTGCCATGGGTAAACTTGGTGCTCAAGAGCTTAATCTGTCGAGTGATATTGACTTGATTTTTGCTTTTGATGAACAAGGTGAAACCAATGGCCGTAAATGCATTGATGTACAGCAGTTCTGTATTTTGTGGGGACAAAAACTCATTTATTTGCTTGAGCACATTACCGCAGATGGTTTTGTATTTCGAGTTGATATGCGCTTGCGTCCTTGGGGGGATGGCTCGGCACTAGCAATTAGTCATGCAGCTTTAGAAAAATATTTAAGTCAGCATGGCCGTGAGTGGGAACGCTATGCGTGGATTAAAGCGCGTGTTGTGAAGGGCGGTAAAGAAGGGCAAGACTTGTTAGAGATGACACGTCCTTTTGTGTTCCGCCGTTATGTCGATTATACCGCTTTTGCCGCGATGCGTGACATGAAAGCGATGATTGAGCGTGAAGTGTTACGTCGCCATATTGAGGATGATATTAAACTCGGAGCAGGCGGTATTCGCGAAATTGAGTTTATTGTTCAGGTCTTCCAGCTTATCTACGGCGGCTCTAAACGTGAGCTGCAAGATCGCCAGTGTTTAGTTAGCCTTGAGCACATTGGTGAAGCTGGCTTATTAGAAAGACAAGCTGTTTTAGAACTTGAAGATGCTTACCTGTTTTTACGCCGTGTTGAACACGCAATTCAAGCGCTGAATGACCAACAAACTCAGCTATTGCCAGAAGAAGTTGACTTAAGACAGCGCATTATAGATACCTTAGGTTTTGCGAGTTGGGATGAATTTATTGATGTTCTTAACGAGAAACGCCAAAAAGTTAAAGTTCAATTTAAGCAGCTCATTGAAGATACCAGTTCAAATGCCGCAACTGAAAACTTTGGACAGTTAGAGCAGCAGTTAGATGAAGTGTTGGATGACAATGCGAAAAATCTGATTCATGAATTCTGGCACGGTCATGCACTCAAAAAATTACCTTCAAATGCTGTCCAGCGTTTAAAAACATTCTGGCCTCATTTAATTGAAGTGATTTTACAGTCAGAACAACCTCAAACTGCACTTTTGCGCTTAATGCCGCTGATAGAATCAGTCATGCGCCGAACCGTGTACTTAGTGATGTTGATTGAAAGTAAAGGTGCATTACAACGCTTAGTTAAAATGGCGACCGTGAGTCCTTGGATTTGTGAAGAGCTAACGCAATATCCAGTACTGCTTGATGAGTTTTTATCGATGGGCTTTGAGTTGCCAAAGCGTAAGGACTTGGAAGACTCATTACGTCAGCAATTGCTTCGCATTGAAATTGATCAAGTTGAAGACCAAATGCGAGCACTTCGACTGTTTAAAAAGAGCAATGTACTCACTGTTGCGGCAAGTGATGTGTTAGCTGAAAGCCCGCTAATGAAAGTATCTGATGCATTAACCGATATTGCTGAAGTTAGTGTTAATGCAACACTTCATTTAGCTTATCAGACCGTAGCAAAGCGTCATGGTTATCCATGTGATGTTGATGGAAAACGCTGCTCACTCGACTACAAAGCCTTTGCTGTTATTGGTTATGGCAAAGTGGGCGGGATTGAGCTTGGCTATGGTTCTGACTTGGATCTTGTCTTTATTCATTATTTAGATGAGCAAGCAGATACGGATGGAACGAAGTCAATTAGTGGCTTTGAGTTTGCTATGCGTGTCGCTCAAAAGTTTATGTCACTCATGACCACTCAAACCCTTGATGGCCGTGTCTATGAAATTGATACGCGGTTAAGACCTTCAGGTGAGGCCGGTTTATTAGTGACAAGTCTTAAGGCCTACGAACACTATCAGTTGAAAAGTGCATGGCTTTGGGAGCATCAGGCACTCGTTCGAGCACGCTCTATTGCAGGTGATGAGGTGCTTTGCCAGAAATTTGAAATATTTCGCCGCGAGATATTGACTCAATCTAGAGATGAGGCTTATGTTCGTGAGGAAGTGTTGAAAATGCGTCAGAAAATGAAAGACCACCTAGGTTCGTCTTCTGAACAAAAAAAACATGGTATTTTTCATTTAAAACAGGACGCAGGTGGTATCGTCGATATCGAATTTATGGCACAGTATGCTGTACTTGCATGGAGCGGGACGAAACCCGATCTCGCCCATTATTCTGATAATGTAAGAATATTAGAAGATGCTGCTAAAGCAGACTGCTTATCCAGTGAAGATGCCACAGCATTAATTCGAGCCTATCTTAGTGAACGTGCCGAAAGCCACCGCTTAGCCCTTGCAAATCAATCCATGCAAGTCAGCGCAGCGGACTGGCGTAGTACCCGTGCGGTCGTTTGCAATTTATGGCAAAGATTAATAGACCCAACCGCCTCGGTTGAGTTGGATAGTGAATGATTTTATAACAATTTGGAGTGTTCCATGAATTTGGCTGATCGTGATGGTTTTATTTGGCAAGATGGAAAATTAATTGATTGGCGTGATGCAAAGATTCACGTTTTAACCCATACATTACACTACAGTATGGGCGTATTTGAGGGTGTTCGTGCTTATGAAACGCCTAAAGGTACTGCCATTTTCCGTCTTCAAGACCACACAAAACGTTTGTTAAATTCAGCAAAAATTTATCAAATGAAAGTGCCGTATGATCAAGCCACGCTTGAACAAGCACAAATCGATGTTGTTCGTGAAAATAAATTAGCTTCTTGCTATTTACGTCCATTAATCTGGATCGGTTCAGAAAAACTTGGTATTGCAGCAACAAATAATACGATTCATGCCGCAGTTGCAGCGTGGGCGTGGGGCGCATACCTTGGTGATGAAGCAATGGCGAATGGTATTCGTGTTAAAACTTCATCATTTACTCACCATCATCCAAACGTGACGATGTGTAAAGCAAAAGCATCTGGTAACTACACGTTGTCAATTCTTGCTCACCAAGAAGTTGCACATTCTGGTTACGATGAAGCAATGTTAATGGACCCACAAGGTTATGTGTGCCAAGGTTCTGGTGAAAACGTATTCTTAATTAAAGATGGCGTTTTACACACTCCAGATATCGCTGGTGGTGCGCTTGATGGTATTACACGTCAAACAGTAATGACGATTGCTAAAGATCTTGGTTATCAAGTTGTTGAGCGTCGTATTACACGTGATGAATTCTACATTGCAGATGAAGCATTCTTCACAGGTACTGCTGCAGAAGTAACGCCAATTCGTGAATACGATGACCGTCCAATCGGTACAGGTGGCCGTGGCCCAATTACTACTGAAATTCAAAAGACTTACTTTGATGCAGTTCAAGGTAGAAATCCGAAATATGAACACTGGTTAACTTACGTAAAATAAGTTAATCCGTTAACATAAAAAGGCGAACATAAGTTTCGCCTTTTTATTTTTGGCTTCGGGAGCTTTTATGCATATTGTCTATGTCTCTGATGGTAAGGCAGGGCACCGTTCACAAGCATTAGGCTTGTTTCAGGCAATGCAAAGACAACAGCCAGAAACAACTTTTGAAGAGATCCTTATTTCTGATTTGCCAATTATTTCTTTAATTCAGGCGCTTTTCTCTTCAAAAAAATCGTTATTAAAAAAAGTACCCGATTTTATATTTGGAGTGGGAAGCCACACTCATTTTCGTGTCTGGTTATTCGGCAAAATTTTTAGAAAAGCCAAAACTATTATATTGATGAAGCCTAACTTACCTGTGGTTTGCTTTGATTATGCTGTGATTCCAGAACATGACGGTATTCATGCTGATAGCCATGTGATTGTCACACGTGGGGCATTAAATCCCATTCGTAATGAAAACCGCCATCAAAAAGACCGAATTTTAATTGCTTTAGGTGGTTCATCTAAACGACATCAATGGAACCAAAACAAAGTATTAAGCAGTGTTCAAAAAATTGTTGAGAATAATCCAAACGCTGAAATTATTTTGACAACTTCACGCCGCACGCCAGCAGAATTTATCGATACTTTAAGACAGCAAAGCTTTGCTGGGCATTTACAAATATTTCCTGTTGAGCAAACACCACAGGGTTGGATTTTTGAAGAAATGCAAAAAGCAGAAGCAGTTTGGGTAACAGAAGACAGCGTATCTATGATTTTTGAGGCGCTTACCGCGGGTTGTCGAGTCGGGGTAATGGCAATGGATCGGTTGAAAGACGACCGGATTACCCACTCAGTTGATCAAATGTTAGAATCAAAATTAATTTCACAGCAGACTTGTGTTGTACAGTTACCACAACCTTATGCTTTTAAAGAAGCAGACCGTGTGGCAACATATCTTTTAGCGAAAAATTAAATTTTTTATTTTGAGTAAATAAATGAAAATATTGCATATTGCGAATTTTGGCTTTAATAAACAAGGCGCCCATTTTTACTGCACAGACCGTAAAATTTCTGCCGGATTAATTGAAAATGGCCATTTCGTTTATGACTTTAGTTTTCGTGACATGGCTCGAATGGGTACCATTTTTAAAACAAAAAAACTGGGCGCCAGTTGGGCTAATAAAGAAGTACTAAAGGTCGTTAATAATATTGAGCCTGATCTGGTACTTATTGGACATAGTGACTTAATGAGTCCAGATGTTCTTAGACAGATTAAAGAAGCTTATCCAAATACTAAAATTGCATTTTGGTATGTTGACCCACTTTATCTTGAAAGCAAACTCGACTTTGTTAAAGCGTTCTCGCCATATTTAGATGCTATTTTCTGTACAACCGGTGGCGAATATCTACAAAAATTAAAACAGCCGCATTTAAGCGTAGCCTATCTGCCAAATGTGGGTCACCGTAATGTAGAAACACTACAGCAATTTTCAAATGTGAATACGGATAAGACTTTTATTTTTTGTGGCGTGGTTTATAAAGAACCTGAGCGTGAGAAGTTCTTAAAGGACTTAGCAGATGCGTTGCAACAAGGCCATGTGAACTATCAATATTATGGTTGTTTTGAGCAACCCGGTGTCTACGGCAAAGCTTATTATAAAGTTCTATCTGAAACAAAAATGGGACTCAATTACTCACGCCGTAATGATGTAACTCTGTATAGTTCTGACCGTATTGTACAACTGACTGGTAATGGTTTATTGACTTTTAGCCCAAGAATTCCGGGCTTTGAGAAGCTCTATACCGAACAGGAAGTGGTTTACTTTGATGATCAGTTTGATTTGGCCAAGAAGATCCAATTCTTTGATCAAAACCCAGATCAGGCTGAAAAAATAGCGAAAGAGGGCTGGGAGAAAACACGTAGGTCTTTCAATGCTAAACGCATCACCCAATTTATGGTTGAAGTGACATTTAAGCAGCCCCTTTCAGAAGATTATGAATGGTCACATGAGGTTTATGCATGATGTGGTTTTTGTACGTTGCGGTAGGCCTATTAGTACTTGCTGCACTGTTATATGTGCTGGGTAATTATACATTCTGGCTTCCGTTTCGTTCGAACAAACTACCACGCATTGTGATGTTGCATCAGGTTACGCCTAAAGATGCTGCCTCTGGTATGAACATGCCCCCGGAAAAGTTTGAACAACTCTTACAGTTGTTGACGCGTAAAGGAGCTACTTTTTGTTTTGTCTCTGAGCTTGAACAATATCGTAATCAAAAAAATGTCGTTGCTTTAAGTTTTGATGATGGCTTTATGGATAATTATCTTTATGCCTATCCATTACTAAAAAAATATAATGCAAAGGCAACCATTTATTTGGCAACGCAAATTGAAGGAATCGAAAAGCTAACTCATGAGCAAATTCATGAAATGGCGAATTCTGGTTTGATTGAATTTGGTGCACACACACAACACCATGTGAACTTACTTAAGCTTGATGATCAAACTGCTTACGATGAAATGCTTCAGTCTAAACAAGATGTTGAAGCATTAGTCGGTAAGTGTCCGAGCTTTGCTTATCCATTTGGTCGATTTAACGAAAAGCACCAGAAAATGGCCGAAGAGATTGGTTTTAAAAATGCAGTATCGACTCGTAAAAAAATCGAAGCTTACGAAGCAGTTAATCAATTTAATATTCCACGTGTCAGCACGCATGGTGCCATGAATGCTTTACAGATGCGTATCGCCCTTGCTAAAGGACGTTATAAGTTATGAATAAAATTCCATGTAGTGTCTATATTGTCACTTTAAATTGTGGTGCTTGGTTAGAGCGAACATTACAAAGTGTTAGTGAATTTGATGAAGTCATTATTTTAGACTCTGGCAGTACTGATAATACTTATGAAATTGCACAGCACTTTGAAAATACGCAAATCTCTCATCAAGATTGGCAAGGTTACGCTGGGCAAAAAAGTTTAGCTTTAGCAAAATGCCGAAATGATTGGGTACTTAATTTAGATGGTGATGAAGTCTTATCTAATGAGTTAAAACAAGAAATTGTTAAGACCATTCAGCAAAATAAACTTGATGCTTTAATCACACCAATTAATGACGTGTTTTTAGGTGTTCCCAACAGCAAACATACTAAAAAGCATGCAAAGGTGCGTTTTTTCCGTAAGTCTAAAGGGCATTATGACCTTGCCAATAAGGTCCATGAAAATGTGATTGTAGATGGTGAATCTCAGCGTGCTCAACATGATATTTATCATTATGGCGAGTCGAGCATTTTTGTTAAAGTCGAAAAAAATAACCAATATTCCAACCTCAAAGCACTAGAGAAATACCAAAAGGGAAAGTCTCCAAGCGTTGCAAAATTGGTTTTGGTAATGCCAGTGACTTTTATGAAGTCTTATTTTATTCGCCGTAGTTTCTTAAATGGTTGGCGTGGTTTCGTAAATAGTATGATTAACGCGTTTTATGCTTTTCTAAAAGAAGCCAAACTGTTTGAACAGACCATGAATAAAGATAAGAAATAAGTAGGCAAACTATGAAAATTGTTCAGCTATTGGCAACGAGTGGTGGAATTGGTGGTTTAGAGCAGCACACTTTTAATCTTGTTAATGAGCTCGCTTTAAATCATGAAGTACATGTGATTGCACATCCTTGCTATCTAGACAAGTTTAGCCAACAAGTACATTTTCATGCGGTTGATTTTGCACGTAGCCGTTGGAATATTTTTTTACTCTGGCAACTTAAAAACCTTATCCAGCAAATTCAACCTGCTATTGTTCATGCACAAGCAGGAAAGGCGGCTGAACTAATTGCCCGAATTAAGCCATTTTCATCTGGCCCAAAATTTGTGACAACAGTACATGGTACTAAAAAGAATAAGTCTGCTTATTTAGCGGGCGATGCTGTTATTGCGGTGAGCCAAGCACTCACGCAAGGCATTCCAGAGTCTAAAGCACACGTGGTTTACAACGGGGTCTATCCTCAACCCGTACTTACAGTTGAAAATAAAGAAAAGTTACTTCAATCGATTCAAAATGATTTTTCTGAGCTAGACACAAGCAAAAAAGTTGTTATGTGTATTGGGCGTCTAGAGCCAGTAAAAAATATCAGTTTACTGATTGAGTCAATGCAACAGATTGATGCCAATTTATGGATTATTGGTGACGGTTCACTTCGAGCAAGTTTAGAAAAACAAGTCAGTGAATTAAACATGCAAGATCGGGTCGCTTTTCTTGGGTTTAGAACCGATGCTCGAGATCTGGTGCAATTAGCAGATATCGTGGTTTTGTCATCAGATCGTGAAGGTTTTCCACTCGTCATGGTCGAAGCTTTACAGGCCGATAAAGCAATGGCTTCAACCAAAGTGAACGGTGTGATTGAGTGGTTGCCGGAGCAATATCTAGCAGAAATTGGAGATGCACAAGGTTTAGCAAAAGCGATTAAATGTGCGCTTCAACCTGAAGCTCAACACGACTTTAGTCCTTTATATGCAAAAGCCAAGGCTGAACTGACTGTACCAGCCATGGCTGAGCAGACGCTTAATATTTATAAAGGCCTGCTGAAAACTTAATTATTCTTCGGTGTAAGGCGGATGGCATCAAGTACCACGAAGTTATCTTCGACATTAATGGTATGACAACCGTCATCTGCTTGATCCCAGTCTGGTAAAACTACTTCTAGTAATTTTTCTTCGTAAGCTATCGGGCTAAGCTGAGTAATCGCTTTTAATTCGATATTACCGCCATAACGTTTTAAAGAGTCTTGGCTTGGTCGAACCAATTGGCCTTTATAAATAAAAGGTTTACCCGCCATACGGAACTGCTGACTGCCTCGGCACACTGGGTTCATTGGGTGCTCTTGCCAGTTCGGATTTAAAATATCTTCGGTAAAGAATAGATCTAAACGATCACCAAATTTCTTACAATCACGACGCGTTGAAGTAAAAAGATACCATAAGCCTTCATGATAGAAGGGGGTGCTGTCGACTGCTTCGATATTCTCGATCAGATTAGAATGCTTTTCCCATTTCAGTGGAAATTCAGTACATTTCCAAAGTTCAATCGTCTTGTTGGCCGAAGTCTCTGGGATCATGTACCAAGTGTCTTTTACTTTAAATACACAAGGATAAGAAAGGTGGTACTCGAGCTTTAAGATTGTCTCGGGTGGTGTGTAGGTGCCATCTTTAAAGACTTCTAAAACAGAAAGAAAACCTACTGGATGTTCGTCATCGACTTCTTCAAAAAAAATAAAATGACGTCCATTTTCATAAGCATAAAAGCTATCTGCAAATGTAAACTTTTTAGGGGAGTGGATCTCAAAGAGAGAATCTAGTTGCTCAAGTGTTGTAAACGGTTGTTCTAACCAGCCAAAACGCATATACCAATGAGAGTCAAAAGATCTTGCTTTTTTTGCTTGTTGGTATTTATACCATTTTTTTAATAAATTACGGTATGGGAACATAATAATTACTCAAAAATAAATGTATTTAATTTGCATTAGATATTTACAGTAGTTCAAACTGTTTAACCATGACATCCATTCCTAAGCGTTGTTTATCTTGATCAGTAATAGAGTAAGGATCCAAAATAATAGTTTTAAGTTGTTGAGTAAGTATTTCTAATTGATTTAAAGGAACGAGGCCTTTTTTTAACTCTCCCGAAGAAAGCTGAAACTCAACACCCTCACAACAATTATAGGCAACAACAGGTGTCCCAATTATTAAAGATTCAGAAACAATAAGAGGACAGCCTTCAGTTCGTGAAGATAAAATTAGACAGCGACTTTGCCTTATAAATTGGCTAGGTTGATTTTGCCAACCCAAAAAATCAACCTGATTTTCTAATTTTAAATCAATAACTAATTGATGAAGCTTGTTAAGCATAGGTCCATCACCAACTATAGCCATACGACCTGCCAAATTGGTTTCAGCAAAAGCTCTTAAAGCTACATCGGGTTGTTTTTCTTCGGATAGGCGACCAACAAAAATAGCATCCCATTTTTTCTTGATTGGAGCATTCAAATCAATATTCTGTATTAGACGATCAATATGGATACCATTATGAATTACTTTTACATTTATATTTTTGACGTGTCTATTTAATAAATCTGCAATATCATTATTAACAGCAATAACCTGTTTTTCTTGGAAGAGAAAATTACATGCACGTCTACATGCAATAAATTTTTTTATTCCTTCTAGAAATTTAAAGAAGCCAATTTTCTTTTTTATGACTAAACCTAGAGTATCACCATGGACCCAGTACCAGACATTTCCTGATAATATTGGAGATAGCCAAAATGCATGAGAATGTCCCGCGAAAATAGTATCTGGCTTCAGACTTGCAATGATTTCTAGTAATTGCTGTTGTTGGTCAATACTGACTGCTTTTAATTTATTTTTTTTAATACTACCTTTCAAAAATTTAGGTGCAATATTAAATTTAATAATACTTAAGTCATCAGGATATTGTGTACGAATTTGAGTTCCATCAAGTAATAGAACAGTCACCTGATGTCCAAGACTTTTTAAGCCTACTGCTGTATCAATGCAAATTTGCTCTGCCCCACCACCATGTAGATGGTCTTGAATAAATAAAAAATGTTTCATTTGATCCTATCTATTTTGCTCATTATTTAGTTTTTTTAAAATATTCTTTTGATCTGTAATAAAATTTGCCAATCGAATAATTTTTTTAAATAAGAATAATGAAATAATCCGGGATATGACATCATTTTTAATTTTTCGATAGTTTTTCTTGAAACGATTTGGTTTTTTCATGAAAATTTGACGATCTGGTGCAATATTACTTTGCATATCATCATTATGTTCGAAACAATAATAATAAGGAGAAGTTATTGAACCTTGAAGTAAATATGTCCAATCATCTAAATAGGATAATTTTTTGATTTGTTTTTCAATAAATTTTTGAGCTGTTTTAGGGGTTAAAGAATAAGCATAAGCCCCAGTATATAGATCCTTAGGACCAGTTAAATTAAAATATAGACCATCTTCACTGGTATAGCCACGAATTCTTCGGCGAGATGGTTTAGTATTGCCGCTAAGGAAAGCAAAATCTGGATTGGTTTCGATCAAAGATTTAAGCTTTTCATTGATATGATTAAGATTAACCATAACATCATCTTCAAGAATGATAACTCGGTTATAAGCAGAATAATCACCTTGGGAGAGACGTTGCCAGATTTTCATATGGCTGAGATAGCACCCAAACTCACTTGGACCAAGAACATGTTCACATTGACCAGCAAATTTTCGGCTCAAATCTAAAAAGACTATGTATTCTGGTGGGAGAGCTTTTCCATAAACAGCATCAAAAAACTGAAAGTCAATTTGAATATCTTTGACTGTTTTTTTAAGTATTTCAATGTTTTGAATTAATTTCTGTTGCCTTTCAATGCTATCTTTTAATGTGATACATAGAATTAAGATTTTAGCCATGTGGAATTTAGAGAGGATGAGTTATATTCTTACTATTCTATATTTTTTGTAATTGAAATTAAACCTGTATAATTTCAATGAAGATATTGATCAAATAGTAAAAGAAATTAGTGAAGAGTAAGGCTAACAATAGGTTGAATTTTATTCAAATTTTAAAGAAAAATACTCTTTTATTGATATAAAGCTAGTATAAAAAGTAATAAAATACCAAGCTGTATATCATAACTCATGATGCTTTTTTAAGGTGTCAGGATAAGCAGAAAAATGAAATATTTAATTACGGGCGGAGCTGGGTTTATTGGTTCTGCTGTTATTCGCCATATTATTAATTTTACACAAGATGAAGTCTTAAATCTTGATAAATTAACTTATGCTGGTAATTTGGAATCTCTATTTGAGATAGAAAAGAATTCACGTTATTCATTCAGAAAAATTGATATTTGTGATGAAAAATCTTTAACTGAAGTGATAGACGTTTTTCGGCCCGATGTAGTTATGCATTTAGCTGCTGAATCTCATGTAGATCGTTCAATTGATGGGCCAGCAGCTTTTATTCAGACTAATATTGTTGGTACCTATACTTTATTGGAAGTTGTGCGTAAATATTGGATGACTTTAAATGCTGATAAAAAAGCAAATTTTCGATTTCATCATATTTCAACTGATGAAGTTTATGGAGATTTAGAAGGAACAACTGATTTATTTACAGAAAAAACATCATATGCACCAAGCTCTCCATATTCTGCTAGCAAAGCAAGTTCAGATCATTTAGTCAGAGCTTGGAATCGAACTTATGGTCTACCAACGATAGTGACAAATTGTTCAAATAATTATGGTCCTTATCATTTTCCAGAGAAACTCATTCCTCTAGTTATTTTAAATGCTTTGGATAGAAAACCGTTGCCTATTTATGGCAAAGGAAATCAAATTCGCGATTGGTTGTATGTTGAAGATCATGCTCGAGCTTTATATGAAGTTGCGAGTAAAGGGACAGTAGGAGAAACTTATAACATCGGTGGTTATAATGAGAAGCAAAACATCGAAGTTGTGAAAGCTATTTGTAAAATATTGGATGAGCTAAAGCCTCTTTCTGAGGGATCGAAATATGAATCTTTGATTGCCTTTGTGAAGGATCGTCCAGGACATGATTTACGTTATGCAATTGATGCCTCAAAAATTGCAAAAGATTTAGGCTGGAAGCCTGAGGAAACATTTGAAACAGGTATTAGAAAGACTGTTGAGTGGTATTTAAATAATTTAGAGTGGTGCCGCCGGGTACAAGATGGCAGTTACCAAAGAGAAAGATTAGGTGTAAGTGCATAATGAGTACAAAAGGTATAATTTTAGCAGGTGGTTCTGGGACGCGTTTGTATCCGATCACAAAAGGCGTTTCAAAACAACTGTTACCAATTTACGATAAGCCAATGGTCTACTATCCATTGTCTGTTTTGATGTTGGCTGGTATTCGTGAAGTTCTTATTATCAGTACGCCAGACGATATAGATGGCTTTAAGCGATTATTGGGTGATGGTTCAGAATTCGGTGTTGAATTAAGTTATGCGATTCAACCAAGTCCTGATGGTTTAGCTCAAGCATTTATTATTGGTGAAGAGTTTATTGGCGAAAGTAATGTGTGTTTAGTACTTGGCGACAATATTTTCTATGGTCAAGGTTTTACGCCCATGCTACGCCAAGCTGTGGCCCGTCAAAAGGGTGCAACCGTATTTGGTTATCAAGTCAAAGATCCTGAACGTTTTGGTGTTGTTGAGTTTGATGAGGAAAAACGAGCAGTTTCATTAGAGGAAAAACCAAAACATCCAAAATCGAATTTTGCGGTTACTGGACTTTATTTTTACGATAATGATGTAGTGAAAATTGCAAAACAAGTAAAACCATCAGATCGTGGTGAACTTGAAATTACGACAGTGAACCAGATGTATCTAGATCGTGGTGATCTCAATGTTGAGTTACTTGGACGCGGTTTTGCTTGGTTAGATACAGGAACACATGCAAGCTTACTTGAAGCAGCACAGTTCGTTGAGACTATTGAAAAACGTCAAGGTTATAAAGTGGCTTGTCTTGAAGAAATTGCACTTCATAATGGTTGGTTGACGAAAGCTCAAGTGTTAGAAATCGGCCAAAGCATGAGTAAGAATGATTATGGTCAATATTTGATTTCTTTGGTAACTGAATAAAATGAGCCTTGTAAAATTAATTGACTTGCCTAGTTTTGGCGATGAACGAGGTGGTTTGGTTGCGATTGAGTCTAATCAGTCAATTCCTTTTGATGTGAAACGTTTGTATTACATTTTTAATACGTCACAAAAACCGCGTGGCTTTCATGCTCATATTGATTTAAAACAAGTTGCAATATGTTTGAAAGGTAGCTGTAGATTTATTTTGGATAATGGTTCTACTAAAGAAGAAGTTGTTTTAGATAACCCGACCCAAGGTTTAATTGTTGAAGGATTGATATGGCGTGAAATGCATGATTTTTCAGAAGATTGTGTATTACTAGTTTTAGCAAGTGAACACTTTACAGAGCAGGATTATATTCGAAATTACGATGATTTTCTGCATGTAGTAAATCAGCCCTATATTCATCCATTATCAGATGTTAAATCTAAAAATATTGGTCAGAAAACAAAAGTTTGGCAATATAGTGTGATTTTCCCACAAGCAGTTATCGGGGAAAATTGTAATATTTGTGCGCACACTATGGTTGAAAATGATGTCCAAATTGGTAATAACGTCACAATTAAATCAGGTGTTTATGTGTGGGATGGTGTTACATTAGAAGATAACGTTTTTGTTGGCCCTAGTGTTACTTTTACAAATGATAAGGCTCCCCGTTCAAAGCAATATCCCGATGAGTTTCTAAAAACTATAGTTGAACAAGGGGCAAGTATTGGCGGTAATGCTACCATTTTACCAGGTATAAGAATTGGTCGAAATGCATTGGTTGGCGCAGGTGCAGTAGTAACCAAAGATGTTCCGGAAAATGCAATTGTAGTAGGAAATCCGGCAATTATTAAAGGCTATGTGAAATAATGATTCCTTTCTTAGATTTGAAAAGTATAAATAGTCAATATCGTGCAGAACTCATTGAGGCTTGCACTCGTGTTATAGATTCTGGATGGTATATTGGTGGAAATGAATTAGCTCAATTTGAACAAAATTTTGCGGAATATTGTGGAGTAAAATTTGCAATAGGAGTTGCAAATGGTTTAGATGCCTTGATTCTTACACTTCGAGCATGGAAAGAGTTGGGGAAACTAAATGATGGTGATGAAGTAATTGTCCCATCAAATACATATATTGCAAGTATTTTAGCAATCACTGCAAATAACCTAACTCCAGTTTTAGTTGAACCAGATATTAATACTTATAATATCGATCCAAACAAAATTGAAGCTGCAATTACTCCAAAAACAAAAGTCATTTTACCTGTTCATTTGTATGGGCAATTGGCAGAAATGCCTGCAATTATGGCAATTGCAAAAAAATATAATTTACTTGTATTAGAAGATTCAGCTCAGTCACATGGTGCTGAAATTAAAGGAATAAAAGCTGGGAACTGGGGAGATGCTTCTGGTTTCAGCTTCTATCCAGGTAAAAATTTAGGGGCATTAGGAGATGCTGGTGCTGTAACCACTAACAATGAAGAACTTGCACAAATGTTACGTGCTCTTCGTAATTATGGTTCTCATGAGAAATATAAAAATTTAGTACCTGGTGTAAATAGTCGTCTTGATGAAATTCAAGCTGCCATGCTAGATGTAAAATTAAAGTACTTAGAGAATGAGATTAAAAATCGACGTGAATTGGCTAATCTCTATTTAGAAGGAATACAAAATCCTTTTATTCAGTTGCCATTATTTAATATTGATGCTAGAAATTATATTCAGCATGTATGGCATTTATTTGTTATTCAAACTGAATATCGAGATGAACTTTATAATTTTCTTAAAAATAATGGAGTACAAACACTAATTCATTATCCAGTACCTCCTCATAAGCAGCAAGCCTATAAAGAATGGAATGAGCTAAGTTTTCCTTTAACTGAACGTATTCATGATGAAGTGTTAAGTTTGCCAATCGGTCCTACTCAAACTACTGAAGAAACTAAATATATTATTGAGTTATGCAATATATTTGTGCCACAAGGATCTAATTAATGCAGCCTTTAGTTTCTATTGTAATTCCTTGTTATAATCATGAAATTTATATTCAAGATAGTATTAGAAGCATCATAGCTCAAACATATTTGAATATTGAGTTGATTATAATTGATGATGGCTCTAAAGATGGATCAGTGGATAAAATTAAAGACATTTTACCAGAATGTGAGAGGCGATTTACTAGAGTATATTTTAATACCAGATCAAATAAAGGCCTTTGTCGAACTTTAAATGAAGCTCTCTCTTTATGTCAGGGTAAATATGTAAGTATGATTGCTTCTGATGATATGATGTTGCCTCATAAAACTCAATTACAAGTAGAATATTTAGAGACTCATAAAGAAGTTAATGGTGTATTTGCTGCTATAGAGTTAATTGATTCCCAGAGTAAAGTTTTAGAACAACGAATTTCGACTCATTTTGAATATAGCTTTGATGAAATTTTATTAAATCTTCATGATTTACCAACTTTAACGCAGATGTTTCATTTAAATGATCTTATAAAAGTTGGTGGTTATGATGAAAACATGAAAATTGAAGATTGGTATATGTTATTAAAACTGACTAAACAAGGTAAAGTTTTAAAATATATTCCAGAAGTAGTTTGCCAGTATCGTATTCACGATGAGAGTTTTTCTCAAAATGGTTTGCAAATGGCTGTTGAAATGATGAAAGTTATTCAACCATACCATAAGGAAAAGTATTTTCTGGATGCTGAGTTTAAAATTAATCGCTTAATTTTGAAATATCATTATAAATCTAAAGGAATATTTATTTATTATCCGGTGAAATATATAACCTATATAAAATATTGGCTAAAAAAATTTTTGATTCAAAAGAAATGAGATAAGTCTTGGATTACAGATAAAACAGGAATATTTACCCCTGTTTATCTGCATTTCCTTTAAGTACCATATAAATCAGTGCAACAAAAATAAGCAATGCACCAGCCAAGCTACTTACACAGAAATAAAGAATACGTTGACTTGTAGTGATGTTAAATAATTCATTTGCAAGGATATAGCGCATGAAAAACCATTGCGCAAGAGAGAATACAATTACGATTAAAGCATGTCGACGTACATCAGGGCGCATTGCCATAAAGTTGACCTCTAAATTAAAAGCAGCCTATTATGCCACTGACCTGCTTATTCGCAAAGCATAGCTTACTTAAGCGAAATATATGATTGATCTTACTCAATAAAAAACCCTGCATAAGCAGGGTTTTTTAATTTGAGAATCTAAAAATTATTTAGATTCTTCAGCTTTTGGCTTCTCACGTAAGCGGATGCCCAAGTCACGAAGCTGATTTGCTTCAACAGGAGCAGGTGCTTGAGTAAGTGGACATTCAGCAGTCTTAGTTTTAGGGAATGCAATAACGTCACGAATGGAAGTCGCGCCAGTCATTAACATTACTAAACGGTCAAGACCAAATGCCAAACCACCGTGAGGAGGAGCGCCGTAACGAAGTGCATTTAATAAGAAGCTGAATTTCTCTTCTGCTTCTTCATCAGAAATACCAAGCGCTTCAAAAATCGCTTTTTGCATTTCTAACGTATAAATACGTAGAGAACCACCACCAACTTCAGTACCGTTCAATACCATGTCGTAAGCAACAGAAAGTGCTTCACCTGGATTGCTCTTCACTTCTTCTACACTTGATTTTGGTAGAGTGAATGGATGGTGAACAGAAGTCCATTTGCCATCGTCAGTTTCTTCAAACATTGGGAAGTCAACAACCCAAAGTGGAGCCCACTCACAAGTTGCAAGATTCAAATCATGGCCAATCTTCACACGAAGCGCGCCCATTGCATCATTTACAACTTTAGCTTTATCAGCACCAAAGAATACGATATCGCCATCTTGCGCACCAACACGTGCCAACAATTCAAGTACGATTGGTTCAATGAATTTCACGATTGGAGATTGAAGACCTTCAATTCCTTTAGCGAGTTCATTAACTTTGATGTAAGCCAAACCTTTTGCACCATAGATGCCAACGAATTTAGTGTATTCATCGATTGCACTACGTGGCAATGACGCTGCACCTGGAACACGTAAAGCAACAATACGGCCTTTAGGGTCTTTTGCAGGACCCGCAAATACTTTGAACTCTACTTCTTGCATTAAGTCTGCAACGTCAACGAGTTTCAAAGGAATACGCATATCAGGTTTGTCTGATGCATAGTCACGCATTGCATCTGCGTAAGTCATACGTTGGAATTTATCGAATTTAACGCCAAGAAGTTCATCGAACATCTTCACAGTCAGGACTTCCATTAAGTCCATAATGTCATCGTCACTCATGAACGATGTTTCAACGTCGATTTGAGTAAATTCTGGTTGACGGTCAGCACGTAAATCTTCGTCGCGGAAACATTTCGCGATTTGGTAGTAACGATCAATACCACCCACCATCAACAATTGTTTGAATAATTGTGGTGATTGTGGAAGTGCATAGAAACTACCATTTTGTACACGACTTGGTACTAAGTAGTCACGCGCACCTTCAGGAGTTGCACGTGTCAAAATAGGTGTTTCAACGTCTAAGAAACCATTATCTTCGAAATAGTTACGAATAAGATTGGTCAATTTAGAACGGAAGCGTAAACGATCCAACATTTCAGGACGACGAATATCTAAGAAACGATATTTCAAGCGAATTTCTTCAGAAATATTGGTATTTTCATCATTTAAAGGGAATGGAGGTGTTTCTGAAGCGGCAAGAACTTCGATGTCTTTACCTAAAACTTCAATTTGACCACTCACCATGTTGGCATTTTCAGTACCTTCATAACGGCGACGAACACGACCTGTAATTTTTAATACATATTCAGAACGTGCTTTATCTGCAGTTGCAAATGCTTCTGGAGTATCTGGGTCAATAACCACTTGAACGAGACCATCACGGTCACGCATATCAAGGAAAATAACACCGCCATGGTCACGGCGACGATGTACCCAACCGCATAGTGTAACGGTTTGGTCGATTTGGGCTTCAGTTAAAGAGCCACAGTAATGAGTTCGCATCATGATGAAAAATATCCAAACTATATTGGCTGAAAAGACGGATGCGTAAACCGCGCACCGTCAAAAAAATAAGTTTTCGATTATGCCCTGTTGCATGGTTTGCCACAAGAACTAGATCAAAAAACCGCGGAAATTAACCTGAAAATGAGCAATTTGGCAGCAAATTTTGTGATTCATCCCATTCTTTGTTGTCGATCTAAAAACAAGAATAATAAGCATCCTAAGCTAAAGGTACTTAACCAACCTTGCATAAACTCGTTGATAGAACGGCCTGTAAAATAATAGGTATCGGCATGCCAAACCTCATGGGGTATGTAACGTGCATAATCCCAAAATGAAAATAAGCCTAAGACTGTAGATAGAATAAACAGAGACCACGCGAAAATTTTAATTTTTTTACTTACTTTCCAGTGTTGTTTGTAGCGCTGGTAATAGTGAATACCCATCCAACCAAGAAAAGGTAAGGCAAGAGCAGAGGAGCCAAGTTGTAAAAGACGGTGCAAAGGGTAGGGATGACCAAAAAGATGAATAGTTGTCGCTAATACATCTTTAAATACAAACGTTCGAAAGTCTGAATGTGTTAAACCATCCCAAATGAGATGAGTTGCTATACCGACAATGAGTGCAAATATAACGCCAATAAAAAATATAAAAATACGTTTTAAAGAGCTGAGGCCAAGATCATGTTGCACACCAAAAAAACGGTACACCACTGGACGATAAAGAGAATACCAAACTGCACAAAAGGCGAGGCCTAATGCAAGGTTGGGATAAATCAGACCTTTCCATTGGTGCGTCAGCATGCTGGACTGAACTGTAAATAAGCGGTAAAGATCGGGTGTCATACTGCCAATGGCTAACGCAGCAATCGGTAAAGTGTTTTGGCTAAGCTTAGATAAGGGAGGAGCTATAACGGCATGAGAGATGGTAAAAGGCATTAGAAATCAAAAATTACTCACATCATTTAGTTGACCAGTCTAACGAATCGTCGAATGAGAAATGTTTTTTATTGCAAAACAAACGAAATGTTATAATATAACAAAAATAAAACATATCGTGATCCGGGACACATCCAATGCAGTTTTATAAAAATATTTTGACCTTATCCATTTTAGCTGTCATATCCGTTCCTTCGTTTGCAGCAGAAAGTGAAAATGTTGAAAAGTTAGAAACTATTCGAATTAAGGCTCATCCACTTGAGCAAACTTCACAAGATTTTGCAGTTGCAGATACTGTTGTTGATCAAAAGCATTTATCGCAAGGGGCCGCCACCATTGGGGATGCGCTGAGTAGTGAAGTCGGAATTTACGCTAATCAGTTTGGGGCGGGTTCGAGTCGTCCAGTGATTCGTGGACAAGATGGGCCACGCGTTAAAGTACTTCAAAATTCATCAGAAAATATTGATGTCTCGACTTTGTCTCCTGACCATGCTGTTACTGTAGATCCTGTGCTTGCGAAACAAGTCGAAGTAATTCGCGGCCCTTCAACTTTACTGTTTGGTGCGGGGACTGTCGGTGGTTTAGTCAACGTCATTGATAACAAGATCCCTACGCAAATGCCTGAAAATGGTTATGAAGGACAAGTTGGCTTACGTTACAACACTGGAAGTGATGAAAAACTGGCGAGCGCTGGCGTAACTGTTGGCTTGGGTAGCCAGGTTGCTTTACGTGTTGAGGGGTTAACTCGTGATGCGAATAATTATATTGCGCCCAATTATATTCATGAAGGTGAAAAAGAGCGCCGTGTAGACAATACTTTTGCGCAGGGTGACTCGGTTAATGTTGGTTTGTCTTGGATTTATGACCGTGGTTATACGGGTATTTCTTATAGCAACCGCAGAGACCAGTATGGCTTACCGGGGCATAGCCATGAATACGAAAGTTGTAGCGCTCATCTAGGTGGAAGACCGCATTTGCATTGTGGAGACCATGAACATGAAGAGGGTGAAGAAGGTCACGATCATGAGCATGAAGAACATGAACACGAACATGGCGGCCCATGGATTGATTTAAAATCTGAGCGTTACGATTTTAAAACCGAGTTAAATGATCCATTTGCAGGCTTCCAAAAGTTACGTGCGCAAGCAAGCTATACTGACTATCAGCATGATGAAATTGAAGAGGGAACAATTGCAACCCGATTCCAAAACAAAGGTTATGATGGACGTATTGAGTTAGTACATAACCCGATTGCAAGTTGGGAAGGCGTAATTGGCGCACAGTTAGGTCAACAGAAATTAGATTTAACTGGCGAAGAAGCATTTATGGCTCCGACCACTACCAAAAAGTGGAGCGTATTTGCTTTAGAACATAAACAATGGAAAGACGTACATTTTGAGCTTTCTGCACGTGCAGATCAGCAAGAAGTTGATGTAGACGATAACTCTAAACAAGATTTTGATGGCTCTGCATTTTCTTACGCAGGTGCTGCGAATTGGGAGTTTGCACCGAACTACAAACTTTCTTTTGTCGCTTCACATCAGGAACGTTTACCTTTAGCTCAAGAGTTATATGCAAATGGTGGGCACTTTGCGACAAATACTTATGAGTTAGGAAATGATCAACTCAGTAAGGAAAAATCGAATAATGTTGAGTTAGGTTTGCATTTTGATAATAACAAACTTGATTACCATCTTCATGTTTACCATAACTGGTTTGATGACTACATCTATGCGCAAACCCTTGACCGTTATAAAGACTTCCGTTTAGTTCAATACACTCAAGATAAAGCACGCTTCTATGGTGCAGAGGGTGAAATTGGTTATCAAATTACCCCAATGTACAAAATCAGTGCTTTTGGTGATTATGTACGCGGTAAAATTGATGCAGAAGGTAATGCTCCGCGTATTCCAGCAGGACGTTTAGGTACTAAAGTCGACGCAGATTTTGGTGATGGTTTTAGTGGTTCTGCCGAGTATTATCATGTCTTTAACCAAGACAAGATAGCAGCTTACGAGACCGAAACTGAAGGCTATAACATGCTTAATCTTGGAGTGGCATATTCTGGGCAATATGGTGCAAAAACAGATTATCGTGTTTATATGAAAGCGAATAACTTGTTAGATGACACGGTTTATCAACATGCATCTTTCTTATCAAATATTCCACAAGTTGGACGCAATTTTACGGTAGGTGTTGATTTTAGTTTTTAAGGCTTTAACACGAAACTAAACTTGAAAAATCAATCCAAAAGACCTAATTTGAAAGCATCAAGTTAGGTCTTTTTTATGCGTATTTTTCAACGAATTCATCAAAAAATAAATTGGTCAGGGCGTCGTTATATGGCGATATTACTTTGCGTTGTTGCTATTGCATATATTGCATCGGCAATTTACCACACAGTAAAACCATTGCCGCAAGGGATTAACTTTAGTGGCAAGCTTAGACATGCCGATGTCAAATTTTTAGCAGATAAAACCTACCTTGATGCAAAAGGGCAACAACAGGTTGATCAGCATATCTTTGATGAAATCTTGAAAATGATTGATGAGGCAAAAACCACAGTTGTGGTCGACATGTTCTTGTTTAATTCAGAAGTGGGTGACTCAAAACTGAAGCAAAGGCCATTAATGCAAGAGTTAACCGATGCATTAGTCAGTAAAAAAAGACAAAATCGCCAAATCCAGATTGTATTAATTACTGACCCGATTAACTCAGTATATGGTGGTTTAAGCCCTGAACATTACCGCCAGTTACGTCAAGCGGGTGTTGATGTGATTGAAACCAATTTAGCTCCTTTACGTGCTTCTAATCCGTTCTGGTCAAGCTTATGGTACATCTGCTGTCAGAATGTTGGAAATAACCCTGAAAAAGGTTGGTTACCGAATCCATTCGGTGATGAAAAAATTACACTGCGCAGTTATTTGAACTTATTTAACTTTAAGGCGAATCACCGTAAAACTGTAGTCGTCGATACTGATACTGGTTGGAAGTCACTGGTGACTTCAGCAAATCCGCATGATGGTAGTTCTAGACACTCAAATGTTGCATTAGTTGTAACAGGAGCGACAGCCGCAGATGTTTTACAATCTGAAGCCGCGGTTGCGCGAATGTCAGGTAGTAGTTCTCCATCGCTCATTTTAGGTGACTTTGAAAAAGACGTAACCAAACCTCAAGTTCAAGTGTTAACTGAAGGAGCGATTTATCAATCTGTATTGAAATTGATTAACTCAGCTAAGCCTAAAGAGCATCTTGATTTAAGTATGTTCTATTTATCTGAACGCAAGATTATTCAGGCTCTAAAAAGTGCTCAAGATAGAGGGGTTATTGTCCGAGTTTTACTTGATCCAAATAAAGATGCATTTGGCCGACAAAAGAATGGTATACCAAATCGTCAGGTAGCTTCAGAGCTACATGCTGCGGGAATTCCAATCCGTTGGTGTGACACGCATGGTGAGCAGAACCATAGCAAAATGATTTTGAAATATAACGCCCAACACGCTGAGTTAATTGTAGGATCTGCCAACTTTACGGCCCGTAATTTAAAAAATTACAACCTTGAAACGGATATGTTGGTTATGGGTAATGTTCAAGATCAAGTTTTTAAAGATGCTCAAGATTACTTCAATACCTCTTGGTCAAACCTGCAAGGTAAACAGATGAGCGTAGATTACGCGAAGTATGCAGATGAGTCTAAAGTAAAGTATTGGATTTATCGTTTTATGGAATGGTCAGGTTTGTCGACTTTCTAAGCCTAACTTTATATAAAGCTTGAGGCTCTATCTTCACGACGGAGTCCTAATTGGTTCTAAACTTGGAGCTTATTTATTGCCGTGATTTTGTACAAAATTGGCAAAGTGATTAGCGTCATGGATGTCGCCGTTTCACTGTGTTGCAGGGAAGTAACATCAGTGAAACAAAGGTTTTTGTCACTTTTGACCTCTCAAAAGTGAGGCATTAGCCTATACAAAAGACATAAGAACATCACTGTAAGTAAAGGCTGTGCCATAAGTCGGATTTAAGGCGCTGGAGGAATCAACTGATCCAAAGTCTTATCATCTAACTTTTCTAATTCACTCAAATCAGTCTTAATTTTCCACTGCGACTCATCATCTACAGGATTTGGTAAACGGGCCTCAAGCCAATCACAGACTACATCTGGGTTAAATTCAGGATGGTTACACTGAATAATCCACGATAAAAAGTCTTTCGCTTCACCGTTCATGTATGGCGGTGGAGAAACAGGGAAGAATAAAGTCGGTAGACGTTCGTTCGTCGAGAGATAATTTAAAACATGTCCTAATTCTTGAACTGTTTGCCATGCTAGCGGATGTTCTACATCAATACTGAACTTAAACCACCAAGCATGTTCGCCGTCTGCTCCATGAGCCATGATACGGGCTTCTTGTACGGTTGGAACTTTGCAAAAAAATTGATGAAGACGTTCAAAACTGATTTCAGACACAGCAATTGACCTAGTTTGAAAAATGGTAATGGTAGCACAGATACAGATTCTTCATATTTTCTTTATAGTCATTACAAACAATATCAATCAAAGCTGTTTTATTCATGGTTTCTCCTTGACTCTCTTTTAATCTAGCTTCAGATCAAGATAAAGGAAATAGGTCATGAAAAAGCCAATCGTTCTTGTACTTTCAACATTAATGTTGGGTATGTCAGCTACTGCGATGGCCGATACAAGTCATCGTTGGGACAATAATCATGGTAAAAACTATGATCGATATGAGCATCGTGATGACCGCCGTCATGACTACCGAAATGATCATCGCGCTCCACAGTGGTCAAATGCCGATCGCGGTAAGCACTATGGTCGATATGTAGCATTTAAACGTGGTGATCGTGTTCCAGCAGAATACCGCAATAGTCGCTATTATGTTTCAGACTGGAGATCGCATCGTTTGTATGAGCCACCACGTGGATACCGTTGGGTTAAAACACCTAACCAATATTTACTCGTAGATTCAAAACATCAAATTTATCGTGTTCGTTAATTTTGAAATATAGAATATATAAATGGCCTCAATATTGAGGTCATTTTTTTATGCTAATTCATCATCTTGAGGCTGAGGGGGCTTTAAAGGCGTTGGTGTTTTTGCATGTTTCTCTCTCATCACTGACGGATAATTCCAAGATGCAAAACGAACAACCAAGATAGAAAGAGCTAAAATAAGAATCGAGCCCGTAATAATGACTTGGTCCATATCCGCTTTATGGTCATGTTGGATATCGGAAATGAGTAGGCGGGTTAAGGCTGTAATCGCAACATAAATAAGAAAGCGTACAGGCATATGATTGGTTTTAAAGTAAATTCCAACCATCGCCCCAAGTTCTAAATATATAAATAATAATAAAATATCATCAATTGAAGCATACTTTTTGACAGTCAAAATTTCAAAAACAGTATTGGCCGCGGACCAAGCCACCATACATCCAATAATAAACAGGGCTAAATAGTGGAAGGCTTCTACGGCGTAATGACCAAAACGGTCAAGTATTCGCTCGTATTTTTTAGGATCAGGCATAGTAAGATCTTTTGTTTGTTTCTTAATGTTTAGAAATTAAACAAATTTCATGCCAATGGAAATAGTAAATACAAAATAAAAAAGCGCCTGAATATTCAGACGCTTTTTCATAAAGAACTTAATTAAGCTTGGTTCGTAAAGTAGTCTTCACTGAAGCCCATAATTAAGTCAGAACCCGCTTTAATTTTAGCAATACGTGCATCAATATCCGGCAAGATACGATCAGCAAAGTATTGAGCTAAAGCAAGTTTGTTTTGATAGAAGTCACCAGACTTATCTTTTGCTGCTGCCGCAATTTTTGCAAACATATAAGCGAAGCTGAGTAAGCCAACTGCATGTAGATAATCAACAGCAGCAGCATTCGGGAAGTCTACGTTTTCAGCAGCTTGTTCAATAATAAATTGAGTGATTGCTTCGATTTCAGTTGCAGCATCTAAAGTTGCATCTTTAATGAAGTTCAAATCGGTGTCTAAGTCATTTGCAAAGTCACGAATCTCAGTGATGTATTCAGCAATGAACGCACCGCCACATTTAATGGTTTTACGACCAATTAAATCTTGAGACTGAACGCCGTTCGTTCCTTCGTAGATTTGAGCAATACGGAGATCACGAATACATTGTTCCATGCCCCATTCACGAATATAACCGTGGCCACCAAATACCATCTGGGCATCTAAAGTTGCTTGGAATGCGGTATCTGTGAGGTAAGCTTTAGCAATTGGTGTCAAAAGCGCAACGCGATTATTGGCTTTTTTCACAGCTTCAGCATCAGTTGAGAATTTAGTGATATCAAGCTGTTGACCAACATAGACTGCAAAAGCACGTGATGCTTCATTGTTTGCACGTACGTTTAACAACATACGACGAACATCACCATGGACTAAAATGCTGTCAGCAGGTTTATTTGGTGATTGAACACCAGTTGCACTGCGACCTTGTAAGCGGTCAGTCGCATATTGCGCTGCATTTTGATAAGCAAATTCAGATGCGCCTAAACCTTGGATACCCATAGATAAACGTTCATAGTTCATCATAACGAACATGGCAGCAAGACCTTCGTTTTCTTTACCAACAAGGTAACCTTTTGCTGCATCAAAGTTCATCACACAAGTTGCAGACGCTTTAATCCCCATTTTGTGTTCGATAGAACCTGGGCCAACGAGGTTACGTTCACCTAATGAACCATCCTCATTTACCAAATACTTTGGCACGATGAACAAAGAAATACCGCGTGAACCCGCAGGGGCATCTGGCGTTTTAGCAAGTACTAAATGAATAATGTTTTCTGCTAAATCGTTGTCACCGCCAGTGATAAAGATTTTAGTACCTGTGATGTTATAAGTACCATCTTCATTAGGTTCTGCTTTGGTTTTAATAATACCTAAGTCAGTACCTGCATGTGGCTCGGTTAAGCACATCGTGCCCGACCATTCACCTGAATAAATCTTTGGTAAGTAAGTTTCTTTTTGTTCTTGAGATGCATAGCTGTTTAAAGCCATGCCTGCACCCACAGAAAGAAGCGGGTAGAGCATAAATGATGGGTTAGTTGCAAATAACATTTCATCAGAAAGAACGGTGAGCATTTTTGGCATGCCTTGGCCGCCCCATTCTTCATCGGCACCTAAGCCAATCCAACCACCTTCTGCATATTGACGGAATGCATCTTTAAAACCAGCTGGTGTGAACACCTCGCCGTTTTCATAGCGAGCGCCTTCTTCATCACCGGTACGGTTTAATGGATGAGTCACGTTCTGAGCAAATTTAGCCATTTCTTCTAAAATTGCTTCAGCTGTTGCAGCATCTACATGAGCGAGTTTCTCATTAGACTGCCAAAATTGTTCTGCTTTAAATACATCATTTAAGATGAATTTCATATCAGCTAAAGGAGCATTGTAAATTGGCATAATCGTTCACCTTTTTTGTGCACATTGGCCTGTGCTAGATATCCTGTAAAACGAAATGGATATGGAATTTAAAGTGTAAATTTATCATTGATTTTATAAAAAAAGGACCGTCAAAACTGAGCAGTCCTTTTTTGTTTTTTAACATTGCATATCGCAACTAACTATGGTTAGAAAGCGAAATGTTCAGCGTCTAATGACATCAATGGATCTAGACCACCTGCAATCACGTCTACATGAGAACGTACGCGTGGCAAGATTTTCTTGAAGTAGAAGCGAGCAGTTGTAACTTTCGCGTTATAGAAATCAACATCGGTCGTACCTTCTGCTAATTTCTCTTGTGCAACAAGTGCCATACGAGCCCATAGATACGCTAACGTGATATAACCTGAGAAGTAGAGGTAATCTACAGCAGCAGCGCCTACTTCATCTGGGTTTTGCATTGCGCGCATACCAATTTGCATAGTGAGATCGCCCCATTCTTTGTTAAGAGCTGCAAGCGGCTCAACAAATTCTTTCATGGCAGCGTTGTCTTTATTTGCTTCAACAAATTTGTGAACAATTTTGGTAAAGTCTTTTAGCATTGCGCCTTGAGTTTGCAATACTTTACGGCCTAACAAATCAAGTGCTTGAATTTCAGTTGTACCTTCATACAAACATGAAATACGTGTATCACGTACGATTTGCTCCATGCCATGCTCAGAAATAAAGCCATGACCACCGAAGACTTGAACACCATGCTTAGCAGACTCAGAACCTGTTTCAGTTAAGAATGCTTTTGCAATTGGAGTCAATAAAGACAAGATGTTATCAGCAAACTTACGCTCTTCTTCTGTTTCGCCTTTTTCAACGATGTCAGCATATTGAGCAAGTAAGTAAACAAGTGCACGACCGCCTTCAGCAAATGCTTTTTGAGTTAAAAGCATGTTACGAACAGCAGGGTGAACGATAATTGGGTCTGCATCTTTTTCTGGAGCTTTAGGACCAGAAAGCGAACGCATTGCTAAACGTTCTTTTGCGTAAGTTAACGCACCTTGGAAAGATGATTCAGATGCTGCTAAACCTTGAACCGCAGTGCCAATACGTGCTGTGTTCATGAAGGTAAACATACAGTTCAAACCACGGTTTTCAGGTCCGATCAAGTAACCTTTAGCTTGGTCAAAGTTAATGACACAAGTCGCGTTACCATGGATACCCATTTTGTGCTCGATAGAACCACAACGAACCGCATTACGATCGCCCACAGTACCATCTGCATTTACATGGAATTTAGGAACGATGAATAATGAGATACCTTTGGTACCTTTTGGCGCACCTGGTAAACGAGCAAGAACGATATGGATGATGTTCTCAGCCATGTCATGTTCACCAGCAGAGATAAAGATTTTCTCGCCAGAAATTGCATAGCTACCGTCAGCATTTGGTTCTGCTTTAGAACGGATAATACCTAAGTCAGAACCTGCATGAGATTCAGTTAAGCACATCGTACCTGTCCAAACACCTGAAACAAGGTTTGGTAAATAAGTATTTTTTTGTTCATCAGAACCATGATGTTCTAATGTACGTACAGCTCCGTGAGACAAGCCAGGGTACATACCCCAAGACCAGTTTGCTGTACCAACCATTTCAGAAATTGCAATACCTAAAGAGTTAGGTAAAGCCTGACCACCGTATTGTTCTTCTGCTGATAAAGACGGAAAGCCAAGTTCAATATATTTTTGATAAGCTTCTTTAAAGCCTGTTGGAGTGGTAACTACGCCATCATTCCAAGTACAACCTTCACGGTCGCCAACTTGGTTTAAAGGAGAAAGTTCATTTTCACAAAAGTCTGCCGCAGCTTCTAAATATTGATCAACCAATTCACGGCTTACGTTACCTTGGAAATCAGGTAATTTTGCATAGTGTTCTTCAGCATTTAATAATTCATGCAAAACGAATTGCATATCACGTAAGGGCGCTTTGTATTGTGGCATATCGGGTTCCTCAATACTGGTGAAACCAGAGTTATAATCTTAATCTATGAGAATGTGCCATGAGGCACCTTGGACTATTACATCGTGCAACAACTTGCATAACTGCACAAGCACCTCAGGACCTTTACTTTGTGACTGCAAAGTCAAGAAAAAAATGCTTAAACTAGCTAAGTGCTTTGAGTGTAAACACTTTTGGTTATCTTTATATGATACAAATAGTCAAAATCGTAAACAGTTATGTATAAACAAAAGGCGCCTATAGGCGCCTTTTGTTTCATGATTTTTAGAATTATTTTGCTTGAGCTGATGCAGGAGCGTTAACTGGTGGTTGAGGGCGCTTTGGTTCAAAACGAAGGTTACAAGTACCTTCAAGTGTCTTATCTCCAACTTGAACATTTACTGCTTGGCCGTTGGCCTTGCCATCACATGCTTTTTGGATTTGTTCAAAGCGAGCTTGACGTTCGGCACGGTGCTGTTCCCATGCTGCTTTTTGTTCTGGTGTGAACTCACGATGTTTCATACGGTGGTGGCCTTCACGTGGGCCATCTTGCATCATTCCACGCTCAGGTTTAGGTGGTTGAGTCGTCGATTGACACGCCGCTAAACTTCCCATTGTTACAATTGCCGCACTGAATAATGCAATTTTTGCCGTCATTTTCATATTTAAAGCCTTTTAATGTTGTGTTTACTGATCGCTTAAAGATTAGATAATAAAGATGTAGAAACAATGGAGAGTTTTTCTTTTCGTTGTTGGTTACAATGCGAAATATAGGGTAAAAATGAGAGAGTGCTTTTGAACGTTCTACGTGTTCCCATTGCATTACGGTTGTTTTTGACAGTCTTGCTCACCACATTGCTTATTGCGACTGCAAGTTTGAGCGTTTTGCACTGGACAATGCAAAAGAACTTTGCCAAATATGTGGCTGACGTTGAAATGCAGAAGCTTGACCGACTCATTACCAATCTAGGCGATGTCTATACGGTGTACCATGATTGGGGGAATGCGATTCAGGCACAGATTTTACAAATTGAAGGAACCGCTGCTCCTGACGACTACGATCGTCTCTCGCAGTGGTGGCTTCGTCGTCAATATGACATTGCCATACAACAGCATTCTTTCGATGAACATGCCCTTATTAATATTTCACCGCAAGTTGCACCGACAAATAAAAATACTATTTTTAGCGATGAAGAGTTAAGAACGCTTGAGCAAAATTTACCTTCTCAATATCAACCCTTTGAAGGATTAAGATTCCCCTTAAGCGCAAACCAATTTCGCCCAAGTGATGATAAAAATAAGTCTAAGAAAGGGAGCTTAAAAGATATTGAAACTCAAAATGGTAAAAAGCGTTTTATTGCTTTGCCCGACCGTTTAGGTTTGAGCTCACGTTTATCTTTATATGATGCACGACACCAGTTTGTTGTAGGTGAGCCACCTTCTTCAGATCAAATGTCATTTCGCCCGATTATCTTAAACAATCAAGTGGTTGGATATTTAGGTTTAAAACCTGTTCTAGATAAAGAAGATGCTTTGAGTATTAATTTCTTTAGTAACCAAAAGCGCTATTTACTCTTAATTTATGCTTTAACCTTACTTTCAAGTTTAGTTGCAGCGCTATTGATGGCGACTTATTTTAAAAAGCCGATTCAGCGTTTATTAAATGCAACCAATGAATTAACGAAAGGAAATTATCAACATCAAGTTGTTATTAAACGAAATGATGAGTTGGGCGATTTATCAACTCAATTGAACCATTTAGCAGAAATTTTACATCAGCATGAAGAGTCGCGACGTCAATGGGTGGCAGATACTTCTCATGAGCTAAAAACGCCGTTGGCTGTATTACAAGCACAAATTGAAGCGATGCAAGACGGGATTCGAAAAGCAACCCCTGAACATTTAGATGCAATGATGCGTCAGGTTTCAAGCTTGAAAAAATTGACTCAAGACCTTGCAGATCTGGCACAGGCAGATGCTCAGCAGCTTAAGTGTTATTTAAGTTCTGTTAATCCGTGGGAAGTGGTATTACAGGAAGTAGAAAACTTTAAACCTAAACTTGAGCAGGCTGGTCTCGAAATTCAAGTTGAAGGAACAAGTTCTCCGCTATTATTAGACCGTGATCGGTTTAAACAGATTATTGTTAATTTAATTAGTAATAGTATTCGTTATACAGAAACAGGTGGCAAAATTCATATTCATACAGCTCAAACTCCGCAGGAGTGGACTTTGTATGTCGATGACAGCCCATTTGGTTTAAACGATGAGCAGTTATCCCGTTTAGGTGAACGTTTCTATCGCGTAGATGATTCGCGTACGCGTAGTACAGGTGGAACAGGGCTAGGCTTGGCTTTGTCTTGTAAAATTGCGCAGGCGCTTGGTGGTACACTGAGTTTTGAACATTCACCGTTAGGTGGTTTACGTTGTGTGCTCACTTTTAAAAAGCAGAGTTAAATATAAAAGGAAAAATATCTCATGAAACATGTGATGTTGGTTGAAGATGAAGTCGAATTAGCGCATTTAGTGCGTGATTATCTTGAAGCTGCCGGTTTTGAAGTAAGTATGTTTCATGATGGTCAAGATGCTTATGCGAGTTTCCAGCAACGTAAACCTAATTTAATGGTTCTGGACTTAATGGTTCCACGAATGGATGGTTTGACCATTTGCCGTAAAGTTCGTGAACAATCAGATTTACCGATTATTATGGTCACTGCCCGTACCGAAGAAATTGACCGTGTGTTAGGTCTGAATATGGGCGCTGATGATTACGTATGTAAACCATTTAGTCCAAAAGAATTGGTAGCTCGCGTACAAGCTGTTCTGCGCCGTTTAGAGCGTAAGGCAGAGCCTGAACAAAATGATTCGTTCCGAATTGATAAAGCACAGCAAAGAATTTGGTATCAACAAAAATCATTGAGCTTAACACCAACCGAATTTCGCTTACTTGAGCTATTTTTAGAGCATGTAGGGCAAGTGTATTCACGTGCACAATTATTGGATCATATTAATCCAGATAGTTTTGACGTTGCCGACCGTGTGATTGACAGCCATATCAAAAACTTGCGCCGAAAAATTAGCGAAGCGGCTGAAACTGGTAACCGTCATGAATGGATTCAAGCTGTTTATGGTGTAGGTTACCGCTTCGAATATCCAGAAGAGTAAAACACTCGCGAAAGTTATTCTGTGGATAACCACAATGTTATCCACAGAAAATGTGGATAGTTTTAAAGATTTTATGGATAAATAATAATCTTCGTATGATTTGGTACCAATTGCCAAATCTCATCTATATCTGCATTTCTAACCGCAATACATCCTAATGTCCAATCCTTATGGGGCATATAAGTCGAGCTAAAAGGCATAGATAAAAAGGATTTTGGAACTGATCCATGAATCATGATATTTCCACCTGTTGGTTGATTATATTGCTTGGCATAAGCAATATCTTTCGTATCGGGATAGGAAATATGCAATGATTTATAGAAAGCACTTTGTGGATTGCGCCAATCTATAGAATAAACACCTTCAGGCGTTTTACCGTCATTTTCAAAATGTTTATGTCCTTCAGGGTTAAAGCCTAAACGAATAGGATAACGACGAATTACTTCCTGATTACTTTTGAGTAGAAGTATCCGTTGATTTTTAAACACTTCAATTGAGGTGATGGGTTTTGTTTTGATTATTTCAAGGACCTCTTCATTTGAAAGCGCTTGATGACTTGGCGTAAAAGTTGGTAAATATTTTTCATATTTATAAAAAGCGATTCCGAGTGGAACTATAAGAAGTGTACAAATAATGATAGGTCTAATTTTCATATATTATTCTTTGATGCTTAAAAACTCTCTTAATCCACTACCAAAGTGGTTTAAGAGAGTTTTAGTTTTTAAAGTATTAAGAAGAACAGCTGACAGCTACGTCTGGTACGTCACTTGGTAACGGGCCTAAATCTTGTGGCTGTTCGAGCTCTGGTTGTCTTGTATATGGCTGATCAAGCAGCTTAAACAAACGGTCTACTTCGCTAAAATCATCTCGTTCTGCTGCTTCGATAGCACGCTGAGCCATGTGATTACGTAAAATATAAATCGGATTTGCTTGCTGCATGTTTGCATCAAGTTCAGCAGTATCTTGATGTTCACGAATACTTTGATATTGGCTAAGAAACTCATCAAACTGTCGAATATCAAGGCAATCATCTCGTAGAGTCTTATATTCTTTATTTTGAAGTCGGATAAAGCTCTGAGTGTAATCAAGTTGTTCAGTTTGTAAGATTTTTAAAAAACTAAAACTACAATCAAGACTGTCTTTATGAAAATGGGGAAGTCCCATTTTTTGACATAAACCAGTTGTATAATGTTCAATAAAAGTCGGTTCAAATTGTTCTAAGCAACGCGCTAACTCTTCTTTGAACTGATCCTTTTGTTCAGGTTCAGCAAGTGGAATCAAGTTGTTTAACCACGTCCATAAATTCCAATGGCCTATGCTTGGCTGATTTTGATAAGTATAACGGCCTTGGTAATCTGAGTGGTTATTAATCCAGTTCGGGCGGAAGCGTTCCATAAAACCATATGGACCAAAATCGAGTGTTGAACCAGTAATATTTAAGTTGTCGGTATTCATCACGCCATGAGCAAACCCAACCAATTGCCATTTCGCAATCATGATTGCAGTCCGCTCAATTACCTTTTTGGCAAAGGATAAAATAGGATTCTCAGTTTCTAGACACTCAGGATAATGCCATTCAATACATTTTTGAGTAAATTCTGACAGTAACTCTGGAGCGTATTGATTAATCCATTCGAAATGTCCTAAACGGATATGACATTCAGATGTTCTGAGCAGCATTGCGCCTAACTCTAATTTTTCGCGCTGTACCCCTTGAGTAGAGGTCGTAAAACCTACCGCGTGACTAGAAGCGACGCCTAAAGCATTTAAAGCATGCCCAGCTAAATATTCGCGGACAACGGAACGCAGCACTGCACGTCCATCTCCCATTCTTGAATAAGGGGTAGGGCCTGCACCTTTTAGATGTAGGTCGATGGTTTGACCCTTTGTATTGAGTATTTGTGCAATCAGTAAGCCACGACCATCACCGAGTTGTCCTGCCCATTGTCCAAATTGGTGGCCAGCATAGACCATCGCCAGAGAAGGGAATTCAGAGAAAGTACGCTGTCCGCTACAGATTTCAACCCATGCATTTTTTTCGTCTTCTGACCATTGCAGTTCATCTGCCAAAGCGGCATTGAAATGGCCTGCTTTTGCACCACGCAAAGGAGATGGCTGCTGAATATGGAATAATTTAGAAGGAAGTGAAGGGTAGAGCGGATGAAATTGCATGGTCTTGGCAAAATAGAGAGAGCGGATTTCACTATACCATAGTTAAAAAGCAGGCATAAAAATAGCTCCCGAAAGAGCTATTTTTGATCAGAATTTATTTTAGTCTGACACCACGTTGGTATTCTTTTTAACACTACGCATAAGTGTTTCTAAGCATTCACGGTGATGACTTAAACGGTGTTCAAGCAATTGAAAATCAACTTTAAGCTTGTGATCCATTCTATGAATCTTTTCAGCCATTGCTGCTTTTTTCGCTTGTAACTCTTGTTCTTTAAGCTTTGCCCAATCATTTAAAGTATGGGTAAATGCTTCGTATTCTTGTGCAATACGTTGTTTCATTTGACTAATGTCAGCATTTACATCATGACCATAGATAGCAAGATCTTGCTCGGCATATTTAAACTTCATCGCCAGTTCTGCTTTTTTAATATTAAAGCTTGGAATACGACGTAAATTTTTAGCTAAACCAAGTTTAGAACAAGACCAAATCAACCATTTTGTTGGGTCATATTGCCACCATTTCACACCGTTACGATAATCGTATTGGAAGATATGGTGATAGTTGTGGTAACCCTCGCCCCAAGTAGCGATAGCTAACCAGAAATTATCACGTGCCGAGTTTTCGTCTGTATAAGGACGTTTACCGAACATATGACAAAGTGAGTTAATAAAGAAAGTCACTTGATGGCTAATGATTAAGCGTAAGAGACCACCTATGAGGACCACACCCCATAAATCGCCAGTTGCCCAACCAATTAAACCTAAAATTCCAACATGAACCGCAACTACGAGTAAACCATAGTATTTATGCTGGAACATAACCAATTTATCATTGAGCAAGTCAGGTGCATTTTTAAAGTCAGGCTCAGATGGAGAATGATCGCGGATCATCCAACCCATATGGGCATACCAAAAACCACGCTCAATTGAATATGGATCTTCATCGACATGATCAACATGTCTGTGGTGAGTACGGTGACCAGATGCCCAGAACAAAATACTATTTTGTACGGCAAAAGTTCCACCGATCATTAAAAGAATTTTAAGCGGTAACGACGCTTCGTAAGCTCGGTGAGCCCACAGGCGGTGATAACCAGCAGTAATCCCCATACTACTTAGAGCTAAAAGAAAAAATAAGCTTACCCATGCGCTTACACTAAAATCATAATAATACGCGTAAATCGGGATTATGATTGCGGCAAGAATTGGTAAACCAATTAAGGTAATGCTAGCGGTCCAGTTAATTGGGGCTTTGAGTGGGGCGGAAGTCATATCCGGCAGCGCTCCTAGAATCCTTGTCAGACAAGGTACAAAGACAAAACGACATAGCAAAACCGATCATCAAGATATATTGCTATTCTATCCTTCATATTAGCACGTGCTTAGTGAGAATCACTAGCATTATTGTACAGATGTATTGAAAGAACGGTAACAGAATTAAACTATGTCACAGAGTTTTTCAAGTAGGAGAAGTTGTTTAATGAACGTACAACGATTGAAAAAAAAGAACAGCATTGATATTGCAAGGAAATTATCATTGAAGTGTATCTTGGTCACAATCAGTCTTGTATTAGCCGCATGTCAAAGTGCACCCGATCAAAATACAAAAAAAGTTCAAACAAAAAAAACAGTTCATCATGTTCAATCGCCTGTTGTAAAAAAGAGAGTGAGTGCTGATGGCATTCAAGATATTGATTGGCAGATTACTCAGATCAGTGGCCATAAGGCAAAATTCTTTACACAGTGGCCGACTCTCTCTTTAAATTCTGCTATCAAAACAGTATCAGGCCATACTGGATGTAACGCAGTTTTTGGTCGTTATACATTTGATTTTAGCCAGCAAAAACTTGATATGCAGGTTAATGCAGGGCATTTAAGCTGTGATGGTGCTTTGGCTCAAGAAGCAGAGCTGGTGGATGCTTTGCAACGTATTCAACGTTTCCAGCTCGTAGGTAATACGTTATATCTGCTTGATCAGAGTGGACAACGCCTTATTCAGGCACAAAAGAAATAAAAGGTGGTTTTACCACCTTTTTTATATTTATAGAGCTTGTAACATCGTGGTTGGAATATCTGTAATTAGCCCTTGTACATCTAAATCCCTAAGCCTTTTTGCTCTTTCTACATCATTCACTGTCCAGACACTAATATTTAAGTTGGCCTGCTGTGAAAGCTGAATCATTTCATCTGTTGCGAGTTGATCGTGCCAGCCAATATGACAGCAACCATATTGATGAGCGAGTTCAATTGCTGTTGCTCCAACTGGAAGCTCCACTAACAATCCACGTTTGAATTGAGAGTTTATATCGCGTAAGGCAGTTAAAATTTGAAGATCAAAGCTTGTGATGGTGATGACTTTCTCAAAACCTTGTAATTCGGCCTCAAGCTTTTGAGCAATTTTTTCTGCTAAAACCATGTCTCTTACAGCTTTCACTTCGACTTCAATATGATCGAAGTTATCAAGTAATTTTAAAACGCCTGTGAGTGTTGGTGTTGGCTCTGAATTTGGCCAGTCAGGCCAATTTTGACGATGATCAAATGAGAGTGCTTGAGCCAAAGTAGATTGCTCAACAATTTGATCGACTCCAGCTGTACGTAAAAAATTATCATCATGGATCACGACCAACTCTTCGTCTTGAAGCTGACGAATATCAAATTCGACACCACGAATACCTAAATTTTTTATGTGCTGAAACCCACCTAGTGTATTTTCAGGAGCTTCTCGACGTGCACCACGATGACCAATAATGCGCATAATTTTCTTCTATGAAATATTTTGACTATGGTCTCTTTAAAAAGAGCAGAGACCATGTTTAATCTAATCTATTTTTAAATAATCTCATTAATATTTTTTTGCCAAAGTACTTCTTGGCCGCCCTCGGCACGTTGTAAAGCACGAGATGCAACAAACAACCAGTCAGACAGGCGGTTTAAAAGCTGGAGCGCCGTGGTTTGAATGTTTTGATCACGTGTTTGTACTGACAGTAGAGATCGTTCTGCCCGGCGACAAACGGCACGGGCTTGATGGGCATAACTGCAAGTTAAAGAGCCTGATGGCAGAATAAACTCTTTAAGCATTGGTAAGTCTTCATTCATACGGTCAATTTCTTTTTCAAGAAATTCAATACAAACGGGCTCAAGTAAATTGTAGTTTGGAATACAAACCTCTCCACCTAAATCAAAAAGCCAATGCTGAACAAGGCTGAGACTTTTATCCCAATCCGCTTTGTTGGTCACTTGACTGGCTGTGATTTGAGCACGAAGTACCCCAATAATGGCATTGAGTTCATCGACATCACCAAGTGCTGCAATTCGTAAATCATCTTTAGCAACACGAGAGCCATCGCCTAAACCTGTTGTGCCTGAGTCGCCTGTGCGTGTATAGATTTTGCTTAAACGGTGTCCCATGATGGATATCCTGAACATAAAAAAGGGGATAATGTCGGTCAGAACATTACCCCGAAACTGGAGTTAAGAAAATATTTTTATAATCAGAGTGAAAAATTAATAACGGAAAGTGACCCCAACAGAAGCTTGGCGGCCACCGTTGATATACCAGTATTCTGGAGAGAATGAAGATTGGGGATTGTATACTGTCTTATTACGCACATCACCAATATTCTGGATGTTCGTAAATAGCTTTACGTTTGGGTTGAGATTCCAAAAAGCGTTTAAATCAACAGTTGCGTAACCCGGAACTTTAACTGAGTTTATTGTATTGTCAGCATTAGCTTTTGAACGTGCGATTAATGATGCATTTACACCATAGACTCCATCATCATAGCCAGCTGAGAATGTTATAGTTTGGTGAGGGCGGTAAGCAACATCATAACTTTGACCTGTTAAGTTATCAGTAGCGCGGCTTTTAATATATGAATATTCAATATTTGAAAAATATTCATTCAGCTTCCATATAACTCCTGCTTCGCCACCTGTTATACGTGCTTTATTTAAATTTACGTAAGTACTCTTATTATCTATCTTGCCAAAGCTAATAAGATTTTTGATATCTGTGTAATATGCAGACATATAAACAGAAAGTCCATAAGCTAATTTTTGGTCAACACCAAGTTCATATGCCGTACTTTCTTCAGGTTTTAAATTAGGATTGCCTTGAAAATTGAGTTGATAATAATAGCCATATAACTGTTCAAGGGTTGGGGCTTTAAATGCTGTTCCCATATTTGCATAAATACTTGTAAGAGGTGCTATTTGATAACGTGCTGCAACCTGGCCAACTGTATGAGTGCCAAACCAATCGTTATCTTCTACTCGAACCCCAGCTTGAGTATGAATACCATCACTATTGTATTGATGTTGGATGTAATATCCGGTGGTATCTAACTTTTCTTTGTTGCCAATGAATGAAGCTGAGCTGTATTCACTACGATTAGTATCTACACCAGCAAGTAAATTTTGAGTAGTAGTAAAATTCCACTTAGCATTGATATCCCCTTCATTCGCCTTAGCATTGTAATGGGAATCAGGATCTCCTAAATAAGTCTGGTTATTTTTAGTGTTTGAATATCGAGCATTTAAAGCAAGGTTTGGATTAATATTGTAACTTGCTAACCAATTGATGAGCTGATTTTCAAATTCTTTTTGTGAAGTGTTGTGGTAGTAATCACTAGTATAGTTATTTGTTCCTTTATTTTGACTGAGGGCTAAACTTGTTTTGAATACCTCATTATCATATCCAATTTTTGTACTATATCCTTTTTGATCATAAGGTGCTTTTTCCTTATCATCCTGAATATCTAAAATAGAGGTTCCATCAGTTTCTAGTCTCTGTCCACGTATTTGAGCATAGAAACCTTGTGGCGAAACAATATCAGCACCTACAATAGCTTTATAAGTATTATCTTCTCCATATATACCCGTGACAAAGGCATTATTTTTTTTAGGAGTATTACTGATCAGTTGAATAGCACCACTAATCGCATCACTACCATATTGTACAGAAGCAGGTCCTTTCAAAATCTCAATTTGGTCTACATCTGTCAGATCCATGAATTCTGGAGTAAGAGGACCTAATCCATTCTGACTATTAATGCGCGCACCATCTTTAAGCAATAAAGTATGTCCAGTTCGACCACCTCGTAAAGATAGATCCGCAAGTTGGCCAACTCCACCTGATTGTTTTACGTAAATAGATGCATCTTTTTGCAAGATGTCAGATAGATTTAAAGCAGGATTTTTTTCAATTTCTTCTTTAGAAATCACTGAAATACGCGCCGGAACTTCACTCGCTTTTTCAGCACTTTTTGAAGCAGTCACTACAATTGGATCAAGCTGAGTTGCGTTGGTTGTATCTTCAGCAAAAATAACAGGTGAAAACCCCATCGCAATAGCGATAGCCCCTACCAGACGAGTAGGTTGAAAAGTCTTAGACATAACATGCTCCATACATTCACCCCACGTGAATGATCGGGTAGATAGATGAAACAAGTAGGTCTCCGGACTTCAGCGCCATATTCATGTTATGGACATATTCACCTTCCCACATGACTGCAGTGGTGTAAGTCGATATCGACTTAAAAAATATGCTTTACATTGTTACCGTTGCGGGGGCAGTGCCGGACTTTCACCAGCTTCCCTAAAGCATTAATTGCTTACACTTGCTTCCAATTTTACGCAGTATAAAGTGGCGATTTATTTCATACAATGTCATTTGAAGCAATTCCCAGAGAACTTTTACGCAAGGGACAAAAATTGCATTACAATGGCGTTTATTTTAAGAAATGGTTGTAGTTTAGGCAGATCATGAGCCCATCAAACCAAAAACGTACACGCGCAAAAATCTGTGGAATTACTCGCTTTCAAGATGTTCAGGCAGTTGTTGCTGCTGGAGCAGATGCGATAGGTTTTGTTTTTTTCCCGCCAAGTCCAAGACATGTGACAGTTGCAGCGGTTCAAGAGTTTACAAAAGTAATTCCACCTTATGTACAAATGGTTGGTTTGTTTGTGAATGCAAGTGCCACTGAAATTCAGGATGTACTTGATTGTGTTCCCCTAGATGTATTACAACTACATGGCGATGAAACTCCAGAACAATGTCAGGAAATAGCTCGCCATTGTAAGCGTCGCTGGTATAAAGCGATTCAGGTTAAACCTGATTTAGATGTAATTGCTGAAATTCAAAAATATCAGGCGGCTGGTGCCAGTGCTGTATTGCTCGATGCGTGGCATCCTGAGCTTAAAGGGGGCACAGGGCATCAGTTTGACTGGTCTAAATTCCCAAAACTTGATATTCCTTTAATCTTGGCAGGTGGTTTAACCCCTGACAATGTCATAGACGCTATTCATACTACCGGTGCTTTTGCAGTAGATGTGAGCGGAGGCGTAGAATCCGCAAAAGGTATAAAAGACCAACAACTCATTGAACGATTTATGCAAGGAGTCCAACGTGGATCAGCAAAACAATGTGATTGACTATACACAGTACCCAGATGCTGCAGGGCATTTTGGTATCCATGGCGGACGTTTTGTGTCAGAAACTTTAATGGCGGCATTAGAAGATTTAGAAAACCTCTATTCCCGCATGAAAAATGATGAACAGTTTCTGGCAGAATTCGACCGCGATCTCGCCTACTATGTAGGTCGTCCTAGTCCACTTTATTATGCTGAGCGATGGTCAAAAGAGTTAGGTGGTGCGCAAATTTATCTTAAACGTGAAGACTTGAACCATACAGGCTCACATAAGGTAAATAACACGATTGGTCAGGCGTTATTGGCAAAGCTTTCTGGTAAAAAACGTATTATTGCCGAGACTGGTGCTGGGCAACATGGTGTTGCAACTGCAACGATTGCAGCACGTTTAGGTCTTGAATGTGTTGTTTATATGGGTGCTGAAGACGTTAAGCGCCAAGCCATGAACGTTTATCGTATGCGCTTATTGGGAGCGACTGTTGTTCCTGTACAAAGTGGTTCTAAAACGCTGAAAGATGCCATGAACGAAGCAATGCGTGACTGGGTAACTAACGTTGATACGACGTACTATGTAATTGGTACAGTTGCAGGCCCACATCCATATCCTCAACTCGTTCGTGACTTCCAGTCGATTATTGGCCGTGAAGCACGTAAACAGATCTTGGAGCAAGCCGGTCGCTTACCAGATGCATTGGTTGCATGCGTGGGTGGCGGTTCAAATGCAATGGGCTTGTTCTATCCATTCTTAAACGATGCGAATGTGAAAATGTATGGTGTTGAAGCGGCTGGTTTTGGTATTGAAACTGGTAAACACTCTGCGCCGTTAAATGCAGGCCATGTGGGCGTATTGCACGGTAACCGTACTTACTTGATGAGTGATGAACAAGGTCAGATTATTGAGACACATAGTATCTCAGCTGGTCTTGACTATCCGGGTGTCGGTCCTGAACATAGCTTCTTGAAAGATATGAAGCGCGTAGAATACGTGCCGATTAATGATACAGAAGCTTTGCAAGGTTTCCGTGATTTAACCAAAATCGAAGGGATTATTCCTGCACTTGAAAGCTCACATGCAATGGCATACGTTTCTAAGCTTGCACCAACCATGTCTAAAGATCAGATTATTATTGCGACTGTTTCAGGTCGTGGTGATAAAGATTTAATGACAGTTGCACGCATTGATGGCGTAGAAATGGTTGAGATGTAAGAGAACTATAATGCCAAGTTTGTTTATGGTGATGTTAGGCGGGCGTCATGCACGTGCTAATACAGAAGTTCATGATGTAGTCATGGCTGTAGGAGATACTTTGGAAGAAGTTTATCCTCAACTTAAACAGGCTTGGTTTGGTGAGGCTCAAGGATTGCATATTGATGCTTGGGCCAAGCTTTCTGGTGTTAGCTCTCAAGTGCAAAATTATCAAATTCATTTTACAGATGCAGCACCCAAACCAGATGATTTAAAATTATATTTAATTAATCTGGGTGGATATAATGCTCGTGAATTCGGTGAACTTCACCGTTATGAGTTTGTAGTTGCACCAAACGCTGTCGTTGCAAAACAATTAGGTAAACAATTTATAGATCAACAGTGGCAAAAAGCACACACAGATCGAGTCATTGATATTGATGACTGCTTAGCGATAGATTGTGTAGCAGGGCGCTATATTCATTTAATAAAAGGTGATTTTGCTGCAACAATTTGGGAAAATACGTATTTGACCGTGGTATAGGTCATTTGAAATCTAATATTCATATGGAAGTGGGTAAATGGATTTAATTCAAGAAAATGGACAGCCTCGTTATGGGCGTTTTGAATCTGTACCGTCAACCATTCACGTACAACATTATATTTATAAAACCCCTTATGGTAAGGTCTTAAAGGGCTGGCGTAAGCAATTAAAATATAAAAAATTTAAATTCTGCGGTATTCAACACAAACATTATAGTATTGGTTTAGCGATTGCAGATATCGGTTGGGTCGGGCACGGTTTTTTCTATATTTATGATCATGAAACTCAGCAGGTCATAGAGTGGAATGCAATTCAGCCTTTGGGGCATAAAACCTATCTTGATGAACAGCCATTGTTTAATCAAAGCTATTTTTCTAAATCGCCTTATCAGTTTGATATCCAGCATGCCAATGGGGTGCGGTACATTCGAGTGACCAAATATGGTGAGATTCAACTCAGCGCTCGTATTTTTTGTGCTGGAACCGATATATTAAGTTTATGTACTCCAACGGGAATTAATGGGTGGACCTATACCCAAAAGCAGACCACGCTTGCTGTAGAAGGGATGTTTATTAATAAACAAAATCAAGTCGTCCAATTTGATGAAAAGACATTTGCATCTCTAGATGATACATGTGGTTTTTTGCGACCTGAAACAGCTTGGTTCTGGCTTTCATGTAATTTCTGGGATGAGCAAGGGCGGCGTATCGGTTTAAATTTAGCTTCTGGTGTGAATGAAAGCTTTGGTAATGAAAATTGCTTATGGATTAACGGAGTTTTATTTCCACTGACTGATGTTTTATTTGAAAAAGTAAATGATGAACTTTGGAAAATTAGCTCTCTAGATCAAAAACTTAATCTACAGGTCCATATTGGTTGGTGCCGATACGAAAATATTAATTTAAGAATGATCGGCAGCCAGTTCAATCAGTGGCAAGCTAAAATTAGCGGCACGATTGAGCATGAGGCAACTGATATAATCAATTGCAATGAGCAATACGGTTTACTAGAACAACATTATGCAAAATGGTAACAAGCAGGTTATAAACCTGCTTGCCAAAATGCTTCACCAGCTGCAATAGGATCATTGGTCTTTTCAAGTGTTTCAATCCAGACTGGATATTGACGAATGACCGGATGCTGACTTGGATGAAAATCTTTTTTAAACCAATCTAAATATTGGCTTTTCATAGCAGTTAATGTGCCATTTTTGCCGAAGAACCAAGGTAAGCCTTTAAGGCTCATTAAGAGTCTTTCTCTTGGACTAAAGCCATCACATTTCAACATGATGTTGGTGCGGTAGAGTGTAAAGCCAAACATGAGTACTGTTGTAAGAACCAATACAAATCGACGAGTCGACTCAGGAACTTCGCCTACTTGTTTCATGACATCAAAAGCAACATCACGATGCTCCATCTCTTCAATGGCATGCCAAGCAAACAGCGCTCGGACATACGGGTGAGCATTTTCCAAAGTTTTTCTATTGCTATAAAACGTTTCTGCCATTAATGCAGTTAAATGTTCAGCTGCTGCCGTCATTGCAATATTGTATTGCGGTGAGCGTTTGGTGAGTTCAAAACGAAAAATTCTTTTTAATGTAGCTGTGAATTGGTCAACAGGCATACCTTGTTCTTTCATGAGCTGATTCATTTTGTCATGAGCAATACCGTGTTGAGCTTCTTGTTTAATAAAGTCCACAACTCGTTTTTGTAGTTCTGGATCTTCAATTTTGTCACGGAACATACGAACGCATTCGATAAAATAACGCTCTCCATCAGGAAAGGTTAAGCTGAGTGCATCAAACATACGAGTCAAAAAAGGATCATTATTAAACCAAAAGCGAGGCGCTTCGTTTAAATGAAAATCTAGATCTTTACGAACCACTGGCTCGACTTGATAAGAAACATGTGCGTTCATATTTTATTTCTCGCATCTAACTTGTTCACTAGTATGTCGCGGCTGGTCGGCTTTGTTTTGACAGTTATTGCCAATTTTTATACAGTTTGCGACAAGATGGCAGTAAAAAAAAGGATGCGCCATGCAGGATTTTACGATTTCAAATGGGTATTTTTACCTTTGGAATACTTACTTAAAAGAAAGGGAAATGGACTGGCAGGCATTAAATCTGACGGATGTTCAGGCCCGACAAGTTCAAAATATTTTAGCTTCGTCTATTGATGCTCAATCATCGTTAAATTTTTTTCTTGAGCTTTTAGAGCTAACCGAATCTCAGCTACAAGTTTCCAATTTAGCTTTGGAAATGGCCACTTGCATTACACCTGCTAATTTTGGTGTATTGGGCTACATGGCATCCCGAAGTGGCAGTTTTGCCGAGGTTCTTGAATATATTATGAAGTTTCATCGTCTGGTGATTGACGGTGAACAAGTGGTGCCTATGCAAATTGAGCAAGATGCTTCAAAAATTCGTTTGTATTGGCCGTTGGTTGATGACAGCAATATCATACTTTGTGAATTGACTTTGGCCGCGATGGTACAGCTTGCTAAACAGATAGCCCCACTACATGATTTTCTCTTGCAACAAGTTGAGTTCGTGCACCGTGCACGTGGCCCGTTAGTGCACTATCAGCGTTTCTTTCAATGCAAATTATCATTTGAAAAACCTTACTATGCATTAACTTTTGCAAGTGAGGGACTAAGTATTCGTCCTCAGCATGCAGACCCAACCTTAATGCAACTTTTAGTGAAACAGGCAGAAGAAGCATTAGCTCAGCGTAAAATACATACAGATTTAGCTCAGCAAATACATTGGATCGTCCATGAATATTTTAAGCAAAGGCAGCAGGCCCCTAAAATAGAAGATATTGCCATCGAGTTGAATATTTCGGTACGAAGCTTGCAGCGCCAACTACAGTCATTAAACACTTCATTTAAATTAATTTTAGATGCAGAGCGTATGAAGCGCTGTGAGATATTACTTAACCAAAATGCCAGCCTCACTTTAATTGCTGAACAATTGGGATATTCGGACCAGTCAGCACTTGCACGTGCCCATAAAAATTTGACAGGACAAACCCTATTAGCAAGAAAAAGACAATTACAGCTAATAAATAAAAATGCAATAAAATAGCCTTTCTGTGGCGATTTTCTATTCAGATGACGATCTAATAATGGCTCGAAAATAGGAAGCTTTGATCATTGAGAAAAGTTTCAAAATATTGATAAATGTACGCCATGGGTTGTATGAATCATACAATCGAATATCGCCATAACGTTAGACCTGTTCAATGGACAAAAAATAGCGTTAAAATGCGATGTTCTTGTATTTCTACAAACAACTCCTCAATTTTAAATAATTCAAGGAAAGCACAACCCTATGTCACGTCTTGCCACCCGTTTTGAAAAGCTTAAGTCCCAACAACGTAAAGCGCTTGTATCTTATGTCATGGCGGGTGATCCACAACCGCAAGTAACAGTTCCGTTACTGCATAAAATGGTTGCGGCAGGAGTAGATGTCATTGAGCTTGGTTTACCATTTTCAGATCCAATGGCCGATGGTCCAGTAATTGCGCTTGCAGCTGAACGTGCGCTTGCAGCAGGGACTAACACATTAGATGCTCTTAATATGGTAAAGGAGTTCCGTGAACAGGATCAGGATACGCCTGTTGTTTTAATGGGTTACCTAAATCCGGTTGAAGTGATTGGTTACGAGAAGTTTGTTTCTCATGCGAAAGAGTGTGGTGTAGATGGCTTATTACTGGTGGATTTACCGCCAGAAGAGTCAAAAGAGTTTGGTGCTGTGTTGAAGCAACATGACATGGATCAAATCTTCTTGCTCGCACCAACTTCTACAGACCAACGCATTCAGCATGTGGCAAATCAGGCAAGTGGATTTATCTACTATGTTTCACTTAAGGGTGTAACGGGAGCCGCAACACTAGATACGGCAGAAGCTGCTGCACGTATTCAAAAAATCAAAAATGCCACTGATATTCCAGTAGGTGTTGGTTTTGGTATTAGTGATGCTGCTTCAGCAAAAGCAATGGGTAGCGTTGCTGATGCTGTGATTGTAGGTAGTGCTTTCGTTAAAAATTTTGCAACGTTGGCAGCGGATGACGCTGTTGAACAGACGGTGAATAAAGTCAAGGAGCTTCGAGCAGCGCTCGATGAGTTAGTATGAATCAAGAAGTGAAATCAGGGAAAGTTCTTAGCCCTTCGACACCATGGACAAAACGTCCGGTTCCAGGTATTGAAGTCGCAAATGAGCAACAAATTCTCAAAGCAACATTTACTGAGCCAACGATTGAATGCCCTGAATGTCATGCTCTAGTGACACGTACAGCAATCTCTTTCAATGCGTATGTTTGTCCGCAGTGTGATGAACACTTACGTATGAAAGCTCGTGATCGTTTGAACTGGTTCTTCGACAATGTAGTAGCAGAATTAGGGCAAGAATTCAGCGCGAAAGATCCGTTAAAGTTTGTCGACACTAAGCCATATCCAGATCGTATGCGTGAAGCGCAAACTAAAACTGGTGAAACGGAAGCCTTAATTGCCATGCAAGGTAATTTAAATGGCGTAGATATGATTGCATGTGCTTTTGAGTTCGACTTTATGGGCGGCTCTATGGGTACAGTTGTAGGCGACCGTTTTGTTCAGGCTGCTGAACTTGCTATTGAAAAACGTCAACCATTGATCTGTTTCGCAGCTTCTGGTGGTGCACGTATGCAAGAAGGTATGCTGTCTCTTATGCAAATGGCACGTACTTCAGCGGCGATCCAAAAATTAAAAGATGCAGGTTTACCTTATATCGTGGTGTTAACACATCCTGTATATGGCGGTGTAACAGCTTCTTTAGCAATGTTGGGTGATATTCATATTGCTGAACCTAAAGCGATGATTGGCTTTGCTGGTAAACGTGTAATTGAGCAGACTGTACGTGAAACGCTAGAAGAACCGTTCCAACGTGCTGAATATTTGCTTGATCATGGTGTAATCGATCAGATTGTTCATCGTCATGCTTTACGTGATACTGTATCTCGACTTGTATCGAAATTGATGAACTTACCTTGAACCAACAAGCTCCACTTTCAATAGACTCTTTAGATACATGGCTCAATTATTGGAGCCATGTTCACGTTACAGGGATAGATCTTGGTCTGGAACGTGTAATTCCTGTTGCAGAAAAGCTGGGTGTAACTCAGCCTACTGCTAAAGTTTTTACAGTAGCCGGAACGAATGGTAAAGGCTCAACTACAACCACACTGGCCGCGATATTAAACGCACAGGGTTATAAAGTTGGGTTATATCAGTCACCGCATATCTATCGCTTTAATGAGCGAGTCAAATTGGGTGGAATTGAAGTCGATGATCAAAGTCTGATTGATGCTTTTGTTCAAGTCGATCAGGCTCGTCGCGATTGTGATCTAAGCTTATCTTTTTTTGAAGCAACCACTTTGGCTGCTTTTGTCATTTTTAAACAACAGCAATGTGATGTATGGGTGCTCGAAGTTGGTTTGGGCGGACGCTTAGATGTCGTCAATGTAATTGATCCCGACATTGCAGTTATTACTAATATTGGCCTAGATCATACTGACTGGTTGGGCGATACTATCGAAAAAATTGCTTTTGAAAAAGCAGGCATTATTCGTCCACAAATTCCGGTTGTCTTTGCCGGTGAACAAATTCTACCTCAAGCAATCCAAGATAAAGCAGAAAGTACGCAAGCAGACTTATATGCCGTTAATCGTGATTATTTTTATAAACTCGCCGATGATGGACAAAACTGGTACTTTGCCTCAGAAGGAACTACTTTAAAGCTTCCCTTAGGTCATTTAGCCATTGAAAATATTGCGGGAGCAGTTGCCGCTATTTTAAACAGTGGACTTGAAGTTTCTCAGTCAGCATTAGAAAAAGGTATTCAATCTGCACGTTTAGCAGGACGTTTTGAGCAGCGTCAAGTGGAGGGGAAAACGGTAATTTTTGATGCCGGACACAATCCACATGGTGTTGAATTTTTGTTAAAGCAATTGCGAAATTTCTTAGAATACAATAAACAGTACACAGAAGTTGTCGCAGTATTTTCAATGCTGGCAGATAAAGATATAAAATCAGTAGTCGATTTATTGAAACCTACTGTTTTACATTGGAAAATTGCTGAGTTGAATGTGCCGCGTGCTGCACCGATTCAGCAACTCAATGATGCCTTGCAAGGCCAGACAGTACAACAATATGGCAATATCAAAGAGGCTTTTAAATCAGCGCTTGAGCAAACAAATAACAATCAGCTGATTTTGGCCTGTGGTTCGTTTCATACTTTAGAAGCGATTTGGGAGTATTTGGAAGAATGTCAATGAATAACAAACAACGCTGGATGGGTGGTGTTGTTTTACTGGGAGGTGGTGTTTTATTGGCAGCATTACTTCTAAAAGGAAATGAGGAAATAAAACAGGTTGAAGTTCAGCCACCGGCATCCACATCACCAAAAACTCAAACTAAGCCAAAGCAAGCAACCGAAGGACAAATGGTACAACTACAGCCTCTAGCGGTTGATGTTGAAACAGAAAAACGTTTGCTAGAAGAACAGCGCCGTTCACGTGAAAAAGCGGTTGCTGAGCAAGAAGCACGTGCGGCTGAGTTTTTAGCGATGCAACAGCAAGCTGAAGCTGATGCTGCTCGTAAAGCCGCAGCAGAGTACGCTGCGATTAATGCACGTCGTACAGCTGCTCAAGAAAGTTCAGATAATATTCCACCAGAGTTAGTGGGTGAGGCGAAAGCTAAAAACCAGCAAACTAATGTGGCAAATAAAACAACTGATACTTCAAAAATAGATGCAGACAAAAAAGCAGCTGAAGCAAAACGCCAAGCGGAAGCTGATAAGAAAGCAGCTGAAGCAAAACGTCAGGCAGAAGCTGACAAGAAAGCAACTGAAGCAAAGCGCCAAGCAGAAGCCGATAAAAAAGCAGCTGAAGCAAAACGCCAAGCGGAAGCTGATAAGAAAGCAGCTGAAGCAAAACGTCAGGCAGAAGCTGATAAGAAAGCAACTGAAGCGAAACACAAAGCAGAAGCTGATAAGAAAACATCAGAAGCTAAACGTAAAGCAGAAGCTGATAAAAAAGCTGAGGCTGAAAAAGCGCGTGAATTGCTGGAAAATGGTGATAAAAAGTGGATGGTGCAAGTTGCATTGGCTGCTAACCAAGCAAATGCAGATGCAGTTGTTTCTAAATTACGAGCTAAAGGCTACAAGGTAACTACGAGCCAAACTAGCAAGGGGATCCGTATTATGGTCGGACCTGCGAAAGACCGTGATACAGCAGATGCGGCCCGTAAGAAAATTACTTCTGATTCAAGTTTAAATATGAAATCGGCTTGGGTCATTGATTGGGTGCCATTAGATCAGCGTTAATTTGATCTAAGGTTTACTCAAGATATAGTTAAGATGGATTCGACAATTGTTGTTGAATCCATTTTACATTTTCAGGGGTGAATAAACGGTCAATGTTCTTCCAGATAATATGGTAGCCATAACCACCTTGCTTCATTTCTTTAACCGCATCATCAATTGCCCAATTTTCAAAAATAATGCGGTACATGGCAACGCTGGCGCCTGTACGGTCTGAACCATGGTAGCAGTGCAATAAAACACGTTGATTACTCTGTTTAGCAATTTTGATTTGCTGCATAACCTCTAATAGATCTTGTCGGTTAATTGCCCATGTATTGATAGGAATATGCACAAGATTAAAATTTTCATTTTTAAAAACTAAAGTATCTGCGTCTTTGGCCCTTAAATTAATAATTGTTCCAATTTGATGATTCTTTAATTCTGAAATCATTGCAGTACTAGGTTGTTCACTGCGAAAAACATCATTACTAATTTGATAAAAGTTATAGTTCTGAGAAACTAAAGTGCCCCAGTCTTTTGGCCGTTGCTCATGAGCAATACTTTCATGCTGCATACATCCTTGTAAATTGATACAGATGAGAAGTGTGATGAGCGATAATTTTTTCATGTTTGATACCGATTAAGCTCATAAGGATCATGAGCACAAATAATTTCAATCGTTGGCTCATGTTGAGCTAAATGCTGTAAGCGTTTGAGATTAACAAGGCGTTGCTCATTATCTTCTGCAAATGTTTTTTCCAGCACACTGAGTGATCTTAATTTATTTTTAGGGTTTAACTCTAGATGTGAATAGTATGCATCCCCACAAAATAATAACCATTGATTTTGTTGCTTTATGGCAATACCACAATGACCAGCTGAATGCCCCAATAGAGGTACCATTAAAATTTCATCTTGAAACAGAGGAAAGCCTTTTACCTTTTCGAGGTTGAACCATGCTTCACCTTGTTGGTATTCAACAAAGTTCCAGTAGCGATGGTCTTTATATTGATTGGTTCTATAGCGAAGTTTGCCCTTAAAATTTGGAAGTTGGGCTGCGTTATATTCTGCAGCTAAAACATGCACAGTGGCATGTGGAAAATCTGAAATTCCACCTGCATGATCAAAATCAAGGTGAGTGACAAAGATGTGTTGTACATCCTTTGGATTAAACCCGAGCTTTTGAATTTGCTGAATAGCACTAAACTCAAGGTTAGGCTCAATTTTACCTAAACGTTTAACTAATGAGCCTAGGCGTTGTTTCATATGTAAATAATCTTGCAAGCCAAAGCCTGTATCAATAAGCACTAAGCCTCGATCAGTTTCAACCAGAAGGCAATGGCAGACGACTTCAGCCCGAAAGCCTTTTTGTCCAAAGAGTGGGGCACAAACTGGGCACATGCTGCCACACTTTAAATGATGAATTTTATAGATCATGATTTTTATTTTTTATACCGAATCGCTTCGAGTTATAACTGATCTGAGCAGTAAAAACCATGTGTATTCAATACATAAATAAAAAAGCCATCGCGTTGGATGGCTTTTTAAGGCTGGAAAATTTACTTATTTTGCTTAAGATTTACTATGCGGTTGGCTTATTTGAAATCTTTTGATGCTTGCCTACGCGCTTCGCTTGTCTTGTAGCCAACTTTTCAAGTGTTTGCCTACGCACTTCGTTTGTCTTGCAAGCAATAAAACCTTTAGTCGGTTTTATTGCTTTCAGGCTGTGGTGTTAGGCGTAAATAAGGCTTAACCGCTGTATAACCTTTAGGGAAGCGTTGTTTAATCTCTTCTTCATCTTTAAGTGATGGCACAATCACTACATCTTCGCCTTGCTGCCAGTTCGCTGGTGTAGCGACTTTATGCTTGTCAGTTAATTGTAATGAGTCAACCACACGTAAGACTTCATTAAAATTTCGACCTGTGGAAGCAGGGTAGGTAATAATTAAGCGAACTTTTTTATTCGGATCAATAATCACTAAAGAACGCACTGTGAGTGTTTCACTGGCGTTAGGATGGATGAAACCATAAAGCTCAGATACTTTACGATCTTTATCCGCAATGATTGGAAAGTTTACCGTTGTGTTTTGTGTTTCATTAATATCGTTGATCCAGCCCTTATGAGACTCTACATCGTCTACTGACAAAGCAATCGCTTTAACATTACGCTTCGTAAATTCATCTTTTAATTTTGCTGTGTAACCTAATTCTGTTGTACATACTGGCGTATAGTCGGCTGGATGTGAAAATAAGATTCCCCAACTATCCCCTAAAAAATCATAAAAATTAATTGGGCCTTCGCTCGATTCTTGTTGAAAATCGGGGGCAGTGTCTCCTAATCGTAGTGTCATGATATTTCCTCAATTGCTCATAATTTGTTATTCGATTGAATGAATATGCAGCATTTACTTTATGATTAAAATTATTGTTTTTATATTTTATTATGAAATTTTTATATAAGTGTAAATATATATGACTAAAACTCATTATTTTAAGTGCTTAATCAATGTAACTTTAAGGTAAATTTGCTAAATTAGATTTCTCGGAAGTTATGCTTAATAGATGAGCGTTAATGGTGCGTTTTAGGCGCCAAATACATTAAGGGAGACTAGATGAATGAAATACCATTCATCTAACTATCAGATTTTTTTTAGGGGTTTTGTGCAAACCCCTTGTACTTCAAATTTCTGGCACCATAATAAACGACTGAGAAAAAGTTTATTCATTTGACCAAGCAAGATTTAGAGAGTTTATCCATGTTGGCAAGTCTGATCGGAGGTATCTTCGGTACAAAAAATGAGCGCGAACTCAAACGAATGCGCAAAATTGTTGAGCAAATCAATGCGCTCGAGCCGACGATATCAGCTTTAAGCGATGCAGACTTATCTGCAAAAACTCCAGAATTCAAACAACGTTATAATAATGGCGAAAGTTTAGATAAATTACTTCCAGAAGCATTTGCAGTTTGTCGTGAAGCAGCGAAGCGTGTAATGGGCATGCGTCACTATGACGTTCAGCTTATTGGTGGTATTACATTACATGAAGGTAAAATTGCCGAAATGCGTACCGGTGAAGGTAAAACCCTGATGGGTACTTTGGCGTGTTATTTAAACGCATTAAGTGGTGAAGGTGTTCATGTCATTACTGTGAACGATTATTTGGCACAGCGTGATGCTGAGTTGAACCGTCCATTATTTGAGTTTTTAGGTTTAAGCATTGGTACGATCTATTCAATGCAAGGTCCGTCTGAAAAAGCGGAAGCTTATCTTGCTGATATTACCTATGGTACTAATAACGAATTCGGTTTTGACTACTTACGTGACAACATGGTGTTTTCTTTAGCAGAAAAGAAACAACGTGGTTTGCACTATGCCATTATCGATGAAGTTGACTCAATCTTGATTGATGAAGCACGTACACCATTAATTATTTCTGGTCAAAGTGAAGACTCTTCGCATCTGTATTCTGCAATCAATACGATTCCTCCTAAATTACATCCGCAAAAAGAAGAAAAAGTTGCAGATGGTGGGCATTTCTGGATTGATGAAAAGCAGCGTTCAGTTGAAATGACCGAAATTGGTTATGAAACTGTTGAACAAGAACTTATTCAAATGGGTCTGTTAGCTGAAGGTGAAAGCCTATATTCAGCAACGAATCTGAGCCTTGTTCATCATGTGTCTGCTGCCATTCGTGCACATTTCTTATTCCAACGTGATGTTCACTATATTATTCACGATGGCGAAGTCGTGATTGTTGATGAACACACTGGCCGTACAATGCCGGGTCGTCGTTGGTCAGAAGGTTTGCATCAAGCAGTTGAAGCGAAAGAAGGTTTGGAAATTCAGCCTGAAAACCAAACACTAGCGACCACAACATTCCAGAACTATTTCCGCCTATATAAAAAGCTTTCAGGTATGACAGGTACTGCTGATACTGAAGCTGCGGAAATGAAAGAAATTTATGGCCTTGATGTTGTGATTATTCCAACTCACCGCCCAATGGTACGTAATGACCAAAACGATTTAATTTATTTAAACCGTAACGGTAAATATGACGCGATTATTCAGGAAATTACGAATATTCGTGAGCAAGGTGTTGCACCGATTCTGATTGGTACAGCGACCATTGAAGCCAGTGAAATTTTATCTTCTAAGTTAATGCAAGCTGGTATTCACCACGAAGTGTTGAATGCAAAACAACATGAGCGTGAAGCTGACATTATTGCTCAGGCGGGTAGCCCGAATGCAGTAACGATTGCAACTAACATGGCTGGTCGTGGTACGGACATTATCTTGGGTGGTAACTGGAAAGCAAAACTTGCCAAACTTGAAAACCCTACTACTGAAGATGAAGCACGTCTGAAAGCACAATGGGAACAAGACCACGAAGATGTATTGAAATCAGGTGGTTTGCACATCATTGGTTCTGAACGCCATGAATCACGCCGTATTGATAACCAGTTACGTGGTCGTGCGGGCCGTCAGGGTGACCCTGGTGTTTCTCGTTTCTATTTGTCTCTTGAAGACGACCTTATGCGTATTTTCGCAGGTGATCGCGTAGTCGGAATGATGCGTGCGATGGGTCTCCAAGAAAATGAAGCGATTGAGCACAAAATGGTGAGTCGTTCAATCGAGAACGCTCAGCGTAAAGTTGAAGCGCGTAACTTTGATATTCGTAAAAACTTATTGAAATACGATGATGTGAATAATGAACAACGTAAGATCATTTATTCACAACGTGATGAAGTGTTAGCTGAAAATACTTTAAAAGAATACGTTGAAGAAATGCATCACGAAGTGATGAAAGGCGTGATTGCTAACTTTATTCCACCTGAGTCAATTCATGACCAGTGGGATGTTGAAGGTTTAGAAAACGCTCTACGTATTGATTTGGGTATTGAGCTACCAATTCAAGAATGGTTAGATCAAGATCGCCGTCTAGATGAAGAAGGTTTAGTTGAGCGTATTAGCGATGAAGTAATTGAACGTTATCGTCAACGCCGCGCTCAAATGGGTGATGAATCAGCAGCAATGCTTGAACGTCACTTCGTTTTAAACTCTCTTGATCGTCATTGGAAAGATCATTTGGCTGCAATGGATTATTTGCGTCAAGGTATTCACTTACGTGGCTATGCGCAAAAAAATCCTGAACAGGAATACAAGAAAGAAGCTTTCAACCTGTTTGTAAATATGCTGGGTATTATTAAAACTGATGTTGTAACTGATTTGTCTCGTGTACATATCCCAACACCAGAAGAACTTGCAGAAATGGAAGCTCAACAGCAGCAGCAAGCTGAATCAATGAAGCTTTCTTTTGAACATGATGATGTAGATGGGTTAACTGGTGAAGTTACACTTTCTCAAGAAAGCGTGAACGAGTCTAACGATCAGCAAGCTTTCCCTGTTCCAGAAAGCCGTAATGCACCATGCCCATGTGGGTCTGGACTAAAATATAAACAATGTCACGGTAAGATTTAATCTGCCTTAACGAAAAAAAGCAGAACAATTGTTCTGCTTTTTTTATGTTTGTAGTAAGCCTGTGAATAATGTTTGCAGTTTTAAGCATTAAATGCTATTTACTTCTCATCCAGAGTGTATGTTGGAAAGACAATGAAAAAAGTATTACAACCTTTATTTTTAACTGTTCTTGCTGTGCCTAGTTTTGTTTTCGCAGCAGAAGCAGCTTCAGCCCCTCAAACGACAACGGTTGATAAAGTACTTGCAGCAAAAGGCCCAACTTCGGCTCAAGCTGTAGTGAAGCAAGAAAATACTACAGTGATTAGCCCGCGTACAGGCATTCGCTATACGTTGGGTAACACAGGTAATCGCCCAATTATTTTACAAACGACTGCGATTGCTCCAGCAAACTCAGCAAACATTAATCGTATTGTAGCAACTAACCCTGCTTTATCTGTGAAGAGCCAAGAAAAAGCAAAAGTTGCACTCATTGGTGAAGCTGCTGTTGCTGGACCAGCTGCTGTTGCAGCAAGTAATGTAACAGCTCCTGCTGTATCAAATAGCATTGCACCTTCGAATCCAGCATCAATAAATTAAGATCATATATTTATAAAAAAGCCGGTTCAATTTTGAACCGGCTTTTTTATATAAGAATTTCTAATTTTTAGATCTGATTATTCACATCATCATTTTTTGTTTCACGAATAAGTAAGAATGCGATGAGTGATAAAAGGGATGCCGCAGTAAGATAATAACCAACTGCATATAAACCATAAGTTTCAGCAAGTTTAGTTGCAATAAGTGGCGCAAATGATGCACCAAAAATGCCTGCTAAGTTAAATGTTAATGCCGAACCTGTATAACGAACTGATGTTGGGAAAAGTTCAGAAAGAACTGTACCAATCGGACCATAGGTCAATCCCATAATCGCCAAGCCAGTACATAAGAAAAGGAAGACGATTAAGGTATTTCCAGACTCTAACATGCTAGAGAAGAACAAGCCGAAAATCGCAGCAGCAATACAGACGCCAATAGAGGTTGTTTTACGACCAAATTTTTCTGCAAAAATAGCTGATAAAGGAATGAATGCAGCAAAGCAAAGGGTAGCAAAGAGTTGAAGTTCTAAGAACTCACCACGTGCATAGCCAAGCTTTGTGGTTCCCCAGTTTAAGGCAAATACGGTTGTAAGATAGAACACGACAAACGTACAGATGGCTGCAATCGTACCAAGAATCAGCTTACCCGTATGTTTAGTAATAACTTCTTTAAATGGAATATTAACTTCTTTTTGCTTATCTAAAACTTTTTGGAATGCTGGAGTTTCATGTAGTTTTAAACGGATATATAAGCCTACAATCACTAATACAGCACTTGCAATAAATGGAATACGCCAACCCCATTGCATGAATGCTTGCTCAGGAATGGTGGCACTTAATAATAAAAATGAACCGGTTGCCAAAATAAAACCAATTGGAGCGCCGAGTTGTGGGAACATGCCATACCATGCTCTTTTACCTTCAGGGGCATTTTCAGTCGCGAGTAATACTGCACCGCTCCATTCACCACCTAAACCCAAGCCTTGTCCTAAACGACATACAGCCAATAGTAGGGGTGCGAAGATTCCGATGTGTGCATAGGTAGGAAGTAAACCAATACATACTGTTGAAATACCCATGGTCAGTAAAGCTGCAACCAATGTGGCTTTCCGACCAATACGGTCTCCTAAATGACCAAATATTGCTGCACCGATGGGGCGGGCAATAAAGGCAATTGCGAAGGTTGCTAAAGATTGTAAGACTGCGGCGCTGCCACTACTAGCAGGGAAAAACAAGTGAGGAAAAATAATAACGGCAGCAGTTGCATAGATATAAAAGTCGAAGAACTCAATGGTTGTACCGACTAAGCTTGCAAACAAAACCCGTGTTTTTGAATTAGTGGCTACTGCCGGAGCAGCAGTCGCAGAGGTTGAATCCATATAAAACCTTATATCAGTTAAAATTTATTTTTAATTTACTATTCCTTTTAAAGACGTATTTTTTCTAAAAGAATAGCGTGAAAGAACATCATCCATGACTCTTTCAGGATCACTGAATAAGAGTGAAAAATGAACTAAACTATGTACCAATAGATAGCAAGAAAATGTGCTCCTGCACCTAAAAGCACAAAAATGTGCCAGATCGCATGGGTATATCTTACCTTTTTTAACGCGTAAAACAATGCTCCAACCGTATAAGCTAACCCGCCAATGATCAAGAAAATCAATGCGTCTTTACTTAAATAAGTGCGCATGTCATCCATTACAAATACAGCAAGCCATCCCATTAAAATATAAGCGAGCAAAGAAATTTTTTGAAAACGATGAATAAAAACTAACTTGAAAAGTGTACCAATCGCAGCAATGCTCCAGAGTGCAATCAACAGATAGTGAGCTTTTGTAGTAGGAATTGCGATGCTTAAGAATGGGGTATACGTTCCAGCAATTAAATAATAAATAGCTGTATGGTCAAGTTTCTTATACCAGTAGCGTAGATTTTGTGTTTGAGCAAAGTGATAGAGTGTAGAACTGGTGAAAACTAGAATGAGACTAAATGAATATACCCACAAACCTACCCATTGAGCAGTTGAAAGATAAGATCCCTTTATAATTAAAAAGATAGAAGCTATAACTGCCATAATGATACCAGCCCCATGGCTGTAGGCATTAAATAGTTCTTCTTTTGGATCGTAAGTTTCCAACACAGATTTACTCATAAGTTTAATTTTTTTGATTAAAAATACGAATGTATAGAAATACAAAACAGTCGTAAAGTTATTTTATTTTTAATCCTAGACCCTTTAAACTTCTATTTTATATGAGTCTTCATTTTTAGGTATATCCGTGTCGGTTTTCTCCTTTGAGCAAGAACAGCAATTCTTTCATGAAATCAAGCAAATGCTTGACCAACAAGCTTTTGAGCGTTTGATCTTGAGCCAATATAAAGGAGAGTGGGCGCAACTGGAAAAAATTACTTTCCGCGTTGTAGAGCTACATGGTCAAAAACAGCTTTCAGCTCTATATCACCATACTACCCAAGATGTGACTAAAAATTATTCATTTGAAGAAGGCTTGCAACAGATTGAGCAATTAATCATTCAATGTAAACAAGCGAATTTATTCTCAACTAATCAAGAAATTCAACTCAAGAAAAATAAGAAAAAAGCCCTATTAAATATGGGTAAAAAGCAGGCAGTAAATGCGACACAAACGATTCAGGCACATGATCGTGAAAAGCAACGTTATGTACAGCAGGGTAATGCGTTTTTAAAAGAGCTTGGTATTACCGATGAAAAAGGCCAAATCATTCCAAGCATGGCGCGTAAATGGAAACAGATTAATAAATTTATTGAAATCTTTGCGAGTGCTTATGAGCAAATTGATGCATCTCAACAAGAGTTACGCATTGTAGATTTTGGTTCGGGCAAAGGTTATTTAACTTTTGCGTTATATGATTATTTGCAAGAGCAGCAGAAAACACCATTGATCACTGGTGTTGAATTGCGCCCGAATCTGGTTGAGTTTTGCCAGAATGTTGCAGACAAAGTGCATTTTAACCACTTAGACTTTTTTGAAGGTGACGTCCGTAGTTATCAGCCAGAAAAACTAGACGTTATGATTGCCTTACACGCGTGTGATATTGCAACAGACTTTGCCATTCATACTGGAATTCGTTTAAATGCTTCGATGATTATGTGCGCGCCGTGTTGTCACAAAGAGTTACGCCCACAATTACATAGTCCTGAAGTATTACAACCAATGCTACAGTTTGGTATTCATGCGGGGCAACAAGCCGAGATGCTGACTGACACTTTACGTGCATTACTTTTAAAAGCGTATGGCTATGAAACTAAAGTTTTTGAGTTTGTATCGCTTGAACATACCAGTAAAAATAAAATGATTTTGGCGACGAAACGCAAAAACGTTTCTGAACCTGATGCCAAGATTATGGCTCAAATTCAAGTATTGAAAGAAATGTACGGTATTAAAAAACAAACGTTGGAATTACTATTGCAAGATCAGTTGCCGATCGAAAATATTGGCTGTAAGTGCTAGGACGGTGAGTGGATGTATAAAATTATAGCGGGTGGTTGGGAACAACTTGAGCAAGATGCGAAATACATCCGTGAACAAGTTTTTATTCAAGAACAGGGAATTGCACCTGAAGATGAATGGGACGACTTGGATGCCACAGTTTTGCATTTTATTGTTTATGACAAAGAACAGCCTATCGCTACAGCACGTCTGTTGCCACAGCATAGCGTAGGGCGTGTTGCTGTTTTAGTGCCTTATCGAAAGCAGGGTATTGGTAAAATTTTAATGCAGCATATTATTGACTATGCACGTCGTCATAAACTGCCTTATTTAAAGCTTTCTGCGCAAACTTATGTGACAGCTTTTTACGAAGCTTTAGGTTTTCAGGCGCAAGGTGAGGTTTACCAAGATTGTGGTATTCCACATATTGATATGATTTTAGAATTAACTTGAGACTTCTTTTTAGAAATCTCAAGTTGGATTTATTTCATTGCATTCCAGCTTTCAATTGCCTGTAGCCCTGTTTCTAAGCCGACTTCATAACTGTAGCGAAGCTTTTTCGGGTTAGTAGTTAAACGGCCAGCCATATTTTTAAGAGGTGGTGGACAAACTTCTAAAATTTGCTGTTCTGGATTTTCACCCCGAACAAAATCGACCGAAGCATTATAGCGAGCACAACGGCTACGTAAGCTATTTGCAAAACCATAATGATGTTTAAACGCATATTTCGCGAGGAATTGATCGCCTCGACTACTCGCCTTAAAGTAATTTTTCGGACGTGTGCGTAAAACCAATAGTTTTTTTACATCACTTTGCTGAGCCGTCCAGCGAACGGGTAGGGCATCTGCAACGCCACCATCAAAATAAGGTTCACCCATAATATCGACGGGATGGCGCGTTAAAACTGGAATTGAACTAGAAGCACGAAGTGCATTTAGTAAATTATCTTTACCAGCACGAAGATATTCTGCATGACCTGTTTTGGCATGCGTCAACACCATATAAAAATCTGGATTTTTAGCAAAAAGACGTTGTTGGTCAAGAGGGTGCTCTTGCTCACCAATTTCCCACATCCATTTTAAATCAAGTAAATCACCGCCTTTAAAAAAGCGTTTGTAATCGATGAATTCAGGACGAAGTGAATGATCAATATAAAACGTTAGAGTGCGGCCTTGCTGGCCTGCCAAGTAGTTAGCCACATTGGTTGAACCAGACGATACACCAACGTATAAGTCAAAAGGATTGAACTGTTGTTGTAAAAATGAGTCAAGTACACCACTGGTAAAGGCACCACGCATGCCTCCACCCTCTACAACCAGTGCGTTGCGGGAAAAATCTGTCATTTGAAAAATATCTAATTACTGAGTTGAGTGCTTATGTTCTTGCATATCCATTTCAGGCATATCGTCATGTTGAGCGTGTTGCTCTGTAGAGTGTTCAGCTTTTTGCTGCATTTGCTCTTGTTGTGCTTTGCGCTGTGCTCCTGGCATGTAGTCAGGTTCATTACTCATTGCTAAATAGAAAAAGCCAAGGAAAATCGCACTTAAAACACCAACGATCAGAACAAATTTCCAGCCTAGAACTGCTGACTCGGAAGAATTTTTATCGGACATAAGGATTTCTCGAATGTGCTGTAGAAGCACAAAAATGAAGTCTATTTATAGCATATTTAGGTAGTGGGCTGAAATCTTAAAGGTCATAAAGAAAAACCCATATAAATAAAATATATTTATATGGGCAAGGTTTATGCAGTTTTTAAATATTTAATAAGTCTAAGTTATTGAATATTTTGTTTCTGCTCTGCTTTGGTCTTTAGTAATGCGGGCGGTGTAAAACGTTCACCATATTTGGCAGCCAACTCCTCAGCTCGTTTTTGTGCTTTATCAGTACCGTATTGATTCAGGAACTGGATCGCTCCTCCAGTCCAAGGGGCATAACCAATTCCAAAAATAGAACCGACGTTGGCATCAATCACAGACTCCAATACGCCTTCTTCATAACAACGTAAGGTATCTAAGGCCTGTACAAACAGAATGCGATCAATCATATCTTGTTCAGAAATATCATGATCTTTTTGCCAACGGTTCAAGCCTTCCCAAAGGTGCTTTTTGCCATTTTCTGGATAGTCATAGAAACCTGCACCAGCAGCTTTACCTTTACGGTTTAACTCATGAATCATGGTGTGAACCACTTCATCTACAGAAGTTTTAGGTAAATCTTTTCCTTCAGCTTGTAGAGCTTTACGTGCTTCACTAGCAACATGTTCAGTTAATGTTAAAGACACTTCATCTTGAATAGCGAGTGGGCCAACTGGCATACCAGCTTTCAGTGCTGCCATTTCAATACGTGCTGGGTGAACGCCCTCTGCAAGCAAACGCATACCTTCTTGAATGAACGTACCAAATACACGACTCGTAAAGAAACCACGGCTATCATTGACAACAATCGGCGTTTTTCCAATTTGTTGTACAAAATCGTAGGCTTTAGCAAGTGTCTCTGCGGAGGTATTTTTACCTTTAATAATTTCAACCAACTGCATTTTGTCGACAGGGCTAAAGAAATGAAGACCGATAAAAGCTTGATCATCCTTACTTGCTTGAGCTAAACCTGTAATTGGCAGGGTTGATGTATTTGATGCCATTACGCCATTAGGCGCTAAGAACTGTTCAGCTTCTTGAGTGACTTTGGCTTTGAGTTCTTGATTTTCAAATACCGCTTCAATAATTAAGTCACAGCCTTGAAGGTCTTGAGCTGACGCTGTAGCCGTAATGAGCGATAAAACCTGATCACGTTTTTCTGTAGTCATGCGGCCTTGTGAAACACGTTTATGAAGGAGCTTTTGTGAATAAGCTTTACCTTTCTCAGCATTTTCAACTGATACATCTTTAAGTACAACTGGAATACCTTTAATGGCTGTTGAATAAGCAATGCCTGCACCCATCATGCCCGCACCCAACACACCAACTTTAGTGGCTTGCCATTTTGCAACGTCGGCAGGGCGGCTCGCACCAGACTTAATTGCATTTAGACCATGCCAGAAAGTGCCGATCATATTTTTAGAAATTTGACCTGTTGTAAGCTGAGTAAAGTAGCGAGACTCAATACGCAGTGCAGTATCGACATCGACTTGAGCACCTTCAACTGCGGCAGCCATAATCGCTTCAGGGGCAGGGTAACAACCTTTAGTTTTGTCTCTTAACATGGCTGGTGCAATTGCAAGAACTTGTGCAACTGCTGGAGTTTTGGGATCACCACCCGGAATTTTATAACCCTTCACATCAAAAGGCTGCTGAGATTTTGGATTCGCTTTTACCCATGCGATTGCTTTATCTAAAAGCTCTTGTTCATTTTCAGCAGTATCGTGAATTAAACCTAAAGATTTTGCTTTATCAACACCGAACTGTTTGCCTTCCATTAAAAATGGAAATGCATTTTGAAGCCCAAGCAGACGTACCATACGTACAATACCGCCGCCGCCTGGTAACAAACCTAAAGTGACTTCTGGTAAGCCAAATTTGCTTTTCGGGTCATTGATTGCAATACGGTGATGGCAACTTAAAGCGATTTCCCAACCACCGCCAAGTGCAGTGCCATTTAATGCTGCAACGACTGGAATGCCTAGCGTTTCAATTGTGCGTAAATGACCTTTTAGCTTTTCAACCATATTGAAAAAGTCAGCCGCATGTTCAGGTTGAACTTGAATTAGCTCATCTAGGTCACCGCCTGCAAAGAAAGTTTTCTTAGCTGAGCGAAAAATAACACCTGAAAGTTCTGTTTCTGATTTAAGTTTCTGAGTCGCCTCATCAAGCGAGTCACGAAACTCAGCATTCATCGTGTTCGCAGATTGACCTGTTGAATCAAGCGTTAAAATGACAATATTGTCGGCATTTTTTTCGTATTGAATTGCACTCATCTTTTATATCCCTAATTTTTATACGCGTTCAATAATGGTGGCAATACCCATTCCACCGCCAACACAGAGCGTCGCTAAACCGCGCTTTTTATCTTGTCGTTCAAGCTCATCAAGTAGCGTGCCTAAAATCATGGCACCTGTTGCTCCTAACGGATGGCCTAAAGCAATCGCACCGCCGTTTACGTTGACTTTTTCAGCAGGGACGTTGAGTTCATTAATAAAACGCATTACAACTGCCGCGAATGCTTCATTGACTTCAAAGAGGTCAATATCATCAATAGTAAGACCAGCTTTTTCTAAAGCTTTACGTGCAGCAGGAGCAGGGCCAGTCAGCATGATGGTTGGGTCAGTACCGACTAATGCAGTCGCCAAAACTTTAGCGCGTGGTTGTAAATTTTGTTCTTTGACGGCCTTTTCAGAAGCTAATAAAACTACAGCTGCTCCATCGACAATACCTGATGAATTACCTGCGTGATGAACATGATTTATTTTTTGTGCTTCTGGATATTTTTGTAAAGCAACTGCATCAAAACCCATTTGCCCCATCATTTCAAAACTTGGGTTGAGCTTCGTTAGTCCTTCGAGTGTGGTATTGCCTTTAATAAACTCATCTTTATCTAAAATCACCACGCCTGCGTGATCTTTTACTGGTACGACTGAGTGATTGAAATAACCATTTGATTGAGCCGCTGCCGCTTTTTGTTGTGACTTTACAGCGAAATTATCTACATCTTCTCGGCTATAGCCATCTAGGGTTGCAATGAGGTCGGCGCCGATGCCTTGTGGAACAAATGATGACTTAAGATTTGTTTCAGGGTCTAGCGCCCATGGTCCACCATCGGAACCCATTGGAATGCGCGACATTGATTCAACGCCACCAGCAACCACTAAATCCTCCCAACCAGAACGGACTTTCATGGCTGCCATGTTGACTGCTTCTAAGCCTGAAGCACAAAAACGATTGATTTGAACCCCAGCAACATCATCATTCCAACCTGCTGCAATCGCTGCCGTTTTGGCAATATCACCGCCTTGGTCACCAATTGGCGTTACGCAGCCCAAAACAATGTCGTCAACTTTAGATGTATCGAGTTGATGGCGCTGCTGTAATTCATTTAATAAAGTGGTGAGTAATGTTATTGGTTTTACTTCATAAAGAGAGCCGTCTTTTTTTCCTTTTCCGCGTGGGGTGCGAATGGCATCAATAATATAAGCCTCGCTCATAACAGTTCCTTTTTTATTGCTTAAAATTTATTTGTATTTTGAGTGTACTGGTTTTAGTAGCGAGTGCAATGACGATAAGCGCATCAGTCAGGTGATGATTTTTGCCAATAGAAATACAAAAAAGCCCAAGTTGAACTTGGGCTAAATGTGAAACTTAAATAGATTGAAGAGTTAGTGATAACCGTGTAGCTGGCGATATAGGCCAGGGGTTACACCCGTCCACTTTTTAAATGCGCGGTGGAACGTACTCGTTTCACTAAAACCAACTTGTTGAGCAACGTCTTCAAGTGTTAACTCTGGGTTGAGTAATAAGTGAATTGCAGCATCTCGACGTAAGGCATCTTTTACGCCTTGATAGCTTTTACCTTCGGCAGCCAAGCGGCGGCGTAAGGTTTGAGGAGATAAATATAACATTGATGCAACGTCATTAAGCGTTGGCATTTCTTCACCAATCTGGCTTTTGAGTACTTCACGAATACGAGAAGTTAGCGAGTTGGTATTTTTGAATTTTACTAAAAGTTGAGCAGGTGCTGCTTTTAAGAATTCTTCTAGCGTTTTTTCATCTTGACGGATTGGCAAATCAAGATAATCAGCCGCAAAAGTTATTTCAGTACGCGGTGCATCAAACTGCATGACTGGTGCAAAAAATAATGCATCATATTCATCTGCATGTGCAGGACGTGGGTAGCTAAAATGGACGCGCTCTAATGGCAAACGGCGTTCAATGAGCCATGATGCTAGACCGTGCCAAATCATAAGCATACTTTCAGTAATGAAATGATCTGGATCTAAAGTTTTTGGAATGAGTGGAACTAGACGTGCTTCATGCTTGTCACGCTCTAGGCTGACAGACCATTCATCACCAAATAATTTGTAAAATTGAGATGAAAGTTCAAGGGCTTGGCCCAATGTTTTTGCGTGAATAATCAACTGACACATAATGGCAAAAGTGCCCAGACGACGTGGTTGTACGTCAAATCCAACGTGTTCATCCTGTGTGACCATCCACAACATTTTTATAAAACGAGTGTATTGTTCTGGTGAGATTCGAGCTTTAGGTTGACGTAATAATTCCGCTTCAATGCCCACATGTGAAAGGAGCATTTCAACATCCATGCCAAGGCGCTTTACGCCTGTCAAAGCCGCATTCACGAAGTGGATGCTAATCGTATCGCGACTCATATTGAATCCTTCAGTCTCTTTGATGTTCACTTTAAATTGACCTAAATGACCGTCTAAAAAAATAAATTGGCGATTTACAACAGAGTAAAAGCACTTTTTACATGTTAAATTGCCGAAATGATCAAGGTAAATGGCTGAACATGACATTGTTTTAGAATATTTGCTTAACTAATATAAAAGAAAATATGAATAATAGTGGTTAAAAAAACGATGACGACAGCATTAAATGGACTTAAAGTTCTCGATTTCTCGACACTCTTACCCGGACCTTTTGCCACAATGTATTTAGCCGATATGGGAGCAGAAGTCATCCATATCGAATCTCCATCGCGTCCAGATTTAATTCGGATCATGCCACCCTATGCAAATGGTCAAGCAACGGCACATAGTTATTTAAACCGAAATAAACAGTCGATTGTTCTCGATTTAAAAGATCCTGCAAGTATCGAATTAATTAAAGCCAAAATTTCCGATTTTGATATTGTCATAGAGCAGTTTCGACCTGATGTCATGCGCCGTCTAGGATTAGACTACTCAACACTTGCCGAAATTAATCCGCGCTTAATTTATTGCTCAATTACAGGTTATGGACAAACAGGAAGCTATAAAGATAGAGCTGGGCATGACATTAACTATTTAGCTTTAGCCGGTATTGCTGGTTATAGCGGCCGACAAGACAGTGGTCCGCCACCACTCGGTATTCAAGTTGCAGATATTGCAGGTGGTTCACTTCATGCAGTTATTGCTATTTTAGCGGCGGTGGTTGAACGCGGGCGTAGTGGTATGGGGCAATATATTGATATTTCCATGACTGATTGTGTTGCTAGCTTAAATAGTATGGCTGCATCAGCCACACTCGCTGCACAAGTCGAGCAGGCTCCAGAGCATGGCATGCTCAATGGTGGGATTTTCTATGACTATTATATGACCCAAGATGGTCGTTATCTTTCAATTGGTAGTCTTGAACCACAATTTATGTCAGGTTTATCCATAGCGCTTGATCTGCCCCTATTATTACAAAAGGGCGCTTCATTAGATGCCGAAGATCGGAAAGAAGTTAAACAAGCCATTCAAGAAAAAATTAAAAGCAAAACATTTAAAGAGTGGCATGAAATTTTTGCAAACCTTGATGTATGTGTAGAACCTGTTTTAAGTCTCACTGAGTCATTAAACTCGCCCTTAGCACAACAACGTGGATGGATTGTGGATGTTCCTTTGCAGAATAATACGGCAGATACAGAACCACAGTTGGCTTGTCCAATTAAGTTTTCAAGATCAAAAATGAGATATTCCTTTATAGGTCAAAAACTTGGTGAAGGACAATGGTAAAGAGGTGAGGCCATTTCTTAGACACTGTGTATTAAGATTATTATTAGATTAATCAATTGATTAACATTTTGAATAATTTCTTTACATAAAATTAGCGTACCCTTTATAAACAAAGACATAAAAGGTATGTAAACATGAAAACACATAAATCCTTGATGGCTTCCTGTTTATCCGTTTTATCAATTACTCTTTTCATACAGCACGCACAAGCTGCTGCTGCATTCGACCCAAATAGTCCGTGGATGTTGGGTGATTGGAACGGTCAACGCACCGCGTTACAAGCACAAGGTTATGATTTTTCTTTCGGATATACCGGCGAATACGCCGGTATTTTAGATTCAAAAAATACATCAACGCATGGTAGTGCTTATACGGGGCAACTTGCTTTAGGAACTCATTTTGATTTAAACAAAATTTTAGGGTGGCAAGATACTGAAGCTCAAATCACATTAACTTATCGTGATGGGCAATCGCTTTCTGAACATTCACCAGCTTTAGCTGGGCACTTAAGCTCGGTACAAGAAGTGTGGGGGCGTGAGCAAACTTGGCGTTTAACCGATTTGTGGATCAAGAAAAAATTTCTTGACCAGAAGTTAGACGTTAAAGTGGGTCGTTTTGGTGAAGGTGAGGACTTTAATAGTTTTGACTGTGATTTCCAGAACTTGGCGCTTTGTGGTTCGCAAGTGGGTAACTGGGTTGGTGAACAGTGGTATAACTGGCCTGTCAGCCAATGGGCAATGCGCGTTAAATATAACTTGCAACCCGATTTATATACCCAAGTGGGTGTATATGAATATAACCCAGAAAATCTGGACCGAGGAAAAGGTTTTAACCTAAGTACTGATGGTTCACATGGGGCAATTATTCCTGCCGAAGTGGTTTGGTCACCTAAATTAGGCGCTCAAAGTATGGCTGGTGAATACCGTTTAGGGTATTACTACAGCACTGCTGATGCCGAAGAAATTACAAATAAGGCTCAAACATCTCATAAGCAAGGTGTATGGGTAACTGCAAAACAAAAATTATTCCAGCCTGCTGATCAAACAGACCGTGGTTTGACTGGATTTGTGAACCTGACGTTCCACGACTCTGATACCAACAAAATTGATAACATGCAAAATGTAGGCTTAGTCTATAAAGGTTTGCTCAATCAACGCCCTCAAGATGAATTGGCATTAGGTGTTGCGCGTATCCATATCAACGATGATTGGAACGATGTCCAAAATAAACAATACGACACTGAATACAATACCGAGCTTTACTACGGTATTCATGCGACAAACTGGCTAACTATCCGTCCAAATGTGCAATATGTCCGTCATGTTGGTGCATTAAAAAATGGTGATAACACTTGGGTAGGCGGTATTAAATTCTCAACTGCATTCTAAGCGTAATTACTCTGAAAACGGATTGTCGAGGGCTAAATCATTGATTGAATAATCCTGACCTTCCGTTTTTTCTTTATGCCTGAGTTTTGTTTTAGATGTATCGATAGGCCGATTTTTGATGAAAAGCTTGGCCTATCTTTCCGATAAAAATGATGATTGATAAGAGGTGGTTTATGACTCAACCTACTTCAAGATCAGGTTTAACGACTTTTACCGTAATTATTATTGGGTTATTAGCGTTATTCCTGTTAATTGGAGGTATTTGGCTCGCTACATTAGGCGGTTCAATTTACTATATTATTACTGGTGTATTACTCCTGATTGTTGCATGGCAACTCTATAAGCGCGCATCTACAGCATTGTGGGTGTACGCTGCTTTAATGCTAGGTACCATTATTTGGGGTGTCTGGGAAGTTGGAACAGACTTCTGGGCGCTTGCACCTCGTTTAGATATTTTAGGTATTCTTGGTTTATGGTTATTGGTTCCAGCCGTAACTCGTGGAATCAGCAACCTTGGATCAAGTAAAGTTGCCTTATCTTCAACTCTAGCAATTGCAATTTTGTTGATGGTCTATTCGATTTTCAACGATCCGCAAGAAATTAATGGTGAAATCAAGACACCTCAACCAGAAACTGCTCAAGCAGTTCCAGGTGTAGCAGAGGGTGATTGGCCAGCGTATGGTCGTACTCAGGCAGGCGTACGTTATTCTCCGTTAAAACAGATTAATGATCAAAACGTAAAAGATTTGAAAGTTGCTTGGACTTTACGTACTGGCGATCTTAAAACGGGTAATGATTCTGGCGAAACGACTAATCAGGTTACACCGATTAAAATCGGTAATAACATGTTTATCTGTACAGCTCACCAGCAATTAATTTCAATTGATCCTGCGACAGGTAAAGAAAAATGGCGTTTTGATCCGAAGCTTAAAACGGATAAATCGTTCCAACATTTAACTTGCCGTGGTGTGATGTACTACGATGCAAATAACACAACTGAGTTTGCAACGAGTCTTCAAAGCAAGAAATCCGACTCTACACAATGTCCGCGTAAAGTCTTTGTTCCTGTGAATGACGGCCGTTTAGTTGCGGTGAATGCTGACACTGGTAAAGCATGTACTGACTTTGGTAAAAATGGTGAAGTGAACTTGCAAGAGTTTATGCCATATGCTTACCCAGGTGGTTACAACCCAACATCTCCTGGTATCGTGACTGGTTCAACAGTTGTTATTGCCGGTTCGGTAACCGATAACTACTCAAATAAAGAGCCGTCTGGTGTAATTCGTGGATACGACGTTAACACTGGTAAACTCCTTTGGGTATTTGATACTGGCGCAGCAGATCCAAATGCAATGCCGGGCGAAGGTACGAATTTCGTTCATAACTCACCAAATGCGTGGGCTCCTTTAGCATACGATGCCAAACTTGATATCGTTTATGTTCCAACAGGTGTAGGTACTCCAGATATCTGGGGTGGCGACCGTACCGAGTTGAAAGAGCGTTATGCGAACTCGATGTTAGCGATTAATGCTTCAACTGGTAAATTAGTGTGGAACTTCCAGACAACCCATCATGACTTATGGGATATGGACGTACCATCACAACCATCTTTAGCTGATATCAAAAACAAAGCTGGCCAAACTGTTCCTGCAATCTATGTATTGACGAAAACAGGTAATGCCTTTGTTCTTGATCGTCGTAATGGTCAACCAATTGTTCCTGTAACTGAAAAACCAGTTCCACAAACAGTTAAACGTGGACCACAAACTAAAGGCGAGCATTATTCAAAAACTCAGCCATTCTCTGACTTGAACTTGGCTCCACAAGATAAATTGACTGATAAAGATATGTGGGGTGCCACTATGCTTGATCAGCTCATGTGTCGTGTATCTTTCAAACGTCTAAATTACGATGGTATTTATACTCCACCATCTGAAAACGGTACTTTAGTTTTCCCTGGTAACTTAGGTGTATTTGAATGGGGCGGTATGTCAGTTAACCCTGACCGTCAGGTTGCTGTAATGAACCCGATTGGTTTGCCGTTCGTAAGTCGTTTAATTCCTGCTGATCCAAACCGTGCACAAACTGCAAAAGGTGCGGGAACTGAGCAGGGTGTACAACCGATGTACGGCGTACCTTATGGTGTTGAAATTAGCGCATTCTTATCTCCGCTTGGTTTACCTTGTAAACAACCAGCTTGGGGATATGTAGCTGGCGTTGATTTGAAAACTCATGAAGTGGTATGGAAAAAACGTATTGGTACAATTCGTGACAGCTTACCGAACTTGTTCCAGTTACCAGCTGTGAAAATTGGTGTACCTGGTTTAGGTGGTTCAATTTCTACTGCCGGTAATGTCATGTTTGTTGGTGCAACTCAAGATAATTACTTACGTGCGTTTAACGTTACTAATGGTAAGAAACTTTGGGAAGCGCGTTTACCAGCGGGTGGACAAGCAACACCAATGACTTATGAAATCAATGGTAAGCAATATGTTGTGATCATGGCTGGTGGTCATGGTTCATTTGGTACAAAAATGGGCGACTATTTAGTGGCCTATGCCTTACCAGATAACAAATAAAAAGCTTTTATAGAAAGGGCCTGGATTTATCCGGGCTTTTTTATGTCGATTTATATTAAAGCTTATCAATAAAACCGTTATTAAATATGCAAAAAAAGCATTTTATTGATGAATGAAAGCTCGCTATGCTATCCGCCTTAATAATGAATCTACTAGCCATACGCCATGTATTTATATACCGATTTCGACCAGCAGCTGGTTAATGAACGAGTTGCTCAGTTCCGTGATCAGACTGAACGCTATTTAGCTGGCAAACTTTCTGAAGATGAATATCGTCCGTTACGTTTGCAAAATGGTTTATATGTGCAACGCTATGCGCCTATGCTGCGTATTGCTGTGCCGTATGGCTTAATGAATTCTAAGCAATTACGTAAAGTTGCTGAAGTTTCAACTGCTTATGACCGTGGTTATGCTCACGTATCTACCCGTCAAAACATCCAGTTGAACTGGCCTGCACTTGAAGATGTGCCAGATATTTTGGCAGAACTTGCAACTGTACAAATGCATGCCATTCAAACCAGTGGTAACTGTATTCGTAACACAACAACTGACCAATACGCAGGTGTGGTTGCTGGTGAAATTGCAGACCCACGTCCAACATGTGAGTTGATTCGTCAGTGGAGTACGTTCCACCCTGAATTTGCATTCTTACCACGTAAGTTCAAAATTGCTGTTTCTGCACTTGAAGAAAAAGATCGTGCGGCAACTGCATTTCACGATATTGGTGTTTACATCGTGCGTAATGAAGTCGGCGAAATCGGCTATAAAATTATGGCTGGTGGTGGTTTAGGCCGTACTCCAATCATTGGTAGCGTTATTCGTGAGTTTTTACCGCGTGAAGATTTAATTGCTTATTTAGAAGCGGTTCTACGTGTTTATAACTTGCATGGCCGTCGTGATAATAAATACAAAGCACGTATTAAAATTCTAGTTAAAGCATTAACTCCTGAAGTATTTGCTCAGAAAGTTGAAGCTGAATTTGAACATACACGTGAAGCATTGAAAATTCAGCCAGAAATCTTGAAAAAACTGGATGAAGAATTCACTCCTTTTGATTATCAAGATTTGGCAGATGAAGACTTTACCGCTTTATTTGCTGAGCATCCAAAATTCAAACAGTGGTTCAACATCAACACGCATGCGCATAAAGTGAAGGGCTATCGTATTGTTACGATTTCTCTAAAACGTGCAGGTATCGCACCGGGCGATATGACCACTGAAGAAATGAACTTTATTGCAGATCTTGCTGATAAATATACTTTCGGTGAACTTCGCACGACTCACGAACAAAACATTGCTTTGGCAGATGTGCCTCAAAAAGATTTGTTCGATGTATGGCAAGCGCTTGAACAGCAAAATATGGCACGTGCACATATTGGTTTTATTACCGATATTATTAGTTGCCCGGGCGGTGATTTCTGTTCACTTGCAAATGCGAAATCAATTCCAATTGCTGAAGCAATTACACGTCGTTTTGATGACTTAGATAAAGTTTATGATCTTGGTCATTTAGATCTAAATATTTCTGGTTGTATGAATGCTTGTGGTCATCACCACGTAGGTAACATCGGTATTTTAGGTGTAGATAAGAAAGGCGCTGAATTCTACCAAATTACATTAGGTGGTAATTCTGACCATGATGCATCAATCGGTGACATCTTAGGGCCATCATTTGCAGCAGATGCTGTGCCAGATGTCATTGAGGAAGTATTAAATACTTACCTTGATTTGCGTACAGAAGGTGAGCGTTTTGTTGATACATATCGCCGTGTAGGAATTCAACCATTTAAGGAGCGTGCATATGCTTAATACAGCTCTACCAGTGCTTTATAAAGATGGCACGATTGCAGATAATACTTATCAAATCATTGCTGAAGATGGTGTGATTCCTCAAGGTGACGTTGTCGTAACAACGGCTCAACTTGACCAATTAGCTAACATTCAAGGCAAAAAAGCTTTGTATGTGACGGTAAATGATTCGCCTGAAAATCATACTTTCCCATTAAATGAACTAGATGCAATTTTCATTGAGTTTGCGGGTTTTGGTGATGGGCGAGGCTACTCATTTGCAGCACTATTACGCCGCCAAGGTTTCCAAGGTGAGTTACGTGCAACAGGTGATGTGTTTAAGGATGTTTTAAACTACTTAAAGCGTTCTGGTTTTGATAGTTTTGTCGTAAAAGAAGGCAAAGACGTACAAGAAGCTGCGGCAGGTTTGCAAGACTTTACCAATCCGTATCAAGCTTCAACTGGTGTGCCAGAAGCGAGTTATCAAACAGGTGCTCAATAAATCCTGAAATAAAAAATCCCGCAATTTGCGGGATTTTTTTATATTGAAAATTATGTATCAAGTTGGCAGTTAACCATCCACTTTATACCAAATTGATCGGTAAACGCTCCGTATAATGCACCCCAGAACGTTTTTTCTAGAGGCATTTCAATTTGACCATTTACAGATAAAGCATCAAAAAGTTGTTTAGCTTTTTCTTGCTCATCCTTTTCAAGATTAATTGCGATGTAGTGATTATTGCCTTGGGTAAAAACACTGTTAGGCGCACAGAACTGATCATTTGTATCTGATGCCATGAGTACAGTGTATTCATTGATAGGTAGAGAAACGTGAAGAACCAGATTTTTGTTCGCTTCAGATAATGTCACACCTTCTGACGGTGGCATATCACCATAGCGACTCAACATGGCGAACTCGCCACCAAAAACTGATTTATAAAAATTAAAGGCTTGCTCTGCCTGACCTTGGAAATTGAGGTAGTGATTGAGTTGCATTGTTATTGTCCATTGTTGTTTTCGTTTAAAAGAATAAGTTAAAACTTAAAAGTGATTTTGTGGGTCATTTTTTGTAGTTTTTTCATAAAAAAATCCCACCGAAGTGGGATTTTAAAATAGCTAATTTTAATTAAATAAGTTCAATCGCAACGGCTGTTGCTTCACCACCGCCAATACAAAGAGCTGCAACACCTTTTTTACCGCCAGTACGTTTTAGTGCATGAATCAGCGTAAGAATAATACGAGAACCTGTAGAACCTACTGGATGACCTAGGGCACAAGCACCACCATTAATATTGACTTTTTCAGCATCAAGTTTGAAATCATCAATTGGGCACATGGTAACCATGGCAAAAGCTTCGTTAATTTCCCACAGGTCAACATCTTGAGCATTCCAATCCGCTTTTTTAAGAACTTTTTCAATAGCACCAACAGGAGCAATTGTAAATTCTGAAGGATGTTGAGAGTTTGAAGCTGTTGCAATAATTTTTGCCAGTGGCTGTAAACCACGTTGAGTAGCAACCTCACTTGAAGTTAATACTAATGCAGATGCACCATCTGAAATAGAGCTTGCGTTTGCTGCGGTAATTGTACCGTCTTTTGCAAAAGCTGGTTTAAGTGAAGGAATTTTGTCGATCTTTGCATTTAAAGGTTGTTCATCTTGATCAACAACGACATCGCCTTTGCGACTAGGCACGGTAACCGAAACGATTTCATCTTTGAAATAACCTTCGGTAATTGCTGTTTGAGCACGTTTTAAAGAGCGAATCGCAAAGTCATCCATTTGCTCGCGTGTATAGCCACGAGTATTTGCCATATCTTGAGCAAAAGAACCCATTAAACGGCCAGTTTCAGCATCTTCAAGTCCATCAAGAAACATATGATCCTTAATTTCACCATGGCCCATACGATAGCCGGCACGTGCTTTTGGTAAAACATAAGGTGCATTTGTCATAGACTCCATGCCGCCGGCAACAACAATTTCAGCACTGCCTGCTTTAATCATGTCGGTTGCTTGCATCACGGCTTTCATGCCAGAGCCACAAAGCTTATTAATCGTCACAGCACCTGTAGAATCAGGTAAGCCAGCTTTGCGCATTGCTTGACGAGCAGGACCTTGTTTTAAGCCAGCAGGAAGAACACAACCCATAATGACTTCTTCGACATCAGTAGGTTGTAAACCTGCTCGTGCGATTGCTTCTTTAATCGTTACAGCACCTAGTTCAGGCGCTGTAAGTCCTGATAGTGATCCTTGAAAACCACCCATGGCAGTACGAGCACCATTAACAATTACGATATCAGTCATTGTTGTAATCTCCGATTATTCTTTATCTCAAATTAAGAAAACATTAAAACTTAAGCAGTATATTGCAAAATGGGGGATGGCTTGGATTCTGTATTAGACTGTAGAGTTCTAACAATTTTGAAGTTCTTCTAAGCGTACATGCCCCATTTTGCTGAGGACTAATTTAAAGTTTTTAAGCTGGTTATAAGAACAATAAGTAAAACTGCCATTAGACTCACGTGGAAGTCCGGTATCTCCCTGAAATACGATACTATTTAATTTTTTGCCAAATTTTTGAAATTTCAAAGAGCCATAACGATGATTAAGTTCAATGTTGATTAATATTTCTTCGTCGCTTTCTCTTTGTAGATTATGATTTGTGTCTACAAAGCTTATAAGCCTTGTATCCCAATTACTATTACATATAGACAAATCAACACTTGGGCAAAGTACGACACTCTTATGTCGTAGAATTGCGTCGTATTTGGCTTTTTGTATATGAATTGTGAGTAGTTGGGGCGTGTTTTTTAATTCCATTGAAGCCATAAACTGGTGGTATAAAGGAAGGGCTAGGGTGAACATAATCATAAGAATTGCGAGCGTTATAATGAGTTCCATCAATGTGAAACCGGGAGATTTAAACATTAAAATTCCTTAATATATAAAGAAATATTTTGATTTTATGCGTTCTATCAATGATTTATATGACTTTTTATAATGAGGAAACACAAAATTAAATAAAGGTTATCAGGACGCTAGAATACTGGTAAAATCACCCTAAGCGAAAGAAAGAAGTTGTTCATATTTGCTAGTTGAGTAAAAAATTACCGAATTACAACGGAAATTGTAAGTAATTTTGTCAATAATTTACTTGATTAAAATTATCAAGCACTTGGAAAGTCTATCAAGTGTTTGTATGATTCAAATGTGAATAGCTTAAAAATAATACTGGGGTGAAAATATCTCAGGGGCCAATAAATTTAGGCTGAGCTTGAACAACAATTGTTATCTCTGGAGGATATCCATGAAATTGAGTCGTATTGCACTTGCTACTATGCTTGTTGCTGCTCCATTAGCTGCTGCTAATGCTGGCGTAACAGTTACTCCATTATTGCTTGGTTACACTTTCCAAGACAGCCAACACAATAATGGCGGTAAAGATGGTAACTTAACTAACGGTCCTGAGTTACAAGACGATTTATTCGTTGGTGCAGCTCTTGGTATCGAGTTAACACCATGGTTAGGTTTCGAAGCTGAATATAACCAAGTTAAAGGTGATGTAGACGGCGCTGCTGCTGGTGCTGAATACAAACAAAAACAAATCAACGGTAACTTCTATGTTACTTCTGATTTAATCACTAAAAACTACGACAGCAAAATTAAGCCGTATGTATTGTTAGGTGCTGGTCACTACAAATACGACTTTGATGGCGTAAACCGTGGTACACGTGGTAATTCAGAAGAAGGTACTTTAGGTAACGCTGGTGTAGGTGCTTTCTGGCGCTTAAACGATGCATTATCTCTTCGTACAGAAGCTCGTGCTACTTATAATGCTGATGAAGAGTTCTGGAACTATACAGCTCTTGCTGGTTTAAACGTAGTTCTTGGTGGTCACTTGAAGCCTGCTGCTCCTGTAGTAGAAGTTGCTCCAGTTGAACCAACTCCAGTTGCTCCACAACCACAAGAGTTAACTGAAGACCTTAACATGGAACTTCGTGTGTTCTTTGATACTAACAAATCAAACATCAAAGACCAATACAAGCCAGAAATCGCTAAAGTTGCTGAGAAGTTAACTGAATACCCTAACGCTACTGCACGTATCGAAGGTCACACAGATAACACTGGTCCACGTAAGTTAAACGAACGTTTATCTTTAGCTCGTGCTAACTCTGTTAAATCAGCTCTTGTAAACGAATACAACGTTGATGCATCTCGTTTGTCTACTCAAGGTTTCGCTTGGGATCAACCGATTGCTGACAACAAAACTAAAGAAGGTCGTGCTATGAATCGTCGTGTATTCGCGACAATCACTGGTAGCCGTACTGTAGTTGTTCAACCTGGTCAAGAAGCGGCAGCTCCTGCAGCAGCTCAATAATTTGAGTTCTTGAACAGTAAAAAAGCGACTCGTTAGAGTCGCTTTTTTTATTGCGATTTTTAAAATATTTAGTCATTTCTATGTCTCCTTAATAATAATTACTTTCGATCTTGGTCTAAATTATTTACCAATCACCTTTTCTCAATTGCTGTTTAGCATCTTGTCTATCTCTACGATGTTGAGCACGAGGTTTCTCCGTTTCATGCATTCCACCTTTATGAAGTAAAGGGGAAAGCGCCACTTGATTACGGACTTTGATTTTTGACATTTCTTTAATTTTCATATTTTAACCTTTAATACATAAAACTTGTTTAAGTGTGTGAACAATTTCAATGAGGTCAGCCTGATTTGCCATGACTTCATCAATATCTTTATAAGCACTTGGGATTTCATCAACAACACCACTGTCTTTGCGGCATTCAATACCTTGGGTTTGTTCAATAAGATCTTGCTGGTTAAAAAGAGTTTTTGCCTTGCTTCGACTCATCTTGCGACCTGCTCCATGAGAACAAGAACAAAATGACTCAGGGTTTGCTTTACCTCTGACGATATAAGAGCGTGCTCCCATTGAGCCTGGAATAATGCCTAATTCATCTAAGCCTACTCGAATTGCACCTTTTCGGGTAATTAGTAAACTTTCACCGAAATGTGTTTCACGGCTTACATAATTATGATGACAATTAATAGCTTCTTTGGTCATTTGAAAAGAGGGTAGAAGAGGGCGAATCGCTTCTAAAATTAAACGCATCATTTCCTTGCGATTTTCAAAAGCATATTCTTGAGCCCACTCTACAGCTTCTACATAATCATCAAAGCTGTTTGAGCCTTCGGCAAAATAGCTTAAGTCTTTATCAGGTACGTGACCAAAACGATGCTGAGCTTCTTTCTTGGCTAATTCAATAAAATAAGTACCAATAACGTTACCCAGCCCTCTGCTACCTGAATGTAGCATCACCCATACGTCTTGATTTTCATCAATACATAATTCGATAAAGTGATTGCCACCACCTAAAGTACCAAGTTGCTTTTGCCATGTTGCATCAAATTGTCGAAGCATTCGAACAAGTCCAGGATGCTTTTTGATAATAGGCTCTAAGCGTTTTTCAAGCGGAATAATGCTTGAAGCTTTTGCTTTAACTTGTTTATGCAAAGCAAATCCGACTGGTACTTTACGTTCGATTGCATCGCGTAAACGACTTAAGTTATCAGGCAATTGCGAGGCCTTTAGACTTAAGCGAATTGCATTCATTCCACAGCCAATATCTACACCTACAGCAGCTGGAATAATGGCATGTTTAGTTGGAATAACACTGCCTACAGTCGCACCTTTTCCTACGTGAACATCTGGCATAACAGCAATATGTGAATAGATAAATTGCAGTTGAGCCATTTTCTTGAGTTGTTCGATACTTTCACTATCTATATCTTGAGTGAAAATTTTAACGGGAACACCGTAAAGTGCTTCCTCATTTAATATTTTTTGTATGCCCATAATTTTTCTCTTGTTTTTGTCCGAGCAGGCATAAAAAAACCTAGCGAATGCTAGGTTTCAAATTTGAGCATTCGGACAAGTGAAGTGAATTTGTACACTTGTCCGTGAGCTGACATCGTGCCAAATTATTTAATCTGTTTTACCTTGTAGTGTTGGCATGATGTCCTCCTTATTTAAAAGCGCCGTTGAAAATCTGAACGGCATTTTACGCTTTTTTAATCAAAGATCAAGCTTTTGATCTTTGATTTACTTTTAATTACCGATTCTTAGTCTTGCTCTGGCTTCACATTCATTTGATCGTAAGCGATCAGTTTAGTTTTATTTTTCCACTTATAGCCTAACCAAATAATTAAGAATAATGGCAAACTAATATAAGTTGAAAGTAGGCCTAACCAGTCAATTTTTCCACCTAAAATGGCTTGATAGTTCTGCCCTAAAATGATGATTGAACAGAGAATAAAGGCAAACCAAGGGGCAAATGGGAAAAATTTGGCACGGTAAGCTAAATCTTCTAATTTATACCCTTGGGCAATATAGCCTTTACGGAAACGATAGTGTGAAATGGCAATACCCAGCCAGACAATAAAACCACACATCCCTGACATATTAAGTAGCCAGTTAAAGACTTGTTTTTCCCCAATAAACGTTGTCAAGAAACAAAAAGCGGCGATAAATGTGGTGGCATATAGTGCATTCATTGGAACGCCACGACCATCAAGTTTTGCAAACCACTTTGGTGCACGACCTTCCTGAGCCATTTTAAATAACATACGAGTTGATGAATACATGCCTGAGTTACCTGCTGACAAAATAGCAGTAAGAATGACAGCATTCATTAAACCAGCTGCAAAAGCAAAGCCAACTCTTTCATAGAGCAATGTAAACGGAGAAAGTGCAATATTTTCAGTGGTAGCAGCTTGTAATAAATTTGGGTCATCATAGGCAATTAGCGTGCCGATAATGAAGATACATAAGATATAAAATAATAAGATTCGCCAGAAAATCTGTTTGATTGCAAGTGGAATCGTTTTCTTTGGATCTTTAGATTCACCAGCAGCAACCCCCACCATTTCAGTCCCTTGGAAAGAGAATCCGGCAATCATTGCTACACCGATCATGGCCTGTAAACCACCAACAAAAGGTGCTTCTTTATAGGTCCAGTTTCCAAAAGCTGCGACACCTGGCGTTAGCATAATCTTAATGATCATGGCTAAGCCAATGATAATAAAGGCAACGATTGCGATCACTTTTACCATTGAGAACCAGAATTCGCTTTCGCCGAATCCTTTTACCGTCATGGCATTGATTGCAAAAATTACAATAAGGAACAGGGCACTCCAATAGAACCCTGGAATATCAGGGAACCAGAACTTCATAATAAACTGAACTGCAACAAGTTCGAATGCAACTGTAATTGCCCAGTTATACCAATAGTTCCAACCTAAAGCGAAGCCAAAGCCTTCTTCGACATAACGACTACCATATGTAAAAAAAGCCCCAGAAGTTGGATTATGGGTTGCAAGTTCACCTAAACTGGTCATTAAGAAATAAATCATAATACCAATAAGCGAATAGGCGAGTAGCGCTCCACCTGGGCCAGCATTTGCAATAGTCGATCCAGAAGCAAGGAAGAGGCCTGTACCAATGGAACCACCAATGGCGATCATATTCAGATGACGAGCCCCGAGCTTACGCTGGAGTTTTTCAGGAGCATGTGTTTCGCTCATGGAGATTCCTTACATAGTTTGTTATGCACAGGCATATAACACCTTAAAGCCTTGAAGATCAGTTTTAATCTGGCACTGACCAAAGTGCTTCTCAATTAAGATCGGATAGTTTAAAAAACGGTTTGCTACAATCCATAGCTCACCTGATGCCTTTAAATGTTTTTTAGCGTTTTGGCAGAGTCCTTCACTTGCATCATAGTTGGTATGAATACCTTGATGGAAGGGAGGATTACTGACAATGGCATCAAGTTCTGTTGGGGCGTCTGCAATTCCTGTAACAGGTTGCAATCTCAACTGGTCTGAACCTATTCCATTTCGACTAAAAGTCATTTCCGTTGACCGTAAAGCGAAAGCATCAATATCTAAGGCGTGAATAATATTACTTGAATTTATTTTTGCCAAATAGCAACTGATAATTCCTGCACCACACCCGAAGTCGGCAATTCTACCTGATTTCACATGATTAAGATAAGGGAGTAAAACAGCAGTTCCCACATCTAGATGATTTTGACTAAAAACCCCTGGTAGAGCACAAATGTTAAGTTCATGTCCATTTGCTTGAACAGTATAGGTTTTTAACCAGCTTTCAAGAGGTTTGAGCTTTTCAGTTTTCTCAATTTTTAAATGCCATAACTGACAATGTCGAGCGCTATCAAGTTTAAGTATTTTGCCAAAGCTTTGTAGTTGTTTGGCAGCTCTTTCAACACCACCTTTTTTTTCACCTACTAAAAAAACTGATTGGTCAGTTTTTAGATGGCTCATCACCACATGCAATATATAGTTTAAAAGCTCTTTTGATTTTGGAACAAAAATTATAGCCTGATTAAATTCTTGTGATGGAAACTCAACTGAGAAATGTGCTGTCGTGGCTGCATTAACAAAGCCTTGGTAATCTGCATAATTCCACGTCCAGACTGACGCATCAGTTCCAGCTGGTAATTGACTGACTAAGGCATCATTCGGTGCATTAATTAACAAGATACTACCTTTCAAATAGTCTTGCTGTCTTAATACCACTTCACTTCTAGGATCCATGTACATCTCTCATGAAGAAGAATGCCCAGTGGGAGCTGGGCAATAATCAAAATTAAAAGTTAGTTATTTATGCGTTTCAGGAAGCACAACATTTAAAATTAATGCTGCTATACCACCAGTTGCCACGCCAGAGCTAAAAATATTTTTAAATAATTCTGGAAGATGCTCTAAAATTTGGGGAACTTGAGCAACACCCAAACCTAATGCAAGTGAGATGGCAATAATTAATAGCGCTCGGCGGTCCAGGTGAATAGATGAAAGAATATTAATGCCTGATGCAGCCACGGCACCGAACATCACCATAACAGCGCCGCCTAAAACTGCTTGAGGAACTGCTTGTATAACACCAGCTACCGCAGGAAATAGACCTAATAAAATAAGTAATCCAGCAATCCAGATACCTACATAGCGGCTAGCCACGCCAGTGAGTTGAATTACACCATTATTTTGAGCGAAAACAGAACTTGGGAAAGTGTTAAATAATCCAGCGAGTAAAGAGTTTGCACCATTCACTAATACACCACCTTTAATGCGTTTCATCCATTCAGGACCATTAACGGGTTGGTTAGAAAGTTTACTGGTTGCTGTCACATCACCAATGGCTTCTAAAGAGGTCACCAAATAAATGAATGCCATTGGAATAAATAAGCCCCATGAGAAGCTCAAACCAAAATGCATTGGTGTTGGAATTTGTACGAGGGGTGCATCTTTAATACTAGAGAAATCTAGATGTCCCATAAATCCAGCAAGAATGTAGCCAATCACTAGCGCGATTAAAATAGCTGAGCTTTTAATCCAAACCACTCGAATACGATTGAGTACAATAATAATCGCAAGTACGGTACATGACATAATAAGGTTGTCTGCACTTGCAAAAGTATGATCTTGCATGGCCTGGTAACCACCACCCATACTAATCAAGCCTTCTTTAATAAGCGTTAAGCCAATTAATAAAACAACAATACCTGTCACCAAAGGGGTAATTAGTCTTTTTACCCATGGAAGAATTTGCGAAACACCCATTTCAATAAAGGAGCCAGCAATTACTACACCGAAAATTGCAGCCATGACTTGGTTGACTGGTGTTCCTGCGGCAACCATTGCACTACCAATACCAATAATAGGACCAATAAAGTTAAAACTTGTGCCTTGAACAATAAGAAGACCTGCACCAAACGGACCAACTTTTTTACATTGTAGAAATGTAGCAATACCCGAAATCACCAAAGACATCGATAAAATCATGTTGGTTTCAGTGCGTGAAACGCCTAAAGCTAAGCAAATTAAAAGGCCAGGTGTAACAATTGGTACAATAATCGCAAGCAAATGCTGGAAAGCTGCTAAAAAAGCGATCAAAGGTTTTGGTCGATCATTTAAACCATAAACAAGGTCTAAATGGTCTTGAGAGTGTTGATTGGACATGGGTGTAGGTCTGCCGCAATTTTGCAAATTGGCGCTATTCTAATCGAGATAACTATCTTTACAAAACGAAATACAGGCTATTGGAAATTTTTTTTGTCAATGTCAATAAACTGTCACTACTAAAATCTATAATTTTTCTGTATAATTTGCCCTCAAGTTTCAGGCTTATCGAATTCTATGTCAGATATCAAAAATCTCCGCAATATTGCAATTATTGCCCACGTCGACCACGGGAAAACCACACTTGTCGATAAATTACTTCAACAATCAGGTGCTCTTGGTGATCGCGCTGGTGAGATTGAGCGTGTCATGGATTCGGGCGCTATTGAAAGTGAACGTGGTATTACCATTCTTGCAAAGAACACTGCAATTAAATGGACCGATGCTCGTACGAATACAGAATACCGTATTAATATCGTCGACACCCCGGGACACGCCGACTTCGGTGGTGAAGTTGAACGTGTAATGTCGATGGTTGACTGTGTATTGTTATTGGTTGACTCTCAAGAAGGTCCAATGCCACAAACTCGCTTTGTAACTCAAAAAGCGTTTGCTCGTGGTTTAAAACCAATCGTAATTATCAACAAAGTTGACAAGCCAAGCGCGCGTCCAGACTGGGTGATTGACCAAGTATTTGACTTGTTCGACAACCTTGGCGGTTCTGACGAACAGCTAGACTTCCCAGTTGTTTATGCATCTGGCTTACGTGGTGTTGCTGGTCCTTCTCCAGAAGAATTGGCTGACGACATGACGCCATTATTCCAAACAATCGTTGACATTGTTGAACCACCAGCAGTTGATGCTGATGGTCCATTCCAAATGCAGATCTCTTCACTTGACTATAACAGCTTCGTAGGTGTTATCGGTGTTGGTCGTATTCAACGTGGTTCAATTGGTTTAAATACACCTGTAACTGTCATTGATAAAGACGGTAAGACACGTAACGGCCGTATCTTAAAAATTATGGGTTACCACGGTCTAGAGCGTGTTGATGTTGATTCTGCTCAAGCAGGCGATATCGTATGTATTACAGGTATTGATGAACTTCATATTTCTGACACGATTTGTGATCCGAAAAATGTTGAAGCTTTACCACCATTGTCTGTAGATGAACCTACAGTAACAATGACTTTCCAAGTAAACAACTCGCCGTTTGCAGGTAAAGAAGGTAAATTCGTTACTTCACGTAACATCCGTGAACGTTTAGACCGCGAATTAATTCACAACGTAGCATTACGTGTAGAAGACACTGACAGTCCAGACCGTTTTAAAGTATCTGGTCGTGGTGAACTTCACCTTTCAGTTTTAATTGAAAACATGCGTCGCGAAGGTTTCGAAATGGGCGTATCTCGTCCACAAGTAATCTTGAAAGAAGTTGACGGTGAAAAACAAGAACCTTACGAAAACGTTACATTTGACGTTGAAGAACAGCACCAAGGTTCTGTAATGGAACAAATGGGTAACCGTAAAGGTGAAATGACAAATATGGAAGTTGACGGTAAAGGCCGTATCCGTATTGAAGCAACTGTACCTTCACGTGGTTTGATCGGTTTCCGTTCTGAATTCTTGACCATGACTTCTGGTACAGGAATCATGACTTCAAGCTTCTCTCACTACGGTCCGATGAAACAAGGTACTGTTGCGAAGCGTCAAAACGGTGTGTTGATTTCTATGGTTCAAGGTACTTGCCTTGGCTATGCATTGTTCAGCTTGCAAGACCGTGGTCGTCTATTCGCTAAACCACAGTTAGAAGTTTACGAAGGTATGATCGTAGGGATTAACTCACGTTCAGACGATATGGTGGTTAACCCAACTAAAGCTAAACAGTTAACTAACGTACGTGCTTCTGGTACAGATGATGCTTTAACTTTAGTACCTGCAATTGAATATACGCTTGAACAAGCGCTTGAGTTCATTGAAGATGATGAATTAGTTGAAGTAACACCTAAGTCAATCCGTATCCGTAAGCGCTGGTTGACTGAAAACGAACGTAAGCGTAACAAATAAGTTATTCTTATCTTCGGATGATAAAAACCGCTGATTTCGATCAGCGGTTTTTTTAATCGTTCTATTTAAAATTAAACTAAGCTTAAAATCATATTTTTCTTATCAGAGAATATGTTGTTAAAGTGTGAGATAGTTTTCTTTTTTTTGATAAAAATATTAAATTATCAATATCATGGCGAGTACTATCTAAATCGATAAGATGCCATTGAAAAAGAAAAATATGACGTGTTTCGGCCCCCGACATCTGGAGATGTTTAGATGAGTATTATTCAAGAATTTAAAGAATTTGCCATTAAAGGCAATATGATGGATTTAGCCATTGGTGTGATTATTGGTGGTGCTTTTGGCAAAATCGTGGACTCTTTAGTAAAAGATATTATCATGCCAATTATCAGTGTGATTACTGGTGGTGGTGTTGATTTTTCGCAGAAATTTATTGTGCTAGGATCCAACCCTACCAATCTGCAATCTTTAGATGCTTTGCAAAAAGCAGGTATCAATGTTTTAACTTATGGTAATTTCCTCACCATTTTAATTAACTTCCTAATTTTGGCTTGGGTAGTGTTCTTAATGGTGAAATTATTAAATAGACTTCGTCGTGATAAGAATGAGCCAGAAGCTCCAGCTGCAACTCCTGAAGATATTCAGTTATTGCGTGAAATTCGCGATGAGTTGAAAAAGCAAGCTTAACAATATTCTGAATTAATAGGAAACGGTACCGAGAGTGCCGTTTTTTATTACTTAGTATTTTATACTGGGCTAAAGATATTGATAAAATAGACAGGCTACCGATAGGCTCAACTACGTACATTGTAAAAAGGATATAAATAAATGAATCAGCTTTTTGTGTATGGCACTTTATGTCCGAATAAAGCAAATGTTCATATTTTAGAGCAGATTGGTGGAAGCTGGACAAAAGCTAGTGTGCAGGGTGTGATTCATATTTTAGATTGGGGTCCTGACAAAGGCTTAAAAGCGCTTGAGTTAGATTCGCAAGCGGATTGGGTCGAGGGCTATTTGTTTAGTACAGAAAAACTTGCTGAAAACTGGCAAATGCTTGATGACTTTGAAGGTTTTCAATACCAGCGTGTCATTGCTGATGTGAAATTAGAGTCGGGTGAGTGTGTTAAAGCCTGGACATATCAACTGAATGCACAGGCTCAAACTTCTGAAAAAAATAATTAAAATAATGGAATCAACGTAAGCTGCCCATTCGGAATTTAACTTCTAAAAGATGATAGCCAAACTGGCTTTTGATTGGACCTTGTAACACACGTTCAGCAGCTGTAAAAACAACTTTGTCGATGACTGGCACAAGTTGTCCTTTTTTGACTTCGCCAAGTTCACCGCCACGTTTTGCCGAATTACAGGTGGAATATTGCTTGGCAATTTTTGCGAAGTCGGCACCATTTTGTAACTTCTTTTTTAGCTGCTCAGCTAAGTCTTTATCTTTGACTAAAATATGACGGACAATTGCTGTTTGCATGTTGTCTTTCTCCAAAAAATTAAGGCTTTCTCAGCTTTTTAAGCGGTTGGCACTGTGGGCAAAATACGCTGGCACGTTGACCAAGTTTTAAGTTTTCTAATGTGGTTTCACAGTTAATGCACATTTCTCCAGCACGACCATAAGCAAGTAGAGTTTGCTGGAAATAACCATTTTCACCCATGGCATTGCTGTAGTCGCGTAAAGTCGAACCACCTAAATCAATTGCTGACTTTAGAATTCGTTTAATCTCAACCACCAACTTTTCAATCTGTTGCATGCTTAAATCACCAGCAGGTTGTGCTGGGTGAATGCCAACATTAAATAAGCTTTCAGTTGCATAGATATTGCCTACACCGACGACTACATGATTATCCATGAGTGCAATTTTTATGCCGACAGCCTTATTCTTGAGTTTGGAAGCTAAATATTCTGCATGAAAGTCAGCACTTAAAGGCTCAGGTCCTAAAGTGTCAATGAGTTTGCCTTGAGTTTCCGTATTAAGCCAAAGAATACAACCGAAACGACGCGGGTCATGGTAGCGTAATTGCTGATCTTCAAATTGAATAATTAAATGATCATGTTTTCTCAGCTCATCATTTGGTTGGCATAGGCGAAAGCTACCTGACATGCCTAAATGCCAGAGCATTTGATCTTGTTCAAACTCTGCCAAAATATATTTTGAACGTCGATTTAATCCAATGAGACGTTGCCCAACGAGTTTTTGAACATTATCGGGGATAGGCCAACGTAAGCTAGGATTACGTACTTCAACACTTAGAACTTTTTGATTCAATAGAGGAAATAAACTGGTTTTGGTTGTTTCGACTTCGGGTAACTCAGGCATGCCAACTCGCAGAATTAACAGATATACTGGATTAATCAAGTATAACGTGTGGTATGTAATATTTCAGAGATTACTATGTCAGATATTTTACCATTAAGCTGGTTTCAACGTGAAACCTCAGAAGTGGCTTATGACTTAATTGGCTGCGTATTATGTAAACGACAACCTGATGGTCAAGTTATCCGTTGCAAAATTAGTGAAACAGAAGCTTATTTGGGTGTTCGTGATAAAGCTTGCCATAGCTACAATGACAAGCGCACAGCACGAACAGATGTAATGTATCGCTCTGGCGGTACGATTTATGTCTACTTAATTTATGGCATGTATGAAATGCTCAATCTCATTACTCAGACAGAAGGCATCCCTGAAGGGGTCATGATTCGTTCTGCATTTTTAAATGGTGCTTCAACCAAAAAAGAATATAAGCTTCTAGCTGGACCCGGAAAATTGACACGCTATTTGGGTATTGATCGGACTTTAAAAGGTCAAACCTTAGGTGAAAAATCTGGGCTATGGATTGAAGCAGCTTCAATACAGCCAGAAGTGGTATTGACGCCACGGATTGGAATTGATTATGCCGAAGAAGCAAAAGATTGGCCTGAACGATATTGCTGGAAAGACCATCCATCTTTGAGTCGATAATTCTAATCTGGAAATCAATTTTTAGATATCGATGAAGAGTGTTCTAGATTTACAACAATGCAGATCGAATTCAATATCCAGACAAGACACCGCTTTTTGTTATGATAACTACAATATAAATAAAGGAAATAAGCATGTCCTTATTACGCTTAGACCGACTTCACTACTGTATTTTAATGAGTATGGGCTGCATTTCTAGCCCACTTGTTTGGGCAGAAGACTTAACCCAAGACGTGACTGTATTGCCAACGTTACATGTGGAAGCAACCCGTACCGATACCACCTATTTGCAGACGCCGGCTTCGGTTTTTCGAATAGATGCACCTCAAGTCGATACTTCTTCACAAGTAAATTTAACCGAAGTTGTAAAGGGTATACCGAGTTTACAGCTTCGCAATCGTGAAAATTATGCACAAGATTTACAGTTATCTATGCGTGGTTTTGGTGCACGTTCAACTTTTGGGGTTCGAGGCATTCGCCTGTATGTGGACGGTATTCCTGCAACAATGCCTGATGGGCAGGGTCAAACGTCTAATATCGATTTAAGTAGTTTGGATCATGTTGAAGTTCTAACGGGACCTTTTTCATCGCTATATGGAAACTCATCTGGCGGGACAATTTTAACTTCTACTAAAGAAGGGCAAGGAAAAGATTCAATTGAGCTGAGTTATTCGGGAGGCAGCCACGATAAAAGCCGAGCGGGACTCGTGCTACAAGGTGGGGCAAAGGGTGCGAATGAACCAAGCTATGTTATTAGTTCATCATATTTCGACACAGATGGTTACCGAGAACATAGCGGTGCAGAAAAAGTATTAAATAATGCAAAGCTCAGTTGGAATCTTAATGATGGTAGCAAAATCAACTGGATAACTAACTATGTGAAAATCCATGCAGACGACCCACAGGGTTTATCATATGCACAGTGGAAAACTAATCCTAAACAAGTTAACGATGCGGATAATACTTATAAAGTTCGTAAAGACATTGAGCAAACTCAAACGGGTGTGACGTGGTCTAAACCGATTAATGATAAAAATGAACTCTATGCCATGGCATACTTAGGTAATCGCCAAGTCACTCAATATCAATCTATTCCTAAATCAACACAAGAGTCTAATGATAATCAGGCTGGAGGAGTCATTGATTTTGAACGTAATTATTATGGTGCTGATTTCCGCTGGACGGGCAAAGAGTTACTTCCAAATACTACTCTAAGTATTGGTGTTGCACTTGATGCAATGGATGAAGATCGTAAAGGTTTTGAAAATTTTAGTTCAGATGGTATTTATGGTGTAAAAGGTAAGTTACGCCGTGATGAAGACAATACTTTGTGGAATATCGACCCCTATTTACAAGCGTCATGGAAGTTCTTACCAACTTGGCGTTTAGATACGGGTGTTCGCTATAGCAATGTCCATTACAAATCTAAAGATAACTATTTAAGTAATGGCGACGATAGTGGTAAGACTGATTACGATAAAGTTTTACCTTCGGCTGCTTTAAGCTGGCAAATTTTACCTGAACTGATGGCCTATGTGAGTTATGCCAAAGGATTTGAAACGCCAACTTTTACTGAAATGGCTTATCAGGCTGATAACTCAAAGTCAGGTTTTAACTTTGATTTAAAACCATCTACAAGCGATACCTATGAAACAGGCTTAAAATCACAAAACCGTTTAGGTGATTTTACTTTAGCTGTGTTCCAGACTAAAACCAAAGATGACATCGTTTCGGCAGGGAACTCAAATGGCCGATCAACATTCCGTAATGCAGATAAAACCTTACGTGAAGGTGTAGAGCTCGCATGGAATAAAAAGTTGTGGCGAGACTTAACAGCGACTGCTAGCTATACATATTTAGATGCTACTTTTGATGCAAATGTGCCTGAAAAGCTTGATAAAGACGGTAAAGTTCTCGCTTCAGCAATTCCTTCAGGCAATGCCATTCCTGGAATTGCTAAAAACCAAGCTTATGCTTCTTTGGCTTGGCAGCCATCGCATGGTCTATATGGCGGGGTAGATGTACAGTATATGGATAAAGTATACGCGAATGATACCAACAGTGACGCAGCACCAAGCTACAGTGTAACCTCAGCTAATGTGGGTTATGCATGGGTGGTGAATGATTGGAAAATAATTAGTTTTGCTCGTGTAGATAATCTTTTTGATAAAAACTATGCAGGTTCAGTCATCGTAAATGACAGCACACAAATTAGAGTAAACGGTCAGATGATACCTGCTAAGCGCTACTTTGAACCAGCGGATGGACGTAACTGGAGTGCAGGTTTACGTGTAATTAAGCAATTCTAGGAATTAAAAATGGCAAAATTATTTGAAACGGTTAACTTTGGTTCATTACAACTGGTCAATAGAATTGTAATTGCTCCGATGTGCCAATATTCGGCAACAGATGATGGTGAAATTACCTATTGGCATGAACAGCAATGGGCGAATTATGCATTATCTGGCGCTGGGCTTTGTATTGTAGAGGCGACTGCCGTACAACCTGAAGGTCGGATTAGCTATGCTGACCTTGGGCTCTGGAATGATCGGCAACGTGACCAAATCAAAGCGTTGTTAGCTAAGGTTCATACACTTTCACCAATGCCATTTGGAATTCAGTTAGCACATGCAGGGCGTAAAGCATCTACTGAAAAGCCATGGTTAGGTAAAGGTCAGATTGCAAAAGATCAGCCTCATGGTTGGCAAACGGTTGCACCAAGTGAAAGTACTTTTTCTGTTCATGATGCAGCGCCCCATGCTTTGACTATTGCTGAGATTAAACAGGTTCAACAAAACTTTGCAGCGGCTGCAAAACGTGCTGTAGAAGCTGGGTTTGAGCTGATTGAAGTTCATGCTGCGCATGGTTATTTACTACATCAATTCTTATCGCCAATTGCCAATCAGCGTACTGATGAATATGGTGGTTCTTTAGAAAACCGTATGCGTATGACTCTTGAGGTACTTCAGGCAATTAAATTGGCTGTACCTGAAGGTTATCCAGTTGGCGTTAGACTCTCTGCGACTGATTGGTTAGAGAGCATCGAGCACTGGGATGTTGAATCTACAGTGGGTTTATCAAAAGCTTTAGAGCAATTGGGTGCAGCCTATGTGCATGTGTCTAGTGGTGGTTTGCACGAGCATCAATCTATTACGATTGGGGCAGGTTACCAAGTTCCATTTGCTGAACAAGTCAAAAAGCATGTGTCTATTCCAGTCATTGCTGTAGGGTTAATTACTGAACCAGAACATGCCGAACAAATTTTGGAAAACCAGCAAGCTGATGCTATTGGTCTTGCTCGTGCAATGTTGTACGACCCAAGATGGCCTTGGCATGCAGCAGCGGCTTTAGGTGCAGAAGTTAAAATTGCGCCTCAGTATTTACGTTGCCAACCTCATGGATTAAAGCAGCTTTTTAACTCTTTTTAATTGTATTGGGCAAAGTTATCTTTGCCCATTTTTCTTTCGCTAAGTGAGGATGGTCAGTGGTTTTTCAGGTTATTTTACCTATCTTGATATTGCTATTGATGGGCTATGTTTGTGTTCTCATCAAATTGGTAACACCTGAACAGATCAGGGCTCTTAGCGCATTTGTAATTAAAATTTCCTTACCGGCTTTTCTAATCCATTCATTAGCAAATAAAAGCTTACAAGACATTTGGCACCCAGCTTATTTTCTTGCTTATGGTGGTGGGTCTTTAATTTTATTTTTCTTAGCTTTTATTCTCTATCGAAAATATTTTAAAAATAGTTTAACTCATAGCGCCGTTATTTCGATGGGCGCATCTATGTCCAATACTGGATTTATGGGAACAGCTATTTTAACCATGTTGATAGGTAATCATGCTGCGATTTATATTTCTTTAACACTCATCATTGAAAATTTATTGATTGTGGCACTGATGCTCATTCTGGCCGAAGCTGGTTTACATCAACAACAAAATCTTTTACCGCTTTTAAAACAGACTTTTTTAAACTTACTCAAGAATCCTGTCATTATCGCGATTTTGGTTGGAATGGGATGTATTCTTTTCGATGTTAATCTTCCTACAACGCTTGATCAGTCTCTAGAGCTACTTGGACGTACAGCTTCGCCTTTGGCTTTGTTTGCAATTGGTGGGAGTTTAGTGGGTATTGGAATCACAACAGTAAATACAGAAAGTATTTTGTTGGCGATATTTAAAGTTATCCTCATGCCATCTGTTATTTTTTCTCTCTTTTTGATCACTCCAAATGTAAGTCGTGAGATGCTTTACGCAGGAACATTAATTGCTGCTTTACCAATGCCGATTGCTTTCGGAATTTTTGGACAAGCTTATGGATTAAATGAAAAAGCATTAACACCGCTTATGATTAGTACAGTTGTTGGTTTCATTGGGGTTAGCGGGCTTATTGCTTTGTGGTGGTAAAAGAAAAGCCCCTTGCGGGGCTTTTCATTGACTATTTCTTTGGTACTGGCTGTGCGGGAGCATTTGCAGCCTGTTTACTTTTTTCTGCAATAATCTTATCAACCGAGGCTAAAGACTCTTTAGCGTTAGGAACATTTTGATTGGCAAGTTCAGTAAAGATCTTTTTGGCCTCAGGTAAATTTTGCGGAATGATATTGCCATTCGCCATCATGGTCGCTAAAGCCATAGACGCAGGAGCGTAACCTTTTTGAGCAATCGATTGTAAAGCTTCGATACCTTGGCGTTTCATTAACGGATTTTTATTTTCCACACCTTGGCTAATATCATAAAGTGCTTTCACCTGAGTGGCTGGATAGTTACCCTTTCTAATTAAAGGCGCTAACTTTTGAAGGGCAATTTGATGTGACTGCGGTTTCTTCTGAGCAAATAAAATCGTCGCAATTTTCACAGTTGCATCATCAGAACCTTGAGCCGATGCTTTTTGAATATATTGACTGAATTTGTTGCTGTCTTTGGCAATCCCTAATTCACCAGTCTCATAAATTTGTGCCAGCGTGTAACTCGCTTGGGCGTAACCTTTATTTGAAGCATCTTCATAATATTTGAGGGCTTTAGAAGAGTCTTTTGCTGTACCTTGGCCCATTTGAGTCATATAGCCTAAGTTATAGATTGCTTGGGCATTCCCTGTTTGGGCTATGCGTTGCATTTCTTGAAACGCGGCAGAGTAATTTTTTGCTGCGTAGAGTTGTTCCGCTTGTTTGAAAACATCGGTTTTAGCAGCAGTCGCCGTATTATCAGCTGCAAAAATTGATGCACTTGAAAGGGTGATTAGGCTTGCGATTAGTAATTTCTTCATTTCTTTTTAACCTTTTACTTCGTAGCTACATCATTCCATTGATGCATTAAATAGTTTCATTTCTCATCATAAATATTGATTGCTGAAAGTAAACAGCCGATTTGTATATAAAGCGCTGTACTTTGGGCAAATTGTGGAGAAAAAAAGACCCACTCACATTCATACAACGGAGTGGGTAATATTATTATTTTGCTGACTGAAGTAATGCTTCAATTTGCTTGGCATCATTTGGTACACCAGAGAGTCTTTGGCCATCTTGCAAGAACAGGGTAGGTGTTCCATCAATATTTAATTTTTGACCTAAAGCGATATTTTTCTGAATTGGACTTGAGCAACTCTTGCTATTAGTCGGCAATTTGCGGTTAAGCATGTAGTCTGTCCAAGCTTCTGCTGGTTTTTTTGAACACCAGATTTGATTTGAAACTTTTTCAGCATTTGGATGCAAACTAGTGAGAGGATAAAGGAACACATATACCGTTACGTTATCAACTCCAACCATATTTTGTTCTAGGCGCTGGCAATATGGGCAATCTGGGTCACTAAAGACATAGAGCGTACGTTCGCCTTTACCTTTTACATATTTAATGGCCTGATTTAATGGCAAACTTTTAACGTCAATTTTACCCAGTTCGGCAATACGTTCTTCAGTCATATTTTTTTGTTGTTTGATGTCGACTAAGTTACCAACAAAAAAGTACTTGGCATCTTGGTTTGTATAGACAATGCGGCCGCTTGTATACACTTCATAGATGCCTTGCACAGGAGATTGATAAACACCTTTTACAGGCAAATCTGGATAATTCGTCTTAAGATTTTGTTCAAGGGCTTTAACGTCAGCATGAGCAGAACCGAAAATAGCCAGACTCAACATGAGTGTAGCAAGTTTAGTTTTCATCTTTTTTCTCTTTAATTTCAACAGGGCTAATGATGGCATATAAAACTTAAAAAATTGACGTTCTAATCTAATGAAATCATTAGTGTTTTGTATCTATAAAAAAGCCCACTAACTTAGAAGTGGGCAGTTCGAGCTAATAAAAATTATTATTGTGGTCTTGCAACATCGCCACTTAAAGCTTCAGGTAACTCAAGAACTTGAAGTCCCAACTCTTGTAGAGCAGCAGGTTTAGCAACAACTAAAGCAAGATAACCTTGATCATTTGCAACACTATTAACGACTTCAATATCGTTATTTAATTGAGTTGCTGAAGCAGGCGCTTCACCTGTACCCTGAACCAGATGTAACCAGTGTTTTGGTTTTGCTTTAAACCAAAGACGCGCCACAATTTCCTGACCTAAGTAACAGCCCTTATCGTAATTGACACCTTCACGTTGATGTAAACGCAATTCTTGTGGTTGGAACTCATGTTCAGTTGCCTGTGTAATCCAAGCTTGACCCGTCATAATGGCTTGTTTTTGCCATTCAGAAATATCAGTTTCAGTCGTATTGAACTCAGTTTGATGATTCACAACTTTTGGGAACACAGCACCTTGTTCACTCAAGGTCATTTTCGAAAAAGCACCAAATTTTTTAACATGTTTGGCAAACTCTTCAGCTTGATCTTGAGCAACTACAATTTCAAAACTTTCAGGATTAATCTTTTTTAGCCACAAGCCAAAGTGAATACGACCTTTAAGATCACAAATGGCTGTATAGCGAGTTTCATTTTCAGCTAAACGTTCAGTATCTACAGTAACTTGGCCTTGTAAAAACTTCTGTGCATCTACACCGTTTAAAGCATATGAGGAGAAAGCGAGCAGACTCATGATTAATCTCAAATTCAATATGTTTCTTTATGATTGCTGACTATTTTGCTCCATTTTTACTAAAAAATCAGCCCTAGTTTTCGTAATTTGATTTCGCCTGAAAAAAGTATTTTGTTTGAAAAAACACCAAAAATATACGTTCGGATAAATCGGAAGGTTTAAGCTAATAAGCATAATTTCGATAATTTAAAAGAAATTAAAATAAGGAGAATATAATGGCAACAGGAACAGTAAAATTTCATCGCGTATTTAAGGCTCCAGCCGAGCGAGTTTACCGTGCATTTTTAGATCCAGATGCTTTAGTCAAGTGGTTACCACCGCACGGCTTTACTGCAAAAGTTCATAGTTTTGATGCAAATGTTGGTGGCTCATACAAAATGAGTTTTACCAATTTTTCGACAGGTTCAACACACGCTTTTGGTGGAACATATGTTGAACTCATTCCAAATGAATTAATTCGATATAACGACCAATTCGATGACCCAAATTTACCAGGTACTATGCAAGTTACCATTACATTAAAAAGCGTATTGGTAGGCACGGAAGTACATATTACGCAAGAAGGCATACCTGAAGTTATTCCTGAGGAAGCTTGTTATTTGGGATGGCAAGAATCCTTATCTTTGCTTACTTTATTGATTGAAGCTGAAATTCCAGATCAATAAAGCTTCTAAAATTTTGATGAAATATTTAAAAAGTGAGTGGAGCTAAATCTGCTCACTTTTCTTTTATAAGATCTATCTAAAATGTAAAACTTACACAGAGAAAGATTATGGATATACACATTAAAAGAATTTATGAAAATGCTGAACCTAGTGATGGAAAGCGAATTTTGGTTGACCGTTTATGGAGTAGGGGAATTAGTAAGGAAAATGCTCATTTAGATTTGTGGTTAAAAGAAGTGGCGCCTTCAACAGAACTGCGCAAGTGGTTCCATGCAGCAACGCCAGATCATTGGGAAGAATTTAAGCAGCGTTATTTAAAAGAGCTTGAAACTAACTCCGCAGTTGAAGAGCTACAACACATCGCAGTAGAACATACAGTTACGCTTTTATATTCAGCAAAAGATGTTGAAAATAACCATGCAATTATTTTGAAAGAATATTTATTAAGTAAAAACTCAAAATAAATGTATAAATTTTTTTTTGGTAAAAGTCTTTTATTTAAAACTTTAAAAAATGAGTCATATCTCGCATAATATACTTTTTGAGATTTTTTTCATGTCTTTGCCAAACTGCCCAAAATGCCAATCAGAATATACTTACCAAGATGGCGACTTATTGATTTGTCCTGAATGCTCAAATGAGTGGAAAGAAGGGGATGCATCGCTTACTGAAGAACAAGAAATTATTAAAGATGCTAATGGAAACGTATTAGCTGATGGCGACAGCGTAACTGTCATTAAAGACTTAAAAATTAAAGGTTCATCTTCAGTCGTAAAAGTAGGCACGAAAGTAAAAACGATTCGTTTAGTTCCAGATGCAAGTGATGGCCACAATATCGATTGCAAAATTGATGGTATTGGTCAGATGAAGTTAAAATCTGAATTTGTAAAAAAAGCTTAAATTGTTAATTTTAATTACATTTCAGTAGAGATATGCACTTATATCTCTACTTTTTAAATTTCTAACATCATTATAATTTTATTACGAAAAAGTATAAAAAATGGGCTATTCAAAGAATGATAGCCCATTTATATTGTCATAAATAACAAATAACTTTCGTCCAGAATAATAACGAAAGTCATACCCACACCAACAAAAAAATGAGGTTTTTATGGCAGGATGGTACGAAATTTCACTAGCGAGTGATGGACAATACCGCTTTATTTTAAAAGCAGGAAATGGTGAACCTATTCTAAATAGTGAGCTATATAAGGCTAAAGCTTCTGCGGTAAATGGTATTGAATCAATTCAGAAAAATAGTGGTGATGACGCACGATATGAGCGTTTAACTGCAAAAAATGGGAAACCTTATTTCAATTTAAAAGCTGCAAATCATCAAATTATTGGCACAAGTCAATTCTATGCGAGCGAAGCTTCACGAGATAAAGGAATTGAATCTGTTAAAACCAATGGTTCATCGACAACTATTAAAGATTTAACGGTTCAGGCATAAAAATTGAGTTAAAAAAAGCAGCTTCTAAAAGCTGCTTTTTTATTTGTCTATTTATTAACGCGCTAACTTAGCTAAAAGTTCTTCTTTTGTTAAATTGCTCGCTTCAGCATCGCGACGGCCTTTATATTCAAAAGTACCAGCATCAAGACCTTTTTCACCAATCACAATACGGTGTGGAATACCCATCAATTCAAGGTCAGAGAACTTAACACCCGGACGTTCGTTACGATCATCAAGCAACACATCAAAACCTTGAGCTTGAAGTTCTGCATAAAGTGCTTCTGCTGCTTCAAGTGTACGTGGTGATTTGTGCGCATTCATTGGAACAATTGCAATTTCAAAAGGTGCAATGGCTTGTGGCCACATAATACCTTTGTCATCGTAGTTTTGTTCAATTGCAGCTGCAACAACACGTGTTACACCAATACCGTAGCATCCCATGGTTACGGTAAATGGTTTGCCATCTTCACCTAGAACTTTACAGCCTAAAGCTTCAGAATATTTAGTACCAAGTTGGAAAATATGACCTACTTCAATACCACGTTTAATTTGTAGTGTGCCTTTACCGTCTGGAGATGGGTCACCCTCAACGACATTACGCAAATCAAAAACTTCTGTAATTTGCGCATCACGTTCCCAGTTTACGCCCACAGCATGTTTATCAGCTTCATTTGCACCAGCAACGAAGTCAGAAAGCACAGATGCAGCGCGGTCAACAATTACAGTTAAGCCTTTCTCAACTAAACCTTGTGGACCTGTAAAGCCAGCAGTTAAACCAAATGCTTGAAGTTGTGCTTCAGTTGCAAAAGTAAGAGGGGCAGCCACTAAAGGATGCTTCTCAGCTTTAATTTCATTAAGTTCGTGGTCACCACGTACAAATAGAGCAACAACAGGAACATTACCTTTTTCGTCAGCAACACCTTGAACCAATAAAGTTTTAACCGATTGCTTTGGATCAGCATTTAAGAACTGACATACATCATCAATTGTTTTCTGGTTTGGTGTTTCAACCAATTTAAATTCTTGTGTCGGTGCTGCACGTTCACCCACTAAAACAGCCTCAGCCATTTCAACGTTTGCTGCATAATCAGATTCAGTTGAGAATGCGATGTCATCTTCACCACTAGCAGCCAATACGTGGAATTCGTGTGAAGCTGAACCACCAATAGAACCTGTGTCGGCTTGTACTGGGCGGAAATCTAAACCTAAACGAGTGAAAATACGACTATATGTGTCGTACATTACGTCATAAGTTTCTTGTAACGACTCTTGAGTTGCATGGAAAGAATAAGCATCTTTCATGATGAACTCACGTGAACGCATTACACCAAAACGTGGACGAATTTCATCACGGAATTTGGTTTGAATTTGATAGAAATTTACAGGAAGCTGCTTATAACTTTTAAGTTCGTTACGCGCCATGTCTGTAATAACTTCTTCATGCGTTGGCCCAAGTACGAATGGGTTCGTATGACGATCTTTAAAGCGTAATAATTCAGGACCATATTGTTCATATCGACCCGATTCTTCCCAAAGACTTGCGGGTTGAGTCACGGGCATGAATACTTCCATTGCGCCTGAGCGGTTCATTTCTTCACGAACAATCGCATCTACTTTTTTAAGCACACGTGTTCCCATCGGCAGCCATGTATATAAACCAGATGCCAATTTACGAATCATCCCCGCACGTAACATGAGCTGGTGTGAAATCACTTCAGCATCATTTGGGGTTTCTCTCAACGTTGCAAATAAAAAGCGGCTTGCGCGCATGGAAAAAGTCCTAAAAGTTAAGCGTTATAAAAACGCAGATTATACGATAATCGCTGCATTATGACATGAATCGTCGAGTTTGACGCAGCATAAAGTTTTTCAAGTCATCTAGATAAGTGAAAATGACGGGTACAACTACAAGAGTCAATAGGGTAGAGGTAATTACTCCCCCAATCACAGCGTGAGCCATTGGTGCGCTTTGCTCACCGCCTTCGCCAAGACCTAAAGCTAAAGGAACCATCCCCATCACCATGGCACTTGTTGTCATTAAAATTGGACGTAAACGTGTTTTGCCCGCTTGTAAAATAGCATCATAACGGCTTGTCCCCTGATCCATTGCTTTCTTAATAAAGTCGATAAGCAAAATCGCATTTTTAGTGACGAGCCCCATCAACATGATAATACCGATAATCGAAAATAGATTTAGGGTACTTTTGAACAAGAATAGGGCAAGAAAAACACCAATGAGTGACAATGGTAAAGAGGTCATAATTGCAGCAGGATGAATAAAGCTATTAAACTGAGAACCTAAAACAATATAGATAAACACAATTGAGAGGGTAATGGCTGTTAATGCATATCCAGCAGATTCAGCCATGTCAGCATTTGCCCCTTGAGTATCAAATGTATATCCAGCAGGTAGTTTAAATGCCTTTTGCATTTTATCGATGTCTTGACCAATGTCGCCGCTAGGTCGTCCTGAGGTATTTGCCTCAATCAATACTTCACGCTCAAGATCACGTCGGTTAATTTGTGAAGCACCGAGTTTTTCTTCAGTTGTTGCAACTGCGCTAAGTGGAACTAATATATTTTGCCCAGTCGCATCGGTCTTATTGGAGTTGAGATATAGGTTCTGCACATCTTGTGGAAGCATACGTTTATTTTCATTTAAACGTACATTCACATCATAATTTTCGCCATCGCGATCTTCCCAAGTTGTGACATTATCACCCGCAATTAATGGGCGAATCGCATTGGCAATCTGAGAAACTGATAAACCTAAGTCACTTGCCAGTACACGATTAATATGGACACCCAGAGTCGGCTTTGGTTCTTTCAATGAGCTTTCTAAATCAACTACACCTTTAATTTTTTCCATTTCAGCAATAAAACGATCTGAAATTTTCTGTAGCTCATTTAGATCAGATCCTTTAATAGAGATCATGATTGGCTTTTGCCCGCCAGAGACAGAATCTTGTGCTGCGGCAACAGAAGTCACTCGAATACCCGCTACACTTTGCAAACGATCACGGAACTGATTGTTGAGTGTATTTAGATCTGAGCTACGTTCTTGTTTTGGCTTTAAGGTCACCCCTAAACCTGCATGGTTTTTACCTGAGTCTACTTCACTGTTGACCACGCCATAAGTAGAAACCACATCGGGGAACTGCCTAATAATTTTATCGACTTGATGTAATTTCGCTTGGGTATATTCCAAAGAAGCATCTACAGGAGTTTCAAACTGAATACGAACTTCACCTTTATCTGGGGTCGGTACAAATTCAGTTCCAATTAGTTTAGACAGTCCTAGTGCAGCAAATAGTGAAACAATTGCAATAATGACTGTGATAAAACGGAAACGTAAAGCCAGCTTTAAGAGCTTTTCATAAATATGAGTCAGTCGATCTAACACATTAGAAATATGGTTAAAAAAGCGTTGTAGCCAATTATCTTTTTTCTTAACCGGATCTTTCCAGTGAGCAGAAAGCATTGGATCGAGCGTAAAACTAATAAACATTGAAATTAAAACGGCTGTACTCACCGTTACGCCAAACTGATAAAAGAAACGTCCAATCAACCCGCCCATGAAGGCAACAGGTAAAAATACGGCCACAATGGTAAGCGTTGTTGCGAGTACAGCTAAACCAATTTCTTTCGTGCCTTCTAAGGCAGCAGTCACATGATCTTTGCCAAGTTCAGTATGTCTTACAATATTTTCCCGAACCACAATCGCATCATCAATTAGTAGGCCAATACTGAGCGATAGGGCTAATAATGTCATCATATTAATACTGAAACCAAAAGCCCAAATGAACGTTAAGGTTCCTAGCAAAGTAATCGGTAAGGTTAAGCCTGTAATAACGGTAGAGCGGAAAGAGCCTAAAAATAATAGAACAATTAAAACTGCTAAGGCAGCACCTTCAATAATAGTACGGGTCACATCTTTAATTGAAGCGCGGATTCCTTTGGAGCTATCGGCCACAACTTTATAGTTTAAACCCGCAGGCATTTGTGTTTTTAATTTCTCTAAAGTTTGGTAGGTTTTATCAACAACCTGAATCACATTGGCATCAGAACTCTTTAAAATATCGACAGAGACCGCTGTTCTTCCATTATAAAATGCACTTGATTGTAGTTCGGCTTGAGTATCTTCAATCGTTGCAACTTGCTTTAGAAAAATTGGTGAACCATTTTTATTGGCAATCACCAAATCACCAAAAGCAAGTGGATGAATGACCTTTGATTGAATCTGTACAACCAGTTCAGAATTCTTTTGTTGTAAGGTTCCTGCGGGAACTTCAATATTTTCATTTTTTAGCGTATTAATGACCTGATCAATACCAATCCCGTAACTTTGCAGTTGCTCAGGAAGAATTTTTATTCGTATTTGCCGTTTGGCATCCCCCAATAAATTCACATTACCGACACCAGACACGGTTTTAAGCTGAGGCACGATACGTTTATCTACATATGAACTTAATTGAGCCAAACTCATGCTATTTGATTCAAATACAACTGACATGATCGGGCTAGAAGAGGGGTCGTAGCGTTGTACAATCGGTGTATCAATTTCATCACGAAATTGGGCTGTAACAGGAGCAATTTTGTCACGAACATCTTGTGCTGCAAGGGCTGATGAAGTATCAAGATTGAACTCAGCCACAATCATCGAAAAGCCTTCACTTGAGCGTGAAGTGATTTGTTTAATCCCTGAAATTGTATTGATCTGATCTTCGAGTTTTTTTGTAATATCTGATTCGACAGCTTCAGGTGAAGCACCAGCATATTGCGTAGTCACTACTACGAATGGGAAATCGACGTTCGGAAACTCTTCCACTGTCATCCGTTTCCAAGAAGCTAACCCGAGTACCATTAAGCTGATCATCATCATAATAGTAAAAACGGGGTATTTCACACTGATTCGAGTAAACCACATATGCTATTTGCTACCTTATTTATTTTTTTCAGTTGTAACCGTCACTTTTTTATTAATGTCGGAATCTTCAAATTGAATACGGCTCACTAGATCTGTGCGTTGTAGGCCATCAACTAAAGCAATATTGTCGTTATAGCGCTGTTCAATCACACGAATTTTAACTTTTTGAATGGTTTGATTACGTACCACCCATACAAAAGGATCATGTTGCATATTTTGAATGCTATCTAAAGGAATCGTTTGGCCTTGCTGAGTGTCATTACGTAGAATATTTCCATTAATGAAAGCCCCAATGCTTAGCGAATCAATTTTTTCTTTAGGAACGGCAAAAAATTCGATTTGTCGGCTGTCTTGATCTGCAACAGGTGAAATACGCGTAAGTGTCGCATTTAACTGTTTATAATTTCCCTGAATCTGATATTGAATGCTGCTACCGACTTTAAGAGCAGACTGCTGTTCAATTGGTAACTTGGCTTGTATTTCAAGTTGGTCTGGATTTACGATTTCAAATAAGGTTTGACCAACTGATACGGTCTGACCAGGTTCGACTTGTCGTTTAGTAATGACGCCTGAAATTGGGCTGGTAATAATGCCGTCTTGATCAGCCTTACGAGCAATATCAACATTCGCTTGTTGGGCCTTTACACTTTCAAGTTGTCCTTTATAGTCAACCTGACTCTGTTCAAACTCGACACGAGCAATAAACCCCTGATTAAAAAGTCGTTGCTTTCGGTTCATTAAATTGCGTGCAAGTTCAGCTTGTGACTGAGCTGATGCGAGGTTGGCGCGCGCTTGTGCTAATCGTGCAACATTATCTTGATTATTCAATCTTACTAAAACTTGGCCTTTTTGCACCTGTTGACCAACATTTGTAGTTACAGTAGTCGCCGTAGCACTCACTTGAGCCTGAATTGAACTTTGCTGAACCGCACGAATGGTTCCTGTAAATGCAGTTTGGGAGTCAAGTGCTCCTTCTTTAACTGCAATCAGGTCTTGAGGAATGAGTTCAATTTTTGCTGGAGCTGATGCCGTTGTTTTAGTCGTTTCTTGCTGATTACATGCAGCTAAAATCAAACATAAACTAATAATACTCAGTTTAAAAATAGTGGAAGGGGTGAGATGCATCTTGTGCATACAGCATCATCCTATAATTCAAATTTTATTTTGCCCCTATTCTTGATAAACCTTTACAGTTATTCAAGCTTTTTTAAACGTTCGATAATGTTTTCATACTCGCTATTGGTACGTTTGTAAGTCTTGGAAAGTGTTTCAAGTGTCTGTTTGACTCTGTAAATATTATTTAGATTGTTTTCAATCAAAGTCTTATGTCGCTCAGGAATGACTTCTCGCTTTCTGAAATATTCCATTTCTTGACGCTTAAATAAAATTTTGTCTTGTTGTAACTGGTCGAGTTGTTCCTCTTGATAGTTAATTTGCTTCTTTATAGCAAGTAATGCTTGATCTCTTTTAAGCATGGCTGTCTTACTATTGCTATAGGCATTTTTTAATTTCATATCTAGTTCTCTATGCCGTGCCGATAGTGCTCGTTGTCCTGATTGATTTAAATCAGCCTCGGCACTATAAGAGTGATTTCTTTTAATCACTTGCATATTTTGATCTAGAACTTCATAACCGTAACGAATGTGAGCAGGAGTGACTGATGTACTGATATTGGCCGTACCGTGTTGATCATAATAACGATACCAGACCACTTTAGAAGTATCCGCTAGAGCCAAGGTTGTTGAAAAACAGAGCGAACCGAAGGAAATAATGCCTATAGATACAGACAAGCAGTTCCTATAAAAGGCATATTTCATCCGATTATTCATTGAATATCCCCAAAAAAAGAAAGCTAAATTGCTTATTTTTAAATAATTAATCTTTAATATATTAGTTATTATTTAGCTGAATAAAAATATAGTCATTATAAAAAAAATGATAATTTTAATTAAAGTGTGATGAGGTTAAAAGTTATTGTTTATAAATGAGAAAGTAGACAAAAATGCCTCATTGAAAATAGACTGTGAGATATGTTAAAAATGCGTATAAATGCGCAAAAACAAATTTAAGTTAAATTGCATTTATATTTTATATTTATGGGGATGGAAGATTAAATGGAAGATGCATTCCAAAATCTGAAAGTAATGGTAATTGATGACTCAAAAACCATTCGCCGAACAGCCGAAACTTTATTACAGCGAGAAGGCTGTGAAGTAATTACTGCGGTGGATGGATTTGAAGCTTTGTCCAAAATTGCAGAGGCAAATCCAGATATTGTTTTTGTCGATATCATGATGCCTCGTTTAGACGGTTATCAAACTTGCGCTTTGATTAAAAACTCTCAAAATTATCAGAACATTCCCGTTATCATGCTCTCTAGCAAAGATGGTTTATTTGATCAGGCAAAAGGGCGTGTGGTAGGTTCAGATGAATACTTGACGAAACCTTTTAGCAAAGACGAATTGTTAAACGCGATTCGTAATCATGTAAGTTCATAATTAAGTAATTTAAGGGCAAAGAAATGGCACGTATTCTTATTGTTGATGATTCACCAACAGAAACTTATCGTTTTAGAGAAATTCTAACCAAGCACGGCTATGACGTACTTGAAGCATCTAATGGTGCAGATGGTGTAACTTTAGCAAAAGCCGAACAGCCTGACTTAGTGTTAATGGATGTTGTTATGCCTGGTGTAAATGGTTTTCAGGCAACACGTCAGATTACCCGCGATGAAGACACTAAGCATATTCCTGTTGTTATTGTGAGTACTAAAGATCAGGCAACTGACCGAGTATGGGGCAAGCGTCAAGGTGCAATTGATTATTTGATTAAACCTATCGAAGAAAAGCAATTGATTGATGTAATTAAACAATTTCTAAATTAACTCATCCATCCATAAAAACATAAATAACGGGATTATCGGCCCGTTTTATAGGATCGAGTATGGCAGCGAATGGATTTATCGAGTTACTTCGTTTGTCTAAACGGGGTAATAAGAATTACGCTTCAGTTCAAAATGAAGCACAGCGATGGTCAGGAATTGCTTTTGAAATGAGAGGGCAATACTTCGTCGCACCACTTGGGGAAGTGTCAGAAGTTATCTATCCACCGAAATATACGCCAGTTCCAAATGCTCAAAGTTGGGTAAAAGGTTTAGCGAACATTCGGGGAAGGTTGCTTTCAGTTTCTGATTTGGCTCATTTTATTTCAGGGCAACGAAGTACATTTTCGTCTGCCCAAAAAGTGTTATGTATTAGCCATCACGACCAGTATGTGGGGTTGGTTGTGGATCAGGTCTTGGGGATTCAGCACTTTAATAAAAAAAGTTTTTTTTCTCAAAGCTTAGACTTAGAGGAAAACCTAAAAGATTATTGCCAAGGTTATTTTCACCAACATAACCAGCATTGGCATGTCTTTTTATTTAGTCGTTTATTGCAAAACCCACATTACATGAATGCATCGACAAAATTTATAAACTAATTTTTTTACGCTGTGAAAAACAGAGTATTTTCTGGGGAGAAGCTATGGGCTTTAAGCTTAAAAAGAAAGGCGGCAATCGTGTTGCGTCCGAAAAATCGGGTCTCAATTTTATTGCAAAAATCCAGTCAGGAATTGAGCAATACGCCAGTTTATTTGGGGAAAGTGAAAAGTCCAAGCCTATCCTTTATGTAGCGTTGTTATGTTTGGTATTTGCTTTAACTTCGCTCGTTTATTTATTTTATAGCGTACCTCGACATAACGAATTAACACGTAGTTTGGGTGAGTTGCGTTTATTGTCGCAAACGATTTCAAGACAAGCTACTGAAGCAACGGCTTCTGGTTCACCTAAAGCTATGAAAGACTTAGCTGAATCAAATAAACTTTTTGCAGAAAATATCAAAGATGTTGAAAATATTCATGGTAAATCTTCAAAAGAATACAAAAAGGTTGCGGTTCTGTGGAAAGCTTTGTCTTATGACATTAACTTGATCTCGTCACATCAGGGCGTAATTAATCAGTTATATAACATGAATATCTCGATTAGTGATTCTATTCCAGAGATTCAGGCTGAATATAACTTGATGGTTGATAAGATGGTTCGCGAAAAAGCACCAAGTAGTCAGGTGATTATTGCTAAGAACCAAGTATTTATTGCAGAACGTATTTTACGCTCTATTAACACTGTTTTGGTTGGTACTGAAAACTCTCAGACCTCAGCACATGACTTTGGTGTGGATATTGAGACGTTTGGTGTGTATTTAAATGCACAGCTAAACGGGAATCCTGAATTGGGTGTTGCTAGAGTTGAGTCTCCAGAAGTACGTGAGTCTTTGGAAGGCATTAAATCTGAATATGATAAAGTTTTAAAATCTGCAGCGGCATCAGTTCTTAAACATACAGATCAGATTGTAAACGTACGTCAGTCATCAGGCGAGATTTTATCGGAATCTGATGAAATGTTATCTGTATTGGGTGATCTTTCTAAACAAACACAATATGGTTGGAAAGCTTTTGCTTTAGTTGCACTTCTTACATTGTCACTTCTTGGTTTAATTAGTTCAGTCTTAAAGCTTTTATCACTTCGTAGTAAAGCAGATAAACAACGTGTAGCTACCTTACAAGAAGAATATGACCGTAACCAAAACGCGATTTTACGTTTACTAGATGAAATCGCCGACTTGGCAGACGGTGACTTGCGTTCATATGCAACGGTATCTGAAGACTTTACGGGAGCGATTGCCGACTCGATTAACTTTGCGATTGACCAATTACGTGATCTTGTATCCCGAATTCATGAAACTTCTCAGGAAGTTGCTCGTTATACGCATGATACACAGAATATTACTAACCAGTTGGCAGAAGCATCAGAGCATCAGGCACAAGAGATTGCCGGCGCATCAACCGCAATGAATGAAATGGCGCAATCAATTGACCAAGTATCTTCAAATGCATCGGAATCTACGGAAGTAGCAGAACGTTCGGTACAAATTGCTTCTAATGGCGCACAAGTGGTAAACCGTTCAATTGAAGGTATGGACACGATTCGTGAGCAGATTCAGGAAACTTCTAAACGTATTAAGCGTTTGGGTGAGTCTTCACAAGAAATTGGTAACATCGTATCGTTAATTAACGACATTGCGGACCAAACAAACATTCTTGCATTAAATGCGGCAATTCAAGCATCTATGGCAGGTGAGGCAGGACGTGGTTTTGCCGTGGTTGCAGATGAAGTACAGCGTCTTGCAGAACGTTCAGCATCGGCAACTAAACAGATCGAAACTCTGGTTAAAACAATTCAGACTGATACTAACGAAGCTGTTATTTCAATGGAACAAACAACAACTGAGGTTGTACGCGGAGCGAACTTGGCAAAAGATGCGGGTATTGCCTTGGACGAGATTCAAAAAGTATCGGGTGACTTGGCAAACTTAATGGCCAGCATTTCTGATGCAGCAAAACTTCAGTCTGCATCTGCGAGTCATATTGCGACAACGATGACCGTCGTACAAGAAATTACTTCGCAAACCACAACTGCAACATTCGATACAGCACGTTCGGTTTCTGAATTAGCAAATATGGCAGAGTCATTACGTGAATCGGTAACGGACTTTAAATTACCTGATTAAATTGGGGACGAGGATAGCTGTTTCTATAATAGCTATCCTTTTAAAAAGTATTAACAACGCTAGGTAAATATTGGGGACACAGCTATTTATCTGGCGTTGACTCTGTCGTTTTTCTCCATTTAGGAGACAAGCAAAAGAAGCCTTTGCTATGAAAGAAATATTAAAAACTTTAACTGAAGCAATGATGCTACCGGAAGATAGCTATTCTCAACAAGATGCTGAATTTATTGATATCTTCGTTGAAGAAATTGAAGAAATTTTTGTTGAATTGCAATCTCTGATTCATGAATGGATGCAATCTAAAAATGTTGCTACGCTGACTGAGATCCGTCGCCATTTTCATACCTTGAAAGGTTCAGGGCGAATGATTGCAGCGAAATCCTCTGCTGAGCTTGCTTGGACTGTAGAAGATACGCTTAATCGGATCATCAATGAGAGTCTCACATTAACTCCTAACATCCAACAATATGTTCAGTTGGTATTTAAGTTCTATTTCGTTAAATTAGTAGATGACTTTAAATCTAAAAAGGAACATGCAGTAGATTTTAGACCTCTTATTTTATTGGGACAACAATTACAACAACAGCAAAGTTTAGAGCCTGCTTTAGAAGAACTTTTATTATTGTCTGATACTCTCACTGCGGAAACTAAGACTGGTTTAGAGGTGAATGATTTAGAGCCGGTGTCAGATAATTTAACCCTAGAAACCACGATAGAAAGTGAACATAATCTTGCTGAAACCTTAGTTTTATTTATGGAAGAAGCGGAAGAGCACTTAGCGACCATTGATCAATTTTTAGAACAAGAAATACATCAGCACGAAAGTTATAATGCGCTCATTCGTGCATTACATACATTGCGCGGTAGCTCGGCAATGGCTCAGGTAGAAGCAATTTTTGATGCTAGTACGAAGGTTGAGCATTTATTCAAAATCTTATTACAAGAAGAACTTTCTTCTCATTCAGAAGAGATATTACTACTCCGTGATTATCGTCAGTTTATTCGAAATTGTTTAGATCTATTAGCTGCGCATTGCTCTAATGACCAATTAGATTCAAATCTGAAACAGTTTAACCAAGTTTGGGATGCTTATATGGAGCAGCATGAGGAGCATTCAAGCCCACTCATGCCTCCACATGGTCTGGTATCTCAGCTGTTACAGCTCAATGTTTCAGAATTACTTGATGCAGAGTTAGATTTTGAGAAAGGAATTCGTTCTGAGTTTCCTCATTATCTTGAACGATTAAGTGAACAAGCTGACTTGTTACTGCAACATACTCAGTCTCAGGCCATGGTTGGTTTATATGAATATACGAACCAACTAAAAGATAGCTATGACGTATTGCTTGATCGACCTGATTTATTGCAATCAGATTATGTTTTTGAAATTTATCAGAAAGCACATCAACAATTAATTCAGTTATTTGACGCATTAGCTGCGGGTCAACGAGTTAGTATTATTGAGCAACACCAAAGTGTTTTGGAAGAGCTAAAACTATATACCCAACATATTCCAAGCCTTAATTCTGAACCATTAGATAATCAGGATGTTGTTGAGTCATTATTTAGTGTTGATGTAGAACAAACATCAGATGAATCTCCGGCATCTATCGAAAGTGTATTAACTGATCATGTAGCAATGAGTCAGAGTATGCATTTAGATCGCCAATTCATGACTACTGAGCACGTAAATCGTTATTTTGATCCAGAACTGTTAGATATTTTTCTTGAAGAAGCCGATGAGTTGCTTGAAGGAATGGATACAGATCTTAATATTTGGGTTAATGATCAAGAGAACTTTGCTGCTCTTAATAACCTGATGCGTTATTTGCATACCTTAAAAGGTGGGGCAAATATGATTCAGGCAAATTATATTGGTTTAATTGCACATGAATTAGAAAGTATTTATGAGCGCATCATTCAAAGACAGTTGGTTGCTTCATCTGCTCTTATTGATTTTATCCGTCTGGTTCAAGATGATTTAGCTGACCGTCTACAAATAGTACGTGAGCAGCACCTAGATTATGCGGCTTCTCATACTATTCAAGCGCTTAAGAGTGCCGGTAAGGTATATGAGTCACTTGGCTCTGTTGTTAAAGAGATGCAAGCAGAGTCTGAAACAGATGTTATACCAGAATTAAATGTTGAAGTATTACAGCAAGAAGCTATAAACGATACTGCGTTAAATCTCGATGAGTTAACTTCTAATTTTGAGCAGATTGTTGAGTCTAATACTCGACTTGTTGAGCACACAGAATTACAAATTTTTGATGCAGAAGGCTATACAGACAGTATCCAAGATCAGGATATTGATTCTGTTGTCGAGCAGACATTTATGGAGGAAGCGGCCGAACTGTTAGAGATGGCCGATCATCTGTTAAAGCAATGGTTTGAACAGCGTACCAATCGTAGTATCTTGCTTCAGCTACAAAGAGCAGTGCACAGTTTGAAGGGTGGTTCCCGTATGTTGGGACTAGAAACTGTGCAAGCAATTGCTTATCAACTTGAGAATGCTTTTGAAAAATTTGCGCTTTATCATTTTAGCTCAAATATTTATGATAACTTATTAGAGAGTGCGATTGTCTGGCTAAAAGAGGCAATTTTTAAGCAAAATTATCAACATTTCGATGGATTACAGCATAGTCTAGAAAATATTCAGTTTATTGAAACGGCAATTCAAATTCCGAGTAAATTGACTAGAACTGATCTATTTGGCACGGAACCTGTAATGAGTTTTGTGCAAGGTGATGGTACAGAACCACCGCCAATGATGGGTGCATGGGAACAAACGCAGCATCTTGAACAAAACAATGAGATGATTCGTGTTTCAGCAGATTTAATCGAGAAAATGATTGATTTATCTGGTGAAAATTCAATTAACCGTTCACGAATTGAAATGGATCTAAGTCAATTTGGTCATACGCTCGTGGAAATGGAATTAGCCATTCAACGACTTGCAGACCAGTTGCGTCGAATGGAAGGCGAATTAGAAACTCAGATTATTGCAAAACACGGTATTGAGCATTCTCGTTATACAGAATTTGATCCTCTAGAGATGGATCAATACTCTTCATTGAATCAATTATCGAAATCACTTGCCGAATCTGCATCGGACTTAGTGGATTTCAAAAATACATTATCCGAAAAAATCAGAGATACCGAAAGTTTATTGGTACAGCAATCGCGTATTCAGGCCGAAATTCAAGAAGGTCTAATGCGAACTCGTCTAGTACCATTCTCTCGATTGCTACCTCGTTTACAACGAATTGTGAGACAGACCTCTACTGCATTGGATCGACCAGCAGAGCTTTTTGTTAATAATACTGAAGGTGAGCTAGACCGGACAATGCTAGAGCGTTTGGTTACACCGCTTGAGCACATGCTTCGAAATGCAATTGACCATGGTCTAGAAGATCGTGTGCAACGTGAACAAGCACAAAAACCAGAAACTGGACGTATTGAACTAAATATTCACCGTCAAGGTACGGATGTTGTTGTTACGTTTAAAGATGATGGTCGAGGTATTGATATTGAGAAGGTTCGTCAAAAGGCCCTCTTATCTGGTTTGATTAATTCTGAACAAGTCTTAGAACATCAAGATATTTTGCAGTTGATTTTCCATCCAGGGTTAAGTACGGCCGATCAAGTCACTCAGATTTCAGGTCGTGGTGTAGGACTTGATGTTGTACAAAGTGATATTAAAGCTTTGGGCGGACATGTGAGTGTTGACTCTGTTTATGGGCAAGGAACAATCTTTACCATACGTGTTCCAACCACAGTAGCTGTTAGTGATGCATTGATGGTTAAAGTTGCTGATCAACAATTTGCAATTCCGTTGGCTCAAATCGATCGAATTGTTCGAGTTTCACCAACTTCATTAGAACAGTATTTTGGAAGTGCACAAGAATTCTTTGAATTTGAAAATAAACGCTATCCATTACGCTATTTATCTGAGTTTGTTGGTAATCAACCGATTCCACGTTTAAGTGGGATGATGTATTCGCTACCAGTATTAATGATTAAGGCCAATAATGGACAAACCATTGCATTATTGGTTGATCAGCTTATTGGTTCACGAGCGCAGATTGTAGTTAAGCCAATCGGGCAGCAGTTCTCTAGTATTGGTGCGATTGCAGGTGCAACTATTTTAGGTGATGGTCAAGTTTGTCTAATTTTAGATGGACAAAATATTGCTCGCCAAATTCAGTCTACTCGTCGACATAAGTCGCTCAATGAGACTGTCTATAGACAACGCGAGTCTGACGAACGCCGTCTCATTATGATTGTAGATGACTCTGTTACAGTTCGTAAGGTAACGACTCGTTTACTCGAACGCCAAGGCTATGACGTAGTCACAGCTAAAGATGGTATTGATGCAATTGAGCAGTTGGAAAATATTAAACCAGATCTGATGTTGCTTGATATTGAAATGCCACGAATGGATGGTTTTGAGGTACTTAACCTCGTACGACATCATGATCTACATCAACATATGCCAGTCATTATGATTACATCAAGAACTGGCGAAAAACACCGTGAACGAGCATTTGCTTTAGGGGTTAGCCAATACATGGGTAAACCTTTCCAAGAAGAAGACTTACTTCACAATATTGATGCTTTTTTCACGACACGTGAAGAGGAACTTGCCTAATGAAAAGTCAGATAAGTACATCATTAATTAATGAAATGGATCAGCAAGAACTTCAGCATTTAATTACTGTTTCAACTGGTTTTATTGATGCATATATTATTGAATGTGATCAGCAAGTGCCGATGCTATTGCCACAAAACATCGTGTTATCAGCGATGGATGTCAAAAATGGCATTAAGCATATTGAATGGCATGACGTAAAGCTTCCGGTCTATTCATTGCATAATGAAGTTGATTCGCGAGCGGTGGCATTGGTTATTGAAAGTGAAGATATCAGCCAACGTTTTGCACTCATCTGCAAATCGATGCCAGCTTCAGTTCGTTTACGTATTTCTGAAGTCGTAGATGAAAATGAAGATATACAAGATACTTTGCAGAATCCAAGTGTATTTAAATATGTGCGTATGGAGAATCAACGCTACCACGTTCCTAATTTGCAATATATCCAAAACTCGCTTCATCTATAAAAAAAGGAACTCATTTGAGTTCCTTTTTTTCAGTTGTAGATGAGGTTCTTTTATAAGAGTTAGCATGGTTCGGAGTTATACAAAACGAATTAAGAAGTAATTGCTTTATTTATATTTTATATGTTTTTTAGATTGAATATCAGTAGTGGAATTTAATAATATTATTGGGTTTTAATAACTGCTAACTTTAAGTATATTTACGTTGAATGTTTAAAATAATATAGATTAAAATTATATTTAAAAAGGAGCTTTATATTTTTATGAATAAAATATAGAAATTTAATCCAAAACAAAATATTTGTAAAAGTAGATAAAATAAATGTCAAATCATAAAAAATTACATATTTTAGATGCAGGTGATGGTAGTGAATTTGCCTTATGGGAAATCTCTAAAAGAAAAAATGCTCTGATAAAAAAAGAAGCAATTTTCTTATCTCATGGTGCATTTTCAGACAAAACTGTTTGTATGGGTATTGCAGATTATTTGGTAAATCACGGGTATATCTGTTTTATTCTAGAATGGCGAGGGCACGGCACTAGCCCCGAAACAGATATTCCATTTAATTTTGAAACTGTTGCATTATATGAATATAAGGCTGCATTTCATTATATTTATCATCATTTTAATATAGCTTCTTTACACTGCGTGACTCATAGTGGCGGAGGTTTATGCTTAACTATGTTCTTGATTAATTATCCAGAATATTTAAAGAATATCCAAAGTATTACTTTTATAGCTTGCCAAGCATTTGGAGCAGTAAATAACTCTTTTGACTTTATTAAACTCTTTTCTGCAAAACTTGTTGTTAAAGGTCTAGGCCAGATACCAGCTAATAAATTTAAATTAGGACGAATAAATGAAAGCTACTACACTATGCGGCCATGGTTTAACTGGAATTTAAAGCAAAATTTTATTAGTGAATTTAAAAATATTGATTATAAAAAACATATGAGTTCTATTAGAGTCCCAATATATTCTATTAGCGGAACTGGCGATAAATTTATTGCACCTGTTAAAGGATGTTATAAATATTTAAAAGCTTTTGAAAATCAAGATAATGTATTTCGTGAATTTGGTTACTCTAATAATAATTTGGAAAATTATTCCCATAGCCGAATTGTTTTGAGTAGAAATGCTGCTAAGGAAGTCTGGCCAACTATATTGCAATGGATAGATAAGCATTCACAACAAGCACTTTAAATATTTTGTATATAACTAGCTATCTAAAATCGAGAATATGAATCACATTTTAAGACAATAAAAAGCATCCTAAAAAGGATGCTTTTAATTCATTGAGTTTTAATATTTTAAGCTAATAAATTTTCTAAAATTTGCTCATAAATATCAGTCAGGGGATCGAGGTCATGGACGTCAACATGTTCATTAATTTGATGAATTGTTGCGTTAAGAACCCCTAATTCCAATACCTGTGCACCTGTCGGAGCAATAAAACGTCCATCCGAAGTACCACCAGTTGTTGAAAGCTCAGTTTCAGTACCAGTTACATTTAAAATAGCAGTTTGAGCGGCATTAACGAGTTCACCGATTGGAGTCAGGAAAGGTAAACCAGACAAATTCCAAACGATTTCATATTTTAAACCGTGTTTATCTAAAATCTCATGAACACGTTGTTTAAGCTGTTCAGCTGTCACTTCTGTTGAATAACGGAAGTTAAAAGTAACTTCTAAAGTACCCGGAATTACGTTGGTTGCACCAGTTCCAGCATGAATATTTGAAATCTGAAATGATGTTGCTGGGAAATATTCATTTCCATTATCCCAAACGGTTTGGCATAGCTCTGTTAAAGCAGGTGATGCCTCATGAATTGGGTTAAGTGCTAAATGTGGATAAGCAACATGGCCTTGTTTACCTTGGACTTTCAATACTGCATTAAGCGAACCACGACGCCCATTTTTAACAATATCACCTAGTTTATGAGTACTTGAGGGTTCACCTACCAAACACCATTTAATTTTTTCGTTACGTTCTTCAAGAGTCTCAATAACTTTGACCGTACCGTTAACAGCAGGGCCTTCCTCATCTGAAGTAATCAGAAATGCGATAGAACCTTTATGGTTTGGATGTTTTGCTACAAAACGCTCAGATGCGACAACCATAGCTGCCAAAGCTGTTTTCATATCTGCCGAACCGCGACCATATAATTTTCCATCGCGGATTTCAGGTGCAAATGGGTCTGAATTCCATGCTTCTAATTTACCTGTCGGAACGACATCAGTATGACCTGCAAAACAAAATACAGGCTCTTCAGTTCCGCGGCGTGCCCAGAGATTATCTACATCACCAAAACGCATTGGTTCAATATGAAAACCAACTTGGCGTAAGCGGTCTGCCATGATGGTCTGACAAGTATGATCAACTGGAGTAACAGAAGGTTGTTGTAAAAGTTCTAGGCTAAGCGAGAGAGTATCTGAATGGTTCATACCGGAAATTGCGTGCTGATCAGGTGAAATATAGTCCGATATAATAGGCGAATCTCTACGTGATGGGTACGTAAAAATAAAAAAACCTTATCGGAACGATAAGGTTTTTTAGTGATAACTCTAACTTACATTTTATCTTGTGTTTTTTCAGCAGTATTCGTTACAGCATCACCTGCTTTAGAAACATCTTTACCAAAACCCTTAAACGTATTACAGCCTGTTAAAACAACAGCAATCATGACAGAAGCAGCTAAAACTTTTTTCATCATTTTCTCCGTTTAAATTTAATAATGAAGTAAATTTAGATTAAAAAACAAACGGAAAAAGAAACATGACTGTTTAATAGTAAAAACGTTATAAAATGTTTCTAGAATCTTAAATTTATTGTTAATTATTTAAATTTCTGGAAGTTGCACTTAAATTTTAAATATGAAGGATGTCTAAACATATAAAACAGAACTTCCTGACCATTTTTACAATATAAACCGTCTGTCCACCAATGTGCTGGGGCGGAACTAGGTTGATTATTTGGACACAGCCATTCCTGTCTTTCTAATCGATAAAAAGAAGAATGAGGAATTGTGGTGCCCCAATACCCTAAACGACGCTGTAAATTTATCCAGTCAGGTAGCAGCTGTTGTAAATTTAAATCTAGAGGAAGATAAAGCTGACCCTTTAAAACCGAAAAACGTTGTTGAATTTCAAAGTTTAAGGCTTCAGAAAACTGAAATTGTTTGTTCGTAAAATGATAAAGCTTTTTGCTTAAAGTATCCTGACGGTTTAAGCCAATCCATTGTTCTAAATGTAAATCTGCCTCACCTAGATAATATTTTAAGGCTACCTCCCAATGTTCAATTTCTTGAGTTTCTTTATTTAAAATTAAAAAATCTAGTTCTCCTAAAGTTTTTGCTCCCTCAATTTTTTGAATACTATGTCCTAATAGTTGATAGGGATGATACTGATCCTCTTGCAACCAAAACCAGAGTAGATGCTCAAAGCGTAAACCTAAGCGTGTACTTTTAAGCTGAGATAAAAACCGAATTAAAGGCTCTGGAGTTTGATCAAGCTCTTTCAAACGCGGCAAATAGTTTTGAAAATGAACCTCCCAAAACTCACTTGTATGTAACTTGAAATGATGTTGTATATCTAAGCTTTTTGGTATTTGACAAAGTAAATTTGGACTAGCAATACAAAAAGCGAGTTGTCTAACTATAGGGTGTTGAAATTGAAGCCATGGCTCGAAATAGGACGTTTTAACTGAGGCAATATTCATACATTTAATACTCGAAGTAATTCATCCTAATTTCATAATGGATCAACAAAAAATATTAGAAAAACACTTTATACTAACGCTAACAGCAGGTTAAGGTTTATATATGCGAACATTGTTCTGGCGCTCTTTAGTTGTGATTTTTATCACGCTAGGCATTATTGGAGCAATTTTACCAGGTATGCCAACAACAGTGTTTTTGATTCTGGCTGCTTGGGCTGCGTCAAAAGGCTGGCCACAAATGGATAATTGGTTGTTAAATCATCCTAAATATGGTCCAACGCTACGTGATTGGCGAGCCAATGGCACAGTGCCTCGTAAAGCAAAGTGGATTGCAAGCATAATGATGGCGATTAGCGGAATGATCATGCTATTCACTTCAGCACCACTTTTAGTCAAGGTTTTTACTGATCTTACTATGTTCATCGTTGCAGTTTGGTTATGGCTACGGCCTGAGCCAAAAATAAAAGATTGATAATCTTTTATTTTTGGCTCAAGACAAGCGGTGAAACTGCGCGTAGATAAAAGAAGATTGATAATCTTTTATTTCCAGTGCAAGACAAGCCCTTACAACAATTTTTTAATTAAACTCAATCTATTTGAGTTGATATAAGAGAATAAGTTCAATGTCTCAATTTAAGCTCGAAGATGCGGATGTTCTTATCGATTTAGCGAACCAAACATTAACTTTGCCTAAACATAATAAATTCTATGTCATTTCTACAGGAAAGAATGGAATTGGTGAGCAGGAAAACACGGGTAGAACACCGCGCGGATGGCATAGAGTAGCAAAGAAAATTGGTGCCGAGTCCCCACAAAATGCAGTTTTTATTGCAAGGAAGCCAACAGGGGAGGTTTATAGCACTGAGTTAGCTACCCAATATCCTGAACGAGACTGGATACTTTCTCGTATTCTTTGGTTAGATGGCCTAGAAGAAGGTTTTAATAAAGGCGAAGGCCACGACACCATGCAGCGTTACATTTACATTCATGGGACTCCAGACACGCAACCAATGGGGGTGCCAATGTCACATGGCTGCGTTCGAATGCGTAATGAAGAAATCATTGAGCTATTTGATTTAGTTGCTGAAGATGCGTTAGTTTACCTGTCTGAACAATCTTTAACCTGAGAGCGAGTTTTATCTATTCTTGATGAGCTGTGTAAATGTGGTAAATATTGAAATAAGTGTTTAAATAAAATACAAAAAATTGTTTTTTACTTAATAATGACTTATTTTTAATCATTCATTCGCATTTTTTTAAAAAGAAGTCGAAAAGCGTTTGACACCTGTTAAAGATTCTCTATAATGCACCTCACAAACGATGAAGACGTTAAGGGCGCTTAGCTCAGTTGGTAGAGCGTCTGCCTTACAAGCAGAATGTCGGCGGTTCGATCCCGTCAGCGCCCACCAAGCCTTTACGTTAAGCTCTCAAGTGCAGCGGTAGTTCAGTTGGTTAGAATACCGGCCTGTCACGCCGGGGGTCGCGGGTTCGAGCCCCGTCCGCTGCGCCACTTAAGACTTAACATCGTTTACCCCACAATTTCGATATTGTGAAAGTGCAGCGGTAGTTCAGTTGGTTAGAATACCGGCCTGTCACGCCGGGGGTCGCGGGTTCGAGCCCCGTCCGCTGCGCCACTTTTCAGTTCGGGTTGTGTTTGGAAGAAGGTTTGAAATGTAAAAATTTTAAATCAAAAAATTAATGAATAATTAGTTTTCTTCTAGGGCGCTTAGCTCAGTTGGTAGAGCGTCTGCCTTACAAGCAGAATGTCGGCGGTTCGATCCCGTCAGCGCCCACCATATATGTGACCATACTTTATTTTAAAGTATTGTAGTGCAGCGGTAGTTCAGTTGGTTAGAATACCGGCCTGTCACGCCGGGGGTCGCGGGTTCGAGCCCCGTCCGCTGCGCCATTCTCTTGATTCCCTTGTCTAGAGAATGTAGAGTATGAAGATACATTTGCTATCTTTTCTCATTAAGGGCGCTTAGCTCAGTTGGTAGAGCGTCTGCCTTACAAGCAGAATGTCGGCGGTTCGATCCCGTCAGCGCCCACCATTATTTCTTTCAGAAAATTTAATTTCCTAAATTAATTCTTCCATAAATATCTTTTGCTTACATGTAAACATATTTACTATGTGACTAGATATATTTTTCAATTTTCTATTCTAAAAAAATAAAGTTTTACTCCTTTAAGTTATTTTCTATTGATTTCAATTTTTTAACTTTAGTACTTCTATACTTATGCCTTCGATGGGTTCCTGATCCTCATTAAATTTGTTTCATTCGAGACTAAATATAAGAATTTAAACTGCAATTTATTATCTTCAGCTTAGATCGACTTTATATTTGTACTGATTGCTAATATTTTGGCAAATAAAAAACTGCTATTTTTTGAATAGCAGTTTTTCGACTAAATTACTTTTAATATTCGTTTAGAAGCCATCCACTCGCATATGCGAAATATTCACGTAACCAGGCATTGTAGCGAGTAGCTAATGGTGTTTCGGCCGCTACCCCATAAACTTGAGTATAGCCCTGTTTTTGTGCAATTGCTTCTGCTCTAGGAATATGAAAATCACTTGTAACAATAGCAATTGGTTGGTTTAAGTTAATGTGCCGCTGTGCTAATAGTGGTTTACTATTTTTCAAATTAAGCTCAGTGCTGGTACTTTTATCTTCAAGAATCATTCGTTCTTTTGTAATATGATACTTTTGCTGAAGATAACGAGACATAACTAATGCTTCGCTTTCTTTTTCTGAAAAATCTAAACCACCTGTTAAAACAACTTTTGCTTGCTGTTGTTTAAGCGCTAAAGGGGCGGCTGTATCTAAACGTTTTGCAAGAATTGTAGATGGTTGACCATTTTCGACACCGCTTCCTAAGACGATAATTGCTTTTACTGGAGGAATATTATCTGAAGTATCTTTATTTTCTTTAATAAAGCTAAAAAAATAGCCTAAGCCAATTAGCCATATCCAGAAGCATAGCCACCCAAAACGCCAAAGCGTGTGTAAGCGATAGTGGTAGAAGAAAAAGCGTTCTAAATGATAATAAAATAAAGAATATAGGCAGAAGAAAGTACCTAAAATGAAAGGAATAACGGTGCCTACATTAATTTTATTGAGACAAATTAAAACTAATCCATCTAGAAATAAAATCGAACCAATGATTGCTAGGAAAATACGGATCCACTTACTGACTTGCATTGTGCTTAGAGTTGCAATTTAAATTGCAGACAGTGTATGCAAAATCATTCTGAATGCAATAAAAAACCGAGTAAAGCATTTAAGCTGTTACTCGGTTTTTGTTTTTATTGATCTTTAATAGACATCACGGCGGTAACGGCCTTGTTGTCTTAGCTCATCTACTTGTTCTTCACCCAGAATTTCGATAAGTGCTTGATCAACTCCGCTTGCCATACCATCAATACTACCGCATACATAAAGAACCGCACCGCGTTCTATCCAGCTTACTAATTCTGCTGCATTCTGACGGATTACATCTTGAACATACATACGTTGTTCTTGATCTCTCGAAAATGCTAAATCGAGGCGTTTTAACATTCCGGTGGTTTGCCATGCCTCAATAGTTGATGAATAGAAGAAATCACATGCTCTTTGACGCTCACCAAAGATTAACCAGTTTTCAGTGTAATCATGACGAGTACGTGTGTGTAGTAGGCTCATTAAGCCAGCAATACCAGTTCCATTGCCAATACAAATAATAGGGCGGTTGTCATCAATAAGATGGAATGATTCATTCGTACGAATGCGCAAAGCAATTTCATTATTAACTTGCGTATGTTGAGTAAGCCAACCCGAACCTAAACCTAAGTTACCAGACGCATCATATTGTTGGCGTACAACCAAACGAAGGACTTGCTGAGAAGGAATACTCGCAATCGAATACTCTCGCGTTGGTAGAGTAGGGAGCTGCTCTAATAAATGGTCCAGATTCGCAAATGGTTCAATTTCGCCCGTTAAATCTTTATTCCAAAGAGCTTTTTCGATTGAAATCTGTAAAGAATCAACTTTTGTATTTTTAAGAATATGATGCTTCTGCAAAAAGTCGTGAATACGTTCAGGGCTATTACCTGATTGAATTTCAGCAATATCACCCGCTTGCCATAGTGCTTCGTGCTTTGCATTAAGCTCAATATTATAAGCAGGTTGACCTAAGCTATTTGGATTGAGTAGGTCGCGTTTTTGCAATATCCATGTATCAAATACTTTTTCTAAATTTACCGCATGCAAATCTAATTTAGTTGCTTTCGCGAGTGCCTGATTCCAGTTTTGAATATCCGCTAAGTTTGCATTATCAACTTCAATTGTACTAAAGAGGGCATGAGCACCATTAGTTTTAAGCCAGAGGTCTACCGCATGTCCAAAGCTACAATAAGTATCAGGATATTCTTTAGAACCTAACGCCAAAACAGCATAGTTGATGTGTTTAAGATCTAGAGTTGCTTTTAAAAGCTTTTTAGCAAAGCTTGTGGCGAGATCTGGTGCATCACCAGTACCATAAGTACTGATTACAAATAAAACCTGCTCATGCTGCTCTAAATCAGACTGCGTTAGCTGCTGTACAGGTTTAACCTGAACAGGTTGATGAGCTTCTTGTAAACTTGTTGCTGTACTCCAAGCGAGTTGTTCGGCTACACCTGTTTGAGTTGCATAGGTAATAAGCCAAGGTTTCGCATTTGGATCAATGTATTGTCCAGCTAAAGACTGACGAGCCGCCTGTGTTAATTTTTTCTGTTTACGGCGTTTAAGATAAAGCATCCATCCTGTAACCAAGAACAAAGGCATTGCCAATGAAGCAAGCATTGCAACAAATTGATAAATTGGCCCAAAGAAACTACCACGATGCACCGGTAACATGCTGCTCATGATTTTTTGATTAAGCTTTTTATCTTCGTAAAGCTCCATCTTTTCGATATTACCAGTTTGATAATTATAGATGGCTTGGTTACGTGCACGCTCATGTTGTGGCGTAGCATCGACAAAGCTTAACTCAACTTTTCCATCATCTTTTTTCGGTAAGTTTAATGTTAGTGTCGAATAATCACGCCCGACCTGACTATTGAAGCCACTCCATGTTTGATTAAGTGCTGTAATGAGCTGAGTATTATCTAATTGAGGCTCTGATTTTTTATCCTTATTACGGTCAGATTGTTTACCTTGTTGCATTCCGCGATTTTGAGGAGTGGCACCATGACCTTGTGGTTTAGGTTGTTCAACTCCCATCACTTTGAACATGCCACTACGCCACCAGTCATAAGACCAATATAGACCTGTACACGCGAAAAGAAGATAAAAAACAATGACCCACGTACCTACAACAGCATGTAGATCCCAAATAAAATTTCGGCCTTTCAACTTCGGCTTAACAGCGAGCCATTGACGAGCAGAATGTTTTTTAGGCCAGCGTAAATATAACCCACTGAGTACAAAGTAAATTAACATCAGTGCGCATGCACCAGTAATTTGTTTACCAACTTCACCAGCTGTTAAATTACGATGAATTTGTTGTATGAGTAACAACAATTTTCGGCCTTTTACATCGGGCAGAACTTGAGCGTTATATGGATTAACCATCATATTGTAGCCACGACGCTCACCTTCTTTTTCAATATTCACAACAGAAGAAGAGGTGGGGTCCTTGGCAATCGTAATGCTATTAATTTTAATTTCAGGCTGAGTTGTATTGAAATGTTGATATAGCTGAGCCGGGGTTAATTTTGGAGTGTTTTCAGCTTGAACAACATAACTATCAGAATTCACCCATTTTAAAATTTGTTGATCATAAGAATAAATTGCGCCTGTTACACCCATAATAGATAAGATGAGGCCAGCAGTAATACCCAGAAACCAATGAATTTGAAATAAAATTTTTTTAAACATGGTCGAAAATGTAAATATGATGGAGATCTTGTAACGAAGTATAGCCGAAGATTGAGTAGATAATATGGATTTTGGAGATAATATTAATTTTCATTATCATTTATTTTTACTTTAATAAAAAACCTCCATCAGGAGGCTTTTTATAGAATCGAGAATTACAAGGTTTTTGGTTCACCTACAGATTCTTTTAAGTGAGTGCGAATCGTATTGAACGAGAAGTTCTTAGAATCCATGCGCTTAGGTAGAATATAAGCACCTTGCTGCTCTTGACCTTTTGGATCTTTTACTTTGAAATTGACCAAAATGAAATCAGGTGCGTTGTACCATTCGTAGATATTTTTCCATCCAATTGTACCAACGCCTTCTTGATGGCCCATTTGCTGACGCATCACGATGCCATGAGGCTGTACACCTAAACGAATACCTTTGATTTCCTGTACCGGAAATTCATTCATTTTGCGTTTAACGTACCATTCTAATCCGTATTTACGACCTAGGTAGTAAAGTACTACAGCGACAATAGCAACCCAGCAAAAAACAGTAGAGTAGTTCTTAATAAAAATAAGACCTAATATAGCTAGGGCTAAAACGACACCCATAATAGCCCAAATTTTTGTGCTGATTTTATTAGTGCTGCGCCAGATAAGAAGCTGTGCATTACGTTGCTCAGCTTCTGACACGTCATATGGAACAGGCTGAAGCGTATAAGCGTATAAAGTTTTCGCGGTCATAGTGCAAATAACAAATTGTAAACTGTTTTAAGTTTAGCACTAATTGGCATAAGTCAGGAAAGGATATTATGCCAATTTAATACTAAATTCCGAGGCAAATTTATAATGATGCAAGCTCACTAGCATCATTATCAAGATCATGACTTAGCCGTTGTTTTAACATACTAAATCGGTTCAATACACCAAGCATGAGCGAGAGCTGCTGTAAAATAATGAGTGATTTTTGGTCATCCTCATCATTTTGGCTTAGACGTTGACGTATCGTTTGGAGCATATTTTGTGCTGTAAGATCAGGCATTTCGTCTCTTAATAGTGCACCTTGAATATCATCAAGAGCTTGGTCTAATAGTTTAAGGACAGCTTGATCCTGAATGTTTTCTCTATGTGCCCCAAGTGCCGCGATATAACTTAAAAATGTATGGTTTAAACATAAAAATTCAAAAATATCGGATTTACGAGTCGGGTCAAAGTCTGGTTCAGTTGCTAAAGTTGAAATAAGTGAAGCAACTTCAGCATCAGTATTATGTGCAGCTCGACGTACAATTCGGTAATTTAGCGCATGATTACGGCCTTCATGATATTGTTTAACGACTTCAGCTAAATAATTACATTGAGCTTGTAGTGAGCGTCTGATGTTGCGAGGCAAACGTCGAAACTTCCAGTCAGGCCAAATGAAGGTCACCCCAAACCAAGCTAAAGCACATCCCATTAAAGTATCTACAAATCGAGGAATGGCAGCAGCCATTGCTGAACCGTCTAGATTAAAGTTAATTAATGCCAAAATGGTGATAAAGGCAGTTGCCTGCGCATATTGTTTACTGCGTAATTCAAAAAACAGGACTCCACTTAATATCAACATGAATAGTTGTCCTTCTGTCGAAGGAATTAAGAAGATAATTGCAAGTCCAACAACAATACCAACTAATGTCCCAACAATTCGTAAACGTAAGCGGCGCTTGGTCGCGTTAAAGTTGGGTTGGCTTACAAATAGAGCTGTAAGCATAATCCAGTACCCATATTCAATATGGGTCATTTGAATAAAGACATATCCAATAAACAAAACAATCGAGACACGAATTGCGTGGCGGAACAGCACAGATTCAGGAGTTAGGTTCTGTTTTATTCGGATGACAATATCATTCCATCCTTGTAAATCATCATCTTTCAGCTGGTTCTCGGCTTGTTTTACTTTATCAGATTGAATGTGTTGTTCAGTTTCCAAGTTGAGTAACTGGGAATCGATAGACTTTAAATTTTGGTATAAAGCGAAAAGAGCATTTACCCATAAAAGGTCATAATGCTGATCACGACGTAACTTCTCTAAAGAGAGGCGTAGATTTTCAAAGCTTTGTTTAAACCTTTTATTATGGTTATAAGGTTTGCGTTGCAAAATACATTCATTTAACTCTTGGCAAGCTTTACCTTGAACCGCCAAAATTCGTTGAAATCTAAATAAAATATCACTGTGCTGAAAAATTTTGGCTAATTTTTGATAGTCAATATGGGCTGAGTCAGCACGTTCATGAATATCTTGAGCAACAAAATAATAATGTAAGCTTCGGCGGGTATCTTTTTGTCCACGGTCGCCTTTTAAGCGAGTCAGTAAAGCTGTTTTTAAGTCATTAAAAATCGTAATCAACTTACCGTTTTCTAACGACAGCTCGATCATGCTTTGCTGATAGCTGGCAGGAGTCATATCTACATCAAACAAATTTGATTTTGCAAAAAGAAAATCACCTAAAGATGCATAAGACGCAGCCAGTTTGTCTTGTAGTTGTCGAACCGGAAATAATAAAAAGCTAATAGTAGCAATGAGGCCGTACCACGCAGCACCTGCAACTAAAAGGGCAGGTTGGATGTACCAATGATCAAAAAGGTGAACACCTAGCATGGTATATACTGAAACAACTAAACAGCCATAAGAGATGGTTGCGTAACGACGTCCTAATGAACCGAGTAAAATCCAGCCAATACATGATGCAATTAACCCTAAAGCAAAAGCCATTGGGTAGGGGAAAAGTAGTTGTACGGAAGCAGCGGTAACGAAGAACCCAATATAAGTATAAATCAGGTTCATGATTCGCACGGAAAAGCGATCATCAATATCACTTAAACCTGCTGCGACTACACCTAAAGTGAGTGGAATAGTTGCTAATTGATAGCCTAAAAAATAAGGCACGAAAGCAGTTCCTGAAAAGGCTATCAGCATTCGTACGTTATACATAAATGTTGTGTTATAAGTCGCTCTTTTTAGGCGTTTAAACCAAGATTTCAAAGGAAGTCCTTGCTGATCAACCTGAGTGATAAAGGATTTGTGTATTTCTACACCAATGTTGCACAAATCATACGATAGACAGTGTAAGCTTGTCTGTATGCAAATGATTGAAAAATGAAATATCGTTATGTCTGAACAAACAGCCCAGCGTCAATACTCTATTGGCTGGATTATGCTGCTCGCTTTGCTTACGGCTTTAGGGCCATTATCCATCGATATGTACTTACCTGCTTTGCCACAAATGGCTCATGATTTTGGGGTAAGTACGCAAATGGTGGCAAATACATTACCAGCGTACTTTTTTGGTTTAGCTGTTGGGCAGTTGGTTTATGGTCCTCTAAGCGACCGTATTGGTAGAAAAAAACCACTTTACTTTGGCCTCGCACTTTACGCAGTCGCAAGCTTATTTTGCGTATTGGCAACAAATGAATGGGGCTTGATTGCTGCTCGTATTTTGCAGGCTTTAGGTGGTTGTGTTGGCGTGGTCATGGCTCGTGCAGCAATACGCGATAAACTCGATGTTCAAGGCTCGGCACAAGCTTTTTCAAGCATGATGATTGTAATGGGACTTGCACCAATTTTGGCACCTATGATTGGAGCATGGATTTTAATCTGGTTTCCTTGGCAAGCTATTTTTATTGCCCTTTCAATTGTTGGCGTTATATGTTGGCTGTGTGTACATTTCTTCTTTAAAGAGACCTTAGCCACTGATAAAAGGCTTAAGCTTTCACCATATCAAGTAGTGACCCTCTATGGGGCTATTTTCAAAGATACGAGCTTCCGTTTACCTATGTTTGCAGGGTGTTTAACAGGAGCAGCGCTATTTTGTTATATCAGCTCGGCACCAGCAGTTTTCATGGATCAGTACGGACTAAATCAACAAGAGTTTGCTTATGTATTTGGACTAAATGCTTTTGGCATTATGTTGATGTCATCTTTAAATAAGCACTTAACAACACGTGTTGAAATCACTAAACGTTTAAGAGCTGGTTCAATGGTACAAGTGACAGGGGCAAGCATTGTATTAATTGCTGGCTTAATTCCAGCAGCACCTTTATGGTTTGTAATGTTAGGGCTATTTTTAGCGATTTCAGGGATTGGTTTAACAGGACCAAATGCAATGGCGTTGGCAATGTCTAAGCAAGGCGCACGAGCAGGAACAGCAAGTGCAATCATGGGAAGTATGCAATTCGCTTGTGGCCTTTTAGGTGGTGTATTACTTAATTTCCTTATTTGGTCTGCGTCGCTCAATATGGGCGTGATGATGGTGTTATTTACACTGAGTGGTTTTATTGTCGTATTAAAAGCGACGAAACAGGTAGCAATAAAGCCATTCTCATAGTTTTAAGAGAATGGCCACTTATATATTATTCGTCTAGAAAAACTGCGAAATTTTCAACTGGTTCTCTAGGGGTAATAAAGGTATTTACAATGTGGTTGGGATCAGCATGACCTAACGCAATTGCACATACGAGTTCTTCTTCATCTGATGCACCCAAGATATCTAAAACCACAGGGTGAAAATGGTTCCAAGCTGCTTGTGGGCATGTATCTAAACCACGTGCCTTAGCAGCGACCATCACGTTCTGGATCATCATTGCGATATCCATTTTAGACCCGATTCCCATTGTTTTATTTACAGTAAAGAAAAGGCCGACTGGAGCATCGAACAGTTTGAAATTACGTAACTGCTGTTCCGCCATTTTTTCTTTTTCGCCTTTTTTGATTTCGAGTAGACCATAGAGTCCCCAACCATTTTCACGGCGGCGATCAATAAATGGCGATATCCATTTTTCAGGATAATAGGCAAAGGTTTCTTTATATTTTTCTGCAAGCTCTGGGTTTTTTGAAACTTCAATTTGTGCTGCACAAACACGCTCTACCATTTCATCACGCTTGTTTCCTGTTACCACATAAACTTTCCATGGTTGAGTATTTGTTCCAGAAGGTGCTCGACTTGCGACTTGTAATATATCTTTAATGACTTCTGACTCAATTGGAGTATTTAAAAAAGCGCGGACAGAATGTCGAGAAGTGATAGCTTCATCAACGAGACGAACTTGTTCCAGATTCATGAGTACTCCTACATCTTTTTCGTAAATATTTCATACTTTTTGAAGCTTACTTTCATACTGTGAAAGTACTTCATTTATAAGCAAAAAATATTAGAAAAGAGATATGCTTACAGGTATGATAATTTAATTAGTCTAGACATATTGTCTGATTAATCATAATTCGAATATGCCACTTTAGATTTAAATAGACAAAATAGTGTGATTTTGTCGGTTATAAAAATAAAAGCATAACAGTGAGTGGGTGAAAAATATTCAATTGAAATAAAGGTATAATATGTTTAAAAACAGTACAAAACGGATAGTTTTATATAAAATATGACCATTTTTTATATAAAATTTTAATGAAAAATATACACAAAACTTTAAATTTCTGCATAATACCGACTTTTTTACGCAGGTATGATTTCTCCATACTCACGTTAGGAAATGCTGGCTGCAAACAAAATTCTTTTACAAAAAGGATTTAGATGCAGAAATGGAGAAATACACGAGGTATAGGAGCTTTACATGAGTTTACCACTCATCAACAAGCAGTTCATGAAACAAGGATTGGCGATTACCATTGCAACCATGAAAATGAACGTAACTCAAGCAGCTACTGAGCCACAAAAAATACAACAGCTTAGTACAGGTCTAAACGCACTCTTCTTTGATCGTGAAGAAAAGGGCGCAGATAGTCGCGTTATGGCGATGGCTCGTTACAGTCTTTGAAATTTATATCCAGTTTAGACATTTGTTCAAAAGTATATGTAAATATGCTTATTGGCTTAAATCCAGATTTTGTAAAACTCGCTTAACTGATGGGAATCATTAGACGAGTTTATTTAGCGGTGGTCATTTGTTAGTTTCCAAGTTTGTAGCTGAGTCGATGCATACTGTTTTTCCGAAAGCGGAAAAGTTCAGTAGTGCAATGATATTATTTTATCTGAAGGTCGCTTTCTCTCATGCAACCTTCAAAGGCTTAGTGTTGGGCATGATGTTGCTTAAACTTGTGACGGTAATTGCTATTCAATTGACATTAAAAGTTTTTTCTTGAATTTACTGAAAAGTCCCGGTTTTTAGGGGCTTTTTTGTTTATTGCAGTATTTTGGCATGTGCTTTTAGCACATTAGCAAGGAACGTAAGCGGACCGAGTATGAATGAACAACTCAATGCCACACTGATGTCGTGGGTAAAATTTTTTAATGACCCTTTATGGGACTTTTTGGTTATTTTCTTGCTAGCTGTAGGTATTTTTTATACGGTCTTAACAGGAGCTGTGCAAATTCGCATGTTCTTGCAAAGTATCCGAGTGATGAAAAGTAGTCGTACAGAAGGGGAAGATGAGCATGGTCTTACACCTTTCCAAGCGTTTGTAACTGGCCTTGCGAGCCGTGTTGGGGTAGGTAATATTGCTGGTGTAGCAATTGCTATCGCAATTGGCGGTCCTGGTGCAGTTTTCTGGATGTGGGTAACTGCTGTTCTTGGTATGAGCTCTGCTTTTATTGAATCTACGCTTGCTCAGCTATTTAAAGTTAGAGATAGTAAGAGTAAACAGTTCCGTGGTGGACCAGCCTACTATATTACTCAAGGTTTGCGCAGTAAAACCTTTGGTGTGGTCTTCGCACTTGCATTGATCTTTACCTACGGTTTCGTATTTAACTCAGTTCAAATCAACGCGATTGCTAATGCATCTTCACATGCTTGGGGTTGGGATAAAGCAAATGTTATTGCTCATCTAGGTGGTGTTGATCTAGAAATTTCATGGGTTGGTATTGCACTTGTCGTTATGGTTGCATTGGCAATTTTTGGTGGTATTAAGCGTATCGCTAAATTTGCTGAGATGTTTGTACCTTTAAAAGCAGGTCTTTACCTATCTGTTGCTCTCTATATTGCTATCAGTAACTATGCGATTTTGCCTGATATTTTAAAGCTGATTGTGACTGAAGCTTTCAACTTTAATTCTGCAGCAGGTGGTTTCTTTGGTGCGGCAGTTTCAATGGCAATGATGCAAGGGATTAAGCGTGGCTTGTTCTCTAACGAAGCTGGTATGGGTTCTGCACCAAACGCAGCAGCTGCGTCTGATGTAAAACATCCTGTAAACCAAGGTTTGGTACAAATGCTCGGTGTATTTGTAGATACGTTCATTGTATGTACAAGTACTGCAATCATTATTTTGGTTTCTGGTGTTTACCAAGATGCAGGTTTTGTTGGTGTTGAATTAACTCAACGTGCTTTAGAAACTCAAGTTGGGCATTGGGGATCGGACTTCCTTGCTGTTCTATTATTCTTGTTCTGTTATTCAGCTGTACTAGGTAACTATGCCTATGCAGAAGGTAATGTACAGTTTATTAATAACAACCCGAAAGTCATGTTCATCTTCCGTATTTTTGTATTGGTGATGGTGTACTTCGGTGCAATTGGTAGTGTTCCACTCGTTTGGTCTATGGCTGACTTGTTTATGGGTATCATGGCAACCATTAACTTGATTGCAATTTTACTGTTAACACCGATGGCACGCACATTGTTGAAAGATTACCGTGAACAATTGAAAAAAGGCATTAAAGAGCCTGAGTTTAAAATTGATAAATATCCGGAATTGAAGAAAAAAGTTGATTCAGATATCTGGTAAGTTACAAAAGGCCTCTTATAAATAAGGGGCCTTTTTCATAAGGGGGATAGATAAAATACTTGAGTCTAAATTTTAAACATGACAAATTAAATAAATTCAATACAGCTTTTAACGAGACTAACAACTAAAATTGCAATCCGAACTTAAACCTCATAGTGCGAAGATAGGCCATGAAACAGCTTAAATTGTGGGTTCTCGGACTCTCTATGGTGTTGGCAGGATGCCAGACCACTACACACTTATCTGCTGCGCTCAAATCACCAACAGCAGAGGCTTATGCTCGCTCTGTTGATCAGCCATTTGCACGAATTAAAAAACAGCAAAAACGTCCTGTGGTTGCACTCGTATTGGGTAGTGGTGGAGCACGAGGTTATGCTCATATCGGTGTCATTGAGGTTTTGGAGCAACATGGTATCCGACCAGATTTTATTGTAGGTACCAGTGCGGGTAGTATTGTTGGAGCACTTTATGCCAGTGGTAAAAGTCCTGCTGAATTACGGAATACTGCTTTAAAAATGAAAGCTGGCGATGTGCGTGATATTAGTATCGGACTAAAAGGTTTTTTTGATGGTAAAAAAGTAGAAAACTACGTTAACCAGCAAGTAAACAACATCCCACTCGAAAAAATGAAAATCCCAATGTATGTGGTTGCAACTGAATTAAAGCATGGCACTAAAACCGTATTTAACTATGGTAATACTGGGCAAGCCGTAAGAGCATCTGCTTCGATTCCAAGTATGTTTGTACCCACTAAAATTGGTAAATCTGAATATGTAGATGGCGGCTTGGTCAGTCCTGTACCAGTTGAGGTTGCACGTGACTTAGGTGCTGATGTGATTATTGCAGTTGATATTTTAGCTCAGCCTATTTACACGGAAACATCGAATGTTTGGGGACTGTTTAACCAGAATATTAATATTATGCAAGGTCGTTTGGCGGCAGAAGAATTACAATATGCGGATGTTGTTATTCAGCCAGATTTAAGAGAAAAAGCCCATATTTTTGATGTGAAAGGCCGTGAAGCTACCATGAAATCTGGCATCGATGCAGCCAATGCCAAACTTTCTGATATTCAGTTTGCTATTGATGAAAAAATAGCTGAACAGAATATGTCTACTGAAGGGTTAAGTGCACAAACTCAATAATTTGATGTTAATTGTTTGAAAATTAATTAAAAAGCCTGAATAGGGCTTTTTTTTATGTGAATTTAAATCCTTAATTTTTGGAATAAAAATTTTTGTATATTAGGTATATGTTGGATATGCTGAAAACTCTGATGACCAATATAAAATATTGATGTCATTTTTAAAAAATAATTGATTTGTAATGTATTGAGGCTGACTAGATAAATGATACAGCAACAGGTTAAAAATGGGTTTCCAACATTAGATGATGTTCATGCTGCCGCAGAGCGTTTAGAAGGTTTAGTCGTAAAAACTCCTTTTGTTTTCTCAGAAACCATTTCTAAAACCTTAGGGGCTGAGATGTGGCTGAAATTTGAAAACTTACAATTTACCGCTTCTTTTAAAGAACGGGGTGCACTGAATAAACTGTTGTGTTTATCTGACCAAGAAAAACAACACGGTGTTATTGCAGCTTCGGCAGGAAATCATGCGCAAGGCGTAGCGTATCATGCTCAGCGCACAGGCGTGACAGCAACTATTGTAATGCCGAAATCTACACCTAATGTAAAAGTACAACGAGTGCGTGAATATGGGGCACGTGTCATTTTACATGGACAAGACTTTTCAGAAGCTGCTGCTGAAATGCACCGTGTTGCACAAGAAGAATCTTTAACAATTATCCATCCATTTGACGATGCAGAAATTATTGCAGGTCAGGGAACTATTGCGCTCGAAATGCTTGCAGCTGTTCCTGAACTAGACATTTTAGTTGTGCCAATTGGTGGTGGTGGTCTTATTTCTGGTATTGCGATTGCTGCCAAAGCCATAAATCCCAAAATTAAAGTGATTGGGGTGCAATCGGTTGTATATCCGAGTATGGCGAAACTTCTATGCAATTATCAGCATGCTGTTTCAATGGGCTCTACAGTTGCAGAAGGTATTGCGGTAAAAACTCCGGGCGAGCTTACAACTCAAGTTGCTAAACAATATGTTGATGACATTGTTGTTGTTACTGAAGACATGATTGAAGAGGCAATTGCACTGTTACTTAATATTGAGAAAACAGTGTGTGAAGGGGCTGGTGCGACAGGTATTGCTGCAATCATGTCTCGTCCTGATCTATTTTTAGGTCATAAGTTGGGTGTGGTGCTGTCTGGTGGCAATATTGATACACGCGTTATGGTCTCTGTATTGCAACGTCATTTAACGCGTACAGGGCGTATGGTCCGTATTCGTGTTGAATTACCAGATAATCCGGGTGCTTTAGCTCGTTTAACTGCAATCATTGCTGAGCAAGGCGGTAATATTTATGAATTACGTCATGAACGCTTTGCAGCAACAAGCCGTGCCAAAGAAAGCGCTGTGAGTGTTGATGTTGAGCTTAAAAGCGCATCAGACCTTGATTTGCTGATTCAGGCAATGCAGTTGGAAGGTTATATTGTTCGTAAAGAAGAGATTTAATCTCTGATATTGCTGTGTTATAAAAGCCGTATATGGCTCTATCGAGAGTCATATACAAGGTAATTTAAATGGATTAAATTGCCAAAAAGGGATGAATTTACAAAAAAACGATCAAATCCTTCAATGAAACGGGAAAAATTGACAATTCTCTAAACTTTGCCCTTCACAATTTTAAGGTTTAGGTTTTAGTATTCCTTCCATTGTAAATTTGAAGAAATATAAGGATATCCACGCTCAATGTTCAAATCATTCTTTCCATCACCACGGTATTTTTTTATATCTGTAGTTATTTGGCTCGCGCTAAATATGGTGCTCTGGTATACGGGGGGAGATCACTGGGGAGAGTATTTAGGCTTTCCTCATGGTTATGCAGATGCTGAGTTGCCTATTGGGGTAAGCCGTTTTTGGTCACCTGCATTTTTATGGTTCTATCTCTGGTTTTTAGTCTCTACTGCTCTTTTTGCTGGCTTTTGGAAAGTTCTTTCTAATAATCCATGGCAGCGTTGGTCTATATGGGGCTCTGCATTTATCTTATTTAATATCTGGTTTAGTGTTCAGGTCAGTGTTGCGATTAATGCATGGTATGTACCATTTTGGGATTTAATTCAAAAAATGCTTTCGAGTGGCGGGGGAAATGTTTCGGCACTCTATAGTGAGACTATGGTCTTTCTTTATATTGCTATGGTTGCTGTGACTCTTGCTGTAATTAATGCTTTTTTCACAAGCCACTATGTATTCCGTTGGCGTACAGCAATGAATGAATACTACACAGAACATTGGGAACAACTGCGTCATGTTGAAGGTGCTTCGCAGCGTGTGCAAGAAGATACCATGCGCTTTGCAACAATTTTGGAAGATTTAGGGGTAGAGTTAGTAAAAGCAGTTATTACATTGATTGCGTTTTTACCTATTTTATTTCAGCTGTCTAAACACGTTACTGTTTTACCTATTGTTGGTGAGTTAAATCACTCTTTAGTATGGGCCGCAATAGTGTGGTCAATTTTCGGTACTGTTCTATTAATGGTAGTAGGGATTAAGTTGCCAGGTTTGCAATTTAACAATCAGAAAGTAGAGGCGGCTTATCGTAAAGAACTTGTCTATGGTGAAGACCATGCTGATCGCGCACAACCTGCTACCTTGCGTGAGTTATTTAGTAATGTACGTAAAAATTATTTCAGACTTTACTTCCATTATGCCTATTTTAATATGACAGCTATTTGGTATGGTCAACTTGATGTTTTATATAACTTGGTTGTCCTTTTCCCATCGATTGCTGCTGGTAAGCTCACATTAGGTTTGATTCAACAAATTGCAAATGTATTTGGGCGTGTACGCGAATCCTTCCAATACTTAATTAGTTCATGGAAAACAATTATTGAATTACTTTCGATTTATAAGCGTTTAAAAGCTTTTGAGTCGATACTACATAAATAAATGAAAACCCGCAAAAGCGGGTTTTTTCATAAGTATTGGATTAGTGAGTTGCATTATAAAAATTAAGGATAGGGCCAACCAAAGACTGCTGAGATTTATCTAAGGTGACTTGAATCTCTTTATAGTTAAAAGTGTCCTCATCATGATATTTGGCAATACCATGCGTTTTATTGTTCACTTGTGGAATTTGATAACTAAAAAAAGCGACTTTTTTAGAGGGGTGAACAATGTTAATGAGTTTTTTAGAGTCTTTGAATCCGCCAAACTCATTTTCAAGACTTTCTTTTAACAGCTCAGGAAAATAAAGCGTTGCATTTGGTAGTCCACAGCCAACACAAAATGAAGAATCATAGAGTTCTATTGCTTGTTTTTGATCTGTACTCATTATTAGAGCAAAACCAGTCCCATTAGCGCCTGCATTTGCTTGCACATCTTGCCAATTTCTTGGAACGAGCACTAAGCCTGTTTCAGGTAATGCAAGAAGCTTGAGTTGTTTTGCATGTTGAGTATCGAGTTTAAAATTAAAAAGGCAACTTTTAGGTGTACACGTTTCAAAATCTTTAAGTAAACCATTCTCTGTTGGACTTTGTGCTGTAACACCATAAAACGGCACTGTAACGCCGTTTAAAAACTTTGCCTCTCCTAGAGCGTAGAACTATTATCTGCTTTGCGGGTTGCAGCAGAGCTATAAAACTTTGGGAAATGAGGCATAAAGCTTTTTACTTCTGCATAAGCAGTTGAAGTTAGACTGACCAATGCTGTGCATAATAAAAAATTTAATTTTTTCATTTTTAGAAAGTAATCAATTTAAATCTTATATAAATCTAACATATTCTTTTAAACTGTAAGGTAATTCAAAATTGAAAACTGTTTTAACTTCATAATAAAACAGACCAGCAGAGACATGAAAAAATGAAAAAAATCCTTTCAATGTGCTGTTTATCAGTCATCAGTTCTTATGGTTTTGCTCAAGACATAAAAGGTATTTCATTTTCACACCAAGAATGGGAAATCTCTTGTAGCAATACGGGTACATGTAAAGCCGCAGGCTATCAAAATGAAGACAATGGTGATAATCCAGCTTCAATTTTATTAACACGTAAAGCAGGGCCAAAACAACCTGTACAAGCCGAATTTGCTTTATCAGACTATGAGCAAAGCTTGCCAGCCAATCAGCTTAAAAATATTCATTTTTATGTAAATGGCAAAGATTTAGGCACTGTAACTATAGATGGTACCGATTTGCCATTGATGGGGAAATTGAATAATTCACAAGTCAACGTTGTACTACAGCAGTCTAAACAGAAAACTGAAATTGTATTTAAAAATGCGCAGCATGAATGGAAAATTTCCGATGCAGGAATGACCGCTGTGCTATTAAAAATGGATGACTTTCAGAAGCGTATTGGGACTGTTGGTGCTTTAGTTAAAAAGGGAAGTGCCAATGAAGCTAAAGTACTTATGCTTGAGCCAAAACTACTTGTTAAACGCATTAAAACTACAGCCAAACCTTATTTAACGCTACAACCGAAAAGCAAGCAGTATCAAGCAATACACCGTAGCTTGATGGCAGCTAATCCGAATCCTAAAGAAGACTTTTGTGAAGGAATTTATGGTGGTAATAGTGATGGAGCTGAACCACAAAAAATTGAGCTATATAAACTAACCAATAAGAAAGTTTTGGTGACTACGTTGTGTTGGAGAGGGGCTTATAATGAAGGGTATGGGGCGTGGGTACTCGATGAGTCTTTGGCTGGTAAGGCACTGTTTGTGACAGAAACAGCTTCTGATTTCGATAGTGGTATTATTAGTAGTGCTCAAAAAGGAAGAGGCATAGGCGATTGCTGGGCAAGTGAAGAATGGGTATGGGATGGCAAGAGTTTTGTACACACAAAAGATATGTGGACAGGGATGTGCAAAGGCTTGGCAGCAGGTGGGGTGTGGGAGCTTGATCGAATTGAAGCTATTGTAAAATAATGCATTGAATATATAAGAATAGTCTAAGGAAATAAGATTTTGAATTATAAAATTAATTTAAAAATGGTTGCTTTAGCAGCTGTATTAAGTTGTTCGGCCATATCCGTTTTTGCTGCGCCATTACAAATTTTGGAATTTAAGAAAGGGCAACTGAGTTCAACAGAGCAAAGTCAATTGTGTGAACAAATAAAAGATTTATGCCACCAAGGCGCGCAATGGCGTAGTCTAAAAACTCCAGACCAAAATTTATGGATATTATCGAGCCGTAATGATATCGCACAGTTTAAAGCTACATCTACAGGTTTTAAATTAGTCAGCAAATGGAATATTGTGACAACAGGAAGCGAAGATGGCTTTTATAAACAATATATATTTCCTAAGCTTTTTCCACTCACTCAACAGCGTTATGCAATTGCAATAATTGATCAGCTTTCTGAAATGTATTCGGGTGGTGGGGCTGGAATTGAACGGGCTAGCTTTTATGAGTTAACAGATTCTGGAACGGCACATCAATTTATTGCGAACTATCCATTTAGTTTTAGTCGGATGATTAGAGCATGTTTTTCTGAGCAGGATTATGAAAGTTCTAAAGGAAATTGTCATGATGAAGATAGTCTCAGTCTAGATATTCGTCCGATTAAACCTATGTTGTGGCAATTTCGCTATCGTTATAGTCTAAGCGTATCACCTGCCTCAGATTCAGGTGAGAAATCTTATCAGGGCAGTAGAAATTTAAATATTGATTTAAATAAAGCACCAGAACAGCCAAATATTCCAGAAGCATGGAATTATGCGGGAATGGGCTAATTATTAAAGTAATTGTTAAATTTGAAGAAATAGACGATTTACAGAGTCATAACAGGTAACACCACTAGCTCTGTGATACAAAGAACAGATTGTTTATTGGAGCTAGACCTATGTCACGTCAAGTTTATGCGATTGCCCGCCGTAAGTTTTCACATTTGAGCCGTTCAGTCTGTATGGCAGTTGCTGTACTGGGTACAACACAAATTGCGATGGCGGGTCCCACGGTTGATCAGTTAAGTGACTGTTTAGTTAAGGCCACAACGGCTTCAGACAAGACCACTGTGCTTCAATGGACATTTACGGCTTTAGCTGCCCATCCTGATTTAAAAGCATTTAGTAATGTAACACCTGAGCAAAAGGATCAGTTAGATCAGAAACTGGCGCAGGTTTTACAACGTGTGATTGTGGAGCAATGTTCTACCCAAACTAAAGCTGTGATTCAGGCTGAAGGTGTGAAGGCAGTTGGGGAAGCTTTCCAGCAGTTAGGCCAAAGTGCTGGCGAAGATATTGTTAAAGATCCTGCAGTTAAACAGCAGCTGCAGGGCACATTACGCTATATCGATTTAAATAAATTGGTGACAACGTTTTTAACACCAGAGATTTGGAATAAGTTGGGAATCACAAGATAAAAAATCTAGTTTTCTATTTTAGTAATAAAGCCTGCTATTTAATCAGCAGGCTTTATTTTAATTAGGATGAAGAGGTCTATTTAGATCGTAATCTTAGCGCCTAAAACTTTTACAAATTGTGCTAACCAAGCTGGATGTGCAGGCCAAGCTGGGGCAGTCACCAAATGACCATCTGTAACTGCTTCAGTCACAGCAATATCTGCGTATTGTCCACCTGCCAATTTTACTTCGGCAGCACATGCTGGATAAGCTGAGCAGAGGCGACCTTGTAATACATCTGCCGCTGCGAGTAACTGAGCGCCATGGCATACGGCTGCTATCGGTTTTTTCACTCGATCAAACTCACGTACAATTTCGACAACACGGTCATTCATGCGTAAATATTCTGGTGCACGACCACCCGGAATAACTAGACCTACATAATCTTCAGTATTAATGGCATTAAAATCATAGTTAATCGCAAAGTTGTGGCCACGTTTTTCGCTATAAGTTTGTTCACCTTCAAAATCATGAATAGCCGTCGCAATATGGTCGCCGTTCTTTTTATTTGGGCAAACAGCATGCACTATATAACCTAAACCAGTTAAGAACTGAAAAGGAACCATGGTTTCATAGTCTTCTGCATAGTCACCGACCAACATTAAAATCTTTTTAGACATGATTTATCTCTCTTTTTAAAATATAAGTTATCTAAATTCTTAATTTAAATTAGCACAGTCACTAAGTAATTTTTTAGGAAAAAGTGCATTCTTTAGTCGAAGGATGCTTTAGACGGATATAAAAAAGCCCCGATAAATCGAGGCTTTTTCTTGAGTTGGCTAGTCAAATTAACCAATCAATTTCTTCATTAATTCATTAACTTGAGCAGGGTTAGCTTTACCTTTAGAAGCCTTCATGACTTGACCAACAAGACCGTTAAAGGCTTTTTCTTTACCAGACTTGTATTCTTCAACCATTTTCTCATTGGCTGCAAGTACTTCTTTAATGATTGCTTCAATTGCACCAGTGTCAGTTTCTTGCTTTAAGCCTTTTTCCGCAATAATGTCATCGGCAGATTTACCTTCCGATTCCCACATAAAGCCAAAGACTTGTTTTGCAATCTTACCGCTAATGGTGTTGTCAACAATACGTGCAATCATGCCGCCAAGCTGTTCAGCAGAAACAGGTGAGTCAGCCAAATCTAGGCCTGCTTTGTTTAACGCACCTGAGAATTCGCCCATTACCCAGTTTGCAGATACTTTACCTTGCTTCGCACCGCCAGCAGCAGACACAACAGCTTCAAAGAAGTCTGCCATTTCGCGTGAAAGCGTAAGTACGTGAGCATCGTACTCAGTTACAGCAAAGTCTGCGATAAAGCGTGCACGACGTGCAGCAGGTAGCTCTGGAAGTGCAGCGCGAGCAGCTTCAATTTGCTCATCTGCAATAATCACTGGTAACAAGTCTGGATCTGGGAAGTAGCGATAATCGTTCGCTTCTTCTTTAGAGCGCATTGAACGCGTTTCCATTTTGTTTGGATCGAACAAACGAGTTTCTTGGTCGATGCTTCCACCGTATTCCAAAATTTCCATTTGGCGTTCAATTTCAACATTGATCGCTTGTTCAATGAAACGGAATGAGTTGAGGTTTTTCAGCTCACAGCGCGTACCAAATGGTTGTCCCGGACGACGTAAAGACACGTTACAGTCTGCACGGAATGAACCTTCAGCCATGTTACCGTCGGAAATACCTAACCAACGCACAAGTGTGTGAATTGATTTGATATAGGCCACAGCTTCTTCAACTGAACGCATGTCTGGCTCAGAAACGATTTCAAGTAAAGGTGTGCCAGCACGGTTTAAGTCAATGCCAGACATGCCTTCAAATTGGTCATGAATTGATTTACCAGCATCTTCTTCAAGGTGAGCACGAGTTACACCAATGCGTTTTGTTGTGCCATCTTCAAGTTGAATGTCGATATGACCCAAGCCCACAATCGGGTTATCCATTTGGCTAATTTGGTAGCCTTTTGGAGAGTCTGGGTAGAAGTAGTTTTTACGTGCAAACACAGATGCTTGGTCGATGTATGCATCGATACCCAAACCAAAGCGGATGGCAAGATCAACCACTTTTTCATTCAAAACAGGGAGTACACCTGGCATTGCCAAGTCTACAAGGCTCGCTTGTGTATTTGGGTCTTGACCAAATTCAGTCGATGAACCTGAGAAAATTTTAGAATTGGTTGCAAGCTGAGTGTGAATTTCGATACCAATAACGACTTCCCAACCGTCAATCAATTTCAACTTTTGAGCTTCAGCCATTATGCATTCTCCTCAGCAATTGCCGCACGTTGAGTATGGAAATCGGTGTTTTGTTGGTATTGATGAACAATCGACAACAATTGTGATTCTGACCAGTAGTTACCAATTAATTGTAAGCCTATAGGTAAGCTGTCTTTATCAAAACCAACAGGAGCATTAATCGCTGGTAAGCCTGCTAAGTTCACTGCAAGTGTATAGATATCGCCTAAATACATTTCAGTTGGACTTAAGTTCGCACCAATTTTATAAGCAGTTGTTGGTGCAGAAGGAGCCGCAATCACATCTACATTTTCAAATGCTTTTAAGAAGTCTTGTTGAATTAAACGACGTACTTTTTGAGCTTTCACATAGTAAGCATCGTAATAACCCGCAGAGAGTGCATAGGTACCAATTAAGATACGACGTTGAACTTCTGGACCAAAGCCTTCTGAACGAGAACGTTTGTAGAGATCCATCAAGTCAGCTGGGTTTTCACAGCGGTAGCCATAGCGAACACCGTCATAACGAGACAAGTTAGAAGATGCTTCTGCTGGCGCAATCAGGTAATACGTTGGTACATAGGCTTCAGTCATGTTGAGGTCAATCTCAACAAGCGTTGCGCCCATTTCTTCAAGCTTTTTCAATGATTCTTCGACACGCGCTTTTACGTCTGCATCTAATCCTGAAACGTTAAAGTACTGTTTAGGAATACCAATACGTAAGCCTTTTACAGATGTGCCATTTAAGTTCGCAACGTAGTCATCAACTTCTTTTTTAACCGAAGTCGAGTCTTTTACATCGTGACCTGCAATTACATTCATCAGGTAAGCACAGTCTTCAGCAGAGCGTGCCATTGGACCTGCTTGGTCTAAAGATGACGCGTAAGCAATGATACCGAAGCGAGATACACGACCATAGGTTGGTTTTAAGCCTGTTAAGCCACAGAAAGAAGCAGGTTGGCGAATTGAACCACCTGTATCAGTACCTGTTGCAAATGGCGCTAAATCAGCCGCTACAGCAGCAGCAGAACCACCTGATGAACCACCAGGAACGTGGTCAAGCGCCCATGGGTTGCTAGTTGCCCCAACATATGAGCTTTCTGAAGTTGAGCCCATCGCAAACTCGTCCATGTTCACTTTACCTAAAGTGACAAGACCAGCAGCTTTTGTTTTTTCAACAACAGTTGCATCGTAAGGAGAGATGAAGTTGTCTAGAATTTTTGAACCAGCAGTTGTTTTAATGCCTTTGGTACAAAAGATATCTTTGTGTGCCAGAGGAATACCCGTTAGAGCAGTTGCATTACCTGCTTTAAAAGCAGCATCGGCAGCGTCAGCTTCGGCAAGCGCTTGCTCAGGTGTAACCGTCACATAGCTTTTTACCAGTGGGTCAATTTTAGCAATACGTTGCAAATAATGTTCAGTCAGTTCGCGAGATGAAAACTTCGCTTGGCTTAAGCCCTCAGCAAGTTCACGAATTGATAAGCGATGTAAATCAGTCATGAGTAAAATTTCTTTACATTCAAAATAGGGAAGATGGGTTAATTGAGTAAAAGTTATTCAATCACGCGAGGAACAAGATACAAACCATCTTGAGTTGCAGGTGCAACCGCTTGGTATTCATCTCGATGATTGCTTTCCGTTACCACATCAGCACGTAAAGGTTGAGGATTGTCAAAAGGACTTTTTAAAGGTTCTACGCCTTCCGTATCAATGCCTTTTAAGGTTTCCATCATGCCTAAAATTTTATTTAGACTTTGAGCATATTCAGCAGATTGCGTATCATTGAGCGACAATCGAGCAAGATTGGCGATTGCTGAAACTGTTTGTGCATTTAAATCTGCTGAATGCTGTGCATCCGATGTAGACATAACATCACCTAATCAGTATTAAAAATTTTCAAAATATCGTGCGTTATAATAAGCGATTGACTTGTTCAAATCATCACATTTAGTTTAAAGTTGCCACCTTGCATCCACATGAAAGTTTAACTGAGAACGAACCGTGATTCTAAAACGACTAATTGGCTTGTTTTCGCCGGATCTAGCCATTGATTTAGGTACAGCAAATACACTTATTTATGCACCAGGCCGCGGCATTATATTAAATGAACCAACAGTTGTGGCAATTCGTCACAGTGGTTCACAAAAAATTGTTGCTGCTGTAGGTCTAGATGCTAAGCAAATGCTGGGCCGTACGCCTGCGAATATTTCTGCAATTCGTCCAATGAAAGACGGTGTAATTGCGGATTTTGAAGTGACTGAAACCATGTTGAATCAGTTTATTGGTAAAGTTCACGAAAAACGTTTGTTCCCACCTGCACCTCGTGTAGTTGTATGTGTACCATGTAAATCAACTTTGGTCGAGCGTCGTGCGATTCGTGAAGCAGTATTTAATGCTGGTGCCCGTGATGTTCGTTTGATTGAAGAACCTATGGCTGCTGCAATTGGCGCAGGTATGCCAGTTGAACAAGCATGTGGTTCTATGGTTGTGGATGTTGGTGGTGGTACAACTGAAATTGCAATTATTTCATTGCAAGGTTGTGTCTATGCTGACTCTTTACGCATCGGTGGCGATGTTTTTGATGAGCAAATCATCAATTATGTTCGTAAAGCTCACGGTTGTGTAATTGGTGAAACTACTGCTGAAATTATTAAAAAAGAAGTAGGTATGGCTGTTTCTGATGGCACAACATTAGAAATTGAAGTACGTGGTCGTAACCTTGCAGAAGGTGTGCCTCGCGCAATTACTGTAACTTCTGACGAAATTACTCAAGCAATCTCTGATCCATTACAAAATATTGTAAGCGCAGTAAAATCTGCACTTGAGCAAACTCCTCCAGAACTTTCTTCTGATATTGCCGAGCGCGGTATTGTGTTGACAGGTGGTGGTGCATTACTTCGTAACCTCGATAAATTATTAGCTCAAGAAACTGGTTTACCAGTTGTGGTTGCTGAAGATCCTCTTACTTGCGTGACCCGTGGTGGTGGTAAAGTATTGGAATTCTTCGACAACCCGAACCATGACATGCTTTTTGTTGGTTAAGTTTAAGGATTAGGCGGTGCAACCGAATATTTTTTCAAGACAGCCGCCATCTTTCCGCTCGTTCGTTATTGCGGTCATTACATGCTTGGTTGTGCTGTTTTTTGATTGGCGCATGCCGTATGTAATTCAGCCAGCAAGGGATGTCTTGTACGCTGCATATAACCCAATTTATGCATTGGCTAGTTATCCAGTACTGTCGAGAGAATGGCTGAATCAACAAACAAAATCTGAAGCACAACTGCGTCGTGAAAATACTGCGATGCAGGCTGAGCTTTTACAAGCTCAGGTTCGTTTACAGAAGCTTTCTGAACTGTCAGCTGAAAACACCCGTTTGCGAGGTCTTCTCGATACTCCATTAATTATTGATGGACGTATGGAGATCGCCGAAGTAATTGGGACAGATGCAGACCCATTGCGTCATATCATCATTGTTAACCGTGGCTCTATGGACCATCTTAAGGTCGGTCAAACGGTTCTGGATGATAAAGGAATTATGGGACAGATCATTAATGTATATCCTCATAGCTCACGTGTAATGTTGTTATCAGATAAAGAACATTCACTTTCAGTACGTCTTGAACGCACTGGAATGCGGGCGATTGTTTCTGGTACTGGTGATTTGGGTCGTTTGAAAATGGAATATGTCCCAACGAGTGCGAATATTCAAGTTGGTGATAAAGTGTTTAGCTCAGGTTTGGGTGAACATTTCCCAGCAGGGTACGCAGTGGGTACAGTTGCCAAAATAAGACGTCATAATTCGGGCGAGTTTGCAGAAATTGATGTTACACCAGCCGCACAATTAGCAACAGGTCATCATGTAGTCGTACTTTTCTCTGATTCTTTAGCGAAGGAGCAACCATATGCCGATCGCTAAATTGAAACGAGAAAAACGAAACGATCCATTATGGGGAATTATCCTCTCTGTAATTGTCGGCTCCGTGCTCATGGTTTACCCGCTATCCTATGATATTTCAGGTTGGCGCCCATTATTCATGTTAATGATTATGCTATTTTGGGTGGTATGTCAGCCAACATGGTGTGGGGTCTGGTTTGCATTTGGAATGGGAATTTTTACGGATTTATTGCTTGATGCACCTTTAGGCCTCAATGCTTTAAGTTTTGTAATTGTGACTTTTCTTACCCGCTTTTTAATTCGCGAGCGCCGTATTTTAACCTTTGGTAATTTATGGACAATTGCAACTCTGGTCATTATTGCTCATTTAGCGTTTATGTGGGTAACACAGACCATGGGTGGAATTCATTTTTCGATTGCTAGACATTGGCAACCATTGATGACAAGTATCATCACTTGGCCAATCGTCTATTATTGTTTGGCAAAATGGCGCATATAGTTTTAGCATCTAGCTCTCCTCGTCGGAAGGAGCTATTGCAACAACTGGGTTTGGATTTTGAAATCTATAGTCCGGATATTGATGAGTCCGTTCATGAAAATGAGCTGGTTCACCATTATGTTGAACGGTTAGCTAGAGAAAAAGCACAAACTGTATTGAAGCTTTTTCCAAACGCAATCGTTATTGCTGCCGATACAAGTCTTGGGCTTGATGGCCAAATTATTGGTAAGCCAGAATCTAAAAATCATGCCTTTGAAATTTGGAAACAGTTATCTGGACGTTGGCATGATGTGTTTTCTGGATTATGTATTGCTACGCAACAAAAAATGTTAAGTCAGGTGGTGCAAACTCAAGTTGAGTTTCAGCCTCTGACTACGCAAGATATGGAAGATTATTGGACTACAGGTGAGCCTGTGGGGAAGGCCGGTGGATATGCAATTCAAGGGATTGCTTCTCAATATATTCCCCAAATTCAAGGAAGTTATAGTAATGTGGTAGGACTTCCTTTATACGAATTTGCACAGTTATTAAAAAGAGTAAAGACATAAGAGGTTGTTATCATTCTTAATTGAATAGCATTGTCGATAAACACTAGGCAAAGTTAACAGCTTCTCTGACTCTTTAATAAAAATTTTATAATGCTTTGAGTTTATGTATGTCAGAAGAATTACTTATTAATGTCACGCCTATGGAGTGTCGGGTGGCATTAATCGAAAATGGAACTGTTAATGAGCTGTATGTCGAACGTACAGTCAAACGTGGTCTAGTCGGCAATATTTACAAAGGTAAAGTCGTGCGGGTGCTTCCGGGCATGCAAGCTGCCTTCGTTGATATTGGTTTGTCTCGAACAGCCTTTTTACATATCAATGATATGGTTTGGCCTCGTTCACAGCCTACCCCAAATGTTTTTGAACTCTTACATCCTGGGCAAACGCTTACTGTCCAAGTAATGAAAGATATGTTGGGAACAAAAGGCGCGCGTCTGAGTACTGACCTTTCAATTCCTTCTCGTTATCTGGTTCTCATGCCATATGGAAATCATATTGGTGTGTCTCAGCGTATTGAGTCTGAGGAAGAGCGAGAGCGACTACGTAATATTATCGAAGGTATTCAATCTGAACATAATTTGCCGGGTAGCGTGATTGTACGTACAGCTGCTGAAGGTGTAGATGAGGCAGAAATTGCACAGGATATGTGCTATCTGAGTAAATTATGGGAATACATTCAACGAAAACAAATTGATGTTGCTGTCCCTTCCTTAATTTTTGAAGAGCTTCCATTACCTCAACGTATTATTCGAGATTTGGCTAGCGACGAAACTGCAAAGATTTATGTCGATTCGAGAGAGATTCACGCCAAGCTTCTTGAGTTTGTTGAAGAATTTGTCCCGAATATGCAGAGTCGACTCATTCATTATCCAGGCGAGCGACCACTATTTGATCTTTATAATGTCGAAGAAGATATTCAAAAAGCCTTACAAACCCGCGTAGCTTTGAAGTCAGGCGGCTATCTGATGATCGATCAGACTGAAGCCATGACAACGATTGATGTTAATACGGGTTCATATGTCGGTGGTCGTAGTCTTGAGGACACCGTTTTTAAAACCAATATGGAAGCGACTCAAGTTATCGCGCGTCAACTTAGACTGCGTAATTTGGGGGGTATTCTCATTATTGATTTTATTGACATGCAAGAGGCAATTCACCGTGAAGAGGTGATGCGTCAGTTTGAAAAAATGCTTGAGCGTGATCACGCTAAGACCAAAATTACTCAAGTGTCAGAACTTGGTTTGGTTGAAATGACGCGTAAACGAACACGTGAATCGTTAGAACATTTGCTGTGTGAGTCATGTCCAACCTGTCAAGGACGTGGTTTTGTCAAAACAGCAGAGACAGTGTGTTACGAAATATTTCGTGAGATATTACGATATACCCGTGCATTTGAGTCAACGAGTGGCTTTACTGTTGTTGCCCATCCTTCTGTGATTGACCGATTATTAACAGCAGAAGCACCAGCAGTGGCTGATTTAGAGCATTTCATCAACCGTGTTATTAAATTTCAGGTCGAAAATTTATATACGCAAGAGCAATACGATATCATTTTAAGTTAAAGTTGTAACAAGATATCGCTTAATCCTTGTTACAACTGAAATTTTACTTTCATTCATGAATTTTAAATACTACTTACATACAGTAGCCCTAGACGTTCTCCCTATTAAACGTCTTAGCAAACAATAAGAGGTATAACCCATGAATGTAAGTGAAAACTTAATTAGCAACGGTCTTAAACATGTTTTAGAAAGCACGCCAGTAAATAGCTGCTATATGTTGAATGACCAAGGTAAAGAAGTACCGATCACAACTGCAATGATTCGTTCAGTATGTCATCAGTTGCTTAACCAGTGCCGCACAATCAAAAAATAAGGGGCCAATTTAAAGCCCCTTAGTTTTCTAACTTGCTGAATGATGTTTCAGCTGCTTCTCTGCAATAATTTCTTCAAACCGTTGAATCTCATCTTCTAAGTGAGTCAAAAGGTTTTGCATTTTTGGCAAAGCATTTCGACACGCTGTTAATCCAACTTCAAGCTTATCTAAATAACTTGTCATGGTAATGTTTAGTGCTTGTCCATCCATAACAATTGAAGCAGGGTAGAGAGCATCTAATTTCGCGCCATTCCAATAAAGAGGCTCACGTGGTCCTGGTACATTGGAAATGACTAAATTGAACGCCTGGCGCTTAGGAAGCATTCCTGACATGATGTTTAATCCTGCTGGACCATAAACAACCGCACTATAGTTTAAAATTTCATTCGCAGTCATACGGCTAAAGCGTTGCTTTGAATTCTGCATGCTGCGACGAATGATTTCTAGGCGTTCTAACGGTTGGTCTTTATGAGTTCCTAAATTTGCCAGAATCATGGTAATTCGGTTACTCATGTCAGAATCATCGGTGCGTAATGAAGCTGGTACCATGGCAATAAGTGGTTTCTTAGGTAAGCTATTTTGACTAATCAAATATTCACGTAAAGCACCAGAGCATACTGCGAGTACAACATCGTTAATTGTCACGCCTAATACTTTTGAAATCTTTCTAAGGCGGCTCAATTCAAAGGATTGGGCCGCAAAGCGACGTGAAGCACTTACTCTTTGGTTCAAAATCGACACTGGCGCCTGAAAAGTAGAAACATAATCAGGATTTTTGCCCATTTCTTTAAATATAGTCTGAGATAGCTCTTGCATGACTTTAGGAGCGATATCGAGTTGAGACTTAATGCCTTCTAAAATACTCTTAATTTTACTGGTACTTGGTGTCGGTACTTTTAGTCGTTTAGTTCTTTTGCTCTCAACACACCATAAAGGAACTACATGTTTTTCTTCTGGTGTCTTTGATAGAGATTTTTCAATCAAACGCATCCCTGCAACGCCGTCGACCATTGCATGATGGATTTTAAAATACATGGCAAAACGATTGCCTTCGATTCCTTCAATAATGTCACAAGTCCAAAGAGGCTTAGCACGATCAATTAACGAACTATGTTGCTGTGAAATATAAACCAGAAGTTCACGAATACGGCCAGGATGAGGCAGAGCAATATGGCGAAAGTGATGATCGATATCGAACTCTTCATCTTCATCCCAAAATAAGCCATTTAAACGGTTATTGAAGGGTGGGATAGGAATGCTTTTTGAGCGTTTAATATCTTCAACTAAATCATGTACAAAAGTTTCAGGTGCATTTTCAGGAATTTCAAATAAAAATAATCCACCGACATGCATGGGTTGCTGTCTTTTTTCAAGTGACAGAAAAATGAAATCAATTGGGTGTAATGGACGCATAAATCATTGTGCCTCATGCATTTTTCTAAGAAGCCCTTATCTGAGCTCTTATTAGAATTATAGAACCGTAAAATTAAGTATATAGCGTTTAGAGTAGATAAAATATGACTTTGTGTACGGAACATGACATAAAAAAAACCACTGATTTAGCAGTGGTTTTTTGATAACAAATTACTTTTTCATATTACCTGCGTGTAATCCACATTCTTTTTGAGTCGCTTCTTCCCACCACCAGCGTCCTTCACGTTCATGTTGGTTCGGTAATACAGCACGTGTACATGGTTCACAGCCAATAGAAACAAAACCACGTTCGTGAAGAGGGTTATATGGAATCTCCATCATACGGATGTAGCTCCATACTTCAGCACTTGTCCAGTTCGCTAGAGGATTATATTTAATGAGTTGCTTACCTGGACCAGAGAAACCTGCATCAGCTTGTACTACTGGAATTTCTGTACGTGTACCAGGGCTTTGATCTTTACGTTGGCCAGTAATCCAGCCATCTAAAGTCGCAAGTTTCTTACGCAAAGGCTGAACTTTTCGGATACCACAACATTCTTGGTGCCCATCTGTAAAAAAGCTGAATAAACCTTTTTCGTTTACCATGTTTTGAACAGCTTCAGATTCAGGGAAACAAATTTCGATATTGATATTGTAGTGTTTACGGATAGTCTCAATAAATTGATAAGTTTCGGCATGCAGTCGACCAGTGTCGAGACTAAAAACACGGAACGGCTTACCCAAACGTGAAGCAATATCAATTAAGACAACATCTTCTGCTCCCGAAAAAGAAATTGCGATTTCACCTTGCTGGCTTAAGGCAAGCTCTAAAATTTCTCGCGGGCTTTTGGTCGCATATTCGGCTGCAAGAGCATCTACGATATCAATAGTCGGAATAACGGTCATGTGTGTTCCTGGCAAAAGGCTTGGGCGCATTGAGTTATGAAAAATATTCTAATGGATAGTGAATAAAGTGCTTAGCACTTTAATTTCGATCCTTATGAATAAAATTGATTTGATCAATAACAACGCAAAACTGAAAATCTTAGTGGTATGATACAGCAATTTTTAACCAACGTTGGAAGCATTCATGGAAATCGTATGCCTAGATCTTGAAGGGGTTTTAGTTCCTGAAATCTGGATCAATTTCGCTAAAAAAACAGGGATCAAAGAACTCGAGGCAACAACTCGTGATATTCCGGATTATGATGTTTTAATGACTCAGCGTCTTAATATTTTAAAACAACACGGATTAGGCTTAAATGACATTCAAGAAGTTATTGCCGAGATGGGGCCATTACCAGGTGCAAAAGAATTTGTTGAATGGGTGAGCACACATTTCCAACTCGTGATCTTGTCAGATACTTTCTATGAATTTGCGCATCCTTTAATGAAGCAATTAGGATGGCCAACAATTTTCTGTCATAAATTAGAGACAGATGAAGAAGGGATGATCACCGCTTATAAATTACGCCAACCAGATCAAAAACGTGAATCTGTTAAAGCGCTACATGGTTTAAATTTCCGTGTAATCGCAGCGGGTGATTCATATAACGATACAACGATGCTTGGAGAGGCTGACCACGGTTTCTTATTTGATGCACCTGCAAACGTGATTGCTGAGTTCCCGCAATTTCCAGCCATTCACGGATATGATGCATTAAAAGAAGCAATTCGTTCAGTTTCAAAGCGTAGTATTCCAGCATAAGAAATAAATAATAAAAAAGGCGCTTTAAGCGCCTTTTTTATCTAAATAGTTTTGAAACTTAAAATTTATAACCAAGTTTTAAACCATAAGCGATTGCGTTGTTGTCATCAAATGTACCTGCAGCTGAATGAGCGCCTGTAACAGCATCTGCATCACCCAACCAGAAATATTTTACGCCGCCAGCAATAAATGTTTGTGGTGTTGGGCTATATTGAACACCTAAGCCTACATTCCAGTAACCTTCTGTTGGACCCAAAGTTGTAACTGGATTACCTGCACCAGAGTCCCAACCTACAGAGACATTACCAGCCCACTTTTCCGTAAGTTTACGGCCTACACCAGCAGTAACAGACCATTGGTCATCTGAGTAATCTACTAAATTAAATCCATTAGGTTTGCCTAATTGAGGAAGTAATTGACCAGCCGCTTTTGAAACAATACCAAATTTATATGGTTGAACTGCAAAGTCTTTCCAATTCACCCAACGTACATTCGCGAATGCAACTGTATTTGCCATAATACCTGTCTGGAAATCAAGATTCACAGACTGTGGTGTTGTGATCGTAGTTTTACCATCACTTTGAAGTGAGGCAAGTTGTTTACCAATAGCAGCTTGAGTTGCAGGATCAGTAATTCCTAAAGCACCAAATAGAAGTGCTGGGTTGGCAGCAACTAAGTTTACAATAGGAATGTTCTCTTTGATATTTACATCATGATCAATTTCAGAGCGATAAGTTAAAGAAGCCTTAAGAGCAATTTCTGGAATTTGATAAGCTACACCAGCTAACCAGCCAGCTCCACCAGTTTCTTTAATGTCAGCATCATAGCCATTATATAAGCTATAAGCTGAACCTCTTAAATGAACATTACCTTTAATTGTTTGGTATACACCACCACCATAAATATTCCAGTTTACTGTCGGTTGATAACCAAAAACTAAAGCAAGATTTTGTGTGTCAACTTCTACAGATGTGCCGCCAGTAATAGTATTACCTAAGCCAGCTTGACCCAATGTTGGACTTAAAGGTGAAGGTAGTAGACGGTCATTTGGATTTGCTACAAAATTATTTTTACCACTATATTCTGAGTCAGATCCAAATGGTTGATCGTAAAGTAAACCAAAAGAGAATTTATCAGTGAGTTGTAATTTTAATGCTGCGCTAGGGAAATAGTAGTCATTTGCCATATCTCCTGTTGCATTTCCAGAAGTATCTTTACCTGATACATCTGGATCTAAAGCGGAAATACCAGCTTCAAAGTAGTTACCAGGCTGCAAAAATGCAGACATCGATTGTCCAGAGCGATCCAATGCTGCTGCAAAAACCCCAGTTGCAGGCAGCGTTGCTAAAATCATTGCAGTGCTCAGATGTTTTAATTTCATTTTAATCTTTCCTTGAACTTCAAGACATTTTTTTAAAAGTAACAGAGTTAAACCGTTTAAACTGTGTTGCCTTCAAAGCTTCTAATTACAACTTATAAAAGCTTTGATAACTCCATGTAACAAAAATAGCATAATTACAATAAGAGTAAATCTGTTATATGAACTGAGGAGTACTCACTTTTTATACAAATAGTGCCAATAATGAATGAAATATGAAGGAATATTTTCGTTGGTAAATTATTTTAATTAGTTGATATTTATATTTTTAATCTATTAGTAAAGAGGTTTGTTTTAGTGACATTTTTGTCACAAATCCAAGAAAAATGGTCAAAGATTTTTTTGTAAAAATATGAATTAATCGATTATGAAATGAGTAGTAGTTGTCATTTTTAGTTGATAAGTCTAGTTTCTCTACATCTGTATATTATTGATTAACTTTTATATTCTTAATTTTATAAAAAAGTTCACCTTAGTTTTTTTACCGTTTGATCTATTTTTTTTGCGATTTTTGCCTCTCTGTTCGGGAGTAACTATGAGAGAATAGCCAAAAATATAAAGATAGATTCGGCTATTTAATTTTTAGAGCTCAAACACAGCATTAGAGTGGATATAGTTTTTCATCAAATTGCTCAAGCTTAGGAAATTTTAGTGGTTCAAGCTTGTCTAGATGAGTGAGGTAGGTTACGTAGTCGTCGAGAAGGGTTTCTCGTGCTTGTTGGCTAATATAAGGTACGTGATAAGCAATGAATGGTGGTAAAACTTCAAAACCGGCATATGCCAAAGTACCACGTTGAATCGGTGATAAATAATTTTCAATTGGGCCGTGAATTGAGTTCTCTCCAAACATGTGTGTTCTACCACCGAGTGTTAAGCACAACATCGCTTTTTTACCTGCCATGCCGCCGTGGTTATAAAACCGCTTACCACCATAAAACAAGCCAGAGACGAACACACGATCAATCCAGCCCTTTAAAATTGCTGGAACGGATGTCCAATAAAGTGGGAAATTAAAAATAACTAAATCAGCTTTTTTTACTTTTTCAATTTCTGCTTGAATATCTGGAGCTAGAAGTTGATTTTTGCTGGCATTTCTTTGTTCGAGGGCATAGTTAAAATAATCAGGTTGGTTAAGCTCTAGAAAATCCTCTTTGGACGCAACAGGGTTAAATTGCATCGTATATAAATCTGAAATCTCTACTGTGTGCCCCAATTTTTCTAAGGTTTGTTTAGCTGTACTTTTTAGAGCAGCAGTAAAAGACTGTGGTTCTGGATGAGCATGGACAATCAGAATGTTCATAGGGGAGGACCTGTATTCTTTTCAGAAATTGTGCTGTCTCGTGCAATTCAGCAGATTTTGTTTTGAATAACTATGCATCAATTTAAAAGCATGGCATAGTTCATGAACTGACAGTTTTTACCATTTCACGCCATTTTATTTTGCTGAATGGGTTGCTCATGAATCCAGAATTACCCGGAACTTATATTAATTTAATCGTCGAGACTGTTAAGCGGTGGGGTGTCTCTGATGAGCAACTTTTAGATGGAAGTGGAATAACCTTAGACCAATTAAAAAAGCCCTACTGGTATGTTGAGTTCTACATCTTAAATGAGCTTATTGAACGTGCCATTGAGTTATGCAAAGAGCCAGCATTAGCTGGGTATTTAGCTTTAAACATGACAGCTTCATGTTATGGTTCAGTCGGAATGGCCGCCATAGTTTCTCCAAATTTAGGGGAAGCGCTGAAAATTCTTGAACAGTTCATTGGCTCACGTTGTAAGGTTTTTAAACCAGAATTAAAACAAGACGATAATGATGCATGTTGGTCAATTCATCAGCCTGTTAATCAATTTCAGTTGAGTCCAAATGCCAACATTTTTTTGTTAGTTGGTTTTGTTCAAATAGCAAAAAAATTAACAGGACTTTCTCATTTAGGAAAAGTTGAATTACAAATACCAGAACCGATAGGTTTTTCACAAATAGGTCATCAACTGGCTGTCACTTGTTTATTCAATCAAAAGTGTAATCGTTGGATATTTCCAAAAGAATATTTAGCACAGCCTGTATTAACGGCGGACCCAATGCTAGCGCCGTTGTTAAATGCACAATGCAAGCGGGATATAGATAAATTAAAATTAAAAAGTGGCTGGAAAGGGCGAGTCAAACAAGTTGCTGAAAAATTGCTTTTGAATGGGGAGATTGAGGCATTGAGAGTCGGGCAAGTTGCTCAAATCATGAATATGTCAGAGCGAACCCTGCAACGCTATTTAGCTCTTGATCACACTAGTTTTACCTTTTTAGTAGACTCACTGAAAAAAGAGCAGGCCCAGAAACTTTTAGCTCAAAATAATATGTCGATTGAAAAAGTCGCTTTAATGCTAGGTTATGCCGAGACTTCTCACTTTACCCGTGCATTTAAGCGCTGGATGGGCGTCACGCCTAAATATTTCCAAACCCAACAGAAGATGGATGTTTTAAGTTAAAAGGCCATAAATTTATGGCCTTTTATTTATCATATGAATTAATTAAGTAGATTGTTCTGGCTTAGATGAGAGTGATTCAATTACTTCAAAATAGCTAGGTGGTGCTGGAACATGGCCGCGATCTCTCAATAAATGATGCATACGTGGCAATTTGAAGTAGGGCACCGAAGCCATTAAATGGTGCTCCATGTGGTAATTAACATGAATAGGAGCCACAAAGCTTCTAGCAATCCATCCTGCACGTGTTGTACGGGTATTCGTTAAAGCGGTATTACTCGTTTGCATCCCTGCATGTTCGGCCATTGAGCGAATTCTTAAAAATAATGGAAATGGTGTTAAATAAGCTAAAGGCCATAACCAATAAAACCGTTGTTGACCAAAAGCTTTTAAAACCCCATAAAGAGCTACATTGGTTGCAATAGCTCCGCTACTGTTTTTTATAAGACTTTTAGCATAGTCAACGAAGTCTTTATTGCTTCGGTCTAGCCAGACTTGATCATTGGCAACTGTCCATTTCATTAAATCGAGATCCATTAACACTCGACCAAAGCTAAACTTTAATCCGGTCATACCCGTTAAGTCGCGTAAGAATTTACGAGCAAGAGATTTTTTACTAACAGGAAAACCAGAAACTAAAGAAAGGTCTGGGTCATCTGGAGTAGAGGTTTTTGCATGATGACGCACATGATGTACGCGATATTTTTGTAGATCATTCCAGATGGGACGGGCGCATAGCCACTCACCGACAAAGTCATTTATTTTTTTATTTTTGAACAAGCTTTTATGTGATGCATCATGCATCAAAATCGCTAGGCATAACTGGCGACCAGCCAATATTGCTAAAGCAAGCATACAAGCAAGTAATTTGCCCCAGCTCGGTAAGTAATCCCACATCATGATTAAACTGGCAAATGTTCCGCCAATAACAGCCCACGTACTTGCAACAGCCCAAGCACCATATGCATCTGAGGGTTGTGTGAGTTCCTGTATTTCTTCTCTGCTAAAGAGATCGGTCACACTCACTTGTGCATTCATTTTTATTCTCCCAAATCAGATTTTGGTATCCATATTTTATATTACCAATATAATTATAAAATTTTAAAAAGTGTAATATTTGTTTGTAAAAAAATAAATCGCCCTTTAATGGGCTAATTCATTTTCATAAAGTTTCTGCCAAAGTTTTTGTCCAATCGAATCGAGCTGCTGTACATTCTGAGCAAACTGATTGCGGGCATGTTCGTTAACAAATGGAGGGGGCAGCAGAGGATCATTCATGAGTAAGGTAATCGTTTCACGTCCTAATAACAAAGCTTGAGTAGCGGCCTCTTTTAAGGATAAATTTTTATAATTCAAAAGCCATTCTTGGATATCTTGACTATACATCTCATAATTTTCTTCAAGCTGCTTCGTATCCCATAAAGAAGGAATTAACGAAACTGTTTTTGAGTCAAATTTTTGAATAATAGAAATTTTGGCTTCATTTTCAAGGCCAGCTAAAGTGAGTTCTTCACATGTTTTTTCAAAACTATAGGCTAAATTGTCTGGGCGTATATAAATACCAGTTTCGAGCTCTCTAAAGCCAAATTGATGTAAAGCGTGTTCTCTCTTTTTTAAAGCGGTCCGATCTATACGGCCTAATGTCCCCGTAAATACTGCCAGATAATTCTGTTGCCATTCTTTGGTCTGTTTAATGCCATTTTTACGATTCAAAATGACTTTTGCCCATTCTTTTGTTGATGGCGAAAGTTGATAAATACCGCGCTCGACGCTTTCTATCATGCCTTCATTTAATAGCCGAGTCGTAGCAACACGAATACCGTTGTCACTCATATTAAAAAGTTTAGCGGCGATCAATATTTGTTTAATGGTGAGCTGAGGATAAGCGGAGGAAAGAAATAAATCGATAATAAGATGACGTGCATTAATTTTGGTATTTTTCATTCAGATAGAATTTTTGATATGAGTTGCATGTAATAAAAATAATATCATGTTTTTGTAATGTCTTTTTAAGATCATTTTTAGGGTCAATAAGCGTAAAAATCTTAGCTATAGAATGAGAAATTTTGTAGTTCTTAAGCAAGTTCATCTTTTTACGATAGTTAACCTAAGATTGTCATGATGATGTGATACATTATTCCCCTTTAAATAAACCGCCTTTTGCTAAGGGCAATAACCACAAATGCTAGAAATGATCTGATATTGGGCATGAACTAGGCCAAAATTATGGTTTGTACATGATATAAAACAAATTTTTAGACTTTTCTGGTGATTAACTTTTTGAGCAAGTGATGGAAAATTTTGAAGTTATAAAAGCACTGTTTTTAGGCTTTGTCGAAGGCTTAACTGAATTTTTACCAATCTCGAGTACAGGCCATTTAATTTTATTTGGTCATATTATCGATTTCCATTCAGACGGCGGTCGTGTATTTGAGGTCGTAATCCAGTTAGGTGCTATTTTGGCAGTGTGCTGGTTATACCGACAAAAAATTGTTAACTTGATTAAAGGCTTCTTTAGTAGTGATGTGGAATCACGTCATTTTGCTATCAGTGTGCTTATCGCTTTCTTCCCAGCAGTTATTATTGGGGTTTTGGCAGTAGACTTTATTAAAAGTGTTTTATTCAGCCCAATTGTGGTGGCGATTGCCTTAATTGTCGGGGCGCTTATTATTTTCTGGGTTGAATCTAGACAATTTGAACATAAGACACTCGATGCAACCAAAATTACTTTTAAACAAGCACTTTTAGTCGGACTTGCTCAATGTGTTGCCATGATTCCGGGAACTTCACGTTCAGGTGCAACAATTGTAGGCGGAATGTTTGCGGGCTTGTCACGTAAAGCAGCTACAGAATTCTCTTTCTTCCTTGCTATGCCAACCATGTTAGGTGCTGCAACTTTTGACTTGGTTAAAAATGCTGACGTACTGACTGCCGATAATATGATTAATATTGGGGTAGGTTTCGTTGCTGCTTTTATTGCCGCATTGTTTGTTGTAAAAGCATTGGTTCTGTTTGTAGAGCGTCATACGTTACGCGTATTTGCTTGGTATAGAATTGTACTTGGTGTAATCATTTTGATTGCAGCAATGTTCTTTAATTTATCGGCTTAAATAATCTGATGAAGTGAAAAACCTAGAACATTCTAGGTTTTTTTATGCCTAAAAATTGATTTGAATTGCCTATTTATACAAAGTAAACGTAAGACTGATGTTTTCATTTTAGGTTCATTGTTATATTGATTATTAGATTACTTCTCACAATAAAACTATGCCGCAAAATCATCTTACAGAACATTTGGTCGATGCATTTTTGCACTTGGCTCCAGCAGAAGGTCTCTATCCTACTTTTATCTCTAACATCACTTTGATGCGTGTAGATCATTCCACACCACCTGTTGCCGTGCTGCAAGAACCCTCAATTGTTTTAGTGATACAAGGATTAAAACGAGGGTATATTGGTAAAGAAATCTTTCAATTTCAACAAGGGCAGTGCTTATTCATCTCAATTGCAATACCGTTTGATTGCGATACTGTTGTTGAAAATAATGAACCCATGTTGGCGATTGCAATAAAATTTGAACCACAAATGATGGCTGATCTCATTACTAAAATGGATAAACAGCAACAAGTGATTACTGAAGATGCTCACTCGGAAGATTTAAAATTAAGCTGTGGGCTTAGAGTGATCGACATGAATGCCACCATTTTAGAGGTTGCTTTCAGATTGCTCAATTTACTTCGTTCTAAACAAGATACTTTTATATTGGGTGAGCAAGTCAAAAGAGAATTGGTTTATCGTGTGGTGCAGGCCTCAGGTGGCAATCTAATCGAGAGTTTATCGGCTATAGCAAGTCGAAATGGCGTGATTTACACCATTTGTGAAATTATTCAGCGTGATTATTATCATAACTTAACGGTTCAAGAGTTGGCGAAACAAGCGGGCATGAGCATCTCGCTTTTTCATCAAACTTTTAAAAAGGTGACGAATTATTCGCCATTACAGTACATCAAAATTACTCGACTACATAAGGCACGTGAGTTAATCATGAACAACAAAATGGGTGTAGCAGAAGCAGCCTATGAAGTGGGTTATGTCAGTGCTTCACAATTTAGCCGAGAATTTAAGCGACTGTTTGGCGTTCCACCCAAGTCCTCAATTATTTAACGTAGATTAGTATTTTGAAATATAAATCAAATATGGAGCATTTTATGACCCTTCCAACAACCATGAAAATTATTGAAATTACGGCTCCGGGTGGACCTGAGGTTCTAAAAGTTCAAGATGCTAATATTCCGGCAACTCAAGCAGATGAAGTCTTAATTGAGGTAAAGGCTGCTGGAATTAACCGTCCTGACGTTTTGCAGCGTATGGGTTTATATCCTATGCCCAAAGGTGTTACTCAAATACCGGGACTTGAAGTCGCGGGTGTCGTGGTTGCTGTAGGTGAACAAGTCGATCGATTCAAGGTTGGAGATAGAGTTTGTGCTTTAACAAATGGCGGTGGTTATGCTGAGTACTGTGCGGTAACAGCAACTCAAGTATTGCCAATACCTGAAAATTTATCATTTACTCAAGCCGCTGCGATTCCGGAAACATTTTTTACGGTTTGGGCAAATCTTTTTGATATTGGCCGTTTAAAGAAAGATGAAACCGCACTGATTCATGGTGGGGCAAGTGGTATTGGAACCACAGCTTTAGCCATTTGCCACGCTTTGGGGATTAAAACTTTTGCTACGGTTGGTAGTGAAGATAAAGTTGAAGCACTCTCTAGTTTCACCACAGCAATTAACTATAGAACCCAAGATTTTGAGCAAGAAGTTTTGAAACATACTCAAGATCAAGGTGTTGATGTTATTTTGGACATTGTGGGTGGTTCTTATTTCACGAAAAATTTAAATCTATTAAAACGTGATGGCCGACTTGTCATTATTGGTTTTATGGGGGGTCGAATCGCAAAAGAATTTGACTTACAAAAACTGATTTTAAAACGTGCCACAATTACGGGTTCAACGATGCGAGCACGTAATAGCCAAGAAAAAGCAGAGATTGCACAATCTTTGCATGAGCATGTATGGCCATTATTGGCTCAAGGTAAATGTTTACCTCAAATCTATAAAACGTATGCTTTTTCAGATGTACAAAGTGCTCACGCATGTATGGAACAAGGTGATCATATTGGAAAGATCGTTTTAGAAATGAATGCGTAACGCTGTACTCATTAAAGTTTGGGCGAACGGCAGGTTCGCCTAAACTGAATTTTATAATTCTAGATTCTGCCTATTTCTCTATAAAAATTGCCAAATTCTATTGGCAGATTGCACCAGTTCCATAACTTCACCTATAAATTAAGTAAGAAATAAAAATGGGTTCTTACCTTATTATTTCTTTCCATATTGATGAAAAAGGATAGTAACAATGAATACCGCAAATATTGATGATAAAAATCCTACTCCAGATTTGGCTGAAGATAATGCCTTTTTCCCATCACCTTATTCACTAAGTCAATATACTGCTCCTAAAACCGATTACGATGGCACGACTTATTCAACGCCGTATGCGGGCAATAAAAAAGTTTTAATGATTGCAACTGATGAGCGTTACATCCAGATGCAAAACGGTAAGTTCTTTTCAACAGGCAACCATCCAGTAGAAATGCTTTTGCCAATGTTCCATTTAGATAATGCTGGTTTTGAAATTGATGTCGCGACACTTTCAGGTAATCCAGCCAAGCTTGAAATGTGGGCAATGCCAAAGCAAGAACAAGTGGTATTAGATACTTTTCATAAATATGCAGATAAATTAAAAAATCCGCTAAAACTTGCCGATATTTTAGAAAATGCAGTGGGGAAAAACTCACCATACGCAGCTGTATTTATTCCGGGTGGGCATGGTGTTTTAGCTAAGATTCCACATAGCTTGGATGTCAAAAAAGTTCTGAAATGGGCAGTTGAACAAGACAAATTTATTATTACTTTATGTCATGGTCCAGCTTCGTTATTGGCTGCGGCAGTAGATGAACAACCTGAGAATTATATTTTTAAAGATTATCAAATTTGTGTATTCCCTGATTCATTAGATAAGGGGGCAAATATTGATATCGGTTATATGCCAGGAGCTTTACCATGGCTAGTCGGTGAGAACCTTGAAAAACTCGGTGTGAAGATTTTGAACACTGGCATTACAGGACAATGTCATAGAGATCGTAAATTATTAACAGGCGATAGTCCGCTTGCTTCTAATAATTTAGGAAAACTTGCAGCTGAAACGTTGCTGGCTGAAGTGAAGGATTAAGTGATTCAATATGTGCGCCCTGCGGGACTCGAACCCACGTCGGTCGCTTAGGAGGCAACTGCTCTATCCAGTTAAGCTAAGGGCGCATAATTTTATGATTATAAACAAAAAAGCGATTGCTAAGGCAATGGCTTTTTTCATGTTTTAGGTATTAAAAATTTTGTCATAGTGGTTAATAAAAAGTTAAACTACTCAAAGGTTTTAGAATTGTTTATGTCTTATATAAAAAATAGAGTTTATTAAGCAAAAAAATCACAAAAAATTCATGTTTGCCTTTCTATGATCTGAAGCAAAACACGAAAACATTCAAAGCAAGCAATCGGGTAAGTGAAGCTATTTCCGAAAGGTTGTTTGTTAAAGAATCCGACTTGGCTACGACATAATTTAAAAGGGCATAACATGAAAAAAATTGATGAACAGGACTTATCTAGAATTATTGAAATGGCATGGGAAGATCGAACACCATTTGAAGCAATTGAGCGAGAGTATGGCTTGCGTGAAAGTGAAGTTATTCGTTTAATGAGATATAACTTAAAATTGAGCAGTTTTAAACTCTGGCGCAAGCGTATGGCAGGGCGTAAAACCAAGCATCAGCAATTACGTTCACCAGAAGTTGAAAGAGCTTACTGTTCTCGTCAGTATAAATATGCGTAAGACCATCAAATATAATCAATTGAAAGACAACTGATTCAACAATGAAGAGTAGTGTTGAATCAGTGAAAACAATCGCGTGAAATATTTACTTATTTGAGCGAGCCTGTCGTTTACATCTTTCAGAGCAATATTTTACTTCTTCCCAGCAACGCTCCCATTTCTTTCGCCAGTCAAAAGGTCGTTGACAATAGACACATATTTTCTGGGGTAGATGCTGTTTTTTCATGATCTTAAAGCTCATCAAGTTGATGAATAAGTAACTTTGCATGCTGCATGACAGAAGCTTTATCTTTCATACGATCAAGGTTTTTATAGACCATCGCCATTCTGGTATTTTGACGAAATATGGCCTCATGCTGGCTCATAAAATACCAATACAAGCTGTTAAATGGACAGCTGTCTGGTTCAGTTTTGGTTTTGACGTTATATGTACAGTGCTGACAATAATTTGACATTTTATGTATGTAATTACCTGATGCAGCATAGGGTTTACTTGCCATGATGCCGCCATCTGCATACATCACCATGCCTAAAGTATTCGGTAATTCGACCCATTCATAAGCATCTACATAGACAGCTAAATACCATTCGCAAATTTCTGATGGATTTACACCAGCTAAAAGCGCAAAGTTGCCTGTAATCATTAAACGCTGAATATGGTGAGCATAGCCATGTTCAAAGGTATTTCTGAAACACTTGGCCATACATGCCATTTTTGTATCACCTGTCCAGTAATATTGTGGCAGCGGCGTGGTGGCATGAAGGGTATTTTGATCGCTATAGTCAGGCATAGACAACCAATAGATTCCACGCACATATTCCCGCCATCCTAATATCTGACGAATAAATCCTTCTACTGCATTTAAGGGGGCCTGTCCGTTGTAATAGGCTGTTTGAGCAGCGTCACACACCTCTTTTGGCAATAACAATCCACAATTTAAATAAGGCGAGAGCAGGCTATGAAACATAAAATCTGAACCATAAACCAGAGCATCTTGATAATCGCCAAAGTGGGGGAGGTTGTTAGAAATAAAATGGTCTAAAGCAAGCAAGGCATTTTGACGGGTTGTTGCCCATTGAAAGGAATTGAGATTGCCGATATGTTGAGAAAATTCTTTCTTGACCAGTTGAATAACATCTATATCAATTTGATCATGCTCAAAGGTTAATGTTGATGGCAAAGGTGGATCGCCTGACCATGCTTTTCGATTGGCTTGATCAAAGTTCCATTGCCCGCCTACGGGTTGTTGGTCATGCATTAAATAGTGAGTTTGCTTGCGCATTTCTCGGTAAAAGTATTCCATCCTTAGCGTTTTATATTTGTTTGCCCATTGCTTGAATTGTTCTACGGTACAAAAGAAGCGATCATCTTCTAAACAAATAACAGGTAGTTTTAGTGAGTTAGCCCATGAACTTTCGATTTCATGCTGTAAGCGATACTCACCACATTGGGTAATGATGAGAGTATTTGCCGAGAAGTGTTGCTGCTGCAAAGCAATAAAGTCGACTAACTTTTTTATATGACTTTCGCGCTTAAATGTGTGATAACGGATTTTCCAGCCTTGTGCTTTTAATTCTTTTGCAAAGTGCCGCATTGCACTAAAAATCAGCGCTATTTTTTGTGGATGATGAGCAACATAAGATGTTTCCTCAAGTACTTCAGCCATCAAAATAATGTCTTCATTCTGGTTTAAATACTTGAGCGTTGCGAGTTGGTGATTTAATTGATCACCCAGAATTAAACCAAATCGCATATTTTTGCTTCATGAGATGGAACTAAAACTAGTCTAAGTTTTCAGAGATCAATTTTATGTGAAGCAGTGCTTCTAAGTTCATCATTGGTCAGTTAGCTATAAAGTCATAGATATAACTTAAAAGCATAGCATGTGTGAATAAAATGTTATTTTAATCAAAAAGATACAAATTAAATAAATTGAAGATGTTTGCCAGTATGCGTAAGATTTTTGAAAAATATGTTTTAAGTCTGATCCTTTTGAAGGAGCTATAGAGGTCGTCGAAAGGTTCTTCACTCGAGTATATAAATGGATATCAACAACCTTCCTATTGCTTATATTTTTCAGCAGCAACAACTTTTGGTTGATGCGAATTTTAATTTGCCTTGCCTTAAACAGCAGGAACATGATTTACATATACAAGCAGACCCTCAAGTAATAGCAAGAGATTTCCAAGAAGGTGAACCTATACCAAATGGATATCAGTTCATATCGATTCGCCAACTCTTACAGTATTGGACTAAACCGCAGTTTGAACAGGCGAGTCGTGCTTTTCAGTTACTAGAGTGGCGACGTAATCATCAGTTTTGTAGCCGTTGCGGACATAAAACCCAGCAGCATAAGACTGAATATTCTATGACTTGTCCTGCATGTAATTTTAGTCAATATCCTAGAGTTAACCCTTGTGTGATTACTATTATTACGCGTGGTGAGAACGAGATTTTGCTGGCTAAAAATGCCAGAAATACGGGCCAGATGTACAGTTTAATCGCTGGCTTTGTAGAGGTAGGGGAAACCTTAGAAGATGCTGTGCGACGTGAAACCTTAGAAGAAGTTGGATTGCACATTAAGAGTATTCAGTATTTGGCGAGTCAACCATGGCCATTTCCGAGTAACTTAATGTTGGCCTTTAAAGCTGAATATGAAGCGGGCGAAATTGAAATTCAGGAGAAAGAGCTCAGTGATGCTCAGTTTTTCAAATTTGATGAATTACCCGAAATACCATTTAAAGGTAGTATTGCGCATGCAATGATTATGCACGTTATTCATGGCACACCTGTGGCTGATGATACGAAACATTGGCTCTAAACAGATATCACTATAAAACTTTAATCTTATCGTCTTACACAAAAAAGCCATTGTCTAGACAATGGCTTTTTTGTGTTTTAAGTACAAGCGTTCAGATTATTGTTCTTTAGCATTAAGTACTTTAAACAAAATAAACATAAGAACGATCCAGATTGGAATCATCATCACTGATTCTTTAAAGCCTTGGCTCCACATGATGTAGAGTACAACAGCAATGAAACCTAAAACCAAATAGTTACTAAATGGTGCCCAAAGTGCAGGGAAGTGAGTTTTTTGACCGAGTTTTTTCATTGCTGATTTAAACTTAAGGTGAGTCATACTGATCATCGCCCAGTTTAATACCAATGCTCCAACTACAATGTACATTAAGTGGCTTAGTGCATTTTCAGGTACAAAGTAATTTAAAAGAACACAGCCAAAAATGAGTAATGCAGACAACAAAACTGCTGGTACAGGTACACCTTGTTTATTTACTTTCTTGAAAATTTTAGGCGCATTACCTTGTTGAGCTAAACCGTAAAGCATACGGCTATTGGCAAACATCCCACTGTTATAAACAGAAAGGGCAGCGGTTAAAATAATAAAGTTAAGTAAGTGTGCAGCCCAACCAATACCCATTTGACTAAAGATCATAACAAATGGACTTTTATCGAGACCGCCAAGGTCTAATTGGTTCCATGGCACTAATGAAAGTAAAATTGCCAATGAACCGATATAGAAAATCAAGATACGGAAAACAACTTGGTTAATTGCTTTTGGAATGGTTTTTTTCGGATCTTTTGCTTCTGCCGCAGCCATACCAATCAGTTCAATACCACCAAAGGCGAACATCAAGAAAGCCAACATGTAGAACAGGCCACTAAAGCCATTTGGAAAGAATCCACCATGTGTCCAAAGGTTGCTAAATGAAATGCTTGAGCCTACATCTGCTGTAAATAGCAAATACAGTCCAAAAACAATCATTGAGATAACCGCAACAACTTTAATAATAGCGAGCCAGAATTCGGACTCACCATAAAATTTGACGTTTGTTAGGTTAATTGCCGTAATCACGACAAAGAAAAATAAGACAGACGTCCACGCTGGAATATGAGGCCACCAATAATTAATATATTTGGCTACCGCAGTAAGTTCGCTCATCGCGACCAGAACGTAGAGTATCCAATAATTCCATCCAGCTAAAAATCCGGGAAATTTACCCCAATATTTATAAGCAAAATGGCTGAACGATCCTGCAACAGGTTCTTCAACAATCATTTCTCCCAGGTGGCGCATAATTAAAAAAGCGATTAAGCCACCAATGGCATATCCTAAAATAATGGATGGTCCCGCAGATTGAATCACTTGCGCCGAGCCTAAAAATAATCCGGTACCAATTGCTCCACCCATAGCAATTAATTGGATATGTCGATTTTTTAGTCCTCGTTGCAGTGTAGAAGATTCGTTGGTCAAAGGTCTTCACTCACTATGAATAAGTAAATTATTCTAATAGATGGATTTATTTTAGCCTAGACTACAAATTAACAAGCAGTGACTGAAAAGTAACACTAAAAAATATTTAAAATCATTAACTTGCTTTTAATAATTCAAAAATGATTGAAAAATATTCTAAAAATATATTTTTTGATAGACTCTTTTTTTCATGATTTTGCTTAATTCGGTCATTGCGAGCATGAATCTAAATTCTCAAAATATGCTCGCGTCAATACGATTGATGTATAAAGCAGATCGCTATCTCTTGGCCTTAAAACAATTTAAGATGCAGAGAAGGGTAAACAAGAATGCTTGTTTTGATATAGAAGAACATAATAGTAAGGATAACAGTTGATATGAGCTCAGTACCGCAAATTAAAATTCCAGCAACTTATATGCGTGGTGGAACCAGTAAAGGTGTCTTTTTTAAGCTTGATGATTTGCCGGAAAAAGCCCAAGTTGCAGGACAAGCAAGAGATCAGCTCTTACTACGTGTCATAGGTAGCCCTGACCCATATGGAAAACAAATTGATGGGATGGGCGGAGCCACTTCTAGTACCAGCAAAACAGTTATTCTCGCTAAAAGTACTCAGCCAGATCATGATGTTGATTATTTGTTTGGTCAGGTTTCAATTGATCAAGCTTTTGTAGACTGGAGTGGTAACTGCGGTAATTTAACCGCTGCTGTTGGCTCTTTTGCGATTTCAAATGGCTTGGTTGATGCAGATCGTATTCCAGAAAATGGTCTATGCACGGTTCGAATCTGGCAAAAAAATATTCAAAAAACCATTATTGCGCATGTGCCTATCACCAATGATCAAGTTCAAGAAACTGGTGATTTCGAACTTGATGGAGTGACGTTTCCTGCTGCTGAAGTTCAAATTGAGTTTTTAGATCCAGCCGATGATGGCGAAGAAGGCGGTGATATGTTCCCTACAGGGAATGTCGTTGATGAATTAGATGTTCCTGAGATTGGCAGTTTTCAAGCCACATTTATTAATGCAGGTATTCCAACCATTTTCTTAAATGCAGAAGATTTAGGATACCAAGGTACGGAGCTGCAAGATCATATTAATAGTGATGCAACTGCGCTGGCACGTTTTGAAAAAATTCGTGCGTATGGTGCGGTACAGATGGGCCTAATTAAAGATATTTCAGAAGCGGCTGCACGTCAGCACACACCAAAAATTGCTTTTGTTTCTAAACCGAAAAACTATACAGCTTCAAGCGGTAAGGACGTTTCAGAAAACGATGTTGATTTACTGGTTCGTGCTTTGTCGATGGGTAAATTACACCATGCGATGATGGGAACAGCAGCAGTGGCGATTGGCACGGCTGCCGCCATTCCGGGCACATTAGTAAATTTAGCAGCTGGCGGTGGTGAACGTGAAGCAGTGCGTTTTGGACATCCTTCTGGAACATTACGTGTTGGTGCTCAAGCTGAACTTGCAAATGGCCAATGGGTGGTAAAAAAAGCCATTATGAGTCGTAGTGCACGTGTCTTAATGGAAGGTTGGGTACGCGTTCCGGGCGACAGTTTCTAAAAGTTATTTAAATGAAAGAGCCTCTCTACTATAGAGAGGCTCTTTTGCATGTGACATCCATAACTCATCACGCACTTTTCACAGCGAATCGTGTATGATGTAACACACGAATGTTTCATAACATTTAATAAAATTTCTCTACTGATTTTACGAGGCGACTGTGTCATCACTCTCTCAAGTTAATGCGGATGTTTTAAAACAAGCTCAACAACGTATTCAACAAGATTTATTGACGACACTCGCCGCATTTTCAATTCCTGAACCTTTAAAAAGCGCAGTACACCATGCAGTTATGCTTGGTGGAAAACGTGTGCGCCCAGCTTTGTGTTACGCCACAGCTTCTTTACAAGACAATCCAAATTTTGCGGCTGCTCGCCGTGCGGCGGTTGCAGTTGAACTTATTCATTGTTATTCGCTAGCGCATGATGATTTGCCTTGTATGGACAATGATTTACTTCGTCGTGGTCAGCCAACGTGTCATGTAGCATTTGGTGAAGATACCGCTTTACTTGCAGGTGATATTTTACAGTCGATGGCTTTTGAAGTTTTAGGTAGCCGTTTGTTTGATGAACAAGGGCAGGGAATTGATGCTGCAATTGTCTTAAAGCAAATTCAAATTTTAGCAACAGCCAGCTCTAAAATGGTTTGTGGACAGGTGTTAGACCTACAAGCTGAAGCTAAGCAAATTTCTCAAGATGAACTAGAAAATATCCATCGTAATAAAACGGGTGCGCTTATTCAGGCTGCCATTATGATGGGTGCAGTGACAATTTTCTCTGGAACAGATCAGGCAATTCCGAAATTGCGTCAATACGGACAAGCGATTGGACTGGCTTTTCAGGTGCAAGATGATATTTTGGACATTACCTCAAGCACTGAAACTTTGGGTAAAACTGCGGGTAAGGATGAACAAGTACAAAAATCGACTTATCCTGCTTTAATGGGACTTGAGCAAGCACAGGTTTATGCAAAAGAGTTGCATGACCAAGCTTTTGAGGCTTTAGCGCATTTTGGTGAAAATGCAAAAGAGTTAGTTGAGATTTCACAGTTCCTTTTAGCCCGTACCAACTAATATAAAATCAAATTTATAATCCTGCTTGTATTCATATTTAATGAATAAAGGAGATAAAAATGAATGGTGATCAGCTCCACCAAGTTACGATAGATATTGCGCGTAATCTTCCTTTTAGTGAGCAAAGCCAACCCTTTGGCCCAGAATGCGACGTCTTTAAAATTTTAGAAAAGGTGTTTTTGTTAGTAGGGGAAGGAACGGGCACAAAAATGATTACTGTTAAATGTGACCCATATAGAAGTCAGGAATATCAGGAGCTTTATCCTTTTATTATTCCAGGGTATCACATGAATAAAAAACACTGGATTTCCATTACTCCACATAAAAACTTAACTCGGGATTTGCTTCAAGACTTGATTCGCGATTCTTATGACTTAGTTGTAAAAAAGCTACCGCTGAAAGATCAAAAAAGATTAAACAACCAATAATACTTAATATAAAAACGGCGACATGATTGTCGCCGTTTTTATTTCAATGACTTATTGAAAGCAATTAAATTAATTATGCTTTCCCATAATGCCACGAATTGTATTTAAAACATCGGCAGGTAACACAACAGTTTTGGCATTGCTTGATTTTGCCATCTCTTGCATTGCTTTTACATATTGTTCACCCAAAAGGTAAGCAACCGGAATCTCTTTATCGCCAACTGCACTGGTCACCATTTCAATTGCACGTTGAGAGGCTTCAGCTAAAACAACTTGAGCTTCTGCATCACGGCGAGAAGCTTCTAAACGACCTTCTGCACTTAAAATAGCAGCCTGTTTTTCACCATCGGCTTTAGTAACAGCAGCACGACGTTGACGTTCTGCGGCAGCTTGCTCTTCCATGGCAGCTTGCATGGTATGAGACGGTTGAATGTCCTGAATTTCGACTGTTTTTAAGGTGATACCCCAATCCGAAATATCATCAGAAATTGCAGCTTTGAGCTTCGCTTTAATATGATCACGTGAAGACAATGCATCATCTAGATCCATTTCACCCACAATAGAACGCAGTGAGGTTTGTACAAGGTTTTGAATCGCCCATGTATAGTTTTCAATACCGTAAACTGCTTTTTCTGGTGTGGTTAAATTAATATATGCCACAGCATTCATGAGTAATACAGCATTGTCACGTGTAATCACTTCTTGTGATGGAATATCTAACACAATATCTTTTGTGGTAATTTTATAAGCCACATCATCGATGTAGGGAATTACAAAATTAAGTCCCGGGTTAAGGGTGGTGTGATATTTACCTAAACGTTGGACAATCCATTTGTAGCCCTGAGGAACAATTCGAACCCCTTTAAAAATGGTAATAGCCACAAAAGCCAAAAAGGCTAAAACAATAATAGTACCGACTGGCATGAAAATACCCTCTCTTTATCTTTAATGTTTATGAAGTACCATGGGTTTGAACAATTAAGTCATTACCCGAAATATCAATAACTCTAACACGATCGCCTACTTTAACAGGGGTAGTGCTCCGACAATTCCACTCATCGGCTCCTAAAATAGGCATTGGAAAGCGAACAATAATTTGATCATGGTCTAGACCGGTTTGAATCACCATTCCAATTTGACCAATGGTTGCTTCACGGGGCAGTCCCGCTTTGGTTTTATCAATTGATAAGGGTTTAATAAATTTGAACCAAAGAATGGTACATAGTACTGATAGTATTATCCACAATACAATTTGTGTTGTGAGGCTAATATCTGGAAATAACCAATAGAGAATGCACACCATAATGGCGGCAATACCAAACCAGAGTGCGGCAAAGGCAGGTAGAATCAGTTCAGAAAGAATAAGTAAGATACCCAATACAAACCAGTGCCAAGGTTGTACAACAAACTCCATAAATCTGCTCTTTTATATATCTTTATGATGGGTAAAAGTGACTAATATCACTTTTACCACTGTAGCAGATGATAGGAAATGTGGATAGAAAAAAACCACTTCAATTAGAATTTAGAACGTGGCGCAGGCTTAAATGCTGCTGGAGATTTTTTGAAAGTTGCAATTGCAGTTTCAATTTGGCGAATTTGAGCTTGAGCAGCTTTTTCACCTTCCAAAATTGCCTGATTACTTGATTTGAGATCAAGTGTACCTAAATGACCCACTTTAGGCTGAATCACAACATTGGCTTGCTTGAGTTCTTCATTAATACTTTGTTGACCCATAATATTGATGGTTTGATCTAGTAATCCCCACATATTGGCTGGACGATTACCTGCTGGACGCGCTGAAATATCAACGGCAATCACAATATCTGCCCCCATATCACGAGCTGTTTTAACGGGAATTGGGCTAACTAATCCGCCATCAATGTATTTTTGATTGCCGATTGTGGCTGGCACGAACACATTTGGAATACTGCAAGAGGCGCGTACTGCTTGGCCTGCATTACCTTTAATAAAGTCTGCCTTTTGACCATTATCAAGACGAGTTGCCACAGCCGCAAAACGGATTGGGAATTTCTCAATCGGTTTATTGCCAACATTACGGTTAACGTAGTCTTGTAACTTTTGTCCAAGAATAATGCCTTGACGATTAAGCGTTAAATCACGGATATCAGACTCTTGTAATTTCAGAGCCAGACTTTGCAATTGATAAGGTGTTTGTCCACTCGCGTAGATACTTCCAACAAAGCTACCAGCGCTGGTACCCGTTACAATTTTAGGCTTAATTCCATGAGACTCTAAAACCTTGATCACACCAATATGTGAAAATCCTTTTGCTCCACCGCCACCTAAAGCAAGTGCAATCACAGGTTCACGGGCTTTAATTGAGGTAGTCGGCGTTGGTGTTTTGCTAAATTTATCACAGCCAAAGAGTGCTAGAGAGATAAATCCAATACTGGTAAATTGAGCAATTTTCATCTTTAAAAATAATCTATGTCGAGATAAATTAAGAAGGGCCATAAGACCAGATTCGCTCAATTTTTGCTAGGTTTTTTTCACTAGATTTTGTAAAGGTTCGGCAAGCCAATTGCGATTCTTGGGTGAGATTTTTCCTTTATAACGCTCAAAAATCTTGGCGAGATCTTCATCATAGTTACCACTTGGGTCTAAGTGACCTAAGCAGTGAATTGTCTTACGGTCATAATCAAAAGAAAACATCACAATGGGAATATTGGCTTTTGCGGCAATATGGTAAAAACCACTTTTCATTTTTTTTGCTTTTTTACGTGTGCCTTCGGGCGCCATCCCAATCCAGATCTTGTCATATTTTTGAATGGTTGCAACCACTTGTTCAGTAAGTCCATTGGCTGTATCACGTTTAACAGGAATAACGCCAGCCCAGTCTAATGCCCGCTTAAACGGTGGTTTAAAAAGGGCATCTTTACCTAATACTGTTATTTGGATACCTAATCCGAAAATCGCAAGAAAGCCATACCATCCATCAATATTGGAAGTATGAGGGGAAATAATCGCTACTGCTTTTGGCAAATTAGGAACTTCGCCTTCAATTGTCCAACCTTGCGCTAAAAAAAGTTTCTTAAATAGTGCCCGGCTTAAAGCAGTGCCACGTTGGGGTACCAAATCAGGTAAATTAGGGAAATGTTGATCCATATTTTTTTAAATTTTAACTTGTCCTAGTTTTATCTTAATCTTTTGAAATATATGCTTCATTGGCAAAATGTAAGAACAACATGACATTTGATGTTATTCCTCATTAAAGAAATAAAAAGTAGGTATATATGTTTCGGCAGCAAAATCTTTATCTTCTGCTATTTTCCTTATATTGGGCACAAGGGCTACCTGTCGGTTTTATGACCCATGCTTTACCTGTTATTTTAAGGGCACAAGGTGTGTCACTCGCTCATATTGGTGGTTTTGGGCTGCTTATGTTGCCTTGGTCAATTAAGATCTTTTGGGCGCCGTGGGTTGACCGACATGCACTTTCCCGTTTGGGGCACTATCGTAGTTGGATTTTACCTACGCAGTTTTTGACGGTAGCTGTGCTGTGTATTTTGTCTTTTTTCCCTATTCAGGCTTTAGACCAACCTCTTTATTTATTTGCTTTTTTTATTTCGCTTCTTTTAATGAACTTAACTGGAGCAACACAAGATATTGCGACCGATGCTTTGGCCGTTAATTTGTTAAAGCATGACCAGCAACATTGGGGAAATACATTTCAGGTGATTGGTTCCCGACTCGGTTTTATTGTCGGTGGAGGTGCCGTACTCTGGTGTTTAGACTGGTTAACATGGCAACCCACTTTCCTGTTATTAGCAGCCTTGGTGTTTTTAAATACTTTACCCGTTTTATTATTTAAAGAACCTAAACATGCAGCTTATTCAGGTCATCAACTTAAACCTAGTCAGCAAAATTTAGTCATAAAGATTAAAGCTTACTTGAGTTATTTCTCCCAAAATAAAGAGCTTCGTTCTTGGTTAGTTGTACTTATTACTTTTAAAGTAGCAGATGGTTTAGCTGGACCATTACTTAAACCTTTAATGGTCGATATGGGGCTAAGTTTTACTCAAATTGGTGTTTATATCACCATGCTTGGTGCAGTAGCAGCACTGGCAGGGGCCGCAATAGCTGGTGGAGTGCTTAAATACTTCTCTAGACCCACTACTTTAATTATTTTTTCAATATTTAAAATCATGAGTTTAGCGGCCTATGCCTATTTAGCTTATGCTTACGAACAGAAAATTCAACTCAATGTCTGGGCTATCTACACAGTCAATGCTTTAGAGGATGCATTCTCGGCAATGTTGTTGGTGGTTATGTTGACCTTAGTCATGCACTACAGTCGAAAAGAATATGCAGGTACGGATTTTACCTTTCAGGTTTCAGTCATGGCGACTGTGAGTGGGGGGCTTTATAGTTTGAGTGGTGTGTTTGGAGATGCTTTCGGTTATTTCCATTATTTGATAGCTATTGTCATTATTGGCACCGTTACTTTGCTCCCTATTTCTGTCTGGAAACATGCAAAACTACAAGAAAAATAATGTTAACTAAATGAAATAAAGAAATTTAATATCGATTAAGGAGTGATCTCGTCATTATCTACTACCTTTGTCTATGTTTTTAAAAATGTATGTTTTTAGCTATTTAAATGCTCTATTAATTGTGCCATCTTGTTTGGGTAGCAAATGGAAGCTAACTGGAGTAAAAATGGATTTCGTTAACAAGAAAAATCATGTGAATCAATTAAAATGGGTAGAAAAATGTTCAAGTAGATTGGATATTAGCCTAAAGTCTAAAAAAGAATAATGAAATAACGATTTAATCATTCTATAAGATAAGAGAGTTGTGTAGGATTCGTTACAACATGAAGTTAAGGTAAAAATCTGTAAGTCAAAGTAAGTTTTTTATGTCTTTGGTTATTGGTTTTGGTCTTGCATAACGTTGAAATTGGTTTTGGTTGCGGTAATAAAATTAATGTAACCAAAGTGGAGGAGAGTTGATTTTTTAGCCCCTTAATTTAATGGCGTAAATCAACTTGGCATGGATAGGCAACATAAAATATATTTTTTGGAGTTTTTGATGGATCTATTCCTTAATCGTAAATCTTTCGTTGTTAAAAGTTTAGCTCTTACAGTTACAGCTTTAATGATGAGTGGGGCACATGCTGCGACTTCCGACAAAGCGGAAATTCAACAGCTTCGTAAAGAAGTTGAGGCTTTAAAAGCTTTAATTCAACAACAAAGCCAAGTACAGCAACAACAACAGCAAGTACAGCAACAACAGCAAGTTCAACTCGCTGAAGTGAAAGCGCAACCAGTTGCTGCACCAGTTTCACCGTTAGCAGGATTTAAATCTAAAGCTGGCGCTGATGTGAACCTATATGGTTTTGTTCGTGGTGACGCTAACTATATTATTGAAGGTGCGGATAACGACTTTGGTAAAGTAGCTGATTCAAAAGGTGAGGCGAGTGATAAAATCCGTGCTACAGCGAAAACAACTCGCCTTGGTTTAGATTTTACTGCTCCAGTAAGTGATGCCAAAGTTGGTGGTAAAATTGAATTAGATTTTGCAAGTAGTGACAATAGCAAATCTGAAAACGTACGTATTCGTCATGCTTACTTAACTTATAACAACTGGTTGTTTGGTCAAACAACGTCTAACTTCTTGTCTAACCATGCGCCAGAAATGATCGACTTCTCGACAAACATTGGTGGTGGTACAGAACGTGTTCCGCAAGTACGCTATAACTACAAATTAGGTCCTACAACTCAATTGTTTGTATCGGCTGAAGAAGGTAATAGTTCATCAGCAGTAGCAACAGATGCAATTAAATATAGATTACCAGTATTGACTGCTAAAGTAACCCAAGGCTATGCAGATGGTAAAGGTTCAGCTTCAGCTCGTGCATTAGTTGAAAACTACAAGTCAGATATTGGTGATAATGACAAAACTGGTTGGGGTGTTGCTGTTGGTACGGACTTTAAAGTATCTGATCCTTTAAAACTCTTTGCTGATGCATCTTATGTTGTAGGTAACAGTAACTACTTATATGGTAGTAATAAGGCTTACACATTAGTAAATGGCGATATTGAACAAAATAAATTTGTAGCAGTACAAGTAGGTGGAACTTATAAGATTTTACCTAACTTGCGTTCAACTTTAGCATATGGTGCACAGTTCTCTGATGATGGCACTGAATACGCTACAGCAAATACCTCTGCTAATGAAAAAGTTCAACAAGCATGGCTTAACGTGATTTATACACCAGTTAAACCAATTGACTTAGGTGTTGAATACGTTAATGGTAAGCGTGATACCTTTGATGGTAAGTCTTACAAAGATAACCGTGTTGGTTTAATGGCTAAATATAGTTTCTAAGAACAATATTTAGTTAAAAATCAAAAAAGACGAGGTTAAATTTAACCTCGTCTTTTTATTAGAAAAATTTTGAAATAAGTATTTTTTAAGATTTATGTATTAGATCATTTTTTATTTAAGTCATTTTTAAGTTTCAATTTCTACAGTAAAGCATCATAAAAAGATTGTAGTTCCCCCAAGATGCTGAATTTTTTTTCTACCTTAAAAAATAAACAGATTTCACTGTTTATGTTTAATTTCATTATAGCCATTTGGTTAGGTGCAGTTTTAAATATTGGTTTTTATAACAAAGTACATCTTTTGACTCCATATTTTGGAGTAAAAGCTATTCTATTTTTAGTTGCTACAGTGCTTATTGTTGTTGCTGCGTATTATGCGCTTTTACAAATTTTAAACTGGAAATGGACAGCCAAACTTTTTGCAATTTTGCTGGTCTTTATTGGTGGTTTTAGCTCTTATTTTGTAAATACGTTAGGTGTAATCATCTCGCCTGATCAGATTCAAAATATGATACAAACGGATGTATCTGAAGTTTCTGATTTAGTTTCATTACGCTTTGGACTTTGGACAGTTTTCTTCGTTGTTTTACCTATTATTTTAATTACTCAAGTAAAACTTAAAAAAGAAAAAGTATCCCATTTGTTGTTGAAAAAAGTCGGTTCAATTATCGCTTCTTTTGCAATTGTTGGTATTTTGCTTTTTACATATTATGTGGATTTTGCAGCCATTTTTCGTGAACATCGTGATTTAAAAGGCATGATTTCTCCTCAAAACACTATTTCTTCTTTAATGTCTTATTATCATAAGAAGGCGCCTAAGAAGAACTTACCATTAATACATTATGGTGAAGATGCTCATCAGGTTCAGTCAGTACAAAAGAACCTGCCTAAATTAATGGTGCTGGTTGTCGGTGAGACAGCGCGTGCGGAAAGTTTTTCACTCAATGGTTATGCTAAAAACACGAATCCAGAGCTTTCTAAACAAGATATTTTGAATTTTTCTCAGGTAAGTTCATGTGGTACAGCAACAGCAGTTTCGGTTCCATGCATGTTCTCGGGCATGCCACGTGTTGACTATGATGAGCAATTAGCAAGTCATCGTGAAGGATTACTTGATATTGCAAAGCGTGCGGGTTATCAGGTGACTTGGATTGATAATAATTCTGGTTGTAAAGGCGCATGTGATCGTGTTGAGCAATATCAAATTCCAGAAAAGTTAAAGCAAAAATGGTGTAAAGATGGCGAATGCTTTGATGATATTTTAATTGATAGCTTAAATGAGTATTTAGCCACTATTCCTAAAGAAGATACGCGTCCACGTTTAATTGTTTTACATCAAGTCGGAAGTCATGGCCCAGCTTATTACAAACGCGCACCTGATGCATATCAACCATTTAAACCGACTTGTGATACTAATGCGATACAGGGCTGTTCTCAAACAGAGTTATTAAATAGTTATGATGACACGATTGTGTATACAGATCATGTGTTAAGTCAGATGATTAATAATTTAAAAGAAGTATCGAAATATCAAACAGGTTTATGGTATTTATCTGATCATGGTGAATCAACTGGCGAACATGGTTTATATTTACATGGTTCACCTTATGCAATCGCACCGAGTCAACAAACACATGTACCAATGATTATGTGGTTCTCTGATAAATGGAAGCAGCACAATCTTGCACAAGTGAGTTGTTTAGGCCAACAAACGAAACAAAAGTTAAGTCAGGATAATTTATTCCCAAGCTTATTAAGTTTGTTAGATGTAAAAACTCAGGTCATCAACCCTCAACTGGATATGCTGCACTCTTGTGCCCATGTGAATTAAAGCGAGCCTAGAACATGACAAAAATCTTGATGATTGAAGATGATTTTATGATTGCAGAGTCAACAATAACGTTGCTGCAATATCATCAATTTGAGGTGGAGTGGGTCAATAATGGCTTAGATGGTCTAGCTCAATTGGCCAAAAATAAGTTTGATATCATTTTATTAGACTTAGGTTTGCCGATGATGGATGGTATGCAAGTTTTAAAGCAAATCCGTCAAAGAGCTGTCACTCCAGTTTTAATCATTTCGGCACGAGACCAGTTACAAAACCGTGTAGATGGATTAAATCACGGGGCAGATGATTACTTAATTAAACCATACGAGTTTGATGAGTTACTTGCCCGTATTCATGCGCTATTGCGCCGTACTGGAGTAGAGGCTCAGCTTGCGAATCATGAGCAACTTTTACAAAATGGCGATCTGGTTTTAAATGTTGAACAACATATTGCAACCTTTAAAGGCCAGCGGATTGATTTGTCGAACCGTGAATGGGCGATTCTTATTCCTTTAATGAGCCATCCAAATAAAATCTTTTCTAAAGCAAATCTTGAAGATAAGTTATATGATTTCGATAGTGAGGTGACCAGTAATACGATTGAAGTATATGTGCATCACTTGAGAGCTAAACTTGGAAAAGACTTTATTCGAACTATTCGAGGGTTGGGTTACCGTTTAGGGTAATCCTCACTTCAATTTTGGAACTTTATAAAAGTGCATTATTCATTAAAGAAACGACTGATTTGGGGCACCTCAATTTTCAGTGTCATCTTAGGTTGTATATTAATTTTTAGTGCCTATAAAGTTGCACTTCAAGAAGTTGATGAAATTTTAGATACTCAAATGCAGTATTTAGCAGAACGAACAGCTGAGTATCCTTTAAGAACAGTAAGTAGTAAGTTTGATTTACATAAAACTTATCATGAAGAAGATTTGTTTTTAGATATTTGGGCCTATAAGGATCAGGCTCATTTATCTCACAGTTTACATCTGTTGGTTGCACCTGTTACACAAGCTGGTTTTTATTCGCATAAAACCAGCCAAGGTGTAGTGCGAACTTATGTTTTGCCTTTAAAAGATTACCAGATTCAGGTCAGTCAACAAGAACGAGTTCGCGAAGCTTTTGCTTGGGAACTTGCGGGAAGTATGTTTATTCCGTATTTAATTATTTTGCCATTTGCGATTTTTGCTTTGGCTGCAATTATTGGTCGAGGCCTAAAGCCGATAGATGACTTTAAAAATGAGCTGAAAGAACGCGATTCGGAAGAGTTAACTCCCATTGAAGTTTCGGACTATCCTCAAGAGTTATTGCCAACTATTGATGAAATGAACCGTTTGTTTGAGCGTATTTCTAAAGCTCAAAATGAGCAGAAACAATTTATTGCAGATGCTGCTCATGAATTACGAACTCCTGTCACAGCTCTAAATTTACAAACCAAGATTTTAATCAGTCAGTTTCCTGAGCATGAAGCGCTGCAAAACTTGAGTAAAGGATTAGCGCGTATTCAGCATTTGGTTACCCAGCTTTTGGCTTTGGCTAAGCAAGATGTCTCTTTAAGTGTGATTGAACCGACCAGAACTTTTCAACTCAATGATGTCGCTTTAAACTGTGTTGAGCAGCTGGTTAATTTAGCTATGCAAAAAGATATTGACCTAGGGTTTGTCCGTAATGAACCTATAGAAATGCATAGTGTTGAGCCAACAGTACACTCAATTATTTTTAACTTAATTGATAATGCAATTAAATACACGCCTCATGAAGGAATGATTAATATTTCAGTCTTTACTGCTAAAGATGGCGATGCGTGTATACAAATTGAAGATAGCGGTGCAGGGATTGACCCTGAACATTACGATAAAGTTTTAAAACGTTTTTATCGTGTACACCACCACCTTGAAGTGGGTAGTGGTTTAGGTTTATCAATTGTTGACCGAGCGACTCAGCGTTTAGGTGGGACTTTGACACTAGATCGAAGCTTAGAGCTTGGCGGACTCTCTGTTTTAGTTAAACTGCCAAAAGCTCTACATATTCATGAAGCAAGAACTTGATTTAAACAAGTTCTTGTTTGATTCGTTTTTCAAACTCAAAGCGGTGAATACATATTCTATAAAATAAGATATTCACTGCCCAAACCACCCAGCCTGTCCATAAATTGTGGCTAAGGAAATGAGCGCCACGCATCATTTGTCCCCAGCCCATTAGAAAGCCTAAGATAATGCCAGCGATGAGATAAAAATAGGCACGTTTAGGTTGCTCAAGGCGATAAACAAAAAAGCCTGTCATTAAAATAAAGCCTGCACTTGCATGACCACCTGGAAAGCAATGACCATGGGTAGCGGTAAAGTCCCACACATAACTTAAAGCAGTCGGATGAACCATATTCCAAGGGCAAGCGTGAGCCGATTGTGATTTTAATAGGCCAACTACACCGCTACCAATCATGCTCACAAAAAACATATAGCCATATTGCCAGCGATAAAGCTTCAATTTTTCTACTTTAAATGACGCAATCCACAGAAATAAAAAGATCACATAAACAGTGGTAATGATTTGTTTTACTATTTCATGGTTAACCCTGACAAGGTACCAATTATCCCGATTAAAGAAATGACCCGTTGAATCCATCCATGGCTGGATGAAATACATATCAATTTTCCCACCCACTGGAAATATAAATAAAAGTATAAAAAAACTAAGGGCAAGAAAAATAAGATGAAGTTGAAAAAATTGTTTTTGTTGGTTCATTGCCATGCAACATCAATTTGAGTGTGAGTTGAAGGCATTACATAAAATAAAACTTAAATTGTTCTTAAACTAAACAAAATTTAATGTTGAAATAAAGTTAAGGCTTAAAAAATAATATTGATGATTCATAGATATATATTATTTATTTAAAGAAATTTTTAATTAACTTGGGTAGTAAGGAATTTTAAGAAAATGATAAGCAGGACATTTTGGCCCTGCTTATCAGCTGTTGAGTTAGAACATACCTTCTTCAGAGTTTGCAGAAATTTTATGAATAGATAAATCTGCACCTCTAAACTCATCTTCTTGAGATAAACGAATGCCAATAGTTGCTTTGAGTAAGCCATAAACAATAAAGCCCCCAGCGAGCGCAATCGCAATCGCAAGTACTGTACCAATGAGCTGTGAAGCAAAAGATACACCGCCTAAACCACCAAGCCATTTTTGGCCGAATAGACCTACTGCAATACCACCAAATGCGCCGCATACGCCGTGTAAAGGCCATACACCCAGTACATCATCCACTTTGAGCTTGTTTTGGGTGTAGGTGAATAGATACACGAACATTGCACCAGCTGCACCACCAATAACCAGCGCACTGACTGGATGAACAATGTCAGAACCCGCACAGATTGCAACTAAGCCTGCAAGTGGACCGTTGTGTAAGAAACCAGGGTCATTTTTTCCAATCGCATTTGCTGTAATGGTTCCGCCAACCATAGCCATGAGCGAGTTAATTGCAACTAGACCTGAAATTGCATCAACACGTTGCGCGCTCATCACGTTAAAGCCAAACCAACCTACAATTAAAATCCATGAACCGAGCGCTAAAAATGGAATAGAAGATGGTGGGTGAGCACTTACACGACCATCCTTCTTATAACGACCAGAACGGGCACCCAATAAAATCACGGCAGCAAGTGCAATCCAACCACCCATAGCATGCACCACGACCGAACCTGCAAAGTCGTGAAAGGCTGCACCAAAAGTTGCTTCTAACCATTTTTGCAGACCGTAGTTACCATTCCAGACCATACCTTCGAAAAATGGATAAACCAGTGCAACTAAAGCGAGTGTCGCAATTGCTTGTGAACGCATTTTTGCACGTTCAGCAATACCACCCGAAATAATGGCAGGAATAGCCGCAGCAAAAGTCAGTAAAAAGAAGCAACGCATGAGGTTGTAGCCATGATCACTTGCGAGGCTTGTGCCATCATGGAAGAAATGTTGACCATAAGAAATATAGTAGCCAACAAAGAAATATGCGATTGCAGAAAGGGCAAAGTCAGTCAGAATTTTACTTAGTGCGTTCACCTGATTTTTATGGCGAACCGTACCAAGTTCCAAGAATGCAAAACCTGCGTGCATGGCAAGAACCAAAACAGCACCAAGTAATAAGAAAAATAGATCTACATTTTGCATAGCATGCTCGAAAAAAGTGCTAAATTCCATTTTGGAACAAATCTGGGTCTGTAAATTGCACCAAAATAGATTTAAGGAATCTAAAAACCTAAGTTTGTCGAAACAAACTCAATTGCATAAAAGTGAATATGCAATAAGTGCACCAATTTGAATTGGAAAAGTGTTTTTTGGCGATAAATGGTGCGTTGATTTGGTTAATATAGGGCAGTTATGGCGCTTTTTACGTTACAAGTCATCTAATGCGCTTGTAAATTGACCTGAAAAAGTTCGTTATCAAATTCCTAAAAATTATTCGTAATTATTTAATGATTTGACCAAATCTCTTGAGCAACTTCTATAAATGCTTTCACAGCAGGACTCATGTGCTTTTTATTTTTCACTGCCAGTCCAATAGAACGTTTAAGGTTTGGTTTAAAAGGGCGTTTAACTACGTTTGGATAAAGTGAGAGTAACTCTTTAGTGATGACCATATCAGACACCATAGACACCCCTAATTGATTGTGAACCATGCTGACGATACTCAAAATTTGTGACACATAAAATTTGATGTCTGGTTTCACATTAAAGTTTTTTAAAATTAATTCGACCTGATATCGACTCCCAGCCATTGTCATAATAAAAGGGCAATTTTCTAGTTGTGCTGGATCAATATAGAGTTGTTGCGCGAGCGGGTAGTGACTAGGAATTAACGCAACAAAATGATCTTCAATTAAAGGGAACGTATCAAAACGCTCATCTGGCATAATCAAAAAACCAACCTCTATGCGCCGTTCCAATAACCACTGAGCAACTTCTTTATCTTCGCCTTCATCAATATAAATTTCAATTTTAGGATAGCGTTGCCGAAAGGCTTCTAAAATTTCAGGCAATAGATAAATAGAAGATGAAGCACCAAAAGAGCCAATACGTAATGTTCCTTCGTTTAAACCATGGATGGCAGCCACTTCTTTTTCTAATGTATTGGAAATACTCAATAGCTCTTTTACATGCGTAAGAAGCTGTTGACCTGTCGTGGTGAGCTCAATATCACTCTGGGATCTTGAAATCAGGTTAATGCCCCATTGTTGTTCTAACGATTTAAGGGCATGGGAAACTGCCGACTGTGAAATTCCCAGCTTTTCTGCTGTAGCCGTAAAGCTTTTTAGTTCAGCAATGAGTGCGAAAATTTCAAGCTGGGTAAATGTCATATTGTATTTGTTATGAGTAAAAACTCATTTTATCATGAGTTTTCATTATCTTTAATATATGAGTAAGCCAAGGTTATTGCCAAACAGCAAACCTCCACAAAACTCGAGTAAAGAAATGAATAGCATTGTTTTATCTCTTTTTCCCTTAGTTGCATTAATTGCATCGGGATACTTATTTAAAAAATATCGTTTTTTTAGCGATGAGTTTTGGGCTGGGGCAGAGAAGCTTAATTACTATATTTTATTTCCCGCTTTGCTTTTTAGTACGCTATCAACCGCAAAAATTGACTTACAAAGCTTGAGTACAGCCATTATTGCAATGTTGATTGTGGTTTTAGCAGTGACCACCTTTTTATACATACTCCGAATGTTTTGGCACATACCGCCTGCACGTTTTGGTGTGCATGTACAAAGTATGGTTCGCTTTAATACCTATATTGGTTTGGCTTTAGTGACTTCACTTTTTAAAAGTGAAGGAATGGCAATTCTGGCAATTTTATTGGCGCTTTGCATTCCACTTGTGAACGTTATTTCGGTGCTTGCTTTAACTTCTAAAGAACACATGGCAATTAAACCTGTTTTGATTGCACTCCTTAAAAACCCTTTAATTGCATCATGTGTAGTCGGGGCAGCAGTCAATGCACTTCATATCCCAATTTGGGAAGGCTTTACCCAGTTTATTAAGCTTTTTGCAGTGTCGAGTTTGCCACTAGGTTTGTTATGTGTGGGTGCAGCTTTACAGTTTATGCAAATTAAAAAAGACATTGTGGTATTGGCAGCAGACACGTTTGCTCGGCTTTTAGCAGTACCTGCCTTGGCTTACGCGGTCTGCATGTGGTTTAGTTTACCAAGCTTACAAACACAAATTTTAGTCATTTTCTTTGCGCTACCGACTGCTTCCGCATCATATATTTTAACTAAAGTTTTGGGTGGCGATAGTCAGCTTATGGCAGCCGTGATTAGCTTTCAAACTCTATGTGCTGCCGTGACTTTACCATTAGTGATTTGGTGGATTTCTTAGGTTATAACTTAGATAAGTCGTATTCTATTTTCTAAAAATGAGTAGGCTGATTCTGGCTTAAAGAATGCTTTGCTACCTTCCTCATCTGATTATTGCTACACTTTTTTCTTTTTCAGGTGGATGAGTATGTCCTTTGATCTCAAAGTGAGCTTGCAGCAAAGGTCTGAACCGTCTGCACAGCAGAAAAAACTGAATCGCCTGATTGATAAAATAGAACAGCAAAAAGTTAGCCTGAGCACATGGCAAAATGCACAAGCCGAGATTCAACAGCACATACGACAAAAACTGATGCCCCTGTATAACGATTTGCATGAAGTGCTATTTCAGCAGCTAGAGCAACTTTGGAATATGCTGCATAGCCATGAGTTTTCCAAAGCAGACATACAACAACTAGATGAAAAAATTGCCCAGCTTGCACAAATGTTGAAGCGCTCCAAAATCCTATCTGCTGAGCAGTTAGAGTTAGTGAAGCAAATCGATACCTTTTATGAGCAACATACACGAGAGTCAGCAAGGAAGAATAAAAAAGCTCAGTCAATAAAATCTGAATATGAAGAAAGCGTTGATCAAGGTTCAGAGTTTGAAGAAGACTTTGAACAATATGCTGCTGAGCAACAACAAGCGCGGGAACAAGCCAAGCAGCAAAGACAACAACAGAAACGTGAACAAGTCGAGCAGATGGCAACGCAGTCGTTAAAAACAGTTTATTTAAAAATTGCTGCGATGATTCATCCAGACCGTGAGCAAGATGAAACAAAAAAAGAAGAAAAAACTGAATTGTTTCAACAGGCAAGTCAGGCCTATGAAAAGCAAGATTTGTTTTATTTACTCAAACTCCAGTTACAGCTTGAACAGAATAAAGGGCTAGGCGCTAAAGAACTATCTGCGGAGCAGTTGAGGTTTTATAAACTGGCTTTGGATGCACAAAGTCAGCAGCTTGAAAGTCAAATGGCTGAAATTTTGGACTCTTTTCAGTTAGCCAAGAATGTAAAAGCAGAGCATGTACACATTAGTGATGTTTATAAAGCTGTAGATGCTGATTGTGTTGAGCTAAAGCAACAGTTGAAGTTGGAAAAGGAACGTTTAAAGCATATGAAAAAGGTGAGTGGGGTTGAGATGTTGTTGGGACATGGAGTGCTTTAAAGCTTTTTTGCCTCTTCCTTTGGAAGAGGGAATATATCGAATAAGAAATGAAATTCGAAGTACTCTCTTCCAATAGGTTAGATAAACATATTTATTCTATAAAAAGACTAAAATATTTATTTATATAAATCATGAGTTTTTATAAAGAGGGCAACATCAGGTGATTGTATTAAGTTAATACATTTTCTTAATATAAAACCAAACAGAATAACTATAATGCAGAATATAATAATAGCTAAAAACTCTGAAAGAAAAAAGAATATAAGACTACACCCAAGTAAACTAATTAAAATATAAAGAAATAAAGTAATATATTTTTTCTCTATTTGTTTAATTTTAGATTTACGCTGTGCTTGGTTTAAAATAGGTCTAGGAGATTGCCAAACTGTATGTGAATGAGCCAAAGTTGTATTTTTAAGTTCCTGATAATAGTTTTGATCAATAGCGAAGAAATCTAAAAATTTCTGTTCTGCAACATAAAAATTTTGTATGGATTCAGATAAAATAAAATTATTAAATTCAACTTGTTGAAAATGAATTTCGAGAAACTGATTATCAGAATTACGTAAAATTTTTATTTTTTCAACTGCATTGAAATAAAGAAAATTTGAGTTTGTTAAACCATACATATTACATAAACCAACAGGGATTTTTGGATTAGTTCTTGCTTGTTTGAATTCAATCAGTACATTATGCGGTTGGGAGTTGATTACTTCAATTAGCAGTAAAGTATAAGAATGCGGTAATAAATAAAGTTTAACTTCTTGCCCGATTAATTGATGAGGTACGAGATTGGTTTTACTGAGATTGATTTGAGGATAATTAATTTTAAAATCTTTCTCTAACGTTCTATTACTTATATCCTGATATTCTATTGTAATAATGAGGGAAAACTTTTTCTTATTCCAATGTTGGATTTTTTTGACAACACCATATGTTAAAAGATATTTTTTAATTTGGGCTTCTTGGCGTAACTTTTTTTGTTTTTGATAATCAAAATAAAGAAATAGAGTAGAAGATAATAGCCCAATAGCACACAAAGTATAAAGAATAATAATAAATATTTGATTATCAATTTTTTTCCAGACTGCTAAAACTAAAAAAAGAATAAGAATAGCTTTAAGCAAGTTTTGTAGCCATTGTGGTGACAGGCTTAGAGGGAAATATTTCGTCAATTGTTTTTCAGAATTGACTATTTTGAGCTGGGGTTGATGATTGGTTGTATTCATTATTTTTTATCTATGAATATAAAGGTCTGATAAATCAGCCTTTTATATTACAGATTAAATTGGATGCTATAAAGATTAAAGTGCAACAATCTGCTCCGTATTCGCTTTAACTTTCTTAACTGAGCAATAAACTCAGCAAGCTTTGCTTTTTCATCCTTAATAACTCCTGATAGGGCTTTAGACACAAAGCCTTCATTTGCAAGTTGGCCCGTGACTTGGTCGGTAGCTTCTAAAAATAAGAAATCGTTGAGGTTATATTCTTTATAAAATATAGTGTGAAAATTATAAAAATTAAAAGATCGGATTTATGAATGAAAAATTTATTCAATTATCAAAAGAACTTAAACATAGACCTATTTTAGAGAGGGCTTTAGGACATTTTCCTAATTTACCTTTAGTTGCTATAGATTGCGGCTGTGGCGCTGGCAATGAATCTGCTTATCTACTCTCAAAGGGATTTAATGTTCATGCTTTTGATATTTCAATTGATGCACAAAAAGTCTGTGCTGAGCGATTCAAAGATGACTCTAAATTTATTTTGTATCATGAATCTTTTGAAGACTTTAATTTCCCGTCTGCAAGCTTAATTATTGCCTCATCAAGTCTATTCTTTTGTGAGCCAAGCTATTTTTATAGTGTAATTAAACGAATTATAAATGCGCTTCCTGAAGGCGGAATTCTGGTAGCTGATTTATTGGGGACTCAAGATGAATGGGTTATGAGCGAACCTGAAAAATTTATAGGATTTACTTATCAAGATATTGCCGATTTGTTTTTATGCGAGTTTAATTTATTGTTTCATAAAGAAATTAATGAAAATTTACCTTTATTGAATGGTTATATAAAATCATGGCATCTTCATATGCTGATTCTACAAAAAAAGTAATTTTAAAATATAGAAAAACCCAGAACCTGCTTGCACAGATTCTGGGTTTATTCGACTAAAAAAGCTTAAAGCGCAGCAATTTGCTCCATATTCGCTTTAACTTTCTCTAACTGAGCAGCAAATTCAGCAAGCTTCGCTTTTTCACCTTCAACAACCGCTGCTGGCGCTTTAGATACAAAACCTTCATTTGCAAGTTTGCCCGCGATTTGGTCGTGTTGCTTTTGGATTTTATCCAAGTCTTTTTGCAAACGAGCAAGTTCAGCTTTAGGGTCGATTAAGCCTTTCATTGGTACAAATACCGATGCATGGCTAACAACGCTAGAGCAAGACAAAGGTGGCTCTTGGTCTTTATTCAAGAACTCAATGCTTTCAACTTTAGCCAAGGCTTTGAACAAAGCTTCAATACGAATGATTTGTTCACGTTCAGCGTCAGATGTATTTTGAAGTAATACTGGCAACAAGCGCGCATTACCTAAGCCTAACTCACCACGAATGTTACGTACTGCACCAATCAATCCTTGAAGCCATTGCATATCTGCTTCAGCTTGTTCGTTGATTTTTGCTTGCTCAGGAATAGGATATTGAGCAGTCATAATCGTTGGACCACCTTGACCAAGCATTGGTGCAAGAGTCTGCCAGATTTCTTCTGTCAAATACGGCATTAACGGATGAGCCAAGCGTAAAGAAGCTTCCATCACTGCAAGTAATACACGGCGTACTTCAGCTTTACGCTCTTCAGAAACTTCTGCATCGTTTAGAACTGGTTTAGTTAACTCAACATACCAGTCACAGTATTCATTCCAGATAAAGTCGTAAATCGCTTGAGCAGCAAGGTCTAAACGATACGTTGCAAACGCTTGATGTACAGCAGCTTCAGCTTTTTGCAGACGGCTCATAATCCATTGTTCTGGAAGTTCCCAAAGATCAGGGCGAGCGTCAGTACCAACAGTTTGGCCTTCAACATTCATCAGAACGAAGCGAGTCGCGTTCCAGATTTTGTTACAGAAGTTACGGTAGCCTTCAACACGTTTTAAGTCGAACTTGATGTCACGACCAGTGTTTGCAAGCGCACAGAACGTGAAACGAACTGCGTCAGTACCATAAGCATTGATACCTTCTGGGAACTCTTTACGCGTTGATTTTTCAATCTTCGCTGCATCTTTCGGGTTCATGAGGCCAGTTGTACGTTTTGCAACTAAGCTTTCTAGATCAATACCGTCAATCAAGTCTAATGGGTCAAGTACGTTACCTTTAGACTTCGACATTTTTTGACCTTCACCATCACGTACCAAGCCGTGAACGTAAACAGTCTTAAATGGAACTTGCGATGAACCATCTTCATTTTTCATGAAGTGTAGGGTCATCATGATCATACGGGCAACCCAGAAGAAAATGATGTCAAAACCAGTCACCAACACATCTGTTGGGTGGAAGGTTTTTAAGAAATCATTTGCTGCATCTTTTTGTGCGTCGCCAGTCCAACCTAAGGTTGAGAATGTCCAAAGTGCAGATGAGAACCATGTATCAAGAACGTCTTCGTCTTGTTTAAGTTCAACGTCAGCAGCGATGTTATTTTTCGCGCGCACTTCTTCTTGGTTACGACCTACATAGATGTTGCCATTTGCATCGTACCAAGCTGGAATACGGTGACCCCACCAAAGCTGACGTGAAATACACCAGTCTTGAATGTCACGCATCCACGCCATGTACATGTTGCTGTACTGTTCTGGAACAAACTTAATGCGACCATCTTGAACTGCTTCAATTGCAGGCTCAGCAAGAGGCGCAATTTTTACGTACCATTGGTCAGTCAGTAACGGCTCAATGATCACACCTGAACGGTCGCCACGTGGAGCTTTTAAGTCATACGGTTGGATTTGATCTAACCAGCCTTCAGCTTCAGCTTGAGCAACTAATTTTTTACGTGCTTCAAAACGCTCTAAACCAGCGTAGTCTGCAGGTGCAGTAATGGTTTTAGAAATTTGTTCGCCAGCTTTTGCAATATATTCAAACTCACCTAAAACCTCGGCGTTTTTGTTGAAGATATTAATGATAGGCAAGCTATTGCGTTTACCTAGGTCATAGTCATTGAAGTCATGAGCAGGCGTGATTTTTACACAGCCAGTACCGAAGTCTTTTTCAACGTAGTCATCGGCAACGATTGGAATTAAACGACCAGTAATTGGCAATACGATGTTTTTACCAACAAGGTGTGCATAACGCTCGTCTTCAGGGTGAACAGCAACCGCAGTATCACCGAGTAAAGTTTCAGGACGAGTTGTTGCAACAACTAAATAGTCTTTGCCGTCTTGAGTTTTAACTGATTTGTCTTCAAAGAAATATTTAAAGTGCCAAAGCGAGCCTTTTTCTTCTTTGCTTTCTACTTCAAGGTCAGAAAGTGCTGTTTGAAGTTTAGGGTCCCAGTTTACAAGACGCTTACCACGGTAAATTAAACCGTCTTCGTGCAAACGAACGAATACTTCTTTAACTGCGTTTGATAAACCTTCGTCCATCGTGAAGCGTTCACGTGACCAGTCTACCGAAGAACCTAAACGACGGATTTGTTTAGTAATCGTGCCGCCAGATTGTTCTTTCCATTCCCAAACTTTTTCGATGAACTTATCACGACCCAAGTCGTGACGAGTTACACCTTGTAAGCCAAGTTGACGCTCAACAACCATTTGAGTTGCAATACCAGCATGGTCTGTACCTGGTTGCCATAAAGTGTTTTTACCCATCATGCGGTTATAACGGGTCAGGGCATCCATAATGGCATTGTTAAAGCCATGGCCCATGTGCAAACTACCAGTGACGTTTGGTGGTGGAATCATGATACAGAATGATTCACCGTGACCAGAAGGTTTGAAGTAACCTTGTTCTTCCCACGTTTGGTACCACTTCTTTTCGATCTCGGTTGGATCGTATGTGGTCGCAATATTTTGAGCGGTTTGAGCGTCAGTCATAGTAGCTTAGATCGAATATGCATAAAAAATTGCACCTATTGTATCAAAAAAATGCCTCGAAATTAATGTGCTGAAAACAGATAAACGGTTTTGTATTTTTTTCAAAAAACGGTAGATTTATGAAGGATGGATCACAATTTAATCGTGTAGACACACGGCACAAAAATTACAAACGAATTGAAAAAGGATGTTGCTCATGAGTTATGAAGTTTTTTTGAAAATTTCCGATTCAACTTATACCCAATTTGAGATCATTCGACAGAAACTGCATGATGGGGTAAGTCAAAGTCAGGCAAAACCTTTAGGCGATGTACTCTCTGATCTTTCTTGTGAAATTATTGAGCAGGTTTTTTCTGTGCTTTTACAGTCAGGAAGTACAACCATGTCTCCAAAACAACAAGCTGAGTCTGAAAAAGTGATTCAGCAAGTTTTAGAGACTTTTCGAAAATATATGCCGTGGTCAGTTTCATTTTTTGGAAATGAGCGTCTTTTGCCTTTAGTCGATTACATGACGTCTCTGATGAAAGAACAGGGGCAGCAAGTTTATATTACCTATCCAGTTACCCTCCAACTCGTACAACAAGCTCAAAACCTTACGCAGCAAATTCGTGACGGTAATATGCAAAGTATTACAGCAGCTTTTGAAACATTAATACAAATTGTAGATTTAGGCGTAACAAGCCTAGTACGTGAGCCTAAAAAGCGTTTAAAATTTAATTTAGTTGTCGATAAAACTCTTAACGGAGTAATCAACATGACGACGCATTTGGGCTATAAACGTTTGGAAAAGTTAGGTACACAGGTCGATCAGACCACAGCAACTCATTATATCAACCACTTTTTGGCCTTCATGCATCAAGCAGCATAATTTAAAAAGATAATAGGAACATAAAGCATGGCCAAACTTGATACTTTGCAAAATAAAGTGGTATGGATTACGGGAGCATCTTCTGGTCTGGGTAAGGCCTTAGCAGGTGAGTTGGCTTTGCAAGGGGCCGAAGTGATTTTGACCTCGCGTCGTTTTGAAGAATTAGAAGAAGTTCGGGTTGGCTTGTTAAACGCTGACCGTCATTTGTCGGTGGTTGCCGATATTACTGATGAAAAACAAGTAAACGAAGCTTATAAGCAGATTTTAAAAGCGAAAGGGCGAATTGACTGGCTCATCAATAATGCAGGTTTAAGCCAACGTGCTTTAATTAAAGATACGACAATGGCAACTGAACGGGCCATTATGGAAGTCGACTATTTCTCTCAAGTGGCATTAACCAAAACTGTATTGCCAACCATGCTAAAACAAAAGTCTGGCCGAGTTGTATTTGTGTCGAGTGTAGCGGGTTTATTAGGGACTCAGTATCGTGCAAGTTACTCTGCTGCTAAGGCAGCAATTCATATGTGGGCAAATAGTTTACGTGCTGAAGTCTCAGATCAAGGTGTTGAAGTTTCAGTTATTTTCCCAGGCTTTGTAAAAACTAACGTTTCGTTCAATGCGCTAAATGGTGCTGGGCAACCTCAAGGTCATCAAGATGAGGCTATCGAGAATGGTTTAGAGGCAGATGTATTTGCAGAGCAATCCGTAAAAGCATTAATGCAGGGTCAAGAATATATTGTTGTGGGTGGAGCAAAAGAAAAACTGGGTGTGATGGTTTCTCGGATGTCACCAAAACTTCTTTATAAAATGATTCGGAAAACAAAAGTAAAATAAAAAAGTGATTTCGCCGTGCTAAATTGATGGAAAAACCCGCATAGAAGGTTCACCATGGATCAAGATTATCACCGTATTTTAGACGTCATTACGCGTTTTCAATTGGTCTTTGACCAGAAAAATTGGGACGCTTTTGATGAGTTATTGGCAGATCAACTTGAGGTGGACTATTTCCAGTTTAGGGGAGAGCCTTTATGTGTCGTGTCTTGTCATGAATATAAAGGTTCTCGGCAACAAGCTTTATCGCATTTACGCCTACAGCATAACTTAAGTAATCCACTTATCCGTATTGAACAAGATCAAGCATGGTTAGAATGTAATTATCAAATTTATCGTTTTTCGGAAAATGATTATTTTCATTCGTTTGGTCGTTATTATTTTACTTTGGCAAAACAACAAGAGAGTTGGAAAATTACCGGAATTTGCCAACACTTAACTAAAAATATTGGCAATCCGCGCATTCATTTTTCTGCTATGGGGCAGTGCTAGTCTTTTACTGCTGTACCATAAGCAAATACTTCAACCATGCCACCTTGCATACCAAGTTCGGTTGTACTCAGCCGAACTCCCATAATATGGTTAGCTCCTGCGTTATGGGCTTGTTGTTTTAAGCGAACAATGGCTTCACGGCGAGCACGCTCAACTACACTTTCATAACTGGTAAGTCTTCCGCCCAAAACATTCTTAATGGATGCCAATACATATTTAAAGTAGTCATGAGAAATCACGACATTACTACTAATCAAATGACCTAGCTGATCACTCGTTGCAAAACGATTGGTATTAATTCTGATATGGGCAAATTGCTGTTCTTTTTCTTGAAGTTCTTTCAAATGTTTTTGTTCAATATGGCGGCCAAAACCCCAACCAATACTGAAAAGAATCAGAAAAATAACAAGCTGAAAAATAAGATTGTCCATTTTCTACCTATGCACTAAATGGATCTGGTAGATGGGGCGCTTGAGGTTGAACAACCACAGCCGTACCATATACGAATAATTCAGAAGCACCTTGGGCAATATTTGAAGTTGAAAACCGAATACCAACAATTGCATTCGCACCAAGTTGCTGAGCTTTGGCAATCATGCGATCCATGGCTTCTTGGCGGGATTCTTCTAATAATTCGGTATAGCCTGTAAGTTCACCACCTACAATATTTTTTAAACTTGCCATCAAATCACGGCCAACATGCTTACTACGGACGGTACTTCCATAAACAACATCAAGTTGCTTTACAATCTGGTGGCCCGGAACACTTTCTAAATTACTTAGTAACATTGTTTTTTATCAATCTAAATTCTTAAGGTTTCAAGATAAAAAATATTCACATCAGATGCAATAAAAAAGCCCACCGAAGTGAGCTTTTATAAATTAAGTTATTTAAAACTTATTGCTTTTTAAGTTCAGCACTTGATGGTTGATTAACCACTGTATCTGAAGTATTTGCTTTTAAACCACCGCCTAGAGTTTTATATAACTCGATTTGGTTATTTAAGTTAGCTTGTTGAAGCAACAATAAACCTTGTTCTGCTGAATAAGATGAACGCTGTGCATCAAGAACTGTCAAGTAACTGTCAATACCAGCACGGAAGCGGGCATTTGACAGTGTGTAGTTGCGATTAGTTGCTTCTACTAGACGTTGTTGAGCTGTTAAACGCTCACCAATATTGGCACGAGTTGCAAGCGCATCATTAACTTCGCGGAACGCAGACTGAACTGATTTTTCATAATCAGACAATGCAATTTTCTGATCGGTTTCAGAAATTTTTACATTGGCTTTACGTGTACCCCAGTCAAAGATTGGTAAGTCTAAGCTTGGACCAATTGACCAAACAAAACCACCAGACTTAAATAGATCACTTAAGTCAGTTGATGCATAACCTGCAGAACCTGTTAAGCTAATTGTTGGGAATAAACGTGCTTTTGCAGCACCAATATTCGCACCAGCAGCGCTTAAGTTATATTCGGCAGCTTTTACATCTGGACGGTTGTTAAGCAAGTCACTTGGTAAACCAGCTGTATATACATTTTGTTGAGTAATGCGTTTTACAGGTTGGTTTGGCAACAAGTTTTGTGGAACTGATTGGCCCACTAACAAGTTCAACAAGTTTTGTGCTTGAGCAATCTGTGTTTTGTAGTTCGCTACATCATTACGCGCAGTTTCTACAGAAATCTGTGCCTGACGTAGTGGAACTTCACTGTCGATGCCCACATCAAAACGTTTTTTGTTGAGATTGTAAGAGTCTTGTTGTGCTTTAAGCGTTTGCTCTGCAAGTCTTAAATTCGCTGTTGCGAAAGAATAGTTTAACCATGCTTGAGCAACTTGGCTGATCAGACTGATTTGAGTCGAATCACGTGCACTTTGCGTTGAAAGATAACTATCTAGTGCAGCATCTTTTAAGCTACGTACACGGCCCCAAAAATCGAGTTCATAGGCAGTTACACCCAAACCTACTTGATAAGTAGAGTAGGGGTTATTCGGATCACGGCTTTGAGAAACCTGACGAATTGCACTACCACTTGCTCCGATTGTTGGAAGCTGGTTGTTTTGCGTAATTCGATATTGCTGTTGGGCACGTTCAATATTGAGCGTTGCTGTACGTAAGTCGCGGTTGTTGGCAAGCGCCAAATCAATCACTCCGAGCAAACGAGAGTCAGCAAAGAACTGTTTGTAACCCTGTTCAGCAATAGACGTACCAGAAGCGCTGTTATATGCATAGCTTTCTGGAATATCGGTTTTCACGACTGGTTCTGGGCCGCGCATGCTTTGACAAGCTGACAAAGCAAGCGCAAGTGCAGATACCGCAATGCTACGACCTGAAATAGACCATACTTTTTGCATCACGATTTATGCTCCTGAGTGTTTATGGTTTTTGGTTTGTACTTAAAGATACTACGAATCCACACATAGAATACAGGGATAAAGAAGATACCTAAGAACGTTGCACTGAGTACGCCACCGAGTACACCGAAACCGACTGAGTGCTGACTTCCTGCACCAGCACCTGTTGAAAGGGCAAGTGGAAGTACACCGAAACCGAAGGCAAGGGTAGTCATGATAATTGGACGTAAACGCATTTTTGAAGCATGTAAAGTTGCCTCAAGTAGATCTTCACCTTTTTCCTGCAACTCTTTTGCGAACTCAACAATCAAGATCGCATTTTTTGCAGAAAGACCAATGACCGCGATCATCGCTACCTGGAAGTAAATGTTATTTGAGAGATTTGGATCTCCTTTAATAATCATACCCAAGTACGTCAATACGATTGCACCAATAATACCAAGTGGTACTACAAGTAAAACCGAGAACGGAATAGACCAGCTTTCGTACAATGCTGCTAAGCAAAGGAAAACGATTAACAATGAAAGCGCATATAAGAATGGAGCTTGAGCACCAGACTCACGTTCTTCAAGTGATAAACCTGTCCATTCATAGTCGAAACCTTGTAAGCCCATAGATGGTAACTTAGCAATAATTTCTTCCATGGCTTTCATAGAGTCACCAGAGCTCACGCCAGGTGCAGGTGTACCTTGAATGTTAACCGATGACACGCCGTTATAACGTTCAAGACGAGGAGAACCATATGTCCATTTGCCTGTAGCAAATGCAGAGAACGGTACCATTTCGCCTTTGCTATTACGTACATACCACTTGTTTAAGTCTTCAGGCATCATACGGCTATCCGAATCACCTTGAACATAAACTTTTTTCACACGACCACGGTCAACGAAGTCGTTAATGTATGAGCCACCCCATGCAATACGCATAGTGTTGTTAATGTCAGCAATGCTAACGCCCATAGCACCAGCTTGAGCCTGATCTACATCAATTTGATACTGAGGTGTATCTTCTTGACCATTAGGACGTACCCCTACAAGACGTTTATCTTGTGAAGCCAAACCTAAGATCGTATTACGTGCTGCAATAAGTTTCTCATGGCCTTGACCACTTGAATCTTTAAGTTGCAAGTTAAATCCAGCTGTTACACCAAGTTCAGGCATTGCAGGAAGCTGTAATGGCATGATGTAAGATGCGTCTTTGACGATCATGTTTAATGCCATACCGCGCTGAATTAAAGCACCGATTTGAGACTCTGGTGAAGTACGTTCACTCCAGTCTTTCAACTTAACGAAGCCAATACCAGCATTTTGACCAACACCCGTGAATGAGAAGCCCGAAACGGTGAAAATAGATTCCACAGTATCTTTTTCATTCATGAAGAAGTTTGTCATGGTGTCAATCACTTTACCTGTACGGTCAAGCGTTGCGTTTGGTGGTAATTGAACAAGTGTCATAACCACACCCTGATCTTCTTCTGGTAAGAATGAAGATGGGAGTTTCTGGAACAAGAACACGAGTAGGCCAATCACTACAGCGTAAAGTACGCCAGAGAAGATTTTGCCTTTAAGCATGCGGCTAACACCATTTTGGTAGCTATGCGACATGCGGTCAAAACCGTTGTTAAATCCTCTGAAGAAACGAGCAAAAATATTATTGCTTGGTTCTTTGTTAGGATCATGCTGTTTTAAAATGGTTGCACAAAGTGCAGGGGTGAAAGTTAACGCTACAATTAACGATAGAACCATTGCTGTTACAAGGGTAATCGAGAATTGACGGTAAATTACACCTGTTGTACCACCAAAGAATGCCATTGGTACGAATACCGCTGTCAATACGCTTGTGATACCAATTAACGCACCAGAAATCTGTTGCATCGATCGTGAAGTTGCCGTGACCGGATCGGTATGCTCTTCACTCATCACACGCTCAACGTTTTCTACTACAACAATGGCGTCATCGACCAGAAGACCAATTGCCAATACCATAGCGAACATGGTTAAGGTGTTAATTGAGAAACCAAAGATATTAATAACAGCAAATGTACCTAATACAACAACAGGTACAGCAAGTGTTGGAATAATCGTTGCACGCCAGTTCTGCAAGAACAAGAACATAACAATGAACACTAAAATTACCGCTTCAATTAATGTGTGTACAACACTTTCAATTGAAAGACGAATAAATGGAGTAGTGTCATAAGCCAGTTTATCTGCAAGGCCTGTTGGATAGTTCTTACGTAATTCTGCTAAACGGTGTTCAACAGCGTCAGCGGTGTCAAGTGCGTTAGCACCAGTTGCAATTTTAATTGCGAGACCGCCAGCAGGTTTACCATTAAACTTCGAATCGAACTGGTAGTTATCAGAACCTAACTCTACACGAGCAACATCTTTTAAACGAACCTCAGCACCTGATGCTGTGTTCTTTAAGAAGATATTTTTAAATTGTTCAGGTGTCTGTAACAAGCTTTGCGCATTTACTGTTGCGTTAAGCACTTGACCTTGAACCGCTGGTGCACCACCTAACTGACCTACAGCAACTTGTGAGTTTTGAGCTTCTAAAGCAGTCGCAATATCACTTGGTGTTAACTGATAGTTGGTCAGTTTTGCAGGGTCGAGCCAGATACGCATTGCGTATGAACCACCAAAGACTTGTACCTCACCAACACCAGCAACACGGCTAAGTGGTTCTTTAATTGACGAGTTTACGTAATCTTTAATGTCTGAGTCTGACAGGGTATTGTCTGGTGAATAGAATGCAATAACTTGCAAGAAGCTTGCACCAGATTTAGTAACCGTCACACCTTGGCGTTGAACGTCTTCAGGTAAAAGCGCAGTTGCAGATTGCAGTTTGTTTTGAACCTGAACCTGTGCAATATCCGGATCAATACCTTGTTCAAAGTTTAATTGAATAGAAGCCTGACCATTACCCGCACTGTTAGAGGAAATATAACGTAAACCATCTAGACCATTCATTTGTTGTTCAATGATCTGGGTTACAGTATTTTCAACAGTCTCAGCCGATGCACCAGGATAAGTTGCAGCAATTGTAACTGTCGGTGGTGCAATCGTCGGATACTGTGCAATAGGCATTTTAGTTAGCGTGAGAATACCCGCCAACATAATGACTAATGCAATCACCCACGCAAAAATGGGGCGATGAATAAAAAATTGTGCCATTCAATCTACCCCTTATGCATTAGATGCTTTCTGTTCTGCTTGAGGTTTACCTGATTGAGCCGGTTTTGTAGCATTTGGAGCTGCACCTTGAGGATTCGCTGGTTGAGCTTGGTAAGGTTTTGCTGACACTTCTTGCCCTTCTTTAACTTTGGCAACACCATCAACAATCACTTTTTCACCAGCTTTGAGACCGTTAGTCACAATCCAGTTTTGTCCTTGAACACCAGAGGTTTCAACAGGACGACTCTCAACAGCGCCTTTAGCATTAACAAGCATTGCTACAGCTTGACCTGTCGGTAAACGCGTAATTGCGGCTTGAGGGATCAGATAAGCATTTGGAACTACACCTTGAACAATCTGCGCAGTTGTATACATACCCGGAAGTAACAGATGGTTCGGGTTCGAGAATACGGCACGTAAAGTAATCGTTCCTGTATCCTGATTTACAGAAGCATCAGAGAAAGCAAGTTGTCCTTCGATTGGATAAGTCGAACCATCTTCAAGCTTCAACTTCACTTTCGTGTTGTTACTGTTGTTTAAACTGCCTTTGCTGAGTTGTTGGCGTAAACGTAATAACTCGGCACTAGACTGGTTAATATCAACATAGATTGGATCTAACTGTTGAATCGTCACTAAAGGATCAGTTTGGTTTGCCGTAACTAAAGCACCAGCTGTTACAGAAGAACGTCCAGACTGACCAGAAATTGGTGAGCGGATTGTAGAATAACCAAGATCTACATTTGCATTCGTTACTTGAGCTTTCGCAGCAGAAACTTGTGCTTCAGCAACATTAACCTGACCAAGTAAGTCGTCATATTCTTGTTTAGATACAGCATTACTCGAAACAAGTTGCTTATAACGGTTTAGCTTGGTACGTAGTGAAGCTAGATTTGCCTGTTGTTGTAAAAGAGATGCTTTTGCATTTTCAAGCGTTGCACGGTTTGTTCGAGAGTCCAGTTCATAAAGAGCCTGACCTTCACGCACATAACTTCCTTCAGCAAACAAGCGTTTTAAAATTACACCACTTGTTTGAGGACGAACTTCAGAAATTTGATATGCTGAAGTACGGCCAGAAAGCTCAACGCTTTGTTCAACACTTTGTGGTTGAGCAACAATAACACCTACCTCAGCAGGCGGCATTTTCTGAGCAGCAGCAGCTTGCTGTTTCTCATCGGAGCCTTTGCCACAACCAACAAGTGCGATACTTGTTGCTAATGCGCAAGCAGTAAGGGCAGGAGCCCAAAGCTTAGCCGACATCATTGTTCCACCTCGTTAGATAAAATCTAAAAATATATTTGTTTTTTACTTAACCTACTTTGTGTTTGTAATAACCAGAGCCAAAGCAGTGCAATCCAAATAAAACCTATGCCCCAACCGGCGAGTACATCTGTTGGAAAATGAACTCCAGCATATATTCTTGAAAGCCCCATGCAGATAAACCAAAGGCAAGAAATCAAAATGATATAAGGAGAGTTAATGTTGGGCTTATGGCATAACATTATCATTGCCAGACAAGCCAGTGTTGATGCATAAACACTGTGTGCACTTGGGAACGATGCACCGTAACTTTCGACAATATGATATACCTGTGGGGGTCTTGGGCGATCAACACACCACTTGAGCAGCCAACCCATGGTGATACTGCCAAGAACTCCCACGCTAATGAAAATAACAGTAATATATTTTTTATACCATGCCTGATATATACACACCAGAAAGGATAAAAAAAGTACAAAAGGCATACCGCCTATCCGTGCTAGGAAGATCGTAATAGAGTTAAGATAATCTGAACGATATTCACTCAATATTTGAACGCTGAGAAGATCCAAAGACTGAAGTCTTGGTACAAAAAGACCAAGAACACCTAATCCTAAAAAAATACAACCAATAAAAAGCAACAAATAGGGCATATAAATACCTTTGCTTATTCAAGCAGTGTCCACTACTGAAAGCCGTTAAAAGTGTACTTGCCAGTACACTTTTTTTCAAGCCTGATAGATCATCGTAAATTCATTTTGAAAAATTTTTAACATTTGGAAAAACAATCACAACAAAATTGACGGAATTCACATTTTGTGTACAAAGCAAAATTCTTAATGTTCTATCTTTTTTCCATTATTTGTAGTCGTATTTTCTTCAAGTTCTAGCGGCTGTTTTGGGGGCCAGAAAAAATCGCTTGGGCGAGTCAGAAAATGGGTCATAACGAGTTTGGCTAAAGGTTTCCATTGTTCGAAGCGAACACGACGTGCACGTAGAGCCACAATAATCGTTAATGTGAAACTAACGAATAAGTTAGTGAGACCAATACATAACACACCTAGAAAGGACACGATAATCAGTCCGATGTCTGGACTACCGTTAATGGTCATTAAACCTTGAATAAAGTTAGCCGAAGCAAAGGCAATATGACGGATATCTAAAGGTAAACCTAAAATAAACCCTATGGTACCCATACTTCCTAACATAATCCCGAATAAGAAGTTACCTGCTAATGCTCCTAAGTTACGTTCAATATACTCAGCAAAACGGTTAAGGCGATCTTGCCCAAACCAGTTTGCTAAGCGACGATGTGCTCTTAGGCGTGGACCGACTTTTCGGTAAACAGCCAGATTATCGAAGTATCCAGCAATGAGACCCGACAAAAATAAACACACTCCGGCAATCGCTGCATGTGGAACTGCTAATGAAGTGAAGGGGTTTAAGCTGTGCAACAAATACGTTGCTTTAGTATGAGTTAATAAAGGCTCATCAAGATAGAACTGCCAAGCAAAAGTAATGAGTGCGGCAGTAGGAATCGCAATTGAAATATTGCCTAAAATAGCAATGAATTGTGTTCGAATAATATTAATAATCAGGGCTGCTAACTCTGCAATTTGAGCTGTTTTAGAGCCTTTACGCTGTTGCACAGTGGCTGCGAGGGCCGCAGCTGTCATTGCAGGTTGTTTGGTTGCAACTGTGAAATGCAATACATGAATCAGAATGAATCCTAGAGAATAATTCATACTGAAAGTAAAGGCCTGCATGAGTGGAGCCATTGTCATTCTTGCTGCAAGAATTTTTAAAGATGCCATACAGGCAATAATGACACCCGCTCCAGCAGCAGCTTTATACATCCCCCAAAAGCCTTTGGTATCGGTACTTACATAATGCTCACCTGTTCGGCTGGCATTTTCAGTCACTTGAAAGGCAATAAGTTCACTTGTTGTGCTTAATAAAGAGCGGACACTTTTTTCACTGTAGTGCGCCTTGGTTAAATCGGAAATCAGATGTCCTAAAGAGACATATTTTCCTTTAGTGTTATCTACAACCAAATAAAGCAGTAATTCAATGCGATCAAGGCACTGCTCAAGTAATGACAATAAGTAAGTCAAACTTAAGCTGACCCCAATTCTTTTGGTAGCACGGCGAATTTTTAAAACAACATCCCGACACTGTTCTAGCATAACAAATGCTTGTGATGCATCTGGAGGGGAAGTCACCGCAATTTCATGTTCAAAAAGTTCTTGTTTTTTGTACTTCTCGATAAATTCAACAATTTCACGGTTTTGAACTAAAAATGGTGATTCATATTCAGTTAATTCCGGTTGAGCATTAATAAATTCGGGGTAAAGACCAATTCCACTAATACGATAAGATAAAACGGTAATTGCTTTAATCATTTCACTTTGAATGACAAGCTTTTCATCTACATTACTTTGGCTTTGTCCAATAAGCCCAAATAGATTTGCCCAATCTTCCTCATCAATATTATTGAGCCAGATTTTGTCACTTTCTAAATAGAAAATTCTACCAATTAATATTTTGAGTTGGCTTGAATCTTCGATTAACGGTAAAAAATGTGCTCCGAGTCTTTGACCTAGCTGGTTCCAAAAACCATCTAAAGACAAAATTCCGCTATCAGCATATAAGCTGACTTGTTTATAGCGATTAATTAGACGTAATAAAAAATTTTGTAGCAGGAAGGGAGCTGTGGGTGTGCGTAATAGGCTTTCAATTAAAGCCTGAATTTTTTGCTTTATCTCATCCGTATTTTGAGGATTGGATGGACGAATCGCATTGACTAACTCAATGAGTACATTTTCGTCAATGACAGCTTGAGAATCCTCAAGCTGTTTCTGTATTTTTAAAAAAAGATCTGAAAAATTTATATGCATAGGCAAAATAATATCTATTGTATTCGATGTAACGCAAGCTGAGTTAAGTTAATCAAAGCCTGACGATACGGTGTATCAGGTAGGTTTGATAAAGCTTGCAGTGCTGCTTCTGTTTCTTCTTGGGCACGTTGGTGACAATAATCTAGAGCACCAGACTTCTGTACAATTTCTATGACCTGAGATAATTGGTCCACTCCACCAGTTGCAATGCTGCGACGAATAATCGCATGCTCTTCACCTGTTGAGTGTGCTAATGCAGAAATTAACGGTAAAGTTGGCTTACCTTCCATTAAATCATCACCAATATTTTTACCTAATGTTTCAGCATCTGAAGTGTAGTCTAAAATATCATCAATAATTTGGAATGCATTACCAAAATGACCGGCAAATAATCTTAATGGTTCACGATACGCCTCTTGCCCAGCCAGAATAGCGGCACCTTCTGTAGCCAACTCAAACAGGCGAGATGTTTTACCGTGAATAATTTTTAAATATGTTTCTTCGGTTGTATCGGGTTGATGCTGTGATTGAAGTTGTAATACTTCACCTTCAGCAATTTCACATGTACCTGTTGAAAAGTCTTTCAATAAAGTCATGTTGTTTAAATCAACCAATAGGTCAAAAGCGCGAGCAATAAGGAAGTCACCGACTAAAACAGCAGTTTGATTATTCCATGTCGCATTTGCTGTAGGTCGACCACGACGAAGCCCAGATTCATCTACCACATCATCATGGACTAATGTCGCGGTATGCAACATTTCAATGATTGCAGCCAGACGTTGTGCATTTTGCATGTTGTCTAAACCACAAGCGCGAGCCGCCAGTAAACACATAATCGGACGCATACGCTTTCCGCCAGCTTCAACCACATGTTTGCTGACAGACATGACTAAACCGACTTTTGAGCTAATTCCTTCATTAATCAAGTGATCCATCGCAGCAAAGTCTGAGGCAACAGGCGCAAGAATGTCTTGCTTGAAATCGATGACCATATGAAGAAAAACCCCGTATTGGTAGATAAGTGGCGTTAGTGTAACAATTAAAGGTGTGTTGCACAGGTAAACAAGTGGCTGATATTAATCATTTCTATTGTCTTTATGCGTTCTTTGTTCTTTATTTAAGCAAAACATGATATTTCCGGCAAAACAATAAATTTAATGACATCAGCATTAATACAACTTGTTCTTGTCGCAATTTGTGTCTGGAACTGTATTTTAATTTTCATTCAGAATCAATGAAAACTGCTAAATTCCAATCTAAGCTGTCTGTTGATTTTGTAAAAAGAGGGGAATAGGAGTCACTGATAAATAGAAAATACTTGTCGTTTGATCAAATTTCACTTAAAATCTGTCGCCTTATATAACCCCAGTGGCGAGCGTTTTAAGATCGATATATCCCTTATCGGCACGACGACACGGGCTAATTGGAGTACATTATGTACGCAGTAATCCAAAGCGGTGGTAAACAGCACCGTGTAGTTGAGGGTGAAACCCTTAAAGTTGAATTATTGAAAGCTGAATCTGGCGCGACTATTACATTTGATGATGTATTAATGGTTGTAAACGGTGACAGCATTCAAATCGGTGCTCCAGTTGTAGCTGGCGCTAAAGTAACTGCAGAAGTGGTTGGCCATGGTCGTCACGACAAAATCCGCATTATCAAAATGCGTCGTCGTAAACACTACCGTAAACAACAAGGTCACCGTCAATGGTTCACTGAGTTGAAAATTACTGGTATTTCAGGCTAATCACGAGGAGTAAGAGACATGGCAACTAAAAAAGCCGGTGGATCGACGAAGAACGGTCGTGATTCAAACCCAAAAATGTTAGGTGTTAAAGTTTACGGCGGTCAAGCTGTAACTGCTGGTAACATCATCGTTCGTCAACGTGGTACTGAGTTCCACGCTGGTGCAAATGTTGGTATGGGCCGTGACCATACTTTATTTGCTACTGCTGACGGCGTAGTAAAATTCGAAGTGAAAGGTCAATTTGGCCGTCGCTACGTAAAAGTTGAAACTGTATAAGTTTTAGCTTCAAAAAAAAGCCCACATTTTGTGGGCTTTTTTTATGGAATTTAATCTGGTGTATCTTCATCATGATGAATGAAATTCTACAAACAACATGAATAACATAACAAAATATCTTATTTTCTCAATGATTAGCACAGAGTTTGTCGGTTAATATGAGTCTTGAATTAAGAGCTTGCTAAGTTTCATAATTTTGGAAGATGGCAAGTTGTCTTACAGCAACTAAAAAGGTGATGACATGAATATGCTTCGTAAAACTATGTGTGCTATTACACTCAGCGCGTCAGTGCTTGCTCCTGTAATGAGTACTACAGTGTTTGCTGCGCCTGTAGCAGCACCGGAGCAACAGGCAATTGGGAACCTGGTTAATCAGTTATCAGGATTACAGCGTTTGACTGCCGATTTTGAACAAACAACTAAAGCCAATACAAAAACTGTGGCACAGAAAAAGAGTTTAAGTGCACAGCATATGAACCAGACATTCAAAGGCTCAATGAAAGTTGAACGTCCGGGGAAATTTTATTGGGAAACAGTAAGTCCTGCTAAACAAACGATCGTAACGAGCGGAAAAACAGTTTGGATCTATGATCCAGATTTACAACAAGCGGTCCGCCAAAGCTTAGATGATCAGGTCGCAGATACACCAGCGTTATTACTCTCTGGTAATACCAATCAAATCATGAAATCTTATCGTGTAACGCAACCCGATAAATCAAAACTTTATTTCACATTATTCCCTAAAAAAGAAGATGGTGCTTTCCAAAGCTTAACGATTAGTTTTGGAGCAAATAAAGCACCTACGCTTATGGTATTACAAGACTCATTAGGTCAGACCACCTATGTGCGCTTTAAGAACGTGAAAGTAAATGCTTCAATTCCAGCATCTGTCTTTAACTTTACGCCACCAAAAGGCACCGACATTATTGACCAATAATTAAAGCCTCTTCAAAAAAGCTACCTTTCACGGTAGCTTTTTTTATATAAGAGAGATAGATACATTTTTTAACCCCACCTCGATCGGACGCTTTGTATAGTGATAGAGGTAAATTCATGGGGATTATTATGCGACTTTACGATAAAAAAATTATTTGTATTCTTCCATTAATGGCTGCAATGGCAATTGTGAGTGGTTGCCAACCAAAGTCGACAGCCAAAGAAGAGCAGGCTGCTTCGACTGCAAAAGTTAAAGAAACTAAAGAGGCTGGTGTTCCTGTAATTCAAGCGAAAGTAATCCCAGTAAAATTGCCAAAATCAAAAGTTTGTTTAGAGGATGGTTGTACTGAGTATGATTTTCAAACAGTACAAACCAATCAGAAGTGGATTAATGATTACTTCACTAATCGAATAAAGAAAGCAGATCCGAATGCTTTTGCAAATTTGGCTGATCAGCCAGTCGAAGTACCTGAAGGCGAGCCTCGTTCGAGTCAAAGTGCAATTTATGTTCGCTATTTAGGGCAAAATTATAATCTTGCAACCTTTGCATTACAGACCTATTCGTATTCTGTTGGCGCAGCACATGGCATGTCACATCAAGAGTTCGTGACTTTTGATTTATTAAATAAAAAACATATTACTGTTGCTGAACTCATTCAGCCAGATGTTGAAAAACAATTAGTTGATGCACTTTTTGATGCGAATACAAATTGGCTTCAAGAGCACAATATCAGCCGTGAAAAACTGCAATTAAGTGATAATTTCTACTACGGCGCAAATGGGATTGTTTTTGTCTATCCAATTTATGAGTTGGCTTCTTATGCTGAAGGGATGTCTGAATTAACGCTGCCATATTTTGAAGCGAGTAAATTCATTAAACCTGAGTATTTACCGAGTGTGCCAAAGTATAAGTTCTAAAATAGGTGATCTATTCTAACAATTGTGTGAAAGCTATTCGTTATGAAGATGATCACTATATTTTTTAGTGTGAAGGCCTTACACTATAGCCAGTTTTTTACCCATATTATGATTGATTATGATCGACCCTAAGTTACTCAGAAATAATATTGAAGCTGTTAATGCAGCTTTGGCAAAACGTGGTGTTCAATTAGATGTTCAAGAATGGGCTTCTTTAGAAACTCGCCGTAAAGACTTGCAATCAAAAACTGAAAAATTGCAGGCAGAACGTAATGCCGGTGCAAAACAAGTGGGTCAGATTAAAAAATCCGGTGGTGATGCTTCTGAAATCATGGCGCGTATGCAAGCGATTGGTGATGAAATCAAAGCTGCTGAAGTAGCTTTGTCAGAGCTCCAAAACGAGATTGAACAAAAAGCACTAAGCATTCCTAACTTACCAGATGAGTCTGTTCCTGCTGGTAAAGATGAAGATGATAACGTTGAAATTTCAAAATGGGGTACGCCTCGTCAGTTTGATTTTGAAATCAAAGATCATACTGACTTAGGTGAGTGGATGGGCGGTTTAGAGTTTGAAACTGCGACTAAATTGACTGGTTCACGTTTTAGTGTGTTGAAAGGTTCTTTAGCGCGCCTACAACGTGCTTTAACGCAGTTCATGCTTGATACCCATACTTTAAAGAATGGTTATACAGAAGCTTATGTGCCTTATTTGGTAAATGCTGATTCACTTCGTGGTACTGGTCAGTTACCAAAATTTGAAGAAGATTTGTTCAAACTTCAAGGTGAAAAAGAATATTACCTCATCCCTACAGCAGAAGTTCCTGTTACTAACTTCGTTCGCGATGAGATTATTGATACCGAACGCTTGCCATTAAAATATGCAGCGCATACACCGTGTTTCCGTAGTGAAGCTGGTTCTTATGGTCGCGATACCCGTGGTTTAATTCGTCAGCATCAATTTGATAAAGTTGAGATGGTGCAAATCGTTAAACCTGAAACTTCTATGCAGGCACTTGAAGACCTTACTGCACATGCTGAGGGCATTTTGCAGGCACTTGGTTTGCCGTACCGCAAAATTTTGCTCTGTGGTGGGGATATGGGCTTCGGTGCGACTAAAACTTACGACTTAGAAGTTTGGGTTCCAAGCCAAAATACTTATCGTGAAATCTCAAGCTGCTCTAATATGGGTGATTTTCAGGCACGCCGCATGAAAGCACGCTACAGAATGGATCAAAAGAAGACTGAATTAGTGCATACACTAAATGGTTCAGGTCTTGCAGTTGGACGTACTTTGCTTGCTGTAATGGAAAATTACCAACGTGAAGACGGTTCTATCGAGATTCCAGAAGTATTACGCCCATATATGGGTGGTTTAACCTTTATTGACTAACCTTTGCATCTAAATTGTGCATGGTTTTTGCTTAACCCAAATCAGATGATTAATGTAGAGGTTTAAGGTGGATATTTTTCCAATCTCTTTAAAGTTGCAACAGCAACGTTGTCTGATTGTGGGTGGTGGGCATATTGCTTTGCGCAAAGCAAATCTTTTAGTCAAAGCTGGAGCTGTAATTGATATTATTGCTCCAGCAATTGAAGATCAGCTTTTAGAGTTGGTTCAGGCGAGTGGAGGACAGTATTTTGCTGAGACCTTTGCCGAAATTTTTTTAAATACACCTTATAGATTAGTCATTGCTGCGACTAATGATGCGCAAGTGAACAAAGCTGTTTTTGAGCAATGTGAAGCGCGTAATTTACTGGTAAATAGTGTAGATGATATTCCACACTGCCGTTTTATGGTTCCAGCAATTATTGATCGTTCTCCATTAATCATTTCTGTTGCCTCAAATGGCGCATCACCCGTTTTATCTAGACAACTTCGTACTCAAATAGAAACGATTGTTCCACATGGCATGGGGAAACTTGCTGAGTTTTCTGGTCAATGGCGTAAGCAAGTAAAAGAAAAGATTATTAACCCAGACGAGCGTCGAATCTTTTGGGAAAACTTATATGCTAGCCCATTAAAAGAACAAGTTTTTAATGACAATTTAGAAGTTGCAAATGATTTGATTCAGCAAGCCTTAACAGAATGGACTGCACCTAAAGGTGAAGTTTATTTGGTGGGGGCTGGACCAGGTGATCCTGAGCTACTGACATTAAAAGCATTGCGTCTTATGCAGCAAGCAGATGTCGTGATTTATGATCGTTTGGTGTCTGCACCGATCTTAGAACTTTGCCGTCGCGATGCGACCAAAATTTATGTAGGTAAAGCTCGTTCAAATCACTCTGTTCCCCAAGATGGTATTAATGCTTTACTGGTTGAATATGCTCAAAAAGGAAAGCGTGTTTGTCGTCTAAAAGGTGGTGATCCGTTTATCTTTGGGCGTGGTGGTGAAGAGATTCAAGAGCTAGTTGAGGCAAATGTCACTTTCCAAGTTGTGCCAGGGATAACCGCAGCATCTGGTTGTTCAGCTTATGCAGGGATTCCCTTAACTCATCGTGACTATGCACAAAGTGTACGTTTCTTGACTGGGCATTTAAAGGAAGGTTCCCCTGAACTCCCTTGGAATGAACTAGTTTATGAAAATCAAACTTTAGTCCTCTATATGGGGTTAGTTGGTTTAGAACGCATTTGTGAGCAACTTATTGCTCATGGTCAACGTGCTGATATGCCTGTAGCCTTAATATCTAAAGGAACCACACCAGAACAGAAAGTTATTGTTGGAACATTAGCTGATATTGCAACTAAAGTGTCTGAACATCATATCGTAGCGCCGACTTTAACTATTATTGGTGAAGTGGTGAATTTACGTGAACAGTTAAAATGGCAATAAATTTATCTGAATTTATTGCTGGTTATTAAAGTCGAGAAAATTTGTGATTCATGTTGTCCTATACGAGCCTGAAATTCCTGCCAATACAGGCAATATCATTCGTTTATGTGCTAATACAGGCGCACAGCTACATTTAGTCAAGCCACTAGGTTTTGAGTTAGATGATAAAAAGCTCAAGCGAGCAGGCCTTGATTATCATGAATGGGCGCGTATGCAGATTTGGGACAACATTGAACTGTGTCTTGCAGACTTAAAAGCTAAAGGTGTTGAGCATGTTTTTCCACTCACCACTAAAGGCTCAGCGACTCCACATACAGTCGATTTGAATCGGCCTGTGGCTTTACTGATGGGGCCAGAAACACGTGGTTTGCCTGAGGATGTTCGCTTAATGTTCCCACAAGAACAGTGGATCCGTTTGCCAATGGCTGAAAACTCAAGAAGTTTAAATTTATCTAATGCAACCGCTGTGATTGTTTATGAGGCATGGCGTCAGCAGGGCTTTAAAAACTTAGGATAAGTTATCTAATTTTAAGTAAGAATAAGGCCACAGTTGTGGCCTTATTCTTGTCTAAATCTATTTAAGCCTGTTCTAGTATTTTTTCATCATAAGTTATTTGGGCGGCTAAAACTTGCTCAATATTGGTTTCTGCCCATTCCTTTAATTGGAATGCCATTGAAGCTACATTTTGCCCTAAAGCAGTAAGTGAGTAATCAACACGAATAGGGGATGTATTCTGAATTTTACGCTCAATAAAACCGTCTCTTTCCAGCATTTTTAACTTCTGTGATAAGACTTTAGGGGAAATACCTTGAATATTCTTTTTGAGTAAATTGAAGTGCTGAGTTTCTTCCTCAAGAACATTTAAAATCAATAAAACCCATTTATCTGCAATTTTTTCAAAAAATAAACGAGCAGGGCAATGTTGTTGAAAAATATTATATTTTAGACATTCATTCATACCATTTACCTATAATTTCTTGAAAAATTACCCTAGTTACCAACTAGTAACTAATTGACACCTAGTTTCTAAAATATATCATAAAGTGGAATTTAATAAAACAAAGGTTTGCTCCCATGTCTAACTCTAATATCGCGGTTGTATATTTCTCTGGTTATGGCCACACTAAAGTCGTGGCTGAAACGTTTGCAAACGAAATTAATGCTCAGCTCATCCAAATTGATCAAGAGGGAAATATTACTGATCAAGATTGGCAGACATTAAATGATGTGAAGGGGATTGTTTTTGGTGCGCCTACTTATATGGGTACAGCGCCATGGCAGTTTAAAAAGTTTGCTGATGCAACTTCAAAAGTGTGGTTTACACGTGGTTGGCAAGATAAAGTATTTGCAGGTTTTACAAACAGTGCGAGCTTAAATGGTGATAAGCAAGTAACTCTTATTCAACTGCAAACTTTAGCATCACAGCATGGTGGCATTTGGGTGAGTCTTGGTTTATTGCCAGCAAATACGAAAGATGCAACACGTGAAGATGTAAACAACTTAGGTGGTTCGGTAGGGCTTTTAGTTCAATCGCCTTCTGATGCAAGTGTGGAAGAGGTTCCAACAGGTGATCTTGAAACAGCAAAACTTTATGCTCAACGTGTACAAAGCATTGTAAATAAAATTTTTGGTTAATTTGACCATAAAAAAGGCGCTTTAAGCGCCTTTTTTATTACTCATGTTCATTATGCTGTGGAGCATTATATTTAAAGCCTTTGGTTTTATAGGCAAGATAACCTACACCAATAACGGCCCAAGCTAAGCCAATTTGTAAGGCAAGCTTATCAATCTCTAACCACATCATAAACACACTGGCAAAACCAAGCGTTGGTATAGCAATATAATTAATGATGTCTTTAAGCGTTTTATTCTTGCCATCTCTTAAAGCATAGCGAGAAACTACAGAGAAGTTAACAAAACTAAAAGCAGTTAAAGCACCAAAACTAATCAAGTTAACAATATGTTCAAGATCTAAAAAGCCAGCAGATAAAGCAACCACACCAACAATAAGAATGTTGTAAGTTGGAGTATGCAATTTTGGACTGATATGACCAAATAATTTCTTGTTGATGACCCCATCGCGCCCCATCACATACATTAAGCGTGATACACCCGCATGTGCAGAAATACCTGATGCCATCACAGCGACTACAGCAAAATATAAAACCAAAGTTTTAAACATCAAACTACCAATCGCAGCGACCATCACAGGTTGTGATTCATCTAAAGGATTGAAGTAAGTGTTTGGGTTACTTGGGAAATATAATTGGATGAAGTAAGTACTTACAATGAAAATAATACCTGCAAGTAATGCTGTAGAAAAAATAGCTTTTGGTAGCGTTTTTTCTGCATCTTTTGTTTCTTCAGCAAGAGAAGATAAAGCATCAAATCCGGTAAAAGAGAAGCAGAGTACAGTCGCGCCAGCAATTAAAGAACTGACAGATGTCATATCGTTCCAAAAAGGAGTTAATGACCACAATGCTGCTTTATCTGGATTTAAAGTTCCATCTGCATATACACCTTGAGTAAGTAAGATATATACTTGATAAACAAAATAAAAAATTACGCCAAGCTGAATAACAACAATCGTACTGTTAAAACGTGCAACGAACCGTGCACCAAATAAATTAATAACAGTCATGAGCGTTGTTAAACCAATCACCCATAACCAGTTATTTACTTCTGGAAAAAGAGCTCTTAGATAAATATCTGCCAAGATAATATTAACAAGCGGTGACAGTAGATAGTCTAACCAAGAAGACCAACCCACCATAAAGCCAACATTAGGGTGAATTGATTTTTGAGCATACGTATAGGCCGACCCAGAAGAAGGGTAGCGCTTAATCATATGTCCATAACTGATCGATGTTAATAAGATTGCGACTAATGCAAAAATGTAGGAAGTTGGTACATGACCACCACTTCGTTCTGACACTAAACCAAAAGTATCAAATAACGTTAATGGCTGAATGTAAGCTAAACCAATAATAACAATATGCCAAAGTACAAGATTCTTTTGAAGCTTGCCTGTTGGTTTAGTCCCAGATAAATTTGTCAACGGCGTTATCCTCATAATCGTTGATCAAGGATCAGCTTGGTGTTAAGGATCGTTTGAGACGAACGATCCCCCCTACAGAAAAAGATAAAGTGCGCCAATCTATCCTAAATTGATATAAATTGTCAGTACTTTCATCTATTTTTTAGCAATTTTTTTGCCATATGTTTCAAATAAAATAATCAATAAAAATGCTTAGTGATAAAAAAGGTCTGATTCATTATATAAATCAGACCTTTATGGAATTTCTTGAAGTTTAACTTATCGAATTACCAAGCTTTTTCTAAGATATCTCGGATATTTTTTAAGCTTGCTTCTTTCGGGTTGTAAATAATTGAGCCATCATTTAGTGCTTTTTCTGCAACTTCATCAAGCTGTGCTTCAGTTACTTTACCTGTTTCACGTAGAGTGCGTGGTAACTTTGTTAAAGTATATAGGCGATCACGCATTGCTAAGATAGTCGTAATTGCTCTATCTGCACGCTGGGTTGCAGGCGTTTGTGCATAAATATCTGCCCCTGCGAGTGGTAATAGCAACTCACCAATTTTCTGACCATTTACTTGTTTATTATATTCAAGCACGTAAGGTAAGAATAAATTCATGCATAGGCCGTGGGGTAGGTGAGCAACTGCACCTAAAGCGTGCCCTAAAGAGTGAACTAAGCCGACCATTGAATTAGAAAATGCAATACCTGCCATTGTAGAAGCTTGAGCTAACTCTAAACGGCCTTGTGAGTCATTTGGGTTTTCTAAGACATTAAAGAGATTTTCACTAATCTTTTTAATTCCGGCACTTGCATAAGCATCGCTCAATGGATTGGCAGCCATACATGTATAGGCTTCAACACAATGCGTTAATGCATCCATACCAGTCATTGCAGTTAAATGAGGCGGTAATGTAAGCGTCATGCGTGGATCTAAAATCGCTGCATGTGGCATTAAATAATAAGAAGCAAATGCTAACTTAACATTCTTTTGAGTATCTGAAACCACTGCAACCATGGTTACTTCAGAACCAGTGCCAGAAGTTGTTGGAATCACAAAAAATGGTTTTAATGGCTTCGGTAGGTTATGAGCACCTGCATATTGCAATAAGTCATTTCCACCTTCAGAAACTAAAATATTAGTTGCTTTAGAAGTGTCTATGACTGAGCCACCACCTACAGCAATGATCGCATCACATTTGTTTGCTCGATAAGCTTCTGCTGCAAGGCGAACGACCTCTAAACTCGAGTCGGGTGGTACATCATCAAAAACATGGCCAATGACAGCATCAGTTGTACTAAATGCAGCTTCAATTGGATTTAATAAGCCGTTTGCACGTACACCCTTATCTGTAATGATAAGAGGGCGTTTTGCACCCAAAGTTGCAAGCTCAAACGGAATATGTTCTAGCGCAGCATTACCAGCAATGACTTTTACAGGACAAAAGAATTCGTAATATGGTTTGGCCATGTTATGCGCTCCGCTTGAAATAGGACTTGGCTACTTTTAGGTAAATATTTGCAGCCTCGTTGAATTTTTCTTTTAGGCTAAGTTCGGTTGGGTATTCTTTGACTGCTAGTGAAGCAACCAATTTAGGTAAAATAAGAGCTTCCATTTTATTTAGGCAGCGTACTAAGCGGATAGCAGCAGATACATCACCATCGGCAATCATTCGGTCATTGGCAAATGCTTGAGCAGTACTTTCTTGAAAAGAAAACACCAAAAAGGCATGAGTGACGTGTTTGAATGTAATCGTTAAGTCTGGTTTTCTTTCAGCTCTTTGAAGTAGTTCTAACTGTTTGTCTTCTGTCACTCGAGCAAAAAATGCTGGTCCATTCGGGAAAACATTCATTGAAAGTACAAAGTGAACAGGAAATTTAGATACTTCCTCTTGTATTTCAGTGTCCACTTGACTTGCCATGACCAAGCCACGACCAATAACATCCATCATGAGCTTAACGTAGGCAAGTTGCAGAGTCGGCTTTACCGCTTTTGTCGAAATCACTCGCGTATCCCTTGTTAAAATTATGCGAAAGCAAATTTAGAGTAATTACTCTAATCGATTTTTATTTCATCGCAAAGCGATTTATTCATATTTGACTTTAGGGTCATTAAAGTACCTAGTACTATTAATATACTCAATAAAGTCCTGACAAAGTTGGCCAAATGATGGATAAGGAGTCACTAAATCTTGTATACGTACCATTTCTAAGCCTGCATAGCCGCAAGGGTTGATGGTCTGGAATCCATCTAAGGCACAGTCCAAGTTTAATGCTAATCCATGATAACTACGACCACGACGAATTTTAAAACCTAAAGAACCAATCTTACGACCATCTACATATACCCCAGGTGCATCGGGTTTGGCATAAGCTTCAATTCCATATTTTTTTAAAACATCTATCATAAATTGTTCAGCAAAACTGACCAAAGTACGTACGTTCCATTTTAGCCGATTAAGATCAAACATGAAGTAAGCAACAAGCTGACCAGGCCCATGCCAAGTCACTTGCCCGCCACGATCAGTTTGTACGACTGGAATATTTGATGAAATTAGGATGTGTTCTGGTTTACCAGCTTGACCTTGTGTTAAGACATTATGATGTTGAAGTAACCATAACTCATCAGGCGTATCTTGATCACGCTCGTTTGTTAAGAGTTTCATGGTTTCAAACTTGCTTTGATAATCTTGTAAATCGTTCCATTGGCGAATGATCAAGTTAGGTTTATCAAGGCTCATCACAATATTTTCCTATAAGTTGGTTTCTGCGGCACCCAGTTAATATCTGCAAGATAGAAGCCGAAAACCCTGTAATTTTAAAGGATTTTATAATAGGGTTTCTAAATATTTGTATTGTTTTTTCACTGTTTGATAGCTTAAAAATTTCTCAAAAAAATACCACAGTAAGAGTGTCTGACTGTGGTATTGATTGAAGAACTTAAAATTAAAGCGCAGTTCTAATCTGCGGGCAAGCAGCCAAGTCAGCATAAAGTGCATGAACTTGTTCTAATTCTTCAAAGCGCAATTGTGCTGTTAAAGAATGATACTTGCCGGTGCGAGATTCTTGAACTTTTAATGTTGAGTGGTCGAAGTCAGGGAAATGTTTCACCAAAATATCGACTACAGCAACACGTAATTCTTCACCCGCATCGCCAATAAGTTTAATTGGATAATCCATCGGAAATACCCAAAGATGTTCTTGTAGTTCGCGAGATGGAGTGCGGTCTAACATAAGTTACCTCATGATTTGAAACGCCTGCATTATCGCAGGCGTTTATAGCTCTTTCTATTAAATGGGGCTTGGTTTTGAAATTTCAAGCCTTCAAAACTTAGTCATTTTCCAAGAAAGAACGTAAGTGTTCAGAACGAGAAGGGTGGCGTAATTTACGCAATGCTTTCGCTTCAATCTGACGAATACGTTCACGTGTTACATCAAACTGCTTACCCACTTCTTCTAGGGTGTGATCGGTTGGCATATCAATACCAAAACGCATCTTCAATACTTTTGCTTCACGTTCAGTTAAGTTTTCCAATACTTCGCGTGTTGCTTCTTTTAAGCCTTCTGAAGTCGCAGCATCAATTGGAGAAGTGATGTTTTGATCTTCAATGAAATCACCAAGATGCGAATCTTCATCATCACCAATAGGTGTTTCCATTGAAATCGGTTCTTTAGCAATTTTAAGTACCTTACGAACCTTAACTTCGTCCATTTCTAAACGTTCACCTAATTCTTCAGGTGTTGGTTCACGGCCCATTTCTTGTAACAATTGACGAGATACACGGTTGATCTTGTTAATCGTTTCAATCATATGTACAGGAATACGAATTGTACGAGCCTGATCGGCAATCGAACGGGTAATCGCCTGACGAATCCACCAAGTTGCATAAGTCGAGAATTTATAACCACGACGATATTCAAACTTGTCTACCGCTTTCATCAAACCAATGTTCCCTTCTTGAATCAAGTCAAGGAACTGTAAACCACGGTTGGTATATTTCTTCGCAATCGAAATTACCAAACGAAGGTTGGCTTCTACCATTTCTTTCTTAGCACGGCGCGCTTTCGCTTCGCCAATCGCCATACGCTTAGAAATATCTTTAATTTCAGCAACGCTTAAACTAAGTTCTTTCTCAATATCTGCAATTTTTTGCTGGAATGCTAAAACATCTGGGCGAACTTTTTCTAAATGCGCCTTGATTTCAGCAGGAGCTTTAGCAATTTGTTCATCTAACCAAGCTGGATTAGATTCTTGCTTAGGGAAAGATGTACGGAATTGAGTACGGTCCATACGGCCACGACGTACTGCATAACGCATGATTTCACGTTCATTGGCACGAATTTGTTCATGTGTGCCACGAATCATTTCAGAAATGATATCGAATAAACGTGGTGTAAATTTAAACATCATGAACACAGTAGCTAACGCTTCTAAAGCTTCGTCTGCTTCAGGGCTGTTACGGCCATGTTTCTCAATAATACCTTTTGTTTTAGTCCATGCAGATTCAAGTTCATTAAAACGAATCTTTGCAACTTCAGGGTCTGGACCAGACTCGCCTTCAGAATCATCGTCGCTTTCCGACTCTTCATCTTCTTCGTCATCGTCAAGCTTAACTTCTTTTGCTGGTGTAGCTGGCGCATCATCTTCTTCAAGTTCTGTTTCTTCTTCTAGAACTTCAGGAATATCTTCGTCAGTTTCCGGGTCAAGATAGCCAGATAAAATATCGGCAAGGCGACGTTCGCCAGTCAAGAAATCATTATATTCTTTTAATACAACTTCAACAGCATTTGGCCAGTACGCAATTGAGTTAAGGACATCACGGATCCCTTCTTCAATACGTTTTGCAATGCTGATTTCACCTTCACGGGTTAACAGTTCAACTGTACCCATTTCACGCATGTACATACGTACAGGATCTGTCGTACGTCCAGGCTCATTTTCAACCGATGCAAGTACGGCAGCAGCTTCTTCTTCAGCAACTTCATCGGCTGTGTCAGTTGACTCACCGAACATGGTATCGTCAGATTCAGGTGCACGCTCGTGTACAGGAATACCAACGTCTTGAAGCATTTGAATAATGTCTTCAATCTGTTCGCTTTCAGTAATCGAGTCCGGCAGATGATCGTTAACCTCAGCGTAAGTTAAGTAACCTTGTTCTTTGCCTCGGCTAATCAGAGCCGCTACTTGAGAAGTAGGGGAATGCATATCGCTCATCTTTGCTTACTCTTCGTTGAATCTGTGGCAGTGAAAAACCGTGCATGATAGCACAATTTGCTTGAAATGTTTTGGGTTTGATCGGTAACCGTTAAATAAAAAATATCTTTGAATTCACGTCTGTTTTTTGAATATTGGGCTAAAATCATTTTTTTCAAGCTTAAATCATCGAAAAGATCATAGAATTTTTCTTGATCAAAAAAATAGTTGAGTTTTATAAATACACAATTTTTCGGGTGAAAAAAAGTACAAATATGCAGTTTGATGAAAAAAATATAAATAAAACTTGACATGATTCTGTAAGAGAGATAAATAGCGCCTAGACCCATTCACATTTTTTCATTAGAGGTAGTTTTAGTGTCTTCTACAGATTTTGAACTAGATGATAACTACGGTGATGATGATGATGTCGGTTTTGATGAGTCATCAGGCAAAATCACTGCGAAAGAATCATTAGAAAAACGTAGATTAATTGATGATCTATTGGCTCAACGCCGTTTAGAGCGTGAGTTGAAAGATTTTGATTATGATTTAGACGATGATGATCTTGATGATGAAGACTAATCAAATCTGAATAGGGCATCGTCAGCTTAAATGCTATGCTATCGTAGATTTCTTTTTTATAGTCAGGTAACACAATGAGTGCGTTAGATTTAGACCAATTAAGTGAATATCTAGATGGAGACCACAATGAGTATGGTCTAGATTTCGCTGCAACTCATGGTTTTCTGTGTGCAATTGCAGTAGGCCCTCAGTTTGACCGTTGGTTAGATGAGCTGTTTGATAATAACCATAAAAAGGTTCCTGCTGAAATTATTCAGCAAATCAAGGCGTGGTTAGAGTCAATTCGACAAGATTTAGCAAATGAGAATGGAATTGTATTTCCATTTGAAATTGAAGAAGCTGATGTTGAATCTAGCTTAGGCGACTGGAGTGTGGGATTTGTTGATGCAATGTTCTTAAATGAAGAGGCATGGTTTGCCCCTGAACATGAAGAACAATTAATTGATTTAACTTTACCAATGATGGTATTTAGTGGAATTGATGAAGAAGATCCGCAGATGGAATCTTTCCGTCGTAATGGACAGTTAATGGATGAACTGGCAGAAGAAATTCCGGATAATTTGAATGAATTATATTTGATGTACCATACTCCAAATTAATTTATTAGAAGAAATAATAAATAACGTCCTTTCTAGGGCGTTTTTTATTACCTGAATTTTTTAATAGGTAATTGAGTATAATAATATTTTTACATTAATTTTATTTATATATAATATTTATTGTTATTTTAAGAATTATGCTTTTAATATAGTTTAATTTACCTATCATCATGTGTTAGTCCATGATCGATATAAAAATCTTTAGTGTTATAACAATGCGATTTAATATGAATATAATTTGTAAAATTAGTGGCTTGCTCTCAGTAATATTACTTACAGCTTGTGGTGGTGAAAATAGTAACAGTGTTAGTGAAGCGAAAATTTCACAATCTAATCAAAATGAAGTTACTTATAAATTAATCTCTGGTACAGCATTTTCAACTTCTGCTTTGAATGGTGCAAATGTAACAGCAATTTGTAAAGATGGAATCGGTTTTAAAAATACTGTAAATGTTAATACCCAAGGTAAATGGCAAGGTGAAGTAGACAATAGTAAGTTTCCTTGTCGTTTACAGGTAAAAGCTAATGGACAAAGCTACTATAGTTATGTTGAGCGTGAGGGTAATGTAAATATTAATCCGCTTACGGATATGGTCGTTGCTTATGCCAGTAACCAAGTTCCTGCAACGTGGTATCAATCTGGAACCATGGCTACAGAAAAGTTAAATTCTGCAAATTTTGCTTTGGTAACTGAACTTATTAAAAAGGGGTACGGTGTTAATAATGATGTGGATCTATTTAATGCTGAGATGAAAGCAAATAATCCTATTCATCAAGCTATTCAAGAGTTATTGGAAGCTATTAAGAATAATATAAACATTAAAGACTATGATGCACTGTTAATGTTAATTAAAGATGGAAATTTATCTCAATTACCGATGAAATCAGATCAAATTCTTGTCAATCCTTTAAATATTAATATAGATACGACGGCTTGCCAACAATATGACTCAGGTATAATCGAAAGATATAATTATTGTACTTCAAATGTTTTGCCTGATTTTAAGGAAGATCAGTTAATTACACCTTTTGGTGAAAAGTGTAATTTAACAAAAGTGGGCGATATGCTCACAGTTAGTAATGGTAAATTGACTATATCTACGTTTATCAATAAAGACGAGAATGATGGGATTCCTTCGAAAACATCTATTGGTACTTTATTTGTAGCCTCTAATCCTGTTTCATCGGCCCAAGAGGATGTTTTATATAATATTGGAATCTCGTTTCTAGCCGATGGACAAATTAATGGTATAAGTGCTGGTAATGGAAAGGGTGATGCATTGGTTTGTGCAACAACTAGATCACGTACCTGATAACAACGGATTGTATCTTAAATTAGCTTTATATAACTTATTATGAAAAAAAGGGCATCATTTGATGCCCTTTTAAGTTTAAAATTATAAACGTTTGCGCTTTGCAGCTGCAATTTGCGACTGGCGCATACGGAAACCAGCTTTTTGTTTTTCAGTTGTCTTGTCGATGCAATACACGCATGAAACACCATGTTCATAACTCGTTAAAGCTGACTCTTCTGGAGTTAATGGCCAACCACAAGCATGACATTTAATATTTACACCTTCCTCAACGCCATGAGTTACAGCAGTACGTCCGTCAAATACGAAACATTCGCCTTCCCATAAACTTTCATCAGCAGGGGTTTCTTCTAGGTATTTAAGGATACCGCCTTTGAGATGGTAAACCTCTTGGAAGCCTTCTTGAAGAAGTAAAGATGTTGATTTTTCACAGCGAATACCGCCTGTACAGAACATCGCAATTTTCTTATCTTTATGTTGCTCTAGCTCTTTTTTGACATATTCTGGGAACTCGCGGAATGTCTCAGTTTTCGGGTCGATTGCACCTTTAAAAGTGCCCGCCTTATATTCATAATCATTACGTGTGTCGATTAAAATTACATCATCACGTGCAATTAAATCATTCCATTCTTTTGGATCAAGATAGTGACCCACTAGGTCGCGGGGTTTAACCTCAACACCTAAAGTCACAATCTCTTCTTTAAGTTTAATTTTCATTTTACGGAAAGGTTTGTCAGAGCTATGGGATTCTTTATATTCCATAGAAGCAAAACCTTCATTAAGCAAAAATTGATAGAGACTATCAATTGCTACACGATCACCCGCAACAGTACCATTAATTCCTTCACCTGCTACAATCAGAGTTCCACAAAGGTTAATTGTTTTCACTAAGTCTAATAGACGTTGCTGAAGATCTGCAGGATCTTGAACTTCTTTAAATTGATATAGTGCTGCAACAACCCAACCTGCGGTCGCTTGCTGTTCTACAGGTGCAAGCTGTTCTACAGTAGCGTTCATGGAAAACTCCAAATGTATTAAGATATAAATTTAAGGCGCATATTTTAGCGCGAAAATGTGTAATAAGCGAGAAAACCATAAAAAGTATATGGTTTATTTAAGGAGTTTGTTTTGAGTAATGATCATCGAATGCTCTCTCTCACCCCATGTGCAGGGCGTTGTTCAACAGTTTTTGGTGATCAGGTTTGCCGTGGTTGTCGCCGTTTTAACCATGAAGTGATTCAATGGAATACGTATACAGCAGAGCAACGCTTGGCTGTGTGGAAGCGCTTAGATGATCAGTTGAATCAAATCTTAGTACCTATGTTGCCTCATGCGAACTTACAGCATGTAGAGGGTTTTATTTTAAGTAAGCGTGTTCGGTTGATGGAAGGGGCGAGTAAAGGTCGCAAGCTTTATCATGCTTTGAAAATATGTGAAAAAAATAAGCATCTGGCAACAGAAAGTGGTTTGGGTATTTCAGAACCTCAAGTCAAAACAATCTGGGTTGAATTTGAAAGACGTGTTCTAGCTTTGGCTAAAGCGAGTTATGAGTTGGCTTGGTTAAGAGCTGATGGGATTAGTCATCATTTATTAAGTGTGTTTGATGAAGAATAAGTTTTTAAATTGAATTGAAAATACCCAAATAAAAAAGCTGCCTTCTGGCAGCTTTTTTATCATTAATTTTCTTTCGAATATTAACGTTTGATGTCGCGCTGAGTCGGGCCAGTGTAAAGCTGACGAGGACGACCGATTTTGTATGGTGCGCTGTGCATTTCTAACCAGTGGCTGATCCAACCTACTGTACGTGCAAGAGCAAAGATTACTGTAAACATTTCTGTTGGGATACCAATCGCTTTAAGGATGATACCTGAGTAGAAGTCTACGTTAGGGTAAAGTTTACGTTCAACAAAGTACGGGTCGTTCAGTGCAATACGTTCAAGTTCCATAGCAAGTGCTAATTGAGGATCATTGATATTTAATGCTTCAAGAACTTCGTCACAAGTTTGTTTCATGACTTTAGCACGTGGGTCGAAGTTTTTGTACACACGGTGACCGAAGCCCATGAGTTTAACTTCTTTACGTTTTACTTTTTCCATGAACTCAGCAACGTTTTCTACACTGCCGATTTCATCAAGCATCTTAAGAACAGCTTCGTTTGCACCACCGTGAGCAGGTCCCCAAAGCGCAGAAATACCTGAAGAGATACATGCGTATGGGTTTGCACCAGTAGAACCAGCAAGACGTACTGTAGATGTCGAAGCATTTTGTTCGTGATCAGCGTGAAGCGTGAAGATACGATCCATTGCACGAGCAAGAACAGGATTTACTTTGTAATCACGGTCAGCAGGAGTAGCAAACATCATGTGTAAGAAGTTTTCCGCGTAATTTAAGTCATTACGTGGATAGATGAATGGTTGACCTACTGTGTATTTGTAACTCCAAGCAGCAAGCGTTGGAATTTTTGCAATTAGACGAATCGCAGTGATTTCACGGTGATTGATGTCTTCAATGTCAAGGTTGTTGTGATAGAACGCAGATAATGCACCAACAACACCAACCATGATCGCCATAGGATGAGCATCACGACGGAAACCATTGAAGAAACGGCTAACTTGGTCGTGAACCATAGTATGAGCACGAACTTTGGCATCAAATTCTGTTTTTTGTTCAGCAGTTGGGAGCTCGCCATTTAATAATAAATAACAAGTTTCAAGATAGTCTGCTTGAGTTGCTAACTGGTCGATTGGGTAACCGCGGTGTAATAAAATACCTTTGTCACCATCAATGAACGTAATTTTAGACTCGCATGCAGCTGTCGCCATAAAACCAGGATCGAAAGTAAAATGACCTTCTTTCAATATGCTGCTGACATCAATTACATCTGGACCTAAAGTGCCACTGTAGATTGGTAAACCAATTTCTTTGCCATCAAGATGTAATACGGCTTTTTTGCCATTTGCTTCAGACATTCAATAGATCTCCTGTCCTGGTGAATGTTGATCTGACTCGAAATCCTAATGTTCTCATGTGCGAATCAGACGGTGTCAAAATTTGCTATAAGATTAGTGAGTACTGAAATTTTGTCAATTATACTTATGGATAAAAAATAACGTTCTCACAGAGAGTTAGTCATCAAGACCCGAGCAAAAAAGTCAGTAAAATCACTGCATCGGGATGGTATAATAAGTCAATTCAACAACAACGTGCAGAAAAAAAATGAAGTATCAGTACAATTGTAAGCAAATTTTTAAATTAAGATTAGGAATGGTAAGTCGGTAGAAAATGCCAATCCAATTAAAAAAATCATAAAACTCATGGTCTAATTTAAAATTGCTAATCAAAAAAAACTCTATTTTTATTTAGTTGTAACAAAGAATGTTGATGTTTTTTTAAGTTTAATTGTATAAAAAATAGCTAATTGAACAGCTTTAAAATAATTAAAAATTTTATTTTCAATAAAAATTGCTTTCTCAAATGTATTTTAGATTGACTGATTTGTATTGAATCCAACTAACTTCACTTAGTTGAATTGTAGCTTTTATTGAAAATATGAGCAGTTACTAACATTTTTCTATTTATATGATGAATTTATGACTTTATCTTTAGTCTAAAATTTGCTTATTTAAAAGAAATTGCAGAAAAAATGAAATTAAATAAAAAGTTATTTTAAACAATAACATGATGAAACTCTGCATGCCATTTTAATAGGGTTGATAGGGTGATATCATTGTTAATGATTCTTATTTAATTGTTTTTTGCTTAAATGGGAAAGTGGATTGTTTGTATTTTGATACTTCGCGTTTTATAATTCAGTGTCGTTTATAGGTTAGGCATGAGCTGTGCTTGCCTAACAATGCCAGCTTTCCTTGGAATTAATTCAACAAACTCCGGTCGGAGTTTCTACCTACAGGATGCCCGCTGTGAAAAGCAACAGACCTGTCAATTTGTCCATGGGTCAGGTGTTAGCGGTAAATTTACGCTCACCCGTGGCTATTGCATCAATTTTACACCGTTTATCAGGTGTCATCGTTTTCTTATTAGTACCAGTTCTATTATGGATTTTAGATAAATCATTATCTTCACCAGAAGGATTTGACTACGTTAAAAATGTCGTGTTTGGAAATATCCTTGTACGTTTTATCGTTTGGGTATTTGTAGCCGGCTTGTTATTCCACTTTATTGCTGGAGTAAAGCACTTACTTGCAGATTTAGGTTTTGCTGAAGAACTGCAAAGTGGTCGTATAGCAGCGACAATTTCATTGATCTTATCTGTGGTAGCTATTATCGCAGCCTTTATATGGATTATGTTCTAATGAAAAGTGCTACAGGTTTAACTGGTTCAGGTTCTCGTGATTGGTTTATCCAGCGTGTAAGTGCGGTTGTACTTGCAGCCTATACTGTTGTTCTTTTGGGTTGGATTCTCTGCAAAGGTGGATTTGACTATCAACAATGGGCTGGTTTCATGATGACATTACCAATGAAGATTTTCTCTTTATTGGCAATTTTATCGCTTATCGCACACGCATGGATTGGTATGTGGCAAGTTTTTACTGACTATGTCACTACTCGTCAAATGGGTCCTTCAGCGAAAGGTTTACGCCTTGTACTGACGACGGCTGTCATTATTGCAGTGTTTGTGTACGCAATCTGGGGTATCCAGATTTTCTGGGCGAATTGATAGGAAGACATCATGGGCGCGATAACCCCTAAAGAAGATTATTCAAATATTCAAAACCTCACTTTCGATGCAGTTATCGTTGGTGGTGGTGGTTCTGGTATGCGTGCATCTTACCAACTTGCTCAAGCAGGTTTGAAAGTTGCAGTACTCACTAAAGTTTTCCCGACACGTTCGCACACTGTAGCTGCTCAAGGTGGTATCGGTGCGTCGTTAGGTAATATGCAAGAAGATAACTGGCATTTCCATTTTTACGATACAGTAAAAGGTTCTGACTGGTTAGGTGACCAAGACGCAATTGAGTTTATGTGTCGTGAAGCACCAAAAGTTGTATATGAACTTGAACACATGGGTATGCCGTTTGACCGTAACGCTGATGGTACAATTTACCAACGTCCGTTCGGTGGTCACTCTGCTAACTATGGTGATAAACCAGTTCCACGTGCTTGTGCAGCTGCGGACCGTACAGGTCATGCATTATTGCACACGCTTTATCAAAGCAACGTGAAAATGGGTACTCAATTCTTCGTTGAGTGGATCGCTCTTGATTTGATTCGTAACGAAGCTGGTGATGTTCTTGGTGTAACAGCAATTGACCAAGAAACTGGTAACATTTCAGTATTCCAAGCAAAAGCGACATTATTTGCTACTGGTGGTGCTGGTCGTGTTTACCGTGCATCAACAAATGCTTATATCAACACTGGTGACGGTCTTGGTATGGCTGCTCGTGCTGGTATTCCATTACAAGATATGGAATTCTGGCAATTCCACCCAACAGGTGTTGCGGGCGCTGGTGTATTGTTGACTGAAGGTTGTCGTGGTGAAGGTGCAATCCTTCGTAATAAAGACGGCGAACCGTTCATGGAACGTTATGCACCGACTTTAAAAGACTTGGCTCCACGTGACTTCGTTTCACGTTCTATGGATCAAGAGATTAAAGAAGGTCGTGGTTGTGGTCCAAAAGGTGATTATATCTTACTTGATATGACTCACTTGGGCGCTGATACAATCATGAAGCGTTTACCATCTGTATTTGAGATTGGTAAAAAATTCGCGAACGTTGACATTACAAAAGAAGCGATTCCTGTAGTACCAACAATCCATTATCAAATGGGTGGTATTCCTACGAATATGCATGGTCAAGTGTGCTTACCTGAAGCGGGTACAGACAACTACACTAAACCTGTAAAAGGTTTTTATGCAATTGGCGAATGTTCTTGTGTATCAGTACATGGTGCAAACCGTTTAGGTACTAACTCACTTCTTGACTTAGTTGTATTTGGTAAAGCTGCTGGTGAGCACATTATCGATTACGTAACTAAGCATCATGGTGATGAATATGCACCTCTTCCAACAGATGTATTAGGGCAAACACTTGCTCGCGTACGTAAGTTGGATGACTCAACTTCTGGTGAAAATGCTCAAGAAGTTGCTGATGCAATTCGTGATATCGTTCAAGATCACGCTGGTGTATTCCGTACTCAAGCATTGCTTGATAAGGGTGTAAAAGAGATCCTTGCTCTTGAGCCACGTGTGCGTAATATCCACTTAAAAGATAAATCTAGAGTATTTAACACCGCACGTGTTGAAGCGCTTGAAGTTGAAAACTTGTATGAAGTTGCAAAAGCAACTCTAATTTCAGCTGCTGCGCGTAAAGAGTGTCGTGGTGCGCATACTGTAGTTGATTATGAATTACCAGCTGATCACCCAACTTATTCATACGGTCGCCGTGATGATGAGTGGATGAAACATACGTTATGGTATTCATCAGATAACCGTTTGGAATATAAGCCAGTGCGCTTCAAACCGTTGACTGTTGATGCAATTCCGCCAGCACCACGTACATTCTAATCGGGAGTATAAAGATGAGTAGAGGTACTCGTACATTCGAAATCTACCGCTATGATCCTGATAAGGATAAAGCGCCGTACATGCAAACTTTCAAGCTTGAATTGACTGACAAGCACCGTATGTTGCTTGATGCATTGCTTGCATTGAAAGTTCAAGACGAAACGTTAACATTCCGTCGCTCTTGCCGTGAAGGTATTTGCGGTTCGGATGGTGTGAATATCAATGGTAAAAATGGTTTGGCTTGTTTAGAAAACCTAAATGATTTACCAGAGAAAATCGTAATTCGTCCATTACCAGGTTTGCCGGTAGTTAAAGATTTGGTTGTTGATATGAACCAATTCTATGATCAATATGACAAGATTCAGCCATTTTTGATCAATAACCAACCAGCTCCACCTAAAGAGCGTTTACAATCTCCTGAAGAGCGTGAACACTTAAACGGTTTATATGAATGTATTCTTTGTGCATGTTGTTCAACTTCATGTCCATCATTCTGGTGGAACCCTGACAAGTTCTTGGGTCCTTCAGCTTTGTTGAATGCATACCGTTTTATTATTGATTCTCGTGATACTGCTACTGCAGACCGTTTGTCTCGTCTTGACGATCCATTCAGTTTGTTCCGTTGTAAAGGTATCATGAACTGTGTGTCAGTATGTCCTAAAGGTCTAAACCCTACAAAAGCAATCGGTCACATCCGTAATATGCTATTAGATCAAGCGGGTTAATTCTGCACAAATAGAGAACGCACATCCTTGATGTGCGTTTTTTTTTAACTTTATAATGTAAACTTTAGACTTTGGTCGAAAAAGATGAGGTTTTTATATATTGCACCATATATTAAAAGATAAAATCGCATATGTATTTCGCCAATTTATAGGTGGTATGTGTCAAAAAAATCAATCGTTCGTTAAGAACATGATACGATTTGCCACAAAGTTATAGGTGAAAAAAGCGTATACTAGTGAAATTAATTTAAGTAGCACAATCTTAGATCTGTGCTTAATTTTTATGGTTAAAGTCATTTTAGAAAAGTTAATTTTAAAGTTAATTTTTCTAAAAAGATTTGCAAAAAATTGCTCGGTTTTAATCGAGTATAAGGTGAGTGATGATGCCATTGAGGGTGTTGTGATTCATTAATTACCTATGGAGTTTCCTCTCTAGGTAGTATGACGCCCCATGGTCTTAAAGACCTGTTGGGTAAGTAATGCCTTTTTTACCAATTTGGCATTATGCATCATGGGTGTGCTTAAAAGGCAGCCTGTAATATTTTTTGCAATAGGAAATGGGTCCACAAATGCAAGAAGTTGCTGACGCATTGCGTCTTGACACTGAACTTTCCGCTGATAGTGCAGCGTATATTGAAGAACTTTACGAGCAGTACCTGTCTTCCCCAACCTCTGTAGCTGAGGACTGGCGCCAATATTTCGATAAATATCCAAAGGGTGACCAACCACACGGCGCTGTGCGTGAGCAATTCCTATTACTAGGACGTAATGCTAATCGTGTTCAACCTGTTGTACAAAGTACGGTAAGTACTGAGCATGAACGTCGCCAAATTGGCGTTTTACAACTCATTGCTGCTTATCGTAATCGCGGACATCAAAAAGCTAAGTTAGATCCATTAGGTCTAGCTAAGCGTGAAGAGATTCCAGATTTAGAGCTTTCAGCTCACGGTTTAACCAAATCAGATCTAGACACAGTATTCAATACCGGTAATCTTGAGATCGGTAAGAGCGAAGCGACGCTTGCTGAAATGATTGAAGCAATGGAAGCAATCTATTGTGGTTCAATCGGTGTTGAATATATGCATATCGTGGACACAAAAGAAAAGCGTTGGATTCAACAACGTCTTGAAAGTGTTCGTGGTCAGCTTAATTTTACAAATGATCAAAAGAAAGGGTTCCTGGAGCGTTTAACCGCTGCAGAAGGACTTGAAAAATACCTAGGCAATAAATACGTTGGTGCTAAGCGCTTTGGTGTAGAAGGTGGTGAATCTTTTATTCCTATGGTGAATGAAATCATTCAACGTGCTGGTGCTGTTGGTTGTAAAGAAGTTGTTATTGGTATGCCACACCGTGGCCGTTTAAACCTTCTTGTTAATATTATGGGTAAAAACCCTGCAGACTTGTTTGGCGAGTTTGAAGGCAAAGCTATTCATAAGAAAGGTTCTGGCGACGTTAAATACCATCAAGGTTTCTCAAGTAATGTAATGACTCCTGGTGGCGAAGTTCACTTGGCATTAGCATTTAACCCATCTCACTTGGAAATCGTTGGTCCTGTAGTTGAAGGTTCTGTGCGTGCACGTCAAGTGCGTCGTAGAGACATCGGCGGTGATGATGTATTACCAGTGATTGTTCATGGTGATGCTGCATTTGCAGGTCAAGGTGTGAACATGGAAACCTTCCAGATGTCACAAACTCGTGGCTATACGGTTGGTGGTACTGTACACATTATCGTGAACAACCAAGTTGGTTTTACAACTTCTGATCCACGTGATGCACGTTCTACTGAATATTGTACTGACGTTGCAAAAATGATTCAGACGCCAATTTTCCATGTGAATGGCGATGACCCTGAAGCAGTAATCTTTGCTACTCAATTAGCACATGATTTCCGTCACGAATTCCGTAAAGACGTAGTACTTGACTTGTTCTGTTACCGTCGTCGTGGTCATAACGAAGCAGATGAGCCGTCTGGTACACAACCATTGATGTATCAAGTGATTGCTAAAAAAGCAACAACTCGTACACTCTATGCAGATCAACTTGTTCAAAACAAAGTAATTGATCGTGCTGAAGCAGACCAAATGGTTGAAGATTACCGTGCTGATTTAGAAGCCGGAAACCATGTGGCAAACGCTTTGGTGCTTGAACCAAATACAAAAATGTTTGTTGATTGGACACCTTATTTGGGCCATGACTACACAGACGATTGGGATACTTCATTTGACTTAAATCGCTTAAAAGAATTAGGCGAGGGCATGAGCAAACTTCCGGAAGGATTTGTTATGCAGCGTCAAGTGCAAAAAGTAATTGAAGACCGTGTGAAAATGCAAACTGGTGAAACTGCATTGAACTGGGGTGCTGCTGAAACTTTAGCTTACGCAACCTTGATCGATGAAGATTACCTTGTTCGTATTACTGGTGAAGACGTTGGGCGTGGTACATTCTCGCACCGTCATGCAAAATTGCATAATCAGGTAGATGGTTCAACGTATATTCCACTTTGTCACGTTAAAGAAAACCAGCCTCGTTTTGCAATTTACGATTCTTTATTATCTGAAGAAGCGGTTCTTGCATTTGAATATGGTTATGCAACTACAATTCCTAAGAGCTTAATTATTTGGGAAGCACAATTTGGTGACTTCGTAAACTGTGCTCAGGTTGTAATTGACCAGTTCATTGCTTCTGGCGAGACTAAGTGGGAACGAGTTTGTGGTTTAACAATGTTGTTACCACACGGTTTCGAAGGTCAAGGTCCAGAGCATTCATCAGCTCGTTTAGAACGTTTCTTACAGTTATGTGCTGAAGATAACATGCAAGTGATCACTCCAACGACACCTGCACAGATTTTCCATGCATTACGTCGTCAAGCTGTACGCCCAATTCGTAAGCCATTGATCGTAATGTCACCGAAATCTTTACTTCGTCATAAACTTGCTACTTCTACTTTAGAAGAGCTTGCAAATGGTTCATTCCAAACTGTAATTGACGAAATCGACCAAATTAACAAGTCAGATGTAACTCGTCTTGTACTTTGTGGTGGTAAAGTTTATTACGACTTACTCGAAAAACGTCGTGAACAAAACTTAACTAACGTCGCAATTGTACGTATTGAACAGTTATATCCATACCCAGAACAACGTCTTGCGGAAATCTTAGCTGCATATCCAAACGTGAAAGAACTTGTTTGGGCACAAGAAGAGCCGAAGAACCAAGGCGCTTGGTTATTTATCGCACCGCGTTTATACGACGATATCTTAAAATCTGGCAAACAAATCCGTATCAGTTTTGCAGGTCGTGAAGCTTCTGCTGCACCAGCTTGTGGCTCACCGTACTTGCATGCAAAACAACAAGCTCAGCTAATTAATGATGCATTGGCAATCGAAGCTGAACAATCAGGAGATTCTCAATAATGGCAACCGAAATTAAAGCACCGGTATTCCCAGAGTCTGTTGCAGATGGAACCATCGCAACTTGGCACAAAAAGGTGGGTGAACCTGTATCACGTGACGAAGTGATCTGTGATATTGAAACCGACAAAGTTGTTTTAGAAGTGGTTGCTCCTGCAGATGGTAGCTTAGTTGCAATCATTAAAGGTGAAGGCGATACAGTTCTTTCTGACGAAGTGATTGCTCAGTTTGAAGCTGGTGCTGGTGCGGCAGCTGCTCCTGCAGTAGAGCAAGAAGTTGCTCAAACTCAAGCTGGTGCAGCTCCTGTTGTTGAGCGCACTGAAGCTGTATCTGGTCAAGCTCCTGCAGTTCGTAAAGCTTTGTCTGAAACAGGTATTGCTGCTGCTGACGTACAAGGTACTGGTCGCGGTGGTCGTATCACTAAAGAAGATGTAGCAAACCATCAAGCTAAACCAGCTGCTAACGTTACTCCGTTAAGCGTAGCTGTTGGTGAGCGCATCGAAAAACGCGTTCCAATGACTCGTTTACGTAAGCGTGTAGCTGAGCGTCTTCTTTCTGCAACTCAAGAAACTGCAATGTTAACTACATTTAACGAAGTTAACATGAAGCCAATCATGGAATTGCGTAAGCAATATAAAGATGCGTTTGAAAAACGCCATGGTGCTCGTTTGGGCTTCATGTCATTCTTTGTTAAAGCTGTAACTGAAGCACTTAAACGCTATCCTGCGGTAAATGCGTCAATTGATGGCGACGATATTGTTTATCACGGTTACTATGACATCGGTGTTGCAGTATCTTCTGATCGTGGTCTTGTTGTTCCAGTATTACGTGATACTGATCGTATGAGCTATGCAGAAGTTGAAGCAGGTATTGGTGCGTATGCTGCTAAAGCACGTGACGGTAAATTATCTATCGAAGAAATGACTGGCGGTACTTTCACTATTACTAACGGTGGTACTTTCGGTTCATTACTTTCAACTCCAATTTTGAATCAGCCGCAAACTGGTATCTTGGGTATGCACAAAATCCAAGAGCGTCCTATGGCTGTAAATGGTCAAGTTGAAATCTTGCCAATGATGTATTTAGCGCTTTCTTATGACCACCGTATGATCGATGGTAAAGAAGCAGTAGGTTTCTTGGTAGCAATCAAAGAATTGTTAGAAGAGCCAGCTAAACTCATCCTTGATCTTTAATTTCTTCGAATAATATTACCGAGATAGAGTGATCCTCTATCTCGGACCATGGAGATAAACAATGTCTCAACAATTTGATCTTGTTGTTATTGGCGGTGGTCCTGGTGGTTATGAAGCTGCAATTCGTGCTGCTCAACTAGGTTTTAAAGTCGCTTGTATCGAAAAGCGTATTCACAATGGTAAGCCATCTTTAGGTGGTACATGCTTAAACGTAGGTTGTATCCCTTCTAAAGCATTACTTGACTCTTCACATCGTTATGAAGATACAGTGCATCATTTAGCTGATCACGGTATTACTACAGGTGAAGTGAATTTTGATCTTGCTAAGCTTCTTGCTCGTAAAGACAAAATTGTTGACCAATTAACTGGTGGTATCGATCAATTGCTTAAAGGCAATGGTATTGAGTGGTTAAAAGGTACTGGTAAATTACTTGCTGGTAAAAAAGTTGAGTTTGTTTCACACGAAGGTGAAACTCAAGTTTTAGAACCTAAATACGTAATTCTTGCGTCTGGTTCTGTACCTGTAAATATTCCAGTAGCTCCTGTAGATCAAGATATTATTGTTGATTCAACTGGCGCATTAAACTTCCCAGAAGTACCTAAACGTTTAGGTGTTATTGGTGCTGGTGTAATCGGTTTAGAACTTGGTTCTGTTTGGCGTCGTCTTGGTGCTGAAGTTGTTGTATTTGAAGCAATGGATGCATTTTTACCAATGGCTGATAAAGCTTTGGCAAAAGACTACCAAAAACTTTTAACTAAGCAAGGTCTTGATATTCGTATTGGCGCTAAAGTTGCTGGTACTGAAGTTAATGGTCGTGAAGTGACTGTTAAATACACTCAAGGTGGCGAAGAAAAAACTCAGACTTTTGACAAATTAATCGTTTGTGTAGGCCGTAAAGCTTATGCAGAAGGTTTATTGGCTGATGATTCAGGCATTAAATTGACTGAACGTGGTCTAGTTGAAGTAAATGATCACTGTGCAACTTCTGTAGAAGGTGTGTATGCGATTGGTGACTTGGTTCGCGGTCCAATGCTTGCTCATAAAGCAATGGAAGAAGGTGTAATGGCTGTTGAACGTATTCACGGTCATGCAGCTCAAGTGAACTACGACACAATCATTTCTGTTATCTATACACATCCGGAAGCGGCATGGGTTGGTTTAACTGAAGAACAAGCTAAAGAAAAAGGTCATGAAGTTAAAACTGGTCAATTCGGTTTTGCTGTAAATGGTCGTGCTTTAGCGGCGGGTGAAGGTGCTGGTTTTGTTAAGTTTGTTGCTGATGCAAAAACTGACCGTTTATTAGGTATGCATGTCATTGGACCTGCTGCATCTGATATCGTACACCAAGGTATGATCGCTCTTGAATTTGTATCTTCTGTTGAAGATCTTCAGTTAATGACATTTGGTCATCCAACATTCTCTGAAGTTGTTCATGAAGCTGCACTTGCTGTAGATGGTCGTGCAATTCACGCGATTCAACGTAAGCGTAAATAAAATAAAGAGCGGTTCTCCGCTCTTTTTCACATTTGATGGTGTGATTAAAAAAACATCAAGGTGATAGAGGTAGACAGCAATTTGCATATACAACATGAGAATGTTGCGCAAATTGAAGACAACAAACAAAGTTAAGTAGGTAACTAAATGAACTTACATGAGTATCAAGCTAAAGCGTTATTGAAAGAATATGGTATGCCGGTACAAGAAGGTATCTTGGCAACCAATGCAGACGAAGCAGTTGCTGCATTCGAACAGCTTGGTGGTAAATTCGCTGTAATGAAAGCGCAAGTTCATGCTGGTGGTCGTGGTAAGGCTGGTGGCGTTAAAGTTGCAAAATCTAAAGAAGATGTTATCGAGTTTGCAAATAACATTATTGGTACTCGTCTTGTAACGTATCAAACAGATGCAAATGGTCAACCAGTAAACAGCATTATTGTTGCTGAAGACGTATACCCAGTTGAGCGTGAGCTTTACTTGGGCGCGGTTGTAGACCGTTCTAGCCGTCGTATTACTTTCATGGCTTCTACAGAAGGTGGTGTAGAAATCGAGAAAGTTGCAGAAGAAACTCCAGAAAAAATTATCAAAGTTGAAGTTGATCCATTAGTTGGCTTACAACCATTCCAAGCGCGTGAAGTTGCGTTTGCTTTAGGTTTGAAAGACAAGCAAATCAGCCAATTTGTTAAAATTATGGCTGCTGCTTACCAAGCATTTGTAGAAAATGACTTTGCATTATTCGAAATTAACCCACTTTCAGTTCGTGAAAATGGCGATATTTTATGTGTAGATGCAAAAGTTGGTATCGACTCTAACGCGCTTTACCGTTTACCTAAAGTTGCTGCTTTACGTGACAAATCTCAAGAGAATGAGCGTGAATTAAAAGCATCTGAATTTGATCTTAACTATGTTGCTTTAGAAGGTAACATTGGTTGTATGGTTAACGGTGCTGGTCTTGCAATGGCAACTATGGACATCATTAAACTTTATGGTGGTCAGCCTGCAAACTTCCTTGACGTTGGTGGCGGTGCAACTAAAGAGCGCGTAATCGAAGCGTTCAAAATCATCCTTGCTGATACATCTGTACAAGGTGTTTTAATTAACATCTTCGGTGGTATCGTACGTTGTGACATGATTGCTGAAGCGATTATTGCAGCGGTTCAAGAAGTAAATGTAACTGTTCCAGTTGTTGTTCGTTTAGAAGGTAACAACGCTGAGTTAGGTGCTAAATTACTTGATGAATCTGGTTTGAAATTAATTTCTGCGAACGGCTTGTCTGATGCCGCAGAAAAAGTTGTAGCTGCAGTTAAAGCGTAAGGGGAGTATCAATCATGAGCGTATTAATTAATAAAGACACTAAAGTATTGGTACAAGGTTTTACTGGTAAAAACGGTACTTTCCACTCTGCACAAGCTTTAGACTACGGTACAAAAGTTGTTGGTGGTGTTACTCCAGGTAAAGGTGGTACTACTCACCTTGACCTACCAGTATTCAACACAATGAAAGAAGCTGTACGTGAAACAAATGCAGATGCATCTGTAATTTATGTACCAGCTCCATTCGTTTTAGATTCTATCGTTGAAGCGGTTGATTCAGGTGTTGCCCTAATCGTTGTGATCACTGAAGGTGTTCCAACAATCGACATGCTTAAAGCAAAACGCTACTTAGAAACTAACGGTAACGGTACTCGTTTAGTTGGTCCTAACTGCCCAGGCGTGATCACTCCAGGCGAATGTAAGATTGGTATTATGCCTGGTCACATTCACCAACCAGGTCGTATTGGTATCATCTCACGTTCAGGTACATTGACTTATGAAGCTGTTGCTCAAACAACTAAGCTTGGTTTAGGTCAGTCTACTTGTATCGGTATTGGTGGTGACCCAATCCCAGGTATGAACCAAATCGAAGCTCTTCAATTGTTCCAAGACGATCCAGATACTGATGCAATCATCATGATCGGTGAGATCGGTGGTACAGCGGAAGAAGAAGCTGCTGAATTCATCAAATCTAACGTGACTAAGCCTGTAGTAGGTTACATTGCTGGTGTAACTGCACCTAAAGGTAAGCGTATGGGTCACGCTGGTGCGATTATTTCTGGTGGTCAAGGTACTGCTGAAGAGAAATTCGCTGCATTTGAACGTGCGGGAATGGCTTACACTCGTAGCCCAGCTGAGCTTGGTTCAACAATGTTGCAAGTTTTAAAAGAGAAAGGTTTAGCTTAATCGTTTTATCTTGAATCTTAAAAAAACACCGCATCTGAAAATGATGCGGTGTTTTTTTATCTGTTAAATAAAATAAGTAATCAAGAAAATAAAATTTCTAAAGAAAACAAAATATTTAAGCAAAAAAAATACGCAATGATTGGGGTGATCATTGCGTAGAACAACGAATCTGTAAAAACAGTTTCGGTTTAAGGAGAAATGTCGTGAGGTTCATATCATGTAACCTACATGATGAATAATAGAGATAGTTAAGAAATTCTTCATCGCTATTAGCGTTAATAAGTGTTACTTCACGTTAATAGGGTAAAAGCATGTGAATAGTCGTCAATACATTAGTAATTCTAAAAAATTATGCTATGAATAAAATAAGCATAAAAAAAGCCCCGAAGGGCTTTTAATTTTTAAAGGAATTAGAATTTAAATAATCCTAAACCATCTTTAACTTCATCTAATGTTTGTTGAGTAATAAGACGACACTTATCTGTACCTTGACGTAAAACATCCATAATGTAGTCAGGATCTTTAGCAAGTTCTTCACGACGTTCACGGATAGGGCTGATTAATTCCTTCAAAACACCTTCAAGGCGTTTTTTAACAGTTCCATCACCAAGACCGCCGCGACGATAGTGTGCTTTTAACTCTTCAACTTCTTCTTTATTTGGATCAAATGCATCTAAGTAAGTAAATACAATATTTCCTTCAACCTGACCTGGATCTTCAATGCGAAGATGATTTGGGTCGGTATACATTGCATTTACCGCTTTTTTAATGTCTTTATCAGAAGCATTTAAAACAATGGTATTACCTAATGATTTAGACATTTTTGCCTTGCCATCAAAACCAGGTAAGCGTGCCATATTTGAAAGCAAAGCTTTACATTCAGGTAAAAGGTCTTGGCCAATCTGACGGTTTACTCGACGTACGATTTCATTGGTTTGTTCAATCATTGGAATTTGATCTTCACCCACTGGAACCACAGTCGCTTTAAAAGCAGTAATGTCAGCCGCTTGTGCAACAGGGTAGCAGAGGAAACCCGCTGGAATATCACGCTCAAAACCGCGCATTTGAATCTCAGACTTAATGGTCGGGTTACGTTCTAAGCGTGCAACCGTCACGAAGTTAAGATAGAGCATAGTAAGCTCATTCAGTGCTGGTAAGCATGATTGTACGCAAATCGTGGTTTTTGTTGGATCAATGCCTACAGCTAAATAATCTAGAGCAACTTCCAAAATATTGCGACGGACTTTATCTGGGTTATCTGCATTGTCTGTTAAGGCTTGCGCATCTGCTAACAAGAGATGTTGATGATGGCTATCCTGTAAACCTACACGAGAACGCAAAGAACCGACAAAATGCCCAAGATGAAGTTGTCCGGTTGGGCGGTCGCCTGTCAAAATAATTGGACGCTGATCAACATTACTCATTATTTATTCCACTGTCTTATTGGCTTAATCAGGGGTAGTAAGCCCTGCAATATAAAAGATTGGCATTATTGTACGGGAAATAAAAAAAATTCGTCAGCGATTGGTTAAACTTTTCTTAAAATAATATTGTGAATTTATTCAGTAAAATTACAGAAATTGAAAAAAATCATCTTACAATAGCCTAATAAATACAAACTTGGATAAGAAATGGCAAGTGGCTTACTTTTATTACTAGATGATATTGCAACAATTTTAGATGATGTTGCTTTAATGAGTAAAATGGCAGCAAAGAAAACTGCTGGTGTTTTAGGCGATGATTTGGCTTTAAATGCGCAACAAGTTACAGGTGTGCGTGCAGATCGTGAAATACCTATTGTTTGGAAAGTGGCTAAAGGCTCATTTGTTAATAAACTTATTTTAGTTCCTTTGGCTTTGTTGATTAGTGTGGTTGCGCCTTGGCTGATTAATCCGCTATTAATGTTGGGAGGTTTATTTTTGTGTTATGAGGGGGTGGAGAAAGTTCTTCATACCATTATGCATAAAAAGCCATCTACATCAGAAGAAGCAAAAGCAGAATTTGATAGTGAAGAATTAGATTTAGCAAATTTTGAAAAAGAAAAAGTAAAAGGAGCTGTTCGAACAGATTTTATTTTATCAGCTGAAATTGTTGTTATTTCTTTAGGCACCGTGGCTACAGCTAGTTTAATGACTAAGGTAAGCGTACTTAGTATTATTGCTATTGTTATGACAATTGGTGTTTATGGCTTAGTTGGCATGATTGTTAAGATTGATGATTTGGGATTATATTTAACTAAGCAAACTACCTCATTCAAGCAAACTATAGGTCGAGGTTTATTAGCTTTTGCACCTATTTTAATGAAACTACTTTCAATCGTAGGCACCATTGCAATGTTCTTAGTTGGTGGCGGGATTATTAATCATACGATTCCATTACTTCATCACTTAACTGAAAACACCGTGGATCATGTAGAAACAATACCAGCGGTAGGTAATATTATTGGTGCTTTAACACCGACACTGATTAATTTTGGAATAGGACTGGTTGCAGGTGCAATTGTTCTATTAATTGTGAGTTTAATACAAAAAATGTGGCCAAAAAAAGCATCGGGTTCATGATGCCATTCTAAAATAAGAGGGAAATTATGCGCTGGAAAGGTCGTCGAATTAGTACCAATGTGGAAGACCGTCGAGGTGGTGGCGGTGTTAGAGCAGGTGGTATCAGCATTATTGGTTTGGTTGTTGCATTTATTGCGTGGAAGTTTTTTGGGGTTGATCCACAACAAGCTTATCAGGCAACTCAGCAAGTCACTGCATCACAGCAGTCAAATGCAACTGCACCAGAAAGTTTAACACCCGAGCAAAAAGAAGCCTCTGATTTTGTTGGAACTGTTTTGGCTGATACAGAGGATACGTGGACTCCTATATTTAAACAGTTAGGTAAAACATATACGCCACCAAGATTGGTGTTATTTAGTGGGATGATTCAATCTGGATGCGGTACTGCTCAATCTGCAATGGGACCATTTTATTGCCCAGCAGACCAGAAGGTTTATATTGATACAGAATTCTTTAAAGATATGCATCAGCAAATGGGAATTTCTGGTGAGCAAAACCAAACTGAACTTTCAAGACAGGATCAGGCAGGCGATTTTGCTCAAGCTTATGTGGTTGCACATGAGGTAGGGCACCATGTTCAAACCTTGCTTGGTATTTCTTCACAAGTTCAACAAGCCCGTGCACAAGCGAGCCAAAGAGAAGGTAATCAATTATCTGTTCGTCAAGAATTGCAAGCCGATTGTTTAGCGGGTATTTGGGCGAGTCATAATCAGCAACGTACTCAATTTTTAGAGCAAGGTGATATTGAAGAAGCGATGGATGCTGCTCAAAAAATTGGAGATGATTATTTACAGAAACGCTCAACTGGTCAGGTTGTTCCAGATAGCTTTACACATGGTAGTAGTGAACAGCGAATGCACTGGTTTCAGGTTGGTTTAAAAACTGGCGATATTAACCAATGCGATACTTTTAACAATCCAGTTTAATCTTTTCTTGGATGAGTCTTGTTAAACATATTTAACAGGCTCATCCGTTTTTCTTTAGATCATAACTATAAATAATGTTAAGAAATTTAACAGAGTGATAGATTGTTCATTCAATTCGTTAAACTTGTGCCCTAATTTCTGTTTTTTATGATTATGGCATTCTTTATGCCAGTTTTTATTAAGTTTGGTCGATCTAACAAAGTTTCTCTTATTTGGTCGTTGACCCAGAAGAAGGGTATTCATGGGTAATTTTTTTCTACTACAAGCATTCACAGTGGTTTTTGCGCTATCAATCGCAACCACGATCTTCAATAAGCGCATTTTAGGCTTTCCTCAGGCTATTGGTGTGCCGCTGGTCTCAGCAATTTTTGTCTTTATTTTGCAATGGGGCGCAAGCCTACTAAACGGTAACCAGTTTATTACCATTAATATTCATAATATTGAAGAAGCCGTGCGCCATATCGATTTTTATGATTTTTTAATTAATGGCGTCATCTGTTTTATTTTAACTTCTTCGGCACTTAAATTTAAAATTTCTGATTTAAAAAGTTACTGGAAGCAAATTAGTATTTTGGCCACCATTGCATTGGTCATTTGCGCCGTTTTATTTGGTGGATTGCTCTACGGGTTCCAACTTTTGGTTGGATATCATGTGCCAATTTTGGTGCTGTTGCTTTTAGGTGCAGCTTTAGGGGCAACAGACCCTATTGGTATTAAAGGTGTACTGAGTTCGATTCGTGCACCGCATCATTTGATCGTTAAGCTAGAAGGTGAGTCACTATTTAACGATGCAATGTGTATTGCATTATTTATGACCTTACTCAATGTTTTACAGGGTGAACATTTCTCGTTAATGGCGACACTAGAAGCTCTACTCTATGAAATTGTTGTTGCGGTCGGGATTGGTTGGGCATTTGGGGTAGGGGTGTTGCGTCTATTACGTGGTAAACACGAAATGGAGTCCCTGATTTTGACAACAGCTTTGCTTGCGAGTGGAGCATATTTAGTGGCTTTGTTTGCCCATGCATCAGCACCGATTGCCTGTGTAATAGGTGGTTTAATTGTCGGAAACAAATGGAAAGAAATACGAGAAGAGCGAGAGATTCAAGAGGTTAATCATTTTTGGCATACCGTAGAAGGAATCATCAACTCATTCTTATTTACTTTAATTGGCCTAGAGTTATTTATTCTTGATTTAAACTTTAGCCTAATTTTAGGCGGTATTGTTGCGTTCTTTATCCTACATATCTCTCGTTTTGCAGCCAACTTCATGGCTTTCGCCTTTTTCCCCAATATGCGGAAAATGAAAAGTTATAATGGTAGTTTAACCATTTTATCTTGGGGTGGGGTACGAGGGGGGATTTCACTTGCATTGATTTTGGCGGTTGCCAATATTCCTGCATTAAGTCCTTATAGCAGTATTCTGATTGGCTATACTTTTATTAGTGTGTTGTTATCAGGCATTGTATGTGGTCTGGGTTTACCAGCTGTGATGAATGCTTTCTATTACAATCCGAATGAAGAAACCGAAGGTTTAAAAGGTCTCTATCAACGACTGTGTCATAAGATGAATCGAAGAGGCTTTCAATATATTGTTGGCGAGGATGCTCTAGGTAGAGAAACAATTACCGTTTTTAATCCGGATATTCTGGTTGATCAAAAAACTGAAGATGGAATTGCAACGATGCATGACCCAAATAAGTTACAAGAAGTAAAACGATTTGAGAGCCCGGATAATTTCTAAATATTTGCGGTTTTAAATTTTATAAAAGATTTATAAATTAGGTTTTAGTGTAATAGTGAAATATTACCTAAAGCCTTTTTTTTCTATATATATATCATTAATAATATATTTTATTTTATTAAGATATTAATAATTGTTATATGAATATTTTAATTAAATGACATTTCAACAAATGGTAAATATAAAAAAAGAAATTTGTTTTATATATAAAACATTTAAAGAAATTTTCCATTAAATTAACACAAGATAAACTCAAAGAAGACTTATATATAATTTCTATTAATTAAAATTTTTTCTTTAGGTACTTTAGTATTTGTTTTTTTTATTTTAAAGTGGTTAATGTAAAAATGATCACATTACTTAATGTTTTTAAGTTGTAGGTCAAAAACTTGAAAACATTAAGTAAAAAGAATTATACAAAAAATCATTTAAATCAATAATATAAAAGGAATACAGATATGCCTGAAATACAAATTATTGCCAAGGATAGTCACGACACCTTGTCAACCATCAAGGGAACTTCCGCATCGCTTACAGAAGCGTCGGTTGTATTGGTAAAAGTGGCTGCCAGTGATGTATTGGTAGTGAATAGGGAGGGAACCAATGCAGTCATTCGCCTTAAAAATGGCGAGACAATTGTTATTGAAGGCTTTTTTAGTGGAACAGCTGAGCCTAAAGATAACAGCCTTGTTTTTCAAGACGAAAATGGACAGTTAATCTGGGCAAAATTCAAAGATGCTGAAAATGATGCAGACGCGGACGCTGATGCGGATGCTGATGCCGACAGTGATGTTGAGCCACAAGCACTCGTAGCTGAAGATTTACCGGCTGCTTTACCAGCAGAGGCACCACAAGAGTTGGTGTCTGATGTCATTTATCAGCCTATTTCTTCAATTGAACCATTGCTTTATCACGATGGTGGCATAAACCCATGGTTGTGGGCTATCCCATTAGTTGCGGGTGGTATTATCGCAGCAGCATCGAACCATGATAGTAATAATGACTCTTCAACACCTACCGATACTACTCCACCAAATACAGATGGAGTAACTTTCTCTGTTAATTCAGTTACATCTGATAATGTACTTAATGCCTCAGAAGCAGCAGGTAATGTCACGATTACTGGTATTTTGAAAAACATTCCAGCAGATGCAGCAAATACAGTGGTTACTGTTGTAATCAATGGTCAAGAGTACACTGCAATTGTAGACAAGGTTGCAGGTACTTGGAGTGTAAGCGTACCGGGTAGCGGTTTAAAAGCAGATCCAGATCAAACTATTGATGCTACTGTAACTTTTACAGATTCAGCAGGTAATAGCAGTACTGTTAAAGATACACAAACTTATACAGTTGATACAGATGCACCAAATGCACCAGTAATTGACCCGGTTAACGGGACAGACCCGATTACAGGTACAGCAGAACCTGGTTCAACAGTAACAGTAACTTATCCTAACGGTAGTACTGCAACTGTAGTTGCAGGACCGGATGGTAGCTGGACTGTTCCAAATCCAGGCTTAAATAATGGTGACACGGTAACAGCTGTTACAACAGATCCTGCGGGGAATACATCAGGACCTGCAACAGGTATTGTGGACGCGCTTGCACCGACAGTCGTTCTTAATGATGTACTCACCAATGACAGCACACCGCCTTTAACAGGTACGGTAAGTGATCCGACTGCGACTGTGGTGGTGACTGTGGATGGTGTTGACTACCCAGCGACCAACAATGGTAACGGCACCTGGACCCTTGCAGACAATACACTGCCTGTATTAACAGACGGTCCACACACGATTACCGTGACAGCAACTGACCCTGCAGGCAATGTGGGTACGGATACTGCTGTGGTGACAGTGGATACCACTGCACCAAATGCACCAGTAATTGACCCGGTTAACGGGACAGACCCGATTACAGGTACAGCAGAACCTGGTTCAACAGTAACAGTAACTTATCCTAACGGTAGTACTGCAACTGTAGTTGCAGGACCGGATGGTAGCTGGACTGTTCCAAATCCAGGCTTAAATAATGGTGACACGGTAACAGCTGTTACAACAGATCCTGCGGGGAATACATCAGGACCTGCAACAGGTATTGTGGACGCGCTTGCACCGACAGTCGTTCTTAATGATGTACTCACCAATGACAGCACACCGCCTTTAACAGGTACGGTAAGTGATCCGACTGCGACTGTGGTGGTGACTGTGGATGGTGTTGACTACCCAGCGACCAACAATGGTAACGGCACCTGGACCCTTGCAGACAATACACTGCCTGTATTAACAGACGGTCCACACACGATTACCGTGACAGCAACTGACCCTGCAGGCAATGTGGGTACGGATACTGCTGTGGTGACAGTGGATACCACTGCACCAAATGCACCAGTAATTGACCCGGTTAACGGGACAGACCCGATTACAGGTACAGCAGAACCTGGTTCAACAGTAACAGTAACTTATCCTAACGGTAGTACTGCAACTGTAGTTGCAGGACCGGATGGTAGCTGGACTGTTCCAAATCCAGGCTTAAATAATGGTGACACGGTAACAGCTGTTACAACAGATCCTGCGGGGAATACATCAGGACCTGCAACAGGTATTGTGGACGCGCTTGCACCGACAGTCGTTCTTAATGATGTACTCACCAATGACAGCACACCGCCTTTAACAGGTACGGTAAGTGATCCGACTGCGACTGTGGTGGTGACTGTGGATGGTGTTGACTACCCAGCGACCAACAATGGTAACGGCACTTGGACCCTTGCAGACAATACACTGCCAGCATTAACAGACGGTCCACACACGATTACCGTGACAGCAACAGATGCAGCAGGTAATGTGGGTAGTGATACGGCTGTGGTGACAGTGGATACCACTGCACCAAATGCACCAGTAATTGACCCGGTTAACGGGACAGACCCGATTACAGGTACAGCAGAACCTGGTTCAACAGTAACAGTAACTTATCCTAACGGTAGTACTGCAACTGTAGTTGCAGGACCGGATGGTAGCTGGACTGTTCCAAATCCAGGCTTAAATAATGGTGACACGGTAACAGCTGTTACAACAGATCCTGCGGGGAATACATCAGGACCTGCAACAGGTATTGTGGACGCGCTTGCACCGACAGTCGTTCTTAATGATGTACTCACCAATGACAGCACACCGCCTTTAACAGGTACGGTAAGTGATCCGACTGCGACTGTGGTGGTGACTGTAGATGGTGTGAACTATCCAGCGACCAACAATGGTGACGGCACTTGGACCCTTGCAGACAATACACTGCCAGCATTAACAGACGGTCCACACACGATTACCGTGACAGCAACAGATGCAGCAGGTAATGTGGGTAGTGATACGGCTGTGGTGACAGTGGATACCACTGCACCAAATGCACCAGTAATTGACCCGGTTAACGGGACAGACCCGATTACAGGTACAGCAGAACCTGGTTCAACAGTAACAGTAACTTATCCTAACGGTAGTACTGCAACTGTAGTTGCAGGACCGGATGGTAGCTGGACTGTTCCAAATCCAGGCTTAAATAATGGTGACACGGTAACAGCTGTTACAACAGATCCTGCGGGGAATACATCAGGACCTGCAACAGGTATTGTGGACGCGCTTGCACCGACAGTCGTTCTTAATGATGTACTCACCAATGACAGCACACCGCCTTTAACAGGTACGGTAAGTGATCCGACTGCGACTGTGGTGGTGACTGTAGATGGTGTGAACTATCCAGCAACCAACAATGGTGACGGCACTTGGACCCTTGCAGACAATACACTGCCTGTATTAACAGACGGTCCACACACGATTACCGTGACAGCAACTGACCCTGCAGGTAATGCAGGAACAGATACGGCTGTGGTGACGATTGATACCACTGCACCAAATGCACCGGTCCTTGATCCAATCAATGCCACTGATCCAGTGACAGGTACAGCAGAACCGGGTTCAACCGTGACTGTAAGCTTCCCTGACGGTACGACAGCAACTGTGGTTGCAGGTACAGACGGCAGCTGGTCAGTACCAAACCCAGGTGACTTGACGGATGGTCAAACGGTGACAGCAACAGCAACTGACCCTGCAGGCAATACTTCATTGCCAGGTTCAGGCGTGGTGTCTGCGGACATTACTGCACCTGTGGTTGCACTCGATGATGTGTTGACCAATGACAGTACACCAGCACTCACTGGTACAGTGAACGATCCGACTGCGACTGTGGTGGTGACTGTGGATGGTGTGAACTATCCAGCAACCAACAATGGTGACGGCACTTGGACCCTTGCAGACAATACACTGCCTGTATTAACAGACGGTCCACACACGATTACCGTGACAGCAACTGACCCTGCAGGTAATGCAGGAACAGATACGGCTGTGGTGACGATTGATACCACTGCACCAAATGCACCGGTCCTTGATCCAATCAATGCCACTGATCCAGTGACAGGTACAGCAGAACCGGGTTCAACCGTGACTGTAAGCTTCCCTGACGGTACGACAGCAACTGTGGTTGCAGGTACAGACGGCAGCTGGTCAGTACCAAACCCAGGTGACTTGACGGATGGTCAAACGGTGACAGCAACAGCAACTGACCCTGCAGGCAATACTTCATTGCCAGGTTCAGGCGTGGTGTCTGCGGACATTACTGCACCTGTGGTTGCACTCGATGATGTGTTGACCAATGACAGTACACCAGCACTCACTGGTACAGTGAACGATCCGACTGCGACTGTGGTGGTGACAGTGGATGGTGTGAACTATCCAGCGACCAACAATGGTGACGGCACTTGGACCCTTGCAGACAATACATTGCCTGTATTAACAGACGGTCCACACACGATTACCGTGACAGCAACTGACCCTGCAGGTAATGTGGGTAGTGATACTGCTGTGGTGACAGTGGATACCACTGCACCAAATGCACCGGTCCTTGATCCAATCAATGCCACTGATCCAGTGACAGGTACAGCAGAACCGGGTTCAACCGTGACTGTAAGCTTCCCTGACGGTACGACAGCAACTGTGGTTGCAGGTACAGACGGCAGCTGGTCAGTACCAAACCCAGGTGACTTGACGGATGGTCAAACGGTGACAGCAACAGCAACTGACCCTGCAGGCAATACTTCATTGCCAGGTTCAGGCGTGGTGTCTGCGGACATTACTGCACCTGTGGTTGCACTCGATGATGTGTTGACCAATGACAGTACACCAGCACTCACTGGTACAGTGAACGATCCGACTGCGACTGTGGTGGTGACAGTGGATGGTGTGAACTATCCAGCGACCAACAATGGTGACGGCACTTGGACCCTTGCAGACAATACATTGCCTGTATTAACAGACGGTCCACACACGATTACCGTGACAGCAACTGACCCTGCAGGTAATGCAGGAACAGATACGGCTGTGGTGACGATTGATACCACTGCACCAAATGCACCGGTCCTTGATCCAATCAATGCCACTGATCCAGTGACAGGTACAGCAGAACCGGGTTCAACCGTGACTGTAAGCTTCCCTGACGGTACGACAGCAACTGTGGTTGCAGGTACAGACGGCAGCTGGTCAGTACCAAACCCAGGTGACTTGACGGATGGTCAAACGGTGACAGCAACAGCAACTGACCCTGCAGGCAATACTTCATTGCCAGGTTCAGGCGTGGTGTCTGCGGACATTACTGCACCTGTGGTTGCACTCGATGATGTGTTGACCAATGACAGTACACCAGCACTCACTGGTACAGTGAACGATCCGACTGCGACTGTGGTGGTGACTGTGGATGGTGTGAACTATCCAGCGACCAACAATGGTGACGGCACTTGGACCCTTGCAGACAATACACTGCCTGTATTAACAGACGGTCCACACACGATTACCGTGACAGCAACAGATGCAGCAGGTAATGTGGGTAGTGATACGGCTGTGGTGACGATTGATACCACTGCACCAAATGCACCGGTCCTTGATCCAATCAATGCCACTGATCCAGTGACAGGTACAGCAGAACCGGGTTCAACCGTGACTGTAAGCTTCCCTGACGGTACGACAGCAACTGTGGTTGCAGGTACAGACGGCAGCTGGTCAGTACCAAACCCAGGTGACTTGACGGATGGTCAAACGGTGACAGCAACAGCAACTGACCCTGCAGGCAATACTTCATTGCCAGGTTCAGGCGTGGTGTCTGCGGACATTACTGCACCTGTGGTTGCACTCGATGATGTGTTGACCAATGACAGTACACCAGCACTCACTGGTACAGTGAACGATCCGACTGCGACTGTGGTGGTGACAGTGGATGGTGTGAACTATCCAGCGACCAACAATGGTGACGGCACTTGGACCCTTGCAGACAATACACTGCCTGTATTAACAGACGGTCCACACACGATTACCGTGACAGCAACTGACCCTGCAGGTAATGCAGGAACAGATACGGCTGTGGTGACGATTGATACCACTGCACCAAATGCACCGGTCCTTGATCCAATCAATGCCACTGATCCAGTGACAGGTACAGCAGAACCGGGTTCAACCGTGACTGTAAGCTTCCCTGACGGTACGACAGCAACTGTGGTTGCAGGTACAGACGGCAGCTGGTCAGTACCAAACCCAGGTGACTTGACGGATGGTCAAACGGTGACAGCAACAGCAACTGACCCTGCAGGCAATACTTCATTGCCAGGTTCAGGCGTGGTGTCTGCGGACATTACTGCACCTGTGGTTGCACTCGATGATGTGTTGACCAATGACAGTACACCAGCACTCACTGGTACAGTGAACGATCCGACTGCGACTGTGGTGGTGACAGTGGATGGTGTGAACTATCCAGCGACCAACAATGGTGACGGCACTTGGACCCTTGCAGACAATACACTGCCTGTATTAACAGACGGTCCACACACGATTACCGTGACAGCAACTGACCCTGCAGGTAATGCAGGAACAGATACGGCTGTGGTGACGATTGATACCACTGCACCAAATGCACCGGTCCTTGATCCAATCAATGCCACTGATCCAGTGACAGGTACAGCAGAACCGGGTTCAACCGTGACTGTAAGCTTCCCTGACGGTACGACAGCAACTGTGGTTGCAGGTACAGACGGCAGCTGGTCAGTACCAAACCCAGGTGACTTGACGGATGGTCAAACGGTGACAGCAACAGCAACTGACCCTGCAGGCAATACTTCATTGCCAGGTTCAGGCGTGGTGTCTGCGGACATTACTGCACCTGTGGTTGCACTCGATGATGTGTTGACCAATGACAGTACACCAGCACTCACTGGTACAGTGAACGATCCGACTGCGACTGTGGTGGTGACAGTGGATGGTGTGAACTATCCAGCAACCAACAATGGTGACGGCACTTGGACCCTTGCAGACAATACACTGCCTGTATTAACAGACGGTCCACATACGATTACCGTGACAGCAACTGACCCTGCAGGTAATGCAGGAACAGATACGGCTGTGGTGACGATTGATACCACTGCACCAAATGCACCGGTCCTTGATCCAATCAATGCCACTGATCCAGTGACAGGTACAGCAGAACCGGGTTCAACCGTGACTGTAAGCTTCCCTGACGGTACGACAGCAACTGTGGTTGCAGGTACAGACGGCAGCTGGTCAGTACCAAACCCAGGTGACTTGACGGATGGTCAAACGGTGACAGCAACAGCAACTGACCCTGCAGGCAATACTTCATTGCCAGGTTCAGGCGTGGTGTCTGCGGACATTACTGCACCTGTGGTTGCACTCGATGATGTGTTGACCAATGACAGTACACCAGCACTCACTGGTACAGTGAACGATCCGACTGCGACTGTGGTGGTGACAGTGGATGGTGTGAACTATCCAGCGACCAACAATGGTGACGGCACTTGGACCCTTGCAGACAATACACTGCCTGTATTAACAGATGGTCCACACACGATTACCGTGACAGCAACTGACCCTGCAGGTAATGCAGGAACAGATACGGCTGTGGTGACGATTGATACCACTGCACCAAATGCACCGGTCCTTGATCCAATCAATGCCACTGATCCAGTGACAGGTACAGCAGAACCGGGTTCAACCGTGACTGTAAGCTTCCCTGACGGTACGACAGCAACTGTGGTTGCAGGTACAGACGGCAGCTGGTCAGTACCAAACCCAGGTGACTTGACGGATGGTCAAACGGTGACAGCAACAGCAACTGACCCTGCAGGCAATACTTCATTGCCAGGTTCAGGCGTGGTGTCTGCGGACATTACTGCACCTGTGGTTGCACTCGATGATGTGTTGACCAATGACAGTACACCAGCACTCACTGGTACAGTGAACGATCCGACTGCGACTGTGGTGGTGACAGTGGATGGTGTGAACTATCCAGCAACCAACAATGGTGACGGCACTTGGACCCTTGCAGACAATACACTGCCTGTATTAACAGACGGTCCACACACGATTACCGTGACAGCAACTGACCCTGCAGGTAATGCAGGAACAGATACGGCTGTGGTGACGATTGATACCACTGCACCAAATGCACCGGTCCTTGATCCAATCAATGCCACTGATCCAGTGACAGGTACAGCAGAACCGGGTTCAACCGTGACTGTAAGCTTCCCTGACGGTACGACAGCAACTGTGGTTGCAGGTACAGACGGCAGCTGGTCAGTACCAAACCCAGGTGACTTGACGGATGGTCAAACGGTGACAGCAACAGCAACTGACCCTGCAGGCAATACTTCATTGCCAGGTTCAGGCGTGGTGTCTGCGGACATTACTGCACCTGTGGTTGCACTCGATGATGTGTTGACCAATGACAGTACACCAGCACTCACTGGTACAGTGAACGATCCGACTGCGACTGTGGTGGTGACTGTGGATGGTGTGAACTATCCAGCGACCAACAATGGTAACGGCACTTGGACCCTTGCAGACAATACACTGCCTGTATTAACAGACGGTCCACACACGATTACCGTGACAGCAACTGACCCTGCAGGTAATGCAGGAACAGATACAGCTGTGGTGACGATTGATACCACTGCACCAAATGCACCGGTCCTTGATCCAATCAATGCCACTGATCCAGTGACAGGTACAGCAGAACCGGGTTCAACCGTGACTGTAAGCTTCCCTGACGGTACGACAGCAACTGTGGTTGCAGGTACAGACGGCAGCTGGTCAGTACCAAACCCAGGTGACTTGACGGATGGTCAAACGGTGACAGCAACAGCAACTGACCCTGCAGGCAATACTTCATTGCCAGGTTCAGGCGTGGTGTCTGCGGACATTACTGCACCTGTGGTTGCACTCGATGATGTGTTGACCAATGACAGTACACCAGCACTCACTGGTACAGTGAACGATCCGACTGCGACTGTGGTGGTGACAGTGGATGGTGTGAACTATCCAGCGACCAACAATGGTGACGGCACTTGGACCCTTGCAGACAATACACTGCCTGTATTAACAGACGGTCCACACACGATTACCGTGACAGCAACTGACCCTGCAGGTAATGCAGGAACAGATACGGCTGTGGTGACGATTGATACCACTGCACCAAATGCACCGGTCCTTGATCCAATCAATGCCACTGATCCAGTGACAGGTACAGCAGAACCGGGTTCAACCGTGACTGTAAGCTTCCCTGACGGTACGACAGCAACTGTGGTTGCAGGTACAGACGGCAGCTGGTCAGTACCAAACCCAGGTGACTTGACGGATGGTCAAACGGTGACAGCAACAGCAACTGACCCTGCAGGCAATACTTCATTGCCAGGTTCAGGCGTGGTGTCTGCGGACATTACTGCACCTGTGGTTGCACTCGATGATGTGTTGACCAATGACAGTACACCAGCACTCACTGGTACAGTGAACGATCCGACTGCGACTGTGGTGGTGACTGTGGATGGTGTGAACTATCCAGCGACCAACAATGGTGACGGCACTTGGACCCTTGCAGACAATACACTGCCTGTATTAACAGACGGTCCACACACGATTACCGTGACAGCAACAGATGCAGCAGGTAATGTGGGTAGTGATACGGCTGTGGTGACGATTGATACCACTGCACCAAATGCACCGGTCCTTGATCCAATCAATGCCACTGATCCAGTGACAGGTACAGCAGAACCGGGTTCAACCGTGACTGTAAGCTTCCCTGACGGTACGACAGCAACTGTGGTTGCAGGTACAGACGGCAGCTGGTCAGTACCAAACCCAGGTGACTTGACGGATGGTCAAACGGTGACAGCAACAGCAACTGACCCTGCAGGCAATACTTCATTGCCAGGTTCAGGCGTGGTGTCTGCGGACATTACTGCACCTGTGGTTGCACTCGATGATGTGTTGACCAATGACAGTACACCAGCACTCACTGGTACAGTGAACGATCCGACTGCGACTGTGGTGGTGACAGTGGATGGTGTGAACTATCCAGCGACCAACAATGGTGACGGCACTTGGACCCTTGCAGACAATACACTGCCTGTATTAACAGACGGTCCACACACGATTACCGTGACAGCAACTGACCCTGCAGGTAATGCAGGAACAGATACGGCTGTGGTGACGATTGATACCACTGCACCAAATGCACCGGTCCTTGATCCAATCAATGCCACTGATCCAGTGACAGGTACAGCAGAACCGGGTTCAACCGTGACTGTAAGCTTCCCTGACGGTACGACAGCAACTGTGGTTGCAGGTACAGACGGCAGCTGGTCAGTACCAAACCCAGGTGACTTGACGGACGGTCAAACGGTGACAGCAACAGCAACTGACCCTGCAGGCAATACTTCATTGCCAGGTTCAGGCGTGGTGTCTGCGGACATTACTGCACCTGTGGTTGCACTCGATGATGTGTTGACCAATGACAGCACACCAGCACTCACTGGTACAGTGAACGATCCGACTGCGACTGTGGTGGTGACTGTGGATGGTGTGAACTATCCAGCAACCAACAATGGTGACGGCACTTGGACCCTTGCAGACAATACACTGCCTGTATTAACAGACGGTCCACACACGATTACCGTGACAGCAACAGATGCAGCAGGTAATGTGGGTAGTGATACTGCTGTGGTGACAGTGGATACCACTGCACCGGTCGTGAGCTTCACAGATGCATCTACCAATGACACCACACCTGCGTTGACCGGTACGATCGATGATCCTGCTGCGACTGTGGTGGTGACCGTAGATGGTATTAACTACAATGCGACCAACAATGGTGACGGTACCTGGACGCTTGCAGACAATACACTTCCAGTGTTGGCAGATGGCCCGCACACAGTGAGTGTGACTGCAACGGATGTAGCAGGTAACGTTTCAACACCTGCGACAGGCACAGTAACTGTTGATGCAACAGCACCAACCCTTGCGATTAGCGCAGATGACCTTGCACTTGCGGCAGGTGAAACAGCGAACATTACCTTCACGTTCAGTGAAGCAGTGGCAGGCTTTGATGCAACAGATATCACCCTCGTTGGCGGTACATTAGGTGCATTGACGACAACGGATAACATCACTTGGACAGCAGTGTTCACGCCAGATGGCACAGGCACAGCACCAAGCATTACCGTGGCTGATGGTAGCTACACTGATGTATTGGGCAACCCGGGTACAGGTGATGTACTTGATGGTACAGACGGCTTTATCGTTGACCTTGTTGCACCGGTTGTGGGCTTCACAGATGCATCTACCAATGACACCACACCTGCGTTGACCGGTACGATCGATGATCCTGCTGCGACTGTGGTGGTGACCGTAGATGGTATTAACTACAATGCGACCAACAATGGTGACGGTACCTGGACGCTTGCAGACAATACACTTCCAGTGTTGGCAGATGGCCCGCACACAGTGAGTGTGACTGCAACGGATGTAGCAGGTAACGTTTCAACACCTGCGACAGGCACAGTAACTGTTGATGCAACAGCACCAACCCTTGCGATTAGCGCAGATGACCTTGCACTTGCGGCAGGTGAAACAGCGAACATTACCTTCACGTTCAGTGAAGCAGTGGCAGGCTTTGATGCAACAGATATCACCCTCGTTGGCGGTACATTAGGTGCATTGACGACAACGGATAACATCACTTGGACAGCAGTGTTCACGCCAGATGGCACAGGCACAGCACCAAGCATTACCGTGGCTGATGGTAGCTACACTGATGTATTGGGCAACCCGGGTACAGGTGATGTACTTGATGGTACAGACGGCTTTATCGTTGACCTTGTTGCACCGGTTGTGGGCTTCACAGATGCATCTACCAATGACACCACACCTGCGTTGACCGGTACGATCGATGATCCTGCTGCGACTGTGGTGGTGACCGTAGATGGTATTAACTACAATGCGACCAACAATGGTGACGGTACCTGGACGCTTGCAGACAATACACTTCCAGTGTTGGCAGATGGCCCGCACACAGTGAGCGTGACTGCAACGGATGTAGCAGGTAACGTTTCAACACCTGCGACAGGCACAGTAACTGTTGATGCAACAGCACCAACCCTTGCGATTAGCGCAGATGACCTTGCACTTGCGGCAGGTGAAACAGCGAACATTACCTTCACGTTCAGTGAAGCAGTGGCAGGCTTTGATGCAACAGATATCACCCTCGTTGGCGGTACATTAGGTGCATTGACGACAACGGATAACATCACTTGGACAGCAGTGTTCACACCAGATGGCACAGGCACAGCACCAAGCATTACCGTGGCTGATGGTAGCTACACTGATGTATTGGGCAACCCGGGTACAGGTGATGTACTTGATGGTACAGACGGCTTTATCGTTGACCTTGTTGCACCGGTTGTGGGCTTCACAGATGCCTCTACCAATGACACCACACCTGCGTTGACCGGTACGATCGATGATCCTGCTGCGACTGTGGTGGTGACCGTAGATGGTATTAACTACAATGCGACCAACAATGGTGACGGTACCTGGACGCTTGCAGACAATACACTTCCAGTGTTGGCAGATGGCCCGCACACAGTGAGCGTGACTGCAACGGATGTAGCAGGTAACGTTTCAACACCTGCGACAGGCACAGTAACTGTTGATGCAACAGCACCAACCCTTGCGATTAGCGCAGATGACCTTGCACTTGCGGCAGGTGAAACAGCGAACATTACCTTCACGTTCAGTGAAGCAGTGGCAGGCTTTGATGCAACAGATATCACCCTCGTTGGCGGTACATTAGGTGCATTGACGACAACGGATAACATCACTTGGACAGCAGTGTTCACGCCAGATGGCACAGGCACAGCACCAAGCATTACCGTGGCTGATGGTAGCTACACTGATGTATTGGGCAACCCGGGTACAGGTGATGTACTTGATGGTACAGACGGCTTTATCGTTGACCTTGTTGCACCGGTTGTGGGCTTCACAGATGCATCTACCAATGACACCACACCTGCGTTGACCGGTACGATCGATGATCCTGCTGCGACTGTGGTGGTGACCGTAGATGGTATTAACTACAATGCGACCAACAATGGTGACGGTACCTGGACGCTTGCAGACAATACACTTCCAGTGTTGGCAGATGGCCCGCACACAGTGAGCGTGACTGCAACGGATGTAGCAGGTAACGTTTCAACACCTGCGACAGGCACAGTAACTGTTGATGCAACAGCACCAACCCTTGCGATTAGCGCAGATGACCTTGCACTTGCGGCAGGTGAAACAGCGAACATTACCTTCACGTTCAGTGAAGCAGTGGCAGGCTTTGATGCAACAGATATCACCCTCGTTGGCGGTACATTAGGTGCATTGACGACAACGGATAACATCACTTGGACAGCAGTGTTCACGCCAGATGGCACAGGCACAGCACCAAGCATTACCGTGGCTGATGGTAGCTACACTGATGTATTGGGCAACCCGGGTACAGGTGATGTACTTGATGGTACAGACGGCTTTATCGTTGACCTTGTTGCACCGGTTGTGGGCTTCACAGATGCCTCTACCAATGACACCACACCTGCGTTGACCGGTACGATCGATGATCCTGCTGCGACTGTGGTGGTGACCGTAGATGGTATTAACTACAATGCGACCAACAATGGTGACGGTACCTGGACGCTTGCAGACAATACACTTCCAGTGTTGGCAGATGGCCCGCACACAGTGAGCGTGACTGCAACGGATGTAGCAGGTAACGTTTCAACACCTGCGACAGGCACAGTAACTGTTGATGCAACAGCACCAACCCTTGCGATTAGCGCAGATGACCTTGCACTTGCGGCAGGTGAAACAGCGAACATTACCTTCACGTTCAGTGAAGCAGTGGCAGGCTTTGATGCAACAGATATCACCCTCGTTGGCGGTACATTAGGTGCATTGACGACAACGGATAACATCACTTGGACAGCAGTGTTCACGCCAGATGGCACAGGCACAGCACCAAGCATTACCGTGGCTGATGGTAGCTACACTGATGTATTGGGCAACCCGGGTACAGGTGATGTACTTGATGGTACAGACGGCTTTATCGTTGACCTTGTTGCACCGGTTGTGGGCTTCACAGATGCCTCTACCAATGACACCACACCTGCGTTGACCGGTACGATCGATGATCCTGCTGCGACTGTGGTGGTGACCGTAGATGGTATTAACTACAATGCGACCAACAATGGTGACGGTACCTGGACGCTTGCAGACAATACACTTCCAGTGTTGGCAGATGGCCCGCATACAGTGAGTGTGACTGCAACGGATGTAGCAGGTAACGTTTCAACACCTGCGACAGGCACAGTAACTGTTGATGCAACAGCACCAACCCTTGCGATTAGCGCAGATGACCTTGCACTTGCGGCAGGTGAAACAGCGAACATTACCTTCACGTTCAGTGAAGCAGTGGCAGGCTTTGATGCAACAGATATCACCCTCGTTGGCGGTACATTAGGTGCATTGACGACAACGGATAACATCACTTGGACAGCAGTGTTCACGCCAGATGGCACAGGCACAGCACCAAGCATTACCGTGGCTGATGGTAGCTACACTGATGTATTGGGCAACCCGGGTACAGGTGATGTACTTGATGGTACAGACGGCTTTATCGTTGACCTTGTTGCACCGGTTGTGGGCTTCACAGATGCCTCTACCAATGACACCACACCTGCGTTGACCGGTACGATCGATGATCCTGCTGCGACTGTGGTGGTGACCGTAGATGGTATTAACTACAATGCGACCAACAATGGTGACGGTACCTGGACGCTTGCAGACAATACACTTCCAGTGTTGGCAGATGGCCCGCATACAGTGAGTGTGACTGCAACGGATGTAGCAGGTAACGTTTCAACACCTGCGACAGGCACAGTAACTGTTGATGCAACAGCACCAACCCTTGCGATTAGCGCAGATGACCTTGCACTTGCGGCAGGTGAAACAGCGAACATTACCTTCACGTTCAGTGAAGCAGTGGCAGGCTTTGATGCAACAGATATCACCCTCGTTGGCGGTACATTAGGTGCATTGACGACAACGGATAACATCACTTGGACAGCAGTGTTCACGCCAGATGGCACAGGCACAGCACCAAGCATTACCGTGGCTGATGGTAGCTACACTGATGTATTGGGCAACCCGGGTACAGGTGATGTACTTGATGGTACAGACGGCTTTATCGTTGACCTTGTTGCACCGGTTGTGGGCTTCACAGATGCATCTACCAATGACACCACACCTGCGTTGACCGGTACGATCGATGATCCTGCTGCGACTGTGGTGGTGACCGTAGATGGTATTAACTACAATGCGACCAACAATGGTGACGGTACCTGGACGCTTGCAGACAATACACTTCCAGTGTTGGCAGATGGCCCGCACACAGTGAGCGTGACTGCAACGGATGTAGCAGGTAACGTTTCAACACCTGCGACAGGCACAGTAACTGTTGATGCAACAGCACCAACCCTTGCGATTAGCGCAGATGACCTTGCACTTGCGGCAGGTGAAACAGCGAACATTACCTTCACGTTCAGTGAAGCAGTGGCAGGCTTTGATGCAACAGATATCACCCTCGTTGGCGGTACATTAGGTGCATTGACGACAACGGATAACATCACTTGGACAGCAGTGTTCACACCAGATGGCACAGGCACAGCACCAAGCATTACCGTGGCTGATGGTAGCTACACTGATGTATTGGGCAACCCGGGTACAGGTGATGTACTTGATGGTACAGACGGCTTTATCGTTGACCTTGTTGCACCGGTTGTGGGCTTCACAGATGCCTCTACCAATGACACCACACCTGCGTTGACCGGTACGATCGATGATCCTGCTGCGACTGTGGTGGTGACCGTAGATGGTATTAACTACAATGCGACCAACAATGGTGACGGTACCTGGACGCTTGCAGACAATACACTTCCAGTGTTGGCAGATGGCCCGCATACAGTGAGTGTGACTGCAACGGATGTAGCAGGTAACGTTTCAACACCTGCGACAGGCACAGTAACTGTTGATGCAACAGCACCAACCCTTGCGATTAGCGCAGATGACCTTGCACTTGCGGCAGGTGAAACAGCGAACATTACCTTCACGTTCAGTGAAGCAGTGGCAGGCTTTGATGCAACAGATATCACCCTCGTTGGCGGTACATTAGGTGCATTGACGACAACGGATAACATCACTTGGACAGCAGTGTTCACACCAGATGGCACAGGCACAGCACCAAGCATTACCGTGGCTGATGGTAGCTACACTGATGTATTGGGCAACCCGGGTACAGGTGATGTACTTGATGGTACAGACGGCTTTATCGTTGACCTTGTTGCACCGGTTGTGGGCTTCACAGATGCCTCTACCAATGACACCACACCTGCGTTGACCGGTACGATCGATGATCCTGCTGCGACTGTGGTGGTGACCGTAGATGGTATTAACTACAATGCGACCAACAATGGTGACGGTACCTGGACGCTTGCAGACAATACACTTCCAGTGTTGGCAGATGGCCCGCATACAGTGAGTGTGACTGCAACGGATGTAGCAGGTAACGTTTCAACACCTGCGACAGGCACAGTAACTGTTGATGCAACAGCACCAACCCTTGCGATTAGCGCAGATGACCTTGCACTTGCGGCAGGTGAAACAGCGAACATTACCTTCACGTTCAGTGAAGCAGTGGCAGGCTTTGATGCAACAGATATCACCCTCGTTGGCGGTACATTAGGTGCATTGACGACAACGGATAACATCACTTGGACAGCAGTGTTCACGCCAGATGGCACAGGCACAGCACCAAGCATTACCGTGGCTGATGGTAGCTACACTGATGTATTGGGCAACCCGGGTACAGGTGATGTACTTGATGGTACAGACGGCTTTATCGTTGACCTTGTTGCACCGGTTGTGGGCTTCACAGATGCATCTACCAATGACACCACACCTGCGTTGACCGGTACGATCGATGATCCTGCTGCGACTGTGGTGGTGACCGTAGATGGTATTAACTACAATGCGACCAACAATGGTGACGGTACCTGGACGCTTGCAGACAATACACTTCCAGTGTTGGCAGATGGCCCGCACACAGTGAGCGTGACTGCAACGGATGTAGCAGGTAACGTTTCAACACCTGCGACAGGCACAGTAACTGTTGATGCAACAGCACCAACCCTTGCGATTAGCGCAGATGACCTTGCACTTGCGGCAGGTGAAACAGCGAACATTACCTTCACGTTCAGTGAAGCAGTGGCAGGCTTTGATGCAACAGATATCACCCTCGTTGGCGGTACATTAGGTGCATTGACGACAACGGATAACATCACTTGGACAGCAGTGTTCACGCCAGATGGCACAGGCACAGCACCAAGCATTACCGTGGCTGATGGTAGCTACACTGATGTATTGGGCAACCCGGGTACAGGTGATGTACTTGATGGTACAGACGGCTTTATCGTTGACCTTGTTGCACCGGTTGTGGGCTTCACAGATGCCTCTACCAATGACACCACACCTGCGTTGACCGGTACGATCGATGATCCTGCTGCGACTGTGGTGGTGACCGTAGATGGTATTAACTACAATGCGACCAACAATGGTGACGGTACCTGGACGCTTGCAGACAATACACTTCCAGTGTTGGCAGATGGCCCGCACACAGTGAGTGTGACTGCAACGGATGTAGCAGGTAACGTTTCAACACCTGCGACAGGCACAGTAACTGTTGATGCAACAGCACCAACCCTTGCGATTAGCGCAGATGACCTTGCACTTGCGGCAGGTGAAACAGCGAACATTACCTTCACGTTCAGTGAAGCAGTGGCAGGCTTTGATGCAACAGATATCACCCTCGTTGGCGGTACATTAGGTGCATTGACGACAACGGATAACATCACTTGGACAGCAGTGTTCACACCAGATGGCACAGGCACAGCACCAAGCATTACCGTGGCTGATGGTAGCTACACTGATGTATTGGGCAACCCGGGTACAGGTGATGTACTTGATGGTACAGACGGCTTTATCGTTGACCTTGTTGCACCGGTTGTGGGCTTCACAGATGCCTCTACCAATGACACCACACCTGCGTTGACCGGTACGATCGATGATCCTGCTGCGACTGTGGTGGTGACCGTAGATGGTATTAACTACAATGCGACCAACAATGGTGACGGTACCTGGACGCTTGCAGACAATACACTTCCAGTGTTGGCAGATGGCCCGCACACAGTGAGCGTGACTGCAACGGATGTAGCAGGTAACGTTTCAACACCTGCGACAGGCACAGTAACTGTTGATGCAACAGCACCAACCCTTGCGATTAGCGCAGATGACCTTGCACTTGCGGCAGGTGAAACAGCGAACATTACCTTCACGTTCAGTGAAGCAGTGGCAGGCTTTGATGCAACAGATATCACCCTCGTTGGCGGTACATTAGGTGCATTGACGACAACGGATAACATCACTTGGACAGCAGTGTTCACGCCAGATGGCACAGGCACAGCACCAAGCATTACCGTGGCTGATGGTAGCTACACTGATGTATTGGGCAACCCGGGTACAGGTGATGTACTTGATGGTACAGACGGCTTTATCGTTGACCTTGTTGCACCGGTTGTGGGCTTCACAGATGCATCTACCAATGACACCACACCTGCGTTGACCGGTACGATCGATGATCCTGCTGCGACTGTGGTGGTGACCGTAGATGGTATTAACTACAATGCGACCAACAATGGTGACGGTACCTGGACGCTTGCAGACAATACACTTCCAGTGTTGGCAGATGGCCCGCACACAGTGAGCGTGACTGCAACGGATGTAGCAGGTAACGTTTCAACACCTGCGACAGGCACAGTAACTGTTGATGCAACAGCACCAACCCTTGCGATTAGCGCAGATGACCTTGCACTTGCGGCAGGTGAAACAGCGAACATTACCTTCACGTTCAGTGAAGCAGTGGCAGGCTTTGATGCAACAGATATCACCCTCGTTGGCGGTACATTAGGTGCATTGACGACAACGGATAACATCACTTGGACAGCAGTGTTCACGCCAGATGGCACAGGCACAGCACCAAGCATTACCGTGGCTGATGGTAGCTACACTGATGTATTGGGCAACCCGGGTACAGGTGATGTACTTGATGGTACAGACGGCTTTGTTGTAGATATTGTGCCACCAACCCTTGCGATTAGCGCAGATGACCTTGCACTTGCGGCAGGTGAAACAGCGAACATTACCTTCACGTTCAGTGAAGCAGTGGCAGGCTTTGATGCAACAGATATCACCCTCGTTGGCGGTACATTAGGTGCATTAACAACAACCGATAACATCACTTGGACAGCAGTGTTCACGCCAGATGGTACAGGCACAGCCCCAAGCATTACTGTAGCTGATAATACTTACACAGACCTTGCGGGTAACTTGGGTACAGGTGATGTACTTGATGGTACAGATGGCTTCGTCGTAGATATTGTGTCACCAACCCTTGCGATTAGCGCAGATGACCTTGCACTTGCGGCAGGTGAAACAGCGAACATTACCTTCACGTTCAGTGAGGCAGTGGCAGGCTTTGATGCAACTGATATCACCCTGGTTGGCGGTACATTAGGTGCATTGACGACAACCGATAACATCACTTGGACAGCAGTGTTCACACCAGATGGTACAGGCACAGCACCAAGCATTACTGTAGCTGATAATACTTATACAGACCTTGCAGGTAACTTCGGTACAGGGGATGTGCTTGATGGTACAGATGGCTTCGTCGTAGACATTGTTTCACCGACGCTTGCGATCAGTGCAACAGACCTGAATCTGGCTCTTGGTGAAAGCACCACAGTAACCTTCACATTCAGTGAAGCAGTAACTGGCTTTGATGCAACAGATGTGACCTTGGCAGGTGGTACGCTTACTGGCTTGACCACAGCAGATGGTGGTGTGACCTGGACAGCGACCTTCACTCAAGATGGCAGTGCAACAGCACCGAGCATCAGTGTGGCGGATAACACTTATACTGACCTTGCAGGTAACCTGGGTACTGGCGCTAACCTTACTGGCCTGACTTCAGATGTGGTAGCACCGACGCTTGCGATCAGTGCAACAGACCTGAATCTTGCTCTTGGTGAAAGCACCACAGTAACCTTCACATTCAGTGAAGCAGTAACTGGCTTTGATGCAACAGATGTGACCTTGGCAGGTGGTACGCTTACTGGCTTGACTACAGCAGATGGTGGTGTGACCTGGACAGCGACCTTCACTCAAGATGGCAGTGCAACAGCACCGAGCATCAGTGTGGCGGATAACACTTATACAGACCTTGCAGGTAACTTGGGTACAGGCGCTAACCTTACTGGCTTAACTTCAGATGTGGTAGCACCGACGCTTGCGATCAGTGCAACAGACCTGAATCTTGCTCTTGGTGAAAGCACCACAGTAACCTTCACATTCAGTGAAGCAGTAACTGGCTTTGATGCAACAGATGTGACCTTGGCAGGTGGTACGCTTACTGGCTTGACTACAGCAGATGGTGGTGTGACCTGGACAGCGACCTTCACTCAAGATGGCAGTGCAACAGCACCGAGCATCAGTGTGGCGGATAACACTTATACAGACCTTGCAGGTAACTTGGGTACAGGCGCTAACCTTACTGGCTTAACTTCAGATGTGGTAGCACCGACGCTTGCGATCAGTGCAACAGACCTGAATCTGTCTGTAGGTGAAAGCACCACAGTAACCTTCACATTCAGTGAAGCAGTAACTGGCTTTGATGCAACAGATGTGACCTTGGCAGGTGGTACGCTTACTGGCTTGACTACAGCAGATGGTGGTGTGACCTGGACAGCGACCTTCACTCAAGATGGCAGTGCAACAGCACCGAGCATCAGTGTGGCGGATAACACTTATACTGACCTTGCAGGTAACTTGGGTACAGGCGCTAACCTTACTGGCTTAACTTCAGATGTGGTAGCACCGACGCTTGCGATCAGTGCAACTGACCTGAATCTTGCTCTTGGTGAAAGCACCACAGTAACCTTCACATTCAGTGAAGCAGTAACTGGCTTTGATGCAACAGATGTGACCTTGGCAGGTGGTACGCTTACTGGCTTGACCACAGCAGATGGTGGTGTGACCTGGACAGCGACCTTCACTCAAGATGGCAGTGCAACAGCACCGAGCATCAGTGTGGCGGATAACACTTATACTGACCTTGCAGGTAACCTGGGTACTGGCGCTAACCTTACTGGCTTAACTTCAGATGTGGTAGCACCGACGCTTGCGATCAGTGCAACAGACCTGAATCTGTCTGTAGGTGAAAGCACCACAGTAACCTTCACATTCAGTGAAGCAGTAACTGGCTTTGATGCAACAGATGTGACCTTGGCAGGTGGTACGCTTACTGGCTTGACCACAGCAGATGGTGGTGTGACCTGGACAGCGACCTTCACTCAAGATGGCAGTGCAACAGCACCGAGCATCAGTGTGGCGGATAACACTTATACAGACCTTGCAGGTAACTTGGGTACAGGCGCTAACCTTACTGGCTTAACTTCAGATGTGGTAGCACCGACGCTTGCGATCAGTGCAACAGACCTGAATCTTGCTCTTGGTCAAAGCACCACAGTGACCTTCACATTCAGTGAAGCAGTAACTGGCTTTGATTCAACAGATGTGACCTTGGCAGGTGGTACGCTTACTGGCTTGACCACAGCAGATGGTGGTGTGACCTGGACAGCGACCTTCACTCAAGATGGCAGTGCAACAGCACCGAGCATCAGTGTGGCGGATAACACTTATACTGACCTTGCAGGTAACCTGGGTACTGGCGCTAACCTTACTGGCCTGACTTCAGATGTGGTAGCACCGACGCTTGCGATCAGTGCAACAGACCTGAATCTTGCTCTTGGTGAAAGCACCACAGTAACCTTCACATTCAGTGAAGCAGTAACTGGCTTTGATGCAACAGATGTGACCTTGGCAGGTGGTACGCTTACTGGCTTGACTACAGCAGATGGTGGTGTGACCTGGACAGCGACCTTCACTCAAGATGGCAGTGCAACAGCACCGAGCATCAGTGTGGCGGATAACACTTATACAGACCTTGCAGGTAACTTGGGTACAGGCGCTAACCTTACTGGCTTAACTTCAGATGTGGTAGCACCGACGCTTGCGATCAGTGCAACAGACCTGAATCTTGCTCTTGGTGAAAGCACCACAGTAACCTTCACATTCAGTGAAGCAGTAACTGGCTTTGATGCAACAGATGTGACCTTGGCAGGTGGTACGCTTACTGGCTTGACTACAGCAGATGGTGGTGTGACCTGGACAGCGACCTTCACTCAAGATGGCAGTGCAACAGCACCGAGCATCAGTGTGGCGGATAACACTTATACAGACCTTGCAGGTAACTTGGGTACAGGCGCTAACCTTACTGGCTTAACTTCAGATGTGGTAGCACCGACGCTTGCGATCAGTGCAACAGACCTGAATCTGTCTGTAGGTGAAAGCACCACAGTAACCTTCACATTCAGTGAAGCAGTAACTGGCTTTGATGCAACAGATGTGACCTTGGCAGGTGGTACGCTTACTGGCTTGACTACAGCAGATGGTGGTGTGACCTGGACAGCGACCTTCACTCAAGATGGCAGTGCAACAGCACCGAGCATCAGTGTGGCGGATAACACTTATACTGACCTTGCAGGTAACTTGGGTACAGGCGCTAACCTTACTGGCTTGACTTCAGATGTGGTAGCACCGACGCTTGCGATCAGTGCAACTGACCTGAATCTTGCTCTTGGTGAAAGCACCACAGTAACCTTCACATTCAGTGAAGCAGTGACTGGCTTTGATGCAACAGATGTGACCTTGGCAGGTGGTACGCTTACTGGCTTGACTACAGCAGATGGTGGTGTGACCTGGACAGCGACCTTCACTCAAGATGGCAGTGCAACAGCACCGAGCATCAGTGTTGCAAATAACACCTATACTGACCTTGCAGGCAACTTGGGTACTGGTGCGGCATTGGCTGGTTTAGTGGCAGATATTGTTGCACCGACGCTTGCGATCAGTGCAACAGACCTTAACCTGTCTGTAGGTGAAAGCACCACAGTAACCTTCACATTCAGTGAAGCAGTAACTGGCTTTGATGCAACAGATGTGACCTTGGCAGGTGGTACACTTACTGGCTTGACCACAGCAGATGGTGGTGTGACCTGGACAGCAACCTTCACTCAAGATGGCAGTGCAACAGCACCGAGCTTGAGTGTTGCAAATAACACCTATACTGACCTTGCAGGTAATCTGGGTACTGGTGCTAACCTTGCTGGTCTTGTTCTTGTGCCAACAATTACTGCACATGACAATGTAGATAGTGTGGCAATTGATATTGTTCCATTAACTACAACGGGTATTAATGCTGGTTCTGCAACCTATCTAGCATTGATAGGCGTAACTGAGGGTCTCAACGTATCGCTTCTAGGTACCCCGAGTGTGAGCTTCAGTATTGCTGCTGGACATACTTCAGACGCAACGATTAGCTATGGCGCTTTACTAAGTTTGTCTTTGCTTAACGACTATAAAATAGTGTTACAAAAACAAGCACCAGATGGTTCGTGGCAGAATGTTGCAGGTGATGCTAGTACGGGATTAATTAACGTCGGAATACTCGGTGGTAATGGATTCGGTGCGACTATCACAGACTTGGCAAGTGGTTCTTATAGAGCGTTTATGGTCTATACCGGTGTTGGTGTAGGGTTGTTAGGCACAATGAGTGTGGTTCGCGATGACTATAATCACACAGTAGTACCTACATATAGTGCAGCAACAGTGAGCGGTAATGTGCTTACTGATGATGATTCAACTATATATGGTCCTTCATATGTGCCAGATACAATTACTGGAACAACAGTAGTGTCTACTGTTGTGGGTGAGCAAGTAGGTGCAATACCAACATCTATTGGTTCTTCAACCCCAGTAATAGGAGCTTATGGAACACTTACTATCTCTGCAAATGGTTCATACAGCTATACACCAACTGCTAATGCTGCAAACATTGGCAAAGTAGATAGCTTCACTTACACCATTACTGATCCTGTATCAGGTGGTACTAGTACAGCGGTATTGCACATACAAATTGGATCACCTGATGTCAGCATTACTTGGAATACTGCTAGTCCTGGAACGGATGGTACGACTCAAATCGTTGCCAATGCAGACCAAGCTGTTGCAACGGTTGATTTTAGTAACTCAACTGATACACCTGTAGATGTTCCAAGTCCGAACATAACAATCAACTTGATTGGTTCGACTTCTGTACTTTCTAATGCTTTCACCGTTGGGGCTGGAGAATTAGTAGATGTACAGGTAGCAGCAACTTATGCTAACCAACCTTTGTTAAGTGCATTACCAACAGTGAGCTATGTTGTCCAGCAATTTGTTGGTGGAGTATGGGTTGATACTACTTATACTGGTTCGGCTACAGCACTTGCGAGCGTGGGTGGTATTAGTCTCGGGACTGTAGCTTTCCAAGATTCCGTTCTACACTTGGAAGCAGGTACATACCGTGTTCAATATACGTTGACAGCGATTACACTTGGTGTAACCACCTTGGATACCCAAGTAACGACCACTACAACGCACTTGAACAATTATTCATCTGACTGGATTCATGGAAACATTGTCCATGGTGACACAATAGGTGGAGTCGCAGACAGTGGTATCTTTACTGCTGATGGTGTCAAACTCTATGTTGAAACAAGTCCTGGTGTATATGTTGAGGCTACTGGACAATCTATCACTACTGCGAATGGTACATTTGTGATCAATTCAAATGGTGACTATGATTACCGTGCCAATACTTCATCGTTAACATTAGCGAATCCAACCGATACCATTAACTATAAGTTAGTGGCAGCGAATGGCGCCGAGTCTTTATCATCATTGACGGTTAATCTGACTACTTCTGATTACAATACTCATGTAATTAGTACATCAGGAAATGACACGTTCAATACGGATACTGGCACGATTGGGGCTGGTTCAGATACTCTCATTTATCATGTATTAAATAACGTTGCTATAGGTAATGGTGGTAATACAGGTGGTAATGGCGTAGATACGTGGACTAACTTCCATGTGGGTAATGTCGCTACAGACCAGCAAGCCGATCTGATTGATATCAGAGGATTACTCGATGGAGCTCAAACAGACCTTACTATTGGACAATATATCAATGTCGTTGTAAGTGGTGGTAATACAACAATTCAAATTGACCGTGATGGGTTAACTGGGGTGATTTTACCTACAAATAACTTTACGAATCTGTTGGTTTTACAAGGTGTTACGACTAGTGAGGCAGAGTTACTTGCTAATGGTCAAATTATCTATTAATAGATAATTAACCAAATAAAAAAAAGAGCCTTCGGGCTCTTTTTTTATGTTTAAACAATACGTTAATCTAGCTTTTAGCTTGTCCGTGCTATGATGTATTGAAAATTTTATAGAACAACAATTAACGAATAGGGACTAAATTCGAGTGACGGCATTTTTAAAATTCCAAAGAAAAATGAGCCTTTGGTTAGAACACGTTGTTCAGCACATTCCGAGTCTTAAACAGGATATTATTTTATTTTTATCTTATGGTCCTAAAGACCAGAGATGTAGCGTTTGGCACAGTGAGAAAACAAATTTAGAGCAGGCCAAAAAACAATTATTAGATTTTATTAATGAACAGTTTGCACAGTCACCGCTGGATGATTATATAAAAATTGATGTGGCATACAACTTAACGAAACAAGCTTGGAAGGAAGTAGAGCAGCAGGTTCACCATCAATTTCACAACAATCACTACCGTAAAGGGATTGGATTTGATGAACACTGTTCAGTAGCTTTTCTCGAACAAGAGATTTATGGAAAAGCAATCATTCGAGGCCTGAGCTACGACAAACCGAACTTTTTTGATGAAACAAATCTGAATTATGCAGTTAAGCAAAAATATAACGCTCCAAAACCACAGATTAAATTACAAGAGCTGCAAGACATTTGGACTTTTGATACCTACGCAGCATTTTATGAAAATGAGGAATTTATTAACTTAGCGAGTGGTTATGATGTAAATGGAATTAGAGGAATTTCAAGCAATAAAAAACAGCATTTTCAGCATCTAATTGAGCAAAATTCGGCATTTCTGCATGACCAGATTCAAGAAAATGGCAAATTTATTTATGGCTATTTCTCTGCCTATGATCGGGACATTCGTAACTACAATACAGTGCGCCACTGTACCTCAGTATATGCCTTACTAGAAACTTTTGAGGTGCAGAGCAAGCCAGAATATTGGCCCAAAATACATGCTGCCATTCACTATGCACTGGCCAACTTTTATAAAGAAAAAGACTTAGAAACTGCTTTTATGATTGATGGTAAAGAAGGGGAATTCGAAATCAAATTAGGTGCCAATGCGGCCGCCATTTTAATGTTAACTAAATATCAAGAAATTACTCAAAAAAATGATTATCAAAAATATGCAGAAAAACTAGCAAATGGTATTTTAAAATTAGTCGATTCAAATGGCTCAACAACTCATGTATTAAATTATCCAGATTATGATTTAAAAGAAAAATTCAGAATTATTTATTATGATGGTGAAGCTGCTTTAGCTTTATTAAGGTTATATCAAATTAATCAAAATTCTATTTTATTAGAAACTGTTAAATTAATGTTTGAATATTTTATTAAAAATAGATATGAAAAATATCATGACCACTGGTTAAGTTATTGTACAAATGAACTCACTAAGATATGCCCCGAAGATAAATATTTTATTTTTGGTTTAAATAATTATTTAAAACATTTTATTTTTATTAAAAATCGAAAAACAACATATGCAACTTTATTAGAAATGCTAATGGCTGCTTATAAAATGGTGAACCGTTTAAAAGAGCAGGGGCGGACAGCACTTTTTGAGCAGGCGTATATGCCTGAGCTTCAAAAGCTAATTGAGTTTAGAGCTGATTTTCAAACTACAGGATTTTTTTATCCGGAAATGGCGATGTATATGGCTCGGCCAGATAAAATTTTACATGCGTTTTATATTCGCCATGATCGTTTTCGAGTACGGATTGATGACCAAGAACACAACTTATCGGGTTACATCGCTTACGTTAAAGATTACAAAGGTGATGAGCCATGAAATATCAGCCTGTTGAAATCAAGTTATTAGCACATATCGATACGACAAGTTTCGATGAAGATTTATGGCAATTCGAATTTGACGATGATATTTCAACACTACTGCTAATCGACTATGCATTAGAGCAATTTCAGCAAAAAAATGTACAAGCTCAAGATGACTATGTTGTCCCTGGACACCTATCTGAGCAATTAGGTCAGCAAAATCTAGGCTTAAAACCTTCGGAACATTACACTTTTACTGATCTATTGCAGTTGCTAATTTTCACCCAAGCAGTAGATGTGAAGGATGCTTTAAGCAATATGCTCTGCGGTACAGATGAGCAAGCCTATTTAATTTTGTCAAAAAGAGCTGTTACCTATAATTTAAATTTGAAAAAAGGAAGTACACAAAACCAGTTAAAATATTTGTTTTTATTAGTTAAAAATATTTATAGCCATCCAGCTGAAATCAGAAAACTTTTCTTTATAAAGGAGCTGAATTTTAAAGGAAAGTCTTATCTACCACAGACTCTCTTAATGGCACAGAATTTAGTAGAGGTTTTATATCTTACAAATTCATTTAGAAAAATTTATCTTACATTCTTTGAGGAAAATCAGACTATCGGTTTCTTTTCTTTCTTAGATGATATTCATCGTGCTGAGCACTTAATTCCTTATTATCACTGTTTTCAAACACAGACTGTAAGACCTAAAGTTTGCTCCACCCCAAGCGGCATTATTAATATTTTAGGTGATACCTACTTTGGGGAAATCTACACCGAAAAACGTAAGGCTAAAGGGCAAATAGATGCTCTGCAACAGTATGGATATGAATATTCATTTAAAAAAATAAAAGCCTTTTTAGGGGAACATGACCTAAATATTGCTAACTTTGAAGCGGTTTTCTCTTTAGAGAAACAATCTCCTTTAGTACATAAAAAGCCATTTATTCTTAAAGCTGATGCCGAACAAACATTAGCAGAGTTCAAAAATATTCACCTTAACCATGTGGTATTGGCAAATAACCATTTAAAAGACTATGGTGATCGTGGATTAGCTTATACATTACAACAATTTGATCAGGCCAATATTTCTTATATTGGTGCAGGCACAAATCAAAAAGAAGCCCATAGCTACTTTGAAATCACTTTTAATAACAAGCATTACACTATTTTTAACGGCTATTGGCACAGAGACACTGCCTATCTAGATTATGATTTTTATGCCTTAGGTCCTAAGAGTGGAGTTGCATGTCTAAATGGGGTTTTGCTTGAACAAATAGGTCGTTATAAGCAGACTAACCCTGAGCATAAAGTTATTGTTATTTGTCATTGGGGCATCGACTTTAAGCCGATTACCAAGGAACAGAGCAAGCTTGCTGATATTTTGACTCAAGCTGGTGCGGACCTCGTTATCGGTCATGGAGCTCATACCATTCAACCGATTAAAGTGATTAATCAGAAGCCTGTGGTATTTGGTATGGGCAATGCGGTTTTTAATAGCAATGGTGAATATACAGAGCAAAACACTTTGCCGTATGGATGTATAGCACGGCTAGATTTGTCAAAAGATCGACTGCGTTTATATCCAATCTATACCAATAATTTGAAAACATTTTGGCAACCGCATCCAGTCAATGAAGACGATTTTTCAGAGGCCAGCAATTATATGACTTCATTACTGACCCCTGAAAATTATTATGCAACACAAGATGATTTAGGTTTTTACGTCGAAATGAGTTTTTAAAATCTTTATGGATAACGTTGGTAATTTTCTAAAATTGTTTGAAGTTGGACCGGTGTAAAACCTAAATTTCTAAGTCCACCGCTGCCACGTTTACATTCGGCACTCGCCATGATGTTGGTTGGTGTACGTTTTGTAGCATTCGGTGCACAGACATGTTTTAGTCCAAAAACATGTCCCATTTCATGGACGCTACCAGCCTGAATATTATAATTGAGTCGGTTCCAATCTAATAAAACAAAAGGTTTACCATTATTACGAAATGCTCTACTTGTTACATCTTCAAATTTCCATTTAGTCGAATAGGCATCATAAATAAAAACGATGACTTCCTTGCTGGCAGTTCTTTTAGGAAAACAGGTGTTTACACTGGCAGGAATAGTTTCAGTAGAAATCGGGTAGGGTTGATTGATTTGCTGTTTTAAATCGCAATGTAATTTTGAAAACTCTTCGTAAGGGATATAACGGTGTAATTTGAATTTAAAAATCTTATTATTTTTATCATCTACATAATATTTATTTAATATTTTGATTTCTTTGCGCATCTGCTGGTAATTATCAAACTTTGTAGCTTCTGGAGAGTTAGTGGTAAAAACGAAAGTGACAGGAACGATAGGGCGGCCATCTGTAGATATTTTTGGTATTTCTCCTGAAGGAATAGGAGGGCGAGTAGTACAAGAAGCGCACAGTAAAGTCCCAGTAACCACCAATAATATTTTTTTCATGCAGATTTCCCTCAAGCCCACCTTGGATTGCATTTAGTTTTAGTCAAAAATTTTTATATGATATGAATTATGTCAATTTTTATGGAGTCCATTTTGACAACTCAGTATGAACTACATCGGCAGATTTTAGAAGTCATTGCTTTGATTCCTTACGGAAAAGTCGCAACTTATGGGCAAGTGGCTCGTATGGCAGGGTTACCTAAACATGCGAGATTAGTGGGCTATGTTTTGAAACATCTTGAAGCAGATCATCAAGTCCCTTGGTATCGGGTTATTAATTCTCAAGGCAAAATTAGCCTAAGCAAATTTAATGACAAAGGTGAAAATGTTCAGCAGTTAAAGCTAGAAGCTGAAGGAGTCTATTTGTTAAACGGTAAAGTAAACTTAAAGCAATTTGCTTGGCAGCCTTAAAGATCCTGAAAAGGCTTTTTTTAAATCATTGCCTAAATTATTAGAATTAACAAAATAGGCAATATTGAAATTATCGAACAATTAAAACAGGAATATGACTTTCGCCTAAGACTTTTTGTGCAACACTACCAAGTACAAGTTTTCGGACCCCTGTACGGCCATGAGAACCCATGACAATCAGATCTGCATTTAGGTCTTGAGCAGCCTGAATAATCTCTTCATGTACAACAAAACCTTCAAGTAGTTTGGTTTCGACAGTAATGCCTTCATTGGCAAATTCTTGTTTTGCGTGTTCTAAAATATCGAGTAAATAGGTTCTTGTCCGTTCAATCAAATCATTCGTTTGACCAGTTTTTACATAGGCGTCAGCAATAAACGGATCAAGAGCCATCACTTGCACAACCGTAATTTTACTATTTAACGCTTTTCCCAGTTTGATTGCCTCTTTCATGGCAATTAAAGAAGTTTCAGAACCGTCAATTGGTACAAGAATATGTTGATATAACATGAGTGTTTTCCTTATTGTAATGATGCTTATTTATTCAATACTTTATACTTATTTTTTGACGATTTAAATTCAAGCACGTAATCATTTGTGAGTTTATAACAACAAATTTTTGTAGATATATTTTTATAGATTCCGCAAATTTTCCATATGTGTAGATAAAGCATCTATATTTTCAGTTTGTAAATATTCGCGTATTTTTAAAATTTGCTTCTCATCCAAATCATAAAGTTTTAAAGCAAGCAGTTTATCTATTTGTTCTTGAGGAAAACGATATTTAATAATTTTCGCAGGTACACCCCCTACAATTGCATAGGGGGGAACATCTTTAGTGACCACAGCTCCGGTTGCAACCACTGCACCTTCACCAAGTTTGACCCCTTGCATAATCATTGCACGACTACCAATCCAGCATCCATCTGCAATTACAGTATCACCAGCTGCTAAAAAACTACGGGTATCAAAAGGGAAAGTTGAAATCCAGTCTGGTCTATGAAGTTGGTTGCCGCCCATCATAATGACGCATTCAGCACCAAAGCAAACAAAATTACCAATATAAAGTTGGTCAATAGGTTTGTCTGGTGTCGAGGCTTTATCATGTAAGTAACGCACGACACAACGTTCAAAACCTTGATCCCAATAGGCTGAATAATATGAGTAATTACCACTGATATGGATATTCGGGTTTTTAACAGTTTTATGGATAAATTCAAACTCACACCAATGACGAACTGGAGTGTTAATTAAAGAGTTATCCATGTGTGATTTCCCAAAAATATATCAATGATATTTAATAAAAACCCCTCATAAAGAGGGGCTAGTTGTGCATTATCTTAGAGATATTCTACACTTACGATTTCATATTCGACTTCGCCTTGAGGAGTCACGATTTTTACTTCATCGCCTTCACTCTTACTCAAAAGACCACGTGCGATTGGTGAGTTCACCGAGATTTTATTAATTTTAAAATCTGCTTCGTCATCGCCAACAATTTTATAAGTTTTACGTTCTTCAGTATCAAGATTTTCAATTGTTACTGTTACACCAAAAACAACACGGCCATTTTGCTCAAGTGTTTTAACATCAATTTCTTGAGCAGCGCCTAATTTACCTTCGATATCCTGAATACGGCCTTCACAGAAACCTTGCTGTTCACGTGCAGCATGATATTCAGCATTTTCCTTTAAGTCGCCATGTTCACGTGCTTCTGCAATAGCTTGAATAATACGTGGACGTTCAACAGATTTTAAATGTTGTAATTCTTTCTCTAAGGCAATTTTACCTTCAGGGGTCATTGGATAGCGTTGCATTTTGGTCCCTCTTAATTTGAGAAAACACAGTTAAAAAAAAATGAAAAAATCCCGCCACCGATAAGGTGACGGGACTTATCGGTAACAAATTAACCTACAGTTAAATCTTGCAAGCGGTATACATCCATTGGCAATTTCACATCAAAAGCTTGGCAAACAGCTTCTGCACCATTGATAGTCGTTGTGTAATACACTTTGCCTTGTAGGGCAGCACGACGAATCATTGCAGAGTCATATTGAGCTTGTTTACCTTCAGTGGTATTGACAATAAGGTGTATTTCACCATTTTTCAAGCGGTCAACAATATGTGGACGACCTTCGGTTACTTTATTCACAGATTCGCATTCTAAACCTGCTTCTTTAAGCACTTGGTATGTACCACCTGTTGCAATAAGCTTGAAGCCATATGCAGCTAATTTCTTAGCGATATCTGCAATATATTTCTTGTCAGATTCACGTACAGATAAGAAAGCATGTTTTACTTCGCCTTCAGTTGGTAGACCTGGTAAGCGATCATTTGAGCCTAAAACAGCTTTATAGAATGCTTCACCAAATGTTTTACCAACGCCCATTACTTCACCTGTAGATTTCATCTCAGGTCCAAGCATAGGGTCTACGCCTTGGAATTTAGCGAATGGGAATACAGCTTCTTTCACAGCAAAGTGTGTTGGAATGATTTCTTTAGTAAACCCTTGAGATTCAAGTGATTGACCAGCCATACAACGTGCAGCTACTTTTGCTAAAGAATCACCAATACATTTCGATACGAATGGAACTGTACGTGAAGCACGTGGGTTAACTTCAAGAACGTAAACATCATCGCCTTTAACTGCGAACTGAACGTTCATCAAACCAACCACACCAAGTTCTTTTGCCATCGCAACAGTTTGACGACGCATTTCATCCTGAATTTCTTTAGATAAAGAATAAGGAGGAATTGAACATGCAGAGTCACCTGAGTGAATACCTGCTTGTTCGATGTGCTGCATAATGCCGCCGATAACAACATCTTTACCGTCAGATACACAGTCAACATCAACTTCAGTTGCATCATCTAGGAAACGGTCAAGAAGAACAGGAGCTTCGTTAGATGCCTGAACTGCTTCACGAAGGTAACGTTTAAGTTCTTCTTCGTTGTATACGATTTCCATTGCACGACCACCTAATACATAAGATGGACGAACAACTAACGGATAACCTACTTTCGCAGCTTCAGAGATACCTTCTTCAGCAGATTTTACAATGCTGTTGTTTGGTTGACGAAGCTGTAAACGTTGGATCATTTGTTGGAAACGTTCACGGTCTTCTGCACGGTCAATTGCATCTGGTGATGTACCAATAATTGGTGTACCAGCTTCTTCTAAAGCACGTGCCAATTTAAGAGGCGTTTGACCACCGTACTGTACGATCACGCCTTTTGGCTTCTCAGTACGTACAATTTCAAGTACATCCTCAAGTGTTACAGGTTCGAAGTACAAACGATCTGATGTGTCGTAGTCAGTAGAAACAGTTTCAGGGTTACAGTTAACCATGATTGTTTCATAACCATCTTCACGCATCGCTAACGCAGCGTGTACACAGCAGTAGTCAAATTCGATACCTTGACCAATACGGTTTGGACCGCCACCAATAACCATGATCTTGTCACGATTTGATGGATTTGCTTCACATTCTTCATCGTAAGTTGAATACATGTATGCAGTACCTGATTCAAACTCGGCAGCACATGTATCAACACGTTTATAAACTGGATAAACACCCAAGTTCCAACGTTGTTTACGGAATTGCTTTTGCGAAATACCCATGAGGTGTGCAATACGAAGGTCAGATAAACCTTTGCGTTTGAATGCACGGATATTGTTAGCGTTTAAGTCACCAAAACCTAAAGCTTTTACTTCAGCTTCAGTTTTAACGATGTCTTGAATTTGAATGAGGAACCAACGATCAATTTTGGTTGCTTCAAACACTTCATCTAAAGAGAAACCATGACGGAAAGCATCTGCTACATACCAGATACGCTCAGGGCCTGGAACTTTAAGCTCTTTTAAAATGGTTTCTTTTGCATTTGTTGCGCCAGCTTCGATTTTTTCATCGAAACCGCTTACGCCAACTTCAAGACCACGTAATGCTTTTTGTACAGATTCTTGGAAGTTACGGCCAATTGCCATGACTTCACCAACAGATTTCATCTGAGTGGTAAGAACTGGTTCTGCTTGCGGGAATTTCTCGAAGTTAAAACGAGGAATCTTCGTTACAACATAGTCAATCGATGGTTCGAAGCTTGCAGGAGTCACGCCACCAGTGATGTCATTTTTCAATTCATCAAGGGTATAACCAACAGCAAGTTTTGCTGCGATTTTTGCGATTGGGAAACCTGTTGCTTTAGAAGCAAGAGCAGATGAACGAGATACACGTGGGTTCATCTCAATGACAACCATACGTCCATCTTTCGGGTTAATACCAAACTGAACGTTAGAACCACCTGTTTCAACACCAATTTCACGAAGAACTGCAACTGAAGCATTACGCATCAATTGATATTCTTTGTCTGTTAATGTCTGAGCAGGAGCAACGGTAATTGAGTCGCCAGTGTGAACGCCCATTGGGTCAAAGTTTTCGATCGCACATACGATAATACAGTTGTCGTTTTTGTCACGAACAACTTCCATTTCGTATTCTTTCCAGCCAATTAACGATTCATCAATCAATAACTGGTGAGTAGGAGAGAGGTCAAAACCACGTTCACAAATTTCAAGGAATTCTTCGCGGTTATATGCAATACCACCGCCCGAACCACCCATTGTAAATGACGGACGGATAATTACTGGGAAGCCAAAGCGTGACTGGATTGCTAAAGCTTCTTCCATTGTTTCAGCAATGGCAGCTTTTGGACATTCCAATCCAATTTTACGCATAGCGATATCGAAGAGTTTACGATCTTCGGCTTTCTCAATCGCTTCTTTGCTTGCACCAATTAATTCAACATTATATTTTTCAAGAACACCATGCTCATCAAGCGCAAGAGCACAGTTCAATGCAGTTTGACCACCCATCGTTGGTAATACTGCATCTGGACGTTCTTTTTCAATAATCTGTGCAACTGTTTGCCAAGTAATCGGCTCAATATAAGTTGCATCAGCCATTGAAGGATCTGTCATGATGGTAGCTGGGTTAGAGTTAACCAAAATAACACGGTAGCCTTCTTCACGAAGAGCTTTACATGCTTGAGCACCTGAGTAGTCAAACTCACATGCCTGTCCAATCACAATCGGGCCAGCACCAATAATTAAGATGCTTTTAATATCCGTACGTTTAGGCATTATTCGCTCCGTAATTACTGTTTAGATGCTTCGATAAGTTCGATGAAATGATCGAACAAAGGTGCACAATCATGTGGACCAGGGCTCGCTTCAGGGTGACCTTGGAAGCTGAAAGCTGGTTTGTCTGTGCGGTGGATACCTTGTAAGGTGCCATCGAACAATGATTTATGCGTTGCTTTTAAGTTAGCCGGTAAAGTTTCTGCATCTACAGCGAAACCATGGTTCTGTGAAGTAATCATCACTGTACCATCTTCAAGATTTTGTACAGGGTGGTTAGCACCGTGGTGACCATGGTTCATTTTTACAGTTTTTGCACCAGAAGCGAGTGCCAAGATTTGGTGGCCTAAGCAAATACCAAATACAGGTAATGTTGTGGTTTCAACAATAGTTTTTACAGCTTCGATTGCGTAATCACAAGCAGCTGGATCGCCAGGACCATTTGAAAGGAATACGCCATCCGGATTAAGTGCCAATACTTTTTCAGCCGGAGTTTCTGCAGGAACAACGGTTAGTTTGCAACCGCGGTCTGCAAGCATACGTAAGATGTTGGTTTTGACACCGTAATCGTATGCAACTACATGATATTTTAATTCAGGTTGAGAGAAGCCCTGACCCAGAGTCCATGAACCTTCAGACCATTCAAAACCAGTTGGATCACAACATTCTTTTGCAAGGTCTAAGCCATTTAAGCCACCAAAAGCACGAGCTTTTGCAATTGCTTCTTCTTCAGTAATATTTTCACCAGCAAGGATGCATCCGTTTTGTGCACCAGTCTGACGTAAAATACGTGTTAATTTACGCGTATCAATATCTGCGATTGCAACAACATTGTGTTCTTGCAGATATTCGCTCAGCGACTGCTCAGCACGGAAGTTACTGTGTAGTAGAGGAAGGTCACGAATAATTAAACCATTCGCCCATACTTTATGGATACGACCAGATTCAACGTCTTCCGCGTTACAACCAGTGTTACCAATATGAGGGTAAGTTAATGTCACAATTTGTTGTGCATAACTTGGGTCAGTCAAAATTTCTTGATAGCCAGTCATGGCTGTGTTAAAAACGACTTCTCCAGTCGTACTTCCCGTTGCGCCGATTGACGTTCCTTTAAAGATCGTTCCATCTGCGAGGGCTAAAATGGCGGGGATGCTCAAACCAAAGCTCCTGAATTTCGGCTGTAAAAAAGCGAGTAGACCCAAAAAAGATCGGCAATGTTTGGATAAAACATGCCCTCCCTATCGGTCTGCCCGCTTGTAACTTAACAGCGCATTATACGCATGGAACCCCTAAAAGTCTATTTCTTTTCTGCTAAAAAATATAATTCATTGCTTGCTTTTTATAAAAAAATTATCCACTCATCTGAATCAGATACTTTTGATAAATTGTCTAACAATTTGCAAGGAGAATTCTTTGAACTGGATTTATTGTATTGCTAGTTAAAAAATAAACAATATGAGGAAATAGTATGAGCAATAATGAAGTTTCAAAAGAAGTGAGTGAAAAAACTCAAGCAGTAGTTGAATCAGTCAAAGCTGAGGTCAATGAAGTGAAAGAAACGATAGCTGCAACTACAACTAAGGCTAAAAAAACAGTAACCGCTAAAACAGCACAGGTAAAAGAAACTGTTGCTGAAAAAACTGAGCAAGTTAAAGAAGTTGCTACTGAAGCTAAAGCTCAGGTAAAAGAGGCGATTGCTGAAACTCAAGAACAAGTCCAAGAAGTTTTAAGCGAGGCTCAAGAGAAAATTGAAGCTGAAACTCATGAGTTAAATAAAAATATACAAAATCAATTTGTCCAAATTAAACAAGATATTTTACAACGTCTTGATGTGATTAAGGCTCAGTTTAGTACTTCGCAAGAAGGCTTATCTGATCTTAAAAATGCTTTGAAAGCAGAAATTAATGCGCTTATTGAAGATTTAACAAAAGTGAGCAAAGAGCTTAAAGGTGATATTAGCCAGATTTCTTTAAAACACAAAGATTCTCTAAGTGAAAGTATTAAACGTACTAAAAATAATGCAGTCGAAGCTTGGAATAAAGCACGAGACAATTAAGGATCTCTGCTTTGGTCCAGCTATAAAAAAGCGAGAATTAATTTCTCGCTTTTTTATTTTTAGAACTGATGTAACCAGTCACGTTTATTATGGAAATCTGCACTTTTTCCACTATGCTGCATCGCATAGTACTGCATACCTTCTTTGGTTTTTAAAACTGTAGTTAAACCTAAATAAAGGTTTGCCCATTTCAAGCGATGCTGTTGCATAAATTGCCCTAAATCGAGACTAACATTTAAGCCATAGTGAGTACGCTTGAGATGATTCAGTTCAATATCGTAAGCAGCAAGGGGAGGTATACTCTCTGGATAGCGATATTCTTCAAACTGATATGACTGCCATGCTTGAGAAGGGGAAAGATTAATCTCCCGATAATAATCTTCATCATGCACGCCAACAAAAATTTCGAAACAAGTTTCTTCCCACAAAAAATCTTGACGAGGATGAGCCGCGACTTCTTGAGGCCAGATAATAAGTTGATTTGGATCACGAATCCAAAAACCGATATTTAAAGTATAGGGTGCTTGCTGTTCAATTGCGCCAACAACGGAAACAGCATGAAAACGATCAAAAGCTGAAAGTTCGTAACTTGCCATAGTTTGTCAAATTAAATTAGTTTGCTAAGTGAGCGTGACGAACAAGATTAGACAAGTGCTGGTTTTGTTTAGCTGCTTTTTTGTAAAGCAAAACAATTTTACCAATTTTTTGCACAGCTTCTGCACCAGTTGCTTCTACAATTGCTTCAATTGTTGCAGTACGCGCTTCACGGTCTTCACCAGCAATCTTAACTTTAATAAGCTCATGGTCGTTTAAAGCACGAAGCGTTTCTTCGATTACCGCGTCTGTTAAGCCTTGTCCACCAATCATGACAACCGGATTAAGCACATGACCAATTTGACGTAAACGTTTACGTTCATGGATAGATAAAGCGGCCATTAAAAATACCTGATTTTAAAAACGGCTTAGTATAGCAAAAAACTTAAATCCAGATGTACGAAAAACTGTATAAATAATCGATCAATATTATTGGAAAAAAACTGTAAAACTTAGTGAGATTACGCTACATCCGTACTGTAATGAGAGTAATTTTCACGTACAATGAACGATCAGAAGTTTTTTTGATATTTAGTGAGTTATGGCAACACGCATTACAAACCAGAAATTGTCGAAAAGTAGTCGTGCGTGGATGAGAGAACATCTGGACGACCCTTTTGTTAAAAAAGCTCAAAAGGAAGGGTATCGTGCTCGAGCAGCCTATAAACTTCTTGAAATCCAAGAAAAATATAAGTTGATCAAGCCAGGCATGACGGTAGTAGATTTAGGCGCGGCTCCTGGTAGTTGGTCTCAAATCGCTGGGAAACTTGTTGGTAGCAAAGGTTTAGTCGTTGCTTCCGATATTTTACCTATGGATGCTTTGCCTGATGTCACTTTCTTACAAGGCGACTTTAGAGAAGAAGATGTATTTGAAAAATTGTTAAATATTTTAAATGGGCGACAAGTAGACATTGTAATTTCTGATATGGCCCCCAATACATCAGGTAATAGGGCTGTTGATCAACCTAGACAGATTTACTTATGTGAACTGGCTTTAGATTTTGCTCAAAAGGTTCTTGGTCCTAATGGACAACTTGTAGTTAAGGTGTTCCAAGGCGAAGGATTTGATGAGTTTCGTAAACAAGTAGTTGATAGTTTTGATGTGTTAAAAACAGTAAAACCAGCAGCTTCTCGTGCACGATCTAAAGAAGTTTTTTTGGTTGGACAAGGGCGTAAGAAAGCATTGCAATAAAGTTTACTTGCCAAGCTCCTAAAAATTGTGCATTTTGTACTTTTAGGTTATCCGCAAGCAATACAGTTGCTGCTTTTATGACGATCGGCCAAGATTGGGCATGATCAAATTAGATCGATATGGGAATAAAGCTTTGAGCGATTACTTCAAGAATGCCGTATTGTGGCTAATAATACTTGGTGTTCTGATTTTAATTTTCAGTAATATCAGTGACCGCAACAAGCCTACTGCGATGAAATATTCAGATTTCGTTGCAGCGGTGAATAGTGGCCAAATTAAGCAAGTCACAATTGACGGTTTAAATATTAATGGTGAAAAAACTAACGGATCACAGTTTGAAACTGTTCGTCCGCAAGTTGAAGACACTGAGCTTATGCCAAGCTTAAATAAACAAAATGTTGTTGTTGAGGGAACAGCTCCACAACGTCAAGGCATTTTGATGCAACTTCTCATTGCTAGTTTCCCTGTACTGTTAATCATTTTGTTATTCATGTTCTTTATGCGTAACATGGGTGGTGGTGCAGGCGGAAAGAATGGACCGATGAGTTTTGGTAAGTCGAAGGCAAAAATGCTTTCTGAAGACCAGATCAAAGTCAATTTTTCTGACGTCGCCGGCTGTGATGAAGCAAAACAAGAAGTTGTTGAAATTGTTGATTTCTTAAAAGACCCTGCAAAATTCAAACGTTTGGGCGCGACTATTCCTCGTGGCGTACTTATGGTTGGTCCTCCGGGTACTGGTAAAACATTATTAGCTAAAGCAATTGCTGGTGAAGCGAAAGTTCCTTTCTTCAGCATTTCAGGTTCTGACTTTGTAGAAATGTTCGTGGGTGTGGGTGCGTCCCGTGTCCGTGATATGTTTGAGCAAGCGAAACGTCACGCGCCATGTATCATCTTTATCGATGAGATTGATGCTGTTGGTCGTCACCGTGGTTCGGGTACGGGTGGTGGTCATGATGAGCGTGAACAAACCTTAAACCAGATGCTTGTGGAAATGGATGGTTTTGAAGGTAATGAAGGCGTAATCGTTATTGCTGCAACTAACCGTGTTGATGTGCTTGATAAAGCATTATTACGTCCAGGTCGTTTTGACCGTCAAGTAATGGTTGGTTTACCGGATATTCGTGGTCGTGAGCAAATTCTGAATGTACATTTGAAAAAATTACCTTCAGTTACAGGTGTGGACATGAAAGTGTTAGCACGTGGTACGCCAGGTTTCTCTGGTGCACAGTTGGCTAACCTTGTTAACGAAGCTGCATTATTTGCTGCACGCCGTAATAAGAATACGGTCGACATGCATGACTTTGAAGATGCAAAAGACAAAATCTACATGGGTCCAGAGCGTAAGTCGATGGTTCTACGTGAAGAAGAGCGTCGTGCAACTGCTTATCATGAAGCTGGACATGCAATTGTTGCAGAGATTTTGCCTGGTACAGATCCTGTTCATAAAGTAACGATCATGCCACGTGGTTGGGCTTTGGGTGTAACTTGGCAGTTACCTGAACAAGACCAGATTAGCCATTATAAAGACAAAATGCTAAATGAAATTGCGATTTTGTTTGGTGGTCGTATTGCTGAGGAAGTGTTTATCCAACAGCAATCTACTGGTGCTTCAAATGACTTTGAGCGAGCTACTAAAATGGCGCGTGCAATGGTTACTAAGTACGGTATGTCTGACAAAATGGGCGTAATGGTTTACGAAGATGAAAACCAGAATGGTTTCTTTGGAAATGTAGGAAGCCGTACGATTTCTGAAGCAACTCAACAGTTAGTTGATGAAGAAGTACGCCGTATTCTTGATGAGCAATATAAAGTTGCACGTAATATCTTAGAAGGTAATAAAGATATTGCCCATGCAATGGTAAAAGCTTTGATGGAATGGGAAACCATTGATCGTGATCAAATTCGTGACATTATGGAAGGTCGTGAGCCACAACCACCTAAAGTCTATGTTGCTGAAAATCCAGTGGCTGCATTTGAACCACCAAAAGATGGTCCATCTACACCACCACCATTACCAGCAATGAACTAAATGAGTTAAGTAAAAGAGCCACAGTCATGTGGCTCTTTTTTTATGCATGTATTTCAGACAAAGCCAAAAAGAAATCAGCAGTATATTGATCAGAGTCTTGTTAAAATGTTGCCGAATATTAAATTGGAGCTTGTCATGCAGTTAATGCCTTTACCTCAGCAAATTCTACAATGTGGGCAGCTTCAGTTGGATTTATCACAGCCTCATGTTATGGGTATTTTAAATGTCACCCCAGATTCTTTTAGTGATGGCGGAAAACATAATCAAGTGGATCAAGCTATTGCACATGCGCTAGTCATGATAGAGCAGGGTGCTACCATTATTGATATTGGTGGGGAATCTACCCGTCCAGGGGCATCTGAGGTAAGTGTAGTAGAAGAAATTAGAAGAGTTGTGCCTGTAGTTGAAGCTTTAGCTAAACATGATGTGATTCTATCAATTGATACGAGTCAGCCAGATGTTATCCGTGCAGCAAAAGAAGCGGGTGCTCATATTTGGAATGATGTACGTGCGCTTACTCGACCAAATGCTTTAAAAACTGCAGTAGAGTTGGATATCCCTGTGGTGATCATGCATATGCGTGGTGAGCCAACCACAATGAATCAGCTAGATCAATATACGAATGTGACATTGGATGTGATGCAAGAGCTTCAGCAGCGTGTGGAAGAGGCTTTAACTGCGGGTGTAAAAAAACAGAATATTATTATTGATCCTGGGTTTGGTTTTGCAAAAAATGCGCAGCAAAATTTAAGACTGTTAAATGAATTTTGGAAGCTTAGTGAAATGGGTTATCCAATTTTATCTGGCCTTTCTCGTAAACGTTTTATTGGTGAAGCTTTACATGGCGTAGCTGCAGATCAGCGTGCGGTAGGAAGCGTTACGGGGCATTTGCTTAGTATTCAGCAAGGAGCATCAATTGTTCGTGCACATGATGTAAAAGCTATGCATGAGGCAATTCTTGTTTGGAAAGCGATGAAACAAGCTTAAAAAATAGGCTTTTATAATCAGGCTATGATTGATTAATTTCATGGGTTAGATGATTGAGTCATGGAAAATTGTCGTTATTGTTTTGAAAATATGTTATAAGCGGCAGGTTTCTGCTGCTGTGTAAACTTTTGTATGTTTGAAGACTTACTTCTCCCAATGTTTGATGATGAGTATTATCCAGATATTTTAGTCGCTGAACTCAAGCAGTTAATTGAACAATTTGCCAAAAAAGTTCAGAAGCCTGCTTTAGCTGATCAGGATATTTATCGATATGCTCATCAAACTGTAATTGAAATTAATGAAATGAAACCTCAGTTCGAAGATCTAGATTCTTCCTTAGATGATAGTGCTGCTGACTATATTGCTGAAGCAATGATGATGGTGGCACAGGATGCAGGATATTTAGACCTTGAAATGGAAGAGTTGGTGATGAATCGAGAGTGGTGATTACTCTCGATTCACAATACCTTCAAATGCATCTAATAAATGACAAGATGCTTTTAAATGAATTTCATCTAGTTCTTTAGTTTTTAAAACTAAAACACTATTCTTTTGAGAGTCGGCATCTGCTAATAAAGTGAGCCAATAAATTTCTTTTTTTGTTTTAATGCCTTGGATTTATTTATTGTCTGTTTAGGTGCGTTAATTAAATAGTCATGTTTAGTGATAGAGTAACCTGAAAAATACTAATGGTTATCTCTGAAATAAACAGTGCTAGAAAAAAGATCTGTAGCATGAACCTTTGTTAAGAGAAGGATGCTAAATAGGAAGTAATAATATTCTTATCATACAATTCATTTTAATTAGGCATAAAAAAACCAGCTTACGCTGGATTCTTTGTAGCACCAAATTCAATATTTGAAAATGGTGCCCGGGGCCGGACTCGAACCGGCACGCTTTGTGGGCGGGGGATTTTAAATCCCCTGTGTCTACCTATTTCACCACCCGGGCATGTGCGCAATAATAGAGGACAAGTGCGCGATTGGCAAGAGAAAATCAGATAGTTTGCTTTATTTTCAATCAGTTCTTGTTAGTATTTATATAAATTAACCAATTTATGTCATGATTTGTTCATTAAACTGAGATCAGTTGTTCATCTTATCTACTTAACTTTAAGACACTCATTGCTTAAAACTTAGGTAATTTTATGTCAGAGAAAATTTCACGCCGAGAATTAATTCAAAAAAGTCTGTTCGGTTTTGGGGCGCTATCTTTGCCGGTAGCTTTTTCGGGTTGTAATGATGGTTCCGATGAAGAAAGTTTGGAGGCACAAGCAGATTTTTTACATGGAGTTGCGAGCGGCGACCCTTTGCAGGATAAAGTAATTTTATGGACGCGTTTAACACCGGTAGATATTAGTGCGCGCCTTAAGGTCACTTGGGAAATTGCTACCGATGACCAGTTTAAGCTGAATTTAAAGACTGGTGTGGTTCAAACGACTAAAACGGATGATTTCACCGTGAAAGTAGATGCAACAGGTCTACAGGCGGATACCATTTATTATTACCGTTTCCATTTTGGTAATAAAACTTCACCTGTTGGTCAAACTAAAACTTTGCCTGTAAGTACTAATAAGGTCAGCTTTGCAGTATGTTCTTGTTCTAACTATCCTGCGGGTTACTTCTACGTTTATCGTGAAATAGCAAAACAGAATGTGGATGTAGTCATTCATTTGGGAGATTACATTTATGAATATGGCGCTGATGGATATGCGACAGAAGATGCCGAAAAATTAGGCCGTACTTTGCCATCTGATAATAATAAAGAAATTATTAAATTAGATGATTATCGCAAACGTTATGCGCTATATCGTCAGGATAAAGACTTGCAGGCAGCTCACCAGCGTCATTCTTTCATTGTAATTTGGGATGACCATGAGTTAGCAAATGATACTTGGCGTGATGGTGCGGAAAACCATCAAGATAATGAAGGATCTTTTTCTGATCGTAAGTTAGCTGCTCTACAGGCTTATTTTGAATGGATGCCAATTCGCCCTGTTTCTAACACAGATCATTTAAACATTTATCGTCAGTTTAATTTTGGCTCATTGGTTGAGCTGACGATGTTGGATACACGCATTATTGCGCGAGATAAACAGCTAGAATATAAGGACTATATGACAGCTTCTGGTTTAGACGCTCAAAAATTTCAGGCTGATTTAACAGATTCAAAGCGTACTTTAATGGGGTATATGCAAAGAGATTGGTTGGTTGATAAATTAAAGCAATCGACGGCAACATGGAATGTGATTGGTCAGCAAGTCTTAATGAGTAAAATGTGGATTCCTGCTGAATTATTGGTTTCTCTGGGACAAATTACTTCAGGTGGAACTTCGCCAGATCCGTTAGCTAAAATGAATGTGCAAATTACAGAATTAGTCACATTGAAATTACGATTAGAGCAGGGTGATCCAACTTTAACTATTCAAGAAAAAGCGCGAGTCACAACTTTAGTTCCATATAATCTCGATGCTTGGGATGGGTACTATGCTGAGCGAGAGTTTGTGTATGATAAATTGGCAGAGTTTAATAAGAAAATTATTGTTTTGGCTGGCGATACCCATAATGCATGGACATCTTACTTGTATAGCCAAAAAGGGAAGTATGTCGGTGTTGAACTGGCGACAAGTTCAGTTTCTTCACCGGGTCTTGAAAAATATTTAAGTATTCCTTTGGCTCAGTTGCAAAAGTTTGAATTTGCCTTTACTACACTTATCGATGAATTGACGTATTGCAATTTAAATCAGCGGGGTTATCTGGTGGTTACACTCGATGATACGCAAGTACAATCGGATTGGATTTTTGTAGATTCAATTAAAAATGCAGAATATAAAGTAGATTCAAGTCGACACTATCAATTAGTGTTAGATGCGAATTTAACGCCTGAACAAGATAAGCAAAAAACTGCTTAAATAGATCGAGTGGAAAGGGGTACTAATAAGTATCCTTTTTTTAGACATAAAAAAACCAGCTTACGCTGGATTTTTTATTGCACCAATTTCTATACTAGAAAGTGGTGCCCGGGGCCGGACTCGAACCGGCACGCTTTGTGGGCGGGGGATTTTAAATCCCCTGTGTCTACCTATTTCACCACCCGGGCTTTACCAAATTTGGAGGCGGAGGTCGGAATCGAACCGGCGTCCACGGAGTTGCAGTCCGCTGCATGACCACTCTGCCACCCCGCCTACATTTGGTGATGCACATATTAGCAACCTTTAGAAAAAAAACAATACTGTTTTGAGATAAGATGAACATAAAAGCAACATCTAGAATAAATTTGTCCAAATAATCATGTATTATTGGCACATTAAATTCATGTCTACCTTGGAGATGTGCTGTGGCATTGGTTTTAGACGGTCGTGCATTAGCAAAGCAAATTGAAGAAAATTTGTCAGTACGTGTTGAAGCTTTAAAAGCTAAAACAGGTCGTACCCCAATTTTAGCGACTATTTTGGTTGGGGATGATGGCGCATCTGCAACTTATGTACGCATGAAAGGAAATGCTTGCCGTCGAGTAGGCATGGATTCTTTAAAAATTGAGTTATCACAAGAAACTACAACAGAACAATTATTAGCTGAAATCGAAAAGCTAAATGCTAATCCAGATGTTCACGGTATTCTTCTACAACATCCAGTTCCCGCACAAATTGATGAGCGCGCATGTTTCGATGCAATCTCTTTAGCTAAAGATGTTGATGGTGTAACTTGTCTTGGTTTTGGTCGTATGGCAATGGGTGAAGCTGCATATGGTTCAGCAACTCCTGCCGGCATTATGACCATTTTAAAAGAAAACAACATTGAAATTGCTGGCAAGCATGCTGTTGTGGTTGGTCGTTCAGCAATTTTAGGTAAACCAATGGCAATGATGCTATTGCAAGCAAATGCAACAGTAACGATTTGTCATTCACGTACTCAAAACTTAGCTGAACTCGTGAAACAAGCCGATATTATTGTTGGTGCTGTAGGTAAAGCTGAACTCATCCAAAAAGACTGGATTAAACAAGGTGCAGTGGTTGTTGATGCTGGTTTCCATCCACGTGATGGCGGTGGTGTAGGCGACATTCAGCTACAAGGTATTGAAGAAATTGCTTCTGCTTACACGCCTGTACCAGGTGGTGTTGGTCCAATGACAATCACAACTTTGATTCGTCAAACTGTAGAAGCTGCTGAAAAAGCTTTAGGTTAATTTAATTTATTCACGACGGTCCTACCGTTTAACGCAAATGTTAGGAGCTCGTATGTTACTTTTCTTTCGGGATGAGTAGCGAATGCTACGCAAGACCAAAACGGTTGCACTAATTAAAGCAGTGGAATTGAACTAACGTATTTTTAGTAACTAGCCACTATCATGCTTTAAGCTACTGTTTTAGTCTTGCTCGCGATGTAGATGATCAAATAGTAATTATAAATTTATGAGCTGCACCTTTCAATTTGCCAAAGCCCCTGAACATTTACTTCAAGCCTTGCATGAAGTGATTCCTCATTGTGAGTTGATGGTACAACAGTTACCAGAAACACCTATTTCCTTGTGGTTGATTCCACCCGTTTTCCCAACTGATCGCTTAGATGATGAAGTCATTCGCCGTATTTGGAATGACACGCCGTATTGGATTTTTTGCTGGGCATCTGGTTTAGCAATGGCGCAGTGGTTACTTGCAGAGCCACATCATGTTAAAGATAAAGTTGTTCTCGATTTTGGTGCAGGTTCGGGCGTAGTCGCAATTGCAGCTAAAATGGCTGGTGCTAAAAGAGTAATTTGTTGTGATATTGATCAAGTTGGTCTTGCTGCCTGCCGTGAAAATGCTTTGTTGAATGATGTTGAGCTGGAATATCTGGACGATTTGTATAAAGCAGAGCAAGTTGATGTTTTATTGGCTGCTGATGTGTTGTATGACCAGTGCAACCGTTTCTTTTTAGATGAATTCTTGAAATTTGCGCCAGAGGTTTGGGTCGCAGATAGCCGTGTTAAAAACTTTAGTCATCCAAAATATCAAAAAATTGATGAAAGAAGTGCATCGACATGGCCAGATCTTGATGAAGCTAAAGAATTTAGAAATGTAAGTTTTTATAAGACGCTGTAAAAGAACAGCGTCTTATTTATATTATGAGCAAGTATAACGAACTACTTTTAATGTACTTGGACGTGCTTCAAGTGCTTGGCGAGTCGCATAATCTTCACCATTGTTTAAGCTTGGCGTATTCGATAAACCAAATGAGGCACGAGTTTCACCCAATTGAACACCATAATGTTCTTGTTGAGCTGGGTTTGAAATCTCATTAATGCTTAGAACTGATAATTTATAAACTTTTTGAGCGCCTAATACATTTTGACAAGCACGTTGCAATTTACGTTCATCTAACTGCTGATTAGTGCGGCTAGCCAATGTGTAAGCTAAAGTTGCCGAATTTTTTGTTTGGTTTTCAATCTGATAGCCAGTTGAACCATTGTATTGTCGAGGGGTGGTCTGACAAGCGGTTAAAACAAACATACTGCTTAATGCCAAACATAAAATACTTCTATTCATCAGTATCATCCTTATATTCTTATCTCTAGTATCTCATAAAACACAGCGATTGTTGGGGCTTAATCGCACGATTTAAGCTAACATCGGCTGGCGATATTAGCTCTTTTGTTAAAATATTAATGTTCTTTAATTTTTGAATGATGCTTAGTATCTTTCATAAAAATATAAATAATAAGTGAAATGAAGATCATAATACTCACATAAATAAAGTACCAAGATTCATGTCCAGCTTCTTTAAAACTTAAAGCAAAGAACTCTGCTGTACCGCCAAATAATGTATTGGCAATCGCGTAGGGTAAAGCTACTCCTAAAGCGCGAATATGCGCAGGAAAGAGCTCTGCTTTAACCACAGCATTAATTGAAGTATAACCCGTTACCATCACTAGACCTCCAAAACATAACCAGAAAGCTGTCCAGTAGTTATGCGTGTTTGCGAGTGCATCAAATAAAATATATGTGAATAATACACCCGTTATTCCGAAGAAAATCATAAGAGGTTTTCGACCGATTCGGTCTGACAAAGCACCCGCTACAGGTTGTAAGCACATGAAAATAAATAGCGCTAACGTGGTAATTTGAGTGGCTTCGGGTTTTGTAAATCCGGACGTATTTACTAAATATTTTTGTAGGTAAGTGGTATAGGTATAAAAAGCTAAAGTTCCGCCAGCTGTTAAAAATAATACTGTAAAAGCTTCTTTAGGGTAGTGTTTGAATAAAGCAAACATGCCCGATTGTGGTTGGTCTTTTTCAGCTTGGGCATTTTTAAAAGATTGTGTTTCTAATAAGCCACGACGAATACGGAACACAACAATGGCAAGTAAAGCACCAATAAAGAATGGAATACGCCATCCCCAATCATGTAACTGTTGTTCGGTTAATACCATTTGTAATATTAAAAGAACACATAGAGCTGTCAGTTGTCCTGCAATTAAGGTGACATATTGAAAGCTCGAGAAAAAACCACGTCGATTTTTTTCGGCCATTTCACTTAAGTAAGTGGCACTAGCACCATATTCACCGCCTACGCTTAAGCCTTGAATTAAACGAGCGACAACTAATAAAAGAGGTGCAAATACACCAATACTTTCGTAACTTGGCGTCACAGCAATAAGAAGTGAGCCTACGCACATCAAAGTAACGGAAAGTGTGAGACCTGCTTTACGTCCTTTGCGGTCTGAATAGATTCCCATAATCCATGCACCGATTGGTCGCATTAAAAAACCTACAGCAAAAATTGCAGCCGCTTGAAGAAGTTGAGCTGTTTGACTTCCTTTTGGGAAAAATGCATGAGCAAAATAGAGCGTAAATGCGGCATATACGTACCAGTCGTACCATTCGACAAGGTTACCCGCGGAACCGCCCAAAATTGATTTTAGCCGGGTTTTTGTATCTAAATTAGAATGCGGAGTTGTTGCGGTAGAAGGTTGATCAACCATGAGTCGCTCCATGTTTCGCTTGGGTTGAATGCTAAAAAAGAGAAGTTTTATTCCGTTTTTACATATTATCCAGAGGAGTATTTCACTTTATTTTTTTTATGTCTGTAAAACAATGTTTATTATTTAAGCAAGGGGATAAGTTGAATATTCATGTGATTTTAAATTAGCCGATCAGGTCATTTTTATAGCCTTACTCCAATCTTTGACATACTGTTTTTTTTCTAAGTAGTAAAAATTGATAAAGAATGCGTAATGTTTAAGCCAAGAAAACCTATATCTCTTAAAAATAATGATATATTCCAAAGAAAATTTTAAATAAATACTGTTAGGCATGATGTCTTGGCATTGTGGACTAGATGTGTGTGGATAATGAAAGGGACATTCAGATGTCAAATTGCCCGAAAAAATATATTGTTGCTTTTGATCAGGGAACAACAAGCTCAAGAGCAATTGTTTTAGATCATGATGCTAACGTTGTAAGTATTGCTCAAAAAGAATTTACTCAGATTTATCCGCAGCCAGGTTGGGTTGAGCATGATCCTATGGAAATTTGGGCCACACAAAGTGCTGTTTGGGTAGAAGCTCTAGCTCAAGCTGGCATCAAGAGTGAACAAGTTGCGGCAATTGGGATTACAAACCAACGGGAAACCACAATTGTATGGGATAAGAAAACAGGCAAGCCGATTTACAACGCGATTGTTTGGCAAAGCCGACAGACAACTGAAATATGTAATCAATTGCATAAAGCGGGTTGGCAAGAATATATTCGTAAAACAACTGGCTTAGTTATTGATCCTTATTTTTCTGCTACAAAAATTAAATGGATTTTGGACCATGTAAAAGGAAGTCGTGAGCGCGCTGAGCGAGGAGAGTTATTGTTTGGTACGGTGGACACATGGTTAATCTGGAAATTAACCAATGGCGCAGCCCATGTCACTGATTTTACCAATGCTTCGCGAACCATGCTTTTTGATATTGAAAAGCTCGAATGGGATGAAAAACTTTTACAAGCTTTAGATATTCCTAGAGCAATGCTACCAGAGGTGCGTAGTTCATCTGAGGTTTATGGATACACACATACCATTAGCGGGCAAGAAGTGGGGATTCCGATTGCCGGTATAGCAGGGGATCAACAAGCTGCACTTTTCGGACAAATGTGTGTAGAACCCGGACAAGCAAAAAATACCTATGGCACAGGCTGCTTTCTACTCATGAACACTGGTAAAAAGATTGTCCGTTCAGAGCATGGTTTACTGACGACGATTGCATGTGGTGCAAATGGTGAAGTGAACTATGCCTTAGAGGGCGCCGTATTTAATGGTGGCTCTTGTGTACAGTGGCTTCGTGATGAGTTAAAGGTAATTAAGAATGCTAAAGACTCTGAGCTTTATGCAACACGTGTAAAAGACAGCAATGGTGTATATGTTGTACCTGCTTTTACAGGTTTAGGTGCTCCCTATTGGGATCCGGCAGCGCGTGGGGCGATTTTTGGACTTACTCGTGGAGCGAGTATAGAACATATTATTCGTGCAACTTTAGAGTCAATTGCTTACCAGACAAGAGACGTGCTTGATGCAATGCAGCAAGACGCAGAGGAAAAGCTTCGCACCCTTCGAGTTGATGGTGGAGTAACAGAAAATAATTTCTTGATGCAATTTCAGGCTGATATTTTAGCCACTCCAGTTGAAAGACCAACTATGAAAGAAACAACAGCTCTAGGTGCTGCTTTTCTTGCTGGATTGGCAACAGGTTTCTGGCAAGATTTGAATGAATTACGGAATAAATCTGCTATAGAGAAAGTTTTTGAACCACGTACCAGCCTTGAAGAAACTGAAGTTATGTATAAAGGCTGGTTGAAGGCAGTTCAGCGTAGTCAAAATTGGGCAGAGGATTGATTTTTTCTTAAATTAATTAAATTGTAGAGTAATCAATGATGAGCTTACCTAGTAGGTATTTAAAATTGATTATTCTACTTTTTTGATTGTTGTTTCATCAATTTGATGTTTTAATTTTTATAAGATCAACAATAAAAAGAAAATGAGAAATGACAGTACAAACTAATGATTATTCAAAAATATATGACATTGCTGTGATTGGTGGCGGTATTAATGGCGTTGGTATTGCTAACGACGCAACAGGCCGCGGATTATCGGTGTTTTTATGTGAAAAAGACGATTTGGCTAGTCATACCTCATCTGCAAGCAGTAAATTAATTCATGGCGGTTTACGCTATTTAGAACATAAAGAATTTCGGTTGGTTAGAGAAGCTTTAGCAGAGCGTGAAGTCTTGTTGGCTAAAGCCCCCCATATTATTAAACCAATGCGTTTTATCATGCCTCATCGACCACATTTGCGTCCTGCGTGGTTAATTCGTGCTGGTTTGTTTTTTTATGATCATTTAGGAAAACGAGAAAAATTATTAGGATCAAATCTTATTTATTTCAAAGAAGATAGTCCCCTAAAACCAGCTATAACGCGTGGCTTTGAATATTCGGACTGTACTGTAGATGATGCACGTCTTGTTCTGTTGAATGCACTACAAGCTAAAGAGAAGGGTGCTAAAGTTGTAACACGGACAAGATGTGTTAAGGCTTATAGACAACAAGAACTGTGGCATTTGGAGCTACAAAGCGGGGCTGAGTCTTATCAAATACGAGCAAAAGCCTTAGTGAATGCAGCAGGTCCTTGGGTCGAAGAAATTATTAGTGAAAACCTACAATTAAAATCGCCATATCAAATTCGGCTTATACAAGGAAGTCATATTGTTGTGCCTAAACTCTATGATTGTCATAAAGCTTTTATCATGCAAAATGAAGACAGACGCATCGTGTTTGCCATTCCTTATTTAGAAAAATACACATTAATAGGTACGACCGATCAGGAATATTTGGATGATCCACAAAAGGTAGAGATTACCGATGTAGAAATTGATTACCTTTTGACAGTCACAAATTCACATTTTAAAAAGCAGCTCACCCGTACAGATATCGTCAGTCAGTTTTCTGGAGTTCGAGCTTTATGTGATGATGAGTCGGATAATCCATCTGCAGTTACACGTGACTATACTGTGGCACTGCAAGTTGAAGATAAAACAACTCCCTTACTTTCCGTATTTGGTGGAAAGATTACAACTTATCGGAAATTAGCTGAATCGGCTCTGGAGCAACTTGGCCCATTTTTTACAGATATGGGAGAGGAGTGGACTGCAAATGAAGTATTACCTGGAGCGGAGAATTGGACCACACTTGAAGATTTAGTTATAAAGATTCAAAACCAAGTTGAAGGGGTAACAGAGCAGCTTGCTACTCGTTGGGCAAATGCCTATGGCTCTAGGGTTTTGGGTATTTTGCATGAGCGAAAAGCTCTTGAGCAATTAGGGCAAGATTTTGGTCACGGTTTATTTGAATCTGAAGTTCAGTATTTATGTGAAAATGAATGGGCAAATACGGCAGAAGATATATTGTGGCGTAGAACTAAGCTAGGTTTGGTATTTGATGAAAAACAAGTAAAAAATTTGGAAAGTTATTTGGCTGGACGTCGACAAAAAGATGATGCCGCATAATAAAAAAGGTCGCACAAGGCGACCTTTTTTATATTTAGCAATTAGAAGCCAGTTTTTACAGCTTCAAGTAAAGCTGCTTGACGTTCTTTTAATGCTTTTGGTAAGCGCTCACCAAGTTTATTGAATAACTCAGTGTGGCTTTCAATTTCAGTAACCCACTGATCTTTATCTTGAGCTGTGATAAGGTCAAATTCTTCTTTAGAGAATTCAGTACCTTCCCAGTTCAAGTCATCGTAAGTTGGAACAAGGCCAATTGGTGTTTCAACAGCGTTTGCACGACCTTCACAACGGTCAATGATCCACTCAAGAACACGCATGTTTTGACCGAAACCAGGCCATACGAAGTTGCCTTCAGCATCACGACGGAACCAGTTTACATTGAAGATTTTTGGTAATTTATTACCAGCAGCTTCAGCTTTTGTACTTACTTCTTGACCAAGGCTTAACCAGTGATCGAAGTAGTCAGCCATGTTGTAGCCAGCAAATGGAAGCATCGCGAATGGGTCACGACGAACGATACCTTGTTGACCAACAGCAGCAGCAGTAGTTTCAGAACCCATAGTTGCAGCTTTATAAACGCCATCAACCCAATCAAAAGCTTCAGAAACTAAAGGAACCGTATCTGCACGGCGACCACCGAAGATAAATGCAGAAATCGGAACACCTGCTGGATTTTCCCAGTCAGCATCGATAGAAGGGCATTGACCAGCAGCAACAGTGAAGCGCGCATTTGGATGAGCAGCTTTTTCACCATTTACGTGAGGTTGACCTTTCCAGTTAGTTAAGTTAGTTGGAATTTCTTTAGAAAGACCTTCCCACCATACTTGACCGTCGTTAGTTACCGCAACGTTTGTATAGATAACATCTTTATGAAGAGTTGCCATACAGTTAGGGTTAGTCTTGGTATTTGTACCAGGAGCAACACCAAAGAAACCAGCTTCTGGATTGATTGCGTATAGACGACCGTCTTCACCTGGTTTGATCCAAGCAATATCGTCACCTACAGTCTCAATTTTCCAGCCTTCATAGCCTGCTGGTGGAATTAACATTGCGAAGTTTGTTTTACCACATGCAGATGGGAATGCTGCAGCGATATAGTGCTTTTCACCTTGTGGGTTAGTCACACCAAGAATAAGCATATGTTCAGCTAACCAACCTTGTTCGCGACCCATAACAGAAGCGATACGAAGTGCTAAACATTTTTTACCAAGTAATGCGTTACCGCCATAACCAGAACCGTAAGACCAGATTTCACGAGTTTCTGGGTAGTGAACGATGTATTTTTCAGGGTTACAAGGCCATGCAACGTCTTTTTGCCCTTCAGCAAGTGGAGCACCTACGGTATGAATACAAGGAATAAATTCGCCGTCTGTACCTAGTACGTCATAAACTGCTTTACCCATACGTGCCATTTTGCGCATGCTAACAGCAACGTAAGGAGAGTCGGTTAACTCGATACCGATATGAGCAATATGGCTTCCAAGTGGACCCATAGAGAAAGGTACAACATACATTGTACGACCTTCCATTGATCCTTCGAACAAACCATTTAACTTTTCACGCATAACAGCTGGTTCTTCCCAGTTGTTTGTCGCACCAGCATCTTCTTTCTTTTGAGAGCAAATGTAAGTACGATCTTCAACACGCGCAACATCAGATGGGTCAGAATTTGCAAGATAAGAACCAGGATGTTTTTCTTGGTTTAATTTCTGCATGGTGCCGTTAGCGATCATCAAGTCGATTAGACGTTGATACTCTTCTTCGCTTCCGTCACACCATTCGATTTTTGCTGGTTTGGTTAAGTTTGCAATTTCTTCAACCCATGCGATAAGCTTAGGATGACGAACGAATTCTGGTGCGTTCACTGTGGTCATGGTGAGGCCTATTCAAAATATGTACAACGTACAAGTCATTCATTGAGGTACAATGAAAGATCAAATAAAAAAGTGGCTGTATTAAAGCACAAAATCATAAAAAAAATAAGACTAAAGAATAAGAAATAGATATTTTGATTTTTTGTTTTTTTTAATTTAAATCATATATTTATTGTTTTTTGGTGTATTTTATTCTTTACATTTTTATGTTGTATGTGTGTTATTTATATTATTTATTTTTTTTAAAATCAATAACTTGGTGTTTAAATTTTTCTTGAGAATTATTATTGATTAAACAAATGATCATCATTCGAAATTTACATAAAGAGACTTTTATTAGGTGATTTTATATACAAAATACAAGGTAAATCCTCTTTAAGATAATAAAAATGCGGACTTTAAAACCTCTCTCTATCATCTATAACCAGAAGTCGGGTTTTCATGCTTCAAAACATGAAGATATGTATGAACAATTAATGACTGTACTCACCGAATTTGGTTTTGAAATACAAGTTTTTGAATTATCGGAAGATGTTTTATTTGATGATTTAATGAATCAAGTAATTCATCGGCATAGTCAAAACGCAAATTTAGGCGTTGTTGTGGCAGCGGGTGGAGACGGGACGTTAAATGCAGTAGCATCAAAACTTCGTCATACCAATATTCCTATGGGAATTTTACCTTTGGGGACTTTTAACTACGTCGCTAAAGTTTTAGATATTCCTTTAGATTTGTTAGAGGCGGCTGAAGTCATTGCTACAGGAACACCCCGTTCTGTACATATTGCGACTATTAATGACCACGTTTATTTGAATAATGCGAGCCTAGGTCTTTATCCATTGTTTATAAAAAAACGTGAGCTCTACAATAAATACTTAGGACGTTTACCTTTACATGCGTATACCTCAGCTTTGGATGTTTTATTAAGAGAAAATAAATCTATGAAGCTCTCCGTCACGGTTGATGGAAAAAAGTATCCAGTCAAAACCCCTCTAATTTTCTTTGGTAATAATCAACTTCAACTATGTGATATGAAATTAAGAATTGCTGATTGTGCTGCACAGGGGAGAGTCGCTGGAGTAGTCATTACAAAAAGTGATAGGCTTAGTTTATTACATATGCTTTGGCAATGGATTCAGGGAAAGGTTGAAGAGACAAAAGATGTTTATAGTTTTTGTGCTGATCATGTCATTGTTGAATGTGCAAAAAAATCAAAACTTACTGTAGCTTTAGATGGTGAAATTTTAGAGATGAAAACACCATTAAATTTCACTGTAGAAAAGAATGCTTTAAATATTATGGTGCCCAATGTTATTACATCTGTCTGATTTGCATTTTGGAACAGAAATTGAGGCCTGTTTAGATGCAATTCGGCTTTTTTGTACCGAACATAGACCTGAAGTTATTGTTGTGAGTGGAGATATTACTCAGCGAGCCAGATATGAACAGTTTTATAATTGTCGTCAGTTTTTAGATAGTCTTAATATTCCTTATCTTGTTGTGCCTGGTAATCATGATATTCCGTTGTACCATGTCTGGAACCGTTTTTTCTCACCATTTACTCGCTATCAATATTTTTTTGGCCAGCTTGAACCAACTTTAGAAACTGAACATTTCTATATTGTTGGCGTAAACAGTATACGTCGCCGTTATCATACGCGTGGACATATTTCGATTGAGCAAATTCAAACTACATATGAGCGATTACAGCAAGGACCAGAGAATAAAATCAAATTAGTTGTTTTTCATCAGCCTTTTTATACCCCGCCTGATGATGAGCATGGTATTAAAGATTGTCCCGTATTAGGAAAAATGGCTCTCGAAAAATGGAGTAAGACAGGACTGTTTGGTATGTTACATGGGCATCTGCATAAAACAGCTGTATATGATTTAACGCAAATTTATCAATTAGAAATAGATCATCCTATTTATGATATTCATGCAGGAACAGCGACATCTAGCCGTTTGCATTATCATGTTCCAAATAGTTTTAATGTCATTTCAAATGAAGGAAGAATTAATCATTATTGGTTTAATGCACAGCTGGCTGAATTCACTTCTGATTGATTTGGTTTAGATGAGTTTAATTATTTGATTGTTTAAAAAATATTCGAAAAAGATAAGTTTTTTTTCATTTTCCCCTTGAAGCCTTTTTTTTCATCCCCACAAAAGTGACATCTAAATATTTTGTTATTGCTCTGGATTAAAGCAATAACGATTAATCAAAAAGACTTAGTCTGATGGAGTTAATTATGAGCAACATTCGTCCATTACATGATCGCGTTGTAATTCGTCGCGTAGAAGAAGAAACCAAAACTGCTGGTGGTATTTTACTTCCAGGTTCTGCTGCTGAAAAACCATCTCAAGGTGAAGTAATTGCAGTAGGTAATGGTCAAATCACTGAGAATGGCGTACGTGCTTTGGATGTTAAAGTTGGTGACAAAGTATTGTTTGGTACTTATGCAGGTACAACAGTGAAAGTAAGTGGTGAAGAACTCTTAATCATGAAAGAGTCAGACATTTTAGCTGTGTTGGAAGGCTAATCAATCCATAACTCAATTCATTATCAGATTCAGTATTTAAAAAGATTTGGAGTTTAATATGTCAGCTAAAGACGTAAAATTTGGTGATTCAGCTCGCTCAAAAATGATTGCAGGCGTAAACGTACTTGCAGATGCTGTTAAAGTGACTTTAGGCCCTAAAGGTCGTAACGTAGTGATTGACCGTTCTTTCGGTGCTCCACACATCACTAAAGACGGCGTAACTGTTGCTAAAGAAATTTCATTAAAAGACAAGTTTGAAAACATGGGTGCTCAACTTGTTCGTGAAGTTTCTAGCAAAACTAACGACATCGCTGGTGACGGTACTACAACTGCAACTGTACTTGCTCAAGCAATTTTAAATGAAGGGATCAAATCTGTAACTGCAGGTATGAACCCAATGGATTTAAAACGTGGTATCGATATCGCAGTAAAAACTGTAGTTGAAAATATCCGTTCAAATGCAAAACCTGCTGATGATTTTAAAGCGATCGAACAAGTTGGTTCTATCTCTGCTAACTCTGATACTACTGTTGGTAAACTTATCGCTCAAGCGATGGAAAAAGTAGGTAAAGAAGGCGTAATCACTGTAGAAGAAGGTTCTGGCTTCGAAGACGCTTTAGACGTTGTAGAAGGTATGCAGTTTGACCGTGGTTATATCTCTCCGTACTTTGCAAACAAGCAAGATACTTTAACAGCAGAGCTTGAAAACCCATTCATTCTTCTTGTTGACAAAAAAATCGGTAATATTCGTGAATTGATTTCTGTTTTAGAAGCAGTTGCGAAAACTGGTAAACCACTTCTTATCATCGCTGAAGATGTTGAAGGCGAAGCGCTTGCTACACTTGTTGTAAACAACATGCGCGGTATTATCAAAGTATGTGCTGTTAAAGCTCCTGGTTTCGGTGACCGCCGTAAAGCAATGCTTCAAGACATCGCAATCTTGACTGGCGCAACTGTTATTTCTGAAGAAGTTGGTATGTCTTTAGAACAAGCAACTCTTCAAGATTTAGGTACTGCACACAAGATCACTGTTTCTAAAGAAAACACTGTAATTGTTGATGGTGCTGGTGATGCAGCTGCTATTGCTGAGCGTGTTCAGCAAATCCGTGCTCAAATTGAAGAATCTTCTTCAGAATACGACCGTGAAAAATTACAAGAACGTGTTGCTAAATTAGCAGGCGGTGTTGCTGTAATTAAAATCGGTGCGGCAACTGAAGTTGAAATGAAAGAGAAGAAAGACCGCGTAGACGACGCACTTCATGCAACTCGTGCAGCAGTTGAAGAAGGTGTAGTTGCTGGTGGTGGTGTTGCGCTAGTACGTGCTGTAAATGTATTAGACAACCTAAAAGGTGCTAACGAAGATCAAACAGCGGGTATCAATATTTTACGCCGTGCGATCGAAGCTCCACTTCGTCAAATCGTTGCGAACGCTGGTGATGAGCCATCTGTAGTTATCAATGCAGTTAAAGGCGGTGAAGGTAACTTTGGTTATAACGCTGCAACTGGCGAATATGGCGATATGTTAGAAATGGGTATTCTTGACCCTGCTAAAGTAACTCGTTCTGCACTTGAACACGCTGCTTCTGTAGCTGGTTTAATGTTAACTACAGAATGTATGATTACTGACATTCCAGAAGATAAACCAGCTGTTCCAGATATGGGCGGTATGGGTGGTATGGGCGGTATGATGTAATAACGCATCAACGCTTGAACTAAAAAAATCCCTGTTTATACAGGGATTTTTTATTTTACGTGATTTTAAGAAATAGTTAAGTTCAATAACTTATATTAAAAAACAGGAACAGCAGCTAGAAGTTCCTCTTTGTTACAGCCATGCTTATTTACTTATAAGCATGGTTTTTTTTATCCTAATAAAATGAACAACCATGTAATAGCAATAATAGAAAGCGCAACAAATTGAGCCGCACTTCCCATATCTTTTGCATTTTTAGAAAGCTGATGTTTTTCAAGAGAAACTCGGTCAACGACTGCTTCAATAGCCGAATTGAACAATTCAACGATCATTGCAAATAGACATACAATAATGAGTAAGACGTGTTCACTGCGGGTTACGTCAAGAAAAAAACTGACTGGAATTAAAATAAGATTAATCAAAACGATTTGACGGAAAGCTGCTTCATTTTTATATGCTGCTTTAAATCCGGAAATCGAGTAGCCGGTTGCATTTAATATACGCTTAAGGCCTGTTTTACCTTTATAAGGAGAATAGCTATTCATTTACTTATATTTCTGACACATTTCATGCATTATATAATTTGGGTCTTAAAAAATTATTAAATCTTTTTTAAAGATTTTGACTTTATAACTGAATAGAGAAGAAGAGATGAAAAAATTATGTGTAGCTTTGGGTCTTGCATTTTGTAGCATGCATGCTGCGTATGCCGAACAAACTCCTACTCAACAAGTACCTGGATATTATAAGCATCAATTCGGAAAATACCGTGTAACGTCTTTACTTGATGGCACGATTTATCTAAATCCTAACTTGTTTAAAAATTTAAATCAGACTCAGAAAACTAAAATATTAACGAAATATGCTGCTGTGAATGAGAAGGGTATTCAAACTTCGGTCAATGCATTTTTAGTAGATGATGGTAAGAGTTTAACGCTTGTTGATAGTGGTGCAGCAAGTTGTTTTGGCCCACAACTTGGTTCAATTGCAAAAAATATTGAATTGGCAGGTTATCAACTTGCTGATGTAAAAACTGTTTTACTTACTCATCTACACCCTGACCATGTGTGTGGTATTGCTCAAAATGGGAAAGCTGTATTTCCAAATGCAACCGTATATGCACATGAACGCGAGGCTGATTATTGGTTAAATCCAGCTTCTGAAAAAACAGTACCAGCAGATAAAAAGCAAAACTATTTAGGTACTGTGAAAAACATAAAAACTGCTCTTGCTCCATATCAAGCAAAAAAAGCATTTAAGACATTTAAAGATGGTGATGTTATTCAAGGTTTTGAAGTGATCGATACGCGCGGTCATACACCTGGGCATCATAGCTTTCGCTTAAAGAGTAATGATCAGCAAATAATTTTTGTTGGAGACATTGTTCATTCGCATTCTTTGCAGTTTGATGCTCCAAAAACTGGTGTGGATTTTGATGTGAATTCTGAGCAGGCGATTAATACCCGTTTAAAAATGTTCGCTGAAATTTCAAATAAACAGCAATGGGTCGCAGCACCACATTTACCATTCCCAGGCATTGGACATGTTTATAAAGTAAATGCTGAGCAATATCAGTGGATCCCACTTTATTTTGATAATGTTGTAGAGAAATAAAAAACAGGGCATTTATTGCCCTGTTTTTTATTAAAAACTTTAATTATTTTGCGGCTTTTTCATAATTAATAACAGCTTCACGGCCAAGGGCTGGGTCATCTGTAAAGATTCCATCAACACCCGCTTTGAAATAGGCTTCAAATTCTTTTAAAGCACCAGTTGGGCAGCGCTCAGCTGGTTTATCTTGACTGCATTTTAAAGGCTTTGGTAAGAAATTATTTTCTGGACGGAAAGTATAAGGATGTACTTTTAAGCCAGCTTTATGCGCATCAGAAATAAACGAAGTCGTTTGAACTGAGCCATTGTCATTAAAGTTTAGAATATAACCTTTACTTGGTCCTACACCATTTGCATATTTAGCTACGTCTTTTAAGCTTTGTGCTGTGGCTAAATCTGCATAAGTTTTAGTTTCACCAGATTCAACGAAGTCGGCTGGTTGAGAGGTTTTAGCATCATATAATTGAATGATTTGTGCGTGTTTAATACTTTTATGAAGGTCCAGCTGATCTTTTAAATATTTTAAATTACTCACTTCAAAAGACTGTAAATACACAGGTGCAATATCACGTGTATATTCATATTTGGCTAATGTTTTAAGAAGAGTATCTTCCATTGCCAGATTATGATTTTTAAAGTAAGTCGGATGTTTGGTTTCAATATATAAACCAATAATTTTTCCTGTTTTTTTATAATTTGCTTCTGCCAGCTCAATCACTTGTTCTAGAGTCGGGACAGGGTAGAGATCATTATAAGCTGTGTTTGCAGGTCGGAACTCTGGAATACGTTCACGAGCTTTAAGCTGCTGTAATTCATTTAAAGTGAAGTCTTCTGTAAACCAACCTGTTAAGTCTTTACCATCAATATTTTTTGTTGTTTTACGGTCTGCAAACTGAGTTAAAGTGCTTACATTGGTTGTTCCACCAATCTCATTTTCATGGCGAGTAACTAACACGCCGTCTTTTGTAGATACTAAATCTGGTTCAATAAAATCTGCACCATCATCAATGGCTTTTTGATATGAAGCTAGAGTGTGTTCAGGGCGTAAAGCGCTAGCGCCACGGTGCCCAATCACTAAAATCTTAGGAAGTTGGTATTCTGGTGTAGTAGGCGTGTTTTCGGTTTTATCATCGTCATTACAACCAACCAAGCTAATTAAACTTAAGCATAAAATTGCTCTTTTAAACATAATTCTACTCATATTGTTTTAGTTGAAACGGCTCTAGTCTGCTTATTGAGTTTGACGTGATCATGAAGAATTCATGAACTTTCAGTGACACTTGTTAAAACCTTCTTTATGGGTTTGTAGGAAATAGCCATTCCTGCTTTGTTTTTGTCCTAATTGCATTTATTGTGTTAATTCTACTTGTCTTTTATATATCGCTCGTTGATGATCAAGATGCCGAATTCGGTATTGCCACCCGTTAATTGACGACTTAATTCTGAGCAGCCATGCTATCTAAATTTTTTATTCAGCGCCCTATTTTTGCCAGTGTACTTGCAATTATTGTTATGGCATTTGGTATTTTCTCGGTTCTGAATTTGCCAGTAGAACGCTACCCCGATATTGCACCTCCAAAAATTACAGTATCGGCAAGTTATAGTGGGGCAGATGCACAAACGGTTGAGCAAAGTGTTACTCAGATTTTAGAACAGCAAATACAAGGTATTGATCACTTACTTTATTTCAGTTCTACCAGTGACTCGTCGGGGCGTAGCCGAATTACCATTAGTTTTGATAATGGAACAAATCCAGATACGGCACAGGTACAAGTACAAAATAGTATTAGTGGCGTAATAAGACGTTTACCAGATGAAGTACAACGCCAAGGGGTGACGGTAAGTAAGTCTCTGGGTGATACTTTTATGGTGGTAGGTTTATATGACTCGACTGGTAAAGCGGGGAATATTGAGCTATCAGACTATTTAACGACGCATGTGGTCGATAACCTGAACCGTATTGAAGGGGTGGGTGAGTCTGATGTTTTCGGTTCGCAATATGCAATGCGAATCTGGTTAAACCCTGATAAATTAAAACAATATAATTTAATGCCAAGTGATGTTGCCAGTGCAATTACCGCTCAAAATACCCAAGTGGCTGCGGGTGCAATTGGTGATTTACCTGTTATTGATGGACAATATTTAAATACTAAAGTTACAGCTGGTTCTCGACTAAAAACAGTCGAAGATTTTAAAAATATTGTAGTCAAATCAAATCAAACAGCGAGCTATGTCTATTTAAAAGATATTGCTAGAGTTGAGTTGGGTGCAGAAAACTATCAGTCTTTTAACACCATTAATGGTTATCCTGCCGCAGGTTTAGGTATTTCATTGTCTTCGGGGGCAAATGCCATTCAGACCTCTAAACTCATCCATCAAACTCTAGATCAACTTACAACTAAATTACCTGCGGGTTATAAAATTGTTTATCCACGTGATAACACGCCGTTTGTTCAAGAGTCGATTAAGGAAGTTGTAAAGACCCTTATTGAAGCGATTATTTTAGTTATTTTGGTAATGTTCCTATTTTTGCAAAGCTGGCGTGCGACACTCATTCCGAGTATTACCGTTCCAGTTGTTATTTTAGGAACTTTTGCTGTTTTATATGTGCTCGGTTTTAGCATTAACACCTTAACCTTATTTGCACTGGTACTCGCTATTGGCTTGTTAGTGGATGATGCAATTGTAGTCGTAGAAAACGTTGAACGGCTCATGCACGAACAGCACTTAACACCCAAAGAAGCAGCTATTGAGTCAATGGGCGAAATTAGTGGTGCTTTAATTGGGATTACATTGGTATTAACTGCTGTTTTTATTCCAATGTCTTTTTTAGGTGGCTCAATTGGGGTGATTTACCGCCAGTTTTCAATTACCTTAGTTGCCGCTATGGCGTTATCGCTTGTTGTTGCATTAGTCCTAACACCAGCATTGTGTGCCTTAATTTTAAAGCCTAATCCTCAGCCTATGCGCTGGGCAGTTTGGTTTAACCAAAAGATTGATCAACTTAAAAATCAATATATCAAGATCGTTCAAACAAGCATTCATTACAGTAAGTCGGTTGTTGTGATTTTTGTGGCTTTGATTGCTGTCTTTATGCTGTTCTATAGCGGTTTAAAAAGTGGATTTATTCCTAAAGAAGATCAAGGGATTTTAAGTGTTCAAATTAAACTTGTTGATAGCGCCCCGATTTCTCAAAGTCAGAAAATTGGTGAACAAGTTCGTCAATATTTCTTAACTCAAGAAGATAAAAATGTCGATTTAGTCTTAATCCGCTATGGTCGAAACAATTCGGGTACAGGGCAAAATTTAGCACAAGGATTTATTGCTTTAAAACCGTGGGATGTGCGTACCGGAAAAGAAAACTCAGCGGATGCTATACAAAAGCGGGCAATGAAATATTTTAGCCAATTAAATAATGCTCAAATTAATGTGACTTTGCCACCTTCGGTAAATGGTTTAGGTCAAACAGATGGTATGGATTTATGGATTCAAGATTTAAATGGACAGGGACAAGATTTTCTAGATAGCACCTTCCGTCAATTGCAAACTCAAAGTAAAAACTACTCAAGTTTTGAAAACTTTGATAAGCAATCAACCAATAGTAAAGCAAATCTCAATATCAAAATTGATCAGAAACAAGCCTTAGCAAATGGTTTAGAACTACCCGCGATTAACAACACTTTGTCGAGTGCGTGGGGCGGAACATATGTAAATGACTTTATTGACCGTGGTCGTATTAAGCGTGTCATGATTCAAGGTGATGCCGAGTTCAGATCGAAACCTGAAGATTTATATAACTGGTCTGTGCGTAACAACCAAAATGAAATGGTGCCTTTTAGTTCATTTGCTAACTTTAGCTGGGGCGGTGCTCCTGAAATCGTAAAACGCTATATGGGTTATAGTGCCTTGCAGTTACAGGCAGATGTTGCGAGTGGTAGCAGTTCAGGTCAGGCAATGAAAGATGTTGAACAACTTGTAAATCAGCAAAAAGATGTCGGTTTAGCTTGGACAGGTTTATCTTTTGAAGAACAGAAGTCGACAAATCAGGCTGTCTGGTTATATTTAATTTCAGCAGGCTTTATTTTCTTATGTTTAGCCGCTTTATATGAAAGCTTAAGTATTCCAGCCGCTGTGATGACCTCTATTCCGCTAGGTGTCGGAGGAAGTGTCATTTTCTCTTATATTTTCGGACTACCCAATGATGTGTATTTCCAGATTGCACTGTTAACCACAATTGGCCTGTCATGTAAAAACGCAATTTTAATTGTTGAGTTTGCAGCCTTGGCTCAAGAAAAGGGTAAGAATGCCATTCAGGCGGCTTTAGAGGGCGCTAGCTTGCGTCTAAGACCGATTTTAATGACATCTTTAGCTTTTGGTGCAGGTGTGATTCCTCTCGTGTTTGCTCAAGGTGCTGGGGCTGTGAGCCGTCAAGAAATCGGTATTAGTATTTTAGGTGGTGTGATGTTTGGTACGGTGCTGGTTTTATTCTTTATTCCAGTTATGTATGTGTTATTGCGTTCACTATTTAGATCGAAAGCATCTAGTTAAAAGTAAACAATTTAAAAAGAGGCATTAAATCAAGTATATTAAGTTTAACTTCTCTTCATATATTTGATTTAGATGCCTCAAGAAAAAAAATTAACAGAGCAACAGGTCATCGCATTAGAACGAGACCTTGCCAAGTTTGCCACCATGATGGACAGCGCGGTGCGTATTCCTTTTACAAAGCAGGGCATTGGTGCCGATGCTGCACTGAGCACGATTCCGATTGCTGGCGATGTCGCAGGTTTTGTGCTGACGTGTTATGCGATTTATAAAGCTAAACAGATTGGTGTACCACAACACAAGTTAACCCCAGTTATCAAACTCGCTGTTGTAGATGCTGTAGTAGGTTTTGTTCCAGTTGCTGGAACTATTTTTGATATTTTTATACGCCCTAGTAGAAAAGCCTTAGATGTGGTTCATACGCACATACGCGAAGAATATGCGATTCAAAGTGATATTCATGTTGTTCATCCATATTTGCATGAAAAACTCGAAAAGAAGCAGCAGCATTCAGCTTTTTGGCGTAATCCTGTGGTGAGTTGGTTATGGTTGCATATACCTGATTTATTAGGCGCGTTTGTACTGCTTTTAATTGGTTTCGCTGTGTGGTGGGGTGCAAGTTATCTTTGGGGTCTCTATCAAACCATGTAATAAAAATAAAGCCTCCAGTTGGAGGCTTTATTTCTTCACGTTAAACGTTTTATGGGCAATCTAATTGATGTAAAGCTGCCACACGTTGTTCAATTGTTGGGTGGGTTTGGAACAAAGCAGCTAAGCTAAAGCCTTGTTCTTTACCTTCCGCAATCGCGAAAGCTTTCATTTCTTTTGGCATTTGATCTGGCAATTCTGTCTCAGCTTGTAGACGTAATAATGCAGAAATCATTGCTTGTTTACCTGCTAAACGTGCACCTGCTTCATCAGCACGGTATTCACGATAACGAGAGAACCACATCACAATCGCAGAAGCGAGAATACCAAAGACGATATCTAATACCATGGTAATAAGGAAATAACCCATACCTGGGGCTTGATCATCTTGACGACCAAAAACATTACGGTCGATAAAATCACCGACTACGCGAGCAAAGAACATAACAAAGGCGTTCACGACACCTTGGATGAGTGCTAGGGTAACCATGTCACCATTCGCAACGTGACCAATCTCGTGCGCAAGCACAGCACGTAGCTCATCTTTGTTCATACGTTCAAGTAGACCAGATGAAACGGCAACTAAGGCATCATTCTTATTCCAGCCTGTTGCAAAGGCATTGGATTGATATGATGGAAAAATACCAACCTCTGGCATATTAATACCAGCACGTTGAGAAAGTTCAGCGACTGTTTGCAATAACCAGCTTTCAGCTTGGTTACGAGGAGCATTCGGGTCGATCAGTTCTGTACCGGTCGTTTTCTTAGCCATCCATTTTGACATGAATAACGAGATTAAAGATCCCACCATACCAAACACAAAACAGATCACTAAAAGGTTGCCTAGATTCAAGCCACCCGCGCCATGGTAACTACCGACACCGAAGAGTGACAAAATAATGCCAGCTACAACCAGTACCGCGAGGTTGGTAAGCAAAAACAAACCAATCCGCATCATTGAGAAAATCCTCTTATAAATAAAATGTTATCTGATTTACAAATTCTAAATCATGCAGCTAATATGCGGGGCTTAGGGGAAAAATTCAAGAAAAAAATAAGGAATTGATACATTCTTTCACGAAGTAGAATGTACCTAAATTTAAAGAATAATTGGCTAAATTCGCCTAAATGGTAAGGATCAGGTAATAGATCATTACAATTTAAGGCACATAAACTTGACGAAATAAACTGTCAGTAAACGTTCTTACTCTATTCGAATATGTGCAATTGCTGTGGCATTGTTTGTGACATAAGTACCTGTAGGCGCATCAGTAAATGTTCCATTAGATAAAGTCACAATTTGACGAGAATTGGAATATTTAGGAGCTGGTGCTGCTATTTGAGCTGTTGTGTTTTCCACTAAATTAGAAGATTGAGAAGTGACTTGTGCTGAAGTATTAGAAAAAGATGAAAAACCAGAACCAGATGAATATAAGTTTTGATATCGGCTCGTTACACGGCGCACGTAGTCTTGTGTTTCGCGAAAAGGGGGAATACCGCCGTATTTATCAACGTTTCCTTCACCAGCATTATAAGCAGCAAGCGCCATCTGAGTATTGCCTCCAAAACGCTTGAGTAACCAGCTCAAATATTTTGCACCTGCAAAAATATTTTGCTGAGCATCAAAGGCATTGGTCACGTTAAATCGACGTGCAGTCGCAGGCATGAGTTGCATAAGACCTTGCGCGCCTACTGGAGAGCGGGCATTGACGTTAAATCCTGACTCGGTATGCATGACAGCCTTAATTAAGCCTTCAGATACACCATGCTGTAGAGCAGCTTGTTTAATAATATGATCAAAAGCATTTTTATTTTTATTGTAGCTTGGCAGAACAGAAGCTTCTGATGCTCCCCAGTTCGTATAACTATGAATATTACTATCAGGGTAGTAAGTCACTTTTACTTTTTTAAGTGATTGATCATAACTTTTTCGGTTAGTCAGCAATGTACTACCATTTTTATCTTGGTAAATATACATTTGGCCTGCTGAACTCGAAGTTATGCCGACCGTAAAAGTGGTCATCCCCAGCAAACAAGAAATAAGAAATTGAACCGAATTTTTCATTTTATGTTATTCACAATTTTAAGGTATTTAAAACTTGCCAAAGAGTTTATCAAAAAATATTACTTAAAGAAGTTTTGTGTAATTTTTTTTATTTCGACTCTTTCAAAAAATCAAGCTGTTTTGTTCGAATGCTCATCAAAAAAAATTAAAAATTATTTTTAAAATGATTCTATTGACTTGAATAACATGTTGATATTAAAGGGTAAAAAACATTGGTTAAAAAATGATCAATTTAAATAAAACCCTTAACAGAAGGTCAAAACAGTTTGTCAAGTACGAAGAAATCCACAATTTTATCCACAGGTTTTGTGGAAAACTGTGGAAAAGTCCAAAAAGTAAGCATTTTGCACATTTTTTGAACGCTTCAGTCAAAAATAGAGCATCACTTTTGCATCATGCATGAGCAATGTGACGACTTCAAGAATTGAAACTATTCTTTTGATGCGATTCTCTTCTGAATCATATAAAATTGCGCGGTATTTTTATTTATGGGTATATCTCGTCTATGTACGCGCCAGTTGAGTCCAATCAGGGATTTAATTTTAAGCCTGAACTTCCAACAAGCTCGGCCTATTACCGTTTGCTCAAGAAGCTTCGCCGTCAAGTTGGGCATGCTATTCGTGACTTCAATATGATTGAAGAGGGCGATAAGGTCATGGTGTGTGTGTCTGGTGGTAAAGACAGTTATACCTTGCTCGATATCATGTTGCAGTTTAAACGTATTGCACCAATCAATTTTGATGTTGTTGCGGTTAACCTTGACCAAAAGCAACCGGGCTTTCCTGAAGATGTCTTACCTCGTTATATGGAAGAAAATAACATTCCATATTACATTTTAGAAAAAGACACCTATACCATTACTAAACGTTTAACACCGGAAGGTAAAACCTACTGTGCAGTATGTTCACGTTTACGCCGTGGTTCTTTATATGGCTTTGCACAAGAAATTGGTGCGACTAAAGTTGCTTTAGGACATCACCGCGATGATATTCTTGCAACGTTTTTCTTAAACCTGTTTCATGGCGGAAGTTTAAAGGCGATGCCTCCAAAGCTTTTATCATCGGACAAGAAAAATATTCTGATTCGTCCATTGGCATATGTTGAAGAAAAAGACATCATCAAATATGCAGAGTTACGTCAGTTCCCAATCATTCCATGTAACCTTTGTGGTTCGCAGGAAAATTTGCAGCGTGCCATGCTTAATGAAATGCTACGTGACTGGGATAAACAATATCCGAAACGCTTACACAGTATTTTCGGTGCGTTACAAAACGTATCACCGTCTCAGTTAGCGGACCGTGAATTGTTCGATTTTGAAGCTTTAGATTCTCAGCGCGAGTTAGATTTTAAAGATCCGGAAGAGCTTAAAAACCGTTTAGATGTCGTGAACTTAAGCTTTGCTGCTGAATAAATGCTAGACATAGACAACGTTAAAGGCACTTTATAAACAAGTGCCTTTAATGTATCAAAATACTAAAAAATGAATGTTCCGTACAAAAAGTCATAGCCCTAAATTTAAATTACATGCTATAACAACGCTCAAGCAGAATTGCTTCACATGATGTTGTCTGGATAGACAACTAGAGAAATTGAACAAATAAATTTGAGGAAGAATCATGCCTGCATTTTTAACTGAAGATTGGTTTGCTACTGTCGAAAAATTAACTGCTGAAGCAGGGGATCTTAATTTGCCACCTGCTCTTGCGAATTTGGCAATTAATTTAGTAGTTACAGATGCTTCTGGAAATACCGAATTAGCTTTAGATGGGGGTAAAATCCAAAAAGGTTTGTCTTCAAATGCCAAAACAACTTTAAATATGGATGCTGAAACTTTACGTAAAGTATTCTTAGAGTTTGATATGGCTGCTGCTATGCAGGCATTCATGACTGGTAAAATTAAAGTTCAAGGCGATATGTCTCAATTAATGGCTTTACAAACAGCTAAGCCAAGCCAAGAACAAAAAGATTTGTTTAAGAAAGTATTAGAGCATACAGCTTAAATCTAAAAGAATTCATATAAAAAGCTTACCCCAAGAGGTAAGCTTTTTATTCACACAAACAAAGAATTTATCAACTTTTAAATAATAAAATTAGATATTGATTCGTGTTTGCGCTGTTTTGATATGTTCAAGATAAGCACGAATACGAGTGACATATTGAACCGCTTGCTTATATCGACCATTACGCGCTTTGTTACTTTGCAAATAATTGTAGAGATTAACCCATTGGTTTGGATCTTTCCCTTGTGCTTGCAAGCGCTTCTGAATCTGGTTTACCGCACCTGGTCCCATATTATAGGCCACCAGCGCATACCAGTTCCGATCAGGGAAAGGAATATCATCATATTCACTTAACATCTGGTCGTAATACTTCGCGCCACCTTGAATGCTTTGAGCTGGATCACTACGATTGCTCACACCCATTGCTCGAGCAGTGCTATTGGTCAGCATCATTAAGCCACGAACACCTGTGGGAGAAACAGATTCTGGCTTTAAATATGATTCTTGATAACCAATTGCGGCAAGTAAATGCCAGTCGAGATCGTATTTAGCTGCACTTTGTTTAAAGCTCGCTTTATAAATCGGTAAACGCGTCGTTAAGTCACGTTGAATGGTTGACCAAGCTTCTGGTTTCACCACATTACGATTATAGAAAGAAGCGAGTTGCTGAGTCACACCATTTTGCTTACTTTGGCATACAAAGCCACTAGCGGTCTGGGTGAGGGGGTCATCAGCTTGTTTAAACACCCAGCTTAACTCAGGATTTAAACCATTTTTTTGCAAATCGACTGTGTCACCACAGCTTGCAGAAAAAGACATCAAACCTTTGTTCTCGATGGTACTTAAACCAGCGGTCGTCATCGCAAAGTTTGCTTTACCTTGCTGAACCCATCTAAGTGCAGTGGCATTGTCTGCCACGATTTTAAAGTCCAGCTTTACATTAAGGCTTTGTGCATAGTTACGGGCTAAGTCGTAACCAAAACCATGTAAAAACTGATCTTCTTTGAAAACGGTTGTCGGGCTTTCTACCGCAACAACAGTTAAAGTGTTTGTATTTACTACAGTATTGTACTGTAGGGTTTTTCCTGCATTAATACTATGAAATGGAAAAAGCATAGTACTAAGTGCAAGTGCTTTTAACGGGAGAGAAGAAAATAAAGAGTTAAGGCAAAGCCTCGACCCTGAACTTGAATTACTGTGCATGTTGTCTCCGCTACAGGTAATTTATGCCCCAAAAGTCAGACAAAAAGCTGCCATAACTTCTAAAAGTTGATAAATTCAATAAGGGGTGGGCAGTCATGACGTCATTCAAAATGACATGAAATGAAAAAACAAACTGTGTAGAAAATCTACATAGTTTTCTAGAAGGTTAAAAATTGCTCAACATTTAATCTGCGCGCATCATAGTATTGAAAAAAAGTATTGTCAAATTTCGTACAATTAAATATTCGATATATCATCATAAACACATGAATTTCTTAAGGAAGAAAATTTATACACTTCTGATATGAGAAAATAGGGTATAAAATGCTACATCTTGTAAGCGATATGTTGTTGAACAGTGGTTTTTAATCATGAAATCTAACTTAATCACTCGATCTGGGCATGACAAATTAGTTGCTGAATTAAAACAACTTTGGCATGAAGAACGACCAGAAATCACAAAGAAAGTGAATTGGGCTGCAAGCTTAGGTGACCGCAGTGAAAATGCCGATTATCAATACAATAAGCAGCTACTTAGAAAAATTGATCGACGAGTGCGCTATTTAGGAAAGCGTTTAGAAGAATTAAAAATCATTGATTACGCACCTGAGCAAGATGGTAAGGTTTACTTCGGCGCTTGGGTAGAAATTGAAAACGAAGAAGGCGAGCAAAAAACTTTACGTATTGTAGGGATCGATGAAATTTATGATCATCACCCACAGCATATCTCAATTGAATCGCCGATGGCTCGTGCACTGCTCGGCAAAGAAGTCGATGATGAGATTGAAGTACACACGCCATCTGGAAAAAAGCTTTGGTATATCAATACAATTCGCTATGAAAAGAACGAAAATCCAGAAAACTAAATTAATTTGTATTTATTTTGAGCGTTTGAATTAAAAGTTAAATAAAAGGTTTGCCAACTTGAGTTTTTATTTATATTATAGCGCTCGTTGGAAGCGTGGCAGAGCGGTTTAATGCACCGGTCTTGAAAACCGACGAGGGTGTGAGTCCTCCGTGAGTTCGAATCTCACCGCTTCCGCCAAATTCTTAAAAAGCCCTTGTTAATGACGAGGGCTTTTTTTTATGCCTGTTATTTTCTTGCTCTGTTTATATCAATTTTGAATAACGCTATTTAATTTTTATAAAAATATGTGCCTATATTTTTCCTTATTGTGATCTTAGTTTGATTTATAAGTAATAAAAATCGATTGTTCTTCTCATTTAATAACTCACTCTCCATTCTTAAAATAAAATCTTTAATCTTCATTTAAGTTCAACTCTTTAATTTATTACATAGCAATTGATTTCTTTAATAGGTCAGAAAAACTCAAACGTGACTTTATTTTAGCTAAATCAAAAAATTAAAGTGAGTTATAAAAAATGAACCAATTCGTAACAAGTTCGAAGAATATTATTCGTGGTAAATTTCACCCCGAATTTTTGCAAGATGAAGTACTCGCCGATATTTTTATTCAAACTGCTCAAAATCTCTCAGATAAAACAGCTTTAATTGAAGCAAATAAAACGTTGACGTATGGGGAGTTATATCAGCAAGCCTTAATTATGGCTCAACATTTGACGATAAGAGGGGTAAAACCAGGTCATATTGTTGGGTTATGGGTACCTCGTGGTATTGAGCTTTTAAAAGCCCAATTGGCGATTTGTTTGAGTGGTGCAGCTTGGCTTCCTTTTGATATGGATACGCCAGCCGACCGTATTGCGGTTTGTCTTGAAGATGCCGAAGCTGTCGGGATGATTACTACCGATGAGTGGTATGAACACTTAGCTGAAGTGCCACAAACAAAATGGACAAATACTGAACTTCAAAAACCACTCAGTGAAAATATTCCTTTAGCTAGAACGACCTCGGATCAACCTGCGTATATTATTTATACTTCAGGCTCAACGGGAAAGCCGAAGGGTATTGTAATTACTCAAAAAAATATTTGTCACTTTCTACGTAGTGAAAATAATATTTTAGATATTCAAGAGCAAGATAAAGTCTATCAAGGCTTTTCTGTCGCTTTTGATATGTCATTTGAAGAGATTTGGCTTTCTTACTTAGTTGGGGCAACCTTGTGGATTGCACCTAAGTCGCTTGTCAGTGACCCTGAACGTTTATGCCAAACATTAAAGCAGGAACAAATTACTGTATTACATGCTGTTCCAACTTTACTGGCTTTGTTCCCTGAAGATGTACCTAACTTAAGAATTATTAACTTAGGTGGGGAGATGTGTCCAGACTCACTCGTGGACCGTTGGGCATTACCTCACCATCAAATGTTTAACACTTATGGTCCAACGGAGACTACGGTTACAGCAAGCCTTGAGTCGTTAGAACGTGGTAAACCCGTCACGATTGGGAAACCATTACCAAACTATGGCATGTTGGTGATTAACGCTGAAAGAGAATTACTGCCTCAAGGTGAAACAGGTGAGCTGTGTATTTTCGGTCCGAGTGTAGCACCAGGCTATTTAGGCAGACCTGACTTAACAGCTGATAAGTTTATTGAAAATCCTTGGGCAATGAGTGCGGATGAAGAGTTACTTTACCGTACTGGTGATTTGGCAAAAATTGATGAATTTGGTCAAGTTCACTGCTTAGGCCGTGCCGATGATCAGGTGAAAATCCGAGGTTTCCGTGTTGAACTCGGTGAAATTGAAGCGGCACTTTGTGACATTGACGGCATTGGTACCGCAGCAGTAATTTTACGTCAAGAAGACGGAATTGATCAGCTTATTGCTTTTATTGCAGCTGAGCTTGATGCCAAACAGCGGATAGAAATTAAGCAACTTCGTCATACTCTAGCTCAACGTTTACCACCTTATATGGTGCCGAATCGTTTTGAGATTATTGAAGAAGTACCGCGTTTATTATCTGGAAAAATTGACCGTAAAGCGTTAAAAGTAAGACCGCTTACGAGTGTGATTGATCGCAGTGAATCTGATCAGCCGCAAAATCCAGCCGAAGAAATTTTATTTGAAATTTTAAACCGCCTGTTTCCGAACATGCCGATTAAACTAGATTCGGATTTCTTTGATGATTTAGGTGGTCATTCGCTATTAGCAGCCGTTTTAATTTCAAACCTGCGTGAACATCAAGAATATAGCCATCTTACAATTCAAAGCTTATATCAAGCGAGAAGAGTGGGGGCAATTGCTGCTTTAATGTTGGAACAGCCAGAACCTACATTATTTGATAGCCAGATTGGACAAGACAACCCGCGTAATCAAACTTATAAATGGTTATGTGGTGTTGCACAGCTTGCGACTATTCCAGTTTTAATTTCGATTAATATTTTGCAGTGGTTAGCGCCATTCTTTACCTATCACTATTTTACAGGTGGAACCCGAGACAGCATTCCATATGCAATCGCATTGTCTCTGTTGGTTTATATCAGCGTTATTATTAGTAGTTTCGTCCTTTCAATTACGGTGAAACGATTATTAATGTTGGGCATTGGTGCAGGACGTTATCCACTTTGGGGAATGACGTATTTCCGTTGGTGGTTAGCAGACCGTATTAGCAATATTTCACCAGTTTATTTATTGTCAGGTTCAACTTTACTTAACCTTTATTTAAAAGCACTCGGCGCAAAAATTGGACATGATGTCACCATTAGTTCAGTTCATATTCGCATGCCATCTTTATTAACTGTTGAAGATGGCGTGAGTATTGGCTCTCAAGTGAATTTAGAAAATGCCAAAGTCGAACATGGTCATTTGGTGTTGGGTTCAATTCATCTTAAAGAAGATAGTTATGTGGGTTCATATGCTGTATTAGAAGAAAATACAGTGTTAGAAAAACAAGCTCATGTAAATGCCTTAACTTCAATTGAATATGACGCGGTTGTACCGGCTGGAGAAATTTGGGATGGTACGCCAGCTAAAAAAATAGGGCATGTAGATGAACACGCTAAAATGCCAGAACGTCCTAAATTATCGTTTATTCGTAAGATTGCTGAATATGGATATTATGGTGTTAGTGCGTTAATCATTGCTTGTCTGTTCTTTATTCCAATTTTCCCAAGTTTCCTTTTGGTCGATTGGTTAGATGTAAACGTATTTAATATCAATCCGAATAACCACCTGCAAATCGCACTCTATTATTTTGCTTTAGCGATTCCAGCGAGTGCAATGATGATGATGATTACTGCTGTCATTTCATCAGCAATACGCAAAATTGCATTGCCTCGTCTTGAGACTGGAACGTACGCTGTTCATGGCAGCACCTATTATCGTAAATGGTTTGCATCTCAAATTTTAGAAACAAGTTTACAAACATTGCACGGCCTGTTTGCTACGATTTATGCGCCTACATGGTTCCGTATGTTAGGGGCGAAAGTAGGTAAAAATACCGAAATTTCTACCGCAAATGGTGTTATTCCTGAAATGCTGACTTTGGGTGAAGAAAGCTTTATTGCCGATGCGGTAATGTTGGGTGATGAAGAGATCAAAGGCGGTTGGATGACATTAAAATCGACCAAAATCGGTAACCGTAGCTTTGTCGGAAACAGTGCTTATATTGCTGATGGTACTGTTTTACCAGATAACGTTTTAATTGGCGTACAGTCAAAAACACCAGATAACCTTGAAATGTATGATGGTCAAACTTGGTTTGGTTCTCCACCATTATTATTACCTGCACGTGAAGCTGCCGAAAAATATCCTGACCACTTAACGTTTAAACCAAGCTTCAAGCGCCGTTTCATGCGTGGTTTTATTGAAGGCCTTCGTGTTGTATTACCAGCCGCACTCGCAATTGGCGTGGGTTATATGATTGTGCTTGAAGTAATTGATGTTATTAATAAATACAACATCCCAACTGGTTTATTGGCTTTAACGCTTGCTGGTTTGCTCTATGGTGTCGGCTGTTTCATTATTGTTGCATTGATGAAGTGGACTTTAATTGGACGTTATCAACCGCGTTCAGCGCCAATGTGGACCATGTTTGTGTGGTTAAGTGAAGGGATTACCAGCTTATATGAATCAGTTGCGATTCCTAACTTCTTAAACTACTTAAGAGGAACGCCAATGCTGCCATTCTTCTTGCGTATTTTGGGTGTTCAAATTGGTAAAGATGTTTACATGGATACGGCTGATATCACTGAGTTTGACTGTGTAAGCATTGGTGACCGTGCTGAGTTTAATAGCTTCTCAGGCCCACAAACCCACTTGTTTGAAGATCGTATTATGAAAATTGGACAAGTGAATATTGGAAATGATGTAGTCGTAAATTCACGTAGTATTATTTTATATAACGCCAATGTTAGCCATCATGCAGTGTTAGGGCCATTAACGTTGGTTATGAAAGGTGAAAATATTCCTGCCAAATCTGCGTGGATTGGTTCACCAGCAGTGCCTTGGGTTCATAAATAATTGAAACTGAGCTTAACTCACTAATTTAAAAAGCCTTTGTGAAAACAGGGGCTTTTTTTTATGCATACGGCATAAATTACAGTCATAGTTAGCTTAAATATTGCTAACAAATCCTGAAAATTTCATATAAATCAAATAAGTACGTATTTTAATCAAAACTGTTTTATTTATATAATATGTTTTTTATTATCAGTACTTTACCAAGAGCACGTCTATATATCAAAATCGAACAAGTTATTTGTAGAATATTCACTTATTGATATATGATGATCCAATATTTAGAAACTGATTCAAAACATAATTCTGTTGTTCAGCGAGCAAGATCAAGGAAGAAATAAGGCTGAATTCAGGCTTCTAAACCCTTATATATCTGGAATTACTTCCAGCCAAATATTGCATTTCGACCCAATGGTTAGGAATGCCTCGCTCTTTTGTAGAGTAGGCATTTCCTATTTTAGGATGTATCTATGAAAAAATTATTTAGTGTCCTGTTCAGTGCATCTGTACTCACACTGACTGCATGTAATAAACAACCTGCACAAACTGAAAATTCAGCACCAGCTAAAGACAAAACTGAGTCAGTACGCACAATTAAACTTGTTTCAACAGGTTCAGACACTGACGTATGGAAATATGTTGCAACGCTTCCTGAAACTAAAGAAGCGGGCATTAAACTCGAAGTGACTAACTTGACTGACTACGTTGTGTTGAACACATCTGTAGCAAGTGGCGAACAAGATGTAAACGCGTTCCAGTCATTTAACTATTTAGCAGCTTACAATGCTTCAAATACAGCTAAAGTTGCGGCTGTTGCGACGACTTACTTGGAACCAATGGGTCTTTATGCAAATAAAGTTAAAACTGTTGATGAGTTCCCACAAGGCGCTACAATCGCGATTCCAAACGATACTGCTAACGAAGCGCGTGCATTAACATTATTACAGTCTGCTAAACTTATTAAACTTAAACCAGACTTTGACCCTGTAAAAGGGACAACGAATGACATCGCTGAAAACCCTAAAGGTTTAAAATTAAAACCAATTCAAATGACTACAGCAGTTCGTGTTAAAAACGACGTAGATGCAATTGTATTGGGTAATACATTAGCACTTGAAGGCGGTTTAAACGTACTGAAAGATTCTATCTTCCGTGAACCTATTGACCAGTCTACAAAGCTTTATGTGAACTTATTAGGTGTGGCTGAAGCGAATAAAAATGACCCGATCTATACGAAATTGGGTGAACTTTACCACTTACCTAAAGTACAAAAGTTTGTGAGCGAAAAATTTGCGGGTACAAAAGTTGAAGTTAACAAACCTGTTTCTGAGTTTACTGACATCAAATAAGTAATTTTTTAATTAAAATTATTTTTCAAAGCTAAGTTTCGGTAATCGGGGCTTAGCTTTTGTTTATTTAGAGCTTTTGAAAATTCTAATAGTCCTTATTAAGCAGAGCTTTTTTATCTATATTTTCCTATTATTTAAATTAGTTAAATTTTTCATTTCGTAATTAAAGTAAGAGTAAGATAGAAACCTTCTCAAATACAAGTGATTTATTGATAGTAAGTTAGTGTTATCAATAAATTTAGCATAAGGGATTTTTAATGTTCTATTCGCCGTAGCTGAGAAATCGGATTTTAAAATAGAAAATACAATTAGTAAGGAAAATTCTAGTTTCTACATGGAAAATTTTATATCACTAAAAATATTGAGACTTTATTTCTATTAAATTTTTCAATGATAATATTCTTTTTAAATACTTAGTGTATATGTATATAAAAAATAATTAATTATAAGGTTGAATTTTTCCTATATTTTAAAATAATTGCTAAAAAAAGAAGCTAGAAAGGATCATTACAGTGCACTATTAGTATATTTTTGTGCATTTTAAAATTGAATATCTTTAAAATATGTTTTTTTTGTTTGGCATATTTAATGCATTGATTATTGAAAATTAGAAAAAATAGGGTGTAAGAGGTGAATAAACTATATAAAAGAACATTACTTTTGATAGGAGTAATGTTTTTATTTACTGGCTGTAGTCGTGACCCAATTAGAGAGGTTTTAAAGAACGCTGAAGGTGTACCTCGTAAGGAGAAAGACCGATCAATTAACTGGTATAAAAAGAATCCCCAGTTGAGTGAGGAAGTAAGAAATGCTTGTGATCAAAATACTAGTAAATATTTTCAGAGAGAAGATTGTATAAATGCGAAAGCTTCTCTGAATTTATTGTTACTTGAGTCTAACACTGATTTAAGTAATAACATAAGGCTTAGTCGTGATCGCGAGTATTTTAATCAAATATCAAATAAATAACATAAAGTGATAGTATTATGATGAATTTAATTAAATCAAAAATATTAAACTTAATATATATTTTTTTTAGTGTTTTAACTTTTTCATATCAGTATAGCTATGCTGATATGTATACAGTAGATAAAGAATCTATTGTTTCATTTGATCCAAATATAAAATCATGTACAGCAGGTTATAATCTACTTTCAGGGCAAATAAATTATAGTAAAAGTTTGATTTCCGGAGCACTTCCTTACAATCTTCATTACCGAAAAGCGACACGTTTGCAAACAATAGATCAAGAAAACTCTATAGGAGTAGATTCATGGTCAGATAATTATGATGGTTTTGTGAATGTTTTTTATGGTACTTATCGTGCTAAATATGGTTATATTACGATTAAAAATTATGTGATCAAATTACCGAATGATAACCACCGTTATTATTTTAAAGATGGTCCTACGAGTTTTAAAGAAACTGGTTATCCTGAACCATTTCTTCAAGAAAATAATCGTGCTTTATATAGACTATATACTTCTTCAGAACCTGAAGCCTCTAGTTTGCCTGGTGGTGGATATGTTAGCGGAAATGCTTCTACAGATTTTGGTGAAATTAAATTCTCAATTGCATCTAACTCAATGACTGTTACTCGTGCTGGTGTGGTTTATAGTGCAACTGTTTCTAAGTCTATCAATAACGAAATTTTATTTAGGTTCAATAAAATTACCTATCCAAATGGAAATACTATTAATTTAAGTTACGATAATCAACTTAATTTAGTACAGGTAACTGATAATAAAAATAATAAGCTTTCTCTAGTTCGAAATGGCTCACAAGTTAGCTCAGTGAGTTTTACGGGGGGAACACAAGCGGATAGTCAAAAATATGATTTAACTTATTCATCTATACAAGCAGGAGGAATAAGTTATCCTCAGTTAACTCAAGTTAAGAATGCTAAAAATGGTAGGAAAGAAGATTATAGCTATGATGCTGCCTTATCATTATCTCATTATGAGGTGGCATTAGATAATAATGTTAGTAATCCAGAAACCGTATCCCAGCGACCAATATTAAAATCAGTTTCAGATAACTCTAATCAAGTTAGACAGACGTGGAAAGTTGATTATCCGAGTGTGGTCGTAACAACAAGTGGAATCTATAAAACGATCACTGCCGTAAAAGTTATTTTACAATCATATCTCGGGGGGAGCACAGGAAATAAGGCACTCGATACGACAACAACTTATGATGATATTCAAAATTCTAGTAAAATTTCTATGCTTTTTTCTCCAGATGGAAGTCAAACTGCAAGTACAGTAATTAATACAACACATCCTGATTATAAAAAGACAATTATTGATGTATCAGGTTTTCCATGTCTAACAACAGGAGAGAACCGACCAATTAAGTCTATTGTTTACGCACCAAGCGAAATCCATCCAACACAAATTACTGACCAAAATGGTAATATTACTGCCTATGCTTTTGATACATTAAATCGCGTTCTACAAGTGGTTGAAGCATCAGGCACAAATATAAGTAGAACGACAAATTATGTCTATGGAGTATTATCTAATGGACTTGAAAACTTATTTAATATCCCTACAACAGTTAAAACCTCAAATTTCACAGTAACAAATGAAATCAATGAAAAAGGGCAGATAATCAAACAAACTGAATCTTCTACTCAAGTCCAAAGTACATCTAAGGTGACAACATATAGTTATTTTACGGATATTGCTAAACCAAATAATGGCCTTTTAAGTAGTAAAGATGGTCCACGTTCGGGTACTTTAGATAAAATAAATTATACATATGACAATTATGGAAATTTAGCATCTGTTTCTACGACTATTAATGGCACTGAAAGGACTGAACAATATGTAGGATATAATTCATTTGGGGATCCCGAACGTATTGTTTATCCAAATGGGATGGTTGAGAAATATACTTATAATGACGATAGTACTATAAGTAGTGTTGTAACAGGAAGTGGCTCAACTACAGGGACTATTACGGGAAAAACAGTTACTTTTAGTTATGATTTGCTTGGTCAGCTTATAGGTAACGTGAATGAAGATGGAGAAAAGACAAGCTACTACTATGATAATTTAGGCCGCATTATTAAAACAATTTATTCTGATGGAAGTGTTAGTACAAAAAATTATTTTAATAACAATATCATCAGTAGCGATGAGGTAAAAGATAGTTCAGCTGTTACAGTTTTTAAAGGTTTGTATCGGACTTTAGATTTAAGTGGACGGATAAATAAAATTCAAATCGGGACTGATTCTACATCAAATTGGAAAACATTAGGTTATGACGGAAATGGTAATGTTATTCAAACTAAAACAGCGCAAGGAATCATTGAAAGCTGGACTTATGATGCATTAAATAGGCCTATTAGTCATATTGATGGGGTAGGTAATACCGATACTAAAACTTATGATGCTTTAGATAATCCAATTACTGTACTTGATGCATTATCCTCTGGGACTAATCCTTACCTCTATCGGAATGGTAATGTCTTGGCTCAAGAAACTAATAAAGATTTTGGCATCAAAAGTTATAGTTATAACGAGGCTGATCAATTAATTCAGAGTATATATGGTAATCGGAAATGTAGTTTTTCGAATATAGATGAAATTGGGCGTAATAAAACTATTCAGTGTCAAAATAATAGTGCTAGTACACCTGATATGCTTACTTATGATGATACTTATACATTTGATGCAAGTCGTTATAGTCGATTAGATAAAATAGCCTCTAATAAGCCTTATGGAGTTGATATCAGTTATGTTTACGATTTATATGATCGCATTATTGGGAAGAGTCAATCTAATAAAGCTCTAACTGCATTAGGATCTAGTGCAAATACTTTATCGAACACTTATACATGGAGTATTGGTAATAAGATCACAGGTATAACTTTGCCTTCTGCTCGTAAGCTTACTTATAATTATGACAACACATCAAAAGGCCAGATTACAGGTTTAACTTTAGATGGCACTGCTTTGCTGAGTAATATTGGTTATGACGCAAGTGGACAAATGACAGGATGGACATGGGGAAGTAATGCTGGAAGTTACACATGGACTTATAGTTCAGCAAAAGATGGTGTCATTAATCAAATTAGTAATAAAAACAGTGGAGGGGCTGTTACTTATAGCCTTAATTATAGTTTTGATCGTGATAACCGTATTTTAAGTATTAAGCGGAACAATAACTTAACTGATAATTTTACTTATGATCAGGAAGGACGTTTATTGACAGAAAGTCGAAGTAATGGTGCAAGCTCCATCTACGCTATTACCTATACTTATGATAAGAATGGCAATCGTTTAAGTTTACGAGCTTCTGGCACTCACTTACAGCCTGCTGCAACTGTGGATTATGTTTATACAGGGAATAAACTCACAACATTAACAAAAAATGGAACAGCTCAGCCGCTCAATTATACTGCAAATGCAGAATTATATATGGGTGGGATCTTGCCGAGTTACGATTATGCAGGGCGACGTCGAGGTGAAGGGACATCAACAACTATTAATCGTTATATGAGTTATAACGCTAGTAATGAACGAACACTAAGTGGGAGTACAAGTGCATGGAGTAATACGGCAGTTCAATTCATCTACGATGAAAAAAGTCATTTGATTGGCGAATATACAGCTACTGGAGTTCCACTTGTAGAATATATTTGGTTAGGAGATAAACCAGTTGCAGCTGTTTATGGGAGTGGGGCAACCGCTAAGATTTATTATATTGTAACGGATGTACAAAACACTCCACGTCGACTAATTGATAGCAATGGTAATGTTGTATGGAGCTGGGATAGTACAGCTTTTGGTCTTGGTAGCCCTGTAGGTACGATAACATTTAATTTACGTTTTCCTGGACAGTACTATGATGCTGCTACAGGGCAGTTTTATAACCATAATCGTTTTTATAACCCTGAACTTGGTCGATATATGGAACCTGATCCGATTGGTCTTTCAGGCGGATTAAATCCATACGCATACGCACTAAATAATCCTGTCATGTATGTAGATAAAACTGGCGAGAACCCAATATTATTTGCAATGGGTATAGGTGCAGCAATGGGAGGAGGATCTTATGTCTTAGAGACTGCTATAGGAGCTATTTATAAGTCATATGTTGATAATACTGGAATAGGTAGTATATCTAGTAATTTTACTAATTCATTTTCTGCTAAGGAGTTAGGGCAACAAATGGTTGTTGGTGCAATGTTTGGTGGGATTGGTAAGGCTGCTTTTCTAGCCGCTGATGTACATATAATTAGTAAAGCTGCTCCTACTGTTATTGAACCAGGAACATCGACTGTAAAAAAGTGGGGTTTAAAAGGTTTAAATACAATTAGTCATATGGCTAAAACTAACAAAGTTAATAAGATAAGAGAGGTAACGACTCCTGCAGGGTTAGTTCTCACTGGGAATATATTTGCAGGAAAAACAACAACAAATTTGATATTAAATGATATTAATGAGCAGAGTTCTGCTCGTAGACAAGGGGGTAGTGGAGTTGGTAATAGTGGTATTAATCAAGGCTCTGATTATTTAGGTTTTAAAAGTTATCAACCTAATGGTTATGTAGCAGGATATTCAGAGATGTATATTAACGGTGTATATAATGGTAGGTTATGGACTATTTACTTTGATTCAGGTGATACTGTTCAATATGGTTGTTATCTTAAGTGTGCATTACCATTATAAATTGTTGGAAATAAGGATATGCGAAAGTATATCCTTATTTTAAAATGAGGATGTTATGTCTATATTCTATCTTATTATTTTTTTTATAGTATACTTTGCAATTGGATATCTCATAGTTAAGGCGGGTTTTAAGCTTAGGTACTTGGCTCCATTGAGTTTTTTAATAGTTTTTTCTCTAGTTCTATTTGTTCTTTCTATATTATTTCCTAATGATTGGTATAATGTTAAATTTTTTTCAATAAATGGACCTAATCAATTGGCAATTGATACTTTATTAATATCATTTTTTTTAAGTTTGCTAGTTACTTCAATTTTGATTTTGGTTGTGTGGGCTATTCGGAAGAATATATTTTAAATTGATTTTTAACTAATAATTTAGTGATGCAGGAGGAATTATATAGTTAATTTCTATTTTTCATAAAAAATATATGAGACATTCATTTCCCCTTTATAAACCCTAATTTAACAATAACTCACTCATTATTTATCCTTACTTTTTAATGATCTAATTTAAAACAAATGTCATTTTGTGTGCTTGACTGCAATAGGGCGGAGCACTATCCTTTGCCTGCTGGCCTACATTGCCAGTCGGTCGTCGCAGACCGCATAATAACTCCCGCATCAGAGTCATTCCTTCTGAGGAATAGTCTTGTGTGGTAGCTACTCGTCCCTTTCCCGTAGCGGTAGGACGGGAGAGGGACACCTTCGGGTGTGCTAGTTTGAGTTATTACTAGTCTGCGAACCCTTTCTCGTTCTGCCACCATAATTCTATAAATGTCTGGCGGAACTCCCAATAAAAAGGAGTTGGCTTTGCACATTCTTAATTTCTTGGCAGCCTTTGCCAAAGTCTATATCGACACCACTTAAATCTATAAGCAGCTTGATAGCGATTAGCACTTTTAGGCTTTAATTCGTCGCGACCAAAACTTAATCAACAATAAAACTTGAGATGTGCCACGCACAGTCTTTACGGCTTTGCTATGCCTTTTTTTCTCCCAAAAAAGTATCTCGCTTATCTACAACAATAATTTTATAACGGTAAAACTATGCGACATTTAGTGATCTCACCACGTGCCATACAAGTCGTAAATAAATCGATTAATCTGTTTCACAATCACGGATTTCACACTGTGGGAATAGACAGAATCGTGAAAGAATCTCAAATTCCCAAAGCAACTTTTTATCATTATTTTCACTCTAAAGAGCGGTTTATCGAAATCTGTTTGAACGTTCAAAAAGAGCGCTTAAAAGAAAAAGTAGTATCAATTGCTGACTACGACCAAGGTGCAGATGTGATGGATAAACTTAAAACTCTTTATCTTTTACATACCGATTTAGAAGGGCTGTACTACTTATTATTTAAAGCCATTTTTGAAACGAAACTGACCTATCCCAAAGCCTATCAAATCGCAGTGAGGTATAGAACGTGGCTAATGAATGAAATCTATAGCCAATTTATAAAACTAAAAACCGATGTTTCCTTTCAGGATGCCAAACTATTTTTATATATGATTGAAGGTGTGATTATTCAGCTTTTAAGCTCAGATAAAACAGGGGAGCGAGAGATGATATTAGAATGTTTTTTGAAGCAGTTTAAAGCGGCGTAATATGTATCATTCATCGTTTTCAAGTTTAGCTATTTCATAAAAAAAGCCCTTCTTATCAAAGGACTTTTTATAAAATCTATTCTTTATATTGCCATGCTTTTAAAAAGGTTCGGCAAACCTCTTCATTTAACTGTTGTAGCTCTTGAGGAGTCGGAATGTTTCCGCTAATCAGCGTAGCGGGATAAGCATATCCCATTACAGCTCCGAGGAATGCTTTTGTTGCTTCCTCTGGCTGATCAATTTTAACAATGCCTGCATTGTGTGCTGTTGCAAGAATATCGGTTAACGATCTTTTAATATTTCCTTGAGTACGCTGTTGAATTTTTGGAAGAATTTCCTTCATTTCAACTAATGCAATAATCAGCAATCTTTGCAGACGAATGACGTCAATATTATAAAAATGATTTTGTACAGCCTGCCCAATTTCTAAGAGTAATTGATCTAGGCGCTTATTTTTTAATTCATGTTGTTCAACAAAAGGCACTTCCATTTCTGTTTTTAAATGATCAAAAACTTCAATAAGTAGAGCCGTCTTAGTTGGGAAATGGTTATATAAAGTTTGTCGATTTGTTCCGGCTTTAGCTGCGATAGCTTCTAAACGAACTTCTAATCCATGCTCAAGAAATAGTGCACGTGCTGCTGCAAGGATAGTAGGGCGAATTCGAGAAGGACGACCTGGAGATTTTTTTAACATATGAGGATTTCTTGCACATCTTATTTATTTACTTTACAGTAAAGTAAATAAATTGTCTATAAGTCTGGGGTCCCAGATATGCTTGTTTTTAATTTTTTTCATCGTAATACTTTGTGTTTATTGCCTTTGTTACTTTTCTTGAATGGCTGTGATGCTGATCAGCCTGCGACCAAAAATATTCAACAGGTGGGCACGATCACTATAAAACCAGAGACGATTGAATCTACTTATCAATTGGCTGGAAGAACAGTTGCCTCTGAGATTTCTCAAGTGCGGCCACAAGTAAATGGCGTGGTTGTCGAGCAATTGTTTAAAGAAGGCTCTCAGGTGAATAAAGGACAACCCCTGTATAAAATTGATTCTTCACTTTATCGGGATAGCGTTGATGAGGCCGCGGGTAATCTTGCACTCGCTAAAGCAACAGTCAATTCGACTCGTCTGCAAGCCGAGCGCTATAAAGAATTAATTAAGGTAAATGGCGTGAGTCAGCAAGAGCTTGATAATGCTCAAAGTGCATATGAACAAGCAAAAGCCACCGTGACAGTAAATGAAGCTCTACTGAAAACGGCACGAACTAATTTACGTTATACACAAGTTACTGCGCCTATTTCAGGACGGATAGGGCGCTCTTCGATTACACGTGGAGCTTTAGTCACCTCGGCCCAAACAGATCCTTTAGCAACGATTCAAAAACTAGATCCTATGTATGTCGATTTGACCCAGTCGAGTGATGAATACATGGCGCTGCGCAAACAGCTTACTGAAAATGGAATAAAACCGAATGAACTTTCAGTACGTTTACAGCTTGAAAATGGCACGAACTATGCGGAACAAGGAACGTTTAAGTTTAGTGATATTGCAGTAGATGAAGCTACTGGAAGTGTCACATTACGTGCTGCATTTTCCAATCCAAATAATGCTTTATTACCGGGAATATATGTACGGGCGGAACTTGGAACTGGCACACGTCCTAACAGTATCTTAATTCCTCAAGGTGCGCTGTTCCGAGATACCGAGGGAAATCCTCTTGTTTGGGTTGTTGGAAAAGATAATAAAGCCGAACAACGGAAAATTACTTTAGGGAGTGCGATTGATAATCGTTGGTTAGTGACCTCTGGCTTGAAAGCGGGAGATCAAGTCATTGTCGATGGTCTGCAAGGTTTAAGTACCGGCATGACGATTGAACCTACCCCAATGAGCTGAGGATTCCCTATGTTGTCGAGTTTTTTTATTGCACGACCTATTTTTGCTTGGGTCCTCTCTATTTGTATTATGGCATTGGGGACGATTTCGATTTTAACGTTACCCATTGAACAATATCCTGACATTGCACCACCGGGTGTAAATGTCACTGCAAATTATCCGGGCGCATCGGCCAAAACTGTTGAAGACAGTGTCACCCAGATTTTGGAGCAACAAATTAAGGGTATTGATGGTCTACTTTATTTTTCATCGAGTAGTAGTTCGGCAGGACAAGCACGCATAAGTCTTAGTTTCGATCAAAATACCAACCCCGATACCGCGCAGGTACAGGTGCAAAATGCTGTGAATCAGGCACTGAGTCGATTGCCTCAAGAGGTTCAGCAGCAAGGGATCACTGTGACAAAGTCACAAGGCGATAGTTTACTGGTCTTTGCGCTTTACGATGAAAGTGGGACTAGATCTTCTGTCGACATATCTGACTATATGGTGAGCACACTTCAAGACCCATTAAGTCGGGTCGATGGAGTAGGTGAAATCACTGTATTTGGTGCTCAATATGCAATGCGTATCTGGCTTGATCCTCATAAATTAAACAGTTATGGATTAATGCCATCAGATGTTAGAACCGCAATTGAAGCACAAAACACTCAAATTACAGCAGGAGAATTGGGCGCATTACCCACGCGTGATGGGCAGGCTCTAAATGCAACAGTAACAGCATTATCTCGGCTACAAACCGTGAGCCAATTTGAAAATATTATTTTGCGGACAGAAACCAATGGTGCGGTTGTATTACTTAAAGATGTTGCCCGAGTCGAGCGGGGTGCAGAGAGTTATCAGACGTCTACACGTCTGAATGGAAAGCCAGCTTCGGGTATGTCTATTCAACTTGCATCTGGTGCCAATGCATTAGAAACCGCTGAACGAGTTAAAGCTGAGGTCACACGATTAACTGCCTCTATGCCAGCGGGTTTAAAAGTTGCATACCCACGCGACAGTACTCCATTTGTAGAAGCTTCTGTAAATGGAGTGATTAAAACTTTAGCTGAAGCGATTGTTCTCGTCATTATTGTCATGTTCTTATTTTTGCAGAGCTGGCGTGCGACTTTAATTCCGGCAATTGCAGTCCCAGTTGTATTGTTAGGTACATTTGGGGTGTTAAGCATATTGGGCTATAGCATTAATACACTGACTTTGTTTGCGATGGTTTTGGCAATTGGTTTGCTTGTAGATGATGCAATTGTGGTCGTGGAAAATGTTGAGCGGGTTATGCATGAGCAAAATCTTGATGCTCGGCAAGCCACCTTAATTTCAATGCAAGAAATATCTGGTGCGCTCGTGGGTATTGCAATGGTACTTGCGGCGGTATTTTTACCTATGGCATTTTTTGGTGGCTCAGTCGGGATTATTTATCGCCAGTTCTCGGTAACGCTCGTATCGGCTATGGTACTTTCTGCAATTGTTGCTTTAACACTTTCACCTGCGCTATGTGCAACGTTACTCAAACCTGCAAATGAAAAGCATAAACAGAGAAAATTTTTTACTTGGTTCAACCGTAAAGTAGAGCAAGGTCAATCAGGCTACCGCACAAAGCTAGTTGCTGTTTTAGGTAAACCCAAAATATTTATGATTATATTCGTGGGTATTACAGCTTTGTTAGGTTGGCAATATACGCGTATGAATACGGGGTTTTTACCCCAAGAAGACCAAGGCTCGGTTATGGTTCAATTTAGTACGCCTGTAGGCACGACATTAGCTGAAACAGAAAGGGTTGGTAATCAGATCGCAGATTATTTCTTGACGAAAGAAAAGAATAATCTCAATGTGATTTTCATGGTGATGGGTAGAAATAACGCAGGCAGTGGGCAAAATGTGGGAATGGCATTTGCTGGACTCAAACATTGGGATGACCGAGAAGGTAGTGAAAATACAGCCGAAGCTGTGATTGCTCGCGCAAATGCACATTTTAAGTCACTGCGTAACGCACGTGTTCAGGTACTTTCACCCGCTGCTGTAAGAGGCCTTGGTCAATCAAGTGGTTTTGAACTTTGGTTGCAAGATGCGGAAAATAAAGGACGAGATGCTTTAATTACTGCACAAAATAATGTGTTAAAAGCAGCAAATGCTGATTCTGGCCTAGCAGCAGTACGTTTGAATAGCTTAGAAGATAAAGCCCAGTTACAAGTCGATATCGATCAAAGAAAAGCCAGCGCTCTTGGTTTAGCCCAAGCTGATATCAGTAATACCTTATCTTCTGCTTGGGGCGGATCTTATATTAATGACTTTATTGATAGGGGACGTGTTAAGCGAGTTTATTTACAAGGCGAAGCGAACTATCGTTCTTTACCTCAAGATATTGGGCAGTGGTATGTTCGTGGCGCTACTGGTCAAATGACACCATTTTCTAGTTTCTCTTCTGTGAAATGGCAAATGGGGCCTCAAATGCTGCAACGCTTTAATGGTCTTTCAGCCGTCCAACTTCAAGGCTCTGCTGCAACAGGTGAGAGTTCTGGCGGGGCTATGGATAAAATGCAGCAGTTAGTTGACCAGCAACAAGGCTTTAATCTTCAGTGGAGTGGATTGTCTTATCAAGAGAAGTTAGCGGGTGGCCAAACGATCTGGTTATATTTGGCTTCAATCATCTTTATCTTTTTATGTTTGGCAGCACTTTATGAAAGCTGGTCTATTCCTGTTTCTGTCATGTTGGTTATTCCTTTAGGTCTTATTGGCGCTGTAGTTGCTGCAAGTCTGGCAGGTTTTGTTAACGATATTTACTTTCAGGTCGCTATGCTTACCACCATTGGACTTTCTGCCAAAAATGCTATTTTGATTGTTGAATTTGCAGCAGCCAAATTGGAGGCTGGTCAGGCATTAATGGACGCCATTATTGAAGGTGCGGGTCAGCGATTAAGGCCAATTATTATGACCTCTCTTGCCTTTGTCGCGGGCGTTCTTCCATTGGCTGTATCTACAGGAGCAGGGGCTGTAAGCCGAAAAGAAATTGGTATCGCCGTCACTGGTGGAATGATTTCGGGAACTCTACTTTCTATTTTCTTTGTGCCTTTATTTTTTCTTTTAGTTCGTCTTTTAACCAATAAGTTAAATGCCCAAAAGGCAAAATGATTTTACAAAACAGAATGTCTTTAACAATTAGGCCCTCATGCTATAAGAAGCATGAGGGCCTAACTCCGACTAAAAACTTAGAATGTATTTTGAATAATGACATCATCGTAAGGAAGTTTGCCCACACGTGGGTAAGGCTGAGAGGCTGACTTACCAACTGCAATCATTAAACACACCACATGATCTTCAGGTAAGTTAATCAGCTTTGCCATTGCGTCAAAGTCAAAACCATCCATTGGGCAACTGTCTAAACCATGCTCTTGCGCAAGAAGCATCAAAGTTTGAGCAAAAATACCAGCACTACGCATAACTTCGTCACGTTGGGTTTGTGGACGGTCACGGTAATATTGGTCAATTGCACCTACCATAATATTTTGCACTTCTGGAGTCGCGCCATCCCACACGCGTTTCGCATCGGCTTCCCATGAGCTTACTTTTGCGCATAACACAATCAGTAAAGAAGCCTCGGTAACTTGTGGTTGATCCCATGCAATCGTACGAATCTTTTGTCTTAACTCAGCATCTTCAATCACAACAGGGCGCCAATGTTGCAAGTTAAACGCACTTGGAGCATTTGCTAAAACCTCTTGTAATAACTGCTTTTTGTTATCGTCAGAAAGTTGAAATGCAGGGTCAAAGCGTTTAACTGCACGGCGGTTACGGATGGCATCAATAACATTCATAAGATTTTCCTACTTGAGAATTGGATAGCAGTATTAGTTAGTTTTATAACGTTGGGCTACATCAGCCGAAGAAAAGTTTGGTAGTAATGTGATACGTGATTTTTCAAAATTATTCCATTGATTTTCGTCTTTCAGCACAGGAATTGTAATCGTTTCTTTACGATCAAAACCAATCAGAGCCGCATCGACCAAATCATTGACATCCATTAATGGTGGGACTTGGCTTAAGTCGATGCCAGAACGTTCCCAAATTTCGGTTTTAGTTGCAGATGGCAATACGGCTTGAACATGCACGCCATGATCTTTTAACTCTAAATATAAACCTTGGCTAAAAAATTGGATGAAAGATTTACTTGCGCCATAAATGGTCGAACCAAGTTCAGGAGCTAATCCAAGCACTGAACCTAAATTAATAATCGCGCCTTTACCTTTGCGTAGAAGAGGTTGCGAAATTGCATGAGACAACCGAACAACTGCGGTCATATTTAAAGTTATAAGTTTTTCAATGTCTTTAATATCTTGAGTCAAAAAGTTTCCATTCAGTGCAATCCCAGCGTTATTGACCAAGATTTCAATATCAGCATCGTTTTTGAGTACATCTTCAATTTTAGTGATGTCTTGATCTTTTGATAGATCGGCTTGAATGAACTCGACCTGTACACCGTATTTTTCTTGAAGGTCTTTTGAGATTTTATCTAAGCGGTTGGTGTCTCGTGCAACCAAGAATAAGTTATGGCCACGTTGAGCAAATCGGTCTGCATAGACAGAACCAATTCCTGACGAAGCTCCTGTAATAAGTACTTTTGATTGAGCTGACATGTGATGTCTCCACGCTTTAATTTTTAGATGATGACTATAATCTAAAATATGCAAGTTTTGATGTCAACCATAATCAATGTATAATTATGACCAGTAGGGTGAATAAAAAGTGAGTAGGCCAACATGAAAGTCAGTAAAACTCAGGTAAAAGAAAACCGAGAAAAAATTGTTGAAAAGGCGACTCAACTCTTTCGTAACAAAGGCTATGACGGAGTTGGCATTGCCGAGTTAATGTCTAGCGCAGGCTTTACTCACGGCGGCTTTTATAAACATTTCTCTTCGAAGACTGACCTTGTATCAATTACCGTTAAACATGGGCTTGAGCAGGTTTTAAAAAGAATAGAAGGTTTAAACTTAACTCAATTTATTCAGCTTTATGTGTCCCACACTCATCGCGATAACCGAGATTTGGGATGTACCTTAACAGCGTTATCTTGTGATGCTGCAAGACAGCCAGACGAAGTAAAAGTCGAATTTGAAGAGGGTATTGAGCAACTTATTCAGTTCATTATGAATGAACGTGCAAAACAAGTTTCTTTGGAAGCGCCAGAGTTGAGAAAGCAAGCTATTAATATTCTTGCTCAATCTGTGGGGGCAATTGCATTGTCTCGCGCATGCCCAGACCAATCAAACCTTAGCGATGAAATATTGGAAAGTTGTAAAGAAAGCCTTTTAAAGTTAGCCGATTAAACTTTTTTATCTCTCAAACTGGTTTGGCTAAATTGAATTAGCCTCGCAATATCGACAGTTCTTTCATAAATAAGTTTTGCCGCATGTTCGCAGGCTTGCTCTAATGTGATGGGACCATTAGTTAGCGAAAAAGCAGCCGTAACGCCGTGCTCATAAAGCGCTTGGTAGCCTTCGCCTAATGTTCCTGCAATCACAATGACAGGAACATTGTGTGTTTTGGCAATTTGACTCACCCCAAAAACTGTTTTGCCATTTAAGGTCTGTTGGTCAAATTTACCTTCGCCTGTAATGACCCAATCCGCGTTAGATACCTTATGGGTAAGCTGATTGAGTTCGGCCACAACCTTAACTCCAGCCTTAAATTCCGCATTTAAATAACTTTTGGCTGCAAAACCCAAACCACCCGCAGCACCAGAACCCGCTTCATTTCGTTTATCGAAACCTAAAAGCTTAAGCGAGACATCGGCAAAATGGGCAAGAGCTCCATCGAGTAACTCTACTTGAGCAGGTGAAGCACCTTTTTGTGGACCAAAAATATGAGATGCGCCGTTTGGACCACAAAGTGGATTAGTCACATCGGCAGCCAATAAAAACCGTGTGTGCTGAATACGTGGGTCGAAATGTGTTAAATCAATTTTTGATAGGTTTTTGAGCGCGAGTCCACCTGCGGGTAAAACGTTGTGGTTAGCATCGAGCAAAATTGCGCCCAAAGCACTGAGTAATCCTGTACCTCCATCATTGGTTGCACTACCACCCACGGTTAAAATAATGTCTTTTGCACCTGCGTCTAAAGCATCCAAAATGAGCTGGCCTGTGCCAAATGTTGTGCTGTGGCAAGCATCACGCTCTGACGGTGGGACTAACTGTATACCGCTCGCTTGAGCCATTTCAATGATGGCGATTTTCTGATTTTCTAACCATCCCCATTTTGCTTCAACAGATTGACCTAATGGGCCCATTACGGTTTTTTCACGCCATTCACCTTCACAGACCTCTAACACAGCTTCTATGGTTCCTTCACCGCCGTCTGCCATTGGACATATCAGCGTTTCAGCATTTGGAAAAACCTCGTGCCATCCTTTGGCAATGGCTTGAGCGACGCCCAAAGCCGATAAGCTGTCTTTAAATGAATCAGGGGCGATCACAACCTTCATAAGTTCTCTGAATCTGTTTTTTTCAATTAATTTATACTGCTTAAACCCATAAAAGCCTACTTAAAATGACGTAAATTTCAGCTCATTACATCATTTCTATTTTTTAAAAATATAAAGTGAATTATGTTTTTATCTGTAAAAAACAGGTCGTTGTGTTTTTAAGATATTGTTATTATTTAATTTAAATAATTTTTTGGTTTTGGCTGAATGATTGTAATTATAAAAAATATGGCACATATTATAACTAGCGTTGAGGCTGCCTCTAAATATCATGAGTAAGATAAAAGTGGATTTTTACTTATTAAGATAAACAGCAAATAGCGTAGATATAACCATAATTAAGTTGTGATTTATTGCACCTATAGAATGTGTAAAAAGTAATAAGAGGATGACAAAGTGGATAATTCAGAAGAACAAAAGCATATTCAGGAAAATAACGGCTTTGCACGAATTGAACCCTATACTCATCCTGCGGGCGGATGGGGAGCATTACTCAGTGTCGCTCGAAACTTAAAGCGGCAAGATATTTTAAAAAAAGGTTCGATTACCTTACTCAATATTAACCAGCCTACCGGGTTCGACTGTCCCGGTTGTGCATGGCCAGAAAAGAAAAATGCTCATGCCTTTAATTTCTGTGAAAACGGCGCAAAAGCAGTTGCATTTGAAGCAACCAGTAAAACAGTGACTCCCGAATATTTTGCAGGTCACACGGTCAGTTGGTTATCAGAACAAAGTGATTTCTTTCTTGAAGATTTAGGTCGCTTAACAGATCCAGTTCGCTACGATGCTGCAACAGATAAATATGTCGCAATTTCATGGGATGAAGCATTCCAGATTATTGCTAAACACCTTCATGCCTTAGATAACCCAGATCAAGCTGCGTTTTATACCTCTGGCCGTGCAAGTAATGAAGCAGCATTTTTATATCAATTGTTTGTGCGAAGCTTTGGAACAAATAACTTCCCAGACTGTTCGAACATGTGCCATGAAACCACAAGCGTTGGATTACTTGATTCGATTGGTTTAGGAAAGGGCACAGTCACCCTAGAAGACTTTGATTTAGCTGATGCAATTTTTAGTTTTGGGCACAATCCCGGAACTAATCACCCACGTATGTTAGGTACTTTGCGTGAAGTGTCTAAACGTGGCGGTAACATTGTTGCGATTAACCCAATTAAAGAACGAGGACTTGAACGTTTCCAAGACCCACAAGCACCACTTGAAATGATGACTAACGGCAGTACCCCAATTAGTCGTTATTATTTCCAACCTAAAATTGGTGGTGACTATGCACTGATGTTAGGGATTTTAAAGCACCTAAATGAGTGGGATAAAAAGGCGCTCGCTTCAGGTAAACCAAGCGTTTTTGACCGAAACTTTATTGCGGTGAATACAATCGGTTTCGACGAGATGATTGCCGAGGTTGAAAAAACTGAGTGGGAAGATATTTATAAACACTCGGGTCTATCACCAGAGCATTTAGAAAAACTCGCTAAGCTCTTTTTAGAGTCTGAGCGCTCAATTTTCTGTTGGGGGATGGGTATTACTCAACATCGCCATGGAACAGCTAATGTGCATATGTTGGCGAATTTATTATTGGCTCGTGGGCAAATTGGTCGTCCGGGTGCAGGGCTTTGTCCAGTTCGTGGGCACAGTAATGTGCAAGGCGACCGAACTATGGGCATTAATGAGTTACCTAGTCCTAAATTACTCGACAACATTGACCGCGTGTTTGGGATTAAATCCCCTAGAAAAAATGGGCATGGTGTCGTTGAAACGATTAAAGCTATGGCTGAAGGTGAGGTCAAAGTCTTTATTGGTTTAGGTGGTAACTTTGCAGTTGCGACGCCAGATACACCGTATACCCAAGAAGCGCTTAGAAAGTGTAATTTAACCGTTCATGTTGCAACCAAGTTAAACCGTAGCCATTTGGTTTGTGGTAAAGAGGCTCTGATTTTGCCATGTTTAGGCCGTACCGAAATTGATGAGCAGCTTCATGGTCCGCAGGCCATTTCAGTCGAAGATTCGATGAGTAATATTCATTTGTCGGCTGGGCGTAATACCCCAATTTCTGAAAATATTTTATCTGAACCCGACATCGTGGCAAGAATGGCTGAAGCCGTGCTACCAGATAGTAAGATCAAATGGAAATGGTACATTGAAAGCTATGATCGTATTCGTGACTCAATTGCTGAGGTCTTTGATGAGTTCCATGATTTTAATTTACGTGTCTATAACCCGGGTGGTTTCCATCTAGAGCATCCAGCCAATCAGCACATTTGGAACACAAAAAGTGGTAAGGCGCAGTTTATGATTACACCTCTGAGTGAAGTCTATGGCGATAAAGAAAATCAATATGCTGCTGCTTATACTGACAGCAAAGTTTATACCTTAATGACCACTCGCTCTCACGATCAATACAACACGACGCTATATGGTCTCGACGACCGTTACCGCGGAGTTTTTGGGCAACGCCGTGTTTTGTTTATGAACCAAGCAGACATTGATGAAGCTGGCTTTGAAGCAAATCAGTGGGTTGATATTGAAAGTGTTTTCTCAGATGGGGTTAAGCGGATTGTGCATAGTTTCCGTATTGTGCCGTACAACATTCCACGTGGCAGTTTAGCTGCGTATTATCCAGAGACCAATCCTTTGGTGGCGTTAAGCAGTCATGATAAATACGCCAAAATTCCAGCTTCAAAAAGTGTTCCTGTGATATTGCATGCTGGTGATGCACCTGCACACTTTAATTTGGCAACGGCAGTTGACCCTGAAGATGCAGATAAGAAAGTAAGTAACCTTTAAATTAACAGCGATATTAAAAATGTAATTCAAACAAATGGCGCTCTAATCAAGCGCCATTTCAAGATAAAGGAAATTATTTTGACACCACATTCTTATGGGGTTGAAACATTACAAGTAAAACGGTTTAAGAAAACCGAATCTGAAAGTGTTTTAGATAATATTGTTCAAGAGCATCCGATTGCTTTGGTATATAACGGCATTTCTCATGCAGTAATGATGGCTACACCTACCGATGTGAGTGTGTTCGCTAAAGGTTTTAGTCTGTCCGAAGGAATTTTAACGAGCTTAAAAGAGTTGTACGCCATTGAGGTTCATGAAAGTGAACTGGGAATTGAAGTGAATATGACCATTTCATCTAGAGCATTTGCTGCGTTAAAAGAAAGGCGACGGATGTTAGTGGGGCGTACAGGATGTGGTTTATGTGGCATTGAAAGTTTGGAGCAGCTTCAGCTCGATATTTCTAAAATTACCATCGAACCTTCCAAAGAATGGCTTGAACAAATTCCAGTCGCGATTTCTCAATTAAAAGATCAACAAAAAATTACTGCCTTAACGGGTGGCGCTCATGCCGCAGCTTGGGTGGTTCAAGGCAAAATCATAGCTTTGTTTGAAGATGTTGGCCGTCACAATGCCTTAGATAAATTGTTAGGTTATTTAGCTCAAGAAAACTACGACACCAGTTTGGGTTTTGTTGTTATGACTAGTCGTGCAAGCTACGAATTAATCCGTAAATGCGCTCAGCTTAATATTGGTTTATTGGCTTCAATTTCTGCTCCAACCAGTATGGCCATTCGGCTCGCAAAAACTTCTGGCCTAACTTTAGCAAGCTTTTGTCGTGGAGATGATTTTGTTTTATATACATAAAGATCATGCATTGAAATATTGATCAGAGCAGCTCAAATGCTAAGAATGATCAAACACAATGGAAATATACATTTCTATTTTGCCTAATTTTAAGTTAAGCACGAACTTTATACTTTATGATCAGGCTTATGTAGTTCAGAGTCTGTCCAAATGTCTTGGTTACAATCACTAAAAGAATGGGCAAAACGTCTAAAAAAACAAATTATTATGCTTTGGTTTGCATCAAAGCATCCTCAAATGCCATGGTTCCCAAAAGTTATTGCTGTGGTGGCTGTGGCTTATGCCTTTAGTCCAATCGATTTAATTCCAGATTTTATTCCTATTTTAGGCCTTTTAGATGAGGCCATCATTTTGCCGATACTCATTTGGTTAGCGCTTCGATTTACGCCTCAACAAGTTATTTTCGATGCAGAACAGCAAGCTAACCAATGGCTAGAAGAACATGAAAAAGGGCCACGAAATTATTTGGTTGCTGTACTTATTATTTTAATGTGGCTTACTCTTGCGGTGATGGCTTATTTTTATTTCGGCGGTGGTTTGTAGGTGAAATACGCTTAGAAACCTTCTCGTAATTTAACGCCCTGAACATTGTGCTTTGCTACAACTCAAAGGATAATAACGTTTTTATAAGCTTTGAGTTGCAGATAATGAAAATCGTCGCAGATGAAAACTTGGCATTTACCGATTACTTTTTTTCAGAATTTGGCGATATTCAACACCATGCAGGACGCACCTTAACGCATGCAGATGTAAAAGATGCTGAAGCTTTATTGGTTCGTTCAGTCACTGTGGTGAATGCAAGCTTAATCGAAAATACAGCATTAAAATATGTGGGTAGTGCCACAATCGGCACTGATCATTTAGATATTCCTGCTTTAGAAAAACAAGGAATTACATGGGCCAATGCTGCAGGTTGTAATGCGCAGGCAGTTGCTGAATATGTCATTACTGCTTTACTTCATTTAGATGCCAACCTTTTAGAACAACAAGAAAAATTTACCCTAGGCATTGTGGGGCTTGGAAATGTCGGTAAGCGTTTGGCATATATGGGCCAGTTGCTTGGCTGGAATGTGATTGGTTTTGACCCATTTGTGCAGTTAGATTCAATTAAAAATGTGAGTTTAGAAACTCTTTTGCAACAAGCCAATGCTATTTCAATTCATGTGCCACTTACCAAAAATGGTGAACATGCGACGTATCATCTTTTTGATGAGCAAGCGTTTTCTGCACTTCAACCGAACACGATTTTAATTAATAGTGCGCGTGGTCCGGTCGTGAAAGAAGCTGCTTTAATCGAAGATATTCAGCGTACCCAGCGTAAAGTTGTGCTCGATGTATTTGAGCATGAACCAGTCATATCTGAGGAACTTATAGACCTGTTAGCGTTGGCAACACCGCATATTGCAGGTTATAGCCTTGAAGGGAAGGCACGTGGTACACAAATGATTTATGAAGCGTTCTGCCAAAAGTTTGGATTTGATATAAATAAACGTTTCGAGACCCAATTGCCTGCATGTGACGACTATTTTTCAGGAAATGATTTAAAAGCGGTGTTAAAGCAAAAATTAGCTCAGATTTATGATATTGCTCAAGATGATGCCAACATCCGTGCCTGCATTAAAGAGGGCAAAGTAGAGCAAAAAGCATTTGATTTATTACGTAAGAATTATCCGCTGCGCCGTGAATGGGCAGCACATGGAGGGCCGCAGGCATGAGCTTAAGTTATCAACCAACTTGTTCAATTGATGCCTTAAAAGCACGTGCTAAGCTCTATAACCAGATTCGTCAGTTTTTTGCTGAACGTGATGTCATGGAAGTCGAAACACCGATTGTTTCACAAGCAGGTGTCACCGATGTGCATTTAGCTTCTGTTCAGACTTTACGTCATATTAATGGCAAATTGCAGACTCAATATTTACAGACTTCTCCAGAGTTTGCCATGAAGCGTTTACTAGCGAGTGGTAGCGGGCCGATTTACCAAATCTGTAAGGTTTTTCGAGACGATGAACACGGACGTAAACACAATAGTGAATTTACCATGCTCGAATGGTACCGTCCGGGTCTAGACTTAAAAGCTTTAATGCATGAAACTGCCGATTTATTGCAGACTTGTTTGCAGCATCGTTTTGGTGAAGTTCGTCCGTTTATTTTAAGTTATAAACATGCCTTTCAAGATCGCCTCGATATCAACCCTTTACAAGCAACGTTGAAACAACTCAAAGATACGGCAAATCGTGTCGGATTAAATCTTGATTTGGGCGATGACCGCCTAGCTTACATGGATTTATTATTTTCTCATTTTGTTGAGCCAAGTTTAGGTTTTGATGCACCTGTCTTTTTAACTGACTTTCCACCAGAAATGGCGTCTTTGGCGAAAGTGAAAGTGGATGAAGATGGGGAAGAGGTCGCAGCACGTTTTGAGGTTTATATTGAAGGTTTAGAGCTTGCCAATGCTTATGATGAATTGCTCGATGCAGAGGTGTTACGTTCACGTTTTGAAGCAGATAATGCAGAGCGTGCTAAGCAAGGCCTTCATGTTATGCCCTTAGATGAACACTTGTTAGCAGCGTTGCCTTATATGCCAGAATGTTCAGGAATTGCTTTAGGTATAGACCGCTTACTCATGGTGGCAATGGATCAGGTCAAAATTGAAAAAGTCATTACATTCCCAGCTGAAATTGCTTAAAAACTGACAAATAAAAAAGCCACAATATTGTGGCTTTTTTATTGAGGGTTTATTTAGCTTAAGCTTGTTGAATACCTGCAACAACCCAATCTTGCTGAGAACCAGCAGGTTTAACAAAGTGCCAGATTTCAGTAAATGGTTGTGGCAAGCTGTTTAAATCTTCACTCACAGTACCAGTGAAGCGTACGCTTACAACGTATTGACCATTTTCAGTCGCACTGTCTACAACCATCGCATTCAGATTGCTAAATTCAGCAACGTCTTGATCTTGGTTTTCCATGATGTCGTTATACATAGAACTATAAAGTTCTGGTGTTAAGTAACGGCGAATTTCTTCAATGTTACTTGCAGTATTCATCGACTGGATGTGATTAAAACGTTGACGTGCAATACGTAAGAAAGCAGCAGGTTCACTACCATCTGGAAGTTGATTGCCATTGCTCGTTGTTGCACCGCCAAAAGGAGCTTGGGTTGCTGCACCGCCACCAACAGACTGACCAAAGATATTTGTATTATCTCCAGCATTACGTGGTGTCGCTTGTGGTGCAGCAGAACGACCAAATGGGTTTTGACCGTCGTTATTTGGCGCGTAAGGATTATTAGCTGCTAATTTTTTTTTTGCGCCCAATTTGCGGAAAACAAAGAAGGCTAAAGCTGCTGCAAGTAATACCCAAAGCCAGCTAGGAATTCCACCTTTTTTCTCTTCTTGTTGCGCTTGAGCAGCTTGTTCTGTTCCAGCTTGAGTTGCTTGATGTTCAGTTGATGTTGGTTTGTCATCAGCTAAAGCATTTGCTGCAACAGCACCTACGGCAGCACCAGCCACACCAGCTGCAACCATTGAACCAACACCCGGACCTGATCGTTGAGGTGCAGTAGCAGGTTGTTGAGCAGGAGTCACTTGACGAGGTTGTTGATAAGACTGGCTTGAAGTAGTAGAGCGTGCCATACCGTGGCTTTTACCACCACCTGCACGTTTAGCTTCAGCAAGAGGCGAAATTGCTAAAGCAGCCATTAAAATACCGGTAATCAAGCCACGCTGGTGTACTTCCATAGGAAATTCCTGTCTAAAATTAAATTGTAATAGTATTTATGAAGGTATTTACGCTAAATTTCAACCATAAAAGTATGTTTTTTTATGTCAATTCATCACTGAGTTGCATTGCCTCAGTCAATGCTTCATGCAGACGGGCAACCGCAATGACTTGTACGCCTGGAATAGCTTTTTGCGGCGCATTACCTCTAGGCAAAATGACATACTTAAAGCCATGTTTTGCAGCTTCTTTTAAACGCTCTTGGCCATTTGGTACAGGACGAATTTCACCAGAAAGGCCAACTTCTCCAAAAACGGCAAGTTGCTGAGGCAATGCTTTGGTTCGTAAACTTGAAGCACATGCTAATAAAACTGCTAAGTCTGAACCTGTTTCGGTAATCTTTAAACCACCGACAATGTTGACATAGACGTCTTGTCCGGTGGTTTGAACACCGCCATGGCGATGCATTACAGCAAGCAGCATGTTCAAACGGTTTTGTTCCAGACCCAATGCTACGCGACGAGGTTGTCCTTGAGCATCATCAACTAAAGCTTGGACTTCCACCAAAAGAGGACGAGTTCCTTCACGGCTAATCATGACAATTGAACCCGGAATCGCTTCATCATAACGGCTTAAGAAAATAGCAGAAGGGTTAGCAACTTCACGTAAGCCTTTATCTGTCATGCCAAATACGCCAAGCTCATTCACCGCACCAAAACGGTTTTTAACAGCGCGAATCATTCGATAACGTGAGTCTGATTGGCCTTCAAAGTAAAGTACACAATCCACCATGTGTTCTAAAACACGTGGACCTGCCAGTGCACCTTCTTTGGTCACGTGACCAACAATGAAGAGTGCAGTGCCACTATTTTTTGCATAACGAGTTAATAAAGCAGCAGATTCACGAATTTGTGAAACACCACCCGGTGCCGATTGAAGTGTTTCTGTATAAAGCGTTTGGATCGAATCTAAGATCGCCACGACAGGTTTTTCTTGTTCTAAGACTTCGCAAATACGTTCAACACAGGTTTCTGCCATGACTTTTAACTGGTCAGTAGGTAAGTCAAGACGTTGAGCGCGAAGTGCAACCTGAGATAACGATTCTTCACCGGTAATATAAAGTGCAGAGCTTTTTGCACTTGCCATATAGGTTGCAGTTTGCAAAAGAATAGTCGATTTACCAATACCGGGGTCACCACCAATCAATACGACTGAACCCGTAACTAAGCCTCCGCCAAGTACGCGATCAAATTCGCTGATGCCTGTGGGTAAGCGTGTTTCATGGGAAAAAGTGACTTTATTTAGAGTTGTAATATTGGCAGCTTGACCAGCATAGCCCCCAACTTTTGGACGTGCGCGGTGAGCGGTGGTTGGCTCAAGTTTGACTTCAGTCAAAGAATTCCATTCACCACACTCTGAACATTGACCTGCCCATTTAAGATGATCGGCACCACATTGTTCGCAACGGTAAACAGTTTTGACTTTGCTCATATTCGACTTCAGTTAAAAACTTCTTAATTAATAGTAGAAAAGGAGTATAACAAAACCAAAATAGAGAATCAGTTTTGAAGTGGAATACATTTTGCTTAATTTAAAACAACGAAAATATTAGGTCATTGTCATGTGTTAGTTAATTTAAAAGATTAAGGTCGAGCAGGGGTGTTTTTAATAAACAGATGAAGGACTGAAATGAAATTAAAGATTACAAAATGGTCAATTGAGTCGTCTTTTTAATTTAAAAATCAGACAAGTTCAAGTCATGTTTTTAGACCGTAAAGTGCGTTGTATTGCTATGGGCTTGTGCGTATTATCAGATTTAATTGTATGTAGCTTGAAATCATCAGCAATACAGATAAAAATCGGTTAGCTGAAAAATTATCAAAAAATATACATTTAAAAGATACCTGCAAATGGTGCGATATCGTCTTTTTGATTTTAGCTAACGGACTAAAAAAAATTACTGGAGTGTATTGATAAGATGTCGAATCAAAATCTGAATGAGCCTCATGAACAAGGTGAGCTCCATCGTAGCCTCTCAAATCGGCATTTACAGCTGATCGCGATTGGCGGTGCAATTGGTACGGGATTGTTTATGGGATCAGGCAAAACGATTAGTCTTGCTGGCCCTTCAATCTTATTTATTTACCTGATTATTGGTGTGATGGTATTTTTTGTCATGCGTGCGCTTGGCGAATTACTTCTTTCAAATCTTGCCTATAAATCATTTATTGATTTCACAACAGATTTAATTGGCCCATGGGCAGGTTATTTTGTAGGTTGGACCTATTGGCTGTGTTGGATCACCATTGGTATTGCTGATCTTTCTGCAATTATCTATTACTTACAATTCTTCAATAATGGTCTACCTTTCTCGCCAGTCGAAGGTGCCATGATCAGTGTTGCAGCCATCGTATTCATTATGGGCTTGAACTTGTTAACAGTTCGCCTGTTTGGTGAGTTGGAGTTTTGGTTTGCGCTGATTAAAATCCTAGCAATTATTATTCTAATTGTAGTGGGTTTATGGATGATCTTTACAGGCTTTACCTCGACTACTGGTGAAGTGGCATCCTTTACTCATTTGTGGGCAAATGGTGGTTTCTTCCCGACGGGTGTGCATGGCTTCTTGGCAGGATTCCAGATTGCGATTTTTGCTTTCGTTGGTGTAGAGCTTGTCGGAACAACAGCTGCTGAAACTAAAGATCCTGAACGTAATTTGCCTAAAGCAATTAACTCAATTCCAATTCGTATCATTATTTTCTATGTGTTCGCATTAATTATTGTCATGTCAGTAACACCATGGAATAAAATTGATCCGGCGATCAGCCCGTTTGTAAACTTGTTTAGTCAAGCAGGCGTTGCGGCAGCAGCAATCTTAATGAACTTGGTTGTGTTGTCATCAGTGATGTCATCAATGAACAGTGGCGTGTTTTCAACAAGCCGTATGTTGTTTGGTCTATCTCGTGAAGATCAAGGACCAAAAGCTTTTGGTAAATTGAACAGACGTGCGGTACCTGCAAATGCATTGTATTTCTCTGCTGCATGTTTATTGTTAGGTGCAGCATTACAGTATTTTGTACCAAATACCGTTGAAGCATTTACACTTGCAACAACACTTTCAACGATTCTGTTCATTTGCGTGTGGTTACTGATTATCTGGAGTTATATCCGTTACTACACTACACGTCCTGAGCTGCATGCAAAATCAACATTTAAATTGCCGGGCGGTCTATTTACATGTTGGATCACGATTATTTTCTTTATTGGTATGATTTACGTGTTGTCTTTAGAGCCAGATACGTTTAAAGCGCTTAAAGTCAGCCCAATTTGGTTTATTATCTTGATCATTGGTTATTTCTTCTTCTATAAACCGCGTCATAAAAAGTAATTAAATTTATTTAGTTATGATCAAACGCCAGCTGAAAAGCTGGCGTTTTTTATGCATATTGTTTTTCTCTTTAAGTTTACTCTTTAGCCGCCTGCATGATCACGGTATACTGCATCGAATTGTTTAAATCAGGTGCTCAGATGCGTCGTGTCATTTGCCTCATCAGTTTATTGAGCAGCAGTATTTTGCTAAGCGCTTGCGGTCAGTCAGGAGCATTACAGCTACCTTCTGATCCGAATTATGACAAACGCGCGAAATACTTGCTCTATCGTAATAAAGAACAGAAACAAGTTGTGCAACAGGATGAACAAGCTGATCAGCCAGTTGAATCATCAGCCCCAACCCAAACAACTTCACCTTAAGCTTTGAAATAAGGACACATTCATGAGTTTCACTCGCATTAATGGAGTATTGCACGCAGAGCAATGTTCTATGGAGCAGCTTGCGCAGCAATTTGGCACACCTTTGTATGTTTATTCAAAAGCAGCTTTTGAAAAACATTACTTAGATATGGATCGTGCTTTTGATTTTATTGATCATCAAATCTGTTTTGCGGTGAAATCTAACTCAAATTTAGCTGTTCTTAATGTATTGGCAAAACTTGGTGCTGGTTTTGATATCGTATCAGGTGGTGAGCTTGCACGTGTTTTAAAAGCGGGTGGAGATGCATCTAAAGTTGTTTTTTCTGGCTTAGGTAAAACTGAAGCTGATATTGAAACATCGTTAAATGTAGGCATTGCTTGCTTTAATGTAGAGTCTTATGCCGAACTAGATCGTCTTCAAAAAGTTGCAGCTCGTCTAGGCAAAAAAGCGCCGATTTCCTTACGTGTAAATCCAGACGTAGATGCAAAAACACATCCTTATATTTCAACAGGCCTTAAAGAAAATAAATTTGGTATTCCTAGTGATACCGTTTATGAAACTTATCAATATGCTGCATCTTTACCAAACCTTGAAATTATTGGAATTGACTGCCACATTGGTTCGCAATTAACCGAGACTAAACCATTCGTTGATGCTTTAGATCGTGTCATGGTAATGATTGAGGAACTAAAAAAACTTGGTATCAATCTTAAACACATTGATATCGGTGGTGGTTTAGGTGTTTGTTATAAAGATGAAACACCGCCAAGTGTTGAAGAATATGCTAACTCAATGAAACCGGCTTTAGAAAAGCTGGGTCTCAAGGTTTATATGGAACCGGGTCGTAGCATTAGTGCAAATGCAGGTGTGCTTTTAACCAAAGTGGATTTGCTCAAGCCAACGAGCCACCGTAACTTCGCCATTATTGATGCAGCAATGAATGATTTAATTCGTCCTGCATTATATGAGGCTTGGATGGATATCCAACCTGTGGTACCAAGTTCTGATACTGAAGAAAAAACTTGGGATCTTGTTGGTGCAATCTGTGAGACAGGTGATTTTATTGGTAAAGATCGCTCATTAGCGCTAAAAGAACATGACTTGTTAGCTGTTCTTGGCGCTGGCGCTTATGGTTTTGTAATGAGTTCAAATTACAATACACGTGGACGTGCCGCAGAAGTAATGGTGTCTGGTGATAAAGCCCATTTGATTCGTGAACGTGAAACAGTTGAATCCCTTTGGGAAAAAGAAAGTTTATTGCCTGAGGAGTAAATGAAATGTTGTTAGAATTTACTAAAATGCATGGCCTAGGCAATGACTTTATGGTGGTTGATCTGATCAGCCAACGCGCCTATTTGGATACAGAAACAATTCAACGCTTAGCCGATCGCCATTTCGGTATTGGTTTTGATCAACTTTTAATTGTTGAACCACCTGATTTACCGGAAGCAGATTTTAAATATCGTATTTTTAATGCAGATGGTTCTGAAGTTGAACAATGTGGTAATGGTGTGCGCTGTTTTGCTCGCTTTGTACATGAGCGTCATTTAACAACGAAAACTAGTATTACTGTTCAAACCAAAGCTGGGATTGTCAAACCTGAACTGGGGCAAAATGGTTGGGTTCGCGTGAATATGGGCTACCCGAAATTTTTGCCGAATGAAATTCCATTCATTGCTGAACAACCAGAAGCTTTATATACACTTGAGTTAGCCAATGACCAAAGCATTAGTATTGATGTGGTCAATATGGGCAATCCTCATGCTGTCACTATTGTTCCAGATGTATTAACTGCAGATGTTGCTGGCATTGGTCCACAAGTTGAATCACATAAACGTTTCCCTGAACGTGTGAATGCTGGCTTTATGCAAATCATTGATGAAAAGCATGTGCGCCTTCGTGTATTTGAACGTGGTGTAGGTGAAACCCTTGCATGTGGCACAGGGGCTTGTGCTGCTGCGGTAAGTGGTATGCGCCGAGGCTTACTTGCTAATTCTGTAGAAGTTGAATTGGCTGGCGGTAAGCTACAAATCGAATGGCAAGAAGGTGATGTGGTCTGGATGACGGGTCCAACAACTCATGTTTATGATGGGCGTTTGGATTTACGTTATTTCCAAGGCTAATAGCATTACCTAAATAGAGGCCTCTTTTATTAACTAAAATAATAAAAGAGGCTTTCTTTTATATACAATAATTTTTTTAATTTTATTACTTTATAAAAATATGAATAATCTAATTTTCTTACCTGGTGCATCAGGCAGTACAGCATTTTGGCATCCCTTAATTGAAAAATTACCTCCGCATTACCAGACAAAAATTATTGGTTACCCCGGTTTCGGCGATACAGCTAAATCCTTCGAGGTCAAAAGTTTTGAAGACCTAACAAATCATGTGGTCGATCAAATTAATGAAGAATCTGTAATTATTGCGCAATCTATGGGTGGCATTTTTGCTGTTGCGGCAGCGTTGCAAAAAACTCAACTGGTGAAAGGGCTGGTTTTGATTGCAACTTCTGGTGGAATTAACCTTGAAAGATTTAATGTGCAAGACTGGCGTGAAGCATACCGCCAAGCATTTTTAAAATATCCAGATTGGTTTATTACAACCAATGCTAACTATGAAAAGTTTTTATCAGATATAAATGTTGAAACTTTATTGATCTGGGGCGATAACGATCCAGTGAGCCCCGTTCAGGTGGGTCAATATTTAAATCAAAAATTTGAGAATTCGACGTTATATGTTGTGAAAGGTGGGGACCATCAATTAGCAGAAAAACATGCCGATGAAGTTTCAGTTCAAATAAAAACCTACTTAGAAAAACTAAAGTAAGTTTTTAAGTCTTATTTAGCGTGCTATCTATCAGCACGCTTTTTAAAATTTATTTTTTGCTCAAAGCCAATTTCAAAGCAAACAACACAAAAATACTGCCCGTAATTCGGTCCATATATTTCACAAATTTGGGTTGCTTCAGATAACGTGATAGTGGTTGCATAGCCAAAATTAATAAAATTGACCATAAGGTTCCAATCACCACATGAATCATCACAAGCCCCATAATCCAAGTAACAGCCGATGCTTGTGGTGGAATAAATTGTGGCAGAAATGAAATATAAAAAATACCAACTTTGGGATTAAGTAAGTTACCCAAAAAACCTTTAATAAACCAATTCTGTGAAGCAGGGACATTGGAGTTGGTTTCTTGCATGTCTGCAAGTTGGCTACGCGGTTTTAAAATCATATTCAAACCCAGCCAAGCTAAATAAGCAGCCCCCATCCATTTCAGAATATTAAAGGCTAGATCAGAAGCCATGAGTAAAGCCCCTAGACCACAAGCAACCACTATTCCCCATGCAATACAGCCAAGGCTAATACCTACTGCTGCTTGAAATGCTTTCGACTTGCCTTCAAGAGTAGCGGTACGAATAATTAAAGTCGTATCCAGACCAGGTGTAAGCGTAAGTAAAGTAATGGCAATTAAGTAGGGAATGAGTATGGTAGTCATGACAGCAGGGTTCCGACGAATACTTAAAATGAAGTGTAATATATAAGGTAGTGAGTTGTTATGCTGTACGATCTTAAATTTCCTGAACAACTACTTTTTGATACACTGAAAAAATAAAATGAGCAAATAAATGGAGAGCAATTTGGATTTTGCATTACAGCTGCTCTCAATGTGGTTAAAAGAAAGAAAAATTCAGAACCAGTCTGAGCACACGATTACAGCTTATGAAAGAGATGTTAAAAGCTTTCTTGAGTTCTGCGAGCTCAAACAAATTGATTTAAGAAATATTGAAGCTTCAGATTTACGTGAATATTTGGCCCAGCGTGTTGAGCAAGACCAGTTAAGTTCAAGCAGTATGCAGCGTCATCTCACGTCAATTCGCCAGTTTATGAAATGGGCTGAGCAAGGGAAATATTTAGAAATTAACCCTACTGATGATTTTAAGCTCAAACGTCAGGCTAGACCCTTGCCGGGTATGATCGACATAGAAACGGTTAATCAAATTTTAGATCAGCCAATGCCTGAAAAACCAGTTGATCAGCAATTATGGTTAAGAGATAAAGCCATGCTCGAGTTACTTTACTCAAGCGGTTTGCGTCTGGCTGAACTGCAAGGCTTAACAATTAAAGATATAGATTTTAACCGTCAACTCGTACGTATTACGGGTAAAGGAAATAAAACCCGAATTGTACCATTTGGGAAAAAGGCGAAAGAAAGCTTATTGAATTGGCTGAAAATTTATAAAATCTGGAAAGGCCATTTTGATCAAAATGCTTTCGTTTTTATTTCTCAAAGAGGCGGTGTGTTAACCCCACGGCAAATCGAAAAGCGTGTAAAGCTTCAAGCGCAAAGAGCAGGTGTGAATGTAGATTTGCATCCTCATTTATTACGGCATTGTTTTGCTAGCCATATGTTATCAAGTAGTGGTGATTTGCGATCAGTACAAGAAATGTTAGGCCACAGTAATTTGTCTACTACACAAATTTATACACATATTGATTTTGATCATTTGGCACAAGTCTATGATCGAGCTCATCCGAGAGCACAAAAGAATGAACACTAAAGAAGGTTTGATTTTATCACTTGATCAAGATGCATTTAGACAATGTAGTATCTTGATTGAGACAATTTTACAGGAATATCAAACTACGATTGAGGTTGATTATCAAGGATACTTAAATCACTGTAAACGTGTGGCAGCATGCTGTTTAATATTAAGCCAAGATTGTAATGAAGAGACTATACATAAAGTAGCTATTGCAGTTGCTTTTCATGATATTGGGATATGGACAAGTAAAACAATTGATTATTTAGAGCCATCCGTCAAAGTGATGTTAAGTTATTTGACTGCGCATCGGTTATTAGATTGGCAAATAGAAATAACATTGATGATTACAGAACACCATAAATTAACAATGACAAAGTGTTCAGAATACCCATTGGTTGAATATTTTAGACAAGCTGACTATGCGGATTTCTCTTTAGGCTTATTACGTTCAAATATTCCAAAAATTGAGTTCAAAAAGTTAACGCGTCAATATCCAAACGCTGGATTCCATAAAACGCTGGTTTATTTAGGATTAAAACGTTTTTTACAAAAGCCTTGGAGTCCTTTGCCTATGTTTAAAAGGTAACTTAATATTTTGTTTTTAATGGAAATATATGCTGAGAAATTAAGTAATTAGCAGTAAGTGGCTTTTTATTTTGTCCAACATTTATTTATGGATGTTCTTACCTAATTGCCAATTTTTCAGAGTACCTTGAGTGCTCTCATGCGGGGAGAAAATGATGTTTTTGTTGTTTTTTTCCTCTCTAAAATTAAAGGATTTTAAGCTACCATATTTTTTAAAATATTAAGAAATTCAAGGTTTAAAATTTGTTTGGCTTATTTGCTAAATTCATTGAGCGAATAAGCAATTTGAATTAGTGAACTGGGCATTTCATCTTTTTTATAGCAGTAGCGAAAATTGTGACTTGACCGAAATGCCAAACACATTGCAAGATAGGGTACCTAAAAAATTTTAATTGAAGAGTTAATATACTTTTCTCAACATTTACTTTTGCTAGAACAGCCGAGGATTACATGAAGGCTCTTGTTGCTGTAAAACGCGTGGTTGATGCCAACGTCAAAGTTCGTGTTAAGCCGGACAATAGTGGGGTTGACCTAACTAACGTTAAAATGTCAATTAACCCATTTTGTGAAATCGCAGTGGAAGAAGCGGTTCGCTTAAAAGAAAAAGGAACAGTAACAGAAATCGTTGTTGTTTCTGTGGGTCCTAAAGAAGCTCAAGAACAAATCCGTTCTGCAATGGCTTTGGGTGCAGACCGCGGTATTTTAGTTGAAACTACTGATGAAATTGGCGCTTTAGAAGTTGCTAAAATTTTAAAAGGTGTTGTTGATGCTGAAAAACCAGAACTTATCCTTCTTGGTAAACAAGCAATTGATGATGACTCTAACCAAGTAGGTCAAATGCTTGGCGCATTATTAGGTGCGGGCCAAGGTACATTCGCTTCTGAAGTGAAAGTTGATGGCGGCAAAGTACAAGTAACTCGTGAAGTTGACGGTGGTTTACAAACTGTTGAACTGGCACTTCCAGCAATCATTACAACTGACTTGCGTTTGAATGAGCCACGTTATGCAGCATTGCCTAACATCATGAAAGCTCGTAAGAAGCCACTTGATACTAAATCTCCTGCTGATTATGGCGTTACAGCTGGTACTAAGCTTAAAACTGTTAAAGTTGAAGCTCCAGCAGAACGTAAAGCTGGCGTACAAGTGAAATCTGTAGATGAGCTTGTTGAAAAATTGAAAAATGAAGCGAAAGTGATCTAATACGGAAGGATAAAATCATGAGTATTTTAGTTATCGCTGACCACAACAACCAAGTACTTAACGGTGCTACTTTAAACGTTGTTGCTGCAGCACAAAAAATCGGTGGTGATATTACTGTATTAGTTGCTGGTTCTGGTGCTCAGGCAGTTGCTGATGCTGCTGCTAAAGTTGCTGGTGTAAGCAAGGTTTTACTTGCTGACAATGCTGCTTATGCAAACCAGTTAGCTGAAAATGTAGCTGCCTTAGTTGCCGATTTAGCTAAAGGTTACAAATACGTATTAGCTGCTTCTACAACGACTGGTAAGAACATTCTTCCACGTGTTGCTGCTCTTCTTGATGTAAGCATGATCACAGATATTATTTCTGTTGAATCTGCGAACACATTCAAGCGTCCGATTTATGCAGGTAACGCGATTGCGACTGTTCAATCTGACGAAGCAATCATTGTGGGTACAGTTCGTGGTACAGCATTTGATCCAGTAGCTGCTGAAGGTGGTTCTGCTGCGGTTGAAGCGGTAAGTGAAGCGAAAGATGCAGGTATTTCTCATTTTGTATCTGAAGAAATCGTTAAGCTTGACCGTCCAGAATTAACTGCTGCTCGTATCGTAGTTTCTGGTGGCCGTGGTGTAGGTTCTGGTGAAAACTACCATAAAGTACTTGATCCATTAGCTGACAAGCTTGGTGCAGCACAAGGTGCTTCACGTGCGGCAGTTGATGCGGGCTTCGTACCTAACGACTTCCAAGTGGGTCAAACTGGTAAAATCGTTGCGCCTGACCTTTACGTTGCTGTAGGTATTTCTGGTGCGATCCAGCATTTAGCTGGTATGAAAGATTCTAAAGTTATTGTTGCAATCAACAAAGACGAAGAAGCGCCAATCAACAGTGTTGCTGACTACTGGTTAGTTGGTGATTTGAACACTGTAGTACCAGAGTTAGTAAGCAAGTTGTAATTTACAGCTTGTCACTTATTCAAAAAACGCCCTTGTGCTATAAATAGCCAAGGGCGTTTTTTTATTTAGATCATCATTATGAATATTAATTATTCCGCTTCCATAGAGGCCCACCAATTGCATCAATCACTTGTGAGATTGGCACGGGCAGATATGGCACGAGATTATTTATGTATTCGTTCGAAAAGTCAGCATGGACTGTCCAATATTAAAGTTAGTCAGTTGCACATGGGATTTATTCTATATGGGCAACAACAATTAAATCTTCAAACAAAACAAATCAATTTTAGTGCCGGCGATCTCTATATTATAAAACCCGATACGGTTATCGATGCAGTTAATCTGCCTGACCCTATAACGGGTGAATATCTCACTATTCTTGTGCCTATGTGTGACGAAGTCATTCAAGCTGCACAAATGATTTGGGCTAAGCCAGTTGTAGACAGAACTGAAGCAATATTAAAGTTTTCAATTGATGATTTCGCTACATCTTTAGCTGAGTGGCAAGCGGCTTTATTTAATCATGATGTGGTGAAAGCACGTTTATGTATTACCGCTATACTTGTACAGTTATGCCAACAGCATTGTTCAGATGTGTTAATTGTACCTCCACCTAAATTGACAAAAATCATTCATGATTGGGTAATAGAGAATCCACAGCACCATTGGCAGTCTAGTGAGTTTGAAATGAGACTAGGTTTGAGCAGTGCCACACTTCGCCGCAAGCTTAGCCATGAAGACACAACCTTAAGAGAAACGATTACGCATGCACGGCTTACTTTTGCAATTGAGCTGTTGTATTCGAAAAAACTACCTATGAAAACTATTGCAGCAAAATCGGGATACCAGTCTGTTACTATTTTTCGTGATCGCTTTGTAGAGCGTTATGGTATAGATCCTGCTGTGCTAGCTGCCGAATAAGTCAATTTGAGCGTTTCTTATCGCTTATTGAGCGATTTAAATAGATCAAAACCAATAGAGTTAAAGTATGAAAATACGAAGGGCTCTATGATGAAATCATTAAAATTACTTACGATATTATTACTGCTGAGTGCCAGTACAGTTATACATGCAGAACAAACGCCAAGAGTACATCAAGTCGATGGTTACTTTTTACAACCAGTAGGAAACCTTAAGGTAACAGCATTGTTTGATGGGGAACTGGGACTGCCTCGTAGTGATTTATTGGGTATTTCTGCTGAAAAAGCCAATCGATTGTTTGCAGAAAACTTTGTCCCTGTAGATGAGCATAATCAGATTGTCACAGATTTCTCTGCCTATCTTGTTCAAACACCCACACAAAATATTTTAATTGATGCTGGCACTGCAAAATGTTTTGGTCCAACCTTGGGCCATGTACGTGAAAATTTAAAGAACGCAGGCGTACAGCCTGAACAAATAGATACCATCTTGATTACACATGCCCATCCTGATCATTTATGCGGTATTACACTTGATGGCAAAATGGCTTATCCGAATGCGAAAGTTTATCTGGCTAAAGAAGATGTAGATTTTTGGACATCGCCAGCGAATGAAGCAAAAGCTACCGATTTTTTTAAGCCAATATTTAAAATGACGAGAGATGCCTTACAGCCATACCAGAAGGCAGGGCAACTCGTCGCTTTTACCAAAACTTCTTTTAACGTACCGAATGTTCAACTCATCGTTACTCATGGTCATACTGAAGGTCATTCTTCATATTTAATAGATGGACAAAACGGTCAAAAGTTTTTAGGTCTTGGTGATGTTGTGCATTACGGTGCAGTCCAATTTCCTTATCCTGAAGCAAGCTACAAACCCGATACTCACTCGAATCAGGCTATAGCTGTTCGTAAAAGTATTTTTGAACAAGCCTATAAAAACCAATGGTGGGTGGGAGCTGCGCATGTTGCTTTTCCTGGTATTGGGCATATTAGTAAAGATTCAAAAGGATATCAGTGGATTCCTGCTCAATATCGGCCTATAAAATGACATTTCAAACTCATTATTTAAAGAAATGAAAAGAATAATGGGTTTACAACAAGGCAAGTATATTTAAGCTAAATATTATTTATTTTGGCTAATAAACTAAGTTTTGTTTTTAAGATTAGATGAAAAGTGCTCTAAAGAGAGCACTTTTGTGTTGTCTATATTTTGGTCGAACTGTTGAGTTTTAAGAAATACATTTAAAACTAGAATTCTCTAATTTTAACTTATTAATTCTAATGAAATTTTTATTGTAAAAAAATGCTATTTTCAGATTGCTAAACTCCCAGTTAACGAGCAGTTTGTGCTATACTATACAGCTATATTTTTTTCGATTTTAGTTCAGTTTTCAGAACTAAATTTTTTGCAAGATCAAGACATATTAGCAGATGGAAATTTCTATCTGTAAGAAGGAGTATGCATGAGCGTATCGGAAATCCGACCGATTGCCATTGAGGATGAACTCAAGCATTCATATTTAGATTACGCAATGAGTGTAATCGTATCTCGTGCATTGCCGGATGTGAGAGACGGTCTGAAACCTGTTCACCGTCGTGTGCTATTTGCCATGCACGAATTGGGCAATGACTATAACAAAGCCTACAAGAAATCTGCACGTGTTGTTGGGGACGTAATCGGTAAATATCACCCTCATGGTGACTCAGCTGTTTATGAAACTATTGTACGTATGGCTCAAGATTTTAGCTTACGTTATTTATTGGTAGATGGTCAGGGTAACTTCGGTTCGATCGATGGTGATAGCGCGGCTGCAATGCGTTATACCGAAGTCCGTATGACTAAGTTAGCGCACGAGCTTCTTGCAGATCTAGAAAAAGACACAGTTGACTGGGAAGATAACTACGACGGATCTGAGCGTATTCCTCAGGTGCTTCCAACACGTGTTCCTAACTTGTTAATTAATGGCGCTGCTGGTATTGCCGTAGGTATGGCAACCAACATGGCACCGCATAACATGACAGAAGTTGTGAATGCATGCTTAGCCTATGCTGACAATCCGAATATCTCGATTGAAGGGTTGATGGAATACATTACTGGTCCTGATTTCCCTACAGGCGGTATTATTTACGGTAAATCAGGCATTGTTGATGCTTACCGTACAGGTAAAGGCCGACTGCACATTCGTGGTAAATACCATTTCGAAGAAGATGAAAAAACAGGCCGTACAACCATCGTCTTTACTGAAATTCCGTATCAAGTTAACAAAGCAAGAGTTATTGAACGTATTGCTGAGTTAGTTAAAGAGAAAAAACTTGAAGGTATTTCAGAGCTTCGTGATGAGTCTGACAAAGACGGTATGCGTATTGCGATTGACTTGAAACGTGGTGAAAACGCAGAAGTCGTTGTAAATAACTTATTCTTAAATACGCAGCTTGAAAACTCATTCAGCATCAACATGGTTTGTCTTGATAACGGCCAACCAAAATTGATGAATCTAAAAGATATTATTGCGGCATTTATTCGTCACCGCCAAGAAGTAGTGACACGCCGTACCATGTTCGAATTACGTAAAGCACGTGAACGTGGTCATATCTTAGAAGGCTTAACTGTTGCTTTAGCCAATATTGATGAAATTATTGAAACCATCAAAACTTCTGCTAACCCAGCCGAAGCGCGTGAGCGTTTACTCGCTGGTGAGTGGGCTGGTGGTGGCGTTATTTCTTTACTTGAAAAAGCTGGCGCTATTTCTGTTCGCCCAGATGAAATCGAAGGTGAAAACCCAGATCGTCCATTTGGTCTAACTGAATCAATTTACCGTTTATCACCAACGCAAGTGGGTGCAATTTTAGAATTGCGTTTACATCGTTTAACGGGTCTTGAGCAAGACAAATTACATGCAGAATATACTGAAATTTTAGGTCAAATTGCTGAACTTACGGCAATTCTTAATGATTTCAATTTATTGATGGCTGTAATTCGTGAAGAATTAGCGCAAGTACTACAACAGTATGGTGATGGTCGTCGTACAGAAATTATTGAATCACGTATTGATTTTAGCCGTGAAGATCTAATTCCTGAAGAACAAGTTGTATTAACGGTTTCACAAACAGGTTATGCAAAAACTCAACCACTTTCAGACTATCAGGCTCAGCGCCGTGGTGGACGTGGTAAGTCTGCAACCTCAATGAAAGATGATGACTTTATTCAACATCTGATTGTGGCTTCAAACCATGCGACTGTACTCTGCTTTACTAACGTAGGTAAAGTGTATCGTCTTCGCGTATTTGAAGTACCTCAAGCATCACGTGGTGCTAAAGGCCGCCCGATTGTAAACTTGTTACCTTTAGATGCGAATGAAACAGTTACAGCTATCTTGCCGTTAACTGAGTTCCCAGAAAACCATTATGTATTTATGGCGACAGCTTCAGGTACGGTTAAACGTGTTGATTTGGAGCAGTTTGCTAACATTCGTTCAAATGGTTTACGCGCAATTGAATTGAATGAAGAAGATACCTTGATTGGTGTTGCGATTACTGATGGTAATCAGCAAATCATGTTGTTCTCGAATGAAGGTAAGGCAATTCGTTTTGCAGAAACTGACGTGCGTTCAATGGGTCGTACTGCTAAAGGCGTCCGTGGTATGCGTGTTAGCTTTGCAAGCAGCACTTTAAGTGAAGAAGATGCAGAAGTTGAAAATGATGAATCTGATGATAATGAAGATTCAGCAGATTTAAATGTAGTAAGTCGCATCGTATCGCTTGTTGTTGTTCCTGAAACGGGCGAAGTGTTGTGTGCGAGTGCCAATGGTTATGGTAAACGTACTCCTGTAAATGACTTCCCAACCAAAAAACGTGGTGGTAAGGGCGTTATTGCGATTAAGACAAGTGAACGTAATGGTGAGCTTGTAGGTGCAGTATCTATTGATGAAAGCAAAGAGCTGTTGCTTATTTCTGATGGCGGTACATTAGTTCGTACTCGTGCTGCTGAAGTTGCAATGACTGGTCGTAATGCACAAGGTGTTCGTCTGATTCGTTTAAGCGAAGAAGAAACTTTAGTGGGCGTTGTGTCTATTGAAGCTGTCGAAGATGAAGAAGAGTTTCTCGAAGGAGAAGTTGATACTTCAGAAGTAGAGGGTGAAGATGCAGTTTCTACGAATGACGATGTGTCAGAAGAGTAAGTCTTAATTAAATAAAAAAAGGAAGCATTAGCTTCCTTTTTTATTGGGTTATTTATTTGTTTGAGTGGAAGATAAATACATCATAATTTCGATAATGTAGTGTTTTAACAGATGGATCTTTAGTTGCAAAATTATTAGGCTGACTTACGACAACCAAATCTTGTTTTTGTGTTAAAGCATCTTGAAGCTGTTGCTCACTCCATAAGTATTTTTTGCGTTGTGGTTCAAACAATAACCCATCTTTAATTTCTAAAGAAGCACTATCTGAATGCACTGTATCCCATTGATTCACAATATATACAGGCTGTTTTAGCTGTAAAAGGAAAGGCACATCATAGAAATAGTAATTGTAGAAAACTATTTTTGTTGATGGTGTCATATATTCAGAAAAACTCGTTTGTCCCACATTATTTTTGGTATCTAAAATACGAACGGCGAAGGGGACTGAACTACATAGAACAATTAAACTGATAAAAATATAGTTCAAATAGTTTAATTTCTGCGTTTTATATAACCAGACTAGAGCCAGTGGAAGCACAACTAATAGTAAGCCAATGATATAAATAAATACCGCTTGGTTTTGGAAAAAGGGTTGATGTGCACGCATGAAATGCGGTGTAGCAGCAATACCTATTCCGACAAGCATAATAAATATAGGTAAACCCCAAACCTGTAATTTTGTTTTATAGTCACTTTCAAGTACTTGGTTGATAACAAGAGCCAAGAAAACAGCGAGTGGGGGCACAGCTGGTAAAATATAGCCAGCTAGCTTAGAAGGTGGAATAGAGAAGAAAACCGTAACAGAAATAAACCACCATATAAACAGGGCCAGTAAAGCGGACTTCTTGTAATTTTGAAATACGGCTTTAATAGATCCAAATCTACTCGACAGAATCCATGGTAAAAAGCTGAACATTAAAATAATCAGATAGAAACACCATGGTTGCTTATTATTAAACTCTTTTGAGCTAAATCGACTAAATTGTTGGTCGATAAAGAAATAATGCAAAAATTGAGGATATTTAAGTTGGACTGCATAGAGCCATGGACTAACCAATAATATAAATAACAGAATCCCCAAAGGGTTAAGCAATGAAGGGATTTTTTTCCATTGTTTGGTGTAAAGCAACCATGGTAAGAGAATCATGCCGGGAATTAATACACCAATCAGGCCTTTACTTAAGAACGCAGCCGCACCTGCAAAATATCCTAAAAATAAAATAGATTTACGCGCTGAAATTGTGAAATCAACAAAACATAAAACACTGACTGTAATCCATGAAGCAAGCAGTAGATCATGGTTAATATATTCACTACTACCAAAAAACAGTAAATTGGTGCCTAAAATAATGGCAGTAAGTTGTGCTATACGTTCTGAAATGTGCTTTCTAACGAATAAGAATAGGCTGACGAGCATGAGTGTAGCTGCTAGCACTGGAACTAATCTCAATACCCAAATATGCATACCGAACAGTTCCATAAATATAGAACTTAACCAATGTAATAGAGGAGGCTTATGCATAAATGGCAGGCTATTGATACAGGGAATCAACCAATCTCCCGACTCAAACATAGATCGACTAATGTCTCCATAGCGTCCTTCATCTGGCACAGAGAGAGGTCTTATCCAAGACAAAACAAACAACCAAATCGGTAAAAATATTAATAAGAATTTGGAACTACGAAGCCATTGCTGCATACATAATCCTTAATGTTGAAATGCAAAAAAACGGTTAAGCAAGAAAGTCACAATTGAAGTCAGGACAATAGCCACACAAACCAATGTTGAAACAGGGGCGCTGAAATACAGATTAGAAAGTAAGAGAAAACTCTCATTGAATAAAAAACCTAATCCAGCGACTAACGTAAATTTGGGTAGTGTGTGTCGATGAGAAATATGCTGGGCTTTAAAAGTAAAAATACGATGCCCAAAATAGCTCACCCAATAGGCAAGTAGAAAGGCGACTAAATTGGCATACTGCAATGCAATGTTTCGTTTAAACAAGAGCATGACAATACTGTAGTGCGTCAGTGCCGCTGCGGCCCCAGTCGTGGTAAACCGCGCGAGCTGAAAAATATGTGCAAACATTAGAAACTAGAGAACGTATTTTCTGAGTGAGTGATTGGGTGTTCTTGCTTAATACGAGAATGTTCGGTTGAAACAATATATTTAGGTCGATTTTTAACTTCTGCATAAATACGGCCAATGTATTCACCTAAAATTCCAATGAATAACAATTGAATGCCACCTAATAGCGTCATGCCTGCCGCAAGAGTTGCCCAACCCGGTACAGAAATTCCTTCAATCAGGGTTTTAATAATGATCCAAACACCGTAACTCATAGCGCCTAAAGCCAATAGGGCACCTAGATAAATACAAATTCGTAAAGGTAAATCTGAAAAACCAGTTAAACCAGACATTGCCAGATTGAATAATGACTTTACGTTAAAACTAGAACGACCATGTTGACGATCTTGCTCGGAGAAATTGATCCCGATACTTTTAAAACCGACCCATGCATAAAGACCTTTCATGTAGCGATTTTTTTCTGGTAATTGTTTAATTGCTTCAACAACTTTTGCGTCAAGAAGTCTGAAATCACCAGCATTTTCGGGAATATCAATAGGTGAGCTTAAATTTAAAATACGGTAGTAACCTTGAGTTAAGGTCCGTTTTAGCCATGATTCAGTAGTACGATTACGAATGCCATAAACCATGTCATAACCATTTTTCCAAAGGTTAATCATGGTCGGAATTGCTTCAAAAGGATGTTGAAAGTCAGCATCAATGAGCAGTGCAACTTCACCATTTACATGGTCTAAACCTGCGCTTAAAGCAGCTTCCTTACCAAAATTTCGTGATAATTCCAGCACAACTAAAGGATAATCTTCGATCATCGTTTGTAAGATCGGAATAGTATCGTCCTTACTGCCATCATCGACTACAATAATTTCATAGCTAAGATTTTGTTGCTTTAAACTGTTTGCTAAAGCTGGAATAAATGTCTTTAAATTCTCTGCTTCGTTATAAGCGGGAACAACGCAGGATAAAAAAGGTTTTGTGCTCATTGCATTGCCCCTAGTCTGGTAAGTTGGATGCCATTTTTCTGGCAATCAAGAGGGAATTGATCAGACGAAAAATATTGGTATTCTTGGATACGTGCATGTTGGATTGGGTCTTGCTCACTTGGTGTAGAAAGTGAGGGATGGCACATAATCAGTAAGTGGTCTTTTGCTTGAGCAAGCCAATATTGATTCAGTTCGGCATAATCAGTTTGTTTAAAGTCATAGATACCAGCGAAATATTCATTTTGGCTAAACTGGTAGGTTTGGCATGCCTTTGCTAAGGCATTTGAGCCAAGTGCAGAAAGCATATGCGTTTTAAAACGATAATGGGGTAGATAAATTGGATGTTGTAAATTACGTATCCAACCAGTGAATTTTTTCTCTTTTAAAAGCTGTAGCAAAATATCCCGTATAAACGGAAATTGATGAATATGTTGATGCCCATCAATAAAATCGGGTTGTTTTCCCATGACTGAAACAAATGCATCCCATTGCTCTTCAATACACTTGGTAATTAATTCACGGTTAAGATTTGATGACCATGCACGAAACATGAGTGCAGGTAATGAGAAAACCGTATTACCTGAAGTAAACGCATGAGTGAAATTTAAATGTAAACCAATATCAATTTGATTCGAGAAAGGTTTGAGTTTGGCAGCAGCTGTTTCCCAGAGTTCAGATTGGGTCATACATGAGGTCGCTTGAAGTGCTCCTCTTTCAATTAACTGAATAATTGCATTAGATATCTCTGCATTCATTGCAAAGTCATCTGCGCAATAACATACCTTTGCCATATCAAATTCCGTCATAGAGCAGGGTAGCAGAGTTACCCTTTTAGGCTGCTGAAAAACTAAACAGTTTTACTATGGAGAAATTTTCTTAATTTCAACTTAAAGTTTTTTTAAGGTTTTATGACAATTGTTACCAATTAATAATTTGAATTTATTGGTTTTTTTATATTTTTATGGTCAATAGTTTTTAAGGAATGACTTTTAACTATCAGATTTTATAGTAAATAAAAATATAATTTATGCTCCAAGTTCAGAAAACTCTTCACTTGGATGCTTTTAAACGTGAATAGGCCAAAATTAAAAAAATAAGACCGATTGTCGCAAGAAATATCAGTTTTGGTACAACTGTGGCTAAAGGAACACCCATCTGGTTAAGTTGCACAAACATTTGTACCCCATGTGTTGATGGTAAACACCATGCAAACCATTGTAACCATTCAGGCATTGCTTGATGTGGCCAGGCAGCACCTGTTAATAAGAATAAGGGTACAGAGCTAAATACAATAATATGTCCAGCACGTTCTGGCATATCTAAAAGTGAACCAATCAACATGCCTAATCCAATTACACAACTAATAAAAATAGGAACAGCAACGAGTAAACCTGTGAAGTTTCCACCGTGTGGATAGTCATTGAACCAAAGCGTAAAACCAAAAAGGTAAAAACTGCTTAAACAACCAATAGTAAACAGACTGGCAAAAATTCCAGCAAAGCGAATGGAGGTAATTTTTTCATGCTGTTCGCGGTAGCTTGCAATCAGCATGGCTAAGCCTAAAACAATCGTTTGATGAATAATGAGTGTTGCAACTGCTGGAAAAATATAGCTTCCATAACCTGAAAGGGGGTTAAATAAAGGAACCTGATGAATAGAAAGTGCGGGTTGGAAATGAGTGCGCTCTCCAAATTTTTCGACATATTCTTTTAAGGTCGCTTCGATGGATGTAGCTAAGCCTAAACCAATTTCTTTAGTTTTTAAAAAGTTGGTTGTACTTAAATATAAGCCAATTCCGCCTGTTTCTCCACGGCGTAAGCTTTGCGTTAGGTTACTCGGTAAAAGCAAAATACCATCTGCTTTTTGTTCACGAACCATTTGTTCTGCTTGTAAGAAATTGCTTGTAACAGTAACAATATGAACATGGGGACTATTTGCACTTTGACCGATTAATTGAGAAGTTAAGAGGCTTTGCTCTTCATCAACAATAACAATAGGAATTGATTCAGCCCGCTCAGCTTTATAGGCGGTAGGGTAAAAAAAACTATAAAGAATGACTGATAAAATCAGAGTTGTGAAAACTGAACTGTTTCCTACAATATCTTTAAAAGTTTGCAAATATGCATTTAAAAACTCTTTCATTGCGTTGCCCCTCGAACTATTTTTTTAAGCAGTAGAGAACTTAAAAAGAAGTAAAGAAGGCAGTAGCCAATGAGTATTAAAAAAGGAATCATTGAAATGAAAACTGGACTTCCAATCACCCATTGTTCGGTTTGGAGCTTTGCATAAGGGGTATAGGGAATAATGAGTGACCAAAACTTAGTGAAAATCGGTGCATTATTTAAGGGCAGGGTAACGCCTGCGAAACTTAAAGATGACCCACCATAGACAGCGATAAAGCCAAAAGTTTTGCTTAAATTTTTGGTTGCTAAAATAACTGTGCTGCTAATCAAAGCGTAGGCAAAATAAAGTAAGAACTGTGCGTATAGCAATAAACTAAGAGAACCCGCTACAAACCAGCCACGAATTTCAACCAGCCAGAACATCCATAACCATGTCCAGAAACAAAAAATAAGGCTATAGAGCAAATTTTTAGCCAATAAACCTTGAATAAAACTTTCTCGGTTTACCCAAGCGGTTAATGTGCCACGTTTCAGTTCTTGTCCAATGGCAAAGGCAACACAGCAGCACAGCAACAAATGCAATACCGCTGGAACCATGAAGGGTTCTAAATAAAACTCATAGCTCATGCTTGGGTTATAAAGCGTTGAGATTTTGACATGAGCCGTAGGAACATCTAAATAGGGGATATTATTTGCGAGATAACTCTGGCCTGCGTAGTCTGCTAAAGCATTGAGGGTACTGACCAACATTGCGGAGGAAATCGTATTCCCGACACTAAAAAAAGACTGGTTAAATGCAATGCTGATTTGAGCATCTTGCGCTTTCACAAAGCGTTTTTCAGCGCCGTCTGGAATGAAAACATAGCCCCATATTTGGGTTTCATTGAGTAGTTGTTCCGCTTCTGTGGAGCTTGCCGTAACTGTTTTAATCTCTACCGTATGATTTAAAGAAAGATACTTTTCAATATTACGGCTAAGTTCACTTTGGTCCTGATCAATAATCGCAATCGGTAAGTGTTCAGCTTTACCTGCGTAGAACATGCTGCTAAACATAAAAATGATAAAAGCGGGGATGAGTGTCACCATACACAAATCCCATTTGTTGCTTTTTAGATAGTTTAGTTCACGTAATATACTGGCAAACATGCTTTATTTTTCTTCTTTAATTTTAAATAGAACACTCATCCCAACTTTTAAATCTTGCACTGGACGCTCAGGCACAAGATGCAGTTTAAAGCTGCGAATGTCATAGCCTCCAGTTTGGCGAGTTGTTTTTATGGTGGCAAATTCACCTTCAGCATCTATATTCTTAATTTTAAAATTCACATTCTGATTAAGTGCTGGAATGAATCCTTCAAGGGTTTTATTTTTATAAACAGAGGCATATTGATTTTCACCCACGTTTAAACTTACCCATAAATCATCATCTTCTAAAATGCTGACAACAGGAACACCCATAGCGACTAATTCAGAAGGTTTACCATAAGTTTTTGAAACCGTACCTGAAATAGGAGAGAGTAAACGTGTTTCTTCCTCTAGTGCTTTTGCTTCACCTACAGCTGCTTTTGCAATTTCAACCTGTGCATCTGCTGTAGATTTTTGTTGGCTCGTACTACCACGTTTTGCACGAGCATATTGTTGATAAGAGGCTTCACTTAATTCTTGAGCAGAAGTTTGTGCTGCAAGCATTTCATCTCGTCTTTGACGCGAAATGACGCCTTGTCTATATAAATTTTCACCACGTTGGTAAGTAGTTTTTGCAAGGTTTGCTTGTGCTTTCGTACTTTGCCAGTTTGCATAAAGTGTATCGATATTCTCTTGTTGAGAACCACGATCTACCGTAGATTGAAATGCTAAAGCAGATTGTAAGGTAGCCAAAGCCTGTTGTTTTTTAGCTTCTATTTCCGGGCTAACCAAACGAACAAGTGGCTGGCCTTTGGAAATTTTCTGGCCTTCTTGTACATAAATTTCTTCAATACGACTCGGAACTTTTGTACTTACATGAATTGTTTCGGCTTCAACTCGGCCTTGTAGTTCAATAGGCTTTGGCTGATAACTTTTCCACAAACCAAAAATAATTAAACCCAATAGGGCAATAATGATTACACCAATAATCAGTTTAATTTTTGAATTTTTAGGTGGTTGGGAGTCACTTTTATTTGTGCTTGATTCTTGATGATCACTCGCTTGATCATCTTTTTGAACTTGGTTGGTTTCTGCTGTATCCGCAACAGGAGCATCTTGTTCTGAATGAGCTGAGTCTTGATTCATTTTATACTCCCCTTAACGAATATAGTCGGTATGTGGTTGATTAACGTAAGCTTTAAATTGGTCAATTGAGCCGTGACTTTGAAGTAAAGTCGCGAGTGACATGACATATTTATAAGCATTTAAAGCCATTTCAGTTTTTAACGCGCTTAATGCATTTTGTGCATCAATTACTTGGGTTACTGTACCCATTCCTTCACGGAAAGAAAGTTCTTGAATACGTAAGTTTTCTTGAGCGGCATTTACGTTTCTTTGTAAGAGCTGATGACTTTGTTGAGCAGAGTTGAGTTCGTTATATGACTTATTCAAAAGAGCTTCGATCTCTTGTTTAGTTCGTTCAGTCATGAGTTCAGAGGCATAGCGCTTCAATTCGGCAGCATGAATATTCTTATTTTTATCTACACCTGAAAATAGGTTGTATTTTGCCATTACACCGACAATCCAGTTTTCATTTTTATCGAGAGCATATTCACCAAAAGCAAAAAGACTTGGTTTTTTTGCAGCTTCCTGAGCTTGAATATTTACATTAGCCAGTTGAGTATCCATCTGCATTTTTTGTACTAGGCTAGATTTTTGCGAATAACTGCTCAAAAGTGATTCTAGAGACTGGCTTGGGGTGTTATTTACAAATAGTGGCGTACTTAAATCTATATTGTTTTGTTGATGTAAAAGATTATTAAGACTAAAGCGACTGGCATTTAAGTTGGCTTGAGTATTTTGTAAAGTACGTTCCGCATTATTACGGGCGACTTCAAATTGCATGCGTTGCCCTTTACTAATAAATCCCTGTTGCTCGAGCTTTAGAGCATTACTGTAATGTTTCTGCATCGCATTAAAGTTAAATAAGCTACTCGCTACCAGTTGCTGCTGTAATTGCACATTAAAATAGCTTTGTACCACTTCAAACCGCTGTATATCTTGTTGTTGCTGGCTTGAAAGCTCTGAACGCTGTGCTTGAATATTTGCTAGTTTTTTTGCACTGCTAGTTAAGCCGCCTGTATAGAGTGGCATAACGACCGAAATAGAAGGGCGCACAACCTGATCTTCAATGGTCAGATTCGCATAATCTGGAAATCGATTTATACCGTCATGTATGGTTTGATTGGCGCCTTCTTGAACTTGTCCCAGCACATCCGATGGAATGACATTGTTCCACTGTGAAAGTTTGTCATTCAGCCCTTGGCTTAAATCATTCTCAAGTTTTTGTTTAAAAGAGCCAAGAGGTACATCTGTTTCACTGTGAAAAGCATATGCTCTCACATTTAAATCAACTCGAGGTAATCCGAGGCCCTTTACTGCTTCGGCTTCTAATTGAGATGCTTGCTGTAATGCTTGGTTGGCTTGGGTGCTATATGAACTTTTCAAAGCTTGTTGTTCTGCTTCTGCATAACTTAAGCTTTGGGCATATAAATGATTAGTGAAAAAAAAGCCTAAAGCCAAAGCAAGATGTTTAGGTTTAAATGAAAAGGGAAAAATAGACTGTCTATATCGATGTTCTGGCATTTTAAATAACAATTTCTGGCTCCCTTATAGTTTAAATTTCTTGTTATTAAATTCAATTATCATATTGTTTATTATACATTTGTATAAAAACATTTTGATTTTAGCTCCTTTAATTATTGAATTTACTAAGCCAATATTTTTTCTAATATCTATCAAGGTATGTGAAATTGTAATCACAAGTCAAGTTGATCTTTTTGCTTAAAATCTTTTTAAATTTGGAAGCCAGTAATTAAAAGTATAGAAATAACGACCACAATAATTGAAAAAATAAACTTAAATACAGTCCAGCATTGAAATATTTACTTGAGAAGCTGCTGCAAGCTTAAGCAATCTGTGGTTAAATGCCATTTTTATTGTGTTTGACTTTATACAAGGGAAAAATCATGCGCGCGTACAATTTCTGTGCTGGTCCTGCTGCATTACCTACTGCCGTTTTAGAAAAAGCTCAACAAGAATTGTTGGATTGGCAAGGTAAAGGTCTATCCATCATGGAAATGAGTCACCGTAGTGCTGACTATGTTGCTGTGGCTGAAAAAGCTGAAGCAGATTTACGCAAGTTAATGAATATTCCAGAAAACTATAAAGTACTGTTTTTACAAGGCGGTGCGTCATTACAATTTTCTGCGATTCCTTTAAACCTTTTAGGTAAGAACAGTAAAGCTGATTATATCCACACAGGCATCTGGTCTGAAAAAGCGTTAAAAGAAGCAAAACGTTATGGCGACATTAATGTTGTAAATGCTGGTATTAAAGTAGATGGCAAGTTCGCAATTTCTGAGCAAAGCGAATGGAATTTATCTGATGATGCAGCCTATGTACATTATGCGGATAATGAAACGATTGGTGGCTTACAGTTCGCAGGAATTCCTGATGTAAAAGCTCCACTCGTTTGTGATTATTCATCAAGTATTTTATCTGCTCCATTAGATGTGACCAAGTTTGGTTTAATCTATGCTGGCGCACAGAAAAATATTGGTCCTGCTGGTTTAACAATTGTCATTATTCGTGATGACTTACTTGATCAAGCTAAACCAGAAATTCCAAGCATTTTAAAATATGGTGACCAAGCGAAAAATGGTTCTATGGTAAATACTCCATCGACTTACGCTTGGTACTTGTCTGGTTTAGTATTTGAATGGTTACTAGAGCAGGGTGGGGTAGATGCTATCCATAAAGTTAACCTTGAAAAAGCTCAGTTGTTATATGGTTATATCGATTCAAGCGATTTCTACAATAACCCGATTGCAATTCCGAACCGTTCAATTATGAATGTACCGTTTACCTTGGCAGATGAAGCTTTAGACAAGCAATTCTTAAAAGAGGCGGAAGCAAACCATTTGTTGAATTTAGCTGGACACCGTTCTGTGGGTGGTATGCGTGCAAGTATTTATAATGCTGTACCATTAGAAGGCGTACAGGCTTTAATTAGCTTTATGGATGATTTTGCAAAACGTAATGGTTAAGCAAATCAAATAAATAAAGCCCTCAAATGAGGGCTTTATTTTTGAATAAATTTTATAAACTAAAAAGGTACTAAACCAAGTTGGTGCATGAATATGGCAGCTAAAAACATACCCAATACAAAAAAGCAAAACGCACCAGTATCGACCTTTACGCGCAGGCTACTAGATTGAATGAGGCTGGTAGTTTGTTCGGGTATAATCTTCATTCAATAACCTAATTATTAAAATATTAGTGAAATTCAATTAGTTTCACCCTTTTTAGCACAAATAGTCGCCTGAATCCAGATATTACCGCGAATATATTCGCCAATATTAAAGTTTTTATACAAATCGTTTTTGGTCGCAATGCGCACTAATATGGCAGGAAGATCATCTTCTAAAACCAAAGTGACATCATAAAGGGTATATTCTGCCCCCATAAATGTCATAGAAGTTTTGCCAACAATATTACCTTGGAACCATGCTTCATCTTCTTGACCAAGATTTTCACCATATAAATATGCGACCATTTTAGAAAAATCAACAGTTACAGGCTCTTGATCTTCTGGGGTTTTTGGCTGCCATTCATTAATGAGTTCCTGTAAGTTTTCAGGAGCAATACCATTATGTTCAGTCAAAATTGCATTTAATGCACGGTGATGTTTAATTGAAGCTGGGTCATCAACAACAATTTTTTCGCCTGCTGGAACAGGTTCTAATTCATAAGCCCATGCATTAAATTGAACTTGATAGTTTTGGTTTTTGTCATATTGACAAGCGTTAACGCTAAATAAATTATCAAACGCATAAACGGTTGTATTTTTATTTAGTCTTAAACTTAACACGGCTTGCGTTGCAGAGTCACAAGTAATGATACGTTCAATTTTTGCATTATATTGATATGGGCTTTCAAAACTTGGAAACGCTGTTTTGAGTGCTCGAGGCTTTTGGTTTTCAACAGCAATAATCTGGTTGATTGTAACTTTTTGGTTTTGTGGGCCTTGGATCAACCAAAAAGATTGATCCATATCTTCTTCATGTTCGCATAAGCCCATCGGCATTACAGGTGCATCAAGTGCTAGTCCTAACCATTTTGGTACATCTGTTTCAGGATGGGACGTCAATAGATTCCAATGTTCGCCATGACTACCAAAATTTTGGTCATTTACTTTAATTACTTCTGGACTGTTTTGATTTTTCATAAGCACGATGCTGTTGGGTTCACATTACTTGTTATATTAAATCGAGGGTGTTTACTATTTTTCAAGTCATCATGTGTAAATTCTCTTGTAAAAGCACATATTTAGTCATTTAAAGAGAAATGTGGCTTCTATTTATAAATTAAAAGTAAGCTTCATCTATAAAAACTTTAATGTTGAAATTAAAAATAAGTTTAATGTTTATTTCTACTCACCTTCGAAAAGCATCTGTTAGACTTAGATTTTTAGTGGAAATAGAGAATAACGTGCTGCCATTTAAGCTATGGGTAGACGCAGACGCCTTACCAAAAATTTTACGTGAAGTAATTCTGCGTGCATCAGATCGTTATCAATTAGAAGTTATTTTTGTTGCCAATCAAAATGTTGGGATTACACCTTCTGTTCGTATTAAGTCAATACAGGTTTTAAGTGGCGCTGATCAGGCCGATAAAGAAATAGTTGATCGTATGACTGAAAATGACATTGTCATTACGCAAGATATTCCACTGGCAGCTCAAGTGATCGAGAAAGGGGGCGTTGCTATTCATCCACGTGGTGAAGTCTATACAACCGCGAATGTTAAAGCACGTTTACATCTGCGTGATTTCATGGATACGCTTCGTGGTGCGGGTGTGCAAACTGGTGGGCCCCCGCCTATTTCTGAGCGAGATAAGCGTGAATTTTCAAGTTCATTAGATCAAACAATTTTAAAGCAAAAACGTAAAACAGCTAAGTGAGCATCACATGCCATCGCAAACCAATTTGGCTTTAACTTATGCCTTGTTAGTGTTCATTTGGGCAACCACTCCATTGGCTATTGTTTGGAGTGTGTCTGATTTACATCTGATGTGGGCATTGTTGTTACGCTTTTTTATTGCATTGCCTTTGGCATTAATCATATTACTGATTTTAAGAACACCTTTTCCGACTCATCGACAAGCAGTTCACAGCTACATTGCCGGATCTTTTAGCTTAATTGGCTCCCAAATTTTTACTTATGCCGCAACCCAATATTTAAGTTCAGGCATGATTGCACTTATGTTTGGCTTAGCACCTATTATGGCAGGGCTTATTGGTCGGTTTGCATTTGGCCAGCAACTTTATAAGCTGCAATGGCTGGGCATGGCAATTGCGGTCAGTGGGTTAGCGATTATTTGTTTGAGCGGTGCAAATCAGCACGTGCATCCGTTTGGTATTGTCCTTATGCTGATTAGTGTGTTTGTTTATTCTTTTTCAATTTTCTGGGTTAAGAAAGTTAATGCTCAGATCCAGCCGATGGCTCAGGCAACAGGTTCTATTTTAGTGTCTTCTATTTTTGCTAGTTGTTTTATTCCATTTATTTGGCAATATGCGCCGACACATTTGCCAGAAGCTAAATCTTTATTTGCCCTAATTTATACGGTACTGATGGCTTCATTAGTCGCCATGTTTTGTTATTTCAAACTTATACAAAATATTCAGCCAACAACTTTATCTTTAACGACAGTAATTACACCAATGTTAGCGATGATGATTGGAGCTGCCTTAAATCATGAACAACTTTCGATTATGGTTTTTGTAGGGGCTTTAATTATCTTGTCTGGACTCTTTTTATATTTCTATAAAGACATTCAGGCAAACCGGAACTTTGCTCAACATATGAAGTCTAAATAGGAGAAGATTTGGGTAATTTGTTGAGCTTATTCATTAAATTGTTCTAATTCGTAGCGAAATGCATGATCAAATTGATCTCCTAACTTAAGTAGTAGAAAATAGCGCAGCAATATAATATTAGGATTGTTAAGGGAAGATCAGAACTTACTGATTTTTAAACCTTAATACAGCATCTAACGATATGGCCAAATAGTAAATGTGAATGTAATTTGACATTCGCATCTGCTATTTCCCATCAATCACCTTGGATTTAGAAGGTATGTTTAAACCAATCTCACTGTATATAGGGTTGAGATATACTCGCGCAAGACGCAGTAATCATTTTATTTCTTTTATTGCATTGGTTTCGATGGTCGGTTTGACACTAGGTGTCGCAGTGCTGATTACGGTACTTTCTGTAATGAACGGTTTCGATCGCGAATTGAAAAACCGTGTTTTGGGAATGGTGCCGCAAGCGACAGTTTCATCTACACAAATCCTCACGGATTGGCCTGAACTGGTAAAACGAGTTGAACATCATCCACATGTAACTGGGGTTGCACCTTTTACCCAATTGCAAGGTATGTTAACCGCGCAAGGGCAAGTCGCTGGTATTATGGTGACGGGTATTGACCCAAAATATGAAAAGAATGTTTCTATTATTCAAAATCATATTGTTGCCGGGAGTCTAGATTCACTTAAAAAGGGTGAGTTTGGTATTGTACTTGGTAAAGATATGGCTGATTCATTGGGCTTACGTCTAAATGACAGTGTGACATTGGTTTTACCTGAAGCAACGCCATCTCCAGCCGGTGTTGTACCTCGTTTCAAGCGTTTTAAAGTGGTGGGTATTTTTAGTGTAGGCGCTGAAGTCGATTCTATGGTGGGTTATATCGCCCTATATGATGCGTCAACCTTATTACGCCTACCTGATGGTGCTCAAGGTGTTCGTTTAAAACTAGATGATATTTTTGCCGCGCCACAAGTTGCCGATGACTTGGTAAAAAGTTTACCAAGCAATTTCTATGCAACGAACTGGACCTATACGCATGGCAATCTGTTTAATGCCATTCAAATGGAAAAAACGCTAGTTGGTTTATTGCTTGTACTTATCATTGTGGTTGCAGCATTTAATATTGTTTCGTCGTTAGTCATGGTTGTGACTGATAAAAAATCAGATATTGCCATTTTACGTACATTAGGCGCTTCGCCATCAATGATTACTAAAATCTTTATGGTGCAAGGCACCGTGATTGGTGTGATTGGAACAGTTGCTGGTACAGTTTTAGGTGTAATTTTAGCTTTAACCATTAGCGATATCATTTCATGGTTTAACAATGTGTTGGGCTTAAATCTATTCGATGCTTATTTCGTGCATTACCTTCCTTCTTATTTAAGATGGCAAGATGTGACGATTATTGTGATTGTTTCTTTACTTTTAAGCTTCTTGGCGACTATCTATCCGGCGCTTCGTGCTGCCAAAGTTCAACCTGCCGAGGCACTGCGCTATGAGTAAAATTGTTTTAGAAGCAAAAGAAATATATAAACATTTTGATGATGGTAAATCTAAGGTTGAAGTCATTAAAGGTCTTTCTTTACAAGTTGAAGCTGGGCAGTTTGTTTCAATTGTGGGTGCGAGTGGTTCAGGTAAAAGTACTTTGCTTCATGCGTTAGGTGGTCTAGAGCAACCAACTCAAGGACAAGTATTCTTAAATGGTCAGCGTTTTGATAATTTAGGTGAAGCCGAACGTGGTTTTCAACGTAACAAATACCTTGGCTTTGTTTATCAATTCCACCACTTATTACCTGAGTTTTCTGCGCTTGAAAATGTGGCAATGCCTTTAATGCTTCGAGCAGACAGTCAATATAAGTCGGTAAAGGCACAAGCTGAATATTTACTAGATCGAGTGGGATTATCCCACCGTATGGATCATAAACCTGGTGAACTTTCAGGTGGTGAGCGCCAACGTGTTGCTTTGGCGCGTGCTTTAGTCACTAAACCTGCCGTAGTTTTAGCGGATGAGCCAACGGGTAATTTAGACCGTAAAACAGCTGTTGGTATTTTCGAGTTACTGACTGATCTTAAGAAAGAGCTCAATATGGCTATGCTTATTGTGACTCATGATGAGCAGTTGGCTCAGGCAGCAGATTCAATCTTGCATATGGAAGATGGTCTGTGGGTAAGCAGTTCTTAAAAAATTGTCATTAAATCACATTGTTAAAGCCCACTCAGTTGGGCTTTAATTTTGCCCCTAAAAAGATAACGATATGATTTTAAATGTTAAAGCTTATTTTAGTGGGGTGGATTGTAGGTATTGCATTTATGGGAATAGATCTTCCTCTCATAACGCAATATGGTTGGATTGGTAAAGTTTTGCTCTTTATCTGCTTAATGTTTTATATATTTAAGCGCCATCTTGTTGTAAATCGTCCTATATTAAAAGGAGTTTATTATTTAATCTGTGGTCTAAGCCTTTTTGTTATAGGCCATCAGTATGCTCAACATGCCTTAAATGAAAGACTACAACTACGGGAGATGCAACCTGAGTCTTTAGAGATTGTTGTTTATATAGACCGAATAAGTGAAGAAAAAGATAATAAGACACAGCAACTCGCTCAGGTTCTAGGGCGGTCATCCGATGTGGTGAATTGGTTGTTATATTTAAAAAATGAAAATGAGAGTGCATTAATAGAGGGGCCAAAATTACAATTAGGTCATTACTATCGAATTTCGGGTAAAACCAGACCAGCTCATAGTTATGCAGTATCAGGTGCTTTTGATCAAGAACAATGGTTCATTCAACGAAATATAATGTCAGGTTTCAGTGTTCAACATATTGAGCCTTTAAACTCGAATGAAATTTATCGGTTGGGTTATCAAAATCACTTAAAACAGCAACAAAAATTTTTTACTAGACAACAGTTAAATATAGAAAAACTCCGTCTAAAATTTAGATTAATTCTAAAAAAATCTCCTTTTCAGAATAAAGGATTGTTATTAGCGCTTTTAACAGGGGATGAAAGTCTTTTAAATGAAGACATTAAAAATCAATTTAAGCAGTTAGGAATCTCTCATTTGTTGGCCATTTCAGGGCCTCATGTCCTCATTTTTGCAATCTTGTTATCTTGGGGATTACATCAATTAGTACAACGTTATTATCCTCAGCTTTATTTGTGGCAACCCAAGCAAATTTTAGCAATGATTCCGTTATGCTTTGGAGTTTTGATTTATACAGCTTTTGTCGGCTTTGAAATTCCAGCCTTAAGAACTTTACTCTCAATATTTTTATTTGCCTTTTTATTGTTAGTCAAACTGCCAGTTAAGCCATTTTCGCTATTGGTTTATAGCGCAAGTCTACTTTTACTTTTTGATCCATTTAGTGTTTTATCAGCAGGTTTTTGGCTCTCTTATGGTTCTTGCTTTATTTTATTACGCATTTATCAAACCATAGTACAGGCACCAAATCTTGCCTCATTGAGTTTGCTATCTAGAATAATTCTTTTAGCTAAAACCCTAATTGAATCTCAGAGCAAAATATTTATTGCTCTATGTCCTCTAATGCTGATTTTCTTTCAACAGATTTCATGGGTAGCACCTCTTACAAATATTATTGCTGTTCCTCTGTTAGGAGGAGTTATTGTTCCTTTAAATATTTTCGCTGCTTGTGTGTGGCTTATTTTTAATTCACCTGGAAATGCGCTCTTTCAGCTTAATGATATTTTGCTCAGTATGGTGCTGACATGTTTTAGTCTTTTAGAGAAATTATCTCTACCGTTGCAAGGTTTTAGTCTGACACCACTGGCTTTGATAGGCTTAAGCTGTGCCATTATTATTTTATTTTTACCGCGTGGTGTTTTACCAAAATTTTGGAGTCTTATATGTTGTTTACCCTTAGTCATTCCGAATAAAACCTCACAGCAAATTCAATTAAATATTATAGACGTAGGCCAAGGACAAGCGATTTTTCTACAACATCCAGAGCAGACATGGTTAATTGATACGGGTGGTTCTTATGATGAAAAGGCTTTCAGCATTGGTCAAAATGTAGTAATTCCATATTTACGTCAGAAAGGTATTAAGCAACTAGATCATGTGGTGTTATCTCATCTTGACCAAGATCATAGTGGGGCATTTCCTTTTATCGCTCAGGCTTTTCCTATCAAACAAGTCATATCAAATCAGCTATGGGCAGAGAAGGTAAAAGAACCATTTACCTATTGTCATCAAGGGCAAAAATGGCAATATCCACAGTTAGATATTGAGATACTTTGGCCTAAAGAAAATGATTTAAATTTAGTTCCTACTAACCAAAATGAATATTCTTGTGTTGTTTATATTCATTTAAAACAAGTAAGGGATTATCAGAATTATTTAATTATGGGGGATGCGGGATGGGAAGCAGAATATCAATTGATAAAAGAATATCCTGATTTAAAGGTAGATGTTTTGGTATTAGGTCATCATGGAAGTAAACATAGTTCGGCTTATGACTTTTTAGCGACGTTAAACCCCAAGCTTGTTATTGCTTCTGCCGGCTTTAATAACCGATATGGTCATCCAAGCAAAGAGGTTTTAGCGAGAATACAAGAACTTAATATTCCATTTAAAAGCACAGTTGAGCAAGGAACATTAAGTTTTGTATCTGAGAATCATCAAATGATTTTATACACTCGACGTTTCGAGCGTACTTGGCTCCACTGAAACTTGTGAAGCTTCTGCTTTAAGCTTATCCACAATTTGAAGAGCTTCAGCTGGATCAATATTATAAATATTATCTAAAGCAGGGTTTGCTTTAAAACGTTTATAGCTCCAGTGGTAATGTTCTGGATAACGATGGATGAGTTGTTCAATAGCCTGATGAATGACATAAGTTCCATCATCTGCACTACCTTCGTAGATTTTCTCATCCATAGGTTCAACGTGCATCGTGAAACCGTCATTTTCGTTACGAATCGCGTAAAGGAATAAAGCTTTTGCTTTAGTTTTTTGAATAAGCTTGGTACTTAAATTACTTGAGGCAAGGGGAACACCAAAATAATTGATCATACTGCCGCCGACGTTAGGTGTATGGTCAGGCAAAATTACGGTAGTTTCACCTTGTTTTAAGGCTTTAAAAATTTGTCTTACACCAGTTTCGTCAGTAGGAACCAAGTGAGCTTGTTCACGACTACGTGCTTCTCGAACAAAACGGTCTGCATCTTCATTTTTTACTGGCTTGTATAAAATTGTCATTGAAGTGAATTGTGAGCACCAAGCATTCAGGACTTCCCATGTACCAAAATGTGGAACAATCAAAACCACACCTTTTTTTGCTGCAAGTGCTTCGTGAAAGTAATGTTCACCTTCAATATGATGAATTCTTTCGATATTCTTACTATTTGATGAGCCCCAAATACTTAAAAATTCAAAGTATGAGGTGACTTCATTGCGAATAGCTTGCTGAGTAATTTCTATTCGCTGCTGTGGCGTTAAATGTGGGAGGGCGATTTGTAGGTTTAGTTCTATACTTTTTGATGTTTTAGTAATTTTTAAAGTATTAATTAACCCTGCCAACATACGAGCAAGAAAACGTCCAAATTGAATTGGCTGGCGGCTAAAAGTTTTGAGTAGGTAGTAGTTCATGCTTTTTGTATCTAATTTGGTCATCTATCGCGGTAAAAAGGAAGCAATAATTAAAAAAAGATAAAATTATTATAAATGAAATCATATTATTTAGACAGTTTTTATCAAATCAACGTATATAATGACATCATTTTAGATTAATTTGGATTGGAATTTTATGTCCGATTGGCCACCAAAACCACAAAATGAACCTATAATCCCTAAACAAAATGGACCAGAATGGCAAATTCTTGAGAAGGCTGTACTTGCTTCAGTAGAGGAACAGCGCCGTAGTCGCCGTTGGGGAATCTTCTTTAAAACATTAACTTTTATTTATTTATTATTCATTATTGTACTCATGGGTAAAGGCTGTTCAACCAGCAAAGAAGGCTCTGCGGTGAGTAGCAGTAGTGCTCATTTGGCAGTAGTGGATATTATTGGAACTATTGATGCTTCAAGTAATCAATCAGTAAATAGCGAAGATACCAATAAAGCGCTTAAACGTGCTTTTGAAGCTTCAAATAGTAAAGCTATTGCACTTAATATTAACTCACCTGGCGGTTCTCCAGTTCAGTCTGATGAAATCTGGCAGGAAATTCGTTATTTGAAAAAACAGCATCCAGATAAAAAGGTTTACGCTGTGATTGGTGATATGGGCGCATCAGGTGCGTATTATATTGCGTCTGCTGCGGATGAGATTATTGTCAATCCATCAAGTCTGGTCGGCTCAATTGGTGTGATCATGCCTAACTATGGGATTACTGGTTTAGCTCAGAAACTTGGCATTGAAGATCGGACTTTAACGGCAGGAACGAATAAAGACATTTTAAGTATGACAAAACCGATTGATCCTGTGCAAAAGCAACATATTCAATCTGTTCTTGATAATGTTCACACTCACTTTATCACTGCAGTTAAAGAAGGGCGTGGAAAGCGTTTGAAATCGAACGATCCAGCTATTTTTTCTGGTTTATTCTGGACTGGCGAACAAGCAATCCAGTTGGGCGTTGCTGACCGTTCAGGTAACATTACGAGCTTGATGCGTGAACTAAACCTTGATAATAAAGTTGACTACACAATTGAGCGCAACCCATTACAATCCATTTTAGGTCGTATGGGGGCACAAATCGGGCAAGGGGTAAGTGAATCTATTGCTCAAGAAGTGCAGACTCGTCAAAGCGCAAAATTACAATAAAATCTGTTTTAGGATAGCGGTATGTCAATGAAACCAGTTATACACTTTGCTCATGCGAATGGCGTGCCATCAAAAGTGTATCAAAAACTGTTTGACCAGTTGAAAGGGGAATATGACATTATTTATGTTCCTCTGATTGGTCCTGATAAACGTTATCCTGTGACTAACCATTGGCCTGCTTTGGTTGATCAGGTAATTGACAGTATTGTGCGACAGGCGAAAGGACGTAAAGTGATTGGACTTGGTCATTCTCTTGGTTCGGTTTTAACGTTGATGGCATCTTTTCAGCGTCCTGAACTCTTTTCTCAAGTCATTATGTTAGATCCGCCTCTTATTTTAGGACGATATTCATTTGCATTTCACATAGCAAAACTATTTCGTCCTAAATTGGTTGATGCGATGACTCCTGCAGGTTTATCTGCACGCCGTCGTGAACATTGGGACTCAAGAGAGCAGGCTGCTGAGTTACTACGTCCTAAAGGATTTTATAAAGATTTTGATGAAGATTGTTTTCAAGCCTACATCGACTATGCTTTAAAAGAAGACTCGGTCCGTGGCGGAGTTACTTTAACGATTTCTCGTGAGGATGAGGTTGCAATTTTCCGTAAGAATCCTTCTTGGTGGTGGCTGCCTATGCCAAAACCTAAGATGCCTGTGCATTTAGTTGTAGGTAAAGGAAGTGATTTCTTAAAAAGAGGCTTTCCTCAAATGGCAAAGCGAAAAATGGGAATCCCATTTACTGTAGTTGAGGGTGGGCATATGTTTCCTCTAGAACATCCAATTGATACAGTGAATTCTATAAAGAAATTGATTCATCATCAGCCAAATTAATTTTTAGACTTATAAAAAAGGACATGCTGGCATGTCCTTTTTTATTTTTGCTTTTAAGTAAAAAGTTTTACCAATTTGCAAAACGAATAGGGTGTTCAAGAACTTGATCACGAAAATAAGCTTGGCCATTTTTCCATGTAAGTTGACCGTTACATAACCACTCTGCTACTTGTGGGTAGATAAAGTGCTCAAGTGCATGCACTCGATTTGCTAATGAAGCGGCAGTATCATGTTCTTTAACTGAAATAGCGGATTGGGCAATTGATTGACCAGAATCCAGTTCAGCCGTTACAAAGTGTACGGTACAACCATGTAAACGATCACCTGTGTTTAAAACACGTTGATGAGTATTCACACCTTTATAAGCTGGAAGAAGTGAGGGATGTATGTTCAGCATTTTCCCTTGCCATTTGTTGACAAAGGTGGGAGTTAAAATGCGCATGAAACCGGCTAAAATAACCACATCTACTTGCCAAGCTAAGAGCTGTTGATGCATTGCTTCATCAAACACTTCACGAGTTGGAAAGTCTTTATGAGAAATAACGGCCGTAGCAATATTGGCTTTTTGAGCACGCTCTAGGGCATAAGCATCTGCTTTATTAGACAGTACACCTACAATTTGCCCTGATAGATTTGCATCTATCAAGGCTTGTAAATTACTGCCGTTCCCAGAGACTAGAACAGCAATTTTTATCATGCAAAGATCACACGAATTTTTTCGTCTGCGCCTTCCACTGATTCAGCATTTTCTTGGATGTGTCCAATTTTCCAAGCTTTTTCGCCTTGAGTATTAAGCACTTCAATTGCTTTTTCAGCATCATTAGTATCAACAGCAATGACCATACCTACGCCACAGTTAAACGTACGGTACATTTCAAAGCGCTCTACATTGCCTTCGCGTTGTAGAAGTTGGAATAACTCAGACCATTCCCAAGATGCTTCATCAATGACCGCTTGAGCACCATTTGGTAATACACGTGGTAAGTTACCAGGTAAACCGCCGCCAGTGATGTGTGCCATAGCATGTACATCAACTTGTTTGCAAAGTTCAAGAACTGGTTTTACATAGATACGTGTTGGTTCCATTGCAACATCTGCAAGAGGACGACCATCAATCACTTGAGTTAAATCAACGTTTTTAACGTCTAAAATTTTACGTAGTAATGAATAACCATTCGAGTGAGCACCACTTGATGCAACACCGATAAGTACGTCACCAGACTTTACTTTAGAGCCATCAATAATTTTGCTTTGCTCAACAACACCAACAGCAAAACCAGCAAGATCGTAATCTTCGCCTTCATACATGCCTGGCATTTCTGCGGTTTCACCACCTACAAGTGCGCAACCTGCAAGCTCACAACCTTTACCAATACCAGTAACAACATTTGCAGCAACGTCAACATTTAAGTGACCAGTCGCGTAATAATCAAGGAAGAATAATGGTTCTGCACCACAAACTAAAAGGTCATTTACACACATAGCCACAAGATCTTGGCCGATTGTGTCATGACGATTAAGATTAAGTGCCAAACGTAATTTAGTTCCTACACCATCGGTTCCAGAAACTAAAACAGGCTCTTCATAACCTTTAGGAATTTTGCATAGTGCACCAAAGCCACCAAGACCGCCCATTACTTCAGGACGACTTGTACGTTTAGCGACTGACTTGATACGATCGACCAGTGCGTCGCCCGCTTCAATGTCGACACCCGCATCTTTGTAGCTTAAACCGGTATTTGGGGTAGAAGTTGAGTTGCTCATAAATGAAGTCTCCGCATTGGCGGCAGATTATAACCTGAATATACGAAACTCTTATGTTATTTATGCTCGAAAATGCTATCTTTAATAAAAATATTTTTTCATTTATAACGATTAAATCAAAAAAGGCTAGATTTTATGCAAGATCGTATACTGCGCCGTATTCTTTTACTCGCAGGTATTGTATTGCTGGTATGGGTATTGTACTTACTCAAGCCTGTAGTCATTCCTTTTATCGGTGCTTTTTTCCTGGCTTATTTATTCAGTCCACTCGTTGATGTTCTGGTAAAAATCAAATTGCCTCGTTGGTTAGCAATTAGCGTGGTGTTTATAGGAATCGGTGTAACACTGACCATTGCATTATGGTATTTGGTTCCTCTGATCTGGAAACAATTGGTTTACGCCCGAGATAGCATTCCAGCAGGTATTCACTGGATTAATGCAGAACTATTGCCATGGGTTTCTTCGACATTTAATGTTCAGCAAATGGAAATTGATACTGATCAAATGTCAAAAGCTGTCATGGATTATGTTCAGACAAATTACAGTGCCGATAGTATTCAAGCTGTCTTATTAAAGCTTGCACAATCAGGTCTAAATTTTATTCAAATTGGTGGAACAGTTGTTCTAATTCCAATTATTGCTTTTTATTTTTTATTAGACTGGGACCGTATGCTACAAAACTTACGCCGTCTCATTCCACGCCCGTATGAAGCAACTACTTTACAGATTGTTGGTGAATGCCATAGCGTTTTAGGAGCGTTTGTTAAAGGTCAGTTTCTCGTCATGCTCTTACTAGGCGTAGTATATGCAGTTGGTTTACAGCTCATTGGTTTGGAAGTTGGTCTTATTATTGGTATGGTGGCTGGTCTTGCCAGTATTATTCCTTATTTAGGATTTGCCGTAGGTATTATTGCAGCTGTTATTGCCAGCTTGTTCCAGTTCGGTTTGGATTGGATGCATTTATTACTGGTTGGTGTAGTATTTATGATTGGCCAAGCGGTAGAGGGCTATATTCTTCAGCCATTCTTACTGGGCGATAAAATTGGTTTATCTCCTGTGGCAGTTGTTTTTGCCGTATTGGCAGGTGCACAGCTTGCAGGTTTCTTAGGAATGTTAATCGCATTGCCTGTTGCTGCTGTTATTGTAGTGTTGTTGAAGCATTTAAGAGAGAATTATGAAAGAAGCTCACTTTATGCTCCACCTTCTACATTAGTGATTCAACATGGCGATATTGAGCAAATTCATGTAGAAACCGAAAGCACTAAGCTTGATCTTGAAGTTAAAACACAGCAAGATACAGATGAACTGAAATCCCCTAACCAGAAATAATTTCAAGGTTAATTCAATATATGCGTCAACTCCAACTGGATATAGAACCTCAACTTGATGCCCGAATCAGTGATTTTTCGGGACCAAGTTGGGGGAATGTAGTCGATGCTGTGCGTCAACTACATGCTGGTCTGGTGAGTAGGTTTTACATCTACGGTGGAGCAGGGACAGGAAAGAGTCACTTACTTTCCGCAATTTGTGACTCTTATTTAGAAATAGGCAAATCTGCAATTAAAGTTTCTTTGCTTGAACTCCTCGATGCTCCTATCGAAGCAATTACTTCTTTAGAGCATTATGATCTTGTTGCTTTGGATGATATTGAATCAATTAGTGGTGTACCTCATTGGCAAAAAGCTGTCTTCCATTTAATGAATAACCACGAAGGACAGCTAGTATTTTCTTCACGTGTAGCACCTATCGAATTAAAGCTAGAATTGCCAGACTTACAGTCACGACTTACGCAAGCCGTTAGCGTTAAAGTGCCGAGTGGAAGCTTATATGCGGACCGTTATTCTTTGGTTACGTCTGTAATGTCTAGACGTGGTATCCATTTTGATCAGCAAATTGTTGATTACTTATTATTACATGGCCCTCATCAAGCTTCTCTTTTACTACAGACAGTTGCTCAGTTAGAAAAACTTCTCAAAGGCGAAAAAACAAAACTTTCGAATGCAACTTTAAGACAAATTTATGCCTTGATTGATGAATATCAACCATAGATATTCTTTAATCTTGTCTATTGCCTCACCTGCGCACATAAAAAACTATTAAAATAGAGTCTCGGACAAAAAATTCTAATTTCAGAGCACTTGCCTCTATATCTTTTTAAAGCTTCTTCTAATTTTAAAAAGTCACATTTTTGTATTTAAAAAAGTTTTTTAAATGTATGAAGCTTTTTGTAAGCTGGTTCAAAAATGACTCTACAGACCGACCAAAATGTCTTGAGAAATTCTACTTGCTGTGACAAAGTACGCACAAAGGATGCGATTGCAAAAGCGGAAATTTTGCAATATTGACAAAGAAAAATGAAAAAAGATGTAAGGAGATGGGTATGCTCAAACGGAGCATTGCTTTTGCTTTATTGGCTGCTGCTGGACACGCTTATTCTGCCGATATTCAAGTCACAACTACAATTGATGAAGATGTCGATAATACAGTCTGCTCGTTACGTGAGGCTGTGGAACTATTAAATAAGCGTAACTCAAGTAATTCCACAGATGTGGATTCTGTAAAAGAGGGTTATCACGGGTGTGGAAGTAAAGATATTACATCAAATATTATTCTAGAACGTGATAAAGAATATATTTTAAATAAAAAAATATTAATTACAGCGCCTCTTACAATTACAACAGCTGGAAATGATTCTCCATTTGAGGAAAATGATCAACCTGGGGCTCATAATGCCACCATTAAAATGGTAGGAACTGAACGACTATTCCAAATCGATGATGGAAGTACAGAAAAGGCATCATTTTCTGTTTATCTGAATAATCTTAATTTGCTGGGGGCTGGTTCAAAGTCAAATGTAACTATAGGTGGTTTAATTTTAAATCACGAAGGTTTAATTATTCAAAACTCTCGTTTAACTGATGGATATGCTAATGAGGGCGGGGTTATTTATAACCAAGGATTATTGACGCAAACAGATCAAACTGCTGGATCAGTTCGTATTGTAAATAGCCTTATTCAAAATAATAAAGCAAATCAGGGCGGAGTAATTTACAGTGAACAGCCTTTGTATTTCATTACTCAATCGGTAGTAAGGGATAATGAAGTTGGTTTAGCTAGTGGTTCACTTTTTTATAGTCAAAGTAAATTTAATGATGAAAGTACGGGACAATATTTAAGTCGTCGAGCGATTGGATTAAGTAATAGTACGATTTTTCACAATAAAGTCGGTTTTATTGCCAACATTTACGATGGAATGTTTGTTAATAACATCACCATGATAAAAAATGATAAAGGTCTATTTCTCGATGCTCCGCAAGGTAATGCCGCTATCTCAAATAGTGTTTTAGTTGGCAATACAATTAATTGTCAGGCTAATGCAACCGATAAAACAATTATACAAAGTAATTTGGTGACAACCGAATGTGATCGCAATGCTTCATCCAAACTTCCCAATATTCTTTACCCTGCTAACGAAAAGTTAATTGCAGGAACTACAGATGAAGGTGTTTGTGATGTAACCTCAAAAGACGGATTGTTTTGTCCTTTTAGCACCCCTAAAGACAGTTTCTTAGGTTTTTTTAAACCTCGGTTGCTTGAGAGTTATAAGACTTTAGCAGATTCTCTAATTATTAATAAAGGGCGCTTATATAGTGATGGCTCCTCAACTGGTTTAGCAAGATGTGAAACATTCGACCAAAGAGGAAAAAGACGTAGTGGATATGATGAACTTTGTGATCTAGGTGCAATTGAATATATTCTAAATAATGAAATCGCTCCTGTTGGTCAGGATATTAGATATGGTCAAGTTGCAACATTCAGTATTTTGGGTTCTTTAAGTGAAGCAGATTTAGTTACACCTACTACATGTAAACGTTTATTCGGTGAGCGCGCCGATGGGAAAGAATGGCAACCAGGGTGCCTAAAAGTTATACAAAATAAAGATACTCCGGTTTCAAAAGGTAGTCTAACTCTTGATCAGAATGGAAATGTCATTTACACGCCAAATGGAAATTGGCATGGGGCAGATATTTTTAGTATTCAGGTTGTGACGAGCGTAACTCGTTTTAATGAAGGCGTAGATTTTCAATATATTTCTATTCCAACAACTATTTCACAAGCACCTTTATCAGGAATTGAAGATAAGTCTGTGAGTGCTGGTGGCGGAGGTAGTGTAGGTAGTGGAGTCTTATTTGGCTTATTGGGATTGATTGCATTACGCCGTTTCAAGTCATAATCAAGGATGTAGACTATGAGAAAATATCAAAAAACATTAGGGATAATTACTTTTGTTGCTGCAATACCTTTGATGGCAGCACAAAATGACACGATTATTAAAGTTAATACATTTGTAGATGAAGACCTTGATAATAATTTGTGTTCATTAAAAGAAGCTATTACAGCCGCTGAAAAAAGCACTTCATATCATGGCTGTATCTTACCTGCTATTGATACTAAATATACGATTCAACTTGAAAAAGGAACGTATGATCTAAACGAAGAGTTAGTACCTAAAAATAGTCTCACTATTCAAGGGGCTGAGCCAGTTGATTGGACAAAAAAGGGCTTATTAAGTGGTGATTATCCAGCACTAACCCCCATACAAACTCGTATAAATGCTAGAGGGAAATCTCGTATTTTTAATACAGCTGTTAGCAAACAGCCTTTGATATTAAATAATATTATTTTAGAAAATGGTAAAGCTTCTGATGTGGGAGGAGCAATTTACGCGGGTGCAGACGTAACCTTACAAAATACACAAATTTTAAATTCACAAGCCCCTAACGGGGGGGCAATCTATTTAGGCGGAGGAAATGCTTCTTTAACGGTAGATCATTCATTACTTCAGGGTAATGGATTAGTAGCTAATACTGGAAGTGTAATAGCAATGAGCTGTATGTTTAATGGCTCTTATACAACGAATACTATATTATTTAAATTGAGTAGTATTATTAAGAATGGATCTGCTAATTCTTTAAATACATTTGAATTCTGTGGCTCACCAAAAATCACTTTTGAGAATAATACAGTTGCTCAAAATAGTGCTAACTTGACTAATGGTACTATTCTTAAATTTTCTGGTAATGCAGACCCTACACAAAATCAAACAACAAACCTTAGTTCGGACAGCAGTTTAACATTAGTAAATAATACAATTGTTGAAAACTCAGCTCATACAATTTTTTTATATGATAAGTTAGGAAAGAAAGATTTAAGTTTTAATGTATTAGCATTTAATTCAGGGACCTTTGCATGCCGCTATTTGTTGGGTCCTGCTGCTGATCAAAAAGATTCTAGGATTTTGTTAAAGTTTAATGCATTAAAGTTAAGCGGTACCAATGAAAAATGTGACCTGCCAGCTGAAACTTTACCTGCTGGTCACACTAATATAGATGTTTCCTCAAAAATATTAAGCCAGTTATTAGAGCCATCAAAAGAACCTAGTGATGAAAATACAGATTTCTTACCAATTTATTATCCAAAAAATAATCAGCAATCTGATGACTTAGTCGATGTGGATTTAAAAAATGAAGGAGGCTGCCTTTCAGTAGATCAAAGAGGACTAGAAAGACCTACCAGTACTACTGATCAAACAGTTCTTAATTCTAATAATAAATGCGATATTGGTTCTATTGAGCAAGCAAGATTAGGGATAAGAACAACAGAAACTGACACGGGTTATATTAATAGTTCACTCACCGATTTATTAACCACTTATCAATCTGGTGTGGATCAAACAAAAGTAAATTTAGCGAATCCTGCTTTTTCACTTCAGGAAGCCGCTTTAAAGATTAATTTGGCAACTTTTGAAAATTTAGTTAATCAGACTAAAGCGAATTTAAAATATAGAGGTGTATATATAAATCTTAAAAACTATTATTCTCCGTTTAAAAATGGTAATCCTCGAGAGATTAATATTATACCTTATGAAAATAGCAATCATATTTTCGCTCCGTTTAAACCAGATGATTATAATATTGATGTCAAAGTTATAGGTAAGGGCCAAACACTTGAAACGGCGATAGAGGATGAAGCTAAAAGCTTAAAATGTGAGTGGAATTCATCTCTTAAACAAATCATTTTGTATCGTACAGACGATGCTCCTTCAGGAGATGGGTATTTTGAGTTCTGCAAATACACAATTACTTTAAAATCAGATAAAAATATTACAGCCAGCGGTATAGTTAAAGCTTCACTTGTGAATATTGCCCCTGTTTCTGAAAATAGCACCATAACATTTAAGTATTTAGCAAATGAAATCATCCCATTAAATTTACTTAAATATGCAAATGATGAGGGGGATGGCCCAACTAATACACTTATTACAAAGCCAAATAAACCTCAGTTTGCAGACTTGCCTATCTATTTACCAAGTAAAACTTCAAAAGACGGTATTTTTAGAGTAGTCAAAGCAGATCGTGAAGGGCCGTGTCCTGGTAAAGACAGTAAAAATACATGTTATGGTGGAAATATCTATATTCAAGCGAATAATGCCTTTAATACTTTTAACGATACATTAACTTATAATGTATATGATGCAGATAATGTTATTTCTAGCACCCCTGGTACGATTACTCTAGTAAGTACAGCAACAACTACTGATGATACCCGTGGTGGCGGTGGTAGCTTGGGAATTTTATCTTTAGCATCTTTACTTGGTTTAGTGGTTTATAGACGCTACCGTAAATAAACGATATAAAATAAAAAAGCCTCCAATTGGAGGCTTTTTTATACAAAGTTATGTAAGAGATTAAATTCACTTCATATGAATTTTACAGAGTTATATTTAATGTTCTAAATACTTGTTCATATACTCTTCACGAATAGCTGTTCTTTCTTCGCCATTCGCTTTAAGCATACGCTGGCGTAAATCATTACGCTCTTGTGTACTCATTTTTTGCCATGCTTCACGCATTTTTTCTTTTTCAGCATCGGGAAGTTGAGTAAACCAGTCCATACGTTGCTGTAGATTCGTACTTTGATTGGCTGGTAACTCTTTTAAGCTCTGGTAGCGTTTAATAACTGCACGTTGTTCTTCTTCAGAAAGAGCATTCCATGTGTCATCAACTTGTGTATTGGCATCCTTAGAAAAAATCCAAAATCGTTCAAAACCTGCAAAACTCGTTTGCAGGAAACTTAATGAACAAAGGATAAGTGCTAATTTTTTAGCTGCCATGTTGTACTTTATCCTCACCCAAGACCATTAGCATTTCTAAATCCTCCACCATTTGTGGAGATAATTTAGGATTTACAATCACTTGATTTTGCGGCTTATCAACAATATCTGCTGAATTAGGTAAAATTACAAAACCTGTGATCGCAGCTGCAAGTGCAAAACCAGACATTTTCCAGACACTATAAAAAGAGGCTGGTTTTTGTTGAATATGGTCAAGCACATGATTCATGACCACTGTTTTATTTTTATGGTGATGTGCCAAACTATCAAGTTTAGACGTCACCTTTTTAGTGAAATCATCATGATTCATCAGAACCTCCCAAGGGATTTAAATGGGCTAAGTACTCTCTAAGTCCCTGAATTGCTCGGTGATAATGGGTTTTTACACTACCTTCAGTACAGTTCATGATCTGAGCTGTTGTGTGTGTGTCAAAACCTTCCCACGCACGTAACATAAATGCCTGTTGTTGACGAACAGGTAGCTTTGAAATTGCTTCTCGAATTTCTTCGATAGTCACTGCTTGATCAAGAAAATCTGCAGGATTGATGGCTTTTTCATCAACTACATCAATAATTTCGTCGTCGTCATTATCCAGACTAACTTTTTTGAAAAATGAAAATGGGTTTGCTCTACGAGATTCTTTGCGGCGCCAGTCCTGAAGTTTGTTGTTTAAAATAGTATAAAACAGGGGATACCATTCTTCAGTACTTTTATCGGCATAAGATTTGTGTAAAGCAATAAATGCTTCTTGAACCAAATCCATTGCAATACCTTGTTGACCTTGGGTAGCACTCTCCATCATCACCAACGCACGACCAGTAACATCTTGCATGAAAACTTTCAGGCGTTGTTCAGCCGTGCTCGCATGAGCACTAGATGTTTCCGATCGAGACTTTTTCGGTGCTAAATCCATGGAGATGGAAAATCCTGTCATTGGACATACCCACCTTATCTTCAATATATCTCTTATATAACGTTGAAAAGAGGTGGGAGGTTGACAACAATCGGTTATTTTTTACTAGTGTAATTGATTTTTTTCACAAATATGTGAGATGTAAAATAAATTAACGTTTTATTGGCGTTGACGAACCATCTCAAAAAAACAAATTGATCCTGCAATTGCTACATTTAATGATTCTTGTCCACCAGGCTGAGGAATAGTTACAGATTCTGCATGATCTAAGGCGTAATCACTTGCACCTTGGCCTTCATTTCCTAAAATCCAGACACATGGTTTTGAAAGATCTTTTGAGTAAAGACTAGTTGAGCGATGAGAACTTGTAACAAAAACTGGTATTTGAAATTTTGGAAGAATATCTGTGAGTTGGAAGTTTTCAAAACAATGTAAGCTAAAATGAGCTCCCATACCTGCTCGTAAAACTCGTGGCGACCAAAGTGATGCAGATCCTTGTGTGCAAATAATTTGTTTAATATTTGCTGCCGCTGCTGAACGTAGCAATGTGCCTACGTTACCTGGATCTTGTATATTTTCCAGAATTAAAGTATCAACTTTATAGTCAATTGTTGATGCAGTTTTAGGTAAATCAATAATAGCTAAACAAGGTAAGCTTGTACCTAGTGTGCTCAAATCTCTATATAAAACTTCACTAATAACAAAGATATGACCTTGATGCAGTTCAATTATTTTTTTTAAATCAGTATGTTCTAATGCTTGTTCGGTCGTAAATAAAGAAAAAATCTTCTTTTGCTGTTGTAGCCACGTCAAGCAGAGATGGGTACCTTCAAGGACTGTTTGTTGGTGCTTTTTTCGGGCGCTATTAAGTTCGATTAATCCACGCAAATGTTTAATTTTTGCATTGTCTTTTGATTCTAAAAAAATAACCGCCATGAGAAAATATCCAACAAAAGGGCATCATGATACTATGATGCCCTAAATAATTAAAATTATTAATGATAGCTTGTTACACGTTCAACTTCATTTTTAGAACCAATAATTACAGGAACACGTTGGTGAAGTTCTGTCGGTTCAATATCTAAAATGCGAACACGGCCTGTAGTTGATGTGCCACCAGCTTGTTCAATCAGCATACTCATTGGGTTTGCTTCATACATTAAACGTAAGCGACCTGCTTTTTTCGGATCTTTTAAGTCGTACGGATAAAGGAAAATACCGCCGCGGCATAAAATACGGTGAATATCACCCACCATACATGCTACCCAACGCATATTGAAATCTTTTTCACGTACAGATGTTTTACCTGCAAGTAATTCATCAATATATTGTTTTACAGGCTCTTCCCAATGACGTTGGTTAGATGCGTTAATTGCAAATTCTTGAGTATCTGCTGAAACTTGAACATTGTCAGTAGTAAGCAAGAATGTTTGAGTTTCTGGGTCTAAAGTAAAGAATACTACCCCATTTCCTACAGTTAAGGCCATCATGGTTGATGGACCATAAAGTACGTAACCAGCAGCAACTTGCTGTGTACCTGCTTGCATGAAATCTTCTGCTTGGGTTACTGCATTTTTTGCAGGCAGAATAGAGAAAATTGTACCTACACACATATTGATGTCGATGTTACTTGAGCCATCTAATGGATCAAATAAAACCAGATATTTACCATTTTCTTGTGCAGGTGTGAACTCATCAAGCTCTTCAGAAGCGAGGCCACCCACTTGTGGATGAACTTTTAAAGCATCAATTAAATAGTCATTAGAAATCACATCAAGTTTTTTCTGTGTTTCACCTTGAACATTTTCATTACCAGCACTACCCAAAATACCAGCGAGTGCACCTTTTTGTAAGGCTTGATCGATCGTTTTACAGGTGGTGGCGATAGTGTCGATGACTTGAGCCAACTCAGGTGTTAGATTCCCTTTTTGTTGTTGTAAAAATTGGGACAATGTGAGGTTGGACATAAAAAAAGCTCCTGTGCTTCAAGCATCAAAATGAGTCAGATAAATACGTGGCATATTCTAGATGAGAATGTCACAAAATAAAAATTATCTTACTTTATTTGTGTTGGATTTATGCTTACAAGCCCCAATTAAAATGGTATGTTGATTGCATTACAAAGGATTGTATATTTTTAGGAGAATCGAAATGACAACAAAGAAGTTTGATGCGACCCCAACAGCAGGTGAACCAATCAATCTAGATGAAATTTCGAAAGAAAATGTTCAGGAAGCTTGGAAAGACTACGAGGCTAAGCCTGAATATAAAGATTTTAATAAGCATGATTTGATTGAATCTATGCAACAGTCTGAAGAAGAAAAGAAATCTTCTTAAGTTCTGTTGTTATAAAAAAACGCTCATAAAATATGAGCGTTTTTTTATGCATATGCCTTATTTTAATAAAGGAGGCACTGCTTCGTAATTAATTTCAACGCGGCGATTTTCTTTCCACGCAGATTCATCATGTCCTGCATTAACAGGAGCTTCTTTACCGTAACTTACAGCTTCAAGTTGCTGTGGATTTACACCATTGGTAATTAAGTAGCTTTGAACAGCTTTAGCACGACGCTCGCCTAAAGCCATATTGTACTCACGTGTACCACGTTCATCTGTATGGCCAGTTAATGCAACTTTTGAATTTGCATTTGCCATAAGGAATTGAGCGTGAGCTTGAAGCGTTTGATAGTCTTCAGTAGATAAATCACTACTGTCATAATCAAAATGAACAACGCGTTTAGCCAAAGCAGCTTTATTTGCTTCAGTTACACCTTTCGATGAAGCACCAGCCAAATTTTGAGCATTTAATGCCGCATCTTCACTTAAACCAGAAGTGTTAACTGTACTTGGATTTGTGCCAGTTGCAGTAGTTGTTGCTGGTTTGCGGCTAGCACAACCCGTCATTACAAGTGCTACGCTAAGAAAGGGTAAAGCTAAATATTTGATTGATTTCATGATCTTCTCCATCAATGGAATTAAAAGTTATTTTGGTGCCCAAGCTGGTTCACGTACTTCACCTTGTTCACTTGGTAAATTCATACGGAAACGTCCATCAGTAGACATGATAGATAACAAGCCACGGTTGCCTTCACGAGTTGCGTAGACCACCATTTGCCCATTCGGTGAGAAACTTGGTGATTCGTCTAAACTGGTTGGAGTAAGAATATTGGTGATGCCAGTATTAATGTCTTGAATTGCAACTTTATAACTGCTGCCACTTGGACGATGAACAAGAGCAATCTTTTTGCCATCTGCACTCAAAGTTCCGCGTGCATTAAATGAACCTTTAAACGTTAGGCGTTTTACTGAACCATCAGCAAAGGTATAACGATAGATTTGGGCTGAACCACCACGGTCAGAAGTGAAAATAAACGATTTTCCATCTGGTGTATAACGTGCTTCTGTATCAATTGCCGAGTCGTTTGTCATACGTTTAACTTGGCGAGTTGATAAATCCATTTGATAGATTTCTGGATTGCCATTCATAGATGCTGTGAATAGCATTGATTGACCATCAGGTGAAAAACTCGGTGCGCCATTTAGGCCTTTAAAGCTAGTGAGTACTTCACGTGTTCCAGTAGATAAATCTTGTAGATAAATTGCTGGACGTTTGGTTTCAAAAGAAACATAAGCAATTTTCTTGGCATCTGGTGTCCATGCCGGAGAAAGAATTGGGTCACGAGATGACAAAACAGTTTTTGGCTGTTCACCATCGGTATCTGCAATTTGTAGAGTATAACGCTCTGCAGGAGTGGCAGGGTTTCTGAGTACATATGCAATACGGCCGCTAAAATCACCTGGAATACCAGTAAGTGCCTGATAGATAGCATCACTTACCATATGGCCAGCTTGACGTATGCGTGAAGCAGGTACATTTAAAAGTTCATTTAAAATGTATTGTTGCTTTTGTACATCATAAAGTTGGTAATGAACTTCAAAACCTGTAGCTGTTTGTTTAATTTGTCCAGTAACTACATATGGAATTCCGGCAGCTTGCCAGTCAGAAGCTTGGATCTGATTGATTGCAGCATTGGCAGGCAAGTTTTTAGATGAGCTTGTAAAGCGTCCAGAACGGTTTAAGTCAGTTTCAACAATAGGTGAAAGCCCATTGTCATTGTTAAACGGGACAATAGCAATTTTTGGTGCCTGATCTGGTGCTTTGGCAATTTCCAGATATAACTGGGCAAAAGCAGTTGTAGAAGCAATAGGGCTTAAGGCGGTGATCAATGCTAAAGATAGCAGGTGTTTGCGGCTCGTATTCATAAGTTTAAAGTCATAGCAGGTATTTTTGTGACTGTTGATTTTGTAGCATAGTTACATGCCTTAAACTATTTAAAGCATGTAACTCTTTTAAAATTATTGCGCTCTAAATGTAGAGCTAACACTTCTTGCTTCACGTCTTGCATCAGGGTCTGATGGCATAGGATATGGCGCAGATGCTTGAATTGCAGCCTTAATACTTGCATCTAAAGCATCATCGCCACTTGAACGTGTGATCACAATAGAATTAACGCTACCTGAGTCTGAAAGGGTAAAACGGACACCAACTGTTTTACCGCTACTGCCAGTCGGAACATCCCAAGAGCGTCGAATTTTTTGCTCAAAATCACGTCTAGCAGAAGAAGCAATTTTTTTAGCTTCGGCTTTCTTCTGAGCTGCTTCTTCTTGTGCTTTTTGAGCAGATGCAGCTTTTGCTTCGACCTCAGCTTCAGCTTTACGTTTAGCATCATCAGCAGCTTTTTGCTGCTTAGCTTTTGCATCAGCTTCAGCTTTGCGTTTAGCATCGTCATTGGCTTTTTGCTGCTTAGCTTTTGCATCAGCCTCAGCTTTGCGTTTAGCATCGTCATTGGCTTTTTGCTGCTTAGCTTTAGCGTCTGCTTCAGCTTTACGTTTAGCGTCGTCATTAACTTTTTGCTGTTTAGCTTTAGCGTCTGCTTCAGCTTTGCGTTTAGCGTCGTCAGCTTTTTGCTGTTTAGCTTTAGCGTCGTCATTAGCTTTTTGCTGCTTAGCTTTAGCGTCTGCTTCAGCTTTACGTTTAGCATCGTCATTAGCTTTTTGCTGTTTAGCTTTAGCGTCTGCTTCAGCTTTGCGTTTAGCGTCGTCATTAGCTTTTTGCTGTTTAGCTTTAGCATCTGCTTCAGCTTTTTGCTTAGCTTCTTGCTGTGCTCGAAGTTTAGCGTTTTCGGCTTTTTGAGCCTCACGTTTTAGCTTTGCATCGGTCTCTGCTTTTTGTTTAGCTTCTTCAGCAACTTTTTGTCTTGCCTTGGCATCTGCTTCAGCTTTTGCACTTTGTTCAGCCTTACGTTTTTGTTCGGCTTCGGATTTTATTTTAGCCTCAGCTTGGCGTTTAGCTTCAGCTTGCTGCTTTTGTATTTCCTCTATACGTTGCTGTTCTGCTGCTTGTTTAGCTTTTGCAGCTTCTTCAGCTTTACGCTTTTGTTCAGCTAATTTTGCTTGCTGTGCCTGTTCGACCTTTTGCTTTTGAGCAGCAAGTTGTTGAGCGGTCGGAGGAGGGGGCGTAGCCGGAAGATTTTCAGGAAGCGTTTCATCCACAATAGGGGTTAACACCTCTTTTGCTTCATTTGTAGCTGTAGTCTCTTGTTCAACTTCTTTGGCTAACGGAGGAGGTAAATCTTCTGGCTTAACTAAAATAGTTGTTAGCTTTTTTGGCTGTTCAGGTGGTTTACTCAAGCCTAAAAAAAGCAAGCCAACAATGGCAATTGCATGAACTCCTAGTGTAAAGCTCAATGCAATCGCATTTTGTTTAAAGTGTGGCTTTTGATTTTTATTCATAGCTTATTTTAAAGGCTCTGTCAGAAGGCCAACTTGAGTTAAACCTGCTTCTTGTAAACTTGCCATCAATGATACGACTTCTCCATAAGGACGAGACTTATCACCATTGACTAAAACTGTGAGTTGTTTATTTTCTTGTTCAGCTTGTTTTTGTGCACCGCTTAAAACTTCTTCAAGTTTTTCACGAGACAATGGTTCACTATCTTTGTAATCTTCATACTGAAGATAAATATTGCCATCTTTACCAATAGTTACCATGGCTGGCATATCTTTTGATTCGATTGGATGGTTATTTGCTTGAGGTAAATCGACTTTAATACCACTAGTAATCATGGGAGCAGTCACCATGAAAATAACCAAAAGTACGAGCATAACGTCAATATAGGGTACGACGTTCATATCACTTTTTAGTGGTTTTTTTATGCGCTCAAAGCGCCCTGAACGCTGAATTGCCATTATGCATCTTCCTGTGATGAACCCACAGACTGACGTTGCAATAAGGCAATCATCTCTTCAGCAAATAAAGCACGATCAGAGTAAACACTTTCACTTTTAGAAGTGAAGTGGTTAAAAGCTAATACAGCAGGAATTGCAGCAAATAAACCAATTGCGGTTGCAATAAGTGCTTCGGCAATACCTGGTGCAACAGTTGCCAAAGTGACTTGATCAACAGCAGCTAAACCGATAAATGCATTCATAATCCCCCAAACGGTACCGAATAGACCGATGTAAGGAGCTACAGAGCCAATGCTTGCTAAAGTACCTAAGCCGTATTCTAGATGGCTTTGATCACGACTCAAACCTACTCGTAAAATACGTTCAGTTCCTTCAATCGTTTGTGAAACAGGGGCCTGACGTTTTTTAAGTTTAAAAAACTCACTCAACCCTTGATAAAAAATATCTTCAAGACCTGAGCGTTTTGAGTTGAGCTGAGCATTGTTGTAAAGCGTATTGAGTTCAGCACCTGACCAGAACATTTTCTGGAAATGTTCATCTTCTTGATGGGCTTTTTTATAACTCATATGTAACTTGGCAATCAGATACCAACTAAAGATTGATGCTAACAATAAAATTAGCATGACCAACTGAACGACTGGACTTGCCTGTAAAATAAGGTCAGAAATATGCAGGGTTGATTCAATGTTTGTTGCCATAGTTACATATGCCGGTTGTTTTTTTAGTCTTGTTCCAATTCTTTACGAATAAGATCACGTATTTCTTCTGGAAGACGACGAGCTACAAGTTCTTTACTTAAACATGCCAACTCAACCTCGCCAGAAGCAAGCAAGATTTCACCACGATAAATATTTTGTTGCAACACAAATGACGCAGCTTTACATGAAACTACACGTGCTGTAACAGTAATTAAATCATCCATTAAAATAGGACGCATGTATTTTACATCAATTTTGTGTACGACAAAGTTGTAGTCTTTTTGATGCCAGTAATGATCAACGCCAGAAGCACGGAGCCATTCAGTACGGGTACGTTCCATATAGCGAATGTGGTTGGCATGGTAAACAATACCGCCTGCGTCCGTATCTTCAATATAAACACGAATGTTGAATTCAAAATGATTCGCCATGAGAGGATTCCGTTTTAGTTCACTATAGAGCTTTATATTTAAAATATGGCTTTGAATAAAACATTAGTTCCATTCAAAAGCCATACATCTGCTTTTAAATACGGGGCAGTTTAGCAGATTGCATACTAAGTCCTATGGCACAACCTTTCAATTGCGATTGCTGAATTTCTAATCTAAAAACGCTACATCTTATGGCTAGCAAGCTTTTTGAGTTAAGAGGGCTTCCATGAAGTTTGGACTTGTTTTGATATATTCGGATAATCTAATACGAACCTTACATGTAGCTCAGTTCCAGTTTTTAAGGCTTTATCATCTACAATAAAATAGGGATTATGATTCGGTGCAGCCTGACTTAAGTCTTGATTTTCTGGTGTAGCCCCTAAGAAAACAAAAAATGAGGGCATTAACTTGCCATAATAGGCAAAATCTTCACTAGCGCTTGCATTGTGATCAAGTACATGTAGTTTTGAATCTCCTGCAACTTTGGCTAATGTTGGCTGAATAAGTTGAGTAAGGGTTTTATCATTCATGGTTACTGGTGCATAAGGTGCAATTTCAACTTTAGCAGTTACCTCATTAGCTTGAGCATTATGCTCTATCATGACTGGTAAACTTTTTAAGATATTATTTCTTATTTCTTCGTTATTAGAGCGAATGGTGCCGATCATATTGACCTGTTCGGGAATCACATTTCCTGCTGTACCGCCTTGAATATTGCCAATACTGACTACGCCCATACCTTGAGTTAGATCTGTTCTTCGGCTAATAAGGCTTTGCAAATTATTAATCATTTGTGCCGATGCATAAATTGGATCTCTGCCTAACCATGGCGTCGAACCATGAACCTGCTTGCCGTTGACCTGAATACGTAAGTGGTCTGCACTATTTAAAATGGCACCATCTTTATAATAAAGATGACCACTTTTCATACCAGCAATGACATGCATTCCAAAAATAGCTTCTGGTTTATAGTCTTTAAAAGCACCATCAGCGATCATTTTTCGTGAACCGATTTGATCACCCTGAGTGAAGTTATCTATATCTGCACCACCTTCTTCAGCAGGTTGGAAAACAAAAATAACTGTGCCCGATATTTTATCTTTATTAGCAGCTAAAATTTTTGCTGCGCCTAATAACATTGCAGTGTGTGCATCATGTCCACATGCATGCATCACATAGGTTTCCTTGCCTTGATAAATTGCTTTTTGTTTACTGGCAAAGGGAACACCGCTCTTTTCTTCCATAGGTAAAGCATCCATATCCGCTCTAAGCGCAATAATAGGACCGGGTTTATTACCTTTTAAGATGCCAATTACACCTGTTTTCGCATAGCCTGTTTTGACTTGAATGCCATAAGACTTTAATTCTTTTTGAACAAGGGCCGAGGTTTTAAATTCCATATTGCCGAGTTCAGGGTGTTGGTGAATGTTTTGTCTTAGCTGAATGACTTGATTTTCAATTTGTTGAGCAGCATCGTTTACCCAATCTGCTAGGCTCAGTTGACTCATTAAGGCGAGTGGCAAAATTAAAGCGGCTTTCTTATACATGTCCTTATCCTAAAAATATTATTGTTCATAAGATTTAATATCTAGATTTCTTATAATTCAGTTTTTGAAAATATTAAAAAATCAATAAGGTATAAAGACAGACTTAAAAGGTATAGAGTAGCTAAATTATTGATAAGACAATTTTTATTTAAGTTGAAGGAATAGAGGAATTAAAAAAGGAAGAGAAAATTCTCTTCCTATGATTAGTTTTTAGGCTCAGGTGGTGTCATTCCAAACTGTAAATAAGATTGGTTCGTTGCAATGCGACCTCGCGCGGTACGCATCACATAACCTTGTTGAATTAAATACGGTTCAATTACATCTTCAAGTGTGCCGCTATCTTCAGCCATTGCTGCTGCAAGCGCTTCGACTCCAGCAGGGCCACCATCAAAACGCTCTAACAGCATGCTCAAATAACGGCGGTCTAGGGTGTCTAAGCCAGCTTTATCAACATTGAGCATATCAAGCGCACGTTGTGCCATTTCATGAGTTACTTCACCTGTACCTTTCACTTGGGCATAGTCACGAACTCGACGTAATAAACGATTGGCAATACGAGGTGTTCCGCGTGCACGGCGTGCAACTTCTTCTGCACCCTCAACTGTAATGGGTACATTCATCAAGTTTGCAGAGCGTGACACAATATGAGTGAGGTCTTCTACAGAGTAAAACTCAAGACGTTGCACAATACCGAAACGGTCACGTAGAGGAGAGGTGAGCAAGCCCGCACGTGTTGTAGCCGCGACAAGTGTAAAAGGGGGTAAATCGAGTTTAATTGAACGAGCAGCAGGGCCTTCACCAATCATGATATCTAATTGGTAGTCTTCCATCGCTGGATAAAGAATTTCTTCAATCACTGGAGAAAGGCGGTGAATTTCATCAATAAACAAGACGTCGCCTTCTTCAAGGTTGGTCAACATTGCAGCTAAGTCGCCCGCACGCTCCAAAACTGGCCCTGAAGTAGATTTAAGATTACCGCCCATTTCACGCGCAATAATGTTGGCAAGGGTGGTTTTACCTAAGCCCGGTGGACCAAAAATCAGCGTGTGGTCAAGTGCTTCACCACGACCGCGAGCTGCGCCAATGAAAATTTCCATTTGCTCGCGTACTACAGGCTGTCCGATGTAGTCGGCAAGAGAAGTTGGTCGAATAGCCCGATCAAAATGATCTTCAGGCTTTTCCGCTCCACTGATTAGACGGTCTTGCATAAGTGTTTTACTTCATCATTGATTTAAGAGCAGCACGAATAATATCGGCTGATTCTGTGTAATCGGCTTTAACCGCAGCAACAGCTTTTTGTGCTTCAAGTGGCTTATAACCTAAAGATTGCAAAGCGGCTTCTGCTTCTGCTACAGGCGAGTTTGCCGCAAACTGAATTTGAGGCAGGGTAGCTGACGTAGAAGTGCCTTGGGCTAATGTTTTGAAACGGTCACGAAGCTCAATCATTAAACGTTCAGCTGTTTTTTTGCCAACGCCCGGAACTTTGACCAGCGTATTAATATCATCATGTTCAATGGTGTGAACCAATAGCTCAACGCTTAGTGTCGATAGAATACCCAATGCCATTTTCGGGCCGACACCATTTACTTTTAATAAGGTGCGGAAAATTGTTTTCTCTTGAGCATCGCTAAAACCGTAGAGTTGTTGAGCATCTTCACGAACAACTAAATGGGTCCATAGCGTAACTTTCTGGCCTTTTTGTAATTGGCAAAATGTTGAAAGTGGCGTATCAATTTCATAACCCACACCATTTACATTCAGTAAGACAGTAGGGGCTTCTAGGGCAAACACTTCGCCAATTAAACATCCGATCATAGATTAGTTTCACTTATTCATAACTGTAAATCTGGTCGTTTTAACATTAATTGAAAACGACACTGGTTTTATTTCTTTCTATATTAAGTCAGCTTAAAACAAGCCAATTTTATTACCTTGTAGCTCTTGAGCCAAGCTATAAGCCTGATGATCTGAAAACTTACTGATAATATCGAGTACTTGCATAATATTGCTGTAATGATTATTGCTAAAGTTAGCACCATACAGATTAAGGATAGACATTAAACGTTGTTCTTTAAAGCTTAAAGATTTATGTGGTGTGGTCAGTGGTACAAATGCATCTAAAATCGTTTGCAAGCTTTGATGCGCAATAATTTCTAAGCCAGACTTTTGTGGATGCTCAAAAATCTTATCACGCGCCAGATTTTTGGCTGTTTCGATACCAATTGCAATATCGGGTGAACAATATTGCAAAAGGTTACCTTTAAGCTGACCTGTAATGATTTCATAATGATGTTTAGCAAAGGCTGTAGTGACTTCATCCACAAGCCGTTTCATTACACGACCACGTAACGCCGAAATCTTTTGTTGCCATGTACTATTTGGATGTGACAATTCTTCAGGCTGACCATAGTCGGCAATAAGGTTTAAGAAAATTGGTTCAACTTCTTGGTAACTCAGCATATTTAAGATAATGCCATCTTCTAAGTCAATTAAAGCATAGCAAATGTCATCCGCAGCTTCTAACAAATAGGTGAGTGGGTGACGACAATAATGATATTCGCCTAACTGGATAAGGCCGAGTTGTTCTGCAATCTGTTTTAAAATTTCTTTTTCAGATTGATAACAACCAAACTTTGCTCGTTGATGAGAAGGGCGATCACCTTGTGACGCAATAGTTTTTGAAAGCCATGGATACTTTAAATAAGCACCTAAGGTTGCATAGGTTAAGCGCATACCTCCATCATTTGGATGATAGTCAATGCGACTTAATAAACGTAATCCTTGAGCATTACCTTCAAACTGGCGAACATCGGCTTCTTCTTCGGGGCTTAATTTTTTCAAAAAATCATCATGTGATGCATCGTCAAACCACTCACGAATTGCGTATTCACCTGCATGTCCGAAAGGTGGGTTGCCAATGTCGTGGGCAAGACAAGCTGCTTGAATAATTGCACCGACATCAGCAGGAGAAATCCAGACGGGTAATTCATTTTTTATTTTTTCTGCGGCAAGCATGCCCATTGAGCGGCCAATACAGGAAACTTCAAGTGAGTGAGTTAAACGGGTATGAATACCATCATGTTGTGCGAGTGGGTGAACTTGCGTCTTACGGTTTAACTGACGAAAACTTTGCGAAAATATAATACGGTCATAATCTTTATGGAATGGGCTACGAGCCAGTTCTGTACTGCTTTTTTTACTACCTAAACGAACTGCAGAAAGCAGCTCTAACCAACGCATTTGTTCCATTTATCATTATTCAAAACTGTAAAACCTGATCATGCCAAAAAAAAGTTAAAAGCACTAGCTTGGTGCGACATAGTTTGTCTTAGTTCAGGTTTTATTATGTTATTGAATAAACATGAAACAATTTATTTTTAGCTAGAATGCCTAAAAAAATGATTTTGAACAAAAAACTACTCACTTCTTGCAGAATTAGGTTACAGAATACTGATTCTACATCTAGCTGATTTTAGCAAGAAGCAGTAGAATATGCGCTCTCTCTAAAGTCACATTGCGGTAAGGTTCACAAGACCTGCCCGTGGAGCCAAAATCAACATGTTTATCGTGGCCGGTGCAGCAGCACATTCTTCTTTTAAGAAAGCTCAACTATTAACACGTTTATCGTCAATTAGTTCTGTTCAATCTTTTGACAGCCAATGGGTCTATTTGTTTGATCAAGCGCTCAACGAGCAGCAACATCAATCTGCTTTGCAATTATTGAATGACGGTGAGTCTTTTGAACTTCGTCAATCTGCAAGTGATGAGATTCAGATTTTAGTTACACCACGTGTGGGTACTATTTCACCTTGGTCTTCTAAGGCAACTGATATTTTCAAAAACTGTAATACACCAGTACACCGTTTAGAACGTGGTCTTTTATTCACGTTAAAAGGTGTTACTGAAATTACGAATGAAGTTAAACAAGTACTTCATGACCGTATGACAGAAACAGTTTTTGCTCAAATTGATGATGCAAAAGCATTATTTTCAGAAACAGCTCCAAAACCATTAAATTCAATTGATATCTTGGGTCAAGGCAAAGAAGCTTTGGTTAAAGCTAACAATGAGTTTGGTTTTGCGTTATCTGAACAAGAAATTGATTACTTAACTGAAGCATTCATTAAGCTTGGTCGTAATCCGAATGACATAGAGTTGATGATGTTTGCACAGGCAAACTCTGAGCACTGTCGTCATAAAATCTTTGGATCTGAATGGACAATTGATGGTGAAAAACAACCATTATCATTGTTCCAGATGATTAAAAACACTTATAAAGAATCTCCAACTGATGTGTTATCTGCATATAAAGATAATGCTTCAGTAATTGTGGGTTATGACACGATGCGTTTTTATCCAAAAGCGGATGAAAATGGTCACTTTGTTTATAAATATAAGAGCCAAGCTGCTCATATTTTAATGAAGGTTGAAACTCATAACCACCCAACAGCAATTTCTCCATTTGCTGGTGCTGCAACAGGTTCAGGCGGTGAAATCCGTGATGAAGGTGCAACAGGTCGTGGTGGTAAACCAAAAGCTGGTTTAACAGGTTTCACAGTTTCGAACTTAAATATTCCTGGTTTTGAACAACCTTGGGAAGAAAACTATGGTAAACCTTCACGTATGGCTTCGCCATTACAAATCATGATTGAAGGTCCATTAGGCGGCGCGGCATTTAACAATGAATTCGGTCGTCCTGCGTTAAATGGTTATTTCCGTACTTTCGAACAGAATGTAAATGGTGAAGTGAAAGGTTTCCATAAGCCAATCATGATTGCTGGTGGTTACGGTAATATCCGTCCTGACCATGTAGAAAAAGATGCGATTCAACCAGGTGATTTACTCATTGTATTGGGTGGCCCTGCAATGTTAATTGGTCTTGGTGGTGGTGCAGCATCTTCTGTAGATAGCGGTACAATGGGTGAAAGCCTTGATTTCGCTTCTGTACAACGCGAAAACCCAGAAATGGAGCGCCGTTGTCAAGAAGTAATCGATACTTGCTGGCGTTTAGAAGACTTCAACCCAATCGTTTCTGTACACGACGTTGGCGCGGGTGGTCTATCAAATGCTATGCCTGAGCTTGTGAATGATCATGAGTTAGGTGCAGTTCTTAACCTTCGTAAGATTCCTTCATTAGAACCGGGCATGAGCCCAATGGAAATCTGGTCAAATGAAGCACAAGAGCGTTATGTTCTTGCTATTCGTCCAGAATCTTTAGAGCAGTTCGAAGCAATCTGTGCACGTGAACGTTGTCCGTTTGCTGTGTTGGGTGAAGCAACTGAAGCACGTCACTTAACAGTTGAAGATCCGTTGTTCCAAAATGATGCTGTTGATATGCCAATGCAGGTAATGCTTGGTGGTACGCCACGCATGCAACGTTCTTATGAAACTATTGAACGTAGTGGTGATGATTTTGACGCTTCAAAAGTTGATTTGAAAGATGCGATTTTCCGCGTATTGAAAAACCCTACAGTTGCGTCTAAGTCATTCTTGATCACCATTGGTGACCGTTCAATTACAGGTATGGTTGCTCGTGATCAAATGGTTGGTCGTTGGCAGGTTCCTGTTGCAGATGCAGCAGTAACAACAACAAGTTTGCAAGGTTTCACTGGTGAAGCAATGGCAATGGGTGAACGTCCACCAGTTGCATTGTTAAATCCAGCAGCATCTGCTCGTTTGGCAGTTGCTGAAGCAATTACCAATATTGCATGTGCAAACATTGAACAAATTAGTGATATCAAACTTTCTGCAAACTGGATGGCTGCTGCGGGTCAAAAAGGTGAAGACCAAGCACTGTTTGAAGGCGTGAAAGCAATTGGTATGGAAATGTGTCCTGCTTTAGGAATTGCGATTCCAGTAGGTAAAGACTCACTTTCAATGCGTACGACTTGGAATGATAACGGTGAAGATAAAGCCGTAACTTCTCCAATGACGGGTGTAATTACTGCATTTGCTCCAGTAACTGATGTTCGTAAGACCTTAACACCTGAACTTAAAAATTTAGAAGATTCAGTACTTGTACGTATTGATTTGTCTAAAGGTCAGTTCCGTTTAGGTGGTTCGATTCTTGCTCAAGTATATAAAGCAATCGGTTCAATCACTCCAGATGTTGATAGTTTTGATGATTTCAAAGCGTTCTTCGCTTTAATCCAAGACTGGAACAATCGTGGTTTGATTCAAGCTTACCATGACATCGGCGATGGTGGTTTATTAGCTTCTGTAGCTGAAATGATGTTTGCTGCACGTTTAGGTGTTGCGTTAGAAAACCAGACTACTGCGGGCTTATTTGCAGAAGAAATTGGTGCAGTACTTCAAATCAAAGCAACTGATTGGGAAGCTTTACAAGCAGAAATCGCAGCTTCTAGCTTAAAAGATGCAATTGCTGTAGTTGGCCGTGTAAATAACTCAGATCAATTATCTGTAAATGGTTTAACTTTAGATCGTGCTGAATTACAACAAGCTTGGTCTGAGGTATCTCATCAGATCCAGCGTTTACGTGATAACGTAGAAACTGCTGATCAGGAATTTTCATTAATTACTGACAATGCACACCAAGGTTTAATTGCTAAACCAACATTCGACTTGAATGAACCTATTGAAGCGCCGTTCATTAATACACGTCGTCCTAATATGGCAATCTTGCGTGAGCAAGGTGTAAATGGTCATATTGAAATGGCAGCAGCTTTTGATAAAGTTGGCTTTAATACGATTGACGTACACATGAGCGATTTACTTGCTGGTCGTGTAAGCCTAAGCGATTTCGAAGGTTTAGTGACTTGTGGTGGTTTCTCTTACGGTGACGTAATGGGCGCAGGTGGTGGTTGGGCAAAATCAGTATTGTTCAATGCTAAATTACGTGATCAGTTTGAACAGTTCTTCCATCGTGAAGAAACATTCAGCTTAGGTATCTGTAATGGTTGCCAAATGTTGTCACAATTGGCACCGCTTATTCCGGGTGCTGAACACTGGCCACGTTTCCACCGTAATATGTCAGAAGTTTTTGAAGCTCGTAGCGTAAACGTTCGTGTTGAAAAATCTGTTTCTGTATTACTTGATGGTATGGAAGGTTCAATCTTACCGATTGCTGTTGCACATGGTGAAGGTCGTGCAGTTGCGAGTGAAGCTGATATTGCAAGCTTGAATGCAGCTAACCAAGTTGCATTGCGTTATGTTGATAGCCACGGTAACCCGACTCAACATTATCCATTGAACCCGAATGGTTCACCTGAAGCGATTACTGGTGTTACTTCTAAAGATGGTCGTGCAACGATTATGATGCCGCACCCTGAGCGTACTTTCCGTGCAATTCAGCACTCTTGGAGTCCAGAAGAGTGGACTGAAGATGGTGCATGGTTACGTATGTTCCGTAACGCACGTAAGTTTATTGGTTAATTAAAATATAAATTCTTGAAAATGCCACTCTCGAGTGGCATTTTTTATGAAATAAATTAATTTAAAAGGTGAATATGATTGATTTTGTTTTTGAGTTAGCAAGTTGTCGGCATAAAGATACTAACCTTCCATTTTATCCTGAACATATCAGGGGATACACCGAAGAAGAGGTAGATCAAATTGCAGAAATTTATAATTTAGACATCCATGGACAATTTAGAGAATTTTTATTACAGATGGGAAGATGTTCTGGCGGGTTGTTGTGGGGACATACAGTTTCAATGTATCGCCATACATGGAAGGTTGAAGACTATAAATTTCAACAAGAAAAGATAATGGAGGATGAGTTGAGTGATCCAACAAAGGGTATGATTGATGCAATTCAAAATAAATTCTTTTCCTTAACGATGGAAAATGAAGGATGTTATTTTGCTTATTTGGTGACTGCTAGACAGGATGATAATGTTTGGGCATTTGATGATGGAAAAACAGATCGTGATTTTACGGATGTCGGTTGTACACTCTTAGAATACTTAAAATGGTTGGTTGCATCTGAAACTAAACAAGCTCGTTTTTATGAAAGAGATTCAACGTTTGAGAAAGATAAAAAATATATTACAGGCAGATTATTGTAGAGTAGATTAATGAAAGAGAAATTTTTAAAAATACTATTTTAAAATGGACAAGAAAAATGAAATCAAAAATCCATTTCCGTGAATTTGCATTGCTCATGGCATTGCTCATGTCGATTGTTTCTTTTTCGATAGATGCAGTTTTGCCTGCTTTAGGTGAGATTGGACGTATTTTTGAATTAAAAAATAATAACCAGTCACAGTGGGTCATCATTGGTATTTTTTCTGGCATGACCATAGGGCAGCTCATTGCGGGGCCTTTATCCGATGCGATTGGGCGTAAACGCATTTTATTCACAGGAATTATTATTTATTTTCTGGGAAGTTTATTGTGCTTTACAACACAAAGTTTTGAGTGGTTTTTAGTTGGACGCTTTATTCAAGGTATTGGTGTTTCAGGGCCTTATGTTGCTACTATTTCAATTGTTAGAGATAAATACAGCGGAGCTCAAATGGCTCGCATCATGTCTTTAATCATGATGGTCTTTATGGTGGCTCCAGCAGTTGCACCGAGTTTAGGGCAACTCATTATTCATTTCTTTGGTTGGCGTGAGATCTTTGTTTTATATATGGTCTATGCCACAGTGATTGGAGCATGGGTTGCTTTAAGATTAGAGGAAACCTTACTTCCTGAAAATCGTTTACCTATGCGGTTGCAAGCATTTCAAGAGGGCTTTAAAGAAGTTGTAAGTAATAAAACTACCATGAGTTATTTGCTATGTGCAGGCTTTTGCTTTGGTGGATTCATTGGTTATTTGGGAACTTCTCAACAAATTTTTATGCAGCAGTTTGGTAAAACAGGACAAGAATTTAGTGCTTATTTTGCTGTACTTGCTGGTGTGATGGGAATCGCCTCATTTACAAATTCTAAAATTGTTATGAAGTTTGGTATGCGTCCAATCTGTATTTATGGCTTTTTAGGCTTATGCTTAATTTCTTTAATTTTCTTGGGAATTCAGCTTTTAGGCGTGGCTGTATCATTTTGGATGTTTATGCTTTATGCCTGCATTTTATTTTTATTATTTGGAACTCTATTTGGTAATTTAAACGCGATTGCGATGGAACCAATGGGGCATGTCGCTGGAATGGCATCGGCTATTATTGGTGCAGCTTCCTCTGTCTTGTCACTTATTCTTGCCTCTATTATTGGGCAGTTATATAACGGTACATTAATTCCAATGACTTGTGGTTTTGTCATTTTGTGTGGTTTGGCTTTCGCTATGACAATATATGAGAATAGATATTTAAAGAAATCGGATGCTTAAAATTATAGGGATGAAGATAAATCACTGAATTTTCAAATTTCTTCAAACTAATAGTTGCGTATAGATTGTTGAAGCTCTTGAAGCATTTTAAAAAAACGTATAAAAGTATAAGCAGCTTGCTATTTAACCACTTATGCTTTATTTGAGGTTGGTTCAATTTTTGCTTTCTCTGTAACAACGATAAAAAATCGGAGATCAAAATGATGAAAAATGAAAATCACATAAAAACGTTTTATAAAAAAGATATGGGCTGGCGTTTATTTGGCTTAGCGCTTGCGATTCAAATCCTCTTTATTGGAGCAAATTATTTAGTAATGATGAGCTGACTTTGGTTCTAGGGCTTTTTTAACGGTATGATTTAAAGCAAGTTCGCTAGTTTTGAGTCATTTTGCCCATGTTAAAGCTGATTTATTACGTACCTGAGTCACATCTTGAGTCGACTAAACAAGCCATTTTCTCTGCTGGTGCAGGTGGTATCGGTAATTATGAACACTGTGCATGGCAAGTGAAAGGAATAGGGCAATTTAAGCCAGTCAAAGGAGCCGATCCTTATATCGGAGATTTAGGTGAACTTGAACAAGTCGAAGAGTGGCGTGTAGAAACAATTGTAATTGAAGAAAATGCCAAGGCTGTTGCGAAAGCATTAAAGGCAAGCCATCCTTATGAAGAGCCTGCCTTTGAGTTTATTCAAATCATCGAAATTGATTTTAATTAAACTGAGAGAAATCTGGTTTACGTTTTTGCATAAATGCTTGTACTGCTTCTAGCATTTCAGGTGAGTGAACGCGCTGCATAAAGATTTCAGCTTCATGATCAATACATTCAATAATTTGCTCTAAATTATGTTTCATAAGCGCTTTTGTTTGCTTTAATGATGCAAGAGGCAAAGCTGCTAAATGCTGAGCTGTTGCCTGAGCAGATGCGTAAGAATCTTCAACTACTTCATTAACTAAGCCAGCTTGTACTGCGGTTTCAGCATTGAATTTTTTTGCAGTAAGTAGAAGCTCAGCTGCTTTGTGATAACCCGCTTGTTGAATGAGTAACTGACTTGCACCACCTTCTGGAGAAAGGCCAAGACTTACAAATGGAATTTGGAATAGGGCCGTGTTGTCAGCAAAAACTAAATCTGCGTGTAATAAAATCGTAACGCCAATTCCAATTGCCACACCTTTTACTGCAATAAGAAGTGGTTTTGATAATTTGGCAGCCGCTTTAAGTAGAACGAATGGTGGAACTTCTCCAGCTGGCCCCATGTTTGGATTTTGTACAAAACCCATAAAATCTTTCATGTCATTGCCAGCGGTAAAATCTTGCTCGACACCACGCAGAATGACTACTCGAACATCTTTATTAAGGTCGGCTTCATTCAATGCTTTGGCAATCCATAAATAAAGTTCGCCATAGAGTGCATTTTTTGCATCTGGGCGATTTATGGCTAAGGTGAGTACGCCACCTTCTAAATTTGCGTTTAAATATTGATGAGGTTGTTGAATACAGCTAAGTGTCATCGTACTATCCTTGCTTTAAACCACGTTGTTAATTTTTAGGTTCTCATTATGGCGCATATTTTTTGTAATGAGCGTTACTGATGAGTTCATAAAAAGTGAAAATCTAATTATGTATAAATTTGACTATCTCGTTTTTATAGGGCGTTTTCAACCATTTCATTTGGCTCATATGCAGACAATTGAAATTGCCTTACAGCAAAGCCATTATGTGGTTTTGGCGCTAGGCTCTGCTCAAATGGAACGTAATATTAAAAATCCGTTCTTAGCAATAGAGCGTGAGCAAATGATCTTGTCAAATTTTTCTCTAGAAGAACAAAAACGTATCCGTTTTGTACATGTGGTAGATGTTTATAATGACGAAAAGTGGGTAAAACAAGTCAAATCTTTAGTAAATGGTGTAATTGAACCGAACTCAAAAGTTGGTCTAATTGGGCATTTTAAGGATGAGTCTTCATATTATTTAAGATTATTTCCAGAGTGGATCATGGTTGAGCTGGATAGCTTAAAAGATTCAATTTCGGCAACGCCAATGCGTGAAGCTTATTATCGTGGTGAAATCCAAACGGAATTTTTTCCTGTAGGAACGATTAAATTTTTAGATGAGTTTAAAGAGACGGAAGTTTATGCTGAACTCCAGCGCAAATATCTTATAGATGATAAAACCAATCTAAATTAATTCAGCTTGTGGTTTTAATTCTTTGATCAGAAAATCGATAAAAACACGAATATGAAAAGATTCGTGTTTTTTGAGTGGGTAGAGTAGAGAAAACGGACGTGAAGTTCCTGAAAATTTTGTAAGAATCTCAATCAACTCCCCATTTTGTAGCTCTTTTTCTACTATAAAACGGTAGGTTTGTAATAATCCTGCACTATGTTTTGCTAGGGTGATGGTACCTAGAATATCGTCTAAACAGCGGATTTTACCTGTGCTTTGATATTCAATAATTTGATGGTTTGAATTGAATAGCCACGGTACATTTTTCCCTGTACTGGGTAGCACAAATTGAATGCATTGATGATGCTGTAAATCTTCAATGCTTTGCGGTCTGCCGAATTTTTTTAAATATTGTGGCGATGCCACCACAATTAGCTCAGCTTGTTCGAGTTGGCGTGCAATCAAGTTTGAATCAGAAAGCTGTCGCCCGCGAATTGCTAAGTCATATCCTTCTGCAATAAAGTCCACATTTTTATTAGTCAGTTGAACATCCACTTTGATGGCGGGATATTGCTGCGAGAATTTTGCTAATAATGGCAGTATTCGGTAATGTCCATATGGTGTTGGTACACTAATTCGAATCAAACCTGAAGGTTGTTGTTTTTGGTTTTTAAGTTGTTCCTCAGCTTCTAATATTTGATTTAATGCTTGTTTGCATTCCTCAAAATACATTTTTCCTTGTGGCGTCAAACGTACTTGTCGAGTCGTTCTCACAAAAAGTGGTGTGGCTAAATGCTTTTCTAATCGGGCGATTGAACGGCTTACAGCTGCTGGACTAACACCTGCATGAAGTGCTGCTTTGGAAAAGCTTTCGTTTTCTGCGACTAAGCAAAATAGCTCTACGCTACTAAACATCATTCTTTTTAGTTGTTGAGCCATTTATTACACCATGTAAAAAATGATTTGAGTTCTGGGCTATTTAAGCACATATAAGTAAACAATAAGATGATTTTCATACCTTGTATGGAGTTATTTTATGAAACTATATTATTCACCTAATGCTTGTTCTTTAGCACCACATATTGTTTTAAGAGAGCTTGGATTTCCATTTGAATTGATCAAAGTAGATTTACACCAACATTTAACGGAATTGGGTACAGACTTTTATCAACTCAATAAAAAAGGACAAGTCCCTTTATTGCAGTGCGATGATGGTTCATTGTTAACTGAAGGTGCAGTAATTAGCCAGTTTCTTGTTGACCAATCTACTCGGAAAGATTTATTAAGTGAAATAAATACCGCCGAGCGTTACGAGGTTCTCTCATGGATGAACTTTATTGCTTCTGAAATTCATAAAGCGTATTCACCATTTTTTAATGAATCTTACAGTGAAAAAAGTAAAAACATATATAGCAGAACCCTCAATAAGCACTATGCATGGGTCGATCAACAATTAAATGGGCAAAATTACTTAACAGGAACCAACTTTACGATTGCTGATATTTATCTTTTTGTGGTGACACGCTGGGCTGATTTTATTGGCCTTGATTTAGCACACTTTAGCCATTTAGCCAGTTTTATGCAGAGAGTTTCTGAGCGCCAAACAGTTCAAGATGCAATTGCAGCTGAAGCAGCCTAATTCTTTTGTTATTAAATAAAATTATAAAAGGAGGTCTATATGCCTTATATTTTAATTCAAATTACCAAAGAAAATGTCTCAATACAGCAAAAACAGCAATTAATTCAAGAAGCAACAGAGCTTGTGGTTCGTGTACTTGATAAAGATCCTGCAACTACATTTGTAGTCATTGATGAAGTTGAAACTGATAACTGGGGTGTTGCAGGTGAAACTGTTTCTGCGATACGAAAAAGACAAAGTTTGAGTACTTAAAATGCAAAATAATCCTATTACTGAGATTCAGAAACAACTAGAGCAATATTTTGATGGTTTGTATTTTTGTGATGTGCAACTTCTAAATAATGTTTTTCATCCTGATGCTATATATATCAATGTAACCGAGCAACCCGTACTACGACTTAGCATGGCTGAATATTTTCCGATTGTTGCGAGTCGGATTTCTCCAGCTTCAAAGCGACAAACACGACAGGATAAAATCAGTTCAATCAATTTGATTAATGAACGGTTGGCGCTAGTACATGTTGAATGCGTTATCCACCCTAAGTATTTTTATGATGCACTTACATTTGTGTTTGAAGATGATCAATGGAGAATTATATCGAAAGTATTCCATTATCAAATTTTAGCGGACTGAATGATTAAGCATCTGCCCAAAAGATAATTCGGTTGGAAAAAGGATCGGTGATGCTGAGTTCAAGTGTTTCCCAATCTGTTTTTTCAACCTGAGGTTTAGAAAATTTATAATCTTTTTTGCTTAGTTCAGTGTGCAGTTCATAAATATCTTCCCAATAAATACGGATTGCACTATGTGGACTTGCATCACCAAAATGCTCGGATAAATGAATAACACAATCATCTTTGGAAATTTGTAAATATAAAGGAAAGTTATCTTCAAATTGATGTTGCCAATCAAGCTGAAAACCTAAGAACTCAAGATAAAATGATTGAGCTAAATCAACATCAAAAATTCTTAAAATTGGAGTGATTGAACCAGATTGCATCATTTTTCCTTTTAACGCGTACCAAATTGTTGAGTCCAATAACTCTTTTGCTTCATAGACTGATCAGAAGCACACGCGATTGCGTAAGTGGTGAATTTCGGATTCATTAGATTACTACAATGCAAGGGACTTGTTAGCCATTTAGACATAACTTGCCCTAAAGTTTTTTGGCCACTAGCGACATTTTCACCATTGGCTTTACCAAGTGTATTGTAAATTTTTAAACGTGATTTTAAGTCCAGACCCGTTGAGCCAACATGCCCGAGAAAGTTGTGTGCAGCCATATCTTCACTATGAGAAAATGCGCCTTTATATAAATTATTACTCCAGCTCAACGGTTTAGTTGCGGGGAAATACTGTTGACCACATTGACGTGATTGCTGTCGGATCTGATTAATTGTGTTAAGTACAGCTTGTTGATAGGCTGGGTTTTGTAAATCTTGGCAGCTTATTTCATTGGAATTGTTTTGGATTTGAGCAATTGATGTGGTGCTATCAGTGGGTATTGCTAATGTATTTGCACTACATGCACCGATAAAAAGAGTAGTAGGCAGCAAAGAGCAGGTTTTGAGTAGACTCATATCATTGCCTTAAAATAATTATTCTAATGTTTTTATGATACGCCAAAGTCAAAGTATTGGGTAATGCTTTGCAAACAAAAAGCGAGTGTGAAACTCGCTTTTTGTTAGTTAATTTTATTAAGCTGTTTGAAGGGCTTTTAAGTCTTCTAGAACTTGTTCTGCATGCCCAGCAGCTTTAACTTTACGGTAGCTTTTAACTAAAGTTTTGTTATGGAAAATGAAAGTAGAGCGTTCAATACCCATTACTTTTTTTCCATACATGTTCTTTTCTTTGATCACATCAAAGTGATTACACAGTACTTCTTCTTTATCACTAATCAGATCAATAGTCAGTGCCTGCTTTTCTGTAAAATTTTGGTGGGCTTTTACTGAGTCGCGCGAAACACCAAAAATACTGGCACCTAAAGCTTCAAACTGATCTTTTAAACAAGAAAAACCAACAGCTTGTGTTGTACATCCTGGAGTTGAATCTTTAGGGTAGAAGTAAATGATTAACCATTCATTTTCGACCTCAGTCAAGTTCACTTCACCTTGTGTTGTTGGGAATACCTGATTTGGTAATTGGATATTGTCAGTCATTTCTCATCCTTCAAAAAAGCTAAATTTGATCTAATTCAAGTGGTAAAAAAGCATATTCTTCATGATAAACAATATCGAGCTTTCTTACAGGAATTGGTTTGTTAAAAATTGGGCCATCAATCACAGTCGTATGAAATTCACCACCTTCACCACATGGATCAATACCACGTTTTTCAAGTTCTTTTATATATTCTAAGGTTAGCGTTTTTCCTAAATCTTCAATTGTCATTCCTAGTTTTAAGTTCACTGTCACAAGAACACTACGGAAACCAAGATTAATAAATTCTTCAACAACTTCACGATGTGGGCGAAGCCAAAGAGGCATTCCTAATTTAAGTCCCACCTGTTGAGTTATTCGATCATGCCAACAGCCATGTTCAGGCATATCTAGATCACCTGTAACAAGTACCTCGGCACCTTGTTGTTTTGCCTGAATGAGTAATTCAATAAATTTAGCTTCATAGTCATTCCAGCTTGAAGAAGCCATGAATACTGGTAAGCCGATTGCTTTAGCTTGTGCTTGAATAATATCGAGTGGCATAGCATGTGAACGAGAGCGCTGACCTTGTTCTTCCAGCATGACAATGAGCCCACTCACCGTGCCAGTTTTCATTGCATGGTAGAGTGCAAGGGAGCTGTCTTTACCGCCACTGAATGAGACAATAGAGGTCTTATTTATTGCGTTGGTTTTCCATTGTTCTTGCATGGTCTATTTCGGATGAATTGTTCAATTTGGATAAGTTCATTTTAACAGAGCTACAAAAAAGCCTGCATAAATGCAGGCTTAATTTGGAATAACAAAAGCTTATTTTTTAGGAGCTTGTTGTTGAGCAGCTTTCATTGCATCTTCAGTTAATTTTTCAAGTTTAGTTGTTAACTGAGGACCGAAACATGCTTTAAGATCACGGTTTTGTTGTTGTACAAATCCTAGAGAGCTTGGGCTTTTCTTCGCATTGATTGCACTTTGGATTTCCCATTTTTGTGCTTCAGTCACTTTACCTTGTGCTTCAACTTGGCAGCTACAGAATTTACTAACTTCAGATGAACTTAGTTTGCCACCTTTAGCTGTTTGATCTTTACAAACGTTAACTAATGCACCTTTAACGTTAGTACTTTTATATGCTGCTTGAACTGGGTTTTCGGCAGCATGTGCTGTACCAGCCATAAGAGCAACTGTTGAAAACAAAGATGAAAGAATAAGATTTGATTTTAACAACTTCATAAATTTTACCTACTTATTACGGTATATAGCGTGTTGGGTCGGCAACACCAGCCTCGATAAAGCCTTCTTTACGCAAACGGCAACTGTCACATTTGCCACACGCACGTCCTTGAGCATCTGCTTGGTAGCAAGATACCGTTTGACTATAGTCTACGCCATGTTCAATCCCTAAACGTATAATATTCGCTTTGGATAAATGTAACAGTGGTGTTTCAAACTTAAGTGGTTTTCCTTCTACGCCAGCTTTAGTTGCTAAGCGCGCCATATTCGCAAAAGCATCAATAAATTCAGGACGACAATCAGGATATCCTGAATAATCAACAGCATTGATACCAATAACAATCGCTTCAGCATTAAATACTTCAGCTGCAGCTAGAGCATAAGAAAGGAAAATAGTATTACGCGCTGGTACATAAGTTACAGGAATACCTTCTTGTAACTGTTCTGGTACAGCAATGTTGTGGTCTGTAAGTGCAGATCCACCTAAATTCGCCAAATCGATATTAATTACACGATGTTCAACACCTGCACGTTGAGCTAATGCTTTTGCTGCATCTAGTTCAGTTGTTGAGCGTTGGCCATACATAAAACTAATAGCAATACATTCATAGCGTGCTTGTGCCCAAGCTAGGCAAGTGGTTGAGTCTAAGCCGCCTGAAAGCAAAACAATGGCACGAGGGCGCATATTTTTCTCCATATTCGGAATGATTTATTTTATTGAGTGATTAACGACCTGATTCATCGTTCCAAAGCAGTTTATGTAACTGAAGTTGGAAGCGAACGAGGAGTTTATCATCAAGTATCCACTGTGCCAGATCACGTGCTAGACGTGGCAGGCCAACAGCACCTTTTTCAACTGCAAAGGCAGGGGAGAGCCAAACGGTACTGACTTTTTTATGCAGTTGATATTTTTCAACTTGCTGCTTTGACCATTCATAATCTTCGCGGTTACAAATGACGAATTTAATTTGATCGTGCGCAGTCAAATGATCAAGATTGCTGATGAGATTACGATGTTCCTCACCAGAAGTTGGAGTTTTTAAATCAAGAACTTTAGAAACACGCGAATCTACTTTTGAGACATCGAGCGCGCCACTGGTTTCTAAAGAAACATCAAAGCCAGCTTCACATAGACGTTGTAATAAAATCAAACAGTTTGGCTGTGCAAGTGGTTCACCACCAGTTACACAAATATAAGGAGTTTGATATTGGGTAGCTGTTTCAATGATATGTTCAAGTGAAAAACGTTCACCGCCTTCAAAAGAATAAGTGGTATCACAATAACTACAACGTAATGGACAGCCCGTTAGACGGATAAATACAGTCGGTAGGCCAGAGGCGTTTGCTTCACCCTGCAACGAGTAAAAAATCTCGGTAATGCGTAAACCGGACGCAGGGTCTGAGACAGGAATTGCAGAGGAACGTAAGGAAGCCATTCTAGAAATACCACACTATATAAAAAATAAAATCTCTACGATCAGTGTTGACCGTAGAGATGTTTGATCAAACTGAAATTAGTCAGCGCGTAACAAATCGTTCAAACTTGTTTTTGCACGTGTTTGCGCATCAACTTTTTTCACAATAATTGCAGCATATAAGCTGTATTTACCATCAGCTGACGGCAGGCTACCTGCTACAACAACTGAACCTGCTGGAACGCGACCATAATGGACTTCGCCAGTTGCACGGTCATAAATTTTAGTTGATTGACCAATGAAAACGCCCATTGAAATAACTGAGCCTTCTTCAACGATAACGCCTTCAACGATTTCTGAACGCGCACCGATAAAGCAGTTGTCTTCAATAATGGTTGGGTTAGCTTGTAATGGTTCTAAAACACCACCGATACCTACACCACCAGACAAGTGAACATTTTTACCGATTTGAGCACATGAACCTACAGTTGCCCATGTATCAACCATTGTGCCTTCATCTACATAAGCACCAATATTTACATAAGAAGGCATTAACACTACGTTTTTAGCTTGGAAGCTACCACGACGTGCTACAGCAGGAGGAACAACACGAACACCTGCTGCTTTAAATTGTTCTTCAGTCCAACCAGAGAATTTAGTTTCAACTTTGTCGTAGAAACGAAGATCACATGACTCGATTGGTTTATTGTCATTTAATTTAAATGATAATAAAACAGCTTTTTTTAACCATTGGTGAACAACCCATTCACCATTGATCTTTTCAGCAACTCGAAGTGTACCGTTATCTAAACCAGCAATTGCTTCTTCAACAGCTTGGCGGATTTCGCTTGAGCAATCTGCTGCAGTAAAGTTTGCGCGGTCTTCAAATGCTTGCTCAATGATCGTAGAAAGCTGAGACATGATCTTCCTTCCATAAAAAATTTTAAAGATTTTACACTAATTTGTGACAAGAATCTTTGAAAAAACGTGTTACGTTTAATTGAGGATATAAATGAGGTAAATGAAAATAAGCTTATTAGATAATCAAGTGTTTTTTACACAAAAATGATTTGAAAATAAAAATTTAACTCAATTTGTATCAAAAAATAACAGAAATCTACCACTTTTTGTATAAAAAAGACTCTAAGCTCTCTTTATTATGATTTCAGTCACAAGATGAATAAATTAAAAACAGAGCCTTTTTGAGGAGAAAACTATGAAAGCATTACGTGTTTTAGTAACAACAACAGCTTTATTCGCTGCTGGTGCTGTAATGGCAGATGAAGCAGTTGTTCATGACAGCTACGCATTTGACAAAAACCAATTAATTCCTGTGGGGGCGCGTGCTGAGGTAGGTACAACTGGTTACGGTGGTGCTTTATTGTGGCAAGCAAACCCATATGTAGGTTTGGCACTCGGTTATAACGGCGGTGACATTTCTTGGTCTGATGATGTAAAAGTCAACGGCTCAACTTATGATCTAGATATGGACAACAACAATGTCTATTTAAATGCCGAGATTCGTCCATGGGGTGCAAGTACTAACCGTTGGGCTCAAGGCCTATATGTAGCGGCTGGTGCAGCATATCTTGATAATGATTACGATTTATCTCGTAATGTTGATGCGACTCGTTCATTCCGTGTCAATAATCAAGACTTCCTTGCTAATGAGGGCGGAGTAAAAATTAATGGTAAAATGTCTTATAAAAATGACATTGCTCCATATTTAGGTTTTGGTTTTGCACCTAAAATTAATAAAAACTGGGGCGTATTTGGTGAAGTAGGTGCTTACTACACTGGTAACCCAACAGTTAAACTTGTTTCAACAGGTTCAGCGACTACTACTGGTGATCAATCACTTGAAGAAGCAGTAAATGCGGAAGCTCGTAAAATCGCGAATGACGATAAATACCAATGGTTACCAGTTGGTAAAGTTGGTGTGAACTTCTACTGGTAAGATCTAAAAAAAACGAGCTACGGCTCGTTTTTTTTACGCCTTATAAAATAAAAGAGCTAAAAAGCTCTTTTATTTATTTTTGAATCTTTATTCATCTGGGTAAGCAATTTTCTTAAGTGCTTTAATATCTGCATCAGGTGAGCATAAAGAAATAAACTCGTAACCATAACCGCGTAGTAAATGGCCTTTACGAACTGCAATCCATGTCGTATTGACACCAAAAATATCAGTTTTAGTTTGTTTTAAGCGATGATCACGTTCTGTGTCATAGGCCACGTCATTGACAATTCCGACTCCCATGCCCAATTCGACATAAGTCTTAATAACGTCTGCATCAAGAGCCGACATTACGATATCTGCATCAAGGTGAGCTTCTTCGAAAGCTTTATCAATTTTAGAGCGGCCTGTAAAACCGCCATGATAAGTAATGAGTGGGTAATCCGCTAAAAGTTCAAGCGTAATCTTGTCTGCCTTTACTAAAGGATGATTTTGCGGTGTGATAATGCTGTGTTGCCATTGATAGTAAGGAATACTAGCCAGATTTTCTTCAGTTGTTAAAGACTCTGTGGCAATTCCAATATCTGCTTCACCTTGTAAGAGCATTTCTGAAATTTCAACAGGGCTGGCTTGTTGTAAAATCAAATGAACTTTAGGAAATAACTTCTTAAATTGGTTTACGATCGGAGGTAGCACATAACGTGCTTGAGTATGGGTCGTTGCGATCGTTAATGTACCTTCATCAACTTTATTAAAGTCTTCTGCAAGGCGTTTAATATTTTCAGCATCAACCAACATGCGTTCAACGATGCCAAGAAGAGATTGTCCTGGTTCTGTTAAACCTAGAAGACGTTTACCTTTTCGTATAAAAAGCTGTACACCTAGCTCATCTTCTAGATCTTTAATATGTTTACTTACACCCGATTGAGACGTGTAGAGTGCAGCCGATGCTTCGGTTAAGTTAAAGTTTTGGCGTACAGTTTCTCGGATAATTCTTAATTGTTGAAAGTTCATTCACACTTTTCCTCAAAAGAGGTGAGGAATTGCTTTAGTTCCGCAAGATATTTCCTCACCAAATATATTTCTTAAGCAACTTGATCTGCAAATAAGTGCAATTGAGATGCACTCACCCAAACAGTTTGATTTGGTTTAAATGCATGTAATTTTGCAGCTTCACTGCTCAGAGCAATTTCAATTAAACGTCCATTACGGTCTTGTAATTCCGCCACAACTTTTCCAGCAATCCAGATTTCACGTACAAAAGTCGCTTCAATCGTATTCGCTTGCGGTTGCGAGTGAATATGTAACTCATCTGGACGGGCAAAAGCAATCACTTTTCCTTGAGGTGCCTCAACTGCCGTTGGTAATTCAATACGGTCATTGCCAATACGAATAATACCGCCGGCATGTTCACCTTCAAAACGATTTGCTTGACCCAAGAAATCAAATACAAATGGCGTTGCAGGTTTTTCATAAACTTCACGAGGTGAGCCGATCTGCTCGACATTCCCCTTATTCATTACAATAATTTGGTCTGCAACCTCAAGTGCTTCTTCCTGATCGTGGGTTACAAAGATTGACGTAATATGCAATTCATCATGCAAGTTGCGTAACCAGCGGCGTAACTCCTTACGGACTTTAGCATCTAGCGCACCAAATGGTTCATCAAGCAATAAGACTCGTGGCTCTACTGCCAACGCACGGGCTAAAGCAATACGTTGACGTTGTCCACCAGAAAGCTGAGCAGGGTAGCGGTCTGCTAAAAATCCAAGCTGAACTAGATCAAGTAAACGAGTAACACGTTTTTTAATTTCAGCTTCTGAAGGGCGTGTTGCACGAGGACGAACACGTAAACCAAATGCAATATTGTCAAATACTGTCATATGACGAAATAAAGCATAGTGCTGAAATACAAAACCAACCTGACGCTCGCGCACGTGTACATTGGTCGCGTCCTCACCTTCAAGTAGCACTTGACCACCATCAGCTGATTCTAATCCTGCAATAATCCGAAGGAGGGTTGTTTTACCGCAACCAGATGGGCCGAGTAGGGCAACCAGTTCACCTTCCGGAAAATCTAGAGAAATATTTTTAAGCGCATGGAATGCACCAAAGTGTTTTTCAATATTTTTAACTTGAATACTCATGATTTCATTCCTTACGAATCAGTTGAATGTGGTTCTGGTTTGTCTTGATGTAGTTCTAACCACGTTTTCAATACCAGCGTTAATAGGGCTAAAAAAGCAAGCAATGAGGACACGGCAAACGCTGCGCTAAATGTGTACTCGTTATATAAAATTTCGACATGAAGTGGCAGGGTATTGGTTTCACCACGGATATGGCCAGAAACTACCGATACTGCACCAAACTCACCCATTGCACGGGCATTACACAGAATCACGCCGTAAATCAAACCCCATTTAATATTAGGTAATGTCACTTTCCAAAAGGTTTGCCAGCCTGAAGCACCCAATACAATCGCGGCTTCTTCTTCCTCTGTTCCTTGGGCTTCCATGAGTGGAATTAACTCACGTGCTACAAAAGGGACTGTAATAAAGATGGTTGCTAAAACAATTCCAGGTACTGCGTACAAGATCTTAATGTCATGCTCCATTAACCAGCCGCCAAACCAACCTTGAGCACCAAAAATAAGTACAATCATTAAACCTGCAATAACGGGTGAAACCGAAAAAGGCATATCAATGATGGTGGTTAAAACTGCCTTACCTCTAAACTGAAACTTGGAAACAGCCCATGCTGCGGCAACACCAAATATCACGTTAATCGGCACTGCAATTGCTGCGGTTAATAAAGTTAATTTCACTGCTGATAACGTATCTGGATCAATCAAAGCCTGAATATAGACTTCAAGTCCTTGTTTAAATGCTTCTACAAAAACCAGAATGAGTGGCAACATAAGACAACTGAGGAAAAAAATCAGCGCAATTGTAATTAAGGTATAACGTACCCAAGTTGGTTCGCGTGTTGCATCTCGTGATTGCAATTTAAGCGCAAGTGCATTGCTGTCAGTATGTAGGTTCATGTGATATTTCTCCCTGTACGACGGTTTGCCCACGCTTGAAGTAAATTAATGGCAAATAAGATGATGAAAGAGAGAACTAACATGACCGCAGCAATTGTTGTTGCACCTGCATAATCATATTCTTCAAGGCGTGAAATGATCATGAGCGGAGCAATTTCTGTTTTAAACGGCTGGTTACCTGCAATAAAAATAACTGAACCATATTCACCGACACCGCGAGCAAATGCTAAAGCAAAGCCTGTGAATAGAGCGGGTAGTAATATCGGTAAAATAATCTTAGTAATTGTCTGCCAGCGATTTGCGCCGAGTGCCGAAGCTGCTTCTTCAAGTTCAGTTTCGATATCACTGAGTACAGGTTGTACTGTTCTTACAATGAATGGAATACCGATGAATATTAATGCCAACGTAATACCGATTGGCGTATATGCAACTTGAATACCGAGTGGTTCTAAATACTGACCAATCCAACCAGTGGGTGCATAGAGTGAGGTAAGCGCAATACCTGCAACTGCAGTTGGAAGAGCAAAAGGTAGATCGACTAATGCATCAACCAAGCGTTTCCCAGGAAAGTTATAACGGACAAGGCACCAAGCTAAAAGTAAGCCAAACACAACATTAATAAAGGCTGCGATTAAAGCTGAACTAAAGCTGAGCTGAAGCGATTTTAAAATACGCTCAGAGGTTAAAATTTCCCATAATCCGTCCCATCCAATTCCAAATGATTTGATAAAGACTGCGGCTAATGGAATAAGCACAATAAAAGAAACGTAGGCGAGGGTGAAGCCCAAAGATAGACCAAACCCAGGCAGCACTCGGGATCGCTGCGACATGATATTTCCTCAAAGAGAAAAGCCTGCTGAAACCAGTAAGCGAATAAATAAAGATAAACGGTGCGATATAAAGCTGGGTATTAAGCAAATTTCAAAGAGAAATGAGTTTTTACCGGGTCGATAGATGAGTGACTACACATCGAATCTTCTGGAATCAAATAATTCAGCAAATCTGGAAACGGGCCAAAACCTGAAGCAACATTAATATGGCCGACTTCACCAAGATTAACCGGGTTTAATTTCCATGATTTCGCAAGTTGTAATGCATCAAAAAAACCAAGCCATGGATCATTTTCACTAATGAGTAGCGTTGTAGGCACATCAATTTTTAATTGATGAAAATAATCTTTGTAGTCGGTCAAACTATGTCGAGCAAACCCTGCTTCCCCAAAGCGTGCTGGATTTGCCGGAGCGACTAAAATAAGTTTCTTAACTCGATTTTTTAACTCTGGATGCTCAGCTAAAGCAGCAACACTAGTTAAGCAACCAAAGCTATGAGCAACAATTTGTACAGGAGCTGGCGCTACTTGAACCGTTTTAACGAATTGCTCGACCCATTCACTTAGTACAGGTCTATCCCAGTTTTTTTGCTCAACACGAGAACTAGACACGAGTTTACGCTGCAACCAAGATTGCCAATGCTGATGTTCACTTCCACCTACACCTGGAACAATTACAGTATGAATCATGTCTGTTCTCCTTATCTTTAGTACAAAGAATTACTTCTCTGTACTATTGATTTTCACGATTTGATCAAAAACACCACCATTGTCGAAGTGTTTCTTTTGTACCTTCGTCCAACCACCAAACTCTTTATCGATGGTTACAAGCTTCAATGGCTTAAATACGTTGCTGTATTTCTTAAGAACGGCTGCGTTGCGTGGACGGTAGAAGTTACGTGCTGCAATTTCTTGGCCGGCTGGCGAATACAAGTAGTTGAGATAACCCTTAGCAATCGTTAAGTTGCCTTTTTTCGCAGCATTTTTCTCAACAACAGCAACTGGAGGTTCAGCTAAAATCGAAAGAGACGGGGTAATAATTTCAAATTTGCCCGGCTGTTCACGAGTAGCTAAATATGCTTCGTTTTCCCAAGCGAGTAACACATCACCAATACCACGTTCAGCAAAAGTTGTGGTTGCACCGCGTGCACCTGAATCTAGAACTTTAGTGTGTTTATAAATTTGGCGAACATACTCTTGTGCTTTAGCATCGTTACCACCTGGTTGATGTTTTGCCCAAGCCCAAGCTGCAAGATAATTCCAACGAGCACCACCTGAAGTTTTCGGGTTTGGCGTAATAATTTCTACACCTGGTTTGATTAAATCACCCCAGTCTTTGATTTGTTTTGGATTACCTTTACGCACTAAAAACACAATTGTTGAAGTGTATGGGGTAGAGTTCTGCGGTAACTTTTTCTGCCAGTCAGCTGGAAGTAATTTTGCTTTTTCCGCAATTTCATCGATATCTGCCGCAAGTGCTAATGTCACTACATCTGCATTTAAGCCATCAATCACTGCACGCGCCTGTTTACCAGAGCCGCCGTGTGATTGTTTGAACTCAATATCTTGACCAGTACGTTGTTTCCAGTAAGTACCGAACTGTTTATTGAAATCTGTATATAACTCACGAGTAGGATCGTAAGAGACGTTTAAAAATTCTTGCGCTGCAAATGATGAAACAGACAGAAGTGCAGCGATAACCCCGACTTTTAATTGTGAAAAACGCATGAGATAAGTCCTCAAAAAATATGAAATGTTCAAAACATGAACGCAGAATAGCGCTAGTCTTTATTCTAAAAAAATAATAAAAAACGAATTTAATATGAAAAAAATAGAAATAGTAAAAATAGATAAGTTATTCTTAAATCTTGATATAGAACAAGTTTCAAAAGTAGATACGAAATCGGTATAATTTTTTAAAATCAGTCATTTAATATTTAAATGAAAGGTGTTGTATTGTCGGGTCGTTTTAAACATAGGATGGGTTAAACATGTGGTGTTTTAAAAATGGGCAACCTATTGAAACCATTCCTTTACTGGATCGAGCATTTCATTATGGAGATGGATGCTTTACCACAATTCGTGTTTTTCAAAATCAGATTGAACTTAAAGAAAGGCATTGGAATCGACTAAAACTTGCATGTCAAAAACTGTCTTTAACTGCGGATTTTGAACTCATCGAACAGAGCTTACAGCAATTACAAAAGCAAAATCTTGTACTCAACGGCACTTTAAAAATTGTGATTAGTCGTGGGATAGGCGACCGTGGCTATAGTTTGCCAAAGCATGACGCCGATATTTATATCTGGTTTTATCCGAAAGCTTTAGAACCATTTCAACTAGACTTTATGCAGTGTGGTGTTTTAAATCAGGCCTTAGGTTTAACCATGCCAAGCTTGGTCGGGCTTAAATCTTTAAACCGTCTTGAACAAGTATTGCTAAAAAAAGAAGCAGATCAACTAGGGTGGGCTGAAGCATTAGTTACTGATGTACAAGGTTATATTGTTGAAGGGGTTAGTAGTAATTGTTTTATTCGCTTAAATGATAGATGGATTACTCCGGAACTTCGTTATAATGGCGTCCACGGTGTAATGCGGGCAGAAATTCTGGCGCGTATGCAGCACCATGGTATTGCCTGTGAAGTACGTGTAATTGAGTTAGATGAAGTATCTGAAATACAAAGTCTATTCTTTTGTAATGCTTTAAACCCTATGCGAGTGGTCACTCATTTAGGTGAGAAAACGCTAGAAACACAGGCATGCATAGATTTATTTCATATCCTTAACTTAAATCAGATTCATTAATATGCCGAAGCCACCTGTGAATGCGAAAGCAAAAAACGCCAAGAAAAATAACAAAAAACAAGCTCCAAAATTTTCTAAGCGATTGGTTCTAATTGGCCTTTTTATTGTTTTAATTTCTACTTTTGCCATTTTATGGTCGAGTCTATTTAAAGCTTATCCTATTGAAGGCAAAAAACAGATGTTATCTATTACATCTGGTGAAACCTATTCTGGTTTTATTGATCGTTTGGCGAAAGAAGGCAAAATTAGCTTTCCTGTGGTATTGAAGCTTTATCAGAAATTTATGATTCATGACAGCATGAAAGCTGGCGTGTATGAAATTGAACAGGGAATGAGTGTAAGAGAAGTATTAGAAATGCTATCTGATGCAGATAATGCTCAGATGAACCGTGTCTTGGTCATTGAAGGTACAACTTTTAAACAGCTTATTACTGCACTCAAAAATGATAAAAATGTAAAAAATACAATATTAGATTTACCAGATGATCAGCTGATGAAGGCGCTTGGGATTCCTTACGGACATCCTGAAGGCTTGTTCGCACCTAATACTTATTTCTTTGCCAAAGGTGAAACAGATAAGAAAATTCTGACCGATTTATACCACCGTCAAATGAAAGCTCTAGATGCAGCTTGGGCAAATCGTGCACCGAATTTACCTTATAAAGATAAATATGAAGCATTAATTATGGCTTCTATTGTTGAGAAAGAAACAAGTTTAGACAGTGAACTTACACAAGTTTCAGGAGTTTTTGTTCGCCGTTTAAAAATTGGTATGCGTTTACAAACGGATCCAACCGTTATTTACGGTATGGGTAATAATTATAAAGGCAATATTACTCGAGAAGACCTCCGTACCCCAACTGCATATAATACCTATACCATTAATGGTTTGCCGCCAACGCCAATTGCCTTACCAAGCCAAAAAGCAATTGAAGCAGCGTTACATCCAGATGATTCAAATAACATCTATTTTGTAGCGACTGGCAATGGTGGGCATAAATTTACGGCAAGCTTGCAAGCGCATAATCAAGCGGTGCAAGAGTACTTATCCGTGTTGAGATCGAAGAAATAAGGAAAAGAGATGTTTATTAGCTTTGAAGGCACGGAGGGGGTAGGTAAAACTACACTCATTCGAAAAATTCATCAGCATTTTGAAGAGCAAGGTAAACAAGTTGTTTTAACTCGTGAACCGGGTGGTACGCCGTTAGCAGAACAAATACGTTCAATGCTTTTGGCGGTGAATCATGATGAAAATATGAGTCATGATACCGAGTTATTACTCATTTATGCGGCACGTGCTCAACACTTACAACAAGTTATTTTGCCGGCTCTAGAGTCTAATAAAATTGTTTTAAGTGATCGTTTTACCGATGCAAGCTTTGCTTATCAATGTTCTGGTCGTGGTTTAAGCCAAGATAAATTACAGCTTTTAAATCAGAATTTTGTTTCACGCATGCCTGAGGTGACTTTCTGGTTAGATGCACCGATTGAATTGGGCATGAATCGAGCACGCGAACGCGGAGCTTTAGATCGTTTTGAACAAGAAAAGTTAAGCTTCTTTACTAAGGTTCGTGAAGGCTATGAAACCTTATGGAAAGCTGAATCTGAACGTATTAAGCGAATAGATGCAACCCAAAGTCCTGATCAGGTATTCGAACAGGCATTGCAATATTTAGGATAAGCAATTGGATGAGCCACTCTTATAGACTATGGGAGTGGTGAAAAATGACGTTAATTCTGATTTAAAACGTCATAGAAAATATCTGCTATTTTCTTATGCTATCTTACATATGATTTATAGATTGAAGAATAATAAGGATGAAAAGCTCAAAAGAAGAAATCGTGGCATTTCTTGAAAAGGAATTTCCACCAAGTCTTGAACATTGCACGATTGAATCAGTCACGCCTAAAGCTGCTGTCGTTTATTATCATGTCGATCAAAGACATCAGCGCCCCGGTGGTACCATATCTGGTCCAACCATGATGACTTTGGCAGACTTTGCTTTGTATATTGCAATACTCGGTGAAATCGGAATTGTTGGTTTAGCTGTCACGACTAATTTTAATATTAATTTTTTAAGAAAACCCGCAGGTGATAAAGATCTACGCAGCGAATGTAAGCTTATGAAAGTAGGAAAGAGCTTAGTCGTGGGTGAGGTCTGGATTTATTCAGTCGGGCTAGAAGATCCCGTTGCACATGTGACCGCGACTTATTCAATTCCACCTAAATCATAAATATCAAAGCAAATAAAAAGCACAGTCTGAACTGTGCTTTTTTTTAGAAGAACAGCTTAAATATCAGTATTAACTAATGGCTGTTCTACTGCAAAATTTGGAGGAGTTAAAACTGTTTTACGAATCTCACTCGAAGTTTCTGGATAATCAAGCGTGTAATGTAGACCACGTGATTCTTTACGTTGCATAGCACAGCGTACAATCATCTCAGATACTAAAACAAGGTTACGCAGCTCAATTAAATTTTTGCTAACACGGTAGTCTTGATAATACTCAGTGATTTCACGCTTTAACATTTCAATACGGTGTAAAGCACGTTCTAAACGTTTTGTAGTTCTTACAATACCAACATAGTTCCACATGGTCGAACGTAACTCATCCCAGTTTTGTAAAATCACCACATCTTCATCAGGATTGGTTACTTGTGAGTCATCCCAAGTGGGTACTTCAGGTAATTTGAAGTTTTCATCAAATTTATTTTCGATATCTTTTGCTGCACTCATTCCGTAAACGAAGCACTCAAGTAATGAGTTACTTGCCATACGGTTTGCACCATGTAAGCCCGTATAAGACGTCTCACCAATCGCATATAGACCTTCAATATCAGTCTGGCTATTTGAGTCAACCACGACACCACCACATGTATAGTGAGCTGCGGGCACCACTGGAATCATGTCTTTGGTAATATCGATACCTAACTCAAGCAATCGTGCATAAAGTGTAGGGAAGTGCTCTTTGATAAACTCTGGTGATTTGTGTGTAATATCCAACCACACATGACGAATACCGAGGCGTTTAATTTCATGGTCAATGGTACGTGCCACAATATCGCGAGGAGCCAGTTCTGCACGATCATCAAAACGTAGCATAAAACGCTCGCCATCTGGCAAGCGTAAGTAAGCACCTTCACCGCGCATGGCTTCAGTAATTAAAAATGAGCGAGCTTGAGGGTGATATAGACAAGTTGGGTGGAATTGGTTAAATTCCATATTGGCTACACGGCAACCTGCACGGAAGGCCATTGCAATACCATCACCTGTAGCAATATCTGGATTAGATGTGTACAGATAAGCTTTCATCGCACCGCCGCAAGCAAGTGCGGTAAATGGTGCAAGGAAAGTATGAACTTTTTCTGTATTTTCATCTAAGGCATACAAACCAATAGCGCGATTTGCTTGATCTGTATGGCCTAATTTATGCGATGTAATTAAATCAATCGCAATGTAGTTTTCAAAAATAGTAATATTTTTACGTTCTTTGGCACGTTCAACCAAGGTGGTTGAAATGGCTTTACCTGTTGCATCAGCAGAATGGATAATGCGTCGCTGTGAATGGCCACCTTCGCGTGTTAAATGAAGTTGTTCATCTTCATCTAAAGTAAATTGCACACCTTGCTTTAAAAGAAAATCAACAGAAGGACGACCGCCTTCTACGGTATGTTGTACCGCATCCATTTCACATAAATGAGCACCTGCAATCATAGTGTCATTAATGTGCTGTTGAATAGAGTCAGTCTCATCAAGAACAGCAGCAACACCACCTTGAGCATAGAAGGTACTTGCTTCGGTTAAAGCAGCTTTGGCTAAAACTGCAATATTAAAATGATTTGGTAACGATAAAGCCAGACTTAAACCAGCACCGCCGCTGCCCACAATAATCACGTCAAAGTGGTGAATTGTCTGTAAATTAGGCATGTCCATTCGCAACAATCTAAAACGTCCGCTAATGACACCCCTTTTTATCTAAAAAGGCAAGAGCTTAAGCGCTCTAACTCAGAGAAAAATTGCAATTGGCTTAAAAAGTTGCAATGCGTAAAATAATGATTGTAAGGATGCCTTACAAATAAACATATTGTTACGCACAACCCCAAAGCGTTGTGATACAACAGTTTTATTCTTATTCTCGTAGACCAATTGTGGGTGAGCACCGAATGAAAACTCGCTATTTACAACAAGGAATGTATGCAGCGGTATTTACAGTTGCTGCTGTTCAGGCAAATGCTGCTGTTGATTTTTCAAACCTCGTTGAACAAGTTAGTCCAGCAGTGGTGAGTGTAAACGTCGTAAAAAAAATGACTCAGGATGAACTATTGCAGCAGCAAGTCCCTGAAATTTTGAAACGTTTCTTTGGAAATCAGGTCATCATTCCACAGCAACAGGGTCCACAAGAAAAAACTGCATACGGTAGTGCATTCTTTATTAGTAAAGATGGTTACCTACTCACCAACCACCATGTGATTGAAAATGCCTCACGCATTAGTATTACTTTAAATGACCGCCGTGAAATTGATGCAACTGTGGTTGGGAGTGATGAGCGTACAGACGTTGCATTGTTAAAGGTGACAGGAAATAGCTATCCAGCTTTACGCGTAGGAAATGTTGACCGTTTGCGAGTGGGAGAGCCAGTTTTAGCAATTGGTTCGCCTTTTGGCTTTGACTACTCTGCGTCGGCAGGTATTGTGAGTGCTAAATCACGAAATATGAGTGGTGAAACTTCGGTACCATTTATTCAAACTGACGTTGCGCTAAACCCAGGTAACTCTGGTGGTCCATTGTTTAACCAAAATGGTGAGGTAGTCGGGGTAAACTCTCGAATATTTAGTGGTACTGGCGGCTATATGGGCTTGTCTTTCTCTATCCCGATTGACGTAGCGATGGATGTAGCCGAACAGCTTAAAACTAAAGGTAAGGTAACACGCTCTTATCTTGGTGTGATGATGCAAGACATTGACCGAAACCTTGCTGATGCTTACAAGTTACCAAAACCTGAAGGTGCTTTAATTACTCAAATTTCTCCGAACTCACCTGCACAAAAAGCAGGCTTGCGAGCTGGTGACGTGATTTTGAAATATAACGGTAATCCGGTATCGCGCACGAGTGAATTACTCTACGCATTAAACAAAGTACAGCCGAATCAAACTGTTCAGTTTGAAGTATTGCGTGATGACAAAACCCGTAATATTTCAGCAACTTTAACGACTGCTCCAGATGAAACGCCTGCCACAGGTGCACAAAGTACTGTATCTAAAGGACCAGTTTTAGGAATGAGCATTCGTGATTTAGCTGAGCCAGAAAAAAGTGCTTTAAGTGTAAAAGGTGGGATTTTTGTACAAGATGTTCGCCGTGGTGGCTTAGCATCATTGTCAAATATCATTCCGGGTGATGTGATTGTTCAAGTCAACAATAACCAGATTTTAAATAGTCAGGATTTTGCAAAAGTCGTTTCTAACTTGCAAAAAAATACGGTAGCGCGTGTTGCAATTATTCGTCAGGGACAACGCGCAATGCTTGGTTTACGTATTCAGTAAACTTAAAAAAGAAACAATGAACCACCCTAAACATGGGTGGTTTTTTGTTATTTATCTTGAGCGTATAGTGATATCTACCTACACTTATTTCAGTTTAAAAGTTAATAAATAAGAGTGAACATTTGTGAGTAGTATTTTTGATTTACATATTCAGGTGCAGCCACATCATATTGATGCTTTAGGACATGTGAATAATGTGATGTATGTACAGTGGATGCAAGATGTAGCTGCTGCTCATGTTGAGACCTTAGGAGTCGGGGTAACTAAATATCTTGAACTAAAACATGCAATGGTCGCGGTTGAACATCATGTGCAATATCGTAAAGCTGCATTTGAAGGCGAACAAATTGTATTACGCACATGGTTAGATGATATCAATGCTCTTTATTCGTTCCGCCAATATGTATTTTTCCGTCCATCAGATCAGGCCGTATTATTTGTTGGAAATACTAAATGGGCATGTATTGAAATTGCTACAGGACGTCCAAAACGAATGTCACCAACTTTTACCCATGCATATAAGCCGCTTGACTCAAGCATAAATCCGTATGATTTTACTATTTCGTATGCTCAATAACCTGAAGTAGTGGGCTCACTTTGATTGTCATTTTTAAAACATAAGTACAAAGCTCATGATTATTTTGGATACTTTAAAATATCCATCTGTTATAATCTCACGCAATTTATTTAACTGCTTTGGCTGTGTATTAAAACAAGCTACATAGCACTCTATATTTTCTCAAGGTAACCCATGGCGCAAGCTAAAAAATCCGTCGATATCAAAAATATACGAAATTTCTCGATTATTGCCCACATTGACCATGGTAAGTCTACATTGGCTGACCGTTTCATTCAGATGTGTGGTGGTCTACAAGATCGTGAAATGCAAGCTCAAGTCTTAGACTCAATGGAGCTTGAGCGCGAACGTGGGATTACCATTAAAGCCGCTTCTGTAACGCTATATTATACTCATCCTAATGGTCAGGAATATCAACTTAACTTTATTGATACTCCTGGACACGTAGACTTCTCGTATGAAGTTTCTCGTTCATTAGCTGCATGTGAAGGTGCACTATTGGTTGTAGATGCTGCACAAGGTGTAGAAGCACAATCAGTTGCAAACTGTTATACCGCGATTGAACAAGGTCTCGAAGTTCTTCCAATTTTAAATAAAATTGATTTACCACAGGCTGAACCTGAACGTGTAATTCATGAAATTGAAGAAATTATCGGAATTGAAGCAACTGATGCACCAACCTGTTCAGCAAAAACTGGTTTGGGTGTTGAAGGTGTTTTAGAACGTTTAGTCGATGTTATTCCAGCACCTGAAGGCGATCGTGATGCTCCATTGCAAGCATTAATTATCGACTCATGGTTTGATAACTACTTAGGTGTAGTTTCTCTTGTACGTATTAAACAAGGTCGTATCCGTAAGGGCGACAAAATGTTGGTTAAATCGACAGGTCAAACTCATCCGGTCACTTCAGTGGGTGTATTTAATCCGAAGCATACGGAAACAGATATCCTTGAAGCTGGCGAAGTAGGTTTTGTAATTGCGGGTATTAAAGATATTTTTGGTGCACCAGTAGGTGACACGATTACGCTTGCATCTACACCTGATGTTGCGATTTTACCGGGTTTCAAAAAGGTTAAACCACAGGTTTATGCTGGTCTTTTCCCGATTGATGCGAGTGATTTTGAGCCATTCCGTGAAGCGCTACAAAAATTGCAGATTAACGACTCGGCTTTATTCTTTGAACCAGAAAGTTCTGATGCACTAGGCTTTGGTTTCCGTTGTGGCTTCTTAGGGATGCTGCACATGGAAATTGTACAAGAGCGTTTAGAGCGTGAGTACGATCTTGATCTCATCAGTTCTGCGCCTACCGTAATTTATGAAGCATTAACCAAGAAGGGCGAAACGATTTATATCGACAGTCCATCAAAAATGCCAGACGGATCTACTGTAGAAGATTTGCGTGAACCGATTGCAGAATGTCATATCCTTGTTCCGCAAGAGTACTTAGGGAATGTAATGACCCTTTGTATTGAACGTCGTGGTGTTCAAAAAGATATGAAATTCTTGGGTAATCAAGTTTCTATTACCTTTGAAATCCCAATGGCTGAAGTGGTTATGGATTTCTTTGACAAATTAAAATCATGCTCGCGTGGTTTTGCATCGCTAGACTATAACTTTGTGCGTTTCGAAAGTTCAGCTTTAGTTAAGGTTGATGTATTAATTAATAGTGACAAGGTTGATGCCTTAGCTATGATTTGTCACCGTAATGACGCGCGTCATCGTGGTATTGCATTGGTTGAGAAAATGAAAGATTTGATTCCTCGCCAAATGTACGACGTTGCTATTCAAGCAGCTATCGGTGCACAAATTATTGCTCGTTCTACTGTAAAAGCGATGCGTAAAAACGTATTAGCAAAATGTTATGGTGGTGACGTTTCACGTAAGAAAAAACTACTTTCTAAACAAAAAGAAGGTAAGAAACGTATGAAACAAGTGGGAAGCGTTGAAATTCCACAAGAAGCGTTCTTGGCTGTATTGAAAGTAGAAAGATAAGAAATGAAGGTCGGGGGAAGTAAGACATTACTTTTCCCTACTTTAAGACAAGCAGCTAGGCTGCGAGTGAGGTCGTGTGGATTTTGATTTTAATTTAATTCTTGTTCCAGTTACGCTGATTCTATTTGCAGTGTGGTTGTTAGATAAACTTGTATTCAAACAGCGTGCAAATAAAGGGCGCGGGAACGAAAATTTTGTTATTACATGGGCTTATGACTTTTGGCCAGTTTTAGCTGTAGTACTTGTACTTCGTTCATTCCTTTACGAACCATTTAATATCCCATCAGACTCTATGGTACCTACTTTAGAAACTGGTGATTTTATTCTGGTTAATAAATTTGATTATGGTGTGCGTTTACCTATCGTTAATAAGAAAATTATTGATGTGGGAGAACCAAAGCGTGGTGATGTGATTGTATTCCGTTATCCACCTCAACCTACCATTAGTTATATTAAACGTGTAATCGGTTTACCAGGCGATCATCTTGTTTATGATCATGGACAATTGATTATTAACGGACAAAAAGTACCGAAAGTATTAACACAGTTTAGCCGTGAAAAAGATGTATTAGATACACCAACGTCTATTTATCATAAAGAGACGATTGGTACGCACACCTTTACAATGCGTGAACTTGAAGGCGTAAATGTGGCGCGTCAAGCACCGTTTATCAACTATGTTGAAAATGGTAAATATGCAAACCAAGACGGTTTATATTGGGAAGTGACTGTTCCAAAAGGACATTACTTTGCAATGGGGGATAACCGTGATCAAAGTGCAGACAGTCGTTTCTGGGGCTTTGTTCCTGAAGAAAATTTAACAGGACGAGCATTCTATGTCTGGATGCATAAAGAACCGGGTTTACATCTTCCTAACTTTGGCCGAAATGGAAAAATAGATTAAAAACAACCATTAGGAAAAAAAGAAATGCGTAAGGCACAACAAGGTACTTCGTATTTAGCAATTTTATTTGGGGTGGTTATATTTGCGGTTGCAGTAAAAGCTGTACTTGCAGTTTGGCCAGCATATTGGGATGATCGATTGATTAATAATCAAATAGAAGAGCTTTTACAAGAAAGCTCTTCTGACATCACCCCACAGAAGTTTATGACACAAATGGATCAGCGACTGGAAATGAACAATATTCGTGACCTTCATTTTAAAGAGATTGCGCAAGTGTTTAATGAGTCTGGTCTGAAAGTCACAAAGAAATATGAGGTAAGAAAACCCTTCTTATCAAATATTGATTTAGTTTTAACATTTGAGAAGAGTTTTGATAAAACATCAGTTCAAACTAAGTGATCCTCGCTTATTGAGTCGAATCGGATATCAATTCAAGCAGCTTGAATTGTTACAGTTAGCTTTGACTCATCGTTCGGTGAGTCATAAATACAATTACGAGCGCTTGGAGTTTTTAGGCGATTCATTATTAGGCATGATTATTGCCAATTATCTATATCATGCCTATCCAAATGAAAATGAAGGTCGCCTAACGCGTATGCGAGCGACTTTAGTACGTCAGGAAGCGTTAGGTAAGATTGCAACCGATTTGCAACTTAGTCGGTGTTTAATATTAAGTACGGGTGAATTGAAATCTGGTGGTCATCATCGTGAGTCAATATTGGCTGATACGGTAGAAGCCATTATTGGTGCAATTTATATTGATAGTGGTGATCTCAACTTACTTACAGATATTGTGCTAAAATGGTATGTACCGTATTTAGACCATATTGAGCCTACGGATCAACTTAAAGACCCTAAATCACGTTTACAAGAGTATCTACAAGCACGTAAAAAACCTCTCCCTGTTTACGAGGTTGTAGATATTCAGGGTGATGCACCTCACCAGCACTTTAAAGTTGAATGTTTGATAGATGGCTTATCAAAGATTCATGGTGAGGGTTCAAGTCGTCGTTTTGCCGAGCAGGCAGCAGCGGCGGAAATTTTAAAGTTATTGGAGCAATAACCTGCATGTCGATGCATTCTGATCAAATCAATCCAGATTCAAATGAGAACCAAGATCCTAATAATCTGATTGATCAATTTTTTAGTTCCAAAGGCGTAACAATTCCTTCGGATTTTAAGAGCGGATTTGTGGCGATTGTGGGACGTCCAAATGTGGGTAAATCTACCCTCATGAACCATTTGTTAGGTCAAAAGCTTTCTATTACTTCGCGTAAACCTCAAACAACACGTCATAAAATTATTGGTATTGATTCGCGTGAAAAAATGCAGGCGGTATATGTAGATACCCCGGGTATGCATAAAAAAGAAGTGCGTGCTATTAATAAAATGATGAACCGTGCAGCTCATTCTGCATTACGTGACGTCAATTTGGTCTTATTTGTTATTGATGCTTATAAGTGGACGCAAAATGACGACTTAGTGCTTGAAAAGCTCAAGAATGCTGAAATGCCAGTTATTTTGGTGATTAATAAGGCTGATACTTTTGAAGATAAAAGAGATATTCTTCCTTTGATTCAAGAGCGCGCTAAGCTTATGAATTTTGCCGAGATCGTTCCTGTATCTGCATTACGCGGAGCAAATTTGGAACACTTGAGTGAAACAATTGAGAAGTATCTTCCTTACCAAGCGCCTTTGTATTCATTTGATCAGATTACTGACCGTTCTGAGCGCTTTTTAGCTAGCGAAATTATTCGTGAAAAAATCATGCGTCAGTTAGGTGAAGAATTACCTTATGATTTAACAGTACAAATTGAATCTTTCAAAACGGAAGAAGAGACTGTTAATGAAAAAACTGGTCGTTTAAAGCCAGCTTGTACTTATATTGATGCAACGATTTTTGTAGATCGTGCAGGCCAAAAAGCGATTGTGATTGGTGAAAAAGGTGCCAAGCTTAAAACAATCGGTATGGATGCTCGTAAAGACATGGAAAAAATGTTTGAGCAAAAAATTATGCTTACCTTATGGGTTAAAGTTAAAGGTGGCTGGTCTGATGATGAGCGTGCTTTAAAAAGCTTAGGGTATAGTGATATCTAAAGGATAAGGATGCTGGTATGAAAACAATTACATCATTGGTCGCTATAATTGGATGTACATTGATGTTACAAGGTTGTGTATATAAGCTTGTAACCGTACCAGTAGGTATCGCCTATAAAACTACAAAAGGTGTTGTTAAAGGTACAGCGGCTGTTGTAGGGGCGGTAATTCCTGATGGTGATGATGAGGATGACAAAAAAGAAAAAGAATCTGAGGAATAGTTTCTTTTTATGATGCGCAATGAAGTCCTCCATGGATATATGATTCATCACCGTAAGTACCGTGAAAAAAGTCATATTGTGCATCTTTTTACTCAGGAGTATGGGCGAGTCGATGGTATTTTAAGACAGACTCCGCCTCCTCAATATCAGCCTATCCGCTTGCAAGCCACGGGTAAAAGTGAGCTGAAAAACTTTACAAAGCTTGAAATCTTAAATCAGCCTGTTTTCTTTTTTGGTGATGCTTTTTTTGCCGGATTTTATTTAAATGAAGTTGTTCTTAGACTTTGTCCCTTAGAAGAGACAATGCCACAAACGTTTGAGCAATATCAGTTAACGTTACTTCAATTACAAGAATTATCTTCTCACGAAAATCCTGATCTTTTTCTTCGGCAGATTTTGCGCCAGTTCGAGCATATTTTACTTCCTGAACTTGGATACGCGATTGATTTCTCTGTCGATACCCAACAACAGCCGATTCAGGCTCATCAGTTTTATCAATTTCAAGTGACAGAAGGTTTCGCTCCTGTTGTGCAGGCGAGTCGTTCTTCTTTGTCGGGGAAAGCGATTTTGTCTATGTTGGATTATGAACAAGGGCAGGATTTTTCTCTCGAACAATTGCAATTATTAGGTAAACTATACCGTCAAATGATTACATCGCTTTTAGGTGATCGTCCCCTAAAAAGTCGACAATTATGGATTCAAAACACTCAAACTCAATCGTAATTAGGATTTATTTATGGCTGCATTGCTTGGTGTAAACATAGACCATGTTGCTACTTTGAGACAGGCGCGCGGTACTACTTACCCAGATCCTGTAGAAGCTGCTCTTATTTGTGAACAAGCGGGTGCAGAGGGCATTACTTTGCATTTGCGTGAAGACCGTCGCCATATTCAAGATGATGACGTACGCCGCATGCGTCCATTACTAAAAACACGCATGAATCTAGAGTTGGCTGTTACTGATGAGATGGTCGAGTTTGCGAAGGAAATTCAGCCACAGCATGTTTGTTTTGTTCCTGAAAGACGCCAAGAAGTAACTACCGAAGGTGGTTTAGATGTAGTAGGCAACTTTGAAAAAGTTAAAGCTGCAACTCAGACTTTAGCTGCTATTGGCTGTGACGTATCATTATTTATTGATGCTGATTTAGCTCAAATTGATGCAGCAGTTGCATGTGGTGCACCTACGATTGAGTTACACACGGGTGCATATGCAGATGCGGCAACAGAGCAAGATCAACAGGCTGAGCTGGCGCGTATTATCAAAGGTGTTGAATATGCAGCTTCAAAAGGTTTAGTTGTAAATGCTGGTCATGGCCTTAACCTTAAGAATATTGCTCCAATTGCTGCTATCTCACAAATTCACGAGTTAAACATTGGACACTCAATTATTGCAGATAGTGTTTTTGTGGGTCTGGTTCAAGCTGTTAAAGATATGAAAGCAGCAATTCAGGTGGCAGGTTAATTGGTTATGTCGAGTATCAATTACGATGAATTAATGCAACCTGTTTTGGCTTTTTTAGGCTGTCAAACGCCAAAAGCATGGTTAGATGAGGCAATCAATAATCTAGATATTTTGATGCAAGATCATGCTAATTGTGAAAAAAAAGCAGCTAGTACAGCAATGAACTTAATGTTCCGTTATAGCTTCTTCCCTGATTTGCAAGTAAAGCTTGCACAGCTGGTACGGGAAGAAATGCTTCATTATGAACAAGTGCTTGAGCTTATGGCCAAGCGTGGTCAGAAGTGGGATGGCTTAAGTGCAGGGCGCTATGCTGGTGGGCTCCGTAAAGAGATTCGTACTTATGAGCCAGAGGCTTTAATTGATGTACTTGTGGTAGGTGCTTTTGTTGAGGCGCGCTCATGCGAACGCTTTCACGCTCTTGCCCCACGTGTAGATGATGAGTTAGGACGCTATTATCGCTATTTGCTTAAGTCGGAGTCTCGCCATTTTGAAGACTACTTGGCACTTGCACTTGATGTTGCAAAAACTGCAAAAATGAAAAATCCTAAAGAGGATATTCAGCAGCGTATTGAGCATATTCGTGAGGTTGAAAAGAATCTGATTTTAACGCCTGATGATACCTTCCGTTTTCATAGCGGTGTGCCTGCATAATATTAGAAGTTTTAAATAAAAAGTTTACCGTAAAAGGTAAACTTTTTATTAGGTGAGCTTTATTTCTTCGGCGGTCGGCATGTTCTGCTTTTAGTTTTTTTATGCATATAATTATTTAATAAATATATTTTTTATAAATTTTAATTTCTCTTAAAATTTTTTAAAAAACTTTTATTTTTTAAAGTAATAACGAATATTATGTAAATATAAAGATAGTTTTGTTCATAATCGGTTTAACTCAATTAGTCGAATATTTTAAGGATATAAGAATGTTAGCATTAGTTACAGGTGCCTCTGCGGGCTTTGGTTATAGTATTTCAAAAAAACTGATTGAATTAGGCTACAAAGTTATTGGCTGTGGAAGACGGGCAGAAAAATTAAAAGAATTACAGCAAGAACTTGGTGAAAAGTTCTATCCCTTAGTATTTGACATGACAGATACCGTAGAAAATATAAATAAAGCCTTGGTTGACTTACCAGCCGAATTTCAAATCAGTGAAATTGATTTATTGGTTAATAATGCTGGATTGGCCTTAGGGTTAGAATCAGCAGATAAATCAGATTTAGATGATTGGTACACTATGATTGATACCAATGTTAAGGGGCTTATTACTGTTACCCGACTAATTTTGCCAAGCATGGTAAAGAAAAAGTCTGGCTTAATTATCAATATGGGGTCAATTGCAGGTACATACCCATATCCGGGGGGTAACGTTTACGGTGCAACCAAAGCATTTGTGGAGCAATTTAGTTTAAACCTTCGAGCTGATCTAGCAGGTACGGGTATTCGAGTAACTAACATTGAGCCAGGGCTTTGTGGGGGTACAGAGTTTTCTTTGGTACGTTTTAAAGGTGACCAAGAGAAAGTGAACAGTCTTTATGATAAAAAGAATCCAATCTTGCCTGAAGATATTGCAAATACGGTAGCTTGGGTTGCCTCACAACCTCCGCACGTTAATATTAATCGTATTGAAATGATGCCGACCACTCAGTCTTTTAATCCTTTAAAAGTGGTTGAAATGGAATAATGATTTAAGAAAGGAATATCTTTTTCAAACTTAGATTAGATCATTAAGCCAAGTAAATGGTTTAAGCATGAAAATTAAATCCTCTATCTTGATAGGGGATTTTTTATAACTATTAATAAAATTATGGCAAAAAAAAGCCCGCTTTAATGCTGCGGGCTTTTTAGTATTTGGCTCTCCCACCTGGGCTCGAACCAGGGACCTGCGGATTAACAGTCCGTCGCTCTACCGACTGAGCTATGGGAGAATCTGCATGCGATTATAAGGAGATTTTGAGAAGGGTCAAGTCTAAATTGTCATGTTTACTTCATTTTTGTGTTGTATGCTTTTTATTTGATCAGTTGGGTGCTGTGTTAAGAAATTACTTGCACTTTAAAAAGTCAATTGCTAGATTCAAGAAAGAACAAGCGTTTGGAGAAATCCAAACAGTGTGGATTTAAACCAACTTGCCAGCACTAAAATGGCTAAATCGGAGATAAGTATGAAAACACTTACGATTGCTTCTATTTTTTCTAATTTTGATTTTTATCAACAAAATTATCTTAATGTCTTAACTCAATCAGAATCTTATTACACACCTGTAGAAGATGCATGGATTGATGCTTATCCTTTCAAAAAACAGAATTTATATTTAGGCGATTTACTGCAGCTTTGGTTTAGTTCTAAATGGAATGTGCATAATTCACTTAAAATTTTAAAAAGCTCGAAATTATTAAACTCCTCTAAATCTCTATATATTTTTCAATTGGAAGGGGAGTTATTGTTGGGTAAAAATAAAGTATTAGCTTGGTCTACTGAGCATCAAGAAATTATAGAACTTCAACTTAAAAATATTTGGGCACCTTATGTGATTGCGCAAACTTGTGAACGTCCAAATAATCAAGATTACTCAATAAAAAAGGCAGCGGTTTAAGGCTGCCTTTAATCATTAGGGACGAATAATCATGCAGGTTGCTGTTGCATAGGCATACAGTTTACCTTCCTCATCAATAATCTTTCCTTCGGAAATACCTAAATTTTTACTTAAATTAATGACTTTGCCTGTCGCAATTAAAGGATGGTTCTTTGGAATCGGGCGGCACATTTTCACGTTAAGGTCGATTGTGCCATAGCCTACACCCGCAGGTAACATCGTATGTACTGCACAGCCAGTTACCGAATCTAGGACGGTGGCAGCAAAACCACCATGCACTCCACCGAGTGGATTTAGATGGTTATGATCAGCTTGGGCTTTAAAAGTAACAGATCCTTCCGAGATTTCAGTAGGTTGCATAGGTATGGTTTTGCTAATGCTTGCAGGAGGAATATGGCCTTCTATCATGGCTTGTAAAAATTCAAGACCAGTCATTTCCATCGGATTTTTCATTTTTTGAGTCCTTTAATTCTTTAAGTTCTAAAATAGAACTTGATGTTAAATTAGGCGTTAAAATATATATTGTCAAGTACAAGAAATATAGGCCACTTTATAGTTTATGAACTTGTAAATTTTGGTTGAGCAGAATATTTTATAACTCTAAAAATATAAACTTCTTATGGAAAATAATAATGAACGGTCAGTGTTTATGTGGTGAAACAACTTTTGAAGTTGAATTAAAAAATCATGATGTACATGTTTGCCATTGCTCGATGTGTCGTAGACAAACTAGTGGTGTCATTATGACAATTGATGTGGTCAAAGGTAGTTTAAAGTTTATTCAGCAAAAGCATCTTAGTGTATTTAACTCTTCTGACTGGGGAGAACGAGGTTTTTGTAATGCTTGTGGCACGACAATTTTTTGGAGAACGAAAGATCAAAGCTACTGCAACATCAATGCATTTTCTTTAAATGAGCCAGTAGAAGACTTGAATTTGGATATGGAAATTTTTATTGATTCAAAACCCGATTTTTATACTTTTCAAAATGATACAAAGAAATTGACTGAGGCTCAGGTCGCTGCGTTATTTAACCTATAATAATTTTAATTATAAAAAAGGGCCTCAATTTTGAGACCCTTTTTAATTTTTACAGATTATTTCGCAGCTTTTTCAGCTTCGATTGAAGCAATAGCAGCATCTACACCTTCAATTGAGTCAGCAGCTTTTTTGATACGTGCTAACGCATCAACAAGTACTTCGTCAGCTGTTGCATATGAAATACGCATAAAACCGCCTAAACCAAATGCATCACCAGGTACTACTGCTACGCCAGTTTCTTCTAATAACCATTCAGAGAACTCTGTGCAAGATTTTAAGCCTTTTGCACGAATAAGAGGACGAATGTTTGCATAGGCATAGAAAGCGCCATCAGCAGGTAAGCAAGAAATACCTTTGATGTCATTTAAGCCGTTTACAACTAAGTCATGACGGCGTTTAAACGCTTCAATCATTGGCTCTAAAACATCTTGTGGACCATTCAATGCAGCTTCAGCAGCAACTTGCGAAATAGAAGTTGGGTTAGAAGTTGACTGTGATTGGATCTTTTTCATTGCACCAATGATTTTTGCTGGACCGGCTGCATAGCCAATACGCCAACCAGTCATTGCATATGCTTTAGAAACACCATTTAAAACAATCGTGCGGTCATATAAATCTGGAGCAACAGTTGCGATGTTGTAGAACTCATCTTCCCAACGAATTGGTTCATACATATCGTCAGATGCAACAAATACTTGTGGGTGGCGACGTAAAACTTCAGCTAAAGCTTCTAATTCAGCTTTGCTATAAATCATACCAGTCGGGTTAGAAGGGCTGTTTAATACAACTAAGCGAGTGTTAGGTGTAATAGCAGCTTCTAATTGTTCAGGAGTGATTTTGAAGCGTTGGTCTTCGCCACATTTCACAATGACTGGAGTACCTTCAGCAATAATGACCATATCTGGATAGCTTACCCAGAAAGGTGCTGGAATGATAACTTCATCGCCTTTGTTTAATAGAGCAAGTGCCAAGTTAAAGAAGCTTTGCTTACCACCACATGAAACCAAAATCTGATTCGCTTGATAATCAAGATTATTATCACGCTTAAATTTAGCAATAATTGCTTTTTTTAATCCAGGAGTACCATCTACAGCCGTATATTTGGTGAAACCATTATTAATCGCTTCAATTGCAGCATCTTTGATGTGTTGCGGGGTATCAAAGTCTGGTTCGCCAGCACCTAAACCAATCACGTTCTTGCCAGCAGCTTTAAGTTCAGCAGCTTTGTTGGTTACAGCAAGTGTAGGGGACGGTTTGATAGCATTGACACGATCAGAAAGACGTACGTCCACGGCAATATTCCTCTTATGGGATTAAAAAATAAAAAGCATACTATCTTATCGCAAAAATTAAGTAATTTGCGGATGTGGGTATTTTTAGATGTAAAAAAGTTTGATTTAAGAAAGATCTTGTCGCTGTTTTATTCAATTGAAGCTTTTTTGGAAAGAAATGATAAAAATCATTTATAATAAGTCGCAATCGAAATTTCGAGAATGAATCATGACTGAGCAACAGCCAAAACAGAAAAAGGCTTTGGTGAAATTGCCATTCCCAATGCCGAATGAAAGCAATCAAGCCGACGATGCGGTACACAACCAAGTACGTCCTAAACCAGAGCAATACGCAGATAGAACGTGGATGCCTCCACGTGGTACGCGTCGTTCTATGGGAAAACGCTAATTTTGAAAAACAGGCAATATGCCTGTTTTTTTATTGATTGAGTAAAATTTCCTGATAATAACTTTTTTTCTTTTGATACATGTGATGGTCCGCTCGCTTTAACATGTCCTCAATTTGTTCATTTGTTTGAGTGGTTGCATGTCCAATTGCGATACTAATTGGGTGACTTGAATAATATTGATTGTCGATATTGAAAAGTTCTTGAATGGTTTGAAGCATAATAAGAACATTCGCCTCATCTGCCCCCGGCATTAAAATCACGAATTCATCGCCACCTATTCTAGAAGCCGTATAGGGCGTATTTAAAATGGCCTGACTTAAAATATTTCCAACGCGACGCAATAAACCATCCCCAATATCATGACCAAACTTATCATTGGTTTCTTTTAAACCATTCATATCTAAGAAAATTGAAGAAACAGGGCGAATAATGCTTCGATTTAAACGATTCAGTTCTTCTGTAAAAAAAGCGCGGTTATATAGTTTGGTAAGAACATCGTGTTGTCCTAAATATTCAAGGTAGTTTTCCGCTTTTTTTCGCGCGGTAATATCGGTAAGTGCAACTTGTACCAGTCCCCAAGTCTCTTCGTATCCGGGAAAAACGGTAAATTGAAGCAAGACATTTCTTATTTGGCCATCTAAAGCGTAGTTAATGGCTTCACGTTTATGATGAATATTACCTTGCCATAATTCGATGAGTTGTTCCCGAAAGGTTTCAATCATCTCTTCAGCAAAAACCTTATGTGTATTTCTGAAAAGTGTGGATTTATCAGGGGCCTTAAATAAATCGAGAGTTGCCTGATTAACATCTAGAATCAGAATATCTTCTACACACTGACGGACAAATTCAGGATGAACATCTAGAAAAGTTCTAAAATCTTCAATTCCCAATAGCCTAAGTTGATCAATTCTATTTTTTATACGGCTGAAATCTTCGACCCAAAGTGACGTGGGTGAGTAGATAAACATGGATTCAGCCAAGCGACGATTTTTTTCTTCTTCACGAAGCGCATTTTGATAGGGGGTTATGTCTTCGGTGGTAATTAATACACGTTCAAAAGACGATTCAGAACCGGGTAAAATCGATCCTCTTAACTGAACATCAATACGTTTGCCTGATAAAGTGTAATTTACAGTCGTACTTGAAAAATGGGTTTTACCATTCCATAGTTCTTGTAATTCATTAATATGTGATTCAAACATCTCTTTTTTAAAAATAAGATTTAAATTTGAATATAGTTCTTCGTGAGTTTTCGCTTCAAAAAGTTCTAATGTTTTTTGATTCACACGAACAATTTTAATTTTATGAGCACATTCAATAATTAAATTTTTATTTTGGCTTAAAAATTCATGGAGGTTTTCAATACCTTGATTTCTCCATAGATCAAATTGTTGTTTAACTTCACTGAAATCCTCAATCCACATTGGAATTGGGCTAAGGTCAAAAATTGAAGAATCTAAAGTTTCCATATGTTTCTTTAAGTATTCAGTTTGCCTTAAAGTATAATGAGAAAAATTAAGATTTGGGAATATAAAGAACTTAAATTTATTAGAATAATTAAAAATAAGAAAATTAAATGTAAGTAAAAATAAAATAATGAGAAAGCAGATATTATCTGCTTAGCTCATAAGTTTATTAGTAAAATTAACGATTAATAGGGTGATCAATATTCTTTTCACCACGCCATAATTTGATAAAGTCTTGCTCGTCAAAATCATAAAGTTCCATGAGTGCAACGACTGCACTCACAAAAATCATGGCACCCTCAGAGTTGCCGTGCAGGTCAAAAATTTTACCGTTGAGCTTACCTAAAATATCACTAAGCTCATGATCACGACCTCGACCATATCGATCTCGAGGGTACAGCTCTTCATTTAAAACAATAAGAGCAATCGCTTTTTCAGCAGCCGATAAATCTGTTTTATCTAAGGCTTCTTCAAAAGATTCACTTCCATGATTGAAGTAAAAAATTACTTCATCATTAATGAAACTTTTTACCATCTTTTGAGTTAAGGTTGGAAATTGTGAAACTGCATTATCTTCAACATAGGGTTTAAAAGATTCTGGAAAGATAACGTTGTGATCAATATCTTTAAAGAGTGGTGCAATTTCAGAGACTTTATAACCTGCAATGCCACAACCTAAAGCAGTGACAAAATATTTCATTTTAGGATGATTTTTTGCATATATCTTAAAATCTTCAACGTAGTGCTCAATTTGTGAAAGAGGCATTTGTTGGATATGTTCATTTAAAGTTGGAATTGCAAAGCTTTGACCAGCCCAGCCGCGCCCCACACCTTCAACTGCTCCGAAGTGTTGACTGGCAACGCGTGCTGCGCCGCTACCATGCTGTCCAGCAAGGTTACTACCAAATACAAAAACTGTATCTTCTGGAAGTTCGGTTACAATACTTTCATCATGATATTGATAGGTCATGGTTATGCTTTTTATTTAATGGATAGCTTCATGTTGCAACTGATTATAGTATTGGTCAAGTGTTAAGATGCTTAATCTTTTACATTGAATTTCCAACTCAATTTGCACTTTAAATTAAGATAAAAATCCCCATTAAAAGGGGAGACGTTAAATTCAATTTTTTCATAAAGAGAGATAACTTTGAACGAAAATCAACCTTTTGATTTGGTCACTCATTATCAGCCAGCAGGTGATCAGCCACAGGCAATTGAAAAGCTGGTCAATGGTATCGAGCATGGTTTTCGTAATCAGTTATTGCTAGGGGTAACTGGCTCAGGTAAGACCTATACCATGGCAAATGTGATCGCTCAAACACAGCGCCCTACAATTGTGATGGCCCATAACAAAACTTTGGCTGCCCAACTTTATGGTGAGTTTAAGTCTTTCTTCCCTAATAATGCGGTTGAATATTTTGTAAGTTATTACGATTACTACCAGCCAGAGGCTTACGTTCCATCTTCGGATACGTTCATCGAAAAAGATGCAGCCATTAATGATCACATTGACCAGATGCGATTATCTGCAACACGAGCTTTATTAGAACGCCGTGATGCAATTATTGTGGCATCGGTGTCTGCAATTTATGGTTTGGGCGACCCAAATGCTTATATGCAAATGTTGCTGCATGTGGTCGAGGGTGACCGAGTAAGCCGTGATGAAATCATCCGTCGTTTGGTTGAAATGCAATATACGCGTAATGAACTTGAATTCTTACGTGGTACATATCGAATTCGCGGCGAAATCATTGATATTTTCCCAGCAGAATCTGATCAACATGCTATTCGCATTGAACTATTTGATGATGAGGTCGACTCAATCCGTTGGTTTGACCCGCTAACTGGTAAAATGGTTCGTAAAGTTTCTCGGGTAACGATCTATCCGAAAAGCCACTATGTCACGCCAAAAGATCATCTAACACGTGCCATCGATACAATTAAGGATGAATTACAAGATCAACTTAAATTCTTCCGTGAACATGACAAATTGCTCGAAGCACAGCGTATTGAGCAACGGACACGTTACGATCTGGAAATGATGCAACAGTTGGGTTATACCAATGGTATCGAAAACTACTCACGTCATTTGTCTGGACGTCCATCTGGTGAAGCTCCGCCGACTTTATTTGACTATATTCCAGAAGATGCTTTGCTGATTATTGATGAATCACACGTTACCGTTCCACAAATTGGAGCGATGTATAAAGGTGATCGGTCGCGTAAAGAAAACTTAGTAAACTATGGCTTCCGTTTACCAAGTGCGCTTGATAACCGTCCAATGAAGTTTGAAGAGTGGGAACGTATTGTACCGACCACCATTTTTGTAAGTGCAACACCTGCTAAATATGAGTTAGAAAAGTCAGACCAAATCGTTGAACAGGTGGTACGTCCAACAGGTCTCATTGACCCTGAAATTGAGATTCGTCCTGTCTTAACCCAAGTGGATGATGTTCTTTCTGAAATTAATATTCGTAAGAGTTTGAATGAAAGGGTATTAATTACGACTTTAACGAAGCGTATGGCAGAAGATCTGACTTCATATTTAAAAGAATATGGCGTTAAGGTGGCTTATCTCCACTCAGATATTGATACCGTTGAACGTGTCAAAATTATTCATGAATTACGTACAGGTGTGTTTGATGTTTTAGTCGGTATCAACCTGTTACGTGAAGGTCTGGATATGCCAGAAGTTTCTTTGGTTGCCATTTTAGATGCAGATAAAGAGGGCTTTTTACGTTCGGAACGTTCACTTATTCAGACAATTGGTCGTGCTGCGCGTAATGTAAAAGGTAAAGCAATTTTATATGCTGACCGAATTACGGACTCTATGCAAAAAGCTATAGATGAAACTGATCGTCGTAGAGCCAAGCAAATTGAATTTAATGAGTTGCATGGTATTACACCACGTAGTGCGGTTCGTCAGGCTGTCAAAGAAATTGACTCGGGTGAGGTACTTTCAGATGACGAGATCGATGAAAAAGTACTTGAACAAGCACAAGCATTGAGTGCCGATGAAAGACATATTCTTTCAGACCCTAAATTGTTTAGTAAACATATTACTAAGCTTGAAAAAGACATGTTAAAGGCCTCGAAAGATTTACAGTTCGAGCAAGCAGCGCGGATACGTGATGAAATTCTTCGATTAAAAGCGCAGATGTTGCAATAAATGAATACATAACGCTACATAATGTGTTTAAAAAACAAGCTACTGTAGATATTTGAGTTCTTTTGTATTCACAACTAATCGTTGAGGGCAACAATGGCATTTCGAAATAATGTTCCGCAAGCCAGTTGGCGTTTGGCTAAAATTGCGTTAGGCGGTGTCTTTTTGGCTGGTTTAGCTGTTGGAACCTATGTCTATGCTCAGCCGAAACCCTTACAAACTGTTTATAAAGTTGAACTGGACCGATATTTAGGTGTTTGGTATGAAGTCGCCCGTAAGCCTGCATTTTTCCAAAAAAAATGTGCTTATAACGTATCTGCAACTTACACCTTAAATGAAAATGGAAATGTGGTTGTAGATAATCGCTGCTATGACAATAGAAAACAATTACAGCAATCTATTGGTGAAGCCTTCGTGGTTAACCCGCCATATAACAGCAAATTGAAGGTGAGTTTCTTACCTGAAGCTGTGCGATGGATTCCAGTTATTCGCGGAGATTACTGGATTTTAAAAATAGATGAAGACTATCAAACTGTTTTAGTAGGAGAACCTTCTCGTAAATATCTTTGGGTATTATCAAGAACTCCTCATCCTGAACAAGAAGTGGTGGATGAATATCTAAATTATGCAAAAACATTGGGTTTTGATATTCGCGATATTATCCGTACAGAACATAAAGAATAAATGTAAATGTCTGATGAAGAAAAAACCATGTTTTCACATGGTTTTTTCTTTTTTATAGTGGATAAATCAAGTATTGTGGTGAGCTGTTTTTACTAAAGTCTAAGAGGGTGGTGATGTTTAAGGGCGTGAGCTTGTCTGTCATGGCATCTGTCACTTTTGGTGTACTTTATTTTTATACTCAATTGTTAGGCCAGCTTGATAGTGAACAAACTTTCGGATGGCGGATTATTGCAACAATCCCATTTCTAACTTTGTTTATGTGGTGGAGTGGCGATTTAGCGTATATCAAAAATATCTACCAGCGTATTTTGGCTAAGCCATCTTTATTATTGTTGTTAATCACAACCTCCGTTTTAACTTCAGTCCAACTTTGGCTGTTTTTATGGGGGCCTATGCATGGGCGAGGCCTACAAGTATCTTTAGGATATTTTCTATTGCCACTTGTTTTAGTATTGGCTGGAAGTGTTCTATATGGCGAAAAAATATCAAAATTTCAATGGGTCGCAATTATTCTTGCTGTCATTGGCGTGGGCCATGAAATCTGGCGTTTAGGAAGTATTGCTTGGGAAACTGCATTGGTTGCGGTTGGCTATTCTGCCTACTTTTTATTACGTAAAAAAATTAAAACAGACAATTTAGGCGGCTTTTGGTGGGACTTAGTCATTATTTTGCCGATTGCGATTTATTTAACCCATACAGGTTTACTCCCTTATAGCAAATTTATAGATCAACCGAGTCTTGCTTTGATCATTATTGGGCTTGGAATTTTAAGTGCTATTGGTTTGGGAAGTTATATTCTGGCAAGCCGCTTTTTACCCTTAGTTGTGTTTGGCCTTTTAGGGTATTTGGAACCAGTTTTGCTTGCTTTAGCTTCTCTAGTTTTAGGGGAGAGTATTGGCCAAGAAGAATGGTTTACTTATATTCCGATCTGGTGTGCAGTATTTGTACTCGTTTTAGAAGGTGCGGTTCACCTTTATCAGCAACGTCAAAAAGCCAAAAATTTGCAGCTAAACGTTGCAAAATATCAAAAAAGATTAAAAAATGATGCTCACGATTAGAGCATCAGAATCTAAAAAGTAAGAAAAAGCAAAAATTTAGCAGCTTTAAACAATAAGATAATAAAAAATAATTATAGGTATTTTATGAATTTATGATGAATTTTAGGAAAATCTAGCTACTAACGTCACCTTTTGATTCATTCTTGTCGATAATTCCATTACAATTACGGGGTTTAAAAAATCACGCCTAGATATAATTAATTAGAGGACGTATCTGTGAGCAAAGACACTATCATCGCCCTGCATGCTGAACACCAAGGCCGTTGGAAAAACCGTGAAGAAATCGCGGAACGTATGATTGCCGTAATCGGTCAATTATACCGTGAAAAAAATATTGTCGTATCTGTTTACGGTCGCTCTTTAATTAACCGTTCTGTTATTCAAATTTTGAAAACTCATCGTCGTACACGTGTTGTAGATGTTGAGCTTTCTGTTGTAAATACATTTCCAATTTTAGAAGCTTTAGCAAAAGTTGAAAACATTGGTTCTGCAGAAGTTGATATCGGTAAACTTGCAGTTGAATATAAAGAAAAAGGCGGTGATGTTGACGCTTTTGTTGCTCAAGCAGTTGAGTCAATTAAAGGTAGTGCAACTTCTGAACAACCTAAAGATGTAGTTCTTTATGGTTTTGGTCGTATTGGCCGTATCTTAGCTCGTTTAATCATTAGCCAATCAGGTTTAGGTCGTGGCCTAAGCCTTAAAGCAATTGTTGTGCGTAAATCTTCTGATGGCGATTTAGCAAAACGTGCTTCTTTACTTCGTCGTGACTCTATTCATGGCACTTTCGCTGGTACAATCGCTGTTGATGAAGAAAACGAAGCAATCATTGCTAACGGTAACTTCATTAAAGTGATTTATGCATCAAGCCCAAGTGAAGTTGACTATACTGAATACGGTATTCAAAACGCGCTTTTAATCGATAACACTGGTAAATGGCGTGATGCTGAAGGTCTAAGCCAACACTTGAAATGCCCAGGCGTTGCACGTGTTGTATTGACTGCACCAAGTAAAGGCGAAATGAAAAACGTTGTATTTGGCGTAAACAACACAGACATCTTAGATGAAGACAAAATCATCTCTGCTGCAAGTTGTACAACAAATGCAATTACTCCAATTCTTAAAGTATTGGATGACAAATATAAAGTTCTTAACGGTCACGTTGAAACTGTTCACTCATTTACAAATGACCAGAACTTAATTGATAACTACCATAAAGCAGATCGTCGTGGTCGTGCTGCTACATTGAACATGGTTATTACTGAAACTGGTGCTGCTAAAGCTGTTGCTAAAGCATTACCTGCATTGAAAGGTAAATTAACTGGTAACTCTGTACGTGTTCCTACGCCAAACGTATCTCTTGCTATCTTGAACTTAACGCTTGATAAAGAAGTTGATCGTGAAGAAGTGAACGAATACATTCGTCAAATTTCGATTAACTCTAGCCTTCAAGGTCAAATTGGTTATACCAACTCGACTGAAGTTGTATCGAGTGACTTTATCGGTTCTCGTACTGCTGGTGTATATGATGCTCAAGCAACGATTACTTCTGGTAACCGTTTAACTGCTTATGTTTGGTACGATAACGAAGTTGGTTATAGCTGTCAGGTATTACGTATCGCTGAACAAATGTGCGGCGTAAGCTACAAAAAAATTCCAGCAGAATTGAATGCTTAAGATCATTTAACGATCTATAAAAGATTTTCACAAAAAGACCCAGTTTAGACTGGGTTTTTTTACAACCGTACAAAATATATGCTGACTATTTTTTTTAAATAAATGAGAATAGGAATTAAGGAAAAAAAGAAAATAGTAAGGGATAGGAATTGTCGCAGTTTAAACGTTTGTTGGTCGTTTTTATATTCATCATTATTGCCAATTTATGTGGTGTACTGATCGCAATATGGGTGTTTAAGCATTTTAATATTTATATTCCTTTAAAGAATCAAGCAGTTGCTATTGACTTGCAAGAACCTCTACAAGTTAAGGTTAAAGTACAAGATGCTTTAAACGTGGATGTAAAAGGGCGAGTAAATGCCAGTATTCCAATTGATGAGAAACTGAATATTCCATTAACCCAGACATTAACTCCGCGTGTTTACTTCGATAATATGGTGCCGATTAGCACCACAATTCCTGTCAAAGAAACATTAAAAGTTGAACAGAATTTACCAATCGATACGAAGGTTCAAGTGAGGGTGTTGGGACGTGATATTACGTTGCCATTGAAAGGAACAATTCCATTAAAACTTGATGTTCCGATTGATATTAATGTTCCGCTTGAGCAAAAGGTTCATTTGAAATTTGATGCGCCAGTGCGGACGGTATTAAAAGAAAATCTCCATATTCCTCTAAAAGCAAGATTGGATACTAATATTCCAATTGAGGGTAATTTGAATGTCCCGGTTAAAACAGCACTAAATGCTTCGGTTGATGTGAAAAACACATTGCCTGTGAAGATTGCAAATGGTGAGTTAAAAATTCCTCTGTCCACTATGCGATTAAATCGGGTAGTGGGTTCAGAAACATCGCAGACAACAACTGATCAATAGGGTGAATAGTAATGTTTCGTTCACTCAAGAGTATGTTGATCAGTTTTTTCTTAATGATGATTCTTGCTGCTGTTATGTTTTGGGTATATCTCAATATTCAAGCTAATTTAGTTGTTTCGGCTCATAATGCCGATATTAGTTTGCCTGACTCTTTAGAAACAAAGATTCAGGTTGGCAATACTTTACAGGTTCAATCTATTGGTAAACTTGATACAACATTAGATATAGACCGCCAACTAACTTTACCTTTAAAAGGGAAATATCTGGCAGATTTAAGTTTTGCTGTAGAGACGCCAATTACAGTGAGCGTTGACTATTCGACAACTTTAAAAATTGATCAGGTTATGCCTCTTGAAACTACGACAGACCTCGTCTATCAAAGTAAATTTTTGCCAAAATTTCCACTTAAGCTAGATATTCCCATCAAGCTAGATGTTCCTTTTAATTTAAAACGTAGTTATACCATTCCAGTTAAAATTGTTTTTGATGGTCCTGTTTATTTTGAATTTGATGAGCCAGTAAATTTATCGGTTAAACATCGGTTTAACCCAAGTCTACAAGTGAATGATCCTATGGAAATGGGGAATGTCTCTTCATTTAATGCCATCATGTATAATTCGGTTCCAAAAACAAAAGCAAATCTTGATATGCAAATGACCTTACCTTTACGTAATGTCCATCCTTAAAAATTAAATAGTTATTCTGCATTTTATGTTGGGTAAAGCCTGTATTTGTAAATCTAAAATGCTTTTGGTGACTTAAAGATAAAAACAGATCGTTATAAATGGGAATTGCCCCATTTTCTATTCGAGAATTTTATGAAAATATGGCAGAATAGGCGGTTTTAGAGTTTTTAGAGGATTGGCAGATGCGCTTTGTTGATGAAGCAGTCATTACCGTAGAGGCTGGCGACGGTGGCAATGGCGTAGCCAGTTTTCGCCGTGAAAAATTTGTACCATTTGGTGGCCCAGATGGTGGTGATGGCGGACGTGGTGGAAGTATCTATATTCAAGCTGATGATGATACGAGTACGCTAGTCGATTACCGTTACACACGTAAGTTCCGTGCTGAGCGCGGAAAGAATGGTGCAGGTGCTAACTGTACCGGACGTGGTGGTGAAGATGTGGTTTTAAAAGTACCCGTTGGTACAACAATTGTTGATACAGATTCAGGCGATATTATTGGCGATTTGGTTGAAGATGGCCAAAGAATTCTGGTTGCAGGTGGTGGTGATGGTGGTTTGGGGAATACCCACTTTAAATCATCAACTAACCGTGCTCCGCGTAAATGTACGACAGGCATCAAAGGTGAATTTCGTGAAATTCGTCTTGAATTAAAAGTATTGGCAGATGTTGGTTTATTGGGTATGCCAAATGCTGGTAAATCAACCTTTATTCGTGCTGTAAGTGCTGCAAAACCAAAAGTAGCAGATTATCCATTTACAACCATGGTTCCAAACTTGGGTGTTGTAGATGCTGACCGTCATCGTTCATTTGTAATGGCCGATATTCCTGGTTTGATTGAAGGTGCAGCGGAAGGTGCTGGTTTGGGAATTCGTTTCCTTAAACATTTGGCACGTACGCGTATCCTTTTACACATTATTGATGTGCAACCAATTGACGGTTCGGATCCTGCGCATAATGCAAAAGCAATTATGAATGAGTTAGCTAAGTTTTCTCCTACTTTAGCTAAGCTTCCAATTGTTTTAGTACTAAATAAACTGGATCAGATTGCTGAAGAAAGTCGTGAAGAGTGGTGTCAGCATATTTTAGATGAACTAGAGTGGACTGGACCTGTCTTTAAGACATCAGGTCTATTAAGTGAAGGTACAAAAGACGTTGTGTATTACCTCATGGATCAGATTGAACAACAACGTGAACGCGAAGTTGAAGATCCTGAATATGCAGCAGAAGTAAGAGCTTTCCGTGAACAACTAGAAGTTGAAACACGTGAACAAACCATTGCGGCAAAAGAAGCATATCGCGCTATGCGTCGAGCACAACGTCTTGAAGGCATGTTGGGCGATGATGATGATTTTGACGATGATGAAGACGACAATGATGTAGAAAGCATCTACGTTCGTGACTAAAAAACCGAGGAAAACATGATAGAAGTGGTCGATGGGCAACGTCAGCTCAGTGAGTGTAAACGAATCGTTGTTAAAATCGGATCATCTTTACTCACAGCCAATGGGCAAGGTTTAGATTTGAATGCTATTTCGCATTGGGCGAAACAGATTGCAGATCTACACGATGCCGGACACGAAATTATTTTAGTGTCTTCTGGAGCTGTGGCTGAAGGTATGGTTCGTATGAAGCTTGCAAGTCGACCCACCGATCTACCCAGTCTACAAGCCTGTGCTGCGATTGGGCAGATGGGTTTAATTCATACTTGGTCTAGTGTTCTTGAAGAACATGGCATTCGTACTGCTCAGGTTTTACTCACCCATGATGATCTAGCGGACCGCCGTCGTTATTTAAATTCATGTGATGCTTTGCAAAACTTGATTGATTGGCGTGTGATTCCAGTTATTAATGAAAATGACACGGTATCTACCGACGAGATTCGTTTTGGTGATAACGATACTTTAGCTGCGATGGTTGCAGGTCAGGTTCATGCAGAATTGTTGATCATTTTAACTGATCAGCAGGGTATGTTTGATTCAGATCCGCGTCACAACCCCGATGCGAAATTACTCTCTACTGTTCGTGCCATGGACGATGTTTTATTCGAAATGGCTGGCGGTGGTGGTGTGCTCGGCAGAGGTGGTATGGTGACTAAGGTTCGTGCCGCACGTTTAGCTGCTAAGTCGGGCTGTCCAACGCTCATTGCGAGTGGTGAAAGTGACAATGTCTTGTCACGTGCCATGGCCGGTGAAATGCTAGGTACGTTGTTTACTACAGATAAAGACCGTATGACTGCTCATCAACAATGGCTCGCTGCTCATTTACAAACGGCAGGCCGTCTTGTAATTGATGATGGTGCCATTGAGGCGATTAAATTGAAACATCGCAGTTTACTCCCAGTTGGTGTTAAAACTGTTGAAGGACATTTTGATCGTGGTGATGTGGTTGAATGTGTAGATAAACAAGGTAAACGTATTGCAGTGGGTCGAGTGAATTTCAGTTCACGATCTGCTGAAATTATTAAAGGCTTAGCCTCAGATAAGGTTTATCAAGTGTTAGGTGAAGCTCGTTCACTTGAAATGATTCATCGTGATCATATGGCAATTTATTAAGTTATATCTAAATAAAAAAGCTCGCTTTATGCGAGCTTTTTTTCTGGCGTTAAACTAGGTAAAACACGGTCTTCACCCACCATATAGGGGTGTGTCGCGAGACTGAGCATATCTAGGTCTTCTGAGCTATTACCATATGCATAAACTTGATGGTAATGCTGGAGCGTATATTGCTGATGTATTCTTAACTTCTTTTGTTCACTACTACAATCTGGGGTGGAGTAGTAACCTGTCATCATGCCGTTTTTAATTTGAGTTTCAGTACAAATTAATTCGATATTCAGTAGTTTGCAAAGTGGGGCAAGATAGACATCAATTGAAGCTGAAACCAGTACCACTCGATCACCACGTAACTGATGGTGTTGTAACTGTGCGAAAAGTTCAGGTGAAAGCGAAGAGACTAACTCTTGTGCATATTCTTCACCTAATCTTTGCAGTTCAATTGCAGGGGTATTTTTGAACATGCTACGAAATAACTTGGCACGCATAGCATGAGCTGGATAAAAGTTAAGATAGTAGGCTTGAATCCATGGCAGGATTTTCAAACCTTGTTTAACAATATGGCGCTTAGACAAAGCATAAAAGATGAACCCTGTAAAACTATCTTTACTACACAAGGTTCCATCAAAATCGAACAGGGCGAGACTTTTTATAGTCTTATGCGTTTCGCTCGTTGCATACATGATTCATATCGTCCGTTTACGCGGGTTGCATACCAGTTGGTATTATAGTCACGACTTAATTTTGGCCCAGAAATGACCACTTGTGGCATCATTGCATAGATAGGTTCTTTACCTGTCTTTGCTTTATAAAGTTTCGTCAGAGCAATATAGGTTTGAGTACTTTCAAACTTTTTCTCTTTTTCTAATTTAAGGTCATCACGAATTTGTCGTGGGGTAACCAATACATTATTTTTTGCAAATACAGTAATCAGTTCTTTTTCTGACTGGCTTTGAGTAGGGCGTGGATCACCATCTTTTGTGTAAAGAAGCAGATCCCCATCAAGACTGATTTCAGTATCCGTTAGGTCATTTAACATGCTTTGAAAAGCAGCATTACGGCTAGAATACATACCTGAGTTATAGTCTGCAAATCGATAAATGGCTTTATCATAGTCTGCTGGATAAACCATTAAACGATGAATACCATAATATAAACCGCCATATTCAGTATATAAGTCATCACGAAGTGCAGCAGTATTCATGCTTGAGCGTTTATTGGCTTTCGCATAGTTAATATGAACTTGCATAGAACCCAAGGTCGTAATAGGGTTCATTTTCTCGCCAATATCTTGCCCAACTAATTTGGCCGCACCTGTTAACGCACTCACATGGTAATGCTTAGCCATAAAATCGAAAATTTCTCGGTAAAGTAAGTCGAGGTCTTTCTCGGTTTTAACTTTACGCATTTGACTCATATAGTTGTTATCGGGAGAAGGCTGAGTTCTTAGCACTTCTTCAAAATAACCGGCAATTGTTCCACCAATGGTTTTGCCAAGCTTATCTTCAAACTTTTCATTTAAACGTGTGCTGACTTCTTCAACTGCTTTTTGGCCTAAACCCGGTACTTGAGGGTTGGCAACAAAGTTAGATTCTTGATCTACTACAGCCACAATACTACAGACATTTTTCTTGGTTTTAGGAATATCCAAGTCTTTCATAATGTCGTCAATATCTTTAGCCCATGACTCACGATCATGTACACGTGATGGGATTAGACGTTTAATCTGTTGGCTTTCTAATTCAGGCTCATCATTATTTGACCACCAAGCTTTATCACCACAAGCAGCTAAACTCATGCACACGGCAACCATACCGAATGATTTTAATAAAAAACGGGAAGACAACGGTTTGTTCATGGCGAGGAAAGCACCTGCATAAAAAGATGAGCCGATTAAGCGGATGAAGTATACTATGTTGATCATCAATTGTATGAATATATATGTATATTGGTCCCTATCAACTGTCAAATAATTTAATCGTTGCTCCAATGGCCGGGGTCACTGACCGTCCATTTAGAACGCTCTGCAAGTATTTTGGCGCAGGCCATGCAGTCAGTGAAATGATGACTGCCGATAAGACTTTGCGGATGAGCAAAAAAAGCCTTTACCGTGCAAATTTTGACGGCGAACTCGCTCCAATTTCTGCTCAAATTGCAGGTTCTGATCCTGAGCAATTAGCAGAAGCTGCACGTTATCAAGTGGCAAATGGCGCACAAATTGTTGATATCAATATGGGATGTCCAGCCAAAAAAGTATGTAACAAACTTGCTGGTTCAGCATTATTACAAGATGAAGATTTAGTGGCACGAATTCTTGATGCAGTGGTCACTGCTGTTGATGTTCCTGTGACATTAAAAACCCGTTTGGGCTTTTTAAATGGTCAAGAAAATATTTTAAGAGTTGCAAAAAGAGCAGAAGAGGCAGGAATTGCTGCATTGGCTTTACATGGTCGCACCCGTGAAGACATGTATTTAAATACAGCACGTTATGATTTAATCAAACATGTCAAAGAGTTAATCAATATTCCACTTATTGCAAACGGTGATATTGATAGTCCTGAAAAGGCAAAATATGTGCTCGATTATACAGGTGCTGATGCAATCATGATTGGTCGTGCCGCTCAAGGTCGACCATGGATTTTCCGTGAAATTGCTCATTATTTAAAAACTGGAGAGCACTTAGCCGCACCTAATATTGAAGAGGTAAAGCATGTGCTACTTGGGCATTTATCAGAACTTTATCAATTTTATGGTGAATATTCAGGATGTCGTATTGCCCGTAAACATATTGCTTGGTACACAAAGGGATTACGCTCAAGTAACGAATTCCGCCAAAATATGTATAAAGTTGAAAGTACTGCTGAACAAGCATTAGTGGTCGAAAACTATTTTAATCAGTTATTAGCTGAAGGCAATTTGATGAGTGATGTGCAAGTTGAACAGGTTAACTTATTAGAAACTCATTAAAAGAAAAAGCCAGTAAATGTTTACTGGCTTTTTTAAATTTACTCATCTTCTAGCATTTCTACCACTAACTGATTAACTAAATCGGCAGCAGCTAATTCACGTATTTGTGAGACATTACTACCCGCCCAAAAAGCACCGAAGCCATAGTCTTTATTTTTGCTTGCAATTGCATTGAGTTGCTTAGCCAAATCATAGGTATATGGATATTCGGGTTGAGGAGGGCGATTAGGTAAATCAATTTGTGTGTGCCAATGGTTGAGCAATCCACGGGCCGGACGTCCAGAAAGACTGGCACTAATTTGCGTCACAGACTCATTAAATAAAGCTTTACGATATTGGACAGATGCATTTGAAGATGGACATTGAACAAAAGCAGTTCCGAGTTGAACAGCTGTAGCTCCCAAGCTCAACATATGTCGTGCTTGTGCACCGTTCATAATACCGCCTGCTGCTACCACAGGCCGTTTGCAATGTTTGACAATCAGATGTACTAAATCACTTGTTTTAATTGCTGCATCAAAAGTCTTATTAAAGATTCCTCGGTGTCCGCCTGCTTCAATCCCTTGAGCAATAATAATATCTATACCAGCCGCTTCAATGGCTTGTGCTTCAACTAAATTGGTAGCTGAAACCATAGTGATAATTCCGGCATCTTTTAATGCCTGAATTTGATGGGGATGGGGAATGCCAAAATGAAAACTGACCGCTTTAGGTTTAGTTTCTAATACGACATTTAGAAAATCATCGTTATCAAGAAAACTTGGATAAATACAGTTTAAGTTTTGAGGAGGCTGTTCTCCGAACTTTTCAAAATGTGGTCGTAAATATTCAATCCATTGTGCTGAGGTTTGAGGATTAAGTTGTTCGGGCTGATGGCAGAAAAAATTAACCTGAAATGATTTTTCTGTAAGTGTTTGGGTTTTTAAAATTTGTTCTCGAGCACTTTGTGCCGTATTTGCTCCGAGCCCTAATGACCCAAGACCCCCTTGATTAGAAACTTCTGCGGCAAGTTCAGGGGTAGACACACCCGCCATAGGGGCAAGAAAAATAGGATGTTTAATTTCAAGTTGTTGTAACAGGGTCATTTTATTCACCTCATTTCTTTCTCTTCACCATAACGTGAAATCAGAACCAAGAGCAAATAATATTGGGCATTTAGTTTTTAAATATTTATTTCTTAAATATTTAAAAGTTCTGGTTTTTTAAAGTGGAGTAACATGAAACAAAGATCCGATCCAGCTTGAAAAAGCCATCGCTAAAATTCCCCACAAGGTAATGCGTAAACTTCCTTTCAGCTTAGAAGTACCTGCGAAATGACTTGATAGTGCCCCTAAAAAAGCTAATGAAATAATGCCAAATATTAGAACTGTTTTTTCGACCCATATCTCAGGACTGAGTAGAATAGCGAGCATAGGAAATAATGCCCCAAATGAAAATGAGCCAGCTGAAGCTAATGCGGCTTGAACAGGATTTGCTGCTGTATTTTCATGAATACCAATTTCATCACGTGCGTGAGCACCTAAGGCATCATGATTTGTAAGTTCAGTCGCAACTTGTCGAGCTAAATCTGGTGCTAAGCCTCTGGCTATATAAATTTGGGTAAGCTCATCCAATTCACGTTGCGGATGCTTTTTGAGTTCTTGTGCCTCAAATTTTAAGTCTGCTTTTTCAATATCTTCTTGTGATTTTACAGAAATATACTCTCCGGCTGCCATAGAGGTTGCGCCAGAAATTAAACCAGCAATACAGGTAATAAGAAGCGTATGAGCAGTGGCTCCACTTGCAGCCATTCCCATGATTAGACTAGTAACAGAAATAATTCCGTCATTAGCGCCTAAAACGGCTGCCCTTAACCAACCTGAGCGGTGAATAAAATGATGTTCTGGATGTTGGGAAAAGGACATGACTTTACCTTTTTTAGTTATAAATTTTTATCTTATCCTATAAGATTATTTACAATAATACGATTAAAAAATGTGTCATTATAGGAAAAACAATCAGATAACTACTTTTTAAAACATAATATAAAAGGAGATAAAATGAACAACTTATGGAATCTAACCTACTTACCAAATAGTGTGATGTATGAGTTTAATTATAATATTTTTTGATTAAATTTTGATCTTACTTCTACGCAAACATTCTATCCACTTTACTCTAGAGGTCTCAATGAATAACAAAACAATAAAATCTCTAACCCGTTCCTTCCTCGTTATTGGTTCGATCTGTCCAGCTTTAGGCCTCTTAAGCATGGAGACTACATTTGCCCAAGAGATTGTGAATCAAGAATATAAACCAGGTAATCCGATTTATGATAAATGGGACCAATTTTATAAAATTGAGAAGACTCAAACTGAAAATGCCGAGAAGTTATTATTAGAGCTCGGTGAAATGACACCTCAAGATATTAAAGTATGGAAAAGTTTAACTTATTTGCAGATTAGAATAGGCAAACAAGAAGCAGCTTTGCAAAGTTTAAGAAAAGCAGAGGCATTAGACCCAGCAGACGATAATTTAAAACTTCAAGAAGCCTATTTACTTAACTCTCAAAAAAATAATAAAGAAGCTTTGGTAGTTTTTAAGGAGCTTACGCAATCTAAAGATGCCGATATTGCCAATAAAGCGACACAGGCCGTAAAGAATTTAAGTGGAGGGGAAGTCAAAACTTATTTCCGTGATGTGTATTTTGCACCTTCATATGAGTCACGTTACGACGATGTGATTTTTCCACTTAAAGCTCGCTATGGTAAGAATCTTGATAATGGTCGAGCACAAGTGTATGGCTTTTTAAACCTAAACCGTGATACCCAATCTCAGGGCGGGGTACGACCTGAAATTATTGACGAAAATGCAGTAACGCTAGGTGTTGGCGCTAATTATCAACCTTGGATATCTATACCTGTACGAATGTATTTAGAAGTGGGGGGAAGTTACGATCTGATTGATCGAAATAGAGATAAATTTCGTGAAAGTGTTGTCGGTGGGGTGACAGGTTATCAAGAGTGGTATTCTCAAAATAATTGTAATCATTCACTTTGCTTTAATGATTACTTCACTGATTTATATGGTAATGCAGCAACGTATTCTAGAGAAGATTATAACGTTATTGGTGATTTACGCTTACGTACGGGCTTGAATATCTATAAAGGCGAGAATGGAACTGTACAGGCTTATATGAAATTGCATGGCTTAGCTGACAGTAAAGATGAGTATTACAATAATTTATTTGAATATGGCCCCGGCATTTCATGGCAGCCTTTTAATTATCAACCAATAAAACTACGTGTTGAACGACTATATGGCAATTACTTTAAAGATGTGCCAGTAAATACAAAAGATCATTACAACAATACCCGAGTGGAACTCGTCTTTTATAAGGATTTCTAAAATGAAGAAAATTTTTATATCTATTGTATTTGGAACTCGTCCTGAATTAATCAAACTTGCCCCTGTTGTTTTATTGGCAAAGCAAGATCCTCGCTTTCAAGTTGAGGTAATTTTTACTGGACAACACGATGAATTGGTAAGAGATGCAATAGATTTCTTTAGGGTTGAAATTGACCATCGTCTTAAAATTATGAATGCTGGACAAAGTTTAAATCAGCTACTAATACACGGTTTGAGCCAAATCGAGAATGTATACACTGATGGGCAAAAAAGAGATGCAATTGTTATTCAGGGAGATACAACAACTGTTTTAGCAGCTGGCTTAGTCGCATTTTCAATGAAAGTTCCTGTGGCACATGTCGAAGCTGGTTTACGTTCTTATGATTTAGATCATCCTTTTCCAGAAGAGGGAAATCGTCAGTTAGTGTCACGTATTACCAAATGGCATTTTGCTCCGACAGAACAATCAAAAAGAAATTTACTCAATGAACAAATTCCACTAGAACTCATTACAGTTACAGGCAATACCGTTGTTGATGCGGTGTATTTAGGACGTAAATTAATTTCTGAAAAATCTGATTTGAAGAACCAGCTTGAACCTTATGGAATTCAATTAAAGCAAGATGATAAAGTTGTGCTTATTACTGCGCATCGTCGTGAAAACTTTGGCGGGGGAATTCAAAATATTTGTAATGCCGTTGAGCACTTAGCTCAAGCCCATCCTGATTTACATTTTATTTGGCCAGTCCATTTAAACCCAGCAGTACATGATGTGGTTCATGATAAGTTTAAAGACCATCCGCAAATCCATCTAGTTAAACCATTAGACTACCCTAGTTTATTGGCAGTTATAGACCGATCTACTTTTATTTTGACGGACTCAGGTGGGTTGCAAGAAGAGAGTCCATCATTTAATAAGCCCGTTTTAATCTTACGAGATACTACAGAACGACCTGAAGTTGTTGAAGTCGGAGCAGGCGTTTTGGTGGGAACGAATCAACAAAAAATTATTGAAGAAGCTGAAAAGTTACTCACCGACCAACAGCACTATGAAAAAATGGCGCACGTAGAAAACCCATTTGGTGACGGGCAAGCAGCTCAACGTATTCTCGATCAAATTGCTAAATCTTATGAATTGGCATAATGATGATTTAAGTATTTCTTCTCACTTATGGCTTTATTAACATCCCCATAAGTGAGGCGATACCATAAACTCACTATATTGACGCACCAGCGGCTCATGTAATGAGGACCATCAAAAATATAGACAGTTTTTCCTTCATATGCTTTTAGCTGAGAAATAATTTCCCAAGGATATGCAGCTCTAAATTGCCCATTCTTTTTAACTCTAAAGGCTTCTAGCACTATAATTACTTTATCTTTTCCAAGCTTTTGTTCAAGTTGATCTAAAATATGTTTAGCTTGCTGAGGGGAACGTACACCTACGCCAACTCCGTCTTGGAAGAAAACGCCGTTATGTTCTGGTAACCAGCTTTTAACCCATAAATCGTAATGTTCGGGTTCGGTTTCACCACTATAAATACTCACCCAAACTGGTACTGGAAGTTTAGTTAAAACCTGACCTAAAGCACTTACTCTTAACCAAGTCGGATCTGCTTCCACTGGGAAATAATAACCTTTAGGTGCAGTTTTTTGCTCTTTTATAATTTCAGCAGATTTTTCCCCTAACTCAGTGACATTTGCCCGAGCTTTAGGTTCATTATATTCGCCGGCTAAACCCAATATTAGATTTTTAGCCCAAGGCTCTTGTTTAATTTTTTCTAAATTAATTGCTTTTTCCCATTGAGGAAAATTTGATTCTTTCCACCATGATTTAGACTCAACAACAGACCATTGGGGAACAAATGTATCAACACCTAAATAGTGCCAGTTTCCCTCTGGTGGAGTAGTGTTATTGTCGGGCTGCCAGAAAATTCCTTCAATATGCGGGGCTTGTCCTTGATGTTTGAACAACCCCGCATAAGCTATAACACTACAAATAATTAAAATAATAAAAGCAGCTATTTTAATTGGTATCTGTTTTTTCATTATTTCGTCTTAACCAGTACCACAAGAAGATAATTATTATCATGATTGCGGAGATAATCACAACTAATAAGAAGAAAGAAGATTGTTGAACTAAAGGTGCTTTTTGATTTCCGACAATAAGTTTTTGTAAAACATAAATATTTCCATTTTCTGAAACGAGCATTTTTGTCACGTTATTTGGAATTTTATGTTGTATTTTTTCCCAAAGGTGCATGAAAGCTTGTGCACCGCCTTGTGAGTCGGTAATCACGTCAAAGCGATTATTGTTATAACTCACAATAAAACCATTTTGGGCAGCAGGTGCATAAATAATATCTTGATGCATTAGTACTTGTTGTTGATAAATATCTTTATTCACACGAACATTTATTGCTTGTGGAGCACTTGGCGAATAACGGACTAGGTTAAGTGGCATTGGTCCTTGTGTTAAAAGCATTTTTTTCGCAGTTTGGCCTAATACAATCGCGATATTTAACGCACCAGATTGATCATCAATTGCAATAGTCGGAGTCGTTGCTAAAGTCATTGAAATTGCGGCTACACCATTTTTGAGTTTATGGGGTAGCTTTAGGGTAGATTTAGCTGTATCAATCCAGAGCGAACCATGTGCAGTGGGTAAACACTGAGAGTTTGCAATCACCGAGTTTTCAAGCTTTAAATTAAAATTGGTGGTATTAGAAATAGCTTTGGCAAAAATGTTGAATTGTCGGTTAACGGGATCGGAAGCAAGGTCGGCTGTTTTCATACTGCCTGCGAGTCCGCCATCAATCCAAGCCGTAATGTTTGAACCTTGCAATAAACCACTTTGAATACGTAGTGCAATTTGTCCTTGCAAGATATCGGTTGGTTGCCATACTGCTGGGAAATCAAGGAATAAGTTCTTTTCAGCGTGATTTAATCTGAAGTCCTCAATGCCTAAATCGGCAAGTGTATTGATTTTTTTAAATTGTGCCCAAGTTGGAGTGGAGATCGTTGTGGGGAAAATTGCACTTCCTGTATCAAGTTGCTCTACATACGAGGTATTGATTAGTCCATTTATGGCAGCAGTGAGTTCTTGTGGTGTGTGATAAGTAATTGAAAGAGTAGCCACTCCATCTGCTGGTTTTGCAATTTGTACTAAAGCACCCCCTTTGAGTGGCGTAGCTGAGCGAATCACTTCAATAATGAAATTTGTTTCATCATTTAAATTAGTTTGTCCTGAATCAACCCATTCAATTGGTGTGATTGAAGTCCATGAACTTGCTAATCTAGCGAGCATAGAAGCTTCTATAATCTCTTTACGGTTATATTTTAAAATACCAACAAACGGAGTAGGTCGTCTCGCTTGTGGATTAGCTAGAGCATCTGGTAAGTCTTTTAAACGGTATATATTACGGATAGGCGTAAAGTCGAGTTGGGAATTGCTTAAATAAGTTAAGTGATCAATATCTTCTGTACAGAATGTTTCTTTGGTTTGATTCAGCGTAGTCGGTTTAGCATACTGTTGAATAATAAAATCTAAACGATGAAAGCCACTCTGACTTGCTGGTATATCAAATTTGAATTGACCATCACCACTCAGCGTAGTGTTATAAATGAGTTTATCATCATATTTTACGAGTAAAGTTGTATCACTTTCAGTGGAATAATCACTTGAAAATTGAATGTTTTGCCACTGGGCACCTTTTCCAATATAGAAAAAATGAGGCTCGACCGTATATTTAGTTGAAGTACTAATATCATCGAGTTTCCATATGTACGCATGAGCAGACATGGCGAGCATAAGACTGGTGCTGGCAAGGAGCACTTGAGCTGTTTTGTAGAGATCAAAAGTCTTTTTCATTTATTTTTTCTCCTTGCTACGTTCCGTTTTGTACCATTGAAGGGAGTTGCCCTGTATTTTATTTTTAAGCATGTCATATGCGGCTTTAAAAACAATAAATAGAAATATTTGTGAGTAACTTACATAAGATAAAACAGAGTAAAAATAGAGTTCTGGTTTAACTTTTTCGAGTGAAAGGGTAAACCACATTTGTGCGACATATAGGCAAAACGAGAGGCCCCACAGTAATGTGAAGGGACCAGGAACTGAAATGCCTGCGATACCCAGTAACCCAAGCGTCAAGGTGATATGACTCCAGAATAAAGCGGGTACGAAAAGTATGTAGCACATAATGTTATTTAGAATTTCAATTCCAATAGGAAAAGGGGTTCTTAACGCTACTGGTAAATATTTACGAGTCACATAAAAGTTACCCTGAGTCCAACGTGAGCGCTGTTTAACAAATACACTCAAAGATGGCGGATCTTGTTGCCAACCAATTGCGTAGGGAACCCATTTAATTCGTTTTTGACCGATAAAAATACGGAAGCTCATTTCAGTATCATCGACCAATGATTTCTCATCAAAACCACCTAAGGTTTCTAAAGCATCACGCCAAATGACATAGTTGGTACCCATCAATGTCGATAGCTCAAAACGTTGCCAACGACCGCCCTGAAAAATCCATTGGAAAAAGATGAATTCAATGGCAATAAATCGAGTCAGAATACTATCTTGCCAATTACGGGTTCTTACTTTGCCATTTACAGCCACTAATTTTTTATCTGCAAGTAGCGTTTGAGCTAATAACCTTACGCAGTCTGGTTCAGGCGTACTGTCTGCGTCATAAACAACAATGAGTTCACCTTTGGCATGGGGGAGGCCATTATTCAGTGTTCTAGATTTACCTTTGCCTCCCATTCCTTTAGGAACGTTGACAATTTTTATGCAAGGATAAATCTGCGCTAGATTTTCGGCGATTTCTAGGGTGTTATCTTTAGAACCATCATTAATCAGCAAAACTTCATATGCTTCGGCTGGATAATCCTGCTGCGCGATTGCATGTAAAGTATCTTCAATCACTACGCCTTCATTATAGGCAGGAATCAAAACACTCAAAACGGGCCATCTATCGGGTACGGGTAAGTTCTGCAATTCTTTTTCTGCTGTTTTTGAGTATTTCCAAGCCTGATAACTTAGCCATGCCCAAAATGCTTGAGGAATCCAGATGCCTAAAAAACCAAATAGGAAGAGAATATCAATGGGAGCCATTTGATTTAACCCTCCTAATAATAGATGAGATCAGCAATAACAATAAAATCACCCCGACGACCAAGGAGATCCAAGAAATATAGCTGCCGAAAGTACCAAGTAGGTCAGGATAGGTTGTGGTTAAAATAAGATCGAGTGGAACTACGACTGTGCTTAAACCAATAAAAATATACCCAAAAAAACTAGTGTTTATATGTTCAGGCGTACTTATGTATTTAATATTATTAAATTTCCATGAAATGCCGAGTTGAGGATATCGAATATTTGTGGTCGGTAGATCGGCAGGAGGATTAATAATAATTTCATAACCAGAAACATGACCATTAAAATTTTTGGCTGAATAAAATAAGTGCTGCTTTTGTTTAATCTCTCTGGAGGGTAGCGGAAGTTCCTTTGGATTAAACTGAACAATATAGCTGCCAGCCGTCTGGGAAATTAAGTTTTCATCCCAACCTGTTGAAACAAAAGCAGCCATAGGCCGTAAACCAATTGCAGTTGAAAATGTAGCTTTGGCGGCAAAATATTGAGGTTGTTCAGATTTAAAAAGTACAATCGGAATAGCACCTTGGCTGACTGCTTCTTCTAATAAGAAATAGTGAGAAAAGCTAAAAACTTCATCCGGTAATATGATGCCTGGCTTTATTCCTTTATGAATAAGCCCTTGAAAACTGTCTGAACTGATTTGGTCAATTGTAAAAATAGGCCACCATGTGTCCTGTGATGGGAAAAACATGGAAAGGTCATTAATACTTTGAACTTCAGTTTTTGTTTGTTCAGATTTAATTTCACAATGATAATATTGACGATAGAACTGCTGCAAAGTGCCATCTGGATATTGACTAGAGGCGATAATAATTCCACAAATATTAAGAAGATTAGACATTAAGTAATCTCCTCTTCAGGTGGAATCTGAATAACTTTATATTCGACTTCAAGTCGCAAAGTCATAATTTCTCTTAGCTTTTTAATAAATTCAGGTTCTTCTTCTGTTTTTTGTTTACGAATAACAATACTGTATATCGTTTCTAGATCATCATCAGCAAACTGGAAAACAATTTCTTGCGGGTGATGCTGGCTCAAAATTTTAATCATTTCATTTTGAGTGGTTTTCCATACATCATCGCCTAACATTTCTTTAATTAAGCTTCGGTTGAGAATCCTGATTTCAAAGACTTCATAATCTTGTATGTGGTGATGATCAAGAAGTTTGAAGAAACTACGTTGAAAATACTTAAGTGCGCTAAGCGGGAAAATATCACGGCGATAATTTCGATCATAACTTTGTATATCACGATATTTTTGGACGTTAATTTCAATATTATGGCGTACAGCACTAAGAAAAAGAGGAATGAGAGGAATAATAAAAAGTAAAAGGAGCTGACGTTCAATATGTGTTTGTGCCCCTAGGTCGAGTAGAAAATATACTGCAACACCTATGAAAGCGAGTAAACCAACAATTAAAGATGCGCCAACTTCTAAAAAAGCCCCAGAAATTAAAAGAATAAGAATAAAAATCCAGCTTCCTCTAAAACTTACAGGCAGCCACTCATATGCTACCATCCCCATAAATAGATGAGCTGCGATAATCCATAAGACGAGTGTTCTTCCAGGGTTCTTCTGTTGCTGTTGCATGCGAGCTATGGCTACCTTCTTGTAATGTTAATTTTTTTATACTTTTATTACTAAACGTGAGACATTGCGAAGTTATTGTTGTTTATGGCCTTTTTAAGTATCTATTATGTTTATTTGTAGATCAAAGTCACCATTTAGTCAAATATTGTTATTATTTTTTAATCAAAAATAAACAGATAAGACGTAATTCTTATCTAAATACTCTTGTATGTTTCAATTGCTTTCAGGCGAGTTTCTTTCAAATCAACAATTGGCTTTGGATAATTCAACTGAAGCGGAGTTTTAGTTGAATAGGGTTCATGAATCACTTTATTGTCTAGATGGGCTAACTCATCCACCCATTGACGAATATAGTCTCCGTTTGGATCAAATTTCTTAGATTGAGCAATAGGGTTAAAAATTCGGAAATAGGGTACTGCATCAGTTCCAGTTGATGCACACCATTGCCAACCACCATTATTCGCTGCTAAATCACCATCAATTAAGTGTTCCATAAACCATTGTTCACCGATTCGCCAATCGATGAGTAGGTTTTTACATAAAAACATAGCGGTAATCATGCGGACTCGATTATGCATCCAGCCCGTTTTTAGAAGTTGACGCATGCCCGCATCAATAATCGGTATACCTGTTTGGCCAGTTTGCCATGCGGTTAGGTGCTCTGGATTATGATTCCACTTAATTTTCTGAGTATCTTTTTTAAACGGAATATGTTTAGACACATGTGGAAAATCAAATAAAATATGCTGATAAAATTCTCGCCAAAGTAGTTCATCTAACCAAGTCTGCTGACCTTCGTTTGCAATATGGAAGTTGCCATGTTCAGTTCGGAAAAGGGCTTGTAAACATTGACGAATAGACAAAATTCCAAGATTTAAATAGGGGGAAAGTTGGCTAGTTCCTTTTACATTTGGAAAGTCACGTTCTAATTTATAATCAGATAAATGATCTTCAATAAATATGTCGAGCTGCTCCAAAGCAAAATCTTCTCCAGTCGGCCATAAGTTTTGTTGGTCTTTAGAAATAGATGAGTCAAAAAAAGCTTCTAAATCTTCTAGACTTAAACTTTTTATATTTGAATCAGACTCTGGTTTGGCTTTTTGCTTTTCAGGAATTGGATAGCACTGAGGCAAACCGCTGATATCTAGTTTTGAATAACATGCTTTTTTGAATGCGCTGAAAACTTGATAGGGTTGCTGTGACTGATTGCGAATGGAACGTAAAGGAAAAATCGTACGGTCATGAAATAAAAAAAGTTCTTTACCTTGTTGATTTAAAGCCTGCTGTACAGTTTTATCTCTTTTTAACTCATTCACACCTACTTCTATATTTGAGTAAACATTTTCGATATGAAGTTGATGCGTGAGTTGGCAAATATAATCTTCAATATCTTTCCAGTAGGGAATGACTTGAATGATCAGTGGAATATTAAGCTGTTCTAATTCTTTTTTAAGTTGTTGAAGCTGATGTAAATAGAAATTAATTTTTATAGGTGCATCGTGATGTATTTTCCATTGTTCAGGCGACAAAATAATTAACCCAATTGAAGGTCCTTGCTGGCAAGCATGCCATAAAGCAGCATGGTCTCGAACTCTCAAATCCTGACGAAACCAAATCAGCTGATTTACGTTTGACATGAAAGATACCCTTATAAAGTTGAGTGAGTTAGAGGTTTATTATCAAGATATTATATAAAAATAAATACATAAAAAAAGCAAAGCCGAAGCTTTGCTCTTATCTTCATCTAAAGATGAATTAGTGGTGATGACCACCTGCACCGTGTACGTGACCGTGATCTAATTCTTCTTCAGAAGCTTCACGGATTTCAACGATTTCAACTTCAAAAGTTAAATCTTGACCAGCAAGTGGGAAGTTAGCATCAACAACAACGTTGTCGCCTTCAACAGCTTTAACAGTTACGATCTGAACGCCGTCATCTGTTTGAGCTTGGAATTGCATACCAGGTTGAATGTTTTCAACACCTTGGAACATTTGAGCTGGAACTTCTTGTACTAGGTCTGGGTTGTATTCGCCATAACCTTCAGCTGCTGGTACATTAACAGTAAATTTGTCACCAACAGTTTTACCTTCTAATGCATTTTCAAGACCAGGAATGATATTGCCTGCACCGTGCAAATAGGCAAGTGGTTCGCCTTGAGATTGATCAAGTGTTTCACCCTCAGCGTTTGTTAATTTGTAGTGGAATGAAACCACGTGGTTATTTGCAATAGCAGTCATGTTTTTGATCCATTCAATCAATTAAAGCGTACATCATAAAGTGAAAAATAAATTTTGTAGACTACAAAATCTTAATCTTTGGCACTTTTTCTAATGCGTTTTTATATAAATAGGGACGAACTTAAAAAATTCAACTTAATACAGCTTAATTTTTGGACGTACACGTCTTGTAAGTAAATCTTTCATTGTGAGTAGTCCAGCTTGAGTGTATCCATGAATCGTTGCTTGATGTAAACGATACAAAGATACGTACATGGTTTTTGCAATATAACCTTGCACACTTACATCGCCAAGTAATTCTCCAACGGCTTTATTACGACTTAAAGACACGAGGGAGCCCTTGTCGTTAAACGTGAACATTGGCTGTGAACGGCCATTAAGTCTGGCAGCCATAGCATCAACTAAAAAGCTTGCTTGTTGGCTGGCAACTTGAGCACGTGGTCCAAGAGGAGGGTTTCGTGCATCAAGTTGGCAATGGGCACAATCACCAAACGCAAATACATTTGGGTCAGAGTAGGTTTGCAACGTTGCATAGACCATTAAGCGGTTAATGTTATCGCGTTTAAAGTCTGTAAAACTTTCTAATACCTTAGGTGCTTTTACGCCTGCTGCCCAAACGGTAATATCACTTTTGAGTTGGTTGCCATTACTAAAGTAGATGCAATGCTTATCAATTTTTTCAACGCGGTGTTGAGTTAAAATTTCAACGCCCATTTTTCTGAGTTGCTCGGCACTGTGTTCAGCAGTTTTATCCGTCAGAGCAGGTAAAATGCGCTCAGAGGCTTCAATGAGTGTAATTTTGACTTGGTTGGGGTGAATCTTCTTTAAGCCATATCGATAAAAGTTTTTGGTTGTTTCAATTAACTCGGCTGCAAGCTCTACACCTGTTGCCCCCGCACCAACGATTCCAATATTTAAAGTTCGTTGATTAGGTTGATTTTGAGCTTCAATATAAAGATGTAATAAATCTTGCTGGAAAACATCGGCTTGCTTTCTGCTGTCGAGGAAATGACAGTTTTCACGCACACCTGTGGTATTAAAGTCATTTGATACTGAACCAAGCGCTAAAATAAGGGTGTCATAACTGAGCTCTTGCGAATGATTCTGTTGATCCTTAGACACTTGAGGGGGCATTAGTTCAATTAATTTTTTATCTTTATTGACTCCAATTAATGTTCCTAGCACAAATTCATAATGATGTTTTTCTGAATGTGCAAAATAGTTAGTTTGTTCTTCGTGTGGATTTAAAGAGCCAGCAGCAATTTCATGAAGCAAAGGTTTCCAAATATGGGTGAGGTTTCGGTCAACCAATGTAATCTTTGCTTTACGATTTTTCCCAAAAGTTTCACCGAGTTGTGTTGCCAGTTCTAAGCCACCAGCACCACCACCAACAATTACAATATGATGTAAATTTTGGGCCATTTTTTTCACCTAATTATTTTTCTATAAAAAAAGATGGCTAAATTATGCCATCTTTTACTTATAAAATTTATTGTGCATCTGTGCACAATTTGATGTTTTTAGTGCGAATCTACAGGGTAGAGTTTTGCAGCACTATGTTCACTTGATGAAAAAATTGAGAAGAGGCTAGAAAACCACATAGCAATTTTTTGGAAAATATTGGCTTCTTCAATATGTACGTTATCTTCGATTTGAAGACTACGGATCAGTTGATTATTTTGATAAATCGATACTGTTGCTAAGCTCATTACTTTCATTAACGGCGCGGTTAATTGTTTTTCATTGAGTTCAATGTTTACACGTGTTTGAGTTGTTTCAAGCGGAGCGATAACTTTTGGTTGCAGGTTGCTATCAAGTACTTGAACGCGCTGAGTGATATTATCAAAATTATTTAGGTCAATTGGTGCTGGGTCAGCATATAAAGAGGTCGTTACAATCGTAGGCTGCTTTGTCGCTACCTTAAACATCTTTAAAGTCGACTTTACAACAGGCAGCTCGGCAATTAATTTTTCCTCAGGAATAATGACTTCATCACGTGTATAGGTATAAGCAAGATTCATTAATTTATCTGCAATCTCAGCACGTTTCACCGCACTCGGTGTACCTAAAACAATGACCAATAAACGTCTTTGAGCTAAGTCTGATGAAAATGAAGGACGTGAAGCTGTGAGTGCCAAATTATAGCCCGCTGCTTTAGTGTAGCCAGTTTTTAGACCATCAACAGATGGGTCATATTTCAAAGCAAGGTTAGTCGCATGGTGAAAACGTTGATTGTAGCTAAAGCTTGGCATTTTTGAATAATGCAAATATTCAGGCGTTTCTTTAATTACGGCTTGACCTAATAAGCTTAAATCATGTGCCGTAGTGTAATGATCCGGCATCGTAATTCCAGGAGGGTTACTAAAATGGGTATCTTTCATACCCAAAGCCTGAGCTTCCTGATTCATACGTTGTACAAAATGGGGAACATCACCAGAAATTTTTTCAGCTAAGGTCACGGCTGCATCATTCGCAGACATAACAATTAAACCTGCTAATAACTGATCAACAGAAATTTGTTCACCAGCTTTAAGATACATTTGTGATTCATCCCACTGCACGACACCAACCACTGGTGTTGCAGTAATGATTTCTTCTTTTTTCAGCTTTCCGGCTTTAATCTCTTTTAAAGCAATATAGGCAACCATCATTTTGGTTAAAGATGCTGGCGCGCGTTGCACGTGGCTATTATGCTCGGCAATGATTTGACCCGATTGAGTATCTACAATAGTCCATGCAGCGGCTTCAACACTTTCAGGTGCAATATTGAGTAGCGCAGCATTGGTTAGGGTGGTGCAGAAAAGACTGAATAGGGTAAAAAGAGATAGAAAAAATTTCACGGATGACCTTAACTTTTACTGGCAAATACGGGACACAGATGCACAGCATGCTATGCCTTTTTTTAATGGAAGGCTAGTGGAAATTGTTGCCAAAAAATACATGTACGCAAGAGGATACAAAAAAGTGATAATCTAATGCGAAGCCGTTCTTATTTTTAAATTGAAGAATTTATGTTGCATTATCAAATTGAGTTCGATGATTACAAACAACACCTTGTTCACGTGACAATTCGTTTTTTAGCCAATCCGAATCAGGAACTTTGGCTGCCAACGTGGATTCCGGGTAGTTATCTAATTCGAGAGTTCTCAAAACATATTGAAGCCGTTAAAGCTTATGATGAAGCTGGACGTCTGTTGGATATTAAAAAAACGAGCAAGAATCGTTGGCGTTTATTTAATACCGATCATGAGCTAATGACGATTGAATATGATGTCTATGCATATGATTTGTCTGTACGTGGTGCATATGTTGATCAGACACGCTTATATGTTAATCCAGCATGCGTATGTTTAGCTTTAGAAGGCCAAGAACAGTCTGCTTGTGAAGTCGAAGTTTTCTTGCCAGATGAGTTAAAACATTTTCAGCTAGCAACAGGTTTGGCTTCAAAAAGTCTAGTCAAAGGTCGCTTTACTTTAAAAGCTGATCATTATGATCAATTGATTGATAGCCCGTTTGAATTGGCTGATCAAACACGTTTTAGTTTTGAAACACATGATATTGAACATGAGTTTGTAATTTCTGGCCCACATAATGCCAATGTTGATCGCTTAAAAGCCGACATTGAAAAGATTTGTGCAGCCGAAATAAATATGTTCGGTTCAGCGCCATTTAAAAACTATACCTTTATGACGATGGCAACAGGGAATAGTTATGGTGGATTAGAACATTGTAATAGTACAAGTCTGATTACACCACGTGATGATTTGCCAAAATCAAATGAACCAGCTGAACCTTCTAAAGATTATCAACGCTTTTTAGGCTTATGTAGTCACGAATATTTTCATTCATGGTTAGTAAAGTTCATTCGCCCAGAAAACTTTGCAAATTATAATTTGCACCAAGAAGGCTACACCTCTTTACTTTGGATATTTGAAGGTTTTACTTCATATTATGATGACCTGATTTTACTGCGTAGTGGTGTAATTTCTCAGAAATCTTATCTTGATTTGCTTAAAGCACAAATTGATCGCTATTTACAAAATCCAGGCCGTTTTGTTCAAACAGTGGCTGAATCAAGTTTTGATGCTTGGATTAAATTTTATCGTCAAGATGAAAACTCGAATAACGCGGGTACTAGTTACTACAATAAGGGTGCTTTAGTTGCGTTGTGCCTAGATTTAGGTTTACGTCTACGTGGTTCTAGTCTTGATGTTTTAATGCGTCGATTATATGAAAATACTCAAAATGGTATGCAAGTAAACGAAAGAACCATTTTTGATTTATGTAAAGAACTGACGGGTGATAATTGGATTGAACAAATTAATCATCTGATTAACACGACTGATGAATTACCGCTTGATCAATTGTTTCCTGAGTTTGGCCTAAGCTATAGAGTTAAAACCGACAAATCTTTGCCATTAGGTTTAAAACTTGTCGATAAGCCAGAAGGTGTGCTTGTGCAAAGTGCCCGCCGTGATAGTGCAGCAGTGAAAGCAGGTATTTCTGCTAATGATGTGATTATTGCAATTGATGGTTTAAAAGCATCCACTAAGCTTATTGAGAAGTATGCAAAGCAGGGCGGAACTTATACTGTCTTTGCTTTCCGTCGTGATGAGTTAATCTCTTTTGAAGTCGATTGCGCTACATCTGATTTAACCGAAGTTGAACTTATCGTTGAAGATCAAGCTAAAACTGAAAAATGGTTAAAAGCTTAGATTAAAGCTAAATAGTTTATAAAAAACCGATGTTTTGCACATCGGTTTTTACTTTTAAGTCCTTCCAGATGGCGAAACCCGTTTTGCCTTTGAGTTTATTTTGAATGAAAAGTATAATAATTGTCAGAACACTGAAAGATATCTCATGTAATTTAATGATTTTTAATGCCTGAAAAGTGATCTGAATGTGCGTATTACAATGACTTAGATATCAGAAAATTATCTATACATTTGTATTATGTATTATTTCGCTGCGAAATGTCGTTATCACTGGATATTTCGTTGACTGGAAGGCAATGAGAGCCGATACTCTCAGGGTTTTATTTAAGCATATCGGTTCGTAGGCACTGGGCCAAAAGCTCGGTCCTCAACACTCAATCAAACGGAAGGGGCTATATATGGCTGGTGAAAAGTCAACTATTATTTACACACTGACTGACGAGGCGCCACTATTGGCGACCTATTCGCTACTGCCGATCATTGAGACCTTTACTAAGCCAGCTGGCATCGAGATTATTAAAAGTGACATCTCTGTAGCTGCACGTGTGCTCGCAGAATTCGCTGATTACCTAAGTGAAGAGCAAAAGGTATCCGACAACCTTGCAGAGCTTGGTCGTCTTACACAAGATCCAGATACTAACATTATCAAACTCCCGAACATTAGTGCGTCTGTTGCGCAATTAACTGCATGTATCAAAGAGCTTCAATCAAAAGGTTATGCAATTCCTGATTATCCGGAAAATCCTGCAACCGAAGAAGAAAAATCAATCAAAGCTCGTTATGGTAAGTGCCTTGGTTCAGCAGTAAACCCTGTCCTTCGTGAAGGTAACTCTGACCGCCGTGCTCCAGCAGCAGTTAAAAACTATGCGAAAAAACACCCTCATTCAATGAGCGAGTGGAAACAGTGGTCACAAACTCACGTTTCACATATGGAAGAAGGTGACTTCTACCATGGTGAAAAATCAATGACACTTGATCGCGCACGTAATGTGAAAATGGAACTTATCACGACCAGTGGTAAGAGCATTGTTCTTAAGCCAAAAGTTGCGCTTCAAGAAGGCGAAATCATTGACTCAATGTTCATGAGCAAGAAAGCACTTTGTGATTTCTATGAAAAAGAACTTGATGATTGTAAAGAAGCGGGAATTTTATTCTCTCTACACGTAAAAGCGACAATGATGAAAGTTTCACACCCGATCGTTTTCGGTCACTGTGTGAAAATTTACTACAAAGAAGCTTTCGAAAAACACGGTAAGTTATTTGACGAATTAGGCATTAACGTTAATAACGGTATGGCTGGGTTATACGAGAAAATCGAAACTCTTCCTACTTCATTACGTGAAGAAATCATTGAAGATTTACATGCTTGTCAAGAACACCGTCCTGCACTTGCAATGGTTGACTCGGCAAAAGGCATCACAAACTTCCATTCACCAAACGACATCATCGTTGATGCTTCTATGCCAGCAATGATCCGTGCCGGTGGTAAAATGTGGGGTGCTGATGGTAAGCAATATGATGCTAAAGCAGTTATGCCAGAATCAACATTTGCCCGTATTTACCAAGAAATGATCAACTTCTGTAAGTGGCATGGTAACTTCGATCCGAAGACTATGGGTACTGTACCGAACGTTGGCTTGATGGCTCAAAAAGCTGAAGAATACGGTTCTCACGACAAGACTTTTGAAATTTCAGAAGCAGGTATTGCAAACATTACCGATCTTGACACTGGTGAAGTGTTATTGACTCAAAATGTTGAAGAAGGCGATATCTGGCGTATGTGTCAGGTTAAAGATGCTCCGATTCGTGACTGGGTAAAACTTGCAGTAACTCGTGCACGTAACTCAGGCATGCCTGCGATCTTCTGGCTTGACCCGTACCGTCCACACGAAAATGAATTGATCAAGAAAGTACAAACGTATTTAAAAGATCATGACACGACTGGTCTTGATATCCAGATTATGTCTCAAGTTCGCGCAATGCGTTACACACTCGAGCGTGTAGTACGTGGTCTAGATACTATTTCTGTGACTGGTAACATCTTACGTGACTACTTAACTGACTTGTTCCCAATTATGGAACTTGGTACTTCTGCGAAAATGTTATCTATCGTTCCGCTTATGGCGGGTGGTGGCATGTACGAGACTGGTGCGGGTGGTTCAGCGCCAAAACACGTACAACAGCTTGTTGAAGAAAACCACTTACGTTGGGATTCGCTTGGTGAGTTCCTTGCTCTAGCAGCTTCTTTAGAAGAAATGGGCATTAAAGAAAATAATGCTCGTGCTAAGTTACTTGCGAAGACTCTTGATGAAGCGACTGACAAGTTACTTGATAATGGTAAGTCGCCATCACGCCGTACAGGTGAGATTGACAACCGTGGTAGCCATTTCTACTTGTCACTTTACTGGGCAGAAGCACTTGCTGCGCAGAACGAAGATGCTGAGTTAAAAGCTAAATTTGCTTCACTTGCAAAAACTTTAGCTGAAGAAGAACCTAAGATTGTTGCTGAACTTGCTCAAGTACAAGGTAAACCAGCTGACATCGGTGGTTACTATGCAATTGATAAAGCAAAAGTAGATGCTGTAATGCGTCCAAGTGCTACATTTAATGCAGCTCTTGCAACTGTTGGTGCTTAATTACTAATTCGTTAGTAAATAGCTTAAGGGCCGGTGTATAAACACCGGCTTTTTTATTTTTATAAAAATAAATGGCATTAAAAAAGCCCACCTAGGTGAGCTTTGAAAATTTAGATTTTAACGACTATTACGTCCACGACCACGTGGTGCTTTTGTATTTGGACGAGTTGTACCATTGGTCTTACGACGTGGCTTTTCACTTTCATCCATTTGCCAGATACGTTTTGTACCAGACTTTTTCGCAGAACCATCTTTGTTTTTACGAACCATCGGTTTGCCGCCAGTACCACCTGGTTTTTTCACATATGAACGTGAACGATAAGGCTCTTCCGCAGGAACATCTTTAAAGTCAGGATAAAGCAAAGGCTCGATTTCTTTCACATCACCAGGTCTTAAACCGAGTTGAACTAAATCAATTGAACCAATCTTAGTACGAATTAAACGTAAAGTTGGAAAACCTACCGCAGAAGTCATACGACGAACTTGACGGTTACGGCCTTCGCAAATTGAAATTTCGACCCAAGATGTTGGAATATTTGCACGATAACGTACAGGTGGGTTACGTTCCCATAACCACTCAGGTTCACTTACTTTAATGGCAGTAGCCGGAAGCGTCATACCATCATTAAGTTCTACACCTTTACGAAGCTGCTCAAGCGCTTCTTCAGTTACATCGCCATCAACTTGAACTAAATACGTTTTGTATTTTTTATTTGCAGGATTGGTAATGAACTGATTCAGACCACCATGATCGGTTAAAAAGACTAAACCCTCAGAGTCCATATCAAGACGGCCTGCCAAGCGCAAAGTCGGGTCATCAACAAAGTCCGAGACGGTCATATGCGCTTCGTCTTTACGAAACTGGGAGAGAACGTCATAAGGCTTGTTGAGAATGACAATTTTCATAAAAAATGGCTTCTTCTTTCAAATAACTAGAGAAAACATTGAGCTATATTTAAGTGTGAAATTTGCTTATTTCCCACATAAATCTCAAAAAGAATTAAATTCGATTAAGCTATTATGCGTTAATAAAAGTTGAAAGTATTGTTTATCGATAATTATTTTTAGTTAATTAAGTATTATAAAAGGGAGAATTTACACAATGGGTTATCAGAAGATCGTGGTTCCTGCTGACGGCGACAAAATTAAAGTAAATGCAGACCTGTCACTGAACGTACCAAATCATCCAATTATTCCTTTCATTGAAGGTGATGGTATTGGTGTGGATATTACACCAACCATGAAAGCAGTCGTAGATGCTGCTATTTTAAAAGCTTACGGTGGCAAGCGCTCAATCGAATGGATGGAAGTGTATTGCGGCGAAAAAGCCAATAAAATTTATGGCAACTACATGCCGGAAGAAACTTTCGAAGCACTTCGTGAATTCGTTGTATCTATCAAAGGTCCGTTAACTACACCAGTGGGTGGAGGCATTCGTTCACTCAACGTTGCCTTACGCCAAGAATTAGATCTATATGTTTGCGTACGTCCAGTACGTTGGTTTGAAGGCGTTCCTTCACCTGTTCAGCACCCAGAATTAACAGATATGGTGATTTTCCGTGAGAACTCGGAAGATATCTATGCAGGTATTGAATGGAAAGCCGATTCTGAAGAAGCTAAAAAAGTGATTAGGTTTCTCCAAGAAGAAATGGGTGTCACAAAAATCCGTTTCCCTGAAGGATGTGGGATTGGAATTAAACCTGTATCGAAAGAAGGTTCACAGCGTTTAGTCCGTAAAGCCATTCAGTTTGCAATCGAAAATGACAAACCTTCTGTGACCCTTGTTCACAAGGGTAATATCATGAAATACACCGAAGGGGCATTTAAAGAGTGGGGCTATGAATTGGCTCTAGATCGTTTCGGTGGAGAACTAATTGATGGTGGTCCATGGGTTAAAATTAAAAATCCTAGAACTGGTAAAGACATCATTATTAAAGATGTCATTGCAGATGCATTTTTACAACAGATCCTCATGCGTCCAGCCGATTACTCCGTTATTGCTACCCTAAATTTAAATGGTGATTATATTTCTGATGCTTTGGCAGCAGAAGTAGGCGGTATTGGTATTGCACCTGGTGCAAATATTGGTGGTGCAATTGCAGTTTATGAAGCAACTCATGGTACTGCACCTAAATATGCAGGTCAGGATAAAGTAAACCCGGGTTCTATTATTCTTTCCGCAGAAATGATGCTACGTGATATGGGGTGGACAGAGGCTGCAGACCTGATCATTAAAGGAATTGCTGGAGCGATTGCAGCTAAAACCGTAACTTACGATTTTGAACGCCTAATGCCGGGTGCAACCTTATTACGTTGTTCTGAATTTGGTGATGCGATTATCAAACATATGGAAGATTAAATAAATTTTGCATAAGAAAAGCCCTCGGTTGAGGGCTTTTTTTATTGCATAAATTCGGGATGCTTCGGAGTTTTAATAAAGCCAATTTTCTTTTGATAACTCTGGTCTAGGGCTTGAATAACAAGAACGAAAGTAACTAAAAATAAAGGAAAGAGCAGAGTTTTCACGATTTGGTTTCTCCGAGAGTTGAGGTGAAAGAAGGGCGTACAGGAAGTAAAAGGCAAACCGCAAAAAGAAGAACGATTCCACCTAACAGAAAGAGATGGGCATAAGACCAATGCAAATGATGCAGAGTACTAATGACAACCCCACCTAAAAGCTGAGTGCTAGCAAACCCAATGGTGGCAAGGCTCCAAAGCTTTTGATAACGTTGCTCATAAATCTGTAGCAGACTATAAGAACTAATAAATACGGTTGCGGGAGTGAGTAAGCCTGTCAGAAGCGAAGATAAGGCCAGTAAAGAAGTAGTCTGTGAAAGGAAAGGTAAAACAACAGCTAGGCAGTAAATGCCATATAGCCATTTAATAGCCTGTATATATCCCATTATTCGGCTTAAGCAATAGGCGATGAATGCACCAATGCAGCTTCCTAATCCATAGAGAACCCAAAATAAATTTCTTTGCTGTAATGGAAAATGTAGAGTTCCAGATAAATAATCCATCCAAAACAAAGAATGTGGAATATAGGCAAAGGCACTACACATATAGGCAATAATAATGACCAGACCCAAACGTGATTTTTGTGAGGCTTGTAAAGTAGTAGATTGCGGTTTAATCATCTGGGCAGTATTGCTACTTAATAAGCAATAAAGAGTTAAGCTTCCTAATAAAGAAATACCTGCAAAAATATCCCAAACATAATGCACGGGCATATTTTTACGTAGGGGAATAATAATGGTGGCAGATAAAACCCCCACACCAATTCCGCTAAATCCTAAAAAGTTAACTTTTAATCTTTGCGTGGTGGGAATGTATTTCATTGCAAAGCTAGGTGCCAAAATCATAAGTAAGCCGCCAGCAATACCTGAAATCGTACGCCAGAAAATGAACCACACCAAAGGCATATCCATGAATGAACAGCATAGTAGGCTGAGGCTGCCAGCTATAGTCGAAAGTACGATCATGGATGGAATGAACTTTTCTTTAATACTCAATAGCGCTAATAAGGCACCAATAAGATATCCCAATAAATTTGCGCTGCCTAAGTAACTGGCAAAATCATGGGTCCAGTGGTACTGCTCGATCATGATGGGCATAAGCGCAGTATAGGAAAATCTAAAAACACCAATTCCCAAACAAGTTGCCAAAAAGACAATTAAGCTCATTCGATAAAATGTAGACATGAGAAGACGCTCAATTTTTTTATTATTAAAAGCGAGTTTATCAATCATTAAAAATGATTTAATATGATAGTAATTATCTTGTTTTGAGATAGTGAAATGTTACTTAAGTCTTTAGAGTTTTTTTTAGAGGTTGCAGAGAGTGGAAGTTTTTCATTGGCTGCACAAAAAATGTATACGGTTCAATCGAATATCACGAGCCATATAAAAAAACTTGAAGAAGAGTTAGGGGTTATTTTATTCAATCGTAATAATCCTGTGACTTTAACGAATGCCGGACAACAGCTACATAGTTACGCTGTTCAAATGATTGCATTGCACGATAAAGCTAAGAAGATCTTTCAAGAAGGTGATATTGACCCGAATGAAACCATTCGCTTGGGCAGCATGGAAACAACCGCAGCAATACGTTTGCCACAGTTGCTCAATCAATCTATGCAGCAATATCCTAATTTGCCCATCGAGCTTCAAACTCATCCGACCCGTTATTTATTAAATGCGGTACATCAGGGGAAGTTGGACTGTGCTTTTGTGGCATCTAAACATTCAATTCCTGAGTTATATAGTTTTCCTGTGTGGCATGAAGAGCTGGTTTTGGTTTGCCCTAAGCAACAACAGAGTTTTCCAGACAAGGTAACCCTTGCAAAGACCAGATTTATTGCATTTCGACAAGGTTGTTCATATCGACATGCCATAGAGCTTTTCTTGAATGACTTTAGTATTCCGCCTTCGCAAATTATGGAAATGGGAAGTCTTGACGGAATCGTGAGTTGTGTAGAGTTGGGTGTTGGTTTTGCTTTATTACCGAAATCATATCTCACAAAAGTTGCAGATAAAGTTTCAGTCAATTGTTTTGGGCTAAATACGGAATCTGCTTTTTTCACTACATATTTAGTTGCCCAGTTACCAGAAACATGGGGAACCAATTTAAAGCAATTTATTCATTTTATTGAGCAGCAATTTGAATTAAAGGTTGCTTAAGTAGAGGCTGGTTTTTGTACATAAATATCTCACTTAATTTATAAATTAAAAGTGATATATATGTATTTAAAAGTCATTTTATATTCTCACGCAAGTTTGTAATCATCTTGATGCTATAAAATTGTTGAAAAGGGTAGTTTATATAGGCCGGCTATGGTCAAATATGCCCCCTTGAAAGATGACACAAGCAATAATTTGGAGTTTGGGAATGAATATACCCTTAATCATCAATATTGTGGTTTTTGTCGGGTTAATATTTTTACTCGCCCAAACACGTAAAACAGACTGGAGCTTATCGAAAAAAGTTCTGGCTGGCTTGGTTCTAGGTGTAGTGTTTGGTTTAGGACTACATTTGATTTATGGCGGTGGCCATCCGATTCTTGCTGAATCTATTAGCTGGTTTAATATCGTTGGAAACGGCTATGTAAAACTTTTACAAATGGTCGTTATGCCTTTGGTATTTGTGTCTATTTTGGGAGCGGTTGCAAAATTACACCAAGCCTCATCTTTAGGCAAAATCAGTTTTTATACGATCGGCACTTTACTTTTTACAACGCTGATTGCTGCACTCGTAGGTGTATTTGTTACTAACCTATTTGGCTTAACGGCGAAAGGTTTAGTGCAAGGTGCTGCTGAAACTGCACGCTTAACTGCCATTAATACAGATTATGTAGGCAAAGTTACTGATTTAAGTGTACCGCAATTTATTCTTTCCTTTATTCCAAGTAATCCATTTGCTGAATTAACTGGTGCAAACCCAACTTCAATTATTAGTGTGGTTATTTTTGCTGTCTTTTTAGGGATAGCAGCGCTTAACCTAATGAAAGATGATGCAGAGAAAGGCCAGCGTATTCTGACTGCAATTCAGACTTTACAGTCTTGGGTAATGAAGCTTGTTCGTCTCGTCATGACACTTACACCGTATGGTGTTTTTGCCCTTATGACCAAAGTTGTGGCAAGTTCGAATGTTGCAGATATCTTAAATCTAGGCGGTTTCTTGGTGGCATCTTATTTAGGTTTAGCCATCATGTTTGTCGTTCATGCCATTATTTTGACCCTGACAGGTGTTTCTCCTGTTAAGTTCTTCAAAAAAGTTGCTCCTGTTCTGACTTTCGCATTTACCAGTCGTTCAAGTGCTGCCAGTATTCCACTGAGCATTGAGACGCAAACTCGCCGTTTAGGTATTCCTGAATCTATTGCAAGTTTTTCTGCTTCTTTTGGTGCGACCATTGGTCAAAATGGTTGTGCAGGTTTATACCCAGCAATGTTGGCAGTCATGGTTGCGCCAACCATGGGAATTAACACGCTAGACCCAATGTGGATTGCTTCGTTAGTGGGTATTGTGACTTTAAGTTCAATTGGGGTTGCTGGAGTAGGTGGTGGTGCGACTTTTGCTGCACTGATTGTTCTTCCAGCTATGGGTTTACCTGTGACTTTAGTTGCACTTCTTATTTCAATTGAACCACTCATTGATATGGGACGTACTGCATTAAACGTAAATGGTTCAATGACTGCGGGTGTAGTTACGAGCCAATTTATGGGTCAGACTGATAAAGACATATTAAATAGTGAAGATGAAATTGAGTTAACTCAACATCATTAAGAATGAGTATTAAACGGCTCATCCACTTTGGATGAGCCGTTTTTTTATATGCTTAAATTGCCACTGTGATGTTAATTTTTAAAAAACTGTATCTGTTTTTCTTTTAAATAATTTTCGAAAATGAACCTATTACAAAAGAGAGCACTATCATGAAAATGTATCAAGTCGATGCTTTTACAAAAGAATTATTTCGCGGCAATCCTGCGGCTGTGATTGTTGAAAAAGAGTGGCTAGATGTAGATTTAATGCAAAAGATAGCACTTGAAAATAACTTATCTGAGACTGCTTTTGTAAAAATCATAGACGCTGAAAATTATGAAATTCGTTGGTTTACGCCAACGGTTGAAGCCGATTTTTGTGGGCATGCGACGCTTGCTAGTGCTTTTGTAATATTTAAAGATTTTACGGAAAAAAAGACCATTAATTTTCATGTCCGAAACTTAGGTCTTTTTATCGTTCATCAAGATGATGATGGCAAAATCAGAATGAATTTTCCGATTCGTAAAGCTCATCAAGTTGAAGATTATCCAGCTGTTTTACGTGAGGCATTAACCAAACCATTTAAAGCAGTTTATCAAAATGTTCAAGCTTACATTGTTGAATATGAGTCAGTGCAAGATGTATTAGACGAGCAGCCTGACATGAGCTTGCTCAAAACCCTAGGTAAACGGACTGCGATTACAACGACGGGAATGGAGGTTGCAATTACCTCAAAAGCAGACCAGCAATATGACTGTGTATCGCGTTATTTTGCACCTGTCGCGGGCATTGATGAAGATCCTGTTACAGGTTCAGTTCATACTGCAATAGCGCCGTTATGGGCAGAAAAGCTGGGCAAAAATAATATTTTGGCTTATCAGGCTTCTAGCCGTGGAGGCGTTTTATATTGCAATATCCTGTCTGAAGAACGTATTGAAATTTCAGGCAATGGAAAACTTTATATGCAAGCTGAGATTTTTCTTTAAAATATAAGGCCGTTTAAATAAACGGCTTTTTTTTCAAATCTTTACTATTAATGTCAGCTTAAATTTCCTACTATAGTCGCACAACTATTGATTTTTTATTATTCAAATTAATTGGTATTTATATGTTTATGCAGTTTAAACAACTGACTCTCTCCCTATGTATTCTTGGTTTAAGTGCTGCGTCTTTTGCACAAACTACACTAGTAAAAAGCAAGCAAAATATTGAGGAATATAAATTAGATAATGGTTTTCGGGTTGTACTTGCACCGAACGACAAAGAAAATAAAATCTTTATTAATACCATTTATTTAACAGGTTCATTAAATGACCCGCAAGGTAAAAGCGGTTTAGCTCATTTGCTTGAGCACTTGGCTTTTAAAGGAACAAAAAATGTTAAAGGGGAAGAATTCCAGCGTCGTCTAGATCAATATACATTGATGACGAACGCCAGCACCGATTATTACTCGACCAAATATACCAATATCGTTCGTCCGGAAAAGACTGCACTCAATGAAGTGTTATATCTTGAATCGGAACGTATGGATAAATTAGTTCTACAAGAAAAATTTGTTCCTTCTGAAATTGAAATCGTAAAACGCGAACGTGAAGTCCGTATGGACCAGCCTTTTGCTGTCCTGATGGATCAAATGTGGAAGTCAGCTTATGGTAACCAATATTTAGGTCGTTTACCGATTGGCGATTTACCTGAGCTTAAATCTATTAAAATGCCTGAATTGAATCAGTTCTATCGTAACTGGTATGCACCCAATAATGCTGTCATGGTAATTTCAGGTAAGTTCGATAAGACAGATGTCTTAAAAACCATTGATCAATACTTTAGCCCAATCGCGGCGCGTGATGTTCCTAAGCCTGTACAGATTCCTGTACTCGACTCTACAAAAATAAAAAATCGTCAGTTTGTGGTGAAAAAGGGGAGCGATCTCGCTAAATTCCATATCTATATGAATGGTAAAAATACCAAAATTCAGCCGACGCTCGCTTTAGCGCCTTTGTTATATACCATGCAGCCAAGTGGCCATTTATATCAGAACATGGTTGAAACAGGCATTACCACAAATGTTGATGCAAGTACGTGGTTAGACCAAGATTTTAATGTGGTGTTTCTGGGTGCCATTTATGCACCAAGTAATGACCCTAAAAAAGTTGAAAGCTCTTTGCTAGCGGGTATTGAGAAAGGTAAGCCTTTTACTGAAGTTGAATTAAATCGTGTTAAGAGTTTAATGAAAACTCAAGGCGATTTAATCACTAAAGATGCGGTAGCACTTGGTTCACGTTTAAGTGATTACACTGTCGCTGGCGGTCAGTGGGATCAATATTTTAAAGATTTAGATTCAGTAGAAAACGTTAAGTTAGACCAAGTGAATCAAACTTTAAAACAATTCCTTGTGGCTGAGCATCGAATTGACGGTGATATTTTGCCAACACCTGAAGATCAGAAAAAAGCTCAACAACAAAATGCAAAAGACGCACCTAAAACTCTAGATCAGGTAGAAGCAAAGGCAGAGCCTTTAAAAGATCCAAAGGTGTATCAACAAGAAGTCGCAGAGTTTTTAAAAACTTCTAAGCAATATGTTGAAAGCAATGAGAAAAAGATTATCCGTGGAAAACTGAAAAATGGAATGAAGTACGCTTTATTCCCAGTTGAAACACGTGATGATCGTACTTATGCAACAATTACGATGGACTTCGGAACAGAAAAATCTTTATTTAATAAAGGTACGGTCGTTGATTTAACCTCATATTTATTGCTTCGTGGTTCTGATAAATACAGTTTGCAAGATATTGCTGATAAATCGATTGATGCGGGCGGCGCGGCTTATGCAAGTGCTGACGGCAATGGCATGACTATTAATATTCAGTCTAAATCAGAAAAATTTGATGAGTTTTTCGAGTTTGTTCTTGATGTGATGAAAAATCCAAAATTTGAGCAATCTCAATTTGATTTAATTAAATCGCAAAGTTTATCAAGTCTTGATCGTCCTTATACCGAGCCAGATGTAGTAGCGGGCTTAACACTTTCACGTTTGCTTGAAGAATATCAACCCGGTGATTTGCGTTATCACTTTGAACCTGAACTGGCAAAACAGCAATTGAAAAACGCAACTCAAGAGCAAGTGAAAGAGTTATACGAGCGTTTCTTTGCAATGAACCATGCTCAAATTGCTATTACGGGTAAATTTGATGCGAAAAAAATGCAGAAATTACTTAATCAGGAATTTGGTCGTTGGAATGGTAAACAGCCTTATCAAAGAATCTTGATTAATCATGTTGATTTTCCAGCTCAGCAAGTTCATGTTTTATCTGAGCAGCGCGAATTTGGTAGCTACCAAAGTGTGCTTTCAATTCCAGTTGGGAAAAACCATCCAGATGCATCTGCATTAATTTTACTTAACTATATTTTAGGTGAGTCTCAAATTTCATCACGTTTGGCTCAAGAGCTTCGTGAGAAAAATGCGCTAGTCTATGGTTTTGGAAGTGGACTGCAACTTGACCGTGATACGAATGTAGGGGCCTTAAGCATTAGTGCTAATTATACTTCTGGTCGCTCAGCACAAGTGTCTGCATCAATACATAAAGTGTTGAATGACTTGTTGAAAAATGGTGTGACTGAGCAAGAGCTTGAAGCTGCTAAAGCAGATATCATGAAGAAACGCGTTACGGCATTAGAAGATGAACGTAATATTCATGGGATGTTAAATCTACAGCTTGAAACAGATAAAACATTACAAGATCGTGTTCGACATGATCAGAACTTGACTAAACTGACTGTTGCAGACGTAAATGCAGTAATTAAAAAGTATATTAAACCTGAACATTTAGTTGAAGTGATGGCTGATCAATATGGTCAGGCAGCAAAAAAATAAAGTCTTATAGCAAATAAAAAGCCACTAAATTGTGGCTTTTTATTTGGATGTTTAAATCATCTTAATGATCATGTTTATGCGCATGAAAATCTTCATTTTTACGGAAACGTAAGTAATTTTCGAACTGTTCACAGTACTCATCAAAGTTATCTTCAAGCATCATTTGAAATTGTTGCACAAGATAAGACATCACTTGATCTTTAGCAGCGCGCATTTCTTCGCCATCTTTAAAATTATTTGCTGCTACCCATGTGTTAAAACGGGCACTAGCAAACAACATTGCTGCACTTACTTGACCACGTAGTTCGGCTGGATCTGGCTTTTCACCTTTTGGCGGGCGACAAAAATCATTGGCTTGTTTAATGAATTCATCCGCACGCTCAAAGAAAACCGCATTTAACGCTTCTTCTTCAGTAATATCTGTTGCATTAATCTTTTGAGACATGACTTATTCCCACAAAAATAGAGCTGCTTATTATAGGCAAACGCTTGCGGAAACAAAACCTTTGACTTAGTCTGTAAATAGCCTAAGTATGGGTTGGAGAACCTAATATGCAAGATGCGATTGCTATTCAAAGTTTAAAAACAGATATTGCTTTATTACGCCAGCATGTTTTCCCACCTCAATATTTAGAGCATGTCGAAGGACTGCCGATTTATTATGGCTTGCAAGAAGAAGTCGAAAATTATTATCGCCAATGGCAAGGTTTAATTGAAAGGGCACAAGAACTTTTTCAGCCATTTATGGAAGATGAATTACCAGATGCCATTCATTTGCCAAGTCATTTAAATTTACCGCTATTCTTCTTTCATGTAGACCGAATTCGGATTAATAAAACACGCGCAAAAGAATCGAAAACTTTCCGTGGTGTTGCGAGTCTTATTGAAAAATGTGGGCAGTTCGAAACTGATCAGATTTTTACGATGCAAGAATGGTTGCAGAGCGACGATACCGCAGCTTTAGTTGCTCACCGTGAATTTATCGATTTAAGAACCTATGTATTTCAGCACGGGCAAAGTGAATATACCCGTTCGCGTTTTTATACCAATGGTATTGTGTTAGGTGTTGAACCGCATTTTAAATTGGTCGATGCCCGTGATAAGCCAAGAAAGCAACGTAGTGATAGCTATAATGACCCATTAGCAGATAATGGCGTGTGGAAAGTATTTGGTAAGTACCGATAAAAAGTCGCTGCTTGTTTACAGCGACTTTTTATAAATTACCAAAAAGTTTCAGTTTGACTAAAAGTTTGTAAAGCTTTGGCAGACCATTTTTGTAGGTGAGGTTGTTTGGCTTTTACCCACCCTAATGCAAACCAGAAAGATGAGTCATTTTCGACAACTTTATTGAAAATACCTTCCGCAATAAATAAGTCGTTATATTGACCTAAGGTGTTTTGTACAGGTTGTAGATGTTTTAAATATTGCTGTACTTTCTTGTCAGGATAAAGACTTGAAATAAACTCAACACAATAACGTAACTGCTTAGCTGTCTTTCGTATTTTGTGCTGTTCAGTCACTTCAAGCTCAGAGAAGTGTTCAGCATTGCTAATCACTTTATGATGTAATTTATCTAAACTCTTTTTAATATGTTTTTTTAACCCACCTGTTTTGTTCTTTGAATCTTCTTCTGAATACGCAAATGCTAATAAATCGAGTAATAGCTTAATTGTGTCCGCAGAGGTAAAGATTGTTGAGAGTTCTTTTGAAGGCTGAACTGAAACGGGTAGTAAAAGCTCAGGCGAACCGTGTTGTTGAATGACAGGTAACACTTCGGTGCGAATAGCATCTTCATCACGAGTGTCTCCAAGCTTACGGAAAAGCTCCGCAATTTGTTCTTCCCAAATAGGATTTAGCTCGCTTGACCAGCCAGAGAAATGTTTCAGTGCACTGCGTAAACGACGTAAACTTACACGTGCCTGATGAATATGCTCAGGTTCGGCAACTTCATCGGCAATTGCAGCCATATTTGGTAAAAATTGTCCTAAACAGTTTTCGATAATCTTTTTTAGAGCCTGCTCAGCAGTAATATCTTTATTTAATGTCAGAGCTTTGGCATGTACAGCGGGCGAGGCTGCTTGCCCCAGTGCTAATAAATTACCACGCTCGGCTTTACTTCTTACATCAAGCCAAAGGGCGTAACGATTAATCCATTGCTGTGCAAATTGAATTAGCGTTTTTACTGCGCCTTGTTTGAGTTCAAATTCGACTTCACAAATTTTACTTTGTGTATCTGCTGTTTTTACGACGCCGTCATCTAAACAAACTTCAATAGCCGTATTGTCTGCTTCAAACACATGATAGGTTCGCTGTACATCAGTCTCAAACTGCAAACTTAGTTTTTCAGCTTGCGTTCCTAAAACCGCATTAATTAAATCAGTTACGACTTTATTATTTTGATATAACGCAAGGTTTAAGTCAGGTTCTTGGTCGCACGCACCTAAATGAATTTCTTCTTCAACACGGTGCAGGTGGCTTTGACCTGCGGCTTTAAATGTTTGTACCCATTGATCATCTTCTTTACGTAAACGTAGGGCCATGCCATTTTTTGCGAGTAATCGATCAGGGGTATCGTAATACTTTGCCTGTAAGTGAATATATTTCGCTTTATGTTTTTTTAAGTATTGCTGGACAGTTTTTTTCTTCGATTCAGGTAACTGAAACTTTAGTTCGACTTCGACCATAATATATCTCCCTGAATCAGGTATTTAAACTATCTTGAATAAGTATAATAGCTTAGCGCTAAAAGTAATGCTTTTGATAGAGAAAGTTACAATCAAACATATGACGCTAGGCTTTTATTTAGGTGTACAATCAGGTGACGTTTTGATCAAATAAAAATCAGGAAGATGATCGTGAATGCACCAGTAAACTTTAGCCATGAAGCTCAGCCAGAGTTTGAATTGCCGATTAAAAACTATCAGGAATTTTATCGTTTTTATTTAACTGAACACCGTAACATCATGAGCAGACGCTTACATGTGGTGGGTAGCAGTATTGGTATATACTTTTTTTCAAAAGCAATTCGTAAGAAACAGGCCAAATATGTGCTCTATGGTTTGGTAGCGGGTTACGCAAATGCTTGGGTTGGACATTTTGTGTTTGAAAAAAATAAGCCTGCCAGTTTTAAACAACCTTTCTATAGCTTTATTTCTGATTGGCGAATGTTGTCTGATGTTGCCCGTGGTCGTTTGAGTTTGACTGATCGCAAGCATGACAAAATACCAAGTTAATTTTACTTTCTATTCTAAATATACCGATTGGTACTGGTAAGCCTATATCAATCGGTACTTATGATGTCCTATAAATCCGTTATACTAGCGAAGTTTTTTAAAGCGAGAGTAGAGTATGCGCGGTTTATATCTCATTACCAATGATGACCCAATCCAATTATTATTAGAAAAACTAGACGCCGCACTCGCAACTCATCAGGTCGCAATTTTACAGTACCGCCGTAAGAAAGTAGAAAAAGCAGACCAGCCTGCTGAAGTTGAACAAATCAAACTTTTATGTGAAAAATATCAAGTTCCTTTTGTGATTAATGATGACCTAAAACTGGCTGCTCAGTTTGGTTTAGGTGTGCATTTAGGGCAAAGTGACGGTGAAATTACTGATGCAAAATCGCAATTACCAGAAGGTGTCATTATTGGCCGTACTTGCTTAAATTCATTAGAACTTGCACAAAAAGCAATTGCCGATGGCGCGACTTATATTGCATTTGGTGCAGTCTACGCGACCTCTACAAAACCTGAAGCAGGTAATGTGGGTATCGAAGTGATTAAACAGGCAGCGGCTCAATATGATTTACCAATTTGCGCGATTGGTGGTTTAACTGTTGAAAACTCAAAACCTGTGATTGAGGCTGGGGCTGACCTCTGTGCAGTCATTAGTGATATATTAGGCCGATCAACTGCTGAAATTCCTGCCCGTGTACAGGCCTGGGCACAATTATTTTCTTAAGCTTTCAAAATTATTTTTTAGATATTTAAGACGAGCATTTCCATGAGTTTATCTCCAAAGCAAGAACAGTTATTTAAACAAGCCAGCAAACACATTCCAGGTGGTGTGAACTCTCCGGTACGTGCCTTTAATGGCGTTGGAGGAACACCTGTTTTCATCGAGAAAGCAAAAGGTGCTTATTTATGGGACGTAGATGGTAAGCGTTATGTTGACTATGTTGGTTCTTGGGGACCAATGATTTTGGGTCATGCTCATCCAGAAATTATTAAAGCAGTACAAACAGCCGCAGAAGATGGTTTAAGTTTTGGTGCGCCAACTGTACACGAAACAACGTTGGCAGATATTATCTGTGAAATCATGCCATCAATTGAATTGGTGCGTATGACGAACTCTGGTACAGAAGCGACCATGACGGCTATTCGTTTAGCGCGTGGTTACACTGGCCGTGACAAAATTGTGAAGTTTGAAGGTTGCTACCACGGTCACTCTGACTCACTTTTAGTAAAAGCAGGTTCGGGTTTACTGACTTTAGGTGAGGGTGAACCGACTTCAAAGGGTGTTCCTGTTGATTTTGCCAAACACACTTTAACGTTACCTTATAACGATATTGCGGCATTAAAAGAATGTTTTGCTAAATTTGGTCATGAAATTGCGGGTGTTATTATTGAGCCTGTCGCGGGTAACATGAATATGGTGAAACCAATCGACGGTTTCTTACAAGCCATCCGTGATGTGTGTGATGAATATAAATCTGTATTTATTATTGATGAAGTGATGACAGGTTTCCGCGTTGCTTTAGGTGGTGCTCAATCGGTTTATAACGTTAAACCTGATTTAACAACTTTAGGCAAAATTATTGGTGCTGGTTTACCTGTAGGTGCGTTTGGCGGTAAGCGTGAAATCATGGAATGTATCGCACCTTTAGGCGGCGTATACCAAGCAGGTACATTGTCTGGAAACCCTCTTGCTATGCGTGCGGGTATCGAGATGTTCAAACATCTTCGCCAACCAGACTTTTACAGTAATTTATCTGCTCAACTTGAAAAGTTACTTGCGGGCTTACAAGCCGCAGCTAATGAAGCAGGTATTCCATTTAAAACTCAGCAAGCTGGTGCAATGTTTGGTCTTTACTTTACAGACCAAGAAGACATTACAAGCTTTGACTCAATGTTGGCGTGTGATATTGAAGCTTTCAAAAAGTTCTTCCATGGCATGTTAAAGCGTGGGGTAAACTTGGCACCTTCAGCATTTGAAGCAGGCTTTATTTCATCTGCTCACTCTGATGAAGATATTGAATATACGATTCAGGCTGCCAAAGAAACTTTCGCTGAAATGAAGTAAGCAAAAAAGCCCGTGTTAAACGGGCTTTTTAATTTGAGCTATTTTTTATTTGTTGAGAACAATGTTTTATCCCTTACCTCGAAAAATCCAATTAGCAGCAAATAGTTCAAATTGGTCAATTGAATCAACACAAAGTATTTTGCTCATGGTTGGGCTAAATGAACTTGAGAAATCACCTGACTGGGCGCACCAGCCATTAGCCGATCATTTAGAATTGCTAAGTAAAAGAGCACAGGCACTCGAAATTCCAGTTATTTTTATTGATGCATCTCAGCTTCAACAAACCATGTTGCAGTTGGGGCAGCGACTGTCGTCAAATGCTAAAGCCCAAGTTGTGATGGCTGGTGATTTGTCACCTCTGTTTAAACAAGTTATGCAGCTTGTTTTATCTATTACCGATTATGTAGCTATTGTAAATGATGCGATCTTGGCGGCTAATCTAGAGCAACATATCCAATGGGTTGAAAAGATCAGTTTTGACCATATAAAACATTTAAATACACGGACCTTAATGCGCCTATGGTCGTTAAGTGCGCCGTCTGAATATATTTTGTCGGATAAAGGAATCTTATTGGCAATTGCTGAACAGGTGGGGCGACACCCCATGGAGATTCATCCTGAAATTGATTTACGAAACTACGGTTTAGATCAGTCTGCTGTGAATTATCTGGTCGAAGTGTGGCGTGCGAATGGTGCGAGCGTAAGCGCTGAAGAGGTAATGCAGGCACCGTCATTGCAGCATATTATGCAGTTATTGAAGCCTTGACTAACTATAGACTCCAAGTGATCCATAATATTTGCAAATTATGCTGTTAATTTACCCGAACGGCATTGTAATTCGGACGTAAGCTTTTTATTATTGCCCGCTTGTTTTTCATCTTGCCTTGGGAATACAACTTTGAGTGATTTTCTAAGTGAACATCTGATCTATCGTGATGATGATTTTATGGTGATTCATAAACCTTCGGACATCTTGAGTGTTCCTGGTAAAGGTGATTTACATGATAGCGTTTTGACAAGGTTGGTTGCGATTGAACCTAAAACTTTGCTCATTCATCGTCTAGACCGAGATACTTCAGGTATTTTAGTATTTGGTTTATCAAAGCGTGGTCAAAGTGCGATTGCGCGTCAATTTCAAGATCGTCAGACTTCAAAAATATATGAAGCGCTTGTCGCAGGTCATTTAGAGGGTGAGGGGACTGTAGATATTCCTGTCATCTATGATCCAAGCCGACCACCTTTACATATTGTCGACGCTTCTCACAACAAACCTGCTTTAACACATTGGCAGGCAATAGAACATTTTCAGATTCAGGGACAGCCTGTAACTCGTGTGAAATTAACACCAATTACGGGCCGATCCCATCAACTCCGTGTACACATGCAATATCTTGGGCATCCAATTGTAGGTGACACGCTGTATGCAACACCGGAGCAACAACTTGTTCCGCGTTTATGTTTGCATGCCAAACAGTTAAGTTTTAATCATCCTGTCACAGCAGAAATATTAACTTTTGACTGTCCTGTACCGTTTTAATGTAAAAATTTTAATGCGTGATTTTTTGTAGCAAAGTCATTTAATTGGTTTTTGCTTCAAAATTTTGCTTTAAAGACTACATAAAAAGATGCAAAAATAAGCTAATTTGCATCGTACAATATGTAGTGCGAACTTGAGAGAAAGGTGGAAAAATTGCAGCAGTATGCTATTGGTCAACGTTGGCTATCAGACACAGAAACTGAACTCGGTTTAGGTGTGCTTATTGATGTAGATGAAAGATCTGTCAGCATTTTATTCCCCAAAAGTGATGAGACACGTGTCTATGCACGTAACAATGCTCCACTATCTCGTATCATCTTTAACACAAATGATGAAGTTCAAGATCAAGAAGGCAAGAAATGGATTGTTGAGTCTGTTGAAGACCGACATGGTGTTTTGCGTTACAACGTTGTTCGTACCTTAGAAAATGGCGAACAAGATCGTAAAGCGCTGAATGAAACACGTATCGGTGCGCAAATTCAGTTGTCGAAGCCTTTAGATCGTTTGCTTGCAAGTCAGGTCGACTATAAAGAGTGGTATGACCTGCGTATTGAAGCGATGCTTATGCAAGCACAAATGCAGAATAGCCCTCTGCGTGGGATGGTTGGGGCGCGTGTTGGTTTAATTCCACATCAGCTTTATATCGCACACGAAGTTGGTAAACGTTTTGCACCTCGTGTTTTACTTGCCGATGAAGTGGGCTTGGGTAAAACAATTGAAGCTGGTTTAATTATCCACCAACAGCTTAAAACAGGTCGCTCAGAACGAATTCTTATTTTAGTCCCTGATTCTTTACAGTATCAGTGGATGATTGAAATGCGCCGTCGTTTTAACTTGCAATTCTCTCTGTTTGATTTAACACGTACCGCATCTATTAAAGAACATGATCCAGAACTTAACCCGTTCTTGACTGAGCAATGCATTATTGCCAGCGTTGACTTAATGGTTGACCATGATGATTTGCGTGAGCAAGCCATAGAAGCTGGCTTCGATTTGCTCGTGGTCGATGAAGCACATCATTTGATGTGGAGCGAAGAAGAAGGCGGTAATGATCGCTACGATTTAATTGAAGAGCTTGCTGAAAACACCGCTGGGGTGTTATTGCTTACCGCAACACCTGAACAGCTTGGTGTGGAAAGTCATTTCGCGCGTTTACGTTTACTTGATCCGCAACGTTTTAGCAGTTTAGAGCGCTTCTTAGATGAAGAAACTCAATACCAACAGACTGCAAAAATTGCTGAAGTACTCATGTCTGATCAGCCTTTAGCTCCAGAGCATTTATCTGCTTTAGAAGGCTTATTAGGTCACAGTATTGAAGACCAACCTGACCAACGCTTTAGAGCAATTCACGAATTATTAGACCGTCACGGTACAGGTCGTATTTTATTCCGTAATACGCGTGAAGCAATTCAAGGCTTCCCAGGGCGTGATTGTCAGCCAGCACCATTACCAGCACCAGAAGATTGGTCAAAAGATGGGAAACTGCGTGAGCAAATGTGGCCAGAAGAAGCACAACTTGATGGTTCATGGATGCAAAATGACCCACGTGTGCTATGGGTAATGGAAATTCTGCGCAAAGATCTCAAGCATAAAAAAGTGCTTTTAATTGCGCGTAGTGGACCAGTTGTTGAAGCTCTAGAAAATGTATTGCGTTTGCATGCAGGCATTCGTACTGCAATGTTCCATGAAGGCATGAGCTTACTTGAACGTGACCAAGCAGCGGCCTATTTTGCTGAAGAAAGCTATGGTGCACAAATTCTCCTGTGTTCGGAAATTGGTTCGGAAGGCCGTAATTTCCAATTTGCCAGTGATCTAATTTTATTTGATCTGCCAGCTAACCCAGATGTTTTAGAACAACGTATCGGACGTCTAGACCGTATTGGTCAAGAAAACCGTATTCAGATTCATGTGCCATATCTTGTTGGAACAGCTCAAGAGCGTATGTTCCGTTGGTACAATGAAGCACTTAATATTTTCAGTAATATTTCTCCGACAGCGCAAACGCTGCAAGAGAATTTTATTGTTGAATTAAAAGACTGTTTGCTTGCAGACCAAGGTCAAACATTTGAAGATTTGCTTGAAGAAGTGAATGTTCAACGTCAAGCTTTGGAAGCTGAACTTCAAGCGGGCCGAGATCGTTTACTTGAATATAACTCATGTCGTCCTATCGTGGCGCAAGAGATTGTTCAGGCACTTGAAGATTATGATGACAACACAATGCTACCAATGTTTGTGAAGCGTTTCATGTCTTCAACCAATATCGACTTTGATGAGCAAAGTAACGGTACGGTAATTATTCGTCCAACAGACCAAATGCAAGTGCAAGGTTTGGCGCTAGACGAAGAAGGTATGACCGCTACTTTCTATCGCGATCAGGCTCAGCTTCGTGAAGATGCCCAATATTTAACTTTAGAGCATCCATTCATTGAAAGTGTAATGGAAATGATCCGTACGCAATCATTTGGTAGTACCAATGTTGCTGTACTCAAATCTAATGCATTAAAGCAGGGTTCGGTATTAATTGAAGTGTGGTTTAAAGTCGATGTAGTTGCGCCTAAGGCGTTGAACTTACCATCGAGCTTGCCTAAGCAGCTTATTCGTGTGCTATTAAGCGAAACTGGTCAAGATTTGTCTGAAAAAATTGACCCAGCAATTTTGAAACCATATTTACATCACTTAGATGGCAATAGCTGTCGTCAGGTGGTTAAAGCTCGCCGTGATATTATTGAGCAACGTTATAAACAAGCGTTGGATATCGCGAAAGTTGATTTGCCACAGCTTCAGCAGCAAGCAAAAGAACACTATGGTAATAAATGGCAATATGAAATTGACCGTTTAACTTATCTAAAACAGTTCAACCCAAGTATTCGTCAAGATGAAATTGACCGTTTACAAAAGCTGCAAAAAGAAGGCTTGAGCTTGCTTGATGGTTTAAGTGTTACACCAGAAGCAATTCAAGTATTAGTTGTGGTTAAGCCATAATTAACTCAAAATAAAAAAAGCGCCTAGAGGGCGCTTTTTTTATACATCGATTTTGAATTAGATGAGACCCGCATCTTTTAATTCTAATTTTAAATATGCATAGAAAATTGGAGCTGCGATTAAACCGCCTAAGCCAAAAATTGACTCAAATACTAGCATTGCTAGTAAAATCTCCCATGCATTTGCATTGATTTTATGCCCAATAATTTTAGCATTAATAAAATATTCAAGTTTATGAACAAGAACGAGATAAAGTAATGCTGCACCTGCGAGCCCGAGTGAAACAGTAAGCGCGGCAATGAACGTCAATGTATTGGAAATAAGATTACCTAAAATTGGAATCAGTCCAAACATGAAGGTCAAAATAGTAAGCGTTTTTGCAAAAGGAAGGTGCACTCCCCAAAGCGGTAATAAAACAAATGCAAATAAAATAAAGAGCAGCGTATTAATTGCTGAAATTTTTATTTGTGCAAAAACAACATTTTTAAATGAAATTGATAGTTTCTGAATACGTTGGATCAGAAGGGATTTAAAAACAGGTTGAGGTGTACGGCGGTGAAAACCATGTATAGCGACTAAAATACCGATAATGAGGCCCATAACCATCGTCACGAAGTTATGCAAAATATCAGAGCTGGTATTTTTTAATATGGTTACGTTATCTTTCATAAACGAGAAAATTTCATCTTTTAATTCTGTCACGCTATCTGGAATATAACCCGGAAGATATTTGCTAATTTCAGCTTGTAAATGCAACAGGGTTTGATCGACTTTGCTGTTGATATTATGGATGCCTACACCTTTTAAATCATGAACCACAAAGCTAATTAAACTTGTAAAGAAAAAGGCGATCAGTGAAATCGTAATAATACTTAATAAAATACTAATAAAAATGCGGGCTCTTTGACCATCAATATAACGTTCAACAACCGAGCTTAAGCTAATAATAATTTCATAAATAAGAAAGCCTGCAAAAAAACTTGCTAATAGATGTAATGGGATAACCGAAAGCAAAAAGATGCCCATAAGAATGTAGCTTGCAATCAGACTTTGACGATTATTCAAATTTTGCATGTTGATCCCTGAGATCGTTGGGAATATAGAAGAAAGAGAAAATGGAATAATTATTTATACTCTCGCAAGCTATTTGCTTCAATCGGTGAATTATATTTTTATTGGAAAATAGAGGAGTTAGATGTAAAAATGGCCTGTTTATTAACAAGCCATTCATTAGACATTTTTAACGAATTTCTGCTTCATCCAAATGCCGAGCACCTTCTAAAATCATTCGAATCATAATCATCGTTTGCTCAGCAACTTCTGCACGTTGATGAATTGGAAGATCAATCACTTTGGCGCCCATGTGAAACACAAGTTGCGTAATTGCTTTTGCAACAAGATCAGGGTGGTATAAGTGGTTATTATTTAAGTGCTCTAGACGAATTAAATCTTCTTGTAGTTCTTGCTGAAAGAAGTTTAATTGACGATCAACCGCTGCTTTATAAGAAGTAGAACCTGTAAAGCCTTCGCGTAGTAATAAGCTTAAATTACCTTCATCGGCATCGAGCTGCTGAAGAAAAATATCGACAGAACTGCGAATAATACTTTCTTGTAAGGAAGCACGTAGGCGAGCCTGCCGGATAATTTTACGTAAGACGATACCTGCACGGTCAATTAAAGAAATTGCTAACTCATCAATATCTTTAAAGTGTCGATAGAAACTATTTGGCGCAATGCCAGCTTCTCGTGCTACTTCACGTAAACTTAATGAAGCAATACTCTTTTGTGGGCCAATCAGATTTAGAGCAGCCTGAAAAAGTTCTTCTTTAGTAATTGTCGCTTTTCTTCCCACAGAACGCGTAGCTGTTTTAATTTCAATGACATCTTGTTGTTGAGGTGTGTCATTCAGGTTCTGAGAAAGTGAAGATTGGGTCATGCTGTTCAATATATTTGTAAACTCTCAGGATTATAGCCTTAGAAGCTGAACTTGTGAAATTGTAATTAAAAGTACAGGTGTATATACAAATATATATACATGTGTATAATAATTAAAAAAGAGCGACAGAGCGTCCATCTATGCAAGTAATCGAAAAGAGAAATTCTCTATTCAATTCATTGACACAAGCCATCTTTGATAAAGAAATGGCTAACTTCTGGCTACAAAAAGTTAATCCTTTATGGTCGGTAAAACATGGGCTTGTTCAAATTGTAAAAAAAGAATTTGTCGCTCATGACATGGTGAGTCTTACATTAAAATGTAACCGTTTAGTGAAAGTAGGTGTTGCTGGTCAGCATCATCCTGTCATTGTTGAAATTGCTGGTCGTCGTTATGAACGTACTTATAGCTTGACGCAAATTGATGAACAACATTTACGCTTAACGATTAAAAAAGTGGCTGATGGTATTGTCAGTAACTGGTTTATGACTGAAAGCCAAATTGGTGATGTTTTTGAGCTTGGTCAGCCTTATGGTGACATGCAACAAAACATCAAAACACCGAAATTAATTATGCTAGCTGCGGGTAGTGGTATTACCCCAATGTTGAGCTTAGTCACTGCAATTAAACAAAGCCAGCAGTTAGATAAAGTTCAAGTACAGCTTTTATATTGGGTAAAGCAACGCTCTGATGCAGCTTTTGTTGAATACTTTGAAAAAGTTGCAGAGCAATTCCCAAATTTTAGTTATCAGGTTTTCTATACACAAGAAACACCAAATGATGAACGTTTAAATGCAGAGCATTTAGCATTAGTAGATGATTTGGAAAATAGCACCATATATGCATGTGGACCTTCTGGTTTCGTTTCAACAGTGGAACAGCTTTTTGAAAAAGCACCGACTGTATTAACAGAAGCTTTTAGCTTAACGCGTGATAGTACGGCTGAAGTTGGTTATGTAAATGTCACATTAACCCAGTCTAATAAGATTATTGCAATTCCAAAAGGCGAATCAATTTTGGTGAGTCTTGAACATGAAGGCCTTAAGCCAACACATGGCTGCCGTATGGGAATTTGTAATAAGTGCGTTTGTAGTAAAGCTCAAGGTTCTACACGTAACTTACTCAACGGTAGTGAAAATACCGAACCAAGCCAATTACTCAAAATTTGTGTGAACTCAGCACAATCTGATCTAGTTATTGATCTTTAAGAGAGAACTTTTATGAATATGCCAGTGAAAGTCGAATATTTTAAAAATCCTAAAAATCGCGATTTGACTCCAGCAGAACTTGACGCATTTGCAAAAGAGCTTGATCAGATCAAACAAGAAGTATTGGATGATTTGGGTGAGAAAGACGCTAAATATATCCGCCGTGTCTATGCAGCAGTTCGTTATAGTAGTTTTTTAGGCCGAGCTTGTTTATTTGCAGGTTGGTTCCCACCAGCATGGATTTTAGGAACAGGTCTATTAGGCTTTTCTAAAATTATGGAAAACATGGAACTTGGTCATAACGTGATGCATGGCCAATATGACTGGATGAATGATCCAAAATTTAATGGTCAAACTTACGAATGGGATACGGTCGGTACTTCTGATAACTGGCGTCAAACGCATAACTATAAACATCACACATATACCAACATTAAAGGTATCGATGATGACATTGGTTATGGTTTACTTCGCTTATTCCCAGAGCAACGTTGGAAGCCTGGTTTCTTGCTTCAACCCGTTTATAGCATTCCATTTTGCTTATTGTTCCAATGGGGTGTAGCGATTCAGAACCTTGAAATTGGTCGCGTTCTTTACAAGCGTAAGAGCATGGCTAAATTCTTGGAAGAATTGAAACCAGTAAATAAAAAGATTGGTACCCAGCTTTTCAAAGATTACGTTTTTTTTCCATTAATTGCAGGGCCAGCAGCTTTACCTGTATTGACAGGAAACTTGGTTGCGAATGGTCTTCGTAATATCTGGACGTTTACGATTATTTTCTGTGGTCACTTTACTAAAGATGCAGAAGTATTTCCAAAGTCTGTTTTACAGGAAGAAAGCCGTGGTCACTGGTATATGCGCCAGATTCGTGGTTCTTCAAACTTAAAAGGTTCAGAAGCATTACATATCTTAAGCGGACATTTGAGCCATCAAATCGAGCATCATTTATATCCTGATGTTCCTGCGCGCCGTTATCGCCAAATGGCTCCAAAAGTTGAAGCTGTATGTAAAAAATATGGTCTAAATTACAACAATGCGAGTCTGGCTAAACAGTTTGGACAGGTTGTGGGTCGTATCTTTAAATATGCTTTACCCTTTAAAAAATAATCAAGAAAAGCCCTGATCAGTTCAGGGCTTTTTTATTACTTCTTTTTAGAAATCCACATGGTAATTGTCGCTTGGAAGACTTTTTCTTTCTGGGAATCATAGACTTCTACATTTACTAAATATTCGCCAGCTTTATCCCAGTCATAATTTTTTTCTACAGGCGTTGCAACTGCAATTAAGTCTGTTTCTGCCTTTTTTAAATATTCGACAGTCATACCTTTGGGAATCCAGCGATGGGTAGAAGGTACAGTGACTTCGGTCATTGTTCCACCTGCAAGCTCGGCCATATTACACATCGCAATCGCATGAACTGTTCCAATATGATTGAGAACAGAACGTTTTTTCTTAATGGCTATTTCACAATAATTCGGTTTTAACTCAATAAATAGCGGCGAAATACTGCCGAAATAAGGTGCTTTTAAACATAGCATGCGTGAGAAAGTCCATTTTCCTTTCGGAAAAGTAGACACTTTGTTCCAAAGTTCTAGTGTGGTTGCCATGATTTAAAGCTCCATATTAATAAAAACAGAATTATATTCTTTAACAGAATATAATTCTGTTTACAAAAGTGAGTCAAGTCATTCAGAATATCTCCGATAACTGGTTAGGGAACAAACAATGCAATCTGCACAAGAGTTATTAGAACGGTTATATCCAGGCAGAAGGGCTGCTTTAAAAAGACAGATTTTATTAGATGCCTTGTCTTGTTTCTTAGAAAATGGAATTGAAACCACTAGCATTGAAATGATTCGTTCGAAATCTGACAGCAGTGTAGGGGCTATTTATCACCATTTTAAAAATAAAGAAGGAATTGTTGCGACTTTATTCTTTGCAGCTTTAGATGACCAAGCGGCATTAAGAGATGAATATTTGGAGGGTACAAAATCTCTTCAAGAAGTGTTATATGCTTTTATTCACAGCTATGTTGATTGGGTTAGTGGACAGCCTGAGTTTGCTAAATTTTTAATATCTGCTCGTTTTAGTGTGATGCAGGGGGAAGACCAAGAACGTCTTGTTCAGAAAAATAAATTAAGAAATCAAAAGATCTTTAGCGAAATTTCAAATTATGCTGAAGCTGAGTCTTTAAAATCTATACCGCATGAGCTATTACTTTCATTAGTCATTGGATCTACAGAAAACTACTGCCGTGCGTGGTTATCACAACGTGTAAAGTCCGATCCAAAAGTTTATAAAGATATTCTGGCGAAAGCTGCTTGGGATTCTTTGCAAAATTTGAGTTAAGTTTTTTGATTCATACATAAAAAAAGCCGCAAATTTCATGCGGCTTTTTTAGAGAAAGAAATTATTTAAATTGAATTGAACCGTTTGCATTGACAGTAATTTTAGACTCGCCAGCTGCCATGTCTTGAGCTGGTGCAGCTTCGGCCATAGCAAACTTAGCCATACTTGTTCGCATTACAGGCTGAGGGAAATAGTTGTTGGTATTTAAGTTTAAGTTAACGAGCGTGTATTGGCTTTTATTCCATGCTTGAGTCAACATTTGAGCACGTTGTTGAAAGTTTTTAGACGCTTCAACCATCAAATCATTTTCAACTTTTTTACGTTGCTCATCTGAAACCGTAAAATTAATCGATTGAGTTTGGAAGCTTTGTTGCAATTCATTGACTAACTGGCTTGCTGCTTTAAAGTCTTTACTTTCAAGACGAATTTCAGCGCGGCCACGCCATTCTTTTAGCTTATTACTATCGTTATCGTAAATTGGGTAAGTGCTTTGAGCACCAGTTTCCACTTTTACTTGCGGATATTTACGAGAAACGGCAAGTGCCTGATTCATTAATTGATTAATCTGATTTGAAAGTTCGGCTGGTTGCTTGTTACTTTTTTCAATATATAAAGTTGCGTGCATTTCATCATTAGAAACTTGACGAGAAGCTTCAGCTTGTACATTCACAATATTATAGTTCAAAGCATTATCATCCTGAGCAAAAACTAAAGGGCTGAGGAGAGAACCTAAAAGAAGGGTTGAGACAGCTAAAGTACGCATAATTTTTTCCTTTAAAAATTAATATAAATTTAATTTTTTTCATTAAGAAATGTTAAACATAAGTTATGCATAACTTTTGCAGATTTTGTGGCGTATTTGTAATATTTAGATCAGTTTTTTTAAATTTTGGTAAATATAAAATCTTTAAAAAATAAATACTTAAAAATAAAGTGTGTCAATGTAACTTAAAAAATCAAAGTAATATAAAAAAAGAATATTTTCTTTAGGTTGTCACATAGTATGATGATAATTCATCTTAACTATTGGGATGATACATTTTTTCAATAAGATTAGATGAGTAAAGTACATAAAAGACGTTTTTTTTCTTGTAAAATTAGGTATCATCGCGCTCCTAGTTACAAGATATAAAATACGTGTCTTTACTAGTTCTATAAAGCACCGAGTCAAAGGACCAAAAGTCACCAGACTTATTTCTTTCTACCCCTATCAGAGATGGTAATCCGATATGAGCGTTACTTCCGTTAACCCTGCCACTAATGCTACTAACGAATATTATTTGACTCGCCAAAGTCAAATGGAATCAAATGTTCGTAGCTATCCACGTAAATTACCGTTAGCGATAGCGAAAGCACAAGGATGCTGGGTTACTGATGTTGAAGGTACAGAGTACCTTGATTGTTTAGCTGGGGCAGGTACATTGGCTTTAGGTCATAATCATCCTGCGGTGATTCAAAGTATTCAAGATACATTGGCAAGTGGTTTGCCATTGCATACTTTAGACTTAACCACACCTTTAAAAGATGCATTCACTGAAGCATTGTTAGCATATTTACCTGGTGGTAAAGAAGAATACTGCTTGCAGTTCTGTGGTCCTGCTGGTGCAGACGCAACTGAAGCAGCAATTAAACTTGCTAAGACTTACACTGGCCGTAGTTCAGTGATCAGTTTCTCTGGCGGTTATCATGGTATGACCCATGGTGCACTTGCTATGACTGGTAACTTAAGTGCAAAAAATGCGGTTAACGGTTTAATGCCAGGCGTACAATTCATGCCATATCCGCATGAATACCGCTGCCCACTTGGTTTAGGTGGTGAAGCTGGTGTTGACGCTTTAACTTACTTCTTCGAAAACTTTATCGAAGATGTTGAAAGCGGTGTAACAAAACCGGCTGCTGTTATTCTTGAAGCAATTCAAGGTGAAGGCGGCGTAGTTACAGCTCCAGTAAAATGGTTGCAAAAAATCCGTGAAGTGACTGAAAAGCACAACATCGTTTTAATTTTAGACGAAGTTCAAGCTGGCTTTGCACGTTCAGGCAAAATGTTTGCATTTGAACATGCAGGTATTGAACCTGATGTTGTTGTAATGTCTAAAGCAGTAGGTGGTGGTTTACCACTTGCAGTATTAGGTATTAAACGTAAATTTGATGCTTGGCAGCCTGCTGGTCACACTGGTACTTTCCGTGGTAACCAACTTGCTATGGGTACAGGCCTTGTCGTATTAAAAACGATTACTGAACAAAATCTTGCACAAAATGCGCAAGAACGTGGTGATTATCTACAAGCTGAATTTAAAAAATTAGCTCAAGAATTCCCATGTATCGGTAACGTACGTGGTCGCGGTTTAATGATCGGTGTCGAGATTGTTGACGAGCGTAAACAAGCTGATCGTATTGGTTCACTTCCTGCGGATTCACAATTAGCTGCTGCAATTCAAACTGCTTGTTTCAACAATAAACTATTGCTTGAAAAAGGTGGCCGTAACGGTACAGTAATTCGTTTACTTTGCCCGCTTATCATCACTCAAGAAGAGTGTGTTGAAGTAGTTGCTCGCTTTAAGAAAGCAATTGCAGAAGCATTGGTTGCAGTACGAGGCGCATAAGTATGGTGGATTTTGCAGAACATCGTAAAGCGTTACTCTGCAATGATGCACAATCCATTGCTGACTATGAGTCAGCAATGGGCGAAGCGGTAAAAGCCGTTTCAGCATGGTTGCAAAATGAAAAGATGTACACAGGCGGTAGCATTAAAGAATTGCGTTCAGCAATTTCTTTCCAACCTTCAAAAGAAGGTATGGGTGTACAAGAATCACTTCAACGTATGATTGAGCTTTTCTTAAATAAAAGCTTAAAAGTACATCATCCACATTCATTAGCACATTTACACTGCCCAACCATGGTGATGAGCCAAATTGCGGAAGTGTTAATCAATGCAACTAACCAGTCTATGGATTCATGGGATCAAAGCCCAGCCGGTTCATTAATGGAAGTTCAGCTCATTGATTGGTTGCGTCAAAAAGTTGGTTATGGTTCTGGTCAGGCAGGTGTTTTCACTTCTGGCGGTACTCAATCTAACTTAATGGGTGTGTTACTTGCTCGTGACTGGTGCATTTCGAAAAACTGGAAAGATGAAAACGGTAATCCGTGGTCTGTACAGCGTGATGGTATTCCAGCTGAAGCAATGAAAAACGTCAAAGTTATTTGTTCTGAAAATGCGCATTTCTCTGTGCAAAAGAACATGGCAATGATGGGCATGGGCTTCCAGTCAGTTGTGACTGTTCCTGTGAATGAAAATGCACAGATGGATGTAGATGCTCTCGAAAAAACGATGGCGCATTTGCAATCAGAAGGCAAAGTGGTTGCTTGTGTTGTTGCGACAGCCGGTACAACTGATGCTGGTGCAATTGATCCATTGAAGAAAATTCGTGAAATCACAACGAAATATGGTTCATGGATGCATATTGATGCGGCATGGGGCGGTGCATTAATTCTGTCAAATGACTACCGTGCAATGCTTGATGGTATTGAGTTATCTGACTCGATTACCCTCGACTTCCATAAGCATTACTTCCAAAGCATTAGCTGTGGCGCGTTCTTGTTGAAAGACGAAGCGAACTACCGTTTCATGCACTACGAAGCTGAATACTTGAACTCTGCTTATGACGAAGAGCACGGTGTACCAAACCTTGTGTCTAAGTCTTTACAAACGACTCGTCGTTTTGATGCATTGAAATTGTGGATGACAATTGAATCACTAGGTGAAGACCTTTATGGTTCAATGATTGACCATGGTGTAAAACTTACTCGTGAAGTTGCAGATTACATCAAGGCAACTGACGGTTTAGAGCTTTTAGTTGAACCACAATTTGCTTCAGTATTGTTCCGTGTTGTGCCACAAGGCTACCCAGTTGAGTTTATCGACAGCTTGAACCAAAACGTAGCGGACGAATTGTTTGCACGTGGTGAAGCAAATATCGGTGTAACAAAAGTGGGTAATGTACAGTCATTGAAAATGACAACATTAAGCCCTGTTGTGACATTCGAAAATGTTAAAAACCTTTTAGGTCAAGTATTGGCTGAAGCTGACCGCATTAAAGATGCGATTGCTTCTGGTAACTATGTACCACCAATCGACTAATTGATTTGATAACAAAAAAAGCCCGGCTTCTTGCTGGGCTTTTTTATTACAGATTCTTTTATTCAAAATGTGTATGAGTAAATAGAAATATGCACAAACCATGCATATTTTTCAAAAACAAAAATAATTATGCATGATCTATCTTATGCAAATTTCTTATTGTATTGGTATGTCCCCAATATTTTTGGTCACATTGATATATCAATATCGTACTTACTTTAAATAATCCCGTTTTAACTGAAAAAAGTAAGTGGCTGTAATTACAATTAAGACAAGGAAGAAGAAATGCAACAAGTTAATGTGCTTAATGAATTTAAACTGATTATTAACGGTCAATCTTGTTCAGGTGAACAGGGTGAACTAGAAGTTATTAACCCTGCTACAGGTTTAACAGCCGCACGCTGTGCAAAAGCCTCGGTTGAGCAGGTGAATCAAGCAGTGAGTGCAGCTAAACAAGCCTCTAAAGCTTGGCAACAAGTTTCACATGATGAACGTAAATCGATCTTAAACAAAATTGCCGATGGCATTGAAAAGCACGCTGAAATGCTTGCAGAGCTGGTTGTGCTGGAGCAAGGTAAGCCACTGGCACTCGCGCAAATGGAAGTGCAGGGTGCAATTGGTTGGACTCGCTATGCCGCTGCTATGGATTTACCTGTTGAAGTGATTGAAGACAGTGAAACCAAGCGTATTGAGCGTCATCGTCAGCCATTAGGTGTAGTGGCTTCAATTACTCCTTGGAACTGGCCTCTCATGATTGCTGTTTGGCATATCATGCCTGCTTTACGTGCTGGTAACGTTGTCATTAGCAAACCTTCTGAATACACACCACTATCAACTTTGCGTCTATGTGAAATCATTCAGCAAGAAGTTCCAGCGGGTGTTATTTCAATTGTGGTAGGTGCTGGTGAGATTGGCGAAGCATTATCTTCTCATCCAGATGTGCAAAAAGTCGTATTTACGGGTTCAACTCGAACAGGTCAACACATTATGGCTGGTGCAGCTCAACAGTTAAAACATTTAACATTAGAGCTCGGCGGTAATGACGCTGGTATTGTATTGCCAGATGCAAATATAGATGAAATTGCAGCTAAGATTTTTAATATGGCGTTCTTAAACGCTGGTCAAACATGTGCAGCCTTAAAGCGTCTATACGTGCATGAAAGCCAATATGAGGCTTTATCTCAAAAGTTAGCTGACATTGCCAATGCTCAAGTTGTGGGTGGTGGAATGGAGTCTTCTACAACGTTTGGTCCGGTACAAAACCAAATGCAATATAACAAAGTGAAAGAACTCATTGCCGATGCTATTTCTCAAGGTGCAAAAGCGCTTTCTGGTCAGCAGCAGTTACCAGAGCAAGGCTACTTTATTGCGCCAACTATTTTGACAGAAGTGTCTGACTCTTGCCGCGTGGTACAAGAAGAGCAATTTGGTCCAGTGTTGCCTGTTTTAAAATATACTGATATCAACGATGCCATTGCTCGTGCCAATGACAGCGAGTTTGGTTTAGGTGGTTCAATCTGGTCTTCTGATATTAAAGCTGCTCAAACTTATGCGACTCAGCTTCAATGCGGTACTGTTTGGATTAATACCCATGCAGAAGTGCTGCCTCATGCCCCTTTTGGTGGCTGGAAAATGTCAGGCTTAGGTGCTGAGTTTGGCTTAGAAGGTTTACTTGAAAATACGATCGGGCAAACAGTCCATATCAGTAAAGTCTAAATATTAATTTTAAGGCGGATCATAGATCCGCCTTTTTATTTTAAATTATCTTATTAAATACTAACCTGCTTAAGTCGTGTGATGATAACCGTGACCTTTAGGTTTGATTAAAAAATGATTCTGTTCTTTAATTTTTTTCAGAACAATGTAAGACTTTATGTGGCCAATAAAATTATAAGAAAGCAATCTTTCGGTTACAAATTGAGAAAGCTGTTCTAAGTTTTCAGCAACGACTTTTAAAATAAAATCCGCATCGCCACTAATTGAAAATGCATCTTGAATGTTATCTTCTGCTTCAATTAACTCTTGAAAAGCCTGCTGAGATTTTGCCTCATGTGTTCTTAAATTAATGTGAATCATCGCTGTAACTTCCAGTCCTAGCGCTTGTTGCTGGATGCGGGCTGTGTAGCCTAAAATTATGCCTTTTTGCTCAAGTAGCTGTCTTCTTCTAGAACATTGGGAAGCAGATAAACCGATTAAATCTCCAACTTCCTGATTGGTGAGCCGTCCATTCTTTTGTAGTGCCTGAATGATTTGCCAGTCGAACTTATCCATTGCATAAAATCCTTTTATGATACACAAATCATGTATTTTTATTAAAATGCGTTTTCATTATGCACGAAATCTAAAAGGTAGATGAAATATTATTTTTCTATGGAATAAAAATTGGTCTCAAAGGATATAGAGCAATGTTCATAGAAATCGGTGACTTTTTAAATCTTCGTTTAAAACAAATGGGTATCCAACATCTTTTTGGTGTACCTGGTGATTTTAACCTCTCATATCTCGAACAAGTTGAAGCAGATCCAGAACTCGAATTTATCGGAAATTGTAATGAATTGAATGCTGCCTATGCAGCTGATGGTTATGCACGAATTAACGGTTTTTCTGCCTTAGCAACTACTTATGGTGTAGGTGATTTAAGCGCGATTAATGGCATTGCAGGTGCATATGCAGAAAACGTACCTCTTATTCATATCTCAGGTATTCCGCCTTTACATGCAGTTCAAAAGGGCACTTTAATTCACCATACGCTTGTCGATGGTAACTACGACAATATTATGAACTGTATGAAAGAGTTCACAGTTGCTCAAACACGTTTAACTCCTGCAAATGCAGCTTTTGAAATTGATCGTGTATTACGTCAGTGTTTCCTTGAACGTCGCCCTGTGCACATCCAGTTAGCGGGAGATATTACTCACGTTAAAATTGAAGTTACTGACCGCCCACTTGATTTAAGTTATCCATCTGTTGAACCAGACTTATTGCAAAGTGTGGTAAGCAAACTTTGTGACATTTTGAACAATGCAAAAAGTCCAGCACTTCTTATTGATAATGAAGCTTCAGTTTTTGGTGTAACTTCACTTTTAAATGATTTATCTCAAAAATGCTCAATTCCATTTGCGGGTATGAATACTGCAAAAAATATTATGGATGAAGGCTCGCCTCGTTATATTGGAACGTATGTGGGTGGGGCAAGCCAACCGCATGTGAAAAATATTATTGAGCAATCTGACTGCCTAATTGGTATTGGTGCACGTTTTACAGATGTTGGTTCAGCTGTATTCACGCATCAAATTGAGACCAAGAACTATATTGAAATTAAATCTTATGGCTTAAATATCTTTGGTCAGGATTTTCCGGGTATTGAAATTGGACAGTTACTTGTTGAGCTAAATAAAAAAGTTGCACCACGTAAATCGTCAATGCCTCTTCTTGAAAAACAACCACAGAAAGTAATTGAAGCCCCAGCCCAACAAAAGCTAAGTCAAGATGTATTGTGGAACTATATTGCAGGTTTCTTAAAAGAAGACGATGTGATTATTGGTGAGGTAGGAACTTCAAACTCCGCTTTGTCTGGTTTAAAACTTCCTGCTACAGCTAAATATATTGCTCAGCCGCTTTGGGGTTCAATCGGTTATACCTTGCCAGCTTTACTTGGTAGCTTGTTGGCAGCTCCTGAACGCCGTCAAATTTTGTTTATTGGCGATGGTTCTTTCCAGCTTACGGTACAAGAGCTTTCTACAATTATTCGTCACGGTTTAAAACCAATCATTTTCTTGTTGAACAATGGCGGCTACACTATTGAGCGCTTAATTATGGGTGAAAACGCAGCTTATAACGACGTGCAAAACTGGAAATACACTGAAATTCCTGCGGTATTTAACGGTAAAAAAGGTCATACCACCTATGTGGTTGAAACCGCAGGGCAGCTTAGAAGTGTTTTAGATAATGTTCATTTAAATGATCAGTTAACTTTTATTGAATTAAAGCTACCAGCAATGGATGCGCCAGTAAGTTTGAAAAAATTTGCTTCAGTCATCGCGCGTTTTGATTACGGCGATCGCGGTTATGAAATTTTAAAGGAGCGTTCCCAGCCTATTAAATGTAAGGATGCAAGCTCGTTTTAAATAGAAGATAGGACAAGTCTTCTTAAAATTAAATGGACTCATATTAAAGCTACTTATGTCCGAAGGTCGGGTTCTGGCCTTCGGATATGGTGCTGAATAAAGGTGTACAGGAAGTGACACCAACATTGGAGATAATGTTATGGATGCAAACAATAAGCACGAGTTAAAACAAGGCTTATCCAATCGGCATATTCAACTCATCGCACTAGGAGGTGCGATCGGAACAGGGTTATTCTTAGGTCTTTCTCAAACGATTAAACTGGCAGGTCCTTCAATTTTATTAGGATATGCAATTGCCGGAATTATCGCTTTCTTAATTATGCGTCATTTAGGTGAAATGGTTGTTGAGGAACCAGTAAGTGGTTCTTTTAGTTATTTTGCGAACAAGTATTGGGGCAAAATGGCTGGTTTTATGTCTGGCTGGAACTACTGGGTGTTGTATGTGCTGGTAAGCATGGCTGAACTCAGTGCAATTGGAACCTTCATTCAGTTTTGGTGGCCTGAAATTCCGACATGGCTGACTGCTTTATTTTTCTTTATTTTAATTAACGGCATTAACTTAGTGAATGTCCGCTTTTTTGGGGAGTCCGAATTCTTATTTTCCTGCATTAAGATTGTTGCAATTTTAAGCATGATTGGTTTTGGTACTTATCTCTTATTTACAGGTTCTGCTGGTCCGCAAGCAGGCATTGCAAATTTATGGCAACACGGTGGTTTCTTCCCGCACGGGATTCACGGTTTTGTCATGGCTTTAGCCGTTATTATGTTTGCATTTGGTGGTCTAGAACTTATTGGTATTGCTGCTGCTGAAACGAAAAAACCTGAAACCACTATTCCAAAAGCAGTGAACCAAATTGTTTATCGTATTTTAATTTTTTACATCGGTGCTATTGGGATCTTACTATGCCTTTACCCTTGGAATATGGTGGCAGAAGGCGGTAGCCCATTTGTCATGATTTTCCAGTCATTAAACAGTAATGGTGTTGCGAATGTTCTAAACTTTGTGGTCTTAATTGCTGCTATTTCAGTTTATAACAGTTGTATCTATTGTAATAGCCGTATGCTGCATGGCTTAGCAGAGCAGGGCAATGCTCCGGCAATTTTGAAAAAAGTAAACAGCCGTGGTATTCCAGTTCCAGCAGCAGTTGTTTCTGCATCAATCACAGCAATATGTGTGGTTGTAAATTACCTAATTCCTGGACAAGCCTTTCAACTCTTTATGATGCTTGTTGTAGCTGCACTTGTTATTAACTGGCTCATGATTTCAGTCACGCATTTGAAATTTACCAAAGCAATGAAATTGCAACGCCGCCAAACTAAGTTCCAAAGCATTATGAGTCCATGGAGTAATTACTTAACCATTAGCTTTGTATGCTTTATTCTTATTATTATGGCAATGACGCCAGATATGAGATTGGCGGTTATTTTAGGTCCAATCTGGCTTGCTGTTTTAGCGCTGATGTATTTCTTCAAATACCGCAGAAAAATGGTCGCAATACCAGAAGTACAATCAAACTAATAAGCTAAATTTACAGTGATATTGCGGTTACCTTACACACAGTAGGTAACCCTTTATCTTTTGTCATATTATTTTCATGTTACAAAGAAATTATTATCTACCGCAATTTTTGATCAGAATTTTAGTAATAAAATTATTTTTAGCAGTAAAAGTAAAAATATAGTTAAATTATCGATTTTTAAAATAATTATAATATCTTTTGGTTTTATATTTTATGAATACTTAAAATCTATATTTTTAATCAGTGTCATAATAAAGACTAATATACGGAGTAAAATATCCACTCAGATTGAATTAAATATTTGATAAAAGATAAAAAACAATAATGTGACAATTAACAATATCGAAATCATTAAAGCGTCATCATACTGTAACTTAATTGTCATATTTTCTATTCACAATGCAGCTATCGAAGAGCGTACAAGCACTCAACAAAAAGTGACGTACAACCTATTGCATTAATGAGAGAGAACAGAATGCGCTTAAATCCACGTCAAATCGCAATTGCGTTAGCAGTAACTGGGGCAGCTGTAACAACGACTGCAAATGCAGCTCGTGATACGATTCAAATTGCTGGTTCTTCAACTGTACTACCATTTGCCAGCGTTGTAGCTGAAGAGTTTGGTAATACATTTCCTCAATTTAAAACTCCTGTAGTTGGTTCTGGCGGTTCTTCTGCTGGTTTGAAACAATTCTGTCAAGGCGTTGGCGATAACACAATCGACGTTGCTAACGCTTCTCGTAAAATTAAAAGCACTGAAATTGAAGCTTGTAATAAAGCTGGTGTAAAACAAATTCAAGAAATCAAAATTGGTTACGACGGTATCGTATTTGCGTCTAACTCACACAAAGCAGCTTATAAATTAAAACCTTACCATGTGTTTGCTGCTTTAGCTGCACAATTACCTTCAAATGGTAAATTGGTTCCAAACCCATATACAAACTGGAACCAGATTGATAAATCACTTCCAAATGAACCAATTACTCTTGTAATTCCTGCATCTAACCACGGTACTCGTGAAGTTTTCCAAGAGAAAATGGTTGATGCTGGTTGTGAAGCGTATGAATACTTCAAGAACTTAGATAAAGATGCTCAGAAGAAAGCATGTTCTACTTTCCGTAAAGATGGCCGTGTAATTGAAATTGCTGGTGACTATACAGAAACTCTAGCTCGCTTAAAGACTTCTCCAAGTGCAGTAGGCGTGTTTGGTTTAAGTTTCTATGATATGAACCGTGACAAGTTACGTGTAGCAACTGTAAATAACGTTCTTCCATCTGAGAAAACTGTATTGAACGGTACATATCCTGTGTCTCGTCCATTATTCTTCTACGTGAAAGGCGAACATTTAAAATCAGTTAAAGGCTTACCGCAATATGTAGAATATTTCGTAAGCAAAAAAGCAACAGGTAAAGGCTCTAAAGCTGAACGTGATGGCTTAATCGCAATGTCTGATGCTGAACGTGCAAAAGTATTGGCTGACTTTAAAGCAGGTAAAACTGTTAAATAAGTTAGTTTGAATAGGGGCTGGTGATCTTGAGAGTTCATCAGCCTTTTTGTCTAACTTGTTTTTCCAAATTATGACAATTGAGAAAACAGTGGAGAGTACATGAATCTGCTACTTATCGGTGTGTTGTTAGCCCTTGTGGCAATCGCATATCAACTTGGGCTGAGAAAGAGCCGTAGCCTAGCAGGTAAGGGAAGCAACTCGGCGACATTACATTCTCGTCCTGGTTATTATGGTGCACTGGTTGGTCTTTGGTGCGGTATCCCTGCTTTTTTAATTTTGATCATTTGGAGCTTGGTTGAACCAAGTATTTTAAATCACATTATCTTTAATAATATTCCTGCATCTGTAAGTGCATCACTTGATGAAGCTGGCAGAAGTGTCTTGATTGATCGTGTTCAAGCGATTGCTTCAGGTTTTGGGGTAAGTGATAAGCCGGCAGCCTATGAATTAGCTGCTGCACAACAGTTCGCAAAATTTCAAACCATTGGCTCTTTTGCCAAATTTGCTGTTGTAGTTTGTGCAGCTTTATTAGGTTTAGTGTGGGCAAAGAAAAAGATTAATCAACAATATCGTGCACGTAACCAAGTTGAACGTGCGATTAATGTTGCTTTGATTTTATGTTCTGGTGTTGCGATTTTAACAACCATCGGTATTGTGATGTCGATGTTTGGCGAAGCAATGCACTTCTTCCGTTTTGTAAGCCCGCTTGATTTCTTCTTCGGGACAGAGTGGAATCCAGGCTTTAGTACTTCAGGCAATGCTGAAGGTAGTTATGGTCTATTACCATTACTCTGGGGCACACTCATGGTCAGCGGCATTGCTTTATTAGTTGCCGTACCTATTGGATTAATGATTGCCATTTATTTAGCTGAATATGCTTCTCCATGGTTACGCTCGTGGGCAAAACCAACAATTGAAGTTTTAGCGGGTATTCCAACAATTGTTTATGGTGTGTTTGCCATGATGATTATTGGACCATTTTTCAAGACAGCTGGTGCTTACGTTGGTCTTGAAATTAACGCGACCAGTGCTTTAACTGCTGGTTTCGTGATGGGGATTATGATTATTCCGTTTGTTTCTTCTTTATCAGACGACATTATTACCCAAGTACCTCGTGCACTACGTGATGGTTCTTTAGGACTTGGAGCAACTAAGTCAGAAACAATTCGTCAAGTCGTTTTACCTGCTGCGTTACCGGGTATTACTGGCGCCTTTTTATTAGCTGTCTCTCGTGCCGTAGGGGAAACCATGATTGTGGTTTTGGCAGCAGGGAACAGTCCACTTTTACATGCAAATCCATTTGAAGCTGTTTCGACAGTGACCGTTACGATCGTAAAACAGTTAACTGGTGATACTGACTTTGCCAGCCCACAAGCTTTGGTTGCATTCGCGTTAGGTCTAACACTCTTTGTGATTACCTTATGTTTAAACATTGTTGCACTGTACATTGTGCGTAAATACCGTGAGCAATACGAATGAGTACATCAAATACATCGTCTCCTATGGATCAGAACGTATTTGATCCACAAGCTGCTGCTCAAGCACGTGATCGCCGTAAAAAAGTGATTGAAAAGTCATTGGCTAAACGCCACCGTAAAGAAAAAGCTTTCCGTTTTGCTGGTTTATCGGCAGTTGTTATTGGTCTTGCATTCGTAGCGCTATTGTTTAGCAGTATTTTGGCAAAAGGTTTACCTGCTTTTTGGCAAACAAGCATGAATGTTCCAATTTACTTCGATCCGAAAGTAATTGATGCAGGTCCAGTCCCTGTACGTACTCAAGGTGAAACACCTGCTCATTACCAAGAGCGTTATGTTGCTTGGCAAACTAAAATGGGTATGGTGGATTGGGACGGCATCATTGTAAATGGAATGATTGTCAAAGATCCTGCACTTGCTAGTGAGCGTGATTACTTAAGCAGTCTTTATGCAAGTTCAGAGGCTTATCGTTTACGTGACATGGTTTTTGCAGACCCATCACTCATTGGTAAAAAAGAAAATATTAATTTCTTGGGCGATGCCAATGTTGATGTCTGGTTAAAAGGTAATATTGACCGTTCATTGCCAGATGATCAGCAACAACTTGAACCAGAAGTACGTAAACTTGCGGATGAACTAAAAGCAAAAGGTGTTCTTGAAAATACGTTCAATTTGAACTTGTTTAAGAATCCGGACTCTCGTAGTTCACCTGCAATTAGTGGTCTTGCTGGCGCATTTATGGGTTCATTATTCATGATGCTGATTGTGATCATTATTGCGATTCCAATTGGTGTTGCCAGCGCAATCTATCTTGAAGAATTTGCTCCAAAGAATATTGTTACAGACATTATTGAAGTTAACATCAATAACCTCGCTGCTGTTCCTTCAATTGTGTTTGGTTTACTCGGTGCAGCAATTTTTATTGGCTGGATGCATTTACCGTTATCTGCTCCGTTAGTCGGTGGTTTAGTTTTAAGTTTGATGACATTACCAACAGTCATTATTACTACACGTGCTTCATTAAAAGCAGTGCCACCTTCTATTCGACAAGCCGCACTTGGTTTGGGAGCTTCTAAGTTCCAGACTATTTTCCACCACGTTTTACCATTAGCTTTACCAGGCATTATGACCGGCTCAATTATTGGTGTTGCTCATGCGCTTGGTGAAACTGCGCCTTTACTTTTAATTGGAATGAGTGCATTCGTTGCAAGCATTCCAGCAACACCATTTGATCAATCAACTGCATTACCTGTCCAAGTTTACTTATGGCAAGGTAATGAGTTGCGTAACTTCTTCGAAGGCCGTACTGCCGCTGCGATTATCGTACTACTTGCACTAATGATTGGTTTAAACAGTCTTGCAATTTGGTTACGTAAAAAGTTCGAAGTGCGTTGGTAATAGAGGATAAATAATGAATACTATTGATATTACGAATTCCTTAGAAAAGGATAAGTTAGTGAACACTGAACAATCTCAATTTACAGATAAATCGCAGAATCATGGCACTTCGTATGTTTCGCATTTTGAACCACAAACTTCAAAAAAGCAGAACTCAACCGAAATCAAAATTAGTGCACAAGATGCCCATGTTTATTATGGTGATTTTGAAGCGATTAAAGGTATTGACCTCGATATTTACAAGAACGAAGTTATTGCTTTTATTGGACCGTCAGGTTGTGGTAAATCGACCTTTCTTCGTACGATAAACCGTATGAATGACACTATTGATGGTTGCCGTGTGACAGGTAAAATTACACTCGATAACCACAATATTTATGATCCAAACCTTGATGTCGTATTATTACGTGCTCAGGTTGGTATGGTATTCCAAAAGCCAAACCCGTTCCCTAAAACTATTTTTGATAACGTGGCTTACGGCCCTAAACTTCACGGTCTAGCGCGCGATAAATATGATCTTGAAGAAATTGTTGAAAATAGCTTGCGTAAAGCGGGTCTATGGGACGAGGTGAAAGACCGTTTGAATCAACCAGGTACTGGTTTATCAGGTGGTCAGCAACAACGTTTATGTATTGCTCGTACGATTGCAGTAAGTCCTGAAGTGATTTTGATGGATGAGCCATGTTCTGCGCTTGACCCAATCGCAACAGCAAAAATCGAAGAATTAATTTCTGAATTATCAACGCAATATACAATCGTTATTGTGACTCACTCAATGCAACAAGCGGCACGTGTGTCTGATCGTACTGCTTATTTCCATTTAGGTGATTTGATTGAAGTTAACTCAACTGAAAAAGTCTTTACTCAACCTGATCATCAGTTGACGGAAGCTTATATTACTGGACGATTCGGTTAATTAGTCATCCATATAAAAAAAGAGCCATGTGCTCTTTTTTTATTTTATAAATGAAAATGACTCTATTTTGCAAAAACGCTATTGAATTTTAATCAAAACGACCACATCTTAAGGCTATAAAAGATAACTTATGAGCTTAGAATTTTATGTTATTCCATTTGCCTAAACTCCCTGCAGAAATACGTGTGAGTCATTTAAATGCACGTGTAAATGAACAGAGAAAAAAAATTGCACAAACAACTGCAAGCCGTTTAGAACTTTTACAATTGGCTCAACAACTTGCTAAAGAAGCTAAAATTCGCCGTAAAAATAATCAAAAAATCTTTGTTTTAGATTTTAAGGGTGATATCCAAGCCTCAGCAGTTGAAAACTTACGAGAAGAAATTACCCTCATTTTAGCAACTGCTAAAGCAGGCCGTGACCGTGTTGTGGTTCGCCTTGAGAGCCCAGGAGGCATGGTACATGGTTATGGTCTAGCAGCAGCTCAATTGGTGCGCTTGCGCGATGCAGGCTTCCATTTGACGATTTGCGTAGACAAAGTAGCAGCAAGTGGCGGCTATATGATGGCATGTATTGCAAATGAAATTATTGCAGCGCCGTTTGCTATTGTTGGTTCAATTGGTGTGGTTGCTCAAGTTCCAAACTTTAACCGTCTTTTAAAACAACACAATGTGGATTTCGAGCTTTACACAGCAGGGCAATATAAACGTACTGTCACGATGTTTGGTGAAAATACCCCTGAAGGTAAAGCGAAGTTCGAAGAAGAGCTTCAACAAACTCATGTGTTATTTAAGCACTTTGTAGAAAAGTACCGTCCACAACTTAATGTTGATAAAGTCGCTACAGGTGAGCATTGGTATGGTGAAGATGCGCTAGAGCTAAACCTTGTTGATAAATTACAAACATCTGATGAGTATCTATTAGCGTTATTACCACAACATGATGTTTATGTGATAAATACACGTAAGAAAGCGACTTTAGGTGAAAAGTTAGGTTTACAAGCAGCTCAAATGGCAGATAGCTTGATTCCGGCTGTAATAAATAAAGTTGCAGACACGTTGGCCAAAGCCAATTCAACCTTAGTGCAAATGCGTGATACTAGATTTTAATTAAGCTAAATTTTGAAATAGAGAGTGCCTGTAAGGGTGCTCTTTTTTTATGTGAGTGATGAAAGAAATTTGATTAATATTTGTTTAAGTTTCTATTGTAAAAGTTATAGTTAACTTTTCACTTCTGAGTTTTTTTGATGTCAAAAACAGGGCCACACATTGATATTCTCATACGTATTTTACATATCATTATTATGCTTGGTTTTATTGGTGCTTACTTCACAGGAGATAATGAAGATCTACACCAAGTCCATATGATGTTTGGTTACGTACTTCTTATTAGTATTACTGCGCGAGTGATCTGGCATTTTTTGAGTCCACGTATTTCAAGTACAACACCGTTCGGTATTAAAAAGCGAAGTAACATAGCGATAAATGCGATTAAAAAATCCTTAAGTCATTCAAACTTTAAGAGTATTTTTTCTAAAAATTCAATTCATTCAATCAGTGTTGCACTTTTTCAAACTTCAATTGTACTTATATTTCTCGTGATTCCAATTGTGGTGGGGTTAGGGTATGCGACTGAGCATGTTAATTTTTCTTTGAAAGACCTACACGAATTTTTTGCAAACTTGTTTTTAGCTTTGGTTTTATTGCATGTTTCAACTCTTATTCTAAATAGCATTTTTGCAAAACGTTTTCAGGGCTGGAGTATGCTAAAAATGACCTTGTCAGATGCGAAAATAACTAAATTTGCTGCTTTATTTCTTTTGATTCTGATAGGTACTTTCAGCTTCTTTTACTTACGAATGTAAATGATGGAATTAATATATGTGAGATTTAGTACATATTCGAACAGGGCGATATTTAAGGTTGATATGAGTTTTATGAGAAATCCATATTTTAATTAAAAGTCAAAAATAATTATTGATAAACATGCTTTTTGAATTGTGATAAACACATGGTTTTGATATTTTAAACAGCAATAAAATAGCTTTTAGATGAATCATTTAAAAAGTTAGACATTTAAAAATATAACTGAAATTCAGGATAGGAAATAATGACAAGAATAATTGTGGCATCCAAAGAGGGTTTGGACGTTCTACAAGATGGTCAGCTCAATAAAGTGGTTTTAAACCAACCAGCAATCATTCAAATTGGTATAAGTCAAAAAGATATAGCATCGATGGAAAAGCAAGGTGGTAGTCTTATCATCCATTTAAAAAATGGTGAAACCCTTGTTTTAGAAAATTTCTTTAATGAAGCAACAAATACAACAGACCATTCACTTGTTTTTCCGACTGAACACGGAAAATTTGTTGAAGCCCAATTCGATGCACAAGGTAAGGTGATCGACTATACAGGTTTAAACCATGTCACAGATTTAGCCTATACAAGCACTAGTCAACCAGCTTCAACAATGGCGGTTGATGATTCCCCAACGTTTTCGATGGGCAATGTGTTAAAAGCTGGCTTAGCAGTTTTAGCTGCTGAAGGTTTATATTTGTGGGCTTTTGATAAAGATGACAAAGATGATTCTTCAGGACCTGTAGATATCTTGGCACCTGCTGCACCGACTGCTACTGTTGCCGATGATACCGTTACGGTTACTGGTAAAGCAGAAGCAAATGCAAAAATTTATATTAAAGATGCTGCTGGTAATACGGTCGCAACGGGTGTTGCAGATGCAAGTGGTAATTTTACAATTAAACTCGATAAGCCTTTAGCAAATGGAAATAAATTAAATATTTTAGCTGAAGATGCTGCGGGTAATATTTCTAAACCAGGTCTTGTAACTGGTACTAAAGACACAATTGCGCCAGATGCTCCTCAGGCTCAATTAAATGAAGATGGTTCGATCTTAGATGGTAAAACTGAAGCGAATGCTACTGTCAAAATCTATGATGCCAGTGGTAAATTGATAGATACTATAACTGCAAGTATCGAAGGGAAGTTTTCTTACAAATTTACTCCGCCTTTGACGGGCGGTAAAGTTGTTGTTGTAGATACTGCTGGAAATGAATCTGAAGCAACACTTATTTTTGCTGGCAAAGATACTATCCCTCCAAAAGTCCCCTTACTGGAAGTAAATAAAGAAGGAACAGTAATTGAAGGAAAAGCTGAGGCGAATGCAAAAATTCAGATAAAAGATGCTGATGGTAAGGTGATCGGAACTGGTGCGGCAAATGCAGAAGGTGAATTTCAAATCACGCTTTCTTCTGCATTAAAAGATTCACAAAAGGCGACAGTCATTGTTGAAGATGCGGCGGGTAATACTTCTAAGCCTTTAGAAATTAAATCTGGCTATGACACCATAGCGCCAGATAAACCTACAGCGCAAGTGAATGCAGAAGGAACTTCTGTTACTGGTACAGCTGAAGCCAATGCAAAAATACAAATAACGAAAGATAATAAAGTTATTGGTAGTGGCGTGGCAGACGAGAATGGGAAATTTACAATTACTATTTCGCCCGCTTTAAATACTAATAATGATAAAGCCTCTGTATCTGCTATAGATGCCTCTGGTAATAGTTCTGTGTCTCTGGAAATCCATGGTACAAAGCCTGAGAAACCAGTTTTTAATAAATTAGAAAATGATAATGGTACTAATGTAAAAGTAATTACTGCTAATTCAGAAACAGATGATGCAACTCCAAAATTTACTGTCAAAGTTGAATCACATGCAAGTTTGACTATTTATGATAATGGCGTCGCAATTTCGGCTCTTACAGTTGGTCAAGTAGATGCAAATAGCTATTGGTCATTTACACTTGATAAAAATTTAGCTATTGGGAAACATACGATTACTTTAACTCAGAGAGATGCGGCAGGTTTTACCAGTGAAGAGAGTGCATCATTTACCTTTTATGTGGTCGCACCCAAAGTGGCGAGTACGAGTGAAATTGTCAGTAGTGATGTAAATGAAGTTGTCTCTTCTGTGGCAGATAGTGTTGGGTTAAATACATTAAAGTTAGCTCAAACTACAACCAATGAAACGACTAGTCTGCAGCAAAAATCTGTGTCATTAGATGATTTATTAAAAAGTTCTTCAACGGATGTTTCTGACCCAATCGCAAAAATTTTATCTGCTACAGATTCTAAACCTGTAGTGAACGAGCAGAGCGAAGTAAATAATACAGCGAGTGATGTCACAACTAATCTAGAACAGCTTCTACCAAATACGACTTCTTCAGCTTTATCAAATCTGTTAGATCAAACTTATTCAGTCGTCTAAAGAACTCTTAAAAAAAGCGCTCATTGAGCGCTTTTTTTATTTATGAATTATTTATTTTAGGTGTTTTTATAAGAGCTAAAAATCCATAGAGAATTGCACCGATCGTTGCTAATAGCATATCTTTATGGGCATCCCACATGTCGCCTTGTTGGCCATTATAATTTTCGGCTTGCTCTGGCGATAAGCCAATCGCAATTACCCATTCAATGAGTTCATAAAAAACACTAGAGGCCATGACGAATTGGATCACAAGTAAAAACAGAGTAAAAGGTCGAGCTGTCGGTAACCAAACCTGAAAAACTCGATAAATAAGGGGGTAGAGTAAAACACCATAGGCAAGATGAACTAAACGATCATACATGTTACGGGACCACCCCATGTATTGATCTAGATTAAAATTGAATATGTGTTGAATCCAGTCATTGTACGGAACATATGAGTACAGGTAGTGTGCACCGATAATATGGATGAGCAAAAAACCTAAATAGAAAGTAAAACTTAAATAATCGAGACCAATCTTTTTAAAAATAATAAATAAGAGGACTAACATAAAAATTGTACCCACCTGATGAAGTAAATAAGCTTCAAATTCAAGGGGCTGAATGCCAGACAATATGATGGCAATAAAAATAATGCCAAGAGCAATATAGTGTTTAAGTTTGAATTGTTTTTCGATCATTTTAGAAATAGTACTTTATTGTGCTTTATATCAGTGTAATAAAAAAGCGAAGCCGAAGCTCCGCTTTTTATGAACTTTTTAATTAGATTTTGCTAATTAAATCGTTAATTTGTTTAGCTTGTTCAGCTGCATTACCTGTGTAAGTTGCAGGAGTAAGTTCAGCTAAACGTGCGCGCTCTTCGCTTGGTACTTGAGAAAGTTCATCACCATTTACGAAGTTAACCATCATGTCGCGAGTCATTGCTTGACCACGAGTTAATGCTTTTAACTTTTCATATGGCTTTTCAACGTTATAACGACGCATAACAGTTTGAATTGGCTCTGCTAACACTTCTTGAGCTTGATCAAGATCTTCAAGTAAGCGGTTTGCATTGAGCTCAAGTTTACCAACACCTTTTAAACACGCATCAAAAGCAATTAAACTTTGCGCAAAACCAACACCCATATTACGAAGTACAGTAGAGTCAGTTAAGTCACGCTGCCAGCGAGAAATTGGTAATTTTTCGCCTAAGTGTGCCAATACAGCATTCGCAATACCTAAGTTACCTTCAGAGTTTTCAAAGTCAATTGGGTTAACTTTGTGTGGCATAGTTGAAGAACCAACTTCACCATCTTTCAATCTTTGTTTGAAGTAACCTAAAGAAATGTAACCCCATACGTCACGGTTAAAGTCGATTAAAATCGTATTAAAGCGACGTAACGCATCAAACAACTCTGCCATGTAGTCATGTGGTTCGATTTGTGTCGTGTACGGGTTGAATGCTAAACCTAAAGATTCAACAAATGCTTGAGCATGTGCAGCCCAGTCAACATCTGGGTAAGCAGAAAGGTGAGCATTGTAGTTACCTACAGCACCATTGATTTTGCCTAGTAGCTCAACATTTTCAAATTGTTTAATTTGGCGAGCTAAACGGTATGCAACGTTCGCCATTTCTTTACCCAAAGTTGTTGGACTTGCAGTTTGACCGTGTGTACGAGACAACATTGGTTGTTCAGCATGAGCTGTTGCTAAAGTAGAGATCGCATTTAAAATTTGCTTCATGCTTGATACTAAAACTTCGCGGCCGTTTTTAAGCATAAGTGCATGAGACAAGTTATTGATGTCTTCTGAAGTACATGCAAAGTGAATGAATTCACCTGCATTTTGTAATTCAGCGATACCTGCGATTTTCTCTTTTAAGAAATATTCAACAGCTTTTACATCATGGTTAGTTGTACGCTCAATTTCTTTAATGCGGTTAGCATCTTCTTCAGAAAAGTTGCTAACAATTGCATCTAAAGCTGCATTTGTTTCATTTGAAAAAGGAGCAACTTCAACAATTTCTGGACGGTTAGAAAGCGCTTGTAACCAACGCACTTCTACAGTGACACGAGCATGAATTAAACCAAACTCAGAAAGAAAAGGACGTAGCGCATCACATTTGCTGGCATAACGTCCATCTAATGGTGATAGTGCGGTTAAAGCGTTCATAACGATTCCTTAATGTTGGAATAAACATAAAACAAAAAATAATCTCTTTACAGCCTTAGATGACTTGGTACTGTAAACGAGCAAGTGCCTGAATATCCTGTAGCAATTTACGTTTGCTAAAAATCATGTTCCACGAACTACCACCGAGTTGTCGCCATAAATGCGCCATTTGCAAGCCAGTAAACAGACAAGCACGGATGCGGTTAGTATGGTTGGTATCTTTAAATGCTTCCGCATTACCACGAACGAGAATGCGAGGGTTAATCTGCCCAGCAGTATCAACATAGGTTTGAGCCAAATTGGCTAAAATGCTTGAATGTAAGTAGTTATTATCAAAAAAAGAAAGCTGTTTTAAAATCTTTTGCTGAGCTTTTTCAATGATTGCGACGTATTCAGGATTGCTATAGACCTTCTTTTCTAATTGCAAAAGGGACATCGCATATGACATTGGAAGCTTGGCAGTGCCCATCTTCGGAAGGCGAGATTTGGGCATATTTGTAAAAGGTTGAGTAATACAATTTTCGAGGGTTTTAAGCCCCAAAGAAATATCTGCCAACTGATTAAAAAAATCTAATGTCTGAACACCATTGTTGACTGTAGGACGAATATTTAAACTCGCTTTAATTAACAGCTCAAAATAGAAGTTACCACTTTCACCAATACTCTGCTGACCAGTTAAAGCTGTCATGTGCGTGAGCTGGGTAGCCTGAAATACCCCAGCCAAGGCAAGGGCACGGTTTTGGCGAACATTCAAGGCTTGTGATTGTTGAAATGGTAACTCCACCATGTCATTCATTCCCTTAAATAAAATTTGGTGTAGGGGCATTTGTATGGTGAATGACACCCCCGCCTAAGCAAACTTCATCTGAATAAAATACAACGCTTTGACCCGGTGTAACAGCACGCTGAGGTTCATCAAACTCAACTCGTACACCGTGTTCACTATTTTCATCAATAAAAACTGTACATGCCTGATCAGGTTGGCGATAGCGTGTTTTAGCTGTACAGCGTAAACCTTCAACAGGAATATTCTGTTCACCCGCCACCCAGTCAATTGACTCACTCCAAAGTTGTGTGCTTTGCATGAGAGGGTGTTCATGTCCCTGACCAATAACGAGGCGATTATTGGCAATATCTTTATGTAGTACGAACCATGCACCTTCCGCTGCACCTTTCAAACCACCTAGACCAATTCCGCCACGTTGACCGAGCGTATAGTACATCAGACCGTGATGTTCACCAACTTCTTTACCTGTATCAAGTACAATTTTTCCAGGTTGAGCGGGCAAATATTGTTTAAGGAAGTCATTAAATCGACGTTCGCCAATAAAACAGATACCTGTAGAGTCTTTTTTCTTAGCTGTAGCAAGATCAAGTTCTTCAGCAATTCTGCGGACTTCTGGTTTTTCAATCTCACCTACTGGAAATAGGGTCTTGTTAATTTCTTTACCATGAACAGCATGCAAGAAATAAGTTTGGTCTTTGTTATTGTCTACACCACGTAATAACGGTGCGTATGCTTCACCTTTCGAGTTGTATGCAGTTTCACCACGGCGAGCATAATGACCAGTCGCGATAAAGTCTGCACCTAAAGTCATGGCATGATCTAAAAATGCACGGAACTTAATTTCTTTATTACATAAAATATCTGGGTTTGGGGTGCGTCCAGCTGCATATTCAGCTAAGAAAAGTTCAAACACGCGGTCCCAATATTCCATAGCAAAGTTTGCTGTGTGGAGTTTAATACCGATTTTATCTGCTACTGCTTGAGCATCGGCTAAATCTTCCATTGCCGTACAGTATTCCGTGCCGTCGTCTTCCTCCCAGTTCTTCATGAAAAGACCTTCAACTTGATATCCTTGTTGAAGTAAAAGTGCTGCAGAAACAGAAGAGTCTACACCACCAGACATACCGACGATGACACGTTGTTGCATAGGACTAGGCATCCAAATGAGAAGTTAATGAGGGAGAGAAAGGGTGCTCATAAATAAGCGATAAAGGATAATGGTGACCTTTCATGGCATCTTCAACTGCTTTGAGTACGAGTGGACTACGGGCACGAGCAGATTCTTTAAGCTCATCTGGTGTCATCCACACAGCAGCTACAATACCAGTATCGAGTTGAGGATTATTTTCAACTTGAGTCACATGTGCTAGAAAACAGAAGCGGTAATAGGTGCGATCTGGAAACATGGGCGGGGTATATGTATAAATACCAAGCAAGGCATCAATTTCAACATGATGACCTGTTTCTTCAAGTGTTTCTCGAATGGCTGCTTGAGTTAATGACTCACCGCATTCCACATGACCAGCAGGTTGGTTAAATACTGTGTGTACAAAACCCTCGCTATGTTCTTCAACAAAAAGATAGCGTCCGTCTTTTTCTACGACTGTAGCAACAGTGACATGAGGAGTCCATGCGGCCATAAAAAAGCACCATGATTTAAAAGACGTATGATACGAAATTTAGGGGTTTTTGGCTATGGTGATCTGCTAAACGATATGAGCAATACTACAAAACCATATCGTTTAAAAAATCAGAATTTTATTGCTGATATTTCATAGAGCTAATTAATCTTGCTCTGTTTGAGCCGCTTTATGATTATTTTGTACTTTTACATAATGCCTTGCCGAATAAGGAAGAAACGCTAATTCTTTTTCAGTCAGTTGGCGCACTTGTTGTACGGGGCTTCCTACATATAGATAACCACTTTTTAAGACTTTACGCGGTGGAACCAAACTTCCAGCACCAATCATTACATCATCTTCAATAATCACGTCATCTAAAATAACAGTATTGATTCCGATTAAAACTCGGTTGCCAATGGTACAGCCATGCAAAGTCACATGATGTCCAACCGTCACATCTTCACCAATGATAAGAGGTGAGCCATTAGGTTTTGCATCATTTTTATGGCTAACGTGCAACATACAATGGTCTTGTACATTACTGTTTTTACCAATTTGAATACTATTTACGTCACCACGAATGACGGCAAAAGGCCAGACAGAAACATTTTCGGCTAAGCTGACTTCACCGACTACAACGGCCATGTCATCAACATAACATGTTGGATCAACTTGAGGACGGTGTTCAAGATAAGGACGTATGTTCTTTGCCATGAGTAGTATCAAAATAAAATTTAGACGAATTATAAAATAAAAAAGCACTCAGGCTAAATAGCATGAGTGCTTAATTCAACTATTCAAAAATTAGAATAAGTTGCTGAAGAATTGTTTAACATGGTCGATTAAACGTGCAAAGAATCCTGCTTCTTCAACTGGTTTTAATGCAACTAATGGCTTTTCAGCAATTACTTTGCCGTCAAGGCTAGCAACAAGTTTGCCCACAACTTGGCCTTTTTGAAGCGGTGCATTTAAGTTAGGTTGAACAACTAACTGTGTTTTAATCCCGTTAGCTTTGCCTTTAGGCATAGTCACACTAAAGTTTTCAGCCAGACCAATTTGAACTTCATCTTCTTTACCAAACCATACTTTTGCTTTTGCAAGAACTTGATTGGCTGGTTGAATATTTGCAGTTTCAAAGTTTGCAAAGCCCCAAGACAATAATGTACGTGTTTGGTTAGCACGTTCATTTACGCTATCCGTTCCGAAAATAACGGAAATGAGACGCATCGGACCACGTTTGCTTGAAGTTGTTAAGCAGTAACCCGCTTCATCTGTATGACCTGTTTTTAAACCATCTACGCTTGGGTCTGTGTAAAGCAAGGCATTACGGTTACCTTGTTTAATACCGTTAAACGTAAATTCTTTTTCAGAGTAGATTGGGTAATATCTTGAGCTGTCTTTAATAATATGTTGCGCTAAAACAGCCATATCTTTAGCTGTTGAATAATGACCTTCTGCCGGTAAACCAGTTGAGTTAATGAACTGGGTATTTGTCATACCGATACGTTTTGCTTCCTGATTCATCATGTGAGCAAACGTGCCTTCATTTCCGGCAATATGTTCAGCCATTGCTTTTGATGCATCATTACCTGACTGGATAATGATACCGCGAAGCATTTCTAGAACAGTTGCTGTACCATTTAAAGGAACATACATACATGATTCAGAGCTGCTTCCTTTACACCATGCAGACTCGTTCATACGAACCTGCTCATTTTCAGTCAGTTCACCTTTTAATAATTTTTGTTCAATGATGTAGCTTGTCATCATTTTTGTCATTGAAGCAGGTGCAAGCTTTTCGTTTTCATTTTTAGAAGCGAGAATTTGTCCTGTCTCATAATCCATTAATACATAAGACTTATTATTTAATTCTGGCGGAGCTGATAAGACAGTTGCTGCATAAGAAAAACTTGGTAAGAGGAGGAGTGCAGCAATAGCGCTTTTTCGAGTCATTCTAGGTAATTCCAATATCTTGTATGAAGCAGAAGAACCTAGCATTTTAGGATAAAGCAAAGCCGACTTCTATGGGGGAAGTCGGCTTTTTCAAACAGTATTGTAACTCAAGAGTTTTTTACTAATTTAGTTTTGCGATTGATAAGCTTTCACGTCTTGACAAACTAATGTGTTTTGCTCGTTACCAGCAGCTTTTGCATCATTACGCGCTTCTTTTAGGACTTTCTTGAAACTTTTATCTTTAGCACGTTTCTCTAAAGCTGCAACTGGGTCGGCTTCATTTGGTAAATAGTCTTTTACTAAACGTTCATAACCTTGAGCAAAATCAGCATCTTTTTTGCCTATAAGGCTTGGACAAATTTCAGAAAGTACTTGAATTGCAGCTAATTCTTCAGGAGTTATAGTTTGCTGTGGAGTTACTTCAACAACATTTTCATTTTCGGTTTTCTTTTCAGCTGTTTTCTTCTTATCAGCAGCAAAACCAACTGTTGCCATGCTCATAAGTAAAACCAAAGAGAGCGATTGAACTAAGCTTTTCTTCATAAACATCGATAACCCAAAATAAAATTTTTAAATATGTCGATAGCTTAACCAATTTACAGGTTAAAAAAATGGAAAAAATGTATTGTTATGTTGGTTTTCTGCTTAATACCAAACAGAAAACCTCAGTAAATAAACTTCTACCCTAAACGGATAAAAATCTATTCTTTATAGTTAACGATCTCTTCACAGAGTTCGTGTTGCTCATGATGGTCCATTTGTTTTGAAGCTTGACGTGCTTCATTTAACAGGGTTTTAAACTCTGCATCATTTTGTAGAGCAGCGAGGGTAATTGATTTATTCGAATACCCTTGAAGATACGTTGTGATAATTTTTTGAGTATTTGACTCAAGTTTTTTATTTGTCCCTACGAAAGCTGGACAAATTTCCTGTAAGACTTGCGTTGCCGCAATATCATCTTTAATTAAGCTATCAGCTTCTTGTGTTGAGATATCCTCATCTGCAAAAACCGCTTGCGTACACAATGTGATACTGATCCCCAATACCTGAAAAAAAGGAGCAAAAGTTTTCATTTTTTCACAATTTTATAATGCTATGGAGGCATAAATATATATAATTCAACAAATAATTCAATTGTAAAACCTTTAGGTTTATTTGTAGAGAAAGATTTTAGTGAATATTTTGATAGCGAATGATGACGGTGTTTTTGCGCCAGGTATACAGGCTTTAGCTGAAGCATTAAAACCGCTTGGACGTGTGGTTGTGGTTGCGCCAGAAAGTGAGAGAAGTGGTTTTTCAAGTGCATTAACATTGGATCGACCATTGCGCCCAATTCAAATTGCCGAAGATGTATGGGCAGTGAATGGTACGCCAGCAGATTGCGTTTATTTGTCTATGAATGGTTTGTTTGATTTCGAATTTGACTTGGTCGTAAGTGGAATCAACAGTGGCGCGAATTTAGGTGATGATGTTTTATATTCTGGAACAGTTGGTGCTGCATTTGAAGGACGTTTAATGAAGCAACCTGCAATTGCTGTTTCTTTAGCTGGTCCTGATGTACGCGCTTATAATGTTAAAGAAGATTATGCTCAGGCTGCACAGTGGGTACATGATTTTATTGCAAGCGGTTTACCAGCTTTGCCTCCACGACACATCTTTAATATCAATATTCCTGATGTGCCAAAGTTAAAAGGAGCACAAATTACGTATCAGGGACGTCGTGCGCAATCTAAACCTATTACCAGCCATGTCGACCCAAGAGGACGCCAAGTTTACTGGATTGGATTAGCAGGCGAGGCGGTTACAGATCCTGAGCGTGTTTCAAGCCAGATTCAATCGGATTTCTTTGCGGTAGCAAACGGTTATGTAAGTGTTACACCTATTCAAATGGATGCTACAAATTACGCCGTTTTAGAAGACCTTCAGGTCAGTTTGAGTCAATAATTGAGCTTGAATGTTATAACTTTGTGAATAAAGAAAAAGAGGAACGTGTTTCCTCTTACTTTTTTGGTACTCTTAGCCGAAATGATTTGTAGCATTTAGTGAGGGAGATCAATGCATTTAATTGGGCAACAAAACAGAGTGCATATCCAAAAAGACAAAATAATGAAAATTATGTTGTTGTCTGTGGCTGTAGGTTTTACCGTAGCTATGGCAGGCTGTGCTTCTAAACCACAAATTAATAATAGTTCTCGCTATGCAATGGCTCCTAACTATTACACAGTTCGTTCAGGTGATACTTTGAGTGGTATCGCAATGCGTTATGGTCTGGACTACATCAGTATTGCTGAAATGAATGATATTCCTGCGCCATATCGTATTTATGTCAATCAGTCGTTACGTTTGAAGAAAGGTTCTTCACCAAGAACGGTATCTACACAAGTCATGGCACAGCCTGAGCAAATCAAGCGTCAAACGATTGCTTTGCCAACCACACAGCCTGTTACTCCAGTAACTCAGCCGTCTACTGTACCGTCAACAAATACGACAGTGGCATCAGTTGCACCAAATTCGAGCTTACGTTGGATAAAACCGACGAATGGACCGGTGATTCAAGGATTTAATTTGGCAAATAATGTCAAAGGAATCCGTTATGGTGGAAATCAGGGTGACCCTATTTATGCCGCAGCTGATGGTCAAGTTGTCTATGCAGCTGATGGCTTAAAAGAATACGGAAATCTGGTTTTAATTAAGCATATTGACGGATATATCAGTGCGTATGCCCACAATAGCAAGATGTTTGTGAAAAGCGGTGACAATATAACTGCTGGACAAAAAATTGCCGAAATGGGATCTACTGGTGCATCTCAAGTCATGCTCGAGTTCCAGATTCGTTTGGATGGAAAACCGATTAATCCTGTAAATCTTTTACCAAAATAGCTAATGCAAAAAACTTAGGTTTCCTCGTATAATGTAATTGGTTGCTTTCATTACAACAATAAGCATTTTTTATAAATTTAAAATTAGATTTGAGGAAACCTATGTTAGATCAGCTTCGTGCGATGGGTGTTTTCGCTTGTGTGGTAGAAAAAAGTTCATTTAGTGGTGCGGCACGTGAATTAGGAATTACAACAAGTGCGGTGAGTCAGCAGATACGCTCGCTTGAGCATGAAATGGATGTAACTCTATTACATCGCTCCACTCGTAAACTTAGTTTGACAGAAGCCGGACAGGCTTTTTTTTCAAGCTGTCAAGAGATGTTGGCGGCTGCTGAAAGGGGAAAAATCCGAATTAATGAATTGAGGGATGACTTAATCGGGGATTTGCGTATTGCGACAACTCCTGATTTAGCAGTTCAACACCTCATTCCTGCATTATCTCACTGGATGTCGGCTCATCGCGGTTTATCTGTGCATTTCGAAGTTGGGCATCGTTATATCGATTTAATTGAAGAGCGAATTGATATTGCAGTCCGCATGAGTTCTACTCCTGTAGAAGAGAGCAGCTCGATCATTCCGTTGGCTTTTGTAGATCAGATTTTGATTGCTTCTCCTAGTTATCTCAATCAGTCTAGTCCAATTGTGCATCCTAATGATTTAAGAGATCATGAATTGTTGTCGATTAATGTCATGAATGACTCACGCCATTTCAATTTTCAACATGTAAAAACAGGTGAAACGCTCAATATTGAAATGCAAAGCCGTTTGCAGAGCAATAATTTACAAGTTGCAAAAGCCTTATGTCAGCAAGGGCATGGTATTGCACGAATTTTATATTTGGATGCTCAGAAAGAACTAAAAAATGGTTCTTTGATTGAACTCATGCCAGATTGGAAATTACCAACGTTTACATTGTATGCAGAGGTTGCCAAGCATGATCAACAACCAATGAAAATTCAACGTTGTGTTGAAGCACTTAAACAATATTTTAGCCAGTTAGCAGGAGGACGAGCGATTCAGATCGTTCGTTAATTTTGCAAGTCTAAAAGTAAAAAGGGCCTGTATTTACAGGCCCTTTTTTATTACTTCTGTTTTAATGTAGCAACTTCTTCTGCATTTTCTTGTGGCAGATCGTCAGCAGTAAGTTCTTCATGCTTCTTAATTTTTTTCTTATTTTTCTTTTTCTTTTTTGGCTCTTCTTCAATTTCAGCACCATCTTCAATGGCTTGCCAATACTCAAGTTGTTCCATTACTGCCGCATAAATTGAATTTTTGCTGTATTTACCCTTCTTATCGAGCGTACCGACCGGACGAGCCATCAAAATTTCAAGAGCCTGATCAATCGTATCAATTGCATGGATATGGAATTGACTACTACGAACAGCATCAATAACATCTTGACGTAACATCAAATGTTGCATGTTTTGACGAGGAATAATGACACCTTGCTTACCTGTCAGACCTTGTAGCTTACATGCATCATAGAATCCTTCAATTTTTGCATTTACGCCGCCAATAGGTTGAACTTGCCCTAATTGGTTCATCGAGCCGGTAATTGCCCATGATTGATCAATTGGTATCTGGCTAATCGCAGAAATCAACGCTGAAAGCTCAGCAACAGTTGCACTATCGCCATCAACTTGACCATAGCTCTGTTCGAATGCAAGCGCAGCGGAGAAGTGTAAAATCTGTTCACGACCAAAGTGAGCTTTCAAGAAGCTAGACATCAGCAGCACGCCTTTGGCATGAAGTGACCCACCAAGTTCTACACTACGTTCAATATCAAGAATATCACCGCCACCTTGATAAACAGATGCCGTTAAACGTGAAGGTAAACCAAACTCAACATCTGCATAATGAATGACGGAGAGGGCATTGATTTGACCTAAACGATATCCCGACGTTTCGATTAATTGTGTACCACGTGAAAGATCTTGCCAGTAAAGTTCTCTTAAATAGCCTAAGCGATATTGGCGATGTTGTAGAGCGAGGTTAATGTGTTGGTCGGTTACCAGCTTCTCATTCGCTTTAAATGCATGATGATGTGCTTCGCGAATCAGATCACCTAAGGTTGAAGCATGTAACGACAGTGAACTTTGGTCTTCAGCCTGACGACTTGAGTCCGTAAGTAACGCTGCTAAAGCACTACGATCAAACGGAAGCAATTTATCCGCTTGTACATAGTCAGCAATGAGCTGCATGTAGGCTTGTTCATTTTCGTCATTACGTTGTAATGTATCAGTAAAATCTGCACGAATTTTAAATACACTACCAAGCTCTGGTTCTACTTCTAAAATTTCATAATAAATTTCAGGTTCTGCCATAAGAACCACTTTAATATCAAGTGGAACCGCGGCAGGTTCTATCGAGATAGAGCCTGTTAACGTCAGCATATGTTCAAGAGAAGATAACTTGAGTTGGCCTGATTTTAAGGCACGCTTTAAACCTTGCCATGCATAAGGCTGTTCGAGTAATTGCTCGGCCTCAAGCATTAAAAAACCACCATTCGCTTGATGTAGAGCACCTGGGCGAATGAGAGTGAAATCTGTAGTAATTGTGCCGTTATGGGTGAGCTGTTCAACGTGGCCGAGTAAATTATAGTGCGTTGGAAAGTCTTCAAAAATAACAGGAGCGCCACTATTTGGTTTATTTGAAACAATCACATTGGCTTGATAACGTGCTGGAACACGATTGAACATTGATGGAGTAAAATCATCTTCATCTTGTTCTAAGATCAGTTCAACATTATCAATAATATCTTGGGCATATTGTTTTAAGTAATCTTCGAGTCCTTTAACCTGACCATATTTATTTAAAATAAGCTCCATTCTTGGCATAACAACTTGCGTTGCAATATCCCGATTTAACACAGACACTTTGTCACGTGCATCATCTTCTAAATCACCTAAATGTAGACCAAGGCGATCCAGCTTTTTATCCATATAGCGAATATTGGCCGCAATTTCAGCGCGTTGCTTACTATTTAATGCATCAATATCTGTTTGGGTAAGTTCTTGAACCTGATCATCTTTGACTTGTACAGGAACAAAACCGTGTTTCTCATTACGAGAAATGAGTTTTAAATCGAGTTCTTCACCTTCTTTGGTTAGTTCAACAAGTGCTTGTTGTTGTACATCGCCTGTTTCCTGACGGATACGTTCAATACGATTGTGATAAGTCTCTGCACTGAAACGGCGTTCAAGTTGCTTTAAAATAATTTGCCAAGTTTGGTCATGTGCCTGTTGAAACTTAGTTCCTTGACCTGCTGGAAAGCGTAGGGCAATAGGTTGGCGTGCTTGTTTGAAATTATAGACATACACCCAGTCATCAGGCGTTGGCATTGTTTTGGCGTGCTGCTGTAACAAACGTTTAATCATGGTACGTTTGCCTAAACCAGCGGTTCCTACTGCAAAAATGTTATAGCCTGAGTAGGGTAAAGAAATTCCCGCCTCTACAGATGCTTTGGCACGATCTTGACCTAAAAAGTTATTAAGAGGTTTGATGCGTTTAGTTGAAGCTGGAATTTTTTCAAAATCGGGGATATGTGTAAGTTGTTCAGGTTTTAAAACGGTTTTATCTAAGGTCATTTTTATATCAGGTTGCTCAAAAGCTGAAGGAAATGCATTTACTGTGACGTTTGTGGTGGTTGTTTTAGCGAGTGATAAAGTTGAAATAGTCACTTGATCAAGTTTTTGTGTCACTGTTGATATCCAGCAAAAGAAAACGAAGGTTGAAGCCTAAAGGTATACAGGTTTAGCATAAAATATCAAGCAAACTTGCGGTTTTTATCGCCAAAACAAAAATGTTTGCATAAAGAATCTTGAAAGCAATTGTAAGAAGGGTTTGAATAGGCACATTTATAATCTATGGAAAATAAAAAACGAATGAGTGCTGAATCAAAAGGGTGGAAAAGTTCTTTTATGGCCTTCTTGGATCGCCGAGCAATTATTATGTTGTTTTTAGGCTTTTCCTCAGGAATTCCCATATTTCTAATTTTTTCAACCTTATCATTCTGGTTGACTGAAGCGGGAATTAACAGAAGTACTATTACGATGTTCTCTTGGGCAGCGTTAGCTTACTCATTCAAGTTTATTTGGGCTCCATTAATAGATAAATTACCACTTCCTTATTTAACAAAAAAAATGGGATTAAGGCGTAGTTGGTTGTTAATTGCACAGATTTTGGTTATCTGCGCAATTTGTTTAATGGCATTTACAAATCCATTACCCAACACTTCTGGCTTTGGTTCATTTTCAAATCTAACTATTATGGCAGGAGCAGCTATTTTTCTCGGCTTCTCTTCAGCTACCCAAGATATTATTGTGGATGCTTATCGTATTGAATTAACTGAAGATCCTAATGTACAAACTGTTTTAGCCTCAACTTATAATGCTGGATATCGTACTGCTACAATCATCACGCAATTAGGTGCATTATTATTTGCGGCTTCTCTAGGTACCGCAGTTGGTAACTATATATATGAAGCATGGCGAACTACATATTTATTAATGGCCTGCCTAATGGGTATAGGAATAATTACAACATTATTTATTCATGAGCCTCAAGTTAAGCGTATTCAACATCACTATCAAGCTAAAGATTATTTTCAGTTATTTGCGGTTTTTGTTATTTCAACCATCGTTTTTGGAATTAGTTTTTATCAAATCGGTTTAATTTTTGATTCATTTTCTATTGAAGATGCTTTTTTAAGTTTTTTACTTTTAGTTATTAAATTTTTAATTAGTATATCAATTGCTGTTGTTGTAATTCTAGGTTTAATTAAATTTGGTCTAATTAATAAAAAAATTGTTGTAGAAACATGGTTGTCACCTTTATTAGATTTCTTTAAACGATATGGATTAAAAGTTGCTTTAGCAATTTTATTGTTAATAGGGTTTTATCGTATTTCAGATGTCGTTGCTGGTGTAATGGCTAATTTATTCTATTTAGACTTAAACTTTGATAAAGAAGAAATTGCTTGGTTTAATAAGTTTTTTGCAATTTTCTTTGTCATATTGGGTGGTTTCCTCGGAGGAATGTTAGCACAACGCTATAATGTGATGAAAATGATGTTCTTAGGAGCAATTCTAGCAAGCACTACTAACTTGATTTTTGTTGGATTAGTTAAGTCTGGTGCCACTATGCAAAATGTTCAGGTTCATATTGGAGATAAGACTTATACAACAAGTCCTGATGAAGTAGGAAATTGGTCATTAAAATTCCCAAGTAATACATTAACAACAGCTCAGAATAAAGTCTCAATTGATTCTCAGCCTGTGGGATATACTGAACCCTTAAAGATAAACCTTCCATTAAAATTATTTAGCTCAGAATCACAACCAGATATTTATATTCAAGCAATTGGTGGAGATAATCTTTTATATAAAGATGAGCTGAAAAAAGATGTAATTCTTCATGGTAGTTTATTGAATCTGCCTAAAAATAGTGAACTAAAATCAGTTAGCATTTTATTGAATTCAAAAGATAAAATAGAAGGCAAGATTAAAGATAATGATTGGAGTGTTATTGTTCCCGGAAATGATCTTGCTAAACTTAATTCAATACAAGTAGAAGCAAATTATGAAGCTAATAAGCAATCGCATACTTTAACTTTAAATCATTCTTATCAAAAGCAACTAGAAGAGAATCAGCCTCGTTATCGTATGAGTTTATCCGATATTCCTGCGATTCCGATTGATAAAAATATTGATATTGAATTGAAAGGAAAAGTGGTTGTTCCTTATAGCAAAGTTTGGTTAGTAATGGGCATCATATTTGATAACTTAGCCTCTGGATTAGCTGGGGCAGTTTTTATTGCATTTCTTTCTAGTTTAACGAGTGTGTCATTTACTGCCATGCAATATGCTATTTTTAGCTCGCTAATGCTGTTGTTACCAAAAACGATTGGTGGTTACTCAGGTACAATAGTGAATCATATCGGTTATTCAGGCTTTTTTACGGCTACATTTTTGATGGGATTACCAATTTTATTACTCGTGATATGGGTAGGTAAGTTGTTGGCTAATCAATCATCAAAATAAAGGTTTCCTAGGAGATAAATATATGCGAATGCTTCATACAATGTTGCGAGTAGGCAATTTAGAACAATCTTTAAAGTTCTATACCGAAGTATTAGGAATGAAGTTACTTCGTAAGCGTGATTATGAAGAAGGGCGCTTTACACTGGCATTTGTTGGTTACGGTGATGAAGAAACCAATACTGTGCTTGAGCTTACCCATAACTGGGATACATCAAGTTATGAGTTAGGTAATGCCTATGGTCATATTGCGATTGGTGTTGACGATGCCTATAAAGCGTGTGAAGAAATTAAAGCACGTGGCGGCAAAGTTGTGCGTGAAGCGGGCCCAATGAAAGGTGGTGTTACCGTTATCGCATTTGTTGAAGATCCAGATGGTTATAAAATCGAGTTGATTCAACAAGATGCTAATGCGACAAATAACTAAAAATTGACTATGACGCTTTAAGATTTAGGTCTTAAAAGTCTAGCTTTATTTTTTTAGCCCAGTATGATGAACGCTTGACCAGATGGTCAATTTATCAACTGGGTTTTTTATTATCTAAAATAATCATAGGATGTGGCTATGTTGAAGTTATTGGCACTTGATCGATTTACAATTTTGTTAGTTGGAATGGTACTGCTAGCAACATTTTTTCCAGTCAGTGGTCAAGCAGCGCAATATTTCAATACACTGACTACAGTCGCGATTGCAATTTTATTCTTTTTGCATGGTGCGAAGCTGTCCCGCGAGGCTGTAATTGAAGGCGTTTTGCATTGGAAAATGCATTTACTTGTCTTCGCATTTACTTTTTTTATTTTCCCCGTGCTTGGTTTGTTAGCTAAACCGATTCTGTTACCTCTACTCGGCCAGCAGCTGTACTGGGGTTTTCTGTTTATGTGCTTTTTACCCTCTACAGTTCAATCTTCTATTGCATTTACATCAGTTGCAAAAGGGAATGTGGCTGGAGCGGTTTGTAGCGCATCTTTTTCCAATTTGATTGGTATGTTTATTACACCAGTGTTGGTGAGCTTTTTTATTTTAGGCCAAAGCCAACATGGGTTCGATCCGACTGCTTCAATTATACAAATTACATTGTTGCTGTTAGTGCCATTTATTTTAGGGCAAATATTACGTCCTTATATTTTTCCTTATATGGCAAAAGTTCCAAGTATTGTTAAAGCATTCGATCAAGGCTCGATTTTGATGGTGGTGTATGGCGCGTTCAGTGGAGCAGTGGTTGCAGGTCTTTGGCATCAGGTAAATTGGAAAACCTTGCTTATTTTAGTGGTTGCTTGTTCAGTTCTTTTAACGGTCATTATGTTATTAGCACTGTATCTACCTCGTGCTTTTGGATTTAACCGAGCAGATCAAGTCACGGTTTTCTTTTGTAGTTCAAAAAAGACGTTGGCGAGTGGTGTGCCGATGGCGCAAATCTTATTTATTGGTCAGCCTTTAGGCATGATTGTGTTGCCTATTATGATCTTTCACCAAATCCAATTAATGGTTTGTGGGGTAATTGCAAATTACTGGGCTAAATCTAAAGATTAATTCGCAAATAAAAAATATTTGGCGTATAATCTTGTCCACTTGTTGTGCTTAGCTCTAACCCTAGAGGTTTCGGTGGGCCAAAAGAATGGTCTGTTGTGGTGTTGATCTGCTCATTTTGAGCTTTCCTCGATTTATATTGAGAGTGATCAATTGCGATGACAGCTTAAGCCTTTCTACAATTAGGAGTAATCGACGATGCGCGCCGATATTCACCCAAAATATGAAAAATTAGTTGCAACTTGTTCTTGCGGTAACGTAATCGAAACTCGTTCTGCTTTAGGTAAAGAAACTATCTACCTTGACGTATGTTCAGCTTGCCACCCTTTCTACACTGGTAAGCAAAAGAATGTAGATACTGGTGGTCGTATCGACAAATTCAAACAACGTTTCTCTGGTATGTCTCGCTCTATCAAGCGTTAATACTGAAAAACGAAACAAAAAACGGGCTTTATGCCCGTTTTTTGTTTATGAACGACAAGACCATTATTGGTCTTGTACGTCTGTTAATCGATCAAGTCGTTTCTGGAAATAACGACCTTGTAAGAAACGTGCTTCCACATTCCAAGCGTTAGCAAATAAGTTCATATCATTAAGATCAGCAAGTAAAATCCCAACAGGTTTTACAGTCAAATAATTTAGAATCTTTTCTTGTAATTGCGCTAAACCAGCATCTGAGTTTAATAGCTCTGTCTTCTTCGATTGCAATTTTAAATATTGAACATCAAGTTGTTGCAATATCGATTCACTATACATAGAAGATGTGAAATCCCGGATTGAAATTTCTGCTCCGTGTTGGCGTAGGCGGGCTATAAGTTGCTGTGCAATTGCAAGATGTGGCTGAATCGCTTGCTCTGAAAATTGTAAAATCAACGGACTTTCTTGCTTACTACCAATAATGGTGAGTAATTTCGAAATAAGTTCAGGGGCTGATTTATCTTTGAGTAAGATATCAATATTCAAGTTAATAATCAGCTTGGCTTTCGGGTACTGCGTGATGAAATTATGTAGCTGCTTGCAAGCCTCGACCAAAATCCAACGGTCTAATTGAATCGAAAGTTCACTATCATCTCGCAAAGCGGCTAAATCATTTAAATCATGCCACTGTTCATCCGCAATAAAACCACTCGTCACTTCATAGTTATGGGTTTCTTGATCATGCTTATCATAAATCTGCTGATATTTTAAATGAATTTCACCCCGTGCTAGCTGTTGCTTTAATTGCTGCAATAACGGTGAAGGCATTGGAGCATCAACATCTTGAAGGCTTAAATCAAGTGACAGAGACGAGCCGATAGGTTCAGAAGGAATAATGTCGATTGTTGGCGTTAGCTCAATTTCTGGCTTGGCTTTAGGTAACGCTTGCTGATTTGTTTGATCAAGAAGCTTTGCAAAGCTAGCTTCATTTAATGGTTCTGTAATTTGCGCATAACTCAGTTTGAATTGTACTGAGTAATTAAGTTCATTAACCGTTAATAAATGCTCTTTTTGCAAACTTTGCAGACTAGCCAATTGGGAGTTAAGGACTGTACTGTTTTCGGCTTGCAAAACGCCAAGATATGCTCCAAGTTCAAGATTGAAAATCGACATTTGAGCCTGTTCTTTCAGGAAACTTTGCAGCTGATTAAAATATTGTCCGGGTGTTTGCCAGTCTAGTTGAAACACTCGTTCTGGGCACTGATTTAGTCTGAATAAAACCAATGCATTTGCTTGAGCAGGGTGTGTCGATATTTGTCGATTAATTTGTTGCCAAGGTGCAGTTGACCCGTAACTTTTTTCAGAAAATGCTGTATTTGCAGGTGTTTGTAAATCCAGTTGATAGTCAATCGTTAACTGTACCGCGTCTTCTTCCTGACTTGGAATAAATTCAAGTTTTAAAGCATTATTACCTGAAATTGCTGCATGTTGACTCTGGATTTCAAAACGTGCCTGATCAAACTGACCTAATGAAATCTTCTTGAATCTTTGTTTAAAAATATTTAAATCATTGGGTTGTAAAACATCTAAGATGGGCAGGCCAATAATCTCTTCTTCTTGCTTAAAGCCAAAAAGGTTGAGGTATTCTGTATTTGCCTTAACGTGCATGCCTTCTTGAAAGAGGGCAACAGCTTTATGGCTGTTATTAACCAGTGTTTGTGTATGAGAATGAATAGTTTCCAATTCATTAGTCAGACGTTGCTCAGTTTGCAATAAGTGACTATATGACAAGGTCCGAATAAGCGTGATATAAAAATAATCTAATGGCTCTAATGGAACTACGTCATAAATACCTTTATGAATATAGGCTTGATATTGCTGAGGTTGATAATCTTCAGGTTGCAATAATAAAACAGGTAAATGTGGCTGCTCAGAAGCTTGAATAAGGGAGAGTGTTTGTTCAATTTTTAGGTCATAAGCACGACCAAAAATAATAGCATCCCAAGGCGTATTTAACTGTTTTTCGAAACTTTTTAGATCATCAAGTAATAACGCATGAACTTGATAATTATTCCCCAATAATAAATTTAAAATCTGGTTATAACGTAGCTGGTTGTCATCAATAATGAGTAAACGTGTTTCAGTACGTTTTAACTTTTTAGATAATAAAGAGTTTCTCACTTTAGTGCTTCCCATAAATCTTGACTGCTAGAGTTGCTATTCTTTTTCATCATGAACTGATCAAGCAGATTTTGTTGCTGCTCATTCAGAAGTTCGAAATGAAATTGAATAAAACTTTGAGTAATGAGTTGTGCTTTGAGTAGATACACTTTGATTTCTTCTGTCCCCAATCGTAAATGAATTGTTTGTTGCTCTCTAAAAATTTGTGACCCCGGTAAAATCAACGTATTTTGTATTTCTTCTAGATTTTGTGTTTGTAGTAATAGTGCAGGATGATAATTGCGTGTATGACGCTCAGCTTGAATATGCACTGCACAAGGGAACATCGCCTGTGACAAAATCTCTAGACCTAACTCTAGAGATTTTTCTGTCGATTGTTTAATCCAGCGGATTACGCCACCACGCCATTGTCCATGCAAAGTTTCTTTAACTAAAATATATTCACCGGTTCTTAGATTTTTCGGTGCTTCCCCAGACCATTTAATACGATATCCGTTGACACTAATATCGAGAACAGTGGTTTGATAAATGGTTTTACTTTCACGACTTAAGCGTTGGTAGGATGTGGTTTGTTGTTCTTTTTTCTCTAAATTTGATAAAACTTTAGACTCACTTTGTAAGTTGTAGTTATTGTTGAGTTGTAGCGTTTCTTCAAAGTTTTTTGCTTTGGCTAGATAGAAATGAGCTGTACTTAAACCGAAGCAAATTTGTAGTTCTGCATTGTATTCATAACGCTCATGACGACGTTGAGCTGTTGTACCCAAAATTGTTTGAACATGAAACTTTAAAGCCGGGCTTAAATAAAACTTTTCATTTTTAGAAATATATTGCGCATTTTTATGCATGGTTGCAGTCACATGCTCGAGTAAAGCCTGTGTGCCTATAAAAATGCTTGGACTAAAATTAGAGCTGCGTTTGGTGTTATAGACTGGTGGATGGTCTTTACTAGGGTCAACCACATATTTCGTTAAGGCTGTATCTTTCGGCAAAATTTGAATCATTCTTGCCCAGTCAAAACTACATTGAAATAAGGCTTGAATTTCTGATTGGCGAATCTGGTTCGTATTTAAAATATCGAGCAAAATTAGCTGAGCATAAGCTTGGGTAATATTTGCTAGAGGGTGGTGGATACCCTGAATATGATTAATATTGATGAGATGATATTTATGTTGAACAGCGGTTTCATAGAGCTGATGTGCAACCAGCCACTGTCCTTTAAGAGGCTCACTATAGAGCATATGCTGCTGATATAAGAGACTCGTTAATTGTTGTAGTGCATGAAAAGTCGATAAGGTACGTGCCGTTTGCAAATTCTTTTTTTGCTTATAGGCAAATAGAGAAAACTTTTGATGCTGTAATTGCCCATGGCTATTTTGTGCAATATTTAAATAAATACTGGCGAAATAGCAACGCAGCAACATCGCTAACTCAATAATATGTTCGTTACGGTCTGTACTAATCACACCTTGGTTAAAAAAGTTTTTTTCTAGACTTGCAAGAACGTTATTAATGGTGGGATGAAGCGTTTGTATAAGATCAAAACGTAAGGTTTCACTACACTTTAATTCATTGAGCTCTAAAATGGCGGTGAATAATGCTTTTGACGTATCGCCGAGTTGCATAATAGAAAGGGTAGTGACCCATTCATTAAGATCTTTAATATTGGCTTCACAAAAGCTTAACCGCTCACGAGTGAGTTCGGTTTGATTGTGAAAAATGTCCGATAGTGCATTATTCATCATCACTTATTATATAACTCAAAATGTTGTTGCCCCAAAAAGCGGTGTTTTATTCTTTTCGCCCGCAATTTCCCTGACGAGTTTAGGAACCAAATACCCCGGTAGGTTCGCTAACACATCACGATATATATCATCTATCTCAGATGGTATTAAATCAAAATGTTGTGCACCTTTTACTTTATCTAAAACATGTAAGTAATAAGGCATAACGCGAGCTTCAAATAAACGATAACTTAAATCAATTAATGTTTGTGCAGAATCATTAACGCCTTTAAGCAATACTGCCTGATTAAGTACAGTAATGTGCTCGGCAGATAACTGCAACAATTTTGAACAGGTAAAGTCATCGAGTTCAGAAGCGTGGTTTGAGTGTACCACCAGAATAATACGCAGCCTACTGTTTTTTAATAAAGAAATCAGCTCTTCGTCGATCCGGTTTGGAATCACAATTGGAACTCGTGAATGAATTCTCAGAATCTTAATTTGTTTGAGAGATGATAAACGTTCTAGCCAAAGTGCTAATTTACGGTTAGAAAGCGTAAGGGGGTCTCCACCACTTAAAATGATTTCATTAATGTGCGGATTCGCTTCAATGTAATTTTTAATATTTAGCCAATCATCATTTTTCGGTAAATTTTCTTGATAGGGAAAATGACGACGGAAACAATAACGGCAATGTACGGCACAAGCACCCGTCAGAGTCAGTAAAAAACGTGATTTATATTTATGTAATACACCGGGTAATTGATTTGCTGCTTCTTCGCCCAAAGGGTCTGTTACAAATTCAGGATGTTCTTCAAGTTCTAAATGATGAGGTAAAACCTGTAGCAAAAGCGGGTCAAAAGGGTTTTTAGCGTTCATTTTTCCGACGAACGCGCGAGGAACACGCAATTTAAACTGTTCAGAAGCCAGAATCGCACCTGATAATAGCTGATCAGAGGATAACTCGAGTAGGCTTAGCAACTCTGAAGGATCAGTAATAAGGTCACTCAGTTGTGATTGCCAGTTTTGCTCTTGGTATAAATAGTTTATCATTTGACACGATTAAGATAATGCAACAACGCATTATATCGCATAGTTGACTTGTTAAGTTTGGAGTGTGCCTTTCATGGCCTATTATTCTACAAATGATTTTAAAGCAGGCCTTAAGGTTATGCTTGATGGTAACCCATGTTCAATCATGGAAAACGAATATGTAAAACCAGGTAAAGGTCAAGCGTTCAACCGTGTAAAATTACGTAACCTTAAAACTGGTAAAGTATTAGAAAAAACTTTCAAATCAGGTGACTCTTTAGAAGCTGCTGATATTGTTGAAGTTGAAATGGAATACCTATACAACGATGGTGAAATGTGGAATTTCATGGATCCTGTATCTTTTGAGCAAATCGCTGCAGACAAAACTGCAATGGGCGATGCTGCAAAATGGTTAAAAGACGATTCAAATGAAAAATGTACGATTATGTTGTTCAACGGCGTACCTTTAACAGTAAACCCACCGAACTTCGTTGTATTAAAAATTGTTGAAACTGATCCAGGCGTACGCGGTGATACATCTGGCGGTGGCGGTAAACCAGCTAAGCTTGAAACAGGTGCGGTTGTTCGTGTTCCGTTATTTGTTCAGCAAGAAGAAAGCGTTCGTGTAGATACTCGTACTGGCGATTATTTAGAGCGTGCATAATAGTTAAAAAATACACTATTATCGAAGGGATGATGTAAATCATCCCTTTTTTTATGCGAAAGTATAAGAGGAAAAAAATTAAAGGAGGAGTACAGTCACAAGGATTTGATAGAACAGTACATAACAATATAAAAATGCTGTAGTTATTTATTGAGAGGTTAAGAATGGACACAATGCAAGCGAAATCTACGCTTCCCTCCAAGCTGGTCTGGAGCCTAGTGGCAATTATAGGTGCAATTTCTTTTGGGATGCTGGCACTCAGTCGTGGTGAACATGTTAATGCGGTTTGGCTTGTACTGGCTGCAGCATGTGTATATAGCATCGCATATCGATTTTATAGTCTATTTATTGCAACTAAAGTATTTGAATTAAACCCAAGACGTTTAACCCCAGCTCACCGTTTAGCCGATGGTCTGGATTATGTTCCCACTAATAAATATGTACTTTTTGGTCACCACTTCGCTGCGATTGCAGGAGCGGGGCCATTAGTCGGGCCAATTTTGGCTGCACAAATGGGTTTTTTACCAGGGACAATCTGGCTACTGGTCGGTGTGGTTGTCGCAGGTGCAGTACAAGACTTCTTAGTTTTATTTATTTCAACGCGTCGAGACGGTCGTTCGCTTGGTGAAATGGCAAAACAGGAACTGGGTTCTTTTGCTGGTATTGTTGTAATGCTTGGTGCGCTTGGGGTAATGATTATTATCCTTGCGGTATTGGCTTTAGTTGTGGTTAAAGCACTTGCCCATAGTCCATGGGGTGTTTTTACGATTGCAGCGACTATTCCAATTGCATTATTTATGGGCGTTTACATGCGTTTTATTCGCCCGGGACGTATTGCTGAAGTTTCGATTATTGGCTTCGTCTTAATGATGCTTGCAATTGTTTACGGTGGACATGTTGCAGCAGATCCTTACTGGGGTGAGTTTTTCACCTTAACAGGAACACAGCTGACATGGTGCTTAATCATTTATGGTTTTGTCGCATCAGTCTTACCTGTCTGGTTATTGTTAGCGCCACGTGATTATCTATCAACATTCCTTAAAATTGGTGTCATTCTCGGTTTAGCAGTCGGTATTATCATTGCATTACCTGAACTGAAAATGCCAGCAGTGACTCATTTTATTGACGGTACTGGCCCTGTTTTCTCGGGTAGCTTATTCCCATTCCTATTTATTACCATTGCCTGTGGTGCGATTTCTGGTTTCCATGCGCTTGTATCAAGTGGTACAACACCAAAACTCGTCGATAACGAAGCGGATATTCGTGTGATTGGTTATGGCGGTATGCTCATGGAATCATTCGTCGGTATTATGGCGATGATCTGTGCAACTGTTTTAGACCCGGGCGTGTACTTTGCAATTAATGCTCCTGCAGCTGTACTGGGTACAACTGTAGAAACTGCGGCAGAAGCTGTACGTAATTTAGGCTTTGTCGTTACTCCTGAAATGTTAACGGTGTTGGCACAAGAAGTCGGAGAATCTTCGATTTTATCGCGTACGGGTGGTGCGCCTACCTTTGCGATTGGTATGGCACATATCATTTCGGAAATTTTTAATAGCCGTTCAATGATGGCATTCTGGTACCACTTTGCGATTTTATTTGAAGCATTATTCATTTTAACTGCTGTAGATGCGGGTACACGTGCTTGCCGTTTCATGGTGCAAGATACGGTTGGTATTGTTATTCCTGCGGTTAAAGCATCAGGTTCATTCTTTGGTAACTTGGTCGGTACGGCGGTTGCAGTCGGTGGATGGGGCTTCTTCGTCTATCAAGGTGTGATTGATCCACTCGGTGGTGTTAACTCCTTATGGCCTTTATTTGGTGTTGGTAACCAAATGTTGGCTTCAATGGCACTCATTTTGGGTACAGTCATTCTATTTAAAATGAAAAAAGAAAAATATGTATGGGTGACCATCATTCCAACAATTTTCTTGTTCATCACCTGTATGACTGCGGGTTGGCAAAAGATTTTCCACGAAAATCCTAAGATTGGTTTCTTGGCGCAAGCGCATAAGTTCTCTGACGCGATTGCTCGTGGTGAAATATTAAAGCCAGCTAAAAGTATTGCTGAAATGCAAAACATTGTGATGTCGAATCAGATTAATGCTGCGCTTTGTGGCTTCTTTATGATTGTTTCGATTGTCATGATTATTGCTTCAATTGGTATTGTGCGCCGTGCTTTAGCAAGCCCGAAACCAACTGTAAATGAAGCGCCTGCCGTATATGCTGATCCGGAAGTGGTCACCCCACGAGGAGAGTAGTGATGAATTTTAAATTTGCAAAAAATGGAACTGTCATTATTGCGAAAATTATCAAAATGACAGTGCTCTCACAAAAAGAGCTGTTGCTTTCTCCAAAGAACTGGTCGCGTATTGCAACCTTGTGGCAGCGTTTGCAGCAAAGCTTTCGACTGATGGTTGGCGTGCCAGACTATCAGACTTATGTGGAGCACATGAAAGCTCATCATCCTGATTTAACACCAATGGATGCAAAGACTTTCTACCGTCATTGTGTCGATGCGCGTTATCCATCGGCAGGCGGTACTTTAAAGAAATGCCCTTGTTAAGTTGAGCTTGAAATTCAGCTAAACAAAACGGTATGTGGTTAAACCATGTACCGTTTTTCTTTTTTTGGAAATGAAAAAAGTTTGCTTAAAGTCTGCTCATTTGTATTTTTTTCAATTGAAAATCACTTGTTTTGCTTTTGAAAAATGAATATGATGCTTTCCATTCTAGGTGTATAGCTCAGTTGGTTAGAGCGCTACGTTGACATCGTAGAGGTCTCCAGTTCGAGTCTGGATATACCTACCAAGATATTAAAATCATATGAACTTGCATAGCTTTACATGACTTAAAAAGCCCTGAATTATAATGATTTAGGGCTTTTTTATTAGTTTTATAATTTAATTTCAGTTTTTTACAAAGTAGAATCTCTTTACTGAAATGAGGATTATGGTTTGGCTAATTACCTAATGTAGCAATAAATAATATATAATTGTAGACGAAAATAATGGGATGCTATATTTTAAAGTTTAAATTTGGAGTTTTTTACCCAAAAATGCAATGAAATTAGGTTTACATATATGTTAATTCAATTTAGCGTCGAAAATTATAGGTCAATAAAAGAAGAACAAATATTGACTATGGTTAAAGATTCGCCTGATGAAATGCCATCAAATTATTGTGATCCTCAAGTTCTAACTGTACCTGAATTATTACATTCAGCAGTGATCTATGGTGCAAATGCTTCTGGGAAATCAAATCTTCTTAAAGCATTATTGTATATGCGTATAATTGTTGGAAAATCTTATAAAAAAGAGATAAATAGTCCAATTCCAGTTGAACCATTTAAGTTTGAGAAGAGTTTCCAAGCTAGTTCTACAACTTTTACTATCAGTTTCATAAAAAACAAAGTTAGATATGATTATAGTTTTTCAGCTACTTCTAAACTTATTACAGAAGAGTGGTTAAGTGCTTATCCTAATGGGCGAGAGCAAGCATTATATCATCGTTGGATTGAAGATAATGTTGATGAAAGTCAAATAGATAATATTATTTATAATTGGAAATTTAGTTCAAAGCTAAAAGGTAAAGTTAATCTCTGGAAAGAAAGTACACGTTCTGATCAGTTGTTTCTATCTACAGCAGTTCATTTAAATAGTGAATTCTTAAAACCAATTTATGAGTGGTTTGTTGAAGATTTAAAAGTATTAGACTCAGATAGAATCATGAATGATTTTACAATGAAAACCTGTTTAGAAAATTCAACAGTTAAAGCTACAGTTATTGAACTCTTAAAACAGGCGGACATAGATTTAGATGATATTCAAATTGAGACTAAAAAAAATACTGTAGAAAATTTACCATTTGAGATTTCAGAAACATTTAAGAAAAAATATTTAGAGGAATATCCAGAAACAATGGATGCTTATTTTGTCCATCATGATTCTGATGGTAATAAAATATTAATTCCTCTAGAAGAACAGTCAGATGGAACTCAAAAACTTTTTGAATATGCCGCACCAATTTTAGATGTCTTAACTAATGGGTATGTATTTATCATAGATGAATTAAATAAAAGTCTGCATCCAGATCTTGTAAGATATATAGTTAAAATTTTTAATTCAAATGTTAATATAAATAATGCCCAACTAATATTTACTACCCATGAGACTTCCATCTTAAGACGAGATCTATTACGTCGAGATCAGATTTGGTTTTGTGAGAAATCAATTGATAAAAGTACAACAGTTTATCCCTTAACTTCTTTTAGTCCTCGTAAAGATAGAGAGGATATTGAAGAAAGCTACTTATCAGGTCGATATGGAGGAAAACCAATTGTTAAGCCATTTAGCTTTTTACCTTTAACTTATTTAAAAGATTAGTTTTGAAAATATTATGGCAAAACGTAAAATAAATTTACAGCGTAAATCTCCAAAATTCGAAGAGTACGATCTTGTATTAATTGTTTGTGAAGGATCAAAAACAGAACCGAATTATTTTAAGCAATTAGTACAAGAAGAAAGACTATCTTCTGCTAATATTGAAATAACAGGGGATTGCGGTTCTGATCCTGTTTCTGTAGTTCGACATGCCATAGAGTTATATAGGAAAAGAAAAAAAGAAAAGAATCCTGCTACTTTATATGATCGTGTTTATTGTGTAATCGATAGGGATTCTCATAAAAATTTTAATAATGCAATTTTGTTAGTAGATGATTTTAATAAAACAGAAGGTATAGAAATATTATTTTCTATTAAATCATTTTCAAGTTTTGAATTTTGGTATTTATTACATTTTAAAAATTCTAGATCTGCATTTTATAAAACTGGTTTAAAAACGGCTAGTGAAATGTGCGAAGATATTTTAAATTCCGAATGGAAAACACGTTTTGGTGAAAAGTATAGTAAATCTTGTCAAAATATTTATAAAATATTATCACCATACTATACTCAAGCAGTCAGTCATGCGAAAAGTTGTTTAGATGATGCTAATTTAACGAGGGAATACAATCCTTCAACTGAAGTTTTTCTTCTTACTGAATATTTAAAGAGTATTAGAAAGCAGAGGTGATATTAAATACTTATGTTGTCAAATAATAGTATTAAAAATTTTCACAATTATTGTTGTACTTGTTTTTATGCTTATATATCTATTAATAATAGCAAGATAGATCGAATGCTATGCAGAGAAACGTGATGGTATATTTTATAGATATTATCTATTAAAACTTAATATTTTCTCTTAAAAACTAGGTAATTTTATCTACTCATTTCCTTAAAATCCAATTAACTAAAAAGATCAAATCTCCCCTTTATAAACCCCCATTTAACAATCACTTACTCATTATTTATCCTTACTTTTTAATGATCTAATTTAAAACAAATGTCATTTTGTGTGCTTGACTGCTAAAGGGCAGAGCACTATCCTTTGCCTGCTGGCCACATTGCCAGTCGGTTGTCGCAGACCGTTCCGAAAAAGCATTAAAAGTTAATTCTTTTAGTGACGAACCCTCGTGCCCCCTCTACGGTGGAACGGGAGGGGGACACCTTCGGGTGTGCTGGGTTTTTTCGGCCAGTCTGCGAACCCCCTTTCGTTCTGCCACCATAATTCTATAAATGTCTGGCAGAACTCCCAATAAAAAGGAGTTGGCTTTGCACATTCTTAATTTCTTGGCAGCCTTTGCCAAAAGCTATAACGACACGACTTAAATCATATTTATCAGCTTGATTACCTTTAGGGTCTTCAGGCTTTAAGTCATTACGGCTCAAAAACTTAATCAACAATAAATCTTGAGATGTGCCAAGCACAGTCTTACGGCTTTGCTATGCCTTTTTTCTCCCAAAAAAGTATCTCATTTAGAAACAACAAGAATTTATAACGGTAAAAATATGCCAAATTTAGAAACATCTTCAAAAAAATTAAAAGTGCTACATACAGCAGTAGATCTATTTAATATCAATGGATTTCACAATACAGGCGTAGACCTAATTGTCAAAAAATCCAAAGTTCCCAAAGCCACTGTTTATAACTACTTTCACTCGAAAGAACGCCTTGTTGAAACATGCTTAACCTATCAAAAGAGCCGACTGAAAGAAGAAGTGCTGGCAATTGTCTATTCACACCGTTACCCAAAGACTGTCGATAAAATCAAAGAAATTGTCTGCTTACATGTCGATGTGAATAGCTTTTACCATCTTTTATTTAAAGCCATTTTTGAAATAAAACAGCTTTATCCAAGAGCCTACGGCATGGCAGTTGAATATCGAAAATGGCTGCTTAGAGAACTTTTTGATCTGGTCTTTAGTCTGGAAAGCAGAGCACTCAAACCCGATGCAAATATGGTTCTAAACCTGATAGATGGTTTGATGCTACAGACTTTAAGTTCAAACAGTTTGAATGAAAGAGATATGGTGTTGGAGTGGTTTTTAATATGAAACTGCTCAGATTAAACAAGGCATTCACATACTTTCACCATGTGTTGAAGCAACAACATAAAAAAGAGTAAGCCTTATGCTTCCCCTTTTTTACATCATAAATTCTTTATACTGCAATGTATAAAAATAGACCGAAAATAGCTGCTGCTAAAATGACATACATCACTTTTACTTCAAAGTGGAATAGGGCAATGAATGCAGCAATTGCAATTAAAGCCGCTTCATAATTGAAAGCTTGACCAAATCCATGCGGCCATAAAACATGGTAACTAAAGAACAGTGCCAAATTTAAAATCACGCCAACTACGGCAGCAGTAATTGCAGTTAATGGAGCTGTAAACTTAAGCTCGTTGTGCGTTGATTCGATAACAGGGGCACCTGCCAAAATAAATACAAATGAAAATAGAAAGGTAAACCAAGTAACAATAGTCGCGCCGATTGCGCCTGCTAAAAACAAGTGTTCTGAACCTAATAAGGCATGGTTAAAGCCACCAAGAAAACCGACAAAAGCAACCACCATAATTAGAGGGCCTGGTGTACTTTCACCAAGTGCTAAACCATCAATCATTTGGGTTGGACTTAACCATCCATAATAGTTCACAGCACCTTGATAGACATAGGGCAGTACCGCATATGCACCGCCAAAAGTAAGTAAAGCTGCTTTCGTAAAGAACCATGCCATTTGGGTATATGCATGATCCCAACCGAAATAAAGGCCGAGCCCAAGCACGGGAATAAACCACAGCAGCGCTGCAATAATCAGAATTTTAGTCAGGTGTGACCATCTGAACTTTGCATGATCTGGTGTTGGTGTGTCGTCATCAATTAAAGCAATACCATAATCTTTTTGGCTATTTTTATGTCCAGCATTGCTAGAAAATAGCTCAGGATACTTCTTACTTGTAAAATAACCCGTAAGTCCTGCTGCCAAAACGATAAGTGGAAATGGTAGATTTAAAACAAAGATGGCAAGGAAAGCGAGAGCAGCAATTAACCACAAAAATTTATTTTTGAGTGATTTACTACCAATTCGGTAAGTCGCATGAAAAACAATGGCGACTACAGCGGGTTTAATTCCATAAAAAAGGCCAGCAATGACGGGAACATCACCGAATTTAATGTAGATCCATGATAGTCCAATCAAGATAAACAGCGAGGGAAGTACAAATAATACACCCGCAACTATACCTCCAACGGTACGGTGCATAAGCCAACCAATATAGGTCGCTAACTGCTGTGCTTCTGGGCCGGGCAAGAGCATACAATAGTTAAGCGCATGTAAAAAACGTTTTTCTGAAATCCAGCGCTTTTGTTCAACAAGCTCTTGATGCATAACTGCGATTTGTCCTGCTGGCCCGCCAAAGCTGATAAATCCTAATTTGAGCCAAAACATAAATGCGCGCCAAAAGCTGACAGGTTCAACGGGCGAGTCCAGTGAATTTTCTTTTTCTTGTATCATGAGCATTCTCTTTTTAAGTCGGCATATAAGCCATCAAAGATATAATTGGCCAATTCGAATAATTGGTCGTCGTTGCTGATCTGACTACGTAAACCTTGAATTACTTTTTCTATGCCTATTGCTTCTGGTGGTTCAAAACCGCCTACATCAAGATAGTGCACAATTTCCGCAATCTTTTTTAATGCAGGTGTTTCAAGTTCAAAACTATGCAAGAGAACTTCAAACGTAACGAAGTTATCAATATGCGTGAAAGCGGCACCATCAAAATCATAACCAAGCGCATGTGCGGGGCAATCAGAAGGAGACTCTAGCCATATAAGCTGAGGGGATTCATCAATAAAATTTTTGATGAGCCAAGCTGACGCTAATCTGTCTATCCATGGATGCTTTCGGGTAGCCCAGACTCGATTTTGATAATCTTTTTTTAGAAGTCTCTTTATCTTTGCTTGAGTAAAAACGGGTTCATTGGTTTCACCCAGTCGAGCAATAGAATGTTCGAGTGAAACCAGTTCATTAAGCGTTTGCCCTTGGACTTCGCTAGGGAAATAATCAATTTCTACAAGAGCATCAAAGCTCTTTCTTAATTTTCGGACTTGTTTAAGTAATTCTTTTTTTTCACTTTCATTTTGATTCTGATTTAAATCAACAAGCTGTTTACGTATAGCTTCATATTCTTCATTACGATTAAAAAGTGAAACAATTTCAAGGTTTAATGGCGCTTCTGCTTGAAAGATATAAGCTGAACCTTGCTCGGAAATTACATCCTGCGCGATAGCTTCAAACTTTTCAGAATGCGTTATGGGTAATAGATAGACTCCATCACGAACAGTTGCGGCTCCGCTTGCTTTGAGTGAACGCCAGACTCTCATACGAGCAGTTGAGTTCTGAGTAGGGAGTGAAGATATGAGTAATGATATATTCATGTTATATACTCAACATATTTTGTTGAGTATATAACAAAAATATTTAAATAGTATTAATCGTGATTAGAGCTTTTTTTATATAGTTATAAGAAAAAAAGCGATCTACTGAGAGATAGCTTTGTATGACTGAAAATGCTCTAAGTTTGAAAAATGTTGCCTCAACGACTCTAAGAAAAGTTCAACCTTTTTTGGAATTTTTGAGCCATAGGGGGTGGTTGCATAAAAATGAACCGTTGATGAAAAGATGTCTTCTGAGCAATTAATAATAACGCCATCATCTTCATATTTTTTTGCTAAGAAATCGGGAATAAACAAAATACTCTGGTTCTTTTGGCAAAAATCTAAAAGAATTTCTATATTATTGCAGATCAGTTGAGGGCTTGAGTTAATAATCTTGTCTTTTAAATCTGATCTTGAATATAACGATATATTATGTTTTCTTAGTTCTTCTATACTTTTAGGTTTTTCATATTTATTTAAAAATGTCGTTGTTGCATAGAAGTTTCTTTTATATCTATTTAAAATAAAAATATTTTCCTCTTTAATATCTTCTTCAATTTTTAAAACAATATCGAATTTATTTTCATTAATATCTATTGATTTCTCTGAAAATAATAGGTCAATTTCGATGTTAGGATATTGGTTTAGAAAATTGGAAATAATTTCTGAAAAGCATGTCTGAATAAAAGCATCTGGAACGTTGATTTTTAATATACCTTCAGGATATTTTTGATCATAGATGAAGTCAATAGCAGCTAAATCTAGCTCTTTAACAATAACTTTACACCGTTGATAAAACTTTTCCCCTGAGCGGGTGAGGTCCATCTTTCTAGTGTTACGAATAAACAATGATGTACTGAATAAACTTTCTAAATAAAAAATTCTTTTAGAAACTTGATCTCGAGTAATACCTAAGTTTCTGGAGGCATTACTAAAATTTCCACTTTCTACAACACTAATAAAAGTATGAATACAGTCTAGTTTATCCATTAAATTTTGAAAGGCTAAATTGGCGTGTAGCTAAACTATATTATGAATTTTTACTTATCAATCATTGTATCTTTTAAGGATACAGTTTGTATTTAAATAGATGTCTAGTAGTTTACGCTTATTTTTGATTTTATATAGTCTGCTAATTAATTTTTTGGTGGATCATATAAATAATTATTTTAAATATCTAAATTAAAATCATGGTTCTTGCAAATATTAATATTTTTATAACTTTATAGGGTTGTTAAAAAATCGAAATACCAATGAGGTAAATAGATGAGTGACTTAATTAATAATAATCCTGTGTGGATAAAAAAGATCTTATCAATTCATGGATTGCTCCCACTTCTTCGACTTGCATTAGTTTCAGCCTATTTAGTCGGTGGAATTAATAAATTCATCGGATTTCATGCAGCGATTGAGGAGCAGGCAAGTTTTGGTTTACAGCCTGCTTGGCTCTGGGCATCTACAGCGATCGTGATTGAAATTGTGGGTTCGCTCTTGGTTATTTTTAATCGTTTTGTTTGGTTAGGAGCCGGGGCTTTAGGTTGTCTAACCGCAATAGCGATGCTGGTTGCCAACGATTTTTGGAATCACACAGGTCCAGCTTTTTTTAGCACGTTTAATAGTTTCTTTGAACACCTTGGTCTCATCGCTGCTCTAGTGATGGTCACCATTCTTTCTAATCAACAAACAAAGTCACAATAAGTTGTAGCACTTAATTCTTACGGAGTCTTTTATGCGTAAATCATTATCAGCCTTGCTTTTAAGCACAATGCTAGTGGGCACAAATGTTGCCATTGTTCCTCAAGTTTTTGCCAAAACAACAACCAGTGTAAAAAGTGAAGCGCCCGGTGTAGCTCCTCAATACGATACAACGCATGTGTATGTTAACCCCGAAGACTTCGATAAATTTACAGACAGCTTAGTCGCGACTTTTGGTGGGACTAAATCTAAACAGGGTGTTTTTCAGGTGACGCCAACACCAAGCCAGACCATTTCCCAGCTTGTACTGACTCCAGTAGGAACACTGTCTGTATTTGGTTTTAAAACTCCAATTCCACATCCTTTTGGCTTAGAAAGAACAGGCTATTTAGTCAAAGATATGGATGCAGCCGTCCAGTCTGCCAAAGCAAATGGGGCAGATGTGATTGTTGATGCATTTCCTGACCCAATCGGGCGTGATGCAGTCATCCAGTGGCCGGGCGGCGTAAATATGCAGCTTTATTGGCACACGACTAAACCGAGCTATAACAAACTAGAAACTGTTCCAGAAAATCGTATTTATGTTTCAAAACAAAGTGCCGATTCTTTCGTTAAAAAGTTCGTTAATTTCTCGCACGGCAAAGTGGTTTCAGACAATCCGAAAGCGGCTGGTGTAGAGATTGGACGCCCAAATGAAACCTATAGACGTATTCGCGTTGAATCTGATTTCGGCAAAATGACAGTGTTAGTCACGGATGGTCATCTTCCATATCCATATGGGCACGATATGACGGGTTATGAAGTCAAAAATTTATCGGAGACTTTAGATAAAGCCACAAAAGCGGGTGTATCTGTACTGGTGAATGCCTATAAATCAGAGGGTCGTGAGGCAGCGATGGTGCAGTTCCCGGGCGGTTATATTGCGGAAATTCATGCTGCTACAAAGTAATTTATTCGCTTAATGATTGTTAGAAACTAACGCTCATATTGCCTAGGGGCAGTGTGAGTGTAAAAGACGAAGTCTCTGCAATGACCTGTTTATTACCGTGGATAACCATATGGCTCAGCCTATTTCTAATGATAGAAAATATCGAATTAAGTGCTCAGAAAATTATCTTAAAATTATAAAAATGAGCGTCTTGCTTACGGGTAGTTTATTTCTTTATGAATTTGCTCATGCAGAAAATGAAGCTTCAAATACAAATGCATGTCCAGCTCGCCCAAAAATCTCAACCAATCGTTGGCAAGAAAATTGGGATGTTTTAAAAAACTCGTGTGTACCAAAGAAAATAGGCGATGATTTTAAATATATACCTTTTGGCGATAATAATTATTTGTCATTGGGTGCGAATATTCGTGAGCGTTTTGAAGTCAATAATAATGCGAGATTTGGCACTGGAAATAATCAAGCCGATCGCTATTTAATTCAAAGATTACAAGTTCATGCAGATGCACGTATTGGTGATCATTTACAATTATTTACTCAGCTCAGTGATGCAAGAGCATTTGATAAAAAGAATATTAGTAGCACCGATCAGAATAGACTTGATGTAGAGCAAGTTTTTATTGCTTGGGTGAGTCCTTTAAACAATGGAACTTTTAAATTTAGAGTAGGCCGTCAAGAGATGGCTTTTGATTTACAGCGCTTTATTTCAAATCGTGAGGGGCCAAATGTTAGGCAAGCCTTTGATGGCATTTGGTCGAATTATGAATATGGCGATTGGAGAGTTTTAGGCTATCTCACCAGACCTGTTCAAATTGAAAAAGATTCAACTTTTAACGACCACTCGAAACGTAATTTAAGTTTTAGCGGCTTTCGTGTAGACAAACAAAATGTGTGGGGAGGTGAGTTATCTGGTTATTACTCACGTTATGAACGGGATAATGCATCTTTTACAAGTGTTAAGGGTAATGAAATTCGAGACTTATATGATGCTCGTCATATGGGTAAAAAGAATAATATCGATTGGGATGTTGAAGGCATGCTGCAACATGGAAAGATTGGTGGACAAACTATTCAAGCATGGGGACTCAGTAGCATCACAGGATACACATTTGCTGACCAAGCTTGGTCGCCGCGTTTAGGCGTCCAGTTTGATATTGCCACAGGTGATAAAAACGCCAACGATAACGAGCTCAATACTTTTAACCAACTCTTTGCAAACGGCTCATACTTTACTTTGGCGGGTTACAGTGGCTACAGCAATATTATTCACATAAAACCCTCTCTGACACTTAAGCCTTCCGATAAACTTACTCTGTTAAGTGCTTTAGGTTTTCAGTGGCGTGAAACCACCAATGATGCAGTTTATTTCCAAGGTAATAACAGCATGGGAAACACAGCAGGCCAAGGCTCTAGCTGGACGGGAGCATATATTCAACTGAGAGCAGACCAAAAAATAAATGCTAACTTGTCTGTTGCTGCCGAAGGAGTGCACTTTGAAGTCGGAGATACCATTAAGAAAGCAGGTGGTAAAGACGCAAACTATTTAGGTCTTGAATTTAAATATGCATGGTAAAACTAAAAGAGAAAAATATGAGCACAGATTTAAAGCAAACTAAAATTGGTCACTATCAAAATCTAGACATCGAACTCGTGACTTGGGACTGTGCTTCGGCCGAGGTTGAACTTTCCTGTGCTTGTATTTTTGAACATGAAATGAATAATCGTTCTTTTTCGGGCGGTTTAGCACATTTAGATGAGGCTCTAAATGGAAGACTAGATCTGATACGAAAAAATAATTGGTTCAGCGCGAAATTGAATGATGCTCTTTTAATAAATCAAACGCCAACCAAGATACAAGCCTCTAAAGTTTTACTCGTGGGGATGGGCGCTCCAGAAGAATTTACATTAGAGAGAATTGAGACGGCGATAAAAACTGTTGTAAAGACAGCGCATCAACTGGAACTCAAAAGTGTGGCATTTGCGCCGAGTATTTTAGATACAGGTCTGAATCCTCCCGCAGGTTTAAATGAAGTAATGCTGCAAGCTCTCAAAGAGGAATTAGACCGACATCATCAGCTTTATTTGCAAAATTTAGTCAAAAAATCTGAAATTGAAAGATGGGTTTTTGATGCAGGTTTTCAAAATTATGAGGCTAAGGCCGAGCAATATATAGCGTCTTTTGCCAGAGTTTTTACTCAAGATGAATTCTGATTTTAAAAACAAAATTTAGTAAAGCATTATAAAAAGGAGCATGCTTTTAATTTAACTGCATCAACCTGAACGATGCAGTTAAATGTAAAAATTAAGAAATTTCTAAAATTTTCTGGGCGATATATAAATCTTGGATCGATAGCCCTGAACTGTCATAAATTGTGATTTGTTTCTGAGACTTTCTGCCTTGAGCATTTGTTAAAAGCACATCACCTATATTGATTAAGGTTGCAGACTCAGGCGCATGTTGAAATTCACCAATGAGTTTAGACTGAACATCAAGATCACAAAATAAACCACTATATGAAAATAACTCTGGCGGAAGCTCTTGTTTGCCTTGTTTATCTGACCCCATAGATGAAATATGAGTGCCAGCTTTGACCCATTCTGCTTTAAAAAGAGGAGTGAGGGAGGACGTTGCTGTCACAATAACATCAGCCTGTTCACAAGCTTCTTTTGCACTCGTAATATTAAGCTGAATACCTAAGGGCTTGAGAGCATCTGCCATTTTTTCAGCTTTACATTGGTCGCGTCCTACTATCAAAATCTGTTCAAAATTTCTAATTCTTGCTAAAGCCTCACATTCGTATTTGGCCTGATTTCCTGTGCCAAATATCGCTAATACTTTTGAATCTTTTCTTGCAAGTAAATTGGTTGCAACTGCATTAGATGCCGCTGTACGGAATGCATTGACTTTGCCTGCTTCAATGGCTGCTGCCATTCTTCCGTTGGCTTGATTAAATAATAAAATGAGCGCGTTATGGCGAGGTAAACCATTTTGGGGGTTATCTTCCCAAAAAGAACCAACTTTAAGGCCAGCTAAGTGCTCGGTCGCCGATGACTTAACACTAAAGGTATTTTTGCTATCGGAACCTTGACCATGAACCACAGGAAAGCTTTTGGTTTCTGGTTGAGTTGCAGCAATTAAAGCTTGGTAAATGGCGTCATAAGCCAGTTCATGATTGATGAGAGCAGAAGATTCAGACTCAGAAATAAATCTCATCACCATCTCCAAAAGTTTATTTAAATTAAGACACGAGCAATTCGAGAGACGAGTAGTATGGAATGCCTATCTATGACGCATTAACTGACATCCTAGATAGACATTGGCTTTTATTACGCGGATAAAAACTCTACATATTTAGAAATATCGACATTCCCGCCACTAATAATGATGCCTATACGTTTGCCTTTTAACTCATGCTTTAAATTACGCGCAGCAGCAAATCCGAGACAGCCTGTCGGTTCAACGACCATTTTCATTCTTTCAGCGAAGAACTTCATACAGCTAATCAGGTCTTCATCTTCTACTGTCAAAATGTCATCAACATTCTTTTGAATAATAGGGAATGTTAATTTGCCTAAATATTGAGTTTGAGCACCATCAGCAATGGTTTGCGGCGTATCAATATGGACAATTTCTCCTTTTCTTAAAGACATTTGTCCATCATTTCCTAGAGCAGGTTCAACACCATATATTTTACAGTTAGGCGAGAGCTGGCGAGCAGACAGGGCAGAACCTGCCAATAAACCACCACCACCTAAACATACAAACAGATAATCTAAGTCACCCACTTCTTCAAATAACTCTTTTGCAGCCGTTCCTTGACCTGCAATTACATGAGGATGGTCATAAGATGGAATGAGTGTCAGGCCATTTTTTTCGGCGATCTCTTTTCCAATTTTTTCCCGATCTTCTGTATAGCGATCAAATTCAACAATATCGGCGCCGTATTCTCGTGTTGCTGCCATTTTTGCAGCAGGAGCATCTTGGGGCATAACGATTATGGCTGGAATACCAAGAGTTTTTGCTGACAGTGCAATCGCTTGTGCATGGTTTCCCGAAGAGAAAGCAACCACGCCCGCTTTTTTTTGAGCACCATTGAATTGCAAAAGCGCATTCATTGCACCACGAAATTTGAAAGCACCAACACGCTGAAAATTCTCACATTTAAAAAATACTTCTGCTTCAAACTCATTGTTCACAGTACGTGAGGTTAAAACAGGAGTCTTATTTGCAAAACCTTTTATACGTTCAGCAGCGGCTGCGACATCTTCATAAGTGGGAAGGGTTAAATTTTTCATAATTAAACCTAATGCTATTCAATGTTTTTGGATGCAAGATTTACTATTGCTCAAGCAACGCACAATATATGGACCTTGTTTAGATAAAATATATATATTTAGATAAAATGTCTAATTTTATTTTCTAATGTGATAACAATGAGATATAAGATTTTGATTTACATTAAGTTTAAAATTAGATAAAAAGTCTAAATTACTATTGCATGCTTTACGCTAGGGTTTGAAATAGTAACTAAGTCATTTGGAGGAAATACATTGGGCAATCGTGATAAACATTTACTCACTCAGCTAGATACCATCGCAAAGGGGCTAAGTGAAACGCTATCTCCTTTTTGCGAAGTTGTGGTCCATGACTTAACAAATCCTGAACATGCCATACTTTCAATACACAATAATTTATCTGGTCGAAAAGTTGGAGATCCAGCAACTGAATTAGGATTGGCTAGAATCATGTCTCCAGAATTTCCAAACCTTATTTCAAATTATGCAAATCAGTTTGCAGATGGCCGTCCCGCAAAAAGCACGTCTATTGGAATTAAAGATGAAGAGGGCCAGTATGTGGCTGCTTTATGCATGAATATTGATTTAACCCTATTTAGAGGGATGCAAAGTGCTTTAGAGCATTTCACTAAAATTGAAACTGATAACATTGTTGAAAATTTGGAGCCGAGTGGCACTGAAGCAATCCGGAAATATATCGATCAATTTGCCTCAAAACATGCCACTACACCGCGTATGCTAAAACTCAATGAGAGAAAACAATTAATACATGAGTTAAAGAATAATGGTTTGTTAGATATTAAAAAGGCTGTCGAGACAGTTGCACAACATTTAGGTATATCAAGAGCAAGTGCTTATTTATATGTAAAGGAAAATTAAAAGATTTTCTATAGTTTATAAGATTGAACATAATGTTTTTGAAGCTGGTATTGCGTAACCTTTGTGCTTTTTAAAAGGTTATTCTGCCAATTTTTCTGTTTTTATAAGTTGTATCTTATTTATCAAAAAACAACTTGTTTCTTCAGCATGACTCATTTAAATAATGAAATAGGAACACAACACACATCTATGTTGCTTTAGTAGGAGGTCGTTATTTGAAGTTATTTATAATTATATTTATTGCAATTTTTTCTAGTATTGGACTGATCTGCTTAATTGCTCTACTCAAAAATCTAAAAAACAATTCGTCATCTGGCGAACACGATCATTCATCTTCTTCAACACATCATTTTCACGATAATAGTTCTAGTCATCATAGCTCAAGCTATTCAAATGATTGTTCGTCATCTTCAGATTCAGGTAGCTGCGATAGCGGCGGCGGTGGAGATTAAAAAAGCCCTTTTATGCAAAGGGCTTTTAATGATTTAAGGTAAATCGAACCAGATAAATTGACTATCTTCAGTTGCCTGAATCGTCGCTTTACCTTCAAACACGAAAGCATCGCCAGCTTTGACTTCTTGATCGCCAATACGGATCACGCCTGAAATCACGTGAACATAGTTCACTTTTTTAACTGGCTCAACGTTTAGCTCATGTCCTTTTTGCAATACAGCTGACTTTATCTCTGTATTTTGGCGAATATGCATCGGTGCATTTGCATCAGGCCCTGCAATTAAATGCCATTTGTTTGGATCATTACGTGGGTCAAGGCTAATTTGCTGGTAGTTTGGCTCAGCTTCTTTTACGTCTGGAATAATCCAGATCTGTAATAAATGTACAGGCGTATCAGTGTTGTTGATTTCACTGTGGGCAACACCTGTGCCAGCACTCATGAGTTGCCATTCACCAGCCTTAATTTGGCCTTCATTTCCCATGGTATCACGGTGTGAAATTGCACCATCTAGCACACAGGTTAAGATTTCCATGTTGTCATGCGAGTGCGTACCGAAACCATTATGTGCATCAATTCTGTCATCATTGATCACACGTAATGCACTAACACCCATATATTTAGGATCGTACCAGCTACCAAATGAAAAGCTGTGATAAGACTCTAACCAACCCGCTTTTACATGTCCTCGATCTTCACCACGATGTAGATAAGTATTCATGATTTAATCTCCCAAATTTTTTATTTATCTCTTGAGAAATATATTAATGTTCTATGGAGGCTAGAAAAATAGGCTAACTGCAACATGTCGTTGCATAATTGATATGGTTGTAAAGTTTTTTATTGATCAATATTTTTAAGAATAAAAAACCTGCCATGAAGGCAGGTCTTTTAAAGAATATATGGATTACTCAAGGAATTTAACAGTTACGCCAGAACGTACTTTATTTCCTAAATCGTTTGCATCCCAGTTTGTTAAACGGATACAACCGTGTGATGCTGTTTTAGAAATTAAAGATGGATTTGGTGTTCCGTGAATACCGAAAGATTTTTTACTTAAACCAATCCAGATATTACCTACTGGAGCATTCGGGCCAGGTGGTAAAGAAAGTGGTTTTAAGTTTTTACCTTGTACGAAGTTCGAAGGTGAATAGCTATACCAAGGGTTACGAGCCACACCAACTACCTTGTAAGTACCGGCCGGAGAAGGCGTATCAGTACTGCCAATTGTTGCAGGAAATGAGGCAATCATTTGGTTCCGGCTATTGAAGAGATACAATTGTTTTGCACCTTTATGGGCAATAATCAAATGAATATCTTCTGGTAAATCATTGCGTACGTTTGGAACAATGATTTTTTCACCCGCTTTTTTGAATGTCGCAGTTGGGTTAATTTTCTTTAAGAAAGCTTCATCAATATGAAACTTCTCACCCAACATTTCGGTTACACGTGTGTAGTACAAACCTTTCATTTTAGCTTGTAATGCGTAGTCAGAAGGAATCGACTCAGCATATGGGCCTTTTAGGTCAGCATCAGAAATTGTGTATTCAATAAATGCTGGCTTGGTTTGTTTAGCAACCAATGCATCCCAAGTTTCTTTGGTCAGGTCACCAGTAGGTGATAAACCATTCATTTGTTGGAATGAAGAAATTGCTTTTAATGTATTTTTACCGCTCATGCCGTCAATTGCACCTGGCGAAGCATGTGCATTATTGAGCATTACATGTGCACGCGCATAAACTGGAAGTTGGCCTTTACCAATATTTTCAGACCATTCTGCCGAGTTTAAGCTATCTAAAGTCCATGATGCAGCGGTTGTCGCAGGAGCCGTAGACGCAGCAGTGCTTTTAGCAACAGCTGGAGTAGACGCCGCGATGCCTGATTCAGCATTTGGATCTTCAGTTTTCTGTAAATTTTGTAATGTTGTTGACGCTCGATTTAAGTCGTTTTGTTCTTGAGCGGTAATTTGTGTCGAAGCTTGAGCTTTTACAGTTGAAGCTGCATCTACTGCTAAAGGATCAATCGGATCTTCTACAGGAGCTGATACCTTTTTAGGGTTCAGGGGTTGCTCAGTTGTTGAAGCAGCAAAAGCAACATTAGCAATAATACAACTTAAACTCATAGCGAGTAATGAGCGAACAAACATGTAATTCAACCTTAAGAATTTTCATATAAGCAATAGGGGATTGATCTAATCTCAAAGTGCATAAAATTACCAATAACTCATTTCTATGAGCCCAAGATTGGTAATTTAGTGATTAAAAGAATATCCAATGACCCCAATGTAACATGTTGCAAGTATTGCAGAAAACCCCAAGGCTTGCAGTAGACTTTTGTGTAAATATGCATTTTTTAGTAGATTGACGAGTTTTTTGTGTGAAATTGAAATTATAAAAATGTCTCTGTTTTTGATATGATGCTGCCACATAAAGAAGATAGAGATTGGTAATGACGACTTTGAAAAATGATCGTTTCCTCCGTGCTTTGTTACGCGAACCTGTAGATACCACACCAGTGTGGATGATGCGTCAAGCAGGGCGTTATTTGCCTGAATATCGCGAAACACGTTCACAAGCAGGTGATTTCCTATCTTTATGTAAAAATACAGATTTTGCTTGTGAAGTGACTTTACAACCTTTGCGTCGTTACGACTTAGATGCAGCAATTTTATTTTCAGATATTTTAACTATTCCAGATGCACTCGGTTTAGGACTTTATTTTGAAACTGGCGAAGGCCCTAAGTTTCAAAAAACCGTACGTACTGAACAAGATGTCGCAAATTTACCAAAATTAAATGCAAAATCAGATCTTGATTATGTGATGAATGCGGTAAGTACAATTCGTTCTGCTTTAGGTGGTCAAGTTCCACTGATTGGTTTCTCTGGTAGCCCTTGGACGCTTGCAACTTATATGGTTGAAGGTGGTTCAAGTAAAGAATTCCGTTTTACCAAGCAGATGATGTACGCTCAACCAGAAGTTTTACATGCTTTGCTTGATCATTTAGCAGACTCAGTCATTGACTATTTAAATGCTCAAATTGATGCAGGTGCTCAGGCCATCCAGATCTTTGATAGCTGGGGCGGGGCATTAGCACACCGTGAATATGTCGAATTCTCTTTAAACTACATGAATAAAATCATTGCAGGTTTACAACGTGAGAAAGATGGTCGACGTATTCCTATCATCGTGTTCACAAAAGGCGGCGGTCAATGGTTAGAACCAATGATCACAACAGGTGCTGATGCTTTAGGTTTAGATTGGACGACACCATTAAATACGGCTCGAACTACAGTGGCTGGACGTGTCGCTCTGCAAGGGAATCTTGATCCGGCTGTTTTATACGGTTCAGCTGCTTCAATTGAGAAAGCAGTGAAATTGATGATAGACGATGCCTACGTAAATGGCGAAAAGACCGGTTACATTGCTAACTTGGGCCATGGGATTACTCAGTGGGTAGATCCTGCGCAACCAAAAATCTTTGTAGATACAGTGCATGAGTATAGTGCTAAATATCTAGGATAGTTTTTTGTGCAATATCTAACTTTACCGTTTCAATTTATCGGCAAGGCTGTTTCGGCAGCCTTGTTTGGTATTTTGCTTTTAATTGCTTTTGCTTTAACAGCACCGATGGGAAGCCATGAATACATGGGGTTCTATCGTTATGATTATTTACTGACGTATGCACTTTTAATCCAGATCTGCTTACTCTATTTAAAACTGGAGTCATGGGCGGAAGCCAAGGTCATTGCTTTATTTCACGTCATGGCGATGTTCATGGAAATATTTCTAACGCATCCTGCGATTGCATCGTGGCAATATCCACAGCCCGCCGTATTTAAAATTTTAACTGTGCCTTTATTTGCAGGTTTTATGTATTCGGCTGTAGGTAGTTTTTTTGCACGCTCAATACGACTGTTTCAAGTGTCTTTTGAAAAACTTCCAAGTTTTGGAGCTATGCTCTTACTGGCATTTTTCTCATATATAAATTTTATGAGTAAATTTTTTGTTCCAGACATTCGCTATATTTTATTCGCGATTAGTATTTTTATTTTTTGGAAAACAAAACTTTATTTCCAGTTAAATGAACATAAATTTAAAATCCCGATGTTACCTGTTTTGTTTACACTCGCGTTTCTGATCTGGATTGCTGAAAATATAAGTACATTTTATAAAATCTGGCTTTATCCAAGTCAGGTCGATGCTTGGCATATGGTCGGTTGGGGCAAGCTAGGGTCGTGGTATTTATTATTAATTTTAAGTCTAGTGCTGGTGCTTAAAATATTAGGCGATAGGGATAATCAAGGTAACTGGAATTTAAGATAATTTTTCTTTTGCACTTTTTATCATATTGTTTATTTTTTAATTGCTAAATCACAGCCTTCTCGTTATCTTTAATATCGTGTAATAAGAATTACACATAACAATACAACACATAAGAAACAATCAATAATGATTTTTGGAGATTTACATCTATGTTAAAAAAATTAGCTTTAGCTGCGTTATTAGCAGCTGGTTCAAGTGTTGCAATGGCTGACAACGATGTGGGTTGTGGTGCAGGTACACAAATATGGGCTGGTAAAAAAGGAGTAGCGCCTAAAATTCTTGCTGCAACAACAAACGGTATTTTTACTAACCAATTATTAGGGATCACTTTCGGTACTTTAGGCTGCCGTCAAGGCGGGACAGTAACAGCGCAAGTTGTAACATTTACAAATGAAAATGCAGAAGCTTTAGCACGTGATATGGCTGTAGGCCAAGGTGAAAGCCTAAACGTACTTGCTGAGTTAATGCAAATCAAACCTCAAGACAAAGACCGTTTCTTTAAAGTTTCAAAAGCAAACTTTGGTGAAATCTATTCTGCAAATAACCAAAATACCCTTCAAGTTTTAGCATCACTGCAAACTGTAATGGCTAAAGACGACGTTTTAAAAGCTTACGTATAAGTTTGAAACTGAAAACCCTGTCGTCTGGCAGGGTTTTTCTTATATTTAATGATAAAAATTGATGAGCTTAATGAAGTCATTTGTTTTAGTTTTTGCCTCTTTGGCAGTAAATACTGCATATTCAGCAGATATAAATCCATCTATTCAAAAATATTGGTCAATTGCAGAACAGAAAAACTTAGATCAAGACATTACATGGCAAAGGCTCATGTATGCCAATAAAGACCATAAAAGTGATGTCACTTATTCTGGCTATTTCATGTTGGAAAATGGGAAAAATAATTTAAAAGAAGAACTGAAAGCTGACATCTCGGCATTATTCATGCCTGCTCAAGATAATCAGTCGATTCGCTGTAAATTTCCAGCACGCAGTCAATGGCTCATACAAAAAGTAGGCATTCAAGAAAGTGAATTGCCTCAAGTGAAGTGTTCAGAATTTGAAAGCTGGATTGGGCAGATTAAGCCTCATAAAGCGACATTAATTTATGCGACAGATTTTATGGGCAATCCGAGCTCCATGTTTGGGCATACTTTATTGCGTTTAGACCCGAAAGATCAGCAACAATTAAATTTAGTTTCCTACGCTGTAAATTATGCAGCAACTGTGGCTGGAAACGACAACTGGTCATATGCATGGAAAGGCTTAACAGGGCAATATCCGGGTGAATATTCACTGATGCCTTATTACCGTAAAGTAAAAGAGTACGGCGATTTTGAAAGCCGTGATTTATGGGAATATGAGCTAAATTTAACACCTGAAGAAACACGGTTTTTAGTAAGCCATATTTGGGAAATGCAACATGTGAGCTTTCCTTATTACTTTGTGAGTGATAACTGTGCCTATCGATTGTTAGGGTTGGTTGATTTAGTAAAAACGGAGTCTCACCTGCAAGAGAAATTCACTCATGCTTCCATCCCGATGGAAACCATTAAATCGATGCAGCAGCAAGGGCTTACCAAAGCTCCTGTATATCGACCAGCTTTGGAAACCCAATTATTGGCCCAAGCTCATCAGCATGGTGCCTCATTAGCAAAAGTGGCCCATCAAATTGCGATGATGCCCACTCAGCAGTCTTCTCAGATTTTAAAATCATTTAGTGAGCAAGATCAGGCTAAAATTTTAGAGATGGCTTATGATGATTTATATCTTCAATTTACGAGCCGTAAAATAGAAGAAAGCGTTGCTCAGCCACAGTTGCGCCAGCTTTTAGCACTCAGAAGCCAGATTGATTTAGACAAACAGCGTCAAGAACCTAAAAGACCAACAAAAGAGCCAACTGAAGGTCACAATGCACGTAATATTTCAGTCAAAGCTGGTGAAGTGCAAGGTGATAAGTTTATCGAATTTGGTCATCGCCAAGCCTATCATGACTTGATAGATCCTCAAGGCGGATATCGTGCGGGAACTCAATTACTCTTTTTAAATGGTAATGTACAGTGGCGAGATGACCATTTAAAACTAGAACGTCTTGATCTGCTAGAAGTAAATTCTTATAACCCGATTCAACCTTTTAAAACACCGCTGAGTTGGGGATTTAATTTAGGTTGGCGTCAGGAAGCGATTCATGATGGTACTTTTAGTGAAGAAAAACAGCATGGCGTAGCGAATTTTAATGCTCAGGTTGGATATAGCTTTGCTGACTATGAGCGCAAACATGTTTGCTATGGGCAACTACAAACCTATCTACAAGGCGGTTCAAATCTAGATAAAGGGTGGCGTGTGGGGATGGGGCCAACTTTGGGTTGCATGAATCAGTGGTTTGAACACTTCAACTCTGTAGTGCAAATTGAATTACCCTATTGGGAAGATCAAAACCAATGGAATTTGAGAGTAAATACTCAGTGGCAATATGTGATTAATAGTAATAATACTGTTCGATTAAATTTGGATTATGAACAACAAAATCATCGAGACTGGATGAAATCAAGTCTAGGATATGTTTGGTTCTTTTAAATAGCATTACGAATAAAAAAAGGGAAAAATGAATGAAATCATTTCTCCCTTTTTTGTTTTAGCAAAAGATTATTTCTTTATTGCATTCAATACTGCATACGCTGCTTTAATGCGTTCTTCATTCGGAATACGTTTATTGGTTAACATAACTAAACCAATATTTTCTTTTGGAATAAACACAACATAGGTTCCAAAACCGTTGGTTGAACCAGTTTTGTGGAACATCTTAACTGAAGGTTCTTTTGAAATAGCAGTCACTTTATTAGGCTTCATCACGATTTGTTCTGAATTACTGTCTAATAAAGTCTGTAACGGTGCTGGATAAGAGAACTCTTCCCAACCTAATGCTTGATACATCGTGCCTACTTGGTAGAAACCTTTATGTGTTTCATTAATTGCGCGTTGAATATCTGCCGGATATTTTTGTGGATTTAGATTGGCATTAACGAAACTCAGCATATCCGGTAAGGTCGATTTAACGCCGTACGCAGGTGCATCTAGCGGGCCGGGGTTAACTCGAATCGGCTGATTTTCTTGGTTATAGCCAAATGCATAGTTTTGCATTTGAGTTTTAGGCACATTTACATAGCTATGTTTTAAGCCAAGATCTGGAAAAATGGTTTTTTCTAAGACTTGGTCAAAAGGTTTATTCATAGACAAAGCAACAACTTTTCCAAATAAACCAATGCTTGGATTTGAATATTGTCGATATTCACCGATTGAGTTTTTAGGCTTCCAGTCTTTGAAAAAAGTTAAAACTTGCTGATCTGTTTTGACTTCATCTGGAAACTGTAAGCCAAGGTTGCCACTTGTATAAGTAGCAAGTTGAAGTAAGTTAACTTGGTCAATCGGTGTGTTTTTTAATTCTTTCCAATATTTTCCGGGTGTGTCTTTAAAAGAAATTGTTCCTTTTGTTTTGGCATATCCACCAGCTGTAGCAGTAAATAATTTACTAACTGAACCGAGCTCAAAAATGGTACTGCTATTTACGGCTTTTTTATCTTGAACGGATTGTAGACCATAATACGTTTCATACTTTTTATTATTTTGGATGATGCCAACAGCCATCCCAGGCACATCATATTTTTCTAATAACGGTTTAAAATTTTGATCAACCAGTTTCTTAATTTCTTGCTCTTTTGGTGTATTCCCTGCATAAATTGAGGTATTAAAAATAAAAAGAGGGGATAAAAGTAAGCAAGAAATTTTGTTAAATTGCATGATTAACTCATAAATTATTTAAAATTAAAGATGTGTACTTTTATAACAAAAATCACATAATTTGATTGTTATGTTTTATAGAGTAAGTGCTTTATCTAAATATAAAAAAAGCCCAACTGAGTCGGGCTTTTTTTGCAGTAGTTACCAGATTAGTAGCTTTCTGGTACTGCACTTAAGAATTCACGGCGTGCTTCTTTGTCAGTTTTAAAATCTCCGACAAAAGAAACTGTACGAGTTGTAGATTCCTGTTTACCTACACCACGCATCATCATACACATATGTGCTGAATCGATCACGACAGCCACACCACGTGCGCCAGTCACTTCAGCTACAGCTTCAGCGATTTGCTGAGTTAAATTTTCTTGAATTTGCAAACGACGAGCAAACATCTCGGTAATACGTGCAAATTTAGATAAGCCAAGAACTTTGCCTTCTGGTAAATAGGCAACATGAACACGGCCATAGAACGGGAGGAGATGATGTTCGCAAAGCGAATAGAATTCAATATTCTTCACCAATACCATTTCATGGTTATCTGATGGGAAAACCGCATTATTGGTGACTTCTTCTAAAGTTTTACTATAGCCAGAAGTTAAATATGAAAAAGCTTTAGCCGCACGCACAGGCGTATCTTTAAGGCCGGGACGATTAAGGTCTTCACCGACGGCAGTCAGAATGTTTGCGTACGATTGCTGCATTGACATAAGGCGTATAAATTTACTCTATTAGACAAGCTCGGCATTGTATCAGAAACATGCCCTGATGTTCATAACTCGTCGCACTATATTTATCCTGTTCGGCGCGCATTAGATAAATGGTGAATAAATTTCATGTTTTTTATCGTTAATAGTCAATTATTTGAGCATGAAATGTGCAACTAATAGAGGTAAGTTATAAATGATCGCCTGATGGCATCATATTTGCAAATATGCCGTACTATAGAGCATAAGGATAAAACATGTCAGAACGTCCAATCACCTTTTTTTTTCGTGGTAGTCAGCAACAAGTAGAAAATGTATTACCCACAATGACAGTCTTACAATTTTTACGAGGATATACTCAATCGGGTAAGACTCGGCAGACTGGTACAAAAGAGGGCTGTGCTGAGGGCGATTGTGGTGCATGTACCGTAGTGATTGGTGAGTTGGTCAATGACAATCTGCAATTGCGCAGTGTGAATGCGTGTATTCAGTTTTTACCGACTTTAGATGGTAAAGCCCTATTTACAGTAGAAGATCTGCATAATTTATTGCCTACACAAGATGGAACACTTCACCCAGTACAACAGGCAATGGTGGATATGCATGGTTCACAATGTGGTTTTTGTACGCCCGGTTTTATCATGTCCTTATGGTCAATGTACGAAAATGAACAACATTCTCCAAGCAAAGATAAAATCAGCGATTATATTTCTGGAAATTTATGTCGCTGTACAGGCTATCGTCCTATTTTAGATGCAGCACAAAAAGCTTATGACTATCCACGTGTTGTATTAGAACGCCAAAAAATAATTGATATATTAAAAGAGATCAAAACATTACCTGCATTACATTTAAATGATCATGGTCAACAATTCTTTGCACCAAAGACTTTGCTGGATTTTGCCGCATTACGTTTGCAGTTACCGCAAGCACGGATTGTTGCAGGTAGTACAGATGTCGGTTTGTGGGTAACAAAGCAGGGCCGTGATTTGAGCGATATGCTTTATATTGGTCAGGTGGAAGAGCTGAAAAAGATTGTAGTCACAGACCATGCTTTAACGATTGGGGCAAATGTCAGTTTGAGTGATGCACTCATCAAAATTTCAGATTTTTATCCTGACTTTCAAGAATTACAGCGCCGTTTTGCTTCCATGCCGATTAAAAATGCAGGAACGTTAGGTGGAAATATTGCCAATGGTTCGCCTATTGGTGACTCAATGCCGGCATTAATTACGCTAGGTACACGATTGATTTTGCGCGTAGGTGAACAGACCCGTGAAATCGCCTTGGAAGACTTTTACCTCGATTATCAAAAAACAGCATTACAGCTTGGTGAGTTTGTAGAGGCGATTGTTATTCCGCTTCGTGAAGGGCAGACGCATTTTAAATTTGCTAGCTATAAAATTGCTAAACGTTTTGAGCAAGATATTTCCGCGGTATGTGCGGCCATTTCATGTGAGTTAGATACTCATTATGTCGCTTACAATGTCAGAATTGCTTTTGGTGGCATGGCAGCTATTCCCAAGCGTGCAAAATATGCAGAAGCCATATTGGAAGGTCAGCAACTTACAGCAGAATTGATAGCTAAGGCTCAAGAGGCATTGTCGCAAGACTATCAACCTTTAGATGATGGACGGGCTAGCTCGGCATATCGGTTACACGTCGCGAAAAACTGTTTACAGCGTTTTTATGTAGAAAAAGTCCTGTCTAAAACGATTACTCGTGTGAATGACTTGATTGCTATGGTGGAGATCTAACATGAATCAAACCATTGACTTAAATATTTCTAAAAAATCAGCTAAAGCAGGCGACTCGATTCCACATGAAAGTGCACATTTACATGTGACTGGGCAAGCAACCTATATTGATGATTTACCTGAGCTTGAAAATACCATGCATCTGGCAGTTGGATTTTCAAATTGTGCCAAAGGTAAAATCATTAAGTTTGATTTGGATGCAGTACGTCAGGCTGATGGTGTGTATGCAGTTTTTTCGGCAAAGGATATTGATGTTGAAAACAATTGGGGACCAATTGTAAAAGATGACCCAATTTTTGCCGAAGAGCAGGTTGAGTTTTATGGCCAAGCCCTGTTTGTGGTTGTTGCTGAGAGTTATCAGCAAGCCCGTCAGGCAGTTCGCTTGGCAAAAATTGAATATGTGAGTGAAACTCCGATTTTAACGATTCAAGATGCGATTGAAAAAGAATCGTGGGTATTACCGCCTGTTGAATTTAACCATGGTGAAGTTGAACAGGCATTTCAAAATGCAGCCCATCAACTTTCAGGTGCGATTGAGCTGGGTGGGCAAGAGCATTTTTATTTAGAAGGTCAGATTTCCTATGCGATTCCACAAGAAAATCAGAGCTTAAAAGTCTATTGCTCGACACAACATCCAACCGAAATGCAGCTGCTGATTTGTCATGCATTAGGCATGAATATGCATCAAGTGAGTGTAGAAAGCCGCCGTATGGGTGGTGGATTTGGCGGTAAAGAGTCGCAGTCGGCGCAGTGGGCATGCATTGCATCTTTGGCATCACAAAAAACAGGCCGTCCGTGTAAATTACGTTTAGATCGTGATGATGACATGAGCGCTACAGGTAAACGTCACGGTTTTGCTTATGAGTGGTCTGTAGCCTTTGATGACAGTGGTGTTTTACAAGGCTTAAAGGTACAACTGGCTTCAAACTGCGGTTTTTCGGCTGATCTTTCTGGGCCAGTAAATGAACGTGCGATTTGCCATATTGGCAACGCTTATTATTTAAATGCAGTTGAGCTACGTAACTTACGTTGTAAAACCAACACTGTGTCTAATACGGCATATCGTGGTTTTGGTGGACCGCAGGGCATGTTTGTCATTGAAAATATTATTGATGACATTGCTCGTTATTTAGGTTGTGACCCAGTTGAAATTCGGCAGCGTAATTTCTTTGCCGAGCAGCCCGGTGCTGGACGTGACCGTATGCATTATGGGGCAGAAGTCCGTGATAATATTGCGCCAAAATTGGTAGCTGAATTATTGCAAAGTAGTGATTATGCAAAACGCAAACAAGACATTCATGCTTTTAATCAGAACAATGACATCATTAAACGTGGTATTGCGTTAACCCCATTAATGTTCGGTATTTCGTTTAATGCCGTACATTACAATCAGGCGGGTGCACTGGTCTATGTGTATATGGATGGTACTGTTTCTATTACCCATGGCGGTACAGAAATGGGACAGGGTTTATATACTAAAGTAAGGCAGGTTGCTGCACATGAGTTGGGTTTACCAATCGATAGCATTCGCTTAATTGCAACAGATACTTCTCGTGTACCAAATACTTCAGCAACTGCAGCATCGAGTGGAGCAGATTTAAATGGTAAAGCTGTTCAAAATGCCTGTATTAAAATTCGTGAGCGTCTGGCAAAACTTGCAGCAGAAATAAGTGACAGTGAAGCTAACCAAGTCCAGTTTGAAGATAGTATGGTTTCAACAGCAAATGGTCACTCATGGACATTTCCTGACTTGGTTCAACGGGCATATATGGCACGTGTACAACTGTGGGACAGTGGTTTTTATAAAACTCCAGAAATTCACTATGATCAGGTCAACCATTTAGGGCGTCCATTTTTCTATTATGCTTATGGCGCAGCGGTCAGCGAGGTCGCAATAGATACGCTAACTGGGGAAATGAAAGTGTTACGTGCCGATATTTTGCATGATGTCGGGCAGTCAATTAACCCTGCAATTGATATTGGGCAAATTGAAGGCGGTTTTGTTCAAGGAATGGGGTGGCTCACCACAGAAGAGTTGTATTGGCAGCCGCAGGGCCCACACGCAGGCCGTTTATTTACCCATGCACCTTCAACTTATAAAATCCCGACCAGTGTGGATATACCTCATATTTTTAACGTCAAACTGTTTAATAATCAAAATCAGGCAGACACCATCTATCGCTCTAAAGCGGTAGGTGAACCGCCATTTATGTTGGCATTGTCAGTTTTCTCTGCAATTCGTCAGGCAGTACAGGCGGCTATTCCAGAAAATGCACCGCTCGTACTGGATGCTCCTGCAACTGCCGAAGAAATTTTACGTGCAATTGCGATTGGACGAGGACAAGCTTTGGCTGATCGCCCACAAGCTAGAATGTAGAAGATTATGCAACATTTACAATGGTGGACTGATTTTTTAGCGTGGCAAGTCGAGGCTCTGCCTATGGTATTAGTCACAGTGGTCCGTGCTGATGGTTCAACACCACGAGAAGTTGGTGCAACCATGTTGTTGCGGTTTAATTTGCAACAACAATGGCAGCAATCCGATACGATCGGTGGCGGGCATTTAGAATTTAAGGCTATTGATATTGCTAAAGCAATGTTAAAAGAAACGGGAACTTCTGTGAGGCGTATTGAACGCTTTAACCTCAGTGCGCGGCTGGGACAGTGTTGTGGCGGAGTAATGTGGTTATTGTTTGAAAAAATATCACCCACTGATATCACATCGAATTTATCTGCGAGTTTGCAAGCATGGCGAGGTGGAAAGCATATATGGCGTACCGTCTCACATCAATATGCGTCCACTTGGCAGACTATGGATATAGAACAACAACCATGTTTGGAGTTTCATTCTGGCAGTAGTGAGCAATGGCAATTTGGCCAGCAGATTCAACCTTATGCCATGCAAGTGCTAATTTGTGGAGCAGGGCATGTGGGGGAAGCAATTGTCCGTTGTTTATTGCCTATTGGTGTTCGGGTGAAATGGATTGATCCACGTGATGATATTTTCCCATTAGACTTACTGGAACAGGTGCAATGTTTAACGACTGATACCTTAGACGCCGAAATTGAGCAATTTCATCGTTTGGGGGCAATTTTAATTTTAACGCACGATCATCAACTAGATCTGCAATTGTGTTTTACAGCCTTAAAACCTACGGTGAAACCATTTGCTTATGTAGGAATGATTGGTTCAAAAAGTAAAAGAGCTATTTTTGAAAAGCGTATGCAAGTACGTGGTTATACCCCAGAAACATTACAACGTTTGGTTTGCCCGATCGGGGTAGAAGGAATTTCATCGAAACAACCTGCAATGATTGCCATTGCAGTAGTTGCTCAATTATTGCAGGTGTTTGATGTAAAAAAATGATCCCAAAGGATCATTTTTTTTGTTCGAACTTTGGATTTTTTTCTGCGCGTTTAAGCAGCACGAGAACGGCACCTGTACCACCTTGATTTTCAGGCGCACTTACAAATGCCAAAACATCGCGGTGTTGACGTAACCATCCGTTGACATAGGTTTTTAAGACCGCTTCAGGGCCTTTGCCATGCACAATTTTGATGACATTTTGATTTTCATCTTTTGCCATCTGAATAATTTGTAAAACTGCGTCACGTGCTTGTTCAATGGTACAGCCGTGTAAATCTACAGCTTCAAACCAACGCATCTTGCCTGCTTTTAAATCTTCAAAAACCTTATGTTGAAGAGTCGCAATGCGATAGCTTAACGTTGCTTGACTTGCGACAGGATTTAAAGCAGCTTGTGTATCAGATAGTTCGGCATGCTCAGTGTCACGGCCACCTTCGGCAGCTGCACGTTTAGCTAATGTTTGAGCATCAACTTTTCTGGCGCGAGGAACTCTTACATCAGCAATATTACTATTATTGATGGGTTTAACACCTGCTACAGCGCTTTGAAACAGATTTGCATTTTCCAATTCTTCAGACTCAGCCGGAGGTTGTTTGGTCTCAGGCTGACTTGCGATTTTGCTTGAATGAGGATTGGAGATTTGCTTTTTAAATTGCTTCAATAACTTTTGTTGCTCTTTAGAAAGCGATGAATCTTTATTACTCATATATCTTCATTAAACCGTTTGAGGTTGTCCAAAAAGGGCAGTAAAAGCTTGATCTGGACGTGGTTGTTTCATAAAACTTTCGCCGACCAAGAAGCTATGAATATCATGCTCTTGCATCATGCGCACATCATCTGGTGTCGCTATACCGCTTTCAGTAATTAATAAACGTGAGGCCGGAAGTAATTTTTTCAATCGAATGGATGTATTTAAATCCACATCAAACGTTTTTAAATTACGGTTATTCACGCCTAATAAACATTGCTCAGAAAGCTTTAAAGCGCGTTCCATTTCTTCTTCGTCATGAACTTCAACTAGTACATCGAGTTGATGTTCAAATGCAGTTTTAGACATTTCTTCGAGTTGCTGGTCAGATAAGCAAGCAACAATTAATAAAATACAGTCAGCATGCAAAGCACGTGCTTCAACTACATTATATGGATCGATCAGAAAGTCTTTACGTAAAGCAGGCAGGGCACAATGACTGCGGGCAATCACAATATTCTCATCTGCACCCTGAAAGAAATCCACATCGGTCAATACCGATAAACATGCTGCTCCAGCTTGTTCATATTGCTGAGCAATTTCAGCAGGATTAAAATCTGCGCGAATAATCCCTTTTGATGGAGAGGCTTTTTTAATTTCAGCAATTACACCTGGGCGTTTATGTTTTAAAGCATTTGCAAAGCCACGCACTGGAGTCGCAGCTTTTGCTAATTCTTCAACATCTTGCAAATTACGTTGTTTTAAACGCGCAGCAAGTTCCTCATGTTTACGGTCAACAATTTTACCTAAAATGGTATTTTGAATATTAATCATGAGAAGTCCTTAATCTGCCTGACATTGTTTTAATGTTTTGGTAAATTCAGCCAAAACACTCATTTTTTCTAAGGCTTGTCCGCCATAAATAATATCTTGCGCGAATGTAACAGCCTGAGCATAAGTCTTGGTAATACCAGCCACATAAATACCAGCACCCGCATTAAGCGCAATCATGTTTGCAGCTTTTTCACCAATATCGGATTTATTTTTGCTTAAAGCATCTTTAATCAATTTTAGACTTGCCGTTGCATCAGCGACTACCAAACCACTTAAGGTTTGTGACTCAATTCCGACATCTTCAGGATTAAGCGTCCATTCAGTAACTTCACCATCTTTCAGTTCGGCAACAGCAGTAGGAGCAGCAAGACTGATTTCATCAAGACCATCTTTTGAATGAACAACCATCACGTGTTCAGCACCGAGTTGCTTCATAACTTCAGCAATTGGGCGGCAAAGTTCATCTGAAAATACACCAATGACAAAGCGTTTTACGCCCGCTGGATTCGTAAGCGGCCCCAGTAAATTGAAAATACTGCGGACACCAAGCTCACGACGTGGCCCAGCAGCGTATTTCATTGCTTTATGATGGTTTGGTGCAAACAAGAAACCTATACCCATTTCACGGATACAGCGTTCGGTTTGTTGCATATCTAAATCAAGATGAATACCTGCTTGTTCAAGTAGGTCTGATGAGCCTGATTTACTTGAAACACCACGGTTACCATGTTTGGCAATGGTTGCACCTGCTGCCGCAATCACAAAGCTTGAAGCAGTAGAGACATTAAATAAGTTTTGCCCATCGCCGCCAGTACCCACAATATCAACTAAATGTTTGATATCACTGACATCAATTTTAATCGCAAATTCACGCATGACACGTGCAGCTGCAGTCATTTCATCAATACTTTCACCCTTCATGCGTAAGCCCATCATTAAAGCACCAATTTGTGCTTCAGTTGCCTCACCTTGCATGATGCTGCGCATGATGTCTTCCATTTGAGGCTGAGTCAAATGAATGTTTTTGGTAATGTGGTTGAGCGCCTGTTGGATATTCATAGTCATGATTTACAGCATTAATGATTAAAATTTTTAGGTGAAGTTGATCAAGAGTGGAAGGTTCGGCTTGTTGCGTTCCATGATTCACTAGCTACGGAGAGCTATGTTAGCAGAAAATAATCAAAGATTTTTGTTGTTCGATCATAGTTTTAAAAAATTTGCTCGTTTCTTACTTTACTTTGATTAATAAACAGAATTTATTTATGGAAAAAGGTTTTAGTTTATTGTGAGTTTTTATGATAAATAATTAACCATTTGGTATATCTTAAACGCCAATATACCTAGGAAAAATGTGTATAAATCAATCAAATTAAAGTGGATATATTAGGGCAATCTTTAATTTGTCTATCAATAAATATGTATTTAAATAACTTGAAATATCTAGGGGCTTTAAAAAATAAGCGCTCATTTATTTTTGTATTTGTTTCACTGTTTCATCCATTAGAAAGTTATGCACAAGAAACTGTAGAGCAACCACAAAACCAAACTAAACCAGATAAAGTAGTCCGTGTTGCTGTGACAGGATCTCGGATTTCAAAAGCACAAAAAGATGGCCCGACCAGTGTCACCGTAATTACCGCAGCCGATATTGAAAAACAAGGTTTTAGTAATGCATTTGATGCACTCAATAATTTGACGCAGAACACGGGTTTTGTACAAGGTGCCGATTATGGAAATACTTTTACACCTGCGGCTAACGCTATTAGCTTAAGAGGCTTAGGACCTAATCATACTTTAACTTTGATTAATGGACATCGGGTTGCAGACTATCCTGTACCTTATGATGGCTCTGTCAATTTCGTAAATTTAGCCAATATTCCAACTGCCATTATTGATCGGATTGAAATATTAAACGGTGGTGCCTCTGCAATTTATGGTTCAGATGCAATTGCTGGTGTGGTGAATATCATTCTGAAAAAGAAAACAGACGGCACACAGTTTAATATCAAGGCGGGTGGAACAAAAGAAGGTGGTGAAAACTTACGTTTACAACTGAGTGGCAGTAAGACTTTAGACAAGCTCAGCCTTGTTTATGGGGTTGAACTCAGTGGCCGTGAACCGATATGGGCAGCCGATCGAGATTTTATGAAGAGCCGAACTCGTTTAGGAGAAAAACCAGACACTATTGTGGGTCGTAAAAATGCTGATACTGGTAAATATCTTTCAATTGGTGGGTGTCAGGTCTTTAATGGTTTATTTAACGGATCAGTCAATAATATTGGACAAGCAGGGGCAGACAATTGTGCCAGTGGTTTGGCACGACCAACTTATTGGACGGTTCAAACTCAAAATCGCAGTCAAAATGGTTATCTCGGTTTAGATTATGAGTTAAATGATAAAACCCAACTATTTGCCGATTTTTTAATTGGGGCAAATCAAATTGAAAACAATACCCGTAGTCCGACATGGACTTCTTTAGCTGCAACGAGTGGTTATTTCCTAAATCAAGATTCTGGAAATTATGAAATTTGGAATCGCCGTTTTGCACCTGAAGAATTAGGCGGGGTAGAACGAATAAATAAAAAATGGAAAGAACTTTCTTCGAACTTAAATTTTGGAATTCGAGGCGATATTGGAGAGACGAGCTGGAGTTATGAAGCAGCCTATAATGGTTCTATTTATACTAGTCAGCTAAACCGCCAAGGCTTATTACGCTCGAATGTTGATGAATATTTCTTAGGTAAGCAACTTGGTACAGATGCAGATGGTATTCCTATTTATTCACCTCATTTAGATCGTTTAAGTCGACCACTCACAGCAAGCGAATTTGAGAGTATTTCGGGAACCACAAAAGAAAAAGATAAGTCGTGGGCACAAAGTTTGACCCTAAGTGCGAATGGTGACGTATTTAAGCTACCTGCAGGAACTGCCAAACTTGCGGCTGTGGCTGAAATTGGGCGTCAAGGCTTCTCGATTAAGCCAGATGAGGCGATCGAAAATGGTGAATATTATAATTTAAGCTCTAGTGGCGAATATGGAGGAACACGGACCCGCCAAGCACTCGGCGCTGAATTATTCTTACCCTTAGCAAAACCGTTAAATTTAACCCTGTCCGGACGCTATGACCGTTATGCTTTGTCAGATAACAGCATTGATAAGCTAACTTTCGGTTCGGGTCTCGAGTTTAGACCACATCCGACTTTATTGGTGCGCGGTAACTACGCGACCAGCTTTCGTGCACCAGATATGAACTATCTGTTTTTAAATAAACAAAAAGGTTATTTCGAAAAGACCACCGATTATTTACGTTGTAGCCAAACGGGACAACCTTTAGATAAATGTAGCTTTAAAGATTACGCGCCTGGGGCGAATTACACTTTAACCGGAAACAAAGAGCTTAAACCTGAAGAGGGTAAATCTTATGGTGCAGGTTTTGTTTGGTCGCCAACCAATAAGTTTGACATTAGCGTCGATTACTGGGATATCAAAATTGATAATCTTGTGAGAAATTTGAGTGATGACAAAATTCTACGTTTAGAAGCAGATTGTCGTTTAGGCAACCAAGATATTAACTCTGCGGCCTGTATTGATGCTTTGGCACGTGTAGAGCGTAACCCTGCAAATGCAGTTGTCGATCCAAATGTGATTAAGAATATTAATATTGTGCCGATTAATGCTGCATCAGACCATACTCGTGGGATTGATTTCACTAGCAGATGGCGTTGGAAAACAGACAGTTTTGGTAACTTTCTCTGGACAATCAATTATAGCCGTGTACTAGAACATGAATATCAACAATCAAAAGATCACGAGAAAGATGACTATTTAAAAGATTTAACTATTCAGGATTGGCGTGACCGTTTTAATACCAGTCTCAGCTGGAGCTTTGGTGATTGGGCATCAACAGTATTAGTTAATCGTTATGGCAAAATTCCAAACGGCGACCAGACTGCCTATTTAAGCCCAACGTATTTAGTGAACTGGAGTGGTACTTATCAAATCTCTCCAAAAGCTTCTGCTTCAATCATTATTAATAACTTGTTTGACAAAGTGAAACGAGATGACACAGGCGGTTGGCCGTATTATCCGGTAGGATCATATTCGCCATTCGGCCGTCAAGGTTGGTTGGAGTTTAACTATAAATTCTAAGAATGATGTATGGATGCAGCGAAGTGGTACAGCATTTGCTGCATCTTTTTATTTAAAACTACAGAGGATAAAACCCCTTATGTTGGTCAAGCCTTCATTTAAAAAAAGATTACTACTTACAACATTATTATCTTTATCGGCAACACAGATTTTTGCATCTAATAACAGTGAACAAATCCCGATTGGTAAATTACCCGAGTGGGTCGTACCCGAATCTTATGATTTAGATTTTAAGATTGATCCCGCACAAAAAGGCTATACCGGTAAAACTACTATCCATTTAAAGCTGGCTCAAGCCACAGATCACATCTGGATTCATGGTAAATCTTTGACAGTGAAAGGTGTGAATATCACATCGGCAGAGGGTGCTAAAACCAAAGCAAAATATGAGCAAGCCTCCGAGGTTGATGGGGTGAGTAAAGTTAAATTTGCCAAGACCTTGCCAGCAGGCCAGTATCAACTCGTTCTAGATTTTAATGCGGCGTATGACCAGCAGCTCGACGGTATTTATAAAATCGAGTTTGAGGGTAAACCCTATGTGATGACTCAAATGGAAGCGATTAGTGCACGCCAGTCATTTCCGTCATTTGATGAGCCACGTTTTAAAACGCCGTTTAATATTCGTTTGACGATTCCAAGCAAATATTCAGGTTTTGCCAATACCCAACAAACATCTGAGCAAGCAGAGAAGTCGGGTTGGAAAACGCTAAGTTTTGCACAAACCAAACCATTGCCAACTTATTTACTTGCGTTGGCTGTCGGACCGTGGCAATTACAAAAAGGGCCAGATATTGGGGAAACTTCATGGCGTAAGCAGCCGATTCAGTTACGTGGTATTGCGCCTGATGCTAAAGCTGAAAAAATGCAGCATGCCTTGTCTGAAACACCAGCCATTTTAAAAACTTTAGAAGATTATTTTGCCTTTGGTTATCCATTTGACAAGTTAGATTTACTTGCAGCACCAGACTTTGCAGCTGGAGCCATGGAGAACCCGGGGCTAATTACTTTTAGAGACTATCTAATGTTATTAGATAAAGACTCACCAGTCTCTTTTGTACAGAATTCATTTAATGTCAATGCACATGAGCTGGCACATCAATGGTTCGGTGATGTCGTCACGATGCCGTGGTGGGATGATTTGTGGCTTAATGAATCTTTTGCCACATGGATGCAAAGTAAAATCACCCAAAAATTACATCCCGAATTTAATGCTGACCTAGAACGTATTGCAGATACTGCTGATGCGATGAAAAGTGATAGTTTGGTGAGTGTACGTCGTATTCGTCAGCCTATTTTAAGCAATGCCGATATTCAAACGGCTTTTGATGGCATTACGTATCAAAAAGGTGCGGCTGTTTTAAATATGTTTGAAAGCTACTTAGGTGAAGAAAAATTCAAACAAGGAGTACGCAATTATATTAATAAGCATCAATATGGTAATGCGACAGCCAATGATTTAATTAGCGCTTTAGCAGAGCAGTCTGGACAAAGTGAGCGCTTTGCCAAAGCGATAAAAAGTTTCCTTGATCAACCGGGTGTACCTTTAATCAATACTTCACTACAGCAAAAAGGCAATAAAGTCTTTTTAAATGTGAAGCAAACTCGTTATTTACCTGTGGGCTCAAGAGGAGATGCAAGAAGCCTTTGGGGCGTACCGTTATGTGTACGTTATGAAGTTCCAAATGCAGCCAGTAAGGTCCAGTGTGAGCTGGTAGACCAAGCAGAAGCCAAGATTGAACTCAAAGGTGCTAGCCTTGGTAGTTGGTATATTCCAAATGCAGATGCGGCAGGGTATTACCAATTTAGTTTGCCTCAAAAAGAATTTACTCGTCTGACTGCTGCTACAGAAAAGCTTTCTAATAGTGAACAGTTGGCCTATGCCTATGCAATTTCAGCTGCATTTAACCATGGGGATATTAATTTATTGGCTGTCGTAGATGCTGCGAAGAAATTTGCCAATTCAAATAGCCGACAAATTAGTACAGCGCTGTTTTCTCAGTTAAGTACCATTCATCGTCATGTATTGAAAACAGAAGCTGAACGTGAACATTTTAGGAAAGTCTTGGCCAATTTATATTTACCTAAATTAAATCAGTTGGGTTATGTAAACAAAAAAGATGAATCAGCCGAAGACAGTTTATGGCGTAGCGAGTTAGTTAAGTTTCTTGCTTTAGATATTCAAGTTTCCGAAGTCCGTACACAACTCTTAAAACAGTCAGATGCTCTATTTGCTCAAAAGCAGCTTAACTTTGCGCAAGTACCACCTGAATTATTGCCAACCATTTTAGCTGTACGTGTACAAGAAAAAGGCCAACCTGCTTTTGATCGTTTATCTGGAGAGTTACAACGCGTGACTCAACCAACCCAGCGTCTTGCGATTCTTACTGCCTTAGGTTCAGCAAATCAAGAAGCAACACGCCAACAAGCACGACAGTTGATTTTAAACCCGCGTGTTAAAGTTGGTGAAGTTCGTACTGTGGTGAACTCCATCAATAATTATGGAGATGAACAAGGTGGCTTATGGTCTTGGTTTAAGGTAAATCATGACGCCGTGTTTGATCGTTTAGGTAAATCTTCAGCTGGGCGTTTTCCTGCAATGTTTAGTGGGGCAGCATGTACCCAACAACAAGCAGTCCAGTTAAATGACTTTTTTGCACCACGAACTAAAGAATTGGTAGGAGTTGAAAGAGGATTGAAACAGACCAAAGAGCGTATTCAACTCTGCGAATCTTTGGTGGCAAAACAAGATGGATCAATTGTGCAGCAGTTAAAGTTGTAATTGATTCAAGCATTAAAAAAGCCAACTGATCGTAGTTGGCTTTTTTTATTCAGGGTTCTTATCACATTACTTTTAAAACAATCTATTTACGGCAGCCTTATGCATAAATATCTAAAAAGTTTTTAAAGATTTGATGGCCATGTTGACTCAAGATTGATTCAGGATGGAACTGCACGCCTTCAACAGGAAGTGTCTTATGTTTAACACCCATAATTTCTTCCATTGAGCCATCTGCTTCATTGGTCCAGCACGTTACTTCAAGGCAATCAGGCAGTGTTTGCTGATCGATCACTAAAGAGTGATAACGAGTTGCCGAGAATGGGCTAGGAAGATTACTGAAAATACCTTTATTGCTGTGGTACATATCAGATAAACGTCCGTGCATCACCGTTTTGGCTCTTACAATTTTTCCGCCAAAAGCTTGCCCAATACTTTGATGCCCTAAACACACGCCAAGCAAAGGAATTTTCCCAGCAAAGTGATTAATTGCAGGAATTGAAATACCAGCTTCACTTGGAGAGCAAGGGCCAGGACCAATCACGAGATATTTTGGTTGCCATCGTTCAATATCCTCTAATGTGACTTGATCATTGCGAACAACTTTTACTTCCTGATCCAACTCGCCAAAATACTGGACGATGTTGTAGGTAAAAGAGTCGTAATTGTCGATCATTAGAAGCATGATGAACTTAACCTCATGATAGTTAATATATATTTAATAAGTGACTAAAATAGTTACCCATATTGATACCCGTTTCCAGAAAAGGCTTTTAGATTTGAAATAAGAAGCCACTTTCTAATCGGCTAATATAGCAAAAAAAGAAGTAACCAGTTTAACTATTTCATTCGTTAGAAATTTGCGAAAAAAACGATTTTGAGAAGTGAGCCTTTTTGAGATGATAGATAAGTACGGCTCAGGCAAAATAAGCTTTTTATTAGAAATAGAAAATTATTCTGCCTGAGTTAAAAAAAGAAGATTAAATCGCTCTCGTGTTATAAATCAGCCAGTCTAAAACATCGCCAGACAAGTGTTCAGCTAGTCTTTCCTGAACAGTTTGATGGTAACGATTTAACCAGTCTTTCTCTTCATTAGTTAGCATATCAACAACGATACAATCTAAATGAATCGGGCAAAGGGTCAGTGTTTCAAACTCCAAGAATTCACCGTAAGTTTTTTCAAACCCTGAGTGAAGTTTGTTAGCAACCAGATTTTCAATGCGAATACCGTATTGTCCCTCATGGTAAAGACCTGGCTCGTTAGAAATAATCATTCCTTCACGCAACTTACTATAAGCATGTATAGGCGCGTAATAAGAAAGTACTTGCGGTCCTTCGTGTACGTTAAGCGCAAAGCCTACGCCGTGTCCTGTTCCATGGCGATAATCTAAACCATGTTGCCATAAAGTATTACGACAAATTGAATCGAGTAGCGGAGCAGCTAAACCTTCTGGATAAATCGTTTTTGCCAAAGCAATGTGACATTTTAAAACCAAGGTATAGTCACGTTTTTGTTGCCCTGTGGGCGTGCCTACAGGAACAACACGAGTAATATCCGTTGTTCCATCTACATATTGCCCACCTGAGTCAATCAACAATAGACCATCACCTTCGATAAATGAATAGTGCTCTTCAGTTGCACGATAATGAGGTAGAGCACCATTAGCATTAAAGCCAGCAATGGTTGAAAAACTCGCCCCTATAAATCCATCTTGCTGCGCACGGAAAGCTGTAATCTTTTCATCAATAGTGAGTTCTGAAATGCTTTCACCATGATGAAGTGCTTTCTCTAACCAGTGGAAAAAGTGGCAAAGCGCGACTCCATCTTTAACCATTGCATGACGGATATGAGCAATTTCGCTTTCATGTTTACGCGATTTAAAAAGCGTACTCGGGTTGATGTCATATATAACCCGAATATCTTTTGCGATGGCTTGTTCATGAAAAATCGAGACTTTGGCTGGATCTAAAAGTACCGAGGCATCTGAAATATTTGCTAAAAACTTAGCTGTATCTTCGTAGTTACGAATTTCAATACCATCGGTTGCCAAAGCTTGCTGAATGCTTACATCAACTTTGTCAGCATCAATAAAAAGAATAGTTTGTTTTGCATTGACATATAAATGTGAAAGGAACACAGGGTTATATTCTACATCTTGCCCACGTGCATTTAAGATCCATGCGATATCGTCTAAAGATGAAATGAAATGACCCGCAATATTCTTGCTATGTAAAGTTTCACGAATAGTCTGAATTTTCTCTTTACGAGATAGAGCATTTAACCCTTCAGGCATGAAATGAATTTTCTTTGATGGAAGTTCTGGGCGGTTTAACCAAATTTCTCCGACTAAATCTTGCTGGGTTTCGAGTTTATAATTATTAACTCGTGCAGTATGTTCGAGTGCTTTAAATTGCTGAATTGATAAAGTATGCCCATTTACCACAATGACTGATTCTGGTTTTAGATTTTTCTCAATCCAAGCGAGATGTGTTGAAGATTCATCACTTGTTAATTTTTGAAGATCAAAGCCAGTTCCAACAAGTTGTTGCTCTGCTTGTACCCAATAGCGACCATCTGCCCAAAGGCCAGCAAAGTTTTGGGTCACGACGAGCGTACCAACCGAACCACTAAAACCGCTTAACCACTGCCTTGCTTTCCAGTAGTCTGGTAAATATTCTGACATATGTGGATCGGCACTCATCACAATCAAAGCATCAACATGCTGATTGCGCATGAGTTCACGAAGTTTCTCAAGTTTTTCTGGAACAGTTAAAACGCTCATATAGTTTCCAACTCAGGTTGAACTTTACTGGTACTTTTGTTCATTAATCTATTGATAGGTTTCTTTAATAAAAATAACACGATTGCGCCAATCACTAACGCTAAAACACATCGCATAAATAAGGTAGGTAAATGATTAATGCCATCCGCTGATACATGCCCGCCAATTAAGCCAGCGATAAGATTACCTAAAGCTGAACCTGTAAACCATAGACCCATAATTTGACCACGTATAACATCAGGTGCAAGTTTAGTCATGGTAGATAGGCCAATCGGGCTTAAGCAAAGTTCGCCGATAGTAAGTAGAAATAAAGTACCTACTAACCAAAATGGTGAAACTAATCCACCTGCAATAGCAAAACGGCTTGCAAATGACATCAACAAGAAACCGCCTGCTGCCAGTAAAAGTGCAATAATAAATTTACTGATATAACTTGGGTCTTTATTTGACTTACCAAGTTTAGCCCAAAGCCATGCTGCAATTGGGGCAAAAATAATAATAAACAGAGCATTAATTGATTGAAACCATACTGCTGGAATCTCAAATCCGAAAACAATACGGTCTGTGTAATCTTGCGCAAATAGGTTAAAAGATGTTGGTTTTTGCTCAAAGGCAGACCAAAAAAGAGCTGATGTTGCTAATAAGACAAAGCAGATAATAATTTTAAATTTTTCATGTTTTTCTAAACCAAGGAAAAATAATAAATAGATAAAATAAGCGATAATTCCAACGCCGATTCCGACTGTTAAATAAGTTGCTACCGCGACTGGATTGATATGAATAACACCAAAGAAAGTAAGAGCAATAATGACTGCAACAGATAGTAAAAATGAGAAAGCAATTTTTGGCGCATTTCTATTTTCTACGACAGGTTTATTCCAATTGTCAGTTTGCTGACGCAATTGGTTGAATGATTGTAGTTGAGGAATGGCTAATGCACGGAAGATGACTAATGCAATCAACATTCCAAGGCCGCCAATCCCAAAACCTAGATGCCAGCCATGATCGCGAGCCAATATACCTGTAATAAGCGGGGCAATAAACGACCCCATATTAATCCCCATATAAAAAATGGAGAAGCCAGCATCTCGTCTACTATCCTGAGCTTTATATAATGTTCCGACAATCACTGAAATACAGGTTTTAAATAAACCTGAGCCAAGAACAATAAGGACTAAGCCGAAATAAAAAAAGAACTGATCAAAGATGGGGGTAAGCGCAATTGATAAGTGACCTAAAGCAATAATGAGGGAGCCATACCAGACGGATCGTGCTTGACCTAACCAGTTGTCGGCAATCCAACCACCTAAAACGGTCATTAAATACATAGAGCCTGCAAATAACCCAACAATTGCGGCGGCAGTAGGACGATCAAGACCTAAACCCCCATCATTGACCATCGCAACCATATAAAGAACGAGTAAGGGGCGAATTCCATAGTAAGAAAAGCGTTCCCATAGTTCTGTAAAAAATAAAGTTTTTAAGGGTTTTGGATGGCCGAAAAAAGCTGTGTCACATTGTTCGAGTTCATGCTTCATTTCAAATCCTTTGAACATACTTGTAGTTTAATAAGCCAAACTTTTAGTTTGTTTAGTTATAAAAAAAAGTTATGTTTTATTTTTTAGATTTTTTTAAATTGAAAAGCAAGTTGGTCATGTATAAAAAAGGTATATAACAAATGGTAAAAAATCACTTTAGTTTCTTGCTGCACCAAAGCTGATCAAAACCTATTTCACGGCAGAGAACTTGATAAGCGAAAGAAAACTAATTTTATAAAACTTCATTATTTATTGAGGTAAGGGATGATTCGATCGCTGACGTTTTTAAATTTTTGAGAACTATTTTTTGAAGAGATATTTGCATTAGAACTTTTGGCAAAGGCATGGATAGATGTAGAAGGGGCAGCTAAAGGTTAAAATTTTATAAGTCATCTTTTATTATTTTCATTCATTGTAATAAGAAAGTCAGCTTTATATATTAGAAAGTATTATGATCATGAAGGACTGTTAGATATTGATGCGATGATTCATATTGGCGCAACAATTTTGCACTAAATTAGGGCGATTGCGAGCTATTCTTGTATGCCATAATTTGAAAATGTCTGAATATGGTGCATTTAACTATGCAAACAGTATAATGGGTTCAAGACAAGGGGCCTAAATCATGGATAGTTATAAGCAATTCAATGTTTTAGGTAAGTCTTATAAAGTTGGTATGAGAATTGCTATATAAATACCAGCAATTAACACGCACTTAACAAGTGCAACAAAATTTCATTGGAGCAAAATGAGCATGGCGAACAAGGTCCTTCAACTCATACAAGAAAGTGGCGCAAAATGGGTCGATTTTCGCTTTACTGATACTAAGGGTAAAGAACAGCACGTAACTTACCCAGCTGATTCTATTGATGAAGATACTTTTGAAGACGGTAAAATGTTTGATGGTTCTTCAATCGCTGGTTGGAAAGGCATTGAAGCATCTGACATGATCTTACGTCCAGATGCAGAAACTGGTTTCATCGACCCGTTCTTTGCTGAACCAACTGTAGTTGTGACTTGTGACGTTATTGAACCTTCAACTGGTCAAGGTTATGAGCGTGACCCACGTTCGATTGCTCGCCGTGCAGAAGAATACTTAAAATCTACAGGTATCGGTGATACTGCATTCTTTGGTCCAGAACCAGAATTCTTTGTATTTGACGAAGTGAAGTGGGACATCGATATGTCTGGCGCTCGTCATACATTAATCGCTGAAGAAGCTGCTTGGTCTACTGGTAAAGATTACGAGTCTGGTAACTCTGGTCACCGTCCACGTGTTAAAGGCGGTTACTTCCCAGTTCCTCCAGTTGATTCTTCACAAGATATGCGTGCAGAAATGTGTGCAAAAATCGAAGACATCATGGGCCCAGGCCGTGTAGAAGTACATCACCACGAAGTTGCTTCTTGCCAGTTAGAAATTGGTGTGAGCTTCAATACACTTGTACGTAAAGCTGACGAAGTTCAACAGTTCAAATATGCTGTTTGGAACGTTGCTCACCAATATGCAAAAACTGCAACCTTTATGCCTAAACCAATGGTAGGTGATAACGGTTCTGGTATGCACGTTCACATGTCTATCTCTAAAGATGGCAAGAACTTGTTTGCTGGTGATGAATATGCAGGCCTTTCAGAAATGGCATTGTATTTCATCGGTGGTGTAATCAAGCACGCTCGTGCATTGAACGCAATCACAAACCCATCTACAAACTCATACAAGCGTTTGGTTCCTCACTTCGAAGCGCCAATCATGCTTGCTTACTCAGCACGTAACCGTTCTGCGTCTATCCGTATCCCATACGTTTCTAGCCCTAAAGGTAAGCGTATCGAAGCTCGTTTCCCAGACCCAATGATGAACCCGTACTTAGGTTTCGCTGCATTGTTAATGGCTGGTATCGACGGTATCCAAAACAAGATCCATCCGGGCGAAGCTGCTGATAAGAACTTGTACGATCTTCCTCCAGAAGAAGAAGCAAAAATCCCAACAGTTGCTCATAGCTTAGATATGGCTCTTGAAGCACTTCAAGCAGATCACGAATTCTTGTTAAAAGGCGGCGTGTTCACTAAAGAAATGCTTGATGCATACATCGAACTTAAAACTGAAGATGTACGTCGTCTTAACACGACTACTCACCCAGTTGAATTCGATATGTACTACAGCTTGTAATACATATTTTCGTAAAAAAGCCTGCTTATGCAGGCTTTTTTATTGCTTGGAATGTTGATTGAATTCTCTACGTTTTTTATCAAAAAATTGGGGTAAACTAGGTGCGAGTTTTCATGTGAGCAGATTATGCGTAAACGACAACCGGTACTTAAACAGGAAAAGACTTTAAATCCTGAGTTGAAAACATGGTTGTATGCGTCCGGTTCTCTGACTCAACAATTGACTGAACTTGGCGGTGGCCAGTTTAGTGTAAAGCCTTTTCAAGAACATTTTCAGCGTTTAACTTTTGCAGATAGTCAGTGGATGAAGATGTCTCATGCTCACACTTCGTGGGTAAGAGAAACCTATTTATATGGCTGTGAAGCAGAACCATGGGTTAAAGCAAAAAGTATTTTTCCAATTCAAAGTTTACAAAAAAAAGCCCGTATATTTCAGCACATTGGTTCTAAGCCAATTGGCTTTTTTCTATTTCAAAGAACAACACCACTTTGTGACCGTCGTGTCATTCGTTTGCCTGAGGGCTGGACACGACAAAGTTGCTATACTTGGCATGGATGTAAATTTATCGTCCAAGAGACATTCTTACCGGCTTTTGAAGCTTTTTTAAATCAGCAGCACGACAAGGAATTACTATGACGACTGCAACAGGTACAACATGGCGTCAGCGTTTAGAGGCTTATTATTATCTCTGTCGATTTGATAAGCCTGTTGGAACAGAACTGGTGTTTTGGCCAACCATGTGGGCACTTTGGATTGCAGCAGAGGGAATGCCACCTCTACATATTCTTTTGGCGATGGTATTAGGTACAATTTTTATGCGTGCCGCTGGCTGTGCAATTAATGATTTTGCTGATCGTAAAGTGGATGGTCATGTAGAGCGTACAAAAACACGCCCTTTGGCAACAGGGGTAATCCGTCCAAGAGAGGCGGTGTACGTATTTTTAGCATTAGTATTTGCCAGTGCTTGTACGTTGTTCTTTTTACCTATCGCGACGTTCTACTGTGCATTAGGGGGCTTGGCTTTAGCATTTGTATATCCTTTCATGAAACGTTATACCCATTTACCGCAAGTCGTTTTAGGTATGGCATTTTCTTGGGGTATTCCAATGTCATTTACTGCAATGGGTAAGCCTTTAGATATAACGTGTTGGCTAATTTATTTTGGTAATTTGGCATGGACAGTGGCTTTTGACACTCAATATGCAATTACAGATCGTGAATATGATTTAAAAATTGGTGTGAAATCTACCGCTATTCTTTTTGGTCGATATGACATTCAGATTATCGCGCTTTTACAAGCAACTAGTCTTGTTTTGATTGGCACTGCACTGTATTTAGAAAATATCTTATTTCCATGGGCGATCATTGCTTTAATTGTTGTTGCATTTGATTTTGTATATCAAACAATTAAAACCAAAGACCGCAACCCCCAAGCATGTTTTTGGGCATTCCGTCACAATCGTTGGGTTGGATTAATCATTTTTCTAGGAATATTTTTAAATTTCATATAGTAAAAATGACCGCAAGGTTGAAAAGTGTTCTATGCAGAGCACTTTTTTTATGTCTTAATATTCGTGCATAAAAAAATATGCGGAATAAATAATACATAAAAAAGGATATTCTATGAAACGGTCAAAAATTGCTTTAGCTATAACATTATCGGTTTCAACATTATTTCTTGCAGCATGTAATGACAATGATGATGACTATGTTGGCGTAAACCCTGATAAAACCTATCTGTCTGAAAGTAATTACGCTATAGATCAAGTTGATAATGCTTCAACGATTAAAGTAATGACTTATAACATGGCAAATGTTCAAGGAAAAACAGCAACTGCCACAGCACTGGTATTGTTCCCCAAAGCGACTCAGCCTAAAGATGGTTATCGCGTGGTCGTGTGGGAGCATGGAACTGTTGGGGTGGGTGATGGTTGTGCGCCAAGTAAGAATACAATTAATCCACGCTTTAAAATCCTAGCTGAGACTTTATTGGCGGCTGGTTATGTGATTGTGGCACCAGATTATGAGGGTTTAGGTACACCAGGAGTGCATCCGTACTTAAACTTATCTAGCGAAGCAAAATCAGCGCTTGCTGCAGTAAAAGCAGTAAAAGAGCATTATGGTGCCCAGTTAAAAGGTGATTGGATGTCGATTGGTCAGTCACAAGGTGGACATGCATCTTTAGGTACTGCCGAATTTGCAAATGCGGATACAAGTTATAAGGGGGCTGTAGCAGGAGCACCTGCTTCAAGCTTGGGAACAATTATTCAAATTTATATTGACCCACAATTTAATCTTGATGCAAATGGAAAACCTAAAGCAGTAAATAAGCTAGACGAGAACTTACTTCAAGTCCGTAATGCAGTAGCTAATAATCTAATAACGGCGGCTCAAGGTCAGGCAATGATTGACCAAATTGCAGATGGTTATGCTGAATTATTAGCATATGCAGCATTTGCAAGTGCAGGGATTAAAGCACAGCAACCAAACTATGACTTTAAGACAATTTTTACATCAGGAGCGGCTGATATTGCAGAATTGGCTTATGGACGTACAGGTGATGATGGGGCTTGTTTAAGTTATCCTACACCTGATAGTGCAAATGGTTTACAAGCGAAGTTTAAGGCGGGCATTTTAGCTTACTTGGCAGACCCTACGCATCAAATTGCACAGTACGGTATTGATCTGAATAAATTCAAGACAGATCAAGTTGTTCAAAAGTTTTTGACAGCAACCCAACCTGCGACGAATGCTACAGTCGAGAAAGTCATTAAAACGCCTGTATTTATTATTCAAGGTGAAAAAGATCAAGCTGTATTGCCTGTAGTCACACAAGGTTTATTCGCGAATATGAAAGCGAATGCTTTGAAATTTTTCCCACAAGCAGCCTATGATAAAGGCTATAAGCTAACTATTGTACCGAATGCAACCCATACACAAGCAATCATATGTCAAAATGCCAATGCTGTAGATTTCATTCAAGCAAATATGTCAGCTGGTACGGGTATTGTACTGACAGATGCTCAGAAGGATGCTAGCCAAAGTCCTCACTGCACAGGTAAATTCTAAGATTTAATTATCTAATTAAAAAATTAGCTTTAAAAAAAGAGCCACTTTATAGCGGCTCTTTTTGTTATATTGTTACGCATTCTGAAATTGATACCGTTTGAGTTTGAAGTAGTCATGAGCCAGCAACCTGTTGAAAAAAAATCTGTTCCTTGGTTATTAATGGGATTAGGTTTACTTATTCCTTTTTTAATTATTGGAATACTTTTCTTGGCTGCAAAAAGTGATGCTAAGACTAAAAAACAATATGAACAGCAACGTTTAGAGATGGAAAAAAGAATAGTTGAAAAAGAAGCAGCAAGTTCTGAAAAGAAATAATAACAGTGCTTTTAATGAATATCCTTTTGTAGCTGACGTACACTTGGGATGTTTGTATAGCGTCTTACTATATAACCTGCTTCTGTGAGCATTTGATCACGAATACGGTCTTCTTCTGCTTTTTCAAGATGGGTAGGGTCATCTAGCTCGATAATGGCAATTACTTCCATCTTGTCGTTAAGCACAACGAAATCGGTAACTTTACGGTTGAACTGACTACGAATTTTATAGTCATTGCTGGTAATCAAAGCACTAAAAGCCACTTGTGCTAAAACATGATGGCTTGGAAAACTTTGTTTTAAACGTATAAACATCTGAGTTTCAAAGTTTGTAATAACAGGGCGAGCAAAGAATTTTTGTTTTGGAAATAAATAAGGGCGTAAACAAACAACAAGAAAAATGCAGGTGCTTAAGCAACCTAAAACAATAAAAAATAAGTGACTCGATTCGAACATGTGAAGGCATCATACAAATAAAAACCCACTCATGATGAGTGGGTTTTTAAGAATCTTGGCTCTCCAACCTGGGCTCGAACCAGGGACCTGCGGATTAACAGTCCGTCGCTCTACCGACTGAGCTATTGGAGAATCTGGAAATGGATTTTAGGGAGGAAAGGGGGCTGGGTCAAGTCTTAATAACGGAATTAGTCAGAATATCTAATCGTTTGGTTTAAAAATACTCGAAACATTGATTTTATTCAAAATAATGAAAAATTATTAAATCATTAGAAAAGAAAAAACCCGCAATAAATGCGGGCTTTTAGAATCTTGGCTCTCCCACCTGGGCTCGAACCAGGGACCTGCGGATTAACAGTCCGTCGCTCTACCGACTGAGCTATGGGAGATTAGTAGATGGCTCTCCAACCTGGGCTCGAACCAGGGACCTGCGGATTAACAGTCCGTCGCTCTACCGACTGAGCTATTGGAGAATCTGATGCGCATTTTATGGATGAAATCTAAAAGCGTCAATAAGAATATTAAAGAAAATGAATCGTTTGCTTGATTAATATGCTTTTGTGATATTAAAAATAAAAAAACCACCCAAAATAGGGTGGTTTTTATAAAGAAATAAAATTATTTCTCTACGCCTGCTGGTTGGCCTGCAAGTTTTGCATTTGCATAGTCCCAGTTCACTAGGCTTTCTAAGAAAGTTGCGATGTATTTAGGACGTAAGTTACGGAAATCGATGTAGTAAGCATGTTCCCATACGTCAATTGTTAATACAGCAATTTGACCATGTGCAAGTGGAGTGTCTGCATTAGAAGTTTTAGTAATAGATAATTTACCATTTACTTCATCAGCAACTAACCAAGCCCAACCTGAACCGAATTGAGTTGTTGCAGCAGCAGTAAATTCTTCTGCAAACTTTTCGTAGCTACCAAAAGCTTCGTCAATTTTAGCAGCGATTGCGCCAGTAGGTTTACCACCACCATTTGGCTTCATGCTGTTCCAGTAGAAAGTGTGGTTCCAAACTTGAGCAGCATTGTTGAAAATACCAGCTTTAGATGCATCACCAGCAGTCGCTTTAATGATTTCTTCTAAAGTTTTACCTTCAAGGTCAGTTCCTTTGATTAAGTTGTTTAAGTTAACAACATAGGTATTGTGGTGTTTATCGTGATGGTATTCTAAAGTTTCTTTACTGATATGTGGCGCTAAATCATCATAGCCATATGGAAGTGCAGGTAAAGTAATGGTTGTCATGTTCCTATTCCTTGCATTTGCTGGGTTATACAATATTAAGTGGCTCTATTGTAAATGATTCTGTTCACAATAGGGCATCGTTTTAAAGAACTATACACAATAAAGATCTAATTAATACGCATAACACAGATTGAAAAAAAGACTTAATTAAATCGGATTATTCAATTCAAAATATTCACTTTCAATAGCGAACTGCTGTGAAATTGCTTGTGCCAATCGCTGAACTCCATAACGTTCAGTTGCATGATGACCACAAGCAAAATAGTGAACACCTAATTCTTTTGCTTCATAGAAAGTTCGTTCACTGACTTCGCCTGAAATATAAGCATCACAATTTTGCAAAGCTGCTTTAGCAATAAAATCTTGAGCGCCGCCTGTACAGAAACCTACTTTTTGAATGCTTTGTTTTCCAGCTGGTAAATGAATTACCTTAAAATCAAAATTGTTTTGTAGTTTTGCTTTAAATTCGTCCACAGAAAGTGCTTGCTCTAAATATCCAATATTACCAATCGGATGTTTCTCGGTTAAATCAAGTGGTTCTAAATTCTGTAAATTTAATTTCTCTGCAATGGCTACATTATTGCCCAAAGTTGGGTGGGCATCTAACGGCAGATGGTAAGCGACTAATGAAATATTATTTTGAATCAGTTTTTTAATGCGGTTACCACGCATTCCTGTAATTGAGTACGGTTCGCCTTTCCAAAAATAACCATGATGTACAAGTAATAGATCCGCATTTTGAGCAATTGCTGCATCAATCGCGCCTTCGGAAGCAGTAACCGCACAAACGATACGTTTTACTTCAGTTGAACCTTCAATTTGCAGGCCATTTGGTGCGTAATCTTTAAATTCTGCTGATTTTAAGGTTTGGTCGCACCACTGAATAATTTCATGCAAATTCGCCATGATATTTCCTGAATTGAGTAGTAAATAATTGCTAAAGCTATAGAAACATATTTTGTTGTGTAACTAAAGCTAGACAAATCTTTTTTGAGTTTTTTGTGTATATCGACATATTTAATTTAAAATGCTTAACTGAAAACTCTTTTTGTTCAATATATTAATTTAATTAAAAACTTCTTTTCGTAGAGGATATAAACGTGCGCCGCACCTTTACATGGTTACCTTGGGTGTTACTTATTATTGTAATTGCCAGTTTTATTGCATGGCAAAAATACCATCAACCGAAACCAACTGTTGCAGTTGATGGGGTACAAATGCCTGCCGAGAAAGTTGAGCCATTGGTTGATACTTCACGAACGGGCGGGGTGGTGTCTTATAGTGCTGCGGTAAAAGTTGCAGCGCCCGCAGTTGTTAATATTTTTACGACCCAGAAAGTTAAACAAAATCATCCATTGTTAAGCGATCCAGTATTCCGCGAATTTTTTGGAAATCAGGTTCCTGAACAACAACAGCAAAATGAAAATAGTTTAGGTTCTGGGGTTATTGTACGTGCTGATGGTTATATTCTTACCAATAATCATGTGATTGCTCAAGCTGATCAAATTGTAGTGGCATTACGTGACGGGCGTCGTGCGGAAGCAACGATTGTTGGAACGGATCCAGATACAGATTTAGCAGTCATTAAAATCGATTTAGATAAATTACCTGTGTTGCCATTTAAGCTCAGCGGTAACGAAGTGGGTGATGTTGTCTTGGCGATTGGTAACCCATTTGGTGTAGGGCAAACGGTAACTCAGGGCATTATTTCTGCCACTGAGCGCTCTGATTTGGGCATTAATACCTATGAAGACTTTATTCAAACCGATGCCGCAATTAATCCAGGTAACTCAGGTGGTGCATTAATTGATGTTGCTGGTAATTTAATTGGGGTGAACACAGCTATTTTCTCTCAGTCGGGTGGCTCATTAGGCATTGGCTTCGCAATTCCAGCTAAAATTTGCCAACAAGTATTAAACTCGATTTTGAAAGATGGCCGTGTTGTACGTGGATGGTTGGGCATTAGTTTAGTACCACCTACACAAGACGATGTCTTGGCACCAAAACAGCAAATTGGTGTAGTTGTTGCTGATGTATTAAAAAGTGGTCCAGCGGCTTCAGCAGGTATAAAAGTTGGCGATAAGATTGTTCAAGTAAATAATGAACCAATCACTTCGGCATCTCATTTGATTAATTACGTTGCATTACAAGCGCCTAATAGCGAAATTAATGTAGTGGTTGAGCGAGCTGGTAAGCAAGAAAACTTTGTAGTAACAGTTGGCGAAAGAAAAAACCAAAATAGTCAATCTCAATATATACCGTTACCTAAACAGTAAAATAAAAAAAGCCTCGTAACGAGGCTTTTTTTATTGGCTTAAATTAAGAATGTGTCGGTGTCTGATGTTGATGTTTGAACTCAGTTAAAGCATCAATGCGATATTGAATTAACATTTCGCCAATTTCAGCACCCTTAATGTTGTCTGGTAAATCCTGAACTTTAATAGAGCGAACCACTTGCATTGCATCTAACATATACTGAGCTTGAGGATAGGGGCGATCTTCTAGACCTAGTCGACCTCTAGCATCGCACTCACATGCCTGTACAAAAGCTTCTACTCTTTCAGGACGGCGTAATACATCAAGGCGTTGTAATAAACGCCATACCGTTCCTGGTTTTAAAGACATAATCTGATGACATTTTAAATGCTCTTTACACACCGATAATGCCAACTGTCGAGTTTGAGTTGGAACTTTTAAACGTTCGCATAGTTCAGTAACTGGTTTCACGCCACGCTCTTCATGCATGATATGGCGCGGAAGTTCATTAACTGGCGTTAATGCTTTCCCCAAATCATGTACTAAAACAGCAAATCGAACATCAAGCGAGTAGTTTGACTTACATGCTTGTTGTAAAGACATTAGGGTATGTATGCCGCAGTCTACTTCAGGATGATATTCAGGACGTTGTGGTACACCAAACAATGCGTCAATTTCAGGGAAAAGATGTTTTAACGCACCGCAATCGCGTAATGTCTGAAAATAAATATCTGCATGATCTTCTAGGAGTGCACGTGAAGTTTCTTTCCACACACGTTCTGGTGTTAATGCATCAAGTTCACCAGATTCAGCCATCGTTTGCATGAGTTGTAAGGTTTCAGGTGCAATATGAAAACCATATGCAGAATATCGAGCTGCAAAGCGTGCGACACGTAAAACACGTAAAGGATCTTCAGCAAAAGCGTCTGAAACATGTCGTAAGGTTTTATTTTCTAAATCAGTTTGACCGCCATAGGGGTCATATAATTTGCCATCTTGATCCATTGCTATGGCATTGATGGTTAAATCACGGCGAATTAAATCTTCTTCTAAACTTACTGTGGTATCAGTAAAAAACTGAAAACCGTGATAACCCTTACCGGACTTTCGCTCAGTACGTGCAAGTGCGTATTCTTCTTTCGTTTCAGGATGAAGAAACACAGGAAAATCTTTGCCTACAGGTTGAAAACCTTGGGCGAGCATATGTTCAGGTGTTGCTCCGACCACAACATAGTCTTTTTCTTGATAGGGATGCCCAAGTAGAGAATCTCGGACGGCACCACCTACTAAATACACTTGCATGAAAAAACCTCTATTCTTCAAGCAATCATGCTACAGAATAGAGGTTTTCTCAAGTCATTAGACAGGCTTTTCGTAAAAAGCTCTTTCTAAATTACTTTTCTTGTTGTTGGATTTCCGCAACAGTTAAAGCAGTCATATTGATAAGACGACGAGTAGTTGCTGTCGGTGTCAAAATATGAACAGGTTTTGCTGCACCAAGCAAAATTGGACCAATAGTAACGTTGTTACCAGAAGTCGCTTTCAACAAGTTAAATGAAATATTTGCTGCATCTAGGTTTGGCATAATGAGCAAGTTTGCAGAACCTTTAAAACGTGAACCAGGGAATGCAAATTGACGAATGCTTTCGTCTAATGCTGCATCACCATGCATTTCACCTTCAACTTCAAGCTCAGGAGCTTGCTCAGATAAAATACGATAAACTTCACGCATTTTTTGAGCACTTGAATCAGTTTGGTCACTACCAAAACTTGAATGAGAAAGAAGTGCTACGCGTGGAGTAATACCAAAGCGACGTACCTCTTCAGCTGCCAAAATAGTCATTTCAGCAAGTTGTTCAGCAGTCGGGTTAGTGTTTACATAGGTATCTGCAATAAACAAGTTACGATCTTCAAGCATTAATGCATTTAACGTGAAGAAGTTGTTCATGCCTTCTTTAAGGCCGATAACATTGCGTACAAAGTCAAGGTGAATATTATAGCTACTGTAAGTACCACATAACATACCATCTGCTTTACCGAATTTAACCAGTAGAGATGCAATTAACGTTGAACGGCGGCGAGCTTCACGTTGAGCATATTCAACTGTGATGCCTTTGCGTTGCATTGTTTGATAGTAATCTTTCCAAAACTCTTCATACATCGGGTTTTGTTCTTGATCAACAATCTCAATATTTACGCCATGTTGTAAACGTAGGCCTAATTTTTTGATATTTGCTTCAATTACAGCAGTACGACCTACTAAAATTGGTTTAGCTAAATCTTCATCAACAGCAATTTGTACTGCACGTAATACGCGCTCGTCTTCACCTTCCGCATATGCAATACGCTTTGGATCAGCTTTTGCTTGAGCAAAAATTGGTTTCATCAAGAATGCAGAGTTATATACAAACTCAGACAATTTTTGACGATATACGGCGAAATCTTCGATAGGACGAGTTGCTACACCTGAGTCCATTGCAGCTTTAGCAACTGCTGGTGCAATTTCTAAAATTAAACGTTGATCAAGTGGGCGTGGAATTAAATAATCACGGCCAAATGAAGCAGATTTTTCACCATATGTTGCTGCATCAGCTTCTACATGAGCCATACGCGCAATTGCATGTACACATGCAATTTTCATGTCTTCATTAATCGTAGTTGCGCCAACGTCAAGTGCACCACGGAAAATGTATGGGAAACATAATGCGTTGTTTACTTGGTTTGGATAGTCAGAACGACCAGTTGCCATAATGACATCAGAACGTACTTCATGTGCATGTTCAGGTAAAATTTCTGGATCTGGGTTTGCCAAAGCAAAAATAATAGGGTTCTCAGCCATCTGTTTCACCATTTCTTTGGTGAGAATACCTGCAGCAGAAAGACCCAAGAACATATCAGCGCCAGCCATTACTTCATGAAGCTGAGATGCTGAAATATCTTGAACATAACGTTTTTTAGATTCGTCTAAGCCTTCACGTGAAGTGGTTAATAGACCACGAGAGTCGGCAACAATGATATTTTCTTTTTTAGCACCAAGCGCACAAAGCAAGTCTAAACATGAAAGTGCTGCTGCACCTGCACCTGAAGCTACAATTTTGATTTCTTCAATTTTCTTATTTACAAGTTGCAATGCATTGAGCAAAGCTGAACCTACAATAATACTTGTACCATGTTGATCGTCATGGAATACAGGAATCTTCATACGTTCACGAAGTTTCTTTTCAATATAGAAACATTCAGGCGCTTTAATATCTTCGAGGTTGATACCACCGAAAGTTGGCTCAAGAGAGGCAACGATATCTACAATTTTATCTGGATCGTTTTCTGCAATTTCGATGTCAAATACATCTACACCAGCAAACTTTTTGAAGAGAACGCCTTTACCTTCCATTACAGGTTTAGAAGCCAATGGGCCAATATTACCTAAACCAAGAACAGCTGTACCGTTAGTTACTACAGCAACCAAGTTTCCGCGAGCTGTATATTTAGCAGCAGTTGAAGGATCACGTTCAATCTCTAAACATGGCGCAGCAACTCCGGGTGAGTAGGCTAAAGCCAAATCTCGTTGGTTGACAAGTTGCTTACTTGGGGTAACGCTGATTTTCCCTGGGTTTGGATATTCATGGTAATTTAAAGCGGCCTGTTTTAAAGATTGATCGTCCATCTGAGTCTCTATTTGATACAAAAAAGCAAACTAGTCAAATCACTCATTCAGGGAGAAGGCAACTCAGTTCTTTTACTATGCTTTAATTTTTACCAATTAAGAGAATAGTAGACGAATTGCCAATAGCCCTGTAGTGAGCTAAATGCTAAAGAATATAACACTACTTCTTTATTTCTCACAGTCAAAAACGCTCATTTTTGGAAAAAGCAGCATATGTAAAAATAGAGAGTTGGAACAATTAATAAATATGCGAATCTGTTTGTAGGTAAGGAATAATCTGCTCAGCTGGGATAGGGCGGCTAAAGAAATAGCCTTGTAAAAAATCACATTGCTGTTTTTGCAGATAGGCAACTTGTTCTTCGGTTTCTACACCTTCGGCAACCAATTTAAGGCCCATACTTTTACCCATTGCAATCATGGCATTTACAATAGCTTCTTGTTTGTGATCACCAATTTTAGAAATGAAAGCACGGTCAATTTTTAGTACATCAATTGGATACTCTGTCAGGTAAGCCAAAGAGGAGTAACCTGTACCGAAGTCATCTAAAGCAATTGAAATATCTCGTTGTTTTATCGCATGTAATAGCGTTTTGACGTTATCCGTATTGTCTAATAGAGCTGATTCAGTAATTTCAAGTTCAAGGTCCGAACCCTGTATATTATATTTTTGCAAAACTTCATCTAGATCATTAAGTAATAAGCCACGATGTATTTGCTGAGCGACAATATTTACAGAGACTTGAACGTTTGTGTAGCCTGCGTTTTTCCATTCTTGTAATTGTTTTCCAACTTTATCTAAAACGACTTTGCCAATATCTGAAATCAGGCTACTACGCTCAGCAAAAGGTATAAACATATTTGGCATGACTAATCCTTTTTCAGGATGTTGCCAACGGATTAATGCTTCAAAACCTATAATAGATGGATCTAGTAGATTAATTTTGGGTTGGTAATAAATGACAAATTCATCATTTTGAATGGCTTTACGTAACTCTTGTTCTAAATCAGCAGTTTTATATGGATGCTCTGCTTTATTGCAATAGTAAGAAATGGTGTTGCCCCCTAAGCGCTTTGCTTCTGAAAGTGCTTGTTCTGCATGGTTATTAAGATGGTCAATTTGTCGGCCATGCTCAGGAAAGCATGCCACACCGATAGATGCTGTAATAAAATATTCGTGATTATCAATATAAAAAGGTGCGTTGAGCGCTTGCAGGATGTTTTGGCAATATTGCTCAATATTTGGATGAATTGGAGAGATTTCATAAATAATTGCAAAATCGTCACTATTTAAATACGCAACCAAAATTGCATTAATATTGATTAAGCGTAATCGTTGCGCGAACTGTTTAAGGAGTTCATCACCACTATCATTATTTAAAAATTCATTAAAAGCGCGGAAACGGTCAATGTTTACTCGTATCAGCGCTAAATTTTTAATGTTATATGAAGGGTTTACAAGATATTGATGTAATTGATTGTAATAGTAAAGACGATTAGGCAAGTGGGTGAGACTATCGTAATTTTTTAAATAGGATAGATGTTGTTCCTGACGTTTTTGTTCAGTGAGGTCACGTGCAAATCCAATATAATTTGTAATTTGATGGAACTCATCTTTGACCACATTGATGTGTAACCACAAATAGACGCTTTTGCCAGAATTAAATTTTTCATCAAATTGGCCCATATATTCCCCAGTTTCGAGGAGCTGTTGGGTAATTGAGGTATGAAATTGTTGTTGTAATTCTTTTTGATTAATCGCAATGCTAAATAATTCTTTATTTAAAAGTTCTGATTTAGAAAATCCAGTTAATTTTTCGTAGTAAGGGTTAATATCAATATAATTCAGGTGTTCATCTAAAATGAATATGCCTTCTGCTGCTTGTTCAAGCACAATTGCGGATAGTCTTAAGTGTTCTTGGTCTTTTTTCTCTTGATGTATATCTCGGGTCATTCCAACCATACGAAGCGCTTTTTGTGTTTTGGGATCTCTGGTAATGACACGACCTACATCATGAATCCATCGCCATGAACCATCTTGACGTAAAATCCTGAAATTGATATTAAAATGATCTGTAATTCCTTCTAGATGTTGCTTTAAACGCTCGTTAAACAGTTTCTTATCACTTGGATGTACGCGGTCTAAAATAGTATTGAGATGAATAACGGTCGTTTGAGTCTGCTTTTGTTGATCGAAAAAGGTAATTTCTAATTTTTGATTTTCAATATCCCAGTCCCAAGGTCGAATGCCTGCCGTTTCATTTGCAAAAGCTAAATTGTAGTGGTGGCTTTCAAGTTGCTCATTCATTTTAGTGAGATCGTATGTGCGTTCACGAACTTTTTGTTCTAGTAAATGGTTATTAAATTGGAGTTGGGCTTCAATATCTTTCGATTTATTCACTTCTTGTTGAAGTTGTACACATAACTCTTCAGCCCACTGGGTATGTTGTTCTGAAATTTGAATGAGCTGTTTATTTCTAAATAATAGTTGAGAAATTTTTTGATAGTTACGTTGAGTTGCGTATGCACAGAGTATGGTAGCTATGAAAGCGATGTTATAGGCGAAATAAAAAGGCAGCTGAGTAATGGGTGTATGTGTAAATTGAGCAATTAATAGGGGTAATGTACTGGGAATAAATAAGAGATAAAAGTATCGAGGTTGTTGCGTTAAAAAAGTCAGTCCAATGATATGGGCAGAAGTGATAAACAAAGCAATTAAAATATGAGCATCGGGTAGGGTAACTAGCTCTTGAGGAAGATAAAAATGAATAACCGTAACGGTTGCCCCTAGTAAAACTCCTGAAGTAAAACAAATACTTTGTAAGATAAGATCAGCTTTTTTAATAAAATTAATAGTACGATAGTGCGTTAAAATATTTGGAACAAATAATAGGCAGGTAAGAGAGGCAACAGTGAGGCCCATAGACCAGTTAAATATTGTTATTGAAGATGAAAAATAATAAGAAAAAATAGTGTATGAAATGAGACATAGCAGTATTAAGCTAACCAAATACCAGCGTATATATTGAATTGAAAGTTTTAGCTGCTCAATTTTTGTTTGATGCTGTAAATATTCTTCCTGAAGCCCAGACATAAGATTTTTCTATCCTATTTTTTTACATATATACAGAAAGAATCTGATTTATCAGTGATAAAGAATTTGAAATTTTATTCATACAATAAAAGTAAATTAACTTTAAATAGCGATTTAATCAATGTTCAATGAACTTAGGTGGATAAAAACCGATAATTTAAAATAGATAAGGCGACGACTGGCGCAGTTTCTGTACGTAAAACACGGTCACCAATACACCAGTTCATAAAACCAGCTTGATTGGCTTGAGTAATTTCATTTTCGCTTAAACCGCCTTCTGGTCCAATCAATAAGGCAAGTTCAGGTTGTATGCCTGCTAATACATCTTTTTGTTCTTTTTCTGGCGCTAAAACGAATTTAGATTGAGGAAGTTCTGAAGAACTTAACCATTCATTAAGAGAAATAGGTGCTAATACTTCTGGGACTAAGTTCAAACCACATTGTTCGCATGCTGCAATTGCAACAGCTTGCCAGTGATCTAATTTTTTTTGATCTCGGTCGTATTTTAAGCGCATTTCACAGCGGTCGCTTGTAAGCAATTGAATTTGACTTACACCAAGTTCAGTGGCTTTCTGAATGGCATAATCCATTCGGTCACCTTTACTCATGACCTGACCAAGAACTGCTTTAAATGGGGCATTACGGTTATTAGGGTTGAAATTCTCAATTGTGACAAACGCATTTTTTTTATTAATTTCGCTCAGTGTCGCGAGATATTCGCCACCTTGGCCATTAAATAGAGTCGCTTGTTCTTGTAATTGTGCGCGTAAGACACGCACCCAATGATGAAATACTGATTCAGTTAGTTGAATAGTTGAACCAACTGTAAGTTCAGTTTCGATAAAAAAACGATTCATTGGGTACGCCTTACAAAATTAATTTAAACCAAGATCAACAACGAGTTGACGAGTTGGTTCGACTTGATTCATTGAATAGAAATGTAAGCTTGGTGCACCACCTGCAATTAGGCGTTCACATAGCTTCACAACAACTTCATGACCAAAAGCTTTAATACTCTCGCTGTCATCGCCATAGGCTTGTAATTGTTTACGGATCCAACGAGGAATCTCTGCACCAGTACCATCAGCAAAGCGAATTAAATTGCTGGCATTGGTAATCGGCATGATGCCAGGAGCCACCGGAATATTAACTCCAGCTTTTTCCAGACGCTCAATAAAATAAAAGTATGAGTCTGGATTAAAAAAGAATTGTGTAATTCCTGCATTAGCGCCAGCTTGTACTTTTTCAATAAAACGTTGGATATCTGAATCAAGGTTTTCAGCTTGAGGGTGCATTTCAGGATAAGCTGCAACTTCAATATGAAAATGATCACCTGAATGCTCACGAATAAAACGTACTAAATCTTGAGCATAAGGAAGTTCGCCAAGCCCGACTTGACCAGAAGGTAAGTCACCGCGTAAAGCGACAATACGGTTAATGCCTTGGGTTTTATATAAATCTAGTAACTCAGCAATACGCGCTTTATCATCACCAATGCATGAAAGGTGAGGTGCAACTGGTGTACCTTTACCATTGAAATCGTCAATAGCAGCAAGAGTACGTTCGCGAGTAGAACCACCAGCACCATAGGTAATCGAGAAAAAATCTGGATTTAATAGTTGTAATTCTTGATGAACAATACGAAGTTTTTCAGCACCGGCATCAGTTTTCGGTGGGAAAAACTCAAAAGAAATGGGTATACGTTTAGTCATGTCAAATCCTTGTAAACAGCGAAACAATATTTTTAGAAAAAAGGGCAGGCGGTTCACCGTCTGCCCTTAAGTTCTTAGTATTTGTAAGCGTCAGACTTGAATGGTCCTTCAACAGCAACACCTAAATAGCCAGCTTGCTCTTGAGTTAATTGAGTAAGTACACCACCAAAACCTGCAACCATTGCCGCAGCAACTTCTTCGTCAAGTTTCTTAGGAAGAACTTCTACACGAATTTTTGCAGTTTTTTCGTTTGCAGGAAGGTCAGCAAATTTCTCTTGGAATAAGTGAATTTGACCTAACACTTGGTTAGCAAAAGAACCGTCCATCACGCGTGATGGGTGACCAGTTGCATTACCTAGGTTTACAAGGCGACCTTCAGAAAGAAGAATGAGGTAGTTGTTTTCGTCTTCTGAACGATAAACTTGGTGAACTTGTGGCTTCACTTCAACCCACTTGTAACCACGTAAATAAGCTGTGTCGATTTCTGTGTCGAAGTGACCGATGTTACATACAACTGCGCCAGCTTTTAAGCTATCTAACATTGCAGCATCACATACGTGGTAGTTACCAGTAGTCGTTACAACAAGGTCAGTATTGCCAAGTAAGTCGTGGTTAATATCTTCTTTTTTGCCTGTTTGTACGCCGTTTTTGTATGGAGATACAACTTCGTAGCCGTCCATACATGCTTGCATTGCACAAATTGGGTCAACCTCAGTTACGCGAACGATCATGCCTTCTTGACGTAAAGATTGAGCAGAACCTTTACCAACGTCACCATAACCGATCACAAGCGCACGACGACCAGACAAAAGCATGTCAGTTGCACGTTTGATTGCATCATTTAATGAGTGACGGCAACCATATTTGTTGTCATTTTTAGATTTAGTAACTGAGTCATTTACGTTAATTGCAGGTACTTTCAAAGAACCGTCTTTCCACATTTCGATAAGACGTTGAACACCTGTAGTCGTTTCTTCAGTAATACCGTGAATGCGTTCTAAAAGAGCAGGGTATTTTTCATGAACAAGAGCAGTTAAGTCACCGCCATCATCCAAGATCATGTTGGCATCCCAAGGCTGACCATTAACATTCACTTGTTGTTCAAGACACCATACATATTCTTCTTCAGTTTCGCCTTTCCAAGCAAAAACAGGAATACCGCGAGCAGCAATTGCAGCAGCAGCATGGTCTTGAGTTGAGAAAATGTTACATGAAGTCCAACGAACTTCAGCACCTAATTCAACAAGCGTTTCAATAAGAACCGCTGTTTGAATGGTCATGTGAATACAACCAAGGATTTTTGCACCAGCAAGTGGTTTAGACGCTGCATAACGTTTACGTAAACCAATTAGAGCTGGCATTTCTGCTTCAGCAAGTTTGATTTCTTTACGACCGTAGTCAGCAAGAGAGATGTCAGCAACTTTATAATCTGTAAATGAAGCATTAACCGCGTTCATTACGATCTCCTTAATTAAAAATAAAAATTGATCATTATGTTCGCGGATGCCGTTGTTGATTAGAGGCTTATTCTTGAAAGCCGGTCTAACCGAATCGTCGAGCCTAGCGATTTCACATTTATGTACCTGTGAAAAAGTCGCAGCATCCCTCGACTGCGGAGTATTGTACTCACATTTTAGTTTTGTTCCAATGTAGATTGTATAAAAACGTATCAACCGTATTCAGCGGAACGGTGCTGTCTTAAACTTGATTGGCGATAAAAATAAAGATGTGAAATAAGTGGATGAATGAAAAGTTGGATTCTTTAAAAGAAAATATAGTCGTTGTATTAGGTGTTCTTGCAGCAGTTTTCGGGCTTTTTTTGATGTTTTTCTATGGAGAAAATCTACGCATCGTGATCTATGCCATCGGATTTCATTTCACTATTTATTTGTTCATTCTTAGAAAATATATTTCAAGCCATCGGATTTTATTTCATATTATTTCAATCTTTACTTGTTATGTGCTTTTGCAAATCGTTTGGGGAGCTTCTCCTAAATTACAATTAAAAGAATTTGAATGGACGCATCCGCATTGGCAGCCTACTTATCAGGTTCAGCTGGTCGATTCAAAATCAGATGTTTATAGGCGTTCGAGAAGTGTCAGTTATGCCTATGTGCGTGTGATTTATCAATATGAATATCAGGGGCAACATTATTCAGCGGAGCATAGTGATTTAGTACGCCAATATTCAATGTTATTGACAGATGAACCCCCAGAACTACGCCAGCTCTCTGAATCTAAATTGAAACATCAATTTTTGAATGGTCAGGCTGTGGTATTGGTCAATCCAGCTAAACCGCAAGAATCCATATTCTTTTATTCGCAACAATGGCTTGATATACGGGGTTCATGGCTTGCAAAGATTTTATGGGGTATACAGTTAGTATCTATCTTTATCTTATTGGCGATTTTGGGCTTAATTATAAAGAAAGTCATCAATCCAAAAAATAAAATTCAAGTATGGTCAAAGCCGAAAAGGTATTTGTTTATAGCCATCTTCTTTATAGGAGGGTGGGCGGTATTGTTTGTAAGCTGGATTTTATTTATGTATGTCAAAAATGCACCATGACGATTTAAGAAATTAAATGCAAACGACTTTGTTGCACAAAGCTTTATAAGTTGAAGCTTTGCTAATTAATCTTAATTTTAGAGATAGATTTATATATCATCCGCCTCATATCATCTTGAGAGTGAATCTATGACTTTAGAGATTCCTGATTCTTTGCAGAATCTAGAAGCAAACTGTGGTGTTTTTGCGGTTTGGATGGTGCTTCAACATCATGGAGTACAAATTGTTGTTGCTGAGTTGATTAAAGTTTGCCGACACGACGAAGGGGGCACATATACTATTGCTTTAGCAGTTGCATTAAAGAAACTAGGATTTCAAGTGTCATTTCATTCAGATGAAGATCCTAATATTAGCCCAAGCGAACGAATGAGTTATCAAGAAGCAAAGGTATTGAAAATACCGACAGGACCTGCGTTAAGTTATCAGGATATTCAAGCTGAAATTCAAAATGGCAAAATGGTGATTGTCTATTACGATACTCTAGCTGGAGTGGGGAACCAGTCACTTGTGTATTCAATAGATGAAAAAAATATCTGTTTCTTTGATAGCTTTGAACCGATGTCAGCAGCAGTTTTTGAAAAGCAACGTCAAGTTGAAGGGATTTGTCGTCAGGCTATCGTGATTGATGACCGTAATTTTCAGATGCATTCGACTAAATTAAATTAGATTAAAAAGAGCCAGTAGGCTGCTGGCTCATATTGAAATTATTTTTGTTGATATTCTTGAATCACTTCTAAAGCAGCACGAAAAGCTTCTTGTGTAGCAGGTGCGCCACAATATGGCAGACTATGCAATAAAGTTTCTTGAATCTCTTCAACTGTACAGCCATTGTTAAGTGCACCACGAACATGGCCTTTGAGTTCTGTTGGTGACTTAAGTGCAGTTAACATTGCCAAAGTAATTAATGAACGATATTTACGCGGTAATACGCCTTCACGCTGCCAAGTTGATCCCCATGCATGCTCGTTAATCCAGTCTTGTAAAGGCTGGGTAAAGGGTACGGTGTTTTCTTGGGCACGTTTTACAAAAGCTTCTCCCATCACTTCTGTGCGAACTTTTAATCCATTTTCGTAATCTTGCTTAGACATTAATTTCTCCTAAAAATAAAAGCGTCGATTGACGCTTTTATGGCTGTTTATTAATTAATGCGAATCAAGTGTGATTGCAATAGTGAATTAGTGAAGGCATCAGTCACTAAATTTGATGAGGGTTCGACAAAGGAAGATCTTTATTTAAATCTTCATCAAATACATCTGTAAGCATGCTATCGAATCGAATTGCGTTGTATTGCAATAATTGTTGAGCTTCACTTTCAGTAATAAAACCTTCTTTTATTGCTTGTGCAATATTCTCTTCGAAAGTAAGTCCTGTAAATTTGCCTTTAGATTCAGCTTTTTTGAATTTATCCCAAAGTGGTTCAAGGGTTCGTAGAATTTGGAATGTATGTTCTAAACGTCCAGTCACATCATCGGCTTTAGTTGAATAAAATACATGATGTTTAAGCTGCTCTCTAAAAGGATGCTCTTGCATCATAAGTTCAGCGACTTGCTGTTTTAACTCATCGTCAGGTTTTGAAATGACACGGCCAAGAGGGAAACAGATCCATTTTACAAATGCTGCTGGAAGTTTAGCTGGGAAGTTTTCAAATAATCCCCAAAATGCTTCCTGAATATTCAAGAACGCTTTTTGTAGAGCTAATTTAGCGTGAAGTTGTTCGGCTTCAGTTTTTTGGCCAGCTTCATAAAATTTTAAAATCGCAGTAGAAATAAAGAGGTGCGCGTGAATATCTGCCAAGCGTCCTGATAACATTTCTTTGCGTTTTAAGTCGCCTGCAAGTAAACCAAGTGACATATCCGAAACAAGTGCAAAGTTGGCACTAAAACGGTTAATCGTCTTATAGTAACTGGCAGTAAATTGATCTACTGATTGAGGGGCATCGTTTGAGCCACCAGTCCAACCATAAGCAAATGATTTTGCCCCACGGTTAAAGGTATAGGCTAAATGTTTAAATAATAAATCATCGAATTCTTGAACTGCATTAGCTTTATCCTCAGATTGAAGGAGTTGTAATTCTTCAAATAGATAAGGATGACAACGCATTGAACCTTGACCAAAAATCATCAATGAACGAGTCAAAATATTTGCGCCTTCTACCGTAATTGCAATTGGAATCGCTTGATAGGTAAGGGCAAGGAAGTTACGTGGTCCAAGTTGAATTGCACGTCCTCCAGCAATATCCATTCCGTGATTGACGACTTTACGCATCGTTTCAGTTGCATAATATTTTGCCATGGCAGTCATCACGGCAGGTGTTCCACCTTGATTTAGGCCACATGTGACTAAATAACGGAATGCCTCAAGCATATAGGCATCGCTGGCAATTTCACTAGTCGCTTCTTGTACGCCTTCAAATTTACCTACTGAAATATTGAACTGTTGACGAATTTTTGCAAAAGCACCAACGGTTAAATAGCTCATTTCACCTGCTGCTGTTGCTAAAGCTGGAAGGGAAATACCACGGCCAACACCTAAGCACTCCATTAGCATTCGCCAGCCCTTACCGGCATTTTCTTGTCCACCAATAATCCAGTCAATTGGAATGAAAACATCTTCTCCTTCTACGGTTCCGTTCATAAATGGAGAACCTGGAAAATGACGCGCTCCTATTTTGACGCCTGCATGACTAGCAGGAATGAGTGCACAGGTAATACCGTACTCTGTTTTATTTTTATCGCCGAGTAACCCTTCAGGGTCATATAGTTTAAATGCAAGACCTACGACTGTGGCAATTGGCGCAAGGGTAATCCAGCGTTTAGAGAAATTCATGCGCAAACCAAGAACTTGAGCACCTTCATATTCGCCGTAGCAAACAACACCTGAATCTGGAATGGCGCCAGCATCTGAACCCGCTTCTGGACTGGTTAAACCAAAGCATGGGATTTCTTCACCTTTAGCAAGACCCGGTAAATATTGTTGCTTTTGAGCATCAGTACCGTAGTGCATGAGTAGCTCACCCGGTCCCAACGAGTTTGGAACCATACAACTCACTGCAGTGGTGAGTGAGCGTGAAGCAATTTTGCTCATAATGCGGCTTTGAGCAAATGAGCTAAATTCTTTACCGCCAAATGACTTTGGAATAATAAGACCTAAAAAACCTTTGTCTTTAATAAATTGCCAAACCTCTGGTGGAAGATCTTTTAAGTGATGATGAATTTCCCACTCATTGAGCATGCTACAAAGGAGCTCAACTTCATTATCAATAAAACTTTGTTCTTCTTCTGACAACGTTGGATAGGGATACTTTTCAAATTGGGACCAATCGGGTGCCCCCATAAACAATTCTTTTTCCCACCAACTGGTACCTGCCTCTAAGGCTTCTTGTTCAGTCGTACTGATGCTCGGCATTGAGTTTGCTAATGTTTTATAGGCAGGTTTAGTAATCAGGTTAAAGCGTAATGGTGCAAATAAAATAATGATACTAAGGGCAATGAGGGGGATACCTAAAATGAGAGCCCATGGCGTTAATATGAGTGCAGTAAATATAGCTACCGCAATCGTAATTACACTGCCAATGATTCGATTCAGGTTAAAAAAGAAAATTGCCCATATTGCAAAAAGCTGAATGACGATGCTTAAAACAAAGAGTAGGAAAATCATACTTGCTCCTTGCTAGATAAGCCCTCAAGTTAGAAGTTACGAAAAAAGCGAGGAGAGATTTAAGGCTTAACTAGCTAATTTTAATGCTGTTTAAATTTAATTTTTTATATCGCAATTGATGTATATGCTAGAGCAGGGATATATCGTACTTTTAGGTATAAGATATTTTTCTGTGAAAGTGTAATGGCTTGTTTTATCGATTTGTCAAGAAATGTTATTGATTTTCTTATACAAATAAAAAGCCCTCTGTGTTAGAGGGCTTTTTGTAGATATTTAATTTATTAAGCTTCGACAACTTGAACAGCGATTTTCTTAGCTGGATCTACTTTACGACGAACTTCTGGTACTGGTTCACCATGGTATTGACGATCAGCAAAATAGCTTGAACGAACCATTGGTGCAGACCAAATATTTCTAAAGCCAAGTTTGCGGCCATGCTCTGCATAACGTTCAAACTCTTCTGGCGTTACAAAGCGGTCAATTGGCGCATGTTGTTTAGATGGCTGTAAATATTGACCAATCGTCACATAGTCAACATCGTGAGCACGTAAGTCATCAAGCAATGCAATCACTTCTTCTTCAGTTTCACCAATACCGACCATCAAACCACATTTTGTTGGAATGTCAGGGCAGTATTCTTTAAACATTTTTAATAAAGTTAAAGAATGTTGATAGTCTGAACCTGGACGCATTGCTTTATATAGACGAGGCACAGTCTCAATGTTGTGGTTAAATACGTCTGGCGGACATTCAGTCATAATGCGTAAAGCAATATCCATACGTCCACGGAAGTCTGGTACTAAAATCTCAAGCAATGTCGTCGGGCTAAGTGCGCGAGCTTCTTTAATACAGTCCACAAAGTGTTGTGCACCGCCGTCAAGTAAGTCATCACGGTCAACAGAAGTAATTACTGCATACTTGAGTTTTAGGTTAGAAATGGTTTCGGCCATGTGACGAGGTTCGTCAGCATCGAGTGCATTTGGACGACCATGTGCTACATCACAGAAAGGACAACGGCGTGTACAAATATCGCCCATAATCATGAATGTTGCTGTACCACCACCAAAACATTCTGGGAGGTTAGGGCAAGCAGCTTCTTCACAAACGGTATGGAGTTTTTGAGCACGTAAAGTCGTTTTAATACGCTGAACTTCTTCTGGTGCCGTCATCTTGACACGAATCCAGTCAGGTTTACGCGGCACTTCAACCGTAGGTACAACTTTTACAGGAATTCTTGCGACTTTTTCTGCGCCACGAAGTTTTACACCCTGTTCAGGTTTACGGTGTTCTGACATATCTAACTTTTCCACTCGTTTATAGAGACATTGACATTGTATTATAGCGAAGTTCTTCAGTTAATAGCGGAAAATAACTATTCATATAATAAATGTGGCTATTCAGAAATATAGGGTTGAGAAATACATAAATTCACCGCATATTAGTCATAATCTATTATAAAATATGGTCATTCAAGAGAGGAAGGAGCTTTCAATGCCACGTAAAAAAGAGGTCGTTAGTGGGAATTTCGTTAAATACGATGCGGTAGTTCTCGGTTCTGGACCTGCGGGTGAAGGCGCGGCAATGAAGCTTTCAAAAGCTGGTAAGCGTGTTGCAATTGTAGATGTGCGTGATCAACTTGGTGGTAACTGTGCACACGTAGGAACGATTCCAAGTAAAGCATTACGTCAAACAGTTTCTAGTATTATTCGCTATCAGCGTGATCCAATGTTTCAAAAAGTAGGTGAATGGAAGCAGTTCACCATGAAACAGGTTTTGCGTAATGCACACAAAGTGATTCAACAACAGGTTGATACACATACACGTTTCTATGACCGTAACAAGATTGGTGTCTTCCATGGTCGTGCATATATTCAAGATAAAAATACAGTCTTAGTTTTTAGCCATGAAGGCATTAAAGAGACAATTATCTGTAAGCAAATCGTGATTGCGACAGGTAGTCGTCCTTATCATCCGCAAGGTCTCGACTTTGATCATCCTCGCGTGTTTGATTCGGACAAGATTCTTGATCTTGATTATTCAATTCAAAAAATTATTATTTACGGCGCGGGCGTTATTGGCTGTGAATATGCCTCAATCTTTATTGGTCTAGACCATAAAGTTGACTTGATTAATACTCAGCAAAAACTATTAAGTTATCTGGATGATGAAATTGCTGATGCTTTGTCATATCACTTACGTGAACAAGGTGTGTTAATTCGTCACAACGAACAAATGGATCATCTTGAAACGTTTGATGACCATGTTGTTTTACACTTACAAAGTGGTAAAAAGATTAAAGCCGATGCCATTCTTTGGTGTAACGGCCGTTCAGGTAACACAGAAGGCTTAGGTCTTGAGAACGTTGGACTAGTTCCAAACAACCGCGGCCAGCTTTCAGTAAATGATCAATATCAAACTGAAGTTGAAAATATTTATGCTGCTGGTGACGTGATTGGTTGGCCATCACTTGCTTCTGCTGCTTATGACCAAGGGCGCTGTGCTGGCGCAAACATGAGTGGTGAAGATGCGAAGCCAGTACGTGACATTCCAACTGGTATCTATACCATTCCTGAAATCTCATCAATTGGTAAAAATGAACAGGAATTAACGGAAGAAAAAATTCCGTATGAAGTGGGTCAAGCTTCTTTCCGTCATTTAGCTCGTGCACAAATTACTGGTGATACAGTGGGTGAGTTAAAAATTCTTTTCCACCGCGACACTATGGAAATTTTAGGTATTCATTGTTTTGGTAATAACGCTGCCGAAATTATCCACATTGGGCAAGCAGTTATGCACAGCCCAAACAATACCTTGAAATATTTTGTTGAAACGACGTTTAACTATCCAACAATGGCTGAAGCATATCGTGTAGCTGCACTTAATGGTATGAATCGTTTGTTTTGATTTTAAATAAGTTTTTAATAAAAAAGCCCGCAAACTTGCGGGCTTTTTTATTTTCATTAGACCATAGGTTTTTTATATTTTTATGACAATCAAAGGGATGATTTTAGCGTCTCATCTCTCTAGTGTGGACAAAATGCTTGATTAAAATATTCAAATAAATCAGGTGTCTGCTTCCATAATGCGATAGAAAGAACCAGAAGAGCTACGATGAGGAAAGTCACAATCGTTTTCAAAAGTAAGGCATTATGCGTCATGAATAACGGCCTCCTCATTCACAAAGAAGTGTACGATCACACCTACTATACTTAATGCTATAGAACATAGCCAAATTGCATTGTAATTACCTGTTAAGTCATGGTTAACACCGCCAAGCCAACCGCCAAAGAAAGAACCGACTTGATGGGTGAAAAACACAATGCCGCTCAGCATTGAAAGGTATTTAACACCAAACATATTTGCCACAATACCGTTCGTGAGCGGAACAGTAGAGAGCCATAAAAGGCCCATAATGACTCCAAAAGCATATACTGTATAAGTGCTTAACGGTAATAACAAAAAGGCAATGATCGTGATGCCACGGCTGCCGTAAAGCGCCATTAATAATTTAGGTTTTGAGAATCGGTCTCCTAACCAACCAGCACCATAAGTCCCCACAATATTAAATAGTCCAACTAGGGCCAGAAACACAGTTCCTGTAGCTGCATCAAAACCGTGGTCAATTAAATAGCCGGGTAAATGTACACCTAAGAAAACCACTTGGAATCCGCAAACTAAAAAACCTAAAGCTAACCACCAAAAGGGTTTATGTTTTCTGGCAATATTCAGTACTTGTTTAAATGTAAGCTGAGGTTGTGCAATTGCTTTCGGTGTTTGATTGCTTGGTCCTTTTAACATCCATGCAAGGGGAATAATAAGAGCAATTAACAGCGCACTGACCATTAGGGCTGCTGACCATCCAACATTTTTGAGTAAGAGAAGGGTAGAGGGCAACATAATAAACTGACCGAAAGAACCTGCTGCACTTGCAATCCCCATCGCCATACTTCTTTTTTCTGGAGGTGCAGCTCGACCTACTGCACTAAGTAAAACTGTAAAGGAGGTTGCTGATAAAGCTAAACCAATAATAAGACCTAGGCTTAAATTCAAAATGAGTACACTTGAACTAAAAGCCATTAACAGTAAGCCAAGGGCGTAAAGTAATCCGCCAACAGCAACCACAACTTTACTGCCATATTTATCTGCGATTGCGCCAGTAAAAGGTTGAACTGCACCCCAGATCAGGTTCTGCATGGCGATTGCAAGACTAAAAACATGTTGGCCCCAGCCAAACTCATGGCTCATTGGGACCAAATAAAGTCCAAAACCATGCCTAACGCCTAAAGAAAGAGCCAAAATAAGAGCACTACCAATCAGCATATAGATAAGTGGCTGGGAAAAGTTGTGAGCAGTTTTAGTCATCGTTAATGGAAAATTATAATAATGTGGTCATTTATTGTAGAAGATATATCGAGAAATATCGATATAGATGACAAGAATATTTAAGAAGAATTAAAAAGTGAGTAATGTAAATATTTTATGATAAGAAATTTGAAGAAGCAGAGACCATTTTGATCTCTGCTTCTTATAAAAATTAAGCTGTTGAATTACGTTCAAGTAATGCTTGTTCAAAAAGAACTTGTTCTTTTTCTTTATGTTCAGTTGTGAAGCGAATCAAAATTACGCTACAGCCTGCGACCATAACCAGACCGCCTAAAATAAACAGGCAAGTTTGAACATCGAGTAAGCCTTTAAGTAAGAAACCTGCTGCAACTGCACCAACATTGCCACCCGCCCCAATAATTCCTGCGACTCCACCTAATGCAGTACGATCGATAAAGGGTACGAGAGCGTAAGTTGCTCCACATGCCATATGCGTAAACAATGCAAAAATAGTCATGGAAATAATTGCGAGCGCAACGGCATTCATTTGAGAGAAGAGGATTAAGAATAAACCTTCACCCAAAATCATGAGCACAAGTACTTTCGTACGGCCATCTAACCCTTTCTTGAGTGCTACTTTGTCGGAAATAATACCGCCAAGCGCTCGAGCGAATAATGCTAAAAGACCAAAGATTCCGGCAGTTAGTCCAGCCGTTTTTAAATCCATTTTAAATTGATCGACATAATACATTGCCGCCACGTTATGGATAAAAATCTCAATACCAAAACTTGCGCCATATGCCAAAAATAAAATCCAGACACGATAGTTGCGAGCGGCTTGCATTAAAATGGCAGTACCACCTTTTTTACCACTTCCGACCTCAATACCTTGCGCGCGAACTTCTTTAAAGTTTCCTTGAGGGCAATCTTGAGTTAATTTCCAATAAAGAATGCCAACAATAACCATCATTACGCCAGGTACGATTAATGCCACGCGCCATCCCATGGTTTGTTCAACACCAAACATCACGATTGCACCGAGCAATAAAGGCATTAAAGCTTGTGTTGCTCCACCGCCAGCATTTCCCCAGCCAGCCGTTGCCGCATTTGCTGTTCCTACAACGTTAGGTGCAAACATGACACTTGTATGGTATTGAGTAATGACGAAGCTTGCCCCAATCGCACCAATAAGTAAGCGAAAGAATAGAAAAGATTCATAACTATTGGCAGCAGCTACACCAAATACTGGAATGCTGCCAACTAATAGGAGAGTGGTGTACGTAATACGTGGGCCATATTTGTCGCAGAGTGGTCCGACAATAAGCCGAACTAAAATAGTAATAGCAACAGCAGCAATATTAATATTAGCAATTTGATCTTTTGTTAAGCCAAACTCGCCTTTAATCACGGGCATTAATGGTGCACACGCAAACCATGCAAAGAAACATACAAAGAAAGCGAGCCATGTCATGTGGAAGGCACGCATTGCTGGAGTTGAAAAACTGAATAATTTAATTTCAGTTGCTTTTTTTGCATCTAATTGGATATTTGAAGACATACGCCGTCCCTCTGAACTGAACGAAATTTAATTTGCATGGCAATTTATTGCCTATCTGCAGACCGATCAGAGCGGACATCGTTGGCCGTCTTTGTTTATTCATTGAATCATCATTGATTCATCATGTAATGAGTAAAGCAAAGCTTGTGCCAAAAAATGAATTTTACTAAAAAGGAAAAATTACTTTCTAATTTTATTGAGTTAGTTTGTGAATAGAAAAATAATAAAAAATTGGGAAAAATAAGAGGGTAGTAATAAAAGTTTGAGAAGTTTTTTATATCTGTATTTTTTATAAAAAATGCTCATTTTTTTAGCATTTTGATTTAAAAAGAAGCAATTTTTAGGAGAAATAGAGTGAAAGAAAGCTATAAAAACTTATACAAGTCTTTATAGCTTTATGCAGGGTTAGAAGCGGTAACCAACACCAACATATGAAATGAGTGGGTCAATATCAATTTTGGTATTCGCTTTAATTAGCTCTTTACCTGTATTTTGGTCAGTCACATAGATTTTTGCTTCACTATTCATTTTTGAATACGAAACTGAACCAACAGCAAACCAATTTGGGTTGAAGTCGTAAGTTGCACCTAAAGTTACAATAGGTGCAAAAGTATCGGTCGCTTCTAGTTTCACGATAGGATTTGCTGATGATGTTTTGCGATCTAGTGCTGCACCAGCTTTACCATCATGGATATTCTGGATCATGTGTCCCGCTTGAATTAAATCAGCCTCAATACCAGAATTCATTTTTAAATCATTAAAGTATGCATACATCACGCCAGCTCCGATATAAGGACGGAACTTATTTACACCTGTTTTACCAAATTGATAATGTAGTTCAACGGCTGGTAACCATGCGCGTGCGGTCGCAGCCTTACCTCCCTGAGAAAGATCAGTAATATGAAGGTCTTGTTTTAAAGGAATATCTCCACCCGCCCCGGAAATTCCACCTCCTATGATTTCTCCAATTGAAGATCCATCTTTGAGTGGAGTCGCTTTTCCAGAAAGGGGAGCGTAAATATTACCTTTTCCATTAATATCCACTTTAGGGGGAATACCCCCTTTAATTTCTAAAGATAAATTGTCCGTAAAGTTGTAGTTAAACATAAGACCAACAGTATCAACATCACTAGCTTCTAAGCCAGAACCTTGTTGTTGCCATTGAGAAAGACCATTAACTTCTGCTGTACCTGCAAGTGAAGAGGGAAGAGTATCTGTAAACTTATCAAGAAATCCAATAGTGCTATACCAGAATTTTCCTGAAGTTTTGCTTTGGTCGATTGCCTCTAAAACGGCTTTTGTAGATACATCTCCAACTTTAGATTGTGTACCTTCTGCAACGCTAGTATTGATATTGACAGGGTTTCCTGAGCCTTGAGGCATTGCATGTAACCAACCAGCAGAGACTGAAAAACGTTTGAAGCCATCACCATCTTTTAAACTAAAATATGGCGAAGCGGCGTTAGTGATTGTTGGCAGGGCAAAACAGGCAGCTGTCATACAAAATAATGACTTTTTCATCATAAAAGGACTCCATGTCCGAACTTTTGTTTACTGATTTTTATTGAGCCAACCATACCGCGTTTTATTAAAATGATTGTTTATTAAAAATTAATAATTGTAATTTTTTTGAAATAATTGTTTGTATTTGGCAATATTTGTTAATTTTAAATACATAATAAATAATAAAAGGCTACATAAAGCAGCCTTTTATTTAAGTTTGTTAAACTATTAGTTGAAGCGAGATAAGTCCTCTTCAGGGCGTGCAGTTAAAACTTCAATGCCTGTCTGAGTCACTAAAATAGTATGTTCATATTGAGCTGAAAGTTTATGGTCTTTCGTTACAACAGTCCATTTGTCGCCTAATAGTTTAGTTTGCCATACGCCAGCATTTACCATAGGTTCAATCGTAAAAGTCATACCAGCTTCCAGACGCATACCTGTTCCAGCTTGACCATAATGTAATACTTGAGGTTCATCATGAAAAACGGTACCAATACCGTGACCACAATATTCACGTACTACACTAAAACGCTCTGATTCGACATATTTCTGGATTGCATGACCAATGTCACCTAAATATGAACCATCTTTAACAGTTGCCATGCCTCGATACATCGCTTCTTGGGCAACTTTACATAGACGGTTGGCTAAAATAGACGTCTCACCACCAACGATATACATCATGTTTGTATCGCCGTGATAACCATCTTTAATCACAGTTACATCAATATTTAAAATATCGCCGTTTTTTAACGTTTTATTTTCAGAAGGAATGCCATGGCAGACAACATGGTTAACCGAAGTACAAATAGAGTGCTGAAAAGCAGGGCGTCCAGGAGCGCCACCATAGCCGACACAGGCGGGAATAGCATGTTGTACATTTTCAATGTGATTACGGCAAATGGTATCAAGTTCAAGTGTACTTACACCCGCCTTGATATACGGCTTGATCATCTCTAGAACTTCAGCCGCCAGTCGTCCTGCAATGCGCATTTTTTCAATTTCATCTGGAGTTTTGATTAATCGACGTGGAGCTGTATAAGTACTGTTCATGATCTCTAAAAACTTTTGGTAATTTACAAGTGTCTATGGTATAAATAGCCGCCCATTTTATCAAATGCTTTTCGTGAATATCTTTTACGAACAAATTTGATAGATGGAGTAAAAAATCCGCACATATATCGTCACATTACTCTGGGTGCCTGTAAAAGGGTGGAGAATGCGGATATATGGAGGCCTAACCCAACTTTTAAGGTAAAGAAAATGGCAGATTACAACGTAAGCATGCGTGACCTTCTTCAAGCAGGCGCGCACTTTGGTCACCAAACTCGTTTCTGGAACCCAAAAATGCGTCAATACATTTTTGGCGCGCGTAACAAAATTCACATCATCAACCTTGAGCACACTGTTCCTGCGTTAAATGATGCTTTGAACTTCGCTAACCAATTAGCAAGCAAAAAGAACAAGGTTTTGTTCGTTGGTACAAAACGTGCTGCTTCTAACATCATCCGTGAACAAGCTCAACGCGCTGGTCAACCATATGTAGATCACCGTTGGTTAGGTGGTATGTTGACGAACTGGAAAACACTTCGCCAATCTATCAACCGTTTAAAAGATCTTCAAACTCAATCTCAAGACGGTACTTTTGCTAAGCTTACTAAACGTGAAGCTTTAGAACGTGCTCGTGAGATGGAAAAACTTGAGCGTTCTTTAGGCGGCGTTAAAAACATGGGTGGTTTACCTGACGCATTATTTGTAATCGACGTTGATCACGAAGCGATTGCAATCAAAGAAGCGAAGAACTTAGGTATTCCTGTTATCGGTATCGTTGATACAAACTCTAACCCAGACAACGTTGATTACGTTATTCCGGGTAACGACGATGCGATCCGTGCAGTAACTCTATATGCTTCAGCTATGGCTGACGCAATTCTTGCTGGTAAAGAATACGCTCAATCTCAAGCGAACGCTCAAGCAAAAGGCGATGACGCTGCGAAAGACGCTTCTGAGGCTTAATGCGTTTTGACGCAGGCTTGTCATTTTTGCGACATGTAATGGTGGCAAATTAAGCGTCGAGAGTGCAAACGGCCCAGAGTTTCTTTGGGCCGTTTTTGTTGAAAAGATTTATTTTCTACCGATTTTAGGAGATCAACATGACTGCAATTACTGCAAGCATGGTAAAAGAATTACGTGACCGTACTGGTCTTGCAATGATGGAATGCAAAAAAGCATTAACAGAAGCGAACGGTGACATCGAGCTTGCTATTGATAACCTTCGTAAATCTGGTCAAGCTAAAGCTGCTAAAAAAGCTGGTAACATTGCTGCTGACGGTGCAATCACAATCGTTCAAGAAGGCAACAAAGCAATTCTAGTTGAAGTTAACTGTCAAACTGACTTCGTTGCTAAAGACGAAAACTTCTCTAACTTCTCTAAAGCTGTTGCTACTGCTGCTTTAGCTGCTGGTGAAACTGATGCTGCTAAAATCGCTGAATTAAAATTAGCAGACGGTCAAACAGTTGAAGAAGCTCGTATTGCGCTTGTTCAAAAAATCGGTGAAAACATCCAAGTTCGTCGTGCGAAAATCGTTGAAGGCGAAAACTTGGCTATCTACAAACACGGTTTAAAAATCGGTGTTGTAGTTTCTTATACTGGTGATGCTGACACTGGTAAAGGTATTGCAATGCACGTTGCTGCATTCAACCCAGTAGCTGTAAATGCTGAAGCTGTTCCTGCTGACCTTATCGCTAAAGAAAAAGAAATTGCTGAAGCGAAAGCGTTAGAATCTGGTAAGCCAGCTAACATCGTTGAGAAAATGGTAACTGGTTCAGTTGATAAATACTTGAACGAAGTTGCTCTTGATCGTCAAATGTACGTAATCGACAACGACAAAAAAGTTGCTGATGTATTAAAAGCAACTGGTACTACTGTTGCTAACTTCGTACGTTTCGAAGTTGGTGAAGGTATTGAGAAAAAAGCAGAAATGAGCTTCGCTGAAGAAGTTGCTGCTGCTCAAGCTGCTGCGAAGTAATTCGTATCACAATAAAAAAAGCCCCATTGGGGCTTTTTTTATCTCAGTTAAATTAAGGGTAGACAATGACAAATAAAAAAAATCTCAGTATTGGTGGTGTCATAATTTTATTGATTGCTGCATATTTTGGTCTGGATTTATCTGGGCATAAGCAAAATCAATCGCCATCATCAGTCATGCCCGAAGCTCAGCATACTGAAACTACACTTTCAAATAATGGGGTTGATACAATAAAAGCTGCTTATCAGCAGAGACAAAGTAATGTTCAAGTGCAGGGAAGTGGCCGAGTAAAAGCAATTTTAAGAGATGATAATGATGGGTCGAGACACCAGAAATTTATTCTTGTACTAAAAAATGGCCTTTCAATTTTAGTCGCACATAATATTGATTTAGCACCTAAAATTCCTAATTTGAAAAAAGGTGATGTCGTAGAGTTTTACGGTGAATATGAATATAACCCAAAAGGTGGTGTATTGCACTGGACTCATCGTGATCCACAAAATCGTCATGAAAGCGGTTGGCTCAAACATGATGGGCAAATCTACCAATAAAGCCGAATAAACAAATAAAGAGATTGTTTTTATAGAGCAATTTTATTCTATTCAGTTTCTTAAAACATGCTATGGTTTTTTTATTGAATGGATGAGACGTATTTATGCAGCGGGAGCAAGCCGATTATCTGCATGTGCGAGAGCTGGGCGGTTTAGAGTTACTAAAAGCACATTATCACCAAACACAATTTTCGAAGCATACTCATGAAGGGTATTGTATTGGTGTGATTGAAGAAGGAGCACAGTCTTTTTTTAGGACGGGCCAGCTGCATGTAGCTCCTAAAGGCGACATTATTTTAGTAAACGCTGACGAAATTCATACGGGTTCATCTGCGGTAGAGTCAGGTTGGCGATATCGAGCAATTTATCCTACACCTGAAATGTTGGCAGAAGTCAGCCAAGATTTTTTTGAAAATTCACGTGGGGCGCCATGGTTTCCTCAAGCTGTCATTCGTGACTTGGGTTTGGCTCAGCAACTTTGTTTACTCTTTGATTTATTAGAACAAAAAGATAATTTTTTACTCAAAGAAACGATGTATTTATCGACTTTAGCCTGTCTAATGAAGCGACATGGTAAATCAAATCATACTTTTTGTGAGTTACCAGAGGCATATTCAAAAATATTAAGAGTTAAAGAATTACTGGTAGAAATACCTGAAACAAACTTTTCTTTGCAAGATCTGGCTGACATGGTGGGTCTAAGTGCATGGCATTTCTTAAGACAATTTAAAAAATATGTGGGCTTGCCACCTCATGCTTGGCTTGTTCAAGCACGCTTACAAAAAGCAAGACAATTATTAAAACAGGGTGACCAAATTGCGATGGTGGCACAGCAATGTGGTTTTTCTGATCAAAGCCATTTTAATCGTCACTTTAAAAAAGCAATGGGAGTGACGCCTACTCAATATGTAGCTAGCCTAAATAACTAGATTATTAAAAATTTATTTACAGCAATTTTATTCAATATAAATCAACTCTCATTACGCATTTTATAGAGAGATCTTTTATCTTGGATTTTATATATGAATATTCAGCTTCATCAGTTGGTGAGGTTTCCAAAAAATAAGCCATCCTATCTTTTTTTACGTGGTGCAATGGATATTTTGCCCTTGTCAATTTCTGTTATTCCGTGGGCAATTTTGGCAGGTTCTATGGCAATTCATGCAGGTTTATCTTTTTATAAAGCCCTTGCGATGTCGGGAATTGTTTTTGCTGGAGCAGCTCAATTAGTTAGTTTAAGCATGGTAATGGAAGGGGCATCTACTTTTACAATTTATGTGACGATTTTCTTTTTAACGGCTCAGCATTTTATTTATGCATTAACTTTAAGAAATGACATTTCTGCTTTGTCTCTTTCGAAACGGTTAAGTTTGGGTTTTTTATTAACGGATGAATTATTTGCGGTATATGCATCTGGTGAAAAAAGACAGCCAGAATATCTGTTAGGTGCAGGTCTGTCTTTTTATTTATTCTGGGTAGTTTTTAGCTTGGTTGGAATACTTTTGGCAACAGTGATTCCAGATTTACTAAATTATCATTTAGATTTTTCAATTGTGGCTATTTTTATTGCCATGATCGTGCCGCTATGTAAGGGGCTGCCTGTAGTTGCTGGTGTGCTAATGACTTGTTTAAGCGGATTTTTCTTTAAATTTTATCAAGTTGAAGGAGCGATTTTACTTTCAGGATTAATCGGGATGTTGGTTGCTGTGTTAACTGAAAAAATAAGTAAGGAGCAATAATATGTCTTGGTTTATGATTTTAGGTTTGGCAGCAATCGTCTTTTTTAATCGTTATTATTTTTTAGAACCCACTGTTAAAATTAAATTACCGCTTATTATGAATAAGATGCTTAATTATTCTGCACCTTGTTTATTAACAGCAATTTGTATTCCAGTTGTTTTTTTTGATGGCGATAATTTAAAAGGAATTATTGATAATCCTTATATTTATGCAGCAATCTTTTGTATTGTGATTGCCATTTATCTGAAAAAAGTGCTTTTAAGTGTTATCGCTAGTTTGGTTTTTTTCTATTTTATAAATTTTCTAATAAATTACTAAAATGTAAAAGCTGAATCGAGGTGATCCAGCTTTAGTTGAACAATTAGGATATAGCGTGTTTTTGTCTACTTTTCCATTTAGGTAAGATTTTTCCTAGATAGGCATCCATGCACCAGACCGGGCCAATGAGTAAAAATTGTAAATCTTTAAAGAACGATGGCTTTTTGCCCTCAATTTTATGGCCATAGAACTGTCCGATCCAAGCAATCACAAAAATAGCAATATAAAATCCTACTCCTACAGGTAGGGTGTAAATAAGCCATGCCATAACAACAAGTAAAGCTGCCATGGCAACAGCAAGTACAAGATCTAAACGGGCATAGAATACTAAAGTGAGTACAAGTAGTAGAGAAGTAAGCAAAGTGCTGAAATGGGCAATGATTCCGATAATAGAAAATAAAATGGCAGGAACGCAGAGCCAGTGGATTTGTTTATTGGTTGGGTTTTGATGGCTTTCGCTATATTCGTCAAACCATTCTGTAACGGATTTCATTAATGGCACACTCCTTGTTTTAACTTTGATTTCTTTTTTCTGGATATATTTTAGCCTGTTCTGGAGAAATTCGACAAGAAACCAACACTATTCAACTATAGCGACTTGGCAGTAAAAACTGAGGAAGGGGTGGAAGAAAAAAATAATGTGGCGCTGATTGAAAAAATAGTCCATTTGAACTCAAAAAAGGGTGCAATATTTCATAATATTTTTTCTGTGTTGCTCAATGATGAAAACACCCAAAAAAGTGTAATTTTGAGATGGGTGGGAAAATTGTGTGAAAAAGCTCTACTCATCTACTCTAAAAACGCCATAAATAGCCCTTATTTTAGAAAAATGGTACTAGGGTAGCGCAAATTTATTAAAGTCGCTCTAAGCGCAATTTAGAAGCGAAATAGACTTTGATAAAATAAATGCAATTTTTTGTTCGAAAAATAATCAAAACTGGGGTTGGAGAAGGGTTGAAAAAGATAATTTTTTTACCCTAAGCTAGAAATTATTTTCATAGTTTAAAATATAAAAAAGCCGCAGAAAAAATTGCGGCTTTTTACATGAGCTCTAGAGTCTATAACTTATGAAGTTGGACCATCAACGCGCTCAATATTTACTTTTGCAGTTCCAGCATTGGTAATACCAAGACGTTTAGCTGCGCCGTAAGATAGGTCAAGTACACGATTGCCATGGAAAGGACCACGGTCATTTACTTTTACAACCACACTTTTACCATTGTCTTTATTCGTTACTCGAATGTAACAGTTTAACGGTAGGCTGCGGTGAGCAGCAGTAAGAGCATTCATATCGAATGTGTCACCACTTGCTGTTTTGCGACCATGGAATTGACGACCATACCATGAAGCCATACCAGTTTGGCTAAACTTACGAACAGTGTTTGAAGCTACTGTGTTAAGTTTTTCAATCACTGAAGGCTCATCTTCAGGGATTTCAATTTTTGCTGCGATAGCTTGACGACGGATTTGATCGCCAGAACGTTCAGTGATTGAAAGACTGTTAATGTTAGAAAAACGAGAATTAAAATTTTGAGTATCTTTACTCAATACACGAGCTGCTAAATTAGAACCATCTACATCACTATTTAATGATGAAGATTGCACCATTTCAGCGTGCAATGGGGCTATGCTTAAACTAGCCGTCAGTGCAAGAACGTATTTCAGCGATAACTGCATTTGTATAAACTCCTGAGAACATGTACTTTTTTCTTTCAGCGATTGACTGAAATTTAAAGTGAACATGTCTTATTATTCACTTTTGCAATTGCTACATTGGGGTGGATAATATTCATCGCTTACGGAGAGTGTCTAGTCTTTAACGAGAAATAGTTACAAAAAGGGCAAAAACTTACAGTTCTGGGTTAAAAAACGATCACAAGTGTAACAAGATATTAAATTTGTGCGTATTGTGATCTATTTAACAAAAATATTTATTGACTTTTACATAACTCATAAAAAAGCTAGCCTATCGGCTAGCCACTTCAGTGCCTAATAACCATACAGCAGTAGCATACATACGGCTCTTATTATAGGTCGTAATCACTTGAAAATTCGGGTAAGTCAAATAGTAAATTGGACCATTATAGTCTTGTAATTGAATAACATTCACCATATCCAGATCATCAATTTTAACTAAAGGATTTAAAGGTGAAACCCCGAGTGTCTTTAATGCACCATATGGAAAAGGTTGAGTTAAATCTTTAGCAATAACGCTATCTGGATTTGACCCTGTGTAACGTGCCATAAACCCGATAGGTTGATCGCGTTGCCATCCTTGTTTTGCTAAGTAGTTTGCGATTGAACCGATTGCATCTTCTGCAGAATTTCTTAAATCGATGTGTCCATTACCATCATAATCGACCCCATATTTACTAATATTACTCGGCATAAATTGAGGATAGCCAATTGCACCTGCATAGGAACCTACAATACTACTTGTTGGGTAACCTTCTTTATAGGTCCATGCAATAAGAGCAGCTAACTCATCGCCAAAATATTCAGCACGGCGAGGGTAGCCAAAAGCAAGTGTGGCTAATGCATCACGTGTAATAAATGAACCTTTATTTGCACCATAACCTGTCTCGACACCCAAAATACCCAAAATGACAGCTTGAGATACACCATATTGTTGTTCAGCACGGTTTAAAGCATCTGCATATTGGTTTTTAAAACGGACACCACGTTGAATTGTCCCTTCAACCAAAAACATAGAGCGATAGTCATACCAAGGTTTGCTTTCACCTGGACGAGTCATAATATTTAGAATGTTTGGTAAATTTTTTGCACCATTCATAGCTGCATCAACTTGATCGCCACTTAACCCATAAGCGCTCATCGTTTTTTGTTTAAAATTTACATAATCAGGATGTGTTGCAAAATCGTTGGCCTGAGCGAAGTGACTTGTACTGATTAAACCAGTACATAAAGCAAGCATTTTTAAAGTTTTATTTAAGTGTTGAGACAACATATCGTTTTAAAATTCCAGATTATCGATGTGTATGAATGGACATGACTAAACCAAAGGTGGCCATTAAAGTAATAATAGCTGTTCCGCCATAACTCATAAAAGGTAAGGGAACACCTACTACAGGTAAAATACCACTGACCATTCCCGCATTTACAAATACATAAACAAAAAAAGACAAACCAAAGGCACCAGCAACTAAACGTCCATAGTTATGGAAGCTTTGTAAACCGATTTGGAATGTTCTAAAAATAATAGCAAAATAAAGAATCACTAAAATAAGTACACCGATGAGCCCAAACTCTTCGGAATACGCAGCAATAATAAAGTCGGTATGACCTTCAGGTAAAAAGTGTAAATGTGACTGGGTGCCTTCAAGAAATCCTTTACCTGAAAAACCACCAGAACCAATTGCAGTTTTAGATTGAATAATATTCCAACCTGTACCGAGCGCATCTGCCTCTGGATCAAGTAAAGTTAAAACCCTTTGACGTTGATAGTCGTGTAAAAGAAATTCCCAAGCAATCGGAATGACCACCGCAGCACAGGCTCCTGCAGCACCGATCATACGCCACGATAGTCCACTTAAAAATAAAACAAATATACCGCTTGCTAATACTAAAAGTGATGTCCCTAAGTCAGGTTGTTCTGCAATCAGTAAAAAAGGAATACCAATTAATATTAATGATAAAACAACTTGTGAAAAACTAGGGGGAAGTGGTTTACGTGCTAAAAACCAGGCAATCATCATGGGCATGCCGATTTTCATGAATTCACTGGGTTGGACACTTCCGAAACCGGGAATATCAATCCAGCGCTGAGCACCCATTCGGACTTCACCAAATATCATGACTGCCAAAAGTGAAAATAAGCCAAATAAATAAAAATATGGTGAAAAAGCTTGATAGACCTTTGGCGGAATTTGGGCTAGACCAAACATCACTAAAAAGCCAATACCAAAACTCATGGCTTGTTTACTTACTAACCCCACATCTTGTGCAGAAGCACTATATAGTACGGTTAAACCTAATAGCGCATTTAAGAGCAGAAATAGGCATAGCCAAGGGTCAACATGAAGTTGTTGCCACTTTGATGGTTGCATAGCAGTGCTAAGACCATCTCGAGGAGCTTGGCGTAAAAATTTATATTGCGGACTAGGAGACATGCGGCGTTAACTAAGGTCAATCAGTGCTTGGCGCATGCTAACATAAACTTGGTTAATGGCAATGTATATCAATATTTTGCAATAAAAAAACCTAGCTTTCGCTAGGTTTCCGATAGTCTATTTTTTATTAGTTAAAGAATAAGCCATCATGATATTCAGCCATCGCTTTTAGTTCAGTACGATTTAAGCTTGGAATCAATTTGTCGATCGCAATGTGAACAGCTTTTGTTACAGCTGCTGCACCAATATCGGCTGCTTTACGTTTAATCATGCCAAGGTCTAATGTTTTATTAAAATCAGACATGAAGTGTTTAATCATGGCATCGCCGAATTGTTTATATAACTCAGCTAAAGCAGCTTTATTAATGTCATTGCCTGCTTCAAGTTCAGTAAAGTTATGCTTAAGGTTAGTCACTAAACCTGCATCTAAATTTACGCCTACTTTATATTGGCCTTGTGGGTCTTTAAATAAGCTTTTTTCAGAAAACTCTACTGATTGTTTAACCACATCATTTGGTGCTTTGCTTAACAATTGCTTTAAAAGAACAGCAACAGTTGATTTGACATAGCCTGCTAGTTTTTCGGCAGTATCGCGCTTTTCACTTGCAGGAAAATGCTGAACTAACTGAATTAAGACATTATCAATAATCTCTTCATTAAGTTGTAAAGCAATCTTATCGCGAAGTGGATATAAAGGTTCGCTAGAATTTTTATTCGCAATTCCAGTTTGTATATCGTTCAATAAGCCTTCAGAAGGGGTAAAACCAAAAAACGGCATGGTGTATCCTCAAATTATTCGTTTTATTGTCGTGCCAATCGAATCGGTTTTGGCATCCATGAAAGATCCGATACTCGGCAAGGGTTAATATCAAGTCCGCCGCGACGAGTATAAGTTGCATAAACCATCAGCTTCTCAGGCTCTAGATTTTGCCAAATATCGGCAAAGATCTGTTCGACACACTGTTCGTGAAAGCCGTTATGCTGACGGTACGAGATAATATAAGCTAAAACACTACGATAACAAGGTTTTTTGCCTTTAAAACGAATAAAAACTGTACCCCAATCCGGCTGTCCCGTGACTGGGCAGTTACTTCTCAAAAGATGAGAATACAGCTCAATTTCAACTTCTTCACCAGACTCATCTCGTTTTAAAAGAGTCGCATCAGGATGTTGCTCTAAACGTTCTGGAGTAAGGTCATCAATACAAATGCCTTGAGGTTTAGAAATCTCTAAATCATCAACCTGAAATAAGGTTAATTCAACTTTTGCACCCGCAGCAGCTGAGAGATCTTTTTCAACCGTTTCAATGAATGACTCTTTCGAATCAAATTGAGTGAAATTAAGACTATTGAAGTAAAGTTTTAATGACTTTGACTCAATTAAATTCGGTGAAGAAGCGGGCAGTGTAATTCTGCCAATCGCAACTTGTGGAATACCATGAGCGTTTAACCATGAGATTTCAAAAACATGCCACCAATCTTTACCTTGAGTAATGCCTTCAATATGTGAATAGCTTTCACGAGATTGAGCACGGGCAATTGGAAATAAAACATCAGGTTGATAATTAGTTGGATATTGGGTTTCTTTACCCAATAAAGACTGTTCGACACTCATTCACGCATTCCTGAACCACGAGCAAGTAAATAGTAAGCAATTCCGTAAAGTACAACACAGCATGATGTCACAATGATTAAAGAGAATGAAACATTCACATCGCTATGACCTAAAATGCCGAAACGGAAAGCATTAACCATATAAACAATAGGGTTAATTAAAGAAAGTTTTTGCCAAAAAGGACCAAGTGCACTAATGGCATAAAACACACCACCTAAGTAGGTGAGTGGAGTAAGTACAAATGTTGGAATAATAGAAATATCATCAAATGATTTTGCATAGACTGCATTAATAAAACCACCTAATGAGAAAAGAACCGACGTAATTAAGACTGTATATATAGTTACGAACCAGTTGTGTATGAAAAGGTCAGTAAAGAACATGCTCATTGCAGTCACAATAGCGCCCACTAATACACCACGGCAAATACCCCCAATTACATAGCCCCATAAAATGATATGGAGTGGAACGGGACTCATGATGAGTTCTTCAATACTTTTTTGGAATTTCACACTAAAGAAACTTGAAGAAACGTTGGCATAACTATTGGTAATGACCGCCATCATAATTAAGCCGGGTACGATAAATTGCATGTAGCTCACGCCACCCATTTGTCCAATGCGTGAACCCACCAAATTACCGAAAATGACAAAGTACAAACTCATCGTAATCGCAGGTGGTAATAAGGTTTGTGGCCAAATGCGTAGAAAACGGCGTACTTCTTTACGAACGATGGTCCAGAGAGCAATTTGCAGTTGGCTAAAATTCATTTTGCCTCTCCTTCAAGATTTTTCTCGACCATTTTGACAAATAACTCTTCTAAACGGTTCGATTTATTACGCATACTACGAACACGAATACCTTGAGATTCTAATAGCTGGAATAGGTCATTTAATGTATGCGCTCTATCCATCGTTACTTCTAATGTATTGCTATCAATTAAGTTAAACTTTACACCAATAATATTTAACTGAAGCGGCCCAATCGGTTCGGCTAAATCGAAGATAAATGATTCTTCATTGAGCTGATTAAGGAAGTTCTTCATGCTGGTGTCTTCTTTAATTATACCGCGGTCAATAATCGCAATTTGACGACACAACATTTCTGCTTCTTCTAAATAGTGGGTCGTTAAAATAATAGAAGTACCGCTTTCGTTCATTTCAGTCAGAAAATCCCACATAGAACGGCGTAATTCAATATCTACACCGGCAGTAGGTTCATCTAAAATAAGAAGTTTAGGCTCATGCATCATGGCACGGGCAATCATTAAACGACGCTTCATACCACCAGACAGCATACGTGCTTGTATATTACGTTTTTCCCACAGACCGAGCTTTTCTAAATAATGTTCGGCACGTTTTTCTGCAATCTTTTTATGGATGCCGTAATAGCCAGCTTGAGTGACTAAAATATCGAATGTTTTTTCAAACTGTCCAAAGTTAAATTCTTGAGGAACGACACCAAGCTGCTGTTTTGCCAGAGATGGATGGGTATCGAGATTGTGCCCAAAAATCTCAACTGTTCCTGAGGTTTTTTTCGTGAGGGAGCTGATAATACCAATGGTTGTTGATTTGCCGGCACCATTTGGGCCTAACAACGCATAAAATTCACCTTCAGGCACAGTGAGGTTAATACCTTTTAACGCCTGAAAACCATTACGATATGTTTTGGACAAATCTCTTAAAACCAAAGCATCAGTCATGAAATTCTCACATTATGAAAGAGGGGTATATTTTGAGCGATAATGATTAATAAACCAAGTAAAATAGTCGGAATTTTATAAAATTGAGATAAATTTATGAAGTTATTATATAAAAGCTGGTGCGCCCGGCGGGGATCGAACCCACGACCCCAGGTTTCGGAAACCTGTACTCTATCCAACTGAGCTACGAGCGCATGCGTGGGGCACATCATAGGAAAAAAACACTGGCAGGTAAAGCACGAAATACGTGCCAAGTGACTTTAATGCTTAATTAAACAGCAAGTTGTTCAATATTTTATATACTTTCTTGAAGAAGCTGAATTGAATAGTTAATTGTACGTAAAGCTGTGGCAAGTTCCTGAGGGGGAATGCGTGATTCTTGTAAATTTGTAATCCATTGCATTTGGCATAGTTTAAGCTCTTGTATTGTTGTGGATTTCTCTATTTTTTGAACAAGTGGTTTAGTCATTAGTCCACAATAACTGCTAAGCGTTTTCATCATTAATAGTTGTATTTCTTCGAAAGAAAGAATCTGAGAAGGTGTTACTGGTTGAAAATATGTAGTACTGGACTGATCAAAAGTTTTTTGTTCGGAAAGCTGGATTTCTCCAACAATATTTGGGGAATGTGCTATGGAGCTACCAACAGATTCTGTTTGATTTTCTTCTACTTTATTATTTAGTGGGGATGTTTTTAAAATAATTTTTTCATCAGTTAACGTTTCGGTAGAGGCAGTTGGGGCAATAAGTTCTAAGTCGACAAGCTGTTGAATCAATTCTGGAGAAGCAATACGTTTTTTAAATTCACCATTTAAGTTTTGAAAATCTTCATGGTCTATTAAGAGTAATAAACGTCTTTGTTTTGCATTTAAAACAATATTGCGTTGTTGAAGCGCAACTCTTCCTAAATTGGTTCTATAAAAACCAGCCATGATGTTTCCCCAATATAAAAATAGATCAGACCGTTCAATTTTCTGAGTTGAACAGTGCTGTTTTTAATAAAATATAAATGGGGTTAACCATAAAACTCAAAAATGACAATATGATGAAGAATTGATGAATATCATCTATTTAAATCATTAAAGCACACTTTCTAATGCTTTGCGAAGATAAATATCAAGCTCATCTTGGCGTAATAACCATTGAATATAGTCTTTAGGAAGTTCAGCAATTGCTGTGCCTTTATGCTTACCAAAGTTAACCGTTGTGGGGATACGTGCTTCTTCAGAAACTCGGTATAGCTCTTCAATATCTTGAATATTTAAATGATAGACAATATGCATCAAAATATTAGCAGTCAAAATAATATCTGCATCGGCACGGTGTGCACCTTTGAGTAATTCACGAGCTTTACTGCTGCCTTGCGAAATCATATAGATGAGGGCGGAGATATTATGTGCTTCTGCTTCAGGCCAAACTTTACGCGCTAAAGCTAAAGTACAAATCGGTTTAATATTCGATACATCTACACCGCAACGTGCAATCGCGGCAATATCGTAATCAATATTGTGACCAATAATATAAGTCGTGCTCTCTGGTAATTCAAAGGTTTTATAGTGGGGCTGATTTTCTAAATCTGACTCTAATATATGGTGAACTGCCATAGCGGCGTAAGAAATAGGGGCACCGACTTGATAGAGCTGATCAAACAATTTGCTTTTATCTAAGGTGAGCTTGCCTTCATTAATTTCAATCGGGGCATAAGCAATTTCAATAGGCAAACCATTTAGTGTATGCGTTTCTGTATCTAAAATAATGGTTTGCATAACTGGCCCTTTAAACAATCACGAGTAGCTATGAATGTTAACAGTTGGTTGTTCACTTTAAAACATGAAGTGAGGCTATAAAGTAGCGAGAACGTCATTTATATTAAAAATAAAGTTTTCATAGATTAATTTCATCCAATAGAACTTGCCAAAAATTAAGTTTAGGCGTAATTGTTTTTAAGGCATTAGAAAATGTTGATTAAAAAACTAAAGCAAAACAAAAATGGAATTTAATGGAAGATATACCAATGAAAATGAAACTGTTCATGGCCAGTGTTCTTAGTACGAGTTTATTTTTAGTCGCTTGTGGAGGGGGGAGTAGTGATGATAACTCAGCCATTGTCGACCCATCAGGTACTCCAACCAATAATATTAAAAATCCAGTTGTTAAGATAGATGCTTACACGAGCACCAACTTAGGATCAGTTGCTGCTGAAAGTAGTATTTTGACCTATAAAATGTTAGGTCAAAGTGGCCAAGAAGTACAGGCAACTAGTTTGGTATTCACACCAAATACACCAGCACCAGCAGGCGGTTGGCCAATTGTCGTTTGGGCACATGGCACTACGGGTGTTGCAGATGCTTGTGCACCAAGTAAGGCAGCTTTAACAGACAGTACAAAAGATTTAATTAGTAAATTACTTGCAGCAGGTTATGTTGTTGTCGCACCTGACTATGAAGGTTTAGGTACCCCAGGCATACATCCATTTTTAAATGTTAAAAGTGAGGCTTTCTCAATTACGGATGCTGTGGTTGCAACGCGTAACTATTTATTACAGCGTAATTTATTAACTTCAAAAAAATGGTTAACAGTTGGGCACTCACAAGGCGGACATGCTGCATTAGGTGCTGCACAATATGCGAGTCGTGCACAGCTCGACTATAAAGGTACTGTAGCTGTAGCACCAGCTTCTAATTTAGGGAGTATTCTTTTAAATGGAGAATTAAAAGCTGCAAGTGCATCAGTATATGAAAAAAAGGCAATCTATGCGCAGCTTGATGCATTTACAGCGCTTGTTGTAGCAGGAATTCGTAATACCCATCCAGACTTTAATTATCTTCAAGTATTTACTGAATCTACTGCAAGGATTGCACAAGACGCTGAAGGTTTTTGTTATGAACCTTTACTCGGGGATTTTAGCGCTACTATGCAAGTTTATATTGCAACTCATGGGGAAACATTAGATGGTTATACGCGTACACAACCTAATTTTATGGCAGTGCCGCTAGTTAAGACGTTTTTGGAAAAAGATTCACAGCCGCTACAAGTAAAAGTCACTACACCTATCATCATTTATCAAGGGATAGCTGATCCTACAGTACCTAAATTGGCAACTGATTTATTGATATTTAATGCCACTAGCGTAGGTACTAAAATTAATAGTTATGTGACTGGTAACTGGGACCATAACACGGCAATGAGTAGTAATGTAGACAACATTGTTGGAAATGTGCAGACTTTGCTAACAGCACAATAGAGTTATTGATATTTAAAGTATTTTTAACCTTATTGTAAGCTAAAGTGAATGAGGAAAAAATTTTAAATATAAGCTTTAAACCAGCTTTTTTATTGATTTATAAACAATGGCTCATTTTTTATAAAACTTGAGCCATTTTTATTTAAAACTGAGCTAACTTCATTCTGTTTAATTATAAAGTTCATGCTACAATATGTCGCAATCTTAGCACGGCTTAAAAGCCCTAATTTTATAGGACCCCCGCTAATGTTTGCCAATATTTCCATTTCTGAATTTGATCCAGAATTAGCTCAAGCAATTGCTTCTGAAGGTGAGCGTCAAGAAGCACATATCGAGTTAATTGCTTCTGAAAACTATTGCTCTCCTGCTGTGATGGAAGCGCAAGGATCAAAACTTACGAATAAATATGCAGAAGGTTATCCAGGTAAACGCTATTATGGCGGTTGCGAATATGTGGATATCATTGAGCAAATGGCGATTGATCGTGCTAAAGAACTTTTTGGTGCAGATTACGCAAACGTTCAACCACATGCTGGCTCACAAGCTAACTCTGCTGTTTATTTAGCGCTTCTTAACCCAGGCGATACTGTTTTAGGTATGAGCTTGGCTCACGGTGGTCACTTGACTCACGGTGCTAAAGTAAGCTTCTCTGGTAAAACTTATAATGCAGTTCAATACGGTCTAAACGCTGAAACTGGCGAGATCGATTATGAAGAAGTTGAACGCTTAGCATTAGAGCACAAGCCACGTATGATCGTTGCTGGTTTCTCTGCTTACAGCCGTGTTGTAGATTGGCAACGTTTCCGTGACATCGCGGACAAAGTTGGCGCTTACCTTTTTGTTGATATGGCTCACGTTGCAGGTCTTGTAGCTGCTGGCGTATATCCAAACCCAGTTCAAATTGCTGACGTAACTACAACTACGACTCACAAAACACTTCGTGGTCCACGTTCTGGTTTAATCCTTGCGAAAGCGAATGAAGAAATCGAGAAGAAACTTCAATCAGCTGTATTCCCTGGTAACCAAGGTGGTCCATTGATGCATGCGATTGCTGCTAAAGCAATCTGCTTCAAAGAAGCAATGTCTGATGAGTTTAAAGCTTACCAACAACAAGTTGTAAAAAATGCTCAAGCTATGGCTGAAGTGTTAATCGCTCGTGGTTATGACGTTGTTTCTGGTGGTACAGAAAACCACTTATTCTTGTTATCTTTAATCAAGCAAGATGTAACTGGTAAAGATGCAGATGCTTGGTTAGGTGCTGCTCACATTACTGTGAACAAAAACTCAGTTCCAAATGACCCACGTTCTCCATTCGTGACTTCTGGTATCCGTATCGGTACTCCAGCGGTAACAACTCGTGGTTTCGGTGAAGCTGAAGTTCGTGAGCTTGCTGGTTGGATCGCTGACGTGATTGACAGCAAAGGTGACGAAAAAGTTATTGCTGACGTAAAAGCGAAAGTTGAAACTGTTTGTGCAAAATTCCCTGTATACGCACAATAAGTTGTAAATATAAAAAAGCGCCGTATGGCGCTTTTTTTATATCAAGTTAATTAGGGGAAAATTAATTTTCAGATTTTACCGATGACTCGGCATTATGCCAGCCACCACCTAATGCGCGGATTAAATTTACACTAGCCATCATTCTAGTGCCGTTAAGCTGTGCAGAAAGTTGCTCTTGTTGCAAAATAGTCCGATCCGAGTCAATCACATCAAGATAGCTAATAGCACCTTCTCGATAACGTAGATGAGACAATTGATTTGCATAACGAGAAGAAGAAAGTGCTTGGCTTTGAGCCTGAATTTGCTGATCGAGAATTCTTTGGTCAGATAAACCATTTTCAACTTCGCGAAATGCATTCAATACAGTTTGGCGATAGTTTGCGACGCTTTCTTCATAGGCAGCTCGTGCTTGAGCGACTCCAGCTTTACGTTGTCCGCCGTCAAATAATGGCAAAGATAAAATAGTGCCTGCGACTGGACCAAGTAAGAATGTACGGCTAGACCATTTACCTAAATCACCTAAAGTTGATGATTCATAACCGAGTGCACCGGTCAGGTCTAGTTTTGGGAAGAACGCAGCACGTGCAATTCCAATACGCGCATTATCTGCTGCCATAGCACGTTCGGCAGCAGCAATGTCAGGTCGTCTTTCAAGTAAAGCTGAAGGTAAACCTGCTGGCAGACGGAGGTTGTTTGCAGTTAAAGGTTGAATTGCCAAGCTAAATTCAGCTGGTGTTTTGCCTAACAATACTGCAAGTGCATGTTCTGCATTGGCTCGGTTACGAGCAATGTTCAGTGCATTGGTTTGGGCGGTAGCCAGTTCAGTTTGTGCGCGAGAAACATCTAATTCACTGACTAAACCATTCTTAAATCGGGTTTGAACTAAGTCACGTGTCTCGCCAAGCAGTTTAATAGTGCGATTATAAATTGCTTGTTCAGCGTCAAGCTGACGAATGAGAAAGTAACCTTGGGCAACATCTGCTTGTAAAGCTAAAAGTGCCGACTGATATAAAGCTTCTTGTTGCTGTACATCAGCTGTTGCTGCATTGACACTACTGGCGATACGACCAAATAAATCGAGCTCATATGAAACATTCGCTTGAGCACGCCATAAGGTTTGTGCAGATGTATGGGCATTGTCATCTAAACCTAATGAAGCAGGAGAGGGTTTTTGACGAGTTGGGCCAAAGCCAGCACCAATACTTGGCAAACGTTCAGCTTGTGCTGCGGAACGTAACGCACGTGAAGCTTGAATATTAGCCGCTGCCGCTTTAAGACTCTGGTTTCCAGAAATGGCTTGTTGTTCGAGCTCATTCAATTGAGCATCATTAAAAACACGCCACCACTCACCTCGAATCTGCTGATCGGCAGGTTGGGCAATTTTCCAATTATTGTCTTCAAGTTTTGGGTCAGACTCTTTAAATTTGACTGGAACTATCACTTTTGCAGGTTGATATTCAGGAGCCAAAGAGCAGCCTGCAAGCAGCAGGCTCCCCATGAGTGAGGACAATAATAAGCTTTGTTTTGCTGTAGCCATCAAATATCTTCCTTAATGATCATGTGGGGTAGATAAAGGCGCTTCATGAACTGCTGCTGAATGCAATTTATGTTTACTGTTCAGTGTACGAATCAGGACATAAAAGGCAGGGGTCAGGAACAAACCAAACAGTGTTACACCGATCATGCCGAAGAACACTGCAATACCCATCGCATGACGCATTTCAGAACCTGCACCAGTTGAAGTAACTAGTGGGACTACACCCATAATGAAGGCAATAGAAGTCATTAGAATTGGTCGTAAACGTAGACGACTGGCTTCTACAGCAGCTTTGAATGCAGTCGCACCTTGCATTTCGAGTTCCCGTGCAAACTCGACAATTAGGATGGCATTTTTACAGGCCAGCCCGACCAGTACCATCAGACCAATTTGGGTAAAGATGTTGTTATCTCCACCTGTCAGCCACACACCTGTTAGAGCCGCCAAGATTCCCATTGGTACAATTAAAATTACAGCTAAAGGCAAAGTTAGACTTTCATATTGAGCGGCTAAAACTAAGAACACCAGTAAGACGCTAATTGGGAATACCCAGAGTCCTGCATTACCAGCCAAGATTTTTTGGTAAGTTAAATCTGTCCATTCAAACTTGATACCACGTGGTAGAGTTTGAGCAGCAATACGTTCAACCGCAGCTTCTGCTTGGCTAGATGAATAACCCGGTGCAGGGCCACCATTAATGTCCGCTGAGGTATAGCCGTTATAACGAACGACCATTTCTGGACCATAAGTTTGAGTCACATTCACTAGTGAAGATAACGGAACCATTTGTCCAGCACTGTTACGGGTTTTAAGCTGCAAAATATCTTCAGGATTAGCACGGAACGGGGCATCTGCCTGTGCTCGAACCTGATAAACACGTCCAAAGCGGTTAAAGTCGTTAACGTACTGAGAACCTAAATAAATCTGCATGGTGTTGAAAACATCTGTTACTGCAACACCTTGTTGTTTGGCTTTTACACGGTCAAGATCTACGTTCAGCTGAGGTACGTTAATTTGATAACTTGAGAACATTGGACCAAGTTCAGGGGCTGATTGTGCTGCTTTCATAAAGTTTTGAGCAGCATCGTTCAAGGCTGAATAGCCTAAGGCGCCTCGGTCTTCAAGTTGGAGTTTAAAGCCGCCCATGGTGCCTAAACCCATCACAGGTGGTGGTGGGAAAACCGCAATATAGGCATCTTGAATGGCTGAATATTTCTGGTTGAGCGCACCAGCAATTGCATTTGCAGATAAGTCTTTAGCCTTACGTTCATCGAATGGTTTTAAGGTCACAAAGACAATACCAGCGCTTGAGCTGTTGGTAAAACCGTTAATTGATAGGCCAGGGAAGGCAACTGCACTTTCTACACCAGGCTGTTTAAGAGCAGTGTCACTCATTTTACGAATCACTGCTTCGGTACGATCTAAAGACGCGCCGTTTGGCAGTTGAGCAAAGCTAATCAAATATTGTTTGTCTTGAGCGGGAACAAAGCCACCCGGAACAATATAAGAAATCCCAACGGTTAAACCTAAAAGTGCTGCATAGACACCCATTGCCGATGCTTTATGGGAGATAACGCGACTTACGCCTTTACCATAGTTGTCTGACGCACGGGTAAATACGCGGTTAAACAGCGCAAAGAAACGTCCGAATACACGGTTCATAAGGCGGGTTAATGCATCAGGTTTAGCATCATGTCCTTTTAGTAGCATGGCTGCTAAAGCAGGCGAGAGCGTCAGCGAGTTAAATGCCGAAATGACAGTTGAAATGGCGATGGTCATGGCAAATTGTTTATAAAATTGCCCTGTTAAGCCTGTCATAAAGGCAAGTGGAACGAACACGGCAACCAGCGTTAAAGCAATGGCAATAATCGGTCCGCTCACTTCTCTCATCGCGCGATAAGTTGCATCTCTTGGGCTTAAGCCTGCTTCAATATTCCTCTCGACATTTTCGACGACGACAATGGCATCATCGACCACAATCCCGATGGCAAGTACCATCCCGAACAGTGAAAGCGCATTGATCGAGTAACCAAAAGCAAGCATGAGCGCGAATGTACCAATAATTGAAACTGGTACGGCAAGTAATGGAATAATTGAAGCACGCCATGTTTGTAAGAATAAAATCACAACCACAACAACCAGTGCAATCGCTTCAAGCAAGGTATGAACAACCGCTTTAATACTGGCACGTACGAACTGGGTAGGATCGTAAACAATGTCGTATTTAATTGAAGATGGGAAATCTTTTGAAAGTTCTTTCATCGTGCTACGCACTTGATCAGAAACTTGCAAAGCATTAGCGCCTGGCGCTTGGAAAATTGGAATAGCAACCGCTTGTTTATTATCGAGTAATGAACGTAAGCCGTATTGTGAAGCTGCAAGTTCAACACGAGCAACATCACCTAAGCGAGTGACCGCACCATCTGGTGCAGTTTTTAAAATGATATCTGCGAATTCTTGCTCAGTGGTTAAACGACCTTGAGCGTTCACTGAAAGTTGTACAGGAGAATTTGTTGGTGATGCACCAATGGTACCTGCTGCAACCTGAATGTTTTGTTCGCGGATTGCACTCACAATTTCAGTGGCTGTGAGATTACGTTGCGCTACTTTTTGTGGGTCGAGCCACACACGCATTGCGTAGTCACCCGAACCAAATAAACCGACTTCACCTACACCTTGTAAACGAGCCAAACGGTCTTTTACGTTGAGCACCGCGTAGTTACGCAAGTAGGTCATGTCATAGCGATTATCTGGTGAAGTCAGATGCACAACCATGGTTAAAGTCGGTGAGCTTTTTAACGTAGTAACACCTAAACGCTGTACGTCTTCAGGCAAACGAGGCATGGCCTGAGATACACGGTTTTGAACCAATTGCTGAGCTTTGTCTGGGTCAATACCGAGCTTAAAGTTCACTGTAATGGTTAAGTTGCCGTCACTGTTTGCCTGAGACTGCATATACAACATGTCTTCAACGCCATTGATCGACTCTTCAAGCGGAGAAGCAACAGTTTCAGCAATGACTTTCGGGTTTGCACCCGGATATTGAGCACGTACCACCACAGATGGTGGAACAACTTCCGGATATTCTGAAATCGGTAATTTAAATACCGAAAGTAAGCCGGCAAGTAAAATCAGTACTGATAACACACCAGCAAAGATCGGCCGATCAATAAAAAATTTAGAAATATTCATATGTGATTAACCTTTTGCCGGAGTTGATGTTTTTTCTGTTGGCTGAGGTTGAGGAGTAGTGCTGCTTGCAGTGATTTGCGCATTTGGCATCGGAACGAGGTGTGGGGTCACAGGGTCACCCGGACGAATTCGCTGTAAACCATTCACCACAATACGGTCACCCGCTTGTAATCCGCTATTTACGATTTGCAAGCCATCTTGTTGTGTGCCAAGTTTTACTTCACGGTAAGCGGTCTGATTTTTAGCATCGACTACAACAACAAAGCGTTTATCTTGGTCGACGCCGACCGCTGTTGGACTAATCAGAATTGCTGAACGAGGTTGACCACCACCCAGACGGATTCGAGCATATAAACCCGGTAATAAAACTCCGTTTGGATTGTCGAAAGTCGCGCGAACACGAATCGTACCTGAGGTTGTATCTAGGTTATTGTCGATTGAGTTGATGACTCCTTCACGAGAAAACCCAGTTTCATTGGCAAGTCCCATATAGACAGGAACTTGTGCTGAATTACGCTGGTTGCTGATGTATTTGAGGTAAGTTTGTTCATCAACATCGAAAGATGCATAAAGGCGAGATACAGAGACTAAACTTGTTAAAACCTGTGCTCCATTACCCGCAGAAACCACGTTGCCCACTGTCACTTCGGCACGAGAAATTCGACCACTGACTGGTGCAGTAATGCGCGTGTACTCAAGATTTAAACGTGCAGATTGAACGGCTGCTCTAGCGGCTTGCAGGTTGGCACTGGCTGAGCGTGCATCATTTTCAGCTAGATCTAGCTCTTGACGAGATACAGCATTACTTTGAATTAAACGTTGAATACGAGAAAGATTAGAACCTGTATAAGTCACTTGTGCTTCAGCTGAGGCGAGTTGAGCTTGGGCACGATTGAGTTCTGCTTCGAAAGGACGCGGATCAATGGTAAAAAGTAATTCGCCTTTTCTAACCAGACTGCCATCTTTGAAGTGTACGGAAATGAGTTTACCTGAAACCTGTGGCCGAATATCGACTTGATCAATGGCTTCTAAGCGACCGGAATATTCTTGCCAATCGGTAATGGTTTTGCTGATGACATTCGAAATATCAACAGTAGCAGCTTGTTGAGCTGTGGTCGGTGCAGCTTTTGCATCGGCATTTTCATGTAAAAACATAAAACTGCCACCCGTTGCCAAAATGGCGACAAAGATGGCAGACAGCGCAAACTGTTTGCGGGAAAATGACATGAGGTGCTCCTACTTATTTGGATACCTGTTTTCAGACTTTTAATTATGGTCCGTATGGGAGAAACAGGGTTTATGGGATGGACGGAGCATAAAAGTTTGTCAATCACGAATAAATATATTAAATTCGATAACACTATTCGTATTTTTATAATAATTGATGTGTTTGAATGAAAAAATGCATTAATTGATAGGAGTGTGCGTGTGGATCTATTTCATGCGATGAAAGTATTTAACAAAGTTGTTGAAACAAATAGTTTCAGTTTAGCGGCTGACAGTTTAGGCCTACCGCGCGCTTCAGTGACTACAACCATTCAGGGTTTAGAGAAACATTTACAGGTTCGTTTATTGAATCGGACCACTCGGAAACTCAGTTTGACACCAGATGGTGCGGTTTATTATGAGCGTACTGCGCGAATTTTAGCCGATGTCGAAGACGTTGAATCGACTTTTCATGATTCAGAACGTGGACCTCGAGGACGACTGCGCATTGATGTTAAAGCTTCAATCGGGCGGTTGATTCTGATTCCGATGCTGTGTGATTTTCATTCCAAATATCCTGATATTGATTTGGTGATTGGAATGAGTGATCGCCCCGTAGATCTGGTGCAAGATGCGGTGGATTGTGTCATTCGTATTGGTCAGTTGAAAGATTCAAGTTTGGTGGCACGTCGTATCGGAACAATTCAGTGTGTGACGGTTGCTGCACCACGTTACTTGGCGGAACATGGCGAACCAAAAACTATTAATGATCTACAAAAACACCAAGTCGTGCATTACTTTAATAGTCGTACTGGGCGTAATATCGACTGGGATTTTATGGTTGATGGGGAAATTCACAGCGTTGGCGTGAAAGGGCGCGTTTCTGTCAATGATGGTGATTCATATATTGATTTGGCTGTACAAGGTTTTGGTCTAATTCAATGTCCATATTATATGGTGGCGAAACATTTAGAATCTGGTGCGCTTAGGGAGGTATTGACTGAATGGTTGCCTGCTCCTATGCCAATATCAGTCGTTTATCTACAAAACCGTCATTTATCGCCTAAAGTCCGTGTATTTGTAGATTGGGTAGCCGAATTATTTGCAGGTTGTCCATTGCTGAGTGGTTGCTCAATGTCATTAGATCAAAAATGTGAATTTGCCAGTGCCAAAGAACACAACCATGAATACACCATTCGGACATTGGTTCAAAATGAAAATATGGCAGAGGCCTACACACTCAAAAACTAACTTAAAATTTGAGTGATTTTTCAACATTTAATGAGGTAATACGATCCGCTGTTTTGATATCTTCATAAATCCTTAATTTACTGGTATAGAAATTGCAATTATTTCGGCAGAAGAGTAATTTAGAAATTACTCAAGTTTTTATCACCTTATTTGGATTTTAAGGAGAAGCTTCAAGATGGCAAGCTTTATGAAAAAAATGTTCGTTTCAACAACCTTAGTTTTGGCTGCTGTTGCAACGAATGTTCAAGCAAAGGATTGGAAGGTGATTCGTTTTGGTACTGAGTCCTCTTATGCACCATTTGAATATAAAACCCCAGATGGCAAGTTAACTGGTTTTGACGTTGATTTGGGTAATGCTATTTGTGCAAAACTCAAAGCCAAATGTGTTTGGGTTGAAAACTCTTTTGATGGGATGATTCCAGCACTTAAAGCGAAAAAATTTGATGGTATTCTTTCATCAATGACGGTGACTGATGAACGTGCGAAACAAATTTTGTTTAGTAGCAAAATCTACAACACACCAACGCGTATGGTTGCAAAAAAAGGCTCACCATTATTACCAACAGCTGCATCATTAAAAGGTAAGCGTGTAGGGGTACAACAGGGCACAATTCAAGAAACTTATGCTAAAACCTATTGGGCAACAAAAGGTGTAAACGTTGTACCTTATCCAGTCCAAGATTTGATTTATCAAGACATGATGTCAGGTCGTTTAGATGCAACTTTACAAGATGCAATCATGGTTGATGGTGCTTTCTTAAAACAACCAAAAGGCAAAAACTTTACTTTTGTCGGTAGCAATGTGGTTGATGCAAAAACACTGGGTGTAGGCGCAGCGATTGGTTTACGCAAAGAAGATGCAGATTTGAAAGCGAATATTGACAAAGCTCTCGCAGCAATCATTGCGGATGGCACATACAAGAAACTAGAGAAAAAATATTTCTCCTTTAACATTTACTAATGATGTGAAAAATGTCGGCTTAGTGCCGACATTTTAAAATCTATTCTCATCTCATCAATATTAGATATTGTTTTTAAGGAGAAGATGAGTCATGTTTTTATCTGGCTATGGGCCACTCCTTCTCAGCGGAACATGGATGACCATACAGCTTGCGCTGTTGTCACTTTTGCTTTCCGTCATTATTGGCTTAATTGGTGCGAGTTCAAAACTCTCTAATATTAAAGCTTTACGCTATATTGCGACCGCCTATACCACGCTCATTCGTAGTGTGCCTGATTTGGTAATTATGCTGCTGTTATTTTATAGCTTGCAGTTAGGTTTAAACCAAATTACTGAAGCATTGCAAATGGACCAGATTGATATCAACCCATTTGTGGCTGGTGTGATTACTTTAGCGTTCATTTATGGTGCATATTTTACCGAGACCTTTCGTGGTGCATTTCAATCGGTTCCAACGGGTCAAATTGAAGCAGCAAAGGCCTATGGTATGACCCCTTGGCAGGTTTTTCGACGTGTATTGTTCCCTCAAATGATGCGTTTTGCATTGCCGGGTATTGGTAATAATTGGCAGGTTTTGATTAAGGCAACAGCACTGGTTTCAATTATTGGCCTGACTGATATTGTAAAAATTACGCAAGATGCGGGTAGAAGTACCATGCAATTGTTCTTTTTCAGCATCGTGGCTGCTGCGATTTATTTGGCAATTACCACCGTGTCGAACCTGATTTTAATGTGGCTTGAACGTCGTTATTCTGCTGGTGTGAGGAAGGGACAATTATGATTGAAATCCTTCAACAATATTGGCAGGCATACCTTTGGACCGATGGCCTACAGATGACCGGTGTCGCGATGACTGCTTGGTTATTGGTGCTTTCTATTGGTATTGGCTTTGTGCTTGCTGTGCCTTTATCACTTGCACGAGTATCAGAAAATCTTTGGTTGCGTGGTCCAGTTTGGTTGTTTACCTACGTTTTTCGTGGCACGCCCCTGTATATCCAACTGTTAATTATTTATTCAGGTATTTACAGCTTTGATTACGTCCATGAACATCAGACGCTCGATGCATTTTTCCGAGAGGGCATAAATTGCACCATTTTGGCATTCGCGCTCAATACTGGTGCATATACGACTGAAATCTTTGCTGGAGCGATTCGTTCTATTCCACATGGCGAGATTGAAGCCGCCCAAGCTTTCGGTATGTCCAAATGGAAACTCTACACACGTATTATCATTCCATCGATGTTACGCCGTGCTTTGCCATTTTACGGTAACGAAGTCATTTTGATGTTGCATGCGACAACCATTGCATTTACAGCAACTGTTCCAGATATTTTAAAAATTGCGCGTGATGTAAATGCGGCAACCTATGACACCTTCAATGCTTTTGGGATTGCCGCGGTGTTATATGCGATGTTGGCATTTATTTTGATTTGGATATTTCGTAAGTTGGAAAAACGTTGGTTGGCATTTTTAAAGCCATCGAATCATTAGGAGACATAAATGGAACACGTTGCAAAACTAGTGATTCGTGATTTACACAAAACATTTGGCGATCATGAAGTACTGAAAGGGATATCACTTGATGCAAATGCTGGCGATGTGATTAGTATTATTGGTTCATCCGGTTCAGGTAAAAGTACCTTGCTGCGTTGTATCAACTTTTTAGAACAACCGAGCAATGGCACCATTAAACTCAATGGTGAAAAATTACGCACAGTCTTTGATAAAAAAGGCAATTTAAAAGTGGTTGATCTAAAGCAACTACAAAAAATGCGTACCCAACTGATGATGGTGTTCCAGCACTTTAATTTATGGTCACATATGACAGTGCTTGAAAATGTCATTGAAGGGCCAATTCATGTGCTTGGAGTAAAACGTGCTGAAGCAGAAGAGTGTGCACGGAAATATCTACGTAAAGTTGGATTGCCTGAAAGCGTTGAGAGTAAATATCCAGCATTTTTATCTGGTGGCCAGCAGCAACGTGTAGCAATTGCTCGTGCTTTGGCAATGGAACCGGAAGTGATGCTATTTGATGAACCAACTAGTGCACTTGATCCTGAGTTGGTGGGTGAAGTACTCAAGGTTATGCAGAGTTTGGCTGAAGAAGGCCGTACCATGATTGTGGTGACACATGAAATGGGCTTTGCACGTCATGTGTCTAATCAAGTGATTTTCTTGCATCAAGGGAAAATTGAGGAACAGGGCCATCCTGATGAAGTACTCAACAATCCGAAAAGTGAGCGTTTAAAGCAATTTTTGACGGGCAGTTTGAAATAAGCTGTTTATACCGAGTAAGGTGAAATTTTTCTAAAAGAATTTTCATCTTACTCGGTTACTTTTTTAATTATATTTTATAGATGGGTATTTTTAGAAAACACATTAATAATGATAATACCTGCAATCATTAAAGTAAGACCAATACAGGCCGCCAAATCTAAATGCTGTTTGTACAATATCCAGCCAATTGCAGAAATTAAAATAATACCCGCGCCAGACCAAATGGCGTATGCAATTCCGATCGGAATCGTTTTTAGCGTAAGAGACAATAAATAAAAAGCAATTGCATAACCCACAACTGTAATGATGGATGGAATAGGAACCGTAAAACCTTGAGATGCTTTTAAAGCTGAAGTTGCAATGACTTCACAAGCAATCGCAATTGCTAAATAAAGATAAGACATGGGGAGCTGCGCCAGAATGAGTTTTAATCAATCTACATGAAATGTTGAAATGGTTTGGCAGTTTTAACGATTGTTTAATTTTTTTGGTACAAAATGACCAGTAAATCAAACTGAACTGATAAATTGATTTTATCACTAGCAAAGTGTTCTCAGCTATTTATTCATTTATTTAATCATTGAGCTGCATAGTCATAAAAAGAGGATCCGGAACTTTAGCCTGATCCTCGATAGTCTTTTTAAGAAATAGATTCGCCGAGTAAATTTAACCCTTTAAATTTCTCTAGTAGTTGCTCTTTATTCTCAATATGCGCAGGGTCTGGTTTTATGCAATCGATAGGGCAAACCGCCTTACACGTAGGCGCATCGTAAAAGCCTACACACTCGGTACAACGAAGTGGATCAATTTCATAAACTTTGCTCCCTTCAAAAATAGCGATGTTCGGGCATTCAGGTAAGCACATATCACAATTGATGCAGTCACTAGTAATCAAAAGCGCCATATTTAACTCACTGAATAAGCCAATGTAGATGCAGTAATACTTTCTTTCGCATGCGGCAAATTGCGTACGAGTAGGGCATAACTGATGTCAACATCTTGTGAGAGTGGAATTTCAACAAAATGCCCCGAACCTTTAGCATCTGTAATTGGGTTACCTTTTAAATCACGCATTTCGGTTAAGGTAAAGGTGATGTTGCCTTGAGGCGTCATCAGCTCAAGTGAGTCACCAACTACAAAACGGTTTTTAACTTCAATGCGAATATAATCGCCGTGGCGTTCTAAAACCTCTCCACAAAATTGTTGATAGTCAAAGTGTGATGAACCATCAGCATAGTTTTGATATTCGCTATGAACATGACGTCTTAAAAAACCTTCGGTATAACCGCGATTTGCCAACCCTTCGAGCTGAGTCATTAAGCTTGGGTCAAATGGTTTACCTGCTAAAGCATCATCAATGGCTTTTCGATAAATTTGAGCAGTACGGGCACAATAAAAATAGGATTTAGTACGGCCTTCAATTTTCAGTGAGGCGATGCCTATCTTGGTTAAACGATCTACATGCTGTACCGCACGTAAATCTTTGGAGTTCATAAAATAGGTGCCGTGTTCATCTTCTTCGGCAGCAAACATTTCTTCATCATTACGTTGTACAAGCAAAGTTTGATTCGAAGTTTTTTCTGATTGTGCTGATGAGCAGCAAGACTTTTCTGAGGTGTTGAGCTGAGTAACTGGAATTACATCGCCGTTTGCATCTTCTTGAGCTTCATGCAGTTTATAGTCCCAACGGCAAGCATTGGTACAAGCACCTTGGTTGGCATCACGTTTGTTCATATAACCAGAAAGTAAACAACGGCCTGAGTAGGCCATGCATAGTGCGCCATGTACAAAAACTTCGAGTTCAATATCTGGTACGTGTTGCTGGATTTCTTCTATTTCTTCTAATGACAACTCACGAGATAAAATGACACGGCTTAAACCGTAATCTTTCCAAAATTTAACAGTGGCCCAGTTAATGGCGTTGGCTTGAACAGATAGATGAATTTGTACTTCTGGAAAATGCTCACGCACCATCATGATCAAGCCTGGGTCAGACATAATAAGAGCATCTGGTTGCATCGCTATAATCGGTTCAAGATCACGAATAAAGTTTTTTAATTTGCTGTTATGTGGCTGAATATTCACCACAACATAAAACTTTTTACCCAAAGCGTGGGCTTCATCAATACCAATTTTTAAATTGTCATGATCAAAAGCATTATTACGCACACGTAAACTGTAACGTGGTTGGCCGGCATATACGGCATCTGCACCATAGGCAAATGCATAGCGCATGTTTTTTAGTGAACCTGCGGGAGAGAGGAGTTCAGTTTTCATAAAATAAAAGGCATAAAAAATATATGGTTTTATTTTATTAACTCTGTATTTTTGATTCAACCTACTGAATTAGTAGGGATTTGGCCTATATCTTTTTGTGCGGGTAGCATATTTTTAGCTAGTTCTCCTAAGCGCATCAAAGCATTTAACATTTTAGGATTTAATTCGAAACACGCTGCTATACGTAAACAATGGCTAAAACGTTTATCAGCCGAACATAAAATTCCCGGCATACATAAGATTTTTTCATCCATTGCCTGATGAAAAAGTTCTAATGTATCGATAGATTCAGGCAACTCTAACCATAAAATAAATCCTGCTTGCGGACGACTGACTCGAGTACCGAGTGGAAAATAACGACAAATATAAGATTTGATGGTGTCAATTTGTTGTTGATAGCGTTTTTTGAGCTGCCGTAAATGCAGGTCATAACCGCCATTCTCTAAGAAAAGCCCTAAAGTTTCTGTAAGTAGAGCTGGCTCGGCAACTGTCGTTGTTAATTTAATTTGCTGCACAATATTACGAAAGCGCCCAGCTTCTAACCAACCAATTCGATAGTCGGGTGCTACGGTTTTCGTATAGCTACCACATACCAAAACCCATCCATTTTGGTCAAATGCCTTAATGTTGGGTAAGAGCGGTTCAGTCAGTTGCAGTTCGGCGTACATCGCATCTTCAATGACAGGGATTTGAAACTGATTAGCAAGCTCTGCTAAGCGACGACGGTTGCTTTCAGGAATGCTAAAACCGAGAGGATTGTGTCCTGTTGGAATAGTTAATATGGCTTGTACACTTTTAGATTTTAACAGTTCTTCAAGAGCATCTAGGCACATACCTGTATGCGGCGAGGTCGGTACTTCTACAATTTTTCGACCTAAATTATGAAGCAGTGGGTACAGGTTATGAAAAGTAGGAATCTCAAGAGCAATGCTGTCACCCGCTTGAGTTGTTGCCATAATCGCGAGACTTAAAGCTTCCATGGTGCCGTGAGTGAGTACAATATCATCGGCTGAAAGAAACATACCAAGCTGTAAGCCTCGCCTCGCAATTTGAGTACGTAAACGTATAGAGCCGGGCGGTAAAGTATAGTTTTTAAAAATGTCTGGCTGTGTCCGTAAAACTTGAGCAGTTAAGCGTTTTAAGCGTTCAATTGGATAGAAGTTTTCACCTGTAGGACAAGCCAGAGCCAAATTGACATAGTGGGGGTTCATCTGTTTTTTAACAATTTGCGCGAGAAAACAACTAATTCCTGAAAGAGATACTTTTTCTTCACTGACATAACGCTCTTCGAGTTCTAGTAAGTTTGAAGGTGCATGACAAACATAGTAACCAGACTGTGGACGAACAGAAATCAAACCTTTATCTTCAAGCTGACGATAAGCTTCTTTTACGGTGTTAATGCTGACCTGATAATGATTTGCGCAGTCGCGAATTGATGGTAAGCGTGAACCAATAGGCTGCCTGCCATTCTGAATTTGAAGGGTGAGGTCATCACTCACTTTTTTATATTTGTACATGTCAATTCATTAAAAAGCCAAAGCAATGGATACACTTTATCGTGATCTTTTATTTAACTCAAATATTGTGATTGCTTTTGATTGGTTCATTTGACACAAATCTAAACTTAAAAACTGTGTCTATTATTTTTCATATTAACTGATGCTGTGACCATTAAAAATAAATCAGTAAGATCAAAAAATGGTAAGGACTTAAAAACCATATTTTTTAATTTTAAAATCAGTAGGAGTGGTCTATGTCTGTTGTTGCATTTAAACAAGTTGATGTTTTTACTTCACAAGCATTTAAAGGTAATCCTGTCGCAGTCATTATGGACGCCAGTACCTTAACATCTGAACAGATGCAGGAAATTGCGAATTGGACAAATCTTTCTGAAACGACATTTGTGCTCCCTGCGACCGATTCTCAAGCTGATTATCAGGTTCGAATTTTTACTCCGCAAAGTGAGTTGCCATTTGCAGGACATCCTACAATTGGAACTGCCTATGCTTTGCTTGAAGCGGGCCTCGTGACAGCCAAAGAAGGTAAGCTGGTACAGCAATGTGCTGCGGGTTTAGTTGCTCTTACAGTGAGTGACTCAAAGCATATTTCGTTTGAACTACCTAAGCCTAAAATTACTCCACTTGATGCAATGCACACTGAGAAGTTAGCAAAGATTTTAAAATGTCAGATTGATACTCAATGGAATGCCACATTGGTTGATGTAGGGGCGCGTTGGATTGTATTACAAGCGGTGAATGCCGAAGCTGTTTTAGATAGCCAACCAGACTTTGCTGCTCTAAAAGAACATGATTTAGAAATAAAAGTTGGTGGAGCAACGGTTTATGGTTTTTATGAAAATAATGATGAGCAAAAACATATAGAAGTCCGCTCATTTGCTCCTTCAATTGGAATAAATGAAGATCCAGTTTGTGGCAGTGGTAATGGCAGCGTAGCATCTTTTATTCGTTACCATGGTATTTTACCAGCAGAAAATGATGTCGTTCTTTCTTCACAGGGGCAAGCTTTAGGTCGTGACGGACAGCTTCAACTAAATTTGTATCAAGACAAAATTTTAGTGGGTGGAACGGCTGTTACCTGTATTGATGGCACAATCAAGTTATAAAACAGATATAAAAAAACCGAGGACTTTGCCTCGGTTTCTTTAATTAGAAAAATCTTATTTTTCTACGAACGCACGTTCAATTACGTAGTCGCCCATTTCACCCATACGAGGTGATTCAACTAAACCGTGTTGGTCAAGTAACGCAGCAACGTCTTTTAAGAATGCAGGGCTACCGCAAAGCATTGCGCGGTCAGTTTCACGGTTAAAACGTGGTAAACCGATTTTTTCAAATAAAGCACCAGTTTCAATTGCAGTTGTTACACGGCCTTGAGTGTGGAAAGGTTCACGAGTTACTGTAGGGTAGTAAACAAGTTTGTCTTTAATACCTAACTCTTCAAAGAATTCATTTTTTGGAAGTTCATCCAAAATTAAATCTTGGTAAGCTAATTCAGAAATATAGCGTGTACCATGAACAACAATTACTTTTTCAAAACGTTCGTAAGTTTCTGGGTCACGAATAATTGATAAGAATGGTGCAAGGCCAGTACCAGAAGATAAAAGGTACAAGTTTTTACCCGGTAAAAGGTCATCATGAACCAAAGTACCTGTCGGTTTTTTAGAAATTAAGATTTCATCGCCAACTTGTACTTTTTGCAAAATTGAAGTTAAAGGACCATCTTGTACTTTAATTGAGAAAAATTCTAACTCTTCTTCGTAGTTTGCACTTGCAATCGAATACGCACGCATTAACGGTTTGCCATTCACTTCTAGTCCGATCATTACGAACTGACCATTTTTAAAACGTAAGCTAGTATCGCGTGTAGTTTTAAAACTGAAAAGTGTGTCATTCCAGTGGTGAACATGAGTAATGCGTTCGACGTTAAAAGCAGCCATTAAAGGTCTCGATCACGATTAAAAGAAAACAGATAGCTATTCTAATCTAATTTCATTCCCGATAAACTGAATATATTTAATTGTGTTTATAAGAAAAAGTGATGAACAATTCTGTCACCTTCCCCATAATTGGCCACATGTGTTCCCCATATCGTGAAAAATTTGGCATTCCACGCCAGCCTAATTTGGTAAATATTGAGTCTTATATTGATATGGTAGAACCTTATAATGACTTATTGGCATTTGAGGGAATTGAGCAGTTCAGTCATCTCTGGCTAGTTTGGCAGTTTCATGACAATAAAAATCAGGGGAGTGCCGATAAATTCCGTCCACAGGTTCGTCCACCACGTTTAGGCGGTAATGAGAAAATTGGGGTGTTTGCTACACGTAGCATGTATCGACCTGCTCCAATCGGACTTTCAGTTGTAAAACTTAATAAAGTGGAAAAAGTCGGTAGGTCTGTTCGAGTTTATATCACAGGAAGTGATTTATTAAATGGCACGCCAATTTTAGATATCAAGCCTTATATTCAATATTCTGATGCAATTATTGATGCGGAAAGTGGTTATGCACATGCAGAACCTGAACGGAAGTCAGTCATTTGGTCAGAAGCTGCGTTAACAGCGCAAAAATATTTTCTGCAAAATAATGAAATGAATTCACAGTACATTGATGAGCTTGAGCAAGTTTTAGCTTTAGATCCTCGGCCTGCCTATCAAGAAGACGCTGAACGAATCTATAAAATGAAATTTTCAGACTTTGATATTCATTTTAAAGTCGATCAATTTGTAGTTACGGTCATTGATGTGGTGAAGACTTCTTAGCTTGCACAGTAGAAATCTTTAAAACCAATGGATGTTGAGCCAAAGTAAACTAATAAATATAGCCATATGAATGAGTTGGGCGGGAACGAAAGCAAGGGCATAGCGTAGCCCGCCCGAAATTGCAGAGTTCACACTTTTGGCAAGCGCATGAACTGCAAAGCCTCCTAAAAATGCAATTAATAAAGGTGTCATATGGGTACTATCAGGTTCACCTTGCACAATGACTGCCGCAATAGCTGCATGTATTTCAAATAAAGATGCGAGCAGAGTACCTGCGATTAATCCAGCATCGCCTAAAGAGATACTTAAGCCATAAACACCTGCCTGAATGAGGGTGAGTGTGCCTGCAATAATAATGGCTTCTTTTAAGCTGAACATTCTTGAGTCAAGTTCGGGTGAAGTTGTACTGGGCTCTGCTTTACGCAATAAAATGAAAGCCCAGATTGCTAAAACTGCTAATGCAATAAGTGTAGGAAATATAATCAGCTTAAACCAAGCAAAGCTAATCCCAATCACAATAATTAAAGTTTGAATGAGTGTTGAAACACACGACATTAATGCAGCGCCTGCATTTGTAGTTGCATTGGCCCTGCCAGAGCGTACTTCTAAACCTAAACTGGCAATGGTTGCTGTACTGGAAACAAATCCCGAAGCTAAAGAAGAGAGTAATAAAGCGTTTTTAGAGGAGAGTAACCGTTTCGCAATATGGGCGAGTGCCTGTACAAATAAGATTAAAGTGAGTAATTTTAAAATCACATGCGGATTTAAAACTGGACCCCAAAAGGGTTTATTGGGCACTAAAGGCAGCGCTATTAAAAGTAAGGCAAGTAGAAAAATACCATCACGCAATTCCGATTCAGTAATCCACTGACTGGCAATGCCATGCATAGACTGCTTTGCCAATAAAATAATGGTCATGATCACAGCTAGGCCAGCAGCAAGCGAAATATTCCAAATACAAAGTGCCCCAATAAAGTAAGTCATAATAAAGGCAAGTTCGGTAGTCACACCGGGGTCATTAGGCTGATTTTTGAGAGATACAATACTAATTGCCCCAATGAGAAGGGCACCTACAATTCCAATTTCAGTGCCGAATAAAAAACAGATGGCGCCTAATAATGAACTAATTGCAAAAGAACGAAATCCGGCAAAAGTTTTGTATTCATGTTTAAGCTTACTTCGCTCACGTTCTAAACCAATTAATAAGCCACAACCGAGCGCCGCAGCAATAACGGTAATGAATTCTTCAAATGAAGTTGTTTGTAATGACATTGTCATTGGAAGCTCCATATTACTTCCTCTTTGGTTTATTGTTATAAGTAGATTTGAATCGTTTTAAAAATCATATATTCACGTTCAGTTTATGCTTTTTATTATAGTGAGCATAGTGTCTTTTTTAGACAAAACCATGTAGAAAATATTTCTATAAATATGACCTGTGGCACAAAAAAAATATTAAGATGAGAATTGGTTTAATTAACTGATGTTAAAGGATATTTAAATATAAAACATCTCTGCTATATTATAAAAATATATTGGGGATAACGCATGAATGCACATGTACAAATAGATACGTATTGGTGTCTAGAACAACTATTACAAGAAGGCCGTATTACAGAACGAGATAAATTACTGGTACAGTCAAGCCACCGCCAAAAAGACCAGTTAAAGTGGCATCCATTACAGTGGATTGCACATTTTAATTTAAAAGATCAGCAGCACACACACGCTCATTTAAGTTTAAACCGCTTGTGTTTATGGTTTGCAGATCTGGTTCAGCTCCCTTTATTTGTGATTGATCCTTTAAAGGCAGATGTTAGTGCTTTAACGCAAGTAATGTCACAAGAGTTTGCTATTCGCAATCATATTTTAGCTGTGGAAATTCATGCTGATCGAATCGTGATTGGAACAGATCAACCATTTCAAACAGATTGGCTAAACAATTTAGAGCGAAGTCTAGCGCCTAAAAAAATTGAACGAGTATTACTTAATCCTGAACAGTTGCAACGCTATTTACGTGAATATTATCAGGTCAGTCGTGCTGTAAACTCCGCTCAAAAAGATGCAGCTCATGAACGTGACACTAAAAATGTTGAAGCGCTTTTGCAGCTTGGCGATAGTCAGAACCCAGATGCGAATGATCAGCATATTGTGAAATTGGTTGACTGGATTTTACAGTTTGCATTCGAGCAGAGTGCCAGTGATATTCACATGGAACCGCGTAAAGATAACGGTAAAGTCAGGTTCCGTATTGATGGTGTGTTGCACACCATTTATAACATGCCATCCAATATACTGACCGCCGTGATTTCCCGAATTAAAATTTTAGGACGTTTAAATGTAGCGGAAAAACGTAAACCGCAAGATGGTCGATTAAAAACACGGACACCTAAAGGTCAAGAAACTGAACTCCGTTTATCAACCTTACCCACAGCGTTTGGTGAGAAACTGGTCATGCGTATTTTTGATCCCGATGTGTTGGTACGTTCTTTTCATCAGCTTGGTTTTGAAGAGAGTTTATTACAACAGTGGCAGCAATTAACAAAAAATAGCCATGGGATTATTTTGGTTACTGGCCCCACAGGTTCAGGTAAAACCACAACGTTATATTCATCTTTAAAGCAGCTTGCAACTGATCAGGTCAATGTCTGTACCATTGAAGATCCGATTGAAATGCTAGAGCCTAGTTTTAACCAAATGCAGGTCAATAACGCAATTGAATTAGGTTTTGCAGATGGTGTTCGTGCACTTATGCGACAAGATCCAGATATTATTATGATTGGGGAAATTCGCGATCAAGATACAGCAAATATGGCCATTCAGGCGGCACTTACAGGTCATTTGGTATTATCAACTTTACACACCAATGATGCGCCGTCCAGTTTGACTCGCTTGCATGATTTAGGTGTGCAGCCATTTTTAACAGCAGCAACTATTTTAGGTGTATTGGCTCAGCGTTTAGTGCGACAACTTTGTCCACACTGCAAACAGCAAACTCATATTAATGAGGATGAATGGCAACATTTAACATTCGACTACATTATGGACATGCCAGAAAAAGTTTATCAGGCAGTAGGGTGTGAACAATGTCGTCATACAGGCTATAAAGGGCGAGTCGGTATTTATGAGTTTATGCCAGTCAGTCTTGAGCTTAAGCATCTTATTAGTAGCCATATGACCTTAAATGATTTGAGAACGCAAACTAAAAAAGAAGGTATAGAACCCTTAAGAATTGCAGGTGCTCGTAAAGTGATTGATGGTCTTACAACATTAGAAGAGGTATTGCGGGTTGTGCCATTAAATTAACTTTTTCTTAAGATTCACCTCATCTATGCCTGTTGTACTTACGCTATTCGAAGATGTGGTTAAAAAGGTGATCTTATGAAAATGCTTAAAGCGATACTAATGACTACGGGTCTAACTGTTACTGGCGTAGCTATGGCAAATACACCTGTGAATCAGGCAGCAATTGCACCAGCAACTCTGACAACTGTTAAGCATGCATTAACGGCAAAAGATAATACACCAGTCAAATTACATGGGCAGGTTGTAAAATCTTTAGGTGATGAAAAATATCAATTTCGTGACAAGACAGGTAGCATTACAGTGGATGTAGATGATGAGCTTTGGCAGGGTCGTCCTATTTCAGCAAATACAAATGTCACTCTAATTGGTGAAGTAGACATCGACTATAAACCTTTAAAACGTGTAGAAATTGAGGTCGATCAAGTTCAGTTCTAATTCATTGATCTCTGAATCTACTACTTTTAGCCGCATTTAAATGATGCGGCTTTGCTTTTTTTATAAAGGCTTGGCAAGATTAAAACAGCATATAACAGGAAAAATAGATGAGAATTTTGCTTGCAGAAGATGATCGCTCTCAAGCTGAAAGTATTCAATCATGGTTAGAGTTAGATGGTTATCAGGTCGATTGGGTGGAAAGAGGTGATTATGCGCTTACGGCAATTGAGCAGCATGACTATGACTGTATTTTACTTGATCGGGGACTGCCGCAATTAGCGGGTGAGAAAGTTCTAACAACGATCCGTTATAAACAAAAAAATGTTCCTGTTATTTTTATTACCGCACGTGACAGCATTCATGATCGCGTAGAAGGACTAGATTTAGGCGCAAATGATTATTTGGTTAAGCCTTTTAGTTTAGAAGAACTCTCTGCCCGAATTCGCGCTCAATTGCGTAAACAAACTTTAAGTCAGCAATCGATTTTAACGTGGGGTGATTTGCAACTTGATACACAAGCGAAAGTTGTATTAAGCGCTGGCAAGTCTATCGATTTAACGGCAAAAGAATTTCAAATATTGCGTAAGCTGATGGTTCATCCTGAACATATTATTACCCGTGATCAATTAGAAGAAGCACTCTATGCATGGGGTGAGGAAATTGAAAGTAACGCCATCGAAGTATTTATTTATCAGCTTCGAAAAAAAATTGGAAGTAGCTGCATTAAAACCATACGGGGGCTAGGTTACCGTATGGGAGATTTAAAATGAAATCGAATCGCTCATCTTTGCAGTCACAACTGGTTAAAACCACAATGTGGAGTAGTGTGGTGGTGGGCTTGGTGGCTTTAAGCTTACTTACCATATTTTCTGTTTATCACAACATGTCAGTGCAAGATGAAATCATGGATGAAATTTCAGATACTTTGCTGGTTTCTGACCTTTCTAAACATTCTATGAAACAGTTTGATCAGCTCAGTGATGAATTTGATATTCAGTATGAGTTATTAAGCTCTGGGCAATTACTTACTCATTCTCATAGTTATCAGCATGAACTTTTTGAACAAGGAAAGTTATCTGAAGGTTTTTCATATTTTTGGTTTGATGGTCAATTATGGCGGAGTTTGGCTGCACAACAAGAAGACTCTCAACTAGAAGTTGAAGTCTTTCAGCCAATGAGTACACGTATTGAAGAAGTACTCAAAGCACTTGCAGGCTATAGCGGTCTTATGGTGTTGTTCTGGTTGCTGCAATGGGTCATTGTAAGTTGGCGTACCGAGCAACAATTGGCTGCGCTAAATTTACTTTCTATACGTATTGCCCAAAAAACAGCTTCAAATTTAGAACCAATTCAAGACCCAGATGTCATTACCGAAATTCAACCTGTGATTGATGCTTTAAACCAATTACTTGCAAGATTGCAAAGAGCATTAGTGGCTGAGCAGCGTTTTACAGCGGATGCTTCCCATGAGCTACGTTCTCCGTTGTCTGCCATACAAATGCGCCTTCAGGTTTTACAGCGTAAATATCAACATGTTCCAGAACTTCATCAAGACTTTGAGCGTATACAAGAAGACGTTTCAAGAAGTACAAAAGTACTTGAAAACTTACTGCTTCTGGCTCGCTTGGAACCCAATGAAGCAGAGCAGCCACAACTTCCTAAAACAGTTATCGATTTAAAGTATTTATTGGCTAGAGTCATTGAAACTGTAACTTTAGATGCGAATGCTAAACAGATGTTGATAGAGACAAATACCTTATCGACAGAAACTAAAACCTTTGCGAATGAAGAATTACTGTTTATTGCTTTTAGAAATTTATTTGATAATGCCATTCGTTATAGCCCGAATTTAGGTTCTATTCATGTCGAGATTAGTCAGGACGAACAGCAAATTAAAGTTGCTATAGAAGATACAGGAAATGGTGTAGATGATGAGGTATTGCAACGCTTAGGACAGCGTTTTTTTCGAGTATTAGGTACTCAGCAGCAAGGTTCAGGATTGGGAATTTCAATTACAAGAAAAATTATTGAATTGCATAATGGTGAATTGCGTTTTATGCATGCTGAACAGGGTGGTTTGAGGGTAGAGGTTAATCTTCCATTATAAAAAATAGCATGGTTACCCATGCTATCCATTTTTTGTTTTCCCACGAATATTATTGAAACGCGAGTGTATTTTTTATTTAGTTAAAATTAGGCGATTATTGCGAGTGAGGCGTAAACGATATTCCTCGCCAGCATGCATAATGCGGATTTCACGGCCTAATGCAAAGAGGTTATTAGAATGTAACATTGGTAAGGCATGAGCTGTTTCATTGTTACGAGTAAATAAGCTAAAAGGTGCGTTCATTTGTTGTGCTCCGTGGTATGTTCTTGAACGATTTAAATGATAATCATTATCGAATAGATCTGTCAATGAGATTTTTAAGATTTTATAAAATGATAAAATTTGCTTACACTTGAGAAAAGTTTTAGAGAGTAAAAAAATGCCCAAACCAATCGTCGATGTCGCTATAGCAATCTTGATCCATCGTGGAAAAATACTAGTTGGATGGCGCGAAGAGCAGCAGCATCAAGGTGGAAAGCATGAGTTTCCGGGGGGGAAGGTTGAGCAGGGTGAAACACCCGAAGAAGCCTGTCGCCGTGAAATCTATGAAGAAGTGGGTATTGGTTTAAAAGATTGGCATCAATTTGATTATATTTATCATGAATATGACGACATTATTGTCAATTTACATTTATTCCATAGTTATGTACCTGATGAACTATTAAATCTTATTCATCAACCATGGGCATGGTACACACGTGAACAATTACTTCACTTAAACTTTCCAAAAGCCAATAAAGACATCATAAAAAGATTGTATTGGCCGCATTTTATTAAAATTAGTCCTACGCTGACACCAGTCGAAAATGATGACACTTTAGTGTATTGGCGTAGTGAAAAAGATAGTTTTGATCAGGCAGATATAGAAAAATTAGCTCTTTTAGATACCAATCAGCTTTCAAAATTAATCGTGAATGTTGATGTTTGGCATAAGCTAAAACCTGAATTAAAAACTCATATAAAAACGGTACATCTTAAGCAATCCCAATTAATGAGTTTGCATAAAGGCGACTTGGAAGTGGGAGTGCGTTTTATTGCTGCTTGCCACGATGCAGTTTCTTTACAGCATGCTCAGCAAATTGGCTGTGATTCTGTTTTTATAAGTCCTGTCAAAGTAACAGAGACCCATCCAGATGCGAGCGCATTAGGGTGGGATCGTTTAAATGACTTGATTGAGAAATGCCAGATTCCCGTATTCGCTTTGGGAGGCATGAGTCCTGATGATTTAGTCACAGCACAGCAACATGGTGCGTATGGCTTGGCGGGTATTCGTAATTTTTAGTAAGACATACAAGCATTAAAAGCTAGAGTGCTTTTAATGCTTGCTGTGCTTCTTGAACAGTTTTTTGATTATTACGCTGTTGCCCAGCTTTTAAAATGGTTAGCCAAAGCTGTTTTTTCATGGCCTGACTTTGGGCAAAACTCAAACCACGTCTGGCAAGGGACTCAGCATTAGAATATTGCTGTTTATGATTTGCAGTAAGTGCAAGAAATAAATAGGTCTCAGCTGCTTGAGGTGCTAAACGCTGTGCCTGAAGTGCATAGCGTTCAGCCTCTGACCATTGCTGGTTTTTATAAGCCTGCTGTGTTTTCTGCATTAAGACTTTAAATGCAGGTAACTGGCTGCCATCATCACTAAAATGTTGAGGCTTTTTCTGTTGAGGAACGATCACCTGTAAATTTTTGCGTTGAATTTCCGGATGATCATAAGGTGTAATTTTTACACCCGATGGAGTTTCCGTCTTTTTGACTGGAGGAGTAGGTGTTTTCTCTTTGGAGTCAGAATGATCAGGCAAAGTTGTACAGCCGACCATAAGAACAGCACCAATATAAAAAACACCTTTCTTCAACATATCCTAATTTCCTGTTTACGCTTAGTTGTTATAACTACCACTTGAAATTACACGTGAGTTATTTGACAGATCTTGTTGCATCTGACTTTCACTTTCACGAATATAACTGTCGGTATTATCATCCTGAGAGTCAGGCGTTGTGTTATCACTTTGTGGCGTATATGTTGGATCAACTTGATAATAAGGTGCTCCACATGGCGTAGCGCGGTGTGGAACCGTATGTGTTAGCATCGGAATATACATAGCGCCATCACAAGCCTGAGCAGATAAATCACCCGTTGCACGATCAATCCACTGCCACTGTACAGTGTCTGGCTGACGTATATTCACAGGAGTTTGGCGTAACTGTTTCATCACGTTAGTCCATACTGGCAATGCACCAGATGAACCAGTTAAACCTGTTACTTTGTTGTCATCTAAACCTAACCATACTACAGCGACATGGTTACCCGAATAACCTGCAAACCATGAGTCTCGTGTATCGTTAGTCGTACCTGATTTACCTGCCAATTTTAAAGCTGGAGATAAGCTGCTATAGGCTGAACGACCAGTACCCGAAGACATGACCTGTTGTAAACCATAATTCATGATATAGCCAACAGCCGGATCAATCGTTTGTTGAACATTCAGGCCATAACGGTCAAGTAAACGACCATTGGCATCTACCACAGAGCGAATTGCACGAGTTGGATATTTAAAGCCGCCTGTAGCGAAGTTCTCATAGATTCCGAGCACTTCCATTGGTGACATATTGACTGCCCCAAGGAAAATAGAAGGGTAGGCAGGAATCGTTGACTCAACACCAAACTTTCTTAGATTATTGGTAAATGTTGATAAACCAAATTCTTGACCCAAACGTACAGCAGAAAGGTTGTATGAGTTTGCTAATGCTTCGCTCAGACTTACTACACCATGTCCACCACCACTATAGTTTTTAGGTGTCCAGCTTTTACCGCTATCTACAGGAACACTGATTGGAGCATCTTCAATTTGGCTTGCCCAGTTATAACGTCCAGATTCAATCGCACTCAAATAAATGACAGGTTTCAATAAAGAACCGACTTGGCGTTTTGCATCTAAAGCACGGTTAAAACCAGTAAAGTCTTGTGTAGAGCCAACTGCTGCAACAAGCTCACCATTTTCAGGATGGGCAATCAGTACAGCACCTTGTAGGTTTTTCAAACGTGCTGGGTTGCTGTTTGCTAAGCGATCTACTGAAGCTTTAAACGCATTTTGAACTTGAGTTTGAGTAATTGGGTCTAAGGTCGTAAAAATACGTAAGCCCTGATTGGTTAAATCACTTTCCTGATATTCTGTACGCAACTGACGACGTACAATATCTAAAAAGTCTGGGAATTTTGCAGGCCCTAAACTTGGTTTACTTAATACATTTAAAGGACGTGCAATTTCATCTTCATATTCGGCTTGAGTTAAATAACCCATCACACGCATGTTGTTTAATACGGTATCGCGGCGTTTTTTTGCACCTTCAGGGTTTTTCCAAGGATTATATAAAGAAGGGCCTTGTACCAAACCTACTAGATAAGCTTGTTGTGCAACGCTAAGTTCACGTAATGGTAAACCAAAATAAAATTGTGAAGCCAAACCATAGCCATTAATTGAGTAGCTACCGTTTTGGCCCAGATTCACTTCATTTAAATAGGCTTCTAAAATTTCATCTTTGCTGTAATGCAGCTCGATGAGCAAAGCCATTAAGGCCTCATTAACTTTACGTTTTAATGTACGCTCAGGTGTGAGATAGAAGTTTTTAACTAATTGTTGAGTCAGGGTTGAGCCACCTTGACGCTTTCCACCTGTGATATTACTCACTAGTGCACGAGCCGTACCGCGAATTGAAATACCATGATGATGATAAAAATTGCGGTCTTCTGTAGAAATTAAAGCTTCAATGAGTGGTTTAGGGACATTATTCAGTTTAATGAGTACACGGTCTTCATTGTGTTGAGGATAAATTCCTCCAATGAGTAACGGTTCTAAGCGTGCAACGCCAGTTGAAGAAGGTTTGGTACTTCGAACTTCAACAACTTGATCATTTGCAAAACTTAACTCTAAGACTTGTTCAGGTTCAACACTGTCACCGTAGTCAAAACCACGTGTGTGAATATACATGTTGCTGCCTTGAGCAACATAACTTCCCGATTTGTCATAATTACTTGAAGTTTTGTAACCCAGTAGCTTCAATTCTTGAGTGAAATTTGCTTGGGAAATAGGCGCGTTGTTATAAATTTCCAGAGGTCGTGCAAACACTTTGGCAGGAATATCCCACCGTTGTCCTTCAAATTTTTCACGGATAATATTATCTAAACGAATCAGATAGATACTAAGAGCAATAAAAGCACCAATGACCAAAATGGAAAAGATTAGTGCAAAGAAACCGATACCACGTTCAAACTTCATAAAAATGAGATAAAACCCTAACAATGCCTGTAATGATGCGATAGCTTGTCATCAATTTGCAATGATAAAACTGTGAATAATTGGAAAACTTAGATTGAATTTTACAGCATCTTGTAGTTATGTTTTTTTAAATTAATCAGGTTAATGTTATTATAGGCAAGTATCGCAGCGGAGCTTACTCATTCGTGCAAATTTCACATAAGTCCTTCAGAAACGTCGGGTTAATCGGTCGACCAGATAAATCATCAGTTGTAGAAACACTATGTTTAATTCATGATCATTTATTGAACCTAGGTTTAAACCCCATTTTTGATCAGGAAACTGCTGAATTAGTGCCTTATGATCATGCACAGGTAGTAAGCCGTCATTTATTAGGTGAAGTTGCTGATTTAGTTATTGTAGTTGGCGGGGACGGTTCTTTACTCCACGCGGCAAGAGCTTTGGTTCGTTACAATACCCCTGTTATTGGTATCAACCGTGGGCGATTAGGTTTTCTAACCGATATCAAACCGTCAGAAGCGATTTTTAAACTTGACCAAGTGCTTCAAGGGCATTTTCAACTTGATCGCCGTTTCTTACTTGAAATGGAAGTGCGAACAAATGGCGAAGTCATTTATGATGCCATTGCTTTAAATGATGTCGTTTTGCACTCGGGTAAGTCGGTCCACATGATTGACTTTGAACTCAACATTGATGGCCAATATGTTTATCGCCAACATAGTGATGGTTTAATTGTTTCGACTCCAACTGGATCAACAGCTTATGCGTTGTCAGGTGGTGGACCAATTTTACATCCAAGTATGGACGCTATTGCATTAGTTCCAATGCATCCTCACACATTGTCATCACGTCCCATCGTAGTCGGTGGACAAAGCGAAATTAAGATTGTTATTCGCGAAAATCGGGTGTTACCGATGGTGAGTGCAGATGGTCAACATAGCATATCGCTCAATGTTGGAGATAGTTTACACATCCGCAAACATCCATTTAAACTAAGTTTATTGCATCCACCAGGTTATGATTTTTATATGGCCTGCCGTACCAAACTTGGTTGGAACCAAGATTTTGAATCTTTCCAAAGAGATGAATCATGAATATTGAACAAATGCTATCTATTTTAAACCCTGAGATTGTAGAGCGTTTAAAAACAGCAGTAGAAATTGGTAAATGGCCAAACGGCGTTGTTTTAACAAAAGAGCAGCGTGAAACTTGTATGCAAGCTGTAATTGCTTGGGAGTTAAAGAACTTACCAGAAGAGCAGCGTAGTGGTTATATTGACCGCGGTACGAAAGAAGAAGGTGAGGTTTGTGAAGATGATCACCACAAACATGAGCCAGAGTTTAAACCTATTCGTTTTGTTTAAAAATTAATAAGATAGAAAATTATTTTTGGTTATTCCATATAGCTTTGAATACCATGTTTTTCAAAAGTTATAGCATATAGGCTTTTATTACTTTTGAAGGATCAAAAGTAACCAAAAATCCTTTGTATCACTGACGATACTTCCATGTATCGCAGTGATACGGTCGACATCCATATCGACTTTCACGATAGCATTTGTTAACTACGAATTAAGATTGCTTAAATTTCTTGTTTCCCATAATACTTTTGCTTTCTGCATTGCTTCTTCAAAACTCGCAACAACGCCCATGGTATATAACGCAATACCCATGGTTTCTGTTACTGCCATTTCACCATATTCATGATGCTGCTGACCAAGCCAGACCGCTTTAAACGTTGCTAAATCTAACTCTTCTTCAATTGGGCTACGTTCAGGCGTAAGCTTTGGCAACTCATGTTCATAGAGCTCACCATTTTTAATACCACAAATGAGAGTTTTAGCATCGGGGTTTCGCTCAAATTCACCGCCTTCACCTTTAATGACTGCACTATTTTGATAGCCTAAGCGAAGCGCACTATGCTGATGAGAGGTCCTATACGCTGGATGAAAGATAGCTTGTAAGGTAGCTTTAGCATTAAAAGGATTAATTAAACGGGCTAAAGTATGAATAGGTGAGCGTAAACCCATTACATTTCTTAAAGAAATTAGTTCACTTAAAACTGGTGAAATCACATCTAGTGGTAAGTATGCGAAATTTTGCTCTGTTAGTTGTGTACGCACTTCTTGTTCAGAGTGACAAATTTGATAACCTAGATATTCTAAAACTTGCTCGGTATAGACACGGTTAAGCGTGTGGCCTGATGCACCATGCATAACAATCTTATGGCCATGCTGTGCAAGTGTGAGAGCTGCTAACAAAAACCATGGGTAATGTTTACGTTTACCCGCATAAGATGACCAGTCTAAATCAACGTCTAAAGGTTGAAAATTGAGTTGATCTCTAGTGGCTTGAACAAATCCCGCGAGTTCATCAATAGATTCTTCTTTAACACGAAGTAGCATTAAAAAAGCACCTAACTGCACATCAAGCACTTCACCTTTTAAAATCATGCTAAATGCTTGATAAGCTTCTTCATAGCTTAAAGAGCGTGAACCACTTTTTCCCTTACCTAAAATACGGACATATTGAGCGAATGGGTGTTCAGCATCTTTATAGATATTACGTTTAGTATTCATGGTGGTTCAAAAACAATAAAAATGATGGGATGTAGGCAGCTCAGAATGAAATGTCCACAAGTATTTAATCAATATGACATAAAAAACTGTCGAAAAAATATCAAAAGTGTTTCTTATACTAAAGTCTTAAGGCTGCATGAGTGTTTTTTGCGCGTATTAGCTAAAAATTTAACCGAATCATTATTTAATTCGAGTACACTTTCTCGTGCTTTTTTGAGCACTCATATCATAATTTTCTGTGATTCTCCTATATCTTCAGCTTTTTATTGAAAAAGTAAGAGGTTATTTCTAACTACTCAAAGTGGTTAGAAACTTCAGGTATTCTCCTGTTTTAGAAAACAACTTTTTTTGTTTTCATTGAGGTAGTAGGAAGGTTTTTTGTTTACAAAGAACCGTTTCCCTTTTGCGGTGTTCATGTGAAAGGTTAGGGCTGTGTATTCGTAAAGAATAGACGTTTCATTTTGGTATTTCCAACGGACTTGGAAATATAGATTGAAGTAAAGTTATGGCTAAAAAACCGATTTATAAATCACTTTATTTTCAGGTGATTATTGCGATTATTGCGGGTGTTTTGGTAGGGCATTTTTCCCCAAGCTCAACGCAAATTGTCAATGGTGTTGAACAGCATATCCCAGGTTTAGGTGAGAAACTCAAGCCATTAGGTGATGCCTTTATTCGTTTGATCAAGATGATCATCGCTCCAGTTATTTTCTGTACCGTGGTCAGCGGTATTGCTGGCATGGAAAGCATGAAGTCAGTCGGAAAAACTGGCGGCGTCGCGTTGTTATATTTTGAAGTTGTTTCAACAATTGCACTTCTGATTGGCCTTGTTGTAATTAACATTGCTAAACCGGGTGTAGGGATGAATATTGACCCTACAACTCTAGACACCTCGGGCATTCAAAAATACGTCAGTTCTGGTGAGTCACAATCTACCATTGATTTCTTAATGCACATCATTCCAGATACGGTTGTTGGCGCATTTGCAAATGGTGAAATCTTACAAGTCCTTCTTTTTGCAATTCTCTTTGGTTTTGCTTTACATAAGTTAGGTGATGCAGGACGTCCAGTTTTAAAATTTATTGATCAAGTTGCACATGTGTTCTTTAACATTGTGAATATGATTATGAAGCTGGCTCCGATTGGTGCATTCGGTGCAATGGCATTCACCATTGGTAAATATGGCGTTGGTTCACTTGTACAATTAGGGCAATTAATTCTCTGCTTCTATATTACGTGTCTACTCTTTATCTTCTTGATTTTGGGTACAATCAGCCGTATGAGTGGATTCAGTATCCTCAAAATGATTCGCATGATTCGTGAAGAGTTATTAATTGTACTTGGTACATCTTCTTCTGAATCTGTTTTACCTCGCATGTTGCGTAAACTCGAAATTGCAGGTTGTGAAAAGTCTGTAGTTGGTTTGGTTATTCCAACAGGTTATTCATTTAACCTAGATGGAACGTCAATTTATTTGACTATGGCTGCAATCTTTATTGCTCAGGCAACGAATACTCAGCTTGATATTCAACATCAGATTACTTTGCTATTAGTACTCTTAATCTCATCTAAGGGTGCGGCGGGTGTAACTGGCTCTGGTTTTATTGTTATGGCGGCAACTTTGTCTGCTGTAGGACATATTCCGGTTGCAGGTTTGGCATTGATTTTAGGTATTGACCGTTTCATGTCAGAAGCACGTGCTTTAACTAACCTTGTTGGTAACTCTTTAGCGACGATTGTTGTTGCTAAATGGGTCGGTGCTTTAGATAAAGATAAGCTTAATGATGCTTTAAATAATCCAGATGAAGTTGACAGAAAAATGATGGAACCAAAAAGTCCTCAAGTCGCTGAAGGTCTAGATTAATTCAAAGAAACCTATATAAAAAAGGAAGCTAAAGCTTCCTTTTTTATTGGCTGACTGAAAAGTACAGTTTTAATGAGCAGCTATGCCATGACAGTTGCTAAAAAAATGATTAGCATGCACAGCAATGAGATTCGATAAAACAATAAAGCTGAAGGAAAATATTATGTTGGCATACGATGCAGATTTAGAATTATTCCGTGATAATTTTAAACGTTTTATGAGTGAGCATATTGCGCCTCACTACGACCAATGGGAACGCGAAGGAATTATGCCTCGTTCAGTTTGGAATCAACTGGGTGAAAATGGCTATTTATGTGTAGATGTTCCAGAAGAATATGGTGGTTATGGGGTTCCAACCTACTACTCATTAATGTTAGTTGAAGAATCTGCACGTGCTGGCTTTTGTGCATTATCGACAGCTATTTCTTGCCACTCTGAAATTGCTGCACCGTATATTTTACATATCGGGACAGAAGAGCAAAAACAATATTGGTTACCGAAAATGGTAACAGGTGAAGTTGTTGGTGCAATTGGTATGACTGAACCTGGAGCAGGTTCGGATTTACAATCAATGCGTACCAGTGCCATTTTGCAAGACGATCACTATTTATTAAATGGTTCAAAAACATTTATTTCAAATGGACAGCATGCTGATCTTGTCGTGCTTGCAGTAAAAACTGATCCTCAAGCACGGGCGAAAGGTGTGTCATTATTATTGGCAGATACACATCTGGAAGGCTTTAAAAAAGGCACAAATTTAGACAAAATCGGCCTACATTCTCAAGATACATCTGAGTTGTTTTTTGACAATGTGAAAGTACCTAAAAACCAATTACTTGGCCAAGCTGGGCAAGGTTTTGCTTATTTAATGCAAGAGTTACCTCGTGAACGTACTGCAATTGCATCTACTGCAATTGGGGCAATTCGCGGTGCGATTGATTTGGCAACAGCTTATGTAAAAGAGCGTCAAGCATTTGGTCAACCTATTTCACAGTTCCAAAATACACGTTTTGTTTTAGCACAAGCAAAAATTGATGAGCTTGCTACAGCAGCTTTTTATGAAAGAAACGTTGCCTTATATCAAGAAGGCAAACTAGATGTAGAAACAGCTGCAGCATTGAAAAGTTTCAGTAGTGATATGCAAATGAAGGTTGCAGACAACTTACTCCAGCTTTTTGGTGGGTATGGTTATATGACTGAATATCCAATTTCACGTTTCTTTGTAGATGCCCGTATCCAACGTATTTACGGTGGTACAAATGAAATTATGAAAGAAATCGTAGCCCGTGGATTAATTGGCAAAGCCTAATTAAGCAGAGAAAAAACAGCCTGTCTTAGAACAGGCTGTTTTGTTTTTAACTATTTATTCTTCTGTTGAATGACAGGATAGTCTTGTTGTTTCGGTAATTGCTGTAATGCATGATTCATCTTTCTTAAAAACTCATCGGCTTCATCTTGATGAAATGAATCTTCGGTGTATTCACTACGTTCTTGAAAGACGACACCACAACCAGTTATTTTCATATTTTCAGGATTAAATGACCAGTCATTTGGGTCCTTTAAGTTAATGTTTAAATCGCTTTCACAGCTTTTCCATAAACGTAAAAACTCATTTGATAATTCTGCTTTAAATCCTCGTGCTGGATAGACCGAGAAGCCTTTCATTTCGGGATTAGAAAACTGTATAAACATGTCTACTGGCATACCGCCCCAAATGATTGCTGTACCTTCTTGTAAATAGATGCCTGATAAATTTTTCTCTTTTAAAGCATGTGTTTGCTCAAATTTCTGCCTGAAATTTTGGGACTGATAAGTCAGCTTGGTTTGGGGGGGGATTGGAATACCACGAACTTGATTACTGACAGTTGTCATATAGTACGGAGAATTATCCCTACCATTGCATCCTGCAATTAAGGGGCAACCGCTACAAGCCGTTAAACTAAAACCTGTAAGACCCAGTAAGCCTAAAACAATAATTTTATTCATTCTATTTTACTGTTGTTATGACATATTGGGTCAGTATAACCAATCTAGGCATTAAGAGGACTATCTTTAAGAACAACGAAATAATCATCTTTAAATGTAATTTTTTACTTGGCTGGCTGCTGGAATGGTCCATCAAATAAAGATTTACAGCTTTCTAGGTCTTTGCACGAAGCAAACATAAGAGCTTTAGGTAGGCTCGCATACAAATTTGTAATGTGTTGTTCAGCAGGGTTATAAAAATGCCAATAAGTAAATTGATCTGAACGTTTATTTTCCAGAGCTTTAAAGAAATCTGTTTCATTAAATTTATTATCAAGTTGAGTACGAGGCCCGCCTTGCTCATGTGTACCGACTGTGGTCAAAAGCATCGGAGAGTTGCTTTGTTTTTGACTTTGCCAATGATCTAACTTTTTAAATAACATGCCTTGATCAAACCAAAGAGAAGGGCTTGCAGCAAAATAACGCTGAAATGCATCTGGCTTTTGAAAAAAATGATAAAGAACCAACAAGCCTCCAAAAGAATGTCCATATAGACTCTGTTGTTGACTATTAACTGGAAACTGTTTTGCAATTTCTGGTTTGAGTTCATCATTTAAGAAATTGATGAATTTGTCAGCACCACCATATTTATATTTACCTTGTGCCTGAAATTCAGCAGAAGGTTTTGGTGTGTAATCATAAGCACGTTTTTGCACATCAAAAGTTTTTTGCTGCGGATAGCCAACCGCGACGATCATGAGCGGGTCTAGGCCTAATTTTGCAGAACCTGCACCAATTGACTGGGCAATATTGGCAGCACTTGGAAATGTTGCATTGCCATCTAATATATAAAGTACTGGATAACCCTGTTGGGGTGGGGCAACGGGTGGTTTATAAATTTGAATAAGATAATCATGGCCTGTATTTTTAGATTTAATTTGAAATTGTGCCTGATTATTTTGAAAAACGATTTTTGATTGATTTTGTGTGGAAGTTTGAGCCAAAACAGAGCTACTTATTAATGAGCTTAAAAGGAAACAGCAAGGTAAAAAGAAAAATGATTTATGCATAATGGGGAATAATAAAATTTATTACACAAATAATAAATGAAAATCATTATCAAATAAAGCAATTCAAGGAATGTGTGCAAAAAGGTTAATGAAAAAAGCTCTTACAGCCATATTGCCTAACAAATCAAAGCAGACTATTGTTATACTCTCGTTTAAAAGATGATTTTACTGAGGCTGCATTCTAATGATCAACGATGATCAAAACAAAACGACTTCTCTTAGTTTAGAACAAATTCGCGAAGATATTGATAGCGTGGATCAACAGATTCAAGAATTATTAAATCGACGCGCAAGCCTTGCTGAAGCTGTTGCGAAAGCTAAATTTGCTTCCGAAGAGAATCCTTTGTTTTATCGTCCTGAACGTGAAGCGCAGGTCTTACGTAAAGTTATGGAGCGTAACCAAGGTCCTTTGTCTGATGTAACCATGGCACGTTTGTTCCGTGAAATTATGTCTGCTTGCCTTGCTTTAGAAGCGCCGCAAAGTATTGCATTTTTAGGGCCAGAAGGTACTTTTACTCAATCTGCTGTGCTTAAGCATTTTGGTAAGGATGCGGTTGTACGCCCGCTTCCAACGATTGATGAAGTCTTCCGTGAAGTGGAAGCTGGTAGTGCACATTACGGTGTAGTTCCAGTTGAGAACTCATCTGAAGGTGTTGTAAACCATACTTTAGATTGCTTTAAAACATCGAATTTAAATGTGATTGGTGAAGTTGAATTACGTATTCATCATCAATTTCTTGTTTCTGAAAATACACGTAAAGACAGTATCAAGCAGATTTATGCTCATCAGCAAACTTTGGCTCAATGTCGCCAGTGGTTAGACGCGCATTATCCTGGTGTTGAACGTGTTGCTTTAAACTCAAATGCTGAAGCTGCCCGCCGTATTCGCAACGAATGGCATTCAGCAGCGATTGCATCTGATATTGCAGCAGGCATGTATAACCTTGAAATCTTACATAGCAATATTGAAGATAATCCGGAAAATACAACTCGTTTCTTGGTGATTGGCCGTGAAAAAATTCCACAAAGCGGCAACGATAAAACATCGTTATTGATTTCAGCACATGACCGTGCGGGTGCTTTATTAGAAATTTTAGCGCCATTTGCAAAACATAATATTAGCTTAACAAGTATTGAAACTCGTCCAGCATTACCTGAAAAGTGGGCATATGTATTCTTTATCGATTTAGAAGGTCATATCGAACAAGAGAATGTTGCTGCTGCGATTAATGATATTCGCCCAATGGTGAAAGAGATTCGTATTTTAGGTTCTTATCCTGCTGCTGTTCTGTAATCACTTATGTTGGAATAATGACATGCATCAAGATAAGCATGTCATTATGCTTAAAAACAAATTGCTCAATGGTTTAAATAACTTTGAGCAAAAGCAAAGTTGAAGTTATGTCACAACCCCTATTTAAAAAAGTTGCATTTATTGGTTTAGGACTCATCGGGTCGAGTTTAGCTCGTGTTATTGTTGCAGAAAAGTTGGCCACAACTGTTGTTGCATCTACACGCTCACAGAAAACTTTAGAAGATGCAAAATCACTTGGCTTAATACAAGAAGGATTTTCTGATCCTGTTGAAGCCGTGAAAGGGGCAGATTTAGTTGTTTTAGCCTTGCCCGTACGTGCTACACAAAAAGTGCTTGAGCAAATTAAACCTTATTTGTCAGAAACCACGATTGTAACTGATGTGGGAAGTACAAAAGGTAATGTCGTTGATGCAGCAAAAGCTGTATTTGGTGAAAATTTACCAGCAGGTTTTGTACCGGGACACCCTATTGCAGGTAGTGAACACACGGGTGTTCATGCAGGTAAGGTTGACCTATTTGCAAATCACAAAGTAATTTTAACGCCGTTACCGACAAGTGCAGAATGGGCTGTTGATAAACTGATTCAACTTTGGTCAGCTGCTAAAGCTGAAGTCATTTGTATGGATGTTGCTAAGCATGATGAAGTGCTGGCACATACGAGCCATCTACCACATTTAATGGCATTTAATTTGGTCGAGCAACTTGCAAATCGTGAAGATAATCTTGATATTTTCCGTTATGCAGCAGGTGGTTTCCGTGACTTTTCAAGGATTGCGGCTAGTGATCCTCAAATGTGGCATGATATTTTCTTTGCCAATAAAACAGCAATATTAAATGCTGTAGATGGCTTCGAAAAGCAACTTACCGTACTTAGAAAATTGATTGAAAACGAAGATTCTCATGCATTAATGGGTTTACTCGGCCATGCTCAGGCAGCACGTCAGCATTTCAATCATATGTTAGCCAAAAAACCTTTAATGGAGAAAAATAAGGTGACACAGCAATTCAGTATCTTACCGGGAAATAAGGCTTTTAAAGGTAAATTTACCGTACCGGGTGACAAATCTGTGTCACATCGCTCCATTATGTTTGGTGCTATTGCCGAAGGCACTACGCATGTAACAGGCTTCCTCGAAGGTGAAGATGCTTTAGCAACTTTGCAAGCTTTTCGTGACATGGGCGTAAGCATTGAAGGCCCAAAGAATGGGGAAGTGACCATTCATGGCGTAGGCATGCATGGTTTAAAAGCACCTGCAAGTGCATTGTATATGGGTAACTCTGGTACAAGCATGCGTTTGCTTTCAGGTATGCTATCAGCGCAAAAGTTTGATTCAGTGATGACCGGTGATGCATCACTTTCTAAGCGTCCAATGGAGCGTATTGCTAAGCCATTACGTTTAATGGGTGCACAAATTCAGACTACGGGTGAGAAAGGTACACCACCTGTAAGCATTACTGGTGGTCAACAGTTAAAAGCGATTCAATACGATTTACCTATGGCATCTGCTCAAGTGAAGTCTGGTATTTTACTTGCGGGCCTATGGGCTGAAGGTGAAATCTCTGTTACAGAACCAGAGCCAACTCGTGACCATACAGAGCGCATGCTTCGCGCATTTGGTTATGATGTTAAAACCGAAGGCAACAAAATTTCTCTTGTTGGTGGCGGAAAATTAGTAGGTACTGACATTCAAGTACCATCAGATATTTCATCTGCTGCTTTCTTTATGGTGGGTGCTGCAATTACTGAGGGTTCCGATGTTGTTCTGGAAGCTGTAGGTATTAACCCAACACGTACTGGCGTAATTGAAATTTTAAAACAGATGGGTGCTGATCTAACTGTTGAAAATGAACGTATTGCTGGTGGCGAACCTATTGCTGATATTCATATTAAAGGTTCACGCACGCTTAAAGGCATTCATATACCAGAAGACCAAGTACCTTTAGCAATTGATGAATTCCCAGCTTTATTTATTGCAGCAGCTTGTGCCGAAGGCCAAACGGTACTAACTGGTGCGGCAGAACTTCGTGTGAAAGAATCTGACCGTATTCAGGTTATGGCAGATGGCTTAAAAATCATGGGTATTGACTGCACGCCAACTGATGATGGAATCATTATCGAAGGTAAGGGTAAGTCAGGTGATTGGTCACCAATCTTTGCTGGTGGTGAAATTGAATCACATCATGACCACCGTATTGCCATGAGTTTTAGTATGGCAGGTCTTCGTAATTCTGGTCCGATTACCATTCAGGGTACTGAAACTGTGGCGACAAGCTTCCCAACTTTCACTGAGTTGGCGAATCGTGCAGGCTTAACAATCGAAGTTAGCCAATAACTTTTGACCTGACACATTTTATAATTGCTAACACAATAGCAACGGCAGCAGCGGGCTAAAGGCTTGGCTGCTGTTTGTTTATTGCTTATGCTAAGCGCAGATAATGATAAAAGTGTTAGGACAAAGGATGAAAAAATTACAATTTATTGCCAGTTGCCCACAACATGGGGTGCTTGATCATCCACCAAATGAATGCCATATCACTCAAGAATATGTAGCGGCTTTACTGTTTAAACAATTGGGGCATTATGGCTTTGATGCACAGCACATTGTGCATGAGCATGAAAAGGTAGAAGTCAGTATTGATAATCATCTTTTACCTTTGTCTATTACTTGCCAGAAAACAGACCATGAAGGGCATTTGATGTGTGAAATTTCTGCCAATCCTGATGAAGAACAAGACTGGTTTGAGAAAATCGAAACACAAAGCATTATTCGTCAGCTTGCGCAGGCCGTTGAAAATAGTTTGAAAGCTGATCATAGCTTTTCAGCATTTGAATGGAAAAACTAAGCATACGACTGTTAAGACTTATTTATGAAGTACGGCTTTTTAAAAAGTCGTACTATCTCTTTAGATTAAAGATAAAAATACAAAATCTTTCCCGAAATTCCTACCTATCTTTAATGCATTGTGTATATTGAAATTATTACGATATTTACATAATTAGAGTATGGTTTTCATGACACAAGTCAATATTGCAGCGTTATCTCCTCAAGTCGTTTGGCAGCATTTTCAAACACTTTGCACTATTCCTCGTCCTTCAAAGCATGAACAGCAGCTTCGTGAGTTTTTACAAAACTGGGCTGAAAGTCGAAATTTAGAAACTTACATAGATGAAGTCGGTAATTTAATTATCCGTAAGAATGCGACTGTGGGTAAAGAACATGTGTCTGGCGTTATTCTGCAAGGCCATTTAGATATGGTCACACAAGCCAACACTGGCACAGTACACGACTTTTTTAAGGACCCTATTCGCCCAGTTCTTGAAGATGGCTGGTTGATTGCTAAAGATACTACTTTAGGTGCTGATAATGGCATTGGGGTAGCCTTAGCTTTGGCAGTATTAGATTCAAATGATATTGCTCATGGACCAATTGAAGTTCTTTTGACAGTTGATGAAGAAGCAGGCATGAGTGGTGCACGGCTTTTACAGGCAGGTGTACTAAAAGGGAAATGGCTATTTAATATTGATACAGAAGAGTGGGGTGAGTTATATCTCGGATGTGCTGGCAGTATTGATGTTGAAGTAGAACAGCCACTTATTTATGAACCAATTCCTGAAAACTTGACGGTTGTAAATATTCAGGTTGTCGGTCTTAAAGGTGGTCACTCTGGCGTAGATATTCATTTAGGACGTGGCAATGCCAACGTTATTTTAGCTCGCTTTCTAAATGAGTATTTAGCAAAGCTTGGTGGACATCTTGTTGAGTTTACAGGTGGCACGGCGCGTAATGCTTTACCGAGAGAAGCTGTAGCGACTATTGCAATTTCGTCTAACCAATTACCCGAATTAGAAAAATTACTCGCTGAATATCAAGCAGTATGGAAAAACCAACTGCAGGGTATTGATGACAACCTGCGATTAACTATTCAACCTACTAGCGTTGAAGTGACCGAAGTGATTGCTCAACAACAGCAAAACGAGTGGTTACAAGCTTTAGCAACAAGCCCTTATGGCGTTGCAAGTATGAGTCAAGCTTTACCAGACGTAGTTGAAACTTCAAATAATATTGGGGTCGTAAAACTAAATCGAGAGGGCGGAAAAGCTGTTTTAATGGTCCGCTCAATGGTGAACCAAGAGGCTCAAGACTTTGCAGAAAAAATTCAGGCACATTTTAGTCAATTTAATATAGCCTCAGCACTCACACCATTGGTTTCGGGTTGGACACCAAATCCTGACTCGGCTGCTTTAAAGTGCTTACAGCAGGCCTATCAAAAGGCATTTAACATTGAACCAAATCTTAAAGTGATTCATGCAGGCTTGGAGTGTGGAATTATTGCCGAGCATTATCCACATTTACAGATGGTTTCGTTTGGTCCAGATATTCAGGGGGCGCATGCACCAGGCGAGCGAGTCAGAGTAGAGACTGTAGAGAAATGCTGGAAGCTGTTGGTGACAGCTTTGGCATCTGTAGAGTAATTTTTTAAGAGATAAGAAGCTCAGGTATGAGCTTCTTAAACTTTAACCTTTACATGAAAATGCTTTGGATTTAACTCAACAAACTCGATTTCACAATCAATAAATTTTTCAATCATGGCCGCTTGAGTACGAGTGTGTTCGCTAATACATTGTGCGGTGAATTCACCCCCTTGACCTAATGTCAAAGGTAGCAGTAACTGGTCTGCCAAATATTCATCTACAACAGCCTGCGAAGATAAATATAGCTTTACATCTTTTGCTAAATGATCAGCTATTTGCTCTGCACTTTTGCTCCTTTCACCTAAAGCTGTAAAAAGTTGAGTGTGATATTGATGAGCAACTTTCACATACATTGTATTGCCTTGGCTAATTCCATTTAAATGAAATTGCTGCTGAGAGCTTAAGTTTAGTTTTTTACTTAATGTGGTTAATTCACGTTGTGCTATCTGTGCTTCTTCTGAAAGATTTAATACAGCTGCAAAAGCTTCATTGCCTTGCAAAGCACCACGATCTAATAAATTTAAGCTGTTTCGATCTTGCCATGGCTGAACAGTAATCTGAATTTCACCAGCACCAATTGGAAAAAAGCCAGCTTTATTTAATCTAAAATCGACGTTAATTCCAATCTTCGCTAGAGCAGGTAAAAAGCAGTGTTTAATAAAATCTGCTGTTGGTGCAAGTGGGTTATGTGTACCGCCTGAAATGGTGAGTTCGCTAGCTTCATTTTGTAATAACAAAACAGGTAGAAGCGTTTGTAAAACTAGTGTTGTACTACCCGCTGAACCAATTTGAAATTGATATTTACCACTTTGAACATGCTGAGGTGCGAAATATAAACGCTGGCTATGTAATTCAGCGCTTTCCACATAAGCTTGGCTAATTTGTTGAGATGCCTGTACACAAACTAAATGTTGACGCATTAGCCCTGGTTTTTTACGTCCTGCACGTATATTAATTAATTCAAACGGTTGGCCTGTAATCATTGAAAGCGCAAGGGCAGTTCTTAAAATCTGTCCACCACCTTCACCTTGTGATCCATCAATTTGAATGGCTTTTGGCATATTTGCCAAAACTGTATTCACTTCTATTTTCCTTATTTTCTAATTTAATGAACATACATGTCAGTACATGGTAATGCGAAGTAACGCGTGACTTTGCTTTCGACAAAGGTTTGCTAGGTGCATAGTGCTGAGCCTGATAAGTGAATATCGATGCACGGCTCACATGCTGCCATAGCCGCCTGAATTATTTTCAATCCCTCAGATCGGAGTAACGCAGGATCTTGTACTCGCCCAGTATGTCCAAACTTTGATTGTGAAACAGATTTCACAAAATCTATTGTTTAATCGATTAGATCAATTTGCCAATTAGCAGCCTGAATTTTGATGTTTAAATCACGGAGTTTCGCACTGATATCATCTGCCTGCTTTTGTAAGCTAGAAACAGGAATGACTTTCTTCCACTTAATTTCACGTGAGCTATAACGATCAGGTTCGTGATGTGTATTGGCAATCGCATCTATTAAAATCTTATGCTGTTCAGCATAACTATCGCGCAAGCTTAATAGAGACAACAATACTTTGCCATCTTCCAGTTTTGCTTGTGCATTGGTCAAATGAATACGACAAATCAATTGATTGCTTTCCTGAGTTAAAGCAAATATCTGTTTGATCAGTTCATTTGGATCTTCACTCGGTTCATCACCATCTTGTACCAATACATTGGCATTAATTCGTTGTTTTAACGAAGCAAGCTTTTTTTGTTGATCGCTTCGAAGTAAAAGTGCTTCTGCGAGTTTCATTTTATTTACCTTTTATTCAATATGTACAATCACTAAGTTTGAAATATCTTCTAATTGCATCGTAGTTTTTGCACATTCAGTAATGTCTTCTAAAGTTTCATCTTCATGCCAAGTTGTCATAAAGCAATGATCGGCTGGTGGTTGATAGTTGTAAAAAACTAGATATGTTTCATCTAGGACATCATGCCAAATAGAACACTCATACCCTGTAACCATTGCTTGAATACAGTGTTTTGAATAGACAATCTGCTCACAGATCTAATTACGCCATTTAGGCAGAATTTGATCGGTTTCCACAACCAAGATGATGGAATAGGGATATCTAGGCAGAAACAGATGCTTTTCTTCATTTGCCCTGATTCTATAGCTTCGAATATCTAAACTATCTTTTTCCATAATCACCCTTTAACACACACCACTTGTCGTAAGGTATACACTACTTCAACCAAATCGCTTTGTGCTTTCATTACATCTTCAATCGGTTTATATGCCGAAGGAATTTCATCAATAACAGCAGCATCTTTACGGCATTCCACACCTTCAGTTTGTGCAATCTGATCTTCCACAGTAAAACGTCGTTTTGCTTCAGTACGGCTCATAACACGGCCTGCACCATGCGAACATGAACAGAAAGATTCCTGATTTCCAAGCCCACGGACAATAAACGACTTCGCACCCATTGAACCTGGAATAATTCCATATTCACCAAAGCGCGCACGGACTGCACCTTTACGAGTGACCATCACTTCTTCACCGTAGTGTTCTTCCTTTTCCACATAGTTATGGTGACAGTTCACTGCTTCCAAACGTGCCTGAAAAGGCTTTGGTACAATAGTCGCCAAGGCTTTAATCGCAGATTGCATCATGATTTCTCGGTTCTTCATTGCAAAGCGTTGAGCCCAACCTACAGCAAACCAGTAATCATCAAAGTGTTCAGTTCCTTCTACTAGGTATGCTAAATCTTTATTTGGCAAATTAATGAAATGCTTCTGCATGTCTTTACGGGCAAGTTCGATAAAATGATTACCGATAGCATTTCCTACACCACGAGAACCTGAGTGCAACATAATCCAAACATGATCATGCTCATCTAAACAGATTTCGACAAAGTGGTTTCCAGTACCTAAAGTCCCCAAATGTTTGCGGTTATTGGTGTTTTTTAAGCGTGGATGTTTTGCACAAATGTATTCAAAATCTGCAACCAGATCAGCCCAAGCTTGATCTACCATTTCTGGTGGAGTTTCCCATGAACCACGATCACGTCCGCGCTTAGTCATTCCATGTGGAATTAATCGTTCAAGTTCAGTACGTAGAGCATGTAAGTTATCTGGTAAATCTGAAGCAGTTAAGCTTGTACGAGTTGCCATCATTCCGCAACCAATATCTACACCCACAGCAGCAGGAATAATTGCCCCTTTAGTTGGGATCACGCTACCAATAGTTGCTCCTAAACCGAAGTGTACATCTGGCATTACAGCCATCCATTTATAAATAAAAGGCATTTGAGCTGTTTGTAGTAATTGTTGTTTTGAGTTGTCATCAACAAGCACACCTTTAGTCCACATTTTGACTGGCATACTTTTTTCATTTTGCAGAACTTGATAAGAACGTTCTTGCTGCTTTTGTTCAAATTGAGCTTGTTGGTTAATTTCTTCAATGACAGACATTTTCTTTTCCTTTCAAAGCCTGCCTGCCAAGCGTTTGCAGGCAGGTGTTATTCACAAGATCCCAATGATGTTGTGTGCTTTGTACTATTGCACTGAGTGTGCCAACTTTTTTTAAAAACATTTAATTTAATTATAAATTATTGAAAATAATAAATAAAAATGATTTTATTTTATATGGGATGAATTTTATTGGCAGTTTTTAATATTAAAAATATATCCAAAAATATATTTAAATATATTTTTGGATATATTGACTTAATGGGGTTTATGATTTTTATCGACTTTTAAAAGCTGCCCAGCTTCATTTAAAGCAAATTCATCAAAATCATTGGCTAAATAAAAATGACCTTTATAAAACTGGCGAACTTCTTCAGTAATAGCTTGCTGTCCAGCTCTATCTTGATGTCGGGGGCTAAAGTGCGTCAGAATTAAATTACTTAAAGATTGCTGTTCTGCAAATTCAGCCACCATTTTTGCTGAGCTATGCATTGGACCTTTGCCGACTTTATCTAAAACCGTTTGCAAGTAAGTCGATTCGTGAATAAGGAGTTGAGCATCTTTGCAAGCATCAACTAATAGTTCAGGTTGGTCATTATCACCACCTATAATTGCATGAATTTGTTGATTTTGAACTTTGATAAAGTCTTGAGCTTTTAAAGTTTGCCCCTCAAAGTCAACATCGTATCCTCGTTTTAAATGACCCCACATATCGCCTTGAGGCACGCCAAGCTGAGTTAGAGCTTGGGTATCTAACTTCTTCTGAATCGATTTGATGTAAATGCTAAAAGCAAAACTTGGAACACGATGGCTTAGTGGGTGTGCTTGAACAATGAATTCATCAGTGATTTGTTGTGGCTGCATTGCTTCATTTACATCAATAAATTGCAGTGAGTAAGGTAAGTGTAAGTCAGTAAGCTGGGCAGTGATTTCAAACCATTGCTGAATTTCTTTCGGTGCAATCACGATTAATGGTTTGCTACGGGCATTCATGCCTGCACTTGCCAATAAACCAACTAAACCATAACAATGGTCGCCGTGAACGTGTGTAATACAAATGGCAACTAGGTTTTGTAATGAAAGTCTGGCTTGTTGAACGCGGTGCTGTGTACCTTCGCCGGCATCAATTAAAATCCAGTCCTTATTTTTGCTGTTACGAACTGCTAATCCTGAAACATTACGTGTTAAGGTCGGTACACCGGAAGATGTGCCTAAAAAAGTAAAATGAAGCATATTCTTGGAATTTTTTGGTCAAATGCGTATTGTATATTATAGACACTTATAAAATTTTATAGAAATTATGGCGGATGCAAAGAAAACAGTCGTTATTGGCTTTGTCGGTTCTACACTTGATCAGGGAAGAAAGCCAGATCGATGGCAACGTTGGCGTCCTACGATTAGCTTGTTAATGCATGAAGATTTGCTTGTAGATGAATTGGTGCTTTTACATGATCGACAACATCATAATTTAGTTAAATCTATAGCAGCAGACGCAAAAGAAATTTCTCCACAAACTCAGGTTTCTGGACACAAGGTGAGTATTAGAGACCCTTGGGATTTTGCTGAAGTTTATGGGGCACTTTATGATTTTGTAAAAACCTATCCGTTTGATGTCGAAAAAAATAACTATTTATTGCATATCACAACGGGAACACATGTTGCCCAAATTTGTTGGTACTTATTGGTAGATGCACATTATTTACCTGCTCAGCTTATCCAAAGCTCACCTAATCAACCAAAGACCCCAGAAGGTGAATATAGAATTATTGATCTGGATTTGTCTCGATACGATGTTTTAAAACAGCGCTTCGATGATGAGCAAAAGCAAAATTGGCAACAACTTAAAGCAAATATTTCTACTCATAATAAAGTGTTTAATCAGCTTATTGAGGAAGTTGAGTTAGTTGCAACTCGCTCTAGTGCGCCTATTTTGATTATGGGTGCAACAGGTGTTGGTAAGTCTCATTTGGCAAAGCAGATTTTTCAATTAAAGAAAGATAAATTTCAATTAAGCGGTCGTTTTATCGATGTTAACTGTGCAACCTTACGTGGTGATAGTGCTATGTCGACCTTATTTGGTCACATAAAAGGTGCATTTACAGGAGCAGCCGCATCTCGTGCTGGTTTATTAAAAAGTGCTGACCAAGGCATTTTATTTTTAGATGAAATCGGTGAATTGGGACTTGATGAACAAGCAATGCTGCTAAAAGCACTAGAGGATAAAAGCTTTTTTCCTGTTGGGAGTGATAAGGAAATTCAGGCCGATTTTCAACTAATAGCTGGTACTAACCGTGATTTGCGTAATGAGGTTCAAGCTGGCCGTTTTCGTGAAGATTTATGGGCTCGTTTGAATACGTGGACGTTCTTCTTACCAAATTTAAAAGACCGTGTAGAAGATATTGCACCCAATATTGATTTTGAGCTACAGCGTTTTGCTGCAATTCATCAAAGACAATTACGTTTTCAACGTGATGCTTTAGAAACATATTTAAAGTTTGCTAAATCAGTAGATGCATCATGGCAAGGAAATTTTAGAGATTTAGCAGCGAGCGTAACTCGTTTAGCAACTTTATCTCACGGTGAATTAATTCGTCGTGAAGCTGTAGAAAAAGAAATTCAACGCCTAAAGCAACTTTGGCTTACTCAGGATGAATCTTACAATGATAAAGATGAAGATATTCTTTTGAACTATTTGAGTCCTGAACAGCTAGAACAAATAGATGAATTTGATAAGATTCAATTACGAGGTGTGCTCAAAGTCTGTGAAAATTCAAAATCAATGGCAGAGGCGGGAAGACAGCTCTTTTCAGTATCTCGTCAACAACGTAATACAACGAACGATAGCGACCGAGTGAAAAAATATTTAGCCCGTTTTGGATTAAGTTGGAATAATTTTTAGCAGTTACAGCACTTATGAAATGATGGACATAGACTCAATCTATGTCCATCAAATATACTTTATTTCATGATAATAAAGCGTGTAATGATTTGACGAAGCTGTTTTAAATATCCTGTAAAGAAGTGGTTAGCGCCCGGTAAAATCGTAATTGGATGCTTTTGTGGTTTTGCCCATGCAATTGCATCTGAAAGTAAGGTAATGTCATCTTGCTCACCATGAATGAGTAGAATATCACCTTGAATTTCAGGAGTTTTATAGTGACGCAAGCCTACTACAGTAGCCGTTGGTAAACCACATAAAATTAACTGTATAGGTCGTGATTCAGGATTAAGCTGGGCAAAGCATTTTGCCAGAACATGTGAGCCGAAGCTGAAACCACCTGCATAAAATGGCAAGCCTTCATGAAGCTTACGAACATGTTCAATGACAGCTAAGATATCTTCAGTTTCACCATGGCCTTCATCATGAACGCCTTCACTGCCACCTAGGCCACGGAAACTCGGGCGGTAAACAATGCAACCATATTCATTAAAGATTTGGGTTAAAAGGGCAGGGACTTTATGTTGAGGGGTTCCACCTTGCAATGGGTGCGGATGACAAACAACCGCAAAGCCTTTGATTTCACCTTCAGGGCGGTCAACGAAAAGTTCAATTTTACCTACTGGACCCTGGATGAAAGTTTGCTCAGACATATAAGAACCGCTAAATAACAATACGTGATGCTATTTTACCGATAGTCGTCATTGAAAACACGAGTTAGCATTAAAAAATATCTACTGTTATAGTTGGTATTAAGAATAATTTTTTCAGGTTATGTATGCTTGCTTTAATTTCTCCTGCAAAAACTTTGGATTATGAAACACCGTTACCTACAGATGAGTTTACTCAGCCTCGCTTGTTAGAACACTCAGCACAATTAATTGATGTTAGCCGTAAACTTTCTGCTTCGGAAATTGCGAGTTTAATGAGTGTTAGTGAAAAAATTGCCACATTGAATGCAGACCGATTTAGAGATTGGAAGCCCGAATTTGATTTTTCAAATGCTCGTCAGGCAATTTATGCATTTAAAGGTGACGTATATACGGGTTTAGATGCGTACCATTTAAAAGATAAAGATATTGATTTTGCACAGCAGCATTTGCGTATGCTCTCTGGTCTATATGGTTTATTACGTCCTTTAGATTTAATGATGCCTTATCGTCTTGAGATGGGCACTAAATTAAAAAATACGCGTGGTCATAATTTATATGAGTTCTGGGGTGAAATTATCACAAACCAGATTAATGAAGATTTGGCAGCAATAAATTCTGAATTACTTGTAAACTTAGCTTCAGATGAGTATTACAAGTCTGTCAATGAAAAGAAAATTAAGGCTGAAATTGTGAAGCCGGTTTTTCTAGATCAGAAAAATGGTAAATATAAAGTCATTAGTTTCTATGCGAAAAAAGCACGCGGTTTAATGGCTCGTTTTATGATTGAAAACCAATTAAATAAAGCGGAAGACATCAAAGCGTTTAATACTGATGGATACTACTTTGATGCGGAGAATTCATCAGCAAAAGAGTTGGTATTTAAGCGCGATGAGCAAGTGGCTTAGCCTTACTAAAGTTAAACTTTCGTAAGCGGTAACTATCGTGAGGTGGCATGGATGCCACCGTTTCGCTGTATTACATGGATGTAATATCAGCGAAACAAAAGATTTTTGTTACTTTTCATCTTTGAAAAGTAAAATGCCTATACAAGTTGCACTAAAGTTACAACGGTAATTAAAGGCTGTGTTCTTGCAAGAAATAGATTATTTAAAGAAATAACCTGTTTCTGGTGAGCTTGCATTTGCCATACGTTTACGTGGCATACGACCTGCTAAAAATGCTTCACGTCCAGCTTCAACAGCTTTCTTCATTGCAGAAGCCATCAAAATAGGGTTTTGAGCAGCTGCAATTGCTGTATTCATCAGCACACCATCACAACCAAGTTCCATAGCAATAGCTGCATCACTTGCTGTACCAACACCTGCATCTACCAAAACAGGTACTTTTGCATTTTCTTTAATAATTGAAATAGTGTGCGGGTTTAAGATACCTAAACCTGAACCAATTAGACTACCTAAAGGCATAATCGCAACACAGCCCATACTTTCAAGTTCTTGAGCAATGATCGGGTCATCAGAGGTATAGACCATAATCTCAAAACCGTCATCAATCAAAGTTCGAGCTGCTTTTAAAGTCTCGGTTACATTTGGATATAAGGTTTTTTCGTCGCCTAGAACTTCAAGTTTTACTAGGTTATGACCATCGAGTAGCTCACGCGCTAGCATACAAGTACGAACTGCGCTATCAGCATCAAAACAACCTGCGGTATTTGGCAAAATTGTATATTTTTCTGGTGGAATGACAGACAGTAAATTCGGTTGATCTGGATTTTGTCCAATATTCACACGGCGGATTGCGACAGTTACGATTTCTGCACCACTGGCTTGAATAGCTAAATCCGTTTCATTTAAGTCTTTATATTTGCCAGTTCCTACCAATAAACGAGATTGAAAAGAACGTGAACCAATAATGAGAGGGGTGTCTTGCATGGATAACTCCGACTTAGCCGCCGCCAACAGCGTGAATAATTTCGATACGGTCATGTTGAGCAATAGTGATTTGCTCTAATTTGCTTTTAGAAACGATTTGCTGATTGTGCTCGACAGCAAAGCGTTTTCCTTCAAGTGCCATTTCCTGAATGAGTTGCAACAGGTTTTGACAAGGCGTGTCCGTTAATTCGCCATTTAAATAAATTTGCATGATCACATTCCAATTATTTTGCGTATTTGAGGGCATTCCAAGCCAAAACGAGCCATCCAGCTATCATAAATGCTCCGCCAATTGGGGTAATTGCCCCTAAAATTCTCGGTAATCCAAGTGCCATGATATAGAGTGAACCACAGAAAAATAATATACCAATCTGAATTAATATGAATGGCAATTTAATGGGGAACGTCAGGATGACTTTGCTTAAAATACCAAGTGCTAGTAAGCCTAAAGCATGGTAGAAAAAGTAGTCGGTTGCTGTATGCCACCAAACAAGTTGCTCAGGACTCGCGTGAGCTTTAAGACCATGTGCTCCAAAAGCACCCAACATGACTGCAAAGGCAAGATTAAGGGCTGAAATGGCAATCCACATAACAAAAAACGCAAATGAATAATGAAAGGCAACGTTATCATAGATTGGGTTGGCTAAACATAGCCAGATAAAACAAAAGGGCTAAACGCCCTTTTATTTTTAAACTTATTTTTAGCTTGCAGACATAGCAATTTTAATTTTTTCCATTGCATTCTTTTCAAGCTGGCGAATACGCTCTGCTGATACATTATATTCGGCTGCTAACTCGTGGAGAGTAGATTTATCATCATCTAACCAACGACGTTGTAAAATATTACGCGAACGATCATCTAACTGATCCATTGCATCATGTAAAGCAGATGTACTTTGCTCTTCCCAGTCTTCATTTTCAACTAAACGAGCTGGATCATAGCGATTATCTTCAAGATACAATGCCGGTGCAGTATGCGGAGTATCATCGTCGTCGTCGCCTTGAGCTTCGAAAGCAGCATCATAAGCGGTTAAACGACCTTCCATCTCCAGAACTTGTTCTGCAGTAACATTTAAGTCATTCGCAATCGATTGAGCTTCTTCGAGCGTTAATTTTTTACTCGATTTTTTTAAACTACGTAAATTGAAAAATAATTTACGTTGTGCTTTGGTCGTTGCAATTTTGACAATACGCCAGTTACGAATAACGTATTCGTGAATTTCTGCTTTAATCCAGTGGACGGCAAAAGATACAAGACGCACGCCCATATTTGGGTCGAAACGCTTCACGGCTTTCATTAAGCCTAAATTACCTTCTTGAATAAGGTCGCCTTGTGGTAGGCCATAACCTGCATAGCTGCGCGCAATGTGAACGACGAAACGTAAATGCGACATTACCAGCATTTTTGCGGCATCAAGATCTTGGTCATAATAATAACGTTCAGCAAGTTCTTTTTCTTGCTCGGCCGTTAAAATAGGAATCTGATTGACAGTACTGATATATGCACCAAGGTTTACACCGGGCGCAGACAATGACAGGGGCATCAATTGATTGCTGCTGTCACTCATGATTTCTCCTTGTAGGATCGGATGGGATAACCAATAAATTCATCTTAATTTGAATCAGCTTCATAATTAAGGAAAATTGGGTAGAGAAATGTAAAATTTTATGCAATTTCTAATCTTTTAGTTTATCAAAGAATCATTGAGTTTCAATTAAATAGTGAAATTCTCTTTCAGATATATATGTTGTCTGACACATAAAATGATGTAAACCACAGTAACGAGTTACATCTATTTCACTATGAGGGTCAGAAGATTTTAATAAGAATAGCTGTTTACCCGATACTTTTTTGAGTTCGCGTTTTAGCATTAATAAAGGCATCGGACAGGGTTGGCCCAAAGCATTAATTTCAATGGGTGCTGTAGTAGAAGAAGTGTTGGTCATTCATCATCAAAACAACTAAAAAAATTATTCTAACAAATTTTTTTATAAATGCCGCACATTTTATAAAAGAAGAAACAAGCAATTACCTATAAAAAATATTGTAATAAGCTGTTTAAAAAAACGACTAAAAATACGGGAAATAATTGAAAAAAATTCTATTAATTGTCATAAACCCGTGGTAAGCTCGAACCGTTTTAAGATTTACCACACACTTAAATTGGTTTAAAAATCTTATAACAAATGGATGTAACCGGAAATTGTTGATAGTTTTACAGAATGATTACAAGCTTTAAGATTATAAATATTTTAAACACTTGTTTGCTCTGCTGTTTGCAACACCGGAAGGTCCTTTTTTCAACATCTGAGGATTGACTTATGACAGCTCGCGAACAAGGCGTAGTAAAGTGGTTTAACGACACTAAAGGTTTTGGCTTTATTCAACGTAACGGTGGTGATGACGTATTTGTTCATTTCCGCGCAATCGTTGGTGACGGTCACCGTTCTTTACGTGACGGCCAACGCGTAGAATTTAGTGTAGTACAAGGTCAAAAAGGTTTTCAAGCTGAAAACGTTCAGCCTTTAGACTAATTCATCTTTTTGATGAATCATGGACGCTCCAATTTTTGAATTGGGGCGTTTTTGTTTATAATGATCTTCTCATTAGAGAGATTGTTTGTTAGAGCACGTATTTATGACATCTGGTTTTGAAACCTTGAATTTACATCCGCAACTTAAAAAGGCGATTGATGCTTTAGGGTTTAAGCAAATGACCCCGATTCAGCAAAAGGTTTTAAAATATACGTTGGGCGGGCATGATGCGATTGGTAGAGCGCAAACAGGAACAGGTAAAACTGCTGCTTTCCTTATTAGTGTAATTAATGACTTGTTACATAATCCGATTCAAGAGCAGCGTTTTCGTGGTGAGCCACGTGCTTTGATTTTGGCGCCTACGCGTGAATTGGCATTGCAAATCGAAAGCGATGCAAAGTTACTCACAAAATTTTCAGATTTACACATCGTGACACTGTTGGGTGGCGTAGATTTCGATAAGCAAAAGAAACAGTTAGATGCTAATTTTGTCGACATCATCGTTGCTACTCCTGGGCGTCTAATTGATTTTGTAGAACAAAAAGAAGTTTGGCTCGATCAAATTGAATTTTTAGTCATCGATGAAGCTGACCGTTTATTGGACATGGGTTTTATTCCTTCTGTAAAACGTATTGTGCGTTATTCCCCACGTAAGGAACAACGCCAAACGCTCATGTTCTCGGCTACTTTTAGTTATGATGTGCTTAATTTGGCAAGACAATGGTTGTTTGAACCAATCACTGTTGAGATTGAACCTGAGCAAAAAACTAACAACGATGTTGAGCAGCGCGTTTATGTAGTCGCTAAACAAGATAAATATCGTTTACTACAAGATATTTTGCGTGAAGAGCCTATCGATAAAGTTATGATTTTTGCGAATCGACGTGATCAAGTGCGCCGTCTTTATGATCATTTAAAGAGAGATGGATATCGGGTCGGTATGCTTTCAGGTGAAATTGCTCAAGATAAACGTTTAAAAATGTTAGAGCAGTTTAAGCAGGGTAAAAATAACGTCATGATTGCAACTGATGTTGCAGGCCGTGGTATTCATGTTGATGGCGTATCTCATGTGATCAACTATACTTTGCCTGAGCAATCAGATGATTATGTACATCGCATTGGACGTACAGGTCGTGCTGGGTCACAAGGTGTAAGTATTAGTTTCTTATCTGAAGATGATGCTTTTTACTTGCCGGAAATTGAAAAAGCAATTGGTAAGAAATTGCCATTAACCCGTCTAGACGGTTATTGCTAATAAAAAAATCCCAATCAACTGATTGGGATTTTTTTTGATTAATTAATTTTACAATAGAAGGTAAGGGTTGTTTGATAATCATCATCTTTTGCAAGTGATGCATTTTTACCAGTTAAAGTGCCAATTACACCAGCCGCTGCTTCAACCATTTGGCCAGTTTTTTCGCTTACAACATCTTTTAATACACCGTTGTATGTTGTTTTTTCATCTACTACAACAGGACTCGTGCTTTTTGAACAAGTTTTTTGAGCTGCAGTAATCGCATTATTTTTTGCAATTAGATTCGTTTTACCAATACCTGTGACTTCAAATTGATTATTTTCTTTTTGAACTGCCAGAGTGTTCTTAGGCGTAGTGGCACAAGCACCTAGTAATAAAACAACACTACTCAACGCACTCGCTAAAATTATTTTTTTCATGTTTCACCTAATATCGCTAATCGTCAAAAGATCTCACTATTTGAACACAAGTTTTCTAATTGATTTTGAAGACGTTGTATAAGTTTTGATGTTTTGTCTTAAAAAAATGTCAAAGCACGAACTCGTTATTTTTATGTTCTAGATACAATGGTGGATTATCTGTAGATTATGCTAATCTATTTTGAATTTTTTGAGTTAGATCAATATTAATGACGGATTCAGCAATACAGATAATTCATCAGAATATTCACCAACGTCAATCTATTGGTCAATTGATTGAGCCTGCTCCAAATGCAGATCAACTAGAGTTGGCTTTTCAAGCTGCTTTAACTGCTCCTGACCACCATAGACTTAAACCAACACGTTTTGTCGTTATTGAGGCTGAACAACGTGGTGCTTTTGGTGAGGTTTTAGCAAAAGCTTTGGCTGATTTAGGTGAAACCGACTCAGCACAGCTTGAGCGAGTGAAGCAACATCCTTTCCGCGCGCCTTTACTCATTTTGGCGCTTACGCAGCTGCAAGATCACCCTAAAGTTCCACATTTTGAACAGATTTTAAGTACTGGGGCTGCCGTACAAAACCTTTTATTGTCTTTACAAGTGCAAGGTTTTTCTACCATGTGGCGTAGTGGTGCTGTTGTCGAATCAAACTGGTTAAAACAGCATTTAGGATTGCAACCACACGATTTAATCTCAGGTATTATTTATGTGGGTACGGCAGCTAAAGCGATTGCGCCGCGTGCAGATATTGATAGTAAAGAATTCGTAAAAGTTTGGCAGGCATAAAAGTCTGTAGAAGTAAGAAATAGGATAATAAAGCATGACTGAATTTAAGTTTACAGATTTAGTGGAACCTGTTGCGGTCGATAAAAAAACAGCATTACGTATTACTGTTTTAGGTGGAGGCAGTTTTGGTACGGCTATGGCGAATTTAGCTGCACGTAATGGCTGCGACACCATGATCTGGATTCGTGATGCTGATACAGCCGAAGAAATCAATAAAACCCATATTAATAAACGTTATTTGCCAGACTTTGTTTTAGAGTCCTCATTACGTGCTGTGTCAGACCTTGAACAAGCAGTATGTGATCGAGATATTATTTTAGTGGCCATTCCTAGCCATTCATTTCGTGATGTCTTAAAACAAATTGCTCCTTTTATTACTGCACAAGCGATTGTCTCTCTAACCAAGGGTGTCGAGGCTAAAACTTTTAGCTTCATGAGCGATATTATTCGTGAAGAGTTGCCAGAAGTTCCTTATGGGGTATTGTCTGGACCAAACCTCGCTAAGGAGATTATGGCGGGAATGCCATCTGGTACTGTTATTGCCAGCGATTCTGAACTCGTTCGTTATGCTGTACAGCATGCTCTGCATAGTGCGTTATTCCGAGTTTTTGGTAGTGATGATGTACATGGTGTTGAACTGGGTGGAGCACTTAAAAATATTTACGCCGTTGCAATGGGAATTGGTGCAGCTTACAAAATTGGTGAAAACACCAAGAGTATGATTTTAACGCGTGCTTTGGCTGAGATGAGCCGTTTCGCGGTAAAGCAGGGTGCAAATCCACTTACTTTCTTGGGTTTATCTGGTGTGGGTGATTTATTTGCAACCTGTAATAGTCCATTAAGCCGTAATTATCAAATTGGTTATGCTTTGGGTTCAGGTAAAACACTTGACCAAGCGAGTAAAGAATTGGGGCAAACCGCTGAAGGAATTAATACAATTGTTCAGGTGCGCGGTAAAGCAGAAGAATTAGACGTATATATGCCAATTACCAATGCTTTATATGAAGTTATCTTTGAGGGGGCGCCTCCTTTAAATATTGCCTTATCTCTTATGAAAAATGGGCACCGTAGTGATGTTGAGTTTGTTTTACCTCATCATGAAGTCTGAAGAAGAAATGTCATAAATTACGGTTATAATGCAAGAATTATTAACAAGGAATATTTATGCAACTGACATTAGTTCGTCATGGGGAAGCTGCTCCTCCAGTCAATGGTAATGATACTAAACGTCCACTTACTGCTCGTGGGCATGCTCAAGCTGAACAGACAGCAACATTTTTAAAAGATATTGTTAAGCCTGATATTTTTGTAGTGAGTCCATTATTGCGTGCTCAAGAAACATTAGCGCATATTCAAACTTATTTTAAAGATGTTCCCGTGCTGTTATGCGATAAAATTAAACCGGACGATAATGCGAAAGAGGCGGTTGAGTGGTTGTCTCAGGTTCCGTATGAGTCAATTGTAGTCGTGTGTCATATGAATGTAGTAGGGCATATTGCTGAACTACTGACTCATGAAAACTTTAATCCATTTGCACTTGCCGAAGCTCGAATTTATGATCAGGCTGTGATTGCAACTGGTTTATCAACACAAAAAAATAGTTTTGTACCCACAATATAATTAAAAAGGTCATTTAGCCCATTATGCTGTATTTATGGATGCCTGAAACCAATGGAATATGGCATTGGTCTAACGGAGAAAACTGGTTGCAGGCAGCAAGTCTTGATCAATTAATACAAGATCTGCAACTACATCAAGGAAAAGAAGCTGTCATCTTTTTCCCTAGTCGCCATGCTCAGGTACTCCAGCAGCACATGGCGAAGTCTCATTACAAGCAACTCGGGGCAGATGGTGTTAAATATTTGCTTGAAGAATTTGTGACTTTGCCGATTGATCATATGAAAGTGGTTCACCATTTTCATGCTGATCAATTGACCGTATTAGGAGTAGCAAAAACAACAGTAGAAACATGGCAACATGCAATGGCTTTGCTGCCTATTAAGCTCGTTGCTTTATTGCCAGACTTTTTAATTTTACCGGAACCTCAAGATCAGCAAGTAGTCTTATGTAATATTGACCAGAAATTACTTGTGCGTGAAAGTAAATGGGTCGGTAATTCGCTAGATGATCTGGGATTATTTTTAGAGTTCCAGCCGGTTGAAACACATTATCAATATAGTGGTTTGACATCAGAGCAATTAGAAAGCTTGATGGCAGCATCAAGTGCTGAGCAGCGTTCAGAATTTATTTATCAATTTCAGGCTTTAGATAAACCTAAACAGCATCCTTTTAATGTTCTACCTAAAGCTAAAGGGCAAGAGCAAACGGTTTCAGGGTATTGGAAAGCATGTGCTGCTGTTATTTTAGCAATTATAGTGGTTCAGTTTAGCTATGATTTGTTGCGCTGGGTAAAGTTAAAAAGTGTGGCTAATCAAACCGCTGAGCAGACAATAGAGCAATATAAATATTGGTTTGGTTCTTCTAGTCGTGTGAATGAGCAGAATATAAAAAGTCAATTTGAAAGTCATTTACGCATGAGTAAGCAAGGTGATACACAAGCACTTTCTTTATTGAGTCGTGTTGGGCCTATTTTAATGCAAAGACAAATTTTAGCTCAGCAGTTAAATTATGATGCATCAATATTAACAATGGCATTAAAAGCAAAGTCGGCAGATGATTTGCAAGCTTTAACTCAGCAACTTAACCAGCAGGGATTCAAAGCAGAGCTCGGTAATGTTCAAGCCGATGGTGGTGGGGCAATCGGGGTGGTGAAAATACAATAATGAAAATGATAACTCAATTGCAAAACCGCTTTGATCAGTGGGTTGAACAGATCGTTCAATATTTGGATCGCTTAACTGTACGTGAACGTATTATGGTGGTCTTTACTACAATCTTTGTCGTTGTGGCTATTGTAGGAGCATCACTTTGGAAAATGCATTCTTTGGCAGAGCAACAGCAACAACGGTTAAATGATTTAAAAGATTTGATGGTATGGATGCAGAGCAATGCGGTTACCATGAAACCCGCAAATGAACTTGAGTTGGGTCAATCGGAAAAAATACAACGTGTAGCTCAGCAGCAAGGCTTAACGGTCACTTCTCAACAAAATGGTGAGCAGTTACAAATTATTGTTACTCATCAGAATTATGCAATTTTAGCGAACTTTTTAACCCAACTTGCACAAATGGGCTTAAGTATTCAAAAAATGGAAATGGTTTCAAGTGACGGACAGATTAAATTAACAGCGACGGTTCAATAACATATTAAAATATGGTGTTCTTAAGCATGGTGTTTTGTGCTGCCTGTGCCTATAATATGCCTACCTAAAATCAGTAGACTGTGATTGGTATGTTATATTCACTTGCTCGCCCGATGTTGTTTAGTTTAGCACCAGAGCGTGCCCATGAATTAACATTATCTATGCTTGATAAAGCACATAAGTTCGGCCTACTACGTCAAAGCGTAGAATCAAAACCAACAACCTGTATGGGAATTGAATTTCCAAATCCGGTAGGTTTGGCGGCTGGACTTGATAAGAATGGTGCACATATTGATTCTTTAGCCGGACTGGGTTTCGGTTTTATTGAAATTGGAACAATTACACCTCGACCTCAGTCGGGTAATCCACAGCCACGATTGTTCCGTATTCCTGAAGCTAAAGCCATTATTAACCGCATGGGTTTCAATAATGATGGTGTTGATAACCTTGTTGAGAATGTTAAAGCTTCAAAATTTAAAGGAATTCTAGGCATTAACATTGGTAAGAATGCAGATACGCCTGTAGAAAAGGCTGTAGATGATTACCTAATTTGCCTTGAGAAAGTTTATAACTACGCCTCTTATATTACTGTTAATATTTCATCTCCAAATACTAAGAACTTAAGAAGTTTACAAAGTGGTGATGCATTAACTGAATTATTGCAAACATTAAAAGAAAGACAACTTGAGCTTGCCGAGCAATATAACCATTATGTTCCTTTAGTTTTAAAAGTTGCACCTGATTTAACAGTTGAAGATGTTGAGTTTATTGCAGCACAATTATTGCAATTTAAGATTGATGGTTTAATCGTTACCAATACGACTTTATCTAGAGATGGTGTAGAAAACCTTCCTAATGGTAACGAATCGGGTGGATTATCAGGTGCGCCTGTTTTTGAAAAAAGTACCGAATGCTTACGTTTGTTTGCCCAAACGTTAAAAGGACAAATCCCGTTGATTGGCGTGGGTGGAATTTTGTCGGGTGAACAAGCAGCAGTCAAACAGCAAGCTGGAGCAACATTAGTACAAATCTATAGCGGATTGATTTACACCGGTCCTATATTAGTAAAACAATGTGTTGCAGCCATGACTTAAGTGAATATGAACACAATTGATATCATTATTCTGATACTTTTGCTCATTGGGGGGCTAAACGGTTTGCGACAAGGATTTATCAAAGCCTTTGCGAACTTGGTAGGATGGATCATTGCATTAATTATGGGTGCAAAATATGCTGTCCTTCTTGCGCCGTCCATGTCTGGTTTGAGTCATGATCCGGTTGTTCAAAAAATTGCAGCTTTTGCATTTATAGCACTTATGATCATTGTTTTAACATGGATCGTCACTGCATTTTTAAATGGCCTCTTGAAAAGTCTGAAATTGGGGCCATTAAATCGTTTAGCAGGTGGTGCTTTTGGTTCCTTAAAGGGCTTGTTGGTTGTGTTGATTACAATGCAAGGCGTTGGGCCTTGGGTTGAAAGTTCACCAAATTGGAAACAGTCCGTACTTATACAATTTTTACTGCCTTATGCACCTTTAGCAACTGAATTGTCTAAAGATGCTGCAAGTGAGGCATTTCATCAAATAACATCTGGAGGTAGTGCATCAAGCACCCCTTCAAAACCAATGGACGAATCGGAAGATTTAGAAAACCGATCCGACCATTCGACAAAGAATCCTTTTTATTAATTCCTAGCTTGTCTGCGAGGTTGCTATGTGTGGAGTTGTTGGTATAGCCGGTAAATCGCCAGTGAACCAAATGTTGTTTGATGCTTTAACGATGTTGCAACATCGTGGGCAAGATGCAGCTGGAATAGTAACCTGCCATGAAGGCCGTCTTTTCCTTCGTAAGGATAACGGTATGGTGCGTGATGTTTTTCATACTCGTCATATGAGAGCATTACTTGGTAATTATGGTATTGGCCATGTACGTTACCCAACTGCTGGTTCTGCTAGCAGTGCTGAAGCACAACCATTTTATGTGAACTCACCTTACGGTATTACACTTGCACATAATGGTAACTTAACCAATGCCGAAGATATTCATGATGACCTGTTTAAAACAGATTTACGTCATATGAATACAGACTCTGACTCAGAAGTTCTTTTGAACGTATTCGCGCATGAGTTGCAAAAGAACGGTACTTTAAATCCTACACCAGATGATATCTTTCACACCGTTTCTCGTGTACACGAGCGCTGTCTAGGTGCATATGGCGTAGTGGCAATGATTACTGGTCATGGTTTGGTTGGTTTTCGTGATCCAAACGGTATTCGCCCACTGATTTATGGTTCACGTATGACTGAAAAAGGCGAGATGGAATACATCATCGCTTCTGAATCAGTTGCTATTACAGCACTTGGTTTCAAAATTGAGCGTGATATTGAACCAGGTGAAGCAATTTTCATCAATTCAGATGGTGAATTGTTCTCAAGACAATGTGCAGCTAATCCAAAATACCGTCCATGTATTTTTGAATATGTTTATTTTGCACGTCCTGATGCCATTATTGACGGAATTTCAGTTTATAAAGCTCGTTTAAAAATGGGTGAAAAACTTGCCCATAAAATTTTACGTGACTGGGGTGAGGACCACGATATTGATGTGGTTATTCCAATTCCGGATACGAGCCGTACTTCAGCATTAGAACTTGCAAATATTCTAGGTGTGAAGTTCCGTGAAGGTTTTATGAAAAACCGTTATATCGGTCGTACCTTCATTATGCCAGGTCAGCAACAACGAAAAAAATCAGTACGCCAGAAATTAAACCCTGTAGAACTTGAGTTTAAAGGTAAGAATGTTTTACTAGTTGATGACTCAATTGTACGCGGTACAACCTGTAACGAAATTATCCAGATGGCACGTGATTCTGGTGCAAAAAAAGTATACTTTGCGTCAGCAGCACCAAAAGTGATGTATCCAAACGTTTATGGTATTGATATGCCTGCTAAAGCTGAGCTTATTGCTTCAGAACGCAGTGTAGAACAGATCCAGGAAATTATTGGTGCTGATCGTTTAGTTTTCCAAGAATTGGAAGACTTGAAAAATGCTGTACGTACTAGCAAGGTACCTGATCTAACTGAGTTTGATTGCTCTGTGTTTGATGGCGTTTATGTAACAGGCGATATTGATGGTGCTTATCTAAATAATTTGGAGCAGAAGCGTAATGATTCTGCTAAAAAGAAAAAAGATGGCTACATTGATGTGAATGTTGACGCTGCTTCTGTAGATTTAACAGGCATTAAAGAAGAATAGAAATAGCTGAAAAAAGCGGGTGTTTCCCGCTTTTTTCTTTTATGATGAAAACTAACAATGTAATTGGGAATATTTACATTGAAAGAAGTAAGCCACTATCTAATCGAAAATAAGAATATGGCATGGTCCATCACTATGTGTTTGGTTGCTGTGCTGCTTACTATTTTTATCTTAAATTTAATTTTAGGTTTACTCGTCCATTTTTTTGATTATAGTCAGCCTATCTGGTGGCACACCTTAAGTCCATATTTCGTCGCGCTATTGCTTTTTATTATGGTTTGGTCGGTAGTTACTGAACTTTATATCTTGCGTAAAGGTGGACATTCTTTAGCAAAACAACTGAAAGCGCGTCGTTTAGTAAAAGAAGAAAGTACACCTGAGGAGCTTGAAGCATTAAAAATTACTGAATATTTGGCGCAAAATTTTTCGCTTAAAGTTCCAACCTTATATGTTTTGCCTGATGAAGTAGGCGTAAATGCGCTTACAGCAGGTTTTCACCCTAAAGATATTGTGATCATTTTAACATGGGGAGCTTTGCAAAATCTGGATAAACTTGAACTATATGGTTTGTTGGGCCATGAGTTTAATCAGATTTTGTCAGGTGAAGCTGTTGAAAATACTAAATTAAAGATTTTATATAGTGGATTAACGACATTTAGTCAGTGGGGCAGTAAATTAGCGAAACAAGGTTTTAAACGCTACAGTCCAGGTTATAAACATAAATTTGAAACAGTCTTTGTTGCAGTGGGTGGTGTTATTTGGCTAGCTGGAAGCCTAGGCGTATTAATTACCCGATTTATTAAATATTTAACTTTAAGTGGACGCACATTTCGTAATGACCAAAAAACGGTACGATTATTAAAAAATAGTGCTAATACTCAGACTTTGTTGCGTATTTATGTTCACCATTCTGGCTCACAAATTCATAGTGCCTATTCTGAATCAATCGCGCATATGTGTTTTGCTAACTCACTGAGTCCGCAAAGTTGGATGAATATTCACCCAAGTATTCGTGAGCGTATTTATGAGTTAAATCCGACTTTGCTACAAGATTTACAATTAGAAAATTTAAAAAAGCTTCGCAATCGTCCGTTATTTAGTTTATTTCATTTTTTAGAAGAATCTGAAAAAGAAATTTATGTTCCGTGGTCATCTCCACAGCCTTTGCCTTTATTAAGGTTGTCACCCATTAGTTTTGCATTAAATGATGCCATTAAGCCTCTTAGTAGTGATGTGCGTCGCAATAAAAAGCGTCCTGAGCTCATTCAGCGTGCACTACAAACTGCTACGGGTTCCCGCGAGGTGATGGTTGCTATTTTGATGATTCGCCAATATCGAGAATTCATCCCTAAAGATGCACCAGTTAGCCATGCCATTATTGATGCTTTATTAAATCTTGATGGACGTATCCATATTCAGATATTTCATGATGCTTGTAAAAACATTGGGCATATGCCGGCAAGTATTGCGCGACAATTTCTAACAAAACTAGCGCTTATTATTCAAGAAGATGGTGAGATTGGTTTGCTAGATGCGCTTTTGCTGGAGCGGGTTAAATATGAGTTGAATTTAATGCCGTTACATTTGCCAACAGCATTTGAAGAAGTAAAACCTCAAATTGTTCGTTTAATTGATGCCTTGCTTCATGTCCAGCAAATTAATAGTCCAAATCAGTTAGAAGTACGTGAACGTATTTTGCGTTCGCTACTTAATCCAGATGAAATGTATGTCTATGATGAGATTTCAGACGAGCCTTTAGATTTGGCTGAAATTTTAAATGACATTGCAGGTTTATTATTGCGTGACCGTCTTAGTATTCTTGCGATTGCAGAAATGTGCTTGTGGAGTGATCGTATTATCACACAAGACGAACTAGATGTACTTGAATTACTTTATTGGCGATTTGGCTTTGAGACAGAAGAAATTGTTGAGCAAATGCAAAAAAGAAATAGTGTGATGATTATTTAAAAGACATCTACGATTATAAAAACAGCTGAACGAAATAAAACACTGAAAAAAAAACTCAAGCCCGTTAGAATGTAGCTTAAGCAGAGGTATTGATTTAAACATGATTGGGCAGCAAAGAAATATATTGGCGACTTTAGGGATTGATGTATGGATTCCTAAGACACAGGTGTGCCAAAAAAATAATGCTCAAAGCCTTTGGCGAGATCATGTTGTAGAAGAACCAGAACCGATCATACTACCCTCTATAGAACCCATGGTTCTTGAGCAGCCAGCAAAGCCAAAAGTTAACGATATTCCAAAAATTGAGCCTGAAATTGTAGCGCCAGTTTCAATACAGGCTCAACCTGTTATAGAACCTCGCAATCAAGTGCAAGCACCTGCCATTAAAATTGCATCATTTGAGTTGCAGGCTTTTTCTCTTGAAAAATGTATTATTTTTTTAGATGTTACAAATTTAAGTGAAGAAGAAAAACAGCTTTGGAATAACATACAAAAAGCGAAAATAGGGCAGTATGCTGAACTAAAATGGCCTTTTCCTTTAGCTGCGTATCAAGATCAGCGGGGAGCTGGTTCATATATACAAGGCTTCTTGGATGCTGTTGCAGCAGATAAAAAGATCTTATGTCTTGGTGAATGTTCTTATATTCAGCATGCCAATATCATCTATTTGGCAAGTTTAAAAGAAATGCTGGAGAAACCACTCCTTAAAAAAAGGCTGTGGAAATTAATGCAAGATAACAACGAGTAGTAGGGATTTACATGAAAAAAGTTGTAGTTTTTAGCCAAATTGATGAAGAAATTTTATCTCGATTACAACAGGATTATCATGTTGTCGTTCTTAACCCAAAATTGGGTGATGTTAATGAACAAATAAGACAACACGTTGTAGATGCTGATGGGATGATTGGTGCGGGGCGAGTACTGAATGAAAAAAATCTTGCGCCTGCTCAAAAACTAAAAATTATTTCATCTGTAACGGTAGGCTATGACAATTATGATGTGGCTTATTTAAACCAAAGAAAAATCTGGTTAGCAAATACCCCCCATGTTTTAACTGAAACAACAGCTGATCTTGCTTTTACATTATTACTAAGTGCTGCTAGAAAAGTACCTTTTCTGGATCATTGGATTAAACAAGGTGAATGGAAAAGAACGGTAGGGCCTCAGCAGTTCGGTTTAGATGTTTTTGGAAAGACATTAGGTATTATTGGACTTGGCAATATTGGTGCTGCAATTGCACGTCGTGGTTTTTATGGATTTAACATGAATATTGTTTACCATAATCGTCGTGAAAAGCCTGAATTGGCTGAGCCATTAAATGCAGAATATCTTGGTCTGGATCAATTGCTACAGCAGTCTGATTTTGTAGTCACTGCAGTTGATTTAAATAATGAATCGAAAGCCTTAATGGGCAAAGCGCAGTTTAAGCTTATGCAAAAGCACGCTATTTTTATTAATATTGCCCGTGGTTCAGTAGTTGATGAGCAAGCTTTAATTGAAGCTTTACAGCAAAATCAGATCTTTGCTGCTGGCTTAGATGTGTATGAAAAAGAACCTTTACAAGATTCGGGACTTTTTAAATTACCGAATGTAGTGACTTTGCCTCATGTGGGATCGGCTACTGCTGAAACCCGTAAAAAAATGGCAAATCTTGCCTATAGAAATTTGGTTGAAGCTTTAGAAGATAAAACACCTAGATATTTGGTAAACCAAAACTTTATATAAGTGATTAATAACACTTCATTGCAAAACTAGTCGATTTCGAGTGATATAGTAAAAGTCTATTGATTGAAAACCAATTTTTGTGGTTTACATCAATAGGCTTTTTTTATGGTTTAATTTTAATAGAGAAAAACTTTTGAGATTTTTGCCAGTTATTTTAAGTGCGACTTTTATAGCAAATGCTTCGTATGCACAGTCTTTCGACCCACAGCCATCTGCGAATCAGGTAGAGATTCCGAATATCGGAAGTGGAATAGGTTTGCTTGATCAACAAAAAGAAAAATTTATTGGTGAAAAAGTTTTCCGTGAAGTTCATAAACAAATGCCCGTTATCCAAGATATCTGGCTCGAAGACCAATTTTTTCAAGTATTTTCAAGTATTTTGAGTGAGACTCAACTTGGTCAGCCTATTGGTCTAGTTGTTATTAAAGATCCACAAATCAATGCATTTGCTGTTCCGGGTGGTCTATTTGCGCTTAATACAGGACTTATTGCTTCAGCTCGCAATATTGATGAAATTGCTGGGGTGATGGCACATGAAATTGCACACGTATCCCAAAGACATTTTAGTCGTTCAGAGGAAGCCTTTAAGGGCCAAACGTTATTAAGTTTAGCTGGGCTTTTAGCTGGTGTTGCCATAGCTGCACAGGGTGGTGGAGATGCTGGAGCAGCAGTGATGTTAGGAACGCAGGCTGCATTAATGGATAGCCAGTTAACATATAGTCGAAATCAGGAGCGTGAAGCTGACCGTATTGGCATGCAATATATGTATGCAGCGGGCTATAACCCGCAAAGTATGGCAGACTATTTTGAAACAATGCATCGTGCAACTAGTCGGGTAAGTTTTTTACCAGATTTTTGGCTGACCCATCCACTGACGACCGAACGCATGAGTGAAGCTCGACTTCGTGCGAACCAGATGCCTAAAGTCAAAAATCGCATATATGATGCTGATTTTGAAATTTTAAAATGGTACACAATGGTAGTTTCAAATCAGGCTACCGAAAACCAGCTACAGAGTTTAGCCTCACAAAAAAATATTGCGGGTCTTATTGCTTTGGCAGCTTTTTATGTAAAACAAGGTGATTATGCACAGGCGCAATCTACTTTAGATCAAGTCAAATCTAGTGGAAAACCTCTTGTTACACTCTTGCAGACCGATATTTATCTGGGGCAAAACAAGTTGGATCAAGCCTATACTTCAATTGCTTCTACACAAATGACTATGCCTGAAAATAGGGCTTTTAGTTATAAGTTGGCTGAAGTGTTGCTACGCCAAGGTAAATTTGGACAGGTTCAAACTCTTGTTCAGCGGTTTATCAATAAAAACCCAAGAGATATCCAAGGTTGGCAATTTTTGCAGCAGGCTGCTAATTTGGACAAGACAGGACCATTGAGAGCAGTCAATGTTTTACGCTATCGAGCAGAAGCCGAATATTGGTCGGGGAGTGAAGAGAATGCGATTAAATCGATGTTGCATGCTCAACGATTAGCAAAAGACAATCAAGCAATGTCGGCTAGAATAGACAGTAGATTGAAACAAATGCAAGATGAGCGAAGAATGAAAATTTGAAAATATATCTTTCAAAAACTTCAAATATATAAACACGCCCAAACTAAAAGGAACTTTGGTTTGAGGGAATATAGAATTTAAAAGAAGAGATTAAGCTAATTTAGCTTTAATTTTTGCTGAAACTACAGAAGGATCGGCACGCCCGGCTATGATCGGACGTAGAGAATTCATCACCTTACCCATATCTTTCATGCTAGTTGCTTCTTGAGCAGAAATCGTTTGCTCAATGAGAGAATCAAGCTCTTCCTCAGTCATAGCTTCTGGTAGAAACTGAGATAAAATCTCAGCTTCGGCTTGTTCTTTACTAGCTAAATCATCACGACCAGCACCTTCAAAGGCTTTGATCGATTCTTTACGTTGTTTAATTTGCTTTTCAATGACCGCAAGAACCTGAGCGTCGCCAAGCTCTATGCGCTCATCGACTTCGATTTGCTTAATTGCTGCTTGTAGACTACGCAAAACCGTCACTGTTGCCATATCTTTGGCACGCATAGAAGTTTTTAATGCATCAGTAATTTGGTTTTTTAAAGTAGTCATAATTCAGCAGTCAATCACAAATTAATTAGTAAAGGCGAGTAGTACGTACAGATTCGCGAGCCAATTTCTTTTGGTAGCGTTTAACTGCAGCAGCTTTTTTGCGCTTACGTTCTTGAGTTGGTTTTTCGTAGAATTCACGTTTACGAACGTCAGCTAAAACACCAGCTTTTTCGCATGAACGTTTGAAACGACGGATAGCTACGTCAACTGGTTCGCCTTCTTTCAACTTAACTTGTGGCATGTAAAATCCTCTAGATTATGGATAAGATCAAGCACACTATTGTGCCGGATCACAAGTGAAGGTCAGTATTTTACTCATTTACAACTCATATCACAAGTCTATAATAGCGATTGCAATATTTTGACTCATATAAAAGGCAGTTTTGATGATTGTTTTAGGCTTGGAAACTTCTTGTGATGAAACAGGGTTGGCACTTTATGATAGCGAACTCGGCTTGCGGGGACAGGTTCTTTATAGCCAAATTAAACTTCATGCCGAATATGGTGGAGTAGTACCTGAACTTGCTTCTCGAGACCATGTTCGAAAATTAATTCCTTTAATGAATCAATTGCTTGAGCAAAGTGGTGTAACAAAACAAGAGATTGATGCTGTTGCTTATACACGTGGTCCTGGCTTAATGGGAGCCTTAATGACAGGGGCTTTATTTGGAAGAACTTTAGCTTTTTCTTTAAATAAACCTGCCATTGGTGTTCACCATATGGAGGGGCACATGTTGGCACCTTTACTCTCAAGTCAACCACCCGAATTTCCATTTGTTGCTTTATTGGTTTCAGGTGGGCATACACAATTAATGGCAGCTCACGGTATTGGTCAATATGAACTTTTGGGTGAATCTATTGATGATGCAGCTGGGGAAGCCTTTGATAAAGTTGCAAAAATGATGAGTTTGCCATACCCGGGTGGTCCTAATATTGCGAAATTGGCTTTAAGTGGTAATCCATTAGCATTTGAATTTCCACGACCAATGCTTCACCAAGGTCTAGATTTTTCTTTTAGTGGTTTAAAAACAGCTGTTTCTGTGCAATTGAAAAAATTGAATGGTGAAAACAGAGATGCTGACATTGCTGCGTCATTCCAAGAAGCAATTGTAGATACCTTGGTAAAAAAATCAGTAAAAGCCTTAAAGCAAACTGGACTTAAGCGTCTAGTTATTGCAGGTGGAGTAAGCGCTAATTTACGATTACGTGAACAGTTGGAAACTTCATTGGCTAAAATTAAGGCACAAGTTTATTACGCAGAACCTGCTCTTTGTACTGATAATGGGGCAATGATTGCTTTTGCAGGTTATCAACGCTTAAAAGCAGGCCAACATGATGGTTTAGCTGTAACCACAACACCACGTTGGCCAATGACTGAGTTGTCTATTCCTGAGTAAAACTATTCATCTTCAAAGGCTTGTTGGTTTTCAATATCTATATATTCGATATAACCACGGCCTTGAACTTCATTACCGAAATAATTACCGGTAAATATATAGCTACTTGCATAACCTCGCCCATGACCATAGCGGAGTGGGCAGTCAATTTCTGCCTGAATATTTAAAATAATTTGTTTAGCTTCATTTCGAGCAATCCACGAAAAGAATTTAGGAAGTCGCATCTTTTGTCCAGTCGGTGAGATGTAATCATCAACTTGGTGAGAAATAATATCAAAACTGACATCTGTATAAACTTCTGCAGGTCGATCAAGATATCTAATATGCAAAGTATAAGCTGCTGTCTGACCTGCAATATCTGCTTTGGTAAGAAGAAGTTGAGTGGTCTCATTTAAATTGATAATTTGATAAGTAAAAAAATCAAGCGGCAGTTTATAAGCATCAGGAATAAGTTTATTTGCGATAGAATGAGCCCCAACTGCTCGAGCATATTCATAAGTGCAAAGTCCCTCACTTTCAATACGTTCTGCTTGATAGCTTAAGAAACCTTTAAATTTTGCCAATAAACTAAAATGATCATAAATCGGTGTTTTTATAAACCATGAAACATGAGAGGTAACATCAATATCAAAGTCGAAATCAAGACCCTCGTAGTGTCCATTAATATGAATTTTTGGGAATTTTCCTTGAATTGAAATTTCTTGACCTAGTTCGATTAAGCTTCCATCTTCATTAATTTTTGTATCTTCAGGAATGATATAAGCCTTAAGCAAAGCTTTCTCTACTGCGGCTGTACTTGAAAAGAAAGTCGCTGTTTTTCGAGGATTTCCATGAATTATGTCATCATGATCAAATGCAAGAGCACTGGGTGTGCCTAATAAAATCATAATATTTAAATAGCGATGTGGCTCAGGCAAAAGTGGGAAAAAGATGCCGTAATGTGTCCAGCTATAATATTTTTCATCAACTCGAGGCTGAATAATATGAGACTGTGAAAAAGGAAGAGTTGAGTATTTTTCTGCTTTATCTATAACACTTTGCGCGAGCAATAAGCTTTGACCTAAAACTTTGCTGCCTATAGAAATTTTGGGCAATTGTTTTTTCATATATAAACCTAAATGAGGATAGGACTATCTTTGTTTTAGGTTATGAAAAACAACTATCAAAACTAAGCGGTTTTCAGGCCAAAGCTAAGGCTTTGCGGGACATTTTGTTTAATTGTTAGACAACTCTTTTAAGCCATTTAAACCAATCCAGTGCTTAGAAAACTGATATGCAGCACGTCCTGAACGTTGACCACGCATTTGACACCAACGCAAACTTTCAGCGCGAACTTCGTCATTAAAAGCCATGTTTGCCTTATGAATGTAATGCTCCACGATTTCTAAATATAAATTCTGGTCCATTGGGTAAAAAGATAACCACAAGCCAAAACGATCTGACAAAGAGATCTTTTCCTCAATTGCTTCTTGAGGATGTAGTTCGGTATATTGAGGTACATCAACCTTGGTTACAGGCGTATTCTCATGCATAAATTCTGGTAACAAATGACGGCGGTTACTGGTTGCATAAATAATAAAATTACTTGAACCAGACTGTAATGAACCATCCAATACACTTTTTAAACTACGGTAATTTTCATCTTCAGCATTGAAAGCTAAGTCATCACAATACACGATGTATTTTTCAGGTCGGTTTTGAATGAGTTTCTGAACTTTAGGTAAATCTGCTAAGTCATCACGCTCAATTTCAATTAAACGCAATCCTTGCGGGGCATACTCAGTCAATAAAGCACGCACAATAGATGACTTGCCTGTACCACGCGAGCCAGTTAAAAGCACATCATTTGCGGGTAGACCATTTAAAAACTGCAAAGTATTTTGAATGATTTTCTCTTTCTGACGTTCAATGCCTTTTAGGTCATCAAGATAAATATTTTTGGGTGTATAGATGGCTTTAAGTTGCTGATTTTCCCATCTAAAAGCAGGTGCATTAAAATCTGTTTCTTGTTTAGGTTCAGGTAAGACCTGCTGTAACTGATTTAATACAAGTGATAATGTTTGAACTAAATTATCTGGTAAATCAATGGTAGCCATGGTAAGTCAATCATGTTAAACAGTAATTTACTAGGATACTAACACCGAAATTAACAGGCTGACAAAAAAGTTATTGTCTATACAGTTTATCGGTTTTGCAATTGATTGAAATCTTCAGACCGCGCATAGTGTTGTTATGTCTATTCAGTAAAATCATCTGTGAAGATGAGGACGAAATATGTTTGAAAAAATACGCAGTGATATGAATCCGCATCAGGCCTACCGTATCAAAAAATTACAACGTCAGTTAGACATGGCTGAATCTTATGAAGAATGGAAATCTTTTGCATTAAAACTAGATGAAGAAACAGGGGTGCAAGAGTGGAAATTTGATAATAGTTCGCCTTACTTCGATGCAGAGCTCATTTCTTATAGATACACTTTACTGAAAAGATATCGTCAGCAACATCGAACGCTAGATCTTATTTATTTACTCAAAGAAGGTCTAACTTACGATATTGCAAATATTGGTCACCCTATGTTGTTTGCTGCAACGCATGTGGGAACGAAAAAGTTAATTGAAGATTATATTGAAGAAGTTAGCCAAAGCTTGGCTTATATTGCTTCAAGTGAATGTATTACCTTCCAAAGAAAAGAAAAAATTGAGTTTTTTGAGAATTGTGAAAAAGCATATGGACAACCAGCCCTTATGTTCTCAGGTGGAGCAACTTTAGGCCTTTTTCACACTGGGGTTTGTAAAGCTTTAATTGAACAAGATTTAATGCCTAAAGTGTTGTCTGGCTCAAGTGCAGGGGCAATTATGACGGGCATGCTCGGAACTTCTGCTAGTGAAGATGTTCAAAATTTATTAAATGGAGAACAATTCTTTAGTGATGCTTTTCATTTTAGAAAACTTCGTGAACTCATTAAAGGAAATGGTGGAATTGCCGATGTGCACTATTTGAAAAAGTTCCTTGTTGAAAATCTGGGTGATCTCACATTTGAAGAGGCTTTTAAAAAATCTGGTTTAAACATTAATGTGGCAGTTGCGCCGTATGATGCAACAGAAAATCCGCGCATCATGAATGCGATTATGACGCCTAATGTTTTAGTGTGGAGTGCTGTGTTGGCTTCATGTGCTGTACCTGTGCTATTTCCACCCGTACGTTTAACCAGCAAACGTTATGACGGTGAACATACACCTTACATGGCAAACACAAAATGGGTAGATGGCAGTGTAAGAAATGATTTTCCGCAAGAAAGAATGGCCCGACTTTATAATTTAAATTATACCATTGCCAGTCAGGTGAACCCGCATATTGTTCCATTTATGCAAAATGATGCAGACCGCTTTCGTAAAGATGTTTTAAGTTGGCCTGAACGGATTTTAAGACGTCAAGGTAAAGTGTTATCCATGGGACTTATGGACTTTACACGTCAAAGACTTGGTTCTATTTCTCCGATTAGACGATTACTTGATCATGGCTATGGGGTAATGGGGCAGCGTTATTATGGTGATGTGAATATCATTGCTAAATATGGCTTGAGTCACTATACCTATACTTTGCAAAACCCACGTCCACATTTGTTTAAACGCTTACAGCGAGAAGGGGAACGTGCGACTTGGCCAAAAATTTCTTCGATTGAGACCCATGCTCGTATTGGCAAGACGATTCAACATTGTTTAGAAGTTTTGCGTTTTGAAGAAAAGCAACAACAGCCAGAGTCTTACTATGCTGAAGCATGATTTTGCTTCGCATATACAAAACTTAAAAAGTGTGACAAAACCTGCGAGTGCCGCTTTAGGGCGGTATCTATGGACATGCAGCATAGATAACAAAGACTATTGGTTAAAATATCATTTACCTGAAACAGATGTTCAAAGTGTGCAAGATTTCATTCATGAACAATTGTTTTACGAAGAAATTACTCATAAGAAACCTGCGTGGCTTTTACCTCATAACTTAATCGAAGTTAGTGCCATTCCTCAATTAAACCATTCTTTAGGTAAAGTTTTAGTTTTACTTAATACTGATTTGTGGTTTGGTTCATTGTCTCATGAAGCAGATTTAACAGATGTATATCATACGATTTGGTCCGCACTAGATAAGCTCGCAGAACTTCATGAATTTGGTTGGATTCATGGAGATATTAAGAAAGAACATTTTCGAAAGTTTGAGCAAAATCCTTATTTGATTGATTTTGAGAAAGCCCGACTTATATCGAGCTCAGATTTAAGAATGGATGCTACACCACGATATATGGCTCCAGAACTGTTTAGAGGTGCTTCAAAGGATATACAAAGCGATTTATACGCATTTGGTGTCGTTCTATATGAATGGTTAACTCAAACTCGCTTAGAAGCAAGGAGTTACTATGAGTGGGCAGTATTGCATTGTCAAAATTTAACCATTCAATTACCCGCGAAATTTATGATTTTTTATCCATTACTTTCGGGTTTATTGCAAAAACAACAAAAAAATAGGTTTGCAAACGTGTTTGAAGCGATGAATTGTTTAAAAGCACATTCAAACTTATAAAAATCATTGATCTAGTATCTGTATACAATTTACACGGTCAGTTTTTTTTAGAAAAAAAACACTTGTCACTGTTAGATCTTATCGCTAATATACACAGCCATCGGGGGCGTGGCGAAATTGGTAGACGCACTGGATTTAGGTTCCAGCGCCGCAAGGTGTAAGAGTTCGAGTCTCTTCGCCCCCACCACTTTAAGTTAAAACTTAGAGTTAATGTAGATGTTAAGTCATCTATGTTTTGGAAGAGGATTGGTGTAATGGTAGCATGACGGTCTCCAAAACCGTTCGTCAAGGTTCGAGTCCTTGATCCTCTGCCACATTTATTTTAAATAAATGTCCCAGATGGGGGCGTGGCGAAATTGGTAGACGCACTGGATTTAGGTTCCAGCGCCGCAAGGTGTAAGAGTTCGAGTCTCTTCGCCCCCACCATTAAAAGAAGCAAGACGATGTTCTTGCTTTTTTTATGATTAAATCATTAGTTGTTTAATCATAAATATAGAGGATTGGTGTAATGGTAGCATGACGGTCTCCAAAACCGTTCGTCAAGGTTCGAGTCCTTGATCCTCTGCCAATGATTTAAAAATGAAGCTCCTGTTTAGGAGTTTTTTTATTGCCTGAATTTCTAAAATTCAAATTATTTAAAGTCTTTTTTATATTTTTTATTCAGTCATCTCATGCGTTCTAAGTGCTGATCTTTCTATTCTTCTACAATTTATCTAATTGGATGTAAGTTGTTGGTTAGGTAGGGAATATACTAAGTTTTAGTTGCACTATTAAGTTATTGTTTTTGGGTTTTTTATTATAATTTATAAAATTTTTCTCATAAAAAGCTTGAATAGAAATTTATTTCAGGTATCATGCTCTTAACTAGAAAAAAGTCTTGTTAGTAAATCTTCTTTAAAGTATCGTAGTTTTAGTCATAATCCTTCGTTTTTTAAGATCTTAACTCAATTTGTTATTCTTTTTTCAAAGTTATGTTAGTGTCATTATTAAATGATACTAAAATATTAGAAATCAGTAGGATATATCATGTCTAATACAGTAAGCGGTACAGTAAAATGGTTTAACGAAACTAAAGGTTTCGGTTTCATTCAACAAGACAATGGTCCAGACGTGTTTGCACACTTCAAAGAGATCTCTGGTTCAGGTTTCAAAACTTTGCACGAAGGTCAACGTGTAACGTTTACTGTTACTCAAGGTCAAAAAGGCCCAAATGCTGTAAATATTATTCCACAATAATATTTCAGTAAGAAAAAAAGCACTATTTAGTGCTTTTTTTTATTTTAGGCTTAAAAAAAATTTTATTGTTCTTTTACAAGCTATAAAAGCCCTCTATAAGAGGGCTTTTTTTGTTTTACACCTAATCGTTTGTAAGTCTAATAAGTTTGGTTATTGTCTTATCGGTTGTTTGTTTGGAGCATATATTGAATGTAGGGGTGAAATATAAATTATCAGGAAGAGATATGTGTTAGATTGAAAAATCTTTAGATAAAGAAATTTTATATTTCACGGAATTGTTAATGAACGTTCGCCTGTGTTATGCCAGTCAACGAAACGAAAAAAATGAAGATTTATTGCAAGATTTACGTGATATTTTAACAGAAGCTAGAAATTTCAATGATTTGAATCAAATTTGTGGTGTGCTCTATTATGCTGATAATGCTTTCTTTCAATGTTTAGAAGGTGAACAAGAGTTAGTGGAGCGATTATTTGAAAGAATTAAAGATGATCAAAGACACTACAATGTTAAATGGTTGTGCACATATTCCATCGAGAAGAACTCTTTTCAGCGTTGGTCAATGAAATATGTACAGCGTAATACAAATATTGAATCTTTCTTCTTAAATATGGGACAAACTAGTTTTAATCCCATTTGTCTTGATGAGCAAAACTTAAAAATTTTCTTAAATGAGTTATTACGTGCTGAACAAAGCAAAATTAATACAGTTAAGAAAGTAGGTATGGTTAAGCGTGGGGTGAACCCTTTTTAGCTATAACACCGATATGGATGGTCTTGAGTTTAGGAATCATTTTAGTCATCACTAGATAGACAATGACTGAACTGGCGAGCATCCATATCACCTCTAAACTTTGACTAATTACAAACATTGCCCAGTAAAAAAAGCTAAATAAGGCGAGACATAGTCCGCTACCTTTGAAATACCAAGTAATAAATATGCCAAAAAGTGCTGAAGAGAGCAGAAGGTTAATCGTCTCGTTCATTCCAAGATAATTAAAGAAAATAATCATTAAGCATAAAGCTAACATTGATAGTAAATATACAAATATATTTTTTGCAATAAACATTCTCTATATCCTATCTGATGATTAAAAAAAGATCTTTCCTCTGTTTCCAGAGGAAAGATAGTACATATTAATTTTTTGAGATTCTTTTTCTATTATTAAGAGTTTTTATATTAATAAAGATAACGTTACCGTTTCTCCAGATCTCTTTATTAATACTCAGCTTTCTATTTAATAGTAAAGAGTGCTTATATGTACTGAAATTAATTATAAGAAAAACAATTAGTTGTGTTGTAGGTTTTGGCTTACATGATTGTGAGAAATTACCTACATTTGTATAAAAAATAGACGAAATTTACAAAATAAAATTAATTAAAAATTTATATTTAACAAATACTTATTTGATTTTATTGTTAAGATGAGCTTTACATAAATAACAAAAAGTAACATCTACTTGATAAAGATAATTTTAAAAATGAAAAATATTAATTTGATGGCAGATACTTTGTTTGAATAATTTTTAACGATTGATAAAATATTTTATTCTTAAAATATATTTTTAATAAATAAAATTTATATTTTTTGGATAATTTAAATACTTTTTTGTGAATTGAAATACTAATATATATTTATAGTATCTCTATATTTTAAAAATTCGTAGAAAAATACGTTTCAACATAAATAAAGATAAACAAAATAGTTTCGCAAAGTTTGAATATTAACCAGTGTAGATATGGCTACACTGGTTTGATGATGTGCGAGTGAGCTAATCTGAACGCGTAGCTAACCAATGACTCATTTCTGGCCAAACCGCAGTAGGGGCTTGGCTTCCAGAGACGACACCCATATGACCACCTGGAACGACTTTAAAGGTTTTGTCTTGGCTGCTAATCAAAGTCATAAGTGGCTTAACAGCATCAGCAGTCACAATAATGTCTGTGCTGCCGCCGACTGCGAGTACTGAACATTGAATATCTTTTAGATAGGCTGTGAGTTCGCCGAATTTAATTACGCCATTGGATAGTTCATTATCAATCCAGAAACGGAGGATAATGTCACGCATAACACCGCCCGGATAGGCGAGCATATTATCGATGAATGAACTTGAGGTTGCATGGTCGACAATAAACTCTCGGTTATCAAGATTCTTAAAAAGTTCCCAATACGTTTTCAAATTTCCAATCGGGTCTGTTAATTTAAAACCTAGCGTGTTTTGCCAGCCATGAATATGAAATGCCTTACTTGGTACGTGGTGGCGAATACGAAATGGCGTATGTTTACGAACCCATTCGGCAGGTTTAGTCAGACTGCCATAAAGTTTCCCCATATAACCCGCTTTATGGGTATCGATAGGGGAAGCGAGAATAATTAGATTCTTAATATCTTTATCTTTAAATAATGCGGCATAGCAGAGTGAAAGTGCACCACCTAAGCTCCACCCATGTAAAGAAAGCTGTTGCTGACCACTGTGCATGCGGACCTGCTTTAGCATTTGAGGCATAAAGACTTTAATGTAAGTGCCGAAATTGTATTTTGCTTGGTGACGGGTTGGCACACCCCAGTCAATTAAATAGACATCAAACCCTTGTGCCAAAAAGAAGCGTATAAAACTGCGAGTAGGAAACAAATCATAAATGAGCATGTTCACAGCTAATGGCGGAACAATCACTAAAGGAACACGGTGTTTAGGTGTAGAGATATCGGCTTCGTTTCTATAATGGCGTAAGCTAATAATTTCATGCTTATAGATCACGTCAAAAGGTGTTTTTCCTGACAAGGCAATTTCAGGACCTCTAAAAAATAGATCCGATGCATTGATCAACATGTGAGGTATTTTTTGACCAGCACGTGTCTGAAGAGATTTTTTAATAGACTGTAGCTGTGGAACGTTCTGACGAATTTTAAGCAATAAACTCATTGAATATAAAACCTATAAAGATGTTGCCCAGAGCAATAAGGAGCTGGTCTTTTCAGGGATATTAAAGGGAATGAGTTCTAAGTTCCGTGACCCAAAAGACAGTATTTTCTGTTTAAGGTGTCAAGGAATAATTATTTTTAATTAAAAATAATTTGAAATAAATATTTGAAATTAATAATGAAATAAATTTATTTAAAATTTTTGTATAAAACCTTTAAAAATTTAAGCTTTTTTTAAGAATAGTAAAAATCTATTGGTAGGGTAGTTTTGTAAAGTTTATTTGTGTTTTTTTTACATATGAAAAAATAAAATATAATTATTTTACAATCCTTTAGGAATGTAATTAGAAAGTAGTTTATATGGAATTTGTTTTTAATGGTTTTTATACGCTAATTTCGGCGGTCATTGTTTTATTGTTGGGCCGCTTTCTTGTTAATCGAATTGATTTTTTAAAACGCTACAATATTCCCGAACCTGTAGCAGGTGGTTTGGTGGCCGCGGTCATTTCTCTACTTGTCCATACACTATGGGGATATAGCATTGTTTTTAGTAGCGAATTGCAAACCAGCTTTATGCTCGTATTCTTTGCTTCTATTGGTTTAAGTGCCAATTTTATGAAGCTTAAAGAAGGCGGTATGGCTTTGGTTATCTTCTTGGTCTGTGTGGCGTCGTTCATCGTTGTGCAAAATGCGGTCGGCATGAGTCTTGCAACTTTGCTTGGCCTTGACCCATTAATTGGTTTAATTGCTGGTTCAATTACCTTAACAGGTGGTCATGGTACCGCCGGGGCTTGGGGGGAAATTTTAGAAACTCAGCATGGTATTCAGGGTGCTCTAGCTTTAGGAATGGCGAGTGCGACTTTTGGATTGATTATTGGTGGTGTAATTGGTGGCCCATTAGCGAAATTGCTTATCAATCGTTACAACCTCGCACAACCGAAAACCAATGCTGAAATACAACAGCGTGATGGTCATGTTGAACACAATTCGGATGACCTCGCGCCGTTTGAAAACCCGCATCAAGTTCGTTTAATTACAGCCGACAATGCAATTACTACACTAGGTATGTTTGCAGCATGTTTGGCGTTTGCAGAGTTTATGACTGGCTTTAGTAAGGGAACTTGGTTTGAGTTACCAACCTTCGTTTGGGCGCTCGGTGGTGGTGTAATCTTAAGAAATATTTTAGAAAGCGTGTTGAAAATTGATATTTTCGACCGTGCGATTGATGTATTTGGTAATGCATCTTTGTCGCTTTATTTAGCGATGGCACTGCTTTCATTGAAGCTTTGGCAACTGGCAGATTTGGCTGGTCCACTTGTGGTAATTTTAGGTGCTCAAACCATTACGATGGCGTTATATGCGGCATTTGTGACGTTCCGTGTAATGGGCAAAAACTATGATGCAGCAGTGTTGTCAGCAGGGCATTGTGGTTTTGGTATGGGAGCAACACCAACAGCAGTAGCAAATATGCAAGCGATTACCAACATGTATGGTCCATCGCATAAGGCATTTTTAATTGTTCCGCTTTGTGGTGCATTCTTTGTCGATTTAATTAATGCCACGGTTATTCAGCTCATGTTGAAATTTGTTGTTTAATTAAAAAAAGCCCGTAAGGGCTTTTTTTATGGGCGGGAGTATCAAAAGATAATAGATTTAATATTTAATGATTTCAGTTATTTAACAATAAATTCTTCCGTCAACATTTGTCTAAAATGTACCACCAACGGACGTAAATTCGCTTTATGCCAAACTGCCCAAAGTTGAGTGTTGTACGACATCCACGGGAGTTCACGAAGTACCACACCATCTGGAACATGATGTCGCAAACTATGTTGAATTAAAGTGAGGCCTAAACCTGCTGCAACCAATCCTAAAGCAGTTAAAGGTGCCCCAGCTTCAAGTTTAATGTCTGGGGTAAAGCCTGCTTTGGCACAAGCGCTAATAAAGTCATCACGTGAATGGACATCTTCTTCATGAATAACAGAAATCCATTCAACACCTTCAAGATCACTTGCTTCAAGCTCTGCTTTACTCACTAACGGATGCTGTTCGGGTAAAGCAAGCAACATGCGATCATCTAAAACTTGGGTATAGCATAAATCTACATCAAGTTGGTCCGGTGGGTAATTAACCATCGCAATATCCAAACTACGTTGCTTTAATCCCTCAAACTGAGTTGAGCTGGTTTGATTATAGAGTGCAATATGTATATCAGGTCGAGAATTACGTAATGATTTCAAGGTATTTGACAGCACACCGGCATACATCGCATTTTCAATATAGCCAATGCATAAGCCTCCATCTTCACCACAACCTAAACGTCGCCCCAAGGATTCCAAGCGCTTGGCATGTGCTAATAACGCACGAGCTTCATCCAAGAAAATCTGTCCATCGGAAGTTAAACGAATACGCTGCTGATTTCGTTCAAATAGCATAAGACCAAGCTTTTCTTCTAACTGAGAAATCTGACGGCTTAGTGGGGATTGGGAGATGTACAAGCGCTCAGCAGCACGGCCAACGTGTTCTTCTTCGGCTACCACCACGAAATATTTCAATTGGCGTAAATCAATCATATAAGACCTTAAGGGACTCAAGTTAGCTAAATTATGTCCTATCATGTCATAAGTGATCAAGTTATATTTTCCTCATCGCAAAGGCAGCCCGAAAAACTGCCACCGTTATTCGCTTAAGAACATAGTTCGAGAGCATAAATAAATTGAGGAAAATATCATGGCAATTAAGAACTTACTTCCAGGAAAAATCGGTTTTGGTGGTGCTCCACTGGGTAACATGTTCCGTAATATTCCTGATGAAGAAGCTCAAGCAACAGTTCATGCAGCTTGGGACTTAGGAGTACGTTATTTCGACACAGCACCGCTTTATGGTTCAGGTCTTTCTGAAATTCGTATGGGTGAAGCGCTATCTCAATACTCACGTGATGACTATGTGCTCAGCACTAAAGTAGGTCGCATCATGTTGGATGAGGAAGAAGATGCAGCCTCACGTGATTTGGGCGAAAAAGGTGGTCTATTTGAATATGGCCTGAAAAATAAAATCCTGAATGATTATTCAGCAGATGCAACTTACCGTTCAATCGAAGACAGCTTAAAACGCTTAAAAACAGACCGTATTGATATTGTCTGGATTCACGATATCGCTCAAGACTTTTATGGTGATAGCTGGTTAGAACAGTTCAATATTGCCCGAACTGGTGCTTTTCGTGCTTTAACTAAGTTACGTGAAGAAGGTGTCATTAAAGCATGGGGCTTGGGTGTAAACCGTGTTGAACCATGTGAATTAACTTTAGATTTAAGCGAAGCTCAACCGGATGCATTCTTGTTAGCTGGCCGTTATAGCTTGCTTGACCATGACCGTGCTTTACAACGTTTGATGCCAGAAGCATTCCATCAAAATGTAGACATTGTTGTGGGTGGTCCGTATAGCTCGGGTGTTTTGGTTGGTGGTGATCACTTTGAATATCAAAAAGCTTCACCAGCAATTTTAGATAAAGTTGCGAAAATCAATCAAATTGCTCAACGATTTGGTGTTGATGTGAAAGCTGCTGCACTCCAGTTCTCTTTGGCAAACCCAGCGGTTGCTGCGGTAATTCCTGGTTCAAGTAAACCTGGTCGAATGGCAGAAGATTTAGCTGCGCTAGATGCGGTAATTCCAGCCGAGTTCTGGGAAGAGATGCGTCGCCAAGGTCTTGTATCTGAATTTGCACCTTTACCAATCCGTTAATTTTTAAGGAGGGCGGTAGCCCTCCACAGCGAGTTTTATCATGAAATTAGATCTTCAAAATAAGGTCGCCGTCGTAAGTGGTTCAACTTCGGGGATCGGTTTAGGTATTGCTAAAGGTTTAGCATCTGCGGGTGCTACGGTTGTGGTTGTAGGCCGTAAACAAGTTGGTGTTGATGAAGCAATTGCACATATTCGTCAAAGTGTTCCAGAAGCAAGTTTACGAGGTGTTGAAGCAGATTTGACCACTGAACAAGGTGCAGCAGCTTTATTTGCAGCTGAACCGAAGGCAGATATTTTGGTTAATAATCTTGGCATTTTTAATGACGAAGATTTCTTTACTGTCCCTGACGATGAGTGGATGCGTTTTTACCAAGTTAACGTGTTATCTGGTGTGCGTTTGGCTCGACATTATGCACCATCGATGGTTGAGCAAGGCTGGGGCAGAATCATCTTTATTTCTTCTGAGTCTGGTGTAGCCATTCCGGGTGACATGATTAATTACGGCGTGACCAAAAGTGCCAACCTCGCTGTATCTCATGGCTTAGCTAAACGTTTGGCGGGTACCGGCGTGACTGTAAATGCGGTTTTACCTGGCCCAACTTTTACCGATGGTCTAGAAAATATGCTTGCCGATGCAGCAGCAGAAGCAGGGCGTAGTACACGTGATCAGGCTGACGAATTTGTCAAAGTGTCACGTCCAAGTTCAATTATTCAACGTGCAGCAGAAGTGGACGAAGTCGCCAATATGGTTGTTTATATTGCTTCACCACTTTCATCTGCAACTTCAGGTGCCGCATTACGTGTTGATGGCGGTGTTGTCGATACACTCATTTAATTTATTCATTACTGAACTAATTTACTCAATATTCGGAGAAAACTCATGGCTAATGCAATCGCAACTTTAGAAATTCCAGCTTCACCTGATCAAGTATGGCAGTTAATTGGTGGCTTTAATAATTTACCTAAATGGCTACCCTTTATCGTAAAAAGCGAGTGGGAAGAAAATGGCATGATACGCAATCTTATTGCAGCTGATGGCGGTAATATTATTGAGCGTTTAGAGAATTTTAACTATAAAGAAAGAACTTATAGTTATTCAATCCTTAAGGGGCCAGCACCTGTAGAAAATTACTTCGCTACTATTACAGTTAAAGAAACAGATAAACCGAATGTGTCTATTGTTGAGTGGAAAGGTAGTTTTTCCCCTGTCAATGTTACCGAAGCTGAGGTTGTAGAGTTATATACAGGTATTTACACAGATGGTTTAAATGACTTAAAAAATTATTTCTAAGCCTGTTTGAAGCTGGGTCCAGAGAGTTAGTACTGTCTGGACCCTATTTTTAATGATTTAACTCATTTTATTTTTAGGATACTTATTTTCAAAACTAATAATCGCCCTTAAACCTAGTTTCACATAGAATAAATTGCAGATAAATAAAATGAGAAATGTATGAGCTCAGAAGCACATTCAATTAGTTTGGTTGCCCCCGTAGTTTTATTGGCAGCGGCTGTGATTGCAGTCCCTATTTTTAAACGTATTGGTTTAGGTTCAGTATTAGGTTATTTAATTGCGGGTCTGATTATTGGCCCATTCGGGTTTGCCTTTTTTCAAGATTCCACCGCAATTTTGCATATTGCCGAGTTGGGAATCGTGATGTACCTATTTGTGATTGGTTTGGAAATGCAACCATCGCATTTATGGAGTCTTAGACGCGAAATTTTTGGCCTTGGTACGCTACAAATCATCATTTGTGCATTAGCTTTGACTGGCGTTGGGCTGTTATTTGGGTTTACGTGGCAAGTGGCTTTTATTGGTGCAGCAGGGTTTGTATTAACCTCGACGGCTATTGTGATGCAGTTGTTGGGTGATCGTGGTGATTTAACTCAACCTCGTGGGCAAAAAATTGTAGCCATCTTACTTTTTGAAGATTTATTAATTGTGCCTTTGCTGGCTATTGTCGCTTTTATGGCACCAAATCATGTTGTGGAAAGCACAGCGGTACGTCTAGAAAGCATAGGAATTGGTTTACTCGCAATTGCAGGTCTGATTGCGGCAGGGTATTGGCTACTTAACCCATTATTTAGGCTTTTGGCTGCCGCTAAAGCGCGAGAAGTCATGACTGCTGCGGCTTTACTAGTTGTGTTGGGCGCAGCGTTACTCATGCAAGTCAGTGGTTTGACCATGGCAATGGGTGCTTTCTTAGCGGGTGTGCTTTTATCTGAATCGACCTTTAGACATCAAATTGAAGCTGATATTGAACCATTCCGAGGAATATTACTGGGACTGTTTTTCCTGGGTGTGGGCATGTCACTGGATTTATCAGTTGTCGCTCAGAATTGGCAACTGATTGTGAGTGGGGTAATTGCCCTGATGCTTGCCAAAGCGCTCATGATTTATATAGTCGCCCGAGTAACGAAAAGCTCTCATACTGAAGCATTGGATCGCGCTTTACTCATGGCGCAAGGGGGCGAGTTTGCCTTTGTACTTTTCTCGGCTGCGCTTAGTGCACAAGTCATTGATAGTACAGTTAAATCTAACTTAACCGCGATTGTGGTACTTTCAATGGTGTTGACCCCAATTGTTGGTATTATTTTCAAACGTTTTACTCAAGCAAAAACGAAGGTTTCACTAGAAAACATCGATATTGCCGACGGGCTAAGTGGTAGCGTTTTAATGATCGGTTTTGGGCGCTTTGGACAGGTCACCAGTCAATTATTATTAGCAAGAGGTGTCGATGTCACCATTATTGATAATAATACCGACATGATTCGAAACGCCGAAAAATTTGGTTTTAAAATTTATTATGGCGATGGCTGCCGCCTAGATATTCTACATGCTTCTGGTGCTGCAACAGCACAAGCGATTGTGGTGTGTGTGGACAGCAAGGAAACGACCAATCGAATTGTAGAACTTGTAACTCACGAATTTCCTTTGGCAAAACTATTAGTCCGTTCATATGACCGTGAGCATTCACTGCATTTAGTCAAACAAAAAGTAGACTTTATGATTCGTGAAACATTTGAATCTGCAATTAAGTTTGGCGGTGTTATTTTACAAGAGCTTGGCGTAGATGAAGACGAAGTAGAAAGAATTACCGAGGAAATTCGAGATCTGGATAATGAGCGTTTTGAAACTGAAATCGCAGCAGATGATGTAAATGCGGGTGTAGGCATGCAATATACACATACGCATCCACGACCAACAGCACCATTGATTCGACCAAAACGGGAAGGGCGGATTTTAAATAAAGAAGATAGCTCAGATAGCGATTCTTGATGAGTATAAAGTTCAGTAGAAGCCTTTTTAGAAGAACTTCTGCTGAACAATTTTATGATGAAAAGAGCTTCAAGTGCTAAGCTCGACTATAAGTGCTCTAATGCTGTGCCTTTAACTGGGTTTCTGCGCCAGTAATAAGGTTGCAAAAATCTAAGAAAAAGCTTCCAAGGTGTAATCCACGCGATGCGTCGGTTGGCTTTTTTGTTTTGCATAATTTGCTTTGCTAAATAGGCACAAACCACTTCTGGTGAATCAATCACAAAGAAAAATAAGCGCTTCATTTTTTTCCAGTTTTGTATGTTGCCATTGGTCCAAGACGAAACTAATAAATCGGTTGCCACCATGCCTGGGCTTAGCGTGCCAGTTAAAATTGCTGTCGATTTGGTCTCTTTATAGAGTGCTTTACTAAAGTAACTGACTGCTCGTTTGGTGGTTGCATAGGGAGTCATGCCAGCACTCCATTCGCCGTTGCTTCCCCAACCTTCCATGTTAAAGATTTGACCATAACCTTGTTTGAGCATGCTTTTTAAAGCGACTTGCGAACCTAGCATCGTGCCTAAAATATTGGTTGAAACAGCTGCGTTTAATTCATCAGGTTGAAGGTCAATAAAGTCTTTGGTTGGGTGGCAGCTTCCTGCGTTGTTCACCCAGACATTTACATGCCCAAACCGCTCAATTGCACTATTCCATAGGGTTTGTACGTCGGAAATTTGAGTCACATCGCAGCATAGGCCCATAAATTTTTCTTTATTGAAATGAGTGTCTAAGTGGGTGAGGGCATGATTTAAGTGCTCAGCGTTACGTCCAGCAATTACAACTGAACATTCCAGCTTTAAAAAAGCTTCGGCGAGTGCTAAGCCAATACCCTTTGTACTTCCTGTAATAACCACACAGTAAACTTCACTTTTAGGTAGACTCATTGAACGCTCTATATAAAATCTTTAAAAATAGTTAAATGAATGGCTGTAAGTTAATTTTGCTCATTTAATAAGATGAGATAGACAATAGATAAACTTATCATTGAAAGATTCATTACGATAGGGTTATAGGGCAAGATCAGGGTAGATGGTATTAAGAAACCAATTAAAAGAAGTAAGCCAAGCAAACCCCAAATGCTTAAATAGTGAATATATTTATGTGCAGTAAATAGAAAACATAAACCAAAAATCATTTCGGCAATACCACTTGCATGGCCTGCAAGTTTTGCATGTTCAAGTGATAGCCCTATCCATTGCCACACAAAAATTTCATCAGAATTCAGAAATAGAAATTTGGGAACGAGGCCTTGATAGATCCATAAAAAGGCCAGCACAAGGTTTATAAATTTGAAAATATTAATATTTTTCATGGAAGTACTTTAGGAGTTTAAAATTTTCTTTAAATTAGGTTTGGCCTATTATCTTTAGGTTCATTTATTTCTTCAAGAGATATTGCTGAAGTCTATTTTGCATTTGGATATGTGCTTCTCAATTCGTTTAATTTGAAAGCAATCTTCTGATCCGCTAATACAAAAAAAATTTAGAACATAGGAGGAGTTTACTCCTATGTTTTGTAACCTATGGTTCGCTTACTAATTTTGATATGTTCTTTAAAAGAATATTTTTTATAAACTCTTTATGGGATTCATTTTTATTATTGTTAGAGTATTGAACTAAATACCCATTTAATTGAGTAATTATAATAATGGCTCTTTCTTTGTATTCTTCTGATGATATTTCATTATGTATTGGTAAAATTATTTTATACATAAGATCGAAGTTATAGTTTTGTATGATTTTTAGTGCTTCATGTACATAAGGTAAATGATCTGGAATAGAAAAAAATTCTTTAAAAGTTTTTGTAACTTTCGGCTTTTCTATCTCATGAAATATATTGGTAATAATATTCATGAATCGATTAAGTGGAATCTCAGTAAGATTTATGTTTATTAAATACTCAATCCGATTTTTGTAGTCGCTAATTAGCTTATTTAATAGAGCTTGTAATAAAATATCCTTATTTTTAAAGTAGTGCTGTAGTGTGCTTAATGTTATGTTGGCTTGGCTTGCGACTCCTCTCATACTTAGCCCAGAATAACCTTTACTAAGAAAAATTATTTCAGCATTATTTAAGATTTCCTTTATTCTCACGTGCCCTTTAATGGTGGTAAAAGACTTTTTTTTCTCTATTTTATCAAAAATATCAATTTTGATCATCGTCCAACCTTTAATTGAAATTAAAAAATAAGGCGGCATTTTAAACTATGAATTAATAAAAATATAAATAAAATCTTAACAATTTATTAATGTGATTTTAGGTCATTTGACCTATAAACTTAATTATAGGTCATAGTATAGAAATTTATTTTTAAAATAGGTCATGCGACTTATTTAACCATATTTTGGTGATGAATTAATAGGTCAGAATACCTATTTTTTTATTATAAATCTGTCTAATTTTTCTGCTTATTTAATTTGCTGTATTTTAAAGATAAATCTGTTTTTTTTGGGGTGTATTTTTATTTTTTGAAATGAAGAAATATGGTGATTTAAAAAGAAGATTAGATGTTTTAGTCGATTTCATTATTATTTTTTAATCTAAATTTTGAATAAGAAAGATTGTTCTTTTGTAATATACGTATACAAGTTAAATGAATTTTACTAAATTGTGAAAAGAATCACACAATGGTAAATAATTGATTTGTTTTAGTAATAAAATAAATTTTATATATTTTATTTATTGATCTGATTCTTTTTTGTTCTACAAGTTCAAGCATTATATTATTTATATGTAGGTTATGTATATGAAAAAAATTCAGAAATCACTTCTTGCTGCATTAATGGTTGCTGGTTATGCGGTAAATACTCAAGCAGCTGTTACAGGACAAGTTGATGTTAAGTTGAATGTTTCAACAGGTTGTACAGTAGGTGGGAGTACAGTTGACGGAAATATGAACAAGTTTGGTACTTTAGACTTCGGTAAAACTTCTGGTACTTGGAACAACGTTTTGACAGCAGAAGTTGCTTCAGCGGCTGGTGGCGGTGATATTACAGTGACTTGTGATGGTACTGATCCTGTTGATTTTACAGTCGCAATTGATGGTGGTGAACGTACAGACCGTAGTTTAAAAAATACTGCATCTGCTGATTTAGTTGCCTATAACGTTTACCGTGATGCAGCACGTACAAACCTTTACGCTATTAATCAACCTCAACAGTTTAGTGCTGTAGGTGGAGAAGCTACAGCTGTACCAGTTTTCGGTGCAATTGCTCCAAATACAGGTACAGCCAAAACACAAGGTGATTATACCGATACTCTATTAGTGACAGTAAATTTCTAAATTAAAAAGAAATGATTAATTGAGTAGCAGGTTTACTCGTTATTGAGTAAGCCTGTTTTTAAAGGAGGGGGGATGGTTATTAATCGTTTTTTTGCATTTATATCTTTCAGTTTTTTTATTTGTTCAGTTAATGCTGGTGAAATTGAAGCAAAACTATCTACACAAATTGAATTATTACCTTCTTGTTCTATAAGTGATCAGATTGTAGAGGGGAATACTGCAAACTTAAATTTTGGTAGTGTTGATTTTGGTGAGGTAACTTCTGCTTTTAGTGGCATATTAGATGCAAGCTTAATTAATAATGGAAATTCAGGTTTTCAAATTCAATGTTCTGGCATTTCTACAGTGAAAATTATTTTTGGTGCAGGAAATAATGACAATAATGTTCCATCATCATTTTCACAGAACTATTATCATGCATTAACTAATGGTACAGATTTTGTGGCCTATAATTTATTGTATGGATTAAATAAGCAAGTTATTAAAGCAAATGATACTTTTGTTCTTGATGATATGAGTGTTAAAAAAAATATAGATATTTTTGGGCAAGCTATAAATGATGGTAGTCATATTTCCAAAGGGGAATATAAAGATATAGTGCCAATTACTATTGAGTTTTAAGAATATGAAATATTATTGGTTAACTGGATTTATTTTAGTTTTTTATAGTCAACTTCAATATGCAGCAAGTCCAGAAACTTCATCTAGTTTTAAAGTTCAGGCAACAATTGAAAATGGTTGCTCAATTGATAATGTGGAACAGAAAATAGATTTTGGTCAACATTCAAATTTGTCTAAAGATAAGATTGTTGCAAGTATTATTAATGCAGCTTCTACTTGGAGTATTCGCTGTACTGAAGATTTACCTATTAGTATTTCATTAGATGGTGGTGAAAATCTAGAAAATAATAGTAGACGTATGAAAAATAGTTCATCTTCTGATTATGTTGATTATAAGTTATATAACTCTAGTAGTTTAACTACTGAATATGTAGCCGGTAATAAATTCTCGTTACCTGTTACAACAGCAACTAACAATCTGGCAAATTTTGAGATATATGGTGTGGTTGATTTAGAAAATAATAATGAATCCCGATCAGCCGGAATTTATAAAGATACTGTTTCAATAATGATTACGTGGTGATTTGTATGAAAAATTCAGCATTTATTAAAAATGGCCTTTTAAAATCTTTTTTATTTGCAAGTACATTATCACTTGTTACGCCAGTCATGGCTCAAGCAACTTTTTTAATTTGGCCAATTTATCCCAAAATTGAAGCAAATGAAAAAGCGACTGCGGTCTGGCTCCAAAATACTGGAAAGTCAGATGCTATGGTTCAGATTCGTGTTTTTAAATGGAATCAAGATGGCTTAAAGGATAACTATGGTGAGCAATTAGAAATTATACCAAGTCCACCTGTGGCAAAAATAAAAGCAGGTGAGAAGCACATGTTGCGTCTAACCAAAAGTGCTAATTTGCCAGATGGTAAAGAGCAATCATATCGTTTGATTGTTGATGAATTACCTATTCGTCTCTCTGATGGAAATGAGCAAGATGCATCTAAAGTAAATTTTCAAATGCGCTATTCAATTCCATTATTTGCCTATGGGAAAGGCCTTGGTAGTGGTTTGACTGAAGAAAGTCAAAAAATTAATGCAAAAAATGCCTTAGCAAAACCAGTTTTACAGTGGTCGGTTCATAATGGCGAAAACGGTCAATCAGAATTATATCTTAAAAATAGTGGTCAGAAATTTGCTCGACTTTCGGCGGTTAAAACGTCAAAGACTGCAAATAACATTGCTTTAGGTAAGGCAGCTTTTGGCTATGTTTTATCAAATAGCACTGTAAAATTTGCAATTGATAAGTCGACTGCTAATGAATTATTAAAAAGTTCTACTTTATATGGTGTTGATAGCTCAGGTGTAAAACAAGAGTTAATTGAAATCGCAAAAATGGAGGATCCATCATGATCCTTCAGCATAATACCTTGTGCAAAAGTATTTTGTTGGTTTTATTGGCTGGTGGTTGTTTAAGTGTTCCCAAGATAGTGTTTGCTGAAGATTTACCACCACCACCAAAGAACATAAATGATATTAACCAATTGTTTAAATTGTATTTAGACTTGGTTGTGAATAAATACGCTATTCAGCAAGTGGTCCCAGTCATTGTTAAGAATGACGAATATTTTATACAAAAAAAGAAGTTGGTTGATGAGCTGGAAATTAGTATTCCAGAAGAAATGCTGTCTTCAAGTAGTGAAACAGTATTAACAGATAAAGATATTTTAACTTTAGGGTTTAGTGGAGACGCAGCGGACTGGATTTCTTTAGATCGTTTGAAAGATGTGAGTTATGAATATAATTCATCAAATCAATATTTTCAGTTAAACATTCCACCCGCTTGGATGCCAACACAAATATTGGGTAAAGACTCATGGTATAAACCAGAAACAGCCCAGTCAGGAATTGGCTTGCTGAATAACTATGACTTTTATACATATAGACCCTCTCAAGGTGGGTCAACGAGTAGTTTGTTTACTGAGCAACGTTTTTTTTCTCCATTAGGTGTGATTAAGAACTCTGGTGTCTATGTAAAGAATCAATTTAAAAATGAAGAGGGCATAGAGTCATTTAATAACGACGGTTATCGACGTTATGACACATCTTGGCAATTTGATAGCCAAAAGAGCGCAACATCGTTCTTATTTGGCGACATTATTACCGGTAACAAAACGACTTGGGGCAGTTCTGTTAGATTGGGCGGATTTCAGGTTCAACGAAACTACTCAACTCGCCCCGATTTAATTACCTATCCATTGCCTCAATTTATAGGCCAAGCCGCCTTGCCGAGCACTGTAGATTTAATTATTAATGGGCAGAAGGCAAGTTCAACAGATGTACAATCTGGTCCATTTATTTTAAACAATGTTCCCTTTATTAACGGTAAGGGCGAAGCAGTTGTGGTTACAACTGATGCAGTAGGACGTCAAGTGACTACAGCTGTGCCATTTTATATTTCTAATACGTTGTTAAAACCTGGCTTATTTGACTATTCATTGTCTTTAGGAAACATTCGTGAAGATTATGGTCTTAAGAATTTTTCTTATGGGAAGTTTGCAAGTGCTGCCGATGCCCGTTATGGGGTAAATGATTGGTTTACAGTAGAGGGGCGGACGGAGCTTTCATCGGACTTACAATTATTGGGTGCAGGGTCTGTTTTAAAGCTAGCAAACTTAGGTGTATTAAGTGCTTCTTTTACGCAAAGTAGAGCCGATAAATCTATGGCTCAAGATCAAGTTAAAGATCTTGACGGAAAGCAATATACGATTGGCTATAGTTATAACCGTAATCGATTTGGTTTCAGTATTAATCATAATCATCGTGATGACGAATATACTGATCTTTCAAGAATGCAATATAGTAATTTAATTTCAGTAAATAGTAATAAAAGCCTAACGGCAAATACTTATTTTGCAACAAGAAACTCAGGTACATTTGGAGTCGGTTATATTAATACTGAAGCAAATGACTTTAAAAATGAATTATTAAATTTGTCATGGGCACCGATTTTACCTACCTATATGAGCGGCGTGACTGTTTCATTAAGTGCAAACCGAGATTTTGTTGAGAATGAATGGAGTGCTGCATTTCAGCTTTCTGTACCTTTATTCCATCGTAAGTCTAGCGTAAACACAGGCTATTCATTTAATGATCATGGCGATTATGGTTATATTAACTTTAATCACTCTGTACCATCCGAAGGTGGTTTTGGAGTCGATTTAACTCGACGCTTTAATGAAAATAGTGAAGATTTAAATCAGGCGCGAGTAAATTACCGAAATAATTATATTAATACTGATTTCGGATTATCTGGAAATCATGATTATAACTATTGGTTTGGTTTATCTGGCTCTTTGGTATATATGTCAGGGGATCTGTTCGCATCGAATCGTTTAGGTGAGTCTTTTGCGTTAGTTGATACCAACAAAGTAGCAGATGTTTTAGTCAAATATGAAAACAGTTTAATTGGTCGTAGTAATAAAAAGGGCCATATTTTTGTGCCTTCAGTAACACCTTACTATTCGGGTAAATATAGTGTTGATCCGATTGATTTACCTTCGAACTTTACAATTACTCAAGTTGAACAACGTATTGCTGCTAAACGTGGTTCAGGCGTTGTTATTAAGTTCCCAGTTCAAGAATCAATTGCTGCAAATGTTTATCTCACTCAAGAAAATGGCAAACCAATCTCTGTAGGTTCTGTGGTTCATAGAGATGACCAAGAATCTTCTTATGTGGGAATGGATGGCATTGTTTATCTAGAGAATTTAAAAGCCAATAACACCATTACCGTTCAGCATTCAGATCAGTCAATCTGCAAAGCAGACTTCACTGTTGATGTAGAGCAGGCGAAACAACAAATTGTGGTAGTTAAACCTGTTATTTGCCATGAGGTATCTTTACCATGAAAATTAAAGTCAAAAAATTAATTAGTCATTTATTTATATTTTCTGGATTAATGGCAGCCGGAAATTTAGCACATGCTTCGTGTAGTGTAAGTGCTTCAGGTACATCATCAATTTCGGTTCCTTCAATTTATTTGATGGAAAATGGTGAAAATTCTTCGCAATTTAATTCAGGTTTGTCATGTACTGGCTTTAGTTTAGCTTTAGCAAACATGACTTACCTAAAATATCGCGTAGATCAAATGCCAAATACATTCACTAATGCTCAAACTGGAGAACAACTGAATGCCATTATTTTAGACAGCGGTAATTCAGTCATTAGTCTAGGTCAAGAAAAAGATATGAGTAGTTTTACACTGGTTAACCTCTTTAGTGGACCAGATGGAAATTTACCTTTTTATATACGGTTACCAGCTGGACAAAGTGTATCGCCAGGTGTGTATCGAGCTGATACTTCTTTAAAAGTAAAATGGTTTTATTCTGTACCAGCAATTGCTGTTGCTGGAATTGGACTTTTCTTTGAAAGCCCTGGATTTTCACGGGGAATATTAGGTCTTGGTTTTAATTGGGGAAGTGGCGTAGATTCACTAGGTTCATTATCTGTGACGGTTCTCCCAGACTGCCGAATTTTAACTCAAGATGTTAACTTTGGTACGGCTGCGTTTGCATCGAAGCTTGAACCTGTACAGTCTTCTATGGGAATTCGATGTTCTTTAAAGACCCCATATTACGTCAGTCTAAATAATGGTTTATCTCCACAAAATGGTGATCAACGGGCGATGAAGTCTCAATCGGGTAATGTATTTTTAAAATATGATATTTTTAAAAACTCATCTAATGATCGGTGGGGAAGTGGTAGTGAACGTTGGTCGAGTTTAAATGCGACTATTAATCCGGGTGTGCATGATGCGGTCACGCAGCAGAACTATGTTTTTACTACCAAAATTACTGATGAAAATGCAGACACTACCCCAGCGGGAGTTTATCAAGACACCGTAACGGTACAAGTTGAATTTTGATTCATTGGTTGTTTAGCGAAAGATTAAAAACTCGGTAGCGGGTTTTTAATCTTTTAATATTTAGCGGAACTAGCATTAAGCTCACATACTCTTTAGTTTAAATATCTAATTAAATGAAAAACAATAATTATTTAACCATTTTCTATTCAACCCTACATTGACACTCTAAACCCCGCCGATTATCCTTTGCCTGCTGGCCTACATTGCCAGCCGGCTTTGACAGGCTGTTTTTCATCTAGGGCACCAAGAAAGTAATTTTTTGGTGACGAACTTGTTCGTCCTCCCTTCGTAGCGGTAGGACGGAGGTGGGACGCCTTGTGCGTGCCGGTTCCTAGATGACTGGTCTGTCAACCCACCTTCGTTCTGCCACCATAATTATTTGACAGTAATTCGGTAGAGCTTCTATTTCATCTAGGAGTCCGCCATGCGTACTATTTCTTCTTATTTTTTGGCCTTTGCCAAGCTTTCTCTATCCATACCGCTCAACTGGTCTTTAAAACGGTTTAAATATTTGTAGATTAAACTGTACTTCGTTACGACTAAAACTCATAGCAACAATAAAGTCTGAGATACGCTAGGGCATGGTTTTATGCTGCCTTGGCATGCCTGTTTTCTCGCCTAATATTTTGGTGAAGGTATTTCTATCTCATTTACTTACAACAAAAAAATATTTTAAGCGGTACATATGAAAAATTTAGAGGCTTCATCTAGAGCGACGCGAGCGCTTCACATAGCAGCAGATTTATTTAAACAATATGGCTTCAACAAGGTCGGGGTGGACCGAATCATGATTGAGACCAAAATTCCCAAAGCCACTTTTTATAACTACTTTCATTCAAAAGAAAGACTGATTGAAATGTGTCTGGTCCTTCAAAAAGACCAGTTAAAAGAAAAAGTGAGAGCAGTGTGTGAATCTTGCCAATATCCAGATTTGTCTCTTAAGCTTAGACAAATCTATCTTTTACATGCTGACTTAAAAAGTGCTTATTATTTGTTGTTTAAAGCGATTTTTGAAATTGAAAAGCTTTATCCCAATGCTTATCAAAGTGCGGTGAGATATAGACAATGGCTTAAAAATGAAATTTTCAGCCTGCTCATGGAAAATAAGAAAACAGCTTCGTATGAGGAGTCTGATATTTTTGTATTTATGATTGATGGCGCAATTCTTGGGCGTTTAAGTTCAAATAAGAATGAAGAGCCTGATAAGTTGCTAGATTATTTTTTAAAGATAACTTCTTAAGTTGAACTTATTAATTTGAAAAAGCTGAAAATAGAGAATTTGTGTTAGAAAGGAAAAGTGAGGCTGTTAGAGCCTCACTTTATATAGGTACTTATTTTCCTTTTTTGGTTTTTAAATATTCTGCATAAGCTTCATCCGCAAAGCGTCTTAGAGAATCACCAATAGCTGCATATTGGTATTCATTCAAGTTAGCTAAAGATGCACGAGCAGAAGGATGCTGCACACCGAAGCCAGAACCCGGTAATAAAACCACACCTGTTTCATCAGCTACTCTAAATAAAAGTTCTGTCGGATTTTTATTTTTCATGACCCAGTCGGCAAACTCATCTCCATAAAGAGTACGTGAGGTGTTTTCAAGGTTAACCAAGGTGTAGTAGTCAACAGCATTTGGATCTGTTGGAACCTCGACACCAAGTTGTCGGTAAAGTGCCGCATCGCGTTCACGCACAACAGACTTAACCGCTTTTTTGTAACTCTGACGTGAGTCCATTAAATTAAACAAGGCAAATAAAACCATTTGAACTTGCTGTGGTGTAGATAGGCCCGCAGTGTGGTTTAAAGCAACATTACGGCTGTCTGCAACTAAACGGTCAATAAACTTAATGCTTGCAGGGTCGGTGGTTAAAGATGAGTAGCGTTCTTCAAGCTCTTTCTTCTCTTTTTTTGATAAGTTCGCAATTTGTTTATCAAGCACATTGTTATTTGAAAGTGCAATGACACCAAGTCGCCAACCCGTTGCACCGAAGTATTTAGAGAATGAGTAAACCAGAATTGTATTGTCAGGACAGATTGCAAATAGCGATTTGAAGTTATCTGCAAAAGTACCGTATACATCATCGGTCAAAATAATTAGATCAGGGCGTTTTTTTACGATATCTGCCAAAATCGCAAGTCCTTCATCACTCATTTTTACAGATGGGGGATTACTTGGGTTCACCAAAAAGAATGCTTTAATAGACGGATCTTCTAACTTTCTAAGCTCCGATTCTGGATATTGCCAACCGAGATTAGGGTCTGCCTCAATGAGTACCTCTTCAAGCTGATAGTCATTAAGTTTTGGAATCTCAAGATATGGCGTGAAAATTGGGCTACCAATAGCAATACGGTCGCCATTTTTAATAATTTTATTTTCTTTTAATGAGTTAAAAATGTATGCCATCGCGGCTGTTCCGCCTTCAACAGCGAACAAATCTAAGTCTCTTTTTTGCATGCCTTGTACGCCCATTTCTTTTAAGACGTACTCTTTAATAATCGTTTCACTGACTCTAAGCATTCGGTCCGGCACAGGGTAGTTACAACCTAAAATCCCTTCAACCATTTCAAGTAAAAAAAGATCTGGGTCGAGACCTAACTGGTCACGTACATAAGACACGGCTTTACCTAAAAAGACCACACCGGGTTTGTCGCGGTTTTCCAAAATGAAGTTATCAAAACGTGACTGAAGTCCAACAGGGCGCGGGAAACCACCTAGACCTTCTGGCATATATGAAAACGAGAACTCTGATTCGGTCGCTGAAAATAGACCCAGTTGGAAGAATGCGCGACGTGGGATAGTCGCAAGAAAGTTCGGATTACCACGCCCAGCATTTAACATCATTCGGTCAGTTCTGCTTTGAGCTAATTCTATTAAATTATCTTTTAGTTCAAATGGGCTGAGTTTTGCATATTTAGAATAATCGACTTTCCCCATGGGACGTCTCCTTAATTATAGTGAGATGAATAAAATTTCTAATTCAATGTATAAAGTTAGGCCAAGCCTACGATTAGTGGTCCGAGTAAGGTCAAGAACACATTTGCTAGGGCATAGGTAATTGCAAATGGAACGGTCGGAATTGAGTTTCCTGCTTTATCTAAGATGGCCCCAAATGCAGGGTTTGCACTGCGTGAACCCGATAGTGCACCTGCCATCACTGCAACGTTGTTATAACGCAGAACATAACGAGCAAAGAGCATGGAAAGTAGCAGCGGAACCAGTGTTACCACAACACCGATCATAAAGAGTGAAAGGCCACTTTCTTTAATGGTTTGAATGGCTTGCAAACCTGATTGTAAGCCGACGGCAGCAACGAATCCTGCCAGACCCAAATCTTTAAGAAGCTGCGAAGCTGCTAGAGGCATATTGCCATGCACCTGATTTCGACTTCGAATCCAACCAAACAGAAGACCTGATAGTAAAGCTCCACCACCTGCACCAAGAGTTAAGGGCACATCACCTAAACGAATCACAAATAGACCAATCACTAAACCGACCACAAGGCCAGCACCATGGAAAATCCAGTCCGTTTTTAAGCTTTCAGGTAGGGCTTTACCAGCTTCTTTCACTAAACGATCGAGGTCACTTTTCGTACCGTAGACGGTGACTACATCACCTTGGCGTAAAACAGTGTCGTCACTTAAAGGTTGTGGCTCATCGTTATGCTTAATCGCAAGTACATAAATACCGTGCTTTAAATACGCAGGCGTATTTGCCTTAATATCTCCTAAGGTGCGGTTGAGATATTTGGAATTTCTTAGGATGACATCGCTGGTATCCATAATCATTTCCATACCTTGCGATGACTGTAATTCGCTACCGATTTGCTCGGCAACTGAAACTACATTGGCACGACGACCAACCAGCAAGACGACATCATCAGTTTGTAAGGTCAGTTCGGGAGCAACATCAATAAATTGATCTTTACGTTTTAACCGTTCAATCGTAATACTCGGTTCTTTTGCTTCAATCTCCGCAATAGTGTGTCCATTGGCTTGCTTAACTTTATAAATACGGCCAACAATTTCCGGCATTGCCAGTTCTTGACCTGGGGCTAATTCGAAAGCCCCTTTGAGTCGTTCACTCTGAGCTTTTAATGCATCGTCGTGAATTTCTTTACCCATAAATTTAGGCAAGATATTCACACAGACAATAATCGCTCCCAATGATCCGAAAATGTAAGTTACGGCATAGCCAATCGCGACATTGGCTTGAAGCCTTTGAATTTCTGCGAGTGGGAGGTCGAGTCTAGAAATTGCATCTCCAGCAGTCCCAATAATGGCTGATTGAGTCATGCCGCCCGCAGCGAGACCCGCAGCCAAGCCTTTATCGAGGTGAAAAATTTTAGCCATGACTAAGACGGTGACTAAGCCACACACTGCCATAAATACCGCTAAAAGAATTTCTTTTATGGACTGTGGACCCAGTGATTTAAAAAACTGAGGGCCACTTTCAAAGCCTACCGCGTAAATGAAAAGGGCAAATAAAATTGCTTTAACGCCATTATCGACAGGTACGCCAATAAGACTTAAAACAACTGCGACAAGTAAGGAGCCTGCGACTCCGCCAAACTGAAATTTTCCAAACTGGAACTGTCCAATCCAGAAGCCGATTGCGAGTGATAAGAACAATAATATTTCGGGGCTGTGCTTTAAGACACTTTGTAACCATTCAATCATTTTGATCTCACTTTTATTATTAGATCTATCTTTAATATATGAAATTATTTATTTTTCCTTTTTTAAAATACAGTATGAAAATTGCTTAAGCAAACCTTCAAATCTGGTGACTTTCTTAAGTTTAATTGTAGAAATAATATATTTAAAATGCTTGTGATCCAGATATATCGGTAATTCTGAGTGATTAAATCAACTTTTGTTTTTAACTTGGAGTAAAATTTAATTACAATAATATAAAGAATGTTTCATAATGTAAAAGAGCATATATACTAATTTTTGATTTAATATTTTTATTAAAGTATTGATATTTATAATTAATTATTTTTTATTCTTATTGGGTATTTTAATTTATAAAAAATTAAAAAATAATCCACTTAAAATTAAATTTTTGTTAATTGTGTCGCATAATTTATTTTTTATATTTAAATTAATCTTCATAATAATATTTAAGTTTTTAAATCTGCTTATATTTGAGTTGAGTTTTATTGGTATCTAATCTTTATATTTGAATAAATTTATCATATTAAAAAGAGAAGTTTGATGTGGTTTTAAATTTGGAACCTAGTTTATTGATACTAACGTTTTTAATAAAAGAGCTACTCGTTTGCATGACCAAAGTGCCAATCTTCTGTGCTAATTTGCACAATCACAAACATGACATCCTGCTTAGGAATGCTAAATTTTTGCAGAAACTGTTCTGTCATATGCTGCGTTAAATCTGATTCTTGTTGCGCCGTTTAGGGGGCAAAAGTGATCTAGAGCAACATGAACTTTTCAATAGGGAAAGATGTTAAGCAATAGTTAGGGTTTACTCATTTGACGCTCAGCTACTTGGGGCAAAAAGTGTATTATCTGAGCTTAAGCTTATGACTTTATATAACTATTTTTATTTGATCACCGAATATGTACAGATTATTTAGCAGTTTCAACAATATATTGAACAGTACTTATGGTAATTTCCATTGTCTGATATAGCTTTTAGATTGATTTATATTTTAATTTATCTTAGTAATAAAAAGAGCTTTGTGTGACACAGTAAAACGATAAACCTTAGGGTATAACTATGAAGCTTAAAGAATTAGCAGGTTGTGAGGAGTGCGATACTGTCTATCGTAGAACCCCGCTTGCTTATGGAAAAAGAGCTTATTGCTTATGCTGCGGTGCTGAACTCTATCGGCACACCAAACCTTTTTCGACATTATTGGCTTTGATCTTAACGGCATTAATCGTATTTGTTATTGCCAATAGCTTTCCGATTGTAAAAATTGAATTACAGGGAAACACATCTGAAACCACCTTACTTGGGGCAGTTTGGGTGATGTTTCATTATGATCGGGCTTTTGTTGGTGTACTCATTTTAATCACTACCTTTGTTGTGCCGCTTTCCTATCTTCTCTTACTTTCTTATGTACTGGGCACAGTAAGCGTATTGAAGAAAAGACCTACATTTTTGGTGATGGCCTTACGTACACTTTTCTTTATGAGAGTGTGGGGAATGGTTGAGGTGTTCTTAATCGGAATTTTGGTCACGCTTGTGAAGTTAATGGGAATGGTCTTGGTAATTCCTGAGATTGCTTTATGGGCGTTTGCGATCTTAAGTGTATTGTTGGTCTATATTACTTCCATAAAGGTGAGTGATATATGGAATGAAATTGATAGGTCACTGCCATGAAAACGATAAAAAATGTGACCCAAACCCAAAGCTCGCAGCAAGGGTCAGTGCTTAAGCAATATCCAAGAGCCAAAGATCTTTCATTAATTGTGTGTCACTGCTGTGGTGTTGTAAATTCTGCTAAAAATGAAAAAAGACGACTCAACCAAAGTCCTCAAGTTTTACGTTGTATTCGATGTAATAGCGTGCTGCATTCACGTAAGCCAGCGAGTTTAAATCGAACTTTTGCCTTAGTAGTGGCTGCAACCATCCTCTATATTCCAGCCAATGTACTTCCCATGACGGTGACTGACTCACTTTTGGGAAGTCAGCAAGATACCATCATGAGTGGGGTCATTTACTTTTGGCAAAGCGGAGACTATCTGGTTTCAGTGGTTATTTTCATGGCCAGTATTTTTATTCCCATGTTGAAGCTACTGATTTTGTATTTTTTATTAGTGGCGGTATATCTTCAACAATCGGCAGGTTGGAAATTTTTACCCGAGCAATGCGTAAAATTATATCGAATTGTTGAGTTTATTGGCCGTTGGTCAATGATTGATGTATTTGTTGTGGCATTATTAACAGCACTCATTCAGATTCAATCGCTTGCTACCATTTTAGCGGGGCCGGGTTCGATTGCTTTTGGTGCAGTTGTGGTGTTAACCATGTTTGCATCGTTAAGTTTTGACCCACGTATTATTTGGGATAATTTCTACGTATCTCAAAATACAAATAAACCTTCTTCTTTTGCTTCAGAAAAACCAAAGATTATTCAGGCAGAACATCCGCCGTTGAATAATGATTCCATTAATCCCAGTCAATAAAAGAACAATGAGTATGTCTGAAAACGAAATAACCACTGGTAACTCAGATCATCGTGATCCGGATGTTGAACTGGATAACATGAATGATTTGCCAGAACCCCAAGAAAAGAAAAGTCGATGGAAGCCTCTTTTGATTTGGCTGATTCCATTAATTGCTCTTTTAATCGCGCTTTCATTGGCTATAAAGGCGTTGCTGTCTCATGGCCCTACCATTGATGTGTCTTTTCGCACAGCTGAAGGGTTGGTTGCTGGTAAAACAACAGTTCGCTATAAGCAGGTCGATATTGGTGTAGTACGGCAGATTGATCTTTCAGATGATCGTTCACACGTTATTGCCAGAATTGATTTACGTAAAGGCGCCAGTAACTTTGCAGCAAAAGATTCACGATTTTGGGTCGTGCGACCGCGTATTGGGACGAGTGGAGTTTCAGGAATAGACACCTTATTGTCAGGTTCATACATTGAAGTGGATGGCGGTAAATCAGAAGAGGATAAGTTCGAATTTACTGGATTAGAAGTACCACCAGTGATTTCTTCAGACGTTCCCGGAAAAGTATTTTTCTTAAATGCAGATGATTTGGGATCTTTAGATATAGGTTCTCCAATTTATTATCGTCGAATTAACGTAGGGCAAATTACAGCCTATAAATTATCTGATGATGGTAAATCTGTAGAGCTGCAAACTTTTATTCGTGCGCCGTATGACAAGTTTGTCACTACCGATGCACGTTTTTGGCAGGCGAGCGGGATCGATGTAACCTTAAATGCTTCAGGCTTTAATTTAGATACTCAATCTTTGGCAAGTATTGTCGCAGGTGGTATTGCATTTGGATTCCCTGAAAGTTCACATGCCACAATGGCAGCGAATCAGAGTCGCTTTAATCTCTGGGACTCAAAATCTGAAGCATTAAAAGAGCCTGACGGACAACCTCGTGGCGTGATTATGTATTTTGATCATTCATTGCGTGGGCTTTCTGTTGGTGCGCCAATTGATTTCATGGGTATTGAAATTGGTAATGTTAAATCGATTAATGCAGAGTTTTATGACCACTATAAACAGATTCGTATGCGTGTTGAGGCGGTTATCTATCCTTCACGTGTTGAAAATGGTCAAGCGCTTAATCCAAATAGTGAAATTTTCAAAGATTTTGTTGAACATGGCTGGCGTGCTCAAATGAGAACAGGCAATCTGCTCACGGGTCAAAATTACATTGCACTAGATAAGTTCCCTAAAGCGAAAGCAGCGACATTACAAATTTTGAGTGATAACCGTGTAGTAATTCCGACTACACCAACCGAGCTGAGTGGCTTACAAGCTCAAGTTTCTCAGATTGCTGACAAGTTAACGAAATTCCCATTAGTTGAGATTGGGCAAGATGTACGTAAAACGCTCAATAATATGAACACCGCCATTGCCTCTACTGACAAACTGATTAAACAGTTAGATGGAAAAGTTGCCCCTGGTTTACAAGCAACTCTAGACGATGTTCGTAAAACTGTAAGATCGTCCGAGTCTATTTTGTCGAGTGATGCACCGTTACAACAAGACGTACGTAAAGCATTGCAGCAAATGACACGTGCGGCAGCTTCACTACAGTTAATGGCAGATTATATTGAGCAACACCCTGAATCAATTATTCGTGGTAAGACACCAGAGGCCGATGATGAAAAATAAAAACACTCTATCTTTTCAATATCCTAAAGCAGCTAAATGGCTGCTTGGGAGCGGCCTGTTTTTAACGGCGGTTGCCATGACGGCATGTTCGAGTTCGCCAACGCCAAACTATTATACGATTTCCCCTAAAATCACTGCGGCCACCAAATCAACTGTGCAGGTAATTGAGGTGTTACCCGTCGGGATTCCAGACCGATTGGACCGTGCACCTTTGGTGCTCCAAGACAGTAGTGGTAAGTCTACAGTGTTAAATAATGAACGCTGGACATCGACCATGGGCACGCAATTACGCGATACCTTGTCGGCGGGTTTGCAGCAAAAATTAGGGGCAATTGATAGTTATAGCAGTGGGCTTGCTGGAAATAATCAGCCTTTATATCGAGTTTCTACAGACTTTTCTCATTTTGATATTGTAGATAAAAGCTATATTAATATTGCAGTGTCTTGGGTGGTGAAGCGTCAAATACCGCCTAGTCAATTAGAGTCAAACAATCCAAAAGTCATCACAAATGCAGGATCTCAGTTAAATTGTCGAATTGCTTTTCAGCAGCCGATTGATCAAAAAGCTAAAAAGATGGATGCGATTGTGAGTGCTTCAAGTGAGGCAATGACTCAAATTATTAATACTGTTTCTTCTTCAATTGTGGAGTTAGATTCAAACAAAAAATCGGTTATTAGCAATGGTGTTTGTTCGTAAAACGCATCGCTTTTAACCAACCCCTTTATTTGTGTACAACAGATAAAGGGGTTTTCTATTTTAGTTGCCTCGATAGGTTGAGTAACCGTAAGGGCTAAGTAGTAACGGAATGTGGTAGTGATTTACGCTTCCATCAACTTTAAAAATTACAGGTACTTCGGCAAAAAAAGTTTGTTGTTTATTCTTTTTAAACCAGTCTTCAGTTTTAAAAGTAACTTTATAAACTCCTTGCTCTAATTTTTTATTTTCTGGATAGAGTGCAGTGATCCGACCATTTGAATCGGTCACTTGCTGATTGAGTTTAACCCACTGGTTATTGGTATTTTTTTCTAAAATCACTTCAACCTGAGAAGAGGGCAAACCCGTCTCTAGATTTAACACATGCACACTTAGCGGATTAGTTTGTGCAAATGTAGCCGAAGCAATAAATAATGAAGATAAAGCAATAAATGATTTAGGCATGTTGAAGCTCCTTATGAATGAAAAATGGTTTCAATGGCTTTGCTTGCGCATTGATTGTCATTTTGTGCGCCGCCAGCACCCGCGACTCCAATCGCTCCGATTACTTGGTTCTCAAAACGAACAGGTACGCCGCCACCTAACAAAAGTAAATTTGCTACGGTGGTTAAATTTTTTGCATCGGGGTTTTGGTTACTGTTTTGGCTTAAAACTAAGGTCGATGTTTTGGTAGATAACGCGGTATATGCTTTTTTCTCGGCAGCCATTAAATTATGCGGACCCACCAGCTCATGCCGTTCGGCAGTTAATGGATTACCGCCGCGATCTACAACAACAACCGCAATGTTTTGATTTAATTTTTTGCATGCCTCTTTCGCACTATCGGCTAACAGGTGGGCGGTTTTTAGATCTAACGAATAAACTTGATTCAAAGCAGGGGGCTGTGCAAAAGTACTATTACCGAATAGCACGGCTGCTAACATCAGCCAGTTCAATTTTTTCATAATGATTGCCTCTATGTCGCTTTGAAAATCTTAAACAAATTGCTTAACTTCAAGCGTGACAATCACATTACAAAGTTGTCATCTTTCAAATGAGTCTCTACAAAATGCGTATCCTTATTATTGAAGACGAGATCAAGATCGCCACTTATTTGGTCAAAGGATTAAAAGAGTCTGGATATCAAGCGGATTGTGTTCACTTAGGGCTTCAAGGTTTGGAAATGCTAAAGAGAGATCAATATGACTTGCTTATTCTTGATGTGATGTTGCCTGATATAGACGGCTGGAGCGTATTACAAGTACTACGCCAGTTCTCCAAAATTCCGGTTATTTTCTTAACGGCAAAAGATCAGGTGATGGATAGAGTGAAAGGGTTAGAGTTAGGTGCAGATGATTACTTGGCTAAACCGTTTTCCTATATTGAACTGTTGGCACGCATTAAAAGCCTGTTAAGACGACAGCAATATCTGCAAGAAAACGAATTGTCTATTAGCGATTTAAAAATGGATGTGGTTGCTCATAAAGTATGGCGTAGTGGCAACTTAATTGAGCTGAGCAAGACCGAATTTAATTTGTTGCGTTACCTGCTACTTAACAAAGAGCAAATCGTGACGCGTAGACAAATTGGTTCCGAAGTTTGGAATATTAATTTTGACACTGATACCAACTTTATTGATGTTGCTGTACGCCGTTTACGAAGCAAAATTGATGAGGGATATGAGTTAAAACTCATTCATACCATACGTGGCTTGGGCTATAAAATTTCGGTTAGCTTATGAACTTTAAATTTCTGCGTTCTCTTGAAGTCCGTATTACATTACTGGTCACGCTTTGTTCTGCCTTAATTTTATGTTCAGTCGGCTTTATGACCTATTTAGGCATTAACCAAATTTTATTGAAGCAGCAAGATAAAGCTTTAGCAGACAGAATTAACCGTTTGGAAATTTTGCTACAAGATAGCGAAAATGTAGAGCAAATCATTGCGCGTCCTAAGCTGTATCAAAACATGCTTGGCAACCAAGACAACTTGTTTCTACTCATTCATAAAGACTCAACTTTAATTAATATCAATCCGCTCCATATTCAGTTACCTGAGCTTGCACAGCGCAACAGTCTTCAATTTCAAGATTTAGCTAACAACCCATATCCAACTCGAATTGCTTGGAAAACTATAAAGATTAATAACGAACCTTATTTGCTGATTGCAGGTAAACAGTGGTCGGAACGCATCAATATTCTTTTACCTTTTCAAGAAAGTCTCTTGATGTATGTGGTTGGGGGCGTGTTTGCAATCTTTGTACTTTGTATTTTAGCGTGTCATTTAGGTTTAAGGTCACTACAGCAGCTTCGTAAGCAAACTCATTCTATTAACGTAAATCAGCTCCAGAAAAGATTAAATCTATCAAATTCACCTTTAGAAGTTGAGCTACTTTCTAAAGATATAAACCATATGCTTGAGCGTATCGAAAAGGGCTATACGCAGCTCAACCGTTTTTCTGAAGATATCGCTCATGAGTTCCGTACACCTTTAAATAATCTGATTGGGCAAACCGAGATTGCTTTAACTGGTGAACGTTCGGTTGAACAATATGAAGATTTACTGGTGTCTCATTTAGAGGACTACCACAGATTAAAACGTATGATTGATAGTATGCTTTTCTTGGCAAGAGCCGATCAGAAAATGGTTCTTGTAAACAAACAGGAAATAAACGTCCAAGACCTTATAGATAGCCTATGCCAGATTTTTGAATATCAAGCTGAAGAACAAAAGTGTCATTTTAGTTTTAACTTAGAAGCTCAAACGTTATTTGCAGATCCTGAGTTATTTCAAAGAGCCATTTATAACCTGATTTTAAATGCACTGGTTCACGGTGGTGACAAGCGATCTATTTATATTGCCACTAGACATAAGATGATTGAGCATACGCAATGGGTGAGCCTGACTGTTGTAACAGGTGGTATTTCAATTGCTGACCATCAACTTGAGCACCTTTTCGAAAGATTCTACCAATGCCACTCAAGTCGAAGTGATGAGAACCAGACAGGTGGATTAGGTTTGTCGATTGTCGCTTCAATTATGGATCTACATCATGGCCTTTATCGAGTTTATAACACGGTCGAGGGTGTGTGCTTTGAGCTTGATTTTCCAGTTGCAGATGCTGCAAAGAAATACAATTAAATCCTTATTAATGTTCCTTAATTTTTAAAATTCACACTTTGTTCACAGCCCTCTGACGTATGTTTAATCATATGAAATAAACAGAAGAGGGTAGTTATGAAATTATTATTTAAGTCACTGGTCATGAGCAGCAGTCTTACAGCGGTCAGCTTAATGCTTCCTTTGAGCACCTTTGCCGACACAAATACTAAACCTGTCGCTGTTGATTCTATCGATATTAATAAATACGCGGGTAAGTGGTATGAAATTGCGCATTTACCCATGTTTTTTCAGCGTAATTGTGTAGCCAATACAACTGCAAACTATTCTATTAACGCGGACAAAACCGTTGGTGTTTTAAATAGCTGTACGAATAAAAATGGAGAAACGATCTCATCTGAAGGCGTTGCTTATTCGCAAAATGAAGGCAACAGTAAATTGAAGGTGAGCTTTCTACCTTCTGGACTAAGATGGATTCCTTTTACAAAAGGCGATTATTGGGTTTTAAGAGTTGACCCAAATTATCAGGTCGCTTTAGTGGGTGGCCCAAGCCAGAAATATTTATGGATTCTTTCTCGTAGTCCTCAAATTGATGAGGCGACATATCAATCTTATCTGCAAACCGCAAAGAGCTATGGCTACGACGTTTCTAAACTCGTTAAGACAACACAGTCTAAATAGCGAAGTGCTGGTTGCGTAGATGCTCATATTTATCTCGTAACTGAGTGAACTTCACATAAAATTCATTGCGCATTTTCTAAATTAGAACCAAAAGAAATGCTTTAGATCAGGAAGAATCAATGTCTAAATTTTTTCTGCGCTGGATCGATAGCTGGTCAGATTCAGAAAATGCGCAAGTGGGTGCTTCTAGCGAATATGTCATTGAAAAGAAAATTCAATGGTTAAGAATTATTCCTTTTATTTTATTACATATCGCTTGTTTAGCAGCATTTTGGGTGGGCGTATCTTGGTTCGCGGTTGTTTTCATGCTTGGATTTTATTTTCTTCGCATGTTTGCAATTACTGCTTTTTTTCACCGCTATCTTTCGCATAAAACTTTTCAGACATCACGTATTGTTCAATTCATTTTTGTACTGATCGGAACCATGAGTGCGCAGCGCGGACCTTTATGGTGGGCAGCACATCACCGTTATCACCATCATTTTACCGACACCGATCAGGACCCGCATTCAGCGAAAGCAGGCTTTTGGTATTCCCATGTAGGCTGGTTTTTAAATGAACAGAATTTTGCCACTCGAAAAAAAGTCATTAAAGACTGGTTGAAATATCCTGAGTTGATTTGGCTAGACCGATTTAGTTTGCCTATTGTGATTTTGACGGCCTTAGCAATTTATGGTTTCGGTTCATGGCTTGCACAACATTTCCCTGAGTTGGGCACGAATGGTTTACAGCTTTTAGTGTGGGGTTTTGTAATTTCCACAGTTTTATTAACGCATGCAACCTTATGTATTAATTCACTCGCTCATCGTTATGGCTCACGAGAATTTAATACCCCAGATGACAGTCGTAATAATTTTCTACTTTCTTTAATTACCTTGGGTGAAGGATGGCACAACAACCATCACTTTTACGCAGGCAGTGTGCGTCAAGGCTTTTATTGGTGGCAGATTGATATCACTTTTTATGTGCTCAAACTGATGTCTTTATTTGGTTTAGTCTGGGGACTAAAGCCCGTACCAAATAAAGTTTACCAATATAAAAAGATTAAAAACCTATCGATAGAAAAAATTGAAAACGGTGAAGTGTTATGAAAATTGCCATTATTGGTTCAGGTATATCTGGACTTTACTCAGCTTGGAGATTGTCAGAACAACATCAGGTCACTGTGTATGAAAAAAATAACTATTTTGGCGGTCATACTGACACTCACGAGCTAGAGATAGAAGGCACTAAAGTCGCGGTAGATAGTGGTTTTATTGTGTTTAATGACTATAACTATCCGTTATTTACCAACATGCTTAAAAAATTAGGTGTAGAAACTCAAAGTAGCGATATGAGTTTTTCAGTAAATAATTTGGTGAGTGGACTTCAATATAATCCTTCAAAAAAATGGTCGCTCTTTGCCCGTCCGCAGAACTTTTTAAACCGTAAATTCCTGCAAATGCTCTCAGATTTGCTGCGTTTTTATGATGACAATAAAGATATAGATGTGGCGGATATTGATCCTAATTTATCGATTGAAGAGTATTTGGACCTCCATAAATATAGTCATGAGTTCCGTTATGAGCATCTTTATCCGATGTGCGGCGCATTATGGTCGGCTCCGGTTGAGCAGGTAGGCCAAATTCCATATCGATTTGTGGTGAGTTTTTTTCAACATCACCGCATGTTACAGCTAAAAGAGCGGCCACAATGGCAAACAGTTAAACATGGCTCAGCAAGTTACATTCGTGCTATTCAAAAGCATTGCCCATCCATTCAGTGGAAGTTTGCAGAAGTAAAAGCTGTGAGCCGTTCACCAGAAACAGTTTTGATTGAAACCGTTGAAGGGCACGCCCAATTTGACTGGGTAATTTTTGCAAGCCACGCCGACGATAGCCTAAGTTTAATTAAAGATAGTTCTTTGCTTGAACAGGAAATATTAAGTCAATTTGGTTATCAAGATAATCGAATGGTGGTTCACCGTGATCTTTCAATTATGCCTAAAAGCCGTTTGCAGTGGGCAAGCTGGCATGTACATGTAACTCCTGCATCTCAAGTTCAAAACGAAGTATCCGACATACATTATGGTTTTACCTACTGGATGAATAATTTGCAGAATTTATCCTGCGCTACTCAGATTTTTTCTACGTTAAATCCGAATATGAAAATTAAAGCTGAAGACATCTTGGTTGAGCGTAAATATCGTCATCCTGTGTTTGATACAAAAGCGATTAAAGCTCAATCTCGTTGGCAAGAAATTAATGGACAAAATCGGACTTCGTTTTGTGGAGCGTATTGGGGCTGGGGCTTTCACGAAGATGGTGCCCGCAGTGCGGCACGTGTTGTAGAGCAACTCTTAGCGTTATAAAAATAGGTAAGGAGCTTTCAAATGTTATTAAATAAACTTGCTATCGCTCCTGCACTTATTCGTCACAGACGCTATAGCCCAAAACCGCATCAATTCACATCGACCTTAAATTATTTATGGTTCGATCCAGATCAATTAGATGATATTACAAAAGATTGTTCACTCTGGTCGACGGATCATTGGAATGTATTAAAGCTATCTAAAAATGATTTTTTAAACATGTATCGTGGCTCTATAAGGGATAGAGTCGAGAAAGCGATACTGCAAAATAACAACTCACATCTTCGGCCAGACTGGCAAATCAGAGTCTTGGCTTTGCCTCGTAGTTTGGGTTTTAGGTTTAATTCGGTCGTATTTTATTTTGTTTTAAATAAAACTGGAAAACCCGTATTTATTGTCAGTGAAATTACCAATACCCCGTGGAATGAACGAAAAGTTTATATACATGACTGCTCAAAACAACAAAGAAATATGGGTGATTATCAGAGTTTTGATTTTCATTTTGAAAAATCATTTCATGTTTCGCCGTTCATGCCCATGCAGTTGACTTATCACTGGCGGTTTAGTTTTTCAGATCAGCAAAATGTCATTCATATGCAGCTCTTTGAAGAACAAAAACAACTCTTTGATGCCACTATGCGCTTTGAACTTGTGCCCATCACATTTCCTTCACAGCAATATCGATATGCTCTTATGAACAGCCTAGCGCCTTTTAAAATGCTGTTTTCAATATATTTAGAGGCATTTAAGTTGTGGCGAAAAAAAGTTCCATTTTATCGCCATCCTAAAAAGATAAAGGTAGATAAGACATGATAAAAACATTTCTTTATGGTGAAGATGACTCACTACCGTTACTGCTCAAGAGTCTTCTTAAACTACGTTATGGACAGATTACTTTTCAGGGCGCGTGGAGTGGTACGGTTGGCGAGGTTTCAGACTTACATGCTGTGATTGAAGTTCGCAATCCTCTACTGATGGATCTGATTTTAAAAAATGGGGTTTTAGGGGCAGCGGAAGGCTATATCCGTGGTGACTGGAGCAGCGAGCAACTTGTAGAGTTGGTGCAGATCTTGGCACGTAATCGAGATGTATTGGACCAGTTCAACCAGAATGTTATTGCACAAGCGAGCCAGCTTTTTCTTAAAGCTTGGTATAAAAATAGAAAGAATTCTTTAAGCGGTAGCCGTAAAAATATTGCTGAGCATTACGACTTAAGCAATGACTTTTTTAAATTATTTCTAGATCCATCTTTAATGTATTCGAGCGCATTTTTTGAAAATGAAAATATGACACTCGAAGACGCATCTGAATTTAAAAAAGAGCTAATCTGTAAAAAGTTAGATTTAAAGCCATTGGATCATTTGGTTGAAATCGGAAGCGGTTGGGGCGGTTTTGCCATTTATGCAGCTCAACATTATGGCTGTAGAGTGACCACCATTACCATTTCACAAGCTCAATATGATGAAGCGATTACTCGTGTAAATGACGCAGGCTTAGCACATCGAATTGATGTGCAATTAAAAGATTACCGCTTGCTCGAAGGCAAGTTCGATAAGCTAGTTTCAATTGAAATGGTTGAGGCCGTTGGTGCGCAATATTTATCAACATACTTTGATCAGTGTAAAGCGCTATTAAAACCAAAAGGTTTGGCATTTATTCAAGCCATTACCATTGAAGATTTTCGTTATAAAAAAGCATTAAATACAGTTGATTATATTAAGCGCTATATTTTCCCTGGTAGCTTTATTCCTAGTGTGAGTGTATTGACTCAAACCGCCTCTGAAAGTGGTTTAAGGCTAAAGCATTTAAATGACATTGGGTTAAGTTATGCACAAACAATTCATCACTGGAGAGCACGGTTTTTAACCGCACGAGAAGAAGTATTGGCTCTGGGTTTCGATGAAAACTTCATTCGCATGTGGGATTTCTATTTATGTTATTGCGAGGGTGGCTTTAAAGAAGGCGTGATAAGCAATGTTCACTTGTTGTTTGAGAGTGCTAGTTACTAACTCAAACAACTCAAGTAAGGAGACTGCTGATGTTTTTGAATTTACTGATTCTAGATTTAATGATCATGTTACTGAGCTGGCTACTTGCCACTCTAAATGGTCGAGCTGGAATTGTAGATGCCGCATGGAGTTTCTGTCTGGCAGTAAACATTATTGTGTCTTCTTTACTCATTTCAGTTGCTCCTGTTGAAGTACGATTTTTTATCGGTATTTTTAGCGGCCTATGGTTTTTAAGATTATTTTGGCATCTGTTAAGACGTTATCAATCTGAACAAAAAGAAGATGGCCGTTACGCAAACATGCGTCAAGCCATGGGAAAGTTTCAGCATTTTGGCTTCTTCTTATTTTTTATCTTTCAAACACTTTTAGTGCTTTTGTTCTTCTTACCAATGTGGACGCTACTCAATGTAGAAGAAACTGAATGGAGTAGTGGATATAAAGTCACTTTAGTGATTGCGGCCGTCATCATGGCGATTGCCTTTATTGGAGAGCAGATCGCTGATCAGCAGTTATATCGGTTTAAATTAAATCCAGATCATCATGGCAAAACCATGGATCAGGGCTTATGGCGTTATTCACGTCACCCCAATTATTTTTTTGAATGGTTACATTGGTTTGCCTATCCAATCATTGGTTTAGCGGCAGGCCAATATTTATTGTGGATTTATCCGTTATTGATGTGGCTGTTTTTATATTACGTCACGGGTATTCCATTTAGTGAAAAACAAGCAATTAAAAGTCGCGGTCAAAATTATCGTGATTATCAGCAAAAAACATCAATGTTTATTCCGCGAAAACCCAAAAAATAGGTGCGCATATGGATTTTATTGTTCATCAGTCTTTGAGAATTGTTGAAAGTGGTGTGCTTCCAGATCATGCAATTCGAGCTGCAATCCGTGCTTTAAGCAAAAAACGCTTAATTCAAGAAGGCCGTTATGACCCTGAACAAGGGGCGCAGCGCTACATGGATGTGCTTAATATGCTGAAGAAGAGCGAAATCGCCGTTGAAACGGACAAGGCAAACGAGCAGCACTATGAATTACCGACTGAGTTTTTTCAGGCGGTGCTTGGAAAAAGACTCAAATATAGTGCCTGTTATTTCCCGACTAAAATAACAACTTTAGATCAGGCAGAGGAGCTCGCACTTCAGCTTTATTGCGAAAGAGCACAACTTAGAAATGGCCAACACATTTTAGAGTTAGGCTGTGGCTGGGGTTCTTTAACCTTGTGGATGGCAGAAAACTATCCACGCTCACAGATTATAGCTGTTTCAAATTCTGCAACTCAGAAAAAGCATATTCTCGGGCAAGCAGAATTGAGAGGTTTAACTAATGTTGAAGTGCTCACCTGTGATGTAAATGTACTTGAATTAGATAAAGGCCAATTTGATCGTGTTGTGTCGGTTGAAATGTTTGAACACGTCCGTAATTACCAACGTCTTTTTGAAAAAATTCAGGGCTGGTTAAAGGCAGACGGCTTACTTTGGTGTCATATTTTTTGCCATCGCTTTTTACATTATCCTTTTGAAGTGAAATCAGATTATGATTGGATGTCCAAATATTTCTTTACTGGCGGTTTAATGCCGTCGACTTCCACTTTTTTGCATTTTCAAGAGCATTTAGAGTTGGCTCAACAGTGGCAATGGTCGGGTGAGCACTATATGAGAACGGCAAACGCTTGGCTTGAGAATATGGATAACCAAGAAGTCGAACTGAAACCACTGTTTAAAAAAATCTATGGAAAAGATGCCAATATTTGGTGGCAACGCTGGCGTATTTTCTTTATGGCTTGTGCTGAGCTATTCGGTTTTGAGCAAGGACAAGAATGGGTCATTGGTCACTTTTTATTTAAAAAGAGAGCATTGTAATTTCTACAGCCTATCCCGGCGATAAAGATATGATAAAAACTCGACATGATGGCAAAGCTAGTCATCCATTAGCCCAAATGTTCAATCGATATTATTGGTTGCAGATTGGTCTGATTGCATTATCGATCGTGGTCGGGTTGGCTTGTAGTGCTTGGGTCATTAAAGGCTCTTTACTTAAAACTGCTTTAGAACAGGAAATGGAACATTACTGGTTACGCATCGAACGTAATCCAAATGCAGATTTACCTGATACCAAAAATTTATATGGATATCGGTGGAATACACAGGTCGCACCTCAACCTTTTAAAGACATGCGTTTAGAAAGTGGCGTGCATCGAGTATTTGTTGATGGTAAAGAACGGATGACGGTCTATGGTGAGCATAACGGTCAGCATGTTCTATTAGTATTTGGCGAAAGTAATGTCAATAAGCTGATCTGGTTATTTGGACTTGCTCCACTCATGTTCAGTTTATCTGTTTTATATAGCTTTTTGTGGTGGTCAAACCGAAGAGCAAGACGCTATTTTTCCCCAATTACGCGCTTAGCAAATGCTTTAGAAAATATTGATTGGGCACATCAAGACACTCAAGCTTCTCCTTTTAAAGATATTAATACCAATGGCAATATGGAAGCAGAATATCTCAAACAAGCCTTGGAAAAATATCATCAGGTTTTAAGTGATTTTATTCGACGCGAAAGGGAATTTACTGGAGATGTGAGCCATGAGTTACGAACTCCGCTCACAATCTTAAAGGGTAATGTGCAACTTTGTCAGGCGAAGTATGGAGAGGATAAAGCCCTGATTCGACTTCATAATACAATTGAAGATATGCAGTTATTAGTCGATACCTTACTGGCAATCGCACGTAATACAGTAAAAAGCTTACCGTCTGAAAAGAATTTTTTATCCAGAATTGTGAGGGATTTAGTCGAAAGTTTAGATGCGGTCAGCGAGAGTAAGGGCATACATATTCATATTCAACCCGATCTTTCTGAACAGCCGCGTTGGTTATATCCCTCTATAACACAAATGGTGTTAAGCAATATTTTACGTAATGCGCTGAACTATTCTCAAGGCTCACAAATTGACATCATTCAACAAAAAAACAGCCTAATTATTGCAGATAATGGAATTGGAATTTCTTTACCTAACGATGTGAAAGTACAAGAGCTCAGCGATTCGCAACTCTCTTTAAAGGCTAAAGGCCATGGCATTGGTTTGCAATTGGTACAAAAGCTTTGTAAACAATTAGGATGGCGAGTCGAGTTGTTTGATCGACAATATTATTTAATCACTCATCCTGAACTCGATTTGGAGCCGACCACGGGCTTAATTGTTGTGGTCTATTTGAGTTAACTTGTAGAACTGTCTAAAGCAATTTTTAAACCGACACCTGCTACTGTGTGTAATAGTTTAGGGTCAAAAGGTTTATCAACCATTTTTCTCAAATTATAGATATGACTGCGTAATGCATCGCTTTCAGGTTCTTCGTCTCCCCATAGCTCCATCATCAGTTCTTGTTTGGTTACCACTTTTGGAGACTGGCGCATCAAAATTTTTAATAGTTTAAATTGAATAGGGGGTAACTCAATATTATTTCCGGCACGAACCACGGTTTGAGTTGCACTATCAAGAATTAAGTCATGAATTTGAATTTTATGATGAGTAACTTCACCAGCTGCTCTTTTTATTAATGCACGAATCCGCATCACTAATTCATTAAAATCAAAAGGTTTTACCAAATAGTCATCTGTGCCAGCAGTAAAGCCTTTAAGTTTGTCATCTAAAGTATCTCTTGCTGTTAGCATAAGAACGGGAATATCAACACCTTGTTCGGTACGTAGCCAGTTACATAGGTCATAACCAGAGCCATCAGGCAGATTTATGTCGAGCAGTAAAAGGTGATAATGCTGAGATTTAAGAAAAGTCCGTGCAGCATCTAAATTACGCGCATGGTCGACGACATAACCATGCACTTCAAGAAATTCGCAGACCGTTGCTGCGAGTTCAAAATGGTCCTCAACCATGAGGATAAAGTGATTACCCATGAGATTTTATTAAGCCATTAATTTAATAGTTGTTGTTTTAATTTAGCATTAAACGGTTCGCTACCAAACCAGATTTTAAAATATTGATTTGCATTCGGATTGTCTATAGAACCGAGCAGCTTCTGGTTTAATTTTAGTTCTAGTTTTTGATTTTCATGTTGGTAGTAGAGACTGTAAAGATCTCCACTCTTAATTGGTCTATATAGTTCATTAATCTGATTAAGCGGAGATTTTGCATCAAAGCCGCTAACATTTTTCTTCAAAAAGTGGGTGGCTGCGCGTTTAAATGCCCACTCGGGAATATCGCGGTTATAGCTAAAGTCCATTTTAATGCTTTGGCTCTGCCAATTTTTTAGGCAATCTTCAGCAAAGTAACTGACATTTCCCACCTTCTTGTTCGTCACCATTAAAGGAGCTGAACTGCATTTTTTTAGTTCAGCCGCATTCGCTTGAGATACGATTAAGATTCCCAGAAATATCAAGATTCGACTTTTTTGAACGGTAATATCCATTTATATACTCCTCCAAATATTGGTAAAGAACGGTAAAGGCCATTCGCCGGATCCCAATAATCTTGCTGGAAAATAATTTTTTGTTGCTCATTAATCTTAATTTGACTAATTCCATAAGAAGCCATGGTTTTTGAGCGACCTAACATTTTAAAGTCATAGCTCATGTACCAATGAATGTAGGCTGTATCTTGGTGATGAGTTGCACTAATGAGTTTTACAGTGACATTACTCACTCGGGCATTCATACCTTCAAAATGCTTAATCAGATCTTTTTTCTGAGAGAACTGCGAGAGTGTATCGTTGATATAAAGTTGATCAGCGTAAAGATGACTCGCGTTATTCACAAAAGAAGGGGTGCCAAGTGTATTAAATGCAGCAACAAAACGATTGCCAATATCTAGCGCTTGTTGGTTATTTAATTCTATTCCAGTAATTTTTTGTTCGGCTTTACTGTAGTCACCTGAGTAGCTAGGCACACTTTTACACGCTGTTAAACCTGCCAAGGTAAACAACCCTAGGGCTGTAGTTATAATTTTCATGTCTATATCCGAGCCAACTTTATAAGGTTAAATTAAAGAGCTGGTCGTGAAGTTTGCGTGAATTCTTCTGTTTTATGATTTGGGTTTAATGGAGAGAGTTTTCTAGAATAGATAAGTTTACTTCAAGAAATGGTCGTGACATTCAACGTTCTTTTTCTAACATAGCGTTCTTATTAAAAAAATTGTTTATATAGCTTGAATGCTATTTTTGAAGGTGCTTCATTAGTTAAAATTTTTTGACACTTTAAATTTATATATAAAGGGAAGCGATTTCTAATTTTATGTTCTTCACTTGTGGCGGATCCGTTTAAATACTTGCGTTGCAACTGTCTATTTACAATTTCTTTTACACAAATTTCTAACTCAAAAGAAGGTAAGACCAAAAACGTTAAATAATGATCTTCAATCTGAGTCTTTATTTCGCGGTAATTAGCTGTGAGTTCATTTGGATAAGTCATGAATCCTGATGAATACACAATAATATTGATTAAATTGTTGTCTATATTTTTTATTAAATTTTGATACAACTCAATATTTTGAATTGCATATTCTTCATATCCATATGTGTTTATAAATTGAGAAATATTTCCTATTTTAAGCATAAAGTGTTCATCTAAATCATAGCAAATAGCATTAAAATCTTTAGAAAACTGCTTGGCTAGTGTTGTTTTTCCAGCACCTCCCGGACCTATAAAATATATAAGCATGAATAAAATTCCATTAAATTGACTCTTAACTCACCAATAAATATTGTCTCTATTTTCGCCAGAAATTTGTCTCGTAGCTGCGATGAGCAATCTCTCAATTATTTTATCAATAGCTAAATAATTTGGAGGAAAGTCTTTTAATGTAATGGTTCCGGTACTTATTTCCCATAAGTCTTCTTTGATTTTAATACTCTGTTTTATTTGTATTGTATTAACTTTATGTTGAAGTAAATCAATGCAATCATATATTTGAACTTCTACAAATCCTACTACCTTATTATCTTTTGGTTTTAGCTCAGATAATTCAATATTTAAAGGGAGTAAGAAGATATGCTGAAATTCATTTGCAATATAATTTTCTGCAATATGGCAAGCAGTCTGTCGAATTCCAATAGAGATAAGTTGGTTGAATTCTATTTTAATTCCTAACTCTTCCTCACACTCTCTTATTCCTTGTTCAATGGTTTCACCTGCTTCGTAATGCCCACCAACAGAAATATCAAGAAAATTTTTTCTATCAAAAGTATAGTTATCAGAATTTTTAAGCTGAAAATAAACATATCGAGTTGATGGGTTATATACAAGACAAGTAAACACCCTATGCCATAGACCTAATTGGTGGGCTAATTTTTTATCAATAATCCCAATGTGTTCATAATTATCATTAAATATATCGATGTTCATATCTTTTTTATCAAGTATAAATTTACTCAAAATATTTTAACTTCATTTAAAGTTCTAAGTATCAAAAAAAGCAATTTTATTCTAGCTGCGCTTTACCCATAAGAGATATAGATAAGTTTTGCATAAATAGAAGGGTTCAATAATGAAAACAATCGGTTTATTAGGCGGAATGAGTTGGGAATCTACATCACTTTATTATCAACAAATCAATAAAATGGTTCATCGTAAATTAGGAAAATTACACTCTGCTAAGGTCATTATTAATAGTGTAGATTTTGAAGAAATAGCAGCCTTGCAAGCGAAGGGTTTATGGCAAGAAGCTGGCGCATATTTAGCTGAGCAAGCACAAAATTTAGAAAAAGCAGGGGCAGATTGTATTTTGGTGTGTACTAACACCATGCATAAAGTTGCTGCACAGATTGAAGATTCAATTTCGATTCCGTTCTTACACATCGCTGACGCAACTGCAAAAGAAATTTTGAGTCAAAACATTGGTAAAGTTGCACTGTTAGGGACCGCTTTTACAATGGAGCAAGATTTTTATAAAGCTCGATTACGAGATCATGGAATTGAGGTAATTATTCCAAATGAAGCCGATAGAAAGATAGTTCATCGCATCATTTATGAAGAACTTTGTTTAGGTGTGATCAACCCAGATTCTCAGCAACAGTACATCGCTATTGTAGAGAGACTCATAGCTGAAGGCGCCCAAGGCGTTATCTTGGGTTGTACTGAAATTTGTATGTTGATTGGTGAGCTTAAATTCTCGGTTCCTTTATTTGATACTACGACCATTCATGCAAAAGAGGCGGTAAGTTTTAGCTTAAACGAAAATAAAAACTCTAATAGCGCCAATCTACATAAATCTGTTGCGATTGCTGGGAGTATTCTTTAGCAATATTTGGAATATCCTTTGTCATTAAACGTTAAGCTTGTGTCGTGAAATGTAAAGTGGCCCATATCCTAACTGTTGTAATTTTGGTTATTGCTTTTAAAGGCACTCAATAAAAAACCAAAATATGGAATAGGACATGACGTTGACGAAAGCTATACGTTTCTATGGAACAGGAACGCCAGAAGTAATGCGCTATGAAGATGTAGAAGTAGGAGATCCAAAAGCTGGAGAAGTACGCCTACGTCATGTGGCAGTCGGCCTAAATTATGCCGATACATATTTTCGTAATGGAACCTATCAAATTCCAATGCCTAATGGCATGGGCGTCGAAGCTTCAGGTGTCGTTGAAGCTTTAGGCGAAGGAGTGGTTCAGCTTAAAGTAGGTGATCGAGTTACTTATACAGGTTTTTTAAATACCTTAGGTGCATATAGTACCCACCGTCTAATTCCAGCAAATGCTTTAATTAAATTACCCGAAGAAATTACTTGTGAAACAGCGGCAGCCATGACCATGAGAGGGCTGACTGCTGCTTATCTGATGCGCCGTATTTATGACTTTAAAGCGGGCGACTCAATTTTATTACATGCAGCCGCAGGTGGTGTTGGGCTGATCGTTTCTCAATGGGCTAAATTACTTGGCTTGACTGTTATCGGTACCACATCTTCAGAAGAAAAGGCTGTTGTAGCACGAGCTCATGGTTGTGATCATGTTATTAACTACAGTCATGAAAATGTTGCCGAACGTGTACGTGAGTTAACAGGTGGCGTGGGTGTAAATGTCGTTTTCGATAGTGTTGGCCAAGCCACTTTCATGAGTTCATTAGACTCCCTCAAACGCCGTGGTTTGTTGGTCTGCGTAGGAACTGCATCGGGTCCAATCCCTGCTTTTGATCCAGTATTACTTGCCGTGAAAGGTTCATTGTTTGTCACACGTCCAGCTTTGGCCGACTACATTGCAGATCCTGCCGAGAAGAAAGAACTGGCAAATGAATTATTTGATCATGTTCGACATGGACGAATCAAAATTGAAATTAATCAGCGTTATGCGCTAAAGGATGCCGTACAAGCTCATCGTGATTTGGAAGCACGTAAAACAATAGGTTCATCAATCTTTGTAATTTGAAGGGATTTCTTATGCAAATTGAACAGTTAACTTGCAATATTGGTGCAGAGCTCAGTGGCGTCAAACTTGCCGATGCGATTTATGATGATGGATTATTTGCTGAAATTCGCACACAACTACTTAAACATCGTGTGTTGTTTTTACGAGATCAGCACTTAACCCGTCAGGATCATGTCGCATTTGCAGAAAAATTTGGACAGTTAGAAGATCATCCTGCGGTAGGCAGCCATCCTGATCATCCGGGGTTGGTACAGATTTATAAACATCCGGAAAGCCCTGTTGATCGTTATGAAAATGCTTGGCACAGTGATGCAAGCTGGCGCAAAGTTCCACCGATGGGATGTGTGTTGCACTGTGTTGAATGCCCACCAGTAGGTGGTGACACCATGTGGACCAATATGGTCATGGCCTATGAGTCGTTACCCGATGATATTAAGGATAAGATTGCTGACTTACGTGCTTATCACAGCATAGAAGCGAGTTTTGGTGCGGCTATGCCGCTTGAAAAACGCTTGGACTTAAAAGCAAAGTTTCCCGATGCTGAGCATCCTGTGGTACGTACTCATCCTGAAACAGGTGAGAAAATTTTATACGTCAACGCGTTCACAACCCATTTTAGTAACTATCACACCAAAGAGCGAGTCAGATTTGGACAAGATGCCAATCCGGGCGCAGCTGAACTACTGCGTTACTTAATTTCTCAAGCCTATATTCCTGAGTTTCAAGTGCGTTGGCGCTGGAAGCCTAACAGCATTGCGATCTGGGATAACCGCAGTACACAACATTATGCAGTCATGGATTATCCACCTTGCCACCGAAAAATGGAACGGGCCGGCATTATTGGTGACGCAACCTATTAAATCTATAGGCTAAATAATTTTATCTAATTGAAAATTCTAAAAAATATATGGAGATGCGCATGCAATTCTTTGACGACTCATTGCACCCGGAAAATATGGAAAAAGTGGTAATCACGGTTGCGCCGTATGGTCCCGAATGGATGCCAGAAGACTTTCCTGAAGATATTCCAGTGACCATGGATGAGCAAATACAAAAAGCGGTTGAGTGCTATGAAGCGGGCGCGACGGTGCTGCATTTACATGTCCGTGAGCTTGATGGGAAAGGCTCTAAACGCTTGTCAAAATTTAATGAGCTTATCGCAGGTGTTCGTGAAGCTGTGCCTGACATGATTATTCAGGTAGGCGGTTCGATTTCATTTGCACCAGAGAGTGAAGGTGAGGCAGCTCTATGGTTAAGTGATGACACCCGACATATGTTGGCTGAACTCACTCCAAAGCCCGATCAGGTTACAGTAGCAATTAACACCACACAAATGAATATTATGGAATTGCTCTATCCTGAATATTTAGAAGGGACTTCATTGGCACATCCTGCGACTCAAGTAGCATATGCAGAGATGACTGTGCCAGCAGGGCCTGCATGGGTGACTGAACATATTAAACGTTTATGCAAAAACAATATTCAACCGCACTTTCAGTTAACGGGTATGCATGGGCTTGAGACGCTAGAACGTATGGTGCGTAAAGGGTTGTACATGGGGCCGTTAAACTTAACTTGGATTGGAATCGGTGGCGGTTTTGATGGTCCAAACCCATTTAATTTCTTTAATTTTATTCATCGCGTACCTGATGGATGTACTTTGACATCAGAATCGCTACTCAAAAATGTATTGCCTTTTAACACGATGTCGATGGCAATGGGTTTACATGCCCGTGTGGGTAATGAAGACACGATCATTGATCATCACGGACGCCGTTTTTCATCTGTAGAGCAAATTAAACAAACTGTTCGGATTGCCCATGAATTAGGCCGTGAAATTGCCTCAGGAAAAGAAGCCCGTGAAATTTATCGTATTGGGGTGCAATACAACAGTATTGAAGAAACCCTAATCGCAAATGGTATGGCACCTAATCGTAAAGCAGGGCAAAAGGGTGTGCCGCAGCGTAACTAATGTGACAAGGTCTAACGGAATTTAGACCTCAATTGTAGTGCAGCTTATTCGCTTTGATTTTAAAAGTGCGTTGCTGCACTAGCTAAATAGAAATTATAAAAAATACAAGGAGGTCGTATGAATGCACATCAGTATTCAGATCAGATGAGCGATGTTGATACGTCAATCAGTATACCTCGTCGTTATGCATGGCTTGTTTTTGCTTTGACATTTGGTTTGCTCATTTCAGATTACATGTCTCGACAAGTCTTAAACGCAGTCTTTCCTTTACTTAAAAATGAGTGGTTGCTCAGCGATAGCCAGTTAGGTTTGCTCAGTGGCATTGTCGCCTTAATGGTGGGTTTATTGACTCTGCCTTTGTCTTTAATGGCAGACCGTTTTGGAAGAGTTAAAAGCTTGGCCATTATGGCGGCTTTATGGAGTTTGGCGACTTTAGGATGTGCACTGGCTGAAAATTATGAGCAAATGTTTATTGCTCGTTTTATGGTTGGTGTGGGTGAAGCTGCTTATGGCAGCGTGGGAATCGCGGTGGTTGTGGCTGTTTTTCCACGAGAAATGCGTGCAACACTCGCCAGTGCTTTTATGGCGGGTGGCGTATTTGGCTCATTTTTGGGTGTGGCTTTAGGTGGTGTACTCGCACAGCATTTCGGTTGGCGTTGGGCTTTTGGTGGTATTGCTTTATTTGGTCTCATTTTGGCTTTTCTATATCCAATTTTAGTGAAAGAAAACAGAATAAACGCAGCACCTCAAAATAAAATTCGTAGTAAAACTCAGCACATTAAAAGCCCTTTAAAAACTTTATATTCAAGTCGTTCAGTCATTGCTACTTACATTGGTAGTGGTCTGCAATTATTTGTTGGTGGCACAGTGATTGTCTGGATGCCGAGTTATCTCAATCGCTATTATGGCATGAGTACCGACAAGGCTGGTGTGATGGCAGCGGTCATTTTGCTATGTAGTGCAGTAGGCACAATTCTATGCGGGATGTTGTGTGATTATTTGGGCCGTAACTGTCCAGATCGTAAGGTCAGCTTAGCGATTACATACTGCTTGCTTGGTTGTGTTCTTTTATTAATTGCTTTTGCTGTGCCTGCGGGACGTAACCAGTTACTTCTCATCTGCCTCGGAATGTTTATTGCTCTAGGAACCAATGGGCCATCTAGTGCCATGGTGGCCAATCTCACACATAACTCAGTTCATGGCTCTGCATTTGCAACACTCACCTTAGCTAACAATTTTCTTGGTTTAGCGCTTGGTCCTTTAGTCGTTGGCAAAGTATCTGATGTGATTGGTTTACACAGTGCATTTCAACTGATGCCATTGGTCAGTATTGCAGCCGCAACCATATTTTTTTATGCCAAACGCCATTATCACAAAGATATTGCACGCTTTGAGCAGCAAGGAATAACTGAGCTTAAAAATTATTCAGGTAACCAAATACAAAAATGCGGGATGAATAACAAATGATGATTCGGCAACTACACATTGATGTATTTTTTGACTTTATTTGTCCTTGGTGTTTGATCGGAAAACGTCAGCTATTGATCGCTATAAATAGATTTTATCAGCTTCACCCCGAAGTCAAAGTTGTTGTGCACTGGCGAGGTGTTCAGCTCATACCCGACTTGGCAATTGAAGGGGTACCTTTTCAAACGTTTTATTTGAAACGGTTAGGTAGCTTGACAGCAGTTCGTATGAGACAAGAGCAGGTCAATAAAGCTGCACATAAAGTTGGGCTTAAGATCGATTTTGAACAGATTAAACGGATGCCAAATACGGCCAAAGCTCATCGCTTATTTGATAAAGCTTTAAAGATAGGTACTCCTGAGCAGTGCAATGCGTTGTTAGAACAACTCTTTGCTGCATATTTTTATGATGGGTTAGACATCGGAAATACCACTACTTTATACAAAATTGCGAAACGCTGTGGTTTTCCGCATGAACTGATCAAAGATTTACTTATTCATGATCATCAAGATTTTATCTCTGCAAGTACAGGAGGTAATGGCGTGCCTTATTTTATTTTTGATCGGGCTTCAGCCTTGGTGGGCGCGCAATCAGCAGATGCACTTTATCAAGCGATGCAAGAAGCACTTTTGGGGCAAGGAGAGTTGATATGACTAATCGATTTGAAGTGCCTTTTGAGAAAATACCGAATTCAGGTGAGCGGGCTTTTTTAAAAATTGGAGATAAAACTCTCGCACTATTTAACGTTGCGGCTCAATTTTATGCAATCGATGACAGCTGTCCTCATCAGGGCGCATCGCTATTTAGTGGACGTCTAGAAGGACGAGTGATTCAGTGCTGTGCCCATGGTCTACGCTTTGATTTAACAAATGGCTGTTTAGTTAATTCTTCTCAGCTCAAAGTTGCAACCTATCCCGTAGAAGTGATCGAGGACAAAGTATTTATTATGATGGGCTGTGGGGAAAATCATGAGTAGTTTAGTTTTGAAAAATTTTTCCCAGCGTACAAGAGAATTAGCACCAGGCTTTGTGGTCAGTTCGGTCGTTGCTGCGGCTGCCTGTTTTTTATCAGAGCACTATGGTGCGCCAGTCATGCTATTTGCACTACTGCTCGGCATGAGCGTGAATTTTTTAGCAGCTGAAAGTAAATGCAAGGTAGGTATCGAGTTTACCGCACGTAGTGTGCTTCGGATGGGCATCGCGTTACTCGGCATGCGTATAACTTTGGGGCAAATTACTGCACTCGGTTGGCAGCCTGTTGCGTTAGTCGTTACTCTGGTTATTGTCACAATCGCCGTTTCTGTCATTGCCGCTAAAATTTTAGGTTTCCAAAAACTATTTGGCATGCTCACTGGTGGATCAACGGCAATCTGTGGTGCTTCAGCCGCACTGGCGCTATCGGCTGCTTTTCCAAATCATCCGCAAAAAGAAAAAGCGACTTTATTTACCGTGATTGGCGTATCGGCACTTTCAACATTTGCAATGATTGTCTATCCGATGATTGCGAAGTGGCTAGAGTTATCTCCACAAGCAGCTGGTGTGTTTCTAGGTGCTACGATTCACGATGTGGCGCAAGTGGTCGGCGCTGGTTATAGCATGTCTACTCAAACGGGTGATACGGCGACTGTAGTTAAACTGATGCGTGTGGCAATGCTGCTTCCAGTAATTGTTTGTGCGGCCATGATTACCCGTATGCAAGGTGCAGATTCAACGGGAGAACGACCGCCATTACTACCTTGGTTTGCCGTTGGCTTTCTACTACTCGCTTGTATTAACAGTACAGGATGGGTGCCAACAATGGTTCAAAATGGAATTAATGATTTATCACGCTGGTTTTTAGTCATTGCAATTAGTGCTTTAGGAATGAAAACTCAGTTAAAAGAATTAGCATCTGTCGGCATTAAACCGATTCTTTTAATGATCGGCGAAAGCATCTTTTTAGTGGTATTGGTTCTTGGGCTTATGCGCTTGTGGTTTTAATTTCAAAAATTAGATTTTTAAGGAAGTTCTGGAGTGGTTCTCCAGCTTCCTTACATTTTAAATGACTTCATTTAGCCTCACATAAAGAGAAATTAATTGAGCAGGGCTTTATTATGACTACGCCACGTATTCGGTGACATACCAAATTGGCTAATAAACCAACGCGTAAAAGAACTCGGCATTGAGTAACCTAAAATATCAGACACTTGAGCAAGTGAATAATTTAGATTTTTTAAATAACGAAATACGAGATCTTTGCGTACTTCATTCATTAAATCACTAAAACTCGTCTGAGCTTCTTCTAATCGACGTTGTAAAGTCCGTACGTGAATACCATGTGTTTGAGCGACTTGATCAATCGTAGCGCGTCCCATTGGCAAAAGAAGATAAATACTTTTACGAATATCAAAAATCATGGTCGATTCATTGCTATTCTGCAAAATATCTAAATAACGCTGTGCATGGTTGGCCATCGCCAGATTTGCTTGAGGGTTTGTTGTATCAAGTTCGGCTGCCGTACAAACAATGCCATTAAAGTCACTACCAAACTCGAGTGCACAGCCAAAAATCCGCCGATGCAAAGTTAAATCACTAGGCGGATTATGAGTGAAGTGTACACTTAACGGTCGCCATTTTTGCATCATGAGCGCTGCACAAAAACGATGGGTGATTCCTAAAGCAAGTTCTGTGGCTTGACGACTATATCCGCAAGTTGTGGTTATAACTTCTTCTCGAATAACAACCGTATCGTCAATTTCTTCTATATATATTTCAAGTGAGTTATTGAGTAAATTCCTATAACGAACAATCGTTTGTAGTGCTTCTCTCAAGGTATATTGGTAGCTTAATAATAAGCTCAGTTCACCAAAATCCGCGATTTCGCGTTGCTCTGCCATATGTAAACCGAAAACATCGCAGTTACTCATTTGGGCTGAGTCTTCAAGCAAGGTAATGGCTTTATCTACAGGAATACGTTGTTTAAGATCATTCAATTGAGTTTGGCTAAGCCCAACACGTGATAATAAATGGTAGGGATTTACATCTAATTGCTGAGCAACTGCCAAATAATTTTTTAAAGAGGCGGTATGTGCAAGAGGCACCATTTTATTATCTCCTGTTCTTAATCAGCCATATTCCTTACAGCTCATATCTAGTTATAACTAAAATATCTACATTAAAAAAGCTTTTATTTAAGAGCCTAATCATGATGTCAAATCAATTTTAAAGCTGTTCTTTTAATTCATTTGTAATTACAAAAATTACTTTAATTAATTTACGAAATTTTAAAAAGATGTGTCGTCAAATGAAAAGTCCGTGACGTCTTATGTACACCATTAACTGAAATGAGCCTTTATTGTGAGTGGAGTTTTATAAAAATTCTTATGCATCCTAGATGGCAAAATTCACAGGCGTTGAAATGGAAAAAATACAAACCAAAGCAACAATTTTAATTATTCCAGGGTTACGCGATCATGTTCCCGAGCATTGGCAAACAATCTTAGAAACAAAGCTAGCAAAGGTTCGCTCTGTACCACCTGTGCAAACCAATAAACTCAATTGTGAAAATAGAGTTGCTGCTATTCAGGCACAACTCGAACAAATACATGGGCCTGTCATTTTGGTTGCACACAGCGCAGGCGTGCTGATGACAATACAATGGGCTGCAAAATATCAAAGACCAATTCAGGGTGCTTTACTTGTGGCTCCCCCTGACTTAAACGAAAGCTGGCCAGAAAATTATCCAAGCTCAACCGTACTTCATCAAGAAGGATGGAGCCCTTTACCAGATCAAGAACTACCTTTTCCCAGCATTTTGGTTGCAAGCACCAATGACCATTTAGCTCGTTATGAAGCTGTAAGTGAAATGGCAGAAAAGTGGGGTAGTCAACTCGTAAATTTGGGTGAAGTGGGGCATTTAAACCCTGCATCTGGCTTTGGCTATTGGCCTTTAGCTGAACAATTCATTCAACAATTAGATCAGGTCGAACAACCTGCCTAGTACAAAAAATACCTGCTTATGTAAACCATTTAAAAGCCAATGGATGGCTTTGAGTAATAAGCAATAAATAAAAAATCATATTTATAGGGAGATAATATGATGGGTCATTACGTCTATTTAAATCAAAGAAATAATCACGTTTTATATATTCAAAAAATAGGTGTTTCATTAAGCCTAATTTTATTTATGTCTAAAGCAAATGCAGCCAATTTTGATATTGATAAAGACTGGAAGTTCGAGACAAAGACAACAGTAAGCTTAGGAGCCAGTTGGAGTACGCAAGACCCATCCGTTTCATTACTTTATCGGCCTGACGCAAACAAAATAGGCAAACAAGGCGCTAGCATTGATGTGAATGGTGATGATGGGCGTATGAATTTTAGTAAATATGATGCTATTTCACAGATTATCAGAGGCATAACTGAAGTTAAGCTAAATGGAAAACAACAAGGTGCGGTTATTAGCACTAAATACTGGTATGACCATGCCTATGAGACAGGACACGGAGACTTTAAACCCTTTAATGATTCAGCGTGGCCAAGGCTCGCAAAGTTCAAAGGTATCGATTTATGGAATGCTTATATATGGAAAGATTTTGAACTGGGTGGTGGAAAAAACATCAATTTAAAATTAGGCAAACAGACTTTAAATTGGGGGAAATCTCAGTTTTTTCAAAACGGTTTAAATTCGGTGAGTGCATTTGATTTTGCCGCGATTAACCGACCGGGTGGGGATGCAAAAGAAAGAATCATTCCAACCGAAATGTTTTCGTTCGACACAAGCATTAATAAAAATTTGAAAATAGAAGGGTTCTATCAATTTAAATTTAGACCTTCAGTTGTTGATGGTAACGGAACTTTCTTTGAGATTTCAGACTTTGTGCCCGAAAACGCAGGTCCAGTTCTGATTGCTGGAGGTGGAGATAAGTTATCGGATACTGCAATTCGTTTACGTACTTATATTCCACGTGCAGAAAGTAGAAAAGCAAAGGACAATGGTCAATATGGCATTGCTTTAAAACAGACATTACCAAGTTTAAATAATGCTGAGTTAGGTATTTACTATGCGAACTACCATAGCCGTAATGCAAACTTTGATGGAACCGCTGTAACAGCACCCGGACCTGAACATTTTAATACCGCAAGTTATTTTTCTATCTATCCTGAAAATATCAAAATGTTTGGATTAAGTTTGACTGGGAAATTTGGAACAACAACCGTTTTTAGTGAGTTAACCCACAAACTTAATCAACCTTTACAACTAAACGGCACAGACATTGTCTATGCTCAAGTACTATCGGAAGGAACACCATTTGCGCCGCCGGGAAAAACTGTTGAATTAAGTCAATATATTCAAGGATATGTACGCTTACCCGTAACACAATTTTCGGTTGGAGCAACTGATAGCATATTCAATATTTGGGGCGCAAATTCGATGACATGGTCTACAGAGTTTGCCTTAAACCATATTGCAGATATTGGTAATCATCGGTTTGGCCGGACAGGCGCATTTGGCCGTAGTGAGCTTTCAACAGGGGCTTATAATCCTGAAACAGGTGACTTTAAATGTACGCCGTATGGTACAGCCCATCTTACAAACGCAGAAATAGATAACTTGAATGAACGCTTTTGTAATAAAAATGGTTTTTTTAATGAATGGTCATTTGGCTATCGCTTACGTGGTGCATTAAATTATCAAGATATTTTACCCTCTACAGTGATTACGCCAAGTCTTAGTTTTAGGCATGATGTTTATGGATATAGCCAAAACTTTCAAGAAGGGCAAATGAGTATAAGTGCGGCGTTATCTATGGCTTATCAGCAAAAATATACAACAGAGATTGCCTATAATAACTTTTTTGGTTCTAATGAATTTAGCACCATAGATGATCGAGATTTTGTATCATTAACATTTAAAGCTAATTTTTAGTTCAATTATTTTATAAAAAATATAGAAAGACTCGTTATAAATGAGATTTAGACGTGGAGGATAACTTTTGAAATTTAGATCAAAAATTGATTGGTGGCTTTTATTAATATTTGTTGTTATCACTGCCAATATCCTTATGAAGATTTATGAAGCAAATCATCATTATTCTTTAGCTTCAAATTTTCCACATCTCGTCATTTATAGTTTAATCATTTTTCTTATTTGGCTTCCCATCTTTAATACTTATTATGTGATAGAAAACAACACCTTAATGATTAAGAGTTTGGTATTTCGATGGAAAATTAATATTGATGATATTACCCAAATAGAGCCGACGCATAATCCACTTTCATCTCCAGCACTCTCATTAGATCGACTCAAAATTTATTATATGAAAAATGGAGAAATTACTTCAGTGATGATTTCACCAAAAGATAAAGAACGTTTTTTTCAAGCCATAAACAAAAGACTCCATTAAAGTTGCTTGTTTAATTGCAAACATAAATTACGCTATTTCCATGACGACAAAAAATAAATGGAGATAACCCATGGCGATACGTTTTTTACTGCCAATTTTGGGCACTACGGTTTTAATTACATTAGCTGGATGCGCTTCATCCTCTCAATATCCAATTACCGACAGTTATGGGCCAGACCCAAAACTTCCTGAACCTAAATCAAGCCTATTACCAACTGTTAATATAGCTCCAGCAGAAGGCTGGCCGAGTGGGGTAATGCCAAAACCAGCAGAAGGTTTAAAGGTCAAAGCATTTGCCAAAGGACTTGAACACCCACGTTGGCTTTATGTATTACCAAATGGCGATGTATTAGTTGCTGAAACGGATGCCCCGCCTAAACCAGAAGACAGCAAAGGAATTAAAGGTAAAATTATGTCTTTTGTGATGAGACGTGCAGGCTCATCTCATCCAAGTGCAAACCGTATTAGCTTACTTCGTGACACCAATGGGGATGGCGTCGCTGACCAGAAAACAGTATTTCTTCAAAACTTAAATTCTCCATTTGGTATGGCATTGGTCGGTAATAACTTATATATCGCCAATACAGATGCACTGGTGCGTTTTCCTTATCAAGAAGGTGAAACTCAAATTACGGCCAGTGGAACCAAAGTGTTGGACTTACCGGGTGGCCCTTTAAATCACCATTGGACCAAAAATGTAATTGCCAATCGCGAAGGTACAAAGCTCTACATTACTGTCGGTTCTAACAGTAATGTTGCTGAAAATGGTTTAGATCAAGAAAAAGGTCGCGCACAAATTACGGAGTTTGATATTGCAAGTGGTCAGTCACGCCCATTTGCAACAGGTCTGCGTAATCCAAATGGTATGGCTTGGCAACCTCAAAGTGGAAAACTCTGGACGGTGGTTAATGAGCGCGATGAAATTGGGAGTGACCTAGTACCCGACTATATGACGTCAGTTCAAGATGGCGCTTTTTATGGCTGGCCTTACAGCTACTATGGTCAACATGTTGATGTACGAGTTAAACCACAAAATCCAGCAATGGTTGCCCGTGCAATTAAACCAGACTATGCACTAGGCAACCATACGGCTTCTTTAGGCCTCACATTTTATGCAGCCGAACTCATGCCGCAATTTAGAGGAGGTGCATTGATCGGTCAGCATGGTTCTTGGAACCGTAAGCCTCACAGTGGTTATAAAGTCATTTTTGTACCATTTAGAAGTGGTCAACCTTCTGGTCCGCCGCAAGATATTTTGACTGGATTCCTCAGTGATAAAGGCAAAGCGTATGGTCGTCCTGTGGGGGTGGCAATTGATTTCTCAGGTGCTGTATTAGTTGCAGATGATGTGGGCAATACGATTTGGCGCGTTTCGCCAGTTGCAGAGACAACTTATGAAGCTCCAATGAAATATGCTATTGGAACCCCGCCAGGCACACCATAAAGTGTTTTAACAATCATTTATTAGCATGGGCGGTCTTTAGGTTTTATAGAGGCTCGCCCAATGCCTATTATTTAATTTTTAAATAATTGAATAAAAAAAATACTAATTGGACTTTATAAGCCAACTTCTCAAAAATGAATATGTGAAAACGATAATGATGTTTAAGGAACAAACACATGAATACACATATTCGAATTGCCGTGATCGGTGGTGGTATTGCTGGTCTGGCTTTAGCAAGTAATTTAAGTAAACACGCCCATTTAGATGTCCAAATGTTTGAATCTGCACCTCAGTTTTCTGAAATTGGGGCAGGTATTTCTTTTGGTGCTAATGCTGTCAAAGCCATTGAACTGTTAGGTTTAGCTAACGAATATCATGCAATTGCAGATCAAGTATCGCCACCCTTTCAAGATGTTTGGTTTCAATGGCGCAATGGTTATACCGATGAATATTTATCTGCATCCATCGCGACAGGTGTAGGGCAGTCATCTGTTCATCGTGCTGACTTTCTAGATGCCATTATTCCTCACATGCCTACACAAAATGTGCATTTTTCTAAACGCCTAGAGACGATTGAAGAACAAGATGATCAGGTGATTTTATACTTTAATGATGGTAGTCAACATGAGTGCGATTATTTGATTGGAGCTGATGGTATCCGCTCTGTGGCACGCCAATATGTTTTAGCTTCTCATCATTTACCACTAGTTCATCCACGTTTTTCAGGAACTTGGGCATATCGTGGCATTATTTCTCACGCTTCATTTAAAGAAGCTTTGCAGCAAATTAATGGCGATACAGATTTAGCAGATATTCCACAAATGCTATTGGGCAAAGACAAACATATTTTAACGTTTCCAATTCGTAAGGGGGAGCAAATTAATATTGTTGCTTTCTGCTCAAACCGCGAAGATACAATACTACCAGCCGATACACCGTGGACTAAACCTGTCGATAAAGCTCAAATGCTTTCCGATTTTTCAGACTGGAGTGAAAGTTGCCAAACACTACTCGGTTTAATTGAACAGCCTACCATTTGGGCCTTACATGAAATTGAAGAACTTTCGACTTATCAAAGTACCTCAGGTCATGTCATTGTCATGGGCGACGCTGCACATGCCATGTTACCTCACCAAGGTGCAGGAGCAGGCCAAGGTCTTGAAGATGCATTAATCCTTGCGGCCTTATTGTCGACAAAAAACTTACAAGCAGATCAGTTAACTGATGTGTCTTCGATATATGAAAAGCTCCGTTTAAAACGTGCTTGTCGTGTTCAGCAAACTTCTCGTGAGTCTGGCGAAATTTATGAGTGTTATTCGACTCAGTACCCAACGTTTGCAGAAATTGGCGAACATCTTGAGCATCGCTTTGACTGGTTATGGCAACACGATCTAGAACAGGATGTTGCAGAAGCACAGCAACAATTACATCAGCTAGGAATGGCAACCATTTAAATAAATTTTTGTTTTATACACAATTTGCTAAGGAAAGCAATTATGGAAAAACTAAATGCAAATCAATTGATTGATGATGCAAGATTAACGCCATTACATTGGCGGGTGATCTTGCTGAGTGCGCTCATTATTATTTTTGATGGCTATGACTTAGTCATTTATGGTGTGGCATTGCCTAAGCTCATGCAACATTGGCAGTTAGATAGTATGACTGCTGGATTGCTGGGCAGTGTTGCATTATTTGGCATGATGTTTGGTGCCATGATTTTCGGGAGTTTGGCCGACAAATTAGAGTCGTATGGCTTTAGCCGTAAACGTTTAATTATGCTGTGTGTCTTTATTTTTAGTGGTTTTACGGTGTTATGTGGTTTTGCCAACAGTCCTAAAGAGTTTGCCATTTATCGATTTATTGCAGGCCTTGGTTTGGGCGGCGTAATGCCAAATGTCATTGCCATAATGACCGAGTTTGCCCCAAAGAAATTACGATCAACTTTAGTATCGCTTATGTTTAGCGGCTATGCGATTGGTGGCATGAGCTCAGCGCTTTTAGGCATGTGGTTAGTTCCTAAGTTTGGTTGGCAAATCATGTTTATTTTGGCAGGTATTCCACTCATTTCATTACCGATTATTTGGAAATTTTTACCCGAATCAATTGATTATCTGGTTCGCCAGAAAAAATGGAATGAGGTACGTGATTTACTTAAACAGTTAGCGCCAGAACAAAGCATAGCTGATCATACGAGCATCGTATTACACCAAGAAAATCAACAAACTGCGGCTCGACCTTTGGTTGCTCTATTTACCGAGAACCGTGCTTTAGTCACTATGTTTTTCTGGCTGAGTGTATTTATGGCTTTACTGATGGTGTATGCGCTCGGTAACTGGATACCAAAACTTATGGTCGAGGCCGGATATGATTTATCAACCAGTCTGGTCTTTTTATTGGCGCTAAACTTGGGCGGGATGTTAGGTGCAATCGGTGGTGGTTACTTTGCTGATCGTTTTCACCTAGGTAAAGTTATTTGTTCACTTTTCTTGGCGGGTGCAATTTCACTTTATTTATTAAGCTATGCATTACCTATGGTGATTTTATATCTCTGCATTGCTGTTGCAGGTGCGGCTTCTATTGGAGGGCAAATTTTATTGCTCGCTTATATGGCTCAGTTCTATCCTTCACCAATTCGCAGTACGGGCATTGGTATGGCTTTAGGTGTAGGCCGTATTGGGGCGATTTTAGGTCCGATTTTATGCGGCTGGCTTTTAAGTTTGCACCTACCGATTGAATATAATTTTATCGCACTAGCCATTCCTTGCGTACTGGCAACCTTAAGTGTTATTGCCATAAGTATTTGTAATCGAACTAAACGTGTAATGCTAAATTCAAGTATATCTCCATAAGAGTTAAGCATTTTTATTCCTATAAAAGGAACTAAACTCTAAGCAAAGAAGTTAAAGTCTTTGTTTAGAGTATTTAAAGGATCAGAACCATGGATTTAGGTTTGATTAAAGTTTTTGTCTGTATCTATGAGTCTCGTCATATTAGTAAAGCTGCTGATAAATTAAATTTGAGTCAGCCTTCTGTGACTTATAATTTGAACCGTTTACGCCGTCAGTTAAATGACGAGTTGTTTACCCGAAGTCGAGGTGGGGTCGAACCGACAAAAGTTGCACATGAGCTTTATCCGATTTTTCATCAAGCGATTTTTAATATCGAGTCAGCGATTGCTCAAGCACAGGAGTTTCATCCTCAAAACTCCAATAAAACTTTCCGAATCGGACTGTCCGACGCAGGGGAGATTTGCCTATTGCCTAGTCTTATGGCTTTTTTGCAGAAAACAGCGCCCTATATTCAAATTGAGATTGAAGAGATTCAGTCATCTAAGGTTGAACAGTGGCTTATTGATGGTTTTTTAGATCTAGCCGTATTTAATAGTACACAGACCATAATGCCTAAAATAGAAACACGTACTTTATTTGAAGAAAGATATGTATGCATTGCTAGAGCTGACCACCCCAGGCTACAGCAGCAACTGACATTAGATCAATATTTGCAAGAAGATCATGTTGCCATCAAGTCATCAACAGGGCATATCCAAGTTGAGCAATATTTGAAAACAATGGATTTGAAGCGACGAATTCGTTTAGAAGTTCCACATTTTAGTGTTTTACAAGGTGTTTTGCAGAGTTCAGATATGTTAGTGACATTACCGTCACGAGCAGCTCGGCATTATCTAGCTCATGGTAATGTCCAAATGTTTGAATTACCTTTTGCTATGGATTCTTTTAAAGTGAGCTTGAACTGGTTTAATCGTAGTGATGATATTATTGCTAGAAAATGGCTGATTCAATCTGTCGGTCAAATATTTGAAGTTTTATAAGAACAATTTACAGCTATTTTAAAATTCATTTTCAGATTAATGGCTTTGATCTGAGAAGTTAAAGTTCTTTCCAATTTATTATTAAATTTTGATAGCATTCGCGTTATACACAATAAGAATTGTATATGAATTATGACAGATCAATTAAGAGCAAAATTTGAGAATTTAGAACTGAACGCAGGTTTAGGGAAAATCAGCGCCTTTATTTCAATGTCACTCAGCTTACTTTGTCTGTTTGGTGCATTATGTTTTTTATTTCCCAGTGTATTAACGACCCCAGAACTCCGTCCTCTTTACGCAAAACATTATCATATTTTTTATTATGGCCTGATTACGGGCATTATTATTAGCGCTGGTTTCGGTGCATTTAGTGCAATTGTCCGTCAAAACCGATATGGCTTTTACGGACTATGTTTTTCACTTATAGCAGCAGTTTTGGGCTGTGGTGTAATTGAGGCACCCGTTTTACCAAGTGTACCGTTTTATGCAGGTATCGATTATTTTGTCTTAACTCTATTTATTTTGGCGTTTGTTTTTATTCCGCTTGAAGGTTTTTTTGCTAAAAATCCTGAACAGAAAATATTAAGAGTGGGCTGGGTGACCGATATGAAGTATTTCATGGTCAGTCATATTGGCATTCAATTATTTAGCTTTTTAACCGTTATGCCGATTCAATATTGGATTACGCATCTACCTGATAATCCAATTGTGCCTTATGTACAAGCTCAGCCGATTTGGCTGCAATTTATTGAACTATTAATTGTGGTCGACTTTACGGTGTATTGGTTGCACCGCGCTATGCATGAAGTTAATTTCTTATGGCGCTTTCACGCGATTCATCATTCGACTGAATATATGGATTGGTTAGCATCTTCTCGTTTGCATGTCATTGAAGTGCTAATGACTCGCTTTATTGCGACTTTACCGATTTTCCTGTTAGGTTTTCATACTTCAGCAGTTTTTGCTTATTTAGTTTTTATTTCATTTCACGCTATTTTCATTCATTCCAATGTACGTTTTCGTTTTCCATATTTGCGCTGGATTATCGCAACACCAGAATTTCACCATTGGCATCATTCTTCAGAAAAACCTGCCATTGATAAAAATTACGCCGCCTTTATTCCACTCTATGATGTCATTTTTAAAACCGTCTATATGCCTAAACATTTGGCAAGTGTATATGGAACAGTAGGTTATAAAATCCCAAATAGTTTTGTAAAACAGTTTACTTGGCCTTTTAAAAAGTATGTAAAACGGTTTTTGAAACCTTGGCGTGATCAGTAAAATAAAAAACAGCCTTGATGGAGGCTGTTTTTTTTAATCCTTATTCACGTTTAATATTTTTAAAAATCATTAGAAGGGCAATCAGTGCAAGACCAATAATTAAACTCATATAAATATTGGCACTGTTCATAAGTCCGATTTTACCCACAAAGTAGCCTGCCAGAATTGCTGGAACACTAAAAGCCAAATAGCTTTCAACAAAAAATGCAGCCATTAAACCTGCGCGTTCTTCGGGTAAAGCGAGGGGCATGACTGTGCGAATTGCTCCCATAAAAGCTGTACCAAAACCCACTCCGGTAATAATAGAACCAATAAGTAGAACCACGGCACTTGTAAAATTGATCGCTAAAAATAAAACGGTTGCACCAATAATGATGGATAAGGTGCCCGTGAGCAAAATACGAAAATTAGTAGATTTTCTAAGCGTCAGAATCCCTGCCGCACCTGAAAGGGCGAGCGCCATAAACATACTGCCGTTTAGCCAAGCTGAAGATGTCTGAAAAATTTTTGCCAGTAAAGAGGGCATAAGTGATAAGAAAAAACCACTCACCATCCAAAGCGCAATATTAATAGGACTAATACTTAATAGAGCACCTCTTGCTTGATGAGGAATAGCCATGTTGGGTTTTAATGAAGCCAAAGCTCCTGATCTTTTGCGTACAGTCTCAGGGTTAAAGAAACTTAGAATAAGTTCAAATGCAAACAAAACACATAAGAGTTCAAAAACCAAATGTAAGGGTTGAGCTGAAAATTGCAGAATAAAACATGTAATAAAAACGCCTACTGCCATTCCGACCATTGGAGCAATACTATTAATTAGGGAACCATGATGCTTACTAAAATCTAAAATTGCAGCTCCAATTGCAGAAACAGCAAGACCTGTTGCGATACCTTGTAAGCCACGCGCAATAAATAACATAAAAACATCTGAGGCAAAAAGGAAAAAGCTCATTGAAGCGATTTGCAAAAAAATTGCTGAAATAATGACGGGCCGACGTCCGATATAATCAGATAAAGAACCAATAATGAGTAAAGAAGCAAGTAAGGTAAACGCGTAGGTTGCAAAAATTAAAGTTAAGATAACGGGCGAAAATTGCCATATCTGCTGATACAAACGATATAAAGGCGTAGGGGCACTAGACGCCGCCATAAAGGTCATAAGCGTGATTGTGTTTAAGGTCAATGCTACTGTTGAATCTAACTGAAAAACTGATCCAGACCGTTTTGAACTTGAATTGTTCATATAAGATGAATAACATAAAAGCGAATATTTAGCTTTTATACATGATTTTTACACTAAAGCAAATCCTTAGCTTTAGTGTATTTTGTATATACAAATATTATTTTAATCGTTTTTATTGAAGTAGAGCTAATTAATGGCAAAAGTTGTTACTGGGTTACGCCCGGGTGGTCGTAGTGAAAGAATTCAAACTGCGGTACATCAAGCAGTAAAAGAGCTTCAAAAAAATCTGGAGCAAAGCCAAATTACTATACCCATGATTGCTGATGAAGCAGGTGTAACACCTTCTACAATTTATCGTCGTTGGGGAGATATCAATCAGTTATTTTCAGATGTTGCTCTTAATGAGCTGAAACCCGATATGGAGCCAAAAGATTTAGGCTCATTTCAGCTTGATATCACGACATGGGTCGAACAATATTTTGAAGAGTACTCTTCTGAAGTAGGACAAACACTGCTACGAGATTTGCTATATGCAACTGAATCTTCAAACGCTCGAAAGTGCGAAACTTTAATCGTTCAACAACTTGATATTATTCAAGCCAGAGCTAAGGCACGTAGTGAATTAACTATAGAAAATCAAGAAATTATCGAAGCTGTTATTGCACCTATGTTATTCCGCATCTTATTCACTGATCGTACATTAAGCTTAGACTATGTCCATATTTTATTAGAGCGGTTATTTAAGGCCCACCCTAATTTTAATTAATTTATCACAGCTTATTAGTGTAATTTTTTAACAAGAAATAGGCATTTTCTCTTGTTAAAAAATTATATATCAATTTTTCTTATTATTTTTAAATTAAATTTTCATAATTTATAATTTACATGTTTTTAATAAAGTCATTTATTTAATAAATGATAGTCCTGAATCAGTTAAACAAGTTATTAAAGCCGGTTTTATTAACTTAAATAGAGTTTAATTTTAATATAAACAATAATTTAATCTTATTTTTAATAAATTTTATAATTTTTTAAATCTTAAAATAAAAAGTATTCTATACAAATTAATGCATGATTTTTGAATTTGACATTTTTTAAATTTATAACACAGGGTGTTTTTTATTCTTTACAATGGCTTTTCCTTGTTAAAGCAGCTTGTGGTGCTAGCTTTATATTTTATTTTTTTATCCCCATCGAAAAGGTATTTAGATAATGGATTTCAATACCCTTGACCAAGAAACGGTACAGAAAAAACAGAAATTTCACCAAATTTTGTATGTACAGGTCATTTTTGCAATTATTTTGGGCATTTTAATTGGTCATTTTTACCCAGAACTTGGCGAAAGTTTAAAACCGCTTGGTGATGCATTCATCAAGATCGTTAAAATGATTATTGCTCCCGTCATCTTTTTAACAGTTGTTACAGGCATTGCCAGTATGACAAACATGAGCCGTGTGGGTCGTGTAACTGGTAAAGCGATGCTTTATTTTCTGACCTTCTCAAGCTTGGCTCTTGTGGTTGGTATGATTGTGGCAAATATTATCCAACCGGGTAAAGGCCTTAACATCGATCCTGCTACCTTAGTCAACGATAAAGTAAATACTTACGTTGAGAAGGCACATGCAACAAATATTACCGACTTCTTCATGAATATTATCCCGCAAACCTTAGTCAGTCCTCTGGCTGGTGGCGAGATTTTGCAGGTGTTATTTGTAGCGGTGTTATTTGGTATTTCTTTAGCTGCTTTAGGCGACCGAGCGCGCCCAATTACCGATTTTTTAAATAACTTAACAGCTCCAGTTTTCTATTTGGTCGGTATGTTAATGAAGCTTGCTCCAATTGGTGCTTTTGGTGCAATGGCTTTTACCATCGGTGCTTATGGAATCGAATCAATTGGTAATTTATTACTATTAATTATGACGTTCTATATTACTGCGGTGTTATTTGTCGTAGTGATCTTAGGTGCAGTAGCTCGTTACAACGGTTTTTCAATTATTCATTTAATTCGTTATATCAAAGATGAACTTTGGTTGGTTTTAGGAACAAGTTCTTCAGAAGCAGCTTTGCCATCTTTAATGGACAAAATGCAAAAAGCAGGTTGTGAAAAATCGGTGGTAGGTTTAGTCATTCCAACAGGTTATTCATTTAACCTTGATGGTACAAATATCTACATGACTATGGCAGCTCTGTTTATTGCACAAGCGTGTAATGTAGATTTATCAATTAGTGAACAAATTGCATTGCTTCTTGTTGCAATGGTAAGTTCTAAAGGTGCAGCAGGGGTGACTGGTGCAGGCTTTATTACTCTGGCTGCAACTCTATCCGTTGTGCCGGCTGTTCCTGTCGCAGGTATGGCTTTAATTCTTGGTATCGACCGTTTTATGTCTGAATGCCGTGCATTAACAAACTTAGTTGGTAATGCTTGTGCAACAATTGTGGTGGCACGTTGGGATAAGGCTTTAGATAAAGATCTTCTTGATAAAGCATTAAAGAACCATAAAGCAGATTAACCTTACAAAATAAAAAAATCTGTAGCTAAGGGCAATTTGGGAGAGTAGCCCTGCTACAGATTTTTTATTTAATAACTAAAAAATATATTTTAATTAAGCCATTCTAAAGTTCTGCAACATTACTTGTCTTTCAAGAAAGACCGTACTGTAATTAAAATCAAGTCGTAAAAAATTATGCTTTTAAGTGATCCTCAAACTCTTCACCTAATTGCATAGCTAATGAATTACCTGCTAACTCACAAGTGACCAAACCATATTCTTTTTTAAAACTAAAAGTAAAACCTTTCCCGTCAGCGAGATTTTTAACTGAATACCCTAACTTTTCTAACCAAATGCGAAACGCAATCAAATTTTTAGCTTTAACAACCTTTTTCACGTGAGAACTCCTTCTATCCGTGGCATTACATCTTATTTATTAATAGGGTTTTAATTGGATTTTTTAAAGGGGTAAAACTTTTTTTTATTTTTCAACTTGTAAAAAAGTAAGAAAAGATTTCATTTTCATAAAATAATAAATTAATTATATATATGAAAAATAATAACTTTTTATTTAAAGAGCTGTCTTCTTGAGTGTTTTTGAAAATATAAATTCAACGTTATTTTTAGAATAGTGAGCAAATAAAAAACAGAGTAAATGTAAAATATAATTACAGGCAACAGCTAATAGGCAAAAAGATACAGTTCTTAAAATGAAACCGTATCTTTTTTTTAAAGCTCAATTTTAGAAATTATCTTTAAGAGTACGTATATGTGCAAAGTCTTCAACACTTTCTGCGCGAAGAAAGGGATTGGTTGCCAATTCAAGTTCAATCGTACTTGGTAGCGTGATTAAACCTTGTTTACGTAGTTCTCGGACTTCTTGAGCTCGTTCTGCTAAGGCAAGATTATGCGGTTCTACCGTTAAAGCAAATTCGGCATTTGAAAGCGTGTATTCATGTGTGCAATAAACTTTTGTGTTGGTTGGTAATGCTGCTAGACGACTCAGTGAGTGATACATTTGTTCAGCCGTACCTTCAAATAAGCGACCACATCCCATTGCAAATAAAGTATCACCACAAAATACAGCTTCTAATTCTTCAATAAAATATACAATGTGCCCTAAGGTATGACCTGGAGTTGCAATAATCTCTACTTTTAAATCATTAAATTTTAGATGATCATCATGTTGTAAGGGGTGGGTAATTCCCGGAATCTTTGAGAGCTCATCACGGGGACCATAGACAGTAATATTTTGAGCAGCCGTTAAATCAGCAACACCACCTATATGGTCTTTATGCCAATGAGTAAGCCAAATTTGTTTTAAATTTAACTGATGCTTCTGACAAAATTGGGTGACTAGTTCTGCTTCTGTTGGGTCAACTGCTACAGCTTCTTGGGTTTCAGTATCTTCTAAAATCCAGATATAGTTTTGGAGGGCATTCTGCACATCAATAAAATGAATTCTATAACGCATTGTTTTATCCTGAAACTAAATCCAAAGAGTAAATGAATAATAATGACTAAATCTGATCATACCAGAAAATGGTATTGAGCCATGTACTCAACTATCTTTAAGAAAAGAGTTGTATAAAACAAAAAAAGCCCTCTAGAAGAGAGCTTTTTTGTATGGATGACTTAACGGAGTTTAGCGAGCCAGTTTCCTAGCGTTTGTACAATCTGTACTAATAGTAATAGGATAATGACTGTTAAAATCACAACGCTTGTATCAAAACGTTGATAACCATAAGAAATCGCTAAATCACCAATACCACCTGCACCAACTGCACCAGCCATAGCGGTTGCACCGATAAGACTGATTGTCGCTGTTGTAAGGTTTAAAATGAGCGAACTGCGTGCTTCAGGCAAAATAAAGCGATAGATAATTTGCCAAGGTGTAGCACCCATTGCTTGAGCAGATTCAATAATTCCTTCATTGACTTCAAGCAATGAAGTTTCAATCAGACGTCCCATATAAGGACCAACATAAATAGTCAATGGAACAATAGCTGCCCATGTACCAATTGAAGTACCTACTAATAGCTTAGTAAGAGGAATCACTGCAATAAGTAAAATAATAAAAGGGAGGGAGCGTAAAGCATTTACAATTGGATTAAGTAAATGATAAATCACTTTATTCGGTAAAATGCCCTCTGGACGGGTAACTAATAAAATAATTCCCTGAATAAATCCCCAAATACCACCAAACAAAAGTGCGAAGAAAACCATATTAAAGGTTTCTTGCAAAGCTGTAACGAATTGATCAATAGAAAGGGAGCTGTGCCAGAAAGGTTGAGTAAGTTCAGTTAACCATTGTACGATTAAATCTCTCATACTTGATCTCCTGATTGAACTACACCTACTTCATTTTGTTCCAAAAACTCAATAGCTTGTTTGATGAGCTGAGGATCACCTAAAAGCTGCACAAACATTTGACCAATGACTGTGCCATTAATTTCAGTCATATTAGCAAATAAAATATTTAAGCTAATATCGAATTGTTTAATTAGTGACTGAATTACAGGTTCTTGAGCAGAACGTCCTAAAAATTGTAAGCAGTAAATACTATGATGATGCTGGTTTTCGAGCTGATTTAAAATATTTACAGGCAACTGTTGATGTAAAACAGTTTGAATGAAGTTTTTAGTCGTTGGATGTTGAGGTTTACTAAAGATATCAATCGTTGAACCTTGTTCAATGACTTTACCTGCTTCCATCACAGCCACATGATCACAAATAGTTTCAATGACATCCATTTCATGGGTCACCATAACAATCGTGATTTTTTGCTCTTGATTAATTTTCTTCAGCAGTTCTAAAACTGATTTGGTAGTTTGCGGGTCTAGAGCAGAAGTTGCTTCATCACACAAAAGAATTTTTGGATGATTTGCCAAAGCACGGGCAATACCGACACGTTGCTTTTGTCCGCCAGAAAGTTCATCTGGATAAGCATCTTTTTTATGCTTAAGATCAATGAATTCCAATAACTCATTCAGGCGTTTTTCACGTTCTACCTTATTGTAATTCAGTAGGCGCATTGGCATTTCAATATTTTCAGCAACTGTCTTGGTTTGTAGCAAATTGAAGTGCTGGAAAATCATTCCAATACTTGCACGTTCCTGACGTAATGAGCGCGCATCCAAAGCGGTGAAATCTTTCTGATTAATAATGATTTGACCTTCTGTTGGTCGCTCAAGTAGGTTGATCAGGCGGATTAAGGTACTTTTACCTGCACCACTATAGCCAATGATGCCAAAAATACTGCCCTCTGGAATCTCTAAATTGATTTCGTCGAGTGCGCGTATGGTTTGACTTTTGAGCTGATAGTGCTTTGAAATGTTTTTAAATTGAATCATATCTTCAGAAACTATGCTGGAAAGAAAAAACAGGCAAAGAGAATTTGCCTGTTTCATGTTACCGCTATTATATTACTATTTAGCTTCTGAGAGATAGCTGATCGGTTGATCTACGTCAACTTTTGTTCCACCAAAGTGTTCTTCAATGTATTTTTTAACAGCTGCATTGTGGTAAAGCTTACCAACTTTTTGCAAGACAGGATCATTTTTACGTGATTCAGTAGTTGCTAGAACGTTTACACTAATTTTTGAGATTTGATCAATAGGTTCATAGAACATAGAATCTTTGAGTACGTTTAAACCTCCCTCGAGTGCTATGGTATTATTTAATACAACTGCATCAAATTCATTTTTAAGACGTAATGCAGTTTCCATTTTGATTGGTTTGATGTTGATCTTTTTGGGATTTTCGATAACATCAATTGGACTGCCCTGAACAGGATTATAGTCAGCTTTAAGCTTGATTAAGCCAGCAGTTTGTAACAAGAGTAGCGCACGAGATTCGCTGGCAGCATCATCCGGGATTGAAATAATTGCACCTTCAGGAAGTTCTTCAATTTTTTTGTATTTACTTGAATAAATCCCCATTGGCTCAATATAAGTGGTAGAAACCGCTGCAATCTTATCTTGGTTTGATTTATTAAATGCAGTAAGATAAGAATAAGCTTGGAATGCGTTCAAATCTACTTCTTTATTTGCAATTGCTGTATTCATTGAAACGGAGTCTGAGAAGTTTTTTACTTCTAACTTCAGTCCAGCAGCTTGGGTTTCAGGTAAAGATGCGATATAACGCCAAATGTCAGCATCTGAACCTGTAGAGGCAATCACTACAGTTTGTACTTGTGAGCTATCATTGTTTTGTTCGGCTTGTTGAGCATTTTCTTGTTTGCTACATGCTGTCAATAATACTACTGACATGCTTAAAAAAAGGCTGATCAGCTTTTTCATTTAAAAAAGTCCTGATTAAGATATAGAACAATAACGATTGATCTATATCAATATGAAAAGAGAGGAGTTGGAATTACAACTAGTCTAAACTCTGTGATCTTTTTCTGGGGTTCCATAATTTGCTTGCATATTTTGGCTATAACAGAGGGTAATTGTTTAATAAACAAAAACTGTTTCCCCAAACAGTTCATCCCCAACAGTAGCCAAACGAGCATTCATAAATTTAGAATATTAAAAAACTCTCTACAGTCATAATGTGTAGAGCAAGTCTTTATGGAAATTATTAAAACAGCAGTGTCTGATGACAGTTACAACGTTATGCTAATGATATCAATAAAAGTATGCTTGATATAGGGGGCTTCTTTTTATTTGTTGATATCTTTAGCAAAATTTTAAAGATTTATACGATTTTCTTATATCGTGATACGTAATAAAAAAGCCTCTATATAGAGGCTTTTTTATTAGCATTTTAAACTTGTAGGTTTTTTAAGCTTTTTCACGTGCAATTGCGCGGTAGCCAATGTCATTACGATATTGCATACCAGTAAAGGTAACTTGACCACATACTTCTAGCGCATTAATTTGTGCTTCAAGAACGCTGTCGCCCAATGCTGTTACGCAAAGAACTCGACCACCAGAAGTCACGATATGACCATCTTCACGAGTTGCAGTACCTGCATGGAAAATTTTAGTATCTTCAGGTGATTGTCCGATACCAGAAATTACATCGCCTTTGCGTACACTATCCGGATAGCCTTCAGCTGCGAGTACAATACCGATTGACTTACGCTCATCCCATTCAGCTTCTTTTGGTAAATTACCAGCAATACCAGCTTCTACCAATTCAACAAGAGATGATTTTAAACGCATCATGATCGGTTGAGTTTCTGGGTCGCCAAAACGACAGTTAAACTCGATCACACGTGGTTGGCCTTGCTCATCAATCATTAGACCAGCATATAAGAAACCAGTGTAAACATGTCCATCAGCAGCCATACCATCAACAGTCGGACGCATGATTTCAGTCATAACGCGTTCGAAAATGTCAGAAGTTACCACTGGAGCAGGAGAGTAGGCACCCATACCACCGGTATTAGGACCTTGATCGCCTTCAAAAATACGCTTGTGATCTTGTGAAGTTGCCATTGGTAAAATATTTTTACCATCAATCATACAAATGAAAGAAGCTTCTTCACCCGCAAGGAACTGTTCAATCACAACGCGTGAACCAGCATCACCAAATTTGTTACCAGCAAGCATGTCATCAATTGCTGCAAAAGCTTCTTCGTTGGTCATTGCAACGATTACGCCTTTACCAGCAGCAAGACCATCAGCTTTAATTACAATTGGAGCACCATTTTTTTCAACATATGCTTTAGCTGCATCTACTTCAGTGAAAACGTCATAGAAAGCAGTTGGAATGTTGTGACGCTTTAAGAAGTGCTTAGCAAATGCTTTTGAGCCTTCAAGCTGCGCTGCATATTGAGTAGGTCCCCAAATTTTTAAACCTGCTTCACGTGCAGCATCTACCACGCCATTAACTAATGGTGCTTCTGGGCCGACAATAATAAGATCAACATTATTTTCTTTAGCAAAAGCGATGATTGCTGAGTTGTCTAAAATATCAAGTTGAACATTAACACATTTGTCTTCTGTTGCAGTTCCAGCATTACCTGGCGCAACAAAAACTTGAGTAACATTGGTATCTTGCGCAATTTTCCATGCTAAAGCATGTTCACGACCACCACTACCTAAAACTAAAATATTCATTTTTAATTTGTTCCTTAACTTTAATCCTTTTCATCTCCCTCTATCCCTCAAGTTGGAGAGTTAGCTCCATTATTGTGGAAAACCCTCCTGAATAAAAGGAGGGTTAGGGAGGACTAAATTTAAATTAGTGGCGGAAATGGCGCATACCAGTGAAGACCATTGCAATACCAGCTTCGTCAGCTGCTGCGATTACTTCTTCATCACGCATAGAACCACCTGGTTGAATAATGCATTTAATGCCAGCTTTAGCCGCATTATCAATCCCGTCACGGAACGGGAAGAATGCATCAGATGCCATCACAGCACCTTCAACAACCAAACCTGCATGTTCAGCTTTGATGGCAGCAATACGAGCTGAGTTAACACGGCTCATTTGACCTGCACCAACACCAATAGTCTGGCGATTTTTCGCATAAACAATTGCATTTGATTTTACATATTTTGCAACTTTCCAAGCAAAGATGAGGTCATCAATTTCTTGTTCAGTTGGTGCGCATTTAGTGACTACTTTAAGATCATCTTTAGTAATCATACCTAAGTCTTGATCTTGAACTAATAAACCGCCATTAACGCGTTTGTAGTCAAGTTGTGGTGCACGTGCGTCAATCGCAGGTAATTCCCCACATACTAAAACACGTACGTTTTTCTTAGCGCCAGTAACTTCAAGCACACCATCAGCAATACTTGGAGCAATAATCACTTCAACGAATTGACGGTCAACGATTGCTTGAGCAGTTGCAACATCTAACTCACGGTTAAATGCAATAATGCCACCGAAAGCAGATTCTGGATCTGTTGCATAAGCTAAATCGTAAGCAGCTTTAATGCCGTCTAAAGAAACAGCAACACCACAAGGGTTAGCATGTTTTACAATTACACAAGCAGGTTTTGCGAATGATTTAACACATTCAAGTGCAGCATCTGTGTCAGCAATGTTGTTATAAGACAATTCTTTGCCTTGTAACTGTTTTGCTGTAGAAACTGATGCTTCTTTTGCATTTGCTTCAACGTAAAATGCAGCAGATTGGTGTGGGTTTTCACCGTAACGTAGATCTTGTGCTTTGTTCAATTGAGTATTGAACGTACGAGGGAATAAATCAGCTTCACCTTCGGTCTTACCAACGCGAGCGCCTAAGTAAGAAGCGATCATGCCGTCGTATTGAGCAGTATGTTCAAATGCTTTAACAGCTAAATCAAAACGTGTTTCATAAGAAAGTGAACCAGCAGTTTTTAATTCATTGATTACGGTGTCGTAATCTGAAGCATTTACTACAATACCTACAGAAGCATGGTTTTTAGCAGCTGCGCGAACCATTGTAGGACCACCGATGTCGATATTTTCGATTGCATCAGGAAGAGTACAGTCAGGTTTTGCAACTGTCGCAGCGAATGGATAAAGGTTTACAATAACTAGATCAATCGGATCAATATTGTGTTCTTCCATTACTGCTTCGTCTAAGCCGCGACGAGCAAGAATACCGCCATGAATTTTTGGATGTAATGTCTTAACACGACCATCCATCATTTCAGGGAAGCCAGTATGTTCAGATACTTCAACAACTGCGATGTTATTATCTTTAAGCAACTTGTATGTGCCGCCTGTAGATAATAATTCTACCCCTAAAGCTGCAAGGTTTTGAGCAAATTCGACAATTCCTGTCTTATCAGATACAGAAATCAAAGCACGTTTAATAGTCATGATGTTTAATTCAACAATTTCAAGTCTACGGATTAAAACCAATAAGCATAAAAAAATGCCCACGAAGTCGTGAGCATTTTATCATTTATTCACTCATTAAACCGTGAGCTTTTAACTTTTTACGTAAAGTGCCACGGTTGAGTCCAAGAATCTCTGCAGCACGGGTTTGATTACCACGTGTATATTCAAGAACTACAGATAAAAGAGGTTTCTCCATTTCTGCTAGCACCATGTCATATACCTGAGATGGTTGCTCACCTTGCAATTGTGCAAAATAATGACGAACTGCGCGATCCACGTGGATGCGAAGAGCAACATCAGATTGTGCAGTAAAAATAGGAGATTTGCTATTCATGCGAGTTAATCCGAAAATCAAATACTAACTTGGATAAAGTAGTATATAAATGTGGTCTAAAAATACGGAGTCCTGTTTTAGATCCTAAAACAGTGACTCTAAAACATAAGAACAATTAGCTTGCCATATTTCTTCGTATTGAATAAAAAATAAGCGTAACAATAGTTAAATATTTGTTACAGCTCCCTCAAAAACAAAAAAAGTTAGGCTATGTGCTTAAAGTAGAAAAGCACACATGCTTAACAGTATTTTTTTTGGATTGAGAGCGAGGAGTATATGAGTCAAAGCTTTCGTGGCGCGTATCATACCATTGTCTAGGAAAAAGTGAGCAAATTAACTGCATTTTTTTTTATTTTTTTTTCACTTTTTTTACATTTTAGGGGTGGACAATTTCTAATCGATAATTTAATAGGCTTTTTTTGCTTTTGTTTAGCTCAAATTGGAATCGGAAAGGAGTATCAGAGGGAATGCGTTGAATACCTCGTAAGTTTTCAACAAGATATTGTTGAGGAGTCAATATAATTTCTTCTGTTTTATTTGGCTCTGTTGAAAAACTCAACTTTAGGTTGGGAAGTTCAATACTTTTATCATTCTGATTAAGCAATATGCCTGAGAATTGCGTATGACTTGTGTCAACTTTGCGAAGCTTTAACTTTTCTATATAAATAAGTTGATATTGTTCGGCTGACTTATTGCAGTGCATTATTCCGCAAACATAATTAAACGCATGGCTAACGGTTGGGCTTGCATGCATGAGCTTAGGATTAAACCAGAGAATTTGAAAAGTAAAAACTAAAATTAAAATAAGGTTAGCAGAACTCCAGAGCGTGTAGTACAGCCAACTATGCTTTTTATTATTGTCTTGTTCTTGCGAGGAAGTTTGTTCAGCTAAATTAAGATTTGGTAGGGCGTTAATAGGTTCGTTATGAAAATAATTTAAGTTGTTGAGATAGGTTAAAAGATCAATATTAGAATTTTCAACTTTTTGATCGAAGATATCTAATACGTGCGAATGTGTCATATATCTCGTTTGCATTGAACCATTGGCTAATGTAGATGAGTTAACTATGACAGGGTTTTCAATATTAATCAGATGGGTGAGTGCATTAAAGCTCGAATCACATTTAGGGCAACAAACCATACCCTGAGCAACAGTCAATTGAGTAAGAGATACTTTATAAACTGTTAAACACTTAGGGCAGCGGGTTTGTTTTTCATTCATGAGTTAAAAGTCTCAATTTATTGTTTTACGTTTTCCTGAAATGCGACACCAGTTCTCTTCGCGCTTTTCGACATCTAATATATCAAAAAATTCAGAATAAACACCTGAAACATCAGCAACTTGCTCTTCAATTACACCTGCCAGTGCGAACTCACCCTCAGATTTAATTAAATTTGCAAACTCTGGCGCAAGTGCCATTAATGGACCAGCCAAAATATTTGCAACTAGAACATCTGCTTGCTGAGGTTTGAACTCTTGATCGAATTCTTCAGGAAGGCCTACATATAGTCCATCTAATACCCCATTAAGTTCAGCATTTTGTTTTGTTGCTAAAACAGCTTGTGGGTCAATATCTGTGGCATATACTTTTTTTGCGCCTAATAATAAAGCGGCTACACCTAAAATGCCTGAACCACAACCATAATCAATCACGATCTTATCTTTAACGTCAGTTTTACCTAGCCATTGTAAGCATAAGAAGGTACTTGCATGGTTACCTGTACCAAACGCAAGACCTGGATCTAACTTAATGTTAGTTGCATCAGCTTCTGGTGGCTCTAGCCATTCAGGTACGATCCAGAACTTTTCCCCAATTTGGATTGGTTCGTAATAATCCATCCATGCGCGTTCCCATACTTGGTCTTCAAGTTCTTCGTGACGTATAGGAGCATCTGGAAGTTGAGCTTTTAAGAAAGCTTCTAAAGTGTCGACATCAATTGGGTCTTGTTCGTCTTGTTGATAGATGCCTGTCACGATTACTTTGTTCCATAAAGGTGTTTCACCTGGTAATGGTTCAAGTAAAGCCTGATCTTCAGCATCATCCAGAGTTACGCTTACCGCACCTAGAGACATTAAAAGTGTTTCTGTGAACTCAACTTGTTCTTGATCAACGGTAATGTGTATTTGTAACCACTTCACGAAAAGGACCTAAAAATTTTATTTAAAGGCGTATTGTAGCGGACTAGACCATTTTAAAAAAGAAAGCGGCTCATCTTTAATGAGCCGTCTTTGAAAATACTGATGAGATGTGGCGGGAAATAAATGACTTCTTCTCTACCTTATGTCAAAACCGCTTAAGGAGCAGGGGCTTTAAATTGTAGTTTGCCATTTTCGTTTGGTTCACAAGTACCATTAAAGGTTACACCATTATGGCTATAAGACACCCATTCACCTTGCTGTTTTTTTACACAGGCTCTAAGTTCTTTTTGCGCAACTGATTTGCTCGAATCTGCAGTATGACTAGCTGTTTTACTTGATTTAGCCGTATGTGTCGATTTAGCCGTATGATTCGTCGCAGCGTGGGTAAACGTTACGCCTGAAAAACAAAGGAGAGATGCGGTTAAGATTTTTAACATAGTCGTTTTCATTTTGTGTTCCTTCTCGTTGCGTTAATTTTAAAGTCGTAGAAGTGCTGTACATTTTTTATTCTAAGATGAAAAATTCTTAAAAACATTCACTTTGTATTGAATTCATGCAACAAAATGTCAAAACATGTGGAGTACCGTAAACCATGTGAAGACAATTTTGTAATTATGTACATCAATAAGCAGATAATTTTGCTATAATGTTCCGTCTTTTTTTTCTGGTGTTTTGTACTCATGCACTACCCTAAAGTTTATGATGTTATTGTTATCGGCGGCGGTCACGCAGGTACGGAAGCGGCCCTTGCTGCTGCGCGTATGGGACGACAGACTTTGCTTTTGACCCATAACATTGAGACTTTGGGCCAAATGAGTTGTAACCCAGCAATCGGTGGTATTGGTAAGTCGCATTTAGTGCGCGAAATTGATGCACTTGGTGGCGCAATGGCTTTAGCTGCCGATAAAGGCGGTATTCAGTTCCGTATTTTAAACTCGCGTAAAGGTGCAGCAGTGCGTGCAACACGTGCTCAAGCTGACCGTGTGCGCTATAAAGCTGCCATCCGTGATACTTTGGAAAATCAAGCAAATCTTGATATTTTCCAGCAAGCAGCTGATGACCTGATTGTTGAAGGTGATACAGTTAAAGGTGTGGTTACCCAAATGGGTATTCGCTTTGATGCTAAAACTGTTGTGTTGACTACAGGTACATTCCTAGGCGGTGTAATCCACGTTGGTTTAGAAAAATCAAGCGGTGGTCGTGCGGGTGATCCACCTTCTATTGCACTTGCTCAACGTTTACGTGAATTAAAACTACCTGTTGGTCGCTTAAAAACTGGTACTCCACCACGTATTGATGCACGTTCGGTTGATTTTTCAGTCATGATTCCACAGCCGGGTGATTTCCCGTCTCCGGTCATGTCATTCATGGGTGATGCTTCTATGCACCCAGAACAAGTAAATTGTTATATCACGCATACGAATGAAAAAACCCATGACATTATTCGTGGTGGTTTAGATCGTTCACCAATGTATACAGGTGTTATTGAAGGTGTTGGTCCACGTTACTGCCCATCAATCGAAGATAAAATTCACCGTTTCGCTGATAAAGACTCACATCAAGTATTTTTGGAACCAGAAGGTTTAGATACACACGAGCTTTATCCAAATGGTATTTCGACTTCACTTCCATTTGATGTGCAGTTTGAACTTGTTCGCTCTATTCGTGGTATGGAAAATGCGCATATTTTGCGTCCAGGCTATGCGATTGAATACGATTATTTCAATCCGCAAGCTTTGAAATTCACCCTCGAAACTAAAGCGATCAATGGTCTATATTTTGCTGGCCAAATTAATGGTACGACAGGTTATGAAGAAGCAGGTGCTCAAGGTTTACTTGCTGGCTTAAATGCTGCGCGCCGTGCTTGGGAGCAAGAAGAGTGGACACCTAAGCGTGACCAAGCTTACATGGGCGTATTGGTTGATGACTTGATTACTTTAGGTACAAAAGAGCCATACCGTATGTTTACTTCACGTGCGGAATACCGTTTGATGCTACGTGAAGACAATGCAGATCAGCGTTTAACGACTGTTGGTCGTGAACTTGGTTTGGTTGATGATGTTCGTTGGGCTGCTTATTGTGAAAAAATGGAAGCGGTTGAGCGTGAAACCTCTCGTTTGCAACATTTGTGGGCAGCACCAAATAACCCTATGGGTAAAAAATTCGTTGAAATGACGGGTGCTGACTTAAGTAAAGAATGTAGCGCAATTGATTTGCTTAAACGCCCTAATATTAGCTTTGGTCAAATTGCAGAACTTACGGGTTCTGAAGTTTCTGAGCAGGTTGGTGAGCAAATCGAGATTGCTGTGAAATACGAAGGTTATATTAACCGTCAGCATGAAGATGTGGCACAGTTAAAGCGTCTTGAAGAAACTAAAATTCCTACCGATTTTGATTATGACGTAGTGTCTGGTTTATCTCGCGAAATTACCCAGAAATTAAAAACAGTACTTCCGGAAACATTAGCTCAAGCAAGCCGTATTCCTGGTGTTACACCAGCAGCTGTTCAGCTTGTAATGATCACAATTCGTAAAAACAATATGATTAAGAAAACAGCTTAATCATTTGAATGTAAAAAAGCCCAGTTAAGACTGGGCTTTTTTGTTTTCTGTTCAAAAAATATATGGAAACTTCCTAAGGAAGAAAATAGATTTCGCTTCCTTTTTTTCTTATTTCACATATTTCAGGTAGCCAGTTATATTAAATTCACGTTCAAACAAGAGGGCTTTAACCATGACAATGAAATCAATTCGCTACAATGGATATGAAATGGCATGCCAATGTTCATGTTCAAAATAGCGCAAAAGAAAGAGCAGATCAGTTTTGTAGGGGGAGAACAGATTGATCTGAAACAACTATAAATATAAGAGCCAATATAAAATTAAGAAAATTATAATTCAAAATCTAAAGAGAACCTTATGGTTCTCTTTTTTATATCTATTTATTCTCAGATTCAATTTCTCGAACAGCGTTGTGCACTTGAATTGGTTCAATATGCAGTAATTTTTTACCAAAACTACGTAGCCACCACACCAGTTGAGATGTAAAAGGTACTGTTGCGGTAACTTCTACAATATTTTCTTCAAGTGGAATGATAGTTTGGTCCTTACTTAACTGACTTTCATAGAAAGTTCTAGCAGTTTGCTCTGTCATAGTTAATGTGAGCTGGATTGACTCAGTTGGTTGTTTATAGTCCACTCTGAAACCTAAAGCACCTGAATCAATATAATGATCAATATCAAAATTGACAGGATGCAGTGCTCGACTATCTAAGACTTTTGCTGATTTAAAACGGTGCAAGGCAAACGTTTGAACTTCTGTTTTGTCATGCCGTGTGCAAATCAAATAAATTACTGCACCTTTTTGTACCAAAGCCAAAGGATTTAAAACATAAGTTTTGTCTTCACCTTGATTTACTCGAGCTTGATAAACACACTCAATTTGTTTGTCTTGGAGTAGACCTTCATAAATTGCTTGTTGAGCAGCACGGTCGACTACAGGCGGGATAAGTGGTTGGCTTGCAGGTACGATACGTACTCGGTTAATCCACTGTCTCACATTATTTTGTGTAGAGAGGCTGCGTTTAGCTAAATCAAACCAAGGCCCCATCTCATCAAGCAGACTAGGTGGAAGCAAGTGTTTAAGATGCTCCTCAACCATCATAAAGGTTACTGCCTGAGAGCTCGTCATGTGCGGTAAGCTCTGAATAGGCGCATCGGATTGCCACCGCCAGCCCTGAGGTACGGCCTTATTGCTTTCAATCGGAAAGCGCTGAGCAATTTGATTTAAATCACGCTGAATAGTCCTTAAACTGATATCAATACCTTCACGTTCAAGCATCTCTTGTAATTCCCGTGTTCCGATCCATTTACCGGTTGGAAGGCGAGACAAGATCTGCCATTGGCGATATAAACTATTCGAAGTTTCTTTTTCTATTACAGACATAAGCGTAATACATCTATATCCAATTGCTTTGGTGTCAACACAATAAAAAATCTTTACACATTTAGCAAGTTTGTCAGATTCGGTTTACTGAACCTTTTACAATCGATGTTAAGATTTAGAAGAAGAAAGTTATAACAAAACACCGTAAAAATATTAAACATATATAAGTGGCACTGAAATTGCTTATTTAAAAATGAAATATAGATAAATGATAAGACGAGGTGGTTATGTCAGAACAAGAGCATGAATTACATATAGATAATGATTTTTTTATACAAGAGCAGACAACTACGGCACTCATTAACCCAACCTCTTTTTTAGAACATATTTCCGTACAAACCAATCTATTTGAACAGCTGAAATCAGAATTTTTTAATGAGATGCTGGATGATGTGACATCAAATGGAGCAGCTTCTAAAAAAATTGAACAATGGTTGAGTATTCGTACTTTAGATGAGTTAAAAGAATTAAGTGCTCAAGCGAAGCGGCATTTTCTTTATCATGGAATTACTTTTAACGTATATGGTGATAAAGAAGGTACAGAGCGAACGATTCCTTTTGATTTAATTCCACGGGTAATTGAAAAAAAACAGTGGGAGAAAATAGCTTCGGGCTGTACGCAGCGCGTTAAAGCATTAAATTATTTCCTAGATGATATTTATCATGGACAACATATTTTAAAAGAACAGCTTATTCCCGAAGATCAAATCATGGGGAATGAGGCTTTCCAACCTCACATGCTCAAACATGCTTTGAAAGGTAAAATTTATTCACAGATTAGCGGAATTGATATTATCCGTGATGGTGAGGGAGAGTTTTTTGTATTGGAGGATAATTTAAGAACACCTTCTGGCGTGTCTTATATGATTGAAAGCCGAAACATTAGCCAACAATTGATGCCAGAGCTATGTGCAGCTAATAATTTACAGGGAATTGAGCATTATCCAAAACTTTTAAAAGAAATATTGCAGGAAAATTCACCTGCGGATCAACCTTTTGTGGTGGTACTAACACCGGGACGTTTTAACAGTGCTTTTTATGAGCATGCTTTTCTAGCACGTGAAATGGATGTTCCACTAGTTACAAATCGGGATTTATTTATCGAAAATGATCAAGTATTTGTCAAAACTATTCGCGGGCGTCAAAAAGTAGATGTGATTTACCGCCGATTAGATGATGATTTTCTAGATCCTTTAGCATTTAGACCAGACAGTGCCTTAGGTGTAGCAGGACTTATGTCCGCTTATTTGCAAAAAAATGTTGTGATTGCAAATGCACCTGGAACAGGCGTGGCGGATGATAAATCTATTTATCCTTACGTAGACCAAATGATCCAATACTATTTGGGTGAAACACCAATCTTAAAAAATGTACCTACTTATCAGTGCCGTAAAGATGAACATTTAGATTATGTACTGTCTAATTTAGATCAATTGGTTGTTAAAGAAGCACAGGGTTCAGGTGGTTATGGCATGTTAATTGGGCCTAAAGCCAGTTCGTGTGAAATTGATGACTTTAGAAAAAAATTGATCGCTACGCCTCATATGTACATTGCACAACCTACCTTAGCTTTATCTGTTGCTCCCACTTTAACGACAGGAGGGGTGGCTGAACGTCACATTGATTTGCGTCCATTTGTATTGAGCTCGCCTTATCGTACAGAGATAGTGCCGGGTGGCTTAACACGTGTGGCGATGCAGGCTGGCTCTCTAGTCGTAAATTCGTCCCAAGGTGGCGGTATAAAAGATACATGGGTTGTCGAAACATTACATTCCTGATTGTGTGTTAAAGAGGAACTTTATGGTTTTACTCAATTCGAGTGCGCATCAAATATATTGGTTGGGTCGATATTTAATGCGAGTTAAATTCGCAGCCTCTCATTTACCCTTTACACAAGATGAGAAAGCAACAAAATTTGCAGCAGCATTTGGTTTGGTCATAGAAAATGCTGAATTACTAAATCACTATATGTTAGACAAGAAGCAAACATTTTCATTACTGAATCAGTTCATTATTGCTAAAGATAATATTCAGGAACTAAGAGGTATATTGTCATCAAAGGCTTATGCAGAATTAAATCATGTTATTAACACGCTTGAAGCTCAACCTGAAATCTTGAGAAAAGCTGTTGAACAATGTACTCAAATACTAGAAGCGGAAAATGAAGATGTTTGTTTATTTCTGTATTTAGGCCAAAAAATAGAGCAATTTGATATTGAGTTACGTTTTGGGCAAGATTTATCTACTCTGGTGTTGGAGCTAGATATTTTAGTGAAGCGGCTTGCTGATTTAGGGTGGGAGAATATAGATCAAAATTGGCAAGTGCTGAAGCAGCAACTTACGTGGGACGCTTATTATACTTTTACGCAGCGGTTGGAAAATATGTTTGAGGTCTGATTATGAAATTGATGGTTAATCATCAAACGCATTATAGCTATACGGAAACTGCTCAAAACAGTATTCAGTATATTAAAATGATGCCTCAAACATCGCCGCATCAACATGTTATGAATTGGGCAATTAGCGTGCCGGGTGATAAAACGATCAAAAGGGACATATTTAACAATGTCTGGATGACGGCTAGTCAGCGCTATCAATACCAACATCTTACATTTATGGCTCAAGGGATTGTTGAGCTTCAAGATGTAGAGCTGGGTTGTGTAAATTTATCTACACCTACAAATTTGTTTTTGCAGATGACAGGTGCAACCCGATGTGATCCAGAAATGTTGGATTTTGCTAGAAATATTGTAGTAGTCAAAGATCGACAGCATATTGCATTGTTAAGTGAATATATTTTGCAGAAAATACTTTATCAGCCTGAAAGTACTTCAGTTCAGACAACTGCAACTGAAGCCTTTCATGCTGGAGAAGGTGTATGCCAAGATCATGCTCATGTTTTAATTGCAATGTGTCGTGCGCTACAATTACCAGCACGTTATGTCTCTGGTTATCTATTTGATCAAAACTATCCGCACCTTGCCAGTCACGCTTGGGCGGAAGTATTTGTAGAAAATCAGTGGTATTGTTTTGATGTAAGCAATCAGTTGTTTACACCCAAACATCATATCTACCTTGCAGTTGGCCGTGACTATCTCGATGTGGCACCTATTCGTGGTGTAAGAGAGCAAGGTGGAGTTGAGAACATGATGTCTGTGGTTCAAGTGTTGGCATGTTGAATGTAAAGAGAATGAAATGACTTATTGTTGTGCGCTAAGATTGGAACAAGGTTTAGTGTTTATTAGTGACACGAGGACTAATGCAGGAGTTGACCATATTTCTGTGTTCCGAAAATTGCATACTTTTGGCGTTACCGGAGAACGTTTTATTGCCTTGCAAACAGCAGGTAACTTAGCCACAACGCAAGCTGTTATAGGTCATTTGCAAAATGCGCTTACTTTGCAGCAAGAGCCTAATTTATATAGTGTTAATACGATGTTTGAGGCAGCAGAACTTATTGGTAAAACTTTAAAAGCTGTTTTAGAGGATATTAGTTCGGACACCCAAGAACAAATGAATTACGCCTGTAGTATTTTGGTGGGTGGACAGATTAAAGGTGGTGACATGCAACTTTATAATGTCTATCCACAAGGCAATTTTATTTGTGCAACGACGGATACGCCTTATTTTCAAATTGGTGAAAGTAAATATGGCAAACCGATTCTGGACCGAGCTTTATATTATGCAATGCCATTAGATGATGCATTACGTTGTAGCTTAATTTCTTTTGATTCGACTTTACGTTCAAATGTTTCTGTTGGTTTACCTCTGGATGCGTTGATTTATATGAAAGATAGCTTTGTTATTCCGATGGGAAAACGAATTACAGAAGATGATCCTTATTTTTCACAAATCAGTAGGCAATGGTCGGATACTTTACGCCGCGGCTTACAGGAAATGCCAAAACCGACTGATGACTACTGGCGATAAAGTTTTGAATACTTAAATAAAAAAATCCAAGCATGCTTGGATTTTTTTATATTTTATTATTTAACTGCTTTTACGACTAGGGCGATTACTTAGGCGACAGAGTAATTCATATCCTATCGTTCCGTTTGCATCCGCAACATCATCTACTAAACGGTGTGTACCCCAAAGTTCGACTGGCGTACCTAATTTTACTTGCATACCTGTCACATCGATTGCAAGCATATCCATGCTCACTCGGCCTACAACTGCACAGAGCTGTTTATCAATAGCGACATAGTTCTGTTTAAGATAAGCTCGTGGATAACCATCACCATAACCTATAGAAACGATCGCGATATCCATGGCTTGCTTTGCACAGAAAGTAGAACCATAACCGACATGCTCATTAGGCTGAATATGGTTTAGTGCAATGACTTCTGCTGAAAAAGTCATGACTGGTTTTAAGTCAAGATCATGGACTGTTTTATCTGCAAAAGGTGAAGCGCCGTAAAGCATAATACCCGGACGAACATAATCAAAATGTAATTCTGGCCATTTATAAATAGCAGCAGAGTTACAGCAAGATGCTAAAACTGGATCACAAGCTTGTTTAACTTGTAAAAATTGTTGCTTTTGTTGTTCGTTAAGCGGGTGGTCTACATCTGCATTTGCGAAATGCATCGCTAGTACACAAGTAAATCCTTCGGCTTTTAAAGTTTTAATAACTTCAATAATTTCAGTAATTTTAAAGCCTAAACGGTTCATGCCGCTATTAAGCTTAACCCAGACTTTTAAACTTTGAGCAATGTATTTTTGCTTATGTTTAATTAACCATTCAAATTGTTGTTGATGGTGAATTACACATTCAAATTTTTGTTCAATTGCAATTGGCATTTCATCTTCAGAAAATACCCCTTCAATTAAAGTAACAGGTTGTTGAAATCCGAGTTCACGAATTTCTAAACCTTCTTGTAGGCAGGCGACACCAAAGGCATCTGAGGCATTTAAGGCTGCTAAACAGTCTTTGATTCCATGTCCATAAGCATTAGCTTTCACCATACTTACAATTTTTGAATTTTCTGCGAGTTGTTTGACACGGTTTAAATTATATTGAAGCGCATTGCGATCAATATAAACTGTTGCTTGGCGCACCCTCATTTACTCCTTTGGGCTAGAGATAGAGTTTATTCTTCATCATCATATTGGCTGTAATACTCAGGAGAGAGATTACTAAATCGAGTATATTGACCTTCAAAGGCAAGACGGACTGAACCAATTGGACCGTTACGCTGCTTACCAATAATAATTTCTGCGGTACCAGCTTCTTTCGACTCTTTGTTATAAACCTCATCACGGTAAATAAACATAATTAAGTCAGCATCCTGCTCGATCGCACCAGATTCACGTAAGTCGGACATTACTGGGCGTTTATTTGGACGGTTTTCCAGACTTCGGTTCAGCTGGGAAAGTGCGATAACTGGGCATTGCATTTCTTTTGCTAATGCTTTCAAACTACGTGAAATTTCTGAAATCTCACCTACACGGTTATCACCCATGCCAGGAACTTTCATAAGCTGCAAGTAATCGACCATGATACAACCAATTTTTCCATCATGCATTTTAGCAACGCGTCGAGCACGGGCACGAAGTTCCGTTGGAGGTAGGGCAGATGAGTCATCAATATACAAATGCATTTGTTGAAGTTGTAGAATGGTACCAGTCACCTTGGTCCATTCATCTGCATCTAAGTTACCCGAACGTAAATGTCCTTGGTGAACTTTACCCATTGCAGAAATAAGACGCATCGCAATAGAGTCTGCTGGCATCTCCATAGAGAAAACCAGAGCGGGTAACTTGTTATATTGCAAAACACTTTCAACCAAATTCATGGCAAAAGTAGTTTTACCCATCGATGGACGTGCAGCAACAATAATTAAGTCACCAGGCTGCATACCAGATGTTTTATTATCAAGTTCTAAGAAGCCTGTGGTTAAACCTGTAATATTGCCATCGAGTTTTGAGAGTTCATCAAGTTTACTAATTACATCGGCGGTAACAGAGCTAATAGATTTGGGGCCTGCATCCTTTTTATTGTTATTGTGCTGTTCTGCTAAAGAGAAAATACTCGTTTCGGCCAAATCTAGAATTTCACTAACACCACGACCTTTTGTGTCATAAGCATTTTGTAAAATTTCCGTACTAACTTTAATCATGCTACGAAGCGTAGAGAATTCTTTAATTTTACTGGCATACGTTTCTAAGTTATAGAAACTTGATGGTGAATCAGCCATAAGCTGCATTAAATACTCTTCGCCACCAATTGCATCGAGTAAATTTTGTTTTAAGAGCCAGTCACTTACTAATACAGCATCATAAGGAGAGTTTTCTTGTGCTAGTTTCTCAATGGCACGATAGATATATTTGTGACGTGTTGCATAAAAATCATTTTCTTTTAATAAGTCGCTGACTTGTTCAAAAGATTCGGCAACTGTCATTAAGGCCGCAAGAACGGCTTGCTCAATGGCTAAATTGTGTGGGGGAGTGCGAAACTCTTTAAGTTGGCCTGATTCACTCGTCTTATTTTCTGTTGGAGATGAAAGAGTTAAAGAAGTGGCATTCGCCTGAGACATAATTAGACCTGATGATAAAGAAAGATGTACGCAAATAGCCTGTGAGGCCGAGAACTATCTTAAAACAAAATGAAATAAACTACCTAATTAAAAAACCAATTAAACTAAAGAACTGATCAGGAATTAATATATCTTATTTTAAAAATAGGGCACATAAAAAAAGAGCATGCAGAAGCATGCTCTTTTTTTGATGAGAAATTACTCAGATACGATAGTAACGAGAACTTCTGCAACAACATCATGGTGCAATTGGATTGCGATGTTGAATTCACCAGTGTGACGAAGCGCGCCATTCGGTAAACGAACTTCTGCACGGTCAACTGTAAGACCAGCATTCGTTAAAGCGTCAGCGATGTCACGAGTACCGATAGAACCGAAGAGTTTACCTTCGTCACCAGCTTTAGCAGTGATAACGATGTTAACTTCATTCAATTGTTCAGCACGTGCTTGAGCAGCAGCTAAAATTTCAGCTTCTTGCTTTTCAAGTTCAGCGCGACGAGCTTCGAAAGCAGCAGTGTTAGCTTCAGTAGCTGCAACTGCTTTACCTTGAGGGATAAGGAAGTTACGGCCGTAACCAGCTTTAACTGATACTTTATCGCCTAATTTACCAAGGTTCTTAATGCGTTGTAATAAGATAACGTCCACAGATCACCTCACTTATGGTTGTCAGTGTACGGAATCAAAGACAAGTAGCGAGCTTGCTTGATAGCAAGAGCTAATTGACGTTGATAACGAGCTTTAGTACCAGTGATACGGCTAGGAACAATCTTGCCGTTTTCAGTGATGTACTGTTTTAAAGTATCGATATCTTTGTAGTCGATGTACACAACATTCTCAGCTGTAAAGCGGCAGAACTTGCGACGACGGTAAAAACGTGCCATTGATGTTCTCCTTATTCAGCGTCTTGAGCAACTTGCTGTGCTTCTTCACGTTGAGCTTTACGCGCACGCTTTTCTTCAGCACTTTTAGCAAGCAATGACTCTTCAGTGATTGCGTGTTCACGACGAATGATAAGGTTACGAATGATCGCGTCATTATAACGGAACAATTCTTCTAACTCATCAAGTGTAGTTTGACCACACTCAACATTCATAAGAATGTAGTGCGCTTTGTGAATTTTGTTAATTGGGTAAGCCAATTGACGACGGCCCCAATCTTCTAAACGGTGAATTTGACCTTCAGCTTCTTTGATCTGAGAGATATAGCGTTCAACCATACCTACAACTTGATCGCTTTGATCTGGGTGTACTAAAAGTACGATTTCGTAATGACGCATTGTCAGCTCCTTACGGTTTAAACAGCCCCTAATAAATAAAAAATTAGAAGCAAGGAGTCATAACTTGAAAGTTATGTCGCAAAATTTGCGAAGGCTGAATTATAAGTAAAAGTTAGACTAAAAACAAATCTTTTGATGAGAAAAGTAAAACTTCTTTACTATCGAGGAGGAAATCCTCCCTTATTTAAAAGAGAGGAAGATTTGGAGCAGGGGATTGATAGGTAAAGCTAAAGCTCAAACTTAACAGGGTAATTAATATGACCGAGTAAAGGAAAAAACGTTTAGCCCAAAGTTGGTCATTTTCAGCTTTAAAGCCAATAATTGATAAATAGAACCAATATGCTGTTAATGCATTAAAGGTTACTAGAAAAAATATATTGGTATAGCCAAAACAATATAAACCATTCAATACGGCTGCAAACAACACAATATAAATGACACACTCTACTTTCGTGCGATAAATAGAACGTGCAACAGGCAGAATGGGGATTCCCGCATTTTTGTAATCGTCAAAACGATAAATAGCAATTGCCCATGAATGTGGCATTTGCCATAGCGCGTAAGCTAAAAACAAAAGTAAGGCGGCTACATCAAAATGATGAGTTACTGCTGTATAACCAATAACAGGAGGGCTCGCTCCGGAAATACTACCAATGACGGTTTGATGGATTGAGGTACGTTTTGTCCACAAACTATAAAAACCGACATAGACAACAAAACCAATGATTGCAAACAAGAAAGCGTAAGCATTTACACCGAACCACAAAATACTAAAACCGATAAGTCCAAGAACAAATGCATATATAAGTGCAACAGTAGGAGAGATGGTTTTTTTGACCAATGCACGGTTTTGTGTGCGCTGCATTTTTGTGTCGATATCTTGGTCTATCACATTATTTACAACACAACCAGAAGCGACAACTAAAGTTGTTCCAAGTAAGGTGAGTAGTAATAATAAGATGTCTATAGAGCCTTGGGCGGCTAAGAAAAAGCCGCCCAAGGTGGTAATGAAATTACCGAAGAGAATTCCTGGTTTAGTCAGGAATAGATATTTTTTCAACATGACAATCAGTTTAGATCATCATATTGTAGTGAAGGTAATTCATAATCCACACAGAACCGATTAAAAGCACAGCGATACATAAGATTGTGTAGATGAATGCAATCATATTCCAGCGTTGTTCAGATGATGTATTCATGTGTAGGAAGTACACAAGTTGTACAAGAACCTGAGCAACAGCAGCGATAGCAATTACTGTAACTAAGATGCCACGACTGAAACCACCCGCCATCACCATCCCGAACGGGATGATGGTGAGGATAACAGAAAGGATAAATCCAACAGTGTATTGCTTAAAGTTACCGTGTGACGCACCTGCAGCATTATGGTCATGACTACTCATTAGAGAACTCCCAGTAAGTAAACGACGCTGAATACACAGATCCAAACGATGTCAAGGAAGTGCCAGAACAAGCTTAAGCAAGCTAGACGACGTGTATTCGGTAATGTCAAACCTTTAGTTTTGATTTGATACATCAATACCAACATCCACACTAAACCAGAAGTTACGTGGATACCGTGTGTACCAACCAAAGTAAAGAACGATGATAAGAATGCACTGTGAGTTGGACCATGACCTTCTTCTACAAGGTGATGGAACTCATAAAGCTCCATTCCAATGAACGTTGCACCAAAAAGGAATGTAATAAATAACCAAGTGATAACTTGATTTACATTCTTTTTATAAGATGCAAGTACAGCAAAACCGAAAGTTACCGATGAAATCAATAAGGCAAATGTTTCAGTTAAAACGTAGCCTAATGAATCATGGAACAGGTCATATGCACTTGGAGTTCCTGGTGGAATATGACTGCTTAATACAGCGAACGCAATGAAGAGTGATCCGAAAAGAATCAAGTCACTCATCAAGTATGTCCAGAAACCAAAGACCGTTAAGTCAGTATCATCATGCTCATGATGACCATCGTGGCCGTGGTTGTCGTGATGAAGTACTTCAGCCATTTCCTTAGTCCTTCTTCAAGTGTTTTTCAAGTAAAGCATAGCGTTCGTTTTCAATACGCTCAACTTCAGCAGCAGGAACGTAGTAATCAACATTCTTAGTGAATGAGCTTACGATCAAGCTAACAACAGCTGAAACGAATGAAACAACAACGAGCCACCAAATATGCCAGATAAGTGCAAAGCCAAGAACTGTAATGAACATTGCAATGACAAAACCAGCAGCACGATCAGTCGGCATGTGGATGTCTTCATATTTAGTGTTACGTGCGTATGCTACACCATTTTCTTTGTCAGTCCAGAAACGGTCAATACCGCTTGCATCTGGTTCATGCGCAAAGTTATAGAACGGAGCAGGGGAAGAAGTCGCCCATTCAAGCGTACGTGCATCCCATGGATCGCCCGTAAGGTCCATGTTGTCTTTGCGTTGTAAGAAACCAACAATGATTTGCATTAAGAAACATGCAATACCAATCGCAACGAGAACAGCACCAAATAATGCAATTGCAAGGTAAGGATCCCATTCTGGGTTGTCATATGTATTCAAACGACGAGTCATACCCATGAAACCAAGGATATAAAGTGGCATGAATGCAAAATAGAAACCGAAGAACCAGAACCAGAACGCAGCTTTACCCCATGCTTCATTGAGCTTCCAACCAAACATTTTTGGCCAGTAGTAAATGATGCCGGCAAACATACCAAACACCACACCACCGATAATTACGTTATGGAAGTGAGCGATCAAGAATAATGAGTTGTGTACAAGGAAGTCCGCAGGTGGAACAGCCATAAGTACACCAGTTAAACCACCGATACCAAATGTAATAAGGAAGCCAAGCGTCCATAACATTGGAGTAGTAAAGGTGATGCGACCTTTATACATAGTGAATAACCAAGAGAAGATTTTCACACCAGTAGGAATCGCAATAACCATGGTCATGATACCGAAGAACGCGTTAACGTTCGCACCAGCACCCATGGTAAAGAAGTGGTGAAGCCATACAACGAACGCAAGAACTGTAATCGCGATAGTTGCATACACCATAGACTTGTAACCGAACAACGCTTTACGAGAGAAGGTTGCAACGATTTCTGAGTATAGACCAAACGCTGGTAATACTAAGATATATACTTCAGGGTGACCCCATGTCCAGATCAAGTTCACATAAAGCATTGGGCTACCGCCAAGCTCATTTGTGAAGAAATGGAAGCCGAAGTAGCGGTCTAGAGTTAACATTGCAAGTGTACCTGTTAATACAGGGAACGATGCAATAATTAATACAGCCGTACAAAGTGAAGTCCACGTAAAAATAGGCATGTCCATTAATTTCATGCCAGGTGCACGCATTTTGATGATGGTAACGAAGAAGTTAACACCAGATAAAAGCGTACCTAGACCAGAAACCTGAAGTGCCCAGATATAGTAGTCAACACCTACACCAGGAGAATATTGAATGCCAGACAGAGGAGGGTAAGCCATCCAACCAGTCGCAGCAAATTCACCTAATACAAGTGAAAGCATCATCAAACCAGCAGCACCAGCGAATAACCAGAAGCTTAAAGAGTTCAATAATGGGAATGCAACGTCACGAGCACCAATCTGTAATGGTACAGAGATGTTCATCATACCAACAACAAGACCCATTGCTACGAAGAAGATCATGATTACACCGTGTGCGGTGAAGATCTGGTCGTAATGGTCTGGATGTAGATAACCTTCGCCGCCGCCTTTAGCGAGGAAAAGTTGTAGACGCATCATAATTGCATCGGCGAAACCACGCAAAAGCATGACCACAGATACAAGAATGTACATGATACCAATTTTTTTATGGTCTACCGTAATAAACCACTCATTCCACAAGTATCCCCATTTTTTGAAATAGGTGATACCGCCAAGCACAACAATTGCACCAAGTGCCATAAGGACCATGGTGACAAGCACGATTGGCTCTGTCGGGATAGAGTCCCAACCCAGTTTACCAAAAATCATATCCATGTCTTATTCCCCTTGAGCAGCGTGTTCAGCTGTTGCATGCGCAGCAGAGTGGTCAACACCATGATAGTTACTCATATAATGGTTGATAATTGTTTCAAACAATTGTGGTTCAACTGAAGAGTAATAAGTCACAGGGTGTGGCTTAGTCGGGAACGGTTTCATAGCTTCAGCTTTAGCAAGCGCTTCTTGATCACCAGCAGCTTTAGCACGATTTACTAAATGCTCGATTTGGTGCTTAGAACGGTCACCATCACGTAAGGTTGCTAATTCAGCTTGGTCAAGCGTAGTTTTTTGAACTGCTTCTGGGTTAATAGTAGAACCATTACCCGCTTTTACAGCTGCTACCCATTCGTTGAACTGTTGCTCTGTAACACTATGCGCCTTGAAACGCATTTGAGAGAAACCGTAACCTGAGTAGTTAGAAGAGAAACCACGATATACGCCAGTTTCATTTGCTAACAAATGAAGGTGAGTTTGCATACCTGCCATTGCATAAATCTGGCCGCCTAACTGTGGAATGAAGAATGAGTTCATTGTAAAGTTAGAGGTGATTTTAAAGCTTAACGGAGTTTTTTCAGGGAAACGTACTTCGTTAACAGTTGCAATGTTTTGTTCAGGATAAATGAAGATCCACTTAAACTGTTCTGCAACAACTTGAATAGTTAAAGGAGCTTTATCTGATTCTAAAGGACGGTATGGGTCATACTTGTGGGAACCCCACCAAGTTAACCAAGCTAAAATACCAATAATAATGACAGGGATACCCCATACTACAACTTCAATTGTAGTTGAGTGTGCCCATGTAGGTTTATAGTCTGCATCTTTATTTGACGCGCGATATTTCCAACCAAACCATAATGCCATGATGATTGAAGGAATCACCACAAGTAACATTAAATAGATCGCAGTCATCATAAGGTCACTTTGACCTTGACCAACTGGACCTTTAGAGTTTAGAAGTACCATATCACCACCACACCCAGTCAAAAGTGCGGCAAGCGTTGATAAAGACAATACAGCTAAAATCGTTTGTCTCATTTTACAACCTCGGTGAAGAGTCCCATTCCCTAATTAAATATGGGATAGCGATTAAAGTGTCGCATGATTGAGAACGCTAATCCTTAAATTTAGACTTCTCAATTATATGACACCGCTACGTTGTAGGGCATTATGCCTCATATCGACAAACTAAGCTATACATAAAGTAGTCTGAAATAATTGTTTTAAAACCCGATTTTTTTTGTAGGGTATCGAATCAATATGGAGCTTTTATTTAAATATCAACTCTCTATAGAAAAAAGGAGGCGGGGTGCCTCCTTTTTTTTTAGACCTTAAATGAATGAGTCATTCACTATCATTTGATCACTTTTGTTCTTGCAATTTTGTCATGTAGCGCCTGTCTCTTTTGCCCTAATGCAAAAGCGTAGTCAATAATTGTACTAATAGGCATAAACAACAAGTTGAGTATGATGAAAACAACACTTCTTAATAAGAAGATGCGAGTTAAATTAACTTTACCATTGCTTTCGGCATCTACAATTTTAATTCCAACAATTTTCTTACCTATACTTTGCCCATATTTTGTTAAAAGAAAGGCTTGAATTGCAAGCATGATTACGACGTAAGCAAGCATAGAATGCCAAGCTTCAATAGGAATTAAAGTAAAAAGTTGATGTTGTAGCTCTGCTGCTTTAGTTGAAGCAACTTCAGCTGATTGCATTTGTTTTTGCAATTCAAATAATTGCTTATATTGAGATTCATTAAAGAAAAAAGAAGGAATCGCAGCTATGGGTAACCAAAGTAATAAATCAATAATTTTTGCCAAAGCTCGAGATTGAATTGAGGCAAGTTCGTGAATTTTAGGCTCTACACGAATTTGACGAATAGTTTCATTAGGTGAGCTACTGGTGTTTATGACAGGTGCAGAATAACCGATAGGTTGATATACAAGTTTACCTTGGGTTAATTCTCCTAAAGCTTTCCATTCTGTCATGCCTTCATGCCAAGCTAAATCAGTTAACAAAATTTGTTGGCTAGCCAACATTTGATTTACTTGCTCTAAGGTGTAAGGCCCAGCTTGTTGATTATTACGTGCCAAGTAAATTTGCATAAATAAAAATTCTCTATTCTAAAGATGAAAAAAGACCCACGGATGGGCCTTTTTTTATAACATATTAGATTTGCTTGATTTTTTCTTCAGCAAGGAAGAACCATGTATCTAAAACTGAGTCTGGGTTAAGAGAGACAGACTCAATACCTTGTTCCATTAACCATTTTGCAAGATCTGGATGGTCTGAAGGACCTTGACCACAGATACCTACATATTTACCTGCTTTACGGCAGGCATGGATTGCCATTGAAAGAAGCGCTTTAACTGCTGCATCACGTTCATCAAATAGGTGTGAAACAATGCCAGAGTCACGGTCAAGACCGAGCGTTAACTGAGTTAAGTCATTCGAACCAATAGAGAAGCCGTCAAAATGCTCTAGGAACTGTTCAGCTAACAAAGCGTTAGTTGGTAATTCACACATCATGATTACTTTTAAGCCGTTCTCACCACGTCTCAAACCATTTTGTGCAAGTAACTCAATAACGCGTTTTGCTTCAGATACAGTACGTACAAAAGGAATCATGATTTGAATATTGGTTAGACCCATTTCATCACGAGCTTTTTTAAGTGCACGGCATTCTAATTCGAAACAGTCACGGAAGTTATCCGATACATAACGGCTTGCACCACGGAAACCGAGCATCGGGTTTTCTTCTTCAGGCTCGTATAACTTACCGCCAATCAAGTTTGCATATTCATTTGATTTGAAGTCAGACATACGAACGATAACTGGCTTGTCACCAAATGCAGCAGCAAGGGTCGCAATACCTTCAACCAATTTTTCAACATAGAAATCTACTGGTGAAGCATAACCCGCAGTACGAGTTAGAACCGCAGCACGAGTTTCACGCGGTAGGCTATCAATGTTGAGTAGGGCTTTAGGATGCACGCCGATCATACGGTTAATAATGAACTCAAGACGAGCAAGACCAATACCTTCATTTGGAATTTGAGCAAAGTCAAACGCGCGGTCAGGGTTACCTACATTCATCATAATTTTGAACGATAGCTTAGGCATAGATTCAATTGAGTTACGTTGAACTTCGAAATCTAAAGCACCTTCATAGATGAAACCAGTGTCACCCTCAGCACAAGAAACAGTTACTTCTTGACCATCAGTCAATACTTCTGTTGCGTTACCACAGCCGACAATAGCAGGTACACCAAGTTCACGTGCAATAATTGCTGCGTGACATGTACGACCACCGCGGTTAGTAATAATTGCCGCAGCACGTTTCATTACCGGTTCCCAATCCGGATCGGTCATATCTGATACAAGAACGTCGCCTTCTTGAACTTTGTCCATTTCTTTAATTGAGTTAATGATACGGACTTTACCAGAACCAATACGTTGACCAATTGAACGACCTTCACAAAGAACAGTACCTCTTTGTTTAAGAAGGTAGCGTTCCATTGTGCCTACATTTTGACGGCTTTTTACTGTTTCAGGGCGAGCTTGAACAATATAAATTTGACCATCATCGCCATCTTTTGCCCATTCGATATCCATTGGCGCACCGTAGTGCTGCTCAATAATAAGCGCTTGTTTAGCTAGCTCTTGTAACTCATGATCATTTAAAGCAAATTGTTGGCGCTCTTGTTTCTCAACATCAACAACAACAACTGATTTACCAGCAGAACCTTCTTCACCATAAATCATTTTCTGGTGTTTTGAACCAAGGTTACGGCGTAAAACTGAATGTCTACCAGCATTTAATAATGGTTTAGATAAGTAAAATTCGTCTGGGTTAACTGCACCCTGTACAACCATTTCACCTAAACCATAAGATGCTGTAATAAATACAACGTCGCGGAAACCAGACTCAGTATCAAGTGTAAACATTACACCCGCAGCACCAGTTTCAGAACGAACCATACGCTGAACGCCTGCAGAAAGTGCAACGACGTCATGGTCAAAACCTTGATGTACACGGTAAGAAATTGCACGGTCATTATATAAAGAAGCGAATACTTCTTTAATCGCAATAAGAACGTTATCAATACCACGAATATTCAAGAAAGTTTCTTGCTGACCTGCGAATGAAGCATCTGGTAAATCTTCAGCAGTTGCAGATGAACGAACGGCAACCGCGATTTCTGGGTTGCCGTTAGAAAGTGTTGTAAAAGCAGCGCGAATTTCTTGTTCTAGGTTTGCAGTGAGTGGAGTCTCTACAATCCATTGACGAATTTTAGCACCTGTTTCAGCAAGGGCATTTACATCATCAACATTGAGTTGAGCAAGTTCTGCTTGAATTCGAGCGTTAAGACCGCTTTGATCTAAGAACTCACGATAGGCATCAGCAGTAGTTGCAAAACCGCCAGGTACCGATACACCAGCATTTGATAAATGGCTGATCATTTCACCCAAAGATGAGTTTTTCCCACCTACGAGTTCGACATCGTGTTTCCCTAATTTTTCTAGACCGATTACGCGCGCTTCCAAAGTTTTCACTCCACTTTTGCAGTATTAATGTCTATCTTGGCATGAAATTATAAAAATAAAGTGCTTAGTTGAGAATTATACTAAGCGACAGTCATGTAAGATCAGTTTACTATAAAGATTATATAGCACTAAGACAAATGTTTAAGGAGAATTTTAATGTCAGAAAGTAAACAGTTTAGACGGAGCGTTTTTTTTATTTCTGATGGAACTGCAATTACTGCCGAGACTCTTGGACATTCGTTATTAGCACAATTTCCCAATGTTGATTTTGATATTCATATCATGCCGTATATTACAACTGAAGAGGCGGCAATGGATGTTGTAATTGAAATTAATAGATGTCAAACCAAAGATGGTTGCCTACCTTTAGTCTTTGATACTTTAGTTGACCCACACGTACGAGAAATCATTAATACTGCTAAAGCAGTTAATCTTGATGTGTTTGAAGGTTTAATCAGCAAATTGGAACAAGAGTTAGGTACGCCACCTACGACATTAGTTGGGCAGACGCATGCCGTAACCGATTCTGAATCTTATAAAGCTCGTATTGATGCTGTTCATTTTGCGCTTGATAATGATGACGGAGCGCGTACTCGTCATTATGATAAAGCGGATTTAATCTTAATTGGCGTCTCTCGTTCGGGTAAAACACCAACTTCTATTTACTTATCTCTTCAATTTGGTATCCGTGTTGCAAACTATCCTTTAACAGAAGAAGATTTGGATGATAACCGTTTGCCAGCAGTACTAAGACCGCATCGCAGTAAATTGTTTGGTTTAATGATTGATGCTGAGCGATTAGTTGCGATTCGTAGTGAACGTAAAGCGAATAGTCGTTATGCAAGTTTTAGCCAATGCCAAATGGAACTCAGAGCAATTGAAGGAATCTATATTTCAGAAGGGATTAAATATTTAAATGTGACTGAAATGTCTATTGAAGAAATTTCAACGCGCGTTTTACAAATGACAGGATTAAAACGTCGTATTGGTTAATTTAATCAAATCTTTATTTTAACCATTCAAATTTTTTATATTAATTTATAGGTAATTTGAATGGTTTTAAATATAAAACATGAGAAAAATAAAAGTTTTAAATATAAAACAAAAAGTTATTAAAACGTTTTTATTAGTTATCAGCCTGTAACGTTTTTATAATTCAATTGTGAAATAAAATAAGAATATTGAAAAGAAATGTATATATTTGAGTAAGTTTAAAAATTCTAATTATTTAATTTTGCTAAATATTTTTAAAAATCATGTAAAAATACATTAAATATTTAAAAATGATAAATAGGTCACATTATTTTTGTGTTGTGTGATTGGTTTTTTATTTTAATTATACTTTCCCACCTCGATATGGGACTATCCGATTATCAAAATGCTAAAAAAATGTGTTTTTTCATTGGTATACATCTTGCCTCTCAATTTATATGCTGCTCAAGTGGATGAATTGAGAGAGCAGGCTATTCACACCTACAAAACTGGACAAACTCACCAAGCAATATTTCAACTGGATCAATTGCTAAAAACCTATCCGCATGATCAAAAATTGCTAGCTGATTATTTAGTTGTAATGTCAAATGAAAAAAAAGATCTAGTAACTTTTTCTCAGCATTTAGCGAATATTAATTTAGTTACTTTTCCAGAATATGGACAGCTACCTTTAATACGTAATTTTCGTGATTTTAAACACTTTAAAAATGCGATTGCTTGGTCGAATAAATTTAATATTCAAAAGACGCCTGATGGACAGATTTTGCTGGCAGTTTTATATGCTGAAGCTAAAGATGTTGTAAATGGCAAAGCACAGTTAGCAAAGATTAATACTAAAAATCTGAAGACTGATCAACTTGTACAAATAGCCTATGCATATCGACTTATCAATTCGCCTGTAGATGCTTTATCTGTAATTGAACAAGCATATAAGCAGCAGCCGAAGTCTTTTGCAGTTTTACAAGAATACAGTTATGACTTAGCGGCTGTAGGGGCTTATAACAAGGCTCAGCAGTTAGTGCTTGCCAGCGATAAAAATGCACAAACTGAATCGTTACAACACTGGCTACAAGTGAGTGAGTTTTCTCAACGTGTAAATAACGCAATTACTCGTTATAAATATTTGAATCGAGAAGGCATGTCGGATAGTGAAGCTTTTGCTGAGCTTGATGCTGTGTTGAAGCAAGGCGAGCAAATGCAGCCTTTGATTCAAACGTCAGATCCTAATTATTTAAGATTCCATTATGACTACATATATGCCTTAGATTTCCGCGGGCGTAGTCGTACGGTATTAGATCAATTTACTAAATTAAATGTACCTCTAGAAAAACTACCTGCCTATATTCGTCATGCGATCGCTGATAGTTATTTGGCTGAAAGACAGCCGCAACAAGCTGAGCTTGCTTTTAAAACCTTGCTTACTGAAAAAAACTATTCAGATATGACGGTATATACTGGACTGTATTACTCATATATTGAACAAGAAAAATATAAACAAGCTGAACAACTTTTAAGTGATGTTGATCGGCTAATTCCTACGTATAAATATAGTCAAGCCAAAGGGGTAGATAAATCGAGCCACCCTGATCGCGATGATTATATTGCTTTACAAGGTATGCATTTAGCTTATGCAAATCATTTGGATCAATCAGAAAAACACTTCCAGAAACAAGTAGATCTTGCACCTGCCAACGAAGGTTTAATTAATAATTTGGCTCGTGTTGAGCGCTGGAGAGATAAACCTTTACAGTCCAAACAAACAATTGCTCGTTTAAATGGTTTAACACCAGTTGCCAAAGATACTCGAATTAACCAGATGCAAAATGCTCAGGCTTTAGGGGATATTCCTGAGTGGCGCAAAAGTACAGAAAGTCTTTTGCAATATTATCCTGAAGATAGCGGCGTAGTTAAAAGTCGAAAGGAGTTGGATGATCGTGATAGAGCAACCATCTCGCATTCAACAACTTGGGGCCAAAGTAAAGCAGAGAACAGTGATTCTGTGAGCGGGCAAAATGGTTTAAAAGACCGTGAAATGGAAACTCGTCTTAATAGCCCGTGGATTAAAGATAATTATCGTCTATTTGCTTGGCATCAAGACCGTTTTGGAGAATATCGTTTTGGTGATGTGCATGACCAACGTTATGGCGTCGGTGCTGAGTGGCAAGCGAACCGTAAGGCATTGTCGGCAATTTTGTCGCAAAGTACAGATGGTGGACAAGCAGGGGTTCGTCTTGATTGGTCGCAATGGTTAAACGATCACTGGCAATATCAATTGCAATATGACAGTCAAGCTAATATTCCATTGCAGGCAATTGACGCTGGTGAGGATGGGCAAGCTTACCGTGCCGCTTTGACATGGCAAAAAGATGAGTCACGTCAAATTGGGGCGAGTTATGGCTTAACCGATATAAGCGACGGTAATAAACAACAAGAATTTTCTACTTTTTGGCGCGAGCGATTATTTGATGCGCCTCACCATGTTACCTACGGAACCGTTCGTGGATTTTATGGCAGCAATAGCCAAGATCAGACAGCTTACTTTAGCCCAAGCAATCACTACAGTGCTGAGTTGAATTTAAGCCATGACTGGGTCACTTGGCGAGAATACGAACGCTCATTTAAACAGCATTTTGAAGCTGGTGTCGGGCTTTATATACAAGCAGATTACTCAGCTCGGCCAACATATTCTTTGCAATATCAACATCAATGGCAGCTCTCACGGACTTGGCAACTTAATTATGGAATTGGTTGGCAATACCATCCATACGATGGTCATGATGAACAACATACCTACGGTATTTTCGGATTTGAAGGGCGTTTTTAATGAATAATATGAAGTCAAAAATGTTGAGCTGTGTGCTTGCTTCAACATTATTACCCGTACAATTTTCTCATGCCCGCATTGAAACTGAACTACCAAAAAATCATACGGTTTCTTTAACTTTTCATGATGTGCGAGATGACGTCCTAAAAGAAGGCGACCGTGATGTTTATGCGATTCAAACCAATAATCTGGCGCAGTTTCTGGATTGGCTCAGTCAGTCTGATTGGAAACCAATTCGTCTGAAAGATATTGAAGAGGCTCGTAAGCAAGGTAAAGAATTACCTCATAACTCTATTCTACTGACCTTCGATGATGGTGCGTTGAGTAGTTATAGCCGAGTATTTCCTTTACTTAAGCAATATAAAATTCCAGCAGTATTTGCTCTTCCAACCAGTTGGTTAAATGGCAATACTCAGGCAGGTTATGAAGCTTATGGGCAGGGTAACTTGGTGAACTGGGCTCAAGTTCGTGAAATGCAAGCATCGGGGTTAGCCGAGTTTGCAAGCCATAGTGATGATTTACATCATGGCGTATTGGCCAATCCTCAAGGTAATGAGCAACCGGCTGCAACTTCTTATGCCTATTTAAAATCGCAATCACGTTATGAAACAGATGCAGAATATCAACAACGTATTTTGCAGGATTTGAAAAAATCCTACGCCGTTTTGAAAAAAGAAGTCGGTGTTAATCCGAAAGCAATTATTTGGCCTTATGGCGCTGTGAATGAGCAACTGGAAAAACTAGCGCAGCAAGCAGGCTTTGAGTTTTCTTTCAGTTTGGGTCGTGATGGTATGAATCGTGTGAATGATTCAACATTTAAACGAAGCTTGGTTATAGGTAACCCTACAGCTGAACAGCTCACCGAAGGTATGTTAAATATTCTGAATTTCGAAGAGTCAGATTTATTTAAGCAACCACGTCACTTTGTGAGTATGGATTTAAAGCAGTTAGCAGCTCCACAAAATGCTCAGACCGATGAAAAACTAGGGCAGTTGTTATCAAAACTATATAGCCTAAAAAACAATGCTCTAATCTTAAAGCCTTTGGAAGATAAAAACGGAGATGGGCAATACGATGTTGCTTATTTCCCTACAAATAAAATGCCAGTTCAACAAGATATTTTAAACCGTAGTTTATGGCAGGCTCAAACTCGGGCAGGTCAATCGGTAATATTAGAGTTGCCAGCTTATCCTCAAAAAGATAAGCCATTTTTAACAGTAGATTTGGCTAAAGATATCGCACGCTTTAACAGCAATTTAAGTGGTGTTCAGCTCAATGCAGGAACAGCTTTAAACTGCGCAATGCAAAAAATAACAGTGCAAGAAAACAGTTGTATTGAGCAATCAAAACAGCTCGAACAACTGAGTCAAATGACTAAAAAAGCGGTCAAACCTTATTTAAACATGAGTAATCAGGCGCAATTTAGTTTATTGCTTACACATGATTTAGATCATGTGGAAAAGCTACCTGAGCTTATCAAAACGCTTTTATTACAACATGATTTAGTCAATTTGAAGTTCGATGTGATTGGCAAGAAAAAGCAATTTAATGAGTTGTTAAAGCTTTTAAATACACTTGATGAAAATGATAAGCAAAGAATAATGTTGACTTTAGAATTACCAGAAAACTCGCAAAAAACTGCTTGGGAAGAAGTACAGCAAGGACTTTTTTCGATTCAGCGAGTAGGAATCCAGAAATTCGGTATCGATGGCTATGACTTTGAAAAATCAAAAGATGTTCATCAATATTTGTATAATCCGATGAGTCTGAATGCTAGTCCTGTGATGTATCTGCCTTTTGCTGAATTGGTAGAGGGGAAAAAGTAATGAGAGTATTACTCGATATTCTATTTGCTTTTGCCTTTTTATATCCCTTACTGATGGCTTGGACATGGATGGTAGGGGGACTTTGGTTCTTCTTTAAAAGAGAATACCGTGAACAAGCACTTCCTGAACCGACCAGCGAAGGATGCAGTATCATTATTCCGTGTTTTAACGAAGAAGCTCAAGTACGCCAAACAATTCGTTATGCACTGCAAACCAAATATCCTAATTTTGAAGTGATCGCCGTTAATGATGGAAGTAGTGACAGGACAGCTGAAATTCTAGATGAATTGTCAGCGCAAGACTCACGACTTCGGGTTGTGCGCTTAGCAGAAAATCAGGGTAAGGCCGTAGCTTTAAGATCGGGCGTATTGGTTAGTAAATACGAATATCTTGTTTGTATCGATGGTGATGCATTGTTACATCCGCATGCGGTACTTTGGTTAATGCAGCCATTTATTAACTTCCCGCGAATTGGGGCTGTAACGGGTAATCCACGAATTTTAAACCGATCTAGTATTTTAGGAAAATTACAGGTTGGTGAGTTTTCTTCGATTATTGGTTTGATCAAACGTGCGCAGCGTACATATGGCCGTATTTTTACAGTGTCGGGTGTGATTGCGGCATTCCGTAAAACAGCTCTCGTTCGAGTCGGTTTTTGGTCAGATGATAAAATTACCGAAGATATTGATATTTCATGGAAGTTACAGCTCGACCACTGGGATATTCAGTATATTCCACAAGCGCTTTGTTATATCTATATGCCTGAGACATTTAAAGGGTTATGGAAGCAACGCCTTCGTTGGGCACAAGGTGGGGTAGAGGTTCTTATAGAATATATTCCACAAATGTTCAAACTGCGTGTCCGCAGAATGTGGCCTGTTATGATCGAGGCGCTAGTTAGTATTATCTGGTCTTATGTCATGATTCTGATCTTTACGCTATTTTTTGTCGGATTGTTTATTGAGTTGCCTCTGCAATGGCAGATCAAAACGCTTATGCCACAGTGGTATGGTGTAATACTCGGCGGAACATGTTTAATCCAGTTTTTGGTGAGTTTGTGGATTGATCAACGCTATGACCGTAGCCGCTTCTTTAGAAATTATTTTTGGGTGATTTGGTACCCGTTGTTTTTCTGGTTACTGACTTTGTTTACAAGTGTCGTTGCGGTTCCAAAAACTTTATTTAACACTAAAAAACGTGCCCGCTGGGTAAGCCCAGACCGAGGCTTCCGTGGAGATAACCCATGAAACCTGAGGAAAATAAAGATATCGAAACGTTAGATATCCCTGAATATATTGACCAGCCAGAATACGTCAAAAATAAAACGGGAAACTACACATTACAAACCATTGGTTGGTTTTGTTTAATGTGGTTGTTGTTTCCATTGGTTTCACTGTTTTTATGGGTTTTTGAAGGACACTTAATTTATGATTATGTCTGGGTTGACCATATATCAGAAGTTAAGACCTTATTACATTTAGCATTACTCATTGGAATTAGCGCGCTTATTTTAATTTTATGGGCGAGTTATAACTGGATTAGGTTTAGTGGCGAGGACCGAAGAGCTAAGGCGCCTAATAGTTCTGTCGAACTGTTAGCAGCCCAATTTTCGGTTAGTTCCGAGATGTTAAGTGAATTGCAAAAGAAACAACGTGTCATTTTGCATTACGATGATCATGGCAATTTGCAAAAATATGAGTAAATAAAAAAGCATGGCTTAAAAACCATGCTTTTTTATTTTTATACGGTTGCTCTAATAATGATATCAACAGGTTGTTCTATGCCATCCATACTATGGATTGATGTAGGGTTAACTTTAACAATGGGCCAAGTTTGTAATTTACAGTTGGATTTTTGGAGTGCCGTATAATAACTATCAGATTTAAAAAATACCTTTTTAGCGGTTGCCATATTGGGTGTTAAAAGACGCTTAAGCCATGTTTCACTCACCTGAGTATCAAGAAAACGTAGGGCCAAAAGACTTTTTACTCGATTGTTAAATAATCTCCGGTTTTTAATAATGAGAGGATGGGTAATTAACTTATTTGTGCCCATTTGACTGTGGGGCAAAATAAAGTGAGGTGTGATTTGAAATACGGTCACAAATCTTGCTTGTTGACAGATTTTTTCAAGATGGGTCACGGTATCTTGATTTGTACCAATAATCGCGACAGATGAATGTGTAAAATCAAATTCTTTAATTGAGGTTGATGGAATCACTTGACCAGTAAAGTCTTCAAAATCTTGAGAGGTATTTTGAAAAATTGCTGATTTTGAAGTGTTATTTTTAATATTAATACTCATTTTTCCAAAAGTCCTTTTGGTTTTTAAATCATGATGTTTTTATCGTTTTAATATAAATAACCAAGCAGGAAGTCGGGGTAAAGTCTTTTCAGATAGATGGTCATCCCATACTCGAAATCAATTCAAGTATGGGCATGCGAAGTGGAGTTTAATGTTCTGTTTTTACATTCATTAGTTGTGTAAAGCTTTCTAAACGTTTAGCTGTATCGTATACATCGCATGTGAAAATAAATTCATCAACATCGTATGTCGCTAAAAGTTTTTGTAAACCAGAGCGAACTGTATCTACAGAACCAATTTGCGCCATTGCATAGAAGTTCTCAACAGAAAGCTGTTCTGCTGTATTCCATAATCCCTGCATTGATTCAACTGGTGGTTTAAGCTTTAAACTTTCGCCACGAATTAAACCTAATACACGTTGGTACGCACTCGTTGCTAAGAACTGAGCTTCCTCATCTGTATCTGCCACAACAACAGGCACACCCATAGAAACATAAGGTTTATCTAGGTACTCAGAAGGCTCAAAGTTCTCTCGATAGAGCTGAATCGCTTGACCTAACATACGTGGTGCGAAATGAGATGCAAATGAGTAGGGAAGTCCAAGTTTTGCTGCCAGTTGCGCACTAAAAAGACTAGACCCAAGTAACCAAACAGGAACATGGGTATTTTGTCCTGGTGTTGCAATAATCTTTTGTCCTGCCTGAGGGGCGTCAAAATATTTTAAGATTTCGACAACATCTCTTGGAAATTGATCTTCTGTTTCTTGATGACCACGACGCAAAGCTCGCATGGTAAGTTGATCTGTACCAGGAGCACGTCCTAACCCAAGTTCAATACGGTTTGGATATAACGTAGCAAGTGTTCCAAATTGTTCTGCGACAACTAAAGGAGCATGGTTAGGAAGCATAATGCCACCGGAACCTAAACGAATATGCTGTGTATGTGCTGCAATAAAACCGAGTAAGACCGCTGTAGCAGAGCTAGCAATTCCATCCATGTTGTGATGTTCTGCAAGCCAGAAACGTTCATAACCTAATTTCTCTGCATGTTGTGCTAACTCTAATGCATGACGTAACGAAAATTCGATGGTTTTATCATTACGAATGGGAGCAAGTTCCAAAATTGAAAACTTGGTATCTTGAAGTGATCGCATGCGATATTCTCGAATAGGGGTATATCGAAATACTACGATATATGAGGGGTAATGTATATCGTTTTTTTTCGATATTAACTTTTACCTCTCAATAAAAAAGCACCCGAAGGTGCTCTTTTGGTTCATATGTGAATTAGCGATTTTTATACCAACCGCGGTGTAAACCATTGTCATGACGACGATGGCCACCTTTACTATAGTAACGACGGTCACCATCGTCATATCTACGATCATCTCGATCATAACGGCTACCACGATCATAGCGATCATCGTAGTTACGATCTTCAGAAACTTTACGACCTAGCGCTGAACCACCCGCAGCACCTACCGCTGCACCGATGTAACCACCGTTGGTACCACCCATGTTTTTACCGACGGTATAACCAGCACCACCACCTAAAGCACCGCCAATGGCAGCTTCGGTACGATTGCGACGGTCACTCGCTGCGGCTGCACCACCAGCACCACCTAAAGCAGCACCAATTGTTGCGCCTGTTGTGCCACCCATGCTTTTACCAATTGCTGTACCAACAACACTACCTAACGCAGAGGTTGCAGCAACACGAGTACCATTATCTGCATGCGCAACTGTCACCATAGACGATGTTGCAATTAATGCACTAGCTAACCAAATATTCATTTTCATCTTGCAACTCCATGTCCTTTTTATTGAGAAGGACAGTATTTTTATCTTGAGATAAATGTAATAAAAAATTTCGTGATAATTATGGAGAACCCCAAAGGAGATACGTTAGTTTTGTGTCTGTTTGTATGGTTTCTATTAATTTATGGATAAATCCTGAGCAAGCGAGAGGTTATAAATATTTATTGATCTTAATAAAAAAGCACCCGAAGGTGCTTAGAGTCGTTTCATCAAATTTGATTAGTGATGACGACGGTGTTTTTTCTTCCAGTGTTTAGAAGATCGATCATAATCACGGTCTTTAGAAATTTTATTACCTAAAGCAGAACCACCCGCCGCACCTAAAGCAGCACCGATGTATCCACCGTTTGTACCACCCATGCTTTTACCAACAGTATAGCCAGCACCACCACCTAAACCACCGCCAATTGCAGATTCTGTACGGTGACGACGGTCACTTGCAACTGCTGCACCACCAGCACCACCTAAAGCAGCACCAATTGTTGCGCCAGATGTACCACCCATGCTTTTACCAATTGCAGTACCAGCAACACTACCTAAAGCAGAAGCAGCTGCTACATGTGTTGTGTTGTCAGCATGAGCTACAGTAACCATAGAAGTTGCTAAAACAGCACTACATAACCAAGCATTTAATTTCATTTTCTACTCCGTGTCCTTAGCAGCAGGACGCTATATCTTTTGTTACGGCAAATGTAACAAAACACGTTTCTCAAAATATGGAGAACCATCAATTCATTATTGTAGTTTAGTGTCTGGTTTGTATGTTTTCTATTAAAATAGAATATTTAATACCCATATAAATATGAGTCTCATTTAATTTTAATGAGTTAATTACTCGCGATCTGAACAGAGAAAATTGATCAAAACTCTTGTCGCAGGAGACTTATGTTTATGTTGTGCGTACAGTAAAGAGAAGGGACGTGAGTGGCCTGCAAATCTCATCTGAAATCATTACATTAATAAGTCGCTATTTACAGTGAAAGTTGATGAATTGGCTGATTATATATGTCATTTAAGCGGCATAATCTGTAAACTATGCGCTATTTTTACGATTTTGCTTATCTTCTATTTATATAGCATTCGATAAGCTTTTTGGACTTTTGAGATATTTCCTCTTATGAAAGCGTCACTCCGTTTACGACTTGATCAACTCTGTGATCGACATGAAGAACTTACCGCGTTGCTTGCAGATGTGGAAGTCATCTCCGATAACAAACGTTTCCGTAAATTGTCTCGCGAGCATAGTGATTTATCTGAAATTACCGAAGTTTGGGGCAAATACCGTCAAGCAGAAGAAGACATTGAAACTGCTGAAATGATGAAGTCTGATCCTGACTTTAAAGATATGGCAGAAGAAGAAATTCAAGCAAATAAAGATTTGCTTGTAGAGTTAGAAAGCCAGCTCAATATTTTGATGATTCCAAAAGATCCAAATGACTCTAATGCAGCTTATTTAGAAATTCGCGCTGGAACGGGTGGTGACGAGGCTGCAATTTTCTCTGGTGACTTATTCCGTATGTACAGTAAATATGCCGAGACACAAAATTGGCGTATTGAAGTACTTTCTGAAAATGAAGGCGAGCATGGTGGCTTTAAAGAAGTTATTTGCCGTGTAGATGGTGATGGTGTGTATGGCCGCTTGAAGTTTGAAAGTGGTGCGCATCGTGTACAACGTGTTCCAGCGACTGAATCACAAGGCCGTGTTCATACTTCTGCTTGTACAGTTGCGATCTTGCCTGAAATTGATGTTGATACCAACGTTGAAATTAATCCGGCAGATTTACGTATTGATACTTACCGTGCATCTGGTGCAGGTGGTCAGCACATTAACAAAACTGATTCGGCGGTACGTATTACCCACATTCCAACAGGTACAGTAGTTGAGTGCCAAGAAGAACGTTCACAGCATAAAAACAAAGCCAAAGCGATGGCTCTTTTGGTATCACGTTTAGAAAATGCAAAACGTGCAGCAGCTGATGCAGCAACTTCTGAAATGCGCCGTGATTTAGTTGGTTCTGGTGACCGTTCTGAGCGTATCCGTACGTATAACTATCCACAAGGTCGTATGACTGACCACCGTATTAACCTAACTTTATATAAGTTAGACGCGATTATGGAAGGTGATTTAACTGAATTGCTTGATAGTTTACATCGTGAATATCAGGCAGATCAGCTTGCGATGCTTGCACAGGAAAATGGCGGCTAATGAATATTGCTCAAGCGCTTGCAATTCGTGGTGAGCCTGACAGTTATGAACGACAAGAAAATGCTTGGTTACTTGAGCATTTTCTAAAAATCAATTCGCTTGAATTAAAGTTTAGACTTGAGCAAGAGTTAACTGCCCAACAAGAGCAAGACTATGTAGCTGGTCTTGAACGTATTCAAAAAGGTGAACCTTTAGCTTATGTAACGGGTTCACAGCCATTTTGGACGCTCGATTTAAAAGTAACATCTGATACTTTAGTGCCACGACCTGATACTGAAATTTTAGTTGAAACCGTTTTAAATCTAAATTTGCCAAATAATGCAAATATTGTGGATTTAGGAACGGGGACAGGTGCAATTGCGCTTGCGTTAGCGAGTGAACGTTCAGATTGGTTCGTAACAGCAACTGATATTTATGCACCTACTTTAGAAGTCGCAAAAGAAAATGCACTAGCTCATAATTTGCATCGTGTAAAATTCGCTTGCGGCGCTTGGTTTGAAGCACTAGAGCCACAAAAATTTGATTTAATTGTTTCTAATCCGCCGTATATCGACCCTGAAGATGAACACATGCAAGCTTTGGCAACAGAACCACGCCGTGCATTGGTTGCAGATCATCAGGGACTGGCTGATATTGAAATTATTATTGCTCAAGGGAAAAACTGGTTAAAACCACAAGGCTGGATTGCACTAGAGCATGGTTATGATCAGGGTCAAGCTGTTCGAAATATATTTGCTGAGCATGGTTTTAGTGAGATTAAAACCATTCAAGACTATGGCCAAAATGATCGAGTCACTTTGGCATGCTGGATTTAAAATTACTTTTGTAGTGTATCCCGCCAACGTAATAACCAATTTTCGATAAGTTTCATTAAGGTATCGGTTACTTTACCCAATAGGGCTAATAAAATAATTGCAATGATAACAATATCTGGGCGAGAGGTTTCTCGGCCATCACTGAGTAAATAGCCAATCCCTTGAGTAGCTGCAATCAGTTCAGCTGCAATCATAAACATCCAAGATAAGCTTAAGCTGTTGCGTAAACCCGTTAAAATGCCCGGTGATGCTGCTGGTAAAATAATAGATATAATCCGCTGAAAAGCATTCAGCCGATAAACTTTTCCAACTTCAATGAGCTTTCTATCTACATTATGAATTGCTGCAACTGTATTGGTATAGGTTGGAAAAAAAGCTCCAATTGCAATCAATGTAATTTTTGAACCCTCATCAATTCCTAACCAAAGTAATAGCAGTGGGATCCACGCAAGACTTGGAATTGATTTAATTGCTGAAAAAGTTGGTTCTAAATATGCTTCTGCCTCTTTACTTAATCCCACCCAAATCGCAAAAACTAAACCTAAACCGCTTCCTATAATAAAGCCGAATAGAACACGCCATGTACTAATATAAATGTGGGCAAATAGATCGCTATGAGCTAAATCTAAAAAAGATTTCCATAAACTAGAAGGTGCAGGCAGTAGATAAGCATCGATATAGGCATTTCTGACTAAAAATTCACAAGCCCCCAAAAAGATGAGTGGAATGAGTAGCGCTTTAAACCAACGTGTAAATTTATTGTTTAAATGCTTTTTCTGCGATTTTAAAGCCTGCTGAGCTAAGAAATGATTTAGCTCAGCTTTGTTAAGTGAATCACTCATATACTATTTCACGACTTTTTGCGCAAAGCGAGGATCTAACAACTGATCAACCACTTGATTGACGTTAGTACCTTTTCTAACTAAGTCTTCTTCTGTCAAAATTTTCCCAGAACGTTTTAGCGCTTGTGCTTGAGTTGCCGATGGAATACTTTGATCAAAGTTGGTTCGACTCAGTTGTAGCTTAGCCACAGGTAGAGGGAGTTTTGATTCTTGAGCTAAAAGCGCTGCCACTTTATCTGGATTGGCTTTTGCCCATTTTCGGGCTTGTTCGTAGGCTTTAATAACGGCTTCAACCGCTTCAGGGCTTTGCTTTGCAAAGTCTTCTTTCACACTAAGCACGCTATAACTATTAAATGCTACATTACGATAAAGTAATTTCGCGCCCGATTGAATTTGAGCTGAAGCCATTAATGGATCAAGCCCCGCCCAAGCATCTACTTGACCGCGTTCCAAGGCAGTTTTTCCATCGGGGTGCTGTAAATGAACCAGCTGTACATCGCGTTTACTCAAGCCTACAGTGTCTAGCGCTTGTAGTGTAAATAAGAATGGATCGGTTCCTTTGGTGGCTGCAATTTTCTTACCTTTTAAGTCTTTTAGGCTTTTAATTGGTGAGTCTTTTGCAACAACAAGGGCGGTCCATTCCGGTTGGCTTTGTACATACACAGTTTTAATTGGGCTACCATTTGCTCGGCTTAATACAGCTGCTAATCCAGCGGTAGAAGCAAAATCGATGCTGTTACTATTGAGGTATTCTAATGAACGATTACTGCCTTGACTAAAAACCCATTTAATTTGAGTATTTGGGAGTGCTTTCTCAAGAAGTTTTTGATCTTTGACGACTAAACTGGTTGGTGCGTAGTAAGCATAATCAAGTTTAAGTGTAGTCGGAATTGCTGCAAAAGCAGATGAAGCAAATACAAACCCCAATGTTGATGCCAACAAAGTCTTTGATAAAGAAAATTTTGATTTTAAAGACATGATAAAAATAGAACCGAAATGAAATAAGAGATTATCCTTTCACGCGTTTGATGGCTTACAAACTTAGTTATTTTGATTTATAAATCAGATTGAAAGATAAAAGTTTAGATAAAATTATAAATCACTGTTTCTATAGTGATTGTTAAGTTTTAAGTAATACACTTATCTGAAATATTGAATTTAAAAGACAGAAATATCATAAGCTTAAGGTTTTATGTCTTAAGCTTCGTTGAGTATGGATTTTATTGCTTGTGGGCAGTTAAATTATCTCGATATGCACCTGGACTGACGCCAGTCCATTTTTTAAAGGCACGGTGAAAGGCGCTTGGGTCTTGGAAGCTTAAATCTTCACTAATATCTTGAATTGAATCATTCGTTTTACTTAAACGTTCAACCGCAATATCACAGCGGATTTCATTTTTAATTTGTTGATAACTGACTCCTTCATGTTTGAGACGGCGTTGAATGGTGGCTTCTGAAATATTGAGTTGTTTTGCAACATCTTTGAGTTCGGGCCATTGGGCGGGGTGGAGTTTCAATAAATGACGACGAATAAGAACGCTCAAGGCATTTTCATTTTTAAAGCGAACTAAAAGATTTTGTGGGGTTTGTTCTAAAAAATCATAAAGCGCTTTTTTATCTTTTTTAATTTTAATATCTAAATAGTGAGCATCGAATTCAACTCGATTTATCTCGGCATTAAATTGAATATCTTCACCAAAACGTACGAGATAATCCTGAATATCGTTCGGTTTAGGACAACGTACTCTAATACTATTTAAGCCAATTCGTTGGTCTACTAACCAACACATAATTCCGTGTACTAATATTAAAAAGGTTGCATAGGTAAACATGCGTTTAGGTTGTTCACGATCATGAATCACCAAATAAGCTTTTTCTTGATCTCGTATTAATTCTCCGCGCATGTCATCTAAAACAAAGTTAAAAAACTTCAAAATATCGTAGAGGGCCTTTTCTAAAGTTTCGGCCGTACTGACAAGTTTAGTCAATAACTTATAGCTGCCACGACGCATAGGATGACTATCCATACCAAAAAACTCATCGTTCATGGCGTTGGCAAGCTCTATCCATAATTGGGCATATGTCGTAACAGGCACACGAGCCTTTGGAGACATCAGCAATTCAGCGGGAATGCCTGCTTTATTTAGAATTATTTGTGTATTTAGGCCTTTGGCATAAGCTGCACTCAGTGCTTCATGTACTAGTGCAATCGAAATTGTGCCTTTACTTAAAGAAGATTGGACAACCATGTCAAAGACTCATATTTTCTTCATATATTTCAAGTGAAATATTTCATATTTAAAATTTGGATTGATCAAAAGCTGCAAGCATATTGAGGCTTTTTGAAATTGTATCGGAAAACAACAACTTTTACTCTCACAACTAAAGTTAAAGAACATTTCTATAGGATAGTAAATAATGAAAATTCAAGGGAAACATTTCGTGATTACAGGTGGTGGCTCTGGTTTAGGTGCTGCTACAGCTGAGTATTTAGTCCAGCAAGGTGCTTCAGTCACATTGGTCGACATGAATGTAGAAGCAGGCGAGCAGCAAGTAAAGCAATTAGGGGGAAAAGCTGACTTCATAAAACTTGATGTAACAGATGAAGCTGCTTCTGAACAGTTCTTTAAAGATATTTTAGTAAAACATGGACGTTTGCATGGCTTAGTAAACTGTGCGGGTATTGGCCCTTCTGCAAAAGTAGTTGGCCGTGAAGGTGTTCATGATTTAGCGTTATTTTCAAAAACACTTCAAATTAATGTCACAGGTACATTTAACATGCTGCGTTTTGCAGCAGATGCAATGAGTAAAAATACGGTTGAAGCAGGTGAAGAAGACCGTGGCGTTATTATAAACACTGCTTCCGTTGCAGCATTCGACGGTCAAATTGGTCAGGCAGCTTATTCAGCATCTAAAGGCGCTATTGTTGCCATGACATTGCCGATTGCTCGTGAGCTTGCGCGACATGCCATTCGTATTATGACGATTGCGCCAGGAATTATGGAAACTCCAATGCTTAAGGGCATGCCACAAAATGTTCAAGATGCTTTGGGACAAATGGTGCCATATCCATCTCGTTTAGGAAAACCCGAAGAATTTGCTCGTTTAGTTGGGCATATTGCTGAAAACTCATATTTAAATGGTGAAGTCATCCGTCTAGATGGTGCGATTCGTATGGCAGCAAAATAATAAAAATAAGGGGATTTGAATGATTCTAAATGCTGAGCAAAGTATGGTTCAGGAGATGATGCGTAACTACTCGCAAAATCAGCTAAAACCAACAGCCGCACATCGCGATAAAACTCATGAATTTCCTGCTCAGGAATTAAAAGATTTAGGGGCACTAGGTGCTATGGGCATGACCGTTCCAAATGAATGGGGCGGTGCCGGAATGGATTATGTCTCTTTGGTGCTTGCAATTGAAGAAATTGCCGCAGGTGATGGCGCTATTTCGACAATCGTCAGTGTTCAAAATTCATTGATTTGCGGTATTACGCTCGCGTACGGTTCAGAGCAGCAAAAACAAACCTATTTGCCAAAATTTGCATCTGGTGAATGGCTAGGATGTTTTTGTTTAACTGAACCTCATGTCGGTTCTGATGCGAGCGCGATTTTATGTAAAGCCGAGCGAGATGGTGACCATTGGGTTTTAAATGGCGTAAAACAATTTATTACCAGCGGTAAAAACGCCCAAGTGGCTTTGGTATTTGCGGTCACAGATAAACAAGCTGGCAAAAAAGGCATTTCGTGCTTTCTTGTACCGACCAGTACACAAGGCTACTTGGTGACTCGTATTGAAGACAAAATGGGTCAACATGCTTCAGATACAGCGACCATTACTTTTGAGGACTGCCGAATTCCTTTAGAAAATTTGGTGGGGCAAGAAGGTGAAGGTTATAAAATTGCGCTATCTAATTTAGCGGCCGGTCGTATTGGTATTGCTGCTCAATCTGTTGGAATGGCAAGAGCTGCTTTTGATGCTGCTGTCCAATACGCAAATGAACGTAAGGCCTTTGGTGTAGAGCTGGTTCAGCATCAAGCTGTCGGTTTTCGCTTAGCAGATATGGCAACCCAGATTGAAGCGGCACATCAGCTAGTTTTGCACGCGGCAACTTTAAAAGATGCGGGATTACCTTGTTTAAAAGAAGCCTCAATGGCGAAACTCTTTGCATCAACTATGGCTGAGCGAGTATGTTCGGATGCAATCCAGATCCATGGTGGGTATGGCTACGTCAGTGACTTCCCTGTAGAAAGAATTTATCGGGATGTTCGTGTAAGCCAGATTTATGAAGGCGCTTCTGATATTCAACGTTTGGTGATTGTTCGTGAAGTTGCTCAAGTTTAAATACGAGATTTTAAAAAATAGTCACTGACTGCAAAAGACCGCAATTATTATGCGGTCTTTTGCCATTGAGCAGAAATTTTCTAGGTTGAATTCGATTCGATGAAATTCAGAAATTTAAGTAAAGCCAGTTTTTTTTGATTAAAGCTGTGCTTTGACTTCTTCACCAATTAAATAAAAGGTTCCTCCAGCAATATAATGCAGGCTTCGAAGTTCTTTCGGTGCATCTTGAAAATGCCAGTGCCCATCTCTAAAAACGCGGCTATCTGCCCATGCACCCACAACAGAACCAATAAATAAATCATGAGCTGATTGATTATGGGGTTCTGGAATAAGTTTACAGACGAGCCAAGCGATGCAACCTGATACAAGTGGGCTAGTAAGACCTTCTTGATAAAATAGTTCAACACCACAATGCTCAAGTTTTTGTGGATCATCCAACTTACTAATAGTTCCAAGTTGATGAGTCAGATCGAGCTGTGCATAGCAGGGAACTTGTAGTGTGAAATAGCCACTTTGCTCAACGAGCTGTCGGGTTTTAGTACTTTTATCAAGAACCACGGTCACTTTGGCTGGTTTGAACTCTAAGGCACATGCCCAAGCAGCAGCCATTACATTGCGATCATCACCATGTTGTGCAGAAACTAGGACAGTTGGACCATGATTTAATAAACGATAAGCTTTTTCTAACTCTACAGGTGCAATATATGATTGCGTCATATTTAGCCTAAGTAATAAAGAAAATGGATATTTCTATTGTTGCAGAAAGCTTGATAGATGCAATGTTGGTAAATCAGCTTTATTAGAATAAAAAAGTTGTTTCTATTTTATAGCTTTCATAATAACGCACTTAGTCATAAAATCATTTCGCTTCTAAGTGAAAGGATTAACGCGTGACCGAGCTTCAAGATATCGATTTTGTAGAGTTAAGTGATGAAGAAATGCATCTCTATAGCCGTCAGATTTTACTTGATGGATGGGATATTGAAGCTCAGGAAAGACTCAAACTTGCTAATGTGCTGATTGTAGGTGCTGGTGGAATAGGCTGTAGTAGTGCAGAGCTACTTGCACGAGCTGGGGTTGGGAAAATTACACTGATTGATGCAGATACGATCGAGATAAGTAATTTACAGCGTCAAATTGCATTTGGTCATGAAGATATCGGACGTTATAAAGCAGAAATTTTGGCTAAACGTTTACAGAAAATTAACCCTTATATCTGTGTTGAATACTATAACGAACGGTTAGACGAACATAACATTGATAGACTGGTTGAACACCAAGATGTGATTTTAGATGGATGTGATAATTTTACAACTCGCTATTTAGTAAATGCAGCTTGTAAGAAGCATCAGGTCGCTTTAATTAGTGCTTCAGCAATTGGTTTTCAGGCACAAATGTTTATGGTTGAAGGAGATTCAGCTTGCTATGAATGTCTTTTTCCGAAAGAACAACATAGTAATGAAGGCCTTCGCTGTGCAGAGTCAGGAGTACTTGCAACTACTCCTGTAATGATAGCGTCATTACAAGCACATCACACATTGCTGTATTTAGGGTTAAATCGTACACCTTTAAAGCAGAAACTATTATTGTGGGATGGTTTAAATATGACACAACGTATTGTTAGTTTTGATAAAGATGTAAATTGTCCACTTTGTCAGGCAAGCTAATCAGTAAATGAAACAAAATTTGCTACACTCAACCTGAATGATTTGGTTTTGAAGAAATATGAAAAAAAATATTTTGTTTGATGGGTTGCGCTCCGTCGCCCGCATTGGTGAAACAGCAGTGGTTGCGGCCAAAGCTGGAATTAAATACGCAACTGAAAAACCAAGTAATGCCAAACTCATGCGAGAGACTTTTGAGTCACTTGGTTCAACTTATATTAAGCTTGGTCAGTTTATTGCGAGTACACCATCGCTTTTCCCGCGAGAATATGTAGAAGAATTTCAAGGTTGTTTAGACCAGACACCAACACTTCCATTTAGTTATATTCAAGGTGTACTTGCATCTGAGTTTGAAGGGCGTGATTTAAGCCAGATTTTTAGCTACATCGATGAAAAGCCATTAGCTTCTGCTTCAATTGCTCAGGTTCATGCAGCTAAGCTGACCACAGGTGAAGATGTTGTTATTAAAGTACAAAAACCTGGCGTTGAAACCATTTTATATACAGATTTAAGTGTGGTGCATTGGGCTGCTAAGCTACTTGAACGAGCAGTACCAAAAATCAAATTTGCTGCTCTTTCCGAAATTGTTGATGAAATTAAAAGCCGTATGGTTCGTGAAGTCGATTTCATTGAAGAAGCACAAAACTTAGATGACTTTATTGAATATCTGAATATTTCTCAAAACAAAGCTGCGACTGCACCTAAAGTTTATCATCAGTTTTCTACGCGCCGTGTCTTAACTATGCAACGTCTATACGGTGTGTCTTTGACAGACTTTAGTGTTGTAAAACAATATGCTAAAGATCCATCGCAAGTACTGATTACTGCCATGAATACATGGTTCGGTAGCCTCATGCTATGCAAGAGTTTTCATGCGGATTTACATGCTGGAAACCTAATGTTGCTTGAAGATGGTCGAATTGGTTTTATCGATTTTGGTATTGTCGGCCAGTTAAAGCCTGAAGTTTGGACAGCATGCATGGCCTTTATGGATGCATTGCAAAAAACTGATTATCAGGCAATGGCTGAAAATATGCTGAAAATGGGTATGACTCATAACAAAGTTGATGTTGATGTATTAGCACAAGATTTGGAGCGCTTATTTAATGGCGTATTAATGTCTGACCCTCAACAAATTCTCGCTTCAAATCCAGCCGATTTAAACGACATTATGATGGATATGGTAGGGGTTGGTGAGCGCCACGGTATTAAATTCCCACGTGATTTTGCCTTGTTATTTAAGCAAATGCTTTATTTCGATCGTTTTATGCGCGTACTCGCACCATATACTGATATTTATGCAGACCAACGTTTGAAAATGGTTCAAAATATGGAACCTGCTTCGTTGTTAAAGCACTAAGGTCAGTTTAAATTTATGGATGCCATTATTATTGAAGGCTTGAAGGTTGAGACAGTGATTGGCTGTTTCAACTGGGAAAGACAAATTATTCAACCTTTAATGTTGGATTTAACCATCCATAATGATTTGAGCCGAGCAGCAGAGTCTGACAAACTTGAGGACACACTCAACTATGCCCAGATTTGTGAGTTATCGGCTCAAACCATTCAACAAGCCAAACCTGAATTAATTGAACATGCAGCACATCTTGTTTTGAAATGTTTGTTTGAAACCTTTCCAACAATTGAAAAAATTACCATAACCATCCGTAAGCCCGCCATCATTGCAGAAGCTAATGCTGTAGGAATTCGTCTTGAACGCACCAGAAACAATTTTTGCGCTCGCCCTAGCGAGTAATTTAGACGCAGATCAGCACTTTACTTTTGCGTATACGCAATTAGCAACTTTGGGGAAAGTGCAGTTTTCATCTGTTTATCAAATTCCATGCCGAGATGGTATTGGAGATGATTACTGGAATTCAGCATGTCTATTAAAAAGCACTTTATCGTGTGACCAAATAGAATCTTTTTTAAAGAAACTTGAGTTAGATTCGGGGCGTGTTCGTCCATCGCATCATATTTCTTTAGATGTAGATTTGATTGCATGGGGAAGTGATCTGGAACATATGCAATTTAATTCTAAAAAATTACCTTTGGCGCTTGATGTAAAAATTCCTTTATATGAGCTTTGGCCTTGTGAAACCTTAAAGGCTGATAGCATGCTTTATCCAGTCGTTAATTTTAAAGTTTAAAGGCTTTCACACTAGATTTTACGCAAACTTTACGCGGTCTTTAATTTCCTCAATAGAGAATTTACGGGCATTCTATCCATACTGAAATTCACTAAATTAGTGTTATTTCAGGACAATAAAGATGCTTATAAATTCTCAAATGCGCATCTTGCATCAGTCTGGCATTGTGTTATGCGGACTTAAAACAAATGATATTTCTTCATCTCTCCTTATTTCCAGTTTGGCAAATCAAGCCAAAGGGTATAGAGGAGAATAGCCATGTTAGAACTTATACTTGTTTTATTTATTGCTATTTTTCTAGCATGGTGCCTCGGTAAATATCTATCCAAAGTGATGACAAATCAGCCGATGGTAGGCGATGGATTATTTCGCTGGATTGAAAATCCTGTTTATCGCTTGTTAGGTATATCTTCACAACAACAAATGAACTGGAAACAATATTCGCTAGCATTTGTTGTTAGCTGTGTTTTTCTAGCTGTGGCCGTTTTTGCTATTTTTATGACACAAGCATGGCTACCATTAAATCCAAATCATGCTCCCAATATGCGTTGGGATTTAGCATTACACACGGTTATTTCATTTTTAACTAATACCAATCAACAGCATTATTCTGGGCAAGCTCAATTATCTTATTTGTCGCAAATGACAGGTATTGTGGGTTTGCAAGTTATTACTCCAATGATGGGGCTGGCTTTGGTGGTCGCGACCTTAAGAGCTTTCTTTTATCAGCGCCCAAGCCATATTGCAGCCGATGTTGCCGAGCAGCCAGACCAAATTTTAATTGGGAACTATTGGGCAGATGTAATTCGCCCTACAGTCCGATTCTTGCTTCCTCTCTGTTTTGTCTGGTCTTTATTGCTCAACAGCCAAGGCGTACCAGCGACTTTCCAAGGCGGGCCAGAAGTACAGCTGATTGATAAAGCCAATACAGTTCAAACCCAAAAAATTCCTTTAGGGCCAGTTGCACCAATGGTAGCGATTAAGCAATTGGGAAGTAATGGTGGCGGTTGGTATGGTCCAAATAGTAGTGTGCCTTTAGAAAATCCAACACCACTTTCTAATTTATTAGAAATGATTGCGATATTGCTCATTCCACTTACAGTGATTTTTATGGTTGGGCATTTTACCCAGCGTAAAAAGTTTGCTTACTTTGTGTTTGGTAGCATGCTTTTCATGTCGATTATTTCAGGTGCAGCGGCTGTCTGGTCTGAGAGTATGTCATCGACAGCATCTCAACTTGCCGTAATGGAAGGTAAAGAACAACGATTTGGACCAGCTGCATCAGCAGTTTGGGCAGCGCTTACTACACAGGTGAATAACGGTTCGGTCAATATGATGCATGATTCTTCTGCGCCACTTACTGGTTTAGTCGAACTCATCAATATGTTGATTAATGCGATTTGGGGTGGTGTGGGCTGTGGTCTACAACAGTTTATGATTTATCTATTACTTGCAGTATTTATTGCAGGTTTAATGACAGGCCGTACCCCTGAATTGTTTGGGCGCAAGATTGAAGCAGCAGAAATTAAGTTGCTCGCGATTATTATCTTGATTCAACCTTTAGTCATTCTTGCATTTACCGCATTAAGCCTCAGCGTTCCAGGCATATCTGGAATTAGTAATCCGGGACCACATGGTATTAGCCAAGTGTTCTACGAATATGTTTCTGCATTTGCCAACAATGGTTCAGGTTTTGAAGGTCTTGGAGACAACACTGTATGGTGGAATGTCACTTGTAGTATCACTCTATTGTTAGGACGTTTTCCGACCTTAATTTTGCCATTAATGATTGCGACACGTTTAGCAGCAAAAAGAAAAGCACCCGAAACAGCAGGTAGTCTTCAAGTTGAAACTCCAACCTTTGCTTTAACGCTGATTACGATTGTTGTGTTGCTTACCTTATTACAATTTATGCCAGTTCTTGTCCTTGGGCCTATTGCCGATCAACTTTTGTTGGTTAAAGGCTAAGGAGGCGAGTGAAAATGAATACACAAACTCATGTAAATAGCCATAAACAAACCATGGCAGTGCCAAATTTTGAAGTTTGGAAAAATGCATTTGTGAAACTGCTACCGCAGCATGCAATTAAAAACCCTGTGATGGCAATCGTATGGCTTGGAACAGTGGTTACTGCAATTAGTACAGTCTTGGGTTACACCACCCTGTTATTTGGTTTCGCAGTTACAGCAATTCTGTTTATTACCATTTTATTTGCTAACTATGCAGAAGCTGTTGCAGAGGCTAGAGGCCGTGGGCAGGCATCTTCATTACGTGCAGCAAGAGAAAATTTAACGGCTCGAAGACTCAACTCTTTGACAGACCGTCAAGCCACTCAAATTGCAGCTACTGAACTTCATTTAAATGATTTTATTGAAGTACATACAGGTGAGCTTGTTCCAGCCGACGGTGAGATTGTAGAAGGCTTTGCCACTATTAATGAATCAGCTGTTACAGGTGAGTCAGCACCAGTGCTACGTGAAGCTGGAACAGACCGTTCAGGTGTTATTGGTGGAACCAAAGTACTTACAGATCGTATTGTTGTGCAAGTGACTGCTGAATCTGGTCAAAGTTTCTTAGACCGTATGATTGCTTTGGTTGAAGGCTCAAATCGCCAGAAAACTCCGAATGAGATTGCGCTTGGCTTCTTGTTAATGGTAATGACAATCACGTTTTTAATTGTCGTGATTAGCTTGCCATTTATTGCCAAGTATTTGCATATTGAACTTGATCCAGTCGTGCTCGTGGCGTTATTGGTCTGCTTGATTCCTACAACCATTGGTGGCTTGTTACCTGCGATTGGTATTGCGGGGATGAACCGTGCACTCAAAGCCAATGTTTTGGCAAAATCAGGTAAAGCTGTAGAAGTTGCGGGTGATATTGATGTGCTTTTACTCGATAAAACAGGAACCATTACTTATGGTGACCGTCAAGCGACTTCTTTTTATCCTTTAACTTCGGTAACCGAGTCTGAGTTGAGAGCTGCTGCTTGGGTAAGTTCACTTGCTGACCCAACACCAGAAGGGAAGTCAATTGTTAAGTTAGCAAAAGAGCAAGGTTTAAAACAGCAAGAACCTGAGCAAGCCGAATTTATCTCTTTTAGTGCTTCGACTCGAATTTCTGGTGTGAATTTACCTAATGGTGACCAAATTCGTAAAGGTGCTTTAGATGCGATTTTGAAGTTTGTAGATGAAGATTATTCGCAAGATTTAGAGTTAAAAGCACGTGTTGAGCAAGTTGCCAAAAAAGGGGCAACACCATTGGTTGTCGCAAATCAACATCATGTATTAGGCGTGATTGAACTCTCAGATGTGATTAAACACGGTATTAAAGAACGTTTTGCTCGTTTAAGAGAAATGGGCATCAAAACCGTTATGGTTACAGGTGATAACCCATTAACTGCGGCCGCCATTGCTGCTGAAGCTGGTGTAGATGACTATATTGCCGAAGCAAAACCAGAAGACAAATTGGCTTGTATTCGCACCGAACAACAACAAGGTCGTTTAGTTGCAATGGTCGGTGACGGAACCAACGATGCGCCAGCATTGGCACAAGCCGATATTGGTTTGGCTATGAACTCAGGTACACAAGCTGCTAAAGAAGCCGGCAATATGGTTGATTTAGACTCAGATCCGACCAAACTGCTTGCTGTAGTTGAGATTGGGAAACAGCAGCTAATTACCCGTGGTGCGTTAACAACCTTTTCGTTAGCAAACGACGTCTCTAAATACTTTGCAATTTTGCCTGCATTGTTCGCTGCTGCGATTCCACAAATGCAAGTATTGAATGTAATGCACTTGGCAAGTCCAAACAGCGCAATTTTATCTGCATTAATTTTTAACGCGATTATTATTCCGCTATTAATTCCAATCGCACTCCGAGGCGTGAAATTTAACCCTTCAACTGCAACTCAGTTACTACGTCGAAATATGTTGATTTATGGGGTGGGCGGTGTGGTTCTACCATTTATTGCCATCAAAGCGATTGATGTAGTGATTGTTCAATTATTTGGTGTGTAATCTGGAGTTTGAAATGAAAACTTATGCACAAAATTCAGAAGCAAATTGGGGTCAGACCTTAAGAGCATCTTTGGGATTATTAATTTTTACCTTAGTTGGCTGTGGTGCTGTTTATAGTGCGATTGCTACAGGTGCGGGACAGTTGCTATTTAACAATCAAGCGAATGGTAGTTTGATTGAAATAGATCATAAAGTTTTAGGGTCAAAATTAGTCGCTCAGCCATTTGTGGGAGAGGCTTATTTTCATCCACGTCCTTCAGCAGTCGCTTATGACCCGATGGCTATGGCGGGTACAAATTTAGCTCGTACTAATCCTGAACTACAGCAACAAATTGATGCTCAGAGTCTTGCGGTGAAAAAACAAGATCACACAGGTAATACACCAATTCCAAGTGATTTGGTGACTAAATCGGGGAGTGGTATCGATCCGCATATTAGCCCAGAATCTGCTCAGTTACAGGTTGCTCGAGTGGCGCAAGCGCGTCATTTAGACCCTAAGATTGTGGAAGAGCTTTTGCAAAAGCATATTGAACCGAAGCAGTTTGGTGTATTGGGGCAAGCTCGTGTTAATGTATTACAGCTCAATATTGCTTTAGATCAATTACAATCTACACATTAACTTAAAAATAAAGTTGTTAGTTTACCGGATGATATCAAGTGCAAAGCAATCGCGAAAATCAGGCTGAGGCCTTATTAAATCATGTCAACAGATATCAAGCCGGTCGACTAACGGTCTTTTTAGGTGCGGCACCTGGTGTTGGAAAAACCTATGCCATGCTTGCCCGTGCCAAAGAGTTATTTCAACAGGGCACAGATGTGGTTGTGGGTATAGTTGAAACCCACGGAAGAATAGAAACTCTAAAAATTTTGGAAGGCTTACCTGAAATTGCTAGAAAGGAAATGCAATATCAGGGGCATACATTAGAAGAAATGGACTTGGATGCTATTCTGCTTCGGCATCCAGAAATTGTTTTGGTCGATGAGTTGGCTCATCGCAACGTACCGAATAGTCGTCATGAAAGACGGTGGCAAGATGTCAATGAATTGCTAGACGCAGGTATAGATGTATTTACGACCATTAATATTCAGCATTTAGAAAGCCTAAATGATGTGGTCTACCAGATTACGGGGATTCGAGTAAATGAAACGGTACCAGATCGGGTATTTGATCGTATTCGAGACATTCGCTTAATTGATTTACCCGTCAGTGAACTCATTGAAAGGCTCCATCAAGGAAAAGTCTATGTGCCAGAGCAAGCAAATTTGGCATTACAAGGCTTTTTTAGCATTTCAAATTTAACAGCATTGCGTGAACTGGCAATGCAATGCGTTGCAGAGCATGTCGATTCAGATTTAAAAGAGAGCTATGCCTCTAAAGGTTTGAAGTCAATCTCGCTGCAAAATGAATTGATGATTGCGATAGACGGACAAGGTTCTTCTGAATATTTAGTACGAGCAGGTTGTCGATTAGCAGAGCGTAATGGGGCTACATGGACTGTAGTGAATGTTGCTAAAAGTCTGGACTTTGGTCAGAGTTCAGGGAGTTCTTATAAAAAAGAATATATTGAGATTGATCGAGCGTTTGAGCTGGCTCGGCAACTCGGTGGCCGAACAGAGGTTTTATATGGGCATCGAGTTGCATCTGTTTTAATGGATGCCGCAGTGGATCGAGGAATTTCCAATCTAGTTATTGGCAAAAGTATTTCACCGTGGTGGTTAACGTTATTTAAGAAAAATTTAGCTCAGCAATTATTAAATCAAGAAAACTCGATTGCTTTAACCATTTTGCATCCAGAACAGGGTACTAAAAAGATCAATCAGATTGAAAAGCCATCATTTTTATCATTAAAAGAAAGTATTTTTGTTCTAGCGGTTACATGTGCAAGTATTTTTATAGCTCACTTTGCCGAAGTTCTCTTAGGTATTGAAGATTTTTCTGTCATTTTCATTATTTCAGTTTTAATTGTAGCGACGAAAACTAGAATGCTCGCTGCGGTAGTCGCAGCCTTAATCTGTTTCTTGGCCTATAATTTTTTCTTTATTGCCCCACGTTTTACCCTACAAATTTCAGCACACCAAGGCGTGGTCACTGTTGTGGCTTTTTTTGCGGCAGCTTTAATTGCTGGGCGTTTGGCTTCTCAATTACGTCAGCAGGTTTTATCCTTAAAAGCAGCAAATGCCTACACTACGGTAATGCAAGACTTAGCACGTAAGCTTTCTAGTGCCGTGAACCTTGAAGAAGTCATGCAAACAGGTCGTATGACTTTAGAAACCCAACTTCAAACGAAGGTGTGGATTTCTATTCAAGATAGAGTCATTTCATCTGATATAGAGCTAAGCGATAAAGAAAAAGTCGCGGCAGATTGGTGCTTAAAACATCAACAACCGTGCGGACGTTTTACCGATACACTCAGCCAGTCAAATTGGTGGTTTTTACCTCTTCTAGAGCAGAAAAATAGCCTAGGTATTGTGGGGATTTATTTTAAGGACGATGTGGTTTCTCTAAATTTTGAACAAAAGAAACTGACGGAAAGTGTAATTGAGTATATTGCACAAGCGGCTCTTCGCACCCAATTGGTCAATGAACTTGAACAAGCAAAAGTCACCAGTGAAACAGAGCGATTACGTTCTGCTTTATTATCTTCGGTATCGCATGATTTACGTTCACCGCTTGCTTCTATTATTGGTGCAGCAGACACACTTGCCCATTTTAAAGCTGATATGTCAGAACAAGACCAACAGGATTTACTCGAAACCATTCATTTAGAAGGCGAACGCTTAGATCGTTATATTCAAAACCTACTTGATATGACACGTTTAGGGCATGAAGGTCTATCTTTAAAAAGAGACTGGATTGGTGTAGATGAATTAATTGGTTCTGCAACCCGCCGTTTAAAGCGCTATAAACCAGATACTCAAGTGTCGATTGAATTACCTGAACAAGCGATTAGTTTATATGTACACCCAGCACTGGTAGAGCAAGCCATTTTTAATGTTTTAGAAAATGCGGCAAACTTTTCACCTCCAGATGAACCAGTCATGATTCGTGCTCATCTTTCATCAGAAGATGAAGTAAAAATAGAAATTGAAGATAGAGGTGCAGGAATTCCTGAAGACGAAAGAAACCGCATTTTTGATATGTTTTACACCATGGAGCGCGGAGACCGTGGAAAATTTGGTACAGGTTTAGGGCTAACAATTGTTAAGGCAATTATTGGTGCTCATATGGGTACAATAGAAGCATTTTCAGGACGCCAAAATAAAGGTACTTTAATTCAAATCAGATTACCCATTCATCCAGTAAAAGAATAAGTTGTAAAGTCATGATAACTTCAGAAACATCGCCTGTAGAAACACGCATTGTGATTATTGATGATGAGCCTCAAATCCGTAAATTTTTAGATATTGCTTTAAGAACTCAAAAGTACAAAACCACACTCTGCGAAACGGGTTATAAAGGCCTAGAGGTTTTGGCAACCCAAGGGGCTGACTTGGTTATTCTAGATCTGGGTTTACCCGATTTAGACGGGAAAGAAGTCCTTCAAGAGTTACGTAGCTGGTCAAATGTGCCGGTTATAGTCCTATCTGTACGCGCTGATGAATATGAAAAAGTTGCTTTGCTAGACGCTGGCGCAAATGATTACATGACCAAGCCTTTTAGTGTACAAGAGCTTTTGGCGCGCATACGTGTCATTTTAAGAAACCAACCGATTCAGCAAGAAGCTCATGTGTATGACGATGGCTACCTTAAAGTCGATGTCACACAACGTTTGGTGTGGGTTGAGCAACAGCCAATTACGTTAACTCGAAAAGAATTTCAACTTTTGACGTTATTAATGCGCTATCAAGGTCAGCTTTTAACACAGCCACAACTTTTAAAAGAATTATGGGGGCCAACCCATCAGGAAGATACTCACTATTTACGTATTTTGGTGGGTAAGTTGCGAAGCAAACTAGGGGATAACGCGATTCAGCCACGTTATATTGCTACTGAGCCGGGTGTTGGGTTACGTTTTTTAGCTCAACAGAAAAATCATTAATGAGATATAAAAAAACCTTAGGGTATTTCTCCCTAAGGGTTTGCAAAGTGGTTTATAGTTTTTTTGCTGTTTTTATTTATATATCCCAATGTTGTTCTGCTTCAGTCATTTGGCTGTAAATATTTTGATATTCAGCCTGCTTAACTGTGTACCAATGTTCGACAAAGTCAGCGCCTAAATATCCTTTTAAAATAAGACTTCCTTTAAATATTTTTAAGGCTTCTGGTTGGTTATTAGATAATAAAATATGCTCATCTTGAAATTTTAAAAGATGTGCAGGTTTTGGCAGCGGTAACTTATGAGATAAGCCATAAGACACGCCAGCTAAAATAGTCGCTGCAACCAGATAGGGGTTACAGTCGGCTCCAGCAACCCGATATTCTAAACGTTGATTTTGTACATCTGAGCATGGAATGCGAATTGCGACATTACGGTTATTGGTATCCCAATTGGCTTCTAATGGCACATGATGACCAATTTTAAAACGTCTATAAGAATTAATATTAGGCGCTAAAATCGCCATAGAGGCAGGCATTAACTCAATGAGTCCACTAATCGCGTTTAGTAGTTTGACGGAAAGCTCATCTTTTTCTACTTCTGAGCTAAATATATTTTCATGGTATTGATTGAGTAGACTCATATGAAAATGCATGCCGCTACCGGCTTTTGCCAAGTTTGGTTTCGCCATGAAACAAGCGGTTAAGTCATGCTTTCTTGCGACTTGCTTTACAATTCTTTTTAAAGCATTAATTTGATCGCAGAGCTTTAAAATATCATGGCTATGTTGGAGGTTTAATTCATATTGTCCAGGAGATGATTCTGCAACAATAGCGGTAATTTCAATAGATTGAAGTAGGGCTGCTTTCTCAACTTCATCTAGAACTTGTTGATAGTTATTCGGTGCATCTATATCAAAACATTGGTTTTCTAAATATGCTTCAGACTGATGCTGAGGTGAGAAAAGATAAAACTCTAGTTCGGCAGCCATAACAGGAAAATAATTGGTAGCATGTAACTGATTTAATAATTTTTTTAATATATTGCGTGGTTCATAGGGACAATCTGAACCATCTTCTTCTTGCATGGATAGGTAAAGCTGAGCATTCAATTCAGGAGATAATGCACTTGGTTGCAAGCTGCCTAAAATGGGCAGGCAAAGTCTGTCTGGTTCACCAATATATTTTCCTAAACCTGTCTCTTCAATCACTTTTCCATCTAGGCTCATTGCATAAACAGAAAGTGGAAAATAGCATCCATTAGAGAGATTCTTTAAACTTTTAACATCAATCCGTTTGCCACGAATATGTCCGTTTAAGTCGTGCAGACAAATATCAATGTGTTGGGTATGAGGATATAAATTTAAATATTCATCAACCTCTTTTAAAAAAAACTCGGAATTGAAAATATGAGTTTGTGTTGGAGGAATAAAATCATTTGATATTTTAAATGCCTTAAAGTGAGGATTTTGTAAGTTTAAACTTGGGTAAATATGCGTACTCATTATAAAAAACCTTGGTGGTTATTTAGCTAAAATCCTACCTTAGCCTTGAAAGTTAATCGCGTAAAAAAAGAGTAAAATGATTAAACAGTAATTCATGAGTGGTTTTAGTTTTTTGTTTTAATAATCAGAATCTTGTAATTAATTTTTAAGGTAATTATTTTAAGTAAAATTAGTGTATAAAGGTCGTTTAAGAGCGAGCAAATTTCTGCGAATTTGCTTTTTAAAATTAAACAATATTAAGAATTATGACCTTTCAATTTGGTGAGAGGGGCAAACTGATTTAAACTTAAGACTTATCCAGTGAATCACTTATTTTTGAAGTCTTGAATAGAGCAGGACCTTTTAGGGTGTTTACTGGAATTTTATTTTTGCGTTTTTTTTAATTTATTTTTTGAGTTCTCTTAATATGAAAAATATCGGTTTAGCCATTCTAGCAATCAGCCTTTCAGGTTGTGCAGCAATGAGCGTAGAAGAATGTAAGACTGCGAATTGGTCATTAGTGGGTGAGAAAGATGGTTCAAAAGGTTCGTCGCCACGTTTAGATCAATATTACAAAGCATGTGGAAAAGCCAATATTGTTCCAGATCAAAAGTCATATGAACGTGGGTATAAAGAAGGTCTAGGGTATTATTGTCAGCCAACAAATATTTTTTATAGTGCTTTAGAAGGTAGTGGCAATATCAATGTGTGCCCAGTCGAGCAGCGTAATCGCTTAAGACCTTATTATCAGGCAGCTTCCGACTACTATAATGCAAAAAATGAATATGACCGTTATGACGAAAAGTTTAAGCAATATTCTGACAGTGCTTATAACGAAAAATTAAAGCCAGAAGAGCGTGAACGTTATCGTAAGCTTTTAAGAGAATTACAAAATGATCGTGACCGTATTAATCGAAACTATTGGAACTCAATTCGAGATATCGAGCGTTTCAAATATGATCACGGCTTAAAATAATATTTAAAAAAGGATTGATCCGAATTAGATCAATCCTTTGTTTTTTTTAAAGATAATAACTCGTTTTTGTCATTAGCTTTGAAATAGCAGTCATCGTAATTTTTACTGCATATGGTAATTCAACACCACCTGCCTCAAGCGCTGTATGGCGATGATGTAATTCATCTTCATTCATTTGCTCTAAAATTTTACGAGAACGATCATCTTGAGCAGGTAACTGATTTAAATGATCTTGTAAATGAAGGCTGACTTGACGTTCAGTTTCGGCCACAAAACCTAAGCTATATTTGTCACCTGCAATACCAGCAAGTGCGCCCATGCCATACGAAAGCCCATACCAAATTGGGTTTAATAAACTGGTATGACTATTTAGCTCTTTTAAACGAACTTCACACCACGCTAAATGATCTTGTTCTTCAATTGCTGCTTGTTGCATTTCTTTGCGTACATTTGGCAATTTCGCCGTTAATGCTTGTCCATGATAAAGGGCTTGAGCGCACACTTCACCACTATGGTTAACACGCATTAAGCCTGCGACATGACGGGCATCTTCTACTCCTAGTTTTGCTTCAACCGATTCGGCCGGATTTTGGCGCTGTGCTGCGGTTGCACCTGGAACAAGACTACGTAATGCTTGATCAAAAGAGTTAATGAGCTGATCAATTCCAGTATAGTGGCGCATAAATTAGTCCTCCAAAGAAAGATGTGCTGTGGCAAGCATTGGTTTTAGACGTGCTAGAAGCCAAATACTAAAGATTGCACTAAGTACAGCTGTAATAATAAAGAGTATTTTAATATCAATTTTTAAAACACTTAAGATTAAGATTGAAAAAATTGCAGATGAAACCATAAAAACGGCATTTAAAATGTTGTTTGCTGCTACAACACGAGCGCGATGTGAACGTGGTGAATAAGCCTGCATCATGGCATATAAAGGAACAATATAAAAACCGCCGCTAATCCCAAGTAAAGTCACCGCTAACATGACGTGATAGTAAACCCAGCCTTGAGTAAAAATATCTTTTAACGTGAGTAATGCACCAGTTCTTTCGGGTACAAAAGCTAAACTCGCGGCAAGGTAAAGCGCAAAAAGAGTAAGGCCAATCGCACCAATTGGTACCATTTTAATATTAATTTCTGAGCCGCCAATTTTACGGCAAAGAAGAGACCCGACCCCAATACCGACTGAAAAGAAAGTAAGCAAAAGGCTAACCACATTTTCTGATGCATGCAGATTTTGTTGGGTGAGCTGTGGAATTTGCGTTAAATAAGTAGCACCATAAAACCAGTACCACGAGTTACCTAACAAAATGGTGAATACTAAAGGTAAGCTTTTGGCATATTTAATCGTTTGAAAACTTGTACGAATGAAATTCCAGTCAATCTTTAAATCGGGAGCAGCAACTTTCTGTGGCAAAATGAAGCGACTACATAAATAGCCAATGCTGGCAATAATTACAACAGTAAGACTAATCCACAATAAGTTCCCATGTGATAATGCAATTACAGCACCACCTAAAATCATCCCGAATAAAATTGCCATTGAAGTGCCCGACTGAAACAGAGCATTACCAGACATTAATTCTTGCGGTTTTAAAATTTCAGGCAAAATTGCGTACTTGATAGGACCAAAGAACGTTGAATGTGTCCCCATCAAAAATAAGGCAAAAAGAAGTAACCATAAATGTCCCAACAGGAAGCCCGCAGTACCGATGAGCATAATAATAATTTCTAAAATTTTTATGCCACGGACGAGTTGAGAGCGCTCATATTTATCTGCAATTTGTCCAGCAGTGGCCGAAAAAAAGAAATAGGGCAAAATAAACAAGAGAGCTGCTAAATTATTGAGGGTACTTACAGGGGCAGATTGCTGCTGAATCAAGCCATAAGTAATCACTAATAATAAAGCTTGCTTAAAAACGTTATCATTTAATGCGCCAAAAAACTGGGTAAAAAACATCGGTACGAACCGACGTGATGTCATCAGGTGCTCATCTTGTTTCATCATGTGCAAACTTCATTGTGTTTTATAAAAAAATGTGACCGATTGTTAATTTGCATCGAAAACCATGTATGATATTTTTAACGCTTGATTAAATGAAAAATCAATGGTTTTGAGTGAGTTTTACACTTACCTTGGTGCGTTTTATTAAAAAATAAGTCTAGAGTTTTCTATGCCTTCTAAAATTAAGTTTAAACAGTCAACTCTCTCTCATTCTATGCATTTAATTTTAAAAATGCAGGGGATTCCTAAACTTATTTGTAGCAGCTTGTTGTTCACAGTTTGTGTAACACAAAGTTTTGCTCAAACTTCAGTTGATAGTGACACTTCAACTTTAAATCAAACGGTGTCTGATGCGTCAACTGAACAATCAGTTCCAGTGAGTCAGCAAACAACTGCTCCAATAACAGATATTGCTACTCTTGTGACTCAAGCTCAGCAACAACAAGATAGCTTGGCTATATTGCAACAACAAGAACAATTTCCAAATCAAATTGACGAATTTAAGCCAATTACGCTTGATAATCTTGATGATTTACCGGACATGCCTGTTGATCAAAACATGGCAAACGAGATTTATAAAGTCGCTGAAGAAGCTAAAAGTGAGGCACAAAACTTCCAAAATGGTACTCAGAAGCTACCCGAAGTTACAGTCAGTGATGCAACTCAGTCTGAATTAAATGAGATTAATCAAGCGCCTGTAAATATTGATCAGCTTATGCAAGAGATTAAATCTGACAGCCAGATTGTAGTCGAAGCCAATGAAACTGGAAAAACTTTACCTGAGTTAACTCCGGAGACTGAGCAGCCGCCTGAGCAAGCAGGTTTCTTTAAACGTATTTTAAATAAAGTGCGCCCACCACGTGCAATTCCGATGGAGCAAGTGCCGCGTATTAGTGCAGATGTAGAAGGGGCTTCAGATGCACTGGCTAAAAATATTAAAGGGAAATTATCAACATTTACCCAAGAATCATTTGAAGATTTTAATGCAGCTTTACCTCAGCTTAGAACGCTAAGCAATCAGGCTGCACAAGCAGTTGGTTATTATAATGCTGAGTTTAAATTTGAAAAATTAAGTCCGAGCCGAGTTCGCGTTAAGGTTACCCCAAATGAACCAGTGCGAATTAATGAGCAAAATATCGAATTTACTGGTGCTGGTGAAAAACGCCCCCAGTTTCAGGTTATTCGCTTAATTCCTGATCAGGATGTTGGGGATATCTTTAACCATGGTTTATATGAAACCACGAAAACCCGAATTGTTAACGCAGCCACTGATAATGGTTATTTTGATGCTTATTGGCGACTGCACGATGTGAAAGTGAGTCAGCCAGAAAACAAAGCTGATATCAATTTGCGCTACGAAACAGGTGAGCGCTATAAATTAGATAAGGTAGAGTTTCGCATGAGCGATCCATCGAAACCCTTGCCTTTAAATCAAAATATTTTAGAAAGTATGGCCCCTTGGAAAGAGGGTGATGACTATGCATTTTGGCGTGTAAATACTCTAGCAAATAACCTAACCAACTCTCGTTATTTTAACTACACCTTAGTTGATAGCATTAAACCCGATCCAATTGAAAAACCACTTGAACTGCCACCAGATTTGCAAGCTTTAGTCGATGAGCAAAATATCGATGTTGATGAGTCTAATTTACTTTCACCTGAAGAAAGACAACTTGCTAAAGCACGTCAATTAGCCACATCTAATAAAGAAGTTACACAAAACGTAGTAGATGAAAAACAGTTTGCTGGAACACAAAAAGTAAAAGAGGGAGAACCTCGAACAGCAATGTTGCAAAGTGCTCCAAGTCAGCAGGATGATAAAGAAGCTGAACAAGATCGGTTACAAGCTCAAGCACGTGAAACGAAAAGAATTCCAGTCATTGTGACTTTAAATGCTGATAGGCTAAATAGTTTGGAAACGGGTATTGGTTACGGGACCGATACAGGTGCACGTTTACGCAGTCAGTATCGCCGTTCTATTGTCAATAAATATGGTCATTCTTTTGATGCCAACTTAGAAGTCTCACAAATTCGTCAATCTATTGATGGCCGATATAGTATTCCCTATAAACATCCGTTAAATGACTATTTTAACATCGTCGGCGGTTATGAGCGTGAAACTCGTGATGACATTGGTCCAGATGTAAGTTTGCTTACTGAATCCGCTGTTGTTGGTGGTGAGCGAATAATTAAGCGTCCACTAGGGAACTGGCAACATACTTTTGGTGTCCGCTACCGTTTAGACCGTTTGACTCAACAGGGTAATGTTGATATTTCTGAGTTACCAGATGCATTTAAAACTGCGGCATCAGAGCAAGAAGCCTTATTATTTAGTTATGAAACCTCAAAAACTTCAAGTAATACCCGGTTAAACCCAACGAAAGCTTTTAAACAAACCTATAAATTAGAATTAGGTAGTGAGAGTTTACTGTCCGATGCCAATATGGCTATTGCAAGTGCAGGTTGGAGGTTTATTTATTCTCTTGGTGAAAATGATGATCATCAATTCGTTGGAAGATCTGACCTTAGCTACATTTTTACCGACGACTTTGACAAAGTTCCGTACAATCTTCGATTCTTTACTGGTGGTGACCAGACAATTCGTGGTTTTGATTATAAGAGTCTTTCTCCAGAAGTAGATGGATATAAAATTGGGGGACAAGCTTTGGCTGTAGGTTCTTTAGAATATAACTATCAGTTTAAAGACGGTTGGCGAGCCGCTGTTTTCTCAGACTTTGGTAATGCCTATGATAAAGACTTTAATAATCCAGCAGCTTATAGCGTTGGGGTTGGAATTCGCTGGAAGTCTCCAATCGGACCAATCCGTTTAGATGTCGCATCGGGTATTTCAGATGAAAACCATCCGATTCGTTTACATTTCTTTATAGGCCCACAACTTTAAAAATAAAATTTTATTAGGTTTATTTTATGGCGGATGTAGAACAGCAGCCAACTTCGGCACCTCGCTCACCTAAGAAGCGGCGCATTTTGCGTAGTTTCCTGCTGACGATATTGATCATATTTTTATTATTAGCGTCTTCGTTAGTCATCATGATGTCAACAGATCGCGGAAGTCGTTTTTTATTGGATCGGGTTTTAGAAGCTCAGAAAATAATTAAATATGAATACGAAGGCGGAAACTTACTGCGCGGAATTATTCTTAAGAATGTTTTGGTGCAATTAACCGAAGTTGATGTTTCATTAGACAGAGCTGACGTAGGCTTAGGTTGGCGCTCTTTATTATTAGAAAAAGAAGTGCATTTAAGCCATGCAGATGTGCGTAATTTACGTATTATTAATAAAACACCGCCGTCTGGTAAGGCATTCGAATTTAAGCCAATTAAATTACCATTTGTTCTACGTGTCGATGAAGCTGACGTTGATCATTTAGAAATTAAGCTAGCAACCTCAGATGTAAATTTTCATGATGTTCACTTGCAAGATGCACTTTGGTCAGAGACTAAACTGGAATTTGAAAAATCCAGTATGGATATGGGGTATCTTTCAGTCCACAATGCCACAGGAAAAATGGATTTCAGTGGTAAATATCCATTAGATGCTACAGCAGATTTAAGAATCCCATCTTTAAAAAGTTTAAATATTCAAAATATTAAAGTCGTAGCACGCGGAAGTTTAGATACTTTAAAAGCTGGGGTTGCAACAACAACTCCCGATTTGTTAACGGGTTGGGTGGTATTGCATCCTGTTCGTGATGAAGTTCCAATGCAAGGTGAGTTACTACTAAAAAATTACCACTTACCTTTATTGGTTGAACAAAAGTTATTTGCCAAAAATGGTGTGATCAAGTTTCAAGGTGATATTAAACAACTTAATTTAGCAGTTGATACAGATTTAAAAGGTGAGAATTTACCTGAAGGCCAATATAACGCTTTAATGAATACTGATTTGGTTCATCAGTTGAATATCACTGATTTTAATGGCCAAGTCATGAAAGGCGCTGTTAACCTAAAAGGTTTAGTGAGCTGGAAAGACCACGTTACTTGGGATATCAAAGGCCGTTTAGACCATATTAATCCGAAGGACAAAGCCATTCCTCAGGTTGTACAAGACTTTTTGCCGCCAAGTTTAGATGCTGCTGTTGCCTCAACAGGTTCTTTGGAAAAAGGTACTGAAGTATTTGCTAACGTTGATTTTGACCGTTATGAGTCTTGGAAGCTTAAGTTTAATCAGGCTCCTGAAAAAAATAATAAACCTCAACCAATGCTCATGAATGTAGCTTGGACGAAAATAGATCGTGCAATGCCTTATATTGGGTGGTTAAGTAGTGACAGTGGTCAGGTCGATTTAACGTTACGTGATGGTCAGCAAGATATTAAAGTTGCAACAAAAGTATATCAGCATGAAAAAACTTTATTGCCAGCAGGACAATATCTAGCCAATCTGAATGTTAAAGATAATATTTTAAATGTTCCCAATTTTAGTTTTGCTGCTGAAAAAGGTAGCTTAACTGGTCAGGCTAAAGTGTTTCTTCCGACTGAAAAACGTCAGTTGGTTTGGAATGCATTATTAAATGCAAAAGATTTTAATCCACAAAGTATTCATGCGGCAGCACCTGTTAATCTTTTAAATGGTTCGATTAAAGCAAATGGTTTTGCTAAACCAAACCAGCAAATCATTCAATTTGAGAAAATTGATTTAACTGGTCGATTAGCTCAAGCCGGTCAAGAGACTGTTAGTTTGGGTGGGAAAAGTACCGCAGCATTATTATTCCATGATGTAAAAGCTGGCGGTGGCTTTAAAGGCTTTGCAGTTAATTATGATGGATCTTTAAAAGCCCTAAAACAGGCAAATGGTTTATTGAAGTTTTCTATAGCGGGGACACCAGATTTTATTCGAATTAACCAGTTACAGCATGATGGTGTCGCTGGGAAAATCTATGCAACAGGTTCTGTAAATTTGAAAGATCGCATTGCATGGGATATTAATAGTTCGTTGGTGCGCTTTAAACCTCAATATTTTACCTCAGCTGTAAAAGGTGAAATTTCAGGTAATCTGAAAACTCAAGGGGTTTGGGCAGATCATTTAAAACGAATTAATATTCAACAACTGAATCTTGCTGGCTTTATAAATAATAAACCTGTTCGAGGTAAGGGTAATCTATCTTTATTGATGGACTCTAACCAAAACGGCTTTTTACCTCAGCAATTTGAAGCAAATAATTTATTTTTAGTCTATGGGCAGAATCAGCTACAAGCGACAGGTAATGCTCAAAATCTAAAAATCAAGCTCAATGCACCAGCACTTTACGAGTTATACCCAGGATTACGCGGTCGAGCTTATGGTGATTTGAATGTACAATCACAGCCACGTTTGAAAGCAACAGCAAATATCGCAGTAGATGATTTTGCTTTTAATACTTTAGTGAGTGTGAAGAGATTAAGCATTCAGGGTGAACTTCCAACATCGGAAACAACGCCAACTCAATTAACCGCAAAATTAGATAATTTGCGTAGTGGAAATAGACAAATTCAGTCGGCTGAAGTGAATTTAACAGGAACGAGAAAAGCGCATTTATTGAAAGTACTTGGCAATAATAGTATTTCTAAGTTCTATGTTCAGTTAGCAGGTGGGTTTAACCAGAACAATGATTGGTTAGGGCAAATCCAAAAAGGAAGTTTTGATTCAAGACGCATTCGTCTTGCACAAAATCAAAATGCTCCGGTGATTTATTCTTCTGCAAGATCTGAGCTATATGTAGGTCAACATTGTTGGCAAAGTGCGAATAGCCAGCTCTGTTTTGATCAGCCAGTACGAGTAAGTAAGGCTCGCGGTAATATTTCGTTTGTAACTCAAAACATGGATTTAAGTGACTTCGCGGCATTTATGCCCGAAGGCTTGGCGATGACTGGGCAACTAAACGGTTATGCTAAGGCTGCGTGGGTAAATGGTGGACATCCAAAACTTGATGCACGTTTAATTACGCGTAAAGGTGAAATTGGTTTGGCTGCTGAAGATCCACAAGATCCTGCAACCACGCTGGCTTATGATGAGCTGGGTGTTATTGCAAAAAGTGTATCTGAAGGACTGTTATTCCGTGTTGATGTGAAAACACCTGATATTGGTACGGGTTATGCGAACGTCATTATCAATCCATTCCAGCCATCAATGCCAATGCATGGTGAGGTCGCTTTTAATGATGTTCAATTAAAAGTATTAAAACCATTTATTCAAGATGTCCGTAAACTGAGCGGGACCTTAGCCTTGGCTGGTAAAGTTAACGGGACATTAACTCAGCCACAATTTACTGGTGAAATGCGTTTGAAAAATGGCGCGATCAGTATGATTTCGCTTCCAGTTAATTTAACGAATGTTCAGGTTTACTCATCAATTCGTCAGGACATGGCAACAATTGATGGTGCGTTTAACAGCGGTCAAGGTGTAGGGCTTTTAAAAGGTAGTTTTGAATGGAAAGATTCTCCACGTCTTCAATTAAACCTCAAAGGTGATAATTTACTTGTACGTCAGGCTCCATTAATTACTGCAATTGCTAATCCAAACCTTACACTTGATATGTATCCTTTCGATAAGCGTTTAAGCTTAAAAGGATCGGTAGATGTTCCTCGTGCACGTATTTCAATGCCAGAAACAACTGCTCCAGTCATTAACACCTCATCAGATGTCCGCATAGTTCGACAAGGCCAAGATCCGCTTGCAATTCTACGAGCTGCTAAACCTTGGGATATTCGAGCTGATATTGCTGTTAATATTGGAAACCAAGTCATATTCCAAGGCTTCAACAGTAATATTCCTTTAGTTGGTCGTTTAAACTTAAGTCAACGTGGCTACGAGACTGCAATGCGAGCGAATGGAGCAATTGGTGTCAGTCAAAAAGTGAAAATCGAAGCCTATGGACAAAGTTTAGATTTGAATCGAGCAATTGCGCGTTTTAATGGTCCATTGGCAAATCCGACTTTAGATATCGATGCAAACAAAAATGTTCAGGGCAGTATGGTTGGGGTACGTGTTACAGGTACTGCAACCTCACCAAACATTCAGGTTTACAATGATGCCGGACTATCTGAGCAAGAAGCATTGAACGCACTCGTTACCGGACGTATTAATGAAGGTTCAAGTGGTTTAAGTAATGCAGAAGGATTTAAGTCCGATGTAAATAACACCATTGCTGCCGCAGGGATTAGTATGGGCTTAGGTGGTACACGTGCTTTAACGAATCAGATTGGACGTACTTTCGGTTTGAGTGGCTTAGCTCTAGATGCACAAGGTACGGGTGAAGATACGCAGGTGAGCTTAACGGGTTATATCACACCTGATCTATTTATTCGTTATGGTGTTGGCGTATTCACTCCAGTGAACAAACTGACTTTACGTTATCAAATGAATCGACGTTTATATTTAGAAGCAAGTCAGTCTTTAGAAAGAGCGATCGATCTTTTCTATAACTGGCGTTTCTAGTAGATGGAAATTAAACATTAGAAAGTACCTTTGTACCTATAATGATTTGATTAGTCTCAAGTAATAATGAAATAAAAGCTCACTTCTTAGTGGGCTTTTATTTTAAGCGCTTCTATAGAATTTAAAAAAGTTGAATATTTATTATATAAAACATCGATTCTTTTAAAGGGAGCCAAATCTTGAACAGGCTTTTAATTAAAGAAAACTCACTTGAAAATTACTATTTTATAAATTAGTTTTCAGAATCATTAAATGAAACTAAATTGATAATACCTTGTTGATAAGTGCAAATAAGGTGGTTTTTCCAAGGATATAGCAGTGAAAATAGATACTTCTGTTGAAATTAAATATGACAAGGAAAACGATACAAATACTAAATATCGTGGGCTAATTCAAAAACTAACAGCAACATTGTCGATGACGCTTTTGTCATTTGGATGGGGCTCTAGCGTAAATGCCGCACAACAACAAATTGCTTTAGTAGGAACATGGACATCGATCCCTAACGCACCACTTGCGCAAAAACCAAAACAAGCCAGTGAAGGTTTGTATCAGCTTAAAGTGAATAGCGATGGAACCTTAACTCCTGTTAATGTCTTGAAAATGAAAAGTCCTTCTTGGATTGTGAAATCGAACGATGGCCGTTTTGCCTATACCACTAATGAAGAAAATGAAGGAGCGGTGACTGCATTATCAATTCAAAATGGAAAGGTGAATGTGTTGAACACAGTGGATAGCCATGGTGGACATCCAACACACGCATCAATTAGTTTAGATGGCAAATTCCTATTTGTGTCGAACTATTCCGCATTTGATAAAGGTCGTGGTGGGGTAGCAGTTTTTCCAATTTTGCCAAACGGTCATTTAGGTGAAAAAGTACAAAATATTGTTTTTAGCGAAGGTTCTGGTCACGTCAAAGGTCGTCAGGACAGTGGTCATGCGCATTCGACCACATTTAGTCCAGATGGTAAGTATCTATATGCAAGCGATCTTGGAAATGACAAAGTCTATACTTTTCACTATAACCCGAATAAGCCTCAACCACTCCAAGCAGACAATAGCCGAGATGTGACTTTTAGGCATGGTTCTGGCCCGCGTCATATGGTCTTTTCACCAAATGGCAAACATGCATACGTTACTGCAGAAATGCGAAGCGAAATTGTGACATTTAATGTGCAAGATGGCCATTTGAAAAAAGTGGCTGAGTTAAAACTAATTCATGAAGATAAAACACCTGAATTTAAGAGCGCGAGTGGAATTATTCTTAGTCCAAATGGCAAATATGTGATTGCTGCCAATCGGGGTGCAGACAATAAACTTTTGGTATTTAAAATTCAGCAGAATGGATTACTAGCTAAACCAGTAGTTTATAAGGCCAATGGTATTGAACCACGTGCTTTTTCATTCGATGCATCGGGTAAATATCTGTATGTAACCAATGTTTATAGTAATAATATTAGCTTGTTCCGTTTTGATGCCAACAAAGGCACCTTAAAACCCGTTGGCGATGCAGCAAAAATATCAACACCGACTGATATCAAATTTTTTAATTAACTCAAACTAGCATTTCTAATGCTTGATATAAAAAAGACCGAGGGGAAATCATCTCGGTTTTTTTGACTGTTTTTGCAAAAATGATGATTTTCCGTATGATATGGGCAGCAATAATTAGTGTAGTGAAATGATGAAAAAGATTTTATTGATTGCAGTGAGTTTATTCTTTGTTGGTTGTTCAGAAAAGAAGCCATTAACACCTGAAGAGCAATGGCATGGCTTTTGTACTAGCGTAGGAAATGCGGCTAGAAGCATTGTTTTTGATCGTCAGCAAGCAATTGAAAAAACTCAGGCCGTTGAGCATGCAAATAAAATTGAAGATGACATTACCAAAAAGTTCATTCTTAATATTATTGACAAAGTCTATGCGATTCCAAAAGAAGAATTAACTCAAGATCCTCAAGCACTCCAAGAAAAAGTTAGAAAGCAAGCGATGGATGAATGTTTGATAACGCCTCATGACAAAATGCCAAAATATAAATCGTTCTAATTGTGTAAGGTTATTGAATTTCCTCTCTTAAGGGGTGTTTTTGCTCAAAAATAATCCGAATTTGGCTAATTTGTTTGTTATTTATACACAGGTATTTAGATACAAAATAATGGGCATCACGGAGAAACACCCCGTTTTCATTAACTTTTACCTTGAACTCTAGTAAACTTTTGTAGTCCATATTACTTGTGAAGCTTTTTAAGAAAGCTGGAATTTGCAAGTAATTTTTCAAAAAAAGAGGAATGAACACCGTGCTAGAAGCTTACCGCCAACACGTTGAAGAACGTGCCGCACTCGGAGTCCCACCGAAGCCACTTGATGATGCTCAAACAGCTCAGCTTGTTGAACTATTAAAAAATCCACCAGCAGGCGAAGAAGCGTTCTTGGTTGATTTGCTTGAAAACCGTGTTCCTGCAGGTGTTGACCAAGCAGCTTACGTAAAGGCAGCGTTCTTGGCAGCGATTGCAAAAGGCGAAGCAACTTCACCACTCGTTTCTAAAGAACGTGCAGTTTACTTACTTGGCACAATGCTTGGTGGTTATAACGTAGCACCACTTGTTGAGCTTCTTGACGATGCTGAACTTGCAAACCTAGCTGCTGAAGCATTAAAGAAAACACTTCTTGTATTTGATGCATTCCATGACGTAGCAGATAAAGCAAAAGCTGGTAACGCTGCAGCTAAAGCTGTTTTACAATCTTGGGCAGAAGCAGAATGGTTCACTAGCCGTCCTGATGTTCCAGAAGAAATCAAAATCACTGTGTTCAAAGTAACCGGTGAAACAAATACTGATGACTTGTCTCCAGCTCAAGATGCTTGGAGCCGTCCAGATATCCCATTACATGCAAATGCAATGTTGAAAAACGAGCGTGATGGTATCAACCCTGAAAAACCAGGTGAAGTTGGTCCATTAAGCCAAATCAAAGAACTTATCGCGAAAGGCAACCAAGTTGCTTATGTTGGTGACGTTGTTGGTACAGGTTCTTCTCGTAAATCTGCAACTAACTCTGTACTTTGGTTCTTCGGTGACGAACTTCCACACATTCCAAACAAAAAAGATGGTGGTGTGTGCTTAGGTTCTAAAATCGCTCCAATTTTCTTTAATACAATGGAAGACGCAGGTGCATTACCTGTAGAAATCGACGTCGCTAACATGAACATGGGCGACGAAGTTGTATTGAAAATTGACCACGCTGCTGCAAAAGTTACTGCTTTTAAAGATGGCGTACAAATTTCAGAAGCAGAACTTAAAACTCCAGTACTTTTAGACGAAGTACGTGCTGGTGGTCGTATTAACTTGATCATTGGTCGTGGTTTAACTACTAAAGCGCGTGAAGAATTAGGTCTTGCACCTTCTACATTATTCCGTACACCTGTACAACCTGCTGACACTGGCAAAGGCTTCACGCAAGCTCAGAAAATGGTTGGTCGTGCATGTGGTTTAGCTGAAGGTCAAGGTATCCGTCCGGGTACTTACTGTGAACCTAAGATGACTACAGTTGGTTCTCAAGATACAACTGGTCCTATGACTCGTGACGAGTTAAAAGACTTAGCTTGCTTGGGCTTCTCTGCTGACTTGGTAATGCAGTCTTTCTGTCACACTGCTGCGTATCCAAAACCAGTTGACGTAACAACTCACCATACATTACCTGACTTCATCATGAACCGTGGTGGTGTATCTTTACGTCCAGGTGACGGTATTATCCACTCTTGGTTAAACCGTATGTTACTTCCAGATACAGTTGGTACTGGTGGTGACTCACATACACGTTTCCCAATCGGTATTTCATTCCCAGCGGGTTCTGGTCTTGTTGCGTTCGCAGCTGCAACTGGTGTTATGCCACTTGACATGCCAGAGTCTGTACTTGTTAAGTTCAAAGGTAAAATGCAACCTGGTATCACTTTACGTGACCTTGTACATGCAATTCCTTACTACGCAATTCAAGCGGGTGACTTAACTGTAGAGAAGAAAGGTAAGAAAAACATCTTCTCTGGTCGTATCCTTGAGATCGATTTGTCAGAGATGGAAAATGACTTGACTGTTGAGCAAGCATTCGAACTTTCTGATGCTTCTGCTGAACGTTCTGCAGCTGGCTGTTCAATCACACTTTCTGAAGAGAAAGTTGCTGAATACTTACGTTCTAACATCACCATGTTGAAGTGGATGATCGCAGAAGGTTACGGCGATGCTCGTACAATGGCGCGCCGTGCTGAAAACATGCAGAAGTGGTTAGACAACCCAAGCTTGTTAAAAGCTGATGCTGATGCAGAATACTTAAAAGTTTACGAAATCGATCTTGCTGACATCAAAGAACCAATTCTTTGCTGCCCGAACGATCCAGACGACGCGAAACTTCTTTCTGACGTTCAAGGCGACAAAATTGATGAAGTATTCATCGGTTCTTGTATGACGAACATCGGTCACTTCCGTGCAGCTGGTCAGTTACTAGATAAAGTACCTGGTGGTTCATTGTCTACTCGTTTATGGTTGGCTCCACCAACTCGTATGGACGAGCACCAATTAATGGAAGAAGGCTTGTATAACATCTATGGTCGTGCTGGTGCGCGTACAGAGATGCCAGGCTGTTCATTATGTATGGGTAACCAAGCACGTGTAGCGCCAAACACAACATGTGTATCGACTTCTACTCGTAACTTCCCGAACCGTTTAGGTCAAGGTGCAAACGTTTATTTAGCGTCTGCTGAGCTTGCATCTGTAGCTGCGGTTCTTGGTAAATTACCAAGCCCAGAAGAATATCAACAGTACGCGTCGCAAATCGACAGCGCTTCTGCTGACATCTACAAATACTTAAACTTCGACAAGATGAGCGAATATACTAAAGAAGCTGATCAAGTTGATACTAAGAAAATCCAAGCTGCTCAATTGACTTAATGGGCTAGTATGAAGAAAAGCCGAAAGGCTTTTCCTTAGCGCAAGAGCAAATCTATGATTTGTTTGAGCAAAAAGCTAGAATAAGGGCTGAGTAATCGGCCCTTATTTTTTGAAATAATTTCTAATTAATCTAAAATTTGATACCAAGCTTTAAATGAAAAAATTGTAGTGATTTCTGTACTATGCATATCTAATAATTTTAATGGGTGTAGTCCAGTAATTTTGTCTTTACAATTTAATCAATCCATCATTTAATTATTGAAAATTAGTGACTTAAAAAGTTGATTCAACTAAATGGCTAAACAATCGCGTTTCTTATGTATTGGTGGATTCCTTAACGGTTCAGCGGTTAAAGACCAAGGGGACAGCTTTGTTTGTGTTGAAAATGACAAAGATGTAACCTATCACAAAAAGGAAATCTTCCATCAAGATTCGTGGGATCAAGATTACTACGTCTGTGAAACTACAACAGACCAACAAGCACGAAATTGGGTTTATGATATCAAGCCCGATTAATTCAGCAGATATAATTTAGTACTTCTTAAAATAAATATATGAAAAGCCCCATCATAAGGGGCTTTTTTAAAATTAAAACAATTCTACCAATAACCCAACATTTTCCACCAAAGTCCGCCAATCACTACAAAAATAATGATATTAACCACGCTCATGACAAAGCCAGCTTTCCACCATTCACCAAGTGTGGTGTAACCCGAGCCGAACACTACAGGGGAAGTGCCAGTCGCATAATGGGTTAATGTCATCATAATGCTAGAAGCTGCTGCCATTATTAAAGCAAAGAGCATTGGCGGTGCACCGAGTGCAAGTCCTGCCGTATAAAAGGCTGCAAACATAGCGGTAATATGTGCCGTGGTACTAGCAAACATATAATGTGCATACAGATAAGCAAGCATTAACAATAGACAAGCAGGCATCCAGCTTAGACCTAAATGACCAATACTGGTTTCTAAAACACTCGAGAACCACGTGATTAAGCCAAGCTTATTTAAATAAGTCGCCATCATGACTAATGCTGCGAACCAAGTAATTGTATCCCAGGCATTCTTTTGCGTCAGAATATCATCCCAAGTTAAAACACCTGTAAGTAGCAATAATCCTAAACCAATAAAGGCAGTCGTCGTTGGGTCAACAGCCCAAGCAGAGCCCAAAAGCATGGCGGGAATCCCTGCCCATAACATCAATAAAATACCGAATACACCAAGCATGATGATTTCATTTTTACTGACTGGGCCCATTTCTTTTAATTTACTTTTAGCAAACTGAGCTGCATTAGGTGTTTCTTTGACTTCGGGTGGATACATCAAATACATAATCAAAGGCATAATAATTAAAGCAATCAAACCCGGCAGTAACATCGCCAATGCCCAAGTGCTCCAACTTAATGAAATTTCACTATTGGTCGCCTTTGCCACTAAATCAACGACTAATGGGTTAGGGGCAGTTGCCGTAATGAACATTGCAGAGGTAATCGGGTTGGCTTGGTAGTTAACCAATGACAGATATTTTCCCATCCGACCTTCGGTACCTTTAGCAGGATCAGAATCATAACTAGTAGAAATTGCCAGTACAATCGGATGAATTATTCCGCCACCACGTGCGGTATTACTTGGTGTTACAGGGGCGAGAATGAGTTCTGAAAGTACCATGCTATAGCCAATCCCAATGGTTTTCTTGCCCCAAACTGCGATAAATAAGTAGCCTAACCTTGCACCCAATCCAGTTTTTTGCAAACCTTTAGAGATCATGATGGAAATACCAATCAACCAGATGAGTGGGTTAGCAAAGCTACTAAGGGCATCTTGAATTGCACCGCTTGGGCTCGTGTTAGTCACCCCAGTGATAGCGACTAAAGTGATTGCAATAATGGCAATGGCACCAATTGGCATCGCTTTACCGATGATTGCAGCAATTACACCGACAAACATCGCTAATAAATGCCATGCATCAGGATCAACACCATTTGGTACAGGAATAACGAACCAGATTAACAATGTAATAAATAAAGAAATAAGTGTAGGGAGGGCTTTAAATCCCATGTAATTTCCCCTTGTTTTCATATGATAAAAAATTAAAGTTCTTTATGAGTAAATCGCTAAAGACATAAGTATTAAAGTTCTATTATCGATTAAATGATTCAAAAATTCAAAAAATCACAAGCGATATGTACTAACTTTCATTTCTATGAAAAACGTCATTCTTTTAAGTTAAATATTTCTTAATTTAAACATAAATTGTTAAGTTTTTCTGAAATTTTAATTCTGAAATGGATGTCAGAATGATAAATTCTCTGTTTAGATATCAGTCTAATAAATAGTACTTAGTATGGTTAATTTTAAAAAAAGCTATAAAGATATCTAATTAAATTAATATATTCTAATACTAATTTTTAGAAAATATTAAAGATCAAAAAATAAATTATATATCTAGATTAAGATATAACTGATGTAAAAAATTATTAAATAAAATAACTTAGATATAATTTTGGATAAAAATCGGTCTTTTTGAGTTGTTAATTTTATTGAAAGTGTGAAATGAGTCATGAGTTTATTTAAAAACGTCAAATATATCATTTTAAAATTTGATATATATAAAATTGAATATAGTAGTAGTAATTAACTGGTTTTTTGTTTTAAAATAATTAAACGAACTTAAAAATAATTAAAAAAAATATGGGTATTTTATATAGGGAATTTGAGAATGCTAAAGACAATAGTTGAATTTAAATTTGATGATTATCAACTATATGAACAAAAAATACACTCCAGCGAAGGAGGGGTTTTAGTTCAAAAAACTGAAGACATCGCGCAATATATTTTTAGTATATTGAGAAATAGATATCATTTAAATGTAGAACTATATAGTGAAAATTGGGGATGGCAAATTGAAATTCCATTGCCTGAAATAACAATGTATCTTGGAATAAGTGTCTATGAAGAATATAGAAATGGATTCGCAATTTTTATTTCACCGAATACACCAATTTTAAGAAAGTTTTTATTTCGAAAAATTGATATTACCCATCATATTATGGTGCTTCAAAATTATATAAATATTATCTTAAAATCACATCCGGGAATCTATGATGTGATGTGGTGGAAAGAAAATGAATTCCGATGTGTAGCGGCGAGCTGAAGTAGAAAAATATAAAATTTTAATTACCGAAGCGTGTTAAGGAAAATTTATTAAAGACCGTATTGGTGAATAGGCAGCGAGAGCTTACTATATCTTCAATATCAAATGGTCAGATCAATATGCAAAATTCAGCGTTGAAGGGATTGCGTAAGTTTTTCTATAATAATCTTCATAATCATGACTATGAAACTACCGTAAGTAGATGTATTAATTATTTTTTAGTTGTTTTAATTGTTGGTAATGTTGCTGCCGTTTTATTAGAAACAGTAAATGATTTGTATACAAGCTATCGTGTTTGGTTTGACTATTTTGAAGTTATTTCAATTGCAATTTTTAGTATTGAATATTTATTAAGATTGTGGAGTGTTGCAGATCGAGATACGACACAATCTGCATGGAAAATTCGCTTGAACTGGATGAAAAGCGGAGAAGCAATTATTGATTTGATGGCAATTTTACCTGCCTATCTCAATTTCTTTGTACGAATTGATCTTCGTATGCTCAGAATCTTACGTTTACTACGCTTATTAAAATTAACGCGTTATTTTATCTCACTACAGATATTGTTATGCGTGATCAAGCGGGAGAAAGGTTCTTTTCAGGCAGTTATCTTTATTTTAATCATTATGATTATTATGACTGCTTCTGGAATTTATGTGGTTGAAAACAAGGCTCAGCCAGAAGCTTTTAGTTCAATACCTAAATCTATGTGGTGGGCTGTAGTGACTTTAACCACAGTGGGTTATGGCGATGTAACACCAGTGACAAGTTTAGGAAAGTTATTGGGGGCACTCATTACAATTTTGGGTGTTGGTATTGCGGCTTTACCAGCCGGTATTTTGGCATCGGGGCTTGCAAATGAACTTAACCAGCGTAATCAAAGACTAGAGCAAGAATTTCGTGAATTACTTCAAGTACGAGGCATTGATATTTTACATGATGAAGTTGAAATAGAACGAATCCGTCAAAAAGTAGGTCTACCCAAAGAGCAGGCGCATAACCTGATTGTTCAAATTATGCGAGAAAAAGTATTAGAGCAAGAAGAATCTGTTAGAGAGAAAAAATGTTATTGCCCACACTGTGGTGGAAAGCTAACTGATTAGAAATAATAAGTTAGCATTTTCTTTGATTAAATTTACTTACTGGCTTTTTCAACAGCAAATGCAATAAGTAAAATGATAAGACCACCGAGACTCAAAACAAAACCTACCCAGATTGGCGCGATCCAACCCATTTGGTGGCTGAGTACCCATCCACCTAAAAATGCACCTAATGCATTAGCCATATTAAAGGCAGAGTGGTTAAGTGAGGCTGCTAATGTTTGGGCATCGCCTGCAACATCCATTAGGCGGGTTTGCAAAGCTCCGCCTAATCCCATTACAGTGAGACCAATCAAAAATAATGAAGCAATAGCACTATAGATATTACTCATTAAGAAACTGGCAACAACAAAAGCGATAGCTGAACTAATTAATACACCTACAATCGTTTTGTTTAGGTTTTTATCTGCAAGCCATCCTGCTGCTAAGCCACCAATAACCATACCGATACCCCAGATAGCTAAAGCGATAGGGACAATTTGGATATTAACTTTAGTATATTCAGTCAAAATTGGTGAGACATAACTATAAACAGAAAACATGCCTCCAAAACCGATAGCACCTACCGCTAGTGTTAACCACATGTTGATATTTTTAAGGCCAGCTAATTCTGTTTTTATACTCGCAGTAGCTTGGACTGGAATATTGGGTACAAAGAAGCCAACAGCAATTAAAGTGACGAATGCAATTGTTGCTGAAAATTCAAAACCTGCTCTCCAGCCAAAATTTTGACCTAACCACGTTGCGAGAGGAACACCAATTACAGTTGCCACTGTAAGACCCATCATCATTTGGGCAACCGCAGAAGCTCTTCTTGATGGACCCGCTAGTTCTGCTGCAACTAAGGCACCCACTCCAAAATATGCTCCGTGTGGTAAACCTGCAATGAAACGTGAGATTAAGACAGTTTCAGGTGTATGAGCTAAAGCAGTACACGCATTAGCAATACCATAAAAAAGCATCAAGCCTAGTAATAAAGTTTTTCTAGGTACTTTGGCTCCGAGAATAGCAATGATAGGAGCGCCAATAACTACACCCAATGCATAGGCACTAATAAAATGGCCAGCTTCAGGTACTGTAATATTTAAATTATTTGCAATTTCCTGAATCAGTCCCATTGCGACGAATTCGGTAGTTCCAATACAAAAACCACCTACAGCGAGTGAGAAAATTGCTAAAAAGAGAGAATAGTGTTGATGTGTAGAAAGAGGGGATTGCGGGGACGCCATAATAAGTTAAGGGAAGACACAAAAAAGAGAAGTATAAGGGAAAAGAGAACAAAATAATAAAAAACTAAATTAATGAGAAAATGATTACGTATTTAAATGAGTTAAATTTAAGCCTTCACGTTTTGATCCATAAATAATAAAAAATAACGAATGATAATAAGAATTATTTTTATTTGTGTATACTGTATTCGCTTATATTTTGTCTGATTTTTCAACTTTGCATACAACAGGATTTTGTAATAATGAATAGATTTCTAATGACGTCACTTGCATTGATATGTACAACTGGCTTTGCTCACGAACCTTATGTAGCACCTGTAGCTTATAAAACTGAACAGACTCAAGTACCTGTAATTGCTGGTTATGCTGAAGAAGCATTAAATAGTGAATATCCTTTAAAGGATGTCAAGCTTACTGTAATTACACCTAAAAATGAGCTTAAAACCGTCAACTCAGAAGCTGTACATAAGTCTGTAACTGTTTTTGATGTAGATCTACCTGAAGAAGGCACATACATTGTTCAAACTCAGGCGAGTTATCCTTTAAAATATGTATATGACCAAAAAGAATGGCATCTATTTGTTGATATGCCAGGTGATAAAGCTCCATCGAAAGCAGAACGTGAATATTTGATTCCGACTGACCTTAAAACAAAAACAATTAAAACAGAACAAGTAACACGTGAGTGGATATTGCAGAGTTATCTTTCTAAGGGAAAAATTTCAGATATTCAGCTTCCTAATACACCGATTAAAGTTAGTTTCTCTGTGCATCCAAACCAGATTAAAGCTGCTCAACCAGTTAAATTAGCTATAACTGAAAAGGGCCAGCCTTTAGCTTATGCTGAAGTTAATGTAAGAGGAAAGGGTGCGACTGACAAACAAGTGCAGCAGTTTAAGGCAGAAAAGAATGGTCAGGTCGAGCTTAGCTTTCCAAAAGCTGGAGAGTACTTAGTAGAAGTAAAAGCTCCTCTAAATTTGAAATTAAAACCTAAAGATCAGAGTTATACGATTATTAGTTTAAATGTATTAGCACAGTAGTTTTTAGTTTTTTATAAAAATAGACCTAATAAAGGTCTATTTTTGTCTTATGCTTTTTAACCACTTTTAAAATTTTTATAAGATCGTTTTAATTTTCCTTTATTTTTGAAGATACCTACATTCATCCCATGTAAAAATAGTGAAATAAAATTCATGTTGAGACAAACTAACTATCTTTGTGTTAAAGTGAATGAAATTCATCAATGAAGATTTGTCGAAAATTTTATGGAAAAGCAAACATGAGCTTTTTGCATTTATAGATCAATCTCTTTTTGTAGGCTTGTGCTCATGTTAGAAATACGCCACCTTAAAACTCTCGTTGCTTTACGCGAGCATGGTTCATTAGTTTCGGCAGCAAATGACCTTTGTTTAACACCATCTGCCATTTCTCATCAATTAAAAGAATTAGATCATTGGTATGGGGTAGAAGTTGTTAATCGCCGAAGCAGACCTGTTAGTTTTTCTAATGTTGGACAGCGCTTATTAAAGTTAGCAGACGATGTTTTGCCACAAATTCAGATTACCCACAGTGATATCACGCGTATTGTGCATGGACAGACAGGCAGAATTATTTTTTCATCGGAATGCCATAGTTGTTTTGACTGGTTAATGCCTTTATTAAATCAGTATCGTCAGCAATACCCAGATGTAGATTTAGACTTCGCTTCAGGTTTTGAAGCCAATCCGCATGAACTCTTACAAAATGCAGAATTTGATTTACTGATTACAGCTGACCCAATTGCTTTAAAAGGAATTGAGTATTTTCCGATTTTTGAATACGAATCACGTTTAGTCTTATCAAATACGCATCCTTTGGTACGGGCTGAAAATATTACAGTGCAAGAGTTGGCCGAAGAAGTTTTAATTACTTATCCGGTTGATAAGCACCGTTTAGATATTATGTCGAAACTTTTTATTCCTGCGAATATTCAGCCTAAGCAAATACGAACAACTGATTTAACTCAAATGCTTATTCAGCTTGTTGCAAGTGGACGAGGTATTGCTGCTTTACCTGATTGGGTGGTAAATGAATATGAACAAAAAGGTTGGGTTACAAGCCGCCGTTTAGATTGTGTTTCTCCTACAGGCTTGAGACGAACTTTATATGCGGGTTATCGAACTGAAGAAAAAGAGAAAAGTTATTTTGAAGGATTTTTAAAGCAGTTAGAAAAGTTCTCTTTAAAACGAAATGCCTATTATTCTGGCTAAAAATAAAAATTTAGCCTAAGTGTTAAAAAGGTGCTTAATTGCACCTTTTTATATCGACTTCTTATTTACCAATAAATAAAGAGAGTAAGCCTGCTGCAATCAGAGGGCCGACTGGTACACCACGAAGTAAAGCAACACCAGCAACCGTACCAATCAGTAAGCCTGCAACCACATCAGGTTGGCTTGACATTAGTTTTACTCCACGACCACCCAACCAAGCGACTAATAAGCCAATTGCAATAGCCAAAAGTGATTTAAAACTAACAAATGACTTTAAAATACTCTCCCCACTGAGCTTCCCACTGGCAATTGGAGTAAGTACACCAATCGTTAAAATAAGAATTCCTAAATTAAGACCGTGAGCTTGAATATAGGGGAAAAACTCATTTAATGGCGTAATTTTAACGACAATGAGCACACCGGCTGCAATCGTTACAGCTGCATTTTGACTTAATAAGCCGCAGATCAACAGAACGAGTAGAACAACTAAATTAACATCAAATTGGGCAAGCATGGGGAGTGCGGAGGAAGTAAATAAATGGAATTGTATAATATTTAAGACCAGTAATGTGAACGCTTTAAAAGATATAGCCGATTTCAAATCTTATTTTTAAGAATAAATGATTCTATATCTCTCAATCCTAAAGAGTTTTAATTTCTGGTTACGCTTGGAAACAATGTTATATAAATTAACAAGTTAAAAATTTTAGTTTTTTAAAATTATGATATAAAAATAGTCATTACTCATGAGTACAGGATAGATTTATGGACATTATAGATATCAAAATCAAAGATCAGTTTGACCAGATTCATGATGCAAAAGCGCAACTAAAGAAAAATTTAGTTGAACATGAGAATGAATCGTTAAAGCTGAGCCAACGTATTGAACATATTATTGTTGATAATGAAATTATTCTGCCTACTACCGAATTATTATTTGAAAGTGAACAGAATGAAAATATTTATCGAGTAGTTGAAGAATAAAGTGTGAGTTGAATGAAGTAAATGTAAAGAGCTGCTCGTAGCGTTTAGTAAAAAGTGGAAACTACGTTAAAATAACAGCTTAGTTCTAATGAGAAAACTTCATGCTGCTGGAAAAAATTTTACAATCACAAGGGTTTGGTTCACGTAAATATTGTCAGCAGTTAATAAAAAACGGATCTGTAAGTATTGATGGAGAGGTTGCAGATGATCTTAAGAAGCAATTCTCTCCAGAAAATTTAGAGTTTTCTCTCTTTGGAGAAACTTATCAATATCGAGAAAAAGTTTACCTTGCTCTAAAAAAACCAAAAGGTTTTGAGTGTTCACACCAGCCTCATCATCATCAAAGCGTATTTAGCCTTTTACCAGAAATCCTGATTCAACGTGGTGTGCAAGCCATTGGTCGTTTAGATCAAGATACAACCGGCTTACTTTTACTTACTGATGATGGTAAATATCTTCAAGCTTTAACTCATCCTCGTAAACATGTGCCCAAGGTTTATCATGTTACGACTGTAGATCCAGTTACACCTGAGCAAATTGAAATGCTGAGCCAAGGTGTGAGTTTGCATCAAGAAAAAGGTGTTTTTGCTGCAACAGATGTGGAGATATTAGAAACGCATCAATTAACCATGACGATTCATCAAGGTGTTTATCATCAAGTAAAAAGAATGATTGCAGCTGTAGGAAATAAGGTAGAAGCATTACATCGCCATCAAGTAGGGCAATTGGTTTTACCTGAACTTGAAGATGGTGAGTGGGTTTATTTATCTGAACAACAAAAACAACGCGCTCAAAATATCATTTGAGAAAACAATGGAAGGTTTGGAACTCGCTATCTCGAATAAATCCCATTTGTTCATATAAACGATGAGATTCATGGTTGTTACTTTGAGTTTCCAAACTAATCCGCAAAGCATTTTCTTGTTTTGCAAATAAGATTGCTGTATCGATTAGCTGTTTAGCAGAACCTTGACGGCGGAAAACGGGCGTAACATATACATCATCTAAAATATAGTAAGTTGAACAAGCAACTGAAGAAAAACCTAAATAGAGTAAAATAAAACCCGTGATTTTATCGTCTTTAATATGAATGAAAAACACACTCTCTCTATTCTCAAAACGTTGTTTAAGGAAGTGAAGTGATTCATTAAAATTAGAAGAGGCCCCATAAAATTGGCGGTATTCATCAAATAAAACGGCGAGTTGCTCTAAATCTTCAAAAGTCGCTCGTCTAACGATCATTTGGCACTCCTTGTAACTTATCATTATGTTTTTACAAAGAGAGCATAACGAAAAAAACAGCTTTTTGACGTTAAAACTTGTTTATAAATGCAACAGTGTTAAGTTTTGTCGCTTTCACCAAGAAGTGCATTAAGTTCTTCAAATAAATCTTCATGGTCATCATCTTCAGCTAAAGTTGATGGATTTTGGTTTAATGAAGATGCTTTTGCTTTTCTCAGTTTTAATAATTGTTCCATATTAATATTCTGATTTTCGATAGCAAAAGGAATAGATTTAGTTAATACGACCTGTTTAAAAAAAAGTCGTACTGCTTGGGCAGGGGTAATTCCCAGTTGTTTAAAAACAGCAAAAGCCTGCTTTTTTTCTTGGGAGTCAAGTCGAACCTGATAAACTTCTGTTTTTCGCATGAATAACAAAACCAAATGATTTTTAATTTTTAGGAATTTATTTTAAACCATCGCAATGTAATTTCAATGCTTTTTGGCATAAAAAATAATCTTTTTGTCATTACGGTTACATTACAATGTCAATTCAAACTCAGAATTAAAAGACATTCCCTCTTTTGTGAGGGGATCTATAAATGAAATGTGCTTAGCTAGCAGCTGTAATGGTTCCGAGAAATCATCTTCAGCCTTGTGTTGAACTACTGGATAAAATGGATCATTTTTAATCGGAATTTCTAAGTAATTAAGATGCACGCGAAGTTGGTGCTGTTTGCCCGTTGTCGGTGTTAAGCGATATTTTGCCCAAATCTGGTTATGCTCGATGAGTTCAATATAGGTCTCGGTATTTGTTTTTGCATTTTCTATAACCCGCATGGTGTAAAAAGGATGACCTTTATCTAAATGCAAATGTAATGTCTGAGGGAAATTTAAATCTTGTCTATAAGGTGCAACAGCGTGATAAATTTTATTGACTTGGCGCTCTGCAAATAATTGTTGGTAAATACCACGCGACTCAACCCGTTTGCAAAATAGAACAACACCAGCAGTTTCACGATCTAGACGATGAATAGGGGTTAAAAATTCATTGCCTGTTTGTTTTTTAAGACGGACTAAAAGTGTTTCTTGAACATATTGTCCAGTCGGGCTAATTGTTAAAAAATGGGGTTTATCGACCACCAGTAAATCATCATTCTCAAATAAAATCCGATGTTCAAATGGAACATGTGGTTCATAAGCCAGAAATCGATAATAAAAAATATGGGTATTACTTTGGTATGGACTGTCTAATGTTAGTTTTTGTCCATTTGCACCATAAATAAGTCCATCTTGAAATCGTTGTTGCCACTCTTGCACTTTAATATGTTGGAAATGTTGGCATAGATACTCATAAATAGTTTGAGTATTTGTTTGTGCAGGAAGATAGACTTGGCTTGCGCTTACACCATCAATCATAGGTGGCAAAAAATCGTTCGGACTAGACATAAAAAAGTGTAAATATGTAAGAAAATTGATATAAAAAAAGCCAACTTCTAGGGCTTAAGTAGGCTTTTAAGGCAGGGCAATGTTATCATATCGATTATTTCGAATCATGTTATGTGTGCTATGTCGTATTCATTGAAATTGGTCTTAAATCATGAAGAAGATACTGAGCGTTTAGCTCAAGCTTTGGCGCAGCATGTTCAGCCGGGTGTAATTTATTTAATTGGGGATCTAGGTGCGGGTAAAACCACACTTACGCGCTATTTCTTACAGGCTTTGGGCCACAAAGGCTCTGTTAAAAGTCCAACTTATACACTCGTTGAGCCATATAAAATTAATGATAAAGAAATTTTTCATTTTGACTTATATCGTTTGAATGATCCGTACGAACTTGAATTAATGGGAATCCGTGATTATTTAGATATCGCAGACGCATTATTTTTATTTGAATGGCCATCAAAAGGTGGCGATGAAATTCCAGAGGCAGATATCATCATTGATATTCAAAAGTCAGATGATGAGTTGAGCCGTTTAGTAACCCTAACTTTACCTACAGAACATTTGTATCAGACTTTGCAGGAACAGCTTCATGACTGATGAAAAGCTAACACAACGTCGTATCCATACATTAGACGCAGCGTTAGCCAACCAGATTGCTGCTGGTGAGGTGATTGAGCGTCCTTCATCTGTTGTTAAAGAATTATTAGAAAACTCTATCGATGCCGGTGCAACTGAACTCATTGTACGTATTGCTCAAGGTGGTTCGACCCTAATAGAAATTATTGATAATGGGCATGGTATTCATTCTGAAGATTTAGCATTAGCGGTTATGCGTCATGCCACAAGTAAAATTAAAACGGCAGAAGATTTACACGCTATTGTAAGTTTAGGATTTCGCGGGGAGGCACTTGCTTCGATTGCTGCTGTTTCAAGATTGACATTGACGAGTAGTCAAGATGAAAGTGGTATTGGCCATCAGGTTGAAGTAAACGGCACAGCATTTGATCATCAAGAAGTACAAGCTGTTGCTGCTCAAAAGGGGACCCATATCCGTGTTCAGGACTTATTTTTTAATGTTCCTGCACGCCGTAAATTCTTAAAAAAACCAACCACTGAATTTGGGCATATTGAAGAGATTGTTCGCCGTCTAGCTCTAACACATTTCGATATACGTTTTGTGCTTGAGCATAATGATAATATTAGAATTAATCTACCTATAGCGGATAGCGGCGAGCTGCGTTTTCAGCGGGTACAGCAATTATTAGGTTCGCAATTCGTACAAAATGCATATTGGATGGATGCTGAAAGTATTAGCATGCGTTTATCGGGTTGGCTAGGCCATCCTTCTGATGCACGTGCGCAGGCTGATATGCAATATGTCTATGTAAATGGGCGTATTGTCAAAGATAAAACAATTTCGCATGCGCTACGCATGGCATATGACGGTATTTTACATGGTCATCAACATTCATCTTATCTACTTTTCTTAGAAGTCGATCCTGAAAATATTGATGTTAATGTTCATCCTACAAAACATGAAATTCGCTTTTTAAATCAAAGAGAAGTGCACGAGTTTGTAAGGCATTATGCAAAAGAAACTCTATCGCAATTTCAGACAGCGAGTGCTGATTTAGCTCAAGCGATGAAAGTAGATGAACAATCAGATTATTCAGTACAGCCGCAGCCGAAATATCAAGAACAATTTTCATTGCACAGAGCAAATGAAACTTTAAATGCAGATAGTGAGCCACAGACTCAGCACGCACAAACAGAGTTATTAACCGATTTTAACGCTAGTCGTCCGCAAGCTGTTCACTATGCAGATCAAACACCAAAATATAATGGTTCTGCTCAATTAAATAATGCGTTAAAGACATACTTAGCGCCTCTACGTGACCAACCTGCTACTTTTTCATTAAATGAAAATATAGAACCAGTAACTAAAGTTGATGAATTTCCTTTAGGTATCGCAATTGCTCAACTTCATGGAATTTATATTCTAGCGCAGAATACCGAAGGGCTAATTATTGTTGATATGCATGCGGCACATGAGCGTATTTTATTACAACAAATGAAAAATGCTTGGGATAAACCTGAATTTTGGACATCTCAGCAGTTACTTATACCTAAAGTCATTTCTATTAGCCGTATGCAGGCTGTTAGGGTAGAGGAGTTAAAACCTCAACTTGAGCGCTTAGGTTTGGAAATTGATTTATATGGCGATGAGCAAGTTATTGTTCGTGGTGTGCCTGCCATATTACAAAAAGCTGACTTTGAAAATCTTATTCCAGAGCTTTTAAATGATTTAGATCCAAATGATGAAGCCCAAGGGTTACTTCAAAAAAGAGACGAATTATTAGCTGGAATGGCATGTCATGGGGCAGTGCGTGCACATCGACAACTCAGCCTTTCAGAAATGAATGCTTTACTTCGTCAAATGGAACAAACTGAATTTGCGAGCCAATGTAACCATGGGCGGCCAACTTGGCGTGCATTTCCATTATCTCAATTAGATAAATTATTTGCTCGAGGAGAGTAGTTTTACATGTCAAATCAATTGCCCGTCATCAATTTAATGGGACCAACTGCGAGCGGAAAAACCGCTTTGGCATGTGAATTATACGAGCGTGGAAATTTTGAGCTAATTTCTGTTGATTCTGCACTCGTCTATAAAGATATGGATATCGGCACGGCTAAACCAACGCGTGAAGAGCAAGCGCTCTATCCTCATCATCTGATTGATATTATTACGCCTCTTGAAGTTTATTCAGCTGCTCAGTTTGTTGAAGATGCATGTAAGTTAATTGATGATATGCATTCACGTGGTAAGACTCCTATTTTGGTAGGAGGCACCATGTTGTACTTTAAGGCATTATTAGAAGGGTTATCTGGTAATTTACCGAGTGCTGATGCTCAAGTTCGTGCAGCAATTGAACAAAAAGGTTTAAATGAAGGGTGGCAGGCCGTTTATGATGAATTGGTTTCTGTAGATCCTGCTGCCGCTATAAAATTTAATGTGACTGATAAGCAAAGGATTATTCGAGCATTAGAAGTTTATAAGATTACGGGTGAACCAATTACTAAATTGCAGGCAGAACAACCAAAAAACGTACCATATCGATACATATTTCATAATTATGCTTTACTTCCAGATCGGGTAGAATTACATCAACGCATTGAGCAAAGATTAAGCAAAATGTGGGATATCGGTTTTTTGAGTGAAGTTGAAGCTCTAATTGAAAAATACGATTTAGATGAAAATTTACCCTCAATGCGTTCAGTGGGTTATCGACAAGCACTAGAATTTCTATTAAAAAGTGACTTAAGTCTCAAAAGTAAACGTGAAATGGAGGATAAAGCTTTATTTGCAACACGACAACTTGCCAAACGTCAATATACGTGGTTACGTTCTTTGCAAGAAATACACGATTTTAAAACTTACTTGACGATAAAGCAGGCGAAAGAAGACTTGCGAAACTCTTATGGATAAAGCAAAATTTGCACACTGTCTTTTTATAATTTTTAGTTGAAAAATAAAGATAGTTTTTTTGCGCTGATTTAAAAATTTTTTTTTGGAGTTAAAAATGTCTAAAGGTCAAACTTTACAAGATCCGTTCTTAAATTCTCTCCGTAAAGAACGTATCCCTGTTTCTATTTTCCTTGTGAACGGTATTAAATTACAGGGTCATATTGAATCTTTTGACCAATATGTTGTTTTATTAAAAAATACAGTAAGTCAAATGGTTTACAAACACGCTATTTCAACTGTTGTTCCAGCACGTAACCCACGCCCAGCAGGCGCGCAAGGTACAGGCTTCCCAGCACAAGGTGGCGCACAAGGCGGCTTCGGTGGTCAACCTACTGGTGGCTTTGGTGGCGGTCAAGGCGGTGGCTTTGGTGGCGGTCAAGGCGGTGGCTTTGGTGGTAGTCAAGGCGGCTTCGGCGGTCAAGGCGGCTTCGGTGGTCAAGGCGGCGGCTTCGGCGGTCAAGGTGGCTTCGGCGGTCAAGGCGGTTTCGGTGGTCAAGGCGGTTTCGGTGGTCATCAAGGTGGTTTTGACAACGATACTAAATTTGAAGATGGTCAAGAAGACGAAAATAATCGTTAATTGAAATCTAAAAAGAAGCCAGTCAGATAATGACTGGCTTTTTTTATGTTTATTTATAAATTAATTTAAAATATTTAATTCAACAGCAGTCGTAATTTGATCATTACGGCTGATATATCTAAATAAATAGAGTTTTAATCGATGCTATTAATATTAGCTGCTGCATTAAGCAGTGTTTTGGTGTCCATCTTATTAAAAAACTTAAAGAAAAAAGGTTACCAGCCGCTACAAATGATTGCATGGAATTATGCGAGTGCAAGTCTTCTTTGCTTTTGGTGGTTTCAGCCGGATATTCAACATATTTCAATAGAAAAGACGCCTTGGTGGTTAATTGTTGCATTAGGAATGATTTTACCCAGTATTTTTCTATGTTTAGCTAAATCATTAGAATATGCAGGAATTGTTAAAACTGAGGTTGCACAACGACTTTCCGTGGTACTTTCTTTACTCGCAGCTTATTTCATTTTTAATGAGCAATTTAATGCATTAAAGCTGTGGGGAATAGGTCTAGGAGCTTTTGCAGTCTTACTCGTCTTATTTGGACAAATGAATACTTCTTCGAATCATCAATCTCGAAAAGCAATTGTTGCTCTATTAAGTGTTTGGTGTGGATATGCCGCGGTAGACATTCTCTTAAAATATACGAGTAGTTTAGGTCTTCAATTTACACTCACGTTGAATCTTATTTTTATTACATCTTTTATATTATCAATTTCATATTTATTGGTGCAGAAAACCCAAAAATGGCAGCTTAAAAGTGCTATAGCTGGATTAGTATTAGGTGTGCTTAATTTTTCAAATATTGCTTTATATGTGAAAGCTCATATCCTTTTAAAGGATTCACCTGCAATTGTTTTTGCGAGTATGAATATTCTCGTTGTGTTATTAGGAATTGCAAGTGGCGTTATTTTATATAAAGAAAAATTAAAATGGCCTACCACTTTGGGTATTTTATTGGGGATCAGTGGTGTAATTTGTTTAGCTAGGGCAATGAGTTTATAGTTCAAGAGAGTTGAAACTCTTGAACTATTTTCATTTTATAAATAGGTAAAAATAACTTCATCTGGTAGGCGCGATTTAGGAAGTTTGGCATTGAAATCATTTTCACTGCGATAACCTAGAGAAACAATGACTGAACTACGCAGGCCTTTTTCAGTTAACCCAAGCTCAGTATTTAAAATATCTTCATCAAAGCCGCCCATTGGCGTAGCATCAATTCCTTCTAAACCCGCAGCAAAAAGTAGTTGCCCTAAAGCGATGAATGTTTGATTTTCCATCCACCCAAATAAATTTTTCTGCTCATTTCGATAGAATTCAACATAGCCATGGCGAGTATCTTTTTGGCCGAGCTTTGCTTTTTCATCTTTAAAACGACCGCTCAAATCATCTTGTTCAAGCAATTGATTTAAGTATTCAGCTGAAATATCTGTTCTTGTGCAAAAGATAAGTGTGTGTGATGACTCGAGTACTTTTGGAGCATTGTAGGCATATTTACCTGTTAAAGCTTTTGCAATTCGTTCTTTAGCTGCCTGATTATCTGCAACTACGAAATGCCAAGGCTGAATATTTACTGAAGAAGGGGTAAAACGTAAAATTTCTAATAATTTATTAAATTTTTCTTGAGGAATTTTCTTTTCAGAATCATACGCTTTTGTTGTATAGCGACTTTTAACAGAATTCAATAGGTCCATAGGTGTGCTCCATATCAATCTTATGGCAATTGAGAGAATTTAATCTTTGCCATCATACGCTATTTTATTCAAAAACATTTTCTATGTAATTTGATAAAGAAATATAATGTTTATATAAAAGTTTAGTAATTTATTGAAAATGATTAATTTACTGCCAACAGATGCAAAGAGTAAGTTACGAGAAATTAGAATTGTTAAAGCCTTTCTAATTTTTGCATTTGTATTGTGTCTTTTAATTTTATACATCGAATATCAAAAATATGGTCATATAAACTGGAAATTTATATTTATTGCCAGCATGTGTGTGATTTACGATTCTGATTTAAATAAAAAAATTAAAGAATTGAAGGTTGAAATAAAAAGTGACTAATTTCTAGTTAATAATTCCAGACAATCAATTCGAGCTGTTGCGTATTTGAGGATGGATCAATTTCCAAAATATAAGCCTGATCTTCACGCCAATCGCCAAGAACAATTCGTTGTTTAGCTTGTACCTGATGAATTGAAGGGCGGTGAGTGTGTCCATGAATCAGTATATCTACATTTTCTAAAGCAGAATTAACAGCTTGTTCATTTACATCCATAATTTCATAGCTTTTTTGCTGTTTATCAGCAGAACTTCTTTTGCGAAAGCCATTCACTAGTTTAGTGCGAAAACTGAGAGGAGTCCGGCGTAAAAGAGCAACTAAGAGCGGATTTCGAATAATCTTTTTAAATCTTTGATAAGAAATATCATCTGTACATAATGCATCGCCGTGTTCTAGACGATATTGATGTCCTGCGATATTGAGGGAATAAATGTCAGGGAGTAATACGCCATTAAATTTATTGAGGAAAACCTGATTAAGCGCAAAATCACGATTACCGACTTGAAAGTAAACCCGATTCCCTTTTTGGTTAAAGTTTTTTAAGGCCTCAACAATTTCATCAAGCCATGGTGCTGAATAGTCATCTCCAATCCAGGCATTAAACCAGTCGCCTAAGATGTAGAGTTGAGTATTTTTATGTTGGTAATGCACCAATAAGTCTAAAAACCCTCGAACGAGTCGAGGGTGTTCAGGTGACAAATGTAAATCTGAGATAAACAGATAAGTCACAGCTTTATCCTAAAATTATTCAGAAATAATTTTAGCAGATTCGATTACTACATTTTCTAAAGGAACGTCAGCGTGATAACCGCGGTTGCCAGTGCGAACACCTTTGATCGCTTCAACAACATCTAAACCTTCAACAACTTTACCAAATACAGCATAACCCCAACCTTGAGCAGTTTTAGAAGTATGGTTCAAGAAAGAGTTATTTTTTACATTGATGAAGAATTGAGCAGACGCTGAGTGAGGAGCTTGAGTACGCGCCATTGCAATCGTACCTTCGTCGTTGCTTAAACCGTTATCAGCTTCGTTTTCAATTGAATCGCGTGTCGCTTTTTCTTTGAAGTTTTCATCCATACCGCCACCTTGGATCATGAAACCATCAATGACGCGGTGGAAAATAACGCCGTCATAAAAACCGTCACGTACATATTCTAAAAAGTTTGCTACTGTTTTAGGTGCTTTTTCAGCATTCAGTTCAAGAACAATACGACCTTTATTGGTGTTTAATTCGACTTGAGGAAAACTCATTACATTAATCTCCTAAACATGGGCTTATGACCATGGGTTTTTGGTTGAGAGAAGCATAAGCAAACTGTAAACTACAAGGCAAGTAAAAAACGTTAAAATCTTTGTGAAAAATGAAGATAGCGTTTAAATTTTTCGAAATTTTATCTACAAAGAAGTGATTGATACACTATGAAGCCTAATGATGTTGTCTCGAGCCTGCCAAATAACCCGACACCGAATACTCATGCCTCTGTCGATTCTGTGCAGCAAGAACAACAGGCTGGCTTAGATTTCGTTCGCCAAGTCATTACTGAAGACTTGGCTGCTGGGCGTGCAAAGCAGATCGTAACGCGTTTTCCACCAGAACCAAATGGCTATTTACATATTGGTCATGTAAAAGCAATTTGCCTAAACTTTGGTGTGGCTGAAGAATTTGATGGGTTATGTAATTTACGTTTTGACGATACAAACCCTGATGCTGAAGAACAAGAGTATGTTGACGGTATTGCTAATGATGTGAAATGGCTTGGTTTTAACTGGAACGGTGAACCACGCTATGCATCGGGTTATTTTGATCAATTATATGCATGGGCTGTTCAACTCATTGAGCAAGGCGATGCCTATGTTGATTTACAATCTCCAGAAGAAATTAAGTTAAACCGCGGTAGTTTTGTTGAACCGGGTAAAAACTCACCATACCGTGATGCATCTGTTGAAGAGAACCTTGCGCGTTTTGAAAAAATGCGAAGTGGCGAATTTAAAGAGGGTGAAGCGGTTTTACGTGCCAAAATTGATATGGCAAGTCCAAACGTACACATGCGTGATCCAATTTTATATCGTGTATTGCATTCAGAACATCACCAAACAGGTGATAAATGGAAAATCTATCCAATGTATGACTATGCTCATCCATTGTCTGATGCGATCGAGGGGATTACTCATTCACTTTGTACATTAGAGTTCCAAGATCACCGTCCCTTTTATGACTGGATTGTAGAAAAGGTAAAATCTCAAGCGGTTCCACACCAATATGAATCTTCACGCTTAAATGTGGACTACACCATTACATCAAAACGTAAATTACGTAAATTGGTGGAAGGTGGTCATGTGAATGGTTGGGATGACCCGCGTATGCCGACTGTAGTGGGTATGCGTCGTCGTGGTTTCACACCAGAAGGCTTACGTGAGTTTTGTAAGCGTGTAGGTGTGTCAAAAACTGACGGTATTGTTGATGTTGCAATGCTTGAGTTCTGTATTCGTCAATCTTTGGAGAATACAGCTGCGCGTGGAATGGCTGTTTTAAGTCCACTTAAAGTGACTTTAACTAATTTACCAGAAGATATGGATCTTACACATGCTCGCCATCCAAACGTGGATATGGGTGACCGTGTGATTCCTTTAACCAAGGAAATCTATATTGACCGTAAAGACTTTGAAGAAGTACCACCAAAAGGCTTCAAGCGTTTAGTTCCTGATGGTGAAGTGCGTTTACGCCATGCTTATGTCATTAAATGTGATGAAGTTATTAAGGATGCTAATGGTGAAGTCATTGAGCTTAAATGTTCAATTGACCCTGAAACCTTAGGTAAAAACCCTGAAGGCCGTAAAGTGAAAGGCGTAATTCACTGGGTATCTGCAACAAAAGGTATTCCTGCTGAAGTACGTATTTATGATCGTTTATTTACAGAAGCAGATCCTGAAACAGGTGATGACTTCTTGGCGAACTTAAATCCGGATTCATTACAAGTGTTAGAAGCTGTAATTGAACCTGCTTTGGCACAAGCGAGTCCAGAAGATCGTTTCCAATTTGAACGCGAAGGTTATTTTGTGGCTGATCAACATGATCATTCACCTGAAAAACCAGTGTTTAACCGTATTCTCGATTTAAAAGATAGCTTTAAGCCTGAGAAAAAATAAGACGAGTAAAATGCTTTTGAGCAAATAGCAGATATAAAAAAGCCCAACTCAGTTGGGCTTTTTTATATCTATTTTCTTACATATATTATGCTTTATGGTGCGTTGGCAAATAAACTAAGCCGGATTAACCACGTAGAAATAAAGGACAATGATGATAAGGAGAATAGACGCTAGCGATAAATAGGTATTCACCGTATTAAAGCTTTTAATAAATTTCAGGATTTCCATAATGATTAACTATTTATATTTGTGAAGAAAAGAATGGTGAAGCAGTACATTTAATTTAATATAAAATGTTCCAAAAGATAGGTTATTACGCTATCTTTTGGTTAATAAAAAAGCATTTAAACTTATTTGTAGTAATAAAAAAGTGATTAACCACTATATCCAATTCGTTTAAGAAATTTTTGAATAACATCAAAAGCAGCATGTTCGAGATTTTGAGCATATTGCTGATTTTCTTCACGAAGTTTTGGAATTGAAATATTTGCATGGCGAAGTTCACATGTATGACCAATGAGCCATTTTTCAAAATGTTCTTCAGTCGTTTCAATGTGGAACTGCAAGGCAAGAATATTATTACCGACTTCAAATGCCTGATTGGTATAAACATCGGAACTTGCTAATAGCACCGCATTTTCAGGAAGATCGAAAGTGTCGCCATGCCAATGTAGAACATGAACATTGTTAAGCAAACCAGATAAAACTTGATTAGCGCGTAAGCTTAAGCTGAGTGGACCCCAACCAATTTCTTTTTGATGTCCTGCATATACTTTTGCACCAAGTGCATGAGCAATAAGCTGTGCACCTAGGCAAATACCAAGTGTAGGCTTGTCAGCTGCTAAACGTTGTTTGAGTAAAGCGATTTCATCTTTTAAGAATGGATAATCGTCAGTTTCATAGACTCCGATTGGACCGCCTAAAATAATAGTTAAACCTTCATGTGAAAAAGCAGGGGTTAAATCATCAACACCTGCTTCAAAATAACGGACGCGAAATCCGAGTTGATAAAAGACATCTTCTAATGAACCTAAGTCTTCGAAAGCAAGATGCTGAATGGCATAAATAGTTTTTGGGAAGGCGTTTGTTGTGCTCATACAAATGATTCATAGAAGATCAATAGGTGGAGTATAGCGATAAATATAAAGAAGAAAATATCTGTATAAATCGTCAATACCTGAAAATTGATATTTTTCGTTAAAATGCTGTTGTTATGCAAAGGATTATATATTTATCAATAAATCCCTAAACATATTCTACTGTTTAAAATAATAGCTTTTGAGTTCCCTCAAGACCTATATCTGAAAGTTGATGTTCATCTTTTAAATTAACTCCTGAAAAGCCGAGCTGTTTTGATTTTTTCATTAATGTGATTAAACGTTGTACCGCAACAGGAATACTTAAGCCTGCAGACCGGACATTAGAAATACAATTACGTTTGGCATCAAGACAGCCTGAATATGCATTCCATGTGTAGTAAATTCCCATACTGTCAGGAGAGCTTAAACCAGGGCGCTCACCGATGAGCATCACTAGCATGGGTGCCTTAAAGATCTCAGCAACCTCATCACCTAAAGCAACCCGACTGCCTATTGCCAGTGTAATGGGCGCAAGAGTCCAGTTTTCTTGCTGAACTTGCTCACTTAGCGCGGTAATGAATGGGATAGCATTCGCTTCAATTGCTCTTGCAGAGAGTCCATCACCGACCACAATACAAACATCGTATTGTTGAGGCTCATCTGCATATTTCTTAATTAAGACATCTTTTGATTGATCTGAAAGCTGACGTCCTAAATCAGGACGTTTAAGATAAATTTCCTTATTAGGAGCATTACTTTGGACATGAAGACTTTGCAGCTGTCTTTGCGCTAATTGCTCAGATAAATAGGAAACATCCATGTCTTGATAAACCGCATCTTTTGCTTGCGCATGCGACAACTGGAACTCAAGTAAGGCTTGTGTTGGGATGCTACAACCTGCACGACCCAGAGCAATACGAGCATCAGTAAACTGTTTAAGTTTTTCCCACTGGTCTTGATGAGTAGAAGATGGATATTGAATATCACGGTTCAGTTTCATGACGTTCTCCCTAGTTCATGAGCAGACGAGAGAATTGGTCAGGCATTTGGTCTGCCCAACAGATTTGAGAGTTTTGCTGTTTAAAAATCCCTTGCTGTTCAAGCCAAGCAGAAAACTCAGGAGCGGGTTTTAAACCGAGAAGTTGTCTTAAATAGAGGGCATCATGGAACGAGGTCGTTTGATAGTTGAGCATGACATCGTCTGAACCCGGAATTCCCATAATAAAGTTAATGCCCGCAGCACCAAATAGAGTTAGAAGAACATCCATATCATTTTGGTCGGCATCCGCATGGTTGGTATAGCAAATGTCGCAGCCCATTGGTACTCCGAGTAGCTTGCCGCAGAAGTGGTCTTCTAGTCCTGCACGTATAATTTGTTTACCGTTAAAAAGATATTCGGGACCAATAAAGCCAACGACTGTATTCACTAAAAGCGGATTGTATTTACGGGCCACTGCATAAGCACGTGTTTCTAATGTTTGCTGATCAACGCCGTGATGTGCATTGCTGGATAAGGCACTGCCTTGACCCGTTTCAAAGTACATAACATTTTGTCCAATGGTTCCGCGTTTAAGTGCGAGTGTGGTTTCATATCCTTCTTGTAGTAAATCGAGTGAAATTCCAAAACCTTCATTAGCCAGTTGGGTGCCAGCGATTGATTGAAACATTAAATCAATTGGCACATTTTTTTCAGCCAGTTGAATACCTGAGCTGATATGGGTAAGTACACAAGATTGTGTAGGAATCTGATATTCCTGAATGACATGATCAAGTAATTTCAGTAGCTCTGACAAATTATGAAGGTTATCTGTGGCGGGGTTAATGCCAATCACTGCATCACCATTGCCATACATCAAACCATCTAAAATACTAGCGGAAATACCAAGCACATCATCGGTCGGGTGGTTCGGTTGTAAGCGGGTAGAAAGATGGCCTTTTAAACCAATCGTGTTACGAAACTGGGTGACCACTTCACATTTGCTGGCGACATAAATCAAATCTTGATTGCGCATAATTTTGCTGACAGCAGCTACCATTTCTGGAGTTAAACCCGATGCTAATGCTTTTAAGCTTTGAGCAGTGGCTTCTTCTCCAAGTAACCAGTTTCGAAAATCACCTACTGTAAAGTGTGAAATAGGGGTAAAGGCTGCCAGATCATGTTCATCAATAATTAGTCGTGTAATTTCATCAGTTTCGTAATCGACCACAACTTCATTTAAAAAGGTTTTAAGCGGTACATCGGCCAAAGTCATTTGTGCCGCAACATGTTCGGTTGCGTCTCTGGCCGCTACACCTGCTAATTCATCGCCAGAACGTAATGGCGTTGCTTTTGCCATCAAGGTCTTCAAATCAGCAAAGTGATACTGTTGATTGGCGACAATATTGCGATAACTCATAGTTGCATCCTTTTTTATAGTTCTTGTTCTGCGGCTTTAATATTTGCAAACTCTTCTTCAGGTGTGCCTTTAACTAAATGATAACGGCTATAGAGTAAAAAGTAAGCAATAAATACGACATAAATAGCGGCAGCAATAAACCAAACTTTCGGATTAACAACAAAGCCTGCAACTACAGCAGCGACTGCTAGAACTAAGGCAATAGTTGAAGTAACGATTCCTCCAGGAGTTTTATAAGGACGAGGCATGTCGGGTTTAGATAGGCGTAGTTTGATGTGGGATAAAAGAATCAATACATAAGAAATGGTTGCACCAAAAACCGCGATTAAAATCAGTGAATCACCTTCTTTGGTAAGTGAAAGCAAGAACCCAATAATGCCCGGAATAATAATTGCGAGATAAGGGGCTTTATTTTTATTGGTTAAAGAGAGTGAAGTAGGTAAGTAACCAGCACGAGAGAGTGCAAAAATTTGACGGGAATAAGCATAGATAATTGAAAAGAAACTCGCGATTAGACCTGCTAAACCAACAAAGTTAACAAAAGTCGCAAGCCAAGTGTTGGTGCCATAAACTTTAACCAGAGCATCGACAAGGGGAGCACCTGAGTTTTGCAAAGTACTTGCACCTGCTGCCCCCGCACCCAAGAATAAAATGAGCATTGCAAACGCCGTTAAGATGAGCATTGCACCGATTAAACCACGTGGGAGAGATTTTGCTGGATCTTTTGCTTCTTCGGCGGCTAATGGCACACCTTCAACTGCAAGGAAAAACCAGATTGCAAAGGGAACTGCGGCCCAGATGCCTAAATAGCCATGAGGTAGAAACCGACTTGCGCCAGCTGCTGTGCCAACAGGAATATCCAACAAATTTTGTGTATTAAAATGTGGAATCATTGCGACAATAAACACAACTAGAGCAACAGCTGCGACAAGCGTAATGGCAAACATAATTTTTAAGGCTTCGCCAGCACCTTTCAGATGTATGCCCATAAAAATGGCGTAGCAGGCGAGGTAAATCATCCAGCCATTAATACCAAATAGAGATTCGCAATAACCACCAATAAATACAGCAATCGCAGCAGGGGCAATTGCGTATTCAATTAAAATGGCTGTTCCTGTTAAATAGCCCCCAAAAGGACCAAAAGCAGCACGTGCAAAACTATAACCGCCACCTGCTGTCGGCATCATGGTGGACATTTCTGACATAGAAAGACACAGGCACAGATACATGATTGCTGCGAGGGCAGTGGCAATAAACATACCACCCCAACCACCTTGGGCTATGCCGAAGTTCCAGCCAGCAAAATCACCCGATATCACATAAGCTACGCCTAAACCAATCAGGAGTAACCAACCAACCGTACCTTGTTTGAGTTGACGCTGAGCAAAATATTCTGCAGATGAGACTTCTGCACTTGAAGAAATGACGGAAGCTGTTTCTGGTTGATTCATACAATACTCCTGCGAGTGGGTTTGTATGAATCAATGCAAAAGCAATGCCTAAATGAAGCACTTCAGAGAGTAGATGGAGCTTTTTTATTCTAAAAGATAAAAATTCAAGCTTAACAATCGTAAATAAAGAAGCCAGCAATCTAAATTACTGGCTTCTTATATAATTAATCATCTTACTTCTTTCTAGTGTTGATAGTTTGGTATCAACTTGGTGCGAAACTTAGAAGAAGCCCATTGGTTTAGTTGAATAACTCACCAACAAGTTTTTAGTTTGTTGATAATGATCTAGCATCATCTTGTGATTTTCACGGCCAATACCAGACTTCTTGTAACCACCAAATGCAGCATGTGCCGGGTAGATGTTATAGCAGTTTGTCCAGACACGGCCCGCTTCAATAGCACGACCTGCACGATAAGAAATGTGAGCTGAACGTGACCATACACCTGCACCTAAACCATACATGGTGTCATTGGCAATTTTAATTGCATCGTCAAAGTCTTTGAACGTTGTCACAGCAAGTACAGGTCCAAAAATTTCTTCTTGGAAAACTTGCATGCCGTTGTGACCTTTAAAAATAGTCGGATCAACATAGTAACCATCGCCTACTTCTTTACGGCCGCTACCGCCAAGTAAGAGTTCTGCTCCTTCTTCACGACCAGTATTAATACAACGTAAGATTTTCTCTTGTTGTTGTAGAGATGCTTGTGCGCCAATCATCGTTTCAGTATCAAGTGGATGACCAGTTTTAATACGTTTTACACGCTCGACTGCCATTTCCAAGAACTGATCAGCAATGCTTTCTTGTACTAAAGCACGAGAAGGACAGGTACATACTTCACCTTGGTTTAAGGCAAACATAGCAAAACCTTCAAGCGTTTTTTCTAAGAAGTCATCTTCTTTATCCATGATATCTTCAAAGAAAAGGTTCGGTGACTTACCGCCAAGTTCTAAGGTAACTGGAATAATATTTTCAGTCGCATATTGCATCACCATTTGTCCAGTTTGAGTTGAACCTGTGAATGCGATTTTTGCAATACGTGGGTTTGTCGCTAAAGGACGGCCGACTTCTGAACCGAAACCATTGACAATATTAAGGACACCCGGCGGTAAAATATCTTGGATGAGTTCCGCCACCAACAAAATACCCACTGGTGTTTGCTCAGCTGGCTTAATCACAACACAGTTACCAGCTGCTAAAGCAGGTGCAAGTTTCCATGCTGCCATCAAAATCGGGAAGTTCCATGGAATGATTTGACCAACGACACCGAGTGGTTCGTGGAAATGATAGGCAATGGTATCTTCGTCAATTTCAGAGATGCCACCTTCTTGAGCACGAATACATCCAGCGAAATAACGGAAATGGTCAATCGCAAGCGGAAGGTCAGCTGCTAAAGTTTCACGGACTGCTTTACCGTTATCCCAAGTTTCTGCAACAGCAAGCATTTCAAGATTTGCTTCTAAACGATCAGCAATTTTTAAAAGGATGTTCGAGCGTACTGTTGGTGATGCTTTATTCCATGTTGCTTTCGCTTTGTGCGCTGCATCTAGAGCGAGTTCAATATCTTCGGCACTAGAGCGTGGAATACGTGTAAAAGCTTTTCCGTCAACAGGAGATACATTGTCAAAATACGCACCCTTTACAGGTGCTACCCATTCACCGCCAATAAAATTTTCGTATTGTGATTTAAATTGAACTTTTGAGCCTGGTTGATTTGGATCGATATAGCGCATATAAATATTCCTTTGCTTTTTAGGACTAAAGACTAACAAGAACCCTGTCAGTAGGTACTTTCGTACTTTGTATAATTAGGATATAAAGAAGAAGGTTGGAGAAAGGTTGGAATAGAAATGTGGATATATAAGGAATTTACAAATGTTCACAAAAAAGGATTTATTGCAGCAACGGACGTTGATTGATCAACTGCGCACGCAAAATAGTCTCTCTCCTCAGAATGCTGCCAAACTCGGCCAAAGTATTGCAAGCTCATGGGAACGGTCAGCTTCTGCTGCGATTCCTAAAGAGCGTTTTGCGGCTCCTTTAGTCGAAAAAAAATCTGCTTCACAAAATGCTTTAGATATGGCTTTAAGTCAGTGTGCTGACGATTTACGTCATATTGCAGAGCAATCTTCAATGGTGATTGCTGTCGGTGATATCGGCAGTACCATTATCTGGACTGCCCCAAGTCCTCAAATGCAAAGTGCTGCTGAACGTGTACATTTTGTGCAGGGTGGTCAGTGGCGTGAAGAATTTGTGGGTACAAATGCGTTAGCTTTATCTTTAAAAACTCAACAATCAAGCTGTGTTTTTTCAAATGAACATTACATGGAATCGATCCACGAGTGGGTCTGCTATGCCGCACCGATTATCGATCCATACTCAAAACAAACCCTCGGTGTCGTTGATTTATCAACCACGTGGAAGAACCATAATAGTTTAGGAATATTGGCTGCTGAACGTTGTGCATCCATTATTCAGTCTGCTTTGCTAGAGCAGCAACGCCAGCAATTACATATTCGTGCATTTTCGACGCCACAAGTTAAATTTAATGGCAAAAGTTTATTATTAACACCGCGTCAAATTGAAATTTTAACCATATTGGCGTTATGTCCACATGGTTTAACTTTAGAGCATCTTTATCAGGCGCTTTATGGCGAACGTAAAGTCAGTATGGGTACGCTTAAAGCTGAAATGTCTCAACTACGAGATATTTTGGGCGGTTTACTTGGTTCACGCCCATATCGTTTGCTGGTACATGTTGAAGCCGATTTTTTACAAGCGGAACAAGCACTGGATGCAGGATATGCGGCCTCAGCTTTGCAGCTTTACACAGGTGTGTTTCTGGCAAAAACGGAAAGTCCGTTTTTGAGCGCATGGCGTGACTGCCTTGAATCGCGTTTGAGCGATGCAATTTTTAAAACGCAAGAAACGGATTTATTACTTAAGCATTTAGCTCATTTCCCTGAAGCAATCGATGCGGTAGAACGTCTTATGGAGTTAGTACCGAGCGAACATCCCGCGCATCAATTGCTGATGAAATACCTTGACTCACCTAAGCTCAGTTAAGTGATTTTTTGATCCAGCCACTGGAATAATTGTTGATAGACTTGTTCTCGTACTGGCTGGGCCGAAAGGACTAAATCATGCAATCCATTGTGAATAGAGACAACAGAGACATCGCCTTTGATTTTTTTACCAAATTTTTCAATGTCTTTAACGTCTAAAATTACATCGCTTTGAGTCGCATCTGTTCCCCATTTTTTAGGGTTTTTAGTCTGGTGAGAATGCATAATTAGTGCAGGAACATTGAGTTTGACCCCGCGATGTATCTCTTTTTGTGCTGTATGAATCGCATGGAGAAAGCTGAGTTGAACAGTAGGGGCAGAGGTAGGTTTCCAGTCCAGATTAAAGTCCCATTCGCCCTTGAGCTGTTTGTGAAGGCTCGCGGTGTACCATTTGTTTAATTGACTTGGGAATTTAACTTTTGGCAGATATTTTCCTACTCGACTGAGTACTGGAATACCAAATTTTTTCTCGACCAAGCTTAAATTAAAATCGTAAAACGGGCTGTTTGCCCAAAGTCCTTTAATCAGATGGTGGTTTGGGTTATGGGCAGCATAAAGCGTCGCTGTCAAACCGCCAGTCGAATGCCCTGCAAGCAAGACTTGTGTGTGCTGTTCTTTGCCAATAATCTCTAATGCTTGTGTAATTTCAGCATCGTATTCATTTAAATCAAGCACATTATAGAAAATTTGATGAGGCAGCTTTGAACGGCCATATTTTCTTAAATCCAAGGCATAGAAGTCATAACCATGCGCATTGAATTGCTCAGCCATTTCAGTTTGAAAGAAATAATCTAAAAAACCATGAATATACAGCACGGCTTTTTGAGTCGATTGAGCGGCCTTTTTACGTACTAAGGTAGCTACAACTTTTCCTTCGTAATCATTAGGAAAGTTGAGTGTAAGCTGTTCGTAGCCAGTACCTAAAATATCTGGAACATAATTTTGATTAGCTGAAGATGTATTCATTTTTATCGAGCTATTGTAATTAAGACATGCTGAGTATCCTTCAATGAAATGGGCGAATTGTCAATCAGGTTTAGAGAAGGTTGGAATATAGTTTCTAAAAAAAGGGAATACCGCTGGAGCTAAGTATTCCCCAAAAAAGTAAGTCAACGGTCGGAGGGATTTGACTTACTAGAGGGATATGCCATTACATCAGTATTAAAGTGCTGCTTTAAAAATCTCCACAACTTGTGCATGGTTTGCTTTACGAGGGTTGGTCAACATACACGCATCTTTTTGAGCATTATCTGCCATGACTGCAAGGTCTTCATTTTTCACACCTAGTTCTGTTAAACCAGATGGAATACCAATTGATGAAGACAGTTTACGAATGGCATCAATAGCAGCATAGGCAGCTTCCATCACTGTTAACCCGTGAGTTTTTATACCCATTAACTCAGCGATTTTTGCGTAACGATCTGGGCAAGCAATTAAGTTAAATTCGCATACGTGTGGTAACAAGATGGCATTACACACGCCGTGAGGTAGGTTGTAGAAACCACCCAACTGGTGAGCCATTGCATGAACATAACCTAAAGATGCGTTGTTAAATGCCATACCAGCCAAGTACTGTGCATAGCTCATTGCATCACGTGCTTCGATGTTTTCACCATTTGCGACAGCAGGTTGTAACCACTGGCTGATCATCGTAATCGCTTTTTCTGCACACGCATCAGTAATTGGATTTGCCGCCGTAGAAACATAAGCTTCAACCGCATGAGTTAATGCATCCATACCTGTTGCCGCTGTTAAACCAGCCGGTTTTGCGATCATGAGTTTCGGGTCATCAATGGCAATGAGTGGGGTACAACGCCAGTCGACAATCGCCATTTTTACATGAGTGTCTGTATTGGTAATAATACAAAAACGGGTCATTTCAGATGCAGTACCAGCAGTTGTGTTCACTGCAATCAGTGGTGTCATTGGCACTTTGCTTTTATCAATACCTTCGTAGTCACGAATATGGCCACCGCCAGCAGTGACTAAACCAATCCCTTTTGCACAGTCATGAGATGATCCACCACCTAGAGAGACAATAAAGTCACAGCCATTTTCGTTATAGGCATTTACACCGTTATGAACATTAATATCGGTTGGGTTAGGTTCTGCACCCGGAAAAATATGGCTCGCAACGCCTGCTTCAGTTAAATAGTTTGCGATAAGATCTGCGACACCAAATTTAAATAAGCCTTCATCGGTCACAATTAATGCTTTTTTTGCGCCGAGGTTTTGTGCCTTTGTACCAATTTCTTTGGCACATCCTGGTCCAAAGAGTGATACGCATGGAATATAAAAACCGTTTGTTTGATCTGCAATATTTTTAAAAGCCATGGAGTGATTCCTTCTTCCATAAATCCATTGTTTGTTATTACAGGTGAGCCTCACCATGGGCTTAGTATTGTGATGTGAAGATTATTTTCCTACCTACCAAAAACCTACCAAATATTATTTTATTATTAGTTATTGATTTATAATGGTTTTACAGAAATTCTGGCGCATTCATTTAATTTTTTCAGGAAAGTCGTTAAGCTATGGGCTGTTGAAGATGTACTTATGAGATTATGAAACAGGAAACTGCGCTTAAACTGCTTAAAGCAGGTGAAAATGTCTTTTTAACCGGTTCGGCTGGTGCAGGGAAAACCTATACACTTAATCAGTACATCCAATACCTAAAAGCACGTAAAGTGCCTGTTGCAATTACGGCATCTACAGGTATTGCTGCAACACATATGAACGGCATGACCATTCATACATGGGCAGGCATCGGTATTAAAGATCAGTTAACTGACGATGACCTAAAACGTATGAAAGAGCGTAAATATCTCAAGGAACACCTTGAAAATGCGCAAGTTCTCGTTATCGATGAAATCTCGATGCTGCATGCTAAGCAGCTTAACTTGGTCAATCAGGTTTTAAAATATTTTAAAGAAAGTGATGAAGCTTTTGGCGGTATTCAAGTCATTGTTGCTGGAGATTTCTTCCAGTTACCACCCGTTGGGCGTAATAGTGAAGCCAACCGTGACAAGTTCTGTTTTATGTCAGATGCATGGGTCGAAGCAAAATTTCGCGTATGTTATTTAACGGAACAACACCGTCAAGACGATGAAATTCTAAATCAGATTTTAAATGCCATTCGTGCGCAGAATATTCAAGCAGATCATTTACACGCATTACGTCAATCACGCTCACAAGATATTGGTGAGACCTTTACTCGTCTTTATACGCACAATATGGATGTCGACAATATCAATTATCAGCACTTAAATGAAATTGATAATGAAGGGCATCAATTCAATGCCGTTTTAGATGGTAATGAAAAGTTATTAGAAACTTTAAAATCTTCGGTACGCGCCCCAGAAGAACTCACCTTGAAGAAACATGCAAAAGTCATGTTTGTAAAAAACAACTTTGATATGGGTTATATCAACGGGAGTTTGGGCGAAGTTATTGGCTTTGAAGAAGATGACGAAAATGGTTTATTGCCGAAAGTAAAACTAACCGATGGTACGACTTTGCTGGTTGCTCCTGAAACATGGTCAGTTGAAAACGAAGCGGGTAAAGTGATTGCAAGTTTTCAGCAAATTCCACTTCGTTTAGCGTGGGCAATTACCATTCATAAAAGCCAAGGCATGACTTTAGAAGCTGCTGAAATTAACCTCACGAATACCTTCGAAAAAGGTCAGGGTTATGTAGCATTGTCGCGTTTAAAATCTTTAACCGGTCTTAAGTTATTAGGGATTAACGAGCAAGCTTTAGAGTTAGATAGCTTAGCTGTAAAAGCTGATCGTCGTTTCCAAGAGCTTTCTAAAGAAGCTGAAGACAACTTTGCAGATGTAGATTTAACTGCTCAGCATAAAGCCTTTATTCGTCACTGTGGCGGCACCTTAAATGAAACTGAGATTTCTCGTAATGAGAAAAAACTCGCAAAAGGTGGAAAGCAAAATTACGCTACGGCAACGCTAGACGAGACCCGTGCGTTGTTTGAAGAAGGCTATGAAATTGAAGACATCGCGCATGAGCGTGGTCTGACACCAGCAACCATCATTAATCATTTGGCTCGACTTCATAAAGAACAAAAGCTGGATATTTCGGTTGCCCATCCGGGTGAAGAAGTAGTCGAAGAAATTCGTAAAATTTATAAGAAGCTGAAAAAACGTCAAAATCCAGATCATTTTTCTGATGATGGTTCGATCAAACTAAGACCAATTGTTGAAGCAACCAGTCCTCGAATGGGATATGATCAGGTTCGATTAGCTTTATTATTTATTGAGTAAAGTTTAATTAGCTTAATTACTTATTACATAAATTGAGGTGGCTATGCCGCACGTTGTAGTTGATTATTCAGAAAACTTAACTGGATTAAACGCAAAACAATTACTTGAAGAAATTAATACCACACTGATTGAGACAGAGCTATTTAGTCCAGAAGACATTAAAAGCCGTGCGCGTAAAGACGAGGTTTTCCTCATCGGCTTAGGGGCTGATCAAGCTTATATTCATGTAAAAGTTTATATTTTGTCTGGAAGAACTGACGAACAAAAACAGTTAATGGGTGACCAGCTATTAACGGCGCTCAGCAATAAAAATTATCTACAACAAGAGTTTAATAAAGAAATTCAATTGTGCGTTGAGCTTGTCGATATGCCAAGAGAAGATTATTTCAAGCAAGTTGTATAACACTAAAAAGCGCAATTTCGATCAAGAATAGAGATCAGCACTATGTAAAAGTAGTGCTATCGAATGAACAGACATGAATGTATGGCTGTATATATACAAAAGCTGCAACTGGTTTGCGATTATATTCAAAGACATTTAGATGAAGATTTAGATGTTGACCGATTGAGCCAGATTGCGGCCTTATCTAAGTTTCATTTTCATCGTATTTTTGCCATTCATATTGGCCTAAATGTGATGAAGTTTATTCAACTTTCTCGTTTAAAGCGGGCCTCTTTTCAATTGGCTTTTGAACCTGATCTCAAGATTATTGAGATTGCATTACAAGCAGGGTTTGATAGTCCCGAGGCATTTACTCGTGCATTTAAGCGTTCATTTGATCAAACTCCTCGGGCTTTTAGAGATAAACCGGACTGGGAATCTTGGCACCAGAAGTTTGTTTTTACACTTCCACAAAGTGAGCTAAAAATGAATGTAAATATTGTTGAACGTCCTGCTGAAAAGATTGCCTATCTGTCTCATTTAGGCAGTCCAGATAAAGTCTTTGAAACCGCTGCACGTTTTATTGCTTGGCGCAAGGAAACAGGTTTGTCGCCTGTGACCAAGTCTAGAACTTACGGTATTCCGTTTGCTGACCCTGACCAGACTCCGTCTGACGAGTTTCGATTTGATATTGCTGGTTCAATTGAAAAGGCTGTACCCGAAAATAGTTACGGCGTACAAACAGGTGAAATTCCTGCGGGTCGTTATGCGACCGTAAGACATTTGGGTAGCCACGACCAGATTAAAGATAGTGTTTATTATATCTTTAGAAACTGGTTACCTGAGCAAACCGAAGAAGCAGGGGAATATCCAGTTTTCTTTCACTATCATAACTTTGTGCATGATGTGAAAGAGTGTGACCTTATTACAGATATCTACTTACTTTTAAAATAAGAGTAGTGGGGTAAAGGCATAACTTGCGATTATGCCTTTAAACCTAATAGCTTTATATTTGCATATTGCTCAATCAGATTGGCATCTAACATATGGATGTAGTCCATAAAAATGGTACTAAAACTTCCCATGGTTTGTGCCTGATTGGCAGCAAGTTTACCCGCAATTGCAAAATGCACATGGGCTGAAAGTGCTGCAATAGTTGGAGTCGTTACCGCACTATATGCAGCGATTAATGCACCTAAAGCACAACCAGTTGCTGTAATTTTGGGTTGTAAGGGACTGCCACCGTTAACTTGGATAACGACATCGAGTTCTTTAGATAAAATGTAATCTGACTCACCTGAAATTGCGATACAGTCGGTATGTACTAATAGCGCGTAAGCTTGTCGATAGGCATCATCACTACTTAGAGTACTATCAACACCTTTAGATTGAACTTGATTACCTGCAAGCGTACTGATTTCTGAAGCATTACCACGAATAACACTCGGCTTAAACTGTAAAAGCTCATCTGTCATTTGACTGCGCCAAGCTAAAACTGGCCCATAGCCCACCGGATCAAGTACCCATGCAATGTTATTAAGCTGTGCTGTTTTTGCAGAGATTTGCATGGCCTGCATTTGCTCTGAAGTCGGGGTGCCTAAATTAATGCTTAAAGCCGATGAAATTTTGGTAAAACTTTCTGCTTCATAAGGATTATCAATCATCGCAGGTGAAGCACCAGAAGCGAGTAACACATTGGCTGTATAGTTAGCCGCAACGCTATTGGTAATACATTGCACAAGAGGTGTTTTTGCCTGCATGCTTTGCCAAGCTTCAATGACCTGTTCAATCAAACTAGATGTCGATGTCATATTATTATCCCTAGTAAGCTAAAGTGATATAGATTTAGTGGGTAAAATAGTGATCTTGATGCTTACATTTTTGGCAAATCAAAGAAACATAATCTGCCGCATCATAATCAACGGTTAAATCATTTGAACCACAATGCATACAACGTTTGACAGAATAAAAATTTAAACGTGGTTCAATTTTGCGCCATGCTTTCCATACAGGTTGTACAAATATCTGTTCGTCATAACCTAAGAAACGGTTAAGCAAAATATAACTCATTTTACTATAAGGAATGTTGTGCGGACGAGGCAGCATAGAGGTTTCCCACTTTTCAGTTAAGGCTCTCTCACGATATTGCTCTAATGTTTTCTTTAACAAATTGGTGTTAATAAATTTCTCATTGCGAGGTTGCAATGCTTTTTGTTTATAAAGATATTCGAGTGCTGTCTGAATCAGATAATAGATCTGTCCAATCGCCAATGATTCCATTAAGCGATAGCAAAAGCTTTGGAAATTTGAATTCCCAGCAATCTGGATGCCCCAAGTTCGACAATAAAATTGCATGAACTGGATAATTTCTTGATAGAGCACCTGAAAAAGTACGTCTTTAACTTCATCGGCACTACGAAAGGGAACGCCGAAACTTAAATTTTCATAAAACCAATTACGTAGTTGTTGAGCCACACTAAATAAACTTGGATCGCTGTAGCCATCTAGACGAATATTTAAATAAAAACACTGTGGATCTTCAGTTTGATCATTTGCATTCAAAATGCCATCTTTATGCAACTGTTTAATTAAATAGCTCTGAAACATCCAGTTAGGAGTGATGTGATGATATTTAATTTTGTCCCAATGAATATATTCATCATGAGTGATTTCTTCACGCGCATATTCATCTAAAAGACTCAGCAAGAAAAGCTTATGCAAAAAACTGAGCTGTTCCAGACTGCGTTGTGGTTGTTCTTTTGATTTAAATTGGCGTTGTTCTTGTAAGCGTGTTTGCTGTAAAAGCTTTTTCCGTTGTTTTGTGCATGTCTCACAATGACAAGTCATTTTTTCATCTTTAAATATGCGGTGCTGACAATGACTACATTCATGAAATTGAATGTCTTGTTCAAATTGCTCGGCATCTACCCAGTACATTGACGCTTGGCAGAGAGGACAATGGCTACTTTCATCCAGTTGTTTCTGTAGAATTTGTAAGGCCATTTTGCTCCGAACATAAAATAAAAAATGATGGGGGCTATTATACACAGCCGTACTGTATATGGCTGAGATTGCGAGTTCCGTTTGTTGTTAAAATAAAAAGACCTAAAATCTATGTGAGAATTTTAGGTCTTTATCTCGAGTTAAATTGTTGATTAAACAGGGCACGGCAAGTTCTCATCATTCTGTCCAAGTTTTTTGGCATTAATAAGTGCCTGTACTTTTTTACTTGGTAGTTTTACTTTGCCTAGTGCATCGTAAGTATTCACAATGGAGCTAACCTCCTGAGCCGTCATAGAAATACCTTCCGCAGTTAAGAACACTGCAATCACATGGTGATCGAGTCCTGCTGCGTGTAAATCATGAATCGCTTTAATATTTTCTAAACGATGAAAATGTGCTTTTAATTCCATATTGACACCTCTTGCTCTTATTGAAATACCCATATTGGTCTATTTAAATAGGCAAAAACCATGCCCAAAATGTAAGCTGACTCTAAAAAATGTTAAAAGCTAAAGGTGTTTTATTTTTATTGTATAGATTGCTTATATAAACAACGATTATCGTAAATTTGGTCTAATCTGTGCTAATAAAACCAGATTCTAATTTGAAATGTATCAATGAAGTCCCATTAATTTTATAAAGGTAAGCAAATACAGTATGTATGACTTGGCGTATGATATTTCATGGCGACTCATACTGCCGTTTTAGACGAGTATATAAGGAATAAAGATGAATATTGCGGCGCAGCCTCCAGTTCAGGCAGATCAAACAGTTTATTTAAAAGATTATCAAAAACCTGCGTTTTTAGTTGAATCAATTAATCTTGATATTCAAGTATATGACGATAAAACGATTGTTGATTCAACGTTGGTGATGAAGCGCCAAACTGAGGGCGATCTGGTTTTGCTTGGTCGTGATCTTGAGTTGCAATCTGTTCAGTTAAATGGACAAATTCTGACTTCTGCACAATATTCACTCGATAGTGAGCAATTGGTGATCACTAACGCACCAGCTGAAGTCATTTTACAAACACAAGTCATTATTCATCCTGAAACCAATACTCAATTAGAAGGTTTATATAAAGCCGATGAGTTGTTTGTAACCCAAAACGAACCTGAAGGTTTCCGCAAAATTACGTTCTATCCAGACCGTCCAGACGTACTTTCAGTCTTTACTACACGTGTAGAAGCAGACAAAAAATATCCAGTATTACTTGCCAATGGTAATTTGCTAGAAACAGGTGAAGTTGGCGAAAACCGTCACTTTGCCATCTGGCAAGACCCGACTAAAAAACCAAGCTATTTGTTTGCTTGTGTCATTGGTGATTTAGCTGTACTTAAAGATCGTTATACGACCTCTGAAGGGCGCGATGTTGCTTTAGAAATCTATGCAATTGAGAAAGACATTCCAAAATGTCATATTGCGATGGAAGCATTAAAGCACTCAATGCGTTGGGATGAAGAACACTATGGCCGTGCTTATGACCTCGACAACTATATGATTGTTGCGGTAAGCCAATTCAACATGGGCGCAATGGAAAATAAAGGTTTAAATATCTTTAACACGTCATGTGTACTTGCCGATGAAGAGTACACAACTGACGCAGCGATTATGCGTGTACAGTCTGTGATTGCCCATGAATATTTCCATAACTGGACAGGTAACCGTATTACTTGCCGTGACTGGTTCCAACTTTGCTTAAAAGAAGGTTTAACGGTATTCCGTGATCAATCTTTCTCTGAAGATTTACAGTCTGCTGCAGTTCAACGTATTGATGATGTCGCTGTACTTAAATCTCATCAGTTCCCTGAAGATGCAGGTCCATTGTCGCATCCGCCACGTCCAGACCACTTCGTAGAAATTAATAACTTCTATACGGCAACTGTTTATGAAAAAGGTGCGGAAATTAACCGTATGATGTCGACCTTACTGGGCAAAGAAAAATACCGTCAAGGAACCGACGAATATTTCCGCCGTCATGATGGGCAGGCTGTAACTGTAGAAGATTGGGTTGCTGCTTTAACAGCGGGCTCTGGCGTAGATTTATCTGCATTCTTAACTTGGTATAACCAACCAGGTACACCAAAGCTTGAAGCAAAAGGTGAATATGATGCAGCAGCACAAACTTACCGTTTAAGCTTTAAACAAAGCCTAAAAGCACATCCTAAATACCCAAATTTAAAAGCTGTTCCAATTCCTGTAGCTTTAGCACTCTTTAATGCTAAAACAGGTGAGCAATACACATTGCACAGTGACAGCCTATTTGTAAACGATGTTAAAGATGGCGTGTACTTGTTTGACCAAGCTGAGGCAAGCATTGAATTTACTGGCGTTACTGAGCAACCAGTGGTGTCGCTACTTCGTAATTTCTCAGCTCCTGTAAATCTTGTATTTGATTATACCGATGAAGAATTAGCATTCTTAATTCAGCATGAAACGAATGGCTTTAACCAGTGGCAAGCAACCCAAACCTTGCTTGAACGTATTTTGCTAGAAGACCATTCTGCCGATGCGTACATTCAAGCTATTCAAAGCACTTTACCTGAGCTAGTTGGTCGTGACCCGCTTTTAGCATCGCGTTTATTTGATGTGCCAAGTGAAGGTTACTTAGGTAGCCGTATCGATCAGAACTATGCACCAGCTGATATTCATGTAAAACGTGAAGCCTTACTCAATCGTTTGGCACAAGAGTTGGGTTCATTCTGGAAAGATACTTACCTTACGCTTGACCCAGACTTGCAAAAAGAGTTTTCTTTGGCAATGGGTGTGCGTGCGTTAAAGAATATTATGTTGATGATGATGGCTCGTCAGGGCGATCAAACTGCATTTGAACTTGCACACGTGCAATATCAAAACACAGGTAATATGTCTGAACGCTTAGGGGCATTACGTGTATTGGTTTGGCAAAATGCACCTCAAGCTCAAGATGCACTTGCTGATTTCTATGACCGCTTTAAAGATGAAGCCTTGTCTTTAGATCAATGGTTTATGATTCAGGCAGCAAACCCAAATGCGACAGCAGAAACAATCGAGTACCTAACTCAACATCCTGACTATGATTTAACGACTCCAAACCGTATTCGTGCGGTGAGTGGAGGGTTGTCAAATAACCCTGAAAATACTTGGGGTTTTGGTGTAGCTCACTTTATTAACCTTGCACAATATCTTGATGAGAAGAACCCGATTTTAGGTTCACGTCTGTTACAGGTATTGTCGCGTTGGTACACACTTGCTGAACCGCAACGTACTCAAGTGCAACAGGCTTTACAAGCATTGCAGCCTAAAGTTAAATCGAAAAACGTTTCTGAAACTTTAAATAGTATGTTAAGCGTTTAATTAGATTTAGAACCATAAAATAAAGGTCTCGTAAGAGGCCTTTTTTTATATTTCTTTATCAAAAATTGAAGTTTAAAAGAAAGAAAATTATTTTATCGGGGGTGAACTGTTGTTCCTCTACTCATCAATTTTCTTTTTGTTTAAATTGTAATATTTAATGGTTTATTTTAAATATTTCTTTAAATGGAATATGTGAAATTAAAATTTAGATAGAATAATAATATAAGAAATAAAATTATTAAGTCTGTAAGTAACCTTGACTACTTACAAAACTAGCTACATTTATTGACATATTTATTTAAAATTTTTTAAATAAATTTTATAACGTATTTGTTAAGTTGCTTTAAATCAATAAGTTAAGTTTTTAAAAAATTACTAAATGTGTATTGAGTGTTAAAGTTGGTAACTTGGTGTTATTTTTTTGAAATTGGAATAATAACGCCTGCATGTTTTTTAATTGTTTTTATGTATGATGTCTAAAATAGGGTAAAAAAATAAACTTTAAAAAGGAGCAGTCAAATAAAAAATGATTGTAAGAATAAATGTTAAATTTTTTATATCTATTAGTTTTTATAACTTAATTTAAAAGGTTTTGACTATGAAAAAGACTTTTTTTCATTTATCACTCATTGCTGTAGGATTATTTTCTCTTAATACAGCAAATGCAGCAACAGCAACAGGTACATTAACTGTTAAGGCAACAGTAACGAACAGTTGTGTATTAAATACCTCTGCAACAGGTACTACAACAAATGCTGTTTTAGATTTTGGTACGCTAAGTTCACTTGCTAGTAATGTCGATGCAGATACCACAACAACAGGTGGTACCTCAATCAAAGTCCTTTGTAACAACACTGTGCCGTGGACTTTAGCCTTTGATGCCGGCAAAAATGCTCAAACGACTCAACGTCGTATGATTGGTGGTGCAACAAGCAACGAATATATTCCTTATAACCTCTTCTCAGATACTGGACACGCCACAGCAATCGGCATTGCAACGACTGCTTATAGTGGAACTGGAACCGGTAATGTCCAAACCGTTAACGTGTATGGTCGTATTCCAGCAGGTTCAACACTGCCGAGTGCGGGTAGCTATGTCGATACAGTAACAATAACAGTAACTTATTAATTTTATAAATTAGAAATATTGTTAGCCCTTTTGAAAGGGCTAACACATTAAAAAAGTTATATTTGAGTAAATCATGAAAAAAAATATCTTTATTATTACGGGATTATTCTTATCGTTATCTAGCACTATTAACGCCGCTACAATCCGCCTTTCACCTGTGAATGTGGAAATATTAAGTAATCAAAATGCTTCATCAATTAGTTTATTTAATCAGTCAAATGAAAGTACTGATTTGCAGATTCGCGTATTTGAATGGACTCAAAAAAATGGACAAGATCAGTTAACACCTACAGATGAGATTGCCATTAGTCCACCATTTTTAAAATTACAGTCTAATGATTCGTATAACTTACGTGTAGTCAGAATTAATCCAGCACCTATTTCTGGTGAAAAAACCTATCGTATTATTATTGATGAGTTACCAAAACCAATTGATAGTCGTAAAGCTGCTCAGGGCATAAATGTATTATTACGCTCATCATTACCTGTATTTGTAGTCAATAAAGATGCAATTACCAAGCTTAGTTGGAAAATTGATGTTAATCAGAACACACCTTTTTTAAATATTAGCAATATCGGTAACCGACATGCGCTGTTAAATAGTCTAACGCTTGTTGATACAACTGCGAATAAAAGTTATCCCATTAAAGTAAATACCGTGAATGGTTATATCCTTGCGGAGCAGGCACGAAGTTACTCTATTCATAATTTTACATATCAGCCAAATCATAAATACAGCGTATCTCTAACAGTTAATGGTAAGAAAACCACACTTTAAGAGGCTTATATGAAATATATTATAGGTGTCTTATGTGTGGCATATCTTCCGGCGTATTCTTTTGCCGAGCAACTACAAGATAATACGAATACTGTAATGCCGAGTGTTCCCGAATCTATTGATAGCAATAAGAAATATGCACAGGGAAGTACAAGTGACGATAAGCAAAATATTAATTTTACCCAGCTTTTTTTAGTTGTTTCTATTAATTCTAATGCCTCTGAAGACTTAGTTGCTGTGAAGCAATCTAAGGATGGAAAGTTATATATTCGCTCTAGTGCCTTAAAAACTTTAAGGGTGAAAATGGATGAGCAGACTCCTGATAACCAATGGGTCTGTATTGATGAACTAAAAGGCATCCGTTTTAAATATCTAGAGAATGAACAGGCTCTAAATTTACAAGTTCCGTCGAACATGTTGATGGATTATTCAGTTGACTTAAATGGTCAGCAGATTACTAGTCCTCATTTGCTGAAAATGAAGCCTTTAAACGCGGCTATTCTGAACTACAGTTTGTATAACACTATAACCAATGACGAGAATGTTTTCTCAGGTTCGGCAGAAGGGATCTTTAACAGCGCAATTGGTAACTTTTCTTCAGGCGTTTTATACAACGGTAGTAATGAAACGAGTTATAGCCATGAAAAATGGGTGCGCTTAGAGAGTAAGTGGCAATACGTAGACCCAGAAAAGATCAGGATATATACCTTAGGGGACTTTATTTCCAATAGTTCTGACTGGGGTAGTAGTGTACGTCTGGCAGGTTTCCAGTGGTCAAGTGCCTACACTCAACGAGGTGATCTTGTTACCTCGGCACTACCGCAATTTTCAGGCTCGGCTGCACTTCCTTCGACTTTAGATTTATACGTTAACCAGCAAAAGATTTATTCAGGGCTTGTGCCTTCAGGTCCATTTGATATTAAACAACTCCCGTTTATTTCAGGTAATGAAGTCACTCTTGTGACTACTGATGCAACGGGTCAGCAGAGCATTACCAAACAGGCTTACTATTTTTCATCAAAAATTCTGGCAAAAGGTATTAATGAATTCTCAGTAGATGTCGGGGTTCCACGCTATAACTATGGACTGTTTTCAAACGATTATGATAATGCCACTTTTGCTTCGGGTGCGATTCGATATGGCTACAGCAACTCACTAACCTTAAGTGGTGGTGCAGAGGCTTCAACAGATGGTTTATCGAACCTCGGCACGGGTTTTGCCAAGAACTTGTTTGGTTTTGGAGTAATCAATGCTGACATCGCAGCGAGTCAGTATAAAGATGAAAACGGTTATTCTGCTCTAGTCGGTTTAGAAGGGCGTATTAGTAAAAATATTTCGTTTAATACCAGTTACCGAAAAGTATTTGATAACTACTTTGACCTTGCCCGTGTGTCTCAAGTTCGATATTTAAAAGATAACCAGATGACTTCTGAGCCGCAGAACTACCTGAGCTACAGTGCGCTGGCAGATGAGATTTTTAGGGCAGGAATGAGCTATAACTTTTACGAAGGTTATAGCGCCTATCTGGGTTATAACCAGATCAAATATAGCGACAATGCTAATAAATTAGTATCTGCCAATTTAAGCGGAACTCTGAACAATAACTGGGGCTTTTATGCATCAGCTTATAAAGATTATGAAAACCAAAAAGATTATGGCATTTACTTTGCGCTGCGTTACACACCGTCTACCCGAGTCAATGCGATCACAAGTGTATCTAATGATGCTGGCAGGCTGAGTTACCGTCAAGAAATATTCGGTTTATCAGAACCTCAAATCGGTTCATTCGGATGGGGTGGCTATGTTGAGCGTGATCAGGATGCGAATCAAAACAATGCTTCAATTTATGGCTCTTACCGAGCTCGGGCAGCTTACCTAACAGGTCGATACAACCGAATTGGGGATAACGACCAAGTTGCAGTTTCAGCGACAGGATCATTGGTTGCGGCAGCAGGACGAGTCTTTGCAGCCAATGAAATTGGTGACGGCTATGCAGTTGTGACCAATGCTGGGCCACAAAGCCAGATTATAAATGGCGGGGTAAATTTAGGCGTAACCGATAATTCTGGAAGATTTTTGATTCCTAGTCTTATGCCATATAAAGAAAACCATATTTATTTAGATCCATCGTATCTGCCTTTGAATTGGAGCGTGAAGTCTACAGATCAGAAAACAGTTGTAGGTTATCGCCAAGGTGGTCTTATTGACTTTGGTGCTCATCAGGTCATTTCTGGATTAGTCAAACTTGTTGATGCGAATAATTCACCTTTATTACCGGGTTATACAGTTCGAATTAATGGTCAGCAAGAGGGTGTCGTTGGCTACGATGGCGAAGTATTTATTCAAAACCTATTAAAACAAAACAAGCTTGAAGTCGATCTTCTGGATCATGGTTCATGCCAAGTTGACTTCACATATAACAGTAATCAGTACTCAACTAAAAAATTGGGACCTTATGTATGTCATTAAATATTATGAATAAGGCTCAAATAGAGAGCTATAAGAAATTTTCATTGTCTTTAAAATACCTTATAGGCATTTGCTTATTTTATCTCGCTTATGCTTTTTTTAGTCCAGCACATGCAGCTTGTACAGTAAGCGGAACTACTAATAGTACTTTTACCTACACGGCAGCAAATATTAATAGTGATGCAACTGTAAACCTGTCAGGCACAATTACTTGCACGAATTTAGGACTTCCTCAGATTTCTAATTTCATGTGTATGAAAACCGTATTTACGGGAAGCACAAATGCAATTAACAATATTTCATTACCTTACACCGTCACAGCAACTGTAGGTGGAGCGGGGTCTTCTACCACGAATCAAACTTCCAATGTGTGGTATGGTCCAGTAGCAACAGTTGCATCAAATAATATTGTGAGTTACTCGGTAAGTGTGAAAGTACCAGCTCGAACGGGGTCACTTATTGCCTATCCTCAAGGAACATATACGGCTTCGGTTCGGTTGTATTGGGATATGGATCTTTTGGGTTTATCGTGCGGTGATTTACTTGGTGGCTGGGATTCAGGTGATACATTACTAACAGCAAACTTTGTAGTACCAAGTTTGTGCCAATTAAATTCAACCTCAACTGTAGATTTCGGCAATATTGATGATACTGGTACAGCTAATCGTGATTACACAGCGCAAGGAGCTATAAATTCGACTTGTAACTATGGAACGCCATATAGCATTTATTTAGGTGATGGAAACAATCGTATTGCTGGTGGATTTAGGCGTATGAAACATGACAATAATGATTATGTTCCCTATCAGTTATATAAAGATTCTAACTATAGTACGGTGTGGGATGCCACAGGTGGCGTAACCAATGTTGGGGGAGCTGGTGGGGTGACAGGTACAGGAACCGGCACTGCCCAAACCACCCCAGTTTATGGAAAAATTCCGCAAGGTACCTCCATTTCAACTAAACCTGGTGTCTATTCTGATAGTGTTGTTGTTACAGTGACTTATTAATTTATTAAATATACGCGGTTCTATGTTAGTTGCATGGTTCCGCGTAATTTGAATTACATTCAGTAAAAATGGCTAAACATAAAACGATATAAATCAATTAATTTTGGCCTTTTAAAACTTATTCGTCATCAAAAACAGTTTGACTTAAAAATACATTCTGTATATTTATTGAATAGTTCTAAAAAAGAACTAGTGAGCAAAACAAGCAATTAAAATAAAGGTGAATAAATGTCGGATATTATTTTGCATCAATGGGAAATTTCCCCATTTTGTCAGAAAGTTTCAAGAATTTTGAAATTTAAAGGAATCTCATTTGATACCGTTAACTATAATGGCATTTTGGGGGCTAAAGTTCCTTTGCTCAGTAAAGTGGGTAAAGTACCTGTAATTGACCATAATGGACAGCGAATTCAAGACAGTACCCGAATTGCTCGTTATCTAGAAGAAACTTATCCAGATACGCCTCGGCTTTATCCAGAAGATCCAAATCAAAAAGCACTTGCAGAGCTGTGGGAAGACTGGGCAGATGAAGCTCTCTATTTTTATGAAGTCTATTTCCGCGTAAATGACCCAGATGCATTAGACGAGGCAATTCGCATAAGTAGTATTGGCCGCCCAGCGTATGAAAGACCAATGGTAAAAGGATTTATTTTAGCCGAGTTAAAAACACAGCTTTTCTTTCAAGGTTTAGGCCGAATGAAAGCTGAAAATGTTGAAGCAGAGTTTATTAAACACTTAGACCGTATCGAACAAGTTTTATCGCAAAGTGAATGGCTAGTTGGAGACTCTCAAACAATTGCTGACATTGCTGTAGTCGCTCAACTTGGTGAAGTGGTTCGCACAAGCAAAAAATTTAGTAAAGAAATTTTGGATCGTCCGTTTATTGCTTTATGGTATAAAAAACAAACAGGATGAAATGACCATGACATTAGCAATACCAGATAAAAAATTAGATTGTGCAGTTGTCATTGGCGTTGGTGCATTACAAGGTATTGGCGCAGCCGTGTGCCATCGTTTTGCAAAAGAAGGTTTAAAAGTTTATGTCGCTGGGCGCACTTTCCAGAAAATTGAAGCAGTTGCTGCCGAAATTCATTCGAAAGGTGGGGACGCTGTAGCGTTCCGTTTGGATGCAGAAGATATAAAACAAGTACAAGCTTTATTTGACACAATCACCAGTCAAAATGAGCGCATTACTGCTGTCATTCATAATGTGGGGGGAAATATTCCCTCAATCTTTTTACGAAGTCCGCTGTCTTTTTTTACGCAAATGTGGCAATCCACTTTTTTATCGGCTTATTTAGTTTCTCAAAGTTGTCTAAAAATCTTTAAAGATCAAAACCACGGTACGCTCATTTTTACAGGTGCGAGCGCTTCTTTGCGAGGGAAACCTTTTTTTGCAGCTTTTACTATGGGTAAATCTGCTTTGCGGGCTTATGCACTCAATCTAGCTCAAATTTATAAAGCACAAAGCATACATATTGCTCATGTGATTATTGATGGAATGGTCGATGGCGATAGAGTAAATAAAGCATTATTTGGTCTGGGGCGGTTAGCCCGCCTTACACGTGGCACGGGTGGCCTCAATATTGATGCAATTGCAGAAAACTATTGGATGCTTTACCAACAAACGCCGAAGCTTTGGACACATGAACTCGATTTACGCCCTTACCAAGAAAAATTTTGAGAGAGACTAAAATGCTAAAAAAAATATGTCAGAGATTTCAAAAAAAGCAGGGCAGTGTTGTCGTTGCTGGTCATGATTTACACTTAATCGAGCGGGATTTTGTAATTCTAGATAAAAACGCACAATTTCCATTACACCTTTATCAAGTTGTACATGATTCAGCTGTGCAAAAAATCCAAGTTCAGTCAATCAATGATGGCGTGACAGTAGTTCATTTGAATTTAGTAAATGCAGATCATTTAAAAAGCTTGGTGCGTTATATTTCCACTCAAAGACATACAATTGAACTTTGTGTGTTTCAGCCGAATTTTTCATCTTCGCCAAATATTGAGGCTTTATCTTTAGAAGAGATTGAGCACAATTGGCAGACCACAGGTTTAAGTGCAGTAAGTGTAGCGCAAGCTGTGATTAAGCCGATGTTAAAGCAGCAGCGGGGCACTGTTATTTTTCTTGGCGCACCATTTAACAACTCGACCCATTACGATGTTTTAAGCCAAAGCATGTTTGCGGGTATTCGTGCTTTAGCGCAGTCATTAGCAAGAGAGTTTCATCCTAAAGGCATTCATATTAGCTATTGCATGGTTGAAAAATGGGATGGACAGAACCCGCATTTTATTTCATCTGTTAAGCAAGTGTGCCAACACATCTATCAGCAGCCTAATTCGACATGGAGCCAAGAACTCAGCCTATCTTGAAATTTTACTTTCGCATGTTGTTAAAATACAGTACTGATCTGGAATGACGACAGAACAATAATTTCTATAGGTATTTACATGACAAAAATTAAGAGTGCTCAGCCAGCTGTTAAAGTGGTTTGTACGTTGGCAGCTTTCATGTGTGTTTCTTCATTAGCGCAAGCATATCAATATGATCAAACTGCTCGTTTAATTAACGAGCGTTTATCTTATATGAAAGATGTCGCAGGTTATAAAGCAGAACAGCATTTACCGATTGAAGATTTAACTCAAGAAAAGAAAGTTCTTGATCAATCACTTTCTGAAGCCGATTCTTTTGGCCTCAATAGTGACACAGTTAAGCCATTTATTGTGACTCAAATGAATGTTGCTAAAGCAATTCAGTACCGATATCGCGCAGACTGGTTGTCGAGTCCAGAAACCAATTGGAAACCGCAAGATTTAGCCGAAGTACGTTTAAAAATTAGTACACTAAATACTGAGCTTTTAAAAAATATTGCCTATGAACTCAAGAAAAATAATAACAAAGCACCTTATAGCTGTAGCTACATGTGGTCTGTACAGCATCCTCAACTTAAAGAGGCCGATAAAAAAGCTTTATGTATGACATTAAATAAAATTAAGTTAAAACAATAGTTTTCATAAAGCAGGGTATATAAATTGCTGATTCAATCCAGGTTAAATCAGCAATCTCTTCAAGCTTAAATTTGTAGAAGTAGTTGGATGAGTGTTGAAATATTTTAAGAGATAAACGCTTTTAGCTTAAAAGCGTTTATAACTGTTTTTTCATTTATTGAGTAATCAGCAAAACAGCGAGAATAAAAAAGATACAGCCACTGATTTTATTTAATCTGGCAAAGTTATTTCCCGACAGCATTTTTTCTTTAAAAATTGAAGAAAAATTAGCGTATACCAAATGAATTAAGAAACCAATTAGGCAAAAAGTTAAAGAAAGTATTAAAAATTGGTTTATTATTTTTTCTTTTATATCAATAAATTGTGGAAATAAGGCAATAAAGAAAACAATTGTTTTTGGGTTGAGAAGTGACGCGAATAATCCTTGATAGAATAATTTAGATTTACTTACCGCTTTTTCACTTGTTTCAGTGTCTAATAAATCTTGAGAAGGTGATGTTTTTACAAAGTTTTTATAACCTAGATACATTAAATAAAATGCACCAACAAATTTTAATACAGTAAAAATAGTGGGATTACTGGTAATGATTAAACCCACTCCACTCGCTGAAATGACCGCAATGACAAACATGCCAATAATTAACCCAATAATTCCAAATAGGGCTGTACGGACACCGTAATTGATTGAGTTTGTCACTGTAAATAAAACGCCAGGGCCTGGACTAGATAGCGTAAGAAAGGCAATTGTTATGAAAACTAGTAAACCACTCACTTAATATATCCTTTTAAAAATGAATTATTTAAATTAAAAAAGCCTTCTGATGTTTCTCAGAAGGCTTTTAGTTTTATGCGCTTGCCAATTCTTTAACTGAATCTAAAGTAGTTTTGTCTCTCACCTCAAAGGCAACAAGACCTTTCCAATTGTGGCGGTTAATTGTTTCGATAAAGTCAGAATAATTTACAGTGCCGCGACCAATACTAAAGTGTTGATCTTGTTCACCATTGTTATTACTAAAAGAAATACCTTTAATTTTGTCATGGTATTTATCTACCACAGCAACTGGGTCACCTTCACCCACATTTGCATGTCCTGCATCTAAGAAGAAATAGACATTTTTGTGGTCAATTTTATTAAAAACATAATCGTATTCTTCCATGTGGGTAAACACATAATGGAAAGGGCGATAGTTTTTATAATTTGATAAATTTTCTAAATAAATATCAACTGATTTTTCAGCAGCATATTCAGCTAATTCTTTAACAGACAAAATATAGTTATCGAGAGCTTTTTGTTTAGCCAATACAATTTTCTTTGGTTCTACAATACCACCGCCGTGAATAACTAAAGGTGCCCCAATTTTTGCGGCAATATCAATTTCTTTTTTAACATATACAACGGCTGCTTCTCGTAAATAATCAACATCGCTACCTAATGGTGCTTTGAAGTTACCATGGAAAATAGGTTGAACATTATATTTTTTGATTAAGCTGTTTAGATTTTCGATTCGTTCAGCAGACCAGTCTGGAACCATTTCCCCATGTAAACTTCCATCCACGTACCAGTGGGTGCATCCATCGTTATAAGCCCTAAGGATACCTTCTTCAGCTGGCAAGTATTGCTGATGGGCAATTCCAGAAGCAAAGTTTAGGTAATTATTCATTAAAGGCGAAGTCATTGTTATGTTCCTGATTTATTAAAGGTATTTTGGGTTAATTATTTATTCACTCGTTACCCAGCCGACATCTTATTTTTATTTAGACACAAAAACATTAGACTAAAGTATGATATATTTAAGTGGGCTATATGTTTATACAGACAGATCTGTATATGCATAATTTATCAAAATATTGACGCTGTATTTTTAAAAGATTGTTCTTGTATTCGTTAGATATACTCAATAAATATTAATTTTTAATATATATAGTTACTAATTATAATTTTTTAAAATTTATAGTTTTTATTAGTGTTAGCATTATATTACAATTTTTACCCTGTACATTTAATAAGCTAATAAAAATTTTAATAGTTTGTTGGTTCGAATTATAATCATTATATAAATAATAATATTGTTAAATAAATTGAATTATTAAATAGTAGTTTGAATTATAATCGCCGTTTACTATTTTTACGGGGATAAAATGAAAATTATTTTTTTAACGATATTAGTTTTATTACAAATTATCTTTTTAACTCAGGCTGAGGCACGAGGAGGCCGTGGGGGAGGAAAATCTTTTAGTGGTCATAGTTACTTTTCAAAGAGTAAACCATCACATGCACCAAGTAGCTATAGAGGTTTTGGTAGTGGTTCTTCGGAATGCCCTTGTAGTGGAAACAAAAATTGTGTGGGGCCGCGTGAAGACAAATATTGTACTACTTCGGATGGAAACAAACGCTATCGCTAATCAGCAAATTTAGATTTAGAGGCAATATAACTCAAAAAGCTCTTGTTATTTAAAGAGCTTTTTTATATCAAATGTTTTTATTCTTTCTTTTTGAACATTGACACCCAAAACCTCTCCGATTATTCTTTGCCTGTTGGCCACATTGCCAGTCGGTTTTAGCAGACCGTTTTCATCTAGGACATCAAAAAAGTAATTTTTTGGTGTCGAACTCGTTCGTCTCCCTTCGTAGCGGTAGGACGGAGGAGGGACGCCCTCGGGCGTGCCGGTTCCTAGATGACTGGTCTGCTAACCCTTCTTCGTTCTGCCACCATAATCATTTAGCAGTGATTTGGCAGAACTTCTATTTTATCTAGGAGTTCGCTATGCGTACTATTTCATCTCTCTCATTGGCAGTCCTTGCCAGAGTCTTTATGTCTATACCTTACTGGTATTTAAAGCGGTTTAATCGACTATAGGTTTTAACCTTTAGATCATTACGACTAAAAAATCATATCAACAATAAAGCCTGAGATATGTAAGGCAAGATTTGTGCTGCCTTGATGTGCCTGTTTTTAGCACTCAATTTAAGAGTGACGGCATTTTTATCTCATTTATATACAACAAAAAATTATTTTAAACGGTATGTCTATGCCAACTTTAGAAGCATCATTTAAAGCACTACGAGTGCTACACGCGGCAAGGAATTTATTTAATCAATATGGCTTTAATAATGTCGGTGTAGACCGAATTGTTAGCGATGCTAAAATACCCAAAGCCACTTTTTATAACTGCTTTTCATCTAAAGAAAAACTTATTGAGATGTGTCTGACTTTTCAAAAAGATGCGTTAAAAGACGAGGTGTTTTCGATTATCCATTCGTACCGTGAACTTATGGTTTTCGATAAATTAAAGAAAATTTTCTTTTTACACGCTGACTTAGAAGGGTTTTATCATTTGCAGTTTAAAGCCATTTTTGAAATTGAAAAGCTTTATCCCACAGCCTACAAGATCGTCAGTGACTATCGAAATTGGTTCATTAAAGAAATTTATAAGCTGATTTTAACCGTAAAAGTTAGAGCTACACTTGAAGAAGCTTACATGTTTTTGTTTGTGATTGATGGGGCAATGGTTCAGCTTTTAAGTGCGAATAAGATCGATGAAAGAGATAAGTTATTAGAATATTTTATGTCGATGCTTGCTTAGATTGGCGAAGACTTTAATGCTTAAAGAAAAGCCCTCTTGCGAGGGCTTTTAACTTATCTAATAGAAGGCTGACTTAAGATTTTGTAGACTTTTTCTTTATATACATCATTTGAAATCATACCTTTATCGCGCTGTTGTTTTAGTGACTTAAACTGCTGACCATTAATTTCTCTTTGAATGCCAACATTATCATGATTTCTAATGTAGTAAAGACTACGCTCATGATCACTCATATTGACTGTTTCTTCAGCAGAGTAAGACGGCTTAGTTTCCTTTTCCTGATATTGTTTTGCAATTTCAAAAAAATCTACATTTTGATGATTAGTGCCAGAATTAGAAAACTCTTTTGGGTGCTCATTAAATTTATGTTCTTGAGAATTTGCGTTTACTGCAAGCATGCTCTTATGCTGATTAAAGTTAGGAGGGGTATATTCTTGTTTCATTTGAAATGTGTTTGTTTCAGAAAAAGCTACGGGAGAAAAAAGACTAATATTTAAAGATAAAAAAATTAATAACAATCTATTCATTTCTTTTGAAGTCCAATTGAAATTGAGTAAATCACTGTATTATAACATTAAAGTTGATTTTTTGGAGATTAAATTTTGAGTGGATTTGATCATCTAGTAAATAATAAGATGTATAGGCGAGTGTAAAAGCCAAGTTGAGAAGGCTTTTACACTCATTTTTTTAATGTTGTTTTGAGTATTCTTCTTTCAGTTTATCCAGAAAAATAAAGAGGTTTTGATTCATCTCTTGGTAATCGTGATCTCGTAATTCTTCACGACTATTTACGAATTTATAATGGTGAGCCTGATTTAACTCGGCTTCTGAGTGTTGAATTAGCAATTCAACAACTTCTGGAGTTAACTCCATGTGACATTGCAGTCCATACACTAATTTTGAATATTCAATAATTTGTCTTGGACAACCTGCACTAAAAGCGATGATTTTTGCGTTGGGAGTTAAACCCGGCATATCATTATGCCAATGCCCAACTTCGGTCATTTTTCCTAAGTGTGAAAACTTAGAGTTTGTTATGCCATATTCTGTAAGCATAATTGGAAATTTGCCAATTTCTCTTTCAGGGCTATGCTCAAATTTGGCCCCTAAAGCTTGACCTATCAATTGAGATCCTAAACATACCCCGATAACTACTTTATTTGCTTCAATGGCTTTTCTAATGATTGATTGTTCAGCTAATGAATTAAAGTGAGGGCACATCTCTAGTGTCGTATCTGGATCTTGTGGACCACCCATCACAATAAGGAAATCTATATCTTCAGCAGAAGATGGCAAAGCTTCATTTAAATATACTCTTGAATATGTAGTTTTGAAGTCATTATTTTGAGCCCATATTTCATATGCACCGGGTGCTTCAAAATCTTCATGAACAATAAAATGTAGGCGCATGTTAGTCCTCAAAATCTAAGCGTTAATATAGATCATTCGTGATAAATCGAGGATAGATTAAGAGCTGTAGACTTTATCTAATACATCCAGTTTCTAAAAGTTATATGGTCCAGATCTATAGGAGCTTTTAATCTTACTAGAGAATACATATGCATCTGATTAACAATAAGACGAGGTTGAGAATTTGTGTGAAGTTCTATCTAGGGCTCCACACAAAGAATTCTCTATAAGATGAGATCTAAAATTTTTAATTTCAGAGTGTTTGTCCATTATCTAATTTTAAGATTTGTCCTGTCACTGATTCTGCTTTTAATAACATGAGAGCAGTTTGAGCAATATCTTCTGGAGTAGAAATCCGTTTTAAGGGAAGTTCCCCAAATAGCGAATTCATTTTATCTTCATAGCCAGCCCACCATCGAGTAGCAACAGGCCCGGGTGCAATACAATTAACCCGTATAGAAGGGGCTAATGCGTGTGCTAAAGATTTTGTTAAACCATGGACAGCAGACTTAGAGACAGCATAAGGTAATGAAGAACCGTAGCCTGTTTCACCAGCAATACTTCCAATATTAAGAATGGCACTGTTTGTGTTCTGCCGAAGAAATGGGGCCGCGGCTCGACTGCATTGAAAGGTACCTTTCAAATTAACAGCGATAAGTTGGTCCCAAATATCATCTGTTACATCATCTAAGTCATCAAATTTAAGCTGTTTTGTAATGCCAGCATTGTTAATCAGATAGTTAATTTTGCTAAACTTTTTTACTACAGTTTTAATCATTGTTTTGACTTCGCTATCTATTGAAATATTGGCTTTTATCGCAAAGGCTATTCCGTTCTTTTCTGTAATTTCATCTATAGTATCTAAAACTTCTTTCTCACTTTTAGAGTAAACAATCGCTACGGAAGCACCTTTTTCTGCAAGCAGTTTACTAATAGCTTGACCTATACCTGTGCCGCCACCAGTGACAATAGCAACCTCATTTTGAAAGTCGAGATTCATAAGATTTTCCTTTTTTAATGGGCTCAAGAGTTTTTTCTTTCTTCGATATTAGTATTTAAGTTTATTTGTTAAAATCGAAATTATATGAAGGCATATTACGGATTTTCCGAAGATGAGATATTTCGATACCACCTTACTTTCAACTTTTGTTGTCGTAGCTCAGTCTGGGACAATTTCGTTAGCTTCTTCAAAATTAAATCTGTCTAATTCAACCATTAGCGAGCAGATCTCGAAATTAGAAGAGTTTGTTGGCAAGAAATTAATGATTAGAGACCGAAAAGGTTCATCACTAACAACTGAGGGTGAAATCTTATTGGCAGAAGCTGAGAAGATCTTACTGTCTTGTTCTATGGCTTTAGACAAAATAAGGGGAGTTGATATTTCTGGAGAATTTAGGATAGCAATTACAGATTATTTTAGACCCAATGACTTAACGATTGTTTTAAAAAGAATCCAGAAGAAATTTCCAAACTTAAAGTTGCATATTTCAATCATGAAAAGTTCTGATATTAAAGATAATTTCTTTTCAAATATTTATGATTTGGCTATCTATATGAATATCGGTGAAACAATAGAAAAAGATATTCAGGCCATTAAATTATCCGAAGAACCTCTGTTTTGGATTAAGTCTCATGAATGTGAACTTGAAGATAATCCTATGCCTATTGTGACAATGTCTTCGGGCTGTATTTTGAAAAATTTTATCGAAGAAATTTTGCAGAAAGAGAAAATTCCTTTTTATGTTGCACATACTGCTACAGGGGTAAAAGGTATCGCTGCTGCAATCGAAGCTGGTCTAGGAATATCATGTTTAAATAGATCTTCGTTAAACAGTAATATTCAAATTATTAACTCCAAAGATAATTTACCTTTACTTCCAAATGTTGAGTTTATGCTCTATAAAGCTTCGGAAGAAAATATAACAACAAGTGCGATTAGCCAAATTTTAATAGAAGAGTTTATTTAAAAGAGTAGAGCAGATAACTTGATCATTAAATCATGTTATAGAGTTGCTCCAATTTCTACAACAACGTCTCAGCTTAAAATATTTCTTTAAAATAATTGTTAAGTATTGCTAAATAGTTGCGGTGTGACAATAGCTGTTCAATTTGTTAAGTTGTGTGGCTTTTATAACGGTAGTCAAAATTTATGAAGACATTTCTACTTATATCTTTATTGGGTTTTGGGCTGATTGGCTGTGCTTCATCTCCATATAATTCTCAAGAAAATTATTTAAATAACGCTCCAACTGTTCCAGTCAATAAAGCATTTAATAGCTTTAAAACACCTGAACACGAGATTTTTACCGATCGAGATGTCTATAATGTGCCGGAAAATTCGAATCTAAATTTTCGTTATGAAGTCCCTTTTTAAAGAAAAATAAAACATGGATTTAAACAAAGGTAGATCAGGATGGCCGACTACCTTTGTTGGCTAGGGATAATCAGTGATTAATACCGCCTTCGGGTGGTTTTTTAAAATTTAAACTGTTAAATTTTAATTATTGAAAAAAGGTATTTTAAATGAAAAACTTCACTATTATTGCTTCTTTATTTTTATTAGTTGGGTGTGCGACTGGCCACAAACAGGTTGCTCCTGTTCAAGTGACCGATAATAAAATTACTTCAGAAGCTGAAAAATATAAAAAGCAATATCAAAAGAAAATTTATAAAATATGGGATATTCCAGCATCTTCAGCTGGTATGAGTGCAAGCGTTAAAGTATTTTTAACTGACAGTGGAGAAATTGAACAAATCATCTTTTTAGATAAAGAAGAACAAAAATTTAAAACAAGTATTGAAAAAGCGATCTGGCGTGCAAGCCCATTTGCTTTGCCTTCAAATCCTGAAGTAAGAAAGCAAGCCAGAAAATTCAATATGAAATTTCAGGCTAAATAAGTAAGTTCTTCTTCAGCGTGGGGGCAAATTTAAAACTTTTAATGTATATAAATTTGCTCTCTTACCTTATGAAACAGCGGAGTAGTTAGTTTAATGGATATATAGATTTCTTTGAAAAAAGTAAAAGAAACATATCATTTTAAATTGAAAATAAGATAGTTGATGGAGAGGTAAACAAAATATAAAGATTACTTACATTGCTATCAAAACATAACATAAACAAAACTTTAAATAGGCATTAAATTAATATAAAAAAATGATATGAGCCCTAAAATGTGATAAGAAAAAGTATGAGTCAAGTAAGCAAACCCCCTAGTGAAAGTAAGGCAACCTCAGTTGTCGCGTGGGGCGTAATTTTATTTGGAATTGTTTTGGGAATAGCCTTTATTTTGTCATATGGGCAAGTTGAAACAAGAAACGATAATTTAGACATTATTCAAGTCTGGTCTAAAGAAATGGTTACAGTCGGTCTTTTCATTATATTTAATGGGCTACTGTTTGGTTACTTACTTTTAAAAATTAGTAGTATTTTGAACCATCTTGAAAATAACAAAAACTAAAACGTATCCGAAAGTGTCAGTTACACAAATGATGATGGTTTGGTGTTGAATGTAGCCGTTAATTATTTAAGCATGGAATGACACAAGTTAAGTAGAGGATGAATCTCATGATAGATGAAGAAAAACCCTTAAATTTTGACGATGATGAAGAGCCTCTCGATTTTGCCGATGAAGAATTTATCGATGATAAAAAAGAGGATGAGTTGTATAACAGCATTACCAAAGATGGCTCGAGTGTAGATCCGGCCGATGATGGTGAGCGACACATTCGCCCTGAAGATGGCGATCCCATCGAAATTGAAGAATAATTTAAAGCCCAATTCAATATTGGGCATTTTTAATATTTTGGATTTCTAGTTGAGCAGTACGGTACGTTCGAGGTTATTTAATCATTATCATTAATGACTCAAAAAATTGAGAACTAAGCAATGAGTGTAGAAGTAGGTACATATATATTTATTGAATGATTAATTCTCGAATTGAAGTAAAACTATGAGTAATTATATTTCTACATTTTCCAACAAAATCAAAAATAAAGCTGTTCCACCAGTCAATGATGTTCTGCTCGCGTTTAAGACTTTAAAAAATGTACCAGGCGGATTAACGCTATTATCAAAAGTTGTTAGCCGAGTTGCTCCATATTTTCAGACTGTAAATCCAATGATTCAAAAATTAGATTTGAACTTGTGCGAAGCCTCAATCAAAAAAAATAAATCAATCGAAAATCATATCGGGACTGTACACGTTATTGCCATATGTAATGGGCTGGAATTTGTCATGGGTGTATTAGCTGAAGCATCAGTACCTCAACATTTAAGATGGTTACCTAAAGGTATGAGCGTAAATTATGTAGCTAAGGCAGATTCTGATATTAAATTAGTGGCAACAATTGATGACGAGTGGAAAGTTGGAGATATGCAAGTAAAAGTTAATGCTTATAGAGCGGATGGGCAACCAGTAGTTCAAGGGTATATTACGCTTTGGGTTACAGAGAAAAAGTAAATAACAGGGCATTAAATGCAAAAAATATTGGATTATCTCCGCAAATTTTTTACTGCTAAGTCTCAGCAAGATGCAGCAGCGGATCAGATTGCTACAGCAACAGATCATGGCGATGAATTGATAGGTGTCGCTGTTGATGAGATGTCTCTTAGCTTAGACGGTGTAAACCTAATTTGTAATTTTGAAGGATTAAAACTTAGTGCTTATGACGATGGTACTGGGGTATGGACTATTGGATATGGCACGACGCGATATCCTAATGGCCAGCGTGTAAGTGAAGGAGACCGATGCACACTTGAACAGGCTAAAGCTTATATGCAACATGATTTAAAGATATTTGAGCGCGCAGTAAATAGTGCCGTAAAAGTGCCTTTAAAACAGAATCAATTCGATGCATTAGTCTCTTTAGCTTATAACATTGGAGTCGGGGCTTTTAAAAACTCGACCTTACTCAAAAATTTAAATTTAGGTGATTATAAAGAAGCTGCTAACCAGTTTGATGTCTGGGTCAATGCTGGTGGTAAGCGTTTGCAAGGGCTGGTGAATCGCCGAGCAATCGAAAAGAAATTATTTTTATCGTCAAAATAGTGCTTTCAATTTTTATTAAACTTTGTCAAAAATTCCTTAAAAGCCCCGAATAATCAGGGCTTTTTCATATAGCAACTGAATAGATTAACTTTTATCACCTAAAGTAATTCTGAGCCGGTTTAATGCTCCCATAAGTGAAATGCTGGTCGTCAACTCTACAATCTCTCTTTCACTAAAATATTCAGCTAAATGAGCTTTTACAGTTTCAATTTTGTCAGATAGAAAAGTGACTGCCTCCGCAAGTTCAAGAGCAAGATGTTGTTTCTTTGAAAAGGCATTCGAATGTTTATAGCCCGGAATTTTATCAATGACTTCTTGGCTTAGTCCCATATTTCTTAATTCCTGAGCATGAAAAGCGCAGCAGTAAGCACAGCCATTGATTTGTGACACATATAATTCAGCTAAAGCAATGATTTGAGGGTCGATGCCTGAGGTACGAATAGATGCATGTGCTGAGTACAAATGATTAATCGTTTTTTTAGCAACTTCTTTATATTCCATAATATAGGCCAGTCTTTTCGTGATAAAAAACTATTATTTACCACTAGGTATAGATTGTAAATTAGGCACTATTTTGTTATATAGGTATATTTTTTATACCTAATTAAATAATGAAAGATAATATTTCTGGTTGTTCTGTAGAAGAGGCAATGACAGTATTGGGTGGCCGCTGGAGAATGTTAATTATTTCATTTCTCATCGAAAGACCCATGCGCTTTAATGAACTCAGACGTGCAATACCTAATATTTCACAAAGAATGTTAACTTTAGAATTGCGTTTTCTTGAAGAAGAAGGGTTTATTAACAGAGAAGTTTTTGCGGAAGTTCCTGTTAAAGTTGAGTACTCACTAACCGAAGATGGCAAGAAATTAAACGGTTTAGTTGATGTACTCAAAGAAGTGGGCACTTGGCTTAAAGTAAGATAAGGCTGGTTTATTTTATAGTTTGATTTACTTTGTTTTGGATCGCACAGAGATCACATGCCATCATTTTGGTAGGATCATTTATATAAATTTTAGGCATAAAAAAGCCTGATGCTACGAATCAGGCTTCAGTATTCATCGACAATAGGAGTTGATGAACAAGACCAATCTAACAGACCTGATCTATAAAGGCAAACCAATGGCCGACCAGACAGTTCATATAAGTATAAGTTTTCTCAAATTTTAGGGATTAAAAAAGCCCTTGCTCGAAAGCGAAGGGCTTAGTCGTTCATTGATCTAGCAATGAACTATATAAGGCTCATCTCATACTAAGTTCAGTATATCTGAAATTAAAGCAACAAAGAAGAAAACATTCTAAATATCTTCATCACTCTATTTAAACTCAATTTATTCATTCCTATAGCAACTTACATGTTTGATAAATCAATACACAAAATTTGCACTTTGCATTTTTGAAGGCATGTTATTTGTGTGTAGCCCTAAGTGGATCGGTTTAGGGAATAAACACTAGCCGTCTATAGATTATTCAAAATAAAGCTTTGTATGAATTAATTGAAGAGTGAGGAAGCTAGAGGGAAGTAAGGAAGTAGAGATGAATTTGATTAGATTAGAAGAGCTTTCATTGGTCAGTAATGCTGTTTTGACACCCCACTTAAACAATTGGCCATGTATACGATCTGAAAATATGCGTGATCCTTCCTATAACAAGCCTAAAGACAACTTTTCGGAACAATCTGATAAAAAATTTTATAAAGAATGGCTGAGACAACAAAAGAAAATACTTAAAAGTATTCCGAGTAATGCTGTTTTACTCAGCAGGAAAGATCCTCTTTAGATGAGGTTTAAGGTACGTTTATAAAAAATGCATTACAAGGATGAGCATTTAGCTAAATAACTTTACGTAGGTGTGCTTGTTAGTCATAACTTGTTCTAGAGATACTGAAAATATAGCAAAACAATAAAAAAGCACTTCTGTAGAGGTAAATTTTTATGGCTAATCTTCATCAAAAAACACTTTTTGATATTTTGACTCAGCATCAGGCCTATCTATATCGAGCATCATCAAGATCGGTGAACGAACTTCTTAATTTATTTAATTCTGAAACGGTTACCATGCTTGATAAGTTGGCTAACTTATTAGATGAGCTAAATGAAAAGGAAAAAGCAGCATTGGCTGGTGAAATTTATTCAACAGCAAATTTAAGAGAGATACGCGCGCTAATTTCTCACTGGTTTAATTTGATTAATGAAGCTCTCACTGACACTTTTACAATATCTGCTGTGGCATTAGCTTTCTATGAAGCTAGATATATATCAAAAATTTTTGGCGGCCCACATAAAGAGCTAAAAGGCGAGCAACTCTATAAAGCTGCTAAACGCATTCCTTTAGCGGGTGGAGCATTAGTAGATGAACTACTCTCTAAAATTGCTGAGGTAGCTCGTCAAAGAGTTGAATATGCGATTCGAGATGGGCTTAATATTGGTGCTACAACCCAACAAATTATTCAGCGTATTCATGGAACTAAACGTCTTAAATATGAAGATGGGCTACTCAATAGTACTAAAACAGATATTGAACGAGCTGTACGTACAATTCGAAGCCACATATCGAATCAGGCATATTTAAATAGTTATAAACAATTAAAGTTTGAATATGTCAGATTTGTAAGTGTTCTTGATGGGAGAACATCGAAAACATGCGCTTCACTTGATGGAACGGTATGGCAGCTTAACGATCCGGCAAAAAAAGTTCCGCCTTTGCATCCCCATTGTCGCAGCATTTTAGTTCCAACTCTTGAGGATGGTCAGCTCGTTGGTAGTCGAGCTTTCATTATGGATGAAAGAAAATTTAAAGATATTCCTAAAGATGAGCGCGAACAATTAACTGGTCAGCTAGATGCAAATACTTCTTTTAAAGCGTTTTTTAAACTGACAGATGATTTCTTTCAAAAAGAATGGTTAGGGCCTAAACGATATCAATTATATAAAGAAGGGCAATTCGATTTTGATAAATTTTTTGATCCAGAGGGGCGCTTATATACACTCGAGGAACTTAAAGAACTTGATGAGCGGGCGCTAAAATTTTTGGATTTGTGAGTGAGAACCGAAGCATTTTAAATAGGATTTTTATCTTGAATAACTTTTTTAGTTTTAACCAAATATACACACTTAAACAATTAGTTAAAAAAGTTTCAATAATCTAGCCAGATAGCATGTTAAGTTTTTCTCAATCATAAAAATTTAGAAAGGATTAAAACATGAAATTTTCCTACCAAGATCTTACTGGAAATAATGTTGAAGTAGAGTGTGAAAGTTATACTCATATACCTTCAGGAACAGCAACAAAATCTACAGAAGGGGGCAATTATCATCTTAATGAAAACTTCAGTTTCTTTAAGAAAACTGAAGCTGATTCTATGCCCATCTATCGATTTGCTATTGACCGTAATTCTAATGTTTTTAATAGCGATGAACTTCCAGCATTAGCTCAAATTGGTACAGACTGGAAAAATTTAGATTAAACTTTTACTCAAAATAAGACCCTCAGTTGAGGGTTCTATATTATTTCTATGAGTTATCTCTTTTTAAATACAAGCAATAAGCCTAGTAAAATTGCAATCATCCCAATTAAACCTGCCAGAGGTAACGTATTTTTTAAAATTAGAAAATCTAAGAGCGCAGTAACAATGGGAACTAAATAGAACAAGCTTGTCACGTTGACAATATTGCCTTGACTTAAAAGTCGGTAAAGTAAAAGTTGTGCAACTACAGAAATTAAAATTCCAAGAAATAAGACAGAAATAATCAGTTGTGAATTCCACGTTATTTCAAAATGTTCAAAGGGAACTATAAATAGGCAAACTATAAGGCTAACTACATACTGTAGGGGTAAGACATCTGTCGGAGCCTGTTGAATGTTCTTTTGCATGATAGCCCCAAAGGTTATACAGATGAGGGCAGCCAAGGCAAAGAATATGCCGATTGGCGCAATAAACGACATTGTTAGGCTTTTCCAGACTAAAAGAATGAGTCCAGCTAAAGCAATGAGTAAACCGAAAAGTCTTTCTTTTTGTAAATTCTTTTCTAGAAGGCAAAGCGTTAAAATGGGTTGTATTCCCATGATTGTGGCCATCAAACCAGGCGTGACCCCATGAGCCATAGCTTTAAAATAGCAGATTGAATAACCTGCAATTATGAGTAGGCCCGTTAGTAAAACTTGCTTACGGGTTCCATACTTGGGTAAGAGCCGTTTTCTAAAAATAGCCAGTAGCGACAGAGCAATTAAAGCAGTAGAAAAGCGGAGAATTAATAAGGCTATGGGTGAGGCATTATCGAGTCCCCAACGAGTAAAAATTGCAGCACTTCCCCAAAGTAAAACGAAAATAGATGTTGCACTTTGTGATGCAAGCATCTGTTTATTTAGGCGCATAAAACCTCCTCCTAGTGCGTAATACCTAAGAAATACGAAGTGATGAAATTGTTAGTCAGCGTCGCTATTAACGTGTTATTCAGACATTAATCAATTCACGGATATCTTCTTTTAGAAAAATGAATTGTTTTAACTTCTTCTAATTTCAGTATGGGAGAGAGAATAGATAAAGAAAAGCGCATAATTCTTTTATATACTATTTGAAAATCGAATAGATAAATCGTAATGAATATAAAAAACTTACAGATTGATTGGTTAAAGTGTTTTGTCACAGTCGTTGATACAGGCTCATTGTCGAATGCGGCACCTGAGTTATATCGCTCACAGTCTGCGGTTAGCATGCAACTGAAAAAACTAGAAGAAGCGCTACATTGCCAACTTTTAATACGAACACATCGACAAATTGAATTAACGTCGCAAGGACAGCTACTCTTAGGTTATGCACGCCGAATTCTCGACTTACATGCAGAAGCTCAAATGGCATTTCACGGAGATGAATTAAAGGGCCGTATACGCCTTGGAGTACCTGATGACTATGCCGCTAAATATTTAACGCCAGTACTCAAACGTTTTGCGCCACGTTACGGAGGTGTTGAAATTGAATTGATCTGTGAGCAGTCGACTTCGTTAATTCCGCGAGTAGAAAGTGGGGATATAGACTTGGCATTAATTTCAAGAGATAACGCTCGTCAAGGAACATTGTTATTTCATGAACCGATGGTATGGGTTGGCTCTCCACAATTTGAACTCTGGCGAGAAGATCCGCTTCCAATTGCAGTTTACGAAAGTACCAGCCAAGCTAAAAAGAGTGCTATTCATTCTTTGGCATTACAAGGTCGCCGTTACCGTGTGGTATACAACAGTTCAAGTTTGGCTGGTCAAATTGCAGCAGTTGAAAGCGGTTTAGCAATCGCTGTGTTCACACAATGCAGTGCACCTGAGCATTTAACCATATTAGGGGCAGATCATGGACTTGGGCCATTAGAACCAATGGAGGCTGCTGTTTATCGGAGTAGATCTTCTTTAGAGTCAAAAGCTGTAGACCACCTATATGAATTACTCATTAAAACGCTCAGACACTCAGTTAATGTTTAATGTTCAAATCTTAAGTTGATATTTAGATGAAACTAAAGAGCTTTACATTTTTGCGTTAAATCTACAAAAAAGCCTAGAAACCTATGCTGATCGTAAAACTAATAAAAAGTATTTATTAACTCACTATCTGAATAATTCATGAGGTGAAATATGACAAAAATTATGGCTACTTTGGGTTTAGCTGCCATTATTTCTTTAAGTCTGAGTGCCTGCCAAGGTGAAAATGACACAAAGCAGCAAGATAAAACGACTACTCCTCATTCAATGGACAAAGATTCATAATCCAGATGAATTTCGAAACCCATCGTAAGATGGGTTTTTTTATATCTTTTTATTTTAAGCTTAAAGTGTGATTTGTAACTCGAAATATTTATTTTTAATGGCACTGTTCAAAATATGTTGACTAATATACTTGGTTTTAAATATATTTAATTCAACAGGAATCACTTTAAATATAACTCTATATTTAAAGTGAATTGGTTACACCATCAGATCAGAAATTTAACCTTAAATTTGATTATAAAAATATTAATTAATCAAGGAGGTAGGTATGGACGCTAAATTTCATTCTGAAAATGAATATGGTTTTATTCTAGATATTTTGAACACTTATATGGTGATAAAGAAGACATTAAAAGATGATCATTATCCTTATGATTCATTTGGTTATCTTCTTGCTCTTTATCAACCACTCAAAGTTTATATCCCTCAGCTTCCTCATCCAAAAATTTATATTGAGATTGGTGGAATTTCATATGACAGAATGATTGTTGGGCAAACAGAGGATGAGACAGAAGCCATAAATATTTTATTGAATTTAGGCCAACTTGTTGCTTAACAATTAAGTGGTATTTTAATGTTGGGTTTAATTTACTTAAGAAACACGCTTTCTTAAATAAATTCATGACAAAACTAAAGGCTATAAAATTGTTTTTGGAAAAGAGAACCTAAAGAAATTCTTTGGTGTTCCTACATGACATGATTAAAGAAACTCTCTTATAAGATACAAAAAAACACAAAAGCTAAATCTATAACTTTAAAAGAATTTGTTTATATAACTAAGAACATTAAAATTAGGTCATAGCAATGAAAAAAATATTCTTAGCAACTTTCACTGGGTTGGCTTTATTGGGTAGTAATGCGGTATTGGCTAAGCCCGATGCTACATTAATAAAAGAAGCGACAAAAAATGTAGTCACAGTGTCTAAAGCAAAAACTTTGGCTGATGAATCTGGAGTAACTTTGACGGGTACGATCGTAAAGCATATTGCTGGTGATCATTTTGAGTTTAAAGATGCTACCGGTTCGATTGTAATTGATATTGATGATGACTTGTGGAAGCCTCTACAACTGAAAGCTGGGGATAAAGTGCGTGTTGTAGGAGAGGTGGATACACATCGAGTTAAGCCTACCGATATTGAAGTTTTTAAGATTGAACGTGTTAAATAAAACTAGATTAATTTATATTAATATTGTTCAAAGTAAAAAAAGAAAACTCCTATTTTAGGAGTTTTCTTTTGAAAGATAATAATTTTTATTATTGCGTTGCATTAAATGCCTCATGATAGCTTACATAGCCTTTAGCAAAATGACCTGAGAAGCTTAATGCTTGGAAATACTCACTCGGTACATTAGGCAAAATTAACTCAGGATAGTTTTTAAAACCAAAGCGGCTGTAAAAGTTAGGATCACCTAATAAAACACATCCTTTTGCACCTAATTTTTTTAATTTTTCTAGTGATTTATTCATCAGAAGGGAACCAATACCCAGCCCTTGTTTATCTGGATGAACTGAAATAGGGCCTAAACCATACCAACCCATTTCTCCTGAACTGATTTGAACTGGAGAAATAGCAACATGTCCAATAATAGAACCATCTTCAACTGCCACGAGAGAAATGGTGAGTTGACCGTGGTTTGTTAAATTATTAACAATAAAATGTTCAGTATGACTCGTGTGCTCAGCATTTTGAAAAGCTGCTTTAGTTAAGTGTTCTATGGTTTCTATATCTTCAACTTGCTCATCACGAATAATAATATTCATTAAAAATTCTTCCAGATTTATTGATTGGCTAACGATGTAACTTCTTTAGATAAGCTCCCTTCGTTGGTTTTTATTGAAATATCTATGAAGAACATTAAATATCTAGCTAGATTCTAATTTAAAAAACTCAAGCATAACAGCTAGTCAAATAAGACTAATTTTATGTATTTATTTTACCATTCGTTAAATTATTTTTAATTTTAATTATGTCATTCGTCAGAAAAATTAGATAACTATTTCATGTAATTAATGAGATAAATTGATGGATTTATCTAAATTAATTTTGTTTAAAAATTATACTGATTGATAAAAAAGGCAACTTGGCTATATTCCATATCTATATTGCAAAATCAGCAATATATTTCTAGGATGGAATAAAAATGAAAAAAAGAGTAATAAAAATAGCAATAATGAGTTCATTATCTGTAATCACAAGTACGAGTTATGCGCAGGAATTTAAAAGATTCTCTGTCTCTGCTGGTTGGCTACATGTAATGCCACAGGGTAAAGCTAATCCATTTAATATTAATACCGCTGTTAAAAATGGAACCGCAGCTAAAGTCGGTACTATTTCAACAACCAGTTTTTTAAATTCGGTTGATCCTAATGCCACAGAAGTAGACTTAGGAGGAGAAGTTTTTAATCAAAAGGAGTTTCTAGAGCTAGCATTAAAAGATGAGTACATGAGGGAGATTATTCTTGATGAGAACGGTAATATTAAATCTGAAGTTTCCGGTGTTGCGACGATTCAAGGGATCGAAAACTGGCAACAAAATGATGCCGGGCTTGAGGTTGATGATGTAGATGCGTTGGGGTTAACCTTTAACTATTATCTGAATGACAATGTGTCTTTACAATTTATTGGCGGAATTCCACCTAAAGTTGATGTTAAAGGAAAAGGAGAGATCCTAGCGCCATTAAGTGGAGTCGCAGTGTCTCCTAATGACCTAGTGAAATATCTTTTCCCAAATGGAATTACTTTAGGACAGGCCATTCCGATTACCAACTTAGGCAATAAATCTAAAGCTGCAACTATTCGAGCATGGACACCAACCATAGAAGCACAATATCAGTTTGGTAAAAGTGGGGTAAATAAGTTTAGACCCTATGTTGGAGTGGGTTTAATGTATGCTCATTTTAATGATATTAAACTCAACGATGGAATTCGTTCTGATTTAGTGTCTGCAGGCCATATGATCCAAAATGTATTAGATGGCAAAGCTGGAGCGGCTTTAGACCGGAAAGAATCGAGTGGAAAAATGGTCGTTAATGTCGATGCAGATGATGCGATAGCGCCTATTTTTACTGCTGGTTTTACCTATGACTTTAACGATTCATGGTATACGGTAGCTTCTGTGTCCTATGCAAAGTTAAGCAACAATGCCCAAATTGATGTCGTCAATCAAAATACGGGGACTCGCTTAATACATGCCACAACAAAAGTTGATATTGACCCACTGATTACCTATTTAGGGGTAGGGTATCGATTCTAATATTTTTAAAAAAGGGTATCTCGGAGTTAATCATATTTAAACTTTGAGATACCTTATTTGTTACTAATTATAAAAAATAACTATTACTTGTTAAACTCATACATAAAGTAAAATTCTATAAAAAATATTTTTAATATAATAGTTTAAAAATATTTTTGAGGATTAGAAATTGAAAAAAATTATTAAAACTTTATTATTATCTACGCTAATTTCAACTGCATCATTCACAGTTTTAGCTAAAAATGTTGAGCAAAAAGTTAATTTTTTACAAGGTTCAACTCATACCACATTAACTGGGAAATTTCAGGGTTATGATGATGTGAGATATAGAGTTTACGCAAAGAATGGACAAATATTAAAATTCAATATTAATAGTCTTGGTAATTTAGCCTATGTTAATATTTTTGCCCCAGGTAAAAAACCAGGTAAAGATAAGGCATTATTAATTGGTTCAACTGTGGGATCTAAAGGAGAACTTACTTTACCAGTCGATGGTGATTATATTGTTCAGGTTTACCAAATGCGAAATAGTGCTCGTAAAAATAAAACTGTGAAATATAGTCTAGATATTGAAATATTAAATAAAGTAAAAAAATAATGGTTGCTAGAATTTACTAGCTCTCAAAAGAGAACTAGTAAATTTGAAAAAGATATCAATAAAGATTAATCGGCTAAAGAAAAAGACTCATGAATAGCACAACTTTCAACAAAAGTTTGATCATGTGAAATGAGCAATACAGCACCTTCATAGCTTCGAATAGCAGTAGCTAATAGTTCTCTAGATTCAATATCTAAATGATTTTCTGGTTCATCTAATAACAAGAGTTCAGGGGTAGGATGTATCTGGCTAAGCGCCAATAAAGCTACTTTGAGTTTTTCACCACCACTGAGCTGAGATAAAAGTTGTGTACCTTTATCACCTCGAATTCGAAGTTGGCCTAATAGATTTCGCCATTCTAGTTCTGAAAGCTCACTATTCATGTGGCTTAGATTTTCAATCACCGTCATTTCATCACATAGAAAGCTAAAGTTTTGGTCCAGATAAAAGCACTCTACAAATAAGTGAATGCTGTCACATGGCTGTTTGTTTTGAGCTTGAATTGCTTTGAATAGTGTCGATTTACCAATACCATTTTGACCCGTTATGTGAATTTTTTCGGCTGCCTGTACCGCTAAATCTATGGGTTTTTGCTTTCCATATTTCAGTTTAAGTTTTTTAATGCGAAGAATTTCTCCAGATTTCTTATGAAAAGTAGGGAAGACAAACTGTTGTGGCTTGACGGTTTCAAGAAGCATTTTTTTGTCTGTTAAATCATTTTGACTGTTCGAAATTTGTCGTTGGTGCTGAGACTGTATAGCAGCAATACTTTGGCCTGCTTGTTCCTTTTTAAAATCGAGCAAAATTTTGGCTTGAGAATTTGATTCGCGTAATTTATTTCCAGCACGTTCACGTTTTTGAGCTTTCATTAGTACTTCATGCTGCTTTTGCTTCATGTGTTTAACGTCGCGTTGGCCTTGTTGAACAGATTGCTCTAGAGCTGCAACATGAGTTTGGTACTGGCCATAAAATTTTTCATAGTTTCCCGTAGTGTGATGTAAACCATGTTCATTCAAATGATAAATATGGTCTACTTCATTCAGCAAATTACGATCATGACTAATGATAAGGGCACCTGCTGGGTGTTTCCTCAAATGATCAATTAACCATTTTCTAGATTCCTGATCTAGATGATTACTAGGTTCATCAAGTAGCAAGTAATGATCTGATTTTAGAAATAAACAGCTTAATGCCAATTTTGTTTTTTGACCTTCGCTTAGGTTTTTCACTGGAAAGTCTAAATCTGTTGGTAAACCCGCAGACTCCAATAAATTATTCCATAAGGCAGGGAGGTCCCATTTACCTTCTAACAAATCATAATCATCAAAGTTGGCAACACCTTGTTCAACTCTTTTAAAAGCTTGATAAATATCTAGGATATCTAATGCTTCGGCAATGGTCTGTGCTGCTAAACGATGCAACTGAGGTAAATATGCATGCTTTACATACCAAGATATTTGCCCAGACGTCAGAATTGAATCTGATTTAAGCGTCTGATTTAAAATTTGCATAAGCAAAGATTTGCCTTGACCATTACGGCCAATTAAAGCAGATACTTGATGCGATTCAAGGCTAAAATTTAGTTGTTGAAACATGACTTTAGATGAAAATTCTAAAGAGAGTTGTGATATTACACATGCCTGCTGAGTCATAAAAAAACCTCATAAATACAGGATGTACAAAATAGGAAAAGTAGTTTTAAGCAGAGACGTTAAATCACAAAAAAATAGTCTATTTTGCACATCAAAAAAAGAAAAATTGATGAGAAAAAGACTTACTTCATTGGCGTGACTCACGAAATTGGAAGAATAAGAAACTATTCTAGCTGGATTTTTGATTAGTGTAAAATTTATGCAATTTATTTTATTAAAAAACCCAATCGTTGGATTGGGTTTTTTGCATCTAAAAAAGTTTATTCTTTTACAACCAATACCTGAATTTTGGTACTGTTTAAAACATCTTGAGCAAAGCTACCCAAAATAAGTTTTTGGAAGCCTTTGCGACCATGAGAACCAATCACAATCAAATCGGAACCTAAGCCTTCTACAGCCTTTAAAATACCATCTGAAGAAATTTCACCTTGGATGATTTGAGTTTCGGCATCAATACCTTCTTCGGCACATAAAGCTTTTACAGTTGCGAGTGTTTTTTCTGCATTTGCTCTTGCTTCAACAAAATAATCTTTTACAACAGGTGAGATGTAATAAAAATCTACACCGCTAAAAGGATCTACCGCAACTAAGCTAATAGCGGTCAATTTGCTCCCAAAAGCTTTTGCAATATGAGCTGCTTGTCTTGCTGCCGCTAACGAAATTTCCGAACCATCGACTGGTACAATAATATGTTGGTAATTCATAATGTTATTCCTCTTATTTACAGTTGTTATATGTATGAAGCATTTATTAATTAAAGATTAACATATTTCATTCACGGTAAACATCTATTCAGTCACAGGAAGGGAAAATTAAATAAATTTATTTTAAATCATTGGCTTGTGTTTATTTTTCTATTGATTGAGATGCCGTTTAGGTGGCATTGCTAAATAATTGATAATATTTACATGAAAATTACAAAAAATTACTGTTCATATTTCTGTCATATAGAAAACGTATAACAAAATAATGAATTAAGGGGAGAGTGAGGAAGATGGCTGATTTAACAGCAAAGAAAGTTAATAAACTTATTGAAGAGTTCCGTCAAACAGGTAAAGAACCCGAAAAGTTAGTTATTGGCTATAAAACTTATGCCAGACTGATGACCGAAGATAAATTTGCAGAAAAAGTTGTCCCTTCACTTGAAGACTCAAAAGAACGCTTATATAAAAATCTAAAAATTAGACTCGTCACTGAAAAACATTATTTTGAAATTAAATAAAAAATTATGTGAACTACATCACTTGTTATTAAACCAAAGTAACACTAAATAAGTTTAATAACATGATTATTGTATGATGATACAAATTAATGGTGTAGCCAACATTTGAAAACAGCAATCGTTTATAAACTCGATAGAATAAATTGCTTTTATTTTAAGTAGTGGAATAAATTGAAATGCCGACATTCAGTGTAATTATATTTTATGTTTTAGCTATATTAGGCAGTGTAGCTATTGTTTATGGAGTAATCAGTTTAAGTGTTTTTTTGATTATTATTGGATTAGCTCTATTATTTGCAGCATTATTATTAAAAAAAGAGTTTAAATTAGATATTTTATTTTGGAAATAAATATAATATGAGTTTGTATTTTAATTTCCTGTAAAATTGTCCAATAGAACTGAAATGAAAAAATTCAGTTCTAAAAATATTAGTTTTTTGATGAATATTTATACAATAACGTTTTTTTTGATCGGAATTATTACAATAAAATATAAAAGTAGAATATTTTAAGTTTATTTAAGTATTTAAAAATAAAAAAGTTTCATTTAGGATGAAAGTAAAATTGTAAAAGCGTTTTAGCTATTAAACAATAACAAAGCGAGGTGAGCATGACTTATAAGTATGAGTATGCAGGATTCTGGTTAAGATTTGGTGCAATGATCATTGATACTCTTATTCTTTTTTTGGCTGTTATTCCTGCCGCATGGATTTTTTATCAAGGGGATTACGACTTAGTCTTTGCCACAGGTTTAAGTACTAAGCCACAAAATTATTGGTTCGATTTGATTGTGAACTATGCATTTCCTTTATTGTATTCAGTTTTATGTTGGCTGTATTTTGCAGGAACGCCGGGTAAACGATTGATGCGATTAAAAGTTTTAGATGAAAAAACGGGTAGTAAGCTAACAGTTACGCAGAGTATTATTCGATATGTTGGCTACATTCCATCAATTTTAGTGTTTGGTATTGGTCTTTTTTGGGTTGCATTTGATGCTAAAAAACAAGGTTGGCATGACAAAATGGCAAAATCAGTGGTAGTAAGAGAGCTATAAAAATAAGATTGAAAAGCGTTCATAGCATTGAAAAAGGGGGCTATGAACGCTTTTTTATTAACTTTTTTTAACCTTAAATTTAAGAACTACAAATACGATAATGCCGACAATAAGTCCCCAAAAGGCTGAGCCAATACCAAAAAATTGAATGCCCGAAGCACTGCATAAGAAGGTAAATAATGCAGCTTCACGGTCTTCAACAGGGCCAAAGGCAAGCGCAATGTTATGGCTAATGGTACCAAGTAATGCGATGCCAGCTAAAGCTACAATAAAGATATGGGGAAAAGACATGAGCAAGCTTGTCAGTGTTGCTGCAAATAGTCCCATCAATGCATAGAAAAAACCAGAGCTTATGCCAGCAATATAGCGTTTACTTGGGTCAGGATGAACTTGATCGTCAAGGCATACAGCTGCACTAATCGCAGCAATATTAACGCTATAGCAACCAAAAGGTGCAAGCAAAACTTGGGTTAAACCTGTCCAGCCAATCAGTTGGTTAACATGTGGTTTATAGCCATAACTTTTAATCATGGCAATGCCGGGTAAATACTGCGAAGCCATACTAATCACAAAAAGAGGTAAGGCTAAGCCCAAAAGAGCCGACCAGCTAAAGACAGGACTAATCCAAACAGGTTTAGCCAAAGACCAGTGAAGCGTAGGCATATGAAAGTCTAAAAAAACAGGGCAGAGCACAACACCAGCTAGTGCTGTGAACACGATGCTATAACGAGGCCATAATCTTTTTGTAATGATATAAATGACGAGCAAAGATAAAACGAATGCCCAATCATTTTGCAAACTGGCGAATAGGGAAATACCAAATTTGAGTAAAACGCCTGCAAGCATGGCACTGGTCAAGCTTTGCGGAATATAGGAAAGCGCTTTTTGAAAAATTCCAGAAAAACCTAAAATCGCTGTCAGTACACCAACCACTAAAAAAGCACCAATTGCTTCATTTATGCTATATCCACCGCCAGTTGCAATAATTAAAGCGAGACCAGCGGTTGACCATGCAGTTGCTACAGGGTATTTAAATTTCCACGAAAGAATAAGTCCTGATAAACCAAGACCCAAACCTAAAGCCCAAAACCATGAGGTGATTTGTTCAGGTGAAGCACCTAAAGCTTGGGCAGCCTGAATCACTAAAATAGCCGAAACACTAATACCAATAAGAAAGGTAATGAAACCCGCGAATACGGCTGGAATAGAAAAATCTTGAAGAATCTTTTGCATAGCTAAATGTTCTAAATCCCTGAAAAATTAATATGTTTCTGCCTTTGCTTTCAGCTCGCTAAATCTAACAATTTTTTTAAAGAAGGTGCTTTCTATTTTTAACCTAAAATAGAAATAATATTTTTAAAATATCGAATAATGATATTATTCCTTCCATAAATAACACTAAATTTGGAATATCGTTTTATGGAAGAGCAGGCTGAAAACTTATCACCACTCGAATTGAAAATTATGCGCGCATTACAAGAAAATGGACGCTTAAGTAATGCCGAATTGGCTAAGCTCGTAGGCATAAGTACTTCATCTTGTTGGAATCATACACAGCGTCTTTTTAAGATTGGGGCAATTTTAGATGTACGCGCTAGGATCAATCCAAGCATGGTGCAACGTGATACGGTAGTACTCGTTGGAGTGGTTTTAGACCGTTCAACGCCTGATAGCTTTCAGGCATTTGAACAAGCATCAGGTGATTTGGAAAATGTTTTAGAGTGTTATCTGGTAGCGGGAGAAGTCGATTATTTTCTAAAAATTCGTGTTAAAGATTTAGCTGCGTTTAACCGATTCCATAGTGAAAAGATTATTGCTTTACCTGGAGTAAGACAAGTCAGAACATTTTTTGTGCTCAATGAAGTTAAAACAGATGGCATGCTGGCATTTTAATAGCTCATCATGTTTTAACTTTATAGTGAAAAAACCGATAGGTAACGATGATTAGATTGTTGAGGTTGCTAGTTTTAGACCAAATCCAAAGAATAGAATTCCGACTAAAAAAATACTACTCGCAGCAATTTTATGGTTTTGTTTAAAAAATGCTGAAAGTTTAATTCCAGAGAAGATTAATGCCGTTAAATAGCTAAAACTAATCACCTGTAAAATAACCGCTAAAATTAAAAAACTTAGAGCGGGGTAGGCATAGTCGGGTTCAACAAATTGAACAAAGAAAGATAGGAAAAATAAAATCGCTTTAGGATTAAGTAAACTAATACTGAGTGCTGTTTTATAAGGATGAACTTTATCTAAAGCGGGTAAATCAGCCATTTCTGGTTGTGGCTGATTACGTTGTTTCCAGCGTTGAATACTGCCTTGTAAGAGTTTAAAGCCTAAATAAGATAGGTAAAGTGCACCTGTTAATTTAAGAATAACAAATACCCATGGAAATGCTTTAAGTAGAGACGCAGCCCCTAGTACAGTACACAGCATTAAAATGAGATCACCAGTAAAAATACCTAATGCGCCCATATATCCGGTTTTAATCCCATAACGTGAAGCAATTGACATCACATATAGAGAGTTAGGCCCTGGCAATAACACAATTAGGAATGTACCAATAATATATGTTGTTAGATCTGTTATGCCGAACACGAGAAACCCAATAAAAAACCGATTTTTGCCATGATAACAAAAATCGGTGATTTTGTATGAAAAGTGCAGTTTTTTAAGGTTTAATTTCCGCATCAATTCCAAAAGATTGACGTAATAAAAAACTTAATTGGTCACGGGCTTTAATAAAGCCATCAACACCACCTTGTAAAAGTTGGAATGCCATTAAGTCATGATTAAGTTCATCTTTAAAGCTTTGTTCATTTTGAGCTGGTCTAACAATAGACTCTGCTTGCTTTGATTTAGTCGCATCAAGAGCTGCATCAACTGTACGCGTATCTTGCTCAAGCTGGCTAAGTAGACCAGGAGAGATCGTTAGCAAATCACATCCTGCAAGTCCAAGCACTTGATCAATGCTACGGAAGCTCGCACCCATCACTTGAGTTGGAATATTTTGCTGTTTGTAGTAAGTGTAGATTTTCTTAACTGAAACCACACCCGGGTCTTTTTCGATTGGGTAAGCGTCTACACCTTCAGCTTTTTTGTACCAGTCTAAAATACGGCCTACAAATGGTGAAATTAAAGTTACTTTAGCTTCTGCACAAGCTTGAGCTTGATGCAAACCGAAAAGGAGAGTGAGGTTGCAAGCAATCCCTTCAGCTTCAAGTACTTTAGCAGCTTGAATACCTTCCCAAGTTGACGCGATTTTAATCAGAATGCGTGACTGATCAATACCATAACCTTTGTAAAGTTCACATAATTCATGTGCTTTTTGAATGGTGGCTTCAGTGTTGTATGAAAGTGCAGCATCAACTTCTGTAGAAACACGGCCTTCAATGAGTTTTAAAATTTCTACGCCAAATTTTACAGTCAAAATATCAATCGTTCTTTCGATTAACTCATCGTTGCTATAGCCTTCTTCTTTGGCTTGATAATAAGCATCTTCAATCAGCTCTTTACTTTCAGGTTGTTCTGCGGCTGCCGTAATCAATGAAGGATTTGTCGTCGCGTCTAATGGACGAAATTTACGAATTGCATCAAGGTCACTACTATCGGCAACAACGGTCGTTAATGTTTTTAATTGGTCAAGTGCTGTATGAGTCATTGATATTCAACATCTTCAGTAATAAATCTTATGTTTTCTTTTATAGCACAAAGTCTATTCATGCTGTCGATATATCAATTGTTATATTTCAAAGAAAAACGTTTAGGTTCTGCATCTCAATTGAAATAATTTTAAGGTGCCTGTTGCATTCGTTGCTTACGGATATATTCAATTAGAAATCTGGCTGCCGCACCAAGTTCACTTTCACGGCTCCATACTAAGTCGACGTAATATTCAAATCTTGGAGTGAAATCTAATAAATCCAATACCTTAAGCTTGTTTTTTAATTCAGGGTTTTCTTTAAACATTTCTTGAGGAAGAACACCCCAACCCAAATTACGTAAAATCATTAAACAAGCAGAGTGATGGTTGTCTGTACGCCAATAGTGTTTCGAAAATAGCAATTCAGGTTTTAAAGTCTCATCTCGGCTCGCAACTACAATTTGTCGTGTAGTAAGGATTTGTTCATAAGAAACCTGATTTTGGCTTGCGAGGGGATGGCTATTTGAAATAACCGGAATTAAAGCCTCACGTTTAAGTTCTACAAATTGTTCTCTGTTATCTAGGTGTTCGCGTTCAAACATCAATGCTAGTTGTGCAGAGCCATCTAATAACATTTGAAGTGCATCTTCTTGAGGAGCAGACACAATATTAATTTGTAAGTCTGGAAAACGACTTTCTAAAAGACAAATATAGTCGGTCCAATTGGTGTGTAAAAGTTCAGAGACAATTACAAGAGTTAAATTGGCTTCTAACCCTGTACTTAACGCGTGAGCGTGTTGTTTCCATTGATTCATCTCAATCAAAAGCTGAGATGTCTTTTCGTATAGCACCCGTGCTTCGTCAGTAGGGACTGGTTCACGGCCTTTACGGTCAAATAAAGTCAGGTTCAGATCAATTTCTAAGTTGGCAATAGACATGCTTACAGCCGAAGGAACTTTTCCAAGTTTACGTGCTGCTGCTGAAAAAGAGCCGGTTTCAATTACGGCCTGAAACATGAGTAGTTGTTCTTGATTAATATTCATCTGTCAAAAAAAGTGAAAGAACCTGATTGGATTAATCAATATTATAAAAATAAAATGCACATTATCCAAGTTATTATTGAGTATTTAAAAATGTTGATTTCCAAGAGAAGGCTCATTCATGCAATCAGTTATGAAGGAATTTTATTGGTCATCATTGCGATTGCATTAAGTTTTATTTTTGATATGCCAATGGACGTAACCGGAACACTCGGTATGTTTATGGCAGTTGTTTCAGTTTTCTGGAATATGATTTTTAACCACTATTTCGAAAAAGTAGAGCATAAATATAATTGGGAAAGAACGATCCCTGTGCGGATTTTACATGCGATTGGTTTTGAAGGTGGCTTGTTGATTGCAACAGTACCGATGATTGCATATATGCTTCAGATGAGTGTCATCGATGCACTTATTTTAGATATTGGTTTAACCTTATGTATTTTGGTTTATACCTTTATTTTCCAGTGGTGTTATGACCATATCGAAGATAAGTTTTTCCCAGATGCTAAAGCAGCATCACTTCATTAAAAATTAAGTTGTTAAACTAAAAAAGCACCCTGATGGGTGCTTTTTTAAAGGTGAACCGTAGAATTATTTCTCTACGATTGCTACAACACCTTCACCACCTGCTGTACAGATCGAGATTAATGCGCGGCCTGAACCTTTTTGATTAATCAATTTAGCAGCAGTTGCCAAGATACGACCACCAGTTGCAGCAAATGGATGACCTGCACCTAAAGATGAACCATTTACGTTCAGTTTAGAACGGTCAATTGAACCTAAAGGTGCATCTAAACCAAGACGTTCTTTACAGAATTTTTCATCTTCCCAAGCTTTCAACGTAGACAACACTTGAGATGCAAATGCTTCATGGATTTCGTAGAAATCGAAATCTTGAAGTTTAAGGTTAGCACGCTTAAGCATACGAGGGACTGCATAAGCAGGAGCCATTAACAAACCTTCTTTAGGGCCGTTCTTACCAATGAAGTCAACAGCCGCTGTTTCAGAGAAAGAAAGATAAGCTAAAACTTCATGACCATTTTCTTTTGCCCATTCTTCAGAAGCAAGCAATACAACAGAAGCACCGTCAGTTAACGGAGTTGAGTTACCCGCTGTCATTGTTGCAGTTTCGCCTTTACCGAAAACTGGCTTCAATTTAGCAAGTTTTTCAACTGTGCTGTCTGCACGTAAGTTGTTGTCACGGTTAAGACCTAAGAATGGAGTGATTAAGTCATCAAAGAAACCACGTTCATAAGCAGCAGCAAGTTTTTGATGGCTGCTTGCAGCTAATTCGTCTTGCGCTTCGCGAGTAATACCCCATTCTAAAGCAGTAATTGCTTGGTGCTCGCCCATTGAAAGGCCAGTACGTGGTTCACCATTGCTTGGAGCATCAAGTAGCTTTTTAAAATCAATTTTTGTTAAAGCTTTGAGACGGTCTTTACCAGTCTTAGCAACATTGAGCTCAAGTAAAACTTTACGTAACCCATCACCTACAGCAATCGGTGCGTCAGAAGTTGTGTCTACACCACCTGCAATACCTACATCGATTTGACCAAGTGCAATTTTGTTTGCAACAACAAAAGCTGCTTGTAAACCTGTACCACAAGCAATTTGAATGTCATAAGCAGGAGTTTCAGGAGCAAGATCTGTGCTCAATACAACTTCACGAGTCATGTTGAAGTCACGGCTATGTTTTAAAACAGCACCCGCAACGACTTCACCAATACGCTTACCTTGTAAGTTAAAGCGCTCAACCAAACCATTCAATGCTGCTGTCAGCATGTCAGAATTAGACGCTTTAAAATAAGCAGTATTTGAACGTGCAAATGGAATACGGTTGCCACCAATAATTGCAACGCGGCGAACAGTGTTTTGGCTCATGGTTTTATCCTGTTGAACAGAAGTTTTGGTTTTTGTTGCTTTTGGTGCTGCAACTACATTATTAGAAGATGTAGATGGGGTTGCTGTAGCAGCGCTCTTATTACGAGGGCTACGTGCAGGTGCAGTCGTTGAACGAGTACGTGTCGTTTTTGGAGTATTAGTTGCTGCTTTAGGAGTTGTGCTGTTACGCTTAGCCGTGTTAGAAGCCGGCTTTGATGTATTTGACACTTTTTCCTCAGCAGAATTCTCGACTGCTGGATTTTCTTGAGTTGTCTTGCTCATAAGGCTTTTCCAAGCATATTAACGATATTCTTATAAGCTACATTAACACAATTCAAATAGACCTGTATTGACTAGAATGACATTGTAGATAGCATTCAGGTCAAGACATCCAAAGATGAACTCAAGTATGATTTGAAGTAACTCTAATGAACGACTGATTTCATATTGTTGCTATTCATCTCATAACATAATGAAGCCTGTCGTAGAAAATTCATTTCTTTGAGAGATAATAATCATGACTGATCAATACCAAGCATTTACACAATCTCCTATTGGTAAATTCGTTGTTAAAAATCTGGGTTTACCATCGCCAGTTGCATTAGAGCGTTTTGAAAGTGCTCAGCCAGTAGTGAATGGTGCAGTATTGGTTGGCGCAGCGCCGTCAAGTGTATTATCTGGTGCGATTGCACAAGTACTTAGCAATATTCATGCTGACAGCTATGTAGGCAATAATGTTGCATTACAGCAAGAAGCTGCAAAAGTTGGTTTAAATTTACGCCCATTTAATGCAGGCGACAAAGAATCAAAATTCAAAGCAGTAGTATTTGATGCTTCTGGTATTCAAAACTCAGAACAGTTAAATGAACTTTATAAATTCTTTAACCCGATTGCACGTCAAGTTGCGACTTCTGGTCGTGTTATTGTCATTGGTACAACTCCTGAAACTGCAAAAACTGTAAAACAAGCGATCGCTCAGCGTGCACTTGAAGGCTTTATCAAATCTGTAGGTAAAGAATTTAAAAAGGGTATTACTGCTCAAGTTGTCTATGTAGACGAAGGCGCTGCTGCAAACCTTGAATCAACTTTACATTTCTTGCTTTCTCCACGTTCAGCTTATGTGTCTGGTCAAGTGATTCGTGTATCTAAAGCAGATGTGGTTGATGTTGACTGGGCTAAACCGCTTGCTGGGAAAACTGCATTAGTAACTGGTGCAAGCCGTGGTATTGGTGAAGCAATTGCACATGTGCTTGCACGTGATGGCGCTCATGTTATTTGTTTAGATGTACCACAACAACAAGCTGACCTTGACCGTGTAGCTGCTGACATTGGCGGTTCTACATTGGCAATTGACATTACTGCTGCTGATGCGGGCGAAAAAATTAAAACTGCTGCGGCAAAACAAGGCGGTTTAGATATTATCGTTCATAACGCAGGTATTACTCGTGACAAAACTTTGGCAAACATGAAGCCAGAGCTTTGGGACTTGGTTATTAACATTAACTTGTCTGCTGCTGAACGTGTAAATGACTACTTGTTAGAAAACGATGGTCTAAATGCAAATGGCCGCATTGTTTGTGTATCATCAATTAGTGGTATTGCTGGTAACCTTGGTCAAACAAACTATGCTGCATCTAAAGCTGGTGTAATTGGTTTAGTTAAATTTACTGCACCTATCTTAAAAAATGGTATTACCATTAACGCAGTAGCACCGGGCTTCATCGAAACTCAAATGACTGCGGCAATTCCATTTGCAATTCGTGAAGCTGGTCGCCGTATGAACTCAATGCAACAAGGTGGTTTACCTGTTGATGTAGCAGAAACGATTGCATGGTTTGCATCAACTGCTTCTACAGGTGTAAACGGCAACGTTGTACGTGTATGTGGTCAAAGCTTGTTGGGCGCTTAAGCACTTTTAGCTAAAAAGGGGTGCTTGTGCATCCCTTTTTTATTCAAGAATCTATAAATTATAAAAGGTTAGGTATGAATACTCGTCATTTTAGCCAGCTACCAAAAGCGGCATTAGCTTACCCAAAAGTGGTACAAGGTTTAATTTTTAAAAAGCCGAAAGGTCCAAAAATCTTACCGCAAGTTGAATATGTAGTAGATACTCTAGAAATTGATCAAAGTCATCTTAAAGCTTATAACGAAGTATGTGGCTTTCAAAATAATGGCTTTGTACCCGCAATTTATTTGGCTGTGCTTTCTCAAAGTTTGCAAATGCACATGATGACAGCAGAAGCATTTCCATTTCCAATTTTAGGTTTAGTGCATATCCGTAACCAGATTAAACAAACCAGACCAATTGGTGTAACTGAAAAACTAACTTTGTCATGTAAATTTGGCGAACTAAAACCGCATGATAAAGGTGTTCAGTTTGACTTTATTACCACGGCAAAAGTTGGTAATGAAGTGGTGATGGAAGGCTTAACAACTTATTTATCTCGTCAAAAAGTCGAGAAAAGAGTGGGGGAGAAAGCCAAAGAAGAACAAGCGCCAGCTTATGTTCCAAAGGCCCAGTGGGATATTTTAGAAAACACAGGCCGCCGTTATGCGAAAGTGTCTGGAGATTTTAACTTAATTCATATTCATGCTATTACAGCAAAAGCATTTGGCTTTAAACAAGCAATTGCACATGGCATGTGGAGCAAGGCTAAAGCGCTAGCGAACCTCGAATTACCAAATGCTTATGAAGCAGATGTGTGGTTTAAGCTACCAATGTTCTTACCGTCAAAAGTTGAGTTTTTAACTGCCAATGCAGATAAAAAGACTGATTTCTTGATTCGTAATGCGAAATCACAAAAACCGCATGTTGCAGGAACTGTAAAAGCATTATAAAAATATCAGCAGCCTGAACAGATGTTTGGGCTGCTTTTGAGCAAAATAACAAAAAATGCAAGGAACTTCATGTGATTAAAGAAATTTTACTGGCCGATACCCATAACTATCACGGTATTTTAGATGAACGTTTTATTGATTTAGCCCACCAATTTAGCCGTCTTCAAGATGCTAGAACAGGACAAGGTGGAGCTGCATTAGCGGTTTATTTTAGAGGCCAGAAAGTTGTAGATATTTATACAGGTCTCAAATCACAAACTGAAGCTTGGCAACCTGACACTTTGGCAGTTTGCTACTCTACAGGTAAGGGTGTACTTGCAACTTTAGCGCATATTTTAGTAAGTAAAGGTTTTTTAGAATACGATAAACCGATTGCGACTTATTGGCCTGAGTTTGCTCAAAATGGTAAAGAGCAAATGACTTTACGTCATGTGCTAAGTCATCAAAGCGGCATGTTTGATGTTCGAAATATTATTGAAAGTGCAAGGGAAATGCTCGACTGGTCTCATATGTTAAATGTGATTGCAGCGACTAAGCCTAGATTCCTTGTCGGAGAGGGCAATGCTTATCAAGCTTTAACATTTGGCTGGCTTGTCGGTGGCGTGCTTGAAAAAGCAACTGGTCAATCTTTAGATCGGCTCATGCAAAAATATCTAGTTGAACCGTTACAGTTAGACGGTGCTTATTTTGGTACGCCTGCAAGTGAGCTAGACCGTGTAGCACGTTTAATTATTCAACCCAAACCTGAAAAACCAGCGGCTCCCCAAGTTGAAAAACCTAAAAAGGCTCAAGCACGCAAGAGTTCACTTTCTGAAAAAATGATCACGTGGACGGGGCAAGATCCGCAAGATTTTCAGGATGCCATGATTCCAAAAGGAATGAAGCATTTTAGTTTCTTTAGTGATGAAGGATTACAAGCAGTCATTCCGGCGGCAAACGGTACGTTTACTGCAAATAGTCTTGCTAAAATTTATGCGATGCTAGCAAATCAGGGTGAATGGGATGGACAGCAACTTATTCGCCCAGAAATATTTAAAGAGCTCAGTACCATTCAAAGTTATGCACGGGATCGTGTCATGCCAATTCCGATGAATTGGCGTTTAGGATATCACCGCATTATTACCATGGGTAAACGCGCTAAAAATGGCTTTGGACATATTGGTTACAATGGTTCAGGGGCGTGGTGCGATCCTGAGCGCGACCTGAGTTTTGCCTATACTCATAATTTTCAAATTGGTTCGATCACGGGTGATTATCGTTTGTGGGGGCTGACTCAAGAAGCCTTACGTTGCACTGACCAAATTTTAAAAGGCCGTAAAGGCTGGTTCTAATTTTAGTGTTGTAAAGCTGGTATTCTAATGAATGCCAGCTTCTATATTTATAATAATTCTAGGCGAATAATTGCTTCAGTATGACGCTTAAAGTCTTCTTCAGCTAAACCTTGTAAACCAAGTTGATAAATACCTTCTAATCCGCATACAAAGGCAATGAGTCGCCAAGCTATGTCTGTTGAATTAGATATATTTTTAAATTCACCTTCTTTTTTACCACATTCAATTGCTTGCACAATTGTTTGATGCCAATTCTGCATGGCAAGGTTATAAGCCTTTCGTATTTCAACATCTTGTTCAATTAAGAGTTCAGCCTCATTCCATAAGCGTAAGTAGGGCTGAAGTCTATCTATGTTTTCTGCGCCTAATAAGATGAATAGCCTTTGAAATTGGCTAGTGGTTTTTAGAGTTTGTTCAATTTCATCAAGCTGTTCCATGAGCTTTAAAAAAGCTTCAGCTTTTAAATGAGATGCCGACGAAAAGTGGTGGTGAACTTGTCCGGTAGAGGTTTGTGCTTCTGTTGCGATTCGGCGTACCGTCATGGCTGTAAAACCTTCAGCCAAAGCAACTTGCATGGCTGCTTGCAGAATCATTTCTCTGCGTTGATCGCGATTAAGATAGGCCATGTTTCTTTCACCTGACTGAATTCGACACAAATTACATTAAAACTAAAAGTTGGACAAGTGTCCAATTGTGTATATAATAACCATGATTTGAACACATGTCCAAGTTTTGGATATTGAAGAGCGTTATGCAAAAAAAATGGTTAATCCTGACAATTATCGTCCTTATATATTTACCAGTTACGATTGATGCAACGGTGATGCATGTTGCAACACCATCTTTAAGTGCAGCATTGAATTTAACTGCCAATCAGCTTTTATGGGTCATTGATATTTATTCACTGATTATGGCGGGTTTGATTTTGCCGATGGGTGCACTTGGTGATCGTATTGGCTTTAAAAAATTATTATTTATTGGAACTGCAATTTTTGGAGTCGGTTCCTTAGCTGCGGCTTTTTCTCCAACGGCTTACGCCTTAATTGCTTCCCGTGCTGTTTTAGGTCTAGGGGCAGCAATGCTTATTCCTGCCACTTTATCAGGCATCCGTAATGCTTTTACTGAAGAAAAGCAGAGGAATTTTGCACTTGGTCTTTGGTCTACAGTGGGTGGTGGCGGAGCAGCTTTTGGTCCATTAGTTGGTGGTTTTGTACTAGAACACTTCCATTGGGGAGCAGTATTCCTCATCAATATCCCGATTATTTTAGTCGTTCTGGTCATGATCGCGATGATCATTCCTAAACAACAAGAGAAAACGGATCAGCCAATTAATTTAGGGCAAGCTTTAATTTTAGTCGTGGCAATTTTAAGCCTGATCTATTCAATCAAATCGGCGATGTACAACTTCTCGGTACTTACAGTCGTGATGTTTGTGGTTGGTATAAGTACTTTAATCCACTTCATTCGAAGCCAAAAAAGAACGACCACGCCAATGATTGATTTGGAGTTATTTAAACATCCAGTCATTTCTACCAGCATTGTTATGGCGGTGGTTTCCATGATTGCTTTGGTTGGGTTCGAATTACTTTTGTCTCAAGAGTTGCAGTTTGTACATGGGTTTTCACCATTACAGGCAGCCATGTTTATTATTCCATTCATGATTGCAATTAGTTTAGGTGGTCCATTAGCTGGTATTTGCTTGAATAAGTGGGGACTTAGACTTGTATCTACTGTTGGTATTTTAATAAGTGGATTTAGTCTATGGGGGCTTGCCCAGCTTAACTTCTCGACCGATCACTTTTTAGCGTGGACGTGTATGGTCTTTTTAGGCTTTAGCATTGAGATTGCCTTATTGGCTTCAACTGCCGCCATTATGTCATCCGTTCCACCTCAAAAGGCAAGTGCAGCAGGTGCGATCGAAGGTATGGCCTATGAGCTTGGTGCTGGTTTGGGCGTTGCTATATTTGGGTTAATGTTATCTTGGTTTTATAGTCGCTCAATTATTTTGCCAGCAGAGCTTCCGTCGAACTTAATTGAAAAAGCGAGTATCTCGATTGGTGAAACCATGCAATTAGCTTCTAACCTTGAAAGCCCTTTGGGAGGGCAATTAATTGCAGTTGCTCAGCAAGCTTTTAGCTATGCGCATAGTTGGGTGCTTACCATTTCAGCTATTTGTTTCTTCCTTTTAACTGTATTTGTCTGGTTTAGCTTTCCAAAGAAAGTAAATTAAGAAATTCAAAATAGAGGATAAAAAGAGAGGTTATCTTTCTTTTTATCCTTAAATATCTTTTTTAATATTTTCTTCATATCGAAAATTGGTTATTTAATTCTCATAAACAAACTATTCTTTAACAGGTTTCATGTTTTTATTTCAAAATGATTCAATATTCATGTAATTGAAATTTAATGAAAAATGAATTGATCGAAAATTGACTGTAAAAAAATGGTTTGTTAACCTGCTATTCGAAAATCTAAAAACAAATAAAAGAGGCAGCTGTGAATTTTAAATTAAAAACATCACTCATTATTGGAGCAATTGTTGCGTCTTCACTTGTATATGCCGCAACTGTACTTTCACCAAATCAGAATAATAATAGTGGATCAATTCCATCTGGTTATTCAGATTTAGAATTTTCTTTAGCAAATGGGAATTGGGTCAAAAATCTCTCTTTACCGGTAAGCGCTAATAATTCGGACAAGATTACAGTTCGTTCTAGTGCCGCTTATAGTAGTTATTTAGATACTTCTAATACCAATATTCCGTTAGAAGTGTTGAAGATAAATAGTGGAGATGTTTATCAATTCATCTTTAATAGCAGTCAAAATAAATGGATCGCTCAGTTAGCGACAGTGAGTCCTACTAATGGGGCGACCTATGAAGTTGTTCCATTAACAACTGCATCAATTCAAAAAGTACTCATTCAAAATGACAAATGGGCACAAACCATTGCATTACCGAGTGATGTACGTGACGGAACAACCGTACAAATTGTTTCTACAGCAAGTGCAAGCTCAGAGATTGATAAAACAAATTTACTATTCCCGAGCAGTTTTACATTAAAAAATGGCTCTGAATATTGGTTTAAATATTATTCTGCTTTAGGGAAATGGGTTCCAGAATATATAAAACCTCAGAAGCTAAATGTTCAGCAAATTGGAACGTCATTAGCCGCGGTAAGTAGCCCGCTAACGGAAGTTTCATTTGGAGATGGAAATTGGGTTTCGAATTTCACTTTACCTACGACTGCAAGTGATCGAGATAGAATTATTATCAAGTCTACAGCGACTTGGTCTGCAAAAATTAATAACACCAATATTAATAGCCAAGCGACTTTAACGCTTAAAACAGGCGATCAATATGAGTTTATGTATGTAAGCGACAAAGGATATTGGCAGCTGATCTCTTCACCAACAAAGGTGATTGATTCATCGGCAACAATCCCTGCAACTTTACCGAATATGACTCAGCCCACATTAAAGGTGAAACTGTCTACATCAAATTGGCAACCGACCTTGCAGCTACCCGCTAAAGCTCAAGTCGGGGATAAGGTGGTTATTGTGTCGAATGCGTCGGCAGACACCTATATTAATGCGGCTAATGGCTTGTCTACTGCAATTAAAAATGGTGAAAATCGCCGTTTTATTTATACCGCTCAAGGCTGGACAGTAGATAGTTATACAATTGATATGTTGTTGGTTTCTAGCCCAGAAGTAAACTCAATTTTAGGTGAGAGCGCTGCAAAACTTAGAATGATTGAAGGCGTAAATTTAACAAATTTAACTGCTGAAAATTCGAATGCACGTTTTTACTTAAGAGATGTGGGCTATTTAACTTATAAAATCCCTGCTACCACTTTAAAAGAAGCAATTTCGACTGGACGAGATGACACCACGGTACAAAATGAGCGAAAACGTGTATTGGCAGATGGTGTTTATTATCAAGGTAATGAACCTGGTGACGGTGGCTGTGGTTGGGCTTGGATCAATGCTTCTGCATATAATATGATTGGCGCAAATGATATTGCAGGTTGTTCTTTCGCGGCCATGCGCCATGAAGTCGGGCATAATCTTGGCCTGTACCATAATGGTTCAACCAATATTGGTTCAGGCTTTGCTCATCCTTTAGGGAGTACAGCAATGGGTGGTAATAATATTAATTTCTATTCGAGTCCGTATCTATATAACCCTAAATATGGTGTACGTTTAGGTGAAGAAGGCAAGATTGATGCTGTCAGTGTCATTAACCTGAATGCGCAGAAAATTTCTCTATATAACTAATCTCTATTTTAGCTGTAAATAATGAAGAAAAATAAATTGTTAATAGGAACTGCTATCGCTTGTGTGGCGTTAGTAGTTTTAATCTGGTTTGCTTTTTCACAGCAAAGCTCTTCTGCTTTAACGTCGCCTTTAGAAAGTCGGCAAGAGTCTGGGACAAAAGTGACAGATAGCCAGAATGAATTTACTCGTCAAAATATGCTGAATTTGAGTTCATCAGAAAAGGAAAAGTTGTCACAGCAACAGATTGTTTTTAATGAAATAGAAAAGGATCAATTACCTTCGAATGTTAATTTTCCTCTGCTTAAAAATGCGAAAGGTATGATCATTAAATATGATCCAAATGTGATTGAACTTAAAAAAGTGAGCGACACTGTTAAGTTCCAAATGTTGGAATATGGCATTAATCGCACAGGTAAAATTGTAGAGATCGAACCTGTTGACCAAGATATTGTTCGGTGGACTGGCAAATTTGATCAGGGCGATCCAAATCAGAATTTCTTTACCATTACTCAAAGTCAAAAAGACCATTATACGATCATGCAGATTTTTACCGAGAAAGGAAATTATTCGGCTGAAATTAAGAATGGTGTAGGGCTGGTCCAAACCATGGATGAAGGTGTAACTGATCAAGAGCTTCATCATGATCATCCTTAGACAAATAAATGGTTCTGGTAGAGAAAAGAAGTCAGTTCGCAGTTTATCTGTACGGATATGAGCTTTATGCGTTCACACTCTTTTAAAAACAAAGTATGCTTATGCCTGTAAAAAGGAGCATACATGTATCAAGTACTTGCTAGAAAATACCGTCCACGTAATTTCAATGAGTTAGTGGGACAAAACCATGTTTCTCGTGCATTAAGTAGTGCATTGGAACGCGGTCGTCTTCACCATGCTTATTTATTTACAGGAACGCGTGGTGTAGGTAAAACTACAATTGCACGTATTTTAGCCAAGTGTTTGAACTGCGAAATGGGTGTGACTTCAACGCCGTGTGAAGTCTGTGCAACGTGTAAAGCGGTAAATGAAGGCCGTTTCATTGACCTGATCGAAATCGATGCTGCTTCAAGAACAAAAGTAGAAGATACACGTGAACTTTTAGACAACGTTCCTTATGCGCCAACGCAAGGTCGTTTTAAAGTTTACCTGATTGACGAAGTGCATATGCTTTCTACGCATTCTTTTAATGCGTTATTAAAAACACTAGAAGAACCACCAGAACACGTTAAGTTTCTGTTTGCAACGACTGATCCACAAAAGCTACCAATTACGGTCATTTCACGTTGTTTGCAATTTACTCTACGACCTTTAGCTGTCGATGAAATTACCAAGCACCTTGGTGCTATTCTTGAAAAAGAGCAAATTAATGCCGATCAGGATGCAATTTGGCAAATTGCTGAATCTGCTCAAGGTTCATTACGTGATGCATTATCTTTAACTGACCAAGCGATTGCTTATGGTCAAGGTTCTGTACATCATCAAGATGTTAAAGAAATGCTTGGCTTGATTGACCGTACGATTATTTATGATTTGATTTTAGCGATTCATCAGAACCAACGTGAGAAAGTTAGTCAGCTTTTATTGCAATTTAGACATCAAGCGTTAGATGTTTCACTGGTGCTTGATCAGTTGATTTCGACATTGCATGAATTGGCAATTTTACAATATCTACCTGATTTGAGTTTGAAATATAGCGATGAAATCAATCGCAAAATCATGCAACTGTCTAAGCTGATTTCTGCGCAAGATTTGCAGCTTTATTACCAAATCGCTTGTAAAGGTCGTTCAGACTTGCAACTTGCCGTGACGCAAGAGCAAGGTTTTGAAATGTGTGTTTTACGCTTATTGGCATTCCGTCCTTTAGCGCCAAATGAAATTTTAGTATCAGAGCCTGTTCAACAAAATGGACAAGCAGTGGTGAATCACCAAGTACAGCAACAAGTGCAAGATATTGCTCCTGTAAGTGCTATTCAGCCTGTTGAAGTTATTAGTCAACCCTCTATGGTTGAACCTGAACCTGAACCTGAACCTGAACCTGAACCTGAACCTGAACCTGAACCTGAACCTAAACCTCAGTCTAATCAGGATTTAATGGTATTTGACCCAAATCATCATGAGTTGATTGGACTTGAGTCAGCAGTTGTTCAAGAGACTGTTAGTGTTTTGGAAGAAGATTTCATTCCGGTACCAGAACAAAAGTTAGTACAAGTTCAGTTAGAAACCCCAGCAAAACAAATTGAACCAGAACCAGCTTTTTCTGCTGAGCCTCAAGGTTTGTTTGAGACATCTAGCGCTGAATTTTCCCTTGATCAAGATGCGCCTATAACTCCTGATTTGTCTTCTGAACCTGTTATTGAACAACAGTCATTTGTACAAGCCGAAGTAATGGTTCAAACAGAAACAGTTGCCGTTGTAAAAGAGCCTAGTGCAACTGATAACGGTCAGTTGATGCCTCAAGATATCTTGAAGCTGGCTCCTCAAGTTTTGGAAGGTGAGTGGACACTCGAAAAGTGGGAATATTGGTTTAGAAATAGTCAGCTTTCACCAGCCGTTCAAGAACTTGCTCAACATGGTGTGATGACTGGTGAAATTGGCGGCAATACTATTTTCCATATTCCTCAAGAATATGAAAATATGCTGACCCAATTGCAGCAAGGCCTTATTGATACATTAAATGAGCAATGGCCGCATACTCAATTTACAGTTGAATATGGTGCTTTGAATACATCTACACCATATACCATTCAAAGTGCGCGTAAAGAAAAAGCCTTTCACCGAGCAGCCGAGCTATTACAGCAACAGCCAGTTATTAAGAGTCTCATAGAAACTTTTGATGGCGAACTACAAAATATTCAATTAAAGCCTTAAATTTAACTGAGTTTTGATCTTGTGCAGAATATGAAAATAATAGAATTTTCATATTTTTCACTGGATTGAAATATTTGGGTCATGTCACTGTCATTGTAGTTTTCTATGTTAGCCATTTTAGATTTTAAATGGATTGTATACAGCAATGAAAAGGCAATGCACTGGAATAACTTCTTTTAAATATTCATATTTTTTATTAATCGGCGCGATTCTGCTGAGTGGTTGTAACGACTCATCAAATGATAATTCAAATACACCAGATACAGGTAAAAAGCCTGTAATGCGCTGTGCTCCATAAACTTAAATAATAAAAAGAACCTGATCATGATTACACGTCGTAAATTTTTAAATTATTCTTTAAATATGGGTTTTGGTGCAGCGGCATTGGCAGCGTTCCCATCTAGTATTCAAAAAGCTTTAGCAATTCCTGCAAACAATAAAACTGGCACCATTCAGGATGTTGAACACGTTATTATTTTAATGCAGGAAAACCGATCTTTTGACCATTACTTCGGAACATTAAAAGGCGTCCGAGGGTTTGCCGATCGTTTTACGATTCCTCTGCCAAATGGCCGCCGTGTTTGGGAGCAGCTTAGAAGTAATGGGCAAGTTTTAATGCCTTTTCACTTAGATGGTACAGCCAATAATGCACAGCGTGCAGATGGTACGCCACATACTTGGAACGACAGTCAGTTGGCGTGGGACAATGGGCGTATGACGAACTGGCCAGCCCATAAAACTGATATATCCATGGGTTATTTTAAAGAAAAAGAAATTCCATATCAGTTTGCACTTGCGAACGCCTTTACGATTTGTGATGCCTACCATTGCTCTATGCACACTGGAACAGATGCAAACCGCTCTTTTCATTTAACGGGTACAAATGGTGCAACACCGACCAAGCATTCATTTGTAAATAATGAATGGGACTGGATTGATGGTAACCCTGCCACGGCAGATCGTGGTTATACATGGAAGACTTATGCTGAGCGTTTAGAAGAAGCAGGGGTAAGCTGGATTTGTTATCAAAATATGCCAGATGAATGGGGCGATAACATGCTTGGAGCATTTCGTACGTTTAGAAAGGCAAATATTGCATCTGGTTATCCAGTTGCAAGCGGTGGTGAACCAAATAAACCATATGCAGATACGGGACAAAAACTACCGTACAAAGCCTATGATGCTGCAACGGATAATGCTAAAAATCCACTCTATAAAGGCATTGCAAATACATTGCCGGGCAATAAACCAGAAGAATATCTCGATGCTTTTAAACGCGACATTCGTGAAGGTAAGTTACCTCAAGTTTCTTGGATTAATGCGCCATCGATTTATTGTGAACATCCAGACCCTTCAAGCCCAGTTCAAGGGGCTTGGTTTATTCAAGAAATTATTGATGCATTAACTGCTGTGCCAGAGGTTTGGAGTAAAACAGCACTCATTATCAATTTCGATGAAAATGACGGCTACTTTGACCATGTACCGTCACCATCAGCGCCATCTCGACTCAAAAATGGCCAATACGCTGGCAAATCGACATTAAGTAGTGCTGATATGCAGGATGAGTATTTTGACCACGCAGCGCCTGAGGGGAGTCATTCTCAGCCTACACCCGATGGACGAGTTTATGGTCCGGGTCCTCGTGTTCCGTTATATGTGATTTCCCCATGGAGTCGTGGTGGCTGGGTGAACTCGCAAGTGTTTGACCATACTTCTGTGCTCATGTTTTTAGAAAAACGTTTCGGTGTAAAAGAGCCGAATATCAGTCCATATCGCCGTGCAGTGTGTGGTGATTTAACCAGTGCATTTAACTTTAAAACACCAAATGCAGATGTTTTACCGCAGCTCAATGGTAAACAAACACGTTTGCAGGCCGATGAGCTAAGAGAAAATCAAGAAGCTTTACCAGCTGTTCCTGTACCTACTGATATTAAGTTACCGATTCAGCAAAGTGGCATACGTCTGTCGCGTGCGCTACCTTATGAACTGCACACCAGCGCGCGCTGTAAAGCCGATGGTAAAGTGCAATTGATTTTCTCTAATACAGGTCAGCAAGCAGCGGTTTTTCATGTATATGACAAACTTAACCTAGACCTTATTCCAAAGCGTTATATTGTCGAGCCGAATAAAACTTTAGATGATGAATGGGACGCTTTAAAAGATAACTTAGGCCGTTATGACCTATGGGTACTTGGTCCAAATGGCTACCATCGTCATTTTAAAGGCGATACTCAACGCATTGTTGATAGTGGTGTTAAACCCGAAATTCGAGTGTGCTATGACATTGCTAACGGTGATGTTTATGTTGAACTCATGAATGAAGGAACCAAGGATGCAATATTGACGGTAAAACCTTGTGCATATCGACAAGATGTGCCTTTACAACTTACCGTAAAATATGGACAGGTTGTTAAACAACATTGGGCTTTGGCTGATGTCGGGCATTGGTATGATTTTGAAATCACCAGTCAGAGTGATCCGTATTATTACCGACGTTTTTCGGGCCGAGTTGAAACGGGTGAAGACTCTTTTAGTGATCCCGCAATGATGTAAGTTTAGGTGGGCAAAAAGAACAAATCATTTTCTTTTTGCCCCATTTTTTATAATAAATAACTTTCTAAAGCTTCACGAACTGACTCAGAAATGGGTACAGTCTTACGCGTTTCACGATCTACAAACACATGCACAAAATGTCCTTGAGCTGAGGCTTGATCTTGACCTTGTTTAAAGATCGCCAATTCATAACGTAGTGAAGTCGTACCGATTTTATCAATCGCCACACCTACCTGAATAATTTCTGGAAATGATAACTCTTGTAAAAAGCTACAAGCTGAATCAACCACTAACCCAATTGACTTTGCTTCATGAATATCAAAACCTGTTTTCTGAATGAGTAAAGCATTGGCTGCTGTATCGAAGTAGCTATAGTAAGTCACATTATTCACATGACCATAAATATCGTTATCTGCCCAACGCGTTTGAATATCAAAAAAGAACTTAAATTGATCTCGGTTTTTTAAAACTGGTTTAGTCATTAATGAATCGCCTGATAAATTGCCAAAGCAGCGGCTTCTGTCATGTCACGTGGGTTATTTTGTAGTAAGCGAGTTTGCAACATGGCATCTTGAGCAAGTCTAGGTAAGCTGGACTCATTAATACCCAAATCTCTAAGTTTTAAGGTCAAGCCACTACGGTCTAAGTGGTTCTGCATATGGTCAATAAACAGATCACACAAGCCATCAGTACTGCCATTACTATATGGATCTAGCCATTGCATAAGCTCTGCATAGTATTTTTTTGCATTAGGTGCATTAAATTTTAATACTTCGACCAACACTAAGGCATTAGTATGCCCATGCGATAAATGAAAATGGCCGCCAAGTGGGTAAGCTAAAGCATGTACAGCGGCAACAGGCGAGTTTGCAAACGCTTGACCTGCGAGCATTGAACCGAACAGCATGTTTTGACGTGCTTCTAAATCATTACCATCTTTAAGAACTTTCGGTAAGTTATGGTTTAGTAACTTCAAAGCATTCTTAGCTAAAATATCGGTGTATATATTCTTCTTGTGTTTAGACGTATATGCCTCAATAGCATGCACCATCGCATCGATACCTGTTGCAGCGGTAATATGTGCTGGAAGGTTTTGAGTAAAAGTAGCATCAAGAATCGCAGTGTCGGCGTACAGTATTGGAGAGACAATCCCCATTTTTGTTGTCTCGCCAGTAGTCACAATTGAAATAGGCGTTACTTCAGAACCTGTACCAGCTGTCGTTGGAATCAAAATAAGTGGTAGGCGAGCAGTGGTTACTTGGTTTACGCCGTACATCTCTTGCAAACTTTGAGTTTGGTCAGGGTGGGCGAGTAAAGCAATAACTTTTGCAACATCTAAAGAACTGCCTCCACCAAAACCAATAATGGCATCTACATTTTGCTGTTTTGCATAATTGGCTGCATCTAAAACAACTTGTTCTGGTGGGTCAGCCTGAACATCTGCATAAATAACATATTCAATATTGAGGGTATCTAAAATTTGAAGAATGGGCTGGTGTAATTGATTTTTGACCATACCAGCATCGGTGACTAGCAATAGCTTACGGTAAGCTTTTGAAGACAAAACATTTTGTAATTCTTGTATAGAGCCTAAGCCAGAGATGATATTTGGAACGGTTTGAAATTGAAAATGGCTCATATACATTATTTCCTTATTTTTGAAAATTATTGTCGAACGGTTCTATAAGATTCAATCTTCAAATAACTTAGCATAAGACTCCTTAAAATAAAGTAGTTCTGAGGCGATTATGTTGAGTGTTATATGAGATAAGCACTACTTTCATGTGGTCAGAGTCAGGCGATAGAAGGAGATCATACAAGTAATTTAAAAGATCATCGAAAGGTGGGCTTTTTGTTATTTATACTGTTCAGTAGATTTTCCTGAAGGCTGCTAATTCATATAATGTCTTAACAATTTATAATTTTATTCGGTTCAAAAAGTGAAAATTTCTAAAACTTTACTTAGTGTTATTGGATGCACTTGCTTCATGCTGAGCTCCGCAGTAATGGCTAAAACTAGCTCTAGCGTCTATTCACCAAAAAAGGGTGTAATTTGTGACAAATATATTTGTGCTGACAAGAAGGGTGTATCTAAAAAACTTACAGCCAAATACTTAGGAACTCACAAAGCCAACAGAGCATTTTCTCAAGGCGATTTTGATACTTCAGCATTTACACTCTCAAATGGTGTGTTCTGTGATACCAAAACGAAACTATGTCACGTCGATCGATATTTTGAGAATGGGCATCGTAGCAAGATTGATAGAACTATGACTGATAAGTTATTTAAAAAATAAATGATTTCTGTCTTCATTTTGCTTAAAAGCCCATAATACTTGGGCTTTTCTCTAGAAAATATAAGATAAAATAGATTACTAATTAAAAACTATATAAGCTCTGAAAAATCAGTTTTTTATTTAGGTTTTCTGAATATATAAATAAAGACTAGTTTAATAAGTTGTATTACCGGCATTGAAAAATTTTATGGGTTTGCAATTATGAAGAAGGTAGCATTTGTTTTAATTAATGCGGACTCTTAACACATTAAATCCTTAATTATCATGGATGAATAGTAAGGCAAAATAATTATCGAATTAATTAGAAAATCAGAGATGTTATTGAAAATAGTTAACTACCCGTATGTTTGTCACTTATCGGATTTTATAAAAATATTTACCCACTTGTTTATACTAAGTGTTCAAAATAAAAACAGGATAATGATGTGAAAAAGATAATACTAGCGACAATAATGAGTTTTGGTGGAGTAGGGAGTGCTTTTGCAGAATGTACTTATAACTTTGATGCAACGCTAACTCAATTACAATCTTTAGGTAATACTTCTGTTCAGAAGTTCCCAACTATTACAGGAAATAAATTTTCCTATAAGACCTCTCAGCAAAGTCCCATTTATATGGCTTACAGTCAGGACTATCTTACAAGAGTATTAGCCACAAATGATTCTCAGGCTTCGCTCTATACGCGTGGTGACAAAATACTACCGACAACTGGAATTATCGCTTTTGAATATAAAATTAAAGTTCCAACATTAGGTAATACAGGCTATGTAAATATTTTCCCGGCTTTATCTGGTGGAATCATGCAGAACGGTAAGGCTGTACATTTTATAGTGGCTTATCAACATGGTCCCACAACTAATAATTTTTATATTCAAACGACTTCAAATGATAGTGCATTAGTTTCTAATGGATTTAATTTAGCTCCTGAAGTTACTTCTGATGGTTATCAAAAAATCGGTATCTATATTAATCAGAATTCTAATCAAGTTGGTTTAGTTTTTAATGGGGTTAATAAAGGTTATTTTGCTACTTTCCCATCCAAACTAGATAACTTGTATTTTTCATTAACCTCTAATTTTTATGATTTAGCTGCAACTGATGTAAATAAAGATGTTTCGATTGAGTTTCTACTTGATCAATCAAAAATTACACAAAGTTATCCAACAGGTACTAAGGATATTTGTGGAGTAGCTTTGTAAAAAGTCTGTTAAATTTAAAAAAATTCTCATCAGCCACTTTCGAGTGGCTTTTTTACAGTTAAACGAAAGTGAGATGAACAGAACAAATTATTCCTTATTTCTGCGAGGAATGAGTTTCAGTTCCAGATTATTAAGATCTATGACTTGATTAGATGAATCAACAAGCTTTAATTTGAGTTGATCATCTGAATTCTTCTTAAAAACTTTCACGACATCTTTATCTGCTTCAATAAAATTACTACCAGATTCAAGCATGGCAAGTAAAACAATATTTAGGCTTTTACCTTTTTGGGTGAGTAAGTATTCTTTGCGCTCTCGTACACCCACTTCCTTATAAATTGATAGTTCAAATATTTCTAGTTGGATGAGATGTTTTAGACGATTAGATAAAATTTGCTTTGATATACCTGTATTGTCTAGAAAATCATTAAATTTCGTTACGCCGTAAAAAGCTTCTCTCAACAATAGGATCGTCCAACTATCGTTCAATATCTCAGCAATTTTGAAGATTCCACATGTATCTACTGAAAATCTTTGATCTGGAATAATATTTGACATTCTAGGAAGCTCCAATTAACATGGGTCTATAATTTAGACCTAGGCTTAATTCAGGTAGCATTATGCCATTTATAAATATACAAACTATAGAGGGTTTACTAGATAAAGATAGTAAAGCCGAGCTTTTCAAACGAATAACAGATTTATTTGTAGAGATAGAAGGAAAGGGAAATCCAGCTTTTCAAGAGCATGTTTGGATTCGAATTGATGAACATCCACCTGAACAGTGGCAATTAGGTAGCTTAAGGCCAACGAAGGAAATGATTGAGTTGATTAGCAACGTTAAATGATTGTTTTGGGCCTTTTACTAAAGCTGTATTAGTAAATCATAAGTTGCAAGTTAAGTATTTGCTAACCTGTTTTAAGATGTAAAACTCATATAATTATTAATAATGTGAGTGTCTGCTTTGCTGTAAAAGCTCTCTTCGGAGGGCTTTATTGTTTTATTCAAAATTAGAAGGTCAGCTACTTTATCGACTGATTTATCAACTTTTAATCTATTGATAAACATTATTTTCCTTTTCAAGCCATGTGAGTTTTGACAAAATGCAACACGTCACAATGGTCAATTCGATTCTGACAATCATTGATAGTTTTGTCAGGGTTTTACATGCTCCATATTTATTTCTATTTAATTCAAATGTTTGGAAGTAGTTTCTAATGGAAACACAATATAAGGTGTTATGCGTCTGTTTAGGAAACATTTGCCGTTCTCCCACGGCTGAAGTGGTTTTCAGACATTATTGTGATGCACATCAACTTAATGTCATTGTCGATTCAGCTGGAACGAGTAATTATCATCCAAATAAAGCACCTGATCAGCGTAGTCAGCTGCACGCTAAAAAAAGAGGTTATGACTTATCATCTTTACGTGCAAGGCAGCTTTCAATTCAAGACTTTTTAGAGTTTGATTTGATTTTAGCAATGGATCATCAAAACTTTGATGATATTCATGACATGCTACAAAGCGCTATTTTTCAATTTGGTAGCCATCAAATTCGAGCAAAAGTAGCTTTAATGAGTGAGCATGATCCTCAATATCTGCAACAAGCCTTACCTGATCCATATTATGGCGGTGCTGATGGCTTCGAGCGCGTACTTGACCAATGCGAGTCTAGTAGTTTGGCGTGGATTAATATTTTAAAAAAACAATTGAATGTTTAAGAATAGGTTTTTCAACACAATGCAAATTCAAAATCAGGTACAGCTTAAGCCATTCAATACATTAAGTTTAGATGCAACAGCTTCACATTACACAAAAGTCGGTAATATTCTGGATATTGAAGAAGCTTTGGATTTTGCTAAGCAGCATCATTTAAATGTACTTGTGTTATCGGGCGGTAGTAACATGTTGTTGCCGCAGCAGATCAATGCCTTAGTGATTCATCTTGATATTCAAGGAATTGAAGTTTTATCAAATGATCATGATTTCGTTCGGGTTAAAGTGGGTGCAGGGCAGGTTTGGCATGATTTCGTTTTATATAGCACTCAGCAAAATTGGTTTGGTTTGCAGAATTTAGCGCTTATTCCAGGCTTAGTAGGTGCTTCACCCGTACAAAACATTGGTGCTTATGGAGTAGAGGTCGGTGAGTTTATTGAGTCGGTACAAGTGTATGACCGTAAATTGAAAGAAACTCAGTCAATTTTAGCTGCTGACTGCCATTTCACTTACCGCCATAGTATTTTTAAAGATGATCCGAACCGTTACATCATCACACATGTCACTTTTAAATTACTTAAACAGCCAAATTTAAAACTTAACTATGGTGATTTGAAGCAAGCAGTTGGAGACAATCAGACTGCTGAAAACTTACAAAATCAAGTGATCCATATTCGCCAAAGTAAACTTCCCGATCCAAAAGAATATCCAAATGTAGGTAGTTTCTTTAAAAATCCGATTGTTAATCCTCAAGATTTTGAACGTCTAATCACACAATTCTCAACAATTCCACATTATCCTCAAGCCAGTGGAAACGTTAAAATTGCAGCAGGATGGTTAATTGATCAGGCGGGTTGGAAAGGGAAGCAACTCGATATGGTAGGGATGTTTCATAAACAGGCATTAGTTTTGGTGAATTATGCCAATGCATCTCTTACTGATGTAAAGAAAACTTATCAGGCTGTACAACATGATGTTGATCAGCGTTTCCATATTATGTTAGAACCAGAGCCTGTGCTTTATAACAGTTTAGGTTTAATTGAAAATCATACGGAATAGTTTTATGCCAAAAGTACACTTAATGGTACGTTTAGTACAAGTAGTCACCGTGCTATTTGTACTATTAGGCTGTTTCGTGGTTTTTTTATATTCGCCGTTTTATTCAAAATTAATTGTAGCTGGACTTAATTATTTTGTACCGGTTGATGTGAATCAAGTTGCTGCTGAAAGTCAGAGACAGGCGGCATTAAGTGAACATGATAATTTAGAGCCGGGTTCAAATCTATGGATTGCTCGTCAAGCGTATTTAAAGCTGACTGAAAAAGCTTTACGTGAAAAAAAGACAACAGATCTGACCTATCTTCAAGAAAACTATAAGGCTTTGCAGCAAATTATTCTTTTAGAAGAAAAGGAACAAGATTCAGAGGCAGCCGCTTCTGTAACGGTTCCTTTAGTCGTGAAAAACTCAGAAATTGATGCTGCTGATGAAGCAAGTAGCCCTATTGATGAAGCCCTCTTTATTAATAGTTCAGAAAATAAGGCTCTTACAGAGCAATATACCGAGTTTTTAGCACGAAAACCTGTAGTGCCAGAACATCAAAAAGCTGTTAGCGAACCTGAACAGAAAATCGAGTATGTTCGTAAAAATCCATTACCAGCCCCATCTAAAAAGTTGTCACAACCTTATGCAATTGTTGTTTTAGGTGGTGGTTTGACTCTTGATAAAAATGGAAAAGATATTGTAGTTAATGGTTATACACGCTTGAGACTAGAAAAAACCTTAGAAGTTGAAAAACAAAATCAGCTTCCTATTGTACTGAGCGGTGTTGAAGCACCTTATATGCAAGCTTGGTTAAAAGAGCGCGGTGTTGATGCAAAGTTACTAGAAAAACGTAGTATGAATACTTGTGAGAATACAAGATTTAGTTCTCTATTACTTCAGAAAAAGGGTGGAGCACCGACGGTCATGTTGGTTACAGATGAATACCATATGCCGCGTACTCGCCGACTATTTGCTTTAAATGGTATAGAAACCATTCCTGTTGTGGCTCCAATGCCAACACCACTGACACGCTGGCAACCAAGTGTGCAAAATTACGATCATAGCCGTCGTGCAAATTATGAATTACTTGCGACAATTCGCGACATGTTGTTTGGCTCAAGTGATTGTCGAGAGGTACCTTAATGTCAGATATCCCATTTCTCAATCCTGCCGTATTAAAACAATTAGATTTGCCGGTTCCTAACCGTGATCTTACGCCACAGGTTCTAAGTCCACTTAATTTAAATACATTAGAAGAACCGTCTCGAGATTTACTGGCTTACCGTAAGTTGTATGGTTTGCATTTACTTGAATGTGATCATTGGCAGGGCTATGTTCAAATGCCTTTGTTTCGATTACATGTGCAAGTTTTCAAGCCTAAAGTAGAAAAAATACAAGGTACTGTCTGCTTATTACATGGCTATCTTGAGCATAGTGGTATTTATCAGCCCATTATTCGTGAAATTCTTGAACAAGGCTTTAGTGTCATTACCTATGACTTACCAGGGCATGGTTTAAGCAATGGCTCACCAGCAAGTATTCAAAATTTTGATCACTATCAACAAGTTCTGATGGCTGTTTATCAATATGTAAAACATGCAGATCAGTTACCAAAACCTTGGGTAGGAATTGGACAAAGTACGGGTGGCGCAATCTGGATGCATCACTTATTGGAATATGCTGAAAAACGCCAAGATCCGATTGTAGATAGAGTTTTGTTACTTTCTCCTTTGATTCGTCCTGCAAAAACAGCATGGTGGCATAACCCAGTTGGATTGGGCATTATTCGCCGTATTAAGCGTCAAGTACCAAGACACTTTAGACGTAATAATCATAATCCTGAATTTTTACGTTTCATTCGTTTAAAAGATCCTTTGCAGCCTCGAATGATGGGCATGGACTGGATTTTGGCAATGTCTAAATGGATGCAAGAAATGGAAGAGCGGCCTGCTTGTCGTATTCCCGTCTGGCTTGCACAAGGTGCTCTCGATCAGACAGTTGATTGGCGTTACAACATTGAATTTATTCGTCGCAAATTTAGACTACAAACGTTATTAATGCTAGAAGAAGGGTCTCATCAATTAATTAATGAGCGTGCGGATATACGTGCAGCTTTAACGGGATTGATTCCAGCATTTTTACATGCGAAGCCAAAACATTTTTATTATTAAAAAAATAATGCATCTATCCAAAAAATTGGATAGATGCATGACTTAATCTTTGTACTTTATTTTGAATTTTGATAAAGCTGCATAAAGTTTTTATAAACCGAAGACTGCTTTTGTGGACTATACATATTGCGTTCGATTGTTCCCTTATCCGTTTTTATCAAAACGTTTACATTTTGAGCACTTTTAAACTCTTGCAAGAATTTACTTGGAATAACAAAGAACGTTGTAGAATGTTTAGGAACTAATCGGCTCACATTCGTTTTTTCAGTCGATTGAGCAGGTTGATAGTTAAATCGTTTCCCATCAATATCAAATGTTAACTCGTTAATATCATAAAAGTTATAACTACTACTTAAATGAACATCTACACGAAGCTGATCTTTTTGATTCTCGTTCCATTTCACGAGCAAGCTTGGGCATAGTTCAGTTGGGGAGCAGTTTAGCTGACCCGCTGTCTTTACCTCTTTAGGAGCTGTTGTACTAACCTGTGTGGTGCTACAAGCCGCTGTAAGTAGACATGAACCCAATAAGAGTAGAGATTTCTTCATCATATAAATTCCAAGAGAGTATGCTTAATATTATTTATGTTAAGTGTAGTAAATTTTGACATAAATTAACGCATAGATGGGCTTAAAAATACAAATGGTTTTGCAATTTTAAAAGAAGAAGTGGCATCACCTGCATATATATGGCTTTGATCAGGGCCTAAATCTAGTCTACGTGTTTTACCATCTTTAAAATTAATCTTTTTCAAATCAACCCAAAATAAATTTGGTGATAGTGCTGACTCGAAAAAGTAAAGCATCTGTTTATGATCGGCTACAGTTCGCCAGCGAGTTGAAGAGATATTCGGTTCTTCTTGAGTATTTAGTCCATAGGGAACAGATGCATTTCGAATGACACTAAATACAGAGGCTTGAGCTTGTTTACTATCATCATTTTTAGGAATTGCATTGATGTAAAAAGATGCACGTGCAAAGCGATCGGATGCTCGATTTGTACCGGGGAGCATGATTGTTCCACCAATTTGTTTCCAATATTCGGCAAGTGCAAGTTGCTTATCGAAAGTAGGCGAGTTAGTCATGACTTGATAGCTGCGACTATGGTGAATCACTTGTTTTCCACCAATATATTCAATAATTGCGCTATCACCTGTTTTGTCAGAAATAGATAAATGCAGGGTAGTGAGGCGTGTTTCGCCTGGGACATTATCGGTCACAATCGTGTAAGGTTCTTTTTCTAATGCTTTAACGGCTTCATCGACAGTTGCGAAATTATCAAGTACATATTGAGCCCATGCCGCAATACTAAGTAAAGGCTTATCCGTTTTTTTCACATCTGGATATTGAGACTCCACTAACCATAAAATGTTAGCAACCAAGCCAGCTTCATTCATTCCATCTGTTGTGGAAACTTCATAGCCTGTGGCAATTACACTTCCATATTTAGACGTCCATTTTATTGAATTGGAGCCTGCACTACCGTCACGACTAACCCCGCTTGGCATAATCCACAAATTTGTACCCGTATCAACTTTCCAGTCCATTGAACGAGCAGTAATAATATGTTGGTTATTGCCTAAATATACGGCACGTGTACAAGCAACAGCATAGCTACTTAAACCTACTGCTAGTGCGACAAAAGAAGAGATGAATGTTTTTTTCAACATGATGAGCTACCTTCTTGTTATAAGCATTAAAAATTTTTTATTAAATAAAATTAAATTGTGTACGTTATTTATACTTTTATATTAGGTGAAAAATCTATTAAAGACAAATTAAAAGGGGAATGAAATTTGAGGGGAAATCACATATTCATTTCAAATATAGAAGAGCATCACACTCTAAATGTAATGCTCAATCTATCAAGTTAATATAAATTAAAAGTGATTAGCATCCGCCATATTCCACATCCGATAATAAAAATTATCATCGTCATTATTAAGTTCAGACTGTAAAAGTTCGCCTTCTTTTAAGAAAAAATGTAATTGAGCATAGTTCTTAATTTCACGGTCGTTTACTCGCTGAGCCAAATGGTGAGCTTTAATATCAGAAGGGTGACGTAAACCAGCCGCAGCAATCATTTCTGATAATGCATGCAATGTATTTTTATGAAAATTAAATACTCGTTCTGATTTAGTGGGTACATCAATTGCTTTTTGACGGTCTTTATCTTGGGTTGCAACACCTACAGGACACTGGTTAGTGTGACAGCTTTGTGCCTGAATACATCCAACAGCAAACATAAAACCACGTGCTGAATTAACCCAATCTGCACCTAGAGCAAAAGTACTGGCAATATCGAAGGCACTAATGATTTTACCACTCGCACCAATCTTAACTTGATCTCTTAGTCCTGCACCTACAAGGGTGTTATGAACAAAGCGCAAACCTTCACGTAATGGAGTACCAATATTGTCGCTAAACTCAATTGGTGCTGCACCTGTACCACCTTCAGACCCATCAACGACAATAAAGTCAGGAACAATTTTTGTTTCTAGCATTGCTTTAACAATACTCATGAATTGCCAAGGTTGACCAATACAGAGTTTAAAACCAACTGGTTTACCGCCAGATAATGTGCGCAATTTCTGTAAGAAATGCATCATTTCAATAGGGGTAGAAAAACTAGAATGCTTTGCCGGAGAAATACAGTCATGATCGCGAGAAACCCCACGGATTTGTGCAATTTCTGCGGTAATTTTATGTTTAGGTAAAATACCACCATGACCTGGTTTTGCACCTTGGGAAAGCTTCAGCTCGATCATCTTGATCTGTGGTAATTGAGATTGCTTGGCAAATTTCTGTTCGTCAAATTTCCCATCTAAGGTACGACAGCCAAAATAACCGCTGGCAATTTGCCAAACAATATCACCGCCATTTTCCAGATGATAAGGGCTTAAACTACCTTCGCCAGTATCATGATAGAACCCGCCTAACTGCGCACCTTTATTTAACGCGCGAATCGCGTTGGCGCTTAAACTACCAAAGCTCATGGCAGAGATGTTCATAATTGATGCACTATACGGTTGAAGGCATTGTGTATTACCCACCTGAATACGAAAGCTCTTTGGATCTGCTGGTGGGCAAGGGCTTATTGAATGGACAATGAATCGATAATTTTCTTGATAAACGTCAATGATTGAACCAAATGGTTTATCTGCATTTTCGTTTTTAGCACGTTGATAAACTAAGCTTCGTTGCATGCGAGAAAAAGGTAGAGCATCTTGATCCGCTTCAATAAAGTATTGACGAATTTCGGGGCGTATATCTTCAAACAAAAAACGAAAATGTCCCATAATTGGGTAGTTTCTTAGAATTGAATGTTTATTCTGCAAAACATCGTAAAGACCTAATAAACTTAGTGCACCTGTAAGCACCCATAACCCGTTAAGGAGAGTATCAGAAATAAAATAATAGATACTGTGAGGGGTATATACGGTTCGAAACCAGGTGATGCTTAGTGCAGTAAAAATACATAAGAACCAGAGAGAATGGCGCGAAAAGAATGTATTGAGAAATTTATGTCGAATGATTTGTGCTGGACTCGCCATATTGGAACAAATTCCTAATGTTTTACTGGTACATACCTTGCCAAGAAGCAAGTGAAACTACAAGTGTGGAATTGTTAGTTTCAAGAGAAAATAAACAGTACAGCTGTGGTTCACTCAATTTAGAAATAGATTTTTAAAAAAGTATTTAAGCGATTATTATTATCTAATTTGGAGGTTTAGGAGATTAAATAAATTATTAAATACTTAATTATTAAATTGATATATTTTATAAATTTTTAGCTGTAATAAAGAATATTTCTATTAAGTATTTCCATTAAAAGGGATGTGTATTAATTAGCTTTAGCTTTAGATTTAATTAATAATAACTTTTTTATTCGTATATTTTTTGATTTAATTAATGTTGTGCTATTTAATTATTTTTTGCTAATATAAATAAATTGAAATATTTTTTTAATACACATTACTACAACTATATAAGATTCTAAAAAATCATTTAAGGACTGAAATGAATTGGAAATTATTAATCTGCTCCGTTTTTCTCACAGAGGTTTTTTTCTTAACTTTAATGTTCTATCTCGGCTTTGATCTAGATACTTTTAAAAAAGTCGCTCTAGTACAAAGTATATTAGTTGCTGCAACTTTAATATTCGACTCTATGGAAAGGAAGAATAATCCTATCTTTCCTGGATTTATCGTTTATCCCTTACTGGGTGTTTTTTTTGTTTTGGGGTTTACACCTATTCTAGATTTTTTTGCAGAAAGACCTAAAGGATTCCATAGTTGGGACATTAAAAATATTTTAGTAATGGGGTCGCAAAATGCAGATTATCAATTCAGAGAGTTAGCTTGGTATGGTAAAGCTTATATACAGTTGGGTTTTGCTATGGGAGGTGGTTTTATTGGCTTGATTTTTCATTTAATTTTTAGAAATAGTTAAGCTAATACGAACTTCTTTTTGTAGAGGGAAGTTATGTAAGTACTGAAAATTCTTAAAAAATCCTAGAAGTATCTATAAGTTACTTAGATTTCTTATTCATAAAATATTCTCTTCTTATTCATTTAAAATATATAGAATAATCAGTAGCTTAATTTTTATTCATTATTTTTTTACCAAAAATTAAAAAAACATAGAATACTAAAGGTGATGGTAAACTTTAACTAATGAAAATCTATACTTTTTTTAGTAAAACTAACAAAAGTTAGATAAAAGTATCGAAAATCGATATAAAAAGCGTGATAAACCGTAAAAATTTTTATAATTGAGAAATTCATCAGAAGTTGAATTATTAATTGATATTTAGAATGAAAGTTATGTTAGTGTTTTTGTTGTTTTTTTGTATTATGCGCCGTAAGTAGAGTAAAAAAATAACGCTTTGAAAAAACAATCAGAAAAGCTAGTGATTGTGATGGGGAAGGCTAGTTTTTACATCTATTAATTTTATTGGCGTAATGTAAAAAGGTTTTTAACCATGAAAAAGTCTCTCATTTTATCAGTAATTACTTTGGGTTTAATGTCTATCAATGCGGCAAATGCTGCAACTGCAACAGGTACTTTGACTGTTAAAGCAACTATTACAAATAGCTGTGTATTGAATACTTCAGCTACAGGTACAACAGCTAACGCAGTTTTAGATTTTGGTACTTTAAGTTCTCTTGCGAGCAACGTAGACGCAGACACCACAACGACAGGTGGTACTGCAATTAAAGTTTTATGTAACAACACTGTGCCATGGACTTTGGCTTTCGATGCCGGCAAAAATGCTCAAACGACTCAACGTCGTATGATTGGTGGTGCAACTAGCAACGAATATATTCCTTACAACCTTTTCTCTGACACTAACCGTGCAACAGCAATTGGTATTGCAACAACTGCTTATAGCGGTACAGGTACTGGTGCGCCACAAACAGTTAACGTCTATGGTCGTATTCCTGCTGGCTCAACTTTACCGAGTGCTGGTAGCTATGTTGACACAGTAACAGTAACAGTGACTTACTAATTTTTAATAAGTTTTATTGTGTCATTGCTAGCTCTTGATTTAGAGAGCTAGCCTAATTTGAGAAAAGTCGTTCTGGGCAAATCATGAGAAAAAATATCTTTGTTACTACAAGTTTATTGTTATTTTTGCCTAGTATGCTGAATGCTGCATCAATTCGTCTTTCGCCTGTAAGTGTTGAAATATTAAGCGATCAATCGGCTTCTTCAATTAGTTTATATAACCAGTCAAATGAAAGTAGTGATTTGCAGGTACGTGTATTTGAATGGCGCCAAAATGCTGGGCAAGATCAATTAATACCTACAGATGAGATCGCGGTTAGTCCACCATTTTTAAAATTACAACCTAATGATTCTTATAACTTACGTGTAGTTAGAATTAATCCAGTACCAGTTTCTGGTGAGCAAACCTATCGTATAATTATTGATGAACTACCAAAACCGATTGATAACCGTAAAGTGGACCAGGGAGTTAATGTACTACTACGTTCGTCATTGCCTTTATTTGTAGTCAATAAAGATGCAATTACTAAACTTACTTGGTCAATACAACAAGAGCAAAATAATTCCTCTCTTATAATTAATAATGTTGGAAATCGACATGCACTTTTAAGCAATTTAACGCTTGTTGATACAACAGCGAATAAAAGCTATGCCATTAAAGTAAATACGGTGAATGGTTATATTCTTGCTGGTAAAGCAAGAAATTTTAATATTAGCCCTGATTTTAAATTTCAAACGGATCATAAATATAATATTTCATTGAATATTAACGGTAAGCAAACATCTCTTTAAAGAGGCACACATGAAATATCTCGTAAGTGCCTTATGTGTTATGTACTTGCCGATTCATGCTTTTGCTGAATCATTGCAAGATAGCACCAATGCTGCTTTACCAAGTATTCCGGAAGTTACAAACTCTTCTCATCAGATTTTCATCTCTGATAAGGCGTATACACAGCTTTTCTTAAAGATTTCTATTAATTCGAGTATTTCAACAGATTTGATCTCGGTGCGCCAAGATCAAGATAGAAAGCTGTATATCCGTTCTCGTGACTTGAAAGTTTTAAGGGTGAAAATGGATGAGCAGACTCCTGATATCCAATGGGTGTGTATTGATGAACTAAAAGGAATCCGTTTTAAATATCTAGAGAATGAACAGGCTCTAAATTTACAAGTTCCGTCGAACATGTTGATGGATTATTCAGTTGACTTAAATGGTCAGCAGATTACTAGTCCTCATTTGCTGAAAATGAAGCCTTTAAACGCGGCTATTCTGAACTACAGTTTGTATAACACTATAACCAATGACGAGAATGTTTTCTCAGGTTCGGCAGAAGGGATCTTTAACAGCGCAATTGGTAACTTTTCTTCAGGCGTTTTATACAACGGTAGTAATGAAACGAGTTATAGCCATGAAAAATGGGTGCGCTTAGAGAGTAAGTGGCAATACGTAGACCCAGAAAAGATCAGGATATATACCTTAGGGGACTTTATTTCCAATAGTTCTGACTGGGGTAGTAGTGTACGTCTGGCAGGTTTCCAGTGGTCAAGTGCCTACACTCAACGAGGTGATCTTGTTACCTCGGCACTACCGCAATTTTCGGGTTCAGCAGCACTTCCTTCAACACTAGATTTATACGTTAACCAGCAAAAGATTTATTCAGGACTGGTGCCTTCAGGTCCATTTGATATTAAACAACTCCCGTTTATTTCAGGTAATGAAGTCACTCTTGTGACTACTGATGCAACGGGTCAGCAGAGCATTACCAAACAGGCTTACTATTTTTCATCAAAAATTCTGGCAAAAGGTATTAATGAATTCTCAGTAGATGTCGGGGTTCCACGCTATAACTATGGACTGTTTTCAAACGATTATGATAATGCCACTTTTGCTTCGGGTGCGATTCGATATGGCTACAGCAACTCACTAACCTTAAGTGGTGGTGCAGAGGCTTCAACAGATGGTTTATCGAACCTCGGCACGGGTTTTGCCAAGAACTTGTTTGGTTTTGGAGTAATCAATGCTGACATCGCAGCGAGTCAGTATAAAGATGAAAACGGTTATTCTGCTCTAGTCGGTTTAGAAGGGCGTATTAGTAAAAATATTTCGTTTAATACCAGTTACCGAAAAGTATTTGATAACTACTTTGACCTTGCCCGTGTGTCTCAAGTTCGATATTTAAAAGATAATCAATCCGATGATGGACCCAAAAATTATTTAAGCTACAGTGCGCTGGCAGATGAGATTTTTAGGGCAGGAATTAACTATAATTTTTATGCAGGCTATGGCGTTTATTTGGGCTATAACCAGATCAAATATAGCGACAATGCTAATAAATTAGTATCTGCCAATTTAAGCGGAAGCCTGAACAAAAACTGGGGCTTTTATGCATCAGCGTATAAAGATTATGAAAACCAAAAAGACTATGGCATTTACTTTGCGCTGCGTTACACACCGTCTAGCCGAGTCAATGCGATTACAAGTATTTCTAATGAAAGTGGTAAAACAACCTATAGACAAGAAATAAACGGATTTAGTGATCCACAAATCGGTGCATTTGGATGGGGAGGCTATGTTGAGCGCGATCAAGATGCGAATCAAAACAATGCATCGGTTTATGCTTCTTACCGTGCTCGGGCAGCTTACCTGACAGGTCGATACAACCGAATTGGGGATAACGACCAAGTTGCACTTTCAGCGACAGGATCATTGGTTGCGGCAGCAGGGCGAATTTTTGCGGCCAATGAAATTGGAGATGGTTACGCTGTTGTAACCAATGCTGGGCCACAAAGCCAGATTATAAATGGCGGGGTAAATTTAGGAGTAACTGATGGAACCGGGCGATTCTTAATTGCAAATTTAAGACCCTATCAGCTTCATCATATCTATCTAGATCCATCATATTTACCTTTAGAGTGGGATGTTAAATCCACTAACCAAACAGCATTTGTAGGTTATCGCCAAGGTGGTCTTATTGACTTCGGCGCTCATCAGGTCATTTCAGGATTAGTGAAACTTGTTGATGCTAACAATTCACCTTTATTACCGGGTTATACGGTTCGAATTAATGGGCAACAAAATGGTGTAGTTGGCTACGACGGTGAAGTATTTATTCCAAACCTATTAAAGCAAAACCAGCTTGAAGTCGATCTTCTGGATCATGGCTCATGCCAAGTTAATTTTGCGTATGAAAATAAGCAATACAGTGCTAAAAAATTGGGGCCTTATATATGTCGATAACTACTAGCTACAACCAGTTGGCAATCTTTAAAGCTTTCGCATTTGTTCTGAAATATTTTTTAGGATTTAGTTTACTATGCCTGAGTTTTGCAATTTTTAACTCAGCCCATGCAAATTGCATAGTTACTGGAACAACTTCTGGCACTTCTCCATATACTGCCGCAACAATTAATAGTGATGCAAACATCAATTTTTCTGGCACGATTAGTTGTTTTGGTGGGCGTGTTACTCCTGAAATTTCAGGTTATATGTGTATGAAAACGGTATTTACGGGAACCACAAATACCAATAATAACGTTTCATTACCTTACACCGTCACGGCAACTGTAGGTGGGGCTGGGTCTTCCACCACAAATCAGACCTCAAATGTTTGGTATGGGCCAGTGAGAACAGTCGCTTCAAATAATGTTGTTAGCTACTCAGTAAATGTAAAAGTCCCAGCACGCCCAGGGTCTCTTATTGCCTATCCTAAAGGGACATATACGGGTACGGTTCAGCTTTTTTGGGATATGCAAGCAAGCTCTAGTACTGTCTGTGAAGGAAATAGTGGTGGAGGATGGGACTCAGGCAATGCGACTATCACTGCTAATTATGTTGTACCGAGTTTGTGCCAATTAGATTCCACATCAAATGTAGATTTTGGCAATATCAATGATATTGGTACGACGAGTCGTGATTATACTGCGCAAGGTGCAGTGAATACGACGTGTAACAATGGAACCTTATATAGTATTTACTTGGGTGATGGAATTAACCGTATTGCTGGCGGCTTTAGACGTATGACAAATGGTAGTAACCAATATATTCCTTATCAGCTATATCAGGACTCAAATTATGGTACGGTATGGGACACTACAGGTGGTGTAACCACGGTTGGGGGTTCTGGAGGTGTTTCTAAAACAGGCTCAGGCACTGCTCAAAGTACAAATGTCTATGGAAAAATTCCGCAGGGTACAGCTATTTCAACGACACCTGGTAATTACTCAGATACGATAGTTGTTACAGTAACTTATTAATAATCTGTTGGAAATTGATATTGAGTCTGTTTTTATATTGAGTTACTCATGTGAATAGTCATGAGTTTTAAATTTGATATTTAAGCCAGAATTGATTTGAACACCTAGCTCTAGATAGTACTAGCTATAAATTTGATTTTTAATTGTTCTAATTTGAAGAAGGGGGAAAACTTTTAAAGATAAGATAGACGTGAAACGGTGATCAACGATAATGTTGTTTTAGAATAAGTAAAAATAGAAAAAGACAAATTAAAAAAATAAGAAAAAACATCTGATGAATAAATACCTTATGAATATTAAATGTATTTTTACACAAGTTAACAGATTGTACAAATTAAATTACAGTTGTCTTATATTCATTTAGTCTTTCTTATCAATAAAAAAAGCTTTTAAAGGCGAAACCGGTTATTAATAATTTAATTATTTGTATTGGAAAACAAAATGTTAAAATTGTGGGGGTGGGATGTTTTGAATATACAATTATCTCGAATTTTAACGTATTGAAACTACTAAGGTTTACAACTTGTTCCAACTACTTTGGTTCGATCGGGAATTGCGAGTGTTTGAACTCTACAACGCCGTAAAGAATCTTTGTGATGAACCATGCATTACCACTTCGTAGATTAGTTAATCAACGTATGTGGCAAATACCAAACACGTGAAAAAACAAGTTTCCGAAATTCAGGGGTGTCAGTTCGGTGCTCGCCAGGCGCACCGTATCAGTTGAACGACAAACAGATTCATACCTTCGCACAGAAGCTTTCACAACATCTTGAGTTCGCAAGCCAGTTTTTTGCAGCCGTAGGGGGCAGCATGACAGACCTCTACCATGTCAACGTAGCGCTCTTAGATAGTGAGCTCTTGGTACTGGTGTACATGGGTTGAGACCGATTCTTATTGCAACTACTGGTAATCTATTCTCTAGCAATATTCCTGTTGCACTTGCAAATGTAAGTTTGGGTGATTGGAACTTTGCATGTCTTACAGTTGATACTGTAAATAAGATTGCAAAATTTAATGTACCTCAACTTAATCTCGTCTGGTCTATTAGTATTGCAGCAGCTACTCTTAAACCACTTGTATCAGATGAGTTCTTCTATATCGGTGGCTCATCCGCTTTGACAGTGGGTGCAGCTCCATTCAAATCTTATGTTTTATTTAACTAACAATTTCGCTAATTTATTAGATGTGTTTATCGCTAAATCATCTATATATTTGCTGTAATAGTGAGAGAAAAATAAAATTACGAAGAATGTTATTGAGCTTGAGATCAATGATGAGTAAACAAAAGAGTACCCATTATCAAGAAGGTAGTTAAATATAGGAATACATACAATATAGATTATTGAAAGATGGATTAAGTAAATTGCAAAAGATACTTTACCTAGCCAAATAAGGGGCTTTTTATCTAAAATATCATCTATTATTTTTGATTTTAAAACAGAAAATACTACTAAAACTCCACCTGTGAAGTTTAAGTAGTCATAAGTTTTTTCACCTAAAAAATTACTAAAGAAAGAATAGCTAGTGCTAGTGTTATGTGCGCCACAGAGATAAAGACCAAAAATAAAAATCAAAATGCTTAAGGCTTCAGGAATATGTTTTTGAATAAAGTAAAAGTAATGTCCAATTATGAAGCTAAGAAAACCTAACATCATTAGCTCTGGTAGAACGATGATAGAGATTAATGTAATTAATAAAAGGAACAGATGTCTAAATATAGGTCTGTATTGTAGTAAACATGCTAAATATATGATAATAGAACCGAATAATTCTATTCGCATTGTCCAAAGCGCGCGATTGTATCTTTGGTCACCAAATAAAAAGGCGCCAATGGATCCATTATAAAGTGCGTCAAAAAAATTAGGCTCAATCTTGATTCTTTGCATTGCTTCAGCGATTCTTGAAACATCAACGTTGATCTGAAGCACTAAAAACATAAGTAAGCAAGAAAACAATGCTGGTATAGCTAAGCGAGGATATCTCTTTGTTATAGATATAAAAAATCGCTTTTTGTAGTCTGTGTTCTTTAATGAAGATAACGTTAAAACATAACCGCTCAAAACAAAGAAAATGAAAACAGCCCCTGTGCCAGAGTACAAAAAAGCAAAGGGAGAATTATAAATAGTTTCCGCTAGCTCGAATTTTGGTAGCTTTGATTCATAAAAACTATGTAATTGAGGATAGAAAGTACCCAGCAAGTGTGAGAAAACAACTGCTATACAGGCAAGGCCGCGTATACTTTCGGCTGAATGTAGCTTGTCCATAAGTTTTATGATTGAAAGTTAAAATTTTGATAAAGCTAGCAGATAAAAGCTTTAATTTCTATTATTTTAATTTATGTTTGGTAAAATTATTTTCTAATATTAATTATTATGGAAGCGTTCTCTGAAATTGTAGTTTTCTGTGTTGCGAGATAAATTTTTATTTTATTTAACTGGTGTTTTAATGGTGGTAAATATACTTATTTATAAAGTATTTTATATTAATTTATATGGATATTAAATATTCAATTTAATATAGATAATTTTCAGGTTTGAGCTCATATTTGTGGGCTTTTTGTTTTTATGGGTCTATATGAAATATTGAAGCAGTACAAGAAGCTCTTACTTGGTTGGGCACACCTTACCATCATCAAGGCCGTGTTAAGGGTGTTGGGGTAGACTGCGGTACTTTGATTTGTGAAGTCTATGAAAAAGTAGACCTTATGGATCATTTAGATCCGCGGCCATATCCACCAGACTGGCATTTGCATCAGATGGAGCAACGTTATTTAGAACTCATCTTAGGTGTATGTGAACCAGTAGAAGGACCGCCACAACCGGGTGACATTGTTTTATATCAATTTGGCAAATGCATTAGTCATGGTGCAATTGTCATCGAATGGCCTCAGGTCATTCACATTTATCTCCATTAGGGAGTGATTATTCAGGATGGAACCAAAGGAAGTTTAGCCCAGCGAATTGCCGGGTTTTTTCGTATGAAGAGGCTGAAAAAATAATGGGTGGATTATTTGGCGATACCACGATTAGTACTACTGATACCCGTATTAATTCTATGCGTATTCAGCAGTCAGCGTATGGGCTTTGCCAGCCTTTGGTATATGGCAAAACCCGAGTTGCTGCCAACATGTTTTGGTATGGTGATTTTCTAGGAACGCCACATACTACGGTTGAGAAATCAGGTGGCAAGGGAGGGAGTACCAAGACTAGTAATACGACATTAGTTATAGCGCCTCTCTGATGCTTGGGTTATGCGAGAATCAGATTAAAAAGATTGGCCTGATTTGGGTTGATAAAGAACAGTACATACCAAAGCTGGAGGGATCTATTACGTTAGATCCAATCGATCAGTTAAAGTTTGAATTATACGATGGGAATAATAACCCGCCATGGGGCTGGCTAGTTTCAAAGCATCCGGATCAGGCAATTAACTATCCATTTTTAGGATATGTTGCATGTGCCAATTATGAGATGGGAAATAATGCAAGTCTTTCAAATCATAACTTTGAAGTGATTAGCACCATTACATTGTCTGAAACTATTGATGATGCTAATCCCGCAGATGTAATTGAAGACTTTATTACACATCCTCGGCACGGCGCATCACCCAATTTAAACATGGCAGATTTAGAAGAGTTTCGCACTTATTGCCGTGCAGCAAATCTTTTAATTAGTCCAGCATTCACAGAACAACGCCCTGCATATGAAACAATCAATGAGATTGTCGAAGCTGTAAATTGTGCTGTGGTACCAAGCCCAGACGGATTAAAGATCCGTTCTTTTGGCGATTCTGCAATTACTGGCAACGGCGTTACTTTTACTCCAGATCTCACCCCTGTTTACCACTTAACTGATGATGATTTCATTAGTGATGATGAGCCAGTACGTGTTCGCCGCAGCCGTGATACTGATGCTTATAATCATGTACAGGTTGAATATATCAATCGCTACAACCAATACAACACAGAAACGACTGAGGCCAAGGACCAAGCAAACATTGAGATGTTTGGCCTACGTACCGAGGATCCAGTAGAAAGCCATTACTTTTGTGAGCCCAAAATAGCCCGTCACGCTGTACAACTTCGTTTACAACGATTGCTGTATGTGCGTAATGAATATGAATTTTCTTTGGGCTGGAAGTACTGTCGTTTAGAGCCAATGGACATTGTCACCATTACTGATGAAGCTTTGGGCCTAAATCAATTTCCTGTACGTATCACACGTATTGAGGAAGATGAGTTCGGTGAATTAACTATCACAGCTGAAGAATTGGCTGTAGGCTCAAGATCCGCTATTGAATATGATTCACAAGCTTCTAATGGTTATCAAGGCGGCAATGAAGAACCAGGTAATGTGAATGCTCCAGCTATCTTTGAGCCTCCATTAGATTTAACTGATGGCAAGAATCAAGTATGGGTTGCGGTGTCAGGTGGGATCAATTGGGGCGGCTGTAATGTTTGGGCCAGTCTGGACAATACGACTTATGAAATGATCGGCACAATTTATGGAGTCGCACGATATGGGCAACTTGTAACGGCCATTGATGCAGATGATACCGCTTTACAGGTTGAGCTAAATACAGCAAGTCGAATCTTCAGCGGCACATTAAAAGATGCTCAAGCAGATCAAACCCTTTGTAAAATTGGTGATGAGTATTTTAATTATCAAGTGGCCACTTTAAACGGATCTGGTCTTTATACCTTAAGTGATGTTCTGCGTGGACGTTTTGATGATGCACAGATTCATAACGCTGGTGAGCCTTTTGTACGCCTTGATCGGGCTATTTTTGAATATCCATATAATGAAAGTCTAGTAGGTAAACAGATCTTCTTAAAGTTCACTAGCTTTAATGGATTGGAGCGAAAAGAACAGACATTGGATGAGGTAACAGCGTATAGCTATACATTATCTGGTGGACGTCCTGCGGGTGTTAAAGGCTTGTCACTTCAATCGCCGTTTGTGGGTACCACGTTCAAAGTCCAATGGCAAAGCTCAACCGGTGCAGATGGTTATAATGTTTATACAGCTGCTACCAAAGATTCTATTACTGTGAATTAGGTGCCTAGTGAAGTACCTGATCCAACACACAAATACCACCTACGTGGACCGGTACAGATTTAACAACTACTTTTGGAGGCTTACAACCAACAACTCCATATTATATTCGTGTCGCTGTACGTGATGTGTGGGAAAACACAGACTGGAACTATACAAATCAGATTATTCAAAGTACTTCTGAAGGTTAATTTAAATTATTTACAGAGTACCCAAACGGGTGCTCTGTAAATTTTATAATAATAAGAAGTAGAATAAACGATAGTTTTTTAAACTTTTAAAATAGATAATTTATTGAATTTTGTTGATCTTCTAATCCTTTTTTCTATAATGAAAAATAACTTAAATTTAAAACATCATTGTAATAGGAAATAAAATAATTTTTTTTAATGTTGATGGTAAATAATTTTAATAGATTAGAGGGTTGATTTTGAAGAATATTGCTTACGAAAATAAGGGTATATTAAATCCAAGTAATAAAGTTAAATTTTTTGGCATAAACCTTTTTGTACTTCAAGTAATTTTTGGGATAGTACGTGAAAAAAGAGTTCTGGAGTTTATCTGGGGTACTTACTGTTTTATAAGATATAAAGCCAAAAAGTCAAAAAATTATGTCAGGAATTTAGATGAAGTGAGAACTTCAAAATTTATAATACTAGAAATTAGCGGTGAAAAAATTGTTTCAAGAAGCTGGGTTTTGAATGAAGATTTTAAAATTTATGTAGAGTATGGACTGCCTGGAGCAAGAATTGTATTTAAAAACAATGGTATAATGAAAATCTATGATCCCTATAAAGATGATCATGGAGTTTATCACATACATAATATTATTCATCTCTATGATGATAAGTTTCTTGTCTCTACTGGGGACAGTAGTAAATATTTAGATGAATTTGTAATCAATGAAAATGAATGTAAAGTTATAAAAAGGTATTTAAAACATTTAGGTGGATTTACAGCTTCAATTGATATGAATGGTTGTATATTAATGGGTACAGATTTTTCTTGTAGGCCAAATTATATTTTTAACTTTACGAGTAGAGAAAAATATTTTTTACCGAAAGAGGCTTGGCTTGAATATATTATAGATATAGAAAGAATTGATTTAAATTTCATTGAAGTTTTTACAAAGCGATTAAATGAAAAACTTGGTCATAAATTACTTTTTAGTATAGCTTCTAAATCTTTTGTTTCTGTAACTAAAATTACAATAAAGGAAGAATTTTTGCATGAAACCCTCTAAATAAGATTGGATATAAACGTGATGAACTTAGCTTTATCGCTAGAATTAACTTTATAGAAGTTTCGTAATGTACCCAAACCGGGTGCTTTTTTATTGTTGCCAAATGATGATTGGATAATGAAAGACTACCGCTTTATAGCGGTTTTTCTTGTTTTCTGGAGATATAAATAGAGCCAGTTTCCACTAGCGGTTTAACTGCAATTTTAAAATTTTATGGATCAGCAATTATGGTGACTTTAGCAGCCGCATTAGTTGCAGCAGTTGTATTAATGACACGTATGCCACGCTCACCTCAAGAATGGTCCATAGGTCTGATTTGTACAGGTGTATCAAGCCTTGCTGGTAGCTCATTCATTATCGTGAAGTGGGGCTTCATGAATGGATTACAGATATTTGGGGGATGATTACTTTAGGTGGCTTCTTCTTCATTTGTGGTATTCCGTGAAGTAATCAAAGAAGTTTAGAAAGTCAAAAGGGATATCAAAAACAGTTAATGTCGCCGAAAGACGGTTTTTTACATTTAAAGGAAACTGAAATGAACATTGAACAATATCTTGATGAATTGATTAAACGCGAAGGTGGGTATGTAAATAACCCAGCCGATCGGGGTGGTGCAACTAAATACGGCATAACTGAAGTAGTAGCACGTTCAAACGGATTTAAAGGCAACATGAAAGATTTACCGCTTGATATGGCCAAAGCAATTTATCGCAAAAACTATTGGACTACTCCGCGTTTTGACCAAGTGAATACAATTAGCTCGGTAGTGGCTGAAGAGCTTTTAGATACTGGTGTGAACTGTGGTACCGGATTTGCAAAGCCACTTTTACAACGTACTTTGAATTTGCTGAATAACCAAGGTAAAGCAGGTTTTCCAGATCTTGTGATTGATGGAGTTTATGGACCAGCTACTTTAAATGCTTTAAAAATTTATTTGGCCAAATGTGGGAAAGAAGGTGAGAAAGTCTTGGTGCGAGTGCTAAATATTATGCAAGGCCAACGCTACATTGAAATCTGTGAGCGAAGTCCTAGCCAAGAGCAGTTTTTCTATGGCTGGATTGCTAATCGCGTTTCACAATAAAGGTTCTGGTTTTGCTGTGCATTCTGTTTTTAGAATACATAGCTAATATTAAATATCTTGTATTCTTTGTTAAAATCTAAATTACTCCTAATTTATTTAAGTTAATTAAATATAAGATCTAATTATTAATTAATTCTAAATTATCTATATAGAGTCTAATAAAAAATAATTTTTATTATTTTGCTGGTTAATTAAAATTTAAAGTAATTGTATATTTGTAAGATGTTAATTTAATTGTTTAAAATTTTTTTATTTTAACAATTGATAAATTTGCCAATTGTTAAAATTATTTTTTATTTAAAAGATTTTGTTAATTTGCAGATTATTATTTACAAAGTAAATTTTATAGTTTATTTCTAATATTAAATTGGGTTTGAAATTTAATTGGTAAAATAAAAAATAATTTTATAAAACTAAACCAAGGAGGTGATGGGTATTAAAAAATACACGCCTATTACTTATAAAGGATGGAACTAAAATGATGAAACTTAAAAATTGTACGTCTTATTTATTTTGCGTTTTCATACTATCGGGATGTTCCACAAATTTAGTGTCTCAGAAAAGAGCAATTGTTATCCCGAATTCAAATCAGAAAGAGGAATTCACTATAGCTCTTCCATCAGAAGTACGCTTAGCTAGAACAGTTATAGGATTCGATGGTAAAAGATACCATTGTGATCAAACTATGCCAGATACTGCAAGAGCCGATGCTTATGGGGCCAGTGGTAAAGCTAGTTTTAATGTAGCAGACAGCACTGTAATTAAACAACAATCAGCAGCTGAAGGAGGTGTCAATTCAAACACCAGTATCTTACAACTCAATGGTAGATCATCTTCAGTCTTATTAGGTAGGGATGTTATGTCCCAAATGTGTTTAAGTTCAGCCAACGGGACATACGCCGAACAAGCACCAATGTTTATAGAGCTACTAAAGGTTGTAGATAAAATTGCAGATAAAGAAATAAAGACTGCTGAGACAAATCAATTAGTGGCCCAATCTTTTTTAAGACCTGAAATTCTCAAAAATAATCAGATAGAATTATCAGATGCTGCGAATTGGATATTAACAAAACAGTACTATGAATGTATGAAAAAAGCAGAAGGAGATGAATCGAAAAAAGAAGAAAAATGTTTAGGTGAATATAAACAAAAGCAGCAAGAAGCTCATAAAAATTAGAGGATTAGTTAAATGAAAACGATACCATTAACTGATGAGCAGTTACAATTTATGTCAACTCCTCCTAAAAACTTTCTCTATTGGCTTATTAAGGATACCTATACCGTTGTTGCCATTGTTGAGAATTGGAATGCAACAACCATTACTTTAAAAACTGAACATGGAGCGACCTCTACAGAAAATCGTAATGACGTGAAGTTCATTATTGGTAATTAATATCCTAAATGATTGTAATGTAACAATTATATAGTGGGTTAAAACATGCTGTTAAAAACAGTGTCTAGATTATTGAGGCAGTACAACAATTGCGAAAAGAGAGGACTGAAACCAATTCTTTTTTATAGTTAGTTACCAGTTGAAGATCTAATTTCCTCATAGATCCTTCTCTAAATGAGTCAACGTCATCTTCAGGCTTATGAAATTGACTCATTTATAAATTTTTTACTAAATTTTGATATATTGATTTGCTATATTTCATAAGATTTTATATCTGTATTTAAGCCATATAGCTCTGATATTTTTATTGCTGAATTAATCCATGGAATTGTATGATTAAACCCTAAATTTTACGTTAACATAAAAGTTAGAAAGTTAATTGTAAAAAAGATTTCATAAAAAAATAATTTTTTGAAAAATTTTCCGAAAAAATATTATAATAAATTGCTGTACATTAGTTTTTAAAATAATAAAAGGACTATTAAGATGGACGATATTACATTTCAAAAGGAACTATCCAACTCAATTAAAAATACAATTAAATGGGCGAAGATAAATTATATTCTTGCGCACATTGTATTTACAATATCCATTGTAAGCAGTTTTGGAGGTTCATTAATAATTGCATTAGGTAAGGATAAAATATTAACTGTTATATTAGCAGCATTACCTGGCTTAATGTTGTTAATTAATAATACTTTTAGATTCGAGGAGCGTGCTAAGTGGTTTTGGCGAAAGACAAGAGTATCAGAAGCCTACTCTCGTGAATTAAGAGATAAAAGCGATCCAGACACACACTTATTAAGCCAAAATTACAGTAAAGAATTAGCAGAATTGGAACTAGAGTGGCCTGCTTTTGGTAGTTCACCAAGTCAACCCCAAAAAGATGGAATTAAACACTGATTCTCAACTTAGACCATAATAAAGAATGTAGAAAAAAGTTAAGGTGACGAGCTCACCTTAACTTGGCCATTTATACAAACTGTCTTATAAATTTTTCCTACAGATATTAAAGCAAGGGTGGAATCATACCGAGCGTAAATTGCCACTATTCATTTTTCCATTCATAGAAAAAATAAGAGGGCAACCTAGCTAGGGTGGACATTGGCAATGTAATCGTAAGTAGGTTTAAACAAATCTAATAGGTGTAGTCGGTATTTACTTATTGATTCGTAGTTGGCGCATATAGCAGACACTTCTTTATTTTTTCTTCAATAATAAATTATTTTGTTCTAACCAAAATGATAGAATTGCGCAGATCAGTAAAATGAGTAGTTTCTGCTTAAAAAACATGCAGTCTACAGTTTTTTTTTAATTGATTGGAAATTAAATTTGTAGACTAGTGAAGTGCAAAACACATCATATCAGTACAAATAGATGCAACTTTAATTATGATTAACTATTTGAAAATGCAAGATAAAGCAACTTAATGCAACCACTTACAATCCAAACCAGACTCGGCGGATTCTACTTTTTCTACTATTCCATTGTGGGTACGTTCATGCCTTATTGGAATTTATATCTTCAAGATCAAGGGTTTAATTATCAAGAAATTGGTGTTTTATCATCAATTGCGATTGTAACTCGTTTTTTTGCGCCTTTAGTATGGGGATGGGTTGCCGACAAATCTGGTAAGCGAATGCTGTTAGTGCGGCTAGCAACTTGGATGGAATCATGTATATGGTTGGCTATTTTTATAGTGCCAAATACGTTTCAATCCATAGCTTTACTCATGCTTATTTTTAGCTTCTTCCAAAATGCTATTTTAGCTCAATTTGAAGGGGTTACTTTATTTTGGTTGGGTGATCAAAAAGCTAAACTTTATGGCAAAATTCGTAAGTGGGGATCTGTTGGATTTATTGTCGGTGTTTTTGTTATTGGTGCACTTCTGGAAATAGTACCCATTTCGATGCTTCCAATTTTATTATTAATTATTGCTTCATTAGCATTTATTTGGTCTTTTACCATTCGAGAACCGGATGGTGCACCTACCTCACAGAAAAAGTTAGAGCCTTTACTTCCTGTATTAAAGCGCCCGACAGTAGCTGCATTTTTCACAATTGAATTTATTTTGCTTTTTTCACATGCACCTTTTTATAGTTTTTATAGTAACTTTCTGAAATCTTTGAATTTCAGTACGACTGAAATTGGATTTTTGTGGGCGATGGGGGTTTTTGCAGAAATTTTTATGTTTTCAATTGCCTCAAAGATTTTTCAACGTTTTTCGTGGCGTATCTTAGTCGTTGTGTGTTTGCTAGTGACGAGCATACGTTGGATGCTGGTTGCACTATTTTCACATTACTTTGTTGGGCAGCTTTTTGCACAGTGTTTGCATGCTTTTAGTTTTGGTTTATTTCACTTAATTGCAATGAGAGTTATTTTTCAAAACTTTTCTGCTGGACAGCAAGGGCGTGGACAAGCTCTTTACAGTACCATGTGGGGGCTGGGTGTAGCTTTTGGTAGTGTTCTGGCTGGGCATTTCTGGAAAATTCTTTCTGGTGAACTCATTTTTATGTGTGCCAGCGTGGTTGTACTCTTAGGTTTGTGCTTTGTAATGTGGCTTCCGAAACAAGTCGATTCTTCAGCTGCCTAAGCTTGAGATAATATAAAACAAAGAATTTATATTGAAAAAAGCAAGTAAATATAAAATTGTTTGATGACTTGTTGTAGCACGTTACAGTTGAAAAATATTGTTTTTATATGGTTATGGAGCAGTGATTTTGTCAAAAAATATGCTAACTTAACTTCATGCGTTTAATGATTAATAAATCTATGAAAAATATTTATATTATTGGATTATTGTGGGCTTGTTCTGGTTTAGCTGTGGCAGAAACGGCTACTCAACAGCCAGCCGAACAACCCGTTCGGACTGCAAGTAATCCTAATGCTATACGTATTGTTACGCGTCCTGAAATTATGGGATTATGGGGAATGGAAATTCCAAATAATAAGAAATGTGTGGAATATTATAACTTCCGTAGTAGTAATGATGTAGTGATCAAAAGTGGCCAAGAATGGTCATACGGCTTATATGAATATCAACCATCTGATGACCCTAAAGAACAGTTAGCTGCTTTAGTGATGCAAATTAAATTTGATAATAATAAAGTAGATTGTTCAGGTCAGAAACAAGATCAAACAGGTGATGTTTCTCAGTATTTTGTACAGTGGAAAAATGACCATACTATCAACTTCTGTTCAACCGCTAAGGGTGAGCAGTGTTTTGCGACTTTACGTAGAGTCCTACCATAACGTAATAGATATAAAAAAAGCCTCTTACGTATAAGAGGCTTTTTTATTATGCAGTTTCAGCTTTCTTCTTTTCTTCCAATTGCTTTAACAAGTGCTTTTCAAGGTAATGGATGTCCATTGCTTGAGAACAGAAGCTCTTATCTTGCAAAATGAGATCTTTATGCAGAGGAATGTTAGTTTTAATTCCTGTAAGGATCATTTCATCTAGCGCTTGACGCATACGTGCAAGTGATGTTTCACGGTCTTTACCATGAGAAATCAATTTAGCAATCATAGAGTCATAGTAAGGTGGAATGCTATATTCTGGGTAGATATGAGAATCTAAACGAATACCAGCACCGCCTGGCGCATAGAAACTTTCGATTTTACCTGGTGAAGGTAAGAAAGTTGTTGGATCTTCAGCATTGATACGACATTCGATTGCATGACCATTAACTTTGATGTCTTCTTGTTGAAGCTCTAGTCCTAGTCCGCCTGCAATACGTAACTGTTGTTCAATAATATCAACACCAGTAACCATTTCAGTAACAGGGTGCTCTACCTGAACACGAGTGTTCATTTCGATAAAGAAGAATTCACCATCTTCAAATAGAAATTCAAATGTACCAGCGCCACGATATTGCATTAACTGACATGCATGAACACATGCTTCTAAGATATCAGCTCGAGCTTGCTCTGGTAGATTTGGAGCTGGTGCTTCTTCTAATACTTTTTGGTGACGACGTTGTAATGAACAGTCGCGGTCATATAAATGAATCGCATGGCCATTACCATCACCAAGAACTTGCACTTCAACATGGCGAGGTTTCTGTAAGAAGCGTTCCATGTAAACGGTATCGTCACCAAACCACATTTCTGCATCGCGCTGAGCTGCTTGAACTGATTCAAGTAGTGTATCTACACGCTCAACAATACGCATACCGCGTCCACCGCCACCAGATGCCGCTTTAACAATAAGCGGGAAACCGATTTCTTTAGCTTCTGCAAGGGCATTGTGGATGGTTACAGCATGGTCACAACCAGGTACAGTAGGTACACCAGCTTTTTTCATGGCAACAATCGCAGAAACTTTGTTCCCCATAAGGCGAATGTGTTCTGGACGTGGACCAATAAAAGTAAAACCTGAACTTTCTACAATTTCAGCAAATTCAGCATTTTCTGAAAGAAAACCGTAGCCGGGATGAATAGCATCGGCACCGGTAATTTCTGCAGCAGTAATAATTGCCGGGATATTTAAATAGCTATCACTACTTGCACCGGGACCAATACATACTGCTTCATCAACAAAACGTAAATGCATCAAGTCTTTATCGGCATCTGAATAGATACCAACAGTCTTGATTCCTAATGTTTTGCAAGCCCGGGTAATTCGTAAAGCGATTTCACCACGGTTTGCAATTAAAACTTTTTGCAACATAGACGTCCCCGAGGTAATTACGCGCGATAACGGAATAAAGGTTGACCGAATTGGATTACATCGCCATTTTTCACTAAAATTTCTTCAACCACGCCACTTTGAGTTGCTTCAATTGGGTTCATGATTTTCATTGCTTCAATAATACCCAAAGTTTCACCAGCAGATACAGTTTGACCTACTTTAACAAATGGTGCTTCGCCTGGGCTTGGAGCAGCGTAGAACACGCCAACCATTGGAGAAGTTTCAACTGCTCCGCGTGGTGTTTTTGCAACTGGTGCTGCTGCAACAGGAGCTGCCGGAAGTGCTACACCAGCCGCAGCAACGACTGGACTACGGCGAGTTAAAGCGATTGATTGATCACCTTCTTTAACTTCAATCGCTTGCAAGTCAGACTCAATCATTAAATCGATGAGTTTCTTAATTTTGCGGATATCCATGGGCGACTATTCCTAAACTAGTTTGGGTTAGATGGTTGAATTTTTTCAATAGCGTAATCGAGTGCAAAACTATAACCTTTTGCACCAAGACCACAGATCACGCCAATTGCTTTATCGGATAAATATGAATGATGTCTAAATGCTTCTCTTGCATGGACATTCGACAAATGTACTTCAATAAATGGAATGGCAACGCCGAGTAGGGCATCGCGTAGAGCAACGGAAGTATGGGTAAGGGCCGCAGGATTAATAATAATAAGTTTTACGCCTTCGGTTTGTGCCTGATGAATACGGTCAACAATGGCACCTTCCCAATTGCTTTGAAAAGTATCTAATGTAATTGATGCGTTTTGAGCTTGGATAACGAGTTGTTGGTTAATATCACCTAAGGTAAGATGACCATATACTTCTGGTTCGCGTTTTCCCAGCAAATTCAAATTCGGTCCATGAATCACCAAAATGGTCGAACTCATTCAGATTGCTCCAGCTCTAAAGTTGCAAATATTCTTTGCAAGATGTCTGCAAAGTTTGCTTATTATGGCATATGTTTCTACAATTTTTTTATAATTTGTTTTAATTGTCGCAGAAAGGGTATACCAAATTCGGCTTATATATTGTAAATTTTGCGATGATTTAGCAATGTTAAAAAATGACAAAATTTCAGGTAATTTAATGAAGCTCATTTTAAACTGAATTGACAAAAACAGTTCATGTATTTTGTGTAACGGCTGTAGAATTTTCTCCAATTACAAGTAGCTCATTCCAACGAGTTAGATAGTTTTTTGAACGGTGACATTGTTTCATATGCCAAGATGGACTACGGGAATGATAACCGACTTGTAGATAGTGACTGCCGAATCGATTACGAACTGTACTTAGGGTTTTCATGAGTTGTTGTCTTTGCTGAATCAACTCAAGAGGTTGCCATAAGTCATCAATGTGATGTTGACGGGCATGCAAACCACAAAATAAGACTCCAATCTTAATATATTTTTTATTTTCTTTATATAAAACATCAATTTGTTGCATTGCTGCTTTAGTTAATATGCATAGATCATCTGTTGCATACGTTAAACCTATCGCTTGAGATGATGCTTTTTTATAAGGTGGTTTATCTGTTTTTTCATAAAGCATGACTTGAATACAGGCACACAGCTGTTCCTGTTTCATTAAGCGTCGGTGAGCACGATTGAGATGAAAGATAAGCGCTTGTTTAATAATCTCAATACTGGATAAAGCTTGAGCGAAACTTCGTGATGCTAAAATTCGTTTTGTTAAGATAGCAGGATCATCAAGTTGGATGCAGGATTGGCCTTTTAGCTCACGAATAGTACGTGCCATAACCACAGAGAAAGCTTTTGCTAGACGGTGTTCATTGGCAAAAGTTAAGTCTAGGCATGAATAAATTTCATAGCTTCGTAATTGTTTGACCAATTGATAGCCAATTCCCCACACTTCTTTGACAGAAGTTTGTTGCATGAGGTCTTCAAGCAGTAGGGGATCTAAAGTAGTGAAATTACAAATTCTATTAAAGCTTTTAATTTTTTTAGCATAGTGATTGGCTAACTTGGCCTGAGTTTTTGAATATCCGATGCCAATACAGCAAGGTAAGCTTAACCATTTTTCTAGTGTTTCTACTGCTTTGGCACAATGAGAATGGATATCTAGAGATTGAAGATAAGGGGTTAAACGGATAAAGCATTCATCAATAGAATAAGCTTCTAAATCATCGGGTGAGAAGAATTCACCTAAAACCGAAAAAAAGCGACGAGACATCTCAGCATATAAAGTGTAGTTACTTGAATAGACATGTACGCCTGCTTGGAGAGCTTCTTCTTCAATTTGGTACCATGGGATTGCCATCTTTATCCCCATGTTTTTTGCTTCTTCACTGCGTGATACAACACATCCATCATTATTGGAAAGCACGACAACTGGCACGCCAATAAGTTTGGGGTCAAATAGTCGCTCACAACTGACATAACAGTTATTGATGTCTACAAGCGCGTAAATTTCGCGGTGTGAGATGTCCATTCTGACTTGCCCCATTAAAAATGTTGGTAAAACCACATGGTTTTGAATATGTAACAAAATCAAGTTAACAAAATTTCTAGTGGAAAGCTAGGGGAGTTCCGACAGCCGGCTTTTACTAATAAAGCAAAGAAAATAAAACTTTATTTTTTAATAAAAAAAGGAGATCGCGCTGATCTCCTTTTTTGTGAATCACTCTATGTTAGTTTTGATTACCACTTGTGACTATAAGTCACTTTAAGCGTTGCGCCATTTGCGACTAAGTGGCTGGTGTTATTACCAGATCTTAGTAATTGGCTATAGAGAGGATAGTACTTGCGGTTAAACATGTTCTCTAAACCAATTGTCACAGTGTCTTTTTTGTTAAGCGCAAAACTACTGATTAGATCTGCTGTTGTATAAGTTTTTACATCGGCACGACCAGAGATAGTGGCATCATTTAAGCGATAATCTTCTGAACCGAAGTAAGTGGCTTGTAGACGGTTGGTCCAGGTCTCAGTTGGGCTGTAAGAAATATAACCTGTGAGTTTTAATGGTGGAATACGGAAGCCTGTCATGTCTTGTTCAGCACCATCTTGCGGTTTTTCGCGACCTTTCATCCACGTAACACTACCACCAGTTCCCCAAACACTGGCATCGTCAAGATAGTCAAAAGTTGCTTCCACACCAGTAACTTTTTCTTTGGTTCTAGTAAGAATTAATCCGTTACCAAAGGATTGAACGCCGCCTAAGTCAGAAGTAGAGTGGAAGACTGCTAAGCTTGAAGAGAAATTATTGAAGTTTCCTTTCCAGCCCAACTCATAGTTATCAACTTTTACAGGCTCTAAGAATGACGAACCAAGGTTGAAATTTGTGCTGGCATTGCGAATGACTACACCGACATCAGGCAGCTGGAAACCTTGGTTAAACGATGCATAGATTGAGTTTTGATCATTAGGTGAGAAAGTCACATTAGCATTGTATAACCATGCATCGGCTTTCACTTTTCCGCCTGGAACTGTGTAAGGATCGGGTTCGCCTAATTGCGATAATGGAATAAAGCTATCAATTTGTGCATAGCTGTCTTCATAACGTGTACCCGCTTCAGCTGACCATTGGTCATTAAAACGGTGTTTTAACTGTATAAAACTACCAACACTTTGAGTGGTGAGTTCAGGTAAATAAGTAAGCTTGCCAGTTTTTACAAACTCTAGGCCACCAGATTGCTCATAAATGTCACGATCAAAAATATCTAAAGGCATTTCGCTTTTTTCGAGGCTGAAATCACCACCCCAAACCAATGATGTATCGCCTAAAAACTCAAGTGGTGTGGTTACAGTTAAGCGGCTACCGAGTACGTTATTCTCTTGATAAACTTGGTCTACCTGTCCACCTCGATTCGGATTGTTTTTTGCATCAAATGGTGAAAAACGGGTAAAGAAGTCGCGGTAATAAATTTGAGCATCTACCTTATTACCTAATAAGTCTTTATTGGTATAGGTCAAATTGTAGATCTGGTTTTCATTTTTATTTTGGTCTTTAAGCTTTAATCCTTTAATTGCTTTGGCTGGCACTGTACCAGCTGGAGCTTTTTTAACACTTGGGTCAGATGCATAATCTGAGTCTTGCTCTGCATTATAGTAGTTTGCAGCAAATTGTAGATATTGATTGTCATCAATATGGTAACTCAGCTTACCGCCTATGCTATAACCATTTGAGTCGTAAAGGTCGCCCTGACTTGGTTCAGGTGCAACACGGTCACCACTTGCATCGTATGGGCTACCAATACGTTGATAACCAAAATCGAATGCATAATCAAAGGCGTTAAAGCTGCCTGTGAAATATTGGTGAATATCTCCGCCTAAAGCATCAGAACGGAAATTCGTTAAAGGCGTTTGTAGTCCAATAACGGTTTTTGCTGTAGGTTCACCACCCGCAGCTTTTGTGGTAATTGAAATAATTCCACCCGCAGCACCACCGCCATAAATTGCGTTACTGCCGCGAATCACTTCAATGTTCGCAATACTTTCAGGATCAATTGCTGAAAGTCCGCGTGATGTATCGCGAGTAAGGTTCATTGGCACGCCATCGACCAAGATGAGGGCATTACGACCACGTAAGGTTTGACCATAATCGGTAATAGTTCGGCTTGAGTCCGATAGGCCTGGTACGGCTTTCGCTAAAACAGTCGCGATACTTCCAGATGAACCATTTCTTAAAAGTTCAATTTGTTTTTCATCTAACTTGGTGACTTGTTTGGCAGAGGTAGAGAGTTCATCTGCACGTGAAGCAGTAATTGTAATTGTAGGGAGTGCTTCTGGTTTCTTTTCTGTTTCTGTAGTTTCAGCAGGTGAAGCTGCAAATGCTGAGTTTGAAAGGAAAATGGCTCCGCCAAGTGAAAGAAGTGGAATAATATTTTTAACTTCAGACTTTCTTGTAAAAAGTTTATTACTTTTTATCTTATGTCCCATTATCTCGCCCTGAGAGTGATTTTAAATTGAGCGAATTATAAATAAGAATCATTGTAATTAACAATATTATTAATTGCTTAAAAATAATATATTTGAAATTTATTCAATGAATTAGGGAATGGGTGTCTTTCTCTTTGACCTTTGAATGGCTGCTTTGCCACGACATTCCCATCGACTGAAAAAGGGTAGCAGCACCTTCAATAATATCGATGCCTTCGACTTTTAAAATTTCATCAAGTTGTTCTAGTCCTTCTAAGCTTTCAATCATAGCAACGACAACCGTTTTGTTTACTGTGTGTTGAACAAAACTAGCTAAATCGTCAATGCCATATCGATTTAACCTTGTCGAATTGAATCCTCTTTGCCCAAGCGGCATATAGTGACAATAGGGCACGGCTTCTTTTGCTTGTTGAGCATTTTCAATGCGCGGAAACACAATGCCCGTTACACCTGCATCGAGCAGAGGTAAAACTAGGTGGTTAGCTTTATTCAGGAACAAGAAGAAAGCATTGAGGAGGCTAAGTTTCTGTTTATTTTGTTAAAAATCATAAAATAACTGAGATTTATATCACATTTAATTAAGATAAATTTATCTGATTCAATTTTATATTAATCAGTATGTTGGGAAATTCAAGGTTGAATTTTTTAGTTTGAGTGGTTTGAATTGATTTTACTGTGTAAAAAAAATGAAGAGTTGTTAAGGTAATGTAATTTTTTAATATTGAATGTAAATAATAATAATTATCATTTGTATTTGCGATTAAATATGGATATTCTCCATAGGTATTTATCCCTCCACAGAGTAATCCTGATGAGATCAATCACAAATAAAATTGCCTTGCAGCATTTAGTGAACTCATATTTACAAGAAACAGGTCATGGACGTTTTCTCTCTTTAACAGAACAATCCCCTCATTTAACAGAAAGAGGTAAGGGCAAAGTTTTACTGAGTATCCCTTTACACGCAATTAATGGGTTTCTTTATGCACCGATTGAATATTTCAGTCAGGTGGGGCGACACCGTTTTGCTGACTTGCCGTGGGTTGAGCGAGAAGGCCAATATCTAGCACTTAGCCCCGTAAATATTGCGTCAAATCTACTGGAAAATTTAATTGAACAATCCAAAGCTCAGCAACTTGACGCATCTTCATTGCTGGAATGTTGGATTCAGAGTCACAGAGCACTGCAGCAATTTCTCAGTCATCGTGAACCAGATTTTGATCAGATTATAGCAAAACAGCAAAATTTTATTCAGAGTGAACAGGCATTGGTACTTGGTCACAGCATGCATCCTTCACCCAAAAGTCGTCAGGGTTTTGTACAGGATGACTGGAAGATTTTTTCACCTGAAACACAAAATACCTTCAAAATGCAATTTCTATATGTGCACCCAGAATATATTGTTTCTGATAATGCACATAAAATTGATATTCCCACACAGTTCAAACATGATTTAGAACCATATTTCAATACGTTTCACCGCGCAAAAATAGCCCAATTTCCTGATTATGCCTTGTTGCCTTTACATCCATGGCAGGCACGTTATCTAAAGGATAAGGAATGGTATCAACAGCTTTTACATGAAGAGAAATTGATTGATTTTGGCGCACTAGGCTGGGATGTTAAAGCAACAACTTCAGTACGTACCCTGTACAGTGAGCAATCACCGTGGATGTTCAAGGCATCAATGACAGTGGCTGTGACTAATTCAGTTCGGGTCAACCTGTATAAGGAATGCCATCGTGGTTTGTTGAGTTATCAACTGTGGCATGATGATTGTCTAAGTGAATTCAGGCAGCGAAATCCGAACCTTCAAGCTTTGAGCGATCCTGCTTGGATTGCATTGAAATTTGATGGTCAAGTATTAGATGAAACCATCTGTATTTTGCGTGAAAATCCATTTAAGGCCAGTGATGATGTGACTTGTATTGCTTCATTGTGTCAGGATCATCCTGTATTGGCAAAAAATCGTTTCAGTGAAATTTTTGCAGATATTTCAAAACAAACAGGTCAGTCTCAGTCACAAGTTGCCTTGCTATGGTTTGATCGCTTCCTAGAAATGACCATTCTGCCATTGATGGAGTTGTATCATGAATATGGAATGGCTTTTGAAGCACATCAACAGAATACCTTGATTGAACTGGAACAGGGTATGCCTAAAACAGTATGGTTTAGGGATAATCAAGGATTTTACTATATCCGTGAGCTTGCCACAGAAATTTTGAAACATTATCCAACATTGGCAACAGATGGTCAGGCAGTGTGCCCATTGTCACTGGTCGATGAACGTTTCCGTTATTACTTTATTGGTAATACCTTATTCGGTCTCATTAATGCCATAGGTATGACTGGTGCCGTTCAGGAGCAACAATTAATTGAAATGCTGCAATCCTACCTGTTGCAGGCCTATCAGAAATATCCTGAAAGCAATTTATTAAAGACAGTTTTACATCATGAAACTTTCCCTTATAAAGGCAATATGATGACACGTCTGTATGAACTGGATGAGTTGCAAGCTGATATTTCTCAGCAATCAATTTATGTTGATTTAAAAAATCCACTTTATGTTAGACAAGTTATTGAGGAGGCCGACTATGCTTGATTTTATCGGTGTTGGTCTTGGGCCCTTTAATCTAAGTCTTGCTGCGTTGGTGAATCAGCATGCCTCATTGAAGTATTGTTTCTTTGAAAAACGGGAAAATTTTGACTGGCATGCAGGATTACAGCTACCCGGTGCGATGTTGCAGGTCCCTTTTATGGCCGATTTGGTTAGTCTGGTTGAACCGACAAGCCCTTATAGTTTTCTGAACTATTTAAAAGCACAGCAACGTCTCTATAAGTTTTACTTCCGTGAGAATCTGTATATTCCACGAAAAGAATATAACCATTATTGCCAGTGGGTCGTACAACAGTTGCGTGATCTACATTTTGGTCAGCGAGTGGTGGATGTTGCTCCAATCTCTGGAGGTTTTCAGGTGATTGCTGAACAGTGTGGACGATTGTCCATTCATCAGACCCGTAATCTGGTATTGGGGGTGGGAACGGTGCCGCGATTACCCAAACCATTACAAACAATTTCAGAACAAACCGCATCTTGTTTGCACTCTTCAAGCTATCTACAGCAGTGTGCCGATAATCTTTCTGGCAATGTGGTACTGATTGGCTCTGGTCAGTCTGCGGCGGAAATTTTTATTGATTTATTTGATCAGCAGATTTCATCAGAAACAGGCAAGCCGAGATTCCATTTATATTGGTTGACTCGCTCCGCAGGTTTTTCACCCATGGAAAATACACCATTGGGTCTGGAAAGCTTCAGTCCAGATTACATGCGTTATTTCTACCATTTACCAGAAGCTCTCAAGGATACTCTGCCAACTGCACAAGCCCACTTGTACAAGGGAATCAGTAGCAGAACTATTCAGGAAATCTATGAACGCCTTTATCACCGTAGTATTGGGCAAGCGGATACCTGTGTGACTATTGCTGGCAACTATCAGTTGGAGAATGCACAGTTACTTGGTCCGAATAATATTCAACTTGAGTTTTTACAGATTCAGCAACAGCAGATGTTGAAACTCAGAGCAAGTACAGTGATTGCAGCAACGGGTTATCAATATCCTGCACAGACATTTCTGAATAAGCTAAATGACAGGATTGTATTAGATACCCAGCAACGCTGGAAAATTAGTGAGCATCATCAACTGCAGTATCAGGGGGATGGTGAGATTTATGTACAAAATACCAGTCTCCAACATCATGGCGTTGGTACTCCAGATCTGGGATTGGGTGCATTCCGTTCCGCACGGATTGCCAATCAGATTCTGAAAGAAAACTATTTTGATGTAGACGGGAAACAAGGCTTTCAGGATTTTCAGCTTGATAGTCAGGCCCTGACGACTGAATTCCAGATAAATAATTCCCGAACAAATACAGTCATGCCGCATCCCTCTGGGAAAACCGATGATCAGTATTTAAAAGTCATGAGCAAATAACACAGGGGACAGGAGATGGCTGAACAGCCACAATCACTGTTGCAAGTAGAAAATCCTGTATCTACAGGGTTACAACGTTGGGTGATGATCTGTGTGATGTTGGGGACTGGCACCGTCAGTATAAACAACAGTAGTTTTAACCCCGCTATTCCTCAGTTGATGCATGATTTTCAGATTAATGAAACAGCAGTTAGCTGGGTCATGGTTATTTTTCTGCTGAGCATGAGCCTGAGTCTATTGCTTACAGGTTATTTGAGTCAGAGATTTGGTAAACGTCAGGTATATCTGACTGCGCTGACAGTCTTTGGTTTGAGCTCACTATATGGTGCTTTTGCAGGGCATTTTGAAACTGTACTGCTGGTTCGTGCCTTACAAGGCTTTTCAAGTGGATTGATGATCCCTCTGTCACTGGGAATTATATTTATGGTAACTCCGCGTGCGCAGCGGGGCAGTGCTACGGGATTATGGGGTGCCATGATCATGCTGACTTTGGCATGTGGACCCATGCTGGGTGCACTGGTTTTGGTGTGGTGGAACTGGCAGACCTTATTTTTATTGAATGTTCCCTTGGCGATCTGTGCATTAGTGATGGGGTTACGGTGGTTGCCGTCACAGCAGACTAATGTGAGATTGTTGCGTTTTGACTGGAGTGGTTTTGTCCTGCTTGCTGTGGGTATTGTAGTGTTGTTACTCAGCTTGAGTGGAATCCAACAGTTGAGTGACATTCAAACGTCTGAGTTTATGCTGTTGTTGAGTATAGGCATTACGGCATGTTGTGGCTTTTTCTGGTTTAGTCGTAATAAGCCCAATGCTTTAATTGACTGGCAACTGTTTACCAGTAGTGGTTTTAACTACAGTGTGATTATTTCAGTTGTGCATACCATCGGACTGTTCATTACCTTACTCCTGATCCCGCTACTGTTACAGAATACTTTAAAACTCAGTCCAGTGTGGACAGGATTGATCCTGATGAGTAGTGCACTGACCACCAGTCTATGTAGTCAATGGGCAGGTAAATATCTCGATCAACATGGTGCACGACAATTAATCTGTTTTGGTCTTCTGTTGACTGTTGCTGCATTTGCTGGTCTGGCATTGATTCCTGGCACACATGTTATATCCCTAATGTTTTGTATGATCTTGCATGGGTTGGGATTCGGTTTGTCTTATATGCCAGCGACAACAGCTGGGTTAAATAGTCTGGAAGATCAGGAACTGGTGACTCAGGGAGCAGCTGTTAATAACTTACTGCGCCGGATCTGCGCTGCAATTGCTGTCGTGATTGCTGCACTCTATCTGCAAATTCGTACGCACAATATTTCATATTCACCAGAACTTGCAATTGCTCAAATTCATGCAATACGGGAACTGTTTTTGATCTGTGCAGGAGTGATGCTGTTGGCGTTACCCGCTGCATGGAGGTTTCCGAGACAAAAGCAAGCGGATGTTTTGGTTCAAAATCAATAAAGGTAAAAATAATGGGCAATTTACATCCAGCACTTTCCACGACTACACATTCTGTGAATGCAAGCACTTTGGCTTGGCAACAGCCTGATCAAGCCACAATGAAAAAAGTTGAACAGCGTGTGATCAAACAATTACTGCAGGCATTGATTTATGAAGAGGTGATTCCAGCCCAGTTTGAGGATGGTGTTTTTTATATAGATGTGATGAATCCACAAGGGCAATCAGTACGTTACATAGCTGCAGGACAGCGACATCTCAGTTTTGGCCTAGTGCGCATGAATGCAACAGATGTCATCCGCGAAGATCATCAGGGACAGAAAACGGTTGCACAATTAAATTTAGTCATTGATGAGGTCATCCGAAGTATTCCACAGGCAGCCCAGATTGATGGTTTTATCAGTGAGTTGAAGCGAACTTTTATTCATGATGTGCAGTCTCAGCACTGTCAGAATGAGTATGCATTACCAGCAGCACAATATAGTTATGATGTGCTGGAAACTTATCTGATGGATGGCCATCCCTATCATCCTTGTTATAAATCCCGAGTGGGTTTTAATCTGCAGGATAATCTGAAATATGGGGTGGAATATGCACAACCTATTCATTTGGTGTGGATTGCAGTACATCAGTCCATATTTTCTCATAACGCATCCAGTCATTTGAATGCAGATGATTTCTTGCAGCAGCAGTTGACTGAACAGGATCAGCAAGAGTTTACAAAGGTTTTGGGGCAGCAAAAAAATGCAGATGAGTATATTTGGTTACCTGTTCATCCATGGCAATGGGAAAATACTGTTGTGCATGTGTTCTTTAAGGAAATTGCTGAACAGAAGATTGTTTATCTGGGACGAGGGGAATATGCCTATATTGCTCAGCAGTCACTGAGAACACTAACGAATTTGCAACATCCTGAAAAGCCCTATATCAAAATGTCCATGAGTCTGACAAATACCTCAAGCTCACGGATATTGGCCACACATACAGCAATGAATGGGCCATTAATTACAGATTGGCTCCAGGGTTTAAAAAAGAACAGTGAAATTGCCCAAAAATTGGATTTTGATATTCTTGGCGAAGTACATGCCTCAGCAGTAGATTTCACTCGTCTGCCTGCATCACATGCCAAACAGGCGTATGGAACTATTGCCAGTCTGTGGCGTGAAAGTGTTCAGCAGTATCTAAAATCTGGTGAAGACGCTATTCCTCTGAATGGAATTGGTCATGTTCAGCAGGATGGGAAGTTACTGATTCAACCATGGCTGGATCATTATGGTGTGGATGCATGGGTTGGACAATTGCTGTCTGTGGTCATTCAGCCAATTCTATATTTACTCTTTGCTGAAGGAATTGGAACTGAATCGCATGGGCAAAATATTATTTTGGTTCATCGTAATGGCTGGCCAGTACGGATCATTTTAAAGGATTTTCATGATGGGGTACGCTTCAGTCCTGATCATCTAACTCATCCAGAAGCTTTTCCAGCCTTGCATGCATTACCCGCGGAACATGCGAAAGCTAATCGCATGTCATTTATTCTCACGGATGACCTAAATGCGGTGCGGGATTTTAGTTGCGCTTGTCTATTCTTTGTTGCATTGAGTGATATCGCGATAACACTACAACAGCAGCTTGGCTTTAGTGAACAGGTCTTCTGGCAAAAAGCAGCAGATATTATTCATCATTTTCAGCAGCAATATCCCGAACACCAGTCACGCTATGCGGTGTTTGATGTCTTTGCAGAGCAATATTGTATTGAATCACTAACCCGCCGCCGCTTATTCGGAGATGGTGATGTGCAGATGCGTTATGTCAATAACCCTCTGTTCCATTTTCGTCAGCCTGTTTAGGGGGATAAACGAATGAATACCATGGTATTTTCACCTGCCGTTTCAGGGCAGGAGATATTGATGGATTTGGTCAATAGTCTACTTGCTGAACAATATATTTCAGAATTGGAAATCCTGACAAAAGATAAGGCTCAACGACTATGCAAACAAAGATTTCAGCATAGCTTTGAAATACTTTTCGACAGTTATACCGTTGGGGAGCATTTTGCAGTTTTATTTAATTCTGCACAGACTGAGTGTTTGATTCTACCGCTGAAACAGGGTTTGAAACAGCTTTGGCAGATGTATGTTGGAGCATCGATCTGTAAGCTTAGCTTGGACGAAGCACAGGGTTATCATGTTCAGAAACTAAATGCATTGCAGTTATTTGACTTCATGCAGCAATTACACTGCTTCAACTCTGCTGATAAAACAAAACTGGCAGATTTTCGTGCAGATTTAAAACAGGCAATGCAGCATGCAGAATTGTCTCAGCAACATCAACTATCCTCTTCACATTGGTTAACGCAGCATCCCGCAGACTTATTTATACAGCTGGAGCAGTATGCCGCTTTGCGGGATCGACCCTATCATCCGCTGGCCAAATTAAAGGACGGTTTTAGTCCCGATGAATATCAGTATTTCAGTCCTGAATTTGCTCAGGATATGAATGTTCACTGGGTTGCAGTAAATAAAGAAAAGTTGGTCTATGGGAAGGATGTTACTGAGATCAGCAGACAGCAACCTGCGCGTATTTTTCTGAATGCGGAACAATTCCTGATATTGAAACAGGAGTACGATGAAAAAGCGCTGGGGGATAATTATTTGGCAATTCCCCTACATGCGTGGCAGTTCAAGCATGTGCTGTCCGACAAATTTTCTGAAGAGTTGCGCCATAAGGATATTATCCCCTTAGCGTTCCAGTCTAGTGGCTGGTACGCCAGTTCGTCATTAAGAAGTCTACTTTCAGCGACACAGCCACAGGATAGCCTAAAATTACCGCTTGCAGTTAAGTCACTGGGTTCATTGCGTTTTTTACCAATTGTAAAAATGATCAATGGACAAAAGAATCAGCAACTGTTGCAGCTTGCTAAGCAAAAAGATGAGGTATTAAAAAGACGTTTATGGTTATGTGATGAAAATCAATGGTGGGCTTATCTTCCAGAGCAACAAGACAATTTAACGCCAGATAATTTAATGCTGTTCAACGAACGACCGATGCATCTCGCTGCACAGCGCCGAAGGATTCCTACTGAGTTGTTACAAGTACCTTATCAGATTATTCCTATGGCTAGCTTAGGGCAACTAATGGATGGGCAGGGATGTGTATTTGATTTGATTCTAAAATGGCAGAATTTAACTGTTACACCACAGCATATCTGCAATACTTTTGCTGCATTATGCCGTGATTTCTTTGAGGTAAATTTACGCCTGTTCCGTCTTGGTTTGATGGGCGAAATTCATGGTCAAAATATTTGTATTGTGCTGGAACAGGGGCAGTTCGCTGGTTTCATGCTCCGCGACCATGATTCTGTCCGTATTTATCAGCCGTGGATGCAGCAGCAGGGCCTACCTGATCCTGAGTACCTGAGTCCACATGATTTTCGTATTACGTTGTATCACGACAGCGTGAAAAGTTTGATTCTCTATCTGCAGACACTCGGTATACAGGTCAATCTGGCCAGTATCTTGGAAACCGTTGCAGAGTTCTATCAGATTGACTCGGCAGATTTATGGCGCGTATTGGCTCAGCAGTTACAGCAAGCGCTGGATGATGTGCCATTTACGGATGCAGCCCGCGCTGAATTAAAGCATATCCTGTTTGATAGTGAGTTGTGGCCATATAAGCAACTGATCCGTCCGTTACTTGAGCAAGATAATCGGGTGGGAAGTATGCCAAGCAGTATGGGAACTGTGCCGAATGTATTCAGGAGTGTTGTTTAATTTCATGAATAGAGAAAACTCAGGTGTGCAGTCACAGATTGAAGTATTGAATATTGAGTCTGATTTTAAAATGACAGAATCTGATATACCAGTACTTAGACAGTTGCTGGCTGAACGCTTGAATATTCAATTTGATGTGCTGCCTGTAGAGGAACAGCAGATACTGAGTTTTACAGATCTGCTAAATCCCTCTGCATGTCTGACAGCATTAAATGATTTTGGTTCCCGCGTGGGTGCGGTGAGTTTAACCTGCACTACATCCATGTTCATTAAATACTGGGCTGTTCCTCTATTATTTCCATATTTTTATGCCGTGACTTCTGAGGAAATTGATTTGCCATGGGAAATATCTTGTATTTCCACAGTATTGCCTCCTGACTGGTATTGGGACAGAACACTGCATCTGATTAATCTGCCTCAATTACAGTATGGAATCAGTAGAAAACAGCAATCTTTTGAAGGATATGTGCGATTCATACTAGATGATCTGCAAAAGTTATTTGATGTCCTTGCCCGTATAGGGAAAGTACAGAAATTTTTGTTGTGGGAAAATACTGCATTACGAATTCTACAATTTTACGACATGATGAACAGAAAAGGGGGGAGCACAGCTTTACTCAGCCGTATCCAGTTTCAACGGCAGTTTTTGATAGATTTACCTGCAGCTGATCTGGGCCTAAAACAGAACCCATTTTATTTACTGGATCAGAGTCGGCAACAATCGTCCACGACCTATCAACGTAAAAAATGCTGCTTTTATTTTCAGTTACCTGAAGCACAAAAAGAATATTGTGCAAGCTGTCCATTACTGAGACAGGATGAACACAGAGGTCAATACTCATGCAAGACCAGTTAAATAATTTGATCCAGAGCTATGCAGGTATTGCGAGCTCAACTATTGGTCATGTACTGGACCAAGGGCATTTACCACAGATTCATGCGATTAACCAAATTGGGCATGTTGTGGGGCGAGTGCGTACGGCTACATTACATTCAGTCAATGGTATGGCACTGCGTCAGGCTTTGCTGAATAGTCAACCGGGTGATGTACTGGTCATTGATGCACGTCAGTTGGAACATCGTGCCTGTTGGGGAGAACAGCGACATCGCGCTGCCATATATCATCAGCTTGCCGCTGTAATTATATTGGGTGCAGTAACGGATGTAACTGCTTTAAGAAACATGAAGGTCCCCGTTTTTGCTTCATCGGTCAGTTGTCTGACTACACGTCAGCAGGGAGAATGTGTGGTGGAGTTTGACCAGCAAATACAGATGGGAGATACCTGTATTTCCTCTGGTGACTTAATGGTCGGAGATGCCGATGGTGTATTTATTTTGAATCCAGATATTGCCCATCATCATCTCGAGCAGTTTCAGCAAATGGAAATCCAAGAACGGCAGAAACGGGACCAGTTTTTCAGCGAACATTCAGCACAGGATTATTACCACTTTACTGCATCTGCATGAAATTGAATTGAGTAAATATTTATGATGACATTATCTTCACAGCTGTTGGATGAGTTCCATTACGAGGAAAGAGGAATAGCTTATGGATTAAGGGCTGTGCAACTTCCGCAGGATTTTCCATTATTGTATAAATGGATGCATGAACCTCATGTGATTCCTCAGTGGCAACTGAATAAACCAGAGCTTGAACTGGCAGTTTATTTTGAAAAGATGATTTGTGATGATCATCAGCGGTTATTTATTATTACGATTGAACATACAGACGTCGGTTATCTTGAGATATATGAAGCCAAGCGCGATCGACTGGCACTTTATTATGATGCTGATGACTCTGATTTGGGCTGGCATATTTTACTCGGTGAAAAAAATGTGCTTGGGCAAGGGCATTTCAGAGCTGTCATGCGCATGATGAGTTATTTTATTTTTGAAAATTCAGCTGCCAGTAAAATTGTGGGTGAGCCGGATGAAAATGTAAAATCTTATGCCTATATTGCAGAAGATATCGCTTACCAAGCGCAGAAAAAAATAAAGATGTTAGAAAAAACAGCAGTTCTATATCATTGTTATCGAAATGAATTTTACTCACGCTGTGGAAGTTATCGGCAACGTAATGGGCTAAATGAATCAGAAATGAGAGTACAGTAAAATATAATAAATCAATAACTTATTTTTATTTCGAATAGTCAGGAGCAGTTTGATCTACAGCATCATTTTTCATAATCATATGCTCCTACATACCATCTTAATCCATGATCGATTAAAGAATGAGGGGCAAGTTTTTTAGGAAAAACCATGATCTACTGAACTGTACTAAACAATAAAAAAGCTATTCGTAATGTTGGTTTATATTTTCATCGTTCCTAGTGCTGTATATCTTTTAATGCAGGAAAAGAAACGAATATTTTTTTAAGAATATACTAGGTTCTGTACGAGAAGATGATAAAAATAGTCTTAAAGCCAAAATTGGAGAGAAGAAAGGTGAGTAAATTGAAATCAAGAGTGCTGAGGTTTTATTAAGAGGTGTAGGGAAAAATGCTTTAATCCAATATGCATCTAAAGCTAAAGATCAAAATGGAAATATTATCTCTATTAAAGTGAAAGTAAAAATTCCAAATGATTCACTTTTAATTATACGAAGATAGCCTGATAAAAATAATAATAGATTTTATATTATTTGAAGAGCTAAGCCAAAAAATTACTAATCTTGATAAATCAGACTGTTAAAAAAAGTCGAATTTTAATATCTGTATTTCTCTCTAATAGAGTAAGAGAGGCTAAATGAAATTGTGAAAGATTGATTGATAATCAACCGTTAAACGTGACAAATCATTAAAAAAGCCCAGACACTAGGGTTGGACTTTTTATTAAATAATAAGGCGTATTATGTTGATTTTAGAAAATTTAGAACATTTCCTCCCAGCCCTAAATTTAATAATCTATAGTGTAACTTAGCACAAAAGTACGACCTTCAGCTGGGATTGCTAACAATGAGTTAGCATTGGTTACTGCTGCTTGTTGAGCGAATACAGTTTTATATTGATTTCCCCATAGATTGTAGACACCAAAGTCCATACGACCTTTCGCCACAGGAAAATGTGCTAATACATCCATGGTTGTATAACCTTTAATCTCTGCTGCGCTATTACTATCACTCAGTCCAGCTGATTTTAACTCTAGATCGTCTTTATAGGCTTTATCAGTTCCTTTGATTGCAAGCATTTGAGCACGTACACCATAGCCTTCTGTATTATTCCATTCAGCAAACAACGTACCTTTCATTGGTGAAACTGCAAAAGCATTTAACTCATGCCAATTATTGGCCTCATCCTTGTACTGACCTCTTGTATAACCTAAAGTCCCACCTACCTTATAATTTTCCATGAATGGGTAACTTACTGTTGCTTCAGCCCCATAAACTCGCTGGTCGGTATCAACAACATTTACAGAGCGATCCGAGTTAAATTGAACGACTTTATCAGAAGTATTATAAAAACCTGTTAGGCCCAAATTTAAACCTTTATCTTGGTTCAAGCGCCAGCCTATTTCATAGCTATTCACAGTGATCGGAGCAATACCAGACGTAGTTAAGGTATATGCTGCAACATCACGTAATACACGTTGCACATCTGGATAACTGTAGCCTTGTGAAAAGTTAGCATAGACTTGCTGAGCATCATTGAGTTTATAGACAGCACCTAGGTTAAACAGGAATTTATCTGAATCTGTAGAGTCTGCAGCCATTAATGTATATGGCTTACGTGCAGTTAAATAGCTGTCTGTGTCCGCTTGAACATATTGGTAACGCACTCCAGCTTGAATATTAAGCTGATCTGTTACTGCATAGTCCCCTTGTATAAAGGTGGCAATATTTTGAATTTCAGTATCTGGTCCTGAGCCTTGTTTTTCTCCAGTTGGGGTATAAACTAAACCATTATTGCTTGGCATATAGTAGTCCGCCCACTGATGATCTTTTTCCCAGTCATAGTCTAAGCCATAAGTTAGTTTTAAATCACGGTCAGCAACTACAAGATCAGACTGTAAAGTTGAACGAATACCTGCATAATCCACATTTGATTGACTTTGCTTTACACTAACACCGTCAGCTGAATAACCATAAGGTACAAAGCGTGACTTCTCATTTCGATAGTAAGCTTCCACATTCAGAACTTGACCTAAGAAATCCTGATTTTGGTACTGTGTATTAAAAGCATAACGTTCAGTAAACGGCTGATTATCTAAGCTCCAACCTTTGACAGCTTTGTAAGATGGATCTGTTTTTGTGAGTAAATAAGAATAATCAGGCCCATATTCTGTATCTTGCTCATCTTTATAATACTGAGCACCAAAACTAAGAGTCTGATTATCTGTTAAATTAAAGTTAACACGGCCATTCACATCAATAGTGTCAGTATCCATAGTGCTACCCTGCCAAGGGCTTAATGAAATACGATCCCCATTACCATCAAATTGAGAGCCTCGATTGGTATAGTCTATGCCAAGAAAACCGTCGACTTTATCATTTGCAAATGAAGCCGTTTGGCCAACTTGATAAGCCAGACTATCACCGCGGAAATTATCGGCCGATGTCACACCTAATTTTGTTTGAAAGCTAACAGGCTTAGACTTGTCAGCACGTTTGGTAATAATATTAATAATTCCGCCAGTCGCACCTGAACCATAGATACTGGTCGCACCTGAAACTACCTCAATATGATCAATCATATTTGGGCTAATACTATTCAACTGACGTGCTACATCACGTGAACCCGTTTGTGATACGCCATCAATCATCACTAGTACATTACGTCCACGCATAGTTTGACCATAATTACTACTCGTTCCACTGCTTGGTGCTAAAGATGGAACTAGTTGTGCCAAAACATCTGCAACTTTACGACCTGGACCAGCCTGTTGCGCAATTTCATCAGCAGAAATGGTTTGAACTGTTCCCGCAATTTCAGAAATGCTTTTGGGTGTACGTGTCGCTGTTATCACAATTGTCGGAAGTTTAGCTTCAGCATTTTGTGATTCAGTAGTTGTTTTAATTGAATCATCGGCATAGAGATGGGTACAAATTGCTGTTGTAAGTAAGCAAAGACTGAAGTGTGACAAGCGCATTTTTATTCCCAATCAGTAAGTATTAATATTAATGCAAATAGTAGTCATTACCATTATGAATGTAAATAGTAGTCATTACTATTATAGATGTAAAATCTTTATTGGTTATTTAACATGGTAATTCCCCTAAAAATAAAGGGTTATGCGATTATGGACACTCTAGTGAATTTCCCAGCTTATAAGGGGCGTGTGGATTTTGATCGAGTGGCAGTTATTGATATGAAAATGTCTGAAAATGATATGTTTAGATAGATATGATCATTTCCATAAGCGCTATATTTTCAATGGATCAGTTGAGCCTAGAAAATATAGTAATGCATGTTTCGCATTTTGTCTTATGGGTCTTTCAAGCTGTCTTTTTTATAAAAGACAGCTTTTTTTATGCTGATTTGACTCTTAGATTACTTATGAAGAATATCGCTGTTTGGCTTGTTCATAAGCCTCAAGATTAATGCATTGAGCACCCAAGCTTGTGATTTGTGCTTGGTCAATTTGAAGTTCATCCCACTTTTGCATTTGCTCAAGCAGCCAATAAAAGTCTTCTACTTTTGGAAGCGCACTTTCTTTTACTAAATGACGAACAATATCCTGAATCTTAAAATATTTATCGACATGCACTTCTTCTGAGCAATGAAAACGAACAATTTCAAACTCAACCAATAACTTTAAAATTGGAGCAAAATCTTGGAAATCACTCAATTCTTGTTGGGCTTTCATAATTGCTGCGGTGAGCGCGACTAGTGTTTGTGGGTGCTGGTTTGCCCATTCTTGTGTTACGGCTAAAACCTTGTCAGCCACAGGAGGAATAATGTTTTGGCTTGAGCAGATCATTTTACTTAAACCAAGAAGCTCGCCTTGGGTATTCCAAGGTTCACCCACACAAAAACCATCAATCACATGTTTATCGAGTGCTTCGACCATATATGGTGGCGGTAATGTTTTGAGCTGAATAGACTGCGCGATTTTTGGATTTGCTAAAGCCAACCATTCTCTTAAACAATAATGGTGAATAGAATGCTTAAACACATGCGCTAACGAAATAGAGTGACCTTGTTCAATATAGCTCGCTACTTTCTGTGCCGTTATTTGAGCTGTATCATTTTCTTTAATTGCAAGTTGATGAGTAAGTTTTTGACTTAAGCTAATGAAAGCACGGTTTTCACTTAAAACCAGTGATGTTTGCAGTGGCGTGCCAATTTGATCTGTGCCTACAGCCGCCGCAGGTAACATTGCAGATAAGCAGTGCGCTGCATCTAATAATCCAAAAGCCAAACGGTCTCGAAGACTTGCCCATGATGCTTCTTTAACTAAAGTGACGTCTAAACCAACTTCTTCAAAGAAGCCCCTTTGTTTTGCCCAAAGTAATGCAAGACAATCAAGCAAAGGAATATAGCCGAGTTGTAATTGAGTCTTTTCTAATATGCTCATTTATTCATCCTTTAGTTGGTTGCCAAGTAATTTTTGAGCGTCAAGTAAACGCCGTGCCATTTCTCCAATCGTAATTCGATGACTCATCGCATTTTTTCTAAGAAGCTGAAATGCAGTTTCTTCAGGTAGTCCATGCAATTGCATGAGTAGAACTTTAGCTTTTTCAACATCCTTACGGTCAGCAAGTTTGGTTTGAGCTTCTTTTAAATCACCTTCGAGTTTTTTATGCTTTTTATACTGCTCAATTGAGATTTCTAAAATGGTATGTAAGCGGGCAGGGTCTATGCCATCTACAATATAAGCAGTTACTCCTGCATCGATGGCTTGTTTGATGGTGTCTTTATCTGAATTTTTAGTGAACAGGACAGTCGGTAGATCATAGCTACTGACACAGCTTTCAATAATGTCGCGGTGAGGATGATCCATATCGAGCAAGATTACATCGGCTTGTAAATCTTCAAGACGAAAGATATTCAAGTGATCCAAAGTAAGGCAAGCGACCACTTCAAAGTCATTTTCAAGCAGACTGTTTTTTATATAGTCCGCTCGCGCATGATCATCATCAATAAGGGCTATTTTGAGTTTTGGCATAAGTTCAGAAAATCAGGCTAAGAAAATGCGCCAATTCGACGCGTTTTTTGTTATTGGGTTTTAAGCAAGATTAGTGCCATCCAAAATTAAACCAAAATCATGATTAATTGACATTCTAGGAGACCAAAAAGTTAGTTTGTTCGATCTTGGTGCAAAAATATGGTTTATTTTGTGGCAAAGCATATTTTTGTTTAAACCCTATGAGTGTGCAGTGATAGAGCAAGCAAAATAAGGTTTGATTCTTTATTTACCTATTAAAAACTTATATCTATATGAAATTAAATATAAAAGTATTGTTGGATTAAATTTTTTAAATATTGGCATGTAAAGTGCTTACTTAATTACAGGTCGAAGACGACCATGAGTTTTAAAGACGGCCAACGATGTCCGTTCTGATCGAGTTTGTGAGTGCAACCGCACATACAAAGAAGTTACGTTCAGTCGGAGTGAAGGTCATGTCTTTATTTTTATTGCATAAAAAAGTTACATCTGGATTATTTAAATTTTCAGTTCCAGCGATGCGAGCCTTCTCTAAGAGGGGGCTCGCTTTTTTTATTTCTTTTTTTGATTTTGCTGTGCATTGGGTGTCGTTAACGAGTGAAAAAAATTGGTTTCAAGCAGCTACATGCCTTGTGAGCTTGATTCATTTCTCGATAGAGCACAAAGCAAAAGAACAATGTCTATTTGAGAACGGAATAACGCAGCTTAAAAGCAACGTGATTTGAGGAGAAACACTATGAAATTGGTAATGATTGGTCATGGTATGGTGGGCCACAAATTCATCGAAGCCATTTTAGAAAAAGCAGATGATGAACTGGAAATCACGATTCTCGCGGAAGAACCTCGTATCGCGTATGACCGCGTACATTTGACAGAATATTTCTCTGGGAAATCGGCAAAAGATTTATCTTTAGCACGTTTTGATTTTGCCGATGCTCATGGCATTGACTTACGGCTTAATACAAAAGCAACTGCAATTGATACAACGGCACAAACAGTCACAACCAACCATGGTGATGTGATTAGCTATGACAAATTGGTGTTGGCAACAGGTTCTTATGCATTCGTTCCACCAATTCCGGGTAATGACCGTGAAAACTGTTTTGTCTACCGTACGATTGAAGACTTAGACGCGATTCGTGCAGCGAGTCTCAATGCAAAAACAGGTGTGGTGATTGGTGGTGGTTTGCTCGGCCTTGAAGCAGCGAAAGCCTTATGCGACCTAGAACTGGAAACACATGTTGTTGAGTTTGCACCACGTTTAATGGCCGTTCAAATTGATGATTTAGGTGGTAAAGTTTTACGCCGTAAAATCGAAGATCTTGGTGTAAAAGTTCATACACAAAAAGCGACTCAGTCTATTGAGTCTGGGGTAAATACCACTCATGTGATGAAGTTTGCCGACGGTAGTGAACTCGAAACTGATGTGATTTTATTCTCTGCGGGGATTCGCCCACGTGATGAGCTTGCGCGCAACAGTGGGCTTGCGATTGGTGAGCGTGGCGGTATTGTGATTAATGATTACTGCCAAACTTCAGATCAAAACATTTATGCCATTGGTGAGTGTGCGCTTTGGCAAAACAAGATTTATGGTTTGGTTGCACCGGGCTATGACATGGCACGTATTGCAGCAAAACACATTTCCGATGAGGAATGTAACTGCTTCGCTGGCGCAGATATGAGCACCAAGTTGAAATTGATGGGTGTGGATGTTGCTTCTGTTGGTGATGCGCATGCCATGACTCCGGGTGCATTAAGCTACTTCTATGCAGATGAGCATGCGCTGGTTTATAAAAAGATTGTGGTAAATGCGGACAAAACCAAATTGCTTGGCGCAGTTTTGGTAGGCGACGCCAAAGAATACAACGACCTTTTACAAATGATGTTAAATGGTCTGGCTTTGCCTGAAGTGCCTGAAAGTTTAATCATGCCAGGCTTTGAGCAGTCGGCAGGAAAATCTGGTGGTAGCGGAGTCGATTTACTACCTGACAGTGCAACGATTTGTTCGTGTAACAACGTATCAAAAGCGGACATCTGCCAAGCAATTAGCGATGGTTCGACCTCTTTAGGTGCATTAAAGAAATGCACCAAAGCAGCAACTGCATGTGGTGGTTGTGCACCATTAGTGACTCAAGTTTTAAAGTCAGAGTTACAACGTCAAGGTGTGACTGTAAATAACCACATTTGCGAACATTTTCCGTACTCGCGTCAAGAATTACATCACTTGGTTCGTGTCAATGAAATCAAAACTTTTGATGATTTGATTCACCAACATGGCCATGGTTTAGGTTGTGACATCTGTAAACCGACTGCTGCAAATATCTTAGCTTCTTGTTGGAACGATTTCGTACTTGAGCCAAGTCATGCAGGTCTACAAGATAGTAACGACTACTACTTGGGGAATATCCAAAAAGATGGTTCTTACTCAGTTGTACCACGTATGGCTGGCGGTGAAGTGACTCCAGATGGTTTGATTGCCATTGGTCAAATCGCGAAGAAATATAACCTGTACACCAAAATTACTGGTGGTCAACGCGTTGACATGTTCGGTGCGCAAGTTCATGAGCTTCCATTTATTTGGGAAGAGCTAAATGCGGCGGGCTTTGAGTCTGGTCATGCTTACGGTAAATCTTTGCGTACTGTGAAATCTTGTGTGGGTAGCACATGGTGCCGTTACGGGGTAGACAATTCGGTTGGTTTAGCGATCGAGCTTGAAAACCGCTACAAGGGTTTACGTTCACCACATAAATTAAAAATGGCAGTGTCTGGTTGTACGCGTGAGTGTGCGGAAGCACAAGGTAAAGACGTGGGTATTATCGCGACTGAAAAAGGTTGGAACCTTTATGTGTGTGGTAACGGTGGTATGAAGCCGCGTCATGCAGAGTTACTTGCCTCTGACCTCGATAAAGCAACATTGATTCGTTATATCGACCGTTTCTATATGTTCTACATTCAAACCGCAGACCGTTTACAACGTACGAGCGTATGGCGCGACAACATGGAAGGTGGTCTAGATTACCTTAAATCTGTGGTTGTTGATGATTCTCTTAGTTTAGCTGCTGAGCTTGAGCGCCGTATGGAACACATCATTGGAACATACCAAGACGAATGGCGTACTGCGGTAGAAAATCCTGAAGTTCGTAAGCGCTTCCAAACCTATATCAACGCAGGAGCGAATGAGCAGGCGGATCCACACATTCAATTTACGACTGAACGTGGTCAAATCCGCCCATTAACCGAAGCTGAACGTTCTGAAGACCGTATTCCAATGGTTGAAGCATAAAGGAGAGTTTCTATGAATATTGTACAAGACAAAAATATGCTTCCTGATGATCAGTGGATTGACGTTTGCGCACTCGATGATTTAACCCCAAATACTGGCGCGGGTGCGCTAGTCGGTGGACAAACGGTAGCAATCTTCCGTGTAGGACATGAAAAACGTGTTTACGTGCTGAGCAATAAAGATCCGTTTAGCCAAGCGAATGTGATGAGCCGTGGGATTATCGGAGATTTACAAGGCGAGCGTGTCATTGCATCACCAATCTATAAACAACATTTCAGCTTAGCAACAGGGCGTTGTTTAGAGGATAAAGACCAAAAGCTTTCAGTTTATCCGAGCAAAATTGTTGATGGCCGTGTTTGGGTCAATGCGGTCCCGCAAAAAACTTATATTACCAATACAGGTGTATCTCAAGACAAACTTAAACTGGTGTTGATCGGGAATGGTTTGGCAGGGATGCGTTGCCTAGAAGATTTACTCGATATGGCACCAGACCGTTATGAAGTTACGGTGATTGGTGAAGAACCTTGGGGTAACTATAACCGTATTATGTTGTCTCCGGTTTTATCGGGTGAAAAAACCATTGAAGACATTATGTTGCATCCACCAAAGTGGTACGACGATAAAGGCATTAAATTTATTGCAGGCGATAAAGCGGTAAAAATTGATCGTCCGCGTAAAGTGGTTTACACCGAAAAAGGCCAGACAGTTGATTATGACCGTTTAATTCTGGCAACAGGTTCAGCTCCGTTTATTCCACCAGTTCAAGGTGTCGAATTAAAGGGCGTGTTAACTTTCCGTGATATCTATGACGTTAACACCATGATTGAGTACTGCGGTTCAAAAACTAATGCAGTCGTGATTGGTGGTGGTTTACTCGGTTTAGAAGCGGCGTACGGTTTAAAACAACGCGGTATGAATGTGACTGTGTTGCATTTGATGGACCGTATTATGGAGCGTCAACTTGATGGCCGTGCGAGTCAGTTACTGCGTCATAGCATTGATCAAAAAGGTATTAACATTATTACCGAAGCTAATACAGAAGCGTTAATTGGTGATGAAAACGGTCATGTGAAGCAAATACGCTTGAAAGATGGCACCGTTTTAGACGCTGACCTTGTGGTATTTGCAGTGGGTATTCGTCCAAATATTAGCTTGGCACAAAGTGCAGGATTACGTTGTAACCGTGGCGTATTGGTGAATGACACCATGCAAACGTTTGATCCAAGTATTTATGCCGTAGGTGAGTGTATTGAACACCGTGGTCAAACTTTCGGCTTGGTTGAACCATTATGGGGTCAAGCATTTATTTGTGCGACACATTTGGCAGAACACGGCAGCTTAACTTTTAAAGCACCGACCGTACCGACTCAGTTAAAAGTAAGCGGTGTCGATGTATTCTCTGCGGGTAACTTTGAGCCTAAAGATGATTATGAAGACATTATCTTGAATGATGAAAAACGCCAAATTTATAAACGTATTATTATCCAAAGTGATCGGGTAATCGGTGCAGTACTGTTCGGTGATACTGAAGATGGTATGTGGTATGCAGAGTTAATTGCAGACCAAACCCCAGTCTCATCATTTAGAAATAAGCTGCTATTTGGTCGAGATTTTGCATTAAAAAATGCAGGCTAAATAGGGAAAGGAGCAGTTATGAACAGTATTCCAAGCGTTGAAGTCGATAGCTCCGATCATGTTGCAAAAACAATCAAAACAACATGTCCATATTGTGGGGTGGGTTGTGGTGTTAGCGTAAATGTCCAGCAAAAACCTCAAGGGCCTCTGGTACAAGTTGAGGGGGATGCTGAGCATCCTTCCAACTTTGGACGCTTATGTATTAAAGGTAGCCGTTTGGCAGATACTTTGGGATTGGAAACACGTGTTTTACAACCAATGATGGGGCGCAAAGCTGATCGGGTGGTAACGACATGGGATGGGGCAATCAATAAAATTGCTGATAAATTCCAATCTTGTATCGATCAATATGGTCGTGACAGCATTGCATTTTATGTTTCAGGTCAGCTTTTGACTGAAGACTATTATGTGGTGAACAAGTTTGTAAAAGGCTATTTGGGTACTGCAAATATCGATACCAACTCACGCCTTTGCATGTCATCTGCAGTTGCGGGCCATAAACGTAGTTTTGGTGAAGATATTGTCCCTGCAAGTTATGAAGATTTTGAACATGCAGACATGGTGGTTTTGGTTGGTTCCAATACCGCATGGTGCCATCCTGTGCTGTATCAGCGGATTATGCAGGCTAAAAGCCAAAATCCAGATATGTTTGTGGTGGTGATTGACCCACGATTTACCAGTACCTGTGAACAAGCAGACTTGCATTTGCCGATTTTACCCGGCCAAGATGTCGCTTTATTTAATGGCTTATTTCAATATCTATATCAAAAGGGTCATGCTGATCAGACCTTTGTGGATGCCTATACTGAAGGTTTGCAAGAAGTTTTGGCAAGCAGTCAGTCAGAAACTGATATTGAATATGTGGCAAAGCGTACGGGAATTGCACTCGATAAATTACAGCAGTTTTTTGAAAAATTTGCACACACTGAAAAAGTCATCACCCTATTTTCAATGGGGGTCAATCAATCAAGTCAGGGAGTCAATAAAGCCAATAGCATTATTAACTGCCATTTACTAACAGGCAAAATTGGTAAGCTAGGTGCCGCTCCATTTTCAATGACAGGACAACCTAATGCGATGGGTGGACGAGAAGTCGGTGGCCTAGCCAATATGCTGGCTGCACATATGGATTTGGATAATCCCTTGCACCAAAAAGTAGTGCAAACCTTTTGGGACAGCCCATTTATTGCAACTCAAGCTGGTTTAAAAGCAGTTGATTTATTCCGTGCCGTTGAAGCTGGAAAAATTAAAGCCATCTGGATTATGGCAACCAATCCGGTGGTAAGTTTACCAGATGCCGATCAGGTGAAACGTGCTTTAGAGAAATGCGAATTGGTCGTTGTGTCAGATATCTGTGCCGAGACCGATACTACGGCGTACGCTGATATTTTGCTTCCAGCTTTAGGTTGGGGTGAAAAAGACGGAACCGTTACTAACTCTGAGCGTCGTATTTCACGTCAACGTGCTTTTTTACCTGCACCAGGTGAAGCAAAAGCAGATTGGTGGTCAGTGAGTCAAGTTGCGAAAAAATTAGGCTTTAAAGGTTTTGACTTTAATAGTGCTGTTGATATTTTCAATGAACATGCGGCTTTGTCAGCACAAGATAACGCGGACATTGAAACACGTGAGCAAACTGATACGTTCCGTTATTTCAACTTAAAAGGTTTAATGAACCTAAGTAATGCTGAGTACGATGCTCTACAACCAGTGCAATGGCCAGTGTGGAATAAAAACCAAGACGCTAAAGCCGTTCAACAATTGTTTGGGAAAGGGCAGTTTAGTCATAAAAATGCCAAGGCAAAACTGATTCCAACTGTTGCAATTGATCCAGTTCATGCGGTTTCAGAAGACTATCCTCTCATTTTAAATACAGGACGTATTCGTGACCAATGGCACACCATGACGCGTACAGGTTTGTCACCAAATTTGACCAGTCACCGTGCTGAACCATTTTGCGAGATTCATCCGAGTGATGCCTTGAAGTTTGGGGTACGTGATCAAGGCTTGGTAGAAGTTCGTTCGAAATGGGGTAGTTGTGTACTACGCGTGACCTTCTCATCGGGTGTGCGTCGTGGGCAAATTTTTGCACCAATTCACTGGACTGAACAAGTTGCGTCCGATGCCCGTATTGGTAAAGTTGTTAATCCAGAAGTTGATGCAATTTCAGGTGAACCCGAGTTCAAACATACGCCTGTTACCATTCAACCGTTCTATACCACTTGGCAAGGTGTGCTTTATGTACGTGAAGAATACGATTCTCATATTCAAGAATCGCTACATCACTGTGCATGGTGGAGCAAGGTCAAAATGTTGAAAACCAACCGTTACGAACTTGCAGACCGTCAAACTTTTCGTGACACTCAAAAGAACTTAAAAAGCTTTTTACCGTTTGCAGATGAAACTTTTGAATGGCTGAGTATTGAAGATATTTCATCACAATTAAGTCATAGCGTTGTTTTGAAAGATGGCATCGTAATTGCAAGTCTGTATATTGCACCGCCAGATTTATTGCCAGATCGTGATTGGGTGGCAAGTCTGTTTAAACGCGAGCGTTTAAGTGCGTTACACCGAAAAGCATTACTGGCTGGCATGCCAATGTCTGCTACAAATAATGACGGACCTTTAGTCTGTAGTTGTTTTAAAGTAGGTAAGAACAAAATTATAGATGCAATCAAAACTCAAAATATTACTCATGAAAAACAAGTGACGGCTTGTTTAAAAGCAGGTGGTAACTGTGGTTCATGTTTACCTGAAATCCGTGGCTTGATTAAAGCTTGCCAACAGGAGGTGGAAGTGTGAATAAGGGGTATCCCGTAACTGATCTAGTCATTCTGGCAGGCGGACAAGCTCGCCGTATGAATGGTTTAAATAAGTTGTTACAGCAATTTGATGGTGAAACTCAACTCATTAAAATTCATCAGAAATTAAGATCATCCGTGTCTGAAATTTGGGTGAATAGTCATCGTGACTATTCAATTTATCAAAGTATTGTGCCTGACATTCAATGTTATCAAGACGATGCAGCAGGTTTTTTCGGTCCACTGATGGGAATAAAAAGTGCATGGTCAAATGTAAGCGCAGACTATGTTTTGTTCATTCCTTGTGATGTGACCTATATACCTACGCAAGTTGTTGCCAAATTACATGGCGCACTTCGGAAAAATAAACAGGCTCAGGCAGCCTATGTTTCAATTAATGGAGATGCCTTATATCCATTTTGTTTATTAAAACGTGAAAGCCTCATCACCATAACGGAGCAAATTGAAAAGCAACGATTAAGTTTGAAAGAGTGCTTTAAGCTTTTGCATGCGCAAGTCGCTATATTTCAAAAACAGAACCTTTTTTTTCATAGTATTAATTCATTGGATGAGCTTCAGCAATACAAACAAATCAAAGCATTTAAAGAAATTTTTACAGCAAATTAACTTCGGATATTAGCGATTTAAAATTTACATTGGTCGAGTGAACCACTTTTTTAATCTTTATGCGGTTGACTATTTATTGTTTAAGTTCTATTTTGGAACTTGATATTTCGTTACATTGAAATGTATAAAAATAAAGGGAGTCAAAGGGCATGGTTGAAGCGCTGAAGCAAAATAAAACAGATGTGACCGCATGTATTTTGTGTTCTAGGAACTGCGGTTTAAGTGTCGAAATTAAAGATAATCAGTTTCTCAAAATTAAAGGTGATCCCGAACATCCATTTTCACAAGGCTACATTTGCCAAAAAGCTGCCAGATTACAGCATTACCAGAAACATGCAGACCGTTTGACTACGCCTTTAAAACGCCAGCCAGATGGCTCATTTCAAGAAATTAGTTGGGATGTGGCGATACAAGAAATTGCCGATCGATTAGTACAAATTAGAGATAATTTTGGTGGGACTGCTTTTGCTTCTGTTGGGGGCGGTGGTCAAGGCAATCATCTAGGTGCAGCGTATGGCCGACAGCTCTTGCTGGCCATGAAAAGTTATTATGCTTATAACTCACTTGCTCAAGAAAAAACGGGTGATTTTTGGCTCAATGGACGTTTGTTCGGTAGTCAGGCTTGCCATACCACAGAAGATGTTGAATACGCAGATTATGTACTTTTCATTGGAACAAATCCTTTTCAGGCCCATGGCATTCCTAACGCAAGAGATACGCTAAAACATATTAAGAAAGATCCGAATCGAACTATGGTGGTGTTCGACCCACGTGTTACCGAAACAGCCAAACAAGCAGACATTCACGTGCAGCTAAAACCTGGAACAGATGCTTTTTTAATGTCGGCGATGATTGCGATCATTATTAAAGAAAATCTTTATGATGCAGCGTTTATTGAGCAGCACACACAAGGTTTTGAAGACATAAAAGCAGCATTTAGTCGTGTGCCGATTGAAGACTATATTGCCAAAGCAGATGTTCCAGTCGACTTGATTTACCAAGTAGTTCGAGATTTTGCCAAAGCTAAAAGAGGCTGTGTTCGGATTGATTTGGGTATTCAACATACTTTAAATACGACATTAAACGGATATTTAGAAAAATTACTGTACTTAGTGACTGGAAACTTTGGAAAGCAGGGTACCAATAATTTACATACCATGTTTATTCCTATCTTAAGCGATACAGATGAAAGAAAGCCGAAATATAGACGTAGTGTTTATCATAAAATGTTCCCCATTTCTGGGTTCTTTCCGCCTAATATTTTACCCGATGAAATCTTAAACGCAGGGGAAAAGCGAATTCGTGCTGTGTTTGTAGATAGCTGTAATCCGTTATTAACTTATCCAGATACACCAGCTTATGAGGAAGCATTTAAATCATTAAATTTGTTAGTTGTGGTCGATGTTGCCATGACGGAAACCGCTAGGCTTGCTGACTACATTTTGCCAGCGCATACCCAGTTTGAAAAATGGGAATTTACTGGTTTTAATTTGGAATTTCCTAAAAATGGTTTTCACCTACGTCATCCTGTATTGACCGCTCAAGCGAATACTTTGCCAGAGGCAGAAATTTATACACGATTACTTGAAGCCATGCAGGTGATTCCAAAACGCTTTCCAATTTTAGAAAAAATAGCTTCAGTCGACTCGAAAAAAACAGCCTATTTACCGTACTTGTCTGCATTAGGGCTGACGTTTGCACGAAATAAAAAATACATTCCTTTTGCAGCCTCAATTCTCTATCGCACTTTAGGTAAACACTTAGAAAAATCAGCTGGTTCAGTTGCTTTTTTATTGCCGCTATCGATTCAATATGCTGTTTTACACACCAAAGCTGTACGCCGTGCAGGTTACAAAGGTAGCCCTTTAACTTTAGGCGTTCGGTTATTTGAACAAATTTTAAAACAACGGTCAGGTGTCGTGTTATCAGAACATGAATATGACGAAATCTGGAAACTGGTAGCTTATAAAGACAAGAAAATACGTCTTGCTATTCCAGAGATGTTAAGTGAGCTAGCAAATTTAAAAAATCATCAGGTTAATGTTGAAGAATTTCCATTCATACTTTTATCAGGTGAGCGACGTAGCTATAACGCCAATCAAATTTACCGTGATCCAGCTTGGCGAAAAGTAGATGCTGAAGGGGCTTTACGAATTCATCCTGAAGATGCAAAGCACCTAAATGTAGATGCAGGAGGTCAGCTTAAATGTATTTCACAACATGGAGAAATTCAGGTTACTGTAGATTTTGATGAGGGAATGCGAAAAGGGGTGGTTTCACTTCCACATGGTTATGGCATGCGCTTTCAAGGTGGTGAACCCATTGGACCACAATTGAATCGACTAATTTCCGCTGAACATTGTGATCCATTATCTAAAACGCCGTACCATAAATATGTACCCATCCGCTTAGAAAAGTGCTAGAAATAATGTAAGGCAAATAAGAGATTAATACTGCACCAACTTTATACAGTTTTAAAATTACAGTGAAGTGGTGCAGCCAAAGGTCTATCAAAAAACCGAAGAAGTTATGGATGATGAATAGAATTGGAACAAATTTTGCATAAAAATCAGAGCACTATTGAAGAGCAATTTTCTATTTTAATTGCCCAGAAAAAGTGCCAGCAATATTTGAACTGTTCTCGACACGAGTGCAAAAGATGAAACAATACCACTCTGAAAATACGCCATCTGTTCTACAAGACCAATATGGGCGTATCAAGCGAAAGTTACGAATTTCGGTAACTGATCGCTGTAATTTTAAGTGTGTATATTGCATGCCTGAACATCCTGAATGGTTAAATAAACAAGACTTGCTTAGTTTTGAGGCGCTCTTTCTGTTTTGTCGTTTTATGGTGCAACAAGGTATTGAAAGCATCCGTATTACAGGCGGCGAACCATTAATGCGTCAAGGCATTGTTCATTTTGTTCGTGATTTACAAGCTTTAAAAGCATTAGGTCTAAAACGCATTTCAATGACCACCAATGGACATTACCTTGCTAAATACGCTAAGCAGTTAAAAGATGCTGGTTTAGATGATTTAAACATTAGTTTAGATAGTCTTGATTCAATTCAATTTAAAAAACTCACCAAGAAAAAATTAGAACCAGTTCTTGAGGGTATTCAAGCTGCAAAAGATGCAGGACTACCTTTTAAAATAAACTGCGTGTTAATGAAAGATAAAAATGACGATCAAATCTTACCCATGGTGAGGTGGTCGATTGATAATCATATTCCGCTACGCTTTATTGAGTTTATGCCGCTTGATGGTGATGCACTCTGGTCAAATAAAGATGTGGTGAGTGAAGCTGAAATTTTACAGGCATTGCAACCGCATTATTCGGTACAAGTCATCGAGCAACAACATGAGCCAGCGCGTCAATATCTGCTTAACAATAGCTACGCTCTAGGCATCATTTCCACCATTACTCACTCATTTTGCCACCAATGTGACCGCATACGACTTACCGCAAAAGGTGAGCTATATAACTGTCTCTTTGCTCAGCAGGGTTTAAATATTAAGCCGCAGCTTCAAGCACTATTACGTGCACAGAACTCAACCGATCATGTGCTGCATAGTCAGCACTTAAAAGATCAAGTTATGCCGTATATCTGGAATAAAGCCAAAGGCTTTCATGCCTTACAACATCAACAAACCCGTAAAATCAGTATGCATATGCTTGGGGGATAAATGCAGCAATCTATCCAAATTAAAATCGAATCATTTGGTGCAATTGAAAAATTGCTTCCACAAAATCTTTCGTTAGTTTTCCCCACCGATATTTTAGTTAAAGATGTCTTAGATGAAATTGTTTCATTGCATCCGGAATGTACACAGGCCATGGAAAAATGTGCATGCGCTATTGGCGATAATGTCATAACAAGGCAATCAGCTTTAAGTCAGCCATGTACTTTGGTTTTATTATCACCAGTTGCAGGAGGATGAGCCATGCGAGATTTTGCACGTATACAAGAGCAGGCTTTAAGCCTTGATACCTTTGATCCTATTGAATCATTTCCTGAATGCGGTGGAATCGATATTTTTATGGGTACTGTTCGTAATCACCACGAAGGTAAAGCTGTTAAAGCACTGAAATATACCTCGTATAAACCGCTTTCTGAAAAAATGATACGTGAAATTGAACTGGAAATTGAGAAAAAGTATCAGGTATCTTATGTGCGAGTGGTTCATCGGATTGGATATCTAGATGTGGGTGAAACAGCAATCATTGCAATTGCTTATGCAGCCCATCGCCGTGAAGCTTTTCAAGCATGCGAAGAAGCGGTTGAGCGGGTAAAGCATGAAGTGCCTGTGTTTAAAGAAGAGTTCTTTACAGATGGTACAAGTCACTATGTAGAAGGCTGCTGTATTCGTAAGGACGCACAGCAAGAGCACAAGCATCACCATCATACCGGCCATGAACACTCACACTGAAATAAGCAAGACTAGGATAAATAATGAAAAATGTAGGAATGAAGCCGGAAAGTTATCGTGTTGCCGAAGCACAAGCAATTTTATATGCACCACCACACTGTATTGAGTTATTAAGACAAGGAAACACGGAAAAGGGCGATGCATTAAAAACTGCACGTGTTGCAGGAATTTTGGCAGCAAAACGAACTGATGAGCTGATTCCTTTGTGCCATCCATTGCCGATTTATCGTGCAGATGTTGAATATGAATTAGAACATGATTTTGTAAAGATTATTACCGTGGTCGAAACCATTGGTCCAACTGGCGTAGAAATGGAAGCCTTAACGGCTGCAAGTCTTGCAGGCTTAACCATTTACGACATGTTAAAGCCACATTGTGAACCAGAAGAGCTCTGGATGGATCAATGTAAATTGCTTAAGAAAAAAGGTGGAAAATCACATTTTAAGCGAGTTCTTCGTCAGCCTGTTTCAGCTGCTGTTATTGTGCTGTCCGATACCGTGGCAGCTGGCAGAAAGCCCGATACTGCCGGAAAATCTGTGGTTGAAACTTTAACTGAGGCAGGATTCGATCCGATTCACTACCAGATTTTGCCAGATGAAGCGGATACTTTAAAAAACTTAGTGCTTGAGCTGAGCAAATCATATGCTTGCATTATGACCGTCGGTGGTACGGGAATTGGTAAGCGTGATATTACGGTTGATACGCTAGAGCCACTTCTTGAACGTAAGCTAGATGGGTTAATGGAAGCTGCGCGTTCATTTGGGCAAAAACGCACGCCATATGCTGCAATGTCGCGTGGAGTAGCAGGTTTTATTGATCGGTCTTTAGTGGTGACTTTACCAGGAAGCCGTGGTGGAGCAAGTGAATCAATGGCTGCTATTTTACCTGCCTTAGTCCATATCTTTGAAGTTTGCCGTGATTTACCACATCCGGGAGGCTATGAATAATGTCAGGTTGTGGTGCAGAACGTGGGTTGATTAGCGTGGATGAAGCAATTGAGCTGATTAGTAACCGACCTAAAAAATTAGGCTCAATTCAGCAAGTTCTTCAAAATAGCCTAAGTAGATATCTTGCTAAAGAAATTTATTCAGAAATTAATTTGCCAAGCTTCTCTCAAAGTGCTGTAGATGGTTACGCACTTTGTAGCCACGCAGAAGATTTAAACACTCAAAAGTTTCAGGTTACTGGCGAGATTCGCGCCGGAAGCGAAAGTCATGACATTCTGAGTGAAGGACAGGCAATTCGTATATTTACTGGCGGCAAAACCCCTGAAGGCACAACGCATGTTGCGAGGCAAGAAATCGTAGAGGTCGTGTCAGCACAAGAAATTTCGTTAACTGAACATATTCGCCCTCAAGCTGATATTCGTTTTACGGGTGAAGAAATCCAGAACGGGCAGTTGCTTGCACAAGTTGGGCAGTTTCTAAATATTGGAAGCTTGGCTGCCTTAAGTATGGCGGGTGTACAAACGGTTGACGTTTACCGTGCGCCGAAAGTTGCTGTTTTAGTCACGGGTGATGAAGTTGCTGAAAAAGCAGAAGATCTTGCAGAAGGCAAAATCTTTGATGCAAATGGTCCATTACTAAAAGCTTGGTTTGAAGATTATGGCTTAGAGATTGAACTCATTCATGTGGCAGATGAGGCAGAGCAAGTCACGCATTACTTTAATGAGTTAAAAGATAGTCATGATGTCATCATAACCACAGGCGGAGTGTCCGTAGGTGATTATGACTTTGTTCGGCCATGCGCTTTCGAAGTTGGGTTTGAACAGATCTTTTGGAAAGTAAAACAAAAGCCGGGTAAGCCACTCTTTTTTGCTGAATATTCTCACACGGAAAAAGATCAGTGTTGTTATTTGCTGGGGTTACCGGGTAATCCCGCTGCGGTCTATGTATCAATGCAAGTTTATGGGAAAGCATTGCTCGACACTTTGCAGGGAAATCAAGCAGGGCCGGAGTGGTTTAGTGCAATTTTAGATCATGATTTAAAAGAAGATGCGCGTGAACGTTTTCTAAGAATGCATGCTTATTTTGACAATGGACAACTTAAAGTTAAAAGTCTGGCAAAACAGCAATCACACATGCTCAGTAATTTAATGCAGGCCAATTGTCTGGTACGAATTCCAGCAAGTGTGAAACTAGAAGCAGGTCATATTTTGAAGGGTGTATTCATCTCAAATTAATGATGAGTAATAATAGATATAACTCACTTTACAATTGGGTGAGTTATATTTGTTAAGCGAATTTATATAATAGCTTACTTTTTTTTATAATAAAAATTCTTTTATAAAGTTGATAAGAAGTTATTTTTATAATGAATCTTGCATAACTCGTGGTAAGTGGTTTAGGGTATAAACAATAGGGCCGTTAGGCTAGGAAATATCGAGGAACGCATAAAGATGAAATGGGATGACATCGGTGATCAACCTTGTTCGGTTGCTCGTATGCTATCAGTGATTGGCGATCGATGGACGATGCTAATATTACGTAATGCTTTTATGGGAATACGCCGTTTTGACGATTTTCAAAAATCATTAGGTGTAACTCGTCATGTCCTTTCGGATCGTTTAAAGCGTTTAGTTGAATATGAAATTTTGGCCAAAGCTCCTTATTTTGATCGTCAAGAACGCTTTGAATATCGCCTCACTGATAAGGGTTTTGAACTTTATCCAATTATTTTATCGATGGCGAATTGGGCAGATAAATGGATGGATCAAGGTTTAGGTAAACCTTTAGAGTATCGTCATAAAACTTGTGGCCATAAGTTCGAACCAGTCATGGTATGTTCAGTTTGCCATGAACCTTTACATGCCAAACAAGTGCAAGTTTCAGCTGGACCAGGCTATTTTGCATATATTGAACAAAAACAGAAACAAGCTTAATTTTTCTTTCTATAAATTATGAAGACTCTTGTTGAATAGCATCAGCTAGAGTCTTATAAATGTGGTCATGATTTGACTGTGTTACATTAAAACGTATGAATTGACCAGCATTGGAAGCTTGGCTAAACGCATTTCCTGGTGCAAGAATAACTTGATGATTAATACAATATTTTGCAATTTTTGAAGCTTCAACACCCTCTGGCAAATGACACCAAACAAAAATTCCAGCTTGAGGCTTAATCCATGGCTTTATGCCCAAAGGTTCTAGTTTGGTAATGGTATCGTGCATCGCTTTTGCTAAACGAACTTTTAATAATTCTATATGTTTACGAAAAGATCCATCAGTTAAAGCACTTAATAAAACTTCAGCAGACACGCCATTGTGAGAAAAGCTTGTGGCAATTTTCAGGTCAGTGAGCTGATCAATCCATTCAGGTTTTGCAATGATATAACCACAGCGAATAGATGCTGATAAGGTTTTAGAAAAACTTCCAATGAAAATTACACGTGACAGATTATCCAAAGCAGCAAGCCGAGGAGCAGCGTTATATTCAAAATCTGAAAAAATATCATCTTCCACAACAATCAAATTGGATTGCTCAATCAGTTTTAATAGTTGATGTGCTGTAGAAAGAGAAAGTACTGCTCCAGTTGGATTGTGAATTCCTGAGTTGGTGATATAAAGACGTGGATTGTAAGTCTCAATTGCTTCTTTAAATGCCTCTAAGTCAGGGCCTGTCGGTGTGTAGGGAATACCAATAACTTTGACTTGATGGACTTTAAGTAATGCATGAAAGTTGAAATAACAAGGATCATCAATCAAAACGACATCATCGGGCTTTAGTAAAAATCGGCAAACCAAATCAATCGCTTGAGTACCCGAATCAGTTAAAAGTACTTGGTTTAGATTCGCCTCTATCCCTTTTGCTTGAGCGCGCCTTGCCAGTAAATCACGTAAAGCTGGTAATCCCAATGGTGTTGAATAACCCATTAAACAATCATCTGGGCTTTTCGCGGCGGTCCTTAAAGCTTTACGAATACTGTCTAATGGCATCCAGTCATCGGGTAGCCAACCGCAACCAGGCTTAAAAACATCTGCTTTCGCTTCCAAAGATTGACGTGAAATCCATAATGGATCAACTGAACGATCTAATTTAGGGCCTAATTCACTTAAAGCTAAAGGTGCGAGCGGACCAACGATATAAAAACCAGATCCAGTTCTTGATTCGATTTTGCCTAAAGCAATTAATCTTTCATACGCCTCTACAACAGTGGATACTGAAAATCCCAGATCATTTGCTAACTTACGAACAGAAGGCAAGCGTGCTCCGGGCAATAAAGATCGATTTTTTATTTGTCGCTCAATCTCTGAAATGACAATTTCAATTTTTGTTTTGCTCTGATTCACGCGCTTAAAATCCCAACTGTACTGGTTGTTGATACATAACAGTTCTTTTAAATTGTACTGCTTTGTATCTGGTTTAATCACCTTAGCACAGCTTAAATTCTTCGTATAGTGACGGAGAAAATTATGAATAGGTTTATGAATGGCTGGGTGAATGGTTTTATTGGCGTGGCTATTTTTGCAGGGTCACTACCAGCAACACGTGTAGCGGTAATGGGGTTTGAACCCGGTTTTTTAACAGCAGCACGAGCTGCGATAGCAGGTATTTTAGGGCTTATTCTTATATTGGTTTTAAAACAAAAAAAGCCAGCCAAACAAGATTGGTGGCCTCTAGCCATTGTTGCTTTAGGAGTTGTGATCGGTTTTCCGTTGTTTACAGCACTTGCTTTGCAATATATGAATGCAGCCCATTCAATTGTATTCGTTAGTCTTTTGCCGCTTGCAACTGCAATATTTGCTGTACTCAGAGGCGGAGAAAAACCGAATCATTTTTTCTGGATATTTGCAGTATTAGGGAGTGCTGTTGTTTTTGCCTATATGTTCTTCCTTTCTGGTGATGCATCTCTTGGAATAGGGGACTTTTATATGTTGATGGCGATTATTTTTTGTGGGTTTGGCTATGCAGAAGGCGGTGTACTTTCAAGAAAAATAGGCGGGTGGCAAGTCATTTGTTGGGCACTTATTTTGTCTTTACCTTTTATGTTGTTGCTTACTATTTTCTATATGCCAGCTTCATTCCAAAGTGTGTCTACATCAGCTCTAGTCGGTCTTATTTATGTGTCTTTGTTTAGTATGCTCATTGGCTTTTTCTTTTGGTACAAAGGACTGGCACAAGGCGGTATTGCTGCTATAAGCCAACTACAACTTTTACAGCCTTTAATGGGGCTAGGTATTGCAGCGGCTTTATTGCACGAACATGTGAGCTGGTCAATGTTAGTGGTCACAGCAGCAACTATTTTATGTGTCGCTGCTGCTAAAAAGTTTACTTAACTTTATAAACAATTTGCTGGTTTAGGAACACCTGCCAAACGACTCAAATGACGGGCAACTAAACCAGTATTAAATTGTTGCTGTAAAACAGCATTATTAATCTCTGGACTTACCGTTTTCATTAAAAATTTAATGAGCGGGCGAGTTGCAGGAGAGTGCCCAAACTGTTGATAAAACTGACGTACAGCAGTTAAAACTTCGAAATGCCACTCGGTCAATTCAATATCAAGTGACTTGGCAAGCTCTTGTGCAACTTCAGGATTCCAGATTGTATAATCAACCAAATGACCATCTTGGTCTAATTCTAAATTCATGAAACCAGCCTAAATATATTATTTAAAAGAAATACAGCGATTAAATGTTAAAACAAGATCTGCAAATTGATCATAGTCCAATACATTTATCTGAGTTAAAGTATGCGTATCGATTAAATCTTTTTCGATGCTTAAGCATGAAACAATTTCAAATCCTTGAATCATTTCAGCTGAAAGTCGTGCAACAGAATCACCCATAAAAATAATCTGGTCACCTTTTTGATAAAGGTTACCTAATTCATCAATAACATTCGGTGTATTGTGATAAGTAGATTGCACGAGATAAAGTGTTGATGGATTCATTAAAATTACACCTTCATCTACCAATATAAGACATGGTCAAAAGACTGAACGAACTCATTATTTAACTCAATGAATTCGAGCTCTTGTTCTGTTTGCTGAACAAAAGGATTTTGCTGATTTTTGCTTTCGATCAAAATTGGGCTTAAATCATAAAATTCAAAGCTTTCGACCATATTTGATGCGACTTTGAAAGCATGATGAAGTTGGCTAAAGCTTAAGTCATTTTGTAAAAGGCTAAGCGCAGCATCTTTCAATAATACTTTGACTGGTGAGCCAAAGGTTGCTAAAACCATAGTAGCAGAAAGGCTTTCATTGATTTGCAGACTGGTTAAGTTGGCTTGGCTTAAAATGACGAGTACAGATTTCACACAATATACCTTTTAAAAGCAACAATCTAAGCAAACAAAGTAACTTAAAATTGAATAAGACGAGATGCTGACTGTACCGCATCAGCAAGTTCACCTAACCCGACCAGTTGAAAGTCTTTGGCAAGGTTGTGATGAGTAAGGTGATGGCGACTGGCATTTTCTGCATCGGTAATACCACGAGCGAGGGCAGCACTCACACATACAGGAAGTCGAATCGCAAGCTTTTGCCATTCATGCGTTAAATTACGCTGGTCGTCAGGAACCCATTGAAAATCATTAGCAACCTGCACGCCATCTTGGTAAAAGAATACACGAAAGTCTTCATTTTTACTTTTGAGTGCCTGAGCAAGTCCTAAAGCATGCCAAGCATGAATGGAAGTAGGAGCAGAGGTAATTAGTAGTAATGTACTCATTGAGAATTCACTATGGTCATACGTCTAAATGGGCGTAGATGCATTAAGAGAAAGGTAAGTATACAATGATTTTAGTGACAGGTGGTTTAGGCTTTATCGGTTCACATATTGCGTTGAGTCTCATGGCTCAGGGTCAAGAAGTGGTAATTGTCGATAATTTGGCTAATTCAACCTTGCAAACGCTGGAACGCCTAGAGTTTATTTCTGGCATGTACGTTCCATTTGTTAAACTTGATGTACGTAATACACCAGCATTGAATAAGGTCTTCGAGCAATATTCAATTGATGCGGTTATTCATACTGCTGGGTTTAAATCAATTGAAGAATCTAATCTTAAACCTCTTGAATATTATAATGATAATGTCAGTTGCATCATGAGTTTACTACGTGCCATGCAACGCACAGGTGTTCGTCACTTTATTCATTTATCTAGCCTTGCAGCATATGGAAAATCTGGTCTGCAATTAAGCGAAACAGACGAATTCAATTATGCTTATCCTAATCCCTATATTAAGTCTCAACAGATGATTGAAGAAATTATCCGTGATACTTATAAAATTGATCATGAGTGGAAAATTGCGATCTTACGCTTATCTAATATCGTAGGTGCATTTGAACATGGGGTGCTCGGAGAGTATGTCGCACAGCTTCCTAAAAATATTGTACCGCTTGCCATGCAAGTCGCAGCAATGCAACGTGATTTGATTGAATTACAAGATCAAGCTGAAACATCGGACCATACAACTGAACGCAGTTTTCTACACGTTTTAGATGTGTGTGAAGCTGTAACTGCCAGCTTACATTGGCTACGTGATCAAACACATTGTTGTGAGGCATTTAATATTGCCCATGACCAAGTTCACTCTGTGCGTCAATTACTAGATGAAATTTCACAGGTAACGCAATCTGAAATTCTGACTCAACCTGCGATTTACAAACATGTTGAATTAAGTCAGGTTGCAGCAGACATAACGAAAGCAAAAACATTATTGAATTGGACACCTAAACGTCCGTTAAAAAAAATGATTGAAGATGAATGGCGTTTTTATCAAAATACATTAAATGGAAGATAAGATAATGATTCTTATTTACAGTAATGGAATGCTTGAGTACGATACTAAAAATTAACTAGCCAGAGCAAATAATTGCTTCAGCCCGTAAGTTCTTTAACCAGACAACTGAGGTTTCTATGCAAACACGAATTGAACATGACACTATGGGTGAGATTGAAGTTCCAAATGAAGCATTGTGGGGGGCGCAGACTCAACGCAGCTTACAGAACTTTAAAATCGGGCAAGAACGATTACCCCGTGCCATGATTCGAGCAATGGGGCTGGTGAAAAAGGCTGCTGCAATAACTAATGCTGAACTTGAACAGTTACCACAAGATTTGAGCCAATATATTGTGGGCGCGGCTGAAGAAGTCATTGATGGTAAATGGGATTCACAGTTTCCTTTAGTGGTCTGGCAGACAGGTTCTGGTACGCAAAGTAACATGAACTGTAATGAAGTGATTGCCAATATTGCTAACCAAAAATTAGGTCAAGCATTGGGTGCGCAAAAACCTGTACATCCAAATGATCATGTCAACCGTGCTCAATCAACGAACGATTCATTTCCAACCGCTATTCACGTAGCAGCAAGTTTGCAAATTAATGAATTGCTTATTCCTGCGGTAGAACAGCTTAAAGCGACTTTGCAAAAAAAATCAGATGAGTTTCAGTCTATTGTTAAAATTGGTCGTACCCATTTACAAGATGCAACTCCATTAACACTAGGTCAAGAATTTAGTGGCTATGTGTCTCAGCTTGAGCATGGATTAGTTCGTTTGCAACAGGCATTGACAGGTTTATATGAATTACCATTGGGTGGTACTGCGGTAGGTACAGGGTTAAATGCACATCCTGACTATGCAGTGAAAGCGGCTGCTCAACTTGCTTTGCTTACAGGTTTACCATTTGTGACTGCTCCAAACAAATTTGAAGCACTTGCAGGACGTGATGCTGCTGTTTTTGCTTCTGGTGCATTAAAAACGCTTGCAGTTAGCTTAAATAAAATTGCGAATGATATTCGTTGGTTGGCCAGTGGTCCACGTTGTGGTTTCGGTGAAATCCGTATTCCAGAAAATGAACCTGGTTCAAGCATTATGCCGGGTAAAGTAAACCCAACACAAAGTGAAGCAATGACCATGGTTGTTGCGCAAGTGCTTGGAAATGATACGACCATTAATGTGGCTGGTGCTTCAGGTAACTTTGAATTAAACGTATTTATGCCTGTGATTGCTTATAACTTATTGCAGTCTATTCAATTGCTGGGTGATGCATGTAATAGTTTTAATGATCACTGTGCGGTAGGAATTGAACCTAATCAGGATAAAATTGATCACTTCTTACATAACTCTCTCATGTTGGTCACTGCTTTAAACCCAGTGATTGGTTATGAAAATTCTGCAAAAGTTGCCAAGACTGCCTATAAGGAAAATAAAACTTTGAAGCAGGTTGCTGTTGAGCTTGGTTTAGTTACAGCAGAGCAATTTGATGAAGTGGTTAAACCTGAAAAAATGGTTTCACCAAATAGTAAATAATCTCTCCTAATGGGCTTTTTTATTCTTAAATACTTCTGTAATATCCGCGAGTTGCTAAGTACAACAAAAGTCCTGAATGATCAGCGCAAAAAATCATAAGGGGAAGGCCTGCTTGAAAAAGTGGGCTTTTTTATACTTTGAAATATAAATGTCATATCTAAACTTTATTTTGGCTACGTTATTTTATTTTAAGTTCAAATAAATGAAAAAGATTAAATCAATAGCTGTTTTAGCAGTAATAGCTTGTACCTTGTCGGGTTGTCTACAAATGTTTCCACCTACTGTAGCTGAGGTGAATCCTGGGGTTTATCAACTTCATGCTCAAAGTAATGCATTTGGTTCAAGAGAAGCCTTGAGGGCAAAGTTAATCAGTAAAGCAGAAGAAATATGTAAAGATAAGGGTTTTGATGAGTTGGATAGTAATAACAAAATCGTAAATCATCATACTGTTTATAATTCAGGAATGCTTATTCCAGTGAATACCAAAGCAGCCGTTCTGAAAGTTAAGTGTAAAGATTAATTTAAATAGTAGTTAACTCCATTCGAGAGTTAATTTTGTTAGACATAGGGCAGTACATGAAACCCGACTAACTATCGACTAATGGCGGGGTTTTTTATTATTAAGTATTTCTGTAATATCTGTATATAAGTTTAGCGCTGACTGATTGGTGTTAGAAATCAAAAGAAGGGGTAGATCTTTTCAAACTAGCATAAATTTATATGTTTTTTAGTTTTAAATATTTGAATTATTTTATTTTTAATTCGATTTATATTGATGGAGTTTAGGTGTTATCAAATTGGAAAGTGACTGTATGCATCTTTCCAATTCTAGTTTTAAGCAACTTTTTCGTTAGGCTTATTTTTGGGTGAAAAGAGGAAGCAGCCTTTTTTATTAATTAAGAAAAAACATAATTTTTTAGATGGAATTTAAATATTGATGTACACAATTAGATATGTTCATCGGAACAACACTTACTATATCGCTTCGAATATCGAAGGAAATTTTATTATTCTTGAGTCAATTGATTCAGAATTTCGTATGGGTCATCAAATTTCTTATGATGGTGAGAAGGTATTTAACCTTACTTTGAATGATGAAACTGATGCAGTCATTAAATTAGAGAGTAATGAAAAAACAGCATATGAATACTTACTTTCAGTTAAATAAATTAGTTTTTATGATGAATTATTTCTTTAAGAACTAGGTATGCTTAAAAGATATTTCATACAATAAAAATTAAAAATTTTTATTTTTATTGAAAAAGCTATGGTATGGTTATTCAAGCTTTAATTTTGGGCAGTTAAAACAAATGAACTGTTTATTGAATAAAATCACCACCACCACGACCTCTAAAGAAGGCTGTGTGTGATTTTTATTAAAGTGACTTAATAAGATAACTAAACCCAGCCAATAATGGCTGGGTTAATTTTTCTCTGTTCATTATTGGTTCTTACAGAGAGAAATTATGGAAAAACTCAATAGCAATTCAAAATCGGCTTTACTGGTTATTGATATGCAAAATGGGCTATTTAACAGCCAGTCTAAGCCACATAATGCTCAACTCGTACTTTCAAATATTCTTAGTCTTATTGAATATTACCGCTTGAATGACAGACCAATTATCTTTATTCGGCATGTTGGTGAGAAAGGCACCCCATTAGATCCGAGTGGACCGAATACTCAGCTAATCACAGAGTTAGCTCTTAATCTAGATAAAGATATAGTCATTGAAAAAAAGTATCCTAGTGGATTTAAAGATACTGTTTTAAAAGAAGTGCTAGAGAAGCTTGGTGTTGATGAAATCATCATTACTGGCATGAAAACTGAGTATTGCATTGATACTACGGTTAGGGCTGCTTCTGAGTATGGATATAAATTGATATTAATTTCAGATGCACATACAACAACTGATTCAGTAACTTTAAATGCTCAGCAAGCAATTGATCATCATAACCAAATTTTAAGTAATGCTTTTGCTAAATTAAAAACGACAGAAGAGTTCATTTCTCAAATTTAATTTAGAAATAAGGCAACAACTTTATTCAAAAAGTCTTATTAGCTGTATCACTAAAACATAAGAAAATCTTTTGATGACTAGTGGTTGCTCTGTTTTTAGCTGTAGCAAGAATTGAACTTGTATCAACAAAGAGCTCTTTTCGGAGGGCTTTTTATCAAGAGGGTATAAGTTTCACTAATTAATGGCGAATTAGCGTTGAATAAGCTGTCATAATTGTTAAAATGCCCACCTTGTCCTGTTTTTATATTGTTTTTGTTTTGCATTTATTTTGCAAGATTGAAAATAAAATAATTGAAAACAGAAGCTTAGCTAAGGATTTTTGAATGCTCTCTATTTATTTAACAGATACCCAACAACATGTGCAATTTAATGATTATCCCGGTGATCAGCCTGTTAAGTTTCTGTTAAATCTTAAAAAGATTTTCCCAAGTACAGGTGACCTGTTATTACCAGTTTTACCTGATGATAATGATTTAGAAAATGTAACATGGGAATCAACTTCAGAAGATTTTGATGTCTTTAAAAAGCTCTTGGCTGGATGGGGTGTTATTGAACTCCGTTTAAATGCAATTACGGCTTATAAAGATAAAAACTTTGCGAATGAGTTAGTAAAACAAGCTCAAGCGAAACGTAAGAAAACAGCACAAAAAAATCATCAGCTCTCTTTGGTTGCACTTGATTATATTTTTATGCACGAAGTTCACGCATTAATTGATGCGGAATTGGTCACTATTGGTGAGAAATTTTATTTACCAACCTTGCGTGAGCAATGGAAGGGTACAGTCTCAGACCCAGTGCTCAATGGAAAATTCTAATTAAACACAAAAGGTGAATTTATAAAAATTCACCTTTTTTATTTTTATAATTAAATTAATGATTTATAACCTGATAATTACTGGTACAAAAGTTTACAAGAAAAGAATGCGTTTTTTCTAAAGTGGCAGATACATTGCTTATATAAATACAAAATTATTGCGGGAGAGAGGTTCGAAAGAACCCGCCGAAGGAGCAACAAGCCCGGAAACTCTCAGGCAGAAGGACTGTAATAATTAAAAAATCTGGAGAGAAGCTTAGATTTATAAGAATTGAAAATAATAACTTATAAATTATAAACTCACCGAAGGGGAAGATCTAAACGTTAAAAGGTAACGTTGGGGTCGAAACTCTCAGGTACCAATGACAGATGGGCTGTACTGATGAAATGTTTTACATTTCTGAGGAGTCTGTTATGCCACATGTTATTGTGATAGGTGCGGGAATCACAGGGGTTACCTCTGCTTATGAATTATCGCAACTGGGTTATCAAGTCACAGTGATTGATCGACATCTATATCCTGCAATGGAAACATCATTTGCCAATGGAGGGCAATTATCGGCTTGTAATGCCGAAGTATGGAACCAAAAAGCCACTGTAGTTAAAGGCTTTAAGTGGATGAGACAAAAAGACGCACCGCTACTGCTGAATCCTTCATTTAGTTTGCATAAATATAGCTGGCTAGTTGAGTTTTTATCCCATATTAAAAACTATGAAGCAAACACGATTGAGACGGTCCGTTTGGCATTACTTGCTCGTAAGCGTTTATTTGAGGTTGCTGAAAAAGAGCAGCTCGAGTTTGATTTGGAGAAACGTGGAATTCTCCATATGTATCATAGTAAGGCTGACTACGAGATTGCTAAACAAGTGAACAATGTACTGAACAAAGGTACATTAGAGCGCTATTCGGTTTCACCTGATGAGATGAAAACCATAGAACCATCATTAACAGGTGAATATTTTGGTGGTTATTACACACCAAGCGATGCAACGGGGGATATTCATAAATATTCAACCTCTTTGGCTGAAAAGACTAAACAATACGGTGTTGAGTATAAATTTGGCTTGGAAGTTACAGATATTAAGTGTCATCCAGACAAAGTGATCGTAAGCTGTCAGCCAAGTGCAGAGCATCCTTATCTTGTTGAATCCGATAGCATCCAAATCGAAGGTGATGTTCTTGTAGTTTGCGGTGGTGTAGGAAGTTATCAACTCGCCGATATGATTGGAGAGCGAGTAAATGTCTACCCAGTAAAAGGTTATTCAATTACTGTGCAATTGAAAGATGAGCAAAGTGTAAAGAATGCGCCGTGGGTTAGTTTACTAGATGAGAGCGCTAAAATTGTGACTTCTCGTTTAGGTAAAGATCGGTTGCGCGTGGCGGGAACTGCTGAATTTAATGGTTACAACCGCGATATACGGGCTGATCGTATTCAACCTTTGGTAAATTGGGTAAACCGTAACTTTGATATTTCAACTGAGCACGTGGTACCTTGGGCTGGGCTAAGACCGATGATGCCTAATATGCTGCCTGTGGTGAAGCAGTCTAAACAGCCTCGTATTTTTTACAATACAGGACATGGGCATTTAGGCTGGACTTTGTCTGCGGCAACAGCGGTTTTAGTGGGTCAGGATATTGCTCAAAAATATCCGATCTAGAAAGTAAAAAAGCCAGTGTTCAACACTGGCTTTTATTTAACGCACTAATCATATAATCGGTAGATTCCGCTAAAACGCTCACAGCCTTTTTGCTGGGTTTTTACGTTTAGTAAAGCTTTTTGGAAATTAAACTGATATTTGCAATTATGCTCATTATCTAAGATTTCATTTTTTTGTTCAGGTGAACTATAGGCCATTAAAGAAATCGTTTGAGTTTCTTTGCGGTTATTTGGATTTCGGTATGCTATTCCTTCAATCTTGATTTTATCTTTCGCGAGCTGATGGACCTGAATGTGAACAGGTTGTGCTGCTAGACGTCCATTTTCAAACTTAAGATAATGTTGGGTAAGCGTTTGCTTAAGCGATGCATAAAAATTTAGGTCGTCAGTACGTAAATCAAACTGTTGTTGAAAACAAGAATTACTCTTACATTGCTGAGTATGTTTAGACCATAACTTTTGTGTATCCTGCAAAAGCTGTAAGGGAGCATCAGTAACTAAATATGCAGAAAGATATTTATTATTGAGTTGCTTTCTCGATTCACTAAATGTTTTTGAACAGATTTTAAGCTCAGCTCCACGATTGGAACAGTCTATTGGTTCTGCAAAAACATGAGATGAACATAAACAACTCAGTGTCACGGCAAAACTTAATCTTTTCAATTGATTCATATCAGTATTAGACAGCATGATCGCTTATACTTTCAGTCTACTTTGCTAGGTGTACTATAGCGAAACAGAAAGGCTGAATACAAGATTTCTTAAGTTTTTATGGAAGGTAATAGTTATATGGTTGCTCAAATTCGCATTGGACAAGGAATGGATGTGCATGCCTTTGAAGAGGGAAACTTCGTTACATTGGCTGGCATTCAAATTCCACATACGCATGGCTTGAAAGCGCACTCTGATGGCGATGTTGTACTCCATGCCTTGTGTGATGCTTTGTTAGGTACTTTGGCACTTGGAGATATAGGGCAACATTTTCCTGACACTGACCCAGAATTTAAGGGTGCGGACAGCCGAGTACTATTAAAGCATGTTTATCAGTTAATCTTAGATCGCGGTTATCAGTTAAATAATGCGGATATTACGGTGGCTTGTGAGCGTCCAAAATTAGCTAAATATAATTTGGAAATGCGTCAAAGTATTGCTGATGTTTTAAATGTAGATGTTAATCAAATCAGTATTAAAGCAACGACAACCGAAAAACTTGGGTTTACCGGTCGTCAAGAAGGTATTTTGGCTACAGCAACTGTTTTAGTCTCTCATCACACTAAGTGATCGGCTTGTTGTAAAGACTGCTGAAGTTCAAGAGTTGCCTTACGGCCTTGTAGCTGTAAGGTAATACTATGAATAAGGCCTGTCCAAGTTTCATTGGGTTCCCAAATTTCATGAAGTAAATCTTGAGAAGTAGGCATGTCCATATTCATATAAAACTGTCTATAGACATACATCAGGCAACTAGAGCGGTCATTTTTAGAACAGTGAATCCAGACAATTTCATTCTGGACTAAATGATCAATAAGATCGAGGACCAATAAACATTGTTCAGCAGATGGAGTTTCCCAGTCAATTGGAATATGGATGTAATTTAAACCGAGGTCTAAACAAATACGATCTTCATTTTCAATATGATTTGGTGCGTTACTTAAAGCGAGATTAATGACGGTACTACAACCATATTCTTTAATTAGTTTCAGTTGTTCAGCAGAAGGCTGTGCTGAACTAAATAAATGTTCATGAATAATTGAAAATGCGGGAATTTGAGATAATGATTGTTCAAGGGTAGTCATGATCGCACTCTACAAGAGTAGGCTTAGCTTATTGTGTAGAATGTTATACACGATTCTAGGGAATAGTTGAAATACAGCCTGCTTATATATTCGACAACGTTATCAAAACTTTAAAAATAATTAACTGGAAAAGTACAAGTTTTATAAAATAAAAAAACAGCATCATAAAGATGCTGTTTTTTTGTCTAAATAATTATGATTTTAGATTTTCATTCAATAAAAATTCTACTAAAGCTTTTTGAGCATGAAGACGATTCTCTGCTTCATCCCATACCACTGCATTTTTATGATCAAGCATAGTTTCAGAAATTTCTTCACCACGATGAGCAGGTAAGCAGTGCATGAATAAACATTCAGGATGAGCAAGTCCCATTAATTTTTCATTGACTTGAAAAGCAGCAAAAGCTCTTTCACGAAGCTTCTGTTCTTCTTCTTGTCCCATGCTTGCCCATACATCTGTCACAATGAGGTCAGCATTTACAGCAGCATCTTCTGCGTTGTCAAAAACTTCAACACAATGACCAAACTCTGCTAAAAATTCAGGTTTAGGCTCATATCCTTTTGGCGATGCAATTTTAAGTTTAAAGCCCATCATGTGTGCAGCTTCAATATATGAGTTACACATATTATTGCCATCACCAATCCAAGCAACGGTTTTACCTTTAATGCTACCGCGGTGTTCATTATAAGTCTGTAAATCTGCAAGTAACTGGCAAGGATGATGGTCATCTGTCAAACCGTTAATCACAGGAACTTTTGAATACGATGCAAAACGTTCAACAATGTCATGACCGAAAGTACGAATCATCACAATATCAAGCATACTAGAAATTACACGTGCTGAGTCTTCGATCGGTTCGCCGCGGCCTAATTGGGTGTCGCGAGGTGATAGGAAAATCGCGCTACCACCAAATTGGTTAATGCCTGCTTCAAAAGAGATACGTGTACGCGTGCTTGATTTCTCAAAAATCATTCCCAATACTTTACCAACAAAAGGTTGATATACCTTATTGTCATGCTGCATTTTTTTAAGTTCGCTTGCGCGTTCTAAAATGCGATTAAGTTCTAGAGTGGATAGATCACGTAAAGTCAGGAAATGTCTTAGAGCCATGTAGCTACTCCATAATAATCGTTATGAAATACAACAATTATCTGTTGTTGGCTGGGTGGAGGTGGGAAAAAAGAAGTCTACTATACTATAAGCATTTTAAAATGCAAAAGAATTAGACTTTATGATGGCCCTTTAAGAAAACATCTACGCAATATTCAATATAATCAGTGGCTTCCTGCTCATCTGGTAGGGCTGGCACGCCCATAATCATACGCCATTCAATATCGCGTAATACCCCAAAATACATGAGTGAAGAATAATAAGGAGAAGGACATGTAATTTCACCTGATTTATCTGCAAACTCTAAGGCTTGGGTAAGTGTATTCTGTAAATTATGTACCCATTTGTCATATAGATATTGTATAAGGACCTTATTACACTCGGTCTGTTCAATAATTAGTCGTAAAAACGCAACATGCTCGGGTTGAGTGAGGTGAGCATAAACACGATTGAGCGTTTGAATTAAGTATTCTCTTAAAGTGCTTTTCTCTGGTTGAAATGGAATGCAAACGTCCTTAAAAAACATTTCACGTTTATAGTCGCAAATTGCGGTAAACAAGCCTTCTTTATTACCAAAATATTTATAAATAGAAGTTTTTGAACCTCCAGCATGGTTAACAATGTCATCAAGAGAAACTGCATCATATCCTTTATCCAAAAACAGCTCGGTTGCACTTAGCAATAGAGCTAGGCGACGTTCTATACCTCTGCGTGTTTGTGGTTTTTCACATACTGAATGATGTGGGTCAAGGACGGAATCATGCATAAAATTTCATAACAACAGTTAACTTTGCTTATTTAGTATAGCAAAACTATCTTTAAGGATGGTCATCGCTATTTTTTTAGATCATCTGCTGAACAGTGAGTAGAAATTTTAAAAAATAAAAGAATAGAAAATATAAGCTTAGAGTTGGTTTTGAAATGATTTAATGATGTAACCTGATGTTTAATTTTAAATTTAATAAAATATCTAATCAAAAATAAAGCGGCTAAGAATGTCTTAGCCGCTTCTGATTTAGGCACTACACTTTTTTAGGCCTCGGTTTGGCTAACCTTATGTTCATCTTCTTCATCATCGTCAGCAGAATCCATTCCAAGTTCTTTTAACTTGCGAGTTAAGGTGTTGCGGCCCCAACCTAGTAATTCTGCAGCATGACGTTTGCGTCCACGCGTTTGTTGTAAAGCTGCGTTAATTAAGGTGCGTTCAAACATTGGTGTGGCAATATCCAAAATCTTCATTTCACCATTCTTAAGCTTTTGAATTGCCCATTGATTTAGTAACTCATCCCAATGGTGTAAAGAAATGCGTTCAAATGAAGGAGCAGGTTGCCCAGAGTCACTATTCTTTTGCAATGGAACTTGTTTAAGTTCAGAAGGTAAATCTTCTGGATAAACTTCACGTCCAGTGATCATCACAGTTAACCAGCGACACGTGTTTTCAAGTTGTCGAACATTACCGGGCCACGGTAACTGTTGCATATAGTCCGTTGTTTCAGTACGTAAGATTTTTGGACTCACGCCAAGTTCTTTACCTGCACGTGCAAGAAAATGCTGAGCCAGCATTGGTATATCTTCACTACGATGAGCGAGTTTAGGAATGTGAATACGAATTACATTTAAGCGGTGATATAAGTCTTCACGGAAGCGACCTTCATTCACCAGTTTTTCTAAATCCTGATGCGTTGCTGCCACAATTCGAACATCAACTTTAACTGGAATATGTCCGCCTACACGATAAAATTCACCATCGGCGAGCACACGAAGTAGTCGAGTCTGTGTTTCAAATGGCATGTCACCAATTTCATCAAGGAATAGTGTTCCACCATTTGCTTGCTCAAAGCGGCCTTGGTGTTGAGTGTTTGCACCTGTAAATGCACCTTTCTCATGACCAAATAACTCAGTTTCAATCAAGTCTTTTGGAATTGCCGCCATATTTAAGGCAATAAAAGGCTTTGCACGGCGTGGTGAATGCTTGTGTAAAGCATGCGCAACTAATTCTTTACCTGTACCAGATTCACCATTAATTAAAACAGTAATATGAGATTGAGATAAACGACCAATAGCGCGGAAAACCTCTTGCATGGCAGGAGATTCACCAATAATTTCTGTTGATTGAAGTGGTGAAGCTGTTTTTGTAGCTTCTTGTTGTTGTAGTTTATTGATATGCAGAATTGCACGATTGACTAAAGCTAAAGCTTCATCAATATCAAAAGGTTTTGGTAAATACTCAAATGCACCTGTTTGATAACTTGATACCGCAGACTCTAAATCAGAATGTGCTGTCATAATAATGACAGGTAAATCCGGATGAGTGTTTTTGACTTTAGATAAAAAAGTTAAACCATCAATTCCAGGCATTCGAATGTCAGTTAAGATGACATCGGGAGCATCATGATGCAAACGTTCAAGCGCAGTTTGAGCTTCTTCAAAATTGGTAACGTCAAAGCCTTCTTCTTTAAAAGTCTTTTCCAATACCCATCGCATGGCGCGATCATCATCAATAACCCATATTTTATTTCGCGACACGGTCTGACTCCCAAGGTAAATATAAGCTAAAAATAGTTTTTCCAGGAACAGATTGGCATTCAATCATTCCGTTATGTTGATGCATAATATTCTGTGCAATACTCAGGCCAAGCCCAGTACCTTTTGCTCGTCCAGTAACCAGTGGGTAAAATACGGACTCTAAAATACTCTCAGGTATACCTGGCCCATTGTCTTCAATATCAACCCGCACGGTAGATCGATTCAGCACACCATTAATTGTGACAAGTCGTTGTATGCGAGTACGTAGAATTAGCTCTGGTTCATGATCTATAAAGAATGCTTTATTCTCTGTTATGGCCTGAATTGCATTTACACTAATGTTGAGCATGACTTGGATTAACTGATCACGATCGGCATTCACATCAGGTAAAGACAAATCATAGTCACGTATAATTTTAATTTTTTTCTTTGTCTGGTTTGCAATGAGAGAGCGTACTCGTTCTAAAGGTTCGTGTACGTTAACATTTTCATAGCTTGGTAATTGTCTGGAACCTAACATGGTGTCAGCCAAGTTAGTTAAACGATCCACTTCATTAATGATGACATCCGTGAATTCAGCATAAGTCTTATCATTTAAACTGCGAGCGAGTAGCTGGGTTGCTCCCCGAATACCTGCAAGTGGGTTTTTAATTTCATGTGCAACGCCACGCACGAGCTGCCTAGCGACCTGATGTTGTTGAACAAGATTTTCTTCCTTTGAAATCTTTAACATGCGGTCAATTGGGTTGAGCTCAATCAACAATAATGGATGATAACTTTTACCGGCATTTAATTGAGAGACTGTGTAATCAACGTGAAGGTCTTTAAAGTTGACATTAATGACAGCTTCTCGACGCGTATAAGGTTGTCCGGTTTTTATGGTGTTTAATAAAGCTTCATGTGTATTAAAAGTATCATCTGGCGCATGAAGTAAATTTAAAACAGGCTGTCCTGAAGCGCGGAGCAAACTAATGTCAAATAGTGCTTCGCAGGCTGAATTTAAATAAAAAATATTCAAGTTACTATCGATTAATAAAATCGCAGTAGTTAAATTGTCTACCAATAGGCGATAGTCGATAGGGTTGTGTTGATCCATTAGCGAATCGTTCCTGTCTTAAAATAGCGCAATGGCATCTTCATTGGTTATCGGATTTTCACCGTTATAGAACATGAACGATGCAAAATATACGCCAACTTTGTTTATGGGTTATTTTAAAGTTTTAAGGTACTTAAAAACGCGCTGAAATCGTTCTTTATATCTTTTGATCAAAACAAATAGCTTTAGTCTAGATAATAACATGATCTAAATTGGTGCAAAGGTGAGTTTTGGTGCAAATGTTGGTTGTATTTTGGTGCATTACACAAAGAGTAGGCTTTCCACCTATGCTTGAGACAAGAAAAGACATACAATACGCGCATTCAAGTGGAGCGCAGATTCATGAAGACCCCCAAAGTCGGTTTTGTTTCTTTAGGTTGTCCTAAGGCATTGGTAGATTCTGAACGAATTTTAACTCAGTTAAAGACTGAAGGTTATCAAGTTGCATCAGATTATGATGGTGCTGATTTAGTAGTTGTTAATACCTGTGGTTTTATTGAATCTGCGGTACAAGAGTCGCTAGATGCAATTGGCGAGGCCATGAGTGAAAATGGTCGAGTAATCGTTACAGGATGCTTAGGTAAAGACGAAGATAAAATTCGTCAAATGCATCCGAACGTTTTAAAGGTTACTGGTGCGGCAGCTTATCAAGATGTAATGGAAGCTGTACATGAATATGTACCAGCACCACCTAAACATAATCCGTTTATTGATTTGGTTCCTGAACAGGGAATTCGCTTAACACCAAAGCATTATGCCTATTTAAAAATATCTGAAGGATGTAACCATCGTTGTACCTTCTGTATTATCCCAAGTATGCGTGGTGACTTGGTTTCTCGTCCAGTTGGTAGTGTATTAGAAGAAGCTGCGGCACTTAAAAGAGCGGGTGTTAAAGAAATCTTGGTTATTTCTCAAGATACATCGGCTTATGGCGTAGACACCAAGTACAAACTTGACTTCTGGAATGGTCAACCGGTTAAGACAAAATTCTTCGACATGTGTGAAGCACTAGGCCAATTGGGCATCTGGGTGCGTCTACACTATGTATACCCATATCCACATGTTGATGCAGTTATCGATTTGATGGCTCAAGGTAAAATCTTGCCATATCTTGATATTCCTTTCCAACATGCAAGCCCACGCGTTCTTAAATTAATGAAGCGTCCGGCACATAGTGAAAATACACTAGAAAAAATTAAGTTATGGCGTGAAAAGTGTCCGGACCTTGTGATCCGTTCTACTTTTGTGGTTGGTTTTCCAGGCGAAACTGAAGAAGACTTCCAGATTTTGTTAGATTGGTTAGTTGAAGCTCAACTTGATCGCGTAGGCTGCTTTACCTATTCACCAGTAGAAGGCGCTACGGCAAATGATTTACCAGATCATGTGCCAGAAGAAATTAAGCAAGAGCGTTACGAGCGCTTTATGCAAGTACAGCAGCAAATATCTGCTGCCAAATTACAAAAACGTATTGGTCAAACGATGACTGTATTAGTCGATGGTTTAGAAGACGAATATCCTGTTGCCGTTGCACGTTCTTATGCCGATGCTCCGGAAATTGACGGTAATGTGTTTGTAGAAGATATCGATAAGAGCACTATTCAACCGGGCGATATATTGGAAGTCGAAATTACCGATGCAGATGAATACGATTTATTTGCAAAGTTAATTAAAATTAAATCGGTTTAATCGAAATATATTTAAAGAGCATTCAGTTTAAGAGGTTTTGGAGCAAAGTCATGGCGGAAACAATTAGCCCACGTTATTCACGTATTCTATTAAAATTATCTGGTGAGGCATTGTCAGGTAATAAAGATATGGGTATTGATGCCCAAGTTTTAGATCATATGTCACTTTCAATTGCGCATTTGGTTGGTTTGGGGGTGCAAGTGGGTATCGTTGTGGGTGGCGGTAATTTATACCGTGGTAGTCAGTTGCAAAAAGATGGCTTGGTTGGTCGTGTAACAGGCGATCAAATGGGTATGCTTGCAACTGTGATGAATGGCTTAGCTATGCGTGATGCTCTAGTTCGTCGTAATATCAGAACTCGTCTTATGTCTGCATTACCAATTGGTACAGTGGTAGAGTCTTATTCAAGTCGTGATGCGATTCGTCATTTGAGTCAAGGTGAAGTTTGTGTTTTCGTTGCGGGTACAGGAAATCCATTTTTCACAACGGATACAGCAGCATGTCTACGTGGTATTGAAATTGAAGCGAATTTGATTTTAAAAGCGACTAAAGTTGATGGGGTTTATAATAAAGATCCAAGTAAATATGATGATGCTGTTAAATACGATCATTTAACTTTTGATCAAGTGTTAGATGAAAAGCTTGGTGTTATGGATTTGACTGCTATTTGTTTGTGTCGCGACCATAATGTGCCATTGCAAGTTTTTGATATGAATAAATCAGGTGCGTTATTGTCAGTAGTAATGGGTGAAAAAGAAGGAACGCGCGTTACTAAGTAATGTACGTGTTACCGAAAGCTCTTTATACTAGCGCTAAATTAAATTTGTTAAATATATCTTTGAATAAATAAGTAAGGTAGATCATATGATTAACGATCTGAAAAAAGACAGCGAACAGCGTATGTTAAAAACTCTAGAGTCTTTAGAACTCGGGTTTGCTAAAGTTCGTACCGGCCGTGCACACCCATCAATCTTAAATGGTGTGATGGTTCCTTACTACGGTTCTGATGTGCCATTAAATCAAGTAGCAAACGTGGGTATTGAAGACTCTCGTACACTTATTGTTCAGCCATTTGAGCGTACAATGGTTTCAGCTATTGATAAGGCGATCCGTGAAAGTGATCTTGGTTTAAACCCGATTACAGCAGATGCAATTCGTGTACCTTTACCAGCATTAACTGAAGAAACACGTCGTGATATGCAAAAAGTTGCGCGTAATGAAGCTGAAAATGCAAAAGTTGCGATTCGTAATATTCGTCGTGATGTATTAGGTGATATCAAAGCATTATTGAAGGAAAAAGAAATTTCTGAAGATGATGAGCGCCGTGCAGGTGATGATATTCAGAAAATTACTGACAAATATGTTGCAGAAGTAGATAAACGTCTTGCAGCGAAAGAAGCAGAATTGATGAAGGTCTAATTTTTATGACCGATTCTGAAGAGTATCATCTTCCCAAGCATGTTGCCATCATTATGGATGGCAACAACCGCTTTGCTAAAAAAAATCAAATGCAAAAAGGTGATGGGCATCGGGAAGGTAAAAATGTTCTTGATCCTATCGTTGAACATTGTAAAAAAACTGGTATTCGTGCTTTAACTGTTTTTGCATTTTCAAGTGAAAATTGGAATCGACCGCAGTATGAAGTCGATCTGCTCATGAAGCTTCTGGAAGAAAGTATTCATGAGCAAATACCTCGCATGAAGAAATTTAATATTGCTTTGCGTTTTATCGGTGATCGTTCTCGATTATCCTCACACTTAGTTGCCTTAATGGAAGATGCAGAGCAACAGACAGCACACCATGACACTATGACCTTAACCATTGCAATAAGCTATGGTGGGATGTGGGACATTGCTAATGCAGCAAAACAGGTTGCAGAGGCCGTTTCCCGTGGTGAATTTAGTGCTGATCAAATAAATGTTGATTTGTTCGAAAAATATGTCAGTCTAAACGATCTGCCGGCTGTGGACTTGCTAATCCGCACAGGCGGAGATTATCGCATATCTAATTTCTTGTTGTGGCAAGCAGCTTATGCGGAACTGTATTTTACCGAAGCTTTATGGCCAGAATTTACAGTAAAAGAGTTCGATCATGCATTGAATGTTTTTTCAGGGCGTGAACGTCGTTTTGGCAAAACATCTGAACAAATTCAGCAAGAGAAAATAGAGAATTTATAATGTTAGAGCGGATTGTTACCGCATTGGTACTTGTTGCAGTTGTTTTAGGCTGTATGTTTGCTACGCAATCACATTATCCAATGTTGGTTCTTATGATTGTTGCAGCAGGGGTAGCGGGGTATGAGTGGTATAAGTTAATGCCTCGCGAAACTGCAAATGCTGTAAAACCTAAAGCTTGGTGTTACGGTCTGCTTGTTGCATTTGTTTCAGGTGTCGCCCTATTTTTCCACGATATTGCATTACTTTTGTGGTCTGCTTCAATTTTGACTTGGATTGTCAGTGTATATTGGGTTAAGTCATTTCCTGAATTTGATGGCTGGTATAACGCAACCTTGTATGTAATTGGCATAATTTTAGTCTGCGCTGCGGTAACATCAATTTTTGTAGTATGGCAAAGTTCGCCATGGTGGTTAATGTATCTGTTCTTACTCGTTTGGGGTGCGGATAGTGGTGCTTACTTTGTTGGTCGTAAATTTGGAAAAAGAAAATTAGCTCCGACTGTAAGCCCTAATAAATCAGTGGAAGGTTTGTATGGTGGTATTATTACGACCGTAGTAATAATGGTGGTTGTGCAATATCATTATCTAAATTTAACTTTAATTCAGCAAATTCTGTTTCTTATATTGTCGTTAATTACGGTATTTGGTTCAGTTTTAGGTGACTTATTTGAATCAATGATTAAACGTCGTGCCGGTATTAAAGATTCTGGTCGTGTTTTACCAGGTCATGGTGGTGTGTTAGATCGTATTGATTCTTTACTTGCAGCAGCCCCGATTTTTGCAACGGGAATGTATATATTAAAACTTATTGGTGTAGATTTATAGATGACACAATCTGTTTGCATATTAGGTGTAACCGGTTCCATTGGTCAAAGTACCTTAAAAATTTTAAATCAACATCCTGATAAGTATTCAGTGTTTGCAGTTTCAGCTCATAGTCGAATTTCTGAGTTGGTTGAAATTTGCAAACATTTCCAACCAAAAGTTGTGGTCGTTCCTGAGCAGAAAGTTGCCGAATTAACAGCTGTATTTGCATATAATAAATTACAAAATATTGAAATTTTGGTTGGTGAGGAAGGCCTGATAAGCATTGCTTCACATCCAGATGTTGATATTGTTATGGCTGCAATAGTTGGTGCTGCAGGCTTGTTGCCAACTCTAGCTGCTGTGAAAGCTGGTAAACGCGTATTGCTTGCTAATAAAGAAGCTTTGGTCATGTCTGGTGAAATCATGATGCAAGCAGCACGTGATCATCAGGCATTATTATTACCGGTAGATTCAGAACACAACGCTATTTTTCAGTCATTGCCTCATAACTATTTAGAAGCTGAAAGAAATGGACAACCGCAACAGGGTGTATCAAGAATCTTATTGACCGCTTCAGGTGGACCATTTTTAAACCATTCGTTAGAACAATTAGAAAAAGTTACTCCTGCACAGGCTTGTAAGCATCCCAACTGGTCTATGGGACAGAAAATCTCAGTTGACTCAGCTACTCTTATGAATAAAGGGTTGGAGTTGATCGAGGCATGTCATTTGTTTTCAATATCTGAACATTTTGTTACAGTTGTTGTTCATCCACAAAGTATTATTCATTCTATGGTGCAATATGTGGATGGTTCAACATTGGCGCAAATGGGTAATCCAGATATGTGTACGCCAATTGCACATGCTTTAGCATGGCCTGAGCGTTTACAGACGAGTGTTCCTGCTTTAGATTTGTTTGAATATTCTCAGCTTAATTTCCAAGCGCCAGATATTCAGAAATTTCCAGCACTTGATTTGGCTCGTCAGGCAATGCGTACGGGAGGTTTGGCACCTACTATTTTAAATGCTGCAAATGAAGTTGCTGTTGCTGCATTTTTAAAGGAACAGATTGGATTTACAAATATCCCACAAGTGGTAGAGCATACTTTGCAAAAATTGGAAAATTCAGTTGCTGAAAATATTGAGTGTATTTTAGCTAAAGATGAAATAGCACGACATGTAGCACAGCAATATATATCAAGTATAGGAGGCTGAAATGAGTGCATTATTTATGATTGCAGCAGCGGCTCTTTTACTTGGTCCTTTAATTGCAATTCATGAGTTTGGTCATTATTGGGTGGCACGAAAACTAGGTGTTAAAGTTTTAGTGTATTCCATTGGTTTTGGGCCTACATTACTCAAGTGGACATCAAAAAAATCTGGCATTAAATATCAACTTTCAGCTTTACCATTGGGCGGCTATGTAAAAATGCTTGATGAGCGTGAAGGTAATGTTGCAGAGCAAGATTTACCTTATGCATTTAACCGCCAAAAGCCATGGAAACGTATAGCAATTGTTGCAGCTGGTCCATTAATTAATCTTATTTTTGCTGTCTTACTTTTCTGGATCTTATTTTTACCTGCACAAGAACAACTGAACACTAGAGTCGGTAAAGTTATACCAAACTCACCAGCAGCAACTGCACAAATGCAAGTCGGTGACAAGATTATTGCTGTTGATGGAAAAGAAACACAAACTTGGGAAAAACTTAACTTTGCTTTAATTGATCGTGTAGGCGAAACTGGTAGTGTAAATGTTGATGTAGACCGTGCAGGTACTGAAAAAAATATTGTTTTACCAATTAAAGACTTCTTAAAAAACCAGAATGAATCAGCTTTAGATGTGTTAGGTTTTTTACCATATCGTCCTGTTATTCCTGCTGTTGTTACTGAATTGACTCAAGATGGAGCTGCAATTCGTCAAGGAATGAAAGTAGGTGATCGTATTGTTTCAATTAATGGTCAAGCAATGAAAGACTGGTTTGATGTTGTCGAGGTCGTACAACATTCTCCAGAAAAATTACTCAATATTGATGTGTTGCGTAATAGTCAATTAATCCATTTGCAAGTTATGCCTCAAGGGAAACGAGATAACATGGGGCAAGTGAGTGGTGTTTTGGGTGTGAAAAGTGATGCGGGAAAAATTACAATTCCTGACGAATATAAGCAAACAATTCAATATACTCCAATACAAGCTTTAGAGATGTCATTAGATAAAACTGGTCAAATCTCTAGCATGATATTGAGTTCGATTGTAAAAATGGTTAAGGGTTTAATTGGTTTAGAGAATCTTTCTGGACCAATTACAATCGCGAAAGTAGCGGGACAAAGTGCAGAAATGGGATGGCAGACTTTTATCTCATTTATGGCTTTAATGAGTGTAAGTCTTGGAATTTTAAATTTATTGCCAATTCCAATGCTAGATGGTGGGCATCTCGTTTATTACATTATTGAGGCTATTCGTGGTAAGCCTGTTTCTGAACAAATACAAATGTTTGGTCTAAAAATTGGTATGGTACTGCTCGGTAGTATGATGCTTTTAGCTTTATTTAACGATTTTATGCGTTTGTAAACGTATATGGATTTATAACTTACTGGAAAAACTGGCATGCGGCACACACATTTTTTAATGCCTTTGGCACTTGTTAGCGCTATGGCAGCGGTACAACAAGCATATGCAGCTGATGATTTCGTCGTTCGAGATATTCGTGTAGATGGTTTGGTCCGTCTTACTCCTGCAAATGTTTCTACCATGTTGCCAATCAACAGTGGCGATCGCGTTAATGAACCGATGATCGCAGAAGCAATTCGAACATTGTATGCCACTGGACTTTTTGACGATATTAAAGCATCAAGAGACAACGATACTTTAGTTTTCAATGTCGTAGAGCGCCCAATTATTTCAAAACTTGAATTTAAGGGTAATAAACTTATTCCTAAAGAGGCTTTAGAGCAAGGCCTCAAAAAAATGGGCATTGCTGAAGGCGAGGTTTTTAAGAAGTCAGCTTTACAAACAATTGAAACTGAATTAGAGCAGCAATATACCCAGCAAGGCCGTTATGATGCTGATGTAACTGTTGATACGATAGCTCGTCCAAATAACCGTGTTGAACTTAAATTAAATTTTAATGAAGGTACAGCGGCTAAAGTTTTTAATATCAATATTATTGGTAATACAGTTTTTAAAGACAGTGAGATTAAGCAAGCTTTCGCAGTTAAAGAAAGCGGTTGGGCTTCAATCGTAACTCGGAATGACCGTTATGCTAGAGAGAAAATGGCGGCGAGCCTTGAAGCTTTGCGTGCGATGTATCTGAATAAAGGTTATATCAATTTTCATATTAATAACTCACAGCTTAATATTAGTGAAGATAAGAAGAACATCTTTATTGAAGTTGCTGTAGAGGAAGGCAGTCAATTTAAATTTGGGCAAACCAAGTTTTTAGGTGATGCACTTTATAAACCTGAAGAGTTACAAGCTTTAAAAATCTATAAAGATGGCGATACCTATTCTCAAGAAAAAGTAAATGCTGTTAAGCAATTGTTATTGCGTAAATACGGTAATGCTGGTTATTACTTTGCAGATGTGAATATTGTTCCACAAATTAATAACGATACAGGTGTTGTTGACTTAAATTACTATGTAAATCCAGGTCAGCAAGTTACTGTACGTCGTATTAATTTTACAGGTAACAGTAAAACTGCCGATGAAGTATTACGTCGTGAAATGCGTCAAATGGAAGGCGCTTTAGCGAGTAATGAAAAAATTGATTTGTCTAAGGTTCGTTTAGAGCGTACAGGATTCTTCAAAACTGTTGATATTAAACCAGCTCGTATTCCAAACTCACCAGATCAGGTGGATTTAAACGTAAATGTTGAAGAACAACACTCGGGAACTACAACATTAGCGGTAGGTTACTCACAAAGTGGTGGTATCACATTCCAGGCAGGTTTGAGTCAAACTAACTTTATGGGAACAGGTAACCGTGTTGCGATCGATTTATCTCGTTCTGAAACTCAAGATTACTATAACTTAAGTGTTACCGACCCTTACTTTACAATTGATGGGGTAAGCCGAGGTTATAATGTTTACTACCGTAAAACGAAGCTAAATGAGGACTATAACGTTAATAACTACGTTACCGATAGTTTTGGTGGTAGTTTGAGTTTTGGTTACCCAATTGATGAAAACCAAAGTTTAAGCGCGTCTGTCGGTATTGATAATACTAAAGTAACGACAGGTCCTTATGTCTCTACTTATGTCCGTGATTACTTATTAGCAAATGGTGGTAAACCAACTGGTACGTCGACTTGGTGTGAAAGTGGTAAGACGGAGACTGAAGAGGATCCCGCAAATCCTGGCACGCAAATACCAATACCTGGTACATGTGAAGGTGGATTTAAACCCTATAATAGTGCTTTCGAAAGTGAATTCTTTACTTATAACTTGAACTTAGGTTGGTCATATAACACCTTGAATAGACCAATTTTCCCAACTTCAGGTATGTCTCATCGTGTTGGTCTAGAAATTGGTTTACCTGGTAGTGATGTGGATTATCAAAAATTAACTTATGATACTCAGGCATTCTTACCAATTGGTAAATCAGGATTCGTACTTCGTGGTTATGGTAAGCTTGGTTATGGTAATGATTTACCATTCTATAAAAACTTCTATGCGGGTGGTTATGGCTCAGTTCGAGGATATGATAACAGTACACTTGGACCTAAATACGCAAGCGTAAATTTACAAGAAACAAAAACTAATGATCCTTCACCAGAAGAAGTGGGTGGTAATGCTTTAGTTCAGTTTGGTACAGAGCTCGCTTTACCATTACCATTCAAAGGTGACTGGACCCGTCAAGTGCGTCCAGTTTTATTTGCTGAGGGCGGTCAAGTTTTTGATACTAAATGTGATATTAATAATACTGCCTACGGAAATAAAGGCATGATGATTAATGGTCAGCAAATTGATGATGTTAGAAAATATTGTGAAGATAACTATGGCTTCGACTTAGGTAATATGCGTTATAGCGTAGGTGTTGGCTTCACATGGATCACCATGATCGGACCCCTATCTCTTAGCTATGCATTCCCTCTAAATGATAAGCCTGGTGATGAAACTAAAGAGATCCAGTTTGAAATCGGTCGTACTTTCTAAGTACGGCTTGACTAAACATGCAATAAGGACACAAATTTAAATGAAAAAATTAAATATATTAATGTTAGGACTAGGTTTGACAGTTTCTGCCATGACTAATGCTGCTGGTTATGGTGTCATTGATCTTGCTAAAGTTGTTGAAAGCAGTGCTTATTTGAAACAACAAAACGCAAGTTTAAATCAATCAGTTAAGCCAACCACAACTCGTCTTGAGCAATTAGGTAAAGAATTAGAAGGTCTTCAACGTCAAGCCCAAACGCAAGGGCAAAAAATGAAAGAAGATGATATCAAAAAGCTTCAGGCGCAATATCAAACAAAACTCAATGAATTTAATTCTACTCAACAAGGTTTGCAGTCTAAAGTTCAAACTAGTTTGCAAGGAATGAACTCAACTTTTGAAACTCGTGTGAAGCAAGCAGCTGAACAATTACGAAAAGAAAATAATCTTGACTTCATTTTGAATAAAAATTCAACTGTTGCCTATGACGCTAAATATGATTTAACTGATAAAATGATACAAAAGGTTAATTCAATGAAATAAATTAATGAAAGTGCAACATTATCGTTTAGATGAACTAGCTCACCTAGTAAATGGTGAGCTAGTAGGTACGGGTAGTCTTCAATTTATAAACTTAGCAAGTTTAGAAAATGCTGAAACTCATCAAATTGCTTTCGTGAATGGCGAAAAGTATATTGATCAAGCAAAGGCTAGCCGTGCGGGTGCGTACATTGTTACAAGCCTTATTAAAGAACAGCTTCCTGACAAACAAAATTTTATTATTGTTGATAATCCATATTTAGCATTTGCCATACTTACACATGTTTTCGATAAAAAAATCACATCGGTGGGTATAGAAAGTACTGCTCAAATTCATCCTTCTGCGATCATTTCTGAAACAGCATATATTGGTCATTACGTCGTTATTGGCGAAAATTGTGTGGTTGGTGATAACACAATTATTCAGTCCCATACTCGACTGGATGATAATGTGGAAGTTGGAAAAGATTGTTTTATTGATGCTCATGTCACTATTACTGGTGGATCTAAATTATTTGATCGTGTGAGAGTTCATGCAAGCACTGTAATTGGTAGTGAAGGTTTCGGCTTTGCGCCATATCAAGGAAAGTGGCATCGTATTGCTCAATTGGGTTCAGTTGTTATTGGTAATGATGTTCGCATTGGTTCAAATTGTAGTATTGATCGAGGTGCACTCGACAACACCATTTTGGAAGATGGGGTAATTATTGATAACCTTGTGCAAATCGCGCATAACGTTCATATTGGTTCAAATACAGCTATCGCTGCTAAATGCGGAATTGCTGGTAGTGTTAAAATTGGCAAAAACTGTATTCTAGCTGGGGCTTGCGGTGTATCAGGCCACCTTTCTATTACCGATAATGTGACTTTGACCGGAATGTCAATGGTCACAAAAAATATTTCTGAACCTGGTACTTACTCTTCGGGAATTGGATTATTTGAAAATAGCCATTGGAAAAAGACAATTGTACGCTTGCGACAATTAGCAGATGTGCCATTGACCCAAATCACTAAACGACTTGATCATATACAAGCTCAAATAGAGTCTCTTGAATCAACCTTTAATTTGCGTAAATAGAATATTATGACCGAGTCAACTACACCTAAATTTGCCATCCCTGAATTACCAATGCAGATTCAAACGATTCGTCAATATTTGCCGCATCGTTATCCTTTCTTATTGGTTGATCGTGTGACTGAAGTTACTGACAATAGTATTGTTGGTTATAAAAATGTTTCTATCAATGAAGAGTTCCTACAAGGACATTTCCCAGAATATCCAATTATGCCTGGTGTTCTAATTGTTGAAGCATTAGCTCAAGTTTCAGGTGTTCTAGGGTTTATTATGAACAATGAAACGCCAAAACCTGGTTCTTTATTCCTTTTTGCTGGTGCGGAAAGAGTTAGATTTAAAAAACAAGTAGTTGCTGGTGACCAACTTGTATTAAAATCTGAATTAGTAATGCAAAAACGCGGTATCTACAAATATAATTGTACGGCTACCGTGGATGGTATTGTAGCAACAACCGCTGAAATTATGATTTCACACCAAAAAACAGAGCAGGCATGAGCAATCACGACTTAATTCATTCTACGGCCATTATTGATCCATCTGCAGTGATTGCTCCAGATGTCCAGATAGGACCATATTGCGTTATCGGTCCAAATGTGACGATTGGTGCGGGTACTAAACTTCATTCTCATGTAGTAGTGGGTGGTTTTACCAAAATTGGTCAAAATAATGAGATTTTCCAGTTCGCAAGTGTTGGTGAGGTTTGCCAAGATTTGAAATATCAAGGTGAAGAAACTTGGTTAGAGATTGGTGATCATAATTTAATTCGTGAACATTGCAGTTTACATAGAGGAACTGTGCAAGATAATGCTTTAACTAAAATAGGAAGTCATAACCTATTGATGGTTAATACACATATTGCACATGATTGTATTGTCGGTGATCACAATATCTTCGCGAATAACGTTGGGGTTGCTGGGCACGTACACATAGGTGATCACATCATTATTGGTGGTAATTCTGGCATTCATCAATTCTGTAAAATTGATTCTTACAGTATGGTGGGTGGAGCATCACTAATTTTAAAAGATGTGCCAGCTTACGTTATGGCTTCTGGTAATCCAGCTCATGCATTCGGTATTAATATCGAAGGAATGCGTAGAAAGGGTTGGTCTAAGAATACAATTCAAGGTCTCAGAGAGGCTTATAAATTAATTTTTAAATCAGGTCTTACTTCTGTTCAAGCTGTTGAGCAGATTAAAAATGATATTCTTCCGAATGTTCCTGAAGCTCAATTACTAATTGACTCTGTTGAACAGTCAGAACGTGGTATTGTGCGTTAAGAAAATATATTAAAAAAAAAAGACACTGCAAAATGCAGTGTCTTTTTTTTTTCTTAAAATTATTATTTATTAAAAAATTTGGCTTCTTCAGATTTTGGATACTGACTTAAAATTTTAGTTTTATATTGGTTTGCTGAAGCTGTATTTTTATCGACATCTTTAGCAATGCTATAGAGCTGATAAAGGGCGCGAGGAGCTTTGCTCGAATTTGGATATCGAGTTGCTACTACATTGTAGTTCTTTTTAGCTTCATTATAATTCACCGGATCAGTTGCTAAATTAAACTCAGCTAACCAAAAATATGCATTCCCTGTATAGACGCTATTAGGATGATTTTTGATAAAGTTCTGCATTGGAGCAATAGCTTTTTTTGCGCCACCTTGTTTATAGGCATCTAAAGCAACAGTGTAAGCTGCCTTTTCAAGCTCTATAGGGTTTGATTGGTTTTGTGAAGGTGGTTGTGAGGCTTCTGGTTGGGGGGGGGGAGTAGTGGATGGGGTGCTTGTTGGAGCAGCATTCACTACTTTATTTTCAACTGCAGGAGTTTCTGTGCTTGCCGTAGCAGGAGTATCACTGTTCGCTGGATTATCTGATTGTGCACTTTCAGGATCAACTTTCTGATTAAGGAGTTCTAGGCGTTGATCAAGGTCTGTGTAGCGATTAGATAGATCTTTTTTCAATTGTTCAATATCATTTGATTGTTCTTCTAATTGCCCACGCAGGGTACGTATATCATTTTCTAATTGTTGATTTTTTTGCATTAATTCCCAGTTTAAATTACTAGGTACCGAAACATTATTGGAAGAAGTATTAGTTGCGCTACCACCGCTTTGGCTTAAACCGCGAGACTCAATTGGAATGTTGGCATAGAGAGAGGTAGTGCTCATTAAGGCAATAAATAAGAAAGAATGCTTCATTAATCGCATGAGTATAGGTCCATAATTTTATGTAAAAGCCAACTTAAAAAAGGAATATATAAACTATTCACTTAACTATCTAAGATTTTAATTGGTCAATGCAATTAAAACAGCTAACAATATAAATGCAAGAATAGTTTACAATCTTCAAGCATATTTTATCCAAAATTAGATACAAGAAAGAATATAGGGGAGAGAAGTATAGGAATTTCAGGCTTTTTGCTGATGAATTAATCAATTGAAACATAAACTTGCTTAAAACTGTGAAGAAGGCTTGCAACTATTTTAAAAATCTCTATACTCTGTTTTGCAATGGTAGCCCCGCTGGTGGCTTCGCAATTGTACTCTGTGAACCCCGCCAGGACCGGAAGGTAGCAACGGTAGCAGATCTATGATGTGCCGAAGTTTTGCTAGTGGGGCTGCCACCATTCTTTTAATCCACTCTCCGTTGGATTGCCTTCATAATTACATCTAAATCAAATCCTCTATATTGTAAAAACCTCATCTGTTTTGCTTTAAGTTTAGGATCTTTTTCTACTTCTTCACCGAATTTCTTCACTTTCAGTTGATAAGCCTGTTCTACCCAATCAATATTATAAATTTCATCAGCAATTAAATCATTTTCGATTTGTTTTGTTTTTAAAGCTTGCTTAATACGTTTTGGACCTTTGCCTTTACGAATCTGGCTAGCTAATGTTAATTCGGCAACGCGTTGATCACTTTGATAGTTTTGTTCAGATAATTCTTCAACAAGTCGCTTAACTTCTTCAGGATTTTGTGCATAACGAGTTAATTTTTCAGTAAGCTCTGCTTTGGAGTAATCTCGACGAGTCAATAAAGCAAAAGCATAAGAGCGTAAACGTTGACCTGTAAGCAAAGCTCTTTGTTGAGACTGTTCTTCAGTTCTTTTGAACATAGTATTAGGGTTCCCTTGTAAAAAAACGCCCCGAAGGGCGTTTTAAGGCTCATGACTAATTAAGATTCTAGTAGAAGATCAACTTCTTCTTCATCTTCAACTTGAGCAGTATTAGTACCAGTTGTTAATAACTGTTCACGGATGTTACGTTCAATTTCCCCAGCCATTTGAGGGTTTTCTTCAAAGTGGCGAATAACATTGTTCTTACCTTGACCAATTTTATTACCTTGATATGAATACCAAGCGCCTGCTTTTTGTACGATATCTTGTTGTACAGCTAAATCTACAAGTTCGCCTAACTGGTTTGTGCCTTTACCATATAGGATTTGGAAAATAGCCTCTCTGAAAGGAGGAGCCATTTTGTTTTTAACCACTTTAACTCGGGTTTCAGAGCCGACGATTTCATCGCCTTCTTTTACTTGGCCAATACGGCGGATATCTAAACGTACAGAAGCGTAGAACTTCAATGCGTTACCACCAGTTGTAGTTTCTGGACTACCAAACATTACCCCAATCTTCATACGGATCTGGTTAATGAAGATAACCATACAGTTTGAACGTTTAGCATTACCTGTAATTTTACGAAGTGCCTGACTCATTAGACGAGCTTGTAAGCCCATATGAGAGTCACCCATCTCACCTTCAATTTCTGCTTTAGGAGTAAGTGCAGCGACTGAGTCGACAACGATTAAGTCAATTGCACCAGAACGGACTAGCATATCTGCAATTTCGAGTGCTTGTTCACCGTTATCAGGTTGCGATACAAGCAGGTTATCAATGTCTACACCAAGCTTACGTGCATATTGTGGATCTAATGCGTGCTCTGCATCGATAAAGGCACAAGTACCACCAGTTTTTTGACATTGTGCAATTGCTTGTAGAGTCATTGTGGTTTTACCAGAAGATTCTGGACCATAAATCTCTACAATACGACCTTTTGGTAAACCGCCAATCCCCAATGCAATATCTAAAGTCAAAGAGCCTGTAGATACAGCTTCAACAGCTTGAACAGTGTTGTCACCGAGACGCATCACCGTATTTTTGCCAAATTGTTTCTCAATTTGACTTAGCGCGGCTTGTAATGCTTTGCTTTTATTCTCATCCATCTCAAAAACCTCAATACTCTATGTTCATCACGTTTAACCCAAGTGGATGCATTGAATCTCAACTTGTTTCACTAGGGTAATAGTGACAGATTTTTTCTATAGCTTCTATGTGTTGTATGTGTGTGTGCGACACAACTCGACGTTTTTATTCATCACCGTATGACCAATTTTGATCATTCTCCTGTTTAAACCGAATAATTTGACGACGATCCTTTTTACCCGGTCTATGGTCAGGTCGAGCTAGATTATGCAATTTTCGTTGGGATGCAATCAACTCCCGTCTAGCAATACTTACTTCGGTTTCTTCATAAAGTTGCTGTGCGATTGGAGCTGGACCACGTGTGTTCGAAAGAGCTTTTATCACAACAGTTTTCTTATCAAACCCTTGCTGAATAACAAGTTCCATTCCAACTCGAATTTCTTTGGAAACTTTTACACGCTCATTATTGTGATGTACTTTACCTCCTTCAATCGCTCCTTTAGCAATTGAACGAGTTTTAAAAAAACGAGCAACCCATAACCATTTGTCGACACGCATGGTCTCTACAGCATCGTTTTCAGGCAATTTTGACATCATTATCCTTTCTATCAATTTCATTCAATATAGACAGCAATTCTGTAAGTCGATCTAGTGCTTTAAATTCTAAATCTTGATGCTGTTTTATATCCTTTAGACTTGAGGGCTGCAAGATAGTAAACAAGTGTTGAATACCAAATTTTTCTGCTGTCTTTAATACGGGGGCCGTATCATCAATAAAAATCGTTTCATCTGGATTGAATGGATGTAATCTTTGGAGTTCTTGCCAAAAATTAATATCTTCTTTGGCATAACCCACTTGTTCGCTTGATATGATGACATCGAAGAAATGTTCAATCGCAATATTATCGAGTTTTAAGCGTAAGCTCGCGCGGTCAGCATTTGTAACTAACCAACACGTGTATCCTTGTTCTTTAAGTTGTTGCAAAAGCTCAATACAGCCAGAACGAACTTGGATCTTAGATTGAAATTCTTGTTGTAATTTGAGTACATCAACGCCTACAGTTTTAGTCCAATAGGTTGATGAATACCAAACAAGCGTATGGCGATGTGATTGATAAAATTGATATAGCTTTTCTTTGCTCTCGAAGAGGGGAAGTTGATGTGTTTTTGCATGCCGTTCAGGAAGACATTCATTCCATATGAAATCATCAAAAGCGAGATCTAAGAGTGTTCCGTCCATGTCAAACATTATGATTTTAGACATTTTTTTAAAGATCTCCAAAATCATTTAAATCAAAATTTTTAAAACACATCTACCATATAACCTTTTAAAATCATAAATTAAATAAACTTATAAATACTCAAACTAATTTAAAGCTCCATCCAATAATTTTCTAAAATTTACATGGCTTCATAGGATGGATAGGGAGAGATCAATGGTTTGAAATTATAACGTGGAATTTTATAAAACAAAAAATAATAATGAAGCAGTTTTAGTAGAAAATTCCTCCCTTAAATTAAAAATATTTAAAATTTATTTTGGGTTTTTAGCTCTTAAGATTAAGTTTGCTTACATAGGATACGTATTGACAAACATTTTATAAATTGAAGGATACTTATTTAAAGTTATATTTAAAATTATTCTTATAACAATTTAGAGAAAGCAATGAAAATTGGATTTATTGGTGGAACCAATGACGGTATCGTAATCAATGCTGCCGATGGCCTTGATACTTATAAACTTGAGTGGCACTACAAAGCAGAAAAACATTGTGAGTCACAACTTACCTTGGGGCTGAATGGACCTGAGTATGATTATTACAATTTATTAATTCTAAGAAAAAATAAAGAGGCTAAACTTTTCTATGTGCTTACCACTATGGAAAAAGAAGAAATAGCAGATAAACTTAATGAATATTGGGAATGTTCAACCTCCGTCGGCTATGATTTTGATGAGTAAACATTCGTGATTTCATATAGCACATGTTCTCTTAATTCGTGATGAAGAGGAACTTTAGGATGTTCGAAGTTTTTAACTTTTTGCATTCCAAGTTTTTTCATGACAGCTTGAGAGGGTGTATTAATCGTAGCGGTAAATGAAACGATTTTATCTAAATTCAGTATATTAAAACCATAATCTAAAACTGCTTTTGCTCCTTCTGTTGCATAACCTTGTTTCCAAAATTCTTTTGCAAGTCGCCACCCAATTTCCACACATGGAGAGAAGTCAAATTGTTCAGGTTGGTTGTGTAGACCAATAAACCCGATAAATTGATGGGTTTCTTTTAATTCTACTGCCCAAAAGCCCCAACCTTTTTCATGGATGAGAGATGAAATTTTTTGGATTAAATTAAGGCTTTCTTGGGGTGTTAAAAGATTTGGGAAAAATTGCATAACATCTTGATCTAAGCCCATTGTTATAAATGGCTCAAAATCACTTTCATTCCACTGTCTTAAAATTAAACGCTTTGTTTCGATCATGAGGTGACTCTTTAATTAAAAATGAGGGGTCAAAGTGGTTTTTGCACAATCTTCTGTAAAATGATCTTGGAATTGATGCTCACTACACCTTTTATTTTATTTAAGGTGTTAATGACGAAATGAGAAAAAGAACTCAAATCTTTGGTCGCAACGTGTAAAACATAATTAGATTCGCCAGTAATAATATATGCATTAATGACTTCATCAAAATTTTTGATCTTACTTAAAAAGAAGTTGTGATCATTTTCTGTTAGCTGGGCAAGTTTTATTTCGACAATTGCCTCAATTTTTATGCCTAGTTTTTCATAATTAACTTTCGCTTGATATTTTTCAATTACACCATTGCTTTCTAGAATTTTAACTCGCCGATGACAAGCTGAAGCCGAAAGGTTAACGAGATCGGCCAGTTCTTGGTTACTTAACCGAGCATTATCTTGTAAATACTTCAGGATTTTTAGGTCGATTGCATCTACATTCATTTTCGAATTTCATCCATGTTTTTTAATTTTAATTCGAATTTTATACGAAAATAGCAAATTTTAATCAAATATTATCGAATAAATCGAAAGAATTGGCGTGATAAAATTCAAATACAAAGGAAATGTTGAAAATAGGTGAAATAACAAATGATTACTCGCGAACAATGCCTCTATTGGGATCAGGAAGATGAACTCAAAAAGTTTAAAGATGAATTTGCACTGCCAGAAAATGTCATTTATTTAGATGGTAATTCTTTAGGTGCAAGACCAAAGAAATCATTAGAGGTTGCTCAGCATATTATTTCAAAAGAGTGGGGCGAGGACCTCATTAATAGTTGGAATAAAGCAGATTGGTGGGGGTTACCGACTAGGCTCGGAGATAAAGTCGCGCAGCTTATTGGTGCCGAAAAAGGGGAAGTAGTTATTTCAGACTCAACTACTCTAAATTTATTTAAAGTTTTATCAGCAGCGGTAAAAATTCAAGCCGAAAAATTTCCGGAACGTAAAATTATTGTTGCAGAAAAAGATGCTTTCCCAACTGATATTTATATTATTGAAGGCTTTATAGACTTGATTAATCAAGGTTATCAAGTTGAGTTAATTGATGGGGCCGATGATTTATCTCGTGTTTTGGCAAAAGATGTGGCTGTCGTTGTTCTTTCTCATGTGAATTATCGGACTGGATATTTCTATGATATGGAATCTATTAATCAACAAATTCATGATAAAGATGCTTTGATTATTTGGGATTTATGTCACTCGGTTGGTGCGGTGCCTATGGATCTTAATCAGAGTAATAGTGATTTTGCGATTGGGTGTACTTATAAATATTTAAATGGCGGCCCAGGTTCTCCAGCATTGTTATGGGTAAATCAAAAGCATCTTGATCAGTTCTGGCAACCTTTATCAGGCTGGTGGGGGCACAAAAAACCATTTGATATGGCTCAGCACTATGAACCAGCTAACAGTATTCGTCGTTATTTGTGTGGAACACAACCTATCATTTCGATGAGTCTAATCGAATGTGGTATCGATATTTTCTTACAAGCTGATATGCAACAAATACGCGAGAAATCCCTCAAATTAACTGATTTGTTTATTCAACTTGTTCAACAAGAATGTTCTCAGTTTGGTTTCGAGCTGATTACACCTTTAAACCATAAATATCGCGGCAGTCATGTCAGTTATAGACATGACTTTGGTTATGAAATTATTCAGGCGCTTATTGCTCGTGGTGTGATTGGGGATTATCGAGAGCCGGAAGTATTACGTTTTGGAATTACACCTCTATATTTAGGTTTCGAAGATATTTGGAATGCCGTACAGCAACTTAAGCAGATTATGTTGAATAGTGAATGGAAAAATGAGCGTTATCTGGTGCGCAGCGAAGTGACCTGATCGTTAAAGATTAATATCAGAAGAATGGCTAGGAGGGCCTATGAGCAGTTTTGATGAAATACAAAATCGAGAAGCGGGTTTACATAAGAAATTATCCGCAAAACAGATGGGAATGATTGCAATTGGAGGAGCGATTGGTACAGGGCTGTTCATGGGAAGCAAGTTTGCAATTAGCTTTGCTGGGCCAGCTGTCATCGTGAGCTATGCCATTGGTGGCTTAATCGCATTTGCTATTATGGCTTGTTTGGCTGAGATGACAGTTCAGCATCCTACGTCAGGCTCATTTGGAGCATATGCTGAGCATTATGTAAGTCCTCTTGCTGGGTTTTTAGTCCGTTATTGCTATTGGGCATGTATTGTATTAGCGGTCGGTACAGAAATTACAGCAGTAGCTGACTATATGAAATTATGGTTTCCAGATGTAGGCTCTTGGGTCTGGATCGCTTTTTTCTCGCTGACTTTGCTTGTGGTTAATGCATATAGTGTTAAAGCTTTTGGTTTGGTTGAATATTGGTTTTCGACAATAAAAGTCTTTGCAATTATTGTATTTATTCTTTTAGCAATTGGCATTCTGACCCAAAGTCATGGAGGAACAGAACAGGTTCTCTCTAATTTAACCGAGCATGGTGGCTTTTTTCCTCATGGTTTTAGTGGGGTCTGGATTGGGGTAATCATTTCAATATTTAGTTATTTAAGTATTGAAATGATCGCTGTTGCGGCTGGTGAGGCTAAAGATCCGGAAAGAGCCGTTAAGAAAGCGTTTAAAAGTACTGCAATTCGCTTAATCTTATTTTATTTACTGTCTTTATTTCTCATTGTGGCGCTTGTTCCTTGGACAACTTTAATTGGGGCCGATGCGACCAGCCCTTTTGTGATGGTAATGAAAATTGTAGGCATTCCATATGCAGACAGCATTTTAAATTTTATTGTAATTGTCGCGGCCTTATCCGCCATGAATAGTATGTTGTATATCTCGACACGTATGCTATTTAGTTTGTCACGCGCAGGTGATGCACCGAAACTGTTTGGTCGTATTAGTCATAATGGCGTACCAATTAACGCGTTGCTATTGTCAGCAGTGGGTATTGGTATAGCAAGTATTGTTTATACGATTAACCCAGCTTCTGCTTTTCCGATCATGATTGCTTTATCTATGTTTGGTGCATTGTTCACTTGGGGCAGTATTTTCATTACCCATATGTTTTTTAGACGGAAAATGGCACAACAAGGCCAGCAATTAAAGTTTAAGGTTCCAGCAAGCCAGTTAATTTCACTGTTGGGGTTAATCGCAATTTTAAGTATCACAGTCACCACATGGTTTACCAATGAGTTTAAGTCAACTTTACAATTTGGAGTTCCATTAGTTGTTGTGCTTACTGTTTTCTATTATTTAAAACGATCATCAGCCAAGCTTGCTTTAAATGCTCATGAAGAATCGTTGAAGTGAGAGACCTATGAGACTCTATGACAATGCTAGAACTGTGGCTAATGAACATGAGCTATTGGCAGAATTTCAAAGAAGCAGCTTGGCGGCCTATCAACAATGCACTCATATTGCAGATATCCAATATGGTTTGCACCCAAGGTCAACCTTAGATTTATTCCCATTAGAGCAAGCCCAAAAGACTATTATTTTTATTCATGGCGGCTATTGGCAATGGTGTGATAAATCAGATTTTGGATTCATCGTACCGTATGTTCTAGCAAAAGGAGCCCAGTGTGTTCTTTTAGAATATGATCTAGCCCCACAAAGCAAAATTTCAGATATTGCTTCTCAAGTTAATCAAGCTCTCGATTTTATTCGAGAGCAAGACTGGAGAACCGATGAGGTGGTTTTGGTTGGGCATTCAGCAGGGGCGCATCTGGCTGCTTTTTCATTAGGTCATCCACTCATATCTGAGATGGTGTTGTTAAGTGGAATTTATGACTTAAGACCTATACAAAGCATTCATTTAAATCATGCTCTCAATCTTTCAAGCGAAGATATCTTAAAATATAGTCCTATTTATCACAGTGATCGAATTACTATTCCATGTTCAATTTTCTGTGGTGAACTTGAGCTCGAAGAGTTGAAATGGCAAAGCCAAAATTATTTTGATATTAAAAAAGAGCAAGATCAGGATTTTGTTTCTTTTAAGATTATTCCTAAAATTAATCATTACTCTATTTTGGAACACTATTTTAAGTTGATATTAGTTTAAGCAGTCGAATTACAATATATGCAATGTGATTGTATGATTAATTAATTTTATAAAATAGAAAGATAAAGTGTGAGGTGAATCACATCTTAACCTGTTTTTTTATAGAAATTATTTATTGTTGTTGACCTAACAGTGGAACTTAATTAGATTAAAAAGATAGTGCTTTCTCACTAGACAATAAATTGTTTAGCTGTTGTTTAGTTGAGTTTTTAAGTCCGTAGCTTCCCAAGATGCGGACTTTTTTATTTGACTTTTAAAAACAATAAGATAAATGGTGATATAGCTATAATATCTATCCAAAGATTAATATGAATGAAGAAGATAGACCTGTCATAAATAAGAAATAAACTAGGATTTTTTTCATGATTTAACTAGAATTATCATTTAATAAGTAGATTAATTAAAATATAAGCTGACTAATCATTCATGAATTTGTCATATAGGCTTGATAAATTATAAGAAAATAAAAGCTATAAAGAATAATTAAATAATATATATAGCATTTGAAAGTAATTAATTTAGTCGGCTCTCATGAGTTGGTTTTTTTATTTATAAAGGAGCCTTTATGAAAGTACAATATTTTGAAGGTGGCATGTATAAACATATGTGTCCAGGTTGCGGGTATCTTCATTATATTCCTGTCCATTATCCTTTTTCTAATGGTAACCAATGGACTTTTAATAATAATTTGAAAAAACCAACTTTTGATAAGCTTATAATTATGTATGGGCATTGTAATTACTTTATTAAAGGTGGATTTATTGAATATAGTGCTAACTGTAGACATCATTTAGCAGGATGTACGGTTGAGTTGCCAGAACTAAAATTAAAAAATGATAGGTTTTATTAATTTTACTTTTTGTCATATATATTTAATATCATTTAAAAGTTTATAGAATCGGTAAGTAATAGAAACTTGAGTAATATATCTTTACATATTTAATACTGAATATGTATAGTTAAAGAAATTGTAAATTTATTTTGGTTGAAGCTAGGATTGAAATTTGCAAAAATTTATATAACTCAACGTTTTATATTTTATTTATGGATATCTGGAAATTTTTAAGAAGTTTTAACACCATTGGAACATACCTCATTATTTCTACATTTATATTGTTTTTAATGATTATATATTTTTACATTATACATCCCAGCTAATCTAAATTATCAATAAAGCAAAATAATCTTCGATTTTTTAATTTATTTGAATTGGTTCTCACTTTTAATGGAAAAAGATAGCAGTATTGTATAGTCCCAAGTTTTATGAAAATATGACTTGGTTATAATACATGGAGAATATAATAAAAATTCCTTTCTAAAAAATTTAACCTCTAAATATAAAGACTGTACTGATCATAGCAACGATGCCTGAAGTAAAAAAATGGAGATTTTTTATGAAATGTTGCAAAGTACACCTACTGCAACACCTCAGACAATCTCAACTAATCTTTTAAATCAAGCAAGTAATAATGTGGTAAAAAATCCTTCTGGTAGCCCAAATCGATTGTTATATAAATCACCTTAATAAGAAGTATGTCTTGAAATTGGAAAAGGTCCCGAAGGACCTTTTTTTAGATTTTTGCATGAGTACCATATTTATCAATCATGATTGAACTGGCTTCATTTAAACCGCGAACCGTTACCTGAATACCGTTCTTTTGAAATTTATTTACTACTGAATCTAGCATAGCAACTGAAGTCACATCCCAAATATGAGAGTGGGTAAGATCAATAATGACTTCTTTAATTTCTTCTTTAAAGTTAAAACGTTGCATAAATTTTTCAGATGAACTAAAAAATATTTGACCTCTTAATTCATATAGACGAGCTTGATTCTCGAATGAAGTTTCTATACGAATATCATTTTCAAGTTTATTAGCTAAGAAAAGTGCTGAAAGTAATACACCCGTTAACACACCTAGCGCTAAGTTATGAGTAGCAACCACTACAATAACGGTAGCGATCATAACGACATTACTACTTTTAGGATTATTTTTAAATTGAGTGAGAGAGTTCCACTCAAAAGTACTGATTGATACCATAATCATGACCGCAACTAGAGCAGCCATAGGAATTACCTTTAACCAATCACTTAAGAATACAACTAAAATAAGTAAGAATATGCCCGCGCAGAAAGTGGATAAACGAGTGCGACCACCCGATTTTACATTAATCATTGATTGACCAATCATGGCACAACCAGCCATGCCGCCCATGAAACCTGAAGCAATATTTGCGATACCTTGACCTTTACATTCTTGAAATTTATCACTAGATGTATCTGTCATTTCATCAACGATTGTTGCAGTCATCATTGATTCAAGTAAGCCAACCGCGGCAAGGGCTAACGAGTATGGAAGAATAATAAGGAGGGTTTCTAAATTTAACGGAATATTCGGAATTAGAAATATAGGTAACGTATCTGGTAATGATCCCATATCACCCACTGTTCGAACGTCAAAACCTAAAAAAATAGCGAGTAATGTGACCACTACAATACAAATAAGAGGTGAGGGAAAGAACTTCCCAATTTTTGGAATATAGGGGAATAGATAAATAATTCCTAAGCCGATTGCTACTAATAAGTAGACATGCCACGTCACATTTACCAATTCTGGTAATTGAGCCATAAAGATAAGTATGGCGAGAGCATTCACGAATCCAATAACCACCGATTTAGAAACAAAACGCATGAGTTTGGCGAGTTTGAAATATCCTGCCAAAATCTGTATGACGCCAGTTAATACTGTTGCTGCAAATAGGTATTGAAGCCCATGGTCCTTTACGAGCGTTGTCATAACCAAAGCCATTGCGCCTGTAGCCGCCGAAATCATAGCGGGACGACCGCCTACGAAAGAAATAATAACGGCAATACAAAAGGATGCATATAAACCGACTTTGGGATCTACACCCGCAATAATTGAAAATGCAATTGCTTCTGGAATTAAAGCAAGACCCACAACAAGACCAGAAAGAATATCTGCGCGGACATTAGAGAACCATTGTTCTCGGACATTCGATAACATGAGAAATAGCCTAAGTTCTAAATTTTGAAAGGCTAGTGATGTGATATACCAACACAAGCGACTACACCACATCACTAAACAGTGATGAGTTATTTACAATGAATAAGGGTAAATAAACTTAAGGTGGCGTAAGTGTCATAGGTATAGAGAGTTTGAGGCATCTAAAAGTGCCCGAAGAATAGCATAAGTTTTTAAGGCTGACTAACCTAAGTCGACTAAACCAATTTAATCATAATTCTTCATTTCAGCTTTCGGCATTGAGGTAAATTCATTCGCAGGCATATCTAAGAAAAAATCTTTTGCTTCAGAATGAGTGCAGTTGAGCCAATCATTTCTAAGATCATCTGGTATTACAATAACTGAGCGTTTTTCATCATCTGGTTTATGAAATTGTTTCATAAAAGGGTGATGATCAGCATTGATTGTTAATAGCGACATTGATCTAACTTTCTGTTCATCAATAAGTGTTTCCTCAAAGATCGCAGCCAGTGTAAAAGGTTGCTCATCTTGCCGGGAAATACCATACCAATGCGCTTTTCCATTGATATATTTAGGTTCATAAATGGCTTCAACAGGAATAAGCGCAAATTGGTCATTTAACCAAGCATGTTTAAAAGAGCGCTTTTGTTGTACTGTCTCTGTTCTGGCATTATACGTTGCATATTTGAATGAAATTTCTTTGGCATAAGGGAGAAGCATTCCAAATTTAGCTTTTCTCCACTCAAGCTCATTTTCATTCGATAAAATGAGTGGGCAATCATCACTTGGAAAAATATCCATCTTATATTCAAAAGTGGGTTCAAATAAGTCTAATTGATTGGCATGTGTTTTCTTAATAGGTTTAAGGTTTGCACACATAAGACACCTTCGTTGTAAAAATAGCTCTCAATTACAGCTTCTAACTTTTAATCTTTAGTGATGTATATTTTTATAATTAGAATTGTCTCTTTGAGTATTAATTTTTAACTATCAATTACTTCGTTAATAAATATTTATTTAACTCATGGGCATTTCAAAAAAGTTCAGATATATAATGAATAGAATAGATAAATCGTATAGTTAAGTTGCTCATCTTAAAGAGAGTTTATTCAGTTTTAATAGCTACTTTTATGCAACAGAGCCTTTCAGAAATTTAGATTTTAATAGGTTCGTTATTCATCATAATACAAATCATATAGAGAACTCGTACAAAGCCTTTATTAGAGGTTTAAAAATTCTCGGAAAATTTTGACAATTTATAAGGTGGACACATGAATAAACATTTATTGGCTAAAATTGCTTTATTAGGCGCTGCTCAGATAGTTACACTCTCAGCATTTGCTGATGTTCCTCTAACTCCATCTCAATTTGCTAAAGCGAAATCGGAAAACTTTGACAAGAAAGTTATTCTATCTAATTTAAATAAGCCACATGCTTTGTTGTGGGGACCTGATAATCAAATTTGGTTAACAGAGCGCGCAACAGGTAAGATTCTAAGAGTGAATCCGGAGTCGGGCAGTGTAAAAACAGTTTTTCAGGTGCCTGAGATTGTAAATGATGCTGATGGACAAAATGGTTTGTTAGGCTTTGCTTTCCATCCTGATTTTAAAAATAATCCTTATATCTATATTTCAGGTACATTTAAAAATCCGAAATCTACAGATAAAGAACTACCGAATCAAACAATTATTCGTCGATATACCTATAACAAGTCAACTGATACGCTTGAGAAGCCAGTCGATTTATTAGCAGGATTACCTTCATCGAAAGACCATCAATCAGGTCGTCTTGTCATTGGTCCAGACCAAAAGATTTACTATACGATTGGTGACCAAGGGCGTAACCAGCTTGCTTATTTATTCTTGCCAAATCAGGCACAGCATACGCCGACTCGACAAGAGTTGAATGGCAAAGACTATCACACCTACATGGGTAAAGTACTACGCTTAAATCTAGATGGAAGTATTCCAAAAGATAATCCAAGTTTTAACGGGGTGGTTAGCCATATTTATACGCTCGGACACCGTAATCCACAGGGCTTAGCATTTACTCCAAATGGTAAATTGTTGCAATCTGAACAAGGTCCAAACTCTGACGATGAAATTAACCTCATAGTTAAAGGTGGTAACTATGGTTGGCCAAATGTAGCGGGTTACAAAGATGACAGTGGTTATGCCTATGCAAATTATTCGGCAGCAACTAATAAGTCACAAATTAAAGATTTAGGGCAAAACGGAGTAAAAGTAGCTGCAGGTGTACCTGTGACGAAAGAATCTGAATGGACTGGTAAAAACTTTGTACCGCCGTTAAAAACTTTATATACCGTGCAGGATACCTACAACTATAATGACCCAACGTGTGGGGATATGACCTACATTTGCTGGCCAACCGTTGCGCCGTCATCTGCTTATGTCTATAAGGGCGGCAAAAAAGCAATTGCTGGTTGGGAAAATACGTTGTTGGTTCCATCTTTAAAACGCGGTGTTATTTTCCGTATTAAGTTAGATCCAACGTATAGTGCGACTTATGATGATGCGGTACCAATGTTTAAAAGCAACAACCGTTATCGTGACGTGATTGCAAGTCCAGATGGGAATGTTTTATACGTGTTGACTGATACAGCCGGAAATGTCCAAAAAGATGATGGCTCTGTAACGAACACATTAGAAAACCCTGGGTCTCTGATTAAATTTACATATAAAGCTCAGTAACACAGGCCATTAAAAAACCGATCTACATAAGATCGGTTTTTTTAGCTTAATAAAAATTATTCAGTTACGACTAATACCGGTAAATGAATTTCTCCTAAAAGAGCTTTAGTCACACTTCCTAAGAAGAACTTTTTAAACCCTTTTCGACCATGAGAACCAATCACCAATAGGTCTGCTTTGAGTTCAGTAGCGGCTTTAATAATTTCTGTGTGAATTGTTTGACCTTCAACAATTTTTGTTTCAACAGAAATTCCATGTTGGCTAAATTGTTCTTTCGCTTGGTCTAAAATACCCTGAATAGATGCTCTAGCTTTATTAAAGTAATCCTGTGCTAATTCTGTACTATCAATGAATTCTACAGAAATAAAAGGATCTATAGTAAGCGCATATACTAGAGTCACTTTACTACCAAAGGCCTTAGCAAGTGCTGCTGCATGATTGACAGCAATGAGTGAAGTAGGAGAACCATCGACTGGAACCAAGATATGGTGATAACTCATATATTGCTCCTTATTGTCCTGTGACAATGTATGGTGCCAAAACACCGATTTATTATCTTTATGCTTATATTATGAACAATTTTTGAAAGATTATTGTTTATTTTTAGTATGGAGAAAGATGAGAGATTTTATTATAAATTTTATCTTAAAGCATGATAATGACTTTCTAAGTAGGGTTGATTCTGCTTAAGTATTGAAATGACTTGATTGGCATCTATAGCAGATTCAAATAAGAATCCTTGGCCTATACTATATCCAAATTGTCGAAGCAGTTCTTCTTGTTCAGGGGTTTCAATACCTTCTGCAATAAGCCCCAGTGATAAATTCGGAGCGAGTAACCCAATTGCTTGAACAATCGCATAAATTGATGGGTCATGCTGCATCTTTTGTATAAAACTACAGTCTACTTTTAAACTATCAATTGGATAGTCACGAATATGGGTAAGTGATGAAAAACCTGTACCAAAGTCATCTAGAGCAATATGTACGCCATGTTGTTTTAATTTATTAAGTGCACGGATCACATACTCTGAACCTCGATCGCCCAACATATGTTCAGTGACTTCTACTTCAATATAATGTGTTGGAATTTGAAATTGATTGATCTTTTTCAAAAGCCGTTCAGCATAGTTGTCTCTTAAAAACTCAACAGGAGCAGCATTGAGTGAAACAGGAAGGGGTTTAATACCAAGATCTATCCATTTTGCGATGTCCCGTAAAACTTGATGTTGCATCGTTTCACCGATTTTACTCGCTAAATTATAATCTTTAAAAGCTTCTGCAATTTGAGAAGGATAACCTCTTTGAGCGGAAGTTGTATGCCATCGTAATAGAGCTTCAAAACCTACAACACGATGAGTTTTTAAATCTACTTTAGGTTGATAGTAGGGCTGAATAGTATGATGACGAATAAGCTGACGTGCTAAATTAAGCTGAGAAGCGACTGTTTCGGTCATTTGCATCATGCATGGGTCATACATGCGAATACCACCACGACCACGTGCTTTTAAATCATGCAATGCCATATCTGCACAACTGAGTAAACCTGATTGGTCGACGGCATCTTGAGGATAAATCGCACAGCCAATACTCATACCACCATTTAGAACATTGCCTAGATAGGTAATAGGTTGATTTAGCTGCTGAAGTAAGATTGCGGCTAAGTCACGCACATCACTTTCAGATTTAAGGTTATTAATAATAACCGCAAACTCATCTCCACCCAGTCTTGCGACAAAGCATCTTTCATCATCAACACAATGACTAAAACGTTTGGATAAAACTTTTAAAAGATGATCGCCTGCGCTATGCCCTAATGTGTCATTAATATGCTTAAAATGATCAAGGTCAATTAATAGTAGACCCACACTTGTTTGGCTGTCTTTTGAATATGCAAGAGTGCGTTTAAGTTGAAATTTAAATGAACGCCGATTACATAATCCGGTCAGCTCATCTCTTTCACTCATATTTCTAAGTTGATTTTCTGTCAGATGCTGTTGAGTGACGTTACGGGATACACACAGTATTTGTATGATTTCACCATTTTCCCGATGAATCGGGGTCAACATATTATCCCAATATTCGGGGTCCTGATCTGGTAAACAACTCATTCCAGCGAATCTGGCAACTTTGCCTTGAAGGGCTTTTTTTAAAGCGACACGTCCACGTTTACGAATATGAGGTGGCAATAGCTCAAGCCATTTCATTCCAAATTTTGTTTCATCAACAGGAACACCTAAAGCGAGGCATCCTGATTTATTCATATGAGAAACGGTGCCGTCTACATTCAATACTTTAATGCAATCTACACTGATGTCTAACATTTGATTTTGTATTTCAATATTCTTTTGCAAGTTTTGTTGCTCTTGAATATCGTGATCAATATCTAAAAAGCTGACATACCATTCACTCGCTAGTGAAGAGCCGCGATATTTAGATGCTTGAATGGAAAGTTTGCACCACCTATATTGATTGCCACTTTGTAAAAGTCGGCATTTTAATTCTATTCTTTTTTGCAGGCGAATTGCTTCGAGCCATCTATTTTTGACTTCGTCTAAATCGACAGGAGATATAAAATCTAACCATTGTTGAGGTAATGGAGAAAAAGTATCCTGCCAATATTCTGTACACTCTACATTGCAATATAATATCAAGCCATTTTCATCACTGACCCAAGTCGGTAGTGGAATCTGCTCAACAATAAAATGCTTTTGGGTGTTGTTCGACATTGAAGTCATAACATGCCTAGAAAGATTGTATGGGCGGGTAATCTAATTATTAGTCGTTATTGTAATCTTTCTGTAGTAATCAAAACAGTAATAAATAAATTTCAATTGTCTTTTTTTTGAACTAAAATTGAGATCTTAAATAAATTATATACTTAATATTTAATTTATGTTTTTGTTATTTATTAATTTTTATCTGTCTTAAGTTAAAAAAAGATTTATGCTTATTTTTGTAAAAAACTTATTAAAACAGAAGCTTATATTTGTCTCTGCAGAACTATCTTAATAAAAGCCATGAAAATAAATTATAAAAATGAGAAGGATTAAATTGCGAGAATTAAAATCTTAATAAGCCAAAATTTAACCATGATATATAAAGACGAAGAGGTTTTTAAAAGTCTGAATAAATACAATAACCACCATTAAGTTTACAAAAGTAATATAAAATAAAGGCTTATATTATCGTAAAATTCTTTTCATCAAGAAGGATATATATTTCCTTTTTGTGCATTTTATAGCCTACATTTTCCCCAAGATGTAGGTTTTTTTTATTCTTAATTTTTGACCTTATAATCTTTAAATATTAAAAATAAAAAAAAGCCAAATGGCTTTTTTATACAGTTTCAGGTTTTTTCAACTCTTGTTGAATATAAAGATTCATATAATATTGTTCAATATAATCATCAGCATAGTTGTTTGCTAAGGTTTTTGTTGCCACTTGTTCATGTTTTAAATAGCAGTTTGATTCAAGGTCTTTTTCAAGTACCCACCATTGACGGTTAATACGACGCACTTGAAACTTGTCACTTTTGTATTTTCTTTTAGCCATTTTAAAAAATTTGCTATGCAGTTGTTGAAAGAGAATTTCTACTGGAGTTAAGGACTCAAGTCAACAGATGACAAGTTAATTGCTTATTTTATGTGAAGTGTTGTTTCTATCAATACCCAGACAAGAGCTTAAAATAGAAAAGCTCTCCTAAGAGAGCTTAATAAGATATCTATGCTATTTTTAACGAGAAAGATTCTTTAAAAGTAATTTTAAACTTTCCATCATTTTTTCTAATTGCAAAGGGGTGATACCTTCGAAAGATTGTTCGAGTACTACGCTGGTTAGATCATTAATCTTATTGATCATTTCAGTACCTTTGTCTGTAAGTACTACGCGGGTGATTCGACCATCGGTCTGACAAGAATAAGTTTCTACTAAACCTTCATCTTTTAAACGGTAAACAATTTTAGTGGTCGTCGACATTTTTGAAATAATCATATCTGAAAGTTCAGAAACACTCGCATGGGGCTTACTACTTAAAGCCAACATAATGCGTCGACGTGAGTTATCTAAACCATATTTTTTTAAAGCATTATCAATGTTTTGTACATACTGAGCATGTACTTGAGTAATCCAATAATATGGAAAATCTTCAAGAGTAAAAGATTCTGTTGTAGGTAAAAAACGCGCATACTTCTTTGTCATTGACTTTTCCCCATACCTTGGTGGATCGCATTTCTGGTGAACTATCTTTAATAGTTGAAAAATATAGTTTCATCAAGCAAGTTATATCAGGACTTTACTTGGTGAGCAAAATTTATATAGCTAAATTTAACAATGACATGGTTTAAAGGACCTTGTCTTGATAAGTTTCTCTATACTTTGCATAAACTAAAAATACTCTTCTTCTATAGTCAAAGTTTGTTGAAAGTTAAAGTGACTTGATGAGTCATAGTCATTAATTCCTTAAAATCTTTGAACAGATATACAAGATTGCATCTAGGCTTGCTTGATCGTTAATTGAACGATATTTGCTTACAAGCGCATCGTAGAAAAAAAATTATGATTTGAACGTGGCATTGAACGAGATAGTTTTTGTCTCTAAAGTCATAATTATGAAAAATCAAGATATTTAAATAATAAATATTTATAAATATCAACACCTTATTTTGTTATGTGGTTTGTGAAATTTACCATACATTTAACATGAATCATCTATTATTAAGTGAAATAAATTTGATTTATTTATTAAATTATTGATTGTTATATATAAAATTAAATAGCTGGTGGAATGATTAACCATATATTTTTAGCTTTTTTGTCTATAAATTATATTTTTAAGAGTTTTTAATCATACTGCATGCTACTCATCTTCTAAATTTCAGATAGGTTCACTTTAACAATAAAGTTAGAAGAGGAAGTGCTAGCACAGCTTCTAGCAACAGTTATTCAGATTAAATTATGCGAGTAGCGTAAAGCGGGTAATTGAAGAATTTTATTTGTTGAAGCATATGAAGTGTAAAAAAGGGAGAATTTATATTCTCCCTTTTTAATTATGCAGTAGTCACAATTTTTTCTTCTATTTTTTTCTTAACAATCGCATAGCTTATGCCTGTAACAATACTACCTGCTGCAATGGCAGCAAGATATAACCAAGCATGGTTAATTGCATTTGGAATTAAAAGAACAAATACGCCGCCGTGAGGAGTAACTAATTCGCAATGGAATAATGCAACAAGTGCTCCAGTTACAGCACCACCTAAAATGCAAGTTGGAATAACACGCATTGGGTCTTTAGCCGCAAAGGGAATAGCACCTTCTGAAATAAAACATAAACCTAATACGAAAGCAGCTTTTCCGGCATCTTTCTCTCCTGTACTAAATTTATTTTTAGCAATGAAAGTCGCAATAGCCATGCCAATTGCAGGGACCATACCACCCGCCATTGTTGCTGCCATTGGCATATAGGTATTTGTTGTCAACAATCCGACAGTAAAAGCGTAGGCTGCCTTATTGATTGGACCGCCTAAATCGATACACATCATGCTGGCTAATATAATTCCCATTAACACAGCATTTGTTGTACCCATGTTATTTAAGAAGTCTTTCATTAGCTCGAAAATATGTGCTACAGGTTGTCCAACCACGTAGAACATAATCAGACCGACAAATAATGTACCTAATAATGGAATAATTAAAATCGGTTTAAGTGCCTCTAAACTTGTAGGAAGTTTAAGTTTTTTAGCAATAAATAGTGCGATATAACCTGCAAGAAAACCTGAAACAATACCGCCTAAAAAACCTGCTTGTAGTTGAGAGGCGAGTAACCCTCCAATTAGACCAGGTGCAAGACCAGGGCGATCAGCAATTGAGTAGGCAATATAACCCGATAACATCGGGACCATAAGCATAAATGCGGCAGCACCAATTTGTTTTAATATGGCGGGTAAGCTACCTGCTTGTTCAGCAGCATTTAGACCAAAGCATAAGGAGAGAGCAATTAACAGACCTCCAGCCACCACCATAGGCAACATAAAAGAAACACCAGTTAAGAGATGTTTATATACGCCAACTTTTTCGGTTTTATCTTTATTTTCTGTCGATGCTTGTTGCTTACCTTGTTCTAAAACTTGTGCATTGCTGATTGCTTCAGCAAAGGCTTTATCTGTTTGCTTTAGAGCAAAGCCAGTACCACACCGATAAACACGCTTACCTACAAAACGGTCTGTGTTAACTTCAATGTCAGTGGCAAGAATCACAATGTCCGCTTCAGCAATAGCTTGAGCTGATAAAATATTTTTTGCACCAACAGAACCTTGTGTTTCTATTTCAATCTCATACCCAAGCTTTTCTGCACCTTGTTGTAAAGCTTCAGCAGCCATAAAAGTATGTGCAACACCTGTAGGACACGCAGTGATTGCTACAAACTTTTTAGTAGTAGTTACTGCCAAGCTATTATCACTTAGCCAATCTTGAGCTGGCTTAAAGTGATCTAAGGCAGTTTGGAAAGCTGTGTGAGCATCATTTTTTATCTCTTCAATGCTAATGAAAGATAATGGATGCGTACCAAAACTATTAAGATCTTTCGGGCGTTGTCCAACAACAATGACTTGGTCAAAGTTTTCACTTATTTCGAATTCATCAAGCGAAATAATGTTATTTGGATAACCCTGTTGGGATGCGACTTGCGCAAGTTTCCGAGCTAAAATCAAAGCATTGACTTGCTGTTGCGGACTATTAATGACAAATAATAAATGTTTAGCAGTTAGCATCAGATTCACTCAATGAATTGATTGTAGTTTGGGCTTTTAACTGGTTTAGCGTTTCAGCATTAGGAATACGAAAGCCAATTTGTGTGACAGCATGGCTTGCGATTGCGGTAGCAGTTTTTAATGTTTCTTCATCAGAGAAGCCATTTATTAAGCCATGAATCATACCTGCTAAAAGAGAGTCACCTGCACCAACAGTACTTTTAACTACTACTTTAGGGGCTTTGGCATGAAGTGGGTGAGTGTCGTGTAGCCAGTTTACACCGTCTTCACCCATCGAAATAACGACATGTTCAATTTTAGCTAAGTTTTCAAAAAGCTTTTTTTGTTCAGCATAAGTCGCGGCAGGAAGCTGATAACTTTCTACTAACTCATCTGTATTTGGTTTAATCATCCATGGTTGACATTCAATTGCAGCGACCAATGCTTTACCACTTGTATCAAGTGCAACTTTTTTCCCTTGCTGTTGAATGAGCTTAATAAGTTGCTGTAATTCATCAACACTAAAACCTTGTGGAAGGCTCCCGGCAATTGCAACTACATCTATCTGTGGCAAAATCATTTCGATTTTTTGAAAGAGGTTCTTTTTATCTTGTTCAGAAACTAAGAAACCTTTTCCATTTAAATCGGTCATACGCCCAGAATGTTCAGCAATTTTTATATTTTGACGAGTCTCGCCTTCAATATAAATAAACTCAGATTGGAGTTGAGCCTCTTTAAAATGATCATCAAAAATTTGTTTGTTCGTTGTTCCTAGAAAGCCAGAAACTATAATTTCATGCCCCAAATCTTTTAAAACTTGTGCAATATTTAATCCTTTACCTGCTGCATGTATTTCTACAGATTCTTGGCGATTTACCTCGCCAACCTGTAACTCATTGAGTTGTATCGTTACATCAATTGCAGGATTTAAAGTAATTGTTAAAACTTTAGCCATTACTGTTCCTAATCTTTAGATTTCTTGTTCGGATAACTGACGTACAGCAATGGCGCTTTCACATTCTAGTGCGCGTTTTGCAAGCGCTTGAGCTTGGCTGTAGTTAAGTGTACGAATTTGGGCTTTTACTAAAGGAATACTATTTGGAGACATGCTGAGCTCATCTACGCCTAATCCCATAAGAATCGGTACAGCTTTTGGATCAGCTGCGAGTTCTCCGCAGATACCCACCCATTTGCCATGTTTGTGCGCAGCTTTTACAGTGTGTTCAATCAATTGCAAAATACTTGGGTGGAGGCCATCTGCTTCAGCCGAGAGGATAGGGTGACCACGGTCAATAGCTAAAGTATATTGGGTTAAATCATTTGTTCCTATACTGAAAAAGTCCACTTCTTGAGCAAGAATAGGCGCAAGTAAAGCAGCAGAAGGAACTTCTATCATAATACCAACTTGTAAGTCAGCGCATGGATGTGCAGCTTTAACTTCATCCAGAATAGCTTTGGCAGCACGCCATTCTTCCACACGGCCAATCATTGGAAACATGATTCGTAAAGGACGATCATCTGCGGCTTTAAGCAAAGCGATAAGTTGTTGACGTAACAGCTCTGGCTGTCTTAATGTCAAACGGATACCTCTTAAGCCTAAAAATGGATTTTCTTCTTCAGCAATTGGAAGGTAAGGAAGTGGTTTGTCACCACCTACATCAAGAGTACGTACTACAAGTGGGCGACCAGCGAGGGAATCTAGCACAACACGATAATCTGCTTCTTGGGTAGCTTCACTTGGAGCACTACTATGAGCCATAAAAACAAGCTCTGTTCTAAGTAAGCCAATTGCTTCTGCGCCACATTCAACTGCGTGTGCTGTAGCTTGAACTTTTCCTAAATTTGCAGCAACTTCAATTTGATGTTGATCTAGGGTAATCGCAGGTTCTTGGCTGTGACGTTCAGCCTCTTCACGAATTTTTTCTTGAAGCTCTCGTTCTTGTTTTGCTTGTTCGATTTGCTGAGTGTTCGGGTTTAATACAAAAGTTCCTGTGTCTCCATTAATTAAAAGAGAACTCTTTTGTTCAATCTCTAGTACTTGCTCACCAGCACCAACAATTGCAGGAATACCTAAAGCACGAGCAACAATAGCGCTATGTGCACTTGCACCGCCTACAGCTGTCAAAATGCCCGCTACTCGATCTTTATTAAGGCGAGCCACATCACTAGGGCCCACATCATACATGATCAAAATATAAGGCTCTTTAGGCTCTTCGATAATAACTTCACCACAGAGCTGTGCTAAAACCCGATCACCAATATCACGTAAGTCTGTAGCACGCTCAGCCAGTAATCGGTCTGGTAAAGCTGCTTGCTCTTTAGCTGCTGCTTCAATATGTTCATGCCAAGCAGCAGGAGCAGAAAGGTTTAAGTTAATCTTTTGATAAACACCATTAATAAGATCTGGGTCGTCTAGCATTTCCAAATGCGCTTGGAAAATTTGCTTAATTTCAGCTACTTCAGATTTTGCAATAACTTGGTGAATATTGTTTTTAACTGCGTGAAGAGCAATATCAAGTTTTTCTTTTTCTGCTTTAACGCTTAAACCCATACGTTCATATTGGTAAACCTTAGGTTTGATGACATGTACGGGGCCAAAAGCTAGACCACTAGAAGCTGGAATACCTGTATTTGTACTCAATGTTTTCGGGTGTGATTTTACTGTTTGAGGCGATTGAGCTTCTTGGGTATCTGAAGATTGAATAGGTTCAACTTCTTCTCCTAAGCCTTCTTGCACGGCCTGAATAACTTTATCTAAAGCTTCAACAGCATCTGTTTCTGGCTCGGCAATAAAACGTAAAGTTTGACCACGTTTACATCCTAAAGCCAAGAGGCGCGTCAAACTTTTGGCCGAAACAAAATTACCATCGTCCACCGCGACCTGAATATCACCTTGAAAACTTTTAGTTAAGTTTACTAGATGAGTCGCTGGTCGAGCATGTAATCCATGGGCATTGGCTAATACAACCGAACGATGAGGCCAATCTGGAATAACATCTGCACCAATAATTTTAGCAATCTCATTTGGTGCTTGTGTTTGATCTAGCTGTGCGACTTGTTCTGGGTTAAATAAAATATCAATCAGTCGGTTAAATCTTTGGCTATCTAACTGCTCATTGGCAGCAATACAGACGAGAGTATTTAGTTTTTGCCCATTTACATTTAAAGCATGGCGTGGTTTTACAATACTGATTGCTGGTTGTTGAACAAACTTACTGCTAGAAATAGACCAGATCTGGTCTTGTAACTGGATAACTTGATCTGGCTCAAGTGAGCTTAAAAAACCACATTTTACGAAATTATGTTTTTTGAGAATTTGAGAGGCTGACCACAATAAGTCTTCGATATCTTGAGATTCAATTTCAGTTTGAATTAAATTTTCATGCAGGGTTAAGGATAGGGGTTGAGCTTGTAATAGTTCAATAATTTGCTCAGGTTGCGTCGCATTTTTTACTTGTTCACTTACATCCTGCATTAACGCTCTAGTTAATATTTGTAGTACTTGTAAATGTTCATCAGATTTTGCTGCAATAACAACAGCTAAATAAATCGTGTTTTCCCCATCCCAGATTATTCCTTCAGGGAAGTGAGCTAACCGAATACCTGTTTCTAAAATAAATTCACGAGATTGTGGCGTACCATGTGGAATAGCAATACCTTGGCCTAAATAGGTAGCGCTTTGTTGTTCACGATTGATGAGTCCTGTTATATATTCAGGCGTAACTAACCCATCTTTTACTAATATATCTACTAGACACTGTAATGCATGCTTTTTATCAACAGCATGTTGATTCATATGAATATGTCGAGGCTCGAGTGCTAGCATACTTATCCTTGAACAATTTCTTAGGTTTTAACTAAAACAGAAAAAAAGAAGCTGTTTGTATTAAAATAGGTTGGTTTACCTGTTTTTAAACAACAGCTTCAGACAAATTACCATAGCAGAACTTTAAATTTATATCGACGTATTTACGTAAATAATGCTTATTAAAAATACAAAGGAATCACGACTTAATATATTTTAGTTTCTTATGGTAACTATAAATTTAATAAAGTTATTTTATAAAAAGGGGGCTGCTAATAATAAAAAAAACCTCTACACCGGATTACGGGCATAGAGGCAAAAACTAAATGATAGAATTTAAATTACTATTGAATTTCTTGCTCTAAGACTGACCACAGCTTTTGATGTGATTTTTTAAACATTAACATGTGGCCGATTGATTTATAGCCGAGTTTTGTCGGGTTCAGTTCTAGCATTTTAGTAGATGCATTCGGGTATAAACTTAATAAATCTGCAACGTTGTGTTGAGTCGCAATTTCATCATCACTTGCCCAAATTGAAGTAATAGGGCAAATAATTTCACTATGAAAGTCATGAAAAATAGTTTTACCAATAGCATTTTTCACATAGCCGGGTTGACTACAAAACTCTCTCCACTGTTGTGCGACTTTTTTAGGCAAGTTTTCACCCATTCCAATAAATTGAGTAGCACCATAGCCTTTTAAAGTACTCGTAATTGGAAAGATAACGTTAAACATGACAGGGGCTAGAAATTTTGTTTTACCTTTAAGTCCTTTTACATGGCCTGTAGAGCCTGCCACTGCAACAACTTTTGCTACTTTATGAAAATTTGGCACAATCCCTAACAGTTGCCCACCCGCACTATGGCCAAGAAGAGTAACTTTTTCTGCTTGGGTTTTTTCTAATAAAGTTTCAATTGCACAAGGGATATCAAGCGTTCCCCAATCATTGATACTCGCTGTACTTTGCTTTAACGGCCCATGCAATGAATCTCCAATTCCACGGAAATCAAAGCTTAATACATCATAGCCTTGCTGGCTTAACCATGTAGCAAAAGAATGATAAAAGTTTTTGGTAATACCTGTTGCTGGACAAATCAAAACAGGATGTACCGATTTCTTTGATTGAGTTGGATAAAATTGTGCAGCAAGTTGATAACCATCTTCGCAGGTCATCCAAAATGATTCAAAAGTGTTATCCATAATATTACGTAATGATTGGCTTATTAATGACTTTAATTTACATGAGTTCCAAAACGATACTTGATTGAAATGTGACTATAAAGTCAAGATTTGTGCTATACAGCTCATTAAATTTTAATAAAACGAATAATTGGAAAAAAAGATGGATTTACCGAAAGCTGTACAGTTAGCAATTGTGTTTAGTGGCATATTTTTATGGGTAGGAATGTTCACGGGGGTGTGGAAGTATTGGCAAATACGCCGTTCAGAGTTACATCGTGCCCACTATTATGTTGACATTGCTCATCGCAGTAGCTTGCTATATGCGGCTGCTAGTCTCATTCTTGCTGTATTAAGCTATTTTACTGTTTTAAATGAAAATGTTGCTTTGTGGTGTGTGTTAGCTAATATTTTCTTTTTTAGCTTTTCAATATTGGTTTATATCATACATGGATGTTTACAGGACACGACAAATCAATTCAAAACGCCACATCGGTTGGGCAGATTTAATTTACCTTCGTGGATAATGTCTTTAATGATGGTGGGATTAATTGTGACTGAATTATTGGCTACAGCTATCTTAATTATTGGAACAATTTTTTTATTTATAGGTGTATAAAAATGGATGATTACTCATCCATTTTTTAAGAATTCAAATTTTGTTGACTAAGACGTCTTTTAGCTAGTTTTCGCATCTTATGATCGACAAAGGCCCACACACAAAATATGAAAGAAACGACCATCGCATACATAAAGTATTCGGGCTTCAGATTTCCTTTAATCATACCTTGAAACAGTAAAGTCAGCATAAGAGCAAGCGGTGTTACTCCATAAACAACTGAATCTTTGCTGTTCAGAGTGTTAATGAAGACTTGTTTGTTGAAATGTAATGATAACATCTCCATCCCTCCTTGTGGTTGCGCTAAAACCTAATGTTTTAGTCAAGAATAAGTTTTAAGTTTAATGTTGTACTGCTATTTTTGATTCAGTTCAATAGCAAATAGAAAATTTTTTGAACAGTTTTATAAAAACCTCTATATTTATAAAGGTTTAAGGTATTAAAAAAGTAAATGTTTAATATTTTTGTATGAAATACTTATTCTTTTAGAAAAGAGAAATTATTTAAATGAAAAGTATATTAATTTCTCTTTCCTATGGTTTTGCTTTAGCTATTATATTTTTTTAAAAAACTATCGATCGCATGTTGAGCAATTTCTGCATCTTCAAAAGATTGAACACCCGATACACCAATAGCCCCTAAAATTTCACCTTCATAAATAATCGGTATTCCACCTTCTAACATCCCTTGAGCACTAGGCATACTTAAGAAACCCAGACGCCCACTTTTTAGAAGTTCTTCGTAAAATTTTGACGGTCTACCTGATATTGAAGCGCATTTTGCTTTTTCTAGGCATAGATGTGTAGTTAGAGGAGAAGCACCATCTAATCGTTTCATGAATAATAGAGAGCTTGTTTCATCAACAATCGCAATGCTGACTTTAAAGTTGTGTTCAATTGCATATTTTTGAGCTTCTTCCATTAAAAACTCTGCATCTGCTAATGTTAGGTAATATTTAGTTTTCATTGTTGCTCTTCTTTCCTGAGTAGCTAAAAATTATTTTAGTGTAATTTTACAGTAAAAATTAATTATATCTATAGTTGATTTGTCATTAAAAACTAGTGTGGAAATAAAATGCTGGTTGGGTAAACACAGCATTCTATTCAATATATAAAATCATGTTTGGATAAAACTCGATTTCAAAAAAGTCACTAGATTAAATGCTTTTGAATTTAACTTTGTCGATAAGTACGGTAACTGCAAGAACAACTAAAGATGGGATCAACCAAGCTAAGTTTTGTTCATTTAATGGTAAATGCTGAAGAAATTCAGGTAAATAATTGCTGAAGCCTGCAACTTTAAGACCATCGATAATACCGAAAATTAAAGCAATACTTGTTACTGAACCGACAATGAAAGAAGGCTTGTGCCAAAATTTCCAGAAGAAGCTCAGCATAATCACCACAATTGCTGGTGGATAGATTGCACTTAAGACAGGTACTGAAATAGCAATCAGTTTAGTTAGGCCAAGATTCGAAATAATGAAAGAGAAACCAACTAAAATAAATACTAAAAGCTTATATGGTAATTTCGTTAACTGAGCAAAGTACTCACCACACGCACAAGTTAAGCCAATTGCTGTAACCATACATGCTAAAAAGATTAGTCCAGTTAAGAATAATGAACCCATATTTCCAAAAGCATGTTGTACATATGCATGTAAAATTACTGCGCCATTTGCTGCATTTGGTGCTACTTCATGGCTACCTAAACCTAATTTGAATAAGCTTAAATATACTAAAGTAAGGCCAACACCTGAAATGAGACTGGCAATAATTGCATATTTGGTGACTAACTTTTTATCAGTAACGCCGCGAGAGTAAATCGCTTGAATAATAACGATACCAAATACTAGTGCACCTAACGTATCCATAGTGAGATAACCGTTTACGAAACCCTCTGAAACCGGAGATGTGACGTAATGGTTGATCGGAGCCGGTACGTAACCCGCAGGAATCATCACTGCTGCAATACCTAAAATTGCTAAAGCAATAATTTTTAGTGGGGCAAGTACATGTCCTACAGTATCCAATAACTTGTTTGGATAAAGTGAAACTACAGTTACAAATGAAAAATAAATTGCGCTATAGATTAAAAGACTGCTACTTGAGGTTCCAAAATAAGAGGAAAAACCAATTTCATAAGAAACAGTAGCTGTACGTGGGGTAGCAAATAGAGGGCCGACTGATAAATAACAAACAACAGTTAAAATCAGACTTGCTACTCGACCTAAGGGAGAGCTAATAATTTCAATGGAACCCTGCATACGAGAGAGTGCCATGATGGTAATTACAGGTAAGCCGACAGCTGTAATTAAAAAGCCTAGTGCAGCTAACCATACATGCTCACCAGCTTGTTGAGCAACGATGGGAGGAAAGATAATATTGCCAGCCCCAATAAAAAGAGCAAAGGTCATAAAACCTAAGGCAATAATATCTCCGGTACGAAGATGTTGCATAAATTAAAGTTAATAAAAAAAGAAGGAATTTTAGAGCAAAAGTAATCATGATCAAGCGCTAATTTATGGGAAAAAGCTTTTTTTCAGGTGGTTAAAACCATATATAGTGTTATAAGCGTTTGTTTGGTTAAAGTATGTACTTGAAAAGCCATAAAAAGGAGAAAAGAACTTCTTTTTAAGTTCTGACTTTTTATAAAAAATATGTAAGAATAAAAACATAAATTTTTATTGTGAATGCCGAATATTTAAGCATTTTAGGCTTTTGGTCTGACTTATATTCATCCTAAAATATTTTGAATTACCTTAGGTTTTTGTAGGGAAGGGCATGTTTCTTGTCTGCGAGGATAGAATTGAATGAGAGCTTCTACTGTTACCATTAAAACTGAACAAGATCTGGAAAAGTTAAGAGTTTCTGGACGCTTGGCTGCACAAGTTTTAGAAATGATAGAGGCCTATATTAAACCAGGCGTATCTACTGAGTATTTAGATAACCTCTGTAATGACTATATTGTAAATAATTTAAAAGTTATTCCTGCTAATGTGGGATATCACGGTTTTACAAAAACGATATGTACTTCAGTCAATGAAGTTGTTTGCCATGGCATACCATCGCCGAATAAAATTTTAAAAGATGGCGATATTATTAATATTGATGTCGCAATTATTAAAGATGGTTATTTTGGTGATACGAGCCGCATGTATTTTGTGGGTAATGTAAATCCACAAGCAAAAAAATTAGTTGATACAACTTATGAAGCGATGGTTGCAGGTATTCACACTGTTAAGCCAGGAGCTACATTAGGTGATATTGGCTATGCTATTCAGTCGGTTGCTCATCGAGAAGGCTATAGTATTGTTCGAGAATATTGTGGACATGGGATTGGTAAGGTCTATCATGAACAACCTAATGTTTTGCATTATGGGCAGCGTGGGCAAGGTTTGGTCTTAAAGAAAGGAATGGTTTTTACCATTGAGCCAATGGTAAATGCAGGTAGACCGCAAGTGAAAGAGTTAAATGATGGGTGGACCGTTATTACTCAAGATCATTCATTATCTGCTCAATGGGAACATATGGTTGCAGTAACAGATACTGGTTTTGAACTATTAACCCCATGGCCTGAAGGTGTGGGAAGCTATCCTGCAATTTGAAAAATATAAAAAAAAGTTCGATAAATTATCGAACTTTTTTATTTTAACGCTCAGAAAGATTTTCTACTAAATAATCAATAAATACTCGAACAGCAGGTAGTAATCCTCGGCGTGATGGATATACGGCATGGAATATACCGTGAGCTGCTTTCCAATCTGGCAAGATTTGTACAAGCTGCCCCGATTTCACAAAATCTTCAGCCGCTGTGTCAGGTAACAATGCAATACCACAATTTTGACTCGCAAGTTGGGCGAGCATATAGATATTTGTTCCCATTACTGTTGGGCTAACTTTCACTTTTTTCTGTTGATTGTCAGGTCCATGTAGGATGAATTGTTGATCGAGATGCTCTTCAGACAAACTTAAAATACGGTGTTCACTGAGTTGCTCAGGATTTTTTATATCCCCAAACTCATTTAAATAGGCCTGACTTGCGAATAGGCTTTGTTCTATAAGCGCAAACTGTCTAAGAACTAAACTTGGATCGTCATCTAGTTTTGAGCGAACTCGTAACGCGATATCAATCCCTTCATTAATCACATCTACTCGACGGTTACTGACCATCAGTTGCAAACGAATTTCTGGATATTTTTTTAAGAAAGCAGGTAGGATTTTTGGAAGTTGATTTTGAGCAATATCAACAGGAACGCTAACCTTCACTACACCTCTAGGTTGAATACTTAAATGATCAACCAAATCATGGGCAGCTTGAGCAGCATTCATCATGACTTGAGCGTGTCTGTAAATATCCATCCCAATATCTGTAACAGCAAAATGACGAGAACTACGTTGGATTAAGCGGACCCCCAAGTTTTCCTCTAAGCTGTAAACGCGGCGACTTAATTTTGATTTTGGTATATCCGTTACACGCTCAGCAGCACTAAAGCCACCATGCTCAACAACAAGAGCAAAACAATAAAAGTCATCAAGATCGGTGAGCATTAAAATATCCTATTTCTGCAACAACCATGATTCTACATTATTATTTTTGCAACGATAATTCTTATACTAAATTTTTTGTAAGTGGGGGATAAATTCATTACTCATTGCTAGAAATGGTTTTTTGAAATTATATTGTAATTACGTTGTGTATTTAATGTATGTATATAAAAAGGATTTATAGTCTATCTATAGAACTATTTATCAATCTCTTCTACACTATATTTTTCTCTACTTTTCAAATCTAATGCCTTATCAATTGATAGAACTTAACGATGCCTCTGCAAATATTGACTGTCCATTTTGCAAACAAGCGATAATTGACTGGGCACAAGAACAGTATGTTCAGCCATGTGAACATACTTTATTTATTGCGATGGACTTGGGCTTTGAATTTGTTGCAGATCGATTTGAAGAGTGCATGAACCAGAGCGTGGATGAGTTACACGAAGATCCAAACATGAATATTTTTGAAGCTCTAACGACAACAAGCTATGAAAATTTGATTGTTTTAAAATCTGATTTAGGTGTGGAAGGTTTGTTTCGCTATGTTGGGGTAAGCGATCTTTAAAATTAAGAGCATAAAAAAAGCCAATCTATTGATTGGCTTTTTTATTATTTACGCTTCTGGTGCAGCGCTATATTGTTCAACTAATGGTTTTAATTCACCATTTTGGAACATTTCTAGCATAATATCGCTACCGCCAATAAGTTCGCCATTTACCCAAAGTTGCGGGAATGTAGGCCAATTCGCAATTGCTGGTAACATTGCACGAATATCAGGATTTTCCAGAATATTTACATATGCAAATGGACGACCAATTTGACTGAGCGCCTCTACAGCACGTGCAGAGAAACCACATTGTGGAAACTGTGGAGTGCCTTTCATGTAAAGTAAAACGGGATGCTTCGCAATTTGATCGCGGATTAACGCTTCAGTATCACGTGCTTGTTCAGTCATAAATAGATCCTCAACTAATCTAGCAGCATTATAGGGGGTGTTTATGTTGCTTTGCAAACCACCTGAATGCTTAAAGTTGCATTGAATATTCAATATTTTATTGTATAAACCGAAGTGATAGCGAAAAGCGGACGAAATTTTAGATAAATGATTGATGAGACTTTTCATCAGAGCCAGTTTTTGTTTATATAAACCCTTCTAAAAACCTCATACAGACAGAGTTCGTTATGACTGATATTACCCTAGCTCCAATACAACCTGATCAACCATCACACTTAATGGCTACTTATGGTCGCCAAGCGATCAGTTTTGTACGAGGCCGAGGGGCATATCTATATACTGAAGATGGTACGGAATATCTAGATGCTTTAACGGGTATTGCTGTATGTGGTTTAGGTCATGCACATCCAGTTATTGCAGAAGCAATTGCAGAACAAGCTGTAACACTTGTGCATACCAGTAATTTATTTGAAATTCCTTGGCAAACTGCTGCTGCTCAGAAGCTTGCAGAGGTTTCTGGTATGGAGGAAATTTTCTTTTCAAATAGTGGTGCTGAGTCAAATGAAGGTGCGATTAAGATTGCTCGTAAATTTGGTACTCAACAAGGCGTACGTTTACCAAAGATTATTGTGGCAGAACAATCTTTTCATGGTCGTACTTTAGCAACACTTTCAGCAACTGGTAATAAGAAAGTACAAGATGGCTTTGCTCCTTTAACCAATGATTTTATTCGTGTGCCATTTGGTGATGTAGAAGCAATTCAAGAAGCTGCATTGCAGCATCCAGATATTGTTGCAATTTTGATTGAACCAATTCAAGGTGAGGGTGGTATTAATACTGCTCCTCAAGGCTTTAGCTATCTTGAAGAAGTCCGTAATATTTGTAATCAGCACAACTGGCTAATGATGTTGGATGAAATTCAAACAGGTAATGGCCGTACAGGTAAATATTTTGCATATCAGCATACCAACATTGTGCCTGATGTTTTGACGACTGCGAAAGGACTTGGGAATGGCTTTCCAGTGGGAGCAGTAATGACACAAGGTAAAGCCGTTGGTTTATTAGGACCTGGTAGTCATGGTTCCACCTATGGCGGTACTGTATTAGGTTCTCGTGTGGTTTATACGGTAATCGATACAATTCAAAAAGAAAATGCTGTAGAAAATGCGGCAGTAGTGGGGCGCTATATTGTTGATCAACTTCGCACACAGTTAGCTGACAAGAATGTTCAGGTGCGTGGTTTTGGGATGATGATAGGTATTCAATTACCTAAAGACTGTGCTGAACTCGTTGCGATTGCTCGTGATCAACACAAGCTTATTATCAACGTTACAGCAGGTTCAGTGGTTCGTCTTTTACCGCCTATTAATATGACTCAAGCACAGGCTGATGACTTATTAGAGCGTTTAGTCGCTTTGATTAATAATTATCTTTAAGTTTTGGTATTAAAAATGGGCATTTATATGCCCATTTTTTATTTCGAATAATTAACCAGAAATATACTGCTTTAACTGTTCAATTAAATTTTTCTGGTCTTCCATCGCTGCTTTTACCAAGTCACCAATAGAGATAAAACCAACTAATTTTTCATTGTCTAATACAGGTAAGTGACGTAAGTGGCGATCTGTCATAAGCTGTAAGCACTCTTCAACTGTGTTGTTTAGACTTACTGTAAGCACCTTAGATGTCATAATTTCAGCAACTGTAGTGCTATATGAAGAACGTTCCATCAGTGTCACTTTTCGCGTGTAGTCACGTTCAGATAAAATTCCGACAACTTTTTCGCCTTCAGCTACCACTAACGCACCAATTCCTTTATCAGCCATGATCTTAATCGCTTCAAGGACAGTGGCTTCAGGAGAAATTGTAAAAATATCTTGCTCTGATTTGTTTTTGATTACTTGTGCAACGATTGTCATTTCTTCTGTCCTATGTTTTATCATTTTGTTTTAAATTAGCTTGATTTTATAAAAATGCAAAGACTTGATAGTCATTCAAATACAAGTTTTACACTCAAGCGTTCAAAAAGCATTCTAATAGAGATTAAGAACCTAAAGAAAACTTTAGGCTCCTTGCCAGTGCGGCTGTTTAAAAAAGAAATGTTGCATTTGTTGTGTAGATAATTTCAACTTGCGATGAGAAGAATTAAACAAAGCTGGTGTAACGTTGAGTCGAGTTAAAGTTGGTAATAAAGACTCGTGAAAATCTTTAGGAGTAATTCTTCTAGGTTTGTAATGTGGCCAATGTTCTTTAGCGTAGCGGTGAGCTTGCAATCCATTGAGCCAAAAAGGAAAAATAAAGTCTTCTTGATCTGATTTAATTGCCCAGCCCTGATGAAATAATCCCCAGAGAACTCCGCAATACATCATGGTTCTTAAAATATAAATTTTAATCATCAAGTCTTTTGAAACCGGTTGCAGATTGCTTAAACTATTCATTGTCAATTTAATGGTTCTTAACTTATCTTGCTTATTATAGAAAAATCAGATGACATTTCAGTTTAAACAGGTATCAAATCGTAAACAAATATTCCCAGCTATAAAAAATGTCACTTGAGAACGTCAATATGATTAAGGCGTTGACATTAACGTAAGACAAATGAAGTGCATAGCAAATTATATTTATAGAATATTTTTACAGGCATAAAAAAACGCCACTTGCGCTAAGACTGAAGTGGCGAAGTAAGGCTTTATATAAATTGATAACTTTGGGTTTTTACGGGTACAAAAAACGCCACCTGAGCAAAACAAAGCGATTAAAGCTTTGGTGAAGCGCAAGAAGAGATAAGGGATGAATTGGTTTATATCAAATTTTACAGGCATAAAAAAACGCCACCTAGGTGACGTCTCTTTATGCTTGCATTGTGGCTAACTTTTGCCAATATTGTGCTTTAAGTGAGTCACGTTCAACACGGAAACCTTGATAATACAATTCTGCTAAGAATAGAGCGGCTTTACCATGCCCAGCGCGAGCAACTTCTTCTAACTGTACAACAGCATCTTGGAAATTCATTTGAGAGTGAATTGTGTTTACTGCAGTTGCATATACATGTTCTAAATCATGATGAGAGATACGTTGAATCATAGAAAACTCCTTATTGTAATTATGATTACTTTTTTCTAAAGGCTAGTGCCTTTAAATTAATTTAACTTAGAATTATTAAACTAATATTACAAATTGATGGATTTGTCAACTATTTGTCATTTCGTTTAGTTCACTATTAGGATACATGATTAAACATTATTCACAAATAATTTTGATTAAAATCAATATGAGAATAAAAGACAAGGAGAATAAAATATGACAAATACAATCGACGGCTTTGTTTTTGACACGCCTCCTAAGGAGGAACAAATCATAGAACTGGCCCATTATCACCGTAAATTATTAGATGAAGCTATCTTTCATGAGGAAATCCATTTAGGGGATTACTGTCTAGCACAGCGTAAAAGGGTGTTTGATTTTGCTGGTCATTTGGAACCGGCGCAAAAAAACTGGTTTTATCAAGTTTATGATGGGGAGCTTCGAAAAATTGCTGATGAAGACGAATTGCATCCAGCAGATGCAGAAGAAGGGTTAAGTATTTTTGCTATGTTTTTAGTCTTGGTGATTATTGCGGCAATTTTATACTTTTCCGTCATTCGTTCACTAATAAGTTAAGCATACTCATACTATCCAGTAAGGTATGATTATTAACCTTACTGGATGTTTGATCTTGTACTTATGAGTATTGAACCCTACACTACACTAATTCGAGGTAGGTCATGCTCATATTCAAACAAAATTTTCTTAAATTAAAGTCTGAGTTAAAAGTTGATCAATGTTTTAACCTATTTGTGGTTATTGTCATTGGCTGTATTTTTGTGCTGTCATATTTAGCATTACTTCGGCCTATTAGTCCGGATCAATATCAACGAATTATACAACTTTCTCATCAGGCTACTTATCCAAGAACTCAAGACATGGCTGAGTTGCTTATAGCTCAGTCAGAAATTCATCGGGCAGATTATTTAAAGTTAATGCATGCTTACCAATTTGAGGGTGCTCATATTAAGCAATATCCAGCACTCGCTCAGGAAGATACTCAGTAAATGGGTTAATCAGGCTAAATCTTGGTTTCCAAAGCTTTTTGAGCACTATTGTGGCAGGCAAAATTTTGAATTTATGCTAAACTTTATCTTTTTAAACGCGCTGCTTTTCAAGGAATCCGCATGGAGCAACAATCGAATATGCAAAATAAATTCTTGATAGATGCTGAGATCGGTGATGACGATGTCACATTACCTAATTTACCTGCTATCGATGTTCCCATCGTTGAATCTCCTGTTAAATCGCAAGAAAATATTGAAGCAGCCAAAGTTGAATTAGCTTCTTCAGAAACTGCGGTTGAACAACCAAAAACTGGTTTTTTTGGTCGGATGAAAGAGGGTTTAACCAAAACTCGTCGTAATTTCGCTGATGGTATGGTTAATATCTTGATTGGTGGAAAAGAAATTGACGATGAGTTACTCGAAGAAGTAGAAGAGCAATTATTGGTTGCAGATATTGGTGTTGAAGCAACTAAAACGATCATTACCAATTTAACAGAGCGTACCGCTCGTGGTGATTTGATCTATTCCCACTCTCTATATAAAGCGTTACAAGAAGAGTTGGTTGCTTTGTTGGCCCCACGTGTTAAACCTTTGCATATTGATCCTAACAAATCACCTTATGTGATTTTAATGGTTGGGGTAAATGGTGTTGGTAAAACCACAACTATTGGTAAATTAGCGAAACGTTTGCAAGGCGAAGGTAAAAAAGTGATGTTGGCTGCAGGGGATACGTTCCGTGCCGCAGCAACAGAACAATTGCAGATCTGGGGTGAACGTAACGATATCTCTGTGGTCGCTCAAGGTCACGGAGCTGATAGTGCTTCTGTTATTTTTGATGCTTTTGAAAGTGCTCGTGCTAAAGGAATTGACGTATTAATCGCAGATACGGCAGGTCGTTTACATAATAAGAGTAACTTGATGGAAGAACTCAAAAAAGTTAAACGTGTGATGCAAAAAATTGATGCAACTGCACCTCATGAAATTATGTTGGTAGTAGATGCGGGTACAGGGCAAAATGCGATTAACCAAGTGCAAGAGTTTGACCAAGCTGTAGGTTTAACTGGGATTACCATTACCAAACTGGATGGGACTGCGAAAGGTGGCGTGCTCTTTAATATTGCAAGTCGTACCCATGTGCCAATTCGTTTTATTGGTGTTGGTGAAAAAATTGATGATTTAAGACCATTCTCGGCGAAATCATTTGTTGCTGCACTGTTTGAAACTGATAAGTAAAACGGTTGTTAGCATTCAAAAGCTTCACTAAAACGTGAAGCTTTTTTTATATGTATATCTTTTTTTATTGTTGCGAAAATAAAACGAACTGTCATATTTTTAATGCTGATTATGAAAAATGACTTTAATACACTGTATTCATTCCCAAACAACGGCCCTTGGTCAATCAATAGGTAGGAAATAACAAAATGTCTACTTTCTTAGATAAAATTAAAAATCGTCGTACTATTTATGCAATTGGTAAAAATGTTGCATTAGATCGCACTAAAATCGAAGAAACTATTCGTGAAGCGGTTAAACATAGTCCTTCAGCTTTTAACTCGCAGTCTTCACGTGTGGTGACACTATACGGTGAATCACATGCTAAATTCTGGAATTTGGTTCGTGAAGCATTACGTAAAATTGTTCCTGCTGAAGCTTTTGCTGGTACAAACACAAAAATTGATAGTTTTGTAGCTGGCGTTGGTACGGTTCTATTTTATGAAGACCAAGCAGTTGTTAAAAGCTTACAAGAGCAATTCGAATTATATGCAGATAACTTCCCAGTATGGTCTGAACACTCAAGTGCGATTGCTCAATTTGCAACTTGGACTGCGCTTTCAGAGCTTGGTTTAGGTGCATCTTTACAGCACTATAACCCGATTGTTGATGCTGAAGCCGCTGAAGCTTTTGATGTTCCTGCAACTTGGAAACTACGTGCTCAATTAGTATTTGGTTCAGTTGAAGCACCAGCAGGCGAAAAAGCATTTATTAATGATGCTGATCGTTTCAAAACTTTCAACTAATTGAAAGCTAAAAAAGAGTACCTATTTAGGTACTCTTTTTTTATGTGTTTTTTGAATTAATAAAAAGGTTAAACCAACGGAAATTGATAAAATTCAAATGTATATTTAATAATAATAGATCGAAAAATTAATGGATCACTGCACTGTCATAAAATAGTCACAATCATATTGCATATTGCTCATGATTTAATAGCTTATCAAATATAGAGAAAGAGACAGATGACTTTAAGATTAGGTGTTGCTGCAATTGGTTTATTACTCAGTAGTTCGGTATTTTCAGCAGTTACAATTACAGCGCCAGAGGAAATTGTAATCCTTGCTGTGAATGGTCAAGAAGTCAATTCTGGGTTATTTCGTTCATCTAAAAATAATTATAAAGTTGATGCGGGTGAAACTAGCTTAAGCGTGCGCTATCAAGAATATTTTGAACATTTAAATGGTGAGCATGACATTGTTAAATCTGGTGTAGTCACAATTCAAACGCCTGCATTGCAAGATGGGAAAACTTATAAGCTTTCGATGGTAGATGTACCTAAAGATTATGAAAATGCGAAAAAATATGCTGAACAACCAACAGTTGCTTTGTACAGTGCAAATAATGAATTAATTGTGAAACAAACGGGTGCAAACAATGAAGCAAAACCATGGTTTGCAACTGGCTTGTTGGGTAAAGTAACTGACTTTACAACTAGATCATCTAAACCACAGCCTGAAGCAGTATATGCATCGGCTAAACCTACTTCCGCTCAAGTTGTTGTGCCAACTGCAACGTCTATGGCAGTAACAGGTGGAGCGCAAACGAATGATCAACGTTTAGTTGAAACTTGGCAGAAGGCTTCTAAAGCTGAGCGTCAAAAATTCATGGCATGGTTAGCTGAACAATCAAATTAATTAATTGCTATTTGAAATAAAGCCGATTTAATATCGGCTTTATTTTTAGAATTTTTATAAATAGCCTAAGTATACTTTATGAATAATTTAAAATTTCGTTTATCTTCATTTGCGGATATTCCACAGCTTGTAGATTTAATTAATAAGTCTTATCGAGAACAGCAGGGTCGAAGTTGGACAACAGAGCTCGGGTGGGTAAAAGGACTACGTATCACAGAGCATCAATTAGAGGAACAACTACAACTTGGGAATTCAACATTATTGGTAGCGGAAACTGAATTTTCTAAAATTGTTGCGTGTGTTGGGCTCACATTTGAAAATAGTCAGGTTGAGATTGGAACATTCTGTACGGATCCTCAAGTTCAAAATATGCGAGTGGGTCGGTCTGTTTTAGAATATGCAGAGCAATACGCATTGAAAGAAGATCCACATCTGACAAATGCCGTAATGCATGTACTCGATGTCCGTTCTGAATTGATAGCTTATTATGAAAGACGTGGATATGTGAAAACGGGTAATGAACAGCCATATCCAGTTGAGGCAAAGGTAGGCGTGCCAAGGGTGCCTATTAAGTTAGTTGAAATGAAAAAAGACCTCATTTGAGGTCTTTTTGATTTAGGTTAGAAACCAGATGTAATAGCCTAAAAGCATGAGAGGCCAAGCCACCCATGGGCTAAATAGCCATTTCCATAGCCAGAAGTTGGGTACGAAACCCACTCCATAAATAAAGCCACCAGAAATACCAATCATTACCAGCATAAGCTGGCTATGATTGTAGTGTCCGTTAGCATCTAGCATGAGTGAAGGATAAACCAACAAAATTGCAGCAAGAGGCAATGCCAACAGAAAAGAAAGGGCCATTGCAAATGCTTGAGCTTTTCGATGATTTGATGCTGTCATTGCTTTTGCCATCATTTATTCCTCATCTAAATTTTGATGATGTTCGATATAAAGTGCACTGAGTACGCCCGCGAAACATGCCATCAAAATGCCTAGGATCCATGCGAAATACCACATTGTGTTCTCCTTAATACAAGCTATGCGAGTTTGACTCGATGTGTTTGTTGGTAATGACTCCCCACATTTTGTAATAAGACCAACTGGTATAGATCAAAATAAGAGGAACAAAAATGCACGCAGCAACCGTCATAACGCCTAAAGTAAGGTGACTTGAGACAGCATCCCACATCGTCAAGCTCGAGTTGGGATTAATACTAGATGGAAGCAGGAACGGAAATAGAGCAAAACCAGCAGTTAAAATTGCTCCTACAATCATTAAGCTTGTACCAGTAAAACTTAAGCCCGCTTTTGCTTTTGAGGATGCAAAAATTGCAATGATGGCGCCTAATATTGCAAGAACTGGAGCAACTTTAGTCACTGGATAGGTACTGTAATTGTTCATCCAACCAGGATTGCTATTAGTCACCACTTCTTTAGCTAAAGGGTTGAGTGCAGCATTTGGATCTATGGCAACAGCATAGCTATAACCTGGCACTTGCCCGAAATAGAGCCACGCTCCAATCACAAGGAAACAAATTAAAAATATAATTGCCATAATTTGAGTGGCTTTGGCAGAGCGTTGTTTTAAAGCTTCATCTGTACGCAACATGAGCCATGCACCACCATGTGCACAAAGCATAGATAAACTCACAACACCACAAACTAGGGCAAAGGGGTTGAGAAGAGCAAAAAAACTGCCAGTATATTCAGAGCGTAACGTGTCATCTAAACTAAATGGTAAGCCCAGAAATAAGTTGCCGAACGCTACACCAAACACAAGCGCTGGAACGGCACCACCAATGCACAGGCCCCAATCCCAAGAATTACGCCACTTGGTATTATCTAGTTTAGAACGATAATCGAAGCCAACCGGTCTTAAGAAGAGGGCGAATAAAACTAATAACAGTGCCCAGTACATGCCAGAGAAGGCAACTGAATAGACCATTGGCCAAGCAGCAAATAGGGCACCGCCCGCCGTAATAAACCAGACCTGATTACCATCCCAGTGTGGTGCAATCGTGTTGATTGCAGCACGGCGTTCGCTATCAGTTTTTCCAACGAAAGGCATGAGAGCCATAGAACCCATATCGAAGCCATCAGTCAGAGCAAAGCCGATCAGTAGTACGCCAACTAACACCCACCAAATGATTTTTAATAATTCATATTCAATCATGATAAGGCCTCCCCATTAACAGCTGCTTTTGGTTCTTGCTTTTCAAAATGATATTTGCCAGTGTGCAGAGAGCTTGGCCCTAAACGAGCAAACTTGATCATTAAATACATTTCAATAATTAAAAGAGCTGTATAGAACGCTGCTAAGGCAAGAATCGAACCCCATACATCACCAGTACTTAAACTAGAAGTAGAGAGGTGGGTTGGTAAGATTTCACCAATTGACCATGGCTGACGTCCACCTTCAGCTACATACCAACCAGTTTGTGCAGCAATCCAAGGAAGTGGCAGTGCAAACAATGCATATTTAAGTAACCAAGGTTTGTTTTCAGCATTTCTTTTTGCTACAGCCCAAGTCGCTAAAATGAAAAGTAATAGCATTAAGAAGCCAGAGGCAACCATTGCGCGGAAAGAGAAAAATAGCGCTGTAACATTTGGAACAGTATCTTTTACAGCAGCTTTAATATTTTGCTCGCTTGCATCAACTACATTTGGTGCATATTTCTTAAGAAGTAGGCCATAACCTAGATCTTTTTGATTTTTCTCAAAAGAAGCCAATAACTCTGGTGAGCGATCGCCTGCACGTAATTTTTCAAGTTCAGCATAGGCAAGCATACCGTTACGAATACGGACTTCATGCTGCTGCATGAGGTCTTTAAGACCAGTAACTTCTTTGGTTGTTGAGCGAGTTGCAATTAAACCTAATGCATATGGAATTTTAACTGCATAATCTGTCCGCATTTCTTCATGATTTGGTACGCCAAACAAGGTAAACGGAGCAGGAGCAGGGTGAGTATCCCATTCTGCTTCAATCGCAGCGAGTTTAGTTTTTTGAACATCACCTAGCTCATAGCCAGATTCATCGCCTAACAAAATCACTGAAAGTGTAGATGCAAGACCGAAAATTGCAGCAATTGCAAATGAACGACGTGCAAAAGGTAGATCACGTTTTTTAAGCAAGTAGTAGCTTGAGATAGCAAGTACAAAAATTGCACCAGTTACATATCCCGCAGATACAGTGTGTACAAATTTAACCTGAGCTACAGGGTTAAAGATAAGCGCGCCGAAATCAACTAATTCCATACGCATCGTTTCAAAGTTAAATGCAGCACCTACTGGGTTTTGCATCCAACCATTCGCCACTAAAATCCAGAGCGCTGACATGTTAGAACCTAGAGCGACTAACCATGTTACGCCTAGATGCTGAACCTTAGTTAACCGGTCCCATCCAAAGAAAAATAGACCTATAAATGTCGATTCAAGGAAGAATGCCATCAGGCCTTCAATTGCTAATGGTGCACCGAAAATATCACCTACATAGTGTGAGTAATAAGCCCAGTTTGTTCCAAACTGGAACTCCATTGTTAAGCCAGTCGTAACCCCTAAAGCAAAGTTAATACCAAATAATTTTCCCCAAAATTTAGTCATATCTTTGTAAATTTCTTTACCAGAAATGACATAAGTGGTTTCCATGATGGCAAGAATAAATGCCAAACCTAAAGTTAAAGGGACGAAAAGAAAGTGATACATTGCGGTCATTGCAAATTGAAACCGCGAAAGATCAACCACGCTTTCAGAAATCATCAACGTGTCTCCTTAATGTTGGAAATGTTATCGCCAGCAATATGCTCAGCGACCTGATTGTCGAAATTTTTGGGGATGGTGGGAGCATCAAACCAAATATGTTTAATCGTTAAAAGAAGTACTATTTTTATTATTAGAATAATAGTGATTTCTTTAATTAAACGACTATTAAGATTTTTAAAATAAAGGCTCATATATTAAACCTCATTTGATAATAATTTTATTATTAATCAAAACATAATAAAAATAAACATTAAATATATTTAAAATGAATATTTAAATAATTATTTTATATAAAACAATGACTTGTTATTTTAAAATAAATATCATACTAAAATAGTTTGAATTAATTATTAATTCCTACTAAAACACTTGTAAATAAAAATATAAAGTTTATTAAAATGGTTTGTTTTAATTTAATACCAACTAAAATGGTTGCATATAATATTTATTAAATTTATTTCCAACTAAAGTGCTCGGGATAATAAATATTAATTAAGAAAGAAAATAACAAAATGCAGGCGTAATGAAGCCTGCAAAAAGTGATAAGAAACTACACGAATAATTAAGAGTTAATCGGGTGCAAAAAGATCGTTAGATACAGAAATTTTCTTAGCTACATAATGACTTTTATGAACTCTGACAAGAATAACTTGAGAGTATAATTCGAGTTCGCCGTACTCTGGTTCTACTTGAACGTAATGTAGCTGACCAAATTCATCACGCACGCGGGCTTGGGCAGAAAATCCAGGTCTGGCATTACCACTAGAAATGGTTGCTAATCGGCCTAAAAGGTTATAGTTTGTATGAGTGAGCTTGGGCTTAATCACTTGGTCAAGGCAGTGAATCATGAACACAGTAAAAAAGATTGCGATCACAAGTGCAGGGACGATTAAATAAAATGGGGAAATAAAATAATGTTGTATTGCGAAGAAAGAGAGTTGTAAAAAGTAACCTGCATAACTGAAATTGATAAGTAAAAAAACGAAAATTAGAGCTTTAGAAAATTTAACATTAAGTAGCGGTGAATTAGAAAGCCAATCGGGTGCAATTTTTTTGAGTAATTGACTTGGACGGAGTCCAATATACATACCAATGGTTTCTACCACGCTGAGCAATATCAAAGCCACTACACTTAAGTGAAATGGCATAAGATAATAATTGAAAAAGAAATCAGCCATGGCAGAAACTCTAATGTTTATAGCTTCAGTCTACGATATAGATACCGCCATCTGAATGTACTTTAAGCTCAACTTTATTTAAAAAATCGCCTAAACATGGCCCAGAAATACATTCACCTGTTTCCACGGTAAATAAAGCACCATGAGTAGAACATTGGATGTATTCTTGATCTTGGTCAAGAAATTGATTTTCTAAATATTCAAGCTCAGTTTGCAAATGAGGGCATAAATTCTGATAAGCATAGAATGCGCCGTCACGTTGCGTAACGAAAATAGTCGTTCCTTGTAAAGTGTCAAAAGCTCTAGCTTCACGCTCAGGAACTTCTTCCGTCATACAGATCCTTTCCATTTCAAGCACATTCCTTCTGAAAATTTTCAAGAAGTTTAGCATAATCATTAATTGCTAAACGTGGACCAAATTGAGAAACAACTTCACTCGAAATTAAGACAGCTAACTGTGCAGCAGCATTTAAATCTTGATGATGGTTGAGGGCATAAAGGAATGCGCCTGCAAATGCATCGCCTGCACCATTTGTATCAACGGCTTCTACATGACGGCCTGCCACATGGAAATGTTGGGTAGGGTTAGAAACTAAAGCACCTTTAGCACTTTGTGTAATAACTACTGTATGATTTTTAAAACGTAATTGAGCAAGAGCATCTTCTACAGATGTTGTATTGGTATACATTAAGGCTTCTTGTTCATTACAAAATAGTAAATCTACGCCATCATCCATAAGCTCTTCCAAGCCTTCGCGAGCGTATTGCACCATCGCAGGATCTGAAAGAGACAGGGCAATTTTAACACCATTTGCTTTTGCAATTTCTCTTGCTTGTTTTACAGCTTTACGCGCTGTTTCACTTGTAGAAAGATAACCTTCAATATAAAGCCATTTTGCTGTTTTTAATGGTTCAAAATCGATTTGATCTTGAGAGAGTTCAGCAGTAATACCCAAATAGGTGTGCATCGTGCGTTCAGAGTCAGGGCTAATGAGTACCATGCAAGTACCTGTCACACCTTCACTGATCGATTTTGGAGTAGTCTTAATGCCAGCTTCATTTAGACCTTGCAGATAGATTGAACCTAAATCATCGTTACCAACACGACAACCATAGAAAGCAGTTCCACCTAATGCACTAAAAGCCACGGTCGTATTTGCTGCTGAACCACCACTCGCTTGACCTTTGTAGTCTTGGTGCTGTTTTAACTCTGCATAAAGAGCAGATTGAGTGTCACCATCGGACAACTGCATTGTGCCTTTTTGCAAGCCTTGTTGATTCAGAAAATCATCAGACACTTTAAATTCTTGGTCGATTAATGCATTACCAATTGCAAAAAGATCTACAGTTGCCATATGTGTTGTCACAAATAAAAAAATCAGGTTGCTAAGTTTACACCATTGCTTGGATTTGCTGTAGTTTGTTGAATAAAATTCAGTTAATTCAGAGATTAATGGAAAATTATTGTTTAACTAAGCTATTGAAATGCTATTTTTAATAAATATTATCAATTAATAATGATTCTTGCTAATATTTACAAATACAGTGTACTTCATTGAAACTTCGCATGAAATTTTTCATAGCGAACTTACATGAAGCGTTCAATTTTATTTATTTCATCAGTTGGGGTTATGACGAGCCATGTATATGCCGTCGAGGCAGAGCAACAGGCTGTAACCAACCTTCCAACAATTTCAGTAAAAGCTGAAAAGGAACAAAGCCTAAAACAAGAAGTGGGACAAGCATCAACTGCAACTAAAGGACTTATGCAATTAAAAGATGTTCCTCAAATCGTAAATGTGGTGCCTAAACAAGTTTTAAGAGAGCAGACTGTCACTTCAATGCAAGGTGCCTTGCAAAACGTTGCTGGTTTGAGCTTTAGTGTAGGTGACGGGCAACGTGATCAGGTCATGATTCGTGGTTTCTCTGCAATCACAGATAATTATGTAGATGGTATTCGTGATGATGCATTGTATTTTCGCGACATGTCGAATGTTGAGCGTATTGAAGTATTAAAAGGGCCTGCTTCTGTATTATATGGACGTGGTTCTGCGGGTGGATTAGTCAATAAAATTAATAAAAAACCAATGGACGAATCTTTGCATGAAGTCAGTCTTATTGGTGCTACAACAGGGCAACGCCGTGCAGAAGTCGATGTGAATGAAAAAGTAGCAGAGAATGTTAAGGTTCGTTTAACTGGAGCAGTTGAAGATTCAGATGGTTATCGTGATCAGGCTTTTTTAAAACGCCAAGCGGTTGCTCCATCTTTACAATGGGATATTTCAGACAAGACTAAGCTTTTAATTCAGGCTGACTATTTGCATGATGACCGTTTAGCAGATCAAGGTTTTCCGACAGATCCAATTACAGGTAAACCAGTTAAAACAAACCCTAAAACTTTTTATGGTGCGTTAAACGGTAAAGAGGTTGGTGATGTTGATACTGAAATTTCAAGCCAAACCATAAGCTTAGATCATGAGTTTAATGATAATCTAAAATATCATGGCGCAGTTCGTCATTATAACTATTCATTAGACCGCCAATATAGTGTTGATTCACATCCCGCTGATAAGTCACAAATTACTTTGACTCAAAATAAGCGTTTACGTAATGAAGATGGCGTGTATGTTCAGCAAGAATTAAGTAGTTTATTTAATACTGGTTTCTTAAAGCACAATACTTTGATTGGTGCGGAATATAGTAAGCAGCACAAAGATGAAATACTTTGGCAAGGTGCTAAAACCACAACTGATTTGTATAACCCTAAATTAGAATACTGGGCGCCGATTAATACAGGCTCAACAGCTGCACGTAATAATAATAGTAATACCTTTGAAAACTACGGTATCTATTTACAAGATTTAATGACAGTTACAGATCAGCTGAAAGTTTTAGTTGGTCTACGCTATGATAATTTGTCACAAGATCGTAATGATAAAGTGAAGTCTCAAATATTAAATAGAACTGATAACACCTATTCTCCAAGAATCGGGGTGGTTTATCAGCCAGTAAGCAATATTTCACTCTACACTTCTTATAATCGATCTTTCCAGCCTTTGGCTGATTCATTTGTTTTATATAAAAATAGTGATGATTTGAGCCCAACAAAAACCGAAAATATTGAGGTCGGTGCGAAGTGGGATGTGAATGATCAGTTGAATGTGACATTGGCTTTGTTTGAAATGAGCCAAACGAATATTCAAAACCAAGATCCTGCAAACCCAAATCAAGCATTGTTGGCGGGTGAGCAAAAAAACAAGGGTGTTGAGCTTTCATTAACAGGTCAATTAACTGATCAATTATCAGTATTGGCAGGCTATTCTTATATGGATGGTAAGATTGAAAAATCTACTATTGGACTGACAGGCAATCATTCTGCGCTTACGCCAAACAATACTGCTAACCTATGGTTAAAATATCAAATTAACGATCATTGGTATGCTGCTGTAGGCGGACGCGGTGAATCATCACGTTTTAGTGCGCCAGATAACAAAAACGTGTTACCAGGTTATGCTGTTGTAAATGCTGCGCTAGGCTATCAAAGTGAACGCTATGATGTGAACTTCAACTTAAATAACCTGTTTGATCGTGATTACTTTGTTTCAGGTCATAGTAACGCAAATGATTCAAACATGATGGGCGATCCACTGAATGCTCAAATTGCACTTCGTTATCGTTTTTAAGTAAAAGTTTTTCTAAAAGCCCATCGACTTGATGGGCTTTTTTATTTATTGGTTAATATATAAATAGAATTAAAAGCTTTTGTTCTGGTAGGATAAAACGTTCATGGCTATGTGCTTGATATCAAAGCCGTGCCAATGAAAACTAATACTCAACAAAAACATAGTATTTTACTTGGCTTTTGTTCGCCAATCTCAAGCTGACTCAGGCTATAATGAGACTTATTCACTTATCCGATATGTTAGGAGATCACATGACTGTAGATGTCACTGAAACCATTTCTCAAACTGTTCACCCTGCGTTTCAGTTGCTACGTCAGCACCATGTAGAAGCATTAGATATTTTAGTGTCTGAATATAAGCATAAAGTCACAGGTGCGGTGCATTATCACTTGGCAACTGACTATGATGAAAATGTATTTCTTGTTGCTTTTAGAACACAGCCTATGGACTCTAAAGGCACGGCACATATTTTAGAACATACCGCTTTGTGTGGATCTGAAAAGTTTCCGGTACGTGATCCGTTCTTTTTAATGATTCGCCGTTCTTTAAATACGTTCATGAACGCGTTTACTGCAGCAGATTGGACTGCGTATCCATTTGCTACTCAAAACAAAAAAGATTTCCAAAACTTACTCTCTGTTTATCTTGATGCGGCATTTGCTGCTAATTTGAATCCGCTTGATTTTGCTCAAGAAGGTATTCGTATTGAACTAGAAAATGGGCAACCTGTTTATAAAGGTGTTGTTTTTAATGAAATGAAAGGTGCGATGAGTGCCCCGTCTGACCAACTTTATCATCAGTTGGCTCATCATTTATTTCCTGAAACGACCTATCATTACAACTCAGGCGGTGACCCGAAAGATATTCCTGATTTAACGTATGAGCAGTTAGTCGATTTTTATAAAGTACATTACCATCCAAGTAATGCTGTATTCATGACCTTTGGTAATCAAACAGCATATGAACTGCAAGAGCAATTTGAAAAACTAGCTCTACATAAGTTTTCTGCTGGAACAACTCTATATTCTAAGCCCGAAAAACGTTTGGCAGCACCAATTGAAGTAACAGAAAATTATGGTGTTGATAGTGATGATTTAAAAGATAAAACTTATCATGTTTTATCTTGGTTATTACCAGAAGCAAATGATGTGAAATTGCGTTTGGGAATGCGTTTGGTTGAAGGAATTTTGTTAGAAAATTCAGCTTCACCACTGCGTCATTACCTAGAAACTTGTGGTTATGCTCAATCAACAGGTCCATTGATGGGCGTAGACGACAGTAATTTTGAAATGACTTTCTACTGCGGTGTTCAAGGTTCAAACCCAGAACATGCACAAAGCTTTAGAGATGGGGTTTTAAATATTCTGCGTGATGTTGCTGCAAAACCAATTGACAGTAATTTAGTCGATGCAATCTTGCATCAGATTGAGTTGCATCAGCGTGAAATTAATGGTGACGGTACACCTTATGGCTTAAGTTTAATTTTAAATGGCTTAAGTGGTGCGATTCACCATAATGACCCAATTCAAATTTGGGATGTTGACAGCGCAATTGCACAAGTTAAAGAAGAGTTGAAAGACCCAATGTGGTTATCAAATCTGATTCAAACACATTTGCTAGACAACCCACATCGTGTGCAAATGACTCTAGTTCCAGACCCTACTAAGTCTGTAAAAGAGCAAGAAGCAGAAAAAGCACGTTTAGCTGCTATTGGTGAAAAGTTAACAGATGCTGATAAGGCTGAAATTATCGCTAATACCAAGGCGCTAGAGGAACGTCAAGATACTCCAGACAACCTTGAACTATTACCAAAAGTAGGTTTGGAAGATGTACCTGCTGACTTGCATATTGTGCAGGGGCAGTTACGTGAAATTCTTTGTAATCGTATGGATACACCGTTGAATTTGTACCATGCTGGTACGAACGGTATTTACTATCAACAAGTACTCATTCAGATTCCTGATGATATTGTGAAGTCACCTTACTTCAATTTGCTTTCTATCTTAATGGGTGAAGTAGGTGCAGGTGAATATGACTATCTTGAACTACAAAACTTACAAACAGCTGTAAGTGGTGGTTTAGGAATGGGTGCTTCATTACGTAGTAAAGTTGACGACAAAGATAAAATTAGTGCTTGGTTAACTTTAACGACTAAATCGTTAACTCAGAAGTTTGATGCAATTCATTTATTAAAATTAGCATTTGAACAGCTTCGATTTGATGAGAAAGAGCGAATTATTGAGTTATTGCAACAACGTAAAACACGCTGGCAATCTCGCTTGTCTGGAGCGGGCCATAGTTACGCAATGCAAATCGCGTCACGTAATATGAGTGCATTGGCTCAACGCGATTATCAAAACACTGGTTTAGGTGCATTAAACTGGTTAGGTGAGCTTGTTACTAAGATTACCCAAGACACTGCTGCATATGATGATTTGATTGCAGAATTAAAGCGTATTCATCGTAAATTATTGCAAGCACCTAAACAGTTCTTGCTTGTATGTGAAGAACATCAGTCTGAACGTTTGGTTGAAGAAATCCAAAATGTTTGGGATAAACTAAATTTTGATGCAACTGCAACAGAATTAACTCACGTAGAACAGGCAAATGACAATAATCATGAAGCATGGTTAATTCAGGCAAATGTTCAGTTCTGTGCTTCAGCCTATCAGGCGGTGGACGTGTCGCATCCAGATGCAGCTCCGTTAATGGTATTGGCAGCTTATTTACGTAATGGCTTCTTACACAGCGCCATTCGTGAGAAAGGCGGTGCATACGGTGGTGGAGCAAGTTATGATGGGAATGCATGTTCATTCCGTTTCTATAGTTACCGTGACCCACGTTTAGCAGAAACTTTTAAAGACTTTGAAGCAAGTGTGCAATGGTTATTAAATACGGAACAACAGCCTCATCAGCTTGAAGAAGCGATTCTTGGACTAGTTGCAAGTATGGATAAGCCAGGTTCACCAGCGGGCGAGGCGATTACTGCGTGTTATGCCTTGTTACATGCAAGAACGCCAGCTTTCCGCCGTCTCTTGCGTGAGAGATTGTTGCATGTAACTTTAGATGATTTACAACGTGTTGCTCGTCAATATTTGGTTGAGCAAACTCCTGTAAAAGCTGTAGTTGCACCATTTGCTAAACGTGATGAATTGCAGCAATTAGGTTTTACCATTCAACAAGTTAATTAAAATAAAAATTGGAGATGAACATGGCGTTCAGACAATTTGAACGCACATCTTTACAGCTAAGCATGGGAATCGTGCTTAGCTGTTTGTGTGCGTCTGTGACATATGCTGACACCTTGGCACCTGTAACCCCCGCGACAGTAGATGCATGTGTTGCTCTTGCTTCGAATGCCGATCGTCTGGCTTGTTATGACTCTGTATTTAAACCGTCAGCTTTACCAGTTATTCAAGCTGCGGCTGTACCAGAGCCTGTTAAAAAAATTGATGCACCTGCTGTTCCACCTGAAACTTTTAAAGAGAAGGTGGTAGATACAGTGAGTAATATCAAAATAATTGGTAAAGCACCGAAAATTGAACCTACTACTTCTTTGCTAGATCAACGTTGGGAGTTGTCTGAAAAAAGTAAACTAGGGGTTTGGAATATTCGTGCTTATCAGCCCGTTTATTTACTACCTGTATTCTGGACCAGTGACAAAAATGAGTTGCCACATAGTCCGAACCCAAATAATACGGTAACAGAAGATCAAAATCTGAAATCAACAGAAAGTAAATTTCAGATTTCTTTAAAGACCAAAGCTTGGGAAAATATTTTTGGTAATAATGGTGATTTGTGGGTAGGTTATACCCAATCTTCCCGTTGGCAGACATTTAATGCAGAAGAGTCTCGTCCTTTCCGTGAAACGAATTATGAGCCTGAAGCAAGTTTAATGTTTAGAACAAACTATGAATTGCTTGGTTTAGATGGTCGTCTGCTTGGGGTTACTTTAAACCACCAATCAAATGGTCGTTCAGATCCATTATCTCGTAGCTGGAACCGTGTGATTTTTAACGTTGGATTAGAGCGCGGTAATTTTGCTGTAATGCTTCGTCCATGGATTCGTCTGGAAGAAGACAGCAAAGATGATAATAACCCGGATATTGAAGATTACGTTGGTCGTGGTGATTTAACAGCATTTTATAAGTGGAAGCAGAATGATTTCTCTTTAATGCTGCGTCATTCATTGAAAGGCGGTGATGATTCTCATGGCGCAGTTCAATTTGATTGGGCTTTTCCAATCAGTGGCAAACTGCGTGGACACTTCCAGTTGTTTAATGGTTACGGTGAAAGCTTAATTGACTATAACCACCGAGCAACCTACGCGGGCTTGGGTGTTTCACTCATGAACTGGTACTAAGTTTTTACTTGTAAAAAAGCCGCTTTAAACGCGGCTTTTTTATTATCCAATTTGAATATTGGCTTGGGGATGTTTGAGCCGACTTTTTTTCGGCGTGGCAATTAAATAAGCCAGCGTTAAAGGCCCGAGTCTTCCAGCAAACATGAGCAGGCTTAAAATGAATAAACTACCATTATGCAGCTCTGGCGTGATTCCACGAGAAAGCCCCACTGTACAAGCTGCGGAAACAACCTCAAAAAGCAAGTTCATAAAGTCTGCTTTAGGCTCTAAAAGCAAAATAATAAAGAATCCCATGAAAATGAGTATGCTTGTAATTGCAGTTACAGCTAATGCTTTATACGTCGTTTCGTGTGCGACTGAATGATTAAATATTCGGATTTCATCTGTGCGACGTAAAAAAGAAATTACACTGAGCACTAAAATGACAAAGGTCCCAACTTTAATTCCACCCGCTGTACTAAGCGAACCACCACCAATAAACATAAGCAACATCATGAGTAACGAGCTGCTGTTGGTCATTGCACCTGTATCAATGGTATTAAATCCTGATGAGCGCGGAACAGTGGCTTGAAACCAAGCATTTAACGCTTGATCACCTACACTGAGCATTCCTAGGGTATGAGGATTTTGAGCTTCTAAAGCCCAAATTAAAATAAAGGCAATCAGGTTAATCACTGTAATCGTTGTAAGAATCAGCTTGCTATTCGGAGTGAGTTTTTTCCATTTTTTATTTTGCTTAATATCCATGAGAACTAAAAAGCCAAGGCCACCCAAGGTGTAAAGTATGCTAACAGTTATACAAATCATATAATTGCTTTGAAAACTGATTAAGCTGTTAGAAAATAATGAAAAACCAGCATTGTTAAATGACGAAATGCTGTAAAAAATCGCATAGTACAATCCACGTGCAAAGCCGTAAGTCGGTGTGAAAGCAGTAGTGAGAATAATTGTACCAATAAGCTCAAAAATGAGAGTGTAAGTAACAACTCCTTTAGCAACAAACGTAACTTTTGATAGGCTCGTTTGACCAAGACTATCTTGTGCCATCATTTGCTGTTTAAGGCCAACTTTGGGTGACAAACTTAATGCAGCCAATATGGCAAAAGTCATGAAACCCAAACCACCCGATTGAATCAGCAATAGAATAATGGTTTGTCCGAACAGGGTAAAAGATTCATGAATATTTAAAACAGATAAACCAGTAATTGTGACCGCTGAGGTGGCTGTAAAGAGTGCATCCATCCAGCTCACATGACCTGTATTGGCAAATGGCAGTTTTAATAATAAAGTGCCAAAAATAATAAAGCCCAAAAAACCCAGTGCCAAGAGTGAAGGAGGGCTTAAATTTAATGTTTTATTAGGCTTGGGATATATAGACATATTCTAGATTTCGCCTCTTATGTGAAGCAATGAGAAAGTTTCTTTAACTGAGGTAAATGACCTTCTAAAATAAGAATATCATGCGTTTGCAAGGTGAAATTTTCTTCAGTCTCAAACAAAATTTGCTGCTGTCTTTTTACGAGCAATGTTTTAACCTGTGGTGCTTGCTGCATAATGCCATATAAGTTAATGCCATTAAGCTTGTCAGGAATTTCAATTTTTATAATGTAGTGATCATCTTCTAAAGACATATAGCGACTAACCATTGGATAGTTCAGTGCTTGGGCAACTCGTACCCCCATATCTTCTTCAGGATGAATAATTTTATTGATATTGAGGTGCGACAAAATGGTGTGATGTGCTTTAGTTTTTGCCTTTACCCAAATCTTATCTATACCTAAATTTTTTAAATTGAGTACACATAAGATACTTGCTTCAATATCTTCACCAATTGCGACCACAACTGCATCACAATTTTGAATGTTAAGTTCATCAAGTACGTGTTCGTCAGTCGCATCGGCAATGACGGCATGAGTTAAAACGTCGGCAAGATTTTCAACATTCTTTTTTACCGTATCAATGCCAATAACATCATGATTTAATTTTGTGAGCTCTTGAGCAACAGTTGCTCCAAAACTTCCTAAGCCAATGACTGCAAACTGTGCCATATTGATCCTTGTTTCCTGATTAGACGTTTATTTTTAAGGATATTTTCTTTGAGATAAAGAGAGGCAATGTAAATATGAGGGGAATATTAAAAGAATTGTATGAATAAGCCGACAAATTTATCGGCTTATTCATCAAAATTGAAGATTATTTCAAGAAACGTTTGTAGCCGACATTATTCGTAATTTCTGCATACGGATAACTAATCTGCTCAAGAGTTTCAATTAGACCATCAGGGTTCTGTTTTGCATCGGTTGCTTGTAAACCTACTAAAACACGTCCTTCTGCTGCGCCATGATTGCGGTAATGGAACAACGTAATATTATGGGTTGGGCCTAAACGAGTTAAGAAGGTTAAGAGGGCGCCTGGACGTTCCGGGAACTCAACGCGGAACAATCTTTCATCATCTATATTTGCATGACCACCAATTAAATAACGAATATGTAGTTTGGCAACCTCATCATCAGATAAGTCATCTACTACATAATTCTGTTGCTTTAATTGTTCTAAAATTTCATGACGCTCTGCATCACCACCTTTTAAGCTAATACCGACGAATACTTGCGCTTCATCTGTATTGTTTGCTCGGTAGTTAAACTCGGTAATATTACGACCTTGTAAAGCACGGCAGAAGCCTAGGAATGCGCCTTTTTCTTCAGATAAGGTTACCGCATAGATCGCTTCACGTTGCTCACCTAACTCAGTGCGTTCAGCAATATAACGTAGACGGTCAAAGTTCATATTGGCACCGCATACAATCGATACCATATTTTTATTGCTAATTTTATGTTCGGTAATATATTTCTTGATACCAGCAAGGGCCATTGCACCAGATGGTTCAACAATGCTGCGGTTTTCATCAAACGTATCTTTAATGGCAGCACAGATTTCATCTGTATTTACCGTCACAATATCTGGATCAACAATTGGGCCTGAGTTATCAGACTTGCGCAGACGAATAATATCAAATGGTAAAGCACCAATTTGTGCAACAGCAGTACCATCTGCAAACAATCCTACATGTGGCAAGATTACTCGCTCATTGGCTTCTAAGGCTGCTTTTAAACATGCAGACTCTTCATATTCAACGCCAATAATTTTAACATGGGGTGCAACTTCACCAAGGTAAGCTGCTACGCCTGAAATTAGACCACCACCACCTACAGCAACAAACACATATTCTACATCACGCCATTGACGTAAGATTTCATTTGCAATTGTGCCTTGGCCAGCAATAACAAGTTCATCGTCGTAGGGCGGAATGAATACAAGGCCTTCAACTTCGGCACGTTGCTGTGCATATTTATTTGCTACATCAAAACTATCACCATGTAATACAACTTGACCGCCCAAGCGTTTAACTGCTTGAACTTTAATGTCAGGAGTTGTACTTGGCATTACAATAATTGCTGGAATTCCTAAGCGTTGACCTGACAATGCTACACCTTGAGCATGGTTACCAGCAGAGGCACAAATTACCCCACGTTCGAGTTGTTCTTTAGGTAACTGGCTAATACGGTTATAGGCACCACGTAATTTAAAAGAAAAAACAGGCTGTAAATCTTCGCGCTTAAAACGAATTGTATTATTTAATTTTTGACTAATTCGTGGAGCTGCTTCGAGAGGCGTTTCAATTGCAACATCATAAACCGTTGCTTGTAAAATTTGTCGTACCACACGAGACAGCATGTTCATCTTCCCTATAACAGTTTAAAATAGGAAATTATTGTAGCAAACCCTTGTGCATTTGCGCCGATTATTGGTGCATAAATGTCAAAAAATAGTTGAGTGATGTCATGAGTCTATATGCAACCCAAGATGAAAAGAAACAAGCTGCTGCGAAAGCTGCTTTAAAACACTTGCCCAAAGGCGGCATTTTGGGGGTTGGGACTGGAAGTACCGTAAATTTTCTAATTGATTTATTGCCTGAATTACAATTAGAAGCAGCTGTGGCAAGTTCACAAGCAACTGCTGATCGTCTTAAAAAATTAGGTATCGAAGTTGTAGATATGAACCATGTAGGTGGTTTAGATGCCTATGTTGATGGTGCAGATGAAATTGACCGTCATATGCATATGATTAAAGGTGGTGGTGCTGCATTAACACGTGAAAAAATTGTAGCTTCAATTGCTAAGAAATTTGTTTGTATTGTTGATGATTCAAAATGGGTTGATCAACTTGGACGTGATTTTCCACTTCCAGTAGAAGTTATTCCAATGGCTCGTTCTGCTGTAGCTCGTAAGTTGGTAAGTTTAGGTGGTGACCCAGTTTATCGTGAAGGTGTAGTAACAGATAATGGTAATGTAATTTTAGATGTATTTAATCTTAATATTTTAAATGCACTTGATTTAGAAAAAACCATTAACAATATTCCAGGTGTTGTGACTAATGGTATTTTTGCTTTAAACCCAGCAACGATTGCAATTGTTGCAACAAATAATGGTATTGAAGAGCGTACTGCACAGTAATGTCTGTGGAAATGCCAGAAATTAAAATCGTTCGACACGTAAGAGCAAGAAAATTGCGCTTACGTGTTGAGCCTGCTTCAATCCGTCTCACGGTTCCTTTGTTTTGTAGTAAGAAACAAATTCAGCAGTTTTTGGCTCAATCTGAACAATGGTTGACTGAGACGTGGAATAAGCAACAAAATGTTCAATCGGCATCGATTGAAATTCCTTCTGAGATTTATTTTTTTAATAAAGACCAACCGTTTCAGGTCATTGTTCAAAAGCAGCATCGAGTTTTTCAATTCGATTGGGAAAGTAGTTGTTTATTTCTTAAAGACACGCAGCCATATTTGGCATTACAAAGTGCAGTGATTGCGTTTGCAAAACAAGAGTTACCCGAGCTTTTAAAAGAGTTAAGTGAACACACGCATTTGGCTTATCGGGAATGTACAATTCGCCGTCCGAAAACTCGTTGGGGAAGTTGTAGCAGTCAGCATAATATTATGCTACATGCAGGATTAGTGTTGATGTCACACGAGATTGCTCGTTATGTGGCTATTCATGAATTAGCTCATACTAAACATTTTGACCATAGCCCAGCTTTTTGGGCGGAAGTTGAAAAATACGATCCATATTTTCAAAAACACCGCAGACAACTTAAATCAAATCCGTTGCCTGCATGGTGGTATGTCTCAAATTAACTAAAACTACATTCTAGTTGTGGTGTTTGTAAGTTATCGGGTGCTTTTCGGCTGTCTAAACCTGCTTTAGCACTCACGATTTTATTTGCTTTAATTGATAATTGTATAAAGTTGTATTGCTGCGTTGAGTTATTTGGTTCGGCGGAACTTGAGTTGAGTAAATAACTAGAGCTTGCAGCATCTATTTGCAATAAATTATCTGTACTATCCGCACTTAACGCAGAGCGATAAGTCTGTGATCCTTTAATAAGGTCGATTTGACCATTCGCACGGAAATTAAGCTGGCAACCTGTTGTGGTGTCTTTGTAATGACCCACTAAATAATCTGTAGCAGGTAGTTTTGGGTCGGAAAGATTAATGCTTGTCAAACCTTGTTTGCAAGGATATGCAGAACCGTTGCAGGTGGCTGTAATGCCGCTAAAACCTACAGCACGACGATAATCACCAGCACCATCGATGCGGAAAAAGTCAGTCGTATTTCCGATAGGTACGACGCCTGAATATTGTTTCTTTTGCAGAAGGTCATAACCTGTTTGATCTAGAGTGGATTGGCTTTGGGCATCTGCTAATTTAAAGGTAGCGACTTTTAAATTTGTTGCAAAATTATCGCGTGTAGCTTTTTGATTAGCTGCGATATCTAACAGTGTATTTTTAACTGGATCAATATTATCTGGAGCAGCTGTGAAAATAGGGGTGAATGTTGTTTGATCACCTTGAAGTTTTTTCCCATCTAAAAAGCCATCTTTTAAATCGGTTGCCAAACTTTTAATGAGCTCTTGGTATGTGGTTGTTCCAGCATGAAAAGTTGACCAATATTGTAAGTAGCCAAAGCTAAGATAGCTATCCACATATGTACTAGGTTTTTTAGTTGAATACTGCAATAAATTTAAAACTGTAAGAGGATTGGCTGGACTTAAACTTGGAATATCGGCATCTTTGAATGCATTAAGAAGCGATCTATAAACATCTTGAGAAGCTAAATCTACATGCAATTGCTCAATGCGGGTTGGGTCAATCGTTTCTTGAGGGAGTTGTCCCGAGCGTATCACAGCCCGTTGGTAGACTGCTTCACTGCTTGGGCTGATGAATAGGGTTCTGCCACTTACACTGTTTGGTGTAATAAACGCATGATAAACGCCAGAGAAATTTTGGTATGTTGAAGTAATCGGATCAAATACTTGAGATGAATTTTGAGTCGTAATTTCTACACGATATAAACGACTTAATTTAGCAGTAGGAATTTTGACATTAAAGCTGTTTAAACTTGCAATTGAAGTATCTACTAAAACAGAGTTGGTGGTATTGTCATATACTTTGAGTTGGATATTGCGTATTTCTACAGGAGATTTAACTGTAACATCCGTTGTTGCCTCTGGAGTAGGATCAACAGGTGTTGGAGTGCTTGGTGAACTACCGCTACTACTGCCTCCACCTCCGCAACCTACAAGTGCAGCACTTAAAATTAATGTGCTTAAACCAAGGTAAGTGCGTAATTTTGTTTCTTTTGATTGATGAAGCATCCTAGCTCTCCAAAATTAAATCTGATATTTATTTGCTGATATTTGTTTAGTTCTGACAGTTGAATAAGTGCTATCTAATTGTCGCTAAAATTAAAAAAATTAAAATTACCAAGCATGAAATGGTTTTGTAAGCTTGGACATCCTGTCATACTACAGCACAAGTATAGATTCAAAAATTGAGGTAATGCACGTGATTTCTGTCGGAATTGTTGGTGGAACGGGTTATACAGGCGTTGAACTATTACGTATTTTATTACGACATCCTAAAGCGCAGGTTCGAGTTCTTACTTCACGTACAGAAGCGGGCAAACCAGTTGCAGATATGTTCCCTAATTTACGTGGACATACTGATCTTCAATTTTCTGATTTAAATATTGATGATTTAAAAAAATGTGATGTTGTATTTTTTGCTACACCTCATGGTGTTGCGATGCAGCATGCAAAAGAATTGATTGCGGCTGGTACTAAAGTTATTGATTTGGCAGCTGATTTTCGTTTGCAAAATCTTGAGCAGTTTGAAAAATGGTATGGCATGGAGCATGCTTGCCCAGACGTTTTAGAAAACTCAGTATATGGTTTGGCTGAATTAAACCGCGAAAAAATTAAACAGGCACAAGTTATTGGTAACCCTGGTTGCTACCCCACTACCGTTCAATTAGGTTTGGCACCACTTTTGAAATCAGCGCAAGCATTGATTGAAACAAAAAATATTATTATTGATGCGAAGTCAGGTGTTTCAGGAGCTGGCCGTAAAGCAAGCTTAGGCATGATCTATAGTGAAAATGCTGATAACTTCAAGGCTTATGGCGTTGCGGGTCACCGTCACCATCCTGAAATTGTTGAAGCATTAGAAAATATTTCTGGACAAAAAGGTGGCTTCGAAGGGCTCTTATTTGTTCCTCATTTAGTTCCAATGATTCGCGGTATGCTCAGCACAATTTATGTCGATTTGACAGAAACTGGAAAACAAACTGATATTCAGGCATTGTATGAGCAATTTTACGCAAATGAAAAATTTGTTGATGTGATGCCTGCTAACAGTTCGCCTGAAACACGTAGTGTGCGCGGTGCGAATGAGCTTCGTATTGCTTTATATAAGCCGCAGCCGAATAAACTTATTATTCTTGCGGTACAAGATAACCTTGTGAAGGGTGCATCTGGTCAAGCTGTACAAAATATGAACCTTATGTTCGGCTTTGATGAAGATGAAGGCTTACAAGGGATTGGTTTATTACCATAAAAAACTCTTTTTTGCTTCACACACATTTAAATTTCGATTTAAATGTGTGTCTTGACTCTGATCTTAAACACTGAGATGACGATGCAAAACTCTGGACAGACGACTTCAGCAGAAAGTTCGTTGCAAAAGAAAAATTTTTTAAATACTAATAAACCTTTGTTTATTGGTGCGGCTATTTTAATGAGTGGTTGTCTTGCGCTCGGCTATACAATTGGACACCGTCAAGGTTTAACTGTTGTAGGTTACGATGCAGATGCAGAGCAATTGGTTGAAGTGGTGCAAAAGCAGAAAACAGCTTTAGATGCGGTTAATAAAAGCCTGAACGCTGCGGTACAAGAGCGTGATGTTGCTGTAACAAATGCAAATGATCTGTTTGAAGCTCTTAATCAGGCCAACGCTGATAAAACGCAGCAAGAAGGTATGAGTAATATCTACCGAGATATCTTGAGGCAGCGTGGTGGTTTAAGTTTGACCATTCAAAATTTGGCAATCAAACCTTTGCCTGAAAATGCTTATGAATATCAGTTGGATCTAGTACAGGTAAGCCCAAGTAAGCGCCGTGCTTCAGGATCAATTGAGATAAGACTCATTAAAGATACAGAAGTTTTAGTTGTACCACTTGAAGCTAAAAGCTTTAACTTTACTGACTTCGAGCGCTTAACAGGTCGTTGGACGATGCCCAAAGGTTTTACACCTCAATTTATTGAGGTACGTTTAACAGGCGGCTCTGATACACCAGTTATTAAACGTTTTAGTTGGCAGCGCGGTAAACCTGTCGAAACATCTTCTGCTTTCGTGGCAGAAATTCCTCAAGCTGAAGCAAATTCACAATAGTAACATCCTATGCGAACAAATAAGCGTCAAACAAACTTAAAAGATATTAAGGCTTCTTTTCAGCAGTCTGGTTATGTCGATTGGCACTTCCATCCACGCTTAAGTGATTCGCAAAACGAAGATCATGACGGAGAGGTTGTTGTACAAACAGCACCTCCTGAACTCAAGCGTCCACCATTGTATGCAGTCGTATTAATGAATGACGATTACACGCCAATGGACTTTGTAATTGAAATTTTACAACAATACTTTGCAATGAATCTTGACCAAGCAACTCAAGTAATGCTAACAGTACACTATGAAGGTAAAGGTATTGCTGGGGTATATCCAAGAGACATCGCGGAGACCAAAGCAAACCTTGTTAATAATTACGCTCGATCGCAAGGTCATCCATTACTTTGCCAGATTGAGCCTAAAGCATAAGGGGGTTACATGCTCAGTCGTCAATTAGAAGTATCATTACGTTTGGCTGTTAGCATGGCTCGTCAAAAGAGACATGAGTTTCTTACAGTTGAACATTTATTATTAGCACTACTCGACAACGATTCGGCCGTGAATGCTTTAAAAGCATGTGGGGCTGATATAGTTTCTTTACGTAAAGAATTAGAAGAATATGTAGAACAACATACTCCTAAGCTTGGCGAAAATAGCGAGCAAGCGCCTCATCCAACAGAAAGTTTCGACCGCATTTTGCAACGTGCTATTTTCCACGTGCAATCAAGTGGCGGCGATCGTACTGTTGAAGGCGCAGATGTTTTGGTCGCAATGTATTCAGAGCGTGATTCTTTTGCTGTGTATTTGCTTAAACGTCATCAAATCAATCGATTGACATTGACTCAATACTTGTCTCATGGGACACGTAAAGATGAAGTGCAAGTTGAAGAAGAAGTTGAAGATATTGAGGGTGAAACTAGCGCGGGCAATGCAGGACCATTAGAGCTTTATACGCTGAACTTAAATGTTGAAGCGCAAAAAGGCAAAACTGATCCACTTATTGGTCGTGAAAAAGAAATTGAGCGTACAGCACAAATTCTGTGCCGCCGTCGCAAAAATAACCCATTGCTTGTCGGTGATCCGGGCGTTGGTAAAACCTCGATTGCTGAAGGTTTAGCATGGTTAATTGTGAATGGTAAGGCGCCTAAACCTTTAAGTCAGGCTGAAGTCTATAGCTTAGATATTGGTGCATTAGTTGCTGGGACCAAATATCGCGGTGACTTTGAAAAACGTTTAAAACAGTTGCTTAATGCTTTGAAGAAAAATCCAAATGCGATTTTATTCATTGATGAAATTCATATGATCATTGGCGCAGGCTCAAGTATGGGCAGCACAATGGATGCTTCGAATTTGATCAAACCGGCTTTGGCTAATGGTACTTTACGTTGTATCGGTTCAACGACGTTCCAAGAATATCGTCAGGTTTTTGAAAAAGATCATGCGTTATCACGTCGTTTCCAGAAAATTGACGTCAATGAGCCAAGTATTGCTGAAACAATTGATATTTTGCGTGGCTTGAAATCTAAATTTGAAGATTTCCACCACGTACAATATGACGATAAGGCATTGGTATCAGCTGTAGAGCTTTCTGCTAAATTCATTAATGATCGTTTCTTGCCAGATAAGGCAATTGATGTGATTGACGAAGCTGGTGCTCAGCGTCGTTTGAAAGCTGAAAGCGATGATAGTTTGATTACCGTAGAGAATATCGAAGACATCGTTTCTAAGATTGCTCGTATTCCGCCTAAAACTGTTTCTAAAGATGATAAGTCAGTACTTGAAAATCTTGAGCGTGATTTAAAACGCGTTGTGTTTGGTCAAGACGAAGCGATTACCGCTTTAGGCTCAGCAATCAAGTTGTCTCGTGCTGGGTTGAAATCACCAGATAAGCCAGTAGGTAGTTTCGTTTTTGCTGGCCCAACAGGTGTGGGTAAAACCGAAGTGACTAAGCAACTTGCGAAGCTGTTAGGTGTTGAGCTTGTGCGTTTCGATATGTCTGAATATATGGAACGTCATGCAGTTTCACGCTTAATTGGTGCACCTCCTGGTTATGTGGGTTATGACCAAGGTGGGTTGCTTACTGATGCGATTCATAAGAACCCACACTGTGTTTTATTGCTAGATGAAATTGAGAAAGCACATCCAGATGTGTTTAATCTGTTGCTACAAATCATGGATCATGGTGCTTTAACGGATAACAACGGACGTAAGTCAGACTTTAGAAACGTTATTATTGTCCTGACTACGAATATTGGCGCAGAAAGTATTTCTCGTGCGAGTATTGGTTTTACTGAACAAGATCATAGTTCTGATAACCAAGAAGCAATGAAACGTGCTTTCTCACCAGAGTTCCGTAACCGTCTAGATAGTGTTATTCAATTCAAGTCATTACCAACAACTGTGATTGAGTCTGTGGTTGATAAATTCTTAACAGAATTACAAGCACAACTAGATGACAAACAAGTTGTACTTGATGTGGATCAAAGTGCTCGTGATTGGTTGGCAACAAATGGTTATGACCGCTTGATGGGTGCACGTCCAATGCAACGCCTCATTCAAGAACACTTGAAGAAACCACTAGCTGAAATGATTCTGTTTGGCGAACTTGCAGATCATGGTGGTAATGTGGCTGTATCAGTGAAAAATGAAGATGGCAAAGCTGTCGGCTTAAAACTTGAAGTTTTTGAAGATCATCATACGGCAGAACCAGCGTAACTTATGTTAATTGATAGTCTTGCTATAACCCGAATACTCAGTGTATTCGGGTTATTTATTATCACAGCAATTGCTGAAATTCTTGGTTGTTATTTCCCTTATCTGATTTTAAGAGAAGGCAAGTCTGCTTGGCTGTGGCTACCTACAGCTTTAAGTCTGGCTATCTTTGTATGGCTACTGACTTTACATCCAGCGGCTTCTGGGCGCATTTATGCTGCATATGGCGGTATTTATATTTTTACTGCTCTCATGTGGTTGCGTTTTGTGGATCAGGTTGGATTAACAAGATGGGATATATTGGGTGGTCTAATCGTGCTTTGTGGAGCTGGCTTAATTATTTTACAACCTCAAGGGCTGATTCGTTAATACAATGAGTGAATCAAATCTTAAGCGTGAAAATAAGAAGTTTTTTCTAAAAAAGACTTGTCAAAGCTCTCAACAATGCGTATTTTAGGTTTAAGGAACATTTTTTAATATTTGAGATAAAGATGTTAAATCTATCTGTGAACACTAACGCTTACTATTACTTTTGGCAATTTAGATAGTTGCCTGAGCGTATTCGGGCATGAGAAAGTTGCCCATCACAGTTAATACCTGATCGGCAACCCCGATCAGGTTTTTTTATGCTTTATCTTTTTTGAATCGAGGAACTTAAAATGAACAACATGACTTATTCGTACTTTAGCAACTTTTATTGGTTTTACTTTTGCTTACCTTTACCAACGAATAGATCCAAAACGCTCAAATAAATGATCGGACTGAATAGATTGCAGTCCCAAGGAAAAACCAATGAATGCCCTAAATACTTTATTGACACAAAGCAATACAAAAGAAACACCAGTTAGTTTACCTGTCCAGTTAAAAGCAAAATATCCGCTTGCACACTCTTTCGTGCGTCAAATTGCCGAACATCGCCAAACTATTCAAAATATTCTTAACGGCAACGATCCTCGGTTAATGGTAATTACAGGGCCTTGTTCAATTCATGATCCGGTTGCAGTACTTGAATACGCTGAAAGATTGCAAAAATTACAAGAAAAAGTAAAAAATCAGATTTTTATTGTGATGCGTGCATACATTGAAAAACCTCGTACAACTGTGGGTTGGAAAGGTTTCATGTACGATCCAAATTTAGATGGCTCATCAAATTTACAACTTGGTTTAGAAAAGTCTCGTGAACTTTACCTGCAAATTATTGAAAAGGGTTTACCAATTGCGAGTGAAATTTTAAGTCCAATGGCAACTGGTTATTTTGATGATTTATTGGCTTGGGGCGCAATTGGGGCTCGTACAAGTGAATCTCAGATTCACCGTGAAATCTCAAGCCACATGCCATACAGCATTGGTTTCAAGAATGGTACAGATGGTTCAATTCAGATTGCATTAGATGCAATTCAGTCAGCACAAAATGAACATCAATTTTTAGGAATGAATCAACAAGGTTTGCCTTCAGTGATTCAGAGCGCTGGTAATCCATTACCACACTTGATTTTGCGTGGAGCAAATCATGGACCAAATTATGATTTAGCTTCAATTCAGGCAATACGAGAAAAACACAAACAAAATCTTCCGGCATTAGTTATTGACTGTAGTCATGGTAACAGTACTAAAGATCCGTTGCGTCAGCCAGAAGTTTTACAGCAAATCGTTGCTGAACGTTTAAAAACCCAGGTAAAGGGTGTCATGATTGAAAGTCATTTGGTTGATGGTAGCCAAAAGATTTCTTGTGATATGACTTATGGGCAGTCAGTAACTGATGGTTGTTTAGGTTGGGAAAAAACTGAGCAACTTTTGTTAAGTGTTTCTGAGCAACTAAAAGTGAAAGAGTTAGCTCATTCTGCTTAATCATTTTTCGACTAAAAAGGGATCTACGAATAGATCCCTTTATTTTTTTAAGAAGCATGTTTTAGTTCTGATAAGAATGTAGTGATTTCATGCCCAAATTTTTTCGGCTCGGTTAATAAAGGTGTATGGCCTGAGCGCTCAAAATATATTGCTTTTGCGTGTTCAACACTATGGGCAATAAGTGTCTGTCCTGTTTCTGGATAAAGCGTCGAGTTGCGACCAATAAAGAAGGTGGTTGGGCATTGTAACTGTTGAATGGCTTCACGATAATCTTCATTGTGATAAAGATAATTTTCAACATACCAAAATAAATAATCGAGACGCTGAATTGGTAATAAATATTTTTGTAGAAAAGGCTGTTTGAGCGCTGTTTTAAAAACTAAAGGGCTAAAGGGATTGCTGCTTTGTAACTCAATAAAATCTACCCAAAGACGAACCAGTTCTTGTCGATCTGGAAGCGCTAATTCATAAAGATATTTGGCATTTTTGTGCTTTGATAATAATTGATAGATATCATTTAATAATTGTTTGAACTGGGGATGTAGAGGGCCGAATAGACCATATTCCCATGTTGAATCCACAGATATTTTTGGTGTTTGATCGATATGTAAATAGGCTTTTAATTGCTGCGCCAGATGAGCATGCTTCATGCCATGCATGGCCGTTGTAGCACCCATTGAATAACCCATCAAGATAAAGTTATCGAGTTTTAATTGTTCTATTAAATGGGCGACATCTTGCCAGTGGCTAGAAATTGCATCTTGTTCAGGGATTGCACAGTTCTTTGACCCCCCAAAACCACGCCAATCTGGAATGATAAACTCATAATCTTTACGGTTTGCATAAATAAAAGGAAGCCATTGCCAGCTTTGCATGCCAAGACCAGATAAAACCAAAACTGGTTCACCACGACCAACACGACGAACAAATAAATTTTCCCGATCGGGCATGGTGTAATATGGCATGACTATTCTCCAACTACGCTAGCTTGAGCAAAGCGTTTTAATTGAGGGATGACTTGTTCCAACCATTTGATCCATTCACTTTCCATCGTAATCCCAAGTTCTAAGATCATTTTGTGAATGTATAACACACGGTTATCTAGATCATCGTTATCTTTAAAATCCTTATCATAAATACTTTGATAAAGTTTCAGTTTCTCTTGATGTAAACCAAGATGTCTTAACAGCTCAGGTAATATCTGATTATTGCTCAATTGTGCTTCAGCACGCAATCTAACCATTAAATCATCACGAAGCTGCGCGGGTTCACTTTGTTGTGTCATCCATGAAGCTAGTTCAATACGCCCCAATTGTTCAACTTGATAGGTTTTTTTTCGACTATTTTCCATTTCATTTTCTAACGTTGAAACCCAACCTTTTTTTAGCATGTGGTTGAGTTCACGATAAATTTGCTGATGGGTAGCATTCCAGAAAAAACCAATTGAACGATCAAACCGGCGGGCAAGTTCGAACCCTGTACTTGGTCGTTCAAGCAAACTGGTTAATAAAACATGAGGAAGTGACATGGCAATCCGGTTTGTAAGCAAAAGTAAAGTGTGACTAATGAGATTATGCAACATGTTGCATAAAAGTCAAAATTTGATTATAAATTAATGCAACAAGTTGCATTAGCAAGCTTATTGCTAGCCAAAGGAGAAAATATGTCAGCTTATCCGCATTTATTGAAGCCACTTGATTTAGGCTTTACTACTTTAAAAAACCGTGTGCTTATGGGGTCTATGCATATTGGTTTAGAAGAAGCACCACAAGGATATGAACGCATGGCTGCGTTTTATGCTGAGCGTGCAAAAGGTGATGTGGGTTTAATTGTAACTGGCGGTGTTTCTCCGAATGATGATGGTGTTGTATTTAGCCATGGTACGAAGTTAGATACAGTTGAAGAAGCTGAAAAACATAAAGTGATTACCCAAGCTGTTCATGAAGCTGGGGGTAAAATTGCTATGCAGATTTTACATACTGGACGTTATTCTTATCAGCCAAATAACGTTGCTCCTTCAGCAATTCAAGCACCGATTAACCCAATTAAGCCAAAAGCTTTAAGTTCTGCCGAAGTGCAGCAGACCATTGATGACTTTGCAAACTGCGCCAAACTTGCTCAGTATGCGGGTTATGATGGCGTGGAAATCATGGGTTCTGAAGGTTATTTAATTAATGAGTTCATTGCTGCGCGTACGAATCATCGTGATGACGAATGGGGCGGTAGCTATGAAAACCGTATTCGTTTTCCTATTGAAATCGTAAAACGTACACGTGCTTTAGTGGGTGAAAACTTTATCATTATTTATCGTCTATCGATGCTTGATTTAGTTGAAGGTGGTTCAAGCATTGAAGAAGTGATTCAGCTTGCAAAAGAAATTGAAAAAGCAGGTGCAACTATTATTAATACAGGGATTGGCTGGCATGAGGCTCGTATCCCAACAATTGCGACAAAAGTTCCTCGTGCTGCATTTACGTGGGTTACTGAAAAACTTAAAGGTGAAGTCTCTATCCCTTTAGTTACTTCTAACCGAATTAATACTCCAGAAATGGCTGAACATGTATTGGCATCAGGTCATGCCGATATGGTATCTATGGCACGCCCAATGCTAGCGGATGCTGAGTTTGTTTTAAAAGCAAGTGAAGGCCGTAGTGATGAAATTAATACATGTATTGGCTGTAACCAAGCATGTTTAGATCACATTTTCTCAATGAAAATTGCAACTTGTTTAGTGAACCCGCGTGCATGTTATGAAACTGAACTTATTTTTAAAGATGCACAAGTTCAAAAGAATATTGCTGTTATTGGTGCAGGGCCTGCGGGCTTAAGTTTTGCTGTATATGCAGCTGACCGTGGACATCAAGTTAAAATTTTTGAGGCTAGTCATCAAATTGGTGGCCAATTTAATATTGCAAAGACTGTTCCTGGAAAAGAAGAGTTTTATGAAACCTTACGCTACTTTGCTCGCCAAATTGAGTTACGACCAAACATTGAATTAATTTTGAATCATAAGGCAACTTATGAAGAGTTGAGCCAAGCAAATTTTGATGAAATTGTGGTTGCAACTGGTGTAACGCCTCGTCAATTACAATTTGAAGGTATTGATCATCCTAAAGTTCTCAGCTATTTACAAGTTTTAAAAGAACGTGTGCCAGTGGGACAACGTGTAGCCATTATTGGGGCAGGTGGTATTGGTTTTGATACGGCTGAATATCTCACTCACGAAGGTGAAAGTGGCAGTTTAAACCCAGAAAAGTTTTATGAAGAATGGGGAATTGACACTCAATATGAGCATGTAGGTGGTTTAAAACAGCCAAAAGTTGAGACTTCTGAACGAGAAATCTATTTACTGCAACGTAAGACTGCTGTTGTCGGTGCAGGTTTAGGTAAAACTACAGGATGGATTCATCGTGCAGGCCTTAAAAATCGCCAAGTTAAAATGCTTGCAGGCGTTCAATACAACAAAGTAGATGATCAGGGCTTACATATCACTATAGATGGGCAACCGAGTGTACTTGAAGTTGATCATGTTGTGATTTGTGCGGGTCAAGAATCTTTCACTGCAATGTATGACCAATTAAAAACAGAAGGTAAAAATGTTCATTTAATTGGTGGTGCCAAAGAAGCGGGAGAGCTAGATGCAAAACGAGCAATACGTCAAGGTGCTGAACTAGCAGCGGTTCTATAAATTTTATGGTGCATTTCTTTATATGGAAATGCCCCTAACTTCATTGGTTAAATTACGGGATAAAATAACAATGACACTTGAAACTACAAAACAGTCTTTAGAAAAATGGCATCACATGATTCAGGCAGGTAACTTGTCTGATCTAAATGATTTACTGGCAGATGACGTGGTTTTTCGTTCACCGGTTGCCTATAAACCTTACGAAGGAAAGCAGGTCGTTTTCTTCATTCTTACCAATGTCATCCAAGTGTTCGAAAACTTTACATATCATCGTGAGTTTTATACAGAAGATGGCGAGAATGTAGTGCTTGAGTTCAGCGCTAATGTCAGTGGTAAATCATTAAAAGGTATTGATATGATTCGTTTTAATGAACAAGGAAAAATTGTTGATTTTGAAGTAATGATTCGTCCAATGAGTGGCTTAGCTGCGCTGGCTGAACAAATGGGTATAAGAATTGCCAAGTTTCAACCACAATAATTTTAGTAAATAGCCTAAGTGAGATAGAGACTAATAGAATGTGGTTAAAACTTTCAACTTTAGCATTGTTGCCTGTACTTTTTGTGCAGGGAACAAAGGTTCGTAAGAATACACCACGCTTGCTAGAAGCCAGTGGTGAAAGAGAAGGCATGGTTGGCAAGGGCAGACCATTGTCTCTGCTTATTTTAGGAGACTCTGCCGCAGCGGGAGTTGGCGTTGAAACACAACAAGACGCTTTATCAGGCGCAATTATTTCTGAGTTACAAGATCAATATTTGATAAATTGGAAACTTCATGCAAAAACAGGTCATACTACTAAGCAGGTTTTTCAAGCTTTACAGTATTTAGAGCCGCAAAATTATGATGTTGTTGTTACATCTATTGGTGTTAATGATGTGACAAAACTAACGTCAGCAAATTCATGGATAAAACAACAAAAGCAATTATTTGAATATATACAAGCACGTTTTCAGCCTAAACTCATTATTGTTTCAGGCGTTCCGCCCATGCAACATTTTCCAGCTTTACCCAATCCATTGGCTTGGTTGTTTGGAAAATACGCGGAACAAATGAATCAAGTGTTATATAACTGGGTAGAAGCACAAAACCAATTTAGATTCATTCAATATGATATTGAAAGTTTTCAAGCTTTGAATCTGCCTATGGCAAGTGATGGCTTTCATCCAAGCAAAGAAATTTATGCAATTTGGGGACAGCAGGTTGCAGCATTAGTGCGGCAATCATTTAACTCATAATCAGAGGTCGTGATTGGATATGGGCATATCTACTTTAAATAAAATTAAAGCTTTTGGTTCAGAATTGTTTGACTCAGTACTCGGTGCTGAACAGCCAAAAATCTATTATGACCCACAAGGGAAAATTAAAGATGTTTTGGATAAGTTGCCCCAACTTAAGCAGAAATATCGTCCTACACCATGGTTAACTAACAATCATGTCCATCTTTTATATTTCGATATTATTAGAAAAAAAACCATCAAGCTTGAATATGACCGTATTGAGCAACTCAGTATGAAAGATGGGGGCGTAACTGCAATTGCATGGTATGGCTATAATCTTCCGAAAGATACTCCCACGGTGGTTATCATGCACACCATTACAGGAACGCCTGAAAGTATGCGTGAATTGGTGAGAGATATTCATCAATATACTGGATGGAGAATAGCACTATGCTTACGCCGTGGGCATGCGGGTTTACCTATGCCTGTACCACAGATTTCTCTTTTCGGATCAACAAGTGATCTTAAAGAGCAGCTTACGCATATTCAAAGTTTGTTTCCTGAATCGGATTTGTATGCAGTTGGTTCTTCTGCTGGCACAGGATTGTTAGTTCGTTATTTGGGTGAGCAAGGCTCTGACACACCATTTAAAGCGGCTTTTGCAATGTGTCCAGGCTACAACACTGAGATTGGCTTTAAAAATGTTCACCCGTTTTATAGCAAAATGATGACCAAAAAGTTATTTAAATATTTTATTCATCCTTATCAAAGTACTTGGAATCAGATTGCTTCTTTAGAAAAAGTTCTTGCAACGACTAGTCTCGAAGAGTTTGAAAAAGAATACTTTGAAATGGCAGGCTTTCAGGACTATCAAAGTTATTGTCAGGCAATTAATCCAATTTATGTATTTGAAAATGTCAAAATTCCATTAATGATTCTTAATGCTGAAGATGATCCAGTATGCTCTATTAAAAATTTAGAGCCTTATAAAGAAACTATTCAGCAAATGAGTAACATTGCAGTGGTAACCACTAAAAAGGGAAGTCATTGTGGTTTTTACGAAGGTTGGAAAAGTACTTCATGGGCAGCCAAATTAATATCGAATTATTTTATGGTTGATCATAAAAAGTGATGGTATTGCCGTAATTGATTAAATAAAGCCCATTCAATAGATGGGCTTTATGGTTTTATTGGATCAGGATAAAAGCAATTTCGGATCTTTCAGTTCAATTTTGATTTTGGTACTAGCAACGAGGTCTTTTTCATCTGTTTGGTTAGGGTGAAAATCAAATCGATAATAGTCAAAAAATTTAGGAATCAATGTTCTGTATTGCTTATTAGCAAAACTAAAGAACTTACGCCAAGATTTAAAATTAAGTAGTTGGCGATCTCGGTTCATAAGAACGAATTGATAGATTGTTGAGAAGCCAGTAATTAAAAATAAACTTAAAGTGAAGACGGTGATACGTGGCAGATATGCGCTTAGCCCACTTCCATACAAGTGTTCATAAAGATCAAAGGCCACAGCTTTATGCTCAGTTTCTTCAATACTATGCCATAACCATAAGTTACGAATAGTTGTGTCTGTCATCAGTTCATTAACAGACTGCATCATGCTTACTACAAGTACAGCGGTGTAGTGTTCAAGGCCTACCGTTACAAGTAGGTTCCATTTTTTACTAAAAACTTTTTCAATACTCTTTAAAACAATACCCGTTACTTTTTCTAAAGATTCTGGATCTAAACCATGTTGTTGTGCACTCACATGAAAAGCATGATGTTCTTTAGAATGCATTGCTTCTTGACCAATAAAAGCACTAATTTCACGATCTAGAAGTTCATTTGACTTTGCTTTTGCACGTAATGCTCGAACTGAACGAACAAAATATGATTCACCTTCGGGGAACAATGTAGATAAACCCGTAAAATAATGTGTAAAAGTGGGTTCGTTATTACACCAATAGCGAGGTACATTTTCAAAATTATAGTCCATACGACGGACTGGAAATGAGGCAGGCACGCGATTTGATACGGTATTCATTTTAAGCTCCAATCTTCTTTTAATTAAAGTTCCAAAAAGGAACTTGATTAAAAATTACATCTCAGAATAGGGAACGTCAATGCTTTTTCAAGTGAAAGGGGTAGGTTGTCCTAAATTGATATCTAGGAAAACTTTAAAGACAAATTGGAATGAAAAAGTAAAACTGATGAGTGAATTGATAATTTTAATAATAATTAAAAAGCCCAAATCAAGTGTTTAATTTGGGCATATTCATACGAGAACTTAGTTTTTAAGCGCTGGTGTAGCAGCAGCAATTGCAGCGGCAACAGCATCATCTTCAGTTTGAGATGGTTCTGCTGGCTTAGCAGGTTTAGACTGAGCTTTCTCAGGCTTAGGTTCTGCTTTTGGCTCAGGTTTAGGTTCTGGCTTAGGCTTCGGCTCTGCTTTAGGTTGTTCAGAAACAGTTGTTTGTGAATTTTGCTCAGAATGGGCAGGACGAGTTTCACGGCGAATTTCAGTTGTAGTATTCGCTGTTTCTTCGTGGTGAACTTCGACTTGCGTTGGCTCCTGAGTTTGAGCTTCTTCAGTTTTAACACTTTCTAAAGACTCAAATTTTGCAGGTTCAGCAGGTTTAGGTTCCGAAACAGCTGTTTCAACCTTTTCTTGCTCTTCTTCTGGTGTTTCTTTTTTGACGCATGCGGTTAACAATAGTCCAGCCGCAATAGCAGCACAGATTAAAAGTTTTTTATTTGCCATTGTCCTAAACAACATTTAATTGAGGAGCCCGCATTATAACAGCAAAAGAGAATGAAAAAATCATGTGAGATTGACCTAATTTTTTATTAAAAATGCTGATAGAATAGCCAGTTGTTTAATGATCTTTGAATTGGTGCGGTTTGACTTTGCTTTATAGGGGCAGAGTACAGTAAAATTGCCCAACATTGTAGGCCGATTTCGGCTTGATTGTACGAGAAACTTAATGACCCATTTTATTTTTGTTACTGGTGGTGTGGTTTCATCGCTAGGTAAAGGTATTTCTGCTGCTTCAGTTGCTGCACTTTTGGAAGCCCGTGGCTTAAAAGTCACAATGGTTAAAATGGATCCTTACATTAATGTCGATCCGGGGACAATGAGTCCTTTCCAACATGGTGAAGTTTTTGTCACAGAGGATGGTGCCGAAACTGATCTAGACTTGGGTTATTACGAACGTTTCTTACGTCGTGCGAAAATGACCAAACTGAATAACTTTACTAGTGGCCGTGTTTATCAAGATGTTCTAAATAAAGAACGTCGTGGTGACTACTTAGGCGGTACGGTTCAAGTTATTCCACATATTACTGACAATATTAAAGAACGCGTACTTCGTGCTGGTGAAGGTTACGACGTTGCAATCGTTGAGATTGGTGGTACGGTAGGTGATATCGAATCACTTCCATTTATGGAATCAGTTCGTCAGTTAATGGTTGAGCTTGGTCATAAACGTACCATGCTTATGCATTTAACTTTGTTGCCATATATTAAATCGGCAGCAGAGCTTAAGACGAAACCAACTCAGCATTCTGTAAAAGAATTACTTTCAATTGGTATTCAGCCAGATATCTTAATCTGCCGTACTGAATATGATGTAGATGTTGATACTAAACGCAAAATTGCATTGTTCACTAACGTGGAAGCGCGTGCCGTTGTGGTATGTAAAGATGCGAAAACGATTTATCAAATTCCACGTACGTTCTATGAACAAAACGTTGATGACTTGATCTGTGAGCGTTTTGGATTTAATGATCTTCCAGAAGCAAACCTAGAAGATTGGGACAATGTAGTCGAAGCATTACTCAATCCTGAATACACTTTACGTGTAGCTATGGTTGGTAAATATGTTGAATTACCAGATGCTTATAAATCTGTTAATGAAGCATTATTGCATGCAGGCATCAAAAACCGTGTGAAAGTACAGATTGATTATGTCAATGCTGAAGAGCTTGAAAGCCAAGACGTTTCTATTTTGCAAACTGCTGACGCAATCTTAGTCCCAGGTGGCTTTGGTGAACGTGGTACTGAAGGCAAAATGAAAGCTATTCAATATGCACGTGAAAACAAAGTTCCATTCTTAGGTATTTGTTTAGGCATGCAATTGGCTGTAATCGAATATGCACGCCATGTTGCTGCAATGCCAGAAGCATCTTCTACAGAGTTTAACCGTTCTACCAAGTATCCATTGATTGGTTTAATTACTGAATGGTTAGATGAGCGTGGCGAGTTACAACAACGCAGTGTAGAGTCTGATTTAGGCGGAACTATGCGTTTGGGTGCACAAAAATCTGAATTGGTTGAAGGCACTAAAACACGTGAAGTCTATGGTAAAGCAGAAATTACTGAGCGTCATCGTCACCGTTATGAAATGAATAACCGTTTCATTGAAGCGATTGAACAAGCTGGTATGAAGATTTCTGGTTACTCTTCGGCTCAACATTTGGTTGAAACTGTAGAAATTCCTGAACATCCTTGGTTTATTGCTGTACAATTCCACCCGGAATTTACAAGTTCACCACGTGATGGACATCCATTATTTGCTAGTTTTATTGATGCTGCGAAAACACAGCATCAAAAAAGTAAATAATGCGATTTTAAATAAACTGGGAAAGTTTAAATGTCACAATTAAAACCACAAGAAGTTGTACGTTTAGGCGATATACAAATGGCAAATCATTTGCCATTTGTATTATTTGGCGGAATGAACGTACTTGAATCAAAAGATTTAGCTTTCGAAATTGCAGAAACTTATGTTGATATCTGCAAACGCTTAGATATTCCTTATGTATTTAAAGCGAGTTTCGATAAAGCAAATCGTTCTAGTCTGCATTCGTTCCGTGGTCCTGGACTTGAAAAAGGTATTGAATGGTTAGGCGATATTAAAAAACATTTTAATGTTCCTATCATTACCGATGTTCATGAGCCACACCAAGCTGAAGCAGTTGCACAAGTAGCTGATATTATTCAGTTACCGGCTTTCTTAAGTCGCCAAACTGATCTTGTTGAAGCGATGGCAAAAACACAGGCTATTATTAACATTAAGAAAGCTCAGTTTTTGGCACCTCATGAAATGCGTCATATCCTGAATAAATGTTTAGAAGCAGGAAACGATAAACTAATTCTTTGTGAGCGCGGTTCAGCATTTGGCTATAACAACCTTGTTGTAGATATGCTTGGCTTTGACATCATGAAAGAAATGAATGTTCCTGTTTTCTTTGATGTAACACATGCGTTGCAAACTCCTGGTGGTCGTGCTGACTCGGCAGGTGGTCGTCGTGCTCAAATTACAACTTTAGCACGCGCTGGAATGGCAACAGGCTTGGCTGGATTGTTCTTGGAAGGTCATCCAGACCCAGAACATGCAAAATGCGATGGACCTTGTGCATTACGTATGTCGCAGCTTGAGCCATTCTTGGCACAAATAAAAGAATTGGATACTTTGGTTAAAGGATTCAAAAAGTTAGACACCCATTGAGTTTTTACTCATTTACGCTGCTTTAATCGCAGCTCATATTCATTCAACAGAGGAATTGTTCATGAGCCAAATCGTTGACATCCGTGCACGTGAAATTTTGGACTCTCGTGGTAACCCAACCATCGAAGCAGACGTAATTTTAGAATCTGGGGTTGTTGGTCGTGCATGTGCACCATCTGGTGCTTCAACTGGTTCTCGTGAAGCTTTAGAACTACGTGACGGTGATAAATCACGTTACTTAGGTAAAGGCGTTAAAACTGCGGTTAACAACGTAAACACGATTATCCGTGACGCTTTAGTGGGCAAATCAGTATTTGAACAAAAAGACATCGATAATACGATGATCGAACTTGATGGTACTGAAAACAAAGAAAAATTGGGTGCAAATGCAACTTTGGCTGTGTCATTAGCTGTTGCGCGTGCTGCTGCTGATGAAAAGAAAATTCCTCTTTTCCAATACATCGCTGACTTACGTGGTCAAACGATTTTGACTATGCCTGTACCAATGATGAACATCATCAATGGTGGTTCACATGCAGACAACAACGTTGATATTCAAGAGTTTATGATTGAGCCAGTAGGCTTTACTTCATTTGCTGAAGCATTACGCGCTGGTGCTGAAATCTTCCATTCACTAAAATCAGTTTTAAACAAAAAAGGTTTAAACACTGCTGTAGGTGATGAAGGTGGTTTTGCACCAAACTTGCGTTCAAACGAAGAAGCAATCACTGTTATTCTTGAAGCTATCGGTCAAACTGGTTACAAAGCTGGTTCTGATATTATGTTGGCGCTTGACTGTGCATCTTCAGAATTCTACAAAAATGGTCAATATGTTCTTGCGGGTGAAGGCAATAAAGCATTCACAAGCAATCAGTTCTCTGACTATTTAGCAGGCCTTGTAAACCAATATCCAATTATCTCAATTGAAGATGGTTTAGATGAATCAGATTGGGAAGGTTGGTCTTACTTGACATCTATCCTTGGTGACAAAATCCAATTGGTAGGTGATGACTTGTTCGTTACAAACCCTAAGATTTTACAACGTGGTATTAATGAGAAAGTAGGTAACTCTATCTTAATCAAATACAACCAAATTGGTACGTTGACTGAAACTCTTGATGCAATTTACCTTGCTAAAGAAAATGGTTATACAACTGTAATTTCTCACCGTTCTGGTGAAACTGAAGATTCAACTATCGCTGACTTAGCAGTAGGTACAGCAGCTGGTCAAATTAAGACTGGTTCACTTTGCCGTTCTGACCGTGTTTCTAAGTACAACCAATTACTTCGTATTGAAGAATTGACTAAAGCTGCTTACCGCGGTAAAGCTGAGTTTAAAGGTTTAAACTAATCTTTAAATAAAAAGTTAAAATTAGTTTTTTAACATTTTAAGGTGCTATTTTTAATAAAAAATAGCACCTTTTTTATTATCCTAGACGACGGGTTTTTAACGACTTAGCCCAACTATGGTGTTTGCAACGAGAACATTCTTGATCGAGTGTATTTAGAATTTTCGTTTCACCACATTTCATACATGAATAAAAAGTATTGATTTTAAGTACGTCAGCTTTGCAATAAGCATCTGGGAATAGGGGGAGTCCCCATTTTACCTCTTCATCTTCATAGTAAAGTAAACTCAGGATACCGTCAGACTCCAATAAGGCTGTTCTCACTTGGCCTAGATGTTCAACATTTTGTTGGCGCATCTCTGAGAAAAACTCATCATGTGAATATGATTGTTTCTGGAAATCTTTGTAAACTAAAAGTCCATCTTTGACTACACAGAGAGCTCTTCCTTCCAATAGGTCTTCAATTTTCTTATGTTTTACCATTGCCCAAGTTACAAGGCGGTAGAGAAAAAGAATAACGATAAATGCGACAAAAGCATGTGCGATAGGTAAATCCTTAGTAAACATTGGATCGCCAGCCGCGGAACCTAAACATAAAATAATTGCGAGTTCAAAAAGGGAAAGTTGGCGAATACCCCGTTTACCTGATAGTCTTAAAAAACTAATAATAATGATAAACATGACGAAACATCGAACCAAAATTTCCAAAATAAAGGGCCAAGTTGTGTCACCTATGAAAATATTAAAAAAATCCATTTTTTTCTCCCTTTTAATAGGTCGATAAAGTCTTTCTAAAATTCTTAGCAAATTAAAAATTGAAAAAATATACTTTTTAAGTAGTTGTTGGTTAAAAATTCAAACTTTATGTGATTTTGTATAAATTCTACTATTTAAAATATTTATTAAAGTAAACATATAGTTGAAGCTTCAATCGTAGAAATAACACTAAGAAAAAATGATTGTTAAAGTTATTAAATAAAATAAAAATTTTGATCTGTATTACCTAAATTTAGTCTCTCAATTTTTATAATGTTTGGTCTTAATATATATATGATATATTTTAATTTATTGTGTTTTAAGCGAATTTCATATGATGAGAAAGCAATATCATTTTAGAAAAGTTGAAAATGATACTTATATTTGGGATGTAGATAATTTAGTAGAATTAACTAGAAATTTTAAAGTAAAAGAAATTTTGCTATCAGAAATAAAAGAATTAAATGAACCATACTGGTATCCAGATTCTCATCCCACTACTCAAGATATCATTGATCATATGATATTAATTCAAGAAGCAGATTTGTCTTATCCAATAATACTATGTTCACATGGGAGAATAATGGATGGTATGCATAGGGTAGGGAAAGCGAAAATTTTAGGTGAGGTTAAAATACGTGCTGTACAATTTGATAAAGACCCTCAACCAGATTATATCAATGTTGATGAGGATGATCTGAACTACGATGATTAATTATCAATAATTGCGAATATGACTTAAGGGCAATCAGGACTGTAGGGAATAGCATCTAAACGTTTTTGAAAAACATTTGGATTCAGTATATTTTCATACATTTGTTGATATGTTCGTTTATGATCTTCAATATGATGATAATCAACGATTTCTTGAAGTTTATCTTTATATTCTATATGTCCCGCATGAAACATCGCTGCATAATGGCCCCACAGTGCATATTGATATCGTATGGCTGCCTTTGGAATTAAATTTATTTCGTTTAAATAGCTATGAGCCGTTTTTTCATAACATGCTTTTATTTCATGAGCATCTTTTTTCATTTTTCTTAAAAAAATACATTGCATCTCTTGTAGTTGTGAACTATCTGTTTTATTTAAAATTTTTTCGGTAACTATATATGCGTCTTTAAGGCAACCTAAGTGAATAAGTACCTTGCGTTTGGTTTTTAAAATATCTAAATTATTATCATTAGAGGGAATTTTTTTTAATAAGTTTTTAAATTTTCTATGGGAAGTATCTTGTGGCTGCTCAGCTTTTAGACTGTAAATAATATCATTATATTCAAATATATAAGGGTTAGCAGGTGTATATTGTTTATGATTGCTCTCCATATTAATTATTTTTGAAGGGCTATCATCAGTAGGGTGATCACAAGCGCTTAAACCTAAGCTTACTAAAGAAAACGCTAAAATTTTGTGCACTACAGTTTATACCTTTATTCTCTTTCATGAGATTTATGAAGAATAATAAAATATAAAAGAAAATACTGTGTAGTTTTTTATTTCTCATGTCCATGAGTAGTTCAACAGTCAATTTGAATTTGAAATTGGTTTATATATTTTTGAATCAATAATATAAAGCCCATTGTTTCAGTACCATGATTGAACAAGATCAACATTTAATCTGTTAGAAATCCAAATTTTGATGTCGTGGATAGCGATTCTTTAATGCAATGATGGATTGGCAATTTAAATTAAACAAATAAGAATAATTATTAACTTAAAGTTGATAACAATTATCATTCGTGTTAATTTTTGTGCCGAACTTTTACTACTGTGTAACAAGGAACAAGGTAGTGGAAGGCTAAAAATATGGTTCAGCACATTAGTTATTATGGAATTTTCTTATGTACAATCCGCCCTTTAGAAAAGCATTTAGAGTTCACCCTTTAGCACTTTCTATGGCTTTAACGGTACCTTCATTTGTTTATGCAGAACAAACCGAAACAACCACTTTAGCAACGATAAAAGTACAAGCAGAACAAGAAAATCCGGCGGTTACTGAAGGTTCAGGGAGCTATACAGCAAAAAGCACAAATACTTCTACAAAATTAAATTTATCTCTTCGTGAAACTCCTCAATCAGTCAAAGTTTTAACCCGTGAATATTTAGATGATCGAAAAATCGATTCCTTTCAAGATTTAATGAATAATATTACGGGTGTTTCAACCTCACGTACCGATGAGCGTCAAAAAGTTTATGCACGTGGTTTTGAGGTGGATTATTACTTATTAGATGGAATGCCTAGCACAACAAATTTAAGTATAGGCGATCTTGATCTAGATATTTATGATCATATCGAAGTCGTAAAGGGTGCAAGTGGCCTAACCACGGGTGCGGGTAATCCAGCAATGGCTCTAAATATGATTCGGAAACATGCAAACTCAAAAGAACTCACTGGTAATGTCAGCACATCTTTAGGCTCATGGAACTCTTGGAGTAGCTCAGCAGATGTTTCCACGCCACTTAATGCAGATGGATCATTGCGTGGTCGCATGTTTGTAAAACATTCTGATGAAAAATCATTTATGGATTTCTATGAGAAAGAACGTAATGTATTTTATGGTGCGGTTGACTATGATTTGAGTGATAAAACAAGCATGTCGCTTGGGGCAACTTATCAAGAGTTACATCGTGACGGTATTCGTTGGGGCGGTACACCTGCTTTTTATACTGATGGGACTCGTACCAATTTTTCTAGAAGCTTAACAGTAAGTGCACCTTGGACTTATTGGGATGTAAATACAACGGCAGTATTTGCGAACTTAAAGCATAATTTATTTAATGATGTTAATTTAAATATTGCTTATACCTTCCGTAAAGAAGATACAGCTTCTATGTTGCTATATACAGCTGGAAAAGTAGACAAGGCAACCAATACAAGTCCATTAGAAACTCCCAATGATAATCAGGAGAATAAATCTGATTATGTCTCAGTATATGGCGCAAAAGCTGCAAATGAAGAAAACAATATTGATGTTTTTATCAATGCTCCATTTACGATTTTTAATCGTCCACAAGAAATCATTATTGGTGGATCGTGGAATAAGAATGAAAAGACAAAAGATATTTTTGGTGGATCTAACACAAACCAAGACATTGAAAAGTATTTAGGTGGACCACTTAACTATAATGATATGGCTCAAGAGTTGCTTCAACCAGTAGTATTAAATGGTAAAAATGCACTAAATGAAACTACACAAACTGCTGCTTATGTTGCCGGAAAATTTCAGATTCTGGATCCTTTGAAAATTATTGCTGGTGCACGTTTATCTAATTGGGAATATAAGTCTGAAAATGATAAAGGTAACCGCGAATTTAACAATGAATTAGCACCATATGTTGGCGCTATTTACGATTTTGCTCAAGATCATTCTGTGTATGCAAGTTATACAGAAATTTTTAAACCTCAAGAACGTAAAGATATAAATGATCAATATATAGATCCGATTACTGGTAAGAGTTATGAGGCTGGCTTAAAGAGCGAATGGTTTGGAGGGCGTTTAAATACAGCATTGTCAGTATTCCGAATAGAACAATCTAATTTTGCTGAATCGATACCTGACACGTTTATTATTCGTAATGGTACACAAACTACAGAACAGGCCTATCGCGCTGTAGATGGGGTTAAAAGTAAAGGTTTTGAGTTTGAAGCTGATGGCGAGATTAATGACAATTGGGGTATTAACTTTGGTTTTGCTAATTTTGAAGCAAAAGATGCACAAGGCACAAAGGTTAATACGACAAACTCTCGAACAACCTCGAATCTATTTGTTAAGTACAAACTTGATCAATGGAGTGCAGGGCTTGGTTTAAATTATAAGAGTAAATACTATACGGGTAGTGGAAGCTCTCGTATTGAGCAAGATGCATATGTTTTAGTAAGTGCGATGCTTGGCTATCAAGTGGATAAAAATATTAAACTTCAATTGAATATCGATAATATTTTTGATGAAAAATATTATGAAGGTATTGGTGCTAACTCAATGAATTGGGGCACACCACGAAATGCAACGTTGAGTGTTCGTTATAATTTCTGATTTAAACTCACATAAGAAAACGATTTATAAAAGTCCTCGAAAGAGGGCTTTTATTCTTTTTAAGCTCGTTTTAAAAGTGAAGAAAATCTTGACTTCTTTTTTACAAATATGGTTGTATTATACAACTATATTTTGAGTGTGCAGTGATGATTGATCAAAAAATTATTGATGAAATCCGTAGTTCATCTCGAATTATGGTCCGTGAATTGGGTTTTATGAGTTCAACTCTTGCTGCCACTGATTATTCTCCGTCAGCTGTTCATTCTTTACTTGAACTTGAAAATAGAGGTTCTTTAACCGCTGTACAATTAGGACAGCTTTTAGGCTTAGAGAAATCGAGTGTGAGTAGAATGTTGCTTAAACTCATTAAGGCGGGTGAGATTAAAGAGGAACAAGATAAGAATGATGCTAGACTAAAAGTGATTAAACTCACTCCGAAAGGAATAGATACTGTAAGAAAAATTAATAATTATGGAGAAAGGCGAGTTATTCAAGCCATTGAAAAGTTAAACTCTTCTGAACAACTTATTATTGCTCAAGGTTTGACAGCCTATGCTGAATCTTTAATAGACTGTCGAGATAATAAAGATCTTATAGATAACAATACTATTCAAATTGTGAGTGGCTACCGCGCAGGTATGATTGGCAGAATCGCAGAAATGCATGGTACTTATTATTATGAAAATTATAATTTTGGACCTTTTTTTGAAGGAAAAGTGGCTACCAATTTAGCTGAGTTCTCTAACCGTCTTTATAAAGACTCTAATAATATTTGGTTGGCAATAAAAAATAATAAAATTGTGGGTTCTGTTGCGATTGATGGCGAAGATTTAGGGAATAACGAGGCTCATCTTCGGTGGTTTATTTTAAGTGACGATTGTCGAGGACAGGGAATCGGCAAAAAGCTATTAAAAGAAGCAATAAACTTTTGTGATCAAAAGCAATTCTCTGCTGTTCAATTATGGACGTTTAGTGGCCTTAGCGCCGCAAGAAAACTTTATGAAACTTTTGGTTTTAAGCTAACGAATGAATGGGAAGGAGACCAATGGGGCAACACCATGTTAGAGCAACAATTTACACGGGTAAATAATGGAAATTAACCATAAGCTTTTCTCAGCATAAATTTCTCATACTCAGAATGATTTTTTGTGTGTAGAGTGATTTATAAACAGTTGTACTTATAAATATTATTTCCCTTTCAAATTCTATTCATTTTTGACAAAATGAAACATGTCACAATGGTCAATTAAAGTAATATGCCCATTAATAATTTTGCTTAAATTTTTGCAGGAATTGCGCATGCTACTTGTTAATTACTATACAATACAATCTCTTAACGAAAGTTTTTAATTAAAAATCTTAATGATATGTTAGAAGTATTTCGATCCACTTCAAGCAAACTGATATTGCTACTTGTTATTGTTTTAGTAGCTATCCTGCAATATCAATTTTGGTTAGGTGAGGGTGGCTATATCCCTCATCAAGCTCTCATGCAACAAATTCAGCAACAAGCTGAGGTAAATGAAGAGCTTAAAGAACGAAACCGTATTTTGGCAGCAGAGGTTTTTGACCTGAAAAATGGTACAGAAGCAATAGAAGAACATGCCCGCCTTGATCTTGGTTTGGTTAAACCTCACGAGACATTTGTTCAAATGAGTACGATCAGTACCCATTACAAACCTATTTATATTGACCCGAACGCTAAAGTTGATTTGGAAACGAATGAGACACCTGCATCCCCAGATATCCCAGACTAAATTGTGGGCAGTAATTCCCGCTGCAGGATCAGGAAGTCGTTTTTCTAAAACTGAATTGAAGCAGTATCAATATATTCAGAATAGGACTGTTTTAGAACATACGATTGGCCGTATAAGCCAACTTCCATTAAATGGTTATGTTTTGGCAATTGGTACACAAGATACCTTTGCTCAGACTCTAGCATTTCAAAATATAGATAAGGCGCATTTTTGCATAGGTGGAGCTGAGCGAGTTCATTCAGTTTTAAATGCGTTAAATCATCTTTTAAATTTTGCCGATGAAAATGATTGGGTCCTTGTGCATGATGCGGCTCGCCCTTGTGTAACCCTTGATTGTTTAAATGCACTTGTGGCAAATGCAATTGAATCAAATGAGAGCGCTATTTTAGCAATTCCTGTTCGTGATACTTTAAAGCAGGTTAAGTCAGGCAATCAAATTGATAAAACAGTTAGCCGAGATTTATTATGGCAAGCTCAAACTCCTCAAATTACTAAAATCGGTAAACTAAAAAAAGCAATTGAATACGCTTTAGAAAATAACGTCACTATTACCGATGAGGCAAGTGCACTCGAGTATATGGGTGAAACTGTACAGGTCGTGATGGGTCGTTCGGATAATATAAAAATTACCTATCCCGATGATTTAGAACTTGCACGTTTGATTCTGCAATCTCAGTCATAATTCTATTATTTTTAACTTGCTTGGATGATTTGCCCATCTAAGTAAGTTTTCTACATATCTATTTATAACCACTCATATTCTTTTACATTGATAAGTTTTAGGATTTATCAAGATCGGACAACTATACTAGATAATGTTCGATCATCGAACAAAAAATATTTATACCGAACAAAACCATGGTTTGATAACTAGATCAAATTACAAAAATTATCAAGAATGTTTAAAAGGAAATCTAAGGGAAACACTCGGGATTGAGTGAAATATCTATCTGTTCATTCTGCCTCTGTGTGCCTAACTCTCTTATCTATTCCTTCCTGAATGAGCACAATGGAGTTGTCTAATGATTGACAAAAGTAAGTCCTCTCTTAGCGAGGTACTATCGCAGATTAAAGATGGCGCGACCATCCTGATTGGTGGTTTCGGTACCGCAGGACAACCCGCTGAACTCATTGATGGACTGATTGAACTCGGTGTTAAAGATTTAACGATTGTTAGTAATAACGCCGGTAATGGCGATTATGGTCTGGCTAAACTGCTTAAGGCTGGTTCAGTTAAAAAAGTGATCTGTTCTTTCCCACGTCAGTCAGACTCTTATGTTTTTGATGAATTGTATCGTGCCGGAAAGGTCGAGCTTGAAGTTGTTCCGCAAGGTAATCTGGCTTGCCGTATTCAGGCAGCAGGTATGGGACTTGGTGCTGTGTTTACCCCAACAGGCTTTGGAACACTTCTAGCTGAAGGCAAAGAAACTCGCCAGATTGATGGTAAAGATTACGTACTCGAATATCCAATTAAGGCTGACTTTGCCTTGATTAAAGCTTACAAAGGCGACCGCTGGGGCAATCTGGTTTACCGTAAATCTGCACGTAACTTTGGTCCAATTATGGCCATGGCTGCGGATGTCACAATTGTTCAGGTGTCTGAAGTGGTTGAGCTAGGTGGCCTAGATCCAGAGCACATCATCACCCCAGGTATTTTTGTACAGCACGTTGTTCAAGTACAGCCCGCACAGTAAGCAATAAGGAGAAATAACATGAGCTACCAGAAACTCAGCCGTGACCAGATTGCAAAACGTGTGGCACAAGATATTCCAGATGGCGCCTATGTGAATTTGGGCATTGGCTTACCAACCAAGATCGCAAGCTACCTACCTAACGATAAAGATATTTTCCTTCATTCTGAAAATGGCCTGTTGGCTTTTGGCCCACCACCAGCGGCAGGTGAAGAAGACCCTGAACTAATTAATGCGGGTAAAGAATTTGTGACCATGCTTGAAGGCGGCAGCTTTTTCCACCATGGCGACTCATTTGCGATGATGCGTGGTGGTCACCTTGATATTGCCGTACTCGGTGCATTTCAGGTTGCAGCGAATGGTGACTTGGCGAACTGGCACACAGGTGCACCGGATGCGATTCCTGCGGTAGGTGGTGCGATGGATTTAGCTGTAGGTGCTAAAAAAGTATTTATCACTACCGACCATGTGACCAAGCAAGGTGAACCAAAGATTGTGGCTGAGCTGAGCTATCCGGTTACGGGTAAAAAATGTGTTGACCGTATTTACACCGACCTGTGCGTGATTGATGTAACTAAAGATGGTTTGAAGGTGATTGAGAAAGTTGAAGGTCTTAGCTTTGATGAGTTACAGGCTTTAACAGGTGCAACTTTGATTGATGCGACTCAAGGGTAAGGAAGTAGGGAAATGACATTAAAAAACGCTTATATCATCGATGCCATCCGTACTCCATTCGGCCGTTATGCCGGTGGCCTTGCTCCTGTCCGTGCCGATGACCTTGGTGCTGTGCCGATCAAAGCTCTCATGCAGCGTAACCCAAATGTAGATTGGGAACAGGTCGATGATGTGATCTATGGCTGTGCTAACCAAGCCGGTGAAGATAACCGTAATGTCGGCCGTATGTCAGCACTGCTTGCAGGTTTACCGTATCAAGTACCAGCAACCACCATTAACCGTTTGTGTGGTTCTTCACTCGATGCGATTGCCATTGCTGCCCGTGCTATTAAAGCAGGTGAAGCGAGCTTGGTGATTGCAGGTGGTGTGGAAAGCATGAGCCGTGCACCGTATGTGATGGGTAAGTCTGACAGTGCTTTTGGTCGTAGCCAGAAGATTGAAGACACCACCATGGGCTGGCGTTTCATTAACCCTAAACTTAAAGAATTGTATGGTGTAGACACTATGCCCCAGACTGCCGAAAACGTCGCTGAACAGTTCAACGTTAATCGTGTAGATCAGGACCAGTTTGCCTTGGTGAGCCAACAACGCACCGCAAGCGCGCAAGCCAAAGGCTTTTTTTCTAAAGAAATCGTGGCAGTTGAAATCCCTCAGCGTAAGGGTGATGCTGTTGTGATTGATACCGATGAGCATCCACGTGCATCGACCACCCTTGAAGCTTTAAGCAAACTTAAACCTGTAGTTAAAGCAGAGGGTTCTGTGACTGCGGGGAATGCTTCAGGTATTAATGATGGTGCAGCCGCTCTGCTGATTGCTTCTGATGAGGCAGTTCAGGCCTACAACCTCAAACCACGTGCCAAGATCATTGCTTCAACAGCAGTGGGTGTAGAACCACGCATTATGGGTTTTGCTCCGGCACCAGCGATTAAGAAATTACTTAAACAAGCCAACCTGACTTTAGATCAGATGGATGTGATTGAGCTTAACGAAGCTTTTGCTGCCCAAGCTTTGGCCGTGACCCGTGATTTAGGTTTGCCAGACGATAGCAACAAGGTAAATCCAAACGGTGGTGCAATTGCTTTGGGTCATCCACTTGGTGCGTCAGGTGCACGCTTAGTGACTACAGCCCTAAACCAACTTGAACAAACAGGTGGTCGTTACGCTTTGTGTTCAATGTGTATTGGTGTAGGTCAAGGCATCGCATTGATTATTGAGAGAGTCTAATCATGAGCCAGTTATATGCCAGCTTGTTTTATCAAGAAGGCGTCACGGACATCTTTAGTGACTCATCTTTAATCACATATATGATTCAGGTTGAAGTTGCATTAGCTCAAGCACAGGCAAAAGTTGGCGTGATTCCTCACAATGCAGCTAATACCATTGCCCAAGTAGCTGAGCAGGCAATAGAAAAGTTTGATTTTCCAGCGTTGGCTGTAGCAACTGGCTTAGCTGGAAATATCGCAATTCCATTTGTAAAGCAGCTTACGGCAATTGTTAAAGATGTAGATGAAGATGCTTCACGTTATGTGCATTGGGGCGCAACAAGTCAGGATATTTTAGACACAGCTTGTATTTTGCAATGCCGCGATGCGTTAAATATTGTCGAAGCACAACTTCAACAGTGCTACACCGCTGCATTACAACAAGCTAAGCAATATCGCTATCAAGTCATGATTGGACGTACATGGTTACAGCAAGCTTTGCCAATTACTTTAGGGCATAAACTCGCTCGCTGGGCTTCTGCGTTTAAACGTGATTTAGACCGTATTCAAGCCATGAAATCACGTGTACTTACTGCTCAGTTAGGTGGGGCTGTGGGTTCATTAGCTTCTTTGCAAGATCAAGGTTCACTTGTGGTCAGTGCATTTGCTCAGCAGCTGAATCTGACTGTACCCACAAGCACATGGCATGGTGAGCGCGACCGTATTGTAGAAATCGTAAGTGTGCTTGGCATGATTGTCGGGAATACGGGCAAGATGGCACGTGATTGGTCACTCATGATGCAAACTGAAATTGCAGAGTTATTTGAACCAACTGCAAAGGGTCGTGGTGGTTCATCAACCATGCCGCATAAGCGTAATCCAGTTGCAGCAGCTTCAGTACTTGCAGCAGCAAATCGTGTACCAGCACTTATGTCTAGTATCTATCAAAGCATGGTGCAGGAACATGAGCGTAGCTTAGGTGCGTGGCATGCAGAATGGTTAGCAATCCCTGAAATTTTTCAGCTTTGTGCTGGAGCATTAACTCGTACTGGTGAAGTTTTAAATGGTTTCGAAGTTAATGCTGAGCATATGCAGCAGAACCTTGACTGTACCAACGGGTTGATTATGGCAGAAGCTGTGATGATGGCACTTGCTCCAAAAATTGGACGTTTAAATGCTCATCATGTTGTTGAAGCCGCTTGTAAAACAGCCGTGGCTCAAAAGCAGCATTTATCTGAGGTTGTTAGTCAGTTAGATGAAGTAAAAGAACATTTTAGTCAAACAGAAATTTTGGAAATATTTAAAGCAGAAAATTATTTGGGCAACATTCAAGCTCAAATTGATGCTGTTCTGCAAGAAGCACAAGGAGGAGACATAAAGTGAAACAGCTTATAACCAATCGACAAGGTAAGCAGCTCGCTGTATACACTGACGGATTAAAAGATGCTCCAACACTTGTGTTATCTAACTCCTTAGGAACAGATCATGGAATGTGGCAGCCGCAAGTAGATGAGCTTAAAAGTCATTTTAATGTCATTACATACGACACACGTGGTCATGGCGAAAGTGATGTGATCGCTGAAACATCTTTACAAAATTTAGGTGAAGATGTTGCTGATATTTTAGATGCCTTAGATATTGAAAAAGCTCATTTTTGTGGCATTTCAATGGGCGGAATTACAGGGCTTTGGTTAGCTATCCATTACCCAGAGCGCTTTCTAAGTATTACTGTCGCAAATTCGGCGGCAAAAATTGGACAGGCTGAGGCGTGGTTGAGTCGCGCAGAATCAGTAGAACAAAATGGACTGGCTGAATTGGTTAAAACCACGCACACACGTTGGTTTAGCGAAAAATTCGACTATCAACATAATGTGGTTGCACAAACGACGATTCAAAGTCTGGCAAACACACCAGCACAAGGTTATGCCAATGCATGTCGTGCTTTAGCACATGCTGATTTAAGAGATGAAATTACACAAATACAAGTGCCGGTATTGCTCATTGCAGGAACGGCAGATCCAGTGACAACAGTAGCAGATGCTGAGTTTATGCAGAATGCTATTAAGAACAGTCAAATTGCTAAATTAGAAGCATCTCATCTTTCTAATATTGAGCAACCACAAAGATTTACACAGGAATTGACTAGGTTTATTCAGCAAATCTAATAGCTTAGTAGTTTAAAAGGAATTGGCCTTAAGGAGGCAAATATGGCGTCTCAGGATTACGCTGCACCAAATAAAAGTATCGATGCTCAAGCATTAATTAATGATGCTCCACTCAGTAAGTATCAATGGATGATCGCAATCATCTGTTTCTTAATTATTTTTACTGATGGTATCGATACTGCTGCAATGGGTTTTATCGCTCCAGCTTTGGCTCAAGACTGGGGTGTTGATCGTTCTCAGTTAGGCCCAGTGATGAGTGCTGCACTTGGTGGAATGATTATTGGAGCTTTGGTTTCTGGTCCAACAGCTGACCGTTTTGGTCGAAAAATCGTTTTAGCTTTTTCGATGCTTGTGTTTGGTGGTTTTACTTTGGCATCTGCGTATGCGACCAACTTAGATAGCCTTGTCGTTTTACGCTTTTTGACAGGTATTGGTTTGGGTGCAGCGATGCCAAATGCCACCACATTATTCTCTGAATACTGTCCAACACGCATTCGTTCACTACTGGTGACATGCATGTTCTGTGGCTACAACCTAGGAATGGCAACAGGTGGCTTTATTAGTAGCTGGCTCATCCCGACCTATGGTTGGCACAGTCTATTTTTACTTGGTGGCTGGTCACCTTTGATCTTAATGATTTTAGTGATTTTTGTATTACCTGAGTCTTACCGCTTTTTAATTGTTAAAGGTAAGAACCCTGAAAAAGTACGCAAGATCTTAAATCATATCGCGCCAACGCAAGTTCAAAATGCCACCGCATTCCACGTACCTGAAGAGAAAACTGAAACAGCTCAAAAGAAAAATGTCTTTGGAATTATGTTTTCTAAACCATATGCAAAAGGGACACTTTTACTTTGGTTGACCTATTTCATGGGCTTAGTAGTGGTTTACTTGCTTACAAGCTGGTTACCAACACTCATGCGTGAAACAGGTGCTTCAATGGAGCGTGCTGCATTTATTGGTGGTTTGTTCCAGTTTGGTGGTGTGGTCAGTGCATTGTTCATTGGTTGGGCGATGGATAAATTTAATCCGAACCGTGTCATTGCCATTTTCTACTTTGCCGCAGGTCTATTTGCGATTGCTGTTGGTCAAAGCTTAGGAAACTCAACATTACTTGCTGTATTGGTTCTTTGTGCAGGTATCGCGATTAATGGTGCGCAATCTTCCATGCCAGCTTTAAGTGCTCGTTTTTACCCAACGCAGTGCCGTGCAACTGGTGTTTCTTGGATGACGGGTATTGGTCGTTTCGGTGCGGTATTTGGTGCTTGGATTGGTGCCGTACTACTTGGTAATGATTGGTCGTTTACTGCCATTCTTAGTTTATTACTAATTCCAGCAACTGCTGCGGCTGTTGCTGTATTTGTTAAATCACTTGTTGCGCATACCGATGCAACTTAATAGAGGTCTATCACAATGAATGATGAACAACGCTATAAACAAGGCATTGAGGTGCGGACTGAAGTTTTGGGTGAAAAGCATGTTGGTCGGTCTTTGCAAAACTTAAATGACTTTAACCAAGATTTTCAAAACTTTATTAGCCGTTACGCATGGGGTGAGGTGTGGTCTCGTCCGGGCCTACCGCGTCATACACGTAGTTTAGTGACGATCGCAATTTTATTGGCGCTTGGCCGTGAAGATGAACTACGCATGCATTTACGTGCTTGTTTCAACAATGGTGTCACTAAAGAAGATTTAAAAGAGTTGATCTTACATAGCTCACTCTATGCAGGTTTACCTGCTGCAAATGCTGCAATGCATATGGCCGAAGAAGTCTTTAAAGAGTTGGGAATAGAAGTCAACTCAGTTGCAGCAAAAGAACAGGATTAAGGAGATAAAGATGTCACAACATAGCTGGGGTGCTTACGCCCAACGTAATACAGAAGACCATCCACCTGCATATGCAGAAGGTTATAAGACAAGTGTTTTACGTTCGCCAAAAAATGCATTGATTTCTATTAATGAGACTTTAACTGAAGTTACTTCACCGCATTTTTCTTCAAATTTGTTTGGCCCAAAAGATAACGATTTGATTTTGAACTATGCCAAAGATGGTTTACCAATTGGTGAGCGTGTCATCGTTCATGGTTATGTCCGTGACCAGTTTGGTCGTCCTGTAAAAAATGCGCTTTTAGAAGTATGGCAAGCCAATGCTTCTGGACGTTATCGTCATCCAAACGATAAGTTTATTGGTGCAATGGACCCTAACTTCGGTGGTTGTGGTCGTACATTAACTGACGAAAATGGTTTTTATATTTTCCGTACCATTAAACCAGGTCCATATCCGTGGCGTAACCGTATTAATGAATGGCGCCCAGCTCATATTCACTTCTCTTTAATTGCTGATGGTTGGGCTCAGCGCCTAATTTCGCAGTTTTATTTTGAAGGCGATACGCTCATTGACACTTGCCCGATTTTAAAAACGATTCCTTCTGAAGATCAACGTCGTGCATTGATTGCACTAGAAGATAAAAACAACTTTATCGAAGCTGATAGCCGTTGTTACCGTTTTGACATCACTTTACGTGGACGTCGAGCGACTTACTTCGAAAATGATTTGACTTAATTGGGAGCACGAGCATGAATAACTGGAATTTTCAGGAATTAAAAGAAACTCCATCTCAAACAGGTGGTCCTTACGTTCACATTGGTTTGTTGCCACAACAAGCAAATATCGAAGTGTTTGAAAACAACTTTAATAACCAGTTAGTACAAGATCAAACCAAAGGCGAGCGTATTCGTCTTGAAGGTCAGGTATTTGACGGATTAGGTTTACCGCTGCGCGACGTGCTGATTGAAATTTGGCAAGCCGATGCGAATGGTATTTACCCAAGTCAGGCAGATACGCGTGAGCAAAAAGCTGATCCTGCATTTCAGGGTTGGGGTCGTACTGGTGCTGACTTTGAAACAGGTATCTGGAGCTTTAATACAATTAAGCCAGGTGCTACAGCCGGTCGCAAAGGTTCAACTCAAGCACCGCATATTGCATTAGTCATTTTCGCTCGCGGTATTAACTTAGGTCTTCATACACGTGTTTATTTTGAAGATGAAGCTGAGGCAAATGGCAATGACCCAATTTTAAATAGCATTGAGTGGGCACCGCGTCGCCAAACTCTTATTGCAAAACGTTTTGAAGAAAATGGTGAAATTGTTTACCGCTTTGATATTCGTATTCAAGGCGATAACGAAACAGTATTTTTTGATATTTAAGAAACACCTAAGGCTACACATGATTGTCCATGGATGCGTGTAGCCTTTTTAAAGGATGGTATGACAGAGATGAAAATGAAAACATTATTAAGCTTAAGTTTGCTTGCACTCCCATTTTTCACAGCACAGGTAAATGCTGAACCTGTTGCTTTAGCTACTCAAACACAACCTGCGACTACAGCAGTTAAAACAATTGTTCCAATTACAGCAAAAACCAAAGAACAAGCTTTAGCGCAAGCTCAAGTGATTGCGAATACAGCAGATGCTGATTTGGCAGAGTTCCGTATCGACTTACTCAGTTTTGCAAGTGATACAAAACAAGTGATTGCATTGGGGCATGAATTAAAAAAGATTCTAGGTAATAAGCCATTAATTGCCACAATTCGTACTAAAAACGAAGGTGGTCAGCTTGAAATTAGCGATGCGGATTATGGTAAGACTTATCAGGCTTATTTAAAAAATCCATTCATGGATTGGTTAGATGTTGAAATGTTCCGTGATCAAAAAGTAGTTTCAGAGATTGTTCAAAAAGCACATCAAAAGAAAGTGCTGATTGTGATGTCTAATCATGACTTCCAAAAAACGCCAAGCCAAGATGAAATTGAAAAACGGTTGTTAAAACAAGATCAAATGGGGGCAGATATTCTAAAAATTGCCGTAATGCCAAAATCTAAACAAGACGTTTTCACTTTAATGAACGCAACTTTAAAAGTAAGTCAGCAAACCACTAAACCATTGTTAACGATGTCGATGGGACAACTTGGTACGATTTCTCGTGTTGCGACTGCCAACATGGGCGGAAGTTATAGCTTTGGCATGATTGGGCAGGCTTCTGCACCAGGACAAATTGATGTGACTAAGCTCAAACAGATTTTAAAAACCGTTCAACCAACAAACCCATAAATCATAAGGATATGATGAAATGAATACATTACGTTTAACTACTCTTGCATTAGGTTTGATGGTTTCAGGAATAACTGCAGCACAAACTTATGTGGTTGACCGTTATCAAGACGATAGCAATAAAGGCTCTTTACGCTGGGCAATTGAACAAGCCAATGCAAACTCAAGCGAAGCGAGCGAGATCTTGATTCAGGCGGTAGGCAAAGCACCTTATGCGATTAAATTAAATAGCGCACTTCCTGAAATTAAAGCACCTGTCAAAATTATTGGTACCCAGTGGGATAAAACGGGTGAATACATCGCAATTGATGGATCAAATTACATTAAAGGCGAAGGTGCAAAAGCTTGTCCTGGTGCAAACCCTGAGCAATACGGAACAAATGTCCGTACCATGACTTTACCGGGATTGGTACTACGTGACGTCAACAATGTCACTTTAAAAGGTTTAGACATTCATCGTTTCTGTATTGGTGTTTTGGTTAACCGTTCAAGCAATAACCTTATTCAACATAACCGTATTAGTAATAACTATGGCGGTGCTGGTGTCATGCTTACTGGTGATGACGGGCAAGGTAACCCAACGGCAACCACGACCAATAACAACAAAGTTTTAGACAACATCTTCCAAGACAATGGTGATGGTTTAGAACTGACACGTGGCGCTGCGTTTAACTTAATTGCAAATAACCATTTTGTTTCAACGAAAGCAAACCCAGAGCCATCACAAGGTATTGAAATTTTGTGGGGTAATGACAATGCCGTAGTCGGTAATAAATTCGAAAACTACTCGGATGGTTTACAGATTAACTGGGGTAAGCGTAACTATATTGCCTATAACGAAATGACCAATAACTCGATTGGTTTCAACATGACGGGTGATGGCAATATTCTTGATAGCAATAGAGTGCATGGTAACCGTATTGGTGTTGCTATTCGTTCGGAAAAAGATGCGAATGCAAAAATTACATTGACTAAAAATCTGATTTGGGACAATGGTAAAGATATTAAACGCTGTGAAGCCGGTGGTTCATGTGTACCAAATCAGCGTTTAGGTGCAATTGTATTTGGTGTACCTGCACTTGAACACGAAGGTTTTGTCGGTTCTCGCGGTGGCGGTGTAGTTGTGGATCCATCTAAGCAACAAAAAACATGTACTCAACCAAATCAACAAAACTGTAATGCTCAGCCGAATCAGGGCATTAAAGCGCCGAAGTTAACCGTTAATAAAGGTTCAGTTACTGTAGAAATTAATGGTTTACCAAACCAACGCTATCAAGTTGAGTTCTTTGGAAATCAAAATGCAGCATCAAAAGAAGCTGAGCAATATTTAGGAGCGGTTACCGTTGCTACAGATGCCGAAGGCAATACAAAAGCGAATTGGAAGCCAACTCTCAAAGTTGCTTCAATTACAGCGAATGTAACGGATCGTTTTGGAGCTACGTCTGAACTTAGTTCGGCCGTACAAACTAAATAATAACAATAAGGGAAGCGCCTCAAAATGAGGCGCAGCATAGAAATATAGAAATGATAAAAGGGACTTGAAATGCCAAATATAATGAAACTGAGTGTGTTAACAATCGCAGTATTAGGCAGTCAATTTGCACTTGCTAATGAGCCTTGGTCACAAGACCGTCAATGGTTGCTAGGTGACTGGAATGGTGAACGCCAGCAGCTAGAACAACAGGGCTATAAATTTACAGCTTCTATTATGAGCCAAAGTGCCACAAATTTAGATGGTGGTTACAACGACAGCAATACTTTTGAAAATGCCGCACAGCTTTCTTTAGGTGCAAACTTCGATTTAGAAAAGATTGCTGGGTGGAAAGATACAACAGCGAGTCTAGTCGTGACTAAACGTGACGGAAATGCGCTTACTTTGGAGCGTATTAAAGACCCGCGTTCTAGCCAATTAGGTAATGCTCAAGAGATTTATGGTCGCGGTAAAATCTGGCGTCTGTCTCAAGCATGGGTGAAGAAAGGCTTTGTTGATAATACTATACAGGCCAAAGTTGGCCGTATGGGCATGTCAGAAGACTTTAATAGTTCTCAATGTGAGTTTCAGAACTTATTGCTTTGTGGTGGGCAGCTAGGAAAATCAATTGGTTCAATTTGGTACAACTCACCAGTTGGTGTTTGGGCTGCAAACGTTAAATATCAATTTGCGCCTGAGTGGACTTTGGGTGTCGGTGTTTATGAAGTAAATCCAGACAATATTAAAACCGAATCAAATAGTGATGGTTTTAATCTGGATATGAACAACGTGAAGGGTGCAACCATACCAGTTGAGCTCGCATGGAAACCAAAACTTGCTGCTTTTAATGGTTTACCAGGTGAATATAAAGTAGGTGCGCTGTACTCAACCGCAGAAGCGAATGATATTAAAACCGCGGGTAAGGTTCATGACGGAAAACAAAGTTTCTGGATTAATGCACAACAACAACTGACGAATAACGGCCAAGATCCGAAACGCGGTTTATATGTAAGTTTTAATGGTGTTGTAAATGATAAGGCAACGACCTTTGTTCAAAGTACCCAACAACTTGCTCTTTGGTATAAAGGGCCATTTGATAGCCGTCCAAATGATTCGATTGGCTTTGGTATTGCCAATTATTTGGTCAATGATCGTGCTAAAGATAAGCAAATCGCAACAAACGAAAGCCGTGGATATTATAGCTATGATGCGATTGCATCTGACTATATTCCAATTCAAGACGACGAGCTAAATGTCGAATTGAACTATACCTATCAATGGTCTCCGGCCGTTATGTTACGTCCAAACATTCAATATATCCATCAACCTGCTGGTGTAAAAGCGGTCGATGATGCTTGGGTGGCGGGCTTAAGCGTTAAAGTCAATTTTTAACAATGTTGATGGCTAGTTAGACATAGTTTAACTGGCCCAAATGCTTGAACTATTGTGTTCAGTATATGTGGAGTAGGATCTATGTCTGAGTCAGATTCTAAGTTTCATATCTTATTCAAAATATGGTGTTTTCTATTAGGCCTAGTTTTATTGGCTACTGGTGTTTTTTACATCGTAGGCGGTGGCAAGCTAGTTTCATTAGGTGGATCTTGGTATTTCCTAGTCGCAGGACTGTTAATTACCATTTCTGCATTTAGTATTTTTCGTAAAAAGGCACTTGGTGTCTGGATTTTTGCGGCTGTTTTTGTTGGCACAGTCATTTGGTCATTTGTTGATGCAGGATGGGAATTTTGGCCGTTATTCTCGCGGTTAATGTTTCCTGCTGGTCTTTTTGCCGCACTGTTATTTACCTTGCCTTCAATTCGACGTTACCAATTTCAAACTAGCTTGGCTTCTTCATCCTATGCAGTGGGTGGGTTAGTTGTTGTTGGTATGTTGATTGCGTTCTATCAAATGTTCCAACCGCATCCAACAGTAGCAAGTTCAGGAGAAAAGCTACCTTTAGTACCAGTTGACCCAGCTAAAAAACAGGTGAATTGGGAAAATTATGGAAATGATGCAGGTGGTAGTCGCTTTGTTGCTCTCGATCAAATTAACCGAGATAACGTTCATAAACTAAAAGAAGCTTGGCGTTTTAGAACAGGTGATTTTACAACAGGTAGTGGTAATGGTGCTGAAGACCAAATGACCCCACTACAAGTTGGAAACAAAGTTTTTTTATGTACACCACATAACAACATTTTTGCGATAGATGCTGACTCGGGTAAACAACTCTGGAAAGCTGAAGTGAACTCTAAAGCCGATGCTTGGGAACGTTGCCGTGGGGTCGCATACTTTGATTCAACCAAACCACTTGTACAACCAACTTTGCCTGGTGCAAATGCAGTAACCACAGTTGCAACCAATACAGCATGTCCGCATCGTTTATATACCAATACACCTGATGGTCGTTTAATTGCAGTGAATGCAGATAATGGTCAGCGCTGTGCTGATTTTGGTGTAAATGGAACAGTTGATTTGTTAGAAGGTCTGGGAGCTGGAACTAAAGCTCCACGTTTTGAGGTCACTTCTGCACCAACTATTGCTGGAACAACCATTGTAGTGGGTAGCCGTATTGCCGATAACGTAGCAGCAGATATGCCGGGCGGTGTTATCCGTGGTTATGACGTCATTACGGGTAAACTTCGTTGGGCATTTGACGCACGTAATCCAGATCCTAACTATGTTCTTAAACCAGGTGAAACTTATAAACGTAGTTCGGCAAACTCATGGGCTGCAATGTCATATGACCCGCAAATGAATACGGTGTTCTTACCTATGGGTAGCTCATCTGTCGACATTTGGGGTGGTAACCGTAATCCGTTAGATCATAAATACAATACTTCTGTTTTGGCACTTGATGCGACAACAGGTAAAGAAAAGTGGGTATATCAAACTGTTCATAACGATTTATGGGACTTCGATTTACCAATGCAACCAAGTCTAGTTGATTTCCCATTGAAAGATGGTACGACTAAACCTGCTGTTGTGATTGGAACCAAATCAGGTCAATTTTTTGTGCTTGACCGTGTAACCGGCAAACCACTAACTAAAGTGATTGAACAGCCAGTTAAGCCAGCCAATATTCCGGGTGAGCAATACAGTGCAACTCAACCACGTTCAGTTGAAATGCCTCAAATAGGTAATCAGACTTTAACTGAATCGGATATGTGGGGTGCAACGCCGTTTGATCAGCTCATGTGCCGTATTAACTTCAAGTCGATGCGTTATGAAGGTCTATTTACTGCACCAGGTACTGACATTTCATTAAGCTTCCCAGGTTCTTTGGGTGGCATGAACTGGGGTAGTATTGCTTTTGATCCGACTCATCGTTATATGTTCGTGAACGATATGCGCCTTGGTTTATGGGTTCAATTAATGGAACAAACTCCTGAAGATATTAAGATTCAGGCGAGTGGCGGTGAAAAAGTAAATACAGGTATGGGTGCTGTACCAATGAAAGGTACACCATATAAAGTGAATAAAAACCGCTTTATGTCTGCCTTAAGTATTCCTTGTCAGAAACCACCATTTGGTACTATGACTGCAATTGACATGAAAACTCGTCAAGTCGCATGGCAAGTCCCACTAGGTACGGTTGAAGACACAGGACCTATGGGTATCAAAATGGGCTTAAAAGCACCGATTGGTATGCCAACAATTGGCGGGCCGATGGCAACTCAAGGTGGCTTGGTTTTCTTTGCTGCGACACAGGACTACTATTTACGTGCATTTGATTCATCTACAGGTAAAGAACTGTGGAAATCACGCATGCCTGTAGGTAGCCAAGGAACTCCAATAAGCTATGTTTCACCGAAAACAGGTAAACAATTTGTGGTTGTTACGGCAGGCGGAGCTCGCCAGTCTCCTGATCATGGTGATTATGTAATCGCTTATAGCTTAGAACAATAATTAAATAAGGCAAAAGAGAGTAATTCTCTTTTGCCTTTAATTTTAATATGTTTTTTATATTAAAGTGCTGTGGTAAATTCTATTATTTTAACTAGATAGATTTACCAAATAGTAAAAAAGTGCTTTAACTCATTGCAAAACCTAAAATATTCTTAAGATTGAGAATACTTGAACCGCAGAGGTGGCCGAATGATTAGATATTTTTCACAATGTTTTACCTATAAATAAAACTGATTTGTTTATTAAGTTTTGTTTAACTTAAGGTTGTGAATTTTAATTAGAAATAAACATTATTGTCTTTTTAGTCCTTAAAAGTCGGATTTTTTTGCTGGAAAAACCAGCGTAAATATATATTTATATTATATTTATATAATTTATAGCATTACGTTAGAATGGTCATCGCAGATTATTACTACCCAGTAATAATTTGTATTTCAGGAATTTAAGCTTTTATTGGCTTAAGGCTCATCGCAAGATGGGCCTTTTTTTATGCACTTTCGATCATAACATCTAATTATTATAAAAATAGCCTAAGCGGTAAGCTGTATGAATTGATGAAAACAATCACAAAAAATAGTCTTTAATGACAAGAAGTGTATGATTTGATAAATTAAAGCCACTTGATAATAATAGGTGATACGATGAGATTTTTGGTTCTTGCAACTTTATCTGGTTTGGCTTTGATGGGTTGTGCTTCTGTTCAGCAAGCACCGAATACACAAGAGACAATTCGTTATGCTTCTAGTCCATGCTTTGGCGCATGCCCAATCTATTCTGTAGAAGTAACACCTACAGGTTTAATTCGTTTTGAAGGTAAGCAATACACTAAAGCTATCGGTGTTAAAGAAATTCAAGGCAGCGTAAAAGACTATAAAAAACTTGCAGATGATTTAAAAGCTTATCGTCCTGAAACAGGTACACAATCTAAAACTGCGGGTTGTCAGCAAACGGCAACTGATATGTCTAGCTATTACATTTCATGGATTCAACCAAATGGCACGGAAACAAAATTAAGCCATTACACTGGTTGTATCTCTCCTGCAAATACTAGATTGAATAAAGTCATGGAAAAACTGCCTGAACAATTAGGCATTAAAGATCTAATTTAATGACAAAAGCCCCAAAACCTTGGGGCTTTTTCTTGTTAAGAAGTATTATAAACTCAAAAGTTTTATATTAAGTATTTCTAAAAGAATCAGCGTATAATACAGATTATAAAAACATATATTGTTAAGAGTGGTTATATGTCAAATATTGTCTATGCCTTTTTGGGTGGTTTATTACTCGGCATCGCAACAGTTGGATATTTATATATAAATGGTCGTATAGCCGGAATTAGTGGATTGCTTGCTCAAATCATTAATCCTACTAAAGATACTTTTAAAAGTTCTGCATTCTGGTTTATTGCAGGACTCGTGATTACACCTTTCATATATGGCTATTTTTATCAGCCTGAAATTGAAATTAAAGCCAATACATTTGCACTTATTTTAGCAGGTGTACTTGTTGGTTTTGGAACACGACTAGGCTCTGGATGTACAAGCGGCCATGGCATTTGTGGTATGAGCAGGCTATCAAAACGCTCGATGATAGCGACAGCAGTTTTTATGTTTGCTGGGATGTTAACCGTTTATATCATTCGTCATGTGCTGGGGTAATCTTATGAAAAACATTTTAGCTTTTATATTTGGTGGCTTGTTTTCATTAGGCTTAATGATTTCGGGCATGTCGAATCCTGAAAAGGTATTAGGTTTTTTAGATATCTTTGGGCAGTGGGATATCAGCTTAATGTTTGTGATGTTAGGCGCAATTGCTGTGGCATTTATTCCATTTCAAAAGGCTATAAAAAGTCCTAAAACGCTTTTTAATGAGAAAATTCAATTACCAATGAATACACAGATTGACCAAAGGTTAATTGTCGGTGCTTTTATTTTCGGTATAGGCTGGGGAATAGCAGGGATATGTCCAGCGCCCGCTTTAACACTTATTGGATTAGGGCATTTTGAAGCGCTCTATTTTATTGTGGCAATGTTATTAGGAATGTTTATTTACCGAGTCTTAAATAAAGGAAATTAAACCTATGCAACGACCTCTAGTAAAAGATTTTTTTGATGAAAACACCAATACTTTTAGCTATGTTGTTGCGGATTTAGCGACTCGTCAATGCGCGATTATTGATAGTGTGCTTGACTACGATGCAGCTTCGGCGACTACAAAAACAACTAATGCTGATCTGATTGTCGATTATGTCTTGGCTCAAAACTTTAAAGTGCAATGGATTTTAGAAACCCACGTCCACGCCGACCATATGACTGCTGCCCAATATTTGAAATCTAAATTGGGCGGTAAAATTGCAATTAGTCAGAAGATTTCAATCGTACAAGAAACATTTTCAGCTATCTATAATTTTGATTTTAAAAAATTTAATGAAAATCAACCTTTTGATTATTTATTTGAAGATCATGAACATTTCAAAATAGGGGATATAGAAGCCTATAACATTCCTACACCAGGGCATACACCCGCTTGCTTAAGTTATGTGATTGGTGATGCTGTTTTTGTGGGAGATACTTTATTTATGCCCGATTATGGCTCAGCGAGATGCGACTTTCCTAAGGGAAGTGCTGCTGCACTTTATGATTCGGTACAAAAACTTTATACACTTCCTGACAACATGCGCATGTTTTTATGCCATGACTATAAGCCCGAAGGCCGTGATGAATATGTCTGTCAAACAGATATTAGAACTCAAAAGCAAAGCAATATTCATTTAAATCGACGCGTTTCTAAAGAATCATTCATAAAAATGCGTCAAGAAAGAGATGCTACTTTGGCAATGCCAAAATTAATTCTGCCTTCAATTCAAATTAATATGAACGGTGGAAACTTTCCGGAACCTGAAGCGAATGGCATCCGCTATTTGAAAATTCCATTCAATTACTTTTAGAAATAGCCTAAGCAGATTCATTTCGATCGTTTACGTGTTCGAATAGCCTAAGCTAATTATAAAATTGACACCTTATGGAATAGCCTAAGTAAGATTTAAAGAACTTGCCTTAAATCTCGCGAAGTCTCTTGCAATAAAGGCAAAATGTGTTGAATTAAATATTCTTCAGTTGTTTTCATAGTTGGAGAAACAATATTTAAAGCTGCAACCACTTTAAAGTCTTGTCCATAAATGGGTACGGCGAGCGCATGAACGCCTAATTCGTGTTCTTCACGTGAATAACACCAATCTTGCTCTCGAATCTCTTGTAGTAACTCTAAAAATTTATCATTTTCGACATGCGTATATTTAGTTAGACGCTGAAGAGGGTATTTTTGAAGCCAGTCCAATTGTTCTTCTTGGCTTAAATGTGCCAGTAAAATTTTACCCGCCGATGTCGCATGTGCAGGTAAGCGGTTACCCAAATGTAAGCCGTATGGATTTACACGGTCAGTTTGTTGGTGGGCAGCACTACGGGCAATGGTAATGGCTTCATAACCATCAAGTACCATCACAGAATAAATGAGGGAAGTTTGGTTAGTTAACAGATTCAATAAAGGCTGCGATACTTTCGGAAGCTGAGCTGCACCTAAATAAGCTCCTGAAAATTTAAGAACTTTCGGAGTTAAATAGTAATAGTGACCATCTGACTCAAGATAACCTAAATATTCTAAAGTTAATAAATGACGTCTTGCTGCCGCTCGGGTGAGCCCGGTTTTTTCAGCGGCCATAGAAATGTTTAAACGATGTTGATTGCTGCTAAAGCTATCTAAAATCGCCATGCCTTTACCGATGCCAGCAATGTAATCTTCATGACGAATCGTTTTTTTGTTGTCCTGATTCTGGATTATCCGTTCATCTTTACTCATTACTGGTCCTTGTACGATAGAAGCTTAGTAGATCAATTTGCTTTATTGAAAAAGTTTAATAATTTCATTTCGCAAAAATTGATGTCTTAAATTATCCCTTAAATCTTCGTGCCAAAACATACCCATTTTAATATTGGTTATCTCAAAAGGCAGAGAATGTAAGCAAATTTCAGGACTATAAGATAAATGCTGCAAAATCATACGAGGCATGGTCAATATTGCGTTGGCTTGAGCTGCCAGAACTTGTAATGCCGTTGAGTAGTTTTGACAGCGCATAAATACATTTCTTGATATTTTTTGATGTTGGTTTAAATAAATATCTTCAAGTAAGGCACCTGTACGGCGTGATGAAACACCAATGTGTCGTCCATTAATATAACGAGATAAATCGACTTCTTTAAGTTGGCTGCAAATGACGAACTCATCTGTTACCAAATGATCAAAGGTAATTTTTGGAGATAAATATTGTTCTAGGTCAATCACGAAATCGAGCTGCTGCGTCGCCAAGTCCGCCATAATATGTTTTCGATCTAGCTTCATACTGACAAACTGCAAATCTAAATTAAGATTTTGAAAATGTTGAGCAAGCCTTGGAAGAATAATCGGTTCAATCTCATCATGAACGGCGATTTTTAAGCTTTTTAAACTGGCTGGATCAAAGACATGTTTCTGTTGGCTAATATTTTGAATCGTTAAAAGTGCTTGCTTAACAGTTGGATAAATCTGTTCTGCAAAAGGCGTTGCAGACATTTTATTGCCTACTCGTATGAATACATCATCTTCAAGTTGTTGGCGTAAACGCTGCAAAGCATGACTTGCTGCTGACTGTGTAATATTGAGACTACTTGCCGCATTTGAAATACTTTTTTGCTCATAAATCGCGATAAATAGCGGATATAAATTGATATCAATTCGGTGAAAAAAACTTAAGTCTAGGCCATACAAGTTATGAATATTATTCATGAGGTGTTATTTAATAAAATCATTTCATTCATATTAAGTTTCAAGTTATGTTGATGTAAAGACCAGATAATGATGTAAAGGAAAAAGAATGTTTGAACTCTCACAGAAAGCTCAGGATTTTGCTGAGCGAACAAGAAAATTTATTTTAGAAGAAATAGAACCTGTCGAAGCAAAATTTTGGGAAGAAGTTCACGAGTTAAATCCAGATGGAAACTGGAAAAAATGGCAATGGCCTGAGCTTTTAGAAACTTTGAAATCTAAAGCAAAGCAAGCTGGTCTTTGGAATATGTTTTTACCCGATGAAAAGCTGGGTGCAGGGTTAACTGTTCAAGAATATGCACACATAGCTGAATTAACTGGCCGTAGCTTATTGGCACCAACCGTTTTTAACTGTAATGCACCAGACACAGGAAATATGGAATTGTTATGGCGCTATGGCAGTGAACAGCAAAAACAACAATGGTTACAGCCTTTATTAGACGGAAAAATTCGTTCGGTTTTTTGCATGACTGAACCTGATGTTGCATCAAGCGATGCAACCAATATGCAAGCAACTGCACTCATCGATGGTAATGAAATTGTTTTAAATGGCAAAAAGTGGTGGTCGTCTGGCTTAGGTGATCCAAATGCTAAAGTCATTATTTTTATGGCACATACTCCAGATGAAACTAAAGACCGCCATCATCAACACTCTATGGTTTTAGTACCGATTGACACGGTGGGTGTCGAAATTCAACGGATGTTACCTGTGTTTGGCGACTACGATGCGCCACATGGACACGGTGAGGTTCACTTTAATAATGTTCGAGTGCCTCTTGAAAACTTTATTGGTGGAGCGGGTCAAGGTTTTGAAATTGCACAAGGTCGTTTAGGTCCAGGGCGTATTCACCATTGCATGCGCTGTATCGGAGCTGCTGAAAAAGCACTAGAACTCATGATTGATAGAGGTATGTCTAGAACGGCGTTTGGCAAAGAAATTTTAAAACTTGGCGGAAACCTCGAACGCGTAGCCGATGCGCGAGTCGCCATAGATCAAGCTAGACTTTTAACCTTGTATGCTGCTTATAAAATGGATACTTTAGGAAATATGGCTGCTTTAACAGAAATATCTGCAATTAAAGTAGTCGCTCCGAGCGTTTTAGAAAAAGTAGTCGATATGGCGATTCAGCTACATGGCGGTGCAGGTGTTTCAAGAGATACGCCATTAACGGGTTTCTTTGCCCAAGCACGCAGTTTACGTTTAGCTGATGGTCCGGATGAAGTACATAAAGGCATGATTGCCAAATTAGAGTTGACCAAACGTGGTTATTTCGGTCGTCATAAGAAAGTATAAGTTTAAAGGAAGTGAATATGTCGGTAATTGATGTAGGCGGTGAAGTACGTGAAGGTGAAGAGCTTGATATTGGGGCAGTTGAAAACTGGTTAAAAAACCAAGGCGTTGATTTGGTTGGCCCAGCAGTCGTTACTCAATATACTGGTGGGGCGTCGAATTGGACTTATCGTTTAAAATATGAAAATACCGATTTAATTTTGCGCCGTCCTCCAAAAGGAACAAAAGCGAAGTCGGCCCACGATATGGCCCGTGAATATATGGTGCAAAAAAATCTTGCGCCTTATTATCCGGTGCTTCCTAAAATGGTGGCACTTTGTCAGGATGAATCGGTCATTGGCTGTGATTTTTATGTCATGGAACGCATTGAAGGCATTATTCCTCGTGCAAAATTGCCACCTGAGCTTGGCTTTAATGAAGAAAAAGTTCATGAGCTTTGTGTAAATGCTATTGATAAGCTGATTGAGCTACATCAAGTTCCTTATGAGAACACGCCTTTAGCTGAACTAGGCAAAGGAACAGGATATTGCCGCAGACAAGTTGAAGGTTGGGATAAACGCTATGAAAAAGTCCGTACAATCAACGTTCCTTCATTTAAATATGTTCGAAAATGGCTAAACGATAATATTCCTCAAGACTCTACAACTTGCATTATTCACAATGATTGGCGTTTTGATAATGTGATTTTAGATCCAGAACATCCAACTGAAGTGATTGGCGTACTTGATTGGGAAATGGCGACCTTGGGTGATCCATTAATGGATTTGGGCAGTGCTTTGGCCTATTGGGTTGAGCTAACGGATAACATGATTTTTAGGTCGACGCGCCGTCAACCGACTCACTTAAAGGGAATGTTCTCTCGTAAAGAAGTCGTTGAGTATTATTTGCAAAAAACAGGATTGGAGCCTCAAAACTGGGCTTTTTATGAAGTCTTCGGTGTATTTCGTTTAGCAGTAATTGCCCAGCAAATCTATTACCGTTATTACCACAAGCAAACCCGAAATCCTGCATTTAAAGATTTTTGGATCGTGATTCATGCGCTACATATTCGAGCTTTAAAACTTATCGCACAGCAAAAATTGCAAGAATCTGAATTTGCTCAGCAATCTCTACAGAAAATACAGGGTATTTTAAGAAGATGACCACAATTTATCTGGTAAGACATGGACAGGCATCGTTTGGTAAAAGTAATTATGATGAGCTGTCTGAAAATGGTGAGGCTCAGGCGACTTTGTTAGGTCGTTATTTTAAGCAAATATTGAAAGAACAACCTTATGTGGTTGCAGGAACTATGCAGCGCCACGAACAAACTGCAAAGCTCGCACTTACTGAATGCTTTCCAGATGCGGTGATTCAACATAATAATTTATGGAATGAGTTTAACCATCAACAGGTTTTTGCCCGCTATGAACCGCGTTTTGAACAGCCTGAACTGTTAAAAGCTGACGTGGCGCAAGAACAGAACCCTCGCGCATATCTTGCCAAAATATTCGAAGGTGCCATTGGACGATGGACAGATGGCGATTTTCATCATGAGTATGATGAGTCTTGGCCACACTTTAAAGAAAGAGTCGAAACAGCATTGCAGCAACTTTGTGATGAGTTAGCAAAAACCAAACCTCGCTATGCAATTGTTTTTACCTCTGGTGGTGTGATTTCTGTAGCAATTGGAAAATTGCTTGAACTCAGTCCTAATCGAACTTTTGCATTGAATTGGGCAATTGCGAATACAAGCCTCACGACTTTGCGTTTGGTTGGAAATGAAGCTCAGGTTTTAAGTTTAAATGAACATCATTTTATAAAAGCTGAGCGTCCAGATTTACTGACATGGATTTAAAATAAGGATAAAAGCATGGCAAAGACAATTTTAATTACAGGTGCAAGTTCTGGATTGGGCGCGGGTATGGCGCATGAATTTGCAGCCAAAGGCTATAACTTAGCGATTTGTGCACGCCGTTCAGACCGATTAGAATCTTTAAAAACCGAACTAGAAAATCAGTATGGTATTAAAGTCATTGCAAAAAGTCTGGACGTCACCAATTACGATCAGGTTTTTGAAGTATTTCGCGCCTTTAAACAAGAATTTGGCTATTTAGACCGAATTATTGTAAATGCTGGAGTCGGAAATGGCCGTCGTATTGGTAAAGGTAATTTTGAAATTAACAGAGCCACGGCCGAAACAAACTTTATTTCTGCTTTAGCACAGTGTGAGGCAGCGATTGAAATTTTTAGAGCGCAAAATGCAGGTCATTTGGTGGTAATGTCGTCTATGAGTGCAATGCGCGGATTACCAAAACATTTATCGACTTATGCGGCAAGTAAAGCCGCTGTTGCTCACTTGGCTGAAGGTATTCGTGCTGAATTACTGGATACTCCAATTAAAGTCTCAACCATTTTCCCAGGCTACATCCGTACCGAAATGAATGAAGGTGCTAAACATTTACCTTTTGAGGTAGATGCTAAAACAGGATGCAAAGCACTTGTCAAAGCTATCGAAAAACAACCAGTGAAAGCTTATGTACCACAGTGGCCGTGGTTACCAATGAGTATTGCTATGAAGGTTTTACCATTAAAGTTGGTCAATAAATTAGGATAAAAAATTACCCCCTAAATTTTAGGGGGTAATTTTTAATTAAAACTTTTTGGTGTAATTGACGAATAAGCGGTCTTCGCCAAAGTCATTACCATGTTTTACGTTGTAATCAATACGAATATATTGCAGGGCCACACCTTTTAAGAAAGGCTGCTGAAATGCGTAGTTTAAAATCACATTCGACTCAGTCTCGTGGTTTTTCTCACCATTGGCTGCTTTAAAGTCATGTCCATAAACATATTTCACCATCGCATTTAAACCCGGTACATAATCTTTAAAATCGTAGCCGTACATCACATGGTAAGACTTTTCATCTTCTTTAAAGAATCCGGTAGCGTTCCAGTTAATGAAATAAGTTTCTGGTAAGAAGCCATCTGGTAGCGGGTAAGCCGACTCACCGATAATTTGCTGGTAACCCAAGCCAAATGTGTGGTTTTTTACTTTAACGGTTTCAAGTAATCCAATGTTCTGCGCATCAATATCAAAGGTATTGCCATCATCTTTTGCATTAAAGTATTTAAACTTAGAGGTGAGGGCAAAAGTTGGCTGCTTCCACGTATGTTCAAGCCCAACATAATGCTTGTTATATAGATCTTCTAAATTACCAAAATAATATTCACCCTTTAAAGACGGCGTAAATTGATAGCGCAGGTCAATGTAGTTCAAACCATCAGATTCTTTAGTAATCCCATTGGATGTGAAAGAAAACTTTTTAAAGTCTTCTTCATTTCGTGGCGACACTTTTTCCACTCGGCCAATTTCAGCATAGAGTTGATCTGAAAGTTGTGACTTTAAGTTGGTTCCCCAATACGAAGTGAGTAACTGACGACTAGCATCGACTGCCGTTACAGGTAAATCTAGCCAGAGTTCACCGACACTTAAAAGTGTTTTGTCATAGCCCAGCTTTAAAGTCGCGCCGTATTTTAAATAGTCTGAAGCCTGAGATTGCGTTTCTTTATTAAAGGGCAAAACTGTATCTGCGACGTGTTTGTCTGAACTTAAGCGCACAGCATATTGAACAGATGCATCAGCCCCAATCGTGATTGGCTTATCTGCTATGACTAATGGAGTGTCATGCATTTTTGATTTATAAAATAAAGATGCTGCCTGAGACCAGCTACCGGTATCTTTGAGTGCATCATTATCAAAATCACGGTTGATATAAGCATTCTTTAGCGTGAATTTCCATTCATCTTCAGTTTGCTGATTTGGATTTGCGGCCCATGAGTTGCTACACATAAGTATTAAAGTGACAACAGCTAAAGTGCGTGGTTTAAAACGGTGAAATAATTCCATAATCCATTTCCCAGATGTATGCCAGTCCTCGGCAGTACTTAATTTTGAATATTTCGGTACTCTCTAAGCGTTTGGTTAGAGAGTACATTTCTGCAATTGGTGAGACCTATTAATTTAATTTTTCAAGCTTCATGCTTTCACTAAAGAATTTGCAGCCTTTAAAAAGCAGTATTAGAGCCAGTACACACGACAGACCACCGACAATAGATAAAGAAGAACCCACCATTAACGGACTACCAAAAACTTTATCTGTGATAATGGCCACCAATGTTGTACCAATACCGAGTCCAATTAAGTTACTCACCAAAAGAAATAGGGCAGAAAGACGTGCTCTAAATTGGTTAGGTGCTAACATCTGCAAAGCAGTTGCTGAAATAACAAGAGGAAAAGATGCGAAGAACATTGCAGGAATCAGTAAGCTAACTGAAAGCCAAAGCTGATCTGTTTGGGTAAAAAACGCGATTGGAATAATCAGGCCAACAATACCAATCACCCCCGTGAACATCGGCGCATCTTGACGACCTTTTTTAATAAACCAGTCGTTTAACCAACCTGCACAAAACACACCTAAGGTATTTGCAATTAACAGAATCGTACCGAGCATGTAACCTGTTTCAGTCGGTGCAAGTTGAAACTTTCGAATATAAAATGCAGGTGTCCAGCTAGTCAGACTGTAGAGTGCCATTGCATAAAAGGTAAAACCTAAATAATGACAAGCAAATGTTTTCGAATGCTTTTTAATAAACTGAAGACATTGTGAGAATTTGACTTGGTCAACTTGTCCATTTTGATTGAGCTGTTGGCCTTTACGTGCAGGGTCTTTAACAGTCAGAATAAATAGCAGACCAATAATGATACCGGGTAAACCTACTACAAAAAAGGCAATTTGCCATGCTTTAAGTGCGCCTAATAGTGGAACTTCAATGAGTGTCACGCCTTTAAGCAAGTTAATGACATAACCGCCAACTAAAAAGGCGATACCACCACCTAAAAAAGCGCCAATTGAATAAATCCCGACCGCGCGGCCTAGTTTGTCCTTACTAAACATGTCGCTAAACATTGAATAAGCGGCTGGAGATAACGCAGCTTCACCTACGCCGACCGCCATACGGCTCAGGAACAGTTGAATAAAGTTTTTACTTAAACCACAAGTTGCCGTTGCTAGGCTCCAAACAATAATCCCGATTGAAATCAGTTTTGGTCGTGAAAAACGATCGGCAATATAGGCTAAGGGTAAACCCATAACCGCGTAGAACAGAGAGAAGGCAAGGCCATGTAACAAGCTAAATTGTGTATCTGAAAGTTGGAGATCTGCTTTGATGGGTTCAATCATCAACGCCAGAATTTGGCGGTCAATAAATGAAAATATATATGCCAACATACAAAGTGTGACGACATACCATGCATAAGCATTGCTTTTCTTTTGTGTCCTTTCAACAGCGATATTACTTTGGTTCATACACTTAATCCTTATGTATAAAACGCTTAAAGAAATTGATATCTAACTTTTATTATTCCTCTGAAGTTTTCGATATTTCCCCCTTTTAGATAAGAATAATAAATAGGCTAGAAATGAGTAATTTGGTCTCGTACAGACCGGAAGAGTGCATCTAAACCCAATTAGGAGTTAATGGGTTTTTAAAGATCATGGAATTATTATTTTCTTTTTATATGTAAAATTCCATTACTTATTGAGTATGTTAGAATACCTAAAAAGTATGTTAAGTAAACAGATAGTAATAATTTATTGAATTAAGAAACTGATTTTTATTTATTTTTTAATATTAAAACTTATTTTAATAAAGAGCAGCGAGAAAAGAAGAACTGTTTCATGCTGCTCTTGAGCGTATCTAACCCCATATCAAGTCAAATAATCAACTTGATGGCATGAGATCAAATAATTTTTTTAACTGATGATTTAAATTGTGAAGCTCATCTTCTGAAAAAGCATTTAGGATGCCTGCTAAGGTAACCACACTAATTTGATTAATCTGTTCAACTAGCTCAACACCTTTGGCCGTTAATTTCACCATCGAGATGCGTTCATCGGTGGTAGAAGAGTAGACCTCGACAATTCCATCTTCTACTAAGCGATATACAGCTTTTGTTGCCGTAGTTAACTTTAAGGTAGAAAGATTAGCGATATCGGTAATACTGGCTTCACCCAAAGCATTAGTACTTAAAATGATTTTACGGCGTGTATTATCAATACCTAGTTTTTTTATTGATTTTTCAATGAGTTGTGAATATTTTCCGTTAACTTGGGATACCCAAAAAAAAGGGAAGTTTTGAATACTCGACGGTTCTTTATTAGGAAGAAATTGTTCTAAATGATCAAGCATAGCTAAGCAATAACTTAGTGAAAAAAGGGTAATCCTATTATAAACAAAATTTTGGATATTTCCTTGGGAACAAATTATAAAAAATACTTGACAATTCCATTAAATTTTCCGATATTTTGATTAATGAATAAAAATACATGGAAAAGTGAATGAATATTGTTAGCCAAAGCGTGCACAAAGGAAGTGGCAAGCTCAAGGTGATGGTCAAGGACACAATTGATATTCAAGGTCTAAAAACCATTGCTGGTAGTCGAGCTTTATTAAATGTTGAACCTGCTCAAGATGATGCTGAGGTGGTTAAAAACATTTTAAAAGCTGACTGTGAAATTATTGCCAAAACAAATTTGCATGAATTGGCTTTTGGTATTACAGGCATTAACCATGCTTTTGGTACACCCATCAACCCTAAATATCCTGAACTTATTCCAGGCGGCTCTTCGAGTGGTTCGGCTGCGGCAGTTGCAGCAAAACAAGCTGACTTTACTCTAGGTACCGACACGGGCGGCTCTATTCGTATGCCTGCTGCGTGCTGCGGAGTTTTTGGATTAAAGCCAACTTTTGGCCGTGTGAGCAGAAAAGGCGTATATCCGCCGTCGAGTTCTTTAGATTGTGTTGGTCCTTTTGCAAATTCAGTCGATATGATTGAAAAGGCTATGCAAATTATTGATCCAACTTTCAAACCTACTGAATTTACTCGTACACCAAAAATTGCGGTTTTAGATGTCAAAGCAGATGAGGTTGTTTGGAACTGTATCCATCAAGCACTTCAAAAAGCCAATTTACAGACCACTTTAGAAAAAGTTGAACATTTTGAAGCTGCTTATGATGCAGGCATGCAGATTATTAATTATGAAAACTGGCAAGCGTACGGTGAATTAACCCAAACCGGCTTAATTGGTTCTGATGTCAATGGTCGTTTATTAAAAGCGGCACACACCACTTTAGAGCAAGTAAAACAAGCGGAAGCTGTGAAAGCGCAGCTCACCCAAGAACTCGATGCTTTATTAGAAAAATATGATGCATTGGTTCTACCGACACTTCCGCAAATTCCACCAAAAGTTTCTGAAGCTGAAAACACAGTCGCTTTTTTGAATCTTACAGGTTTAGTTCGACCATTTAATTTATCAGGTCATCCCGTTATTTCAGTGCCACTTGAAACCAGTGAAGGTTTGCCTGTGGGCTTACAGATCGTATCGAAGCATCAAAAAGATGAGCAATTATGCGCAATAGCTAAATTTTGTGTTGATGCAATGCAATAAATTACAAGGAGTTAGATGATGAATAAGTTGTCTAAAATGGAGTTTGCTTCTCAAGACAAAGCAGTTGACTTAGACGCTTTGTGTCAAGAAATTCGTGAACGTGCCTGTACAGGTGAATTTGATAATCAGGCATATGTGAGCCAAGACGTTATTGAAAAGCTTAAGCAAATCGGTGTTTACCGTGCTTTGGTTCCGAAACGTTTTGGCGGTGACGAATGTTCACCACGACAGTTTTGTGAATTAATCGAGACATTATCTAAAGCTGATGGTTCAGTCGGTTGGGTGGCAAGTTTCGGTATGAGCCCTGCTTATTTAGGAAGTTTGCCAGAAGAAACGCTTAAAGAATTGTACCAAGACGGACCAGATGTGGTGTTTGCTGGAGGTATTTTTCCACCGCAACCTGCTGAAATTACCGATGAAGGTGTCGTAGTTCGTGGACGTTGGAAATTTTCCAGCGGCTGCATGGGCGCTGACATTGTTGGCGTGGGCATTTCACCGCTTAAAAATAATGAAATGCAGGGCTTACCACGTATGGCAGTGATGCCTGCAAAAAAAGCCAAAATTGAAATGACTTGGGACACCGTTGGCCTAAAAGGTACAGGAAGTCATGACTTAGTCGTTGAAGATGTATTGGTCGAAAAGAAATGGACTTTTGTCCGTGGTGAACCGTCAAAACTCAGTGAGCCATTTTTTAAATATCCGTCACTGTCTTTAGCGACGCAAGTATTAACTGTGGTGGGTATTGGTGTTGCAGCTGCCGCATTAGAAGAGTTTGAAAAATTAGCACCGGGTAAAGCATCGATTACGGGCGGGTCAGAAATTGCCAACCGCCCAGTGACTCAATATGAGTTTGCTCAAGCTGATGCAGAGTTTCAGGCTGCAAAGTCTTGGTTTTATCAAACCATGGATATTGTCTGGAATGAAATTATTGCTGGGCATGAAGCAACTGCTGAACAAATTAGCGATATGCGTCTGGCATGTACCCATGCAGCGCGAGTTTGCGCCAAAGTCACCCGAAAAATGCAAATGCTCGCGGGCATGACAGCGATCTATACCAACAATCCATTTAGCCGTTTTGTAAATGACACCAACGTGGTGACTCAGCATGCCTTTATGGGCGATGCGACTTTACAAAATGCAGGCTCAATCAGTTTCGGGTTACAACCAACCCCGGGTTATTTATAAGTTTAATTTTTTAAAAAGGATATTGAGATGGAAGCTAAAAAATCATTACGCGTTTTATTCTGCATGGGTATTAACCAGAACTTTTTTGATGCTGAACCCGCTGAAGCCAAAGCGGTTTGGGCCGCGTTTGGTGAAATGTGGAATGGCATTCATGACTTACCGGGCGTACATGTTTTTGGAAATCTTGATGATGACCAAAGCATGGTTGGTCCAAGTGCTGGTTGGCCTTGGACAACCTACTTGCTTGCAGATGTTCCAGATATTGAAACCGTACATGCCGCTTGTAACTTGTTTAGAACGACCGTGGTGGGTGAAGGGCCATACAAGCTTTGGAAATATTGCAAAGTTGAAGCTCGTGTTGGGCGCGAATTGATTATCCAACGTTAAGGCGATGGCAATGAATGACAAAGTGAATCTTGCAGAAATCATAGAGCGACTAGAACAGTTAGAAGCGCACAACGCCATTCGTAATTGTTTGAACCGTTATATGGAAATCTGCGACGAGCTCAATGCAAATACAGACCTTGATGAGCTAATGAATCTTTTTGATCAAGACTGTATTTGGGAAGGTATTGGCGAGAAATATGCCAAATCCTTTGGCAGTTATGATTCTTGGCAGTCGATTTACGACATGTTTAAAAGCTACACCCAAAAAGAATCTCACTTTGTTATGAATGCACACTTTGTAAATTCAGAACAAATTTATGTAAATCAAAATGATGCAAATGCTTCTTGGCTCATGTTGCAAACTTCAACCTTTAAAGATGGCCGTAGTCATCTGAATACAGCAAAGCTCAATGTGAAGTTTCAAAAGCAAGCAGATGGAACATGGAAAATTAAACATTTCCAAACACAGAATATTTTCAGTCGTCCCGTATCGCATTGGCACAGTGAAGCCGAATTGCCGGTACCTTCCCAGGAATGACCCAGGACATATTTAAAAGGACTATTGATATGAACAGTATTATCCCAACGCATAACATTGGCAATGATTACGATACTTTGGTTCAAAGTGACCGTGCCCATACTTCTCTTTATAAAGATGAACGAATTTTTGATGAAGAAATGGAAAAAATCTTTTATAGCACTTGGGTGTGGGTTGCGCATGCCAGCGAAATTCCAGAAGGCGGAAGCTATAAAACAATTAACATTGGTAAACAACCTGTGGTTGCGGTGCGTGACCGTAAAAAGAAAGTCCATGTACTTTTAAACCGTTGCCGTCACCGTGCCGCAACTGTATGCGAACATAAAAAAGGAAAAACCAATAGTTTTGTATGTCCGTATCACGGTTGGAGTTATGCACTTGATGGCAGTTTACGCGGTGTACCATCTCCAGAAAGCTACGGCGATTGTTTAGATAAGTCTGAATTGCCACTGGTGAGTCTACGTGTAGAAGAATATAACGGCATGATCTTCGCTTCATTTAAAGAAGATATTCAACCGCTTGAAGAGTTCTTAGGGCCTGCAAAAAAATGGATTGACCTGTTTATGAAACAAGGTGCGGGTTATCCAATTAAAGTGTTGGGAGAACACCGTTTCCGCTTCCCAGGTAACTGGAAAATCCAGCTTGAAAATACCACCGATGCATATCACTTCCCGTTGGTACATAAGTCATTCTTAAGTTCTGTCGATGAAAAAACCGAAGAACTCTTTAACTTCGAGAACCAACCGGGCTTTGTTGAAGATTTAGGTAATGGTCACAGTGTCATGGTGATGATTCCTGAACTGGTTGATTTAGACGAAGAGCTCATGGAACGTCCAATTCAAGAGCGTTTTGAAGACTTGGCTCAAGCTTTGCGTGACGAAGGACATGAAGAATTAGAAGTACGCCGTATTGTTCGTGCAGTCGGTGGTTCTGGCTTTAACTTAAATTTATTCCCGAATATTGCATGTTCGATGGCGTTCTTCCGTGTGTTACAGCCAATTTCAGTTGCTGAAACAGAAATTCATCACTCGGTAATTACCATGGACGGTGGTCCACAAATTGCCAACCAATATCGCTTACGTTTGCATGAGCATTTTCAAGGCCCATTTGGTTTTGGTACGCCAGATGACTCTGAAGCTTGGGAACGCGTACAACACGGCGCCAATGCTGGTAATGATTTATGGATCATGCTTAACCGTGGTTTACCGGGCGAAGTCAAAACTGAAGATGGCTTAAAAAGTGATGTCAGTGCTGAAACAGGTATGCGAGCAGCATATCAGCAGTGGAAAAAGATGATGACGGCTTAAGGAGAGAGCAATGAATATGAATCTGCAATTATTAAATGAAGTCACTGCTTTCATCTGGGCTGAAGCAGATATGTTGGACCACAGTGAATACCGTGAATGGCTCAATTTATGGAATGAAAAAGGTGTTTATATCATTCCGATTGACCCAAACCTCACTGACTACGAAAACAACTTAAATTATGCCTATGACGATAATCATATGCGTACTTTACGTGTAGAGCGTCTGGAAAATGGTGAAGCAATTTCTACAGCACCTAAAGCCAATACTGTACGTAGTGTTTCTCGTGTACGTGTTATTCAAGATCAAGATAATGAGATCGTTTTGCGTTGTGCTCAAAACTTGCGCGAGTTCCGTAAAGAAAACCTCAAGCATTACACAGCTGATATTACTTACCATTTGACTCGTGATGCGGCTACAGGCTTTAAGATTAACCGTAAAATCATTAACTTAGTTAACTCAACCGATACCTTAGCTGGTATTAGCTACATTCTTTAGGAGCGGTAACATGAAACAAGTTGTTTTAGTGACAGGTGCTGCTTCTGGACTCGGTAATGTGATTGCTGAATATTTTGCGAGCCAAGGCCATCAAGTGATTTTGTCAGCCAGTACGCTTGAAAAAGCCGAAAATGCCAAGGCACAAAGTCAATATGCACAAAATATGTTTCCCTTGAAATTAGATATTTCGGTTGAAGCAGATTTTCATGCTGCGGTGCAATGGATTGAAGAGAAATTTTCTAAACTTGATGTGTTGATTAACAATGCCACCGTCACTAAAGCAACGCCAGTACTTGAAATTACCGCAGCCGATTTTGATTGGGTGACCCAAGTCAACCAACGCGGCACCTTTCAAGCTTGCCAAATTATTGGTCAATATATGGCTAAAAAGGGCTATGGACGCATCATTAATATGGCGTCGTTAGCGGGACAAAATGGCGGTACTGCAACAGGCGCACACTATGCGGCAACCAAAGGTGCGATTGTGACGTTAACCAAAATCTTTGCCAAAGAGTTTGCGGCAAAAGGGGTGACGGTTAATGCGGTTGCACCGGGACCAATGGAGTCACCAATCGTTCATAGCGTAGTGTCTGACGAAAAAATGGAACAGTTCATCCAGAATATTCCAGTTAAAGCCTTAGGAAGTATGCATTTTATTGCTGAAACTTGTGGGTTGCTCGCGAGTCCAAATGCGGGGTTTGTGACTGGTGCAACATGGGATATTAACGGTGGTTTATTCATGCGTTAAGCCAATCGCTTAACCATGAAAAGGGAGTTAAATTATGACTACACTTTATGATGTTGTCGTTAAAAATCGCCATGTGGAAGGTGGAAATATTGCAGTCATGGAATTTGAATCTGCAACTTCTGCAACATTACCAAAAGTTGAAGCGGGTGCGCATATTGATGTGCACTTACCAAATGGTATGGTACGCCAGTATTCACTTTGTCAAAATCCGAATGACGAAGGTAAGTTTCGCCTTGGAATTTTACGTGACCCTGAATCACGTGGTGGCTCAGTCTCGGCTTTTGATGAAATTAAAGATGGGATGCAAATTCAGGTCAGTGAACCAAAAAACTTATTCCCACTTTTAAAAGCTAAACACAGTGTATTGATTGGCGGTGGAATTGGAATTACGCCGTTAATCACGATGGCATATCAACTTGCACATGAAGGTGAATCATTTGAGCTTCACTACTGTGGGGCTAGTCCTGAACATTGTGCTTTTGTTGATGAAATTAAAAATGGTGAGTTAGCAAAATACACGACTTTCCATTTTAAATCCGAAGGTGCAAGCCACAGAGCATTTTTTGAATCTGCCATTAAAAATATTGACTCGGAAAGCCATATTTACACGTGTGGTCCAGTCGGTTTCATGGACTGGGTGATTAACCTTGCCACGACTCACGATTTTCCTGAGCCACAAATCCACAAAGAATATTTCCAAGTCGAAACTGACACCTCGGGAGATTCATTTGAGGTGGTGGCTGAGCGTAGTGGAAAAATCATTATGGTTGAAGCTGGTGAAACCATTTTGCAGGCTTTGGCTAAAGAAGGCATCGACATTGAAATGTCTTGCGAGCAAGGCGTATGCGGAACCTGTATGTGCGATGTAATTGAAGGCGAACCTGACCATCGAGATGTTTATTTTACTGACGAAGAAAAAGCCAGCAATGAACAAATATTGGTGTGCTGTTCACGCTCTAAAACACCGAGACTAGTTTTAGATATCTAATGCTCTCGCGATTTATATGGATGTAAGAGAAGGTTTAGGAGAAAGATGATGAATGTATTACAACAAATAGATGAGTTTACGGTCGATCCACTACAGTTCCGACGAGCATTAGGAAATTTTGCAACAGGCGTTACCATTGTTACTGCACAAAATGCACAAGGTGAGAAAGTCGGTGTAACCGCAAATAGTTTTAACTCGGTGTCACTCGACCCACCACTTATTTTGTGGAGTATTGATAAAAAATCTTCAAGTTTTTCAGTGTTTGAAGAGGCGACACATTTTGCAGTCAATATTTTATCGGGTACCCAAATTGAGCTGTCTAATAAGTTTTCGAGACGCAATATTGATAAATTTGCCGACACCAATTTTCAACTTGGTGCAGGACGCGCACCTATTTTAGAAAATTGTTCTGCAGTGTTTGAGTGCGAACGCTATCAAGTGATTGAAGGTGGTGACCACTGGATTATTGTTGGTAAAGTGGTTCGTTTCCATGACCAAGGCCGAAGCCCGCTAGTTTACCATCAGGGTGCATATTCTTGTGTCATGCCGCATCCAAGCCTTCAAGTTAAGCAAACTGAAGAGAATGGCGTAGACCAAACACATTATGGGCATTTATATAATAATGTTTGCTATTTGATGAGTCGTGCTTTTAAAGCGTATCAAACCGACTATATCCCTAAGCAAATGGCTTCTGGTTTTCGTACCAGTGAATCACGTCTTTTACTCGTTTTAGCCAGTGGTACTGCTTCAAGTAAGGAAGATTTACCGCGTGATATTGCTATGCCAATGCAAGAAGTTGAAAGATCGGCTGAAATTCTAAAATTTGAAGGGTTATTGGTTGATCACGATAATTTGTATGCATTGACCGAGAAAGGTAAACAAACAGCACAGTATTTGTTTGATATTGCCGATAGCCATCAAAATGAGGTGTTTAAAAAGTATTCTGAGGAACAAAAGGATATTTTTATTACCATGCTGCGAGATTTTGCAGGAGTAGCATAAGTCCCATTAAGCTGATAAATTGAATTGATTTATCAGCTTCTTTACATCTAGCTGACTATCATCAAAACAATTCCAAGGATAAGGAATTTTTGGCACACAATTTGTTTATCAATAAAACAAGATTGTAAAAAGCCAAGACAGTGCACCACCACAAACGCAAAATTTTGAGCGGTTGCACATGTATAGAGAGGTAAGGGATGAACCAATATGTAAGCGATGCATTACTCACATGGACGCACCATATTAAAAGTGTGTGCGGCAATTTTGAAACCGATTTTGACGGAACCCGTAATTTATTCATTGGTGAAGTTCAGTGCTTTTTATTGGGCGATACCGAAATTGCTTTTATCAAAAACAATGCAAATAAAATTGTCCGAAAAGCCGATGAAATCGATCGAGTGAATAATCGTTTTTGTTTTTTGATTTTGCAGTATTCGGGAAAAATGCTACTCGAATATAAAAATGAAACTCTAAGCCTAAATGAAGGCGATATTGTGTTGGTCGACCCAGTCGAAACAATTTCGATGTATCCGCAAGGTTTGGTAAGTCAGATTTCAGTCCATCTATCGCGTGAAAAATTACTGAAAGAAAATATTAGTACCGAATATTTTGGAAAACTGATTACTCAAAATATGAGTGGTTTTTTGCTCAAGAATATTTTGAAAAATATGTCTGCTGAAAACATTAAACTTTGGTACGCAACCGAAGATGGTAATGCTTTTGAAGATGCATTGATAGCCTTAATCAAACCCACAATTAATTATAAAAATATAAATAGCTCAAATAATCTAATGGAAAAAGCCGAGCGATATATTATAGAAAACTTAGCAAAACCCGATTTAACCCCTAAATTAATTGCAGAGCATATTGGGGTATCGCTGCGTCATCTTTACCGTCTATTTCTTCAAGAAAATTTATCTATTAACAAATATATACAGCTCAAACGCCTAGAAAAAGTCAAAGCAGATTTGCTTGATAAAAAGAACAAACAAAGCTCAATTACCCAAGTTGCCTTGAAATGGGGTTTTTGGGACGGTGCTCATTTCTCAAAAATCTTTAAAAAGACTTATGGTATTTCTCCTAAAGAATTTAGAGAGGGTATGTCGGTTTAATTCTTTCATCTCTCAATGTCATTTTTAGACAAGTTCGACGTCATTCTTGAACAAGCTAGCCTTATGTAACTGTGTTGAAATTAAATTCATTAGAGCAGGTTAGATAAGCTTAATAACCATAAAACTATTAAGTTGGTCTAATGAATTTCACTCACAGGAAGTGCATTTTAACTATCTGATTCAGATAGTTCAGGGATAGATGAAAAGGATGAACCCAATGCGTAAACAACGATTATTGAATGACATACAAAAAATACTGGCACTTAACTTATCAATCGCTGCAAGCTTTTGGGGAATTAATACTCAAGCGTTTGCGCATGGTGGACAGGCCGAAATGGTCTCACTTTATCAAAACATGAGTGAGCAAGGCGCTAAAGTTGTCAAAGACGATTTTACCAATACTTATATGATCACCAAAGGCTCTATGGTAGTTCGAGCTAAACCCAATTCAGATCAGGTTTTGGTGAATGGCAAACCTTTCAAACTCAGCGTGCCTTTATTAATTAAAGATGGTAAACCTGTTATTGGAAAAGATTTTTTTAATGAAGTATTCCAGTCTGGTTTAGATCAAACTTTTAAAATTGAAAATACGTTTCACCCGCTCAATAGCTTAAATTCTGACGAAATTAAAAAGACCTTTGATGTGATTAATCGCTCGAAATACGCCTATAAAAATATGCGTTTTGCCGAGTTAAAGCTTAAAGAACCTGAAAAAGCCAAAGTCTGGGATTACTTTATTAATCACAAAGAATTTAAAGAAGATCGTATTGCCTCATTTATTTTGTTAAAGGGTAGTCAAGCGATTGAAGGTGAAGTTAACCTTAACACTCAACAAGTCACCAAATGGAATGTACTTAAAGACACTCATGGAATGGTGTTACTCGATAATTTTGAAGCCGTACAGCGTGTAATTGAAACGAGTAAAGAATATCAGGAAGCTTTGCGCAAACGCGGCATTACCGATGTGAAGAAAGTGATTGCTACACCGCTAACTGTTGGATATTTTGGCGGTAAAGATGGTCTGGATAAACAACTCAATATATTAAAAGTTGTTGCTTATCTCGATGTGGGTGATGGCAATTATTGGGCGCATCCTATTGAAAATTTAGTTGCTGTAGTCGATTTAGATAAAGAAAAAATTATCAAGATTGAAGAAGGTGCAATCATTCCTGTGCCGATGGCAAATCGACCTTATATGTCGAATAAGCCCGTAGCAAGTAAGCTAAAACCACTCAATATTATTGAACCTGAGGGTAAGAACTTTAGCATTACTGGCCAAACCATACATTGGGGGAACTGGTGTTTGCATGTGGCGTTAGACTCTCGTGTTGGCTTACAGCTTTCAACGGTGACCTATAAAGATAAAGGCGTTAAGCGTAAAGTCATGTATGAAGGCAACTTGGGTGGAATGGTAGTTCCATATGGTGACCCTGATATTGGATGGTACTTCAAATCTTATTTGGACTCTGGCGAATATGGTATGGGAACACTTACCTCATCTATTCTTCCGGGAACTGATGCACCAGACAACGCTGTTTTACTTGATGCCGTGATTGCAGACTACAAAGGGCAGCCACAAGTAATTCCAAATGCCATTGCTGTATTTGAACGTTATGCTGGACCTGAATATAAACATCACGAAATTTTTGGTAACCAAGATGCCAGTGAAGCCCGCCGTGAACTTGTGGTGCGCTGGATTAGTACAGTGGGGAACTACGATTACATGTTTGACTGGGTATTTGCCCAAAATGGTGTAATTGGGATTAATGCGGGTGCAACGGGTATTGAAGCTGTTAAAGGCGTTAAATCACGCACCATGCATGACAGTACTGCAAAAGAAGACACCAAATATGGAACTTTAATTGACCATAATATTGTGGGTACAACGCATCAGCACATCTATAACTTCCGCTTAGACATGGATGTAGATGGGGAAAACAACAGCTTTATGCATATGGACCCTGTGGTGAAAGCCAATGACAAAGGCGGTGTTCGTACAAGTTCAATGCAAATTGACAGTAAAGTCATTACAAATGAGCAAAATGCGGCTGAAAAATTTGATCCATCCACTATTCGCTTACTCACGAATTTCAACAAGGAAAATAAATTAGGTAATCCGGTTTCTTATCAACTCATTCCTTTTGCAGGTGGAACACACCCTGTGGCGAAAGGAGCCAATTTCTCTAAAGATGAATGGTTATTTAAACGTTTGAACTTTATGGATAAGCAAATTTGGGTGACTCAGTACAATCCAGAAGAACGCTACCCTGAAGGGAAATATTCAAACCGTTCGACTCATGACACAGGGTTAGGACAGTTCATTGGCAACAATGAAAATATTGAAAATAAAGACCTAGTGGTGTGGATGACAACAGGGACAACCCATGTCGCACGTGCTGAAGAGTGGCCAATCATGCCAACAGAATGGGTGAATACACTCATCAAACCTTGGAATTTCTTTGACAACACACCGACTTTAAACTTGGGTGAAGAAGAGCAAAACACACAGCACGACCATCACTAAACGGGTACATGATCTAGAGTGGGTAACGAATCGGTTACCCATAGCTGAGCGCGGGTAAGTCGTTCGCAAAAAGGAATTTCTCAATGAAAAATTTATTTTCTCAGGTTGTGCGAGGGACTCTCTTTGTCTCATTTTTTTCAACTGTGCATGCTGGTGAAATTGAAATTAAACCGACTTTTGAAGCAACTTTTGGGGCTTTTAGTAGCGGTAAAAGCTATAACGGTGAAAACCTAGAGGATGAAAGAATCAATTGGCAAGAAGGTCATCTTAAATATGGTGCGAAGGGAAACTACACCTTTAAAAACAATCAGCTCTATGCAAGCCTAAGTGGTATTAGCTCGGCAACATTTGGTGATGGTGACGCAGGCCAAAATAGTAATGGTAAAGAACGTAAAACAGATGTGAATGAATGGATCATTGGTTTTAAAGACGGTACCAATAAAGATGAGTTAACGACCTATGATTTAAGTATCGGTCGACAAAATATCATGATTGGTGACGGGTTCTTCATTGCGGGTGATGCGTTAAACCTCGGTAAAGCACCTGCGGATGGCACACTAGATCGGGGCGGAGCATATTATCTGGCAGCTCGTCGAAGCTTTGATTTTACAAGTTTGCTTCAATACAAATGGCAAGAGAATACAACGCTAAAGCTGGCTTATTTAAAGTCCGACAATAAAGCACAATTTTCACCTGAACTCTTTGTGACTGATCTGATGTATCAGCTTAAAGATAAGGGCGTTGGGTTTACCTATTTAAACGTATTAGATCTTAAAGATGCTGAACAGGTTTCAGGGCGCGAAGATCTTAAAAATTATGCTTTACGTCTGAATTATCAACCTTTGCCAGAGCTACAAGTTAAAACTGAGTTTGTGGTGCAAGATAAAAAAGATAGCCACGAAAACGCTGGCTACTTAGCGCTGAACTATAATTTTTTATCTTCAAAATATACGCCCTCATTAGGCTACCGCTTTAGCCATTTTTCAGACCAATACGACCCTATGTTTTATGGAAATACGGTCGGATTCGGTACATGGTTTCAGGGCGAAGTTGCCGGAAACTATGCTGGTCCATTCAATAAAAATGCAGATATTCATCAAGTCTCTTACATGATGAACTTAAAAGAAAATTTTATGTTGGGTGCTTTGGCCTATAAGTTTAAAACACTAAATAAGTCTTTAGCCAATGTGGATGGTCATGAGCTGGATGTGTTTTCAGTCTGGTCGGTCAATAAAAAATTCAACGTTATTCCTTTAATGGGACTCTATAAACCAAAACACGATATCCATAGTGGTGGTACTCAAAACTACGATGATAAGACCAATGTGTATGCACAGTTGATTCTGCAATACATCTATTAATAGATCCTTTTTAATGAATTGAGAGAAATAAAATGAGTGAAGTCCAGATTTTACAAAGCGTACAGCAATTTATGGCACGTCAACATGGACACTTTATTGATGGAAAGTTAGTTGCTGCCGAGCATTTAGACAAAGTGGATATTGTAAATCCATCTACTGAACAAGTTGTTGCTCAAATTAGTATTGGTAGTCAACACGATGTCGAAAATGCGGTGAAAAGTGCTGAACATGCTTTTCAAAATGCTTGGGCTGAAACTACGCCGTATGAACGTGGCGTTAAACTAAATAAGTTGGCAGATTTAATTGAGCAACATGGTGAAGAACTTGCACAGCTCGAGTCGTTATCTACTGGAAAACTTATCAATATTTCACGGCATCTTGAGGTCACACAATCTGTTATTTTCTTAAGATATTTTGCTGGTTGGGCAACCAAAATTAATGGTCAAACCATGCAGCCCTCTATTCCGTCTATGCAAGGTGAGAAATATACAGCCTTTACTTTAAGACAACCCATTGGTGTGGTTGCAGGGATTGTGCCTTGGAATTTCTCACTGATGATTGGCGTTTGGAAAATCGGTTCAGCGTTGACAACTGGCTGTACCATTGTGCTTAAACCAAGTGAGTTTGCCAGCTTATCTTTATTACGTTTAGCCGAACTTGCGATTGAAGCAGGTATTCCAGCTGGTGTAATTAATGTGGTTACGGGTAAGGGCGATACAGGGCAATATTTAATTGAGTCGCCACTCGTTAAGAAAGTCTCATTTACAGGTTCAGTACCAACAGGCATTGCCATTGGTAAACTCGCGATGAGCAGTGATTTAACCCGTGTAAGTCTAGAGTTAGGCGGTAAAAATGCCATAGCTGTTTTGGCTGATGCAAATATTGATGAGATTTTACCGACTTTGTTGCAAGCAACTTTTGTACATCAAGGCCAAGTTTGTGCATCCCCAGAGCGTTTTTTTGTACACCGTACAAAATATGATGAACTTGTCGAGAAACTCTCTAAAGCACTTTCGCAGTTTAAAATTGGATCGGCTATGGATGAAGGAAGTATGTTTGGTCCACTCTCTAATCAGCCACATTTTAATAAAGTAAAACATTATTTAGATATGGCTAAAGCCAACAACCAGATTATTGCTGGTGGTGAGGCTCTAGATCAGACAGGATATTTTGTACAGCCGACTTTAATTTCCTTCAAAAATACGGATGATCCTTTATTTTCAGAGGAAACTTTTGGTCCAGTAGTCGGGGTAATGCCATTCGAAACTGATGAAGAACTTATTCAGCTTATGAATCAGTCGCGCTTTGGTTTAACCGCAAGTATCTGGACAAATGACTTATCTAAAGCTTTGCGTTTAATTCCTAAAATTGAGGCAGGGACCTTGTGGGTGAATATGCATACGTTCTTAGATCCATCAGTTCCATTTGGCGGTGTAAAAGCTTCAGGAATTGGCAGAGAGTTTTCTGATGCATTTATTGAAGATTACACCGAATTAAAATCGGTCATGATTCGGTATTAAGTTTAAAAGCTACAAGATATAAAAAATGGCCTTTATAGGCCATTTTTAATATTAAAACTAACCTAATAAAAAATCTTTTAAGATTTTATTAAAAGCTTCTGGCTGTTCTACATTGGAAATATGAGAGGCATCTATTTCTGCAAGTTTTGATTGTGGAATCTGTTGCTGCATAAATTCACCATCTGAAACGGTTGTTACAGGATCTTGAGTTCCAGCAACGACTAATACAGGAATTTTGATGTCTTTTAACTGCTCACGGACATCCGCTTTAGCCAAAGCCTCACAACAATTGGCATAACCGATTGCGCTGCCAGCACTTAAGTCGTTACACAGGTTGTTGACAATTGAAGCATGACTTTGGATAAAGGGATCTGTAAACCATCTCGAAGCTGCTGTAGCTGCGATCGGTTGTAAACCTTGCTCACGTACTAATTTTGCACGGTCAAGCCATGCCTGTTCTCGTCCAATTTTAGCGGCAGTATTTGCCACAACCACATGACTAAAACGGTCAGGGTAATGAATCGCCAGCCATTGACCGGTTAAACCACCCATAGAAATTCCACAAAAAGCAGCTTTGCTAATATTCAGATGATCCAGTAAACGGACAACATCTTCACCTAATTGCTTTACAGTGTAAGGACCTTCAGGCGTAGATGATGAACCGTGACCACGAGTGTCATAGCAGATCACAAAAAATTGATCTTTTAACTCATTAAACTGTTTTTGCCACATACCATAATTGGTGCCCAAAGAATTGGAAAACACCAGAGCAGGGGACGACGGTTCGCCAAAAGTTTGATAGTTAATTTGTGCATCGGCAGATTGAAAAGATGGCATTTGTTTCTCCTTAAAGTGCTTCAACACGTTCAATAATCAATGCGATGCCTTGGCCTACACCAATACACATTGAACACATAGCGTAACGACCACCTGTTTGCTCAAGCTGGTTTAAGGCTGTAGTTACGAGGCGTGCACCTGATGCACCAAGTGGATGGCCCAAAGCAATTGCACCACCGTTTGGATTTACCTTGTTGCTATCATCTGGTAAACCTAAATCACGGGTCACTGCTAAAGCTTGTGCAGCAAAAGCTTCGTTAAGCTCAATCACATCCATCTGATCTAAAGTCAGGTTGGCTTGTTTAAGTAATTTTTTAATCGCTGGTGCCGGAGCAAAACCCATAATGCGTGGTTCTACACCCACTGCTGTTGAAGCAATGATCTTGGCACGTGGTTTTAGGTTATAAGCTTGAACTGCATCATCAGAAGCAATCAGTAGAGCGGCTGCACCATCATTAATACCTGAAGCATTCCCGGCAGTCACAGAACCATCTGCTTTAACCACAGGTTTAAGCTTGCTTAAAGCTTCAAGTGTGGTCGATGCACGTGGATGTTCATCAGTATCAATCACAACAGCATCACCCTTACGCTGAGGGATTTCAACTGCCACGATTTCTTTAGAAAAAAAGCCTTTGGCTTGCGCGCTTGCGGTGCGTTGTTGGCTCACCAAGGCAAACTGGTCCTGATCTGCACGATTAACGTTGAACTGTTCAGCGACGTTTTCGGCAGTCTGGGGCATGGTGTCTACACCATACAATTCTTTAAGTTTAGGGTTAATAAAGCGCCAGCCCATGGTGGTGTCTTCAATCTTCTGGCTACGGCCAAAAGCACTGTCAGACTTACCCATCACATAAGGTGCACGGCTCATGCTTTCCACACCACCTGCAATCACCAAGTTCGCTTCACCTGCTTTAATAGCACGGGCAGCAATAGCAATCGCATCGAGTGATGAACCGCACAAACGGTTAATGGTGGTTGCTGGTACTTGATACGGTAAACCTGCAAGCAGTACTGACATACGGCCGACATTACGGTTATCTTCACCTGCTTGGTTAGCACAGCCATAGATCACATCATCGACCTGTTCCCAATCTACATTCGGGTTACGCTGCATGAGCGCTTTGATCGGCACAGCACCAAGGTCATCGGCACGGACAGGTGCAAGGCCACCGGCATAACGGCCGAATGGAGTACGGATGGCATCGATGATATAAGCGTTTTTCATTCTTACATTTCCATTTTGAAATCTGTTGCTGTCACTGCCACATCGTTAGACTTTTCCAGAGTTTGCTGGCGATCATCATGGTTACTAAGTTAAAAGTAGTCATGACAGAGTCTTATCGTGTTGAGTCAAATACCAGTAGCTAATTCTTGTCACTTTTTTAAAAAAGTAACCAAAAACCTTTGTTGAACAGAGGAGGCTTCCATGCCTCCCTGTCCAACGGGCGACATCCATGTCGCCTGTCACAATAGCGAATTACGGTAAAAACCAAATTAATAAGCAAGAACCGTATTCAATGAGTTCCATTCTGTGTTTCGCGGTGGCGACATGGATGTCGCCTCGTTGCTCAGCACAACAGGGATGTTGTGTCTGAGTAACAAAGGATTTTTGTTACTTTTTATCCTTAAAAAGTAAGGCATTACTTATACAAAAAACTTTTGCTTTAACTCATAATTTGGGGCTGTTTAAATCTTACCCTTGAGTCGCATCAGTCAAAGTTGCACCAGTCAAAGCCTGTAACTCATCGAAGCTAAGACCTTCAACTTTCTCAATCACCTTTAAACCATCTTTGGTCACATCTATTACACACAGGTCGGTGTAAATACGGTCAACACAGTGTTTACCCGTAACCGGATAGCTCAGCTCAGCCACAATCTTCGGTTCACCTTGCTTGGTCACATGGTCTGTGGTGATAAATACCTTTTTAGCACCTACAGCCAAATCCATCGCACCACCCACCGCAGGAATCGCATCCGGTGCACCCGTGTGCCAGTTGGCCAAGTCACCATTCGCTGCAACCTGAAATGCGCCAAGCACTGCAATATCAAGGTGTCCACCACGCATCATCGCAAATGAATCGCCATGGTGGAAAAAGCTGCCGCCTTCAAGCATGGTCACAAACTCTTTACCTGCATTAATCAGTTCAGGGTCTTCTTCACCTGCCGCTGGTGGTGGGCCAAATGCCAATAGGCCATTTTCAGAATGAAGAAAAATATCTTTATCGTCAGGTAGGTAGCTCGCGATCTTGGTTGGTAAACCAATACCCAAGTTCACATAGGCGCCATCTGGAATATCTTGTGCCACACGTTTTGCAATCTGGTCACGGCTGAGTTTCTGGTAGCTCATGTTATTTCTCCTTATTGCTTATTGTGCGGGCTGTACTTGTACAACGTGCTGTACAAAGATACCTGGTGTGATGATGTGCTCTGGATCTAAACCACCCAGCTCAACCACCTCAGAAACCTGAACAATCGTGACATCAGCAGCCATGGCCATAATCGGGCCAAAGTTACGTGCAGATTTACGGTAAACCAGATTACCCCAGCGGTCGCCCTTGTAAGCTTTAATCAAGGCAAAGTCAGCCTTAATTGGATATTCAAGCACGTAATTTTTACCATCGATCTGGCGGGTTTCTTTGCCCTCAGCTAAAAGTGTTCCAAAGCCTGTTGGGGTAAATACAGCACCAAGGCCCATACCCGCTGCCTGAATACGGCAAGCCAGATTACCTTGCGGTACCACTTCAAGCTCGACCTTTCCAGCACGGTATAGTTCATCAAACACATAAGAGTCTGACTGACGTGGGAAAGAGCAGATTACTTTTTTAACCGAACCAGCTTTAAGCAGTTTAGCCAGACCATAATCGCCATTACCGGCGTTATTACTAACAATAGTTAAATCTTTAATACCCAGTTCAATTAGTCCGTCAATGAGTTCAGCGGGTTGTCCTGCGGTACCAAAACCACCAATCAGAATGGTCGCGCCATCTTTAATCTGCGATAGTACCTCGCTAAGAGAGGACTTACTTTTGTCAATCATGTGAGAAACCTTAGAGCATGAGGTAACGTGATGTTATTACTACCGCTAAAAATTTATTTAAATTCTTAATGGTAGTAATAAATGGAATAAATTTTGTGAGTCAAAAGCGAACTTTTAACTCACATACACTTTCAATTAAGCGCTAGCGCGACGACGTTCAACTTCAGTTGAAGGAGCCGCAGCGGCATCTTTAACAAGTTCGATGTTAAATGTGATGTGTTTGAAAGCGTGATCTAAACCACGGCGCTGGATTTCAGCTGGGTCAGTTACATCAACTGCTGTTGCTACTAATCCATCACGAGTTGCGAAAGCAAAGTCATCCCATAAGTACTCATCACCCTCAATGTTGAATTGAGTTGTAAGCTTGCGGAAACCTGGTGCAGAAACGAAGTAATGAACGTGAGATGGACGGTTACCATGACGGCCTAATTTGTTAAGAAGGGCCTGAGTTGTACCTTCAGGAGGGCAACCATAACCCACTGGCATCGTCGTTAATGCAACATATTTACCATCAGCATCAGTCAAAATACTGCGGCGTAAGTTGAAGTCAGATTGAGACTTATCAAAGAATGAGTAGTTACCCAAACTGTTGGCATGCCATACTTCAACTTTAGCATTTTCAATGATATTGCCATCAGTATCAGTCACGGTACCTTCAATAATTAAGGTATCGATTTTGCCAGACTCAGTACCATCATCCATACGAGCAAAGCCAACGGTTTCAGGCGCGCCAGCTACATAAAGTGGGCCTTCAATGGTACGCGGTGTGCCACCAGTAACGCCAGCTTTTGCATCAGCTTCATCTGCACGTAAATCAAGATAGTGCTCTAAACCTAAGCCCGCTGCCAAAAGCCCAAGTTCGTTTGCTTGACCTGCGTCTGTGAAATATTCCAAACCTTTCCATACTTCTGAAGGTTGGATATCTAAGTCTTCGATGGCTTGAAATAAATCCCCAAGAAGGCGCACGACAATTTGTTGAACACGTGCATCAACTTCGCCTTTTGCAGTGTCGACATTCATTTGTTTTACAAGCGCATCAATTTGTTGACGGTTCATACTAAAACTCCTTAAGTATGCAATACGGTTTTGGGTGGCAGCGCTGCGGGCATGTTGTTTTGCTAGCGAATAAGTGCCGCCACGTTCCTTGTTACCTTCTGAATAAATATATTCACTTTTTGAATGTGCTTCAGACCACACACTCAAACTATTTTCTTAGATTACGAATCATCATCACGAACAGATGAAGGGTGACGATTAAGTGCCATCACTTCGATGTTCATGTAAGGATAAAGAGGTAATCCCTGTAAAATATTGTGCAACTCTTCATTGCTCTCAACATCAAAAATACTGATGTTTGAATACTGGCCTGTAACTCGCCAGATGTGACGCCATTTACCTTGGCGTTGTAAATCTTGCGAATAAGCCTTTTCAATGGCCTTAATTTCATTTGCTTTGTCGGCTGGCATATCAAGTGGGATATGCACATCCATACGTACATGAAATAACATGGGAAACTCCTTATCCTATTGCCTTAACGACGTAACTTCTCGACTTTCTCTTCATCAATTTCAATGCCTAAGCCTGGAGCCGTTGGCAAGTGCAATTCAAAGTTTTCGTAACGTAGCGGTTCTTTCAAAATTTCTTCGGTAAGTAATAACGGACCAAATAATTCAGTACCAAACGCTAATGTTTCAAAGGTTGCAAACGCATGAGCAGAAGCAATGCTACCTACAGGGCCTTCAAGCATAGTGCCGCCATAAAGATCGATTCCTGCTAAACCTGCAATCTTGGCAACTTCACATGCCTCGATCAGACCACCTGATTGTTCAATTTTCACGGCAAATACATCTGCACCCTGACTTTTTGCAATACGATATGCGCTGTCAGGACCAGTTAAAGCTTCATCCGCCATGATTGCGACATCAAAACGGCGTGTTAAACGAGCAAGTGCTTCAGTATTTTGAATAGCACAAGGCTGTTCAATTAAATCAATTCCGCCATCTTGGAGCTGTTGAATACCTTGAATACATTCCAGCTCTGACCATGCACGATTTACGTCAACACGTACACTAATATCTGCACCTAGTGCTTTTTTAATTGCAATCACATGATCAACATCGTGTTGCAAATGGCGTGCACCGATTTTGAGTTTGAACGTGTTATGACGTTTCAACTCAATCATTTTTCGAGCTTCAGCAATATCTTTTTCAGTGTCACCAGACGCGAGCGTCCAAAGTACAGGTAGACTATTACGCAGACGGCCACCTAAAACTTCACTTAAAGGCACGCCTAAACGTTTTGCCTGAATATCAAGTAGAGCGGTCTGAATGGCACATTTCGCGAAACGGTTACCATTAATATTCTTACGAATCAGTTTTAGTGTTTGAGCAACATTTAAATCTTTAACTGATGCGAGTAATGGTGCAAAGTAAGTATCAATATTGGCTTTGACACTTTCAGGACTTTCTTCACCATAGTTCAGTCCACCAATGGTGGTCGCTTCACCCCAACCTACAATACCATCCGTGGTCGTAATTTTGACGAGCACCAAAGTCTGAGTACGCATTGTAGTCACAGACAGCTGGTGAGGACGGATAGTTGGAATATCCACAAGTATGGTTTCTATGGTTCTATACATGAAGTTTCAACTATTACGAACTTGTTTACATACCATAGAAGAATGTAATAGCCTAAAATAGATATAGAACGGTATTTTAAGATACTAAAAAGGTATATTAATGGAATTAAGACATCTACGTTATTTTGTTACCGTTGTGGAAGAACAAAGTCTGACTAAAGCGGCTGAGAAGCTTTTTATTGCCCAGCCACCACTCACGCGTCAAATCAAAAAACTAGAAGAAGAATTAGGCATTGATTTGTTTGTGAAAGGATCGCGTCCATTAAAAGTGACAGAAGCAGGGCTGTTTTTTTACCAACATGCCGTTCAAATTTTGACGCATACCGCTCAAGCTGCTTCGATGGCTAAAAAAATGAAGCTGGTCGAAAACATTGTCAAAGTTGGCTATGTCAGTTCACTTCTGTATGGGCGTTTACCACAGGTCATTTATCTATTTAGACAAAAGAATCCTGACATTCATGTCGAGCTTATTGAATGTGGCACACGAGATCAGGTCGAGGCTTTAAAGTTAGGTAAAATTGATTTAGGTTTTGGTCGCTTACCCATTAGTGATCCAGCCATTAAGAGACTTTTACTCAGAAAAGAAAAATTAAAACTCGCGATTCATAAAAAACATCCCTTAAGTGAATTTCAAGATTCAGGAATTTACTTATCTCAAATTATCAATGAGACGATTTTTTCTTATCCAACCACGCCTAAGCCTAATTTTTCGACCACTATTCAAGCTTTATTTACCAAATTAGGTTTAATTCCGGCCAAACTCACCGAAGTCCGAGAAATTCACATGGCGCTTGGTTTGGTGGCATCGGGCGAGGGTATTTGTATTATTCCAGAAAGTGCCTGTGATATTGGAATGAAGAATCTAACTTATTTAAATATCTTAGATTTAGAGGCTTATAGTCCCATTTCTCTATCCATGCGTAACATGGACCAAAGTTCTTATATTCCTAAAATTTTAGATTGTATTGAAGAGATCTATAGCCAAGAAGAAGTGTCGAGAAATCTAAATTTATAACTTTTTAATACGTTTTAAATTGAATTATCATGTTATTTTAAAACTTTAAGATTATAGGTAATATTTAAAAGGAATTAATAGATGAGAAAAATTTTAGGCGCAGCTTCTCTCATTATGTCTACCTGTGTTGTACATGCTGACCAATTAAATGAACAAGAAAAAACTTCTCCATATAGCGCGAATGTTACTTTTGCTAGCCAATATATTTCACGTGGGTTTCAACAAACTTGGGGTAAACCTGCTTTGCAAGGTGGACTGGATTATGCCAACCCGAATGGTTTTTTTGTCGGGACTTGGGCATCGAGTGTGAGCTCTAATTATTTGCGAGATGCTTCAGTTGAATGGGATTTTTATACAGGTTATTTAAAAACAATCGATAAATTTTCAATTGGGATGTCAGTTTTTTACTACTATTACCCAGGCGCGAAAAGTACACCAGAAACCGGGAGTAGCAGTTATAACTATGGCGAGATCGTACCTCAAATTGGCTATGGACCTTTAAGCCTTAAATACTTTGTGACTTATACACCAGATTATGCTGGGTATAACTCTAAAACTATGGGTGGACCTGCTGGTAAAAGGTCGAGAGGTTCAAGTTATTTAGATCTTAACTTTACCCAACCTGTCAGTGATACTTGGACTTTTGGTGCTCACTATGGCTATGAAAGAATCAAAAACTTTTCAGAGTCAAACTTTCAGGATGTTAAAGCCGAACTAATAAAAGATTTAGGCGATGGCTGGACTACAGGATTGGCCTATACAAAAGCATGGGATAAAAATGACTACTATAAAAAGTATAGTAATGGAGAATCTGGTGCGCCTGTTTCAAATCCAATTGATTCGACTTTTACAGTCTCTGTAAAAAAAGTATTTTAAATTAGATTTAATAATAATGGCTTTTAACTGCGCTTGGGCATCTGTAAATCTAAACTTCCAAACGTAGTTAAAACTGAATTTCTATTTATTTTTAAGTTAATTACGGCTGAATTGAGAATAATTGCGATTGAGCTCAGCATAAGTTTGAAAGCTTTTCATAATTTTCATCCATAAAACTTATATGGACTTTTATTAAATTCAATATTGATGATATGAAATAAAATGAATAGTAGGCTACTGTTTATTCCATAAAAAAACATCATAATTGGATATAACCTTTATTTATAAACCTTGTCCTAAGCTATTATGAAAATTGAAGATATTGAAGCTTTTGTTTGTTTTGTCAATGTTCAATCTACCAGTCTGGCTGCCCAGCAATTAGGTATTTCACAACCTGCTATTACTAGAAGGATCCAAAATCTAGAATCAGATTTGGGATTACAACTTTTTGACCGTAATACGCGTCCTCTAAAATTGACTCAGCTAGGATTTCAAATTTTTGAGCAGTGTGCACAGGTGACTGCTGAAATAGATGCATTAGGGCAACTAGTGAACAGCTATAAATTATCGACTCAAAACTTACGAATTGGTATAGCGACAAGTCTATCGGACACGATCTTGTCTGGTATTTTAGAAGACTTAAAGCAAAGTTATCCAACATTAAACTTAGAAATTAGCACAGGTTGGGGTATTGATTTATTAGATAAATTTAAGGAAAAAAAGCTAGATTGCATTTTTTCAACAACAGCTCAAACTTATGGGCAGAATGACCAGATAAACATGGAAATTTTAGGACAGTTACAAATTGTGCCGACTGTTTCTAAAAAATTAAAAAAGATGTCCGTACAGCATCTTGCCGATTGTCAGTCTTTAGGATGGATTCTTAATACTGAAGGATGTGGTTTTCGCCAATATCTTGTATCGGAATACCATAAATTGAATCAGTTACCTAATATAAAAATTGAGGTTACAGGAACCAATTTGCAGATGAATTTATTGGCTCAAGGTCTTGGAGTCGGATTATTACCGAAAGAAGTTTTTGAAAAGAGTATTTATGCTGCTCAACTTACCTCAATTGAACTTACTGACTTCAATTTATCAGTGCAACTTTTTTATATGATTCAACCCGATTTGAATGAAGTCTATCAATCAATTTGCCAAGAGATGAGCCGTAAAGTACAGAGCATACTCGGATGGGGATGAAATGGAATATCAAGAAATTTTATTAAGCATAAAGAATATAAAAAGCATTAATTGAAAATAACGCTTTCGTTGACGTTCACAATGTTTTGAGCACGACTTATCTTTTTAGTATTCCATATTTTAATATTATTATATATTTAATATTTGTTTTTAACATATTAAGACCTGCCGTATTCTTATAAAAAATACATCGGGTTTAAATATGGCAATTCAAATTTTAGGAATGATCTGGCACCGTGAGGCATCTGAAATTATTCCAGCGACGAAAACTTTTGATAAAAATTATATTGTCAAAATTGCTCAGGCACATGAACAGGCAGGGTTTGACCGTATTCTATGTGGCTATTGGTCCGATCAGGCTGATGGTTTTTTAGTGACAGCCTATGCTGCCGCACATACGTCTAAAATAAAATTTTTACTGGCACATCGTCCGGGCTTTGTTTCTCCAACATTGGCAGCACGTAAATTGGCAACTTTAGATCAGCTGACGGACGGACGTTTAGCACTACATGTTATTTCTGGCGGGAGTGATATTGATCAGAAAAAAGATGGAGATTTTTTAAATAAACAACAACGCTACGCACGTAGTGCCGAGTTCATCGAAGTTGTACAAAAAACATGGTATAGCCAAGAACCTTTTAGCTATGAAGGTGATTATTACCATGTAGTAGATGCTTATTCTGAAATTAAACCACTCCAAACACACTTACCCATTTATTTTGGCGGTTCTTCAATAGAAGCTTTACAAGTTGCCGCAAAGCAGGTTGATATTTTTGCGCTTTGGGGAGAGCCTCTAGCGGGGGCCCAAGAGCAGATTGAAACACTAAATCGGTTGGCAGCACAACATGAGCGCCGACTTGATTACAACATTTCATTTCGCCCAATTATTGCTGATAGTGAGTCCCTAGCTTGGGAAAAAGCGCAAGAAATTTATCAATTATCTAAAAAACAATTAGAAAATTTTGGCTTACAAGCTGCCAGAAAAAAACCACAAAGTACGGGTGGGCAACGTTTACTTGCAGCAGCGGGTCAAGGCGAACGTTTAGATACCAATTTATGGACAGGTATCACTTCTTTAGTTCAAGGCAGTTATAACTCTACGGCATTAGTGGGAACCCCAGAACAAGTTGCAGAGTCTATTTTGCAATATTACAAACTCGGCATTCATAGCGTATTGATACGTGGGTTTGATCCTGTTCAGGACGCAATTGATTATGGTCGAGAGCTATTGCCCCAAATCCGTGAAAAAACAGAAAAATATGATCAACAGCAACAGCTGATTTCGGCCTAATCGGAAAGGAAATAATAATGAATCACTATGGCAAAATTTTATTGGGTGTTTTTACAACAGCAATTTTAGTCGGTTGTACAAAAAAAGAGGCTTCACCTGAACATGCTCAGGCATCTGAAGTCAAAGCAAATAAGGGGCAGGTTGTGCTCAATATTGGTGATCAAAAAGGCAATATGCGTGCACAGCTTGAAGCATCTGGTGCTTTAAAAAATGTCTCATATAAAATCAATTGGTATGAATTTCCAGCTGCTGCACCAGTTGCAGAAGCATTAAAAGTAGATGCGATTGATATTGGTTACTTGGGTGATGCACCGTTTATTTTTGCCAATTCTAATGGGGGAACAGCCAAGGCTATTGCCGTGTATAAAGCAGATCCATATCCAGTCGCTATTTTAGTGCCGCAGAATAGTCCAATTAAGTCTGCCAAAGATTTAAAGGGTAAAAGTTTAGCATTCAATAAAGGCTCAATTAGCCATCTTTTAACTTTAAAAGCCCTAGAACAACAAGGTCTGAAGCCTGAAGATGTGACATTTAAATTTTTACCGCCTGCCGATGGAAAATTAGCTGTTGCCAATGGTTCAGTGGACGCTTGGGTGGTATGGGATCCATATACGGCATATGCTGAGCTCAAGGATCATTTTCGTGTTGTGGTTAATGGCCGTGGTTTGTATTCAGGTTACACCTTTTTAGCAGCCACGGATAAATCTTTAAAAGATCAGAGCAAACGTGTGGCAATTCAAGATTTCATCTATCGTTTAAAAGAGTCGCAAGCTTGGGCGGGACAACACGGGGATGAGTTTGGTAAAGCTTATGCCAAAATAACTGGACTACCAGAAGAGGTGGGAATCAAAGCTTTTAAACGCCGTAATGCCTCGTGGGAGCCGATCGATAATGAAGTGATCAAAGTTTCTCAAGGAACTGCCGATTTTTATACCAAATATAAGCTGATTGATAAAAAGTTTGATGTGACATCTTCATTTGATACTGGTTTTAAAGTGGAGCAAAAATAAAGATGAGTCAGTTGCAACAAGTACTCCAGCCGTTGATTGAAAGAATTGAATATGGAATTTCACAGCAATTAGAAGATGTTGATCTCATACAATCTTTTATTCCAGATTTTCGTAGATTGCTACATTTAAATGATTGGTTGCCAAGCTCTTATCAGCAACCGAACCCTGATCGCTATCAACAGTTTTTATTATATCGCGATCCGCAAGATCATTTTTCAATTGTCAGTTTTGTATGGGATAAGGGACAAATTACACCAATCCATAATCATGAAGTTTGGGGAGTCGTTGGTGTCCTGCAAGGTGAAGAAATCTCACAGCGCTACCAAAAAAATGCATTAGGACATTTTGAGATCACAGGTGAACCAGATCATTTAAAAGTTGGCGAAATTGATTTTTTTACTCCAGCCTCGGGTGATGTGCATCAAGTGAGTAATGCGCTGTCCGATCAGGTTTCGATTAGCATCCACATTTATGGTGCAGATATTGGCAAAGTAGAACGCTATACCTTTGCTTTAGATGGCACAGCAAAGCGTTTTATTTCAGGTTATTCAAATCAGGAACATTAATATGACAACCAATATTCAAACTTATCAAGATATCCGCAAAAAGCTATTGGCTGGTCAAGAAATCGCACTAATTGATGTACGTGAAGAAGATCCATATGCTCAAGGCCATCCTCTGTTTGCTGCCAATATTTCTTTTTCCAAATTTGAAATAGAAATTCTCAATCGAATACCTCGTTTATCTAGTGATATTGTTATTTATGACAATGGTGAGGGCTTGGCAGAACGTGCCTATCAACAGTTACAAGCATTAGGCTATCAGCAGATTTCATTATTGGATGGTGGTTTACAAGGCTGGAAAGATGCAGGCGGTGAAATTTTTATTGATGTCAATTCGGCAAGTAAAGCCTTTGGTGAATTTGTTGAACATCATAAAGGAACGCCGTCACTGTCAGCTCAAGAAGTCAAAAAATTAATTGATGATCAGGAAAACATTGTCATTCTGGATGCTCGTCGTTTTGATGAATATCAAACCATGAGTATTCCGGGCGGCATCAGCGTACCTGGTGCTGAATTGGTACTCCATGCTAAAAATATTGTTAAAGATGAAAATACTAAAATTATTGTGAATTGTGCAGGGCGTACACGTAGTTTAATTGGTACACAGTCATTGATTAATGCCAAGATTGGACATGAAGTCTATGCTTTACGTAACGGTACGATTGGTTGGACATTGGCACAGCAACAATTAGCTTTAGGACAACAGCAACAATATACTAATTTTGCTAATAAAAATAATTCATCAGGCGTATTAGAGAATGCCAAACAATTAACCCAGCAGGCTGGTGTAAAAACGATTAGTTTGGAACAACTACAACTGTTCCAACAACAGAGTGAACGCACTACCTATGTTTTTGATGTACGGTCAGAAGAAGAATATATACAAGCGCATTTACCTAATAGCCGTTGGATTGGTGGTGGGCAACTAGTTCAGGAAACTGACCATTATGCGAGTGTACGCGGTGCCAGAATTGTACTCATTGATGATCAACTCGTCCGTGCTTATATGACTGCCTCTTGGTTGGCGCAAATGAATTGGGATGTCTACGTACTCGATGCGGATTTTCAGACAATATTTACCGAGCAAGGAGGATGGAAACCAGTTGTTCCGTTATTGCATATAAAACATCGGATCATACCTGAACAATTGCAAGCATGGTTAGATGTCGGTGAAGAAGTCACTATTCTGGATTTTACAACTAGTGCAAACTATCAAAAAGGGCATATTCCTACTGCTCAATGGGTATTAAAAGCAGATATTGAACGACTGTTTAATGAGAAAAAAATTCCAACAAACCATAAAATTGTTGTCACTTGTGGTACTAGTCTGTTAGCACAATATGCAGTATCTGCTCTTCAATCCAAAATTTCAGAAAATGTTTATGTCTTGGAAGGCGGTAATCAGGCATGGGCAAAAACTTATGTTTTGGAAACTGATAAACATGTGTACTTATCACCCCGTATAGATCGGTATAAACGCCCTTATGAAGGAACGGATAATTCTATCCAAGCTATGCAAGACTATTTAGAGTGGGAATATGGATTAGTTGCCCAACTGAATACAGATGGAACACATGGTTTCTTTGTGGTTTAGTTAAATATTTAGCTAAAATATTTATAAAAATCATAATAGCTCTTTTAAAGCAAAGAAGAGCTATTATGAAAATCAAAAGTATTAATCAAAATTTGTTCTTGAGATTTCTCTAAAAATGTTTTTTTGAAACCAAGTAATAACTGTTGCCTGAAAAACAGTTATTCAACAATAAACTATCACTTTTATGCACAGATAGAGAAAGATCTTTTTGTAAGACATTGAAAATAATTATAAAAATATTTGGCATGTAAATTGAAATATAACAGCAATATTTTTTTATCTCATCGTTTAGCAATCGACGTTATGAGGGGGGTATTGCAAAATGTCAGATTATTCGCAAAGTCTTATTTCACTGTTGGCATACCACGCAACAGCACGTCCAGATGCAATTGCATTAAGACATAAAAAGCTAGGTCTGTGGCAGCACTGGTCATGGAAAAATTTACTAGAACTTAGCGAAAGATACGCGTCTGCGCTTTATGAGTATGGTTTTCAAAACAAGCAAACTTTTCTTATTGTCAGTTCTCCGAATATTGATGTAGTTGCTATTAGTCTGGCTATACAGGCTTTAGGTGGCGAAGTTCAATTGATTGACCAAAGTGTTGATACATTAAAAACAGAAGACTTTTTAAGACACCTTGCGATTTTAAAGCCAGATTATATTCTCGTAGAAGAGCTAGAGCAGCTTGTTTCAATTGAGACATTACGCTATCACCCAATTTATATTTTTTATATTGAACAAAGCAAATTAAGTACATTTGAATATGACTATGTTGTATCTGTCGATAAATTATTAAAAAATTCCAATGAGAAATATCGTATTGATTTTAAAAAGACTCAGCTCGAACCTGCACAAGTTGCTTTTAGCTTTGAACGGATTGAATCTAATCAACGACTAAGAGTGCAATATTCTCATCAAGATTTGATTGCAGAGGCCAAACATTTAGTTCAAAACCACCACTTAGATCATCATGAGGAAGCATTTGTCACGCGTGCTTTTTCAAGTGTTGGGCACATTCGTTATCTATGGTCGTCATGGCTACTTGCAGGTTTTAACTTAAATATTCCTGAGACCTTAAATACTCGCGATCAGGATAGACAGATTATTTCGCCAACATTGATTTTAGGGACCAATGAAACCTATGCCCGTGTTGAGCAGTTAATTTATAACCGCTTACCAAGTGATAAATGGCTTGCCAAACATTACCAGCAAGCACTTCAAAAACAGAAAAATGAAGAAAAATTATCTTTCATTGATAAGTTTAGCTTTGCCTTATTTAAGCAAGTCATTTTAGAAGAGTTGGGTTTTTCACATCTTAAAGTGGCTTTAACAGTGGGGCAGCCTGTAACGCTTGCAACACGAAATTTTTATCAAAGTTTAGGTGTGAAGTTACACGAATGGGGAGAATATGCCGAATGGCAAAGTACCCAATTGGACAATTCGCAGCTTCATTCTTTGCCAATAACAACAATAACTTAAGACGAGGAATATATGTCAGTATCATCTGTGATATTGCTAGAACTTAAGGCAATTGATTTATCTTTTGGCTCTTCACAAGTGCTCAAGCAGCTTAGCTTAGAGGTGAGAGAGGGAGAGATTTATTCTTTAATTGGTCCCAATGGTGCCGGCAAAAGTTCGGTAATTAATATTATTAATGGCATTTATCAGCCGCAATCTGGTCAGATCATTTTTGCTGGTCAGGTTTTGCATAACTATAAGGCAAAGCATGCACCCTATTTAGGAATTGCGCGCACCTTTCAAAATTTAGCACTCTTCAAGCAAATGTCGGTATTGGACAATGTCTTAACTGGACGGGTATTAAAAAGTCGTCATTCATTGTTAGGTGCATTATTGTCCTTACCAAGCACTCAAAAAAATGATGATTTACAGCGTTTTAAAGCTGAAGAAATTTTAAAACTGTTGAGTCTACAAGAGTACCGAGACCAATTGGTTAGCTCGTTGTCTTATGGTTTGCAAAAACGTGTTGAGTTAGCAAGAGCATTGGCAGCAGAACCTCAGTTTCTGCTTTTAGATGAGCCAATGGCTGGAATGAACCATGCTGAAAAACGAAGTATTGCCAAGTTTATTCAAAAGATAAATCAACAGTTGGATATAACCATTTTCATGATTGAGCATGATTTGGCTGTTGTTATGGATATTTCTGACCATATTGTGGTGCTGGACTATGGCAAAAAGATCGCAGAAGGCACGCCACAACAAATTCAAGAACATCCTGAAGTGTTGAGCGCATATCTAGGGATTCAAGCGCTTGAAGCGCATTGAGCATATACAAATAAATTAAAAAATAAGAGGTTAGTTTTTATATGTCTTTTTTTCTAGAAGTCTTGCTAGGGGGTACGTTGGCAGGTGTCATGTATTCCTTGGTTGCCATAGGGTTTGTTTTGATTTATCGGGCATCGGGTGTTTTTAATTTTGCACAAGGTTCTTTGGTTTTATTTTCAGCCTTAACTTTTGTCAATTTAACTGAACGTGGCATTCCATTTGTGGTGGCTTTTATTGTCACGCTATTTGTCATTTTTGTGCTGGTACTACTGATCGATGCATTGATTTTAAAACATTTAATTAATCGCTCTGTCATTACATTGTTTATGGCAACTTTGGGTTTGAGTTATGTCATTGAGGGATTAGCTCAAACTGTATGGGGAACACAGGTTCATGGATTAGATCTGGGAATTTCTGATTCACCCATTAATTTCTTTGGCATCATGCTGAGCAAGTTTGATCTGTTCGCAACAGGTATTGCTGGAACATTGGTCATTATTTTATCTCTTTTATTTAGTAAAACTCGCTTTGGCATTTCACTACGTGCCGTTGCTGATGATCCTTTAGCCGCACAGTCCGTAGGTATTCGCTTAAATCATATCTGGATATTAGTCTGGACAGTGGCAGGGTTTGTTGCATTAGTCGCTGGTTTGTTGTGGGGCGCACGTTTAGGTGTTCAATTCTCGCTTTCATTGGTGGTACTAAAGGCATTACCTGTACTGATTATTGGTGGTTTTACTTCGATTGCAGGTGCGATTTTAGCGGGCTTGATTGTGGGAGCAACTGAGAAACTAGCGGAGATTTATTTAGGCGGCATTATTGGCTCCGGAATTGAAAACTGGTTTCCATATGTGTTAGCGATTCTCTTTTTATTGGTATACCCAACTGGTCTGTTTGGTCAGAAACAAGTGACGAGGGTATAAGTCATGTTTTTATTTAGCCAAGCAAGACAGTACGTACAGCAATATCAAGATGAGAAACGCATTTTTCGGCTTAAAGAGCATCGTATTTTATTTATTTTTGCACTATTGATTGCCTTTCTTTTCGTTCCATTTGTTGGACCAGATTACTTATTTAATGCCATTTTAGTCCCTTTCCTAGTTTTGGCACTTGCCGGATTGGGGCTCAATATTCTGACAGGTTATACCGGACAACTTTCATTAGGTGCCGCAGCTTTTATGGCAGTAGGCGCATTTGCAACTTATAACTTAGAGCTGCGAATTCCTCAGTTGCCATTACTGGTCAGCATTTTTTTGGGTGGTGTAATTGCTGCTTTAACTGGGGTGGTGGTTGGCCTGCCAAGTCTTCGAATTAAAGGCTTTTATTTAATTGTTTCTACCTTGGCTGCACAGTTTTTTATACCGTGGTTATTCACGCAGTATGGCTGGTTTACTAACAATAATGCTTCGGGAGTGATTACTGCTCCTCGTATGGAAATATTGGGTTATTCCATAAATAGCCCAGTCGGGCACTATTTATTGACCTTAAGTATTGTTGTGGTTCTCACCGTTTTGGCTCGCAACCTGATCAATAGTCAATATGGTCGTAATTTTCGTGCTGTACGAGATATGGAAACTGCGGCAATCACCATCGGCATTCCGGTGAGCCAGACTAAATTACTGGCCTTTGCGATCAGTTCATTTTATCTCGGTATTGCGGGGGCACTTTGGGCTTTTGCTTATCTTGGAACCATTGAAGCAGATGGGCTAGATCTTAATCGATCATTTCAAATTCTATTCATCATCATTATTGGTGGTTTAGGCAGCCTAACTGGCAGCTTTTTGGGCGCCGCATTTATTGTGCTGTTGCCTATCTTATTGAGTGTTTTGGGGCAAGCTGTTTTTGGACAGGCTATCGATCAAGCACTACTACAGAATCTACAAAAAATTATTTTCGGGGCTTTGATCATTTACTTCTTGATCAAGGAACCAGAAGGATTAAGCCGTTTACTACGTAATTTGTATCACAGATTAAGAAAATGGCCATTACGTTACTAATTGTTTTAACAACACTTTTGTCTGTTTATTTAGAGATTAATTTATGAAGTTATTTAAATCCTTGTGGTTTTGGCTGGTGGTTATTGCCATCGCTTTAGTCGCTATTGTGTTTGTCACGAAAAAAGACAAACAAAATCCACCTGAGCAAAAACAACAAGCCGCAGCTGAGCAGCAAACACAATTGTCGGATAAAAATGCCCAGTATTTCCCGTTACAGAGTTATCGGGTTGGCCCTTACGCTGCTGGGGGAACGGGCTTTTTCGGAGGCTTTATTGACTACATGAAAGCCGTCAATGCCAAAGGTGGTGTGAATGGCGTGAAGCTGGTGTGGTCTGAGTGTGAAACCGAGTACGTAGTAGAAAAAGGGGTAGAATGCTATGAGCGTTTGAAGAATGGTTTAAATGGAGCGCCTGCTGCTGCAACCAACCCTTTATCTGTCGGTATAGCTTATGCAACTTTAGAGCGTTCAACAAAAGATAAATTACCGTTGATTACTATTAATCATGGGCGTACAGATTCTACGGATGGCCGTGTTTTCCCATACGTGTTTCCATTGCAGCTCAATCCATATAGTGAAGTATCTGCAATTATTAATTATTTAGGTCAGCAAAGCGGTGGCTTGGAAAAACTAAAAGGTAAAAAAATCGTGGTTCTATATCACGGTTCTCCTTACGGGAAAGAAACGATTCCAGTAATTGGGATTTTATCGAAAAAGTATGGCTTTGAAGTAACCAACATTGAAGTACCACACCCTGGTAATGAACAACAATCTCAATGGTTAAATATTAGACGGATTCAACCGGATTGGGTCATTCTTCGTGGTTGGGGTGTAATGAATCCTGTTGCACTAAAGACTGCACAGAAAGTGGGTTACCCAACCAATAAAATTATTGGGAATATCTGGTCAAACTCAGAAGAAGATGCTGCCCCAGCAGGTGCTGCGGCAAATGGGTTTATTTCAATTACGACTCATCCATCAGGAACGAATTTCCCTGTATTACAAGAAATTAAACAACTTGTTGTTGATAAAGGCCAGTCAGATCTTGCCGATAAAAATCGTTTCGGTACGGTTTACTATAACCTAGGTGTGGTAAACGGTATTTTGAATGTAGAAGCAGTACGTGTGGCACAAAATAAATTTGGTAAACGTCCGCTTACTGGTGAAGAGGTCCGTTGGGGCTTTGAACATATCAACTTAACTGAAGCACGTCTAAAAGAACTTGGTGCATATGGTTTGGTACAGCCTTTAAAACTATCGTGCCAAGACCATGAAGGCGGTGGTGCAGTACGTTTCCAACAATGGGATGGTAAAGAGTGGAAAGTAATTAGTGATTGGGTACAAGCAGATCGCAGCTTATTACGTCCGATTATTGAACAATCTTCAGAAAAATATGCCAAAGAGCAAGGCATAAAAGTTCGAGATTGCGCAACTGAAGAATAAGATCAGGAGATGACCGCATGTCTAAATCATTAAACAGTATCAAACCTGAAAGCAGTGAACCATTGTTAAATGTCGATGATATTGAAGTCGTATATGACCAGAGTATTTTGGCAGTTAAACGGGTGAGTTTAACTGTTCCTTCCGGTTCTATTGTTGCATTGCTTGGTGCCAATGGAGCTGGTAAGAGTACAACTTTGAAAGCAATATCACAGTTGATTTTTGCTGAAAATGGGCAAATTCACCGTGGCAAAATTGAATATCAGGGTGAATCCATACTTGGGAAAAATCCAAGTGATATTGTCAAAAAAGGTTTGGTGCAAGTCCTTGAAGGACGTCATTGTTTTACACATTTGACTGTCGATGAAAATTTACGGACAGGCGGTTTTATTTCGCATCATTCGGGTGCCAAACTTTCAACTGCATTAGAAAAAGTTTATCAATATTTTCCAAGGCTTGATGAAAAGAAGCAGACATTGGCGGGTTATCTTTCCGGTGGTGAGCAGCAAATGCTTGCCATTGGTCGGGCATTAATGACAGAGCCAAAGTTGGTTTTATTAGATGAACCTTCAATGGGGTTAGCTCCTAAGATTAGTTATGAAATTTTTGAATTAATTAAGTCGCTCTCTGAAGAGCAAGGTGTGAGTTTTTTAGTTGCTGAACAAAATATTCGTTTGGCACTTGGTTACACCAACTATGCTTATGTCATCGAAAGTGGCGAAGTCAAAGTTTCTGGACAGACTCAAGTTCTTTATGAAACCGGACAAATTCAAAAAGCATATTTAGGAGAGATTGCTTAGCTTTTAATAACCAGTCATCAATCAAATGATTGATGACTGGCTTGATATTGATAGATGAAAATAATTTATTCGCCGCGTTTATTTACAACCAGCTCACCTAAATCAATCAGTCGAGAACGAATGACATTACGACTTAAACCTAGCATTTGTGCAGTTTTAACTTGATTTTGGTGGCAATAATGATAGGCGATTCGTAATAATTGCTCTTCAAATTGTGCATAAACTTGTCCATCATTTTGCTGAAATAGCTGATGAAAAACTTCTTTTAATTTAGGATTTATGACAGGTTCACTGGTTTTTTTTTCTTGAAGCTTATTTTTGTTCAGTTGAGTGGGTGGTTGAATCAATGTGAGATCATGACTTTCAATAATGCCATTTTGGCAAATTAATAGCGCATGATGGATCATGTTTTCTAATTCACGAATATTACCAGGCCACCAGTAATTGCTGATTTTTTCTTTTGCAGCGCTGGAAAAATCGGCTTTATCATAACCAAGTTGAGCATGATATTTATCAATAAAGTGATAGGCGAGAGGTAGAATATCTCCTTTTCGTTCACGTAAAGGTTTAATGTTTAAGGTAACCACATTAAGACGGTAATATAAGTCTTCACGAAACTGATCGCTAAGAATGGCTTGTTCTAAGTTTACATTTGTTGCTGCGAGTACTCGTACATTTACAGGAATACTTTTACGAGAGCCCAAACGGACCACTTCGCGTTCTTGCAATAGCCTTAAAAGTTTAACCTGAATCCGTTTAGATAAATCCCCAATTTCATCAAGTAATAATGTCCCACCGTTTGCAGCCTCGAACCATCCGGCATTGCTCGATAATGCCCCTGTAAAGGCACCTTTTTCATGACCAAAGAGTTCGCTTTCAACAAGGGTCTCCGAAAAAGCCCCACAGTTTACAGCAATGAACGGTTTATTACGCCGTTTACTGTGGTTATGAATTTGTCTGGCAATGAGCTCTTTACCTGTACCTGTTTCCCCATGAATTAATACACTCGCTTCGCTGGGTGCAATCTGCTTGATATATTCAAGCAATTTTTTGGATTCTGGGTCGTTAAATACCTGTGCGGTGGCTTTATGCGAGTCACTGCGCTGGGTAATTTCAGGTAGCGTAACAATATTATGCCGCATCTATTGTAGCTCTCTCATTTATATCAAATCGTTTCTGTCGGTGGGAGTTCGATGCATATCGGTTATTCCTAAGTATTCAGTTGTCGATGTTGTTATGAATAGAATGACGCTTTGGGATAAAGATCATTTAGAGCCCAAATTCCTAAATCTTGCAGCTTATATTCCACTGGGTCATGTAAGGTTTGTGTTCGTACATTGCGCCAGAATCGGTCAAATCGTAATGATGCCTGAGTTGCTCTGGCTCCTGTCACCTCAAAAATACGATTGGTAATATCTAGACTTGTTCGTGTTGCCGCTACTTTTGCTGTTGCTACTGCAATAGCAACCTCACCACGTTGTTGTTCTGTCAGGTTTTCGGCAATGTCCCATGCTTCTTGTAATTTAGTAATCGCATTTTTGTTTAACAGGCGTAAGGCTTCTAGCTCTAACCAGAACTCCCCATAGTGTCGCAAAATGTAAGGGTCTTGGTCTGCATGTTCCACACCAGATAAAAACCATGCACGTGATTCAGTTTTTGTATAACGTTTGGCTTCAAGCATTGCACCTTCGGAAACGCCCAAGAACATATTCACAAAAACCAATTGTGCAATTAAAGGTCTTAACGTTGAAAATGGTGTACTTAGTGGCCCTGGGTCAAGCAACATATCTTTTATTTCAACACGAACCCGTTCGAAAATGGAACTACCACTGTCTGTTTGACGTTGTCCAATATTATCCCAGTCATGGTACAACGTAATTCCTGAGCGTGAGGTTGGTATCGCTGCAATTAAAAGATTTCCAGTTTTTTCATCTACTCCTGATGCAATAAGCATTTCTGAGTCAAGCGCACCCGAGCAAAAACTTTTTTTCCCGGAAAATTCGTACCAGTCATCTTGTTTTTTTACGACGGTACGTTTGTCGAGTGGGTTTAATGCATTTCCCCAAAACCACGATTTTTCAGCCGTGAGTTGGTACCAACGCTGCCATTGCTGTGAATTGCCAAATAAGCGAACCGTTGCTAAAAGCAAATGATGAAAACCAAAAACATGGGCGAGTGAGCTATCAGCCTGAGCAAAGATTTTGACAACATTAAAGATATCTTGCCACTGACCAGACAAGCCACCAAATTGCTCTGGAATGGATAAAGAAAGAAGACCACTTTGACGAATTAAATCACGTTCATATTTAGGCGTACCGCCAACTTTATCTCTTTCTATAGCAGTTTGCGCAAACTGTTGAGCCAGAGACTGTGCAACAGGAATAACATCAGAAAGACTACGAATACTGTGGTTCTGATTAAAAACGTTCATACTTGCCTTATCCTTTTATCTATTTTTGACATAATTTAAGACTTACTTTCACGATGTGGCGTGAAGGACGAATAAATAATTGGCTGGTGCTTCAATTGATTTATAAGTTGTTATAGCTAGATAAATCATAAGAGATCAACCAAACTAAAGTCTCATAGCATGCAGCCAGCAAATACTATGCCAATAAAATATTTATTAAATTTCAACAGACTGTATCTTTTTTCTCATGTGGCAGGTTGGCTTTAAATTTAAAGTGTTGATGTACTGTTGCATAAACAACACTATGCTTTTGGAATGTTGCCTATTTCACATCGAGTACTCTAAATGAGCAAATAATTAAATTTAATATTATTTGCACTTAATATTATTGGTATTAGTTATCTAGAAAACTTAGATTAAGCTACGTTGTTTAGCTATTTTTCTGATTTAAGAAAAAGTACTCGTTCAGATTGATCTCATCCACTTTAAATTTTGGAGATTATTATGGATATCGTCAAACATCCCGAATCTCGCCAACTCGTACGTACGGTTAAAGCTAGTGCATATGTATTTGAAGATCAAAATTCAAAGTGTTTAATGTCTTATGTTGAACAAATCGCACCAAGCGAAGCGTCCGTTTTAATTGTGGGTGAAACCGGAACAGGCAAAGAACTGGTTGCTCGAAAGATTCACGCTTTATCTAATCGGAAAAATAAACCCTTTGTTGCTGTAAACTGTGGTGCTTTATCTGATACGTTAGCTGAAACAGAGTTGTTCGGTCATGAAAAAGGAGCTTTTACAGGTGCTATAAACCATCAGATCGGGTGGTTTGAAGCAGCCCATGGCGGAACCATTTTTTTAGATGAAATTGGTGATTTATCACCAAGCATTCAAGTGAAGCTCCTAAGAATTTTACAAGAAAATGAAGTGGTTCGGGTTGGTTCTCGACAGACCAAAAAAATTGATGTCAGAGTAATTGCTGCAACGAATATTCGATTAGAAGAAGCCGTATATGCAGGTAATTTCAGAGAAGATTTATATTTTCGATTAAAAGTTGCATCGCTCCATGTTTTACCGCTTCGCCTACGAACTGGTGATATTTTGCCTCTAGCACAGCACTTCATTTATGACTATTCGCAGAGTCTGAATAAGAAACCGCCTATCTTAAGTGAAGAAGCTCAACAATTGCTCGTTGATTATCATTGGCCGGGAAATATTCGTGAATTAGAAAATGCAATTCATCACGCATTGCTCATTTGTAAAAATGGGGTGATTCAAAGTTATGATTTCCAACTTTCCGGTTTCAAGCATAAATTACTCACTTCGGAATATGATTTTTTGATTTATCGCAACTCAAATCAAACTTTAAAACAATTGCTATTTAGTTGGTTTGAACAAGGAATCGAAGATTTAAATGAGCAATTAGAGGCAGAAATTACAGGAGCTGCCTATGAATATTGTCATCACAATCAATTGCATACTGCAAAATTACTAGGAATAAGCCGAAATATTATTCGTGCAAGATTGATTAAACATGGTTTATTGTCTCCAAATATTCGCATATAGATCGTGCTTATTTTTTTATATCAACCCAAAATTACCATGTGATTTTGGTTTTTTTTCTTACCTGAGAAAGATTTAATAAAATAGATAAGGGAGCGGTAGTGCCAGAAATTGATAATAAATAACAACCTAATCCTTAATCTTTCAAAGAACACACCATCACCAACTTCAATATCGCCACTGAAATAAAATTTGGTAATAAATGTATTGAAAACTAGCCTACTATTTAGTTAGTAGGCTTTTAGATGTAAAAATACAATCATGAAATATGTTTATATATCTAGTCTAACTACTCAAATCTTATTGAATAAAGCATTACTAAATTTTAACTGGCAAATTAAGCACCACCTGAGCATCCTCAATAACATCTAAGCGTAAAATTTTTGAAACGCCTAATTCATTTAGCAATGTAGTTAAAGGCCCCTCATTTTTCTCGAGTTGAACATTCTTTGGAAAAAGCTTTTGCGCAAAAGAAAGAATGTTGGACTGAACTTCGGTTTGATGCCATTTCCCATCGACCACATGAAGCATAGTTGCTTTATTAATATGCGTTTCAGCGTCAACACGTTTTAAAGTAGAAACAGCAGTTTTCAAACTTAAATCTAATTTTCCATTAACATCAAAAATATTGGCTTGAACTTCTTTTGAATTAATGTCGACATCAATTTTAGTTAACCATTTTGGTAATTGGTAACCATGTACACCACGCACTCTGGCAATTTCAGTATCAACTGGCAAAGCTAAAACATGCGCATAAAAATGACGTTGACGCATCGATTTCATTAACTCGGCGATGTGTGGCCCACGAGCATTAGGCTTACGGACAACAATCGTAATCGACACTTCGTTATAAGGGTCATTGTCACAAACCGAATAGGTAAAGAATGTGACGGCGATCAAACCATAGCCCGGAAATGGTTGTAATGGCGTTAAAGCAGTGGGAAGTTTTGCTTTAATTTGCTTAATCGGAGCAAGTATTAACAATTGAACATTTGCACTACGATAATAAAAGTTAGGTGCCCAGACAGGACCTACTCGGGATTCCACAATTTTTTTAGGAATATGACGGAAAAAGTCGATATTGCCAACAGCAGGGTCTTGAGCCACTTTGTCTAGGTCAGGATTCATTCTAAAGCGATCATAATAACCACCTTTAGGTACTTTGACTTTTTGTTGCCCGAATTCAACCTCAGTAAATTGTTGTTTTATATTCATTGGAGTTCACCTTTACATTAATTGACCGAGTAGCTACCGTTGTCTTTATCAAGACGTGTTAATTAATAGCCAATGTGGTCACTATAAGTTTAAAGCTAACTTTAAAGTCAAGGCTTTAATTTTGACATGTCAAATCTTTGACATTTAAAAGAAATAAAATAAAAACAATTAAAGTTTAAAAAGATACAAACTTGATGAGCGTCTTCATATAAATTTTATTTTTAAAAGATGATTAATATAGTTGACCTTAAAGTTAACTTTAAGCTTAGTATAAATATTCAAATCTTTATAACGAATCAACAAGCGGTTTTTCACCAGGAGAACAAAGATGGGATATGTAACCACAAAAGATGGCGTAGAAATTTTCTATAAAGATTGGGGACCACGCGATGCCCAAGTTTTATTTTTTCATCATGGTTGGCCTTTAAGTTCAGATGATTGGGACACACAGTTACTTTTTTTCCTTAAAGAAGGTTTTCGTGTAGTTGCTCATGACCGCCGTGGCCATGGACGTTCAAGTCAGGTGTGGGATGGTCACGATATGGACCACTACGCAGATGATGTGGCAGAAGTGGTTAAACATCTGAATATTAAAAATGCAATTCATATTGGCCACTCTACAGGTGGCGGTGAAGTTGCTCACTATATTGCTCGTCATGGTCAAGAAAACGTTGCAAAAGCTGTTCTTGTCAGTGCAGTTCCACCCCTAATGGTTAAAACCGAAAATAATTCTGAAGGTTTACCAAAAGAAGTCTTTGATGACCTGCAAAATCAAGTTCTCACCAACCGTGCACAATTTTTCCGAGACCTTCCATCAGGTCCGTTCTATGGTTTTAACCGACCTGATGCAAAGCCATCTGAAGGTATTATTGCTAACTGGTGGCGTCAGGGCATGACGGGCAGTGCAAAAGCACATTACGACGGCATTGTGGCGTTCTCACAAACTGACTTCACCGAAGATTTAAAGAAAATCACCATTCCTGTTTTGGTGTTGCATGGTGATGATGACCAGATCGTGCCTTATAAAACGTCTGGCGTAAAATCTGCAGAGTTACTTCAAAATAGCCAACTTAAAATCTACCCGGGTTTTTCTCACGGTATGTTAACTGTAAACCATGAAGTGATTAATGCTGACTTGTTGGCGTTTATTCGCGAATAATTAAAAGTTTTAAAACTTTAAAAAAAGGGCACATTGAGTGCCTTTTTTTTATAAAAATAATAAATTCAATTAATTAAATATAGAATCGCGAAAAGGTGTTGACATTAAAGTTAGCTTTAATCTTAAAGTAAAGCCATACTGAATGAGGTCATTCCAATGAAAGTGTTCGAAAAATTAGTATTTCCAAATGGCTCCTATGTTCCTAACCGTATTGCTAAAGCGGCAATGGAAGAAAACATGGCCGATTTAAACCATGCACCATCAGAAGAATTAATGCATTTATATCAAGCTTGGGCAAATGGTGGTGTTGGTCTAATCATTACTGGAAATGTGATGGTAGACCGCCGAGCGATGACTGGACCGGGCGGCGTAGTGCTTGAAGATGAAAAGCATCTGGATACTTTTAAAAAATGGGCACAAATTAGCCGTTCCAAAGGTGCTCAGGTTTGGCTTCAAATTAACCATCCGGGTCGACAAATGCAAGCTAACCTAGGTCAGCAGACTTGGGCGCCATCAGCTATTTCACTAGATCTTGGCAAAATGTCAAATCGCTTTAATACACCAATTGAAATGACTGAATCTATGATTGCAGAAGTGATTCAGCGTTTTGCAAACACGGCACGTTTAGGTGAAAAAGCAGGATTTACTGGTGTAGAAATTCATGCAGCGCATGGTTATTTACTAAGCCAGTTTCTTTCTCCTCTGAGCAATAAACGCCAAGATCAATGGGGTGGTTCTTTAGAAAACCGCGCTCGCATTTTAATTGAGATTGTGGAAGCTGTTCGTAAAGTGGTTTCTCCTCAGTTTACTGTAGCAGTAAAACTAAATTCAGCCGATTTCCAACGCGGTGGGTTTAGCGCTGAAGATGCTCAACAAGTGGTTAAAATGCTAAATGAGCATGCAGTCGATTTGGTTGAACTTTCAGGCGGCAGCTATGAAGCGCCTGCAATGCAAGGCCAAGCACGTGATGGCCGTACACTTGCTCGCGAAGCTTACTTTTTAGAATTTGCACAAGAAATTCGTAAAGTTGCCAAAATGCCTGTTATGGTCACAGGTGGCATACGCCGTAAACAAGTGGCAGCGCAAGTGGTTGAAAGTGGTGTAGATATGGTCGGTATTGCCACAGCTTTAGCGATTGAACCTAATTTGCCAAATGCTTGGAAACAAGGCAAAAATGTTTCACCTGAACTCAAGCCAATTACATGGGAAAATAAAACATTCGCTTCACTTGCCAATATGGCAGTGGTCAAATTCCAGTTACGTAATTTAAGTTCTGGTAAAAAAACAAAACCAAATGTTTCACCAGCTTGGGCTTTAATTTTGCAACAATCAGCTATGTCATGCCGTACCCGCCAATACAAAAAAGGCATGCGTGACTATACATTTGCTTCTTAATAAGTGAGTTGTGTTATGACAAATCCTAACGATTCAAATTGGATAATTTATGGAGCAAATGGCTACACAGGCGAGTTAATCGCTCGTGAAGCTGTACGCCAAGGTCTAAAACCAACTTTGGCTGGTCGTAACAAAGCTAAGGTTGAAGCAATTGCTCAAGAGTTGGAACTCGACTATAAAGTTTTTGGGCTTGATAACGTAAATGCCGTAAGTGAGCAAATCCAAGGCTTTAAACTGGTCATGCACTGTGCAGGCCCATTTTCAGCAACATCAAAACCTATGATGGAAGCGTGTATTAAAGCAGGCGCTCATTATCTCGACATTACGGGTGAAATCGCTGTATTTGAATTGGCACAGTCACTTAACAGCCAAGCTGAAAAAGCCGATATTGTGCTTTGTCCGGGTGTTGGCTTCGATGTGATTCCGACAGATTGTGTTGCCGCTGCACTGAAAGAAGCATTGCCAGATGCAACCCATTTAGCGCTAGGTTTTGACTCTAGAACAGGGTTTTCACCGGGTACAGCTAAAACAAGTACAGAAGGCATGGCTGAAGGCGGAAAAATTCGTAAAAACGGAAAAATTACCACCGTTCCATTAGCACATTATGTTCGGACCATTGATTTTGGTGACGGTAAAAAAAGTGCCATGAGTGTTCCTTGGGGAGACGTATCTACAGCGTTCTATACAACAGGTATTCCAAACATTGAAGTATTTGTACCCGCATTTCCCAAAATGATTTTTGGCGCGAAAATGCTGAACTATGTACGCCCAGTATTAAAAATCAATGCAGTGCAGAAGTTTATTAAGTCGCGTATTGAAAAAACGGTTGTGGGGCCAAATGAGGAACTCCGCGCGAAAGTACCTACCTATGTTTGGGGTGAAGCTAGAAATTCACGTGGGGAAATCAAAACTGCCCGCATCCAAACAGAAAACGCTTATAGCCTTACCGTAAATGGCTCACTGACTGTGGTGAATTATTTACTCAAAAATACCGTGAAAGGCGGTACATATACACCAGCAAAATTGATGGGTTATAGGCTAGTGACCGAGCTGCCGGGTTCTGGTCCGCTGGTCATTAATTAAAAGCCCTTATTAAAACAGTACATTTATAGACACCCCCGAAGAAGGAAGTATTCTTTTTCGGGTAATTTATAAATATTTCAAATGAATACGGCTTTATATAGATAAAAAGAAAACGAGAAAACAAAACACTCCATAAGAAATAATTCAAATTGAATATACTAAAAAGCGATAAATATTTTTCATAACAAAGGAATGAGAATAATGAGAAAACTCATACTATTTCTACATGCATCGCTAGATAGTTTTGTCGAAGGTCCAAATGGGGCAATGGACATAGGCTGGATTGCTTATGATGCCGATTTGGCAAATCATGCCAAAGAAATTTTGAGCACTGCCGATACGGTAATTTGGGGACGTGCGACTTATCAGATGATGCATAATTATTGGCCAACCATGCTTTCAAATCCAGAAGCTTCGGAGCATGAACGAAATCATGCTGAGTGGATTGAAAAGACCGAAAAAATTGTTTTTTCGACCACCTTAGATAAAGTTGAATGGAATAATTCCCGTCTTGTAAAAGACCATGTCGAAGAAGAAATTAATAAGCTGAAACAGCAATCAGGTAAAGATATGGTGATTCTGGGCAGTCCACGATTCGCGCACTATTTGATGCAACTGGGTTTAATCGATGAATATAAAATTACAGTTTCGCCCGTTTTAATTGGTAGTGGCTTACGACTATTTCAAGGCATTCAGCAAAAGACCAATCTTAAACTTATTGAAAATAAAACTTTTGCTTCTGGCGCGATAGGTCTTCACTATCAAAAGATAAGCTGATTTTTTTCTATAATATTTGTATGGAAAAGACGAATTACAGTGCTGGTCTATAATTCGTCTTTTTAGCTTTATTGCATGCTACTTAAACGCTTAACCACTGCTTCAGCAATTTCTTTACTCGACTGAGGGTTTTGTCCAGTAATAATTCTATCGTCCGAAACCACATAAGACGTAAATGGAATAAACGCTTCTTTGTAGTTTGCTCCATGTTCAATAAGTCCGTTTTGTAAAGAAAATGGAACTTGAGACTTAATACCTGAAAGTCTTTCTTCAATATTTGCAAAACCAGTAACGGTTCTACCAGCAATTAAGGGTTTGCCATTTTCATCCTGCAAAGGTAATAAACCGCCTACGCCGTGACAGACCGCTGAAACGACTCCACCTTGGCGATAGATCTGTTCACTAATGTTTTGCAAAGCTTTATTGGTTGGGAAATCCCACATGGTTCCATGGCCACCGGTATAGTAAATGGCTTTGTACAGGGTAGGATTAATCGCGCTCGGAGCCAGCGTTGTTTTTAACCGCTGCATAAAGGCTGGGTCGGCTAAATGCTGACGTGCTGATTTGTCTAGGTAAATGGACTTTAGGCTACGTTCATCTAGAGGCACTTCACCACCTAAAGGACTTACAAAATCCATTTCATAACCAGCAGCTAAAGCGACCTCGTAAAAATGAGTGAGTTCAGTCAGCCAAAGTCCTGTTTTATCCGAACGGGAAGGGTAAGCCGAGTGATTGGTCATTACGACTAAAATTTTTCCATTTGCTTTGGTAAGGCTTTGAGCTTTATTTGACTCAGCGGCATGTACCACATGTGTAGTCAAAAAAATGGCAAAAATAATGGTTAACCAACGCTGAAAATTCCAAACTTTAAACATGACAGGTCCTCATTCATTACCTGTAGCCAATCGTATGTTTAAAGCATACTTTAAGGTCAATAGGTCTCGAAGGAATTACGGTGTTTTTGCTTTGTCGAAATAAAGTGTCATGAGCCGTTCTGCATTTTGCTCGCAGGTAATTTCATCAGGTTTGTCATTAATGGCATGAATCATAGTACGTAAGTTTTGCTTACTCACCTTGAGTTTTTGTTCTAAAAGCTCTATTTCTTGAATTTTTAATTCAATTGTTTGAATAAGTGCATCGTGGTTCCAAGTGGCAACTTTTGAAGGCAAAAAAGCTTTAATTTCTGCTAAAGAAAAACCAACTTGCTGGGCTTGTTGGATAAGAGAAAGTTGTTTTAAATCGTTATCGGTATATTCACGGTAACCATTCGATTTTCTTTTTGCTTTAGGTAAGAGTTTGATTTGCTCGTAGTAACGAATTGTAGGGGTGCTTAAGCCGCTTAGTTTCGATAACTCGCTAATATTCATGGCACAGACTCTATTGACATTAAAGTTAACTTTAGACTTATAGTGTTGTAAAAGCAAGGTTCATAACTTTACTAACCACACACTTTCAGTAACAGCTTTCTATGCTTTGATAGATGAAAGAATAGAATTATAAATATGAAAAATGAGGTGAGAAAATGTCTAAACGCATATTACATGTCGTGACCAATATTTCACGTTATAAGGATGTAGATGAACCAACAGGGCTGTGGTTAGGCGAACTCACCCATGCCTATGATGAATTTGAAAAGCAAGGTTACATACAAGATATTGTTAGCCCAAATGGCGGAAAAACTCCAATTGAACCAAAATCGCTTGTGCCTTTAGTGGCAGATAAATCTGTCAAAGACCGAGAAAAGGACCAAGCTTTTATTACACTGCTGGCAAATACGTTTAAGCCTTCCGATATTAATGGGCAAGATTATGACGTAATCTATTACACAGGTGGTCACGGTGTGATGTGGGATTTTTTAGATAACCCTGAACTTCAAGAAATCACCAAAAATATTTATGAAAATGGCGGCATCGTTTCAAGTGTTTGTCATGGCTATTGTGGCTTGCTCAATGTACGACTTTCAAATGGTGAGCGACTGATAAAAAATAAAAAGTTAACAGGCTTTGCTTGGAGTGAAGAGGTCTTGGCCGGAGTGGCAAAAAAAGTGCCGTACAATGCCGAAGAGTTAGCGAAAGAATACGGCGCTCATTATGAAAAAGCTTTTATTCCCTTTGCACCATATGTAGTTCAAGACGGCAACTTAATTACTGGGCAAAACCCTTTTTCAGCTAGAAAGACGGCTTTGGCGATTATAGAAGCTTTAAATGTTTAACTTCTTATGTTTTAAAATGTGGTGGTTAACTCCACTACATTTTTCTTTACTCTGCTTAAAATAAATTAGGAATTGGGCATAAAGAGACAACTTAAAAGATTATAATTAATTTTAATATATTGTTTTATTTTGATGTTTTTAAAACATCCTATTTAAATAAAAATATTTTTTAGATAGCACGATGAATGAATAAGAGAGTTGTTTTGAAAACTGAATTTATTATTAGATGTATTTATGCACTTTGTCTTATCGGTGCAGGGTTCAATCATTTACAAACAGTTCTAATGCACGGTTTATTTTGGGACTATAACAATGCACCACTATTTACCTGTATTTATTGGACATCTTTAACCTTTATTGATCCACTTGCAGCAATTCTTCTATTTTATAGACCCCGTATCGGCTTAATTCTAACTTTTCTCATTATATTTAGTGATGTCATTCACAACACTTGGATTACATTAAAAGTGGGCCGAGACTTGCTGAATTATATGTATATTTCTCAATTTTTATTTCTGATTTTTGTTTTATGCACAATTAAGTTTCCTTGGAAGGCACATAAGAAAAGTTAAAATATTAAGATTGGAGAGTAAAAGCATTCTTTTACTCTCCAAATAATTTCTTCAAACTTACGAACGCCACCAATAATTTTCGACATTTGGTTCATTAAGATTCAAGAGTTCTCCCATTTGCGGTGTGCTAATCGCTAACGAATTTTCTTTAGCTAAACCGACAATACGTTCAAATGGATCATCCCAAGCATGAAGTGCCAAATCAAAAGTACCATTGTGAACAGGCAACAAATGACGACCTTTTAAATCGATATGTGCTTGTAAAGTTTGCTCGGGTTGCATGTGAACATCAGGCCATTCAGGGTCGTAAGCACCAGTTTCTAACATGGTTAGATCGAAGGGGCCATAACGATGTCCAATCTCTTTAAATCCATCGAAATAGCCTGTGTCACCGCTGAAAAATACACGTAAGTCATTATCAATAATTACCCACGAAGCCCAAAGCGTCGCATTGCTGTCGCCCATACCACGGCCTGAAAAATGATGAGCAGGGGTAGCCACCAATTTTAGTCCATCTACATGGGTAGTATCCCACCAATCAAGTTGTTGAACTTTTTCTGCTGGAATTCCCCATTTAATGAGTGTGTCACCCACACCAAGCGGTGTTAAGAAGTGCTCAACCTTATCGTTAAGTTGCATCACTGCATGGTAGTCGAGATGGTCGTAGTGATTATGAGACAAAATCACGCCTTTAATGGGTGGTAAGTCCGCAATGCTAATCGGTGGCTGGTGGAAACGTTTTGGTCCAAGCCATTGAAAAGGTGACGCACGCTCTGAAAAAACTGGGTCGGTTAACCAAAATTCATTTTGCAGTTTTAACAAGAGGGTTGAGTGGCCCAAACGAAATAGAGAGCGATCGGGTGCACTTAATAACTGCTCTTTCGACAAACTTAAAATAGGAATTTCTTTGTTTGGAACGGTGTCTTTTGGTTTGTTAAATAAAAACTTCCACATGAGCTGAAGTGTTTTGCCAAAAGAAGGCTTGTGTTGATTGGGACGCGTATTTCTAAATTTGCCATTGTGCTGTTGAGATGGCATTAAGGGAGAAGGCAAGTCTGTTGTGTTTGAAATAGTCATCTTGTTTTTCCTTATTGGAACAAACCTATATGTGCAAATAAGAACTTGGGCTAAGTGCTTATTTTGATTTATTTAAATGAGTATTTGCTCACTCATTAATTGGTTTAAAAATAAGGACGCCGCGCATCCTTAACTTTTATCTAAATTGAAACTGCATGCCAAAACGCTTCAAAACCAGATTTACGATAAAGCTCGGTTTGAGAAGGGTCTTGGGCAATAAAATTAAGTGTAACTTCTGCAAGTGCACCTAAAATTGAAGCAATAAATAACGGCGGATAATCTCTTAATTTGCCATCGTTAATACGGTCTTGAATATTTTGGGTGAGGTCACAAAAGGTTTGCATGCCAATTTGTTTGCTTTGCTCAGTAATTTGTTCCGAAGTCGAAAGCTGTGCCATGACTTTTCGTTTAAGAGGAGCTTCTAAACTCCAGTCCAAATAGCTTTGCCAAATATGTGACATTTGTGTTTGTAGGTCAGAATCAGCAGGGTAACCAAGCATCATGACCTGACGTAGTTCAGCCTTTAGTGAAAGATATAACTGATTGAGCAATTCTTCTTTATTGCTAAAATAGGTAAATAAAGTACCTTCTGCTACACCAGCGACTTTTGCAATTTTTGAGGTAGACGCACGTTCACCAAGCTCTGCTAATGTTTCAATAGCAGCACTTAAAATTGCATTACGTTTATCTTCACTGCGTGGACGAGCCATATATAAACACATTAATTGAGTGATTACTCAATCATACATAAAAATAGCAAGACAGCAAGATATATTTTGTTAGATCTACATTATTGATTCGTTCTAAATGTAATGGGTGTTTGACCTGTCCATTTCTTAAAAGCTCGTGTGAAATTTGTAGGTTGTATATAGCCCAGATAAAGCGCAATTTCTTGTATATCCATATCACTATGAATTAACAAATGTTCAGCTTCTTTTTGTTGAGCTTCTTCAAGCAGTTGCAAATATGAAGAACCGACTTGGTTCAAATGGCGCCGCAATGTTCGGCTAGACATGTTTAAGCGAGTCGCAATTTCATCAAATGAGGGATACCCCACCTGTGGTTTTAAGTTTAGTTCGGCCTTTACGGTCAGGCATATATCTTTAATTTGCTCTGAAAAACGGATTTGTTCAGCTTCACACTGCGCCAGAGCTTGTTTAAAGGCAATCGGATCTGCCATTTTAATGGGTAAATCTAGAAGCTGTTTTTTATATCGAATTTGGTTAGTTGCTTGGTTAAATCGAATAGGTGGCAATAAATGCTGATAGGCTTTGTGATAAGTAGGTTCTGGCCAATCCACCCATAATTGAATTTCAGTAAAGTCATGCTCTATCAAAAATTGACCAGCTTGAATCACCCCAATCATCAAACATTCATAAAAAAATCGTCTAAGCTTTTCCACTTGCGCGGGCTGATTGCTGACAACAGGATGAGTTTCTTTAATTTCAATAATAGAAAATTCATGATCGTCTAGCAGAGCAATGCGGTAATCTTTTAATCGCATGTTAAAGAATTGCGTTGAAACATCGAGAGCCTGATGTAAGTTTGGGCTACTCATGAGGGCATATCCCATCGGGCCATGAGCAGTTAAACGCAGTTTTAGTCCATATTCATATCCCAAGCCAGAATCTTTCGACAATAACAAGCTTTCCCATGCCAGTTTAGACCACTGCACAGGAGTAATTCGCGCATCTAGTTGATCTAAAAGGTTTAAGGGAATTTTACTTTTCTTCAAAATTTCAAGCGCAGAAAATCCTTTGTCGACCATGATTTCTAGTAACAAATGCGCATAAGAAATAGGAATACTGGCTTTGGAAAGCCCATAAGGATCTTTCATATTGTTTTTTATTGTGGCCGAAAATGATTATCAGTATGTCTGATCTGCATCTCACGCTCAAGTTAAAAGTTCGGAATAATCAATTTACTGTATTTTGAGCATCAATTATGAGCTTACCTATTCCACAAGCTTCCTCTCGAGTTGTGATTACTGGCGCTTCATCGGGCATTGGTGAACAGCTAGCAAAACAGTTTGCTGTACGGGGCTATTCTTTAGTTTTAGTGGCTCGCCGTGTAGAAAAATTAGAAGCACTTGCTGAAAAATTAAAAGGCGAATATCAAATATCCGTAGATTTATATTCATGTGATTTGGGAGATCGGGCAGCGCGAGCTAAATTTCGTGATTATTTAGAAAATATTGAAGTAGCCATTCTTTGTAATAACGCTGGATTTGCGACTTTTGGTTGTTTGCAAGACTTAGATGCAGACCGAGAGCGTGAAGAAGTTGAAGTTAATTCGGTGGCAATTCATGACCTGACTCTAGCCGTGTTGCCACAAATGATTAAAAGAAAAGCTGGAGCGATACTCATTGTAGGGTCAACTTCTGGTCACCAGCCAACTCCAGCAAACGCAACTTATGCAGCAACCAAGGCATTTGCCAATTCTTTTGCCGAGTCATTACATAGCGAACTTAAAGGGACAGGGGTTAGCTGTACGCTACTGGCTCCGGGGCCAACCAAAACTGGTTTTAATGAAGTTGCAGGCATTACAAAAATTGATGGTGTTGGTGGAGGTCTCGTTTGGGTAACCGCAGAACGCGTCGCCAAAGAAGCTATTCAAGGAATGGATCGGAATTGTCGAATTGTGATTCCAGGGTTCGTGGCACAGGCCCAAACCTTTGGAGGGCGTTACACACCACGCATTATTTTGCTGCCCATTCTTAAACAAGTATTTTCGAGATTAAGCCCATGAAACAGTTGATTAATGACTTACGTGTGCCTGTGGGTTTAGCTAATCTTGGCAATAAGCTTTATCACAATGCTCAATATTTGACTGCTGTCGTTGAAGTTGATGAAAAAGCGATGGCACGTTGGTTACCGTCTGGAATGACACTGGTTAAACCTGCCAGAGCCGATCTATTTTGTGCGTATTTCCCAGAAAATGTCTATACGGGTGCTTACCATGAAGCGGGTTTATTTGTTCATATTAAAGTTGGCAACAGAACAGGAATCTTTTGTCCTTGGATGATTTTGGACGATGACCGAGCCATGATTATTGGCCGTGAATTGCTCGGCTACCCTAAAAAGATGGGAGAAATTAGCTGGGAAAATGATGGCAAACGCATTTTAAGCAAAGCTTCACGCCGAGGCACAACACTCATTGAAATGGAAGCCAAGCTGGGTGAAGTCATTCATGATGCACCTCCAATTTTAGGATTACCGCATCGGAATATTACGGGTGGATTAGGAATTAGTTTACCCCGTGAAGTTCGATTTACCCCGAAAGAGCATCCAGTTGAAGTGCGTCAGGTTGAAATAAACTTACGTTTTACAGGCACAGCAAACGACCCTTTACATGATATGGGGTTAGGCGAAGTTATTGAGGCCAGATTACATCGCGTTGATTTATCGGGAGGATTAATTCCACCGATTCAAATACCTCGGTTACGTACGCCGCTATTTTTATTACGTCAGTTTAATCCACGCGTTTTATAGCTGGAGAATAAAGATGAATGCAGTTTTTGAGTCAAAGCCAACACAAGATTTTTCTAAAATTTCCGCATCAATTGACATTACAGTGCGCCAGTTAGACTTATCTTTTCCAGATGAAATACCAGAGTTTTGGTTTAAAGATAATCCTTTGCTGACCATGTTATTTACTGCCTTGTCGAGTGCTTTTCCAGATGGTGAGCGGCAGTTTATTTATAGTGTGCGTAATTATCAGGACAAAATTAGCGATCCTATTTTGCTTAAACAAGTCCGAGCTTTTATTGGTCAAGAAGCACATCACGGCAAAGAGCACGATGCCCTTAATGCTGTCATGCTTAAAAAAGGTTATCCCGTTGAACGTATCTATAAGCGTTTTAAAAAGATGAACCGTATGTTGCAGCAACGATTTTCTTTAGAACATCAATTGGCTTGCACGGTATGTATGGAACATTTAACGGCAATTTTAGCGGACTATTTTATTAGTATCGCGCCTGAAGACTTAGAGTTGTTTAATTTTCATTTGCGAAAAATTTGGGCTTGGCATGCGATTGAAGAAACAGAGCATAAAGCTGTGGCGTTTGATGTCTACCAATCTTTAGTGAATAGACCTTACTTCTTACGACTAGTGATGTTAGAAACCACGATTTCTTTTCTCATCATTACCACCAGAGGAACAAAAGAGCTTTTAAAGGCTTCTGGCAAAAATAGAGATTTTAAAAGTCTATATGTAGGTTTGAAATATTTGCTTGGCGGTCAAGGTGTGATCCGAAAAATTAGCCGCAGTTACTTAGATTTTTATTCTAAAGATTTTCATCCTTGGCAACATGATAACCGTGAGCAAATGATGAAATTAAAAGACATATATCTCAATGAATGATTTTTAAATTTAGGAAGAAAGAAAATGACAAAACCTAATTCAAAACCCACATTAGCAAGTCCTTTAACGTTAGCCTGTGGCATTAGCATTCCAAACCGAATTGCCAAATCTGCAATGAGTGAACAACTTGCCGATCGGCATGGTTCACCGACCACTGACTTACAACAGTTGTATGCAGCTTGGGCCAGAGGTGGAGCAGGGTTGTTAATTACCGGCAATGTCATGATTGACCATCGTGCTTTTGTGGAACCACGAAATGTGGTTTTAGAGTCAGCAGAATTTCTGCAAGCAAATAAGTTATGGGCTCAGGCTGCTCAAGCCAATGGCAGCAAAATTATTATGCAAATTAACCACCCCGGTCGTGTTGCAGTTTTACCACTTTTGAAAAAGCCAATAGCCCCTTCAGCAGTTGGGCTTGATTTACCTGCCATGAATATTATTCGTACTCCTCGTGCGATGACCGAAGCAGAAATATATGAGCAGATCAATCGATTCGCTCAAACTGCGAGGCTGGCTATTGAAGCTGGTTTTGATGGAGTACAGGTTCATGCAGCACATGGCTATTTACTCTCACAATTTTTATCACCTCTAGCCAATCTTCGAACAGATAAGTGGGGCGGTAGTCCTGAAAACCGACGCCGTATGCTCATTGAAACAGTTCAGGCTGTGCGAGCTGCAATAGGCAAAGACAAAATATTAAGCGTAAAACTCAACTCTGCCGATTTCCAAAAGGGCGGCTTAAGTCAGGAAGAGTCTCTACAAATTGCATTAGCTTTAGAAGCAGAAGGGATCGACCTATTAGAGATTTCAGGCGGGAATTATGAATCTCCTGCACAGTTAGGCTATGCACCAGATCGTTCTGCTCAGCGTGATGCATATTTTATTGACTATGCCACTGCACTTCGTAAACAAAGCAAATTACCACTCATGTTAACAGGTGGACTGCGCGATGTAGATTTTATGAACCATATTGTTGCTAATGGTACGGTCGATTTGGTTGGATTGGCTCGGCCTTTTGCAGTACAGCCAGATTTAGCAAAACAACTGTTAGCCGGAAAATCGGTATTAAAACCAGCAAAAATTCCAGCCATTGGATACAAACCTGTAGATGCCTATTTGCAACTCGCTTGGCATGCTTCGCAATTTCGCCGTATTAGCAGTGGGCAACAACCCAAAGAGATTAAGGGCTTAGTGCGAACATTGATTGCTTTTGGTCCACGTATGGGCTTTAACATTTTGACTCAGGATTAATGGTAAGCGCTTTTGATATATAAGGATTTATTATCATGAATAGTTTAATCAGACAAAACCATATGATTGTTCCGCGGCGTCCTGTATTTAATTTTACTGAAACGCCAACGCATTGGATTTATGATGATCCCATAGTTTCACAAATATTAAATTCAATTAACCCAATTACACCTGCACCAGAACGTTGGTTTTGTCAGACGTTTAGAGATGCATTGCCTTATATTAAAGATGAAAAACTTAAAGAGGCTGCAATTGCTTTCATTAAACAAGAGGGTGCTCATAGTTATGGGCACACTCTCGGAACTCGGCATATAGAGGCGTTAGGGATTGATTTAAGTCGTTATACCAAACTGATGAATTGGATATTTAATGACATGATTGGCCCAAAACCATTAGGTTATGAATTGAAGCATCCACGCTTAAAGTCGATGTGGCTAACGACCCGATTAGCAATGGTGGCTGCTGCCGAGCATCTGACTGGACTATTAGGGCATTGGGTTCTCAATGCAGAGGGGTTACAACACGCACCTGTCGATGTGGAAATGTTACGGTTATTGCAATGGCATGGGGCTGAAGAGGTTGAGCACCGTGAAGTAGCCGATGCAATGTTTAGATATTTTAGCAATAGTAATGTACTTCGAGTGGGGGCAGCGGTTTTCACATTCCCTTTATTTATTGTTTTGGCTTATGTTGCTGTCGAAAATCTAGTAGAACAAGATGCGCAATTACCACATCGTTTTCGTTTCAAAGATTATTTCCGAGCAGCTCGACAAGACCGTGTGCCTAAAGTTGATAATATAATATTTGCATGTTTGCGATACTTTAACCCCGACCACAGCCCTTTAAATGAAGGGTCAACTGAGCAAGCTTTAGCATTTTTAAACAAAATGAATAAGCTTAATTAAAAAGAGGCCTAACGTGCAGGGTATTTTTTCTTTATAAATCCTAATTAAAAGAAAAATTAATCCTGCCAATAAGGTGTTTCACCGTAGACTTCAGCAAAATAATCAATAATTACCCGAATGTTTAAAGGCGGATGACGCACATTAGGATAAATTGCTGCGATGTGCTGTGGTTGAGGTTTAATAGATGCTTCATATTGAGGTAAAAGTTTTATTAATTCGCCATGCTTTAATGCCTCACCAATGAGCCAGTCAGGAAATAAAACAATTCCCATCCCATTGAGTGCCGCCGTCATTAAGCTCTCAGCATTATTTGAAGCAAGTAAAGGCACAATTGGATAATGTACCCATTCCTCATCTGGCTTTCTAATTAACCAACGGTTAGGTCCTTCAAACCCTTTATAGACTAAACATTTATGTTTATTGAGTGCTTTGGGATGATCAAGAGTACCGTATTTAGCAATGTAAGCAGGAGAGGCCGCCAAATGATATTTTTGTGTGCCAAAAATACGCGCATGAAACGATGAATCTGTGAGGGTTCCAATGCGAAATATTAAATCAGTACTGTCCCGAAGAGGGTCTATAAATTCGTCTGTCTGAATCAGTTCGATTAAAAGCCGTGGATAACGTTCTGATAAACCTGCTAACCACGGCGCAATATGTCTTTGACCAAAAAATACGGGTGCATTAATTCTAACCAGCCCAGAGGGCTCTACAGTTTTATCCTGCAATGCTTTTTGAGCTTCATCAAATTGCTCTGTAATTCTTTTGGCATATTCAAAAAATAATTTACCCGATTCGGTCGGTGTGATTGCTCGTGTATTTCGATAAAAAAGTTGTTGTCCCAAGGCATCTTCTAACTGTTGAATAGTCCGAGAAATCATCGATGCCGAAACATCTTCTTTTCTCGCCACAACAGAGAAGTTTTGAGCTTTATATACACTGATAAAAAAGCGGAGGGTACGAATATCAATCGAATTTGACAAATTCATCTGTGCAATTTCTGCAAAAGTGATTCGTGGATTATGCTGTTTTTCTGCTGAATTGGCTACTCTATGATTCGTTGCCTAAATACCATGAGGCAATGTTCATGCAAATTCTATTACTGTTTCTAACCATTTTAGGTGGGATGGGGCTATCTGTAGAAGCAGGTCTTTTAGGGCCATTAGGTACACAAGTTGGAGAATTGTGGGCCACTTTTAGTATTTTTGGAGTAGGGGCCGCACTTACCTTTCTACTTATGTTGTTTTTTAGTCCTCGCAATAGTCCCTCATTTTTTACTCTTCCATCATGGCAGTTATTGGGTGGGGTAATTGGCCCGATCTACGTCATTATTCTCACCATCACAGCGCCGATTATTGGTATTGCCATGACCATGATTGGGATTTTGGCTGGTCAAGTTTTTAAGAGCCTGATTATTGATCATTATGGGTTACTCGGAACCCCGCATAGAAAAGTAGATCGAAACCGTGTGCTTGCGCTTGTTTTTATTGTGGTTGCACTTTCATTAGTCGCAAAAGCATAAGGGGGAAATATGACTATATTTATGATTTTATTGGCAGTCATCGGCGGTGCTTTACTCAGTGTACAAGCAGCAATTAATGGACAGCTTGGCAGTAAAGTTGGCGTATTCCGTAGTGCATTTTTAACGTTTTCTGTAGGCGCTTTAATTACCGCATTACTGATTTTTTATTTTGAACCCAAGCAAACTTTAACCTTATTAGATGTATCTAAATGGCAATTACTAGGTGCAATGTGTGGCGTTCCTTATATTGTGATTATGGTCTTAGCTGTGCAAAGAATCGGGGCGGCTGTTGCAACTGTTGCGGTGATTTTTGGGCAACTTCTCATGAGTATGTTAATTGATAATTTTGGTTGGTTTGGCAATGAAATTCTGCCTTTTTCAACTTATAGATTGGGCGCGCTCATTTGTTTAGCGATTGCGCTTTATTTTATATATTCAAGTAGTAAAACGACTCAAGTTGAACCTAACAGCTAACATGTTTATAAAACAGGAGGGTTTTATTAAGTTAATATTTAAGGTTTTTCTTAATTGTGTAATTAAATGAAAAACAATAATTAATTAAATAATTTCTAGCCAATTTCACATTGACACCTTAATTTTTGAAGATTACCATTTGCGGGCTGGCCTACATTGCCAGTCGGTTTTGACGGACCGTAATTCAACCACATCAGGATTATTTCTTCTGAGGAATAGTTTTGTGTGCACATCTCGTTCCCTCCCGTAGCGGTAGGACGGGAGTGGGACACTTTCGAGTGTGCTGGAGTTGAACCAGTCCGTCAACCTGCTTCCGTTCTGCCACCATAATTTATAATGCTTTGGCAGAACTCCCAAAAGAAGGAGTTGGCTATGCACATTCATAAATTATTGGCAGTCACTGTCAAAATCTATCTCGACACAACTTAAGTCAATTTAAAGCTGTTTGATGAGCTATAGGCTTATCGGACTTTAAATCTTCACGTCTAAAACTTAGCAACAATAAAACTTGAGATGTGCCACGCACAGTCTTTACGGCTTTGCTGTGCCTTTTTTTCTCCCAAAAAAGTATCTCATTTAGAAACAACAAGAATTTATAACGGTAAAACTATGCCAACTTTAGAAACTTCTTCCAAAAAATTACAGGTTATTCATACTGCAATAGAGCTGTTCGATCTCTATGGATTTCACAATACGGGCGTGGACTTAATTGCCAAAGAATCCAAAATTCCTAAAGCCACTTTTTATAACTACTTTCATTCAAAAGAGCGGCTTGTTGAAAGGTGCGTCTCTTTTCAAAAAAGCCGATTGAAAGAAGAAGTGTTGGCAATTATTTACTCAAGTAATTACCGAACCTCAAGCGATAAACTCAAAGAGATTATTGCTTTACATGTCAATTTTAATAGTCTGTACTATCTATTGCTTAAAGCTATTTTTGAAATTAAACAGATTTACTCTCAGGCCTACCAAATGGCAATTGAGTATAGAAAATGGTTGCTTCGAGAACTTTTTGATCTGGTTTTTAGTTTAGAGAACAGCACACTAAAACCCGATGCCAATATGGTTTTAAACTTAATCGATGGTTTGATGTTTCAGATTTTAAGCTCAAATCGTTTGGATGAGAGGGATATGGTGGTGGAGAGGTTTTTTGGTGGGAAATGATAATGTTAAGGATGAGTTAGCTGTGTTGCATTGTCGGTATGGGATTATTGGGTATAATTAGTCAATTTCATATACTTAGCTTAAGAATATTACAATGGATGCTAGTGGTTTATTTACCGTATTAGGAATTTTTATTGCAATTATTACTTTGATTTCTGAAGAAAGAAGACAAGATTTTTTTTTAAGAGTTTCTTGGATAGATACATTATGCTTTTTTGTATTTAATTTGATTGCTTTAGTAGTTATTTATTCGAGTGTAGTAATAGAAGTTTTTAATATAGAAGGTATTAATTATATTTGGGGGTTTGATGATAAAACAGTTGTTTTAACATGTGTGATATTAATGAGCCTTATTTTTGTATTAAAGTTGCGTAGTAAAAGGTTACCTATATCTAATTATGATGAGTGGGATGACTTTTCTTATAAGCTTTTAAAAGATAAGAAATATAATATTTTAAATTTTTTATTTGAGAAATATCTTGATCAGTTTTTATTTGAAATTGATAGGCAAGGATTATATGAAAATTTTCATAAATTTATTAGAGTCAACTCTCAGTTGAGATATGAAGAAATTTTAAATATTTCATCAATAAAAATCAGTAAATTTAGAAAATTTAAATTTTTTGTTTTTAGTAGAATTTTATTGTATATGCCTAAAGAAATAAGTGGGAAAACTAATTTAATTAATTCAATTTCAAGGCTAATTAAGTCTTCAGGATTTTTGAATTACTTGGTTGATGTTCATTCAACTATTCCAATTAAATTAACTTCTTTAAATTGCTTTTTGAGAATTGAGGAATTTGTTGATGGTTTTTTTAAACTTTTAATTTCTAATGAAAATAGTTTATTGTATCGGGAGCTTAAAGATAATCAAGGATTTTTGTATTCCAAAGGATTTGATATTTTACCAGAGAATTTTTTACTTAACTATTACTTCTCTAATACAGATGTTGCAATTAAAGTAATGTTATGGCAACCGATAGGTGATTATTTGTGTGAATTTATAAGGTCGCAAAATGGTAAAAATAATTACTATAATAGCTACTGTAATAATTTTTATTCTACAGATGAAAGATGGAATTGTAAAATATATGTTGGAATCTATTTTTTTAACTTTATGGTAAGTAGTTCTATATACCAAAAAAAAGATGATCATATGTCGTTAAATTATTATAATAATTTTTTAGATGAAATTTTAAATAATATTGATAGAAGTGAAAATTCAGAAACTTGGCAAGAAAACCCGCTTAAATTTGACTATTTAATAAATGTTATGGTGAATTATTGTTGTGATTGGGTTTTAGCTTCAAACACTTTACTTGTAGATCAAAATGATAAGATTGTTGCTATTGATTTTGCTTCAAATTGTTTAGGTGAAATGTTAAGGAAAATTCTATTATCTAAAAAAGTCGATGATAAACAAAAAATAATTTATTTAAATAAAGTATTAAAAACAATGAGTTTACTGGATGTTAAGAATGAAAAGTTATCATTAAACATTTTTAACTCATTAGTTGGAGTTACTTTGTTCAGTAAGGCTGATAGTGATATTACATGGTTGAAAAGGATTTATTTAGAATCTGATTTTGACCTTAGATCTAAAGATTCAGTTTTTAATATTGAACTTTATAAGATTTTAAAAAAAGCACTTTAGGGTGCTTTTTTATCAAATATAGAAAATCTTTATTTTGTGAATTTAGTTTTGAAATAACTTTAAAATTTCTTGAGAAATTGTTTTGTAATTTATCTTTATATACCAACTCTAAATTTAATTTAAGTTCCTTAATTATTTCATGTAAGTTGATATCTAAATTATTATGAATTGTAATTATTAGGTGTTTATCTTTATTTTGCTCAAGATTTTGAATTATGTCATATCCATATTCAGGTTGTACAGAAAATAATGAATCGCCTAATTTACCCGTGAAATGTAATTTTGGTGTAAATAAGATTGCTGTTCCTCCAATATTAATAATGGAAATATTAATATTATGCACTGACCTCCCAAGATTTTTATCGTTTGTACTGTGTATAGATTGTATTTTTAATTCAAGTACGGGTTCTGCTTGTAATGCTTGAAAATAAAAGGCATAAATAGCTACAAAAACAGCACTTAGTGTGCCGATGCTAGCAAAAAAGTTTATTGACAAAGACCAAGACTCTTTTAATGGTTCATTAATGTTGTTATGGCTAAACAATAACAGAGTAGAAAAAAAGAAAATTATTGTTAATGTTGTAACCCATCCACTAATATCAATAATTAATTTAAATATTTTATCATTCATTTTGACATTCCTTTCTTAGAATTTTCAAGTTTTAATAAACTTATAAAATTGATCTGATCTGACTTATTTTAAATAATAGTTTTTTCCGGTCTGACTCAGCATTCACAACATGCATTTTCTTATGACAATTCGGACAAAGAGCTACCGTATTTTCAACGGTATCTGGTCCACCGTGTGCCAACCATTCAATATGGTGAGTTTCCAAGTAAGGCTCACTATTTTTGTCTTTAAAAGGGGCAGGTTGTTCACAAAGCTGACAAATTCCATTTGCTAAACGCTTCGCAAGCTGGGCAATAGCATCTGAACGAATAAAGTATTTAGTCTTTGTATTGCGGTAGCTGACTTGCATTTGTGCTGTAGCCTGAGCATCTGCCATCAATTGCTCAATCGATTTCTTCTTATACTTACGCTGTTTTTTCTGACTGGTGCTCTCTATAGTCTCTACACTAATCGCCATATTTGAATCAGACAATTTAACTGGGAATATCCAGACTAACCGATCTTGTTTATTAGCATCAGGTTGGATCTTTTGATATGGATCTGCTACGAGAGTAACAGGGCCTTGATAGATATATTCTTTATCGACAAACACTTCAAAAAGATGAACTGAAACGCCGTTAGAATGACTCTCAGCTAATGTTCTATTTTGACTTTTTAATTCCTGATCACCTACTTGACCCATACCAGTGTAATGCAGTTCATCACCGATCCATCGATCTTCATAAATAGAGTTGATAGGACTCGAAACAATAATTAGGGTATTCGTCTTGTGAGACCGACGCATTCCGCCCTGAGGTGAGCAAAGGAAGTAATCACGTAATCCATCATTATCTAAAATGGTACCTGGTTTTAATTGTCTAAAATCTTTCAACATGCTGTAGTCTTATTATCAAGTAAGTATTTCACGATGGGGATATCAGCAGCAGCCCAGTCGAGCTGTTCTAATTCATCGATTGTGCACCATTGTACATCCTGGTGCTCACTCAACGCTAACTCTTCAATAGTCTTAGTCACACACATAAAAGTGATCAGTTCGATATTAAAGTTAGGGTAGCCGTGCTCTACAGTTAATAGATATGCTGTTACTTGAATATCTAAATTGAGCTCTTCTTTAATCTCTCGAATTAACGCTTGTTCGAGTGTTTCATCCGCTTCGACTTTGCCACCGGGAAATTCATATTTATTCGATAAATAGGGGTACTTGTGCTCACCTTTAAGGGCACATAAAATTTTATCCTGGTGTTGAATGACTGCGGCAACGACTTCTAAAGATTCCATTTTTTTCTCGTGTAATTATCAAAATTCAAATCGAGTTCTATTAAATTTAATCAATGAGCGTTAATGGTCTTCTATTAAATTTAAATAAAAACTTCCATTGGCGAAATTCAGGACACTCGATAGGATAGTAATCATTCATAATATCGAGGAAATTTTGATTAAATCCAGCTTCTTTAAAAAGCTTTAGTTTTGATTTAAAAGACTGTTCGCCATAATGCTCTTTAGTCGCTTGAGTCCCGTAAGCAGGTAACCATTCATAAAACTCTAGCAAGATTTTTACTCGTTGATTAGTCTTCATCCCACATTTAAGTGTTCTCTCATAATTTTTATAATAATTCAAAAGTTTAGCCTGAATCCAATTTCCATTAAAGAAAAGGTGGCCTTCAAATGAACCAGATTCGAAACTACCTTCGATAATGGTATTGTTGTGTGTCCCTTTAAAAGATGTAGCTGGTAAATAAGTACTAAAGCTCATATTATTTATGTTATTCAATAATTTATTTAATCCTAGCACTTATAAAAATATGAGTAAACGTAACTATAGGTAAAATATGATAAAAAAATATTTAGTAAGTGGGCTATTTGTTTTAACTCTTGGTATGTCTGTCTATGCAAATGATGAAGTAACTCGTGTTCAAATTTCTAAATCAGGACTAAAAAATCTAACAGCAGAAGCACGTATAAAACTTTATAAAAATGGTTCGTTCGAAGTAGTTCTTACAAAGAGTAGTGGTGATCCAGAGCAAGATGAAAAAATTTTAAAAGCGATAAGAGCTACAATTTTTAAAATATTTCAAGAAAAGCTGAATCTTAGATATAAGAATCTGGATTATCCAGTTTACTTCAGTCAACCATTTATAATTACACCTTCTACAGACAAAGTTAAAAATGAGGAATAACCATTCTTTATCTTTTATTAAGAACTTTACTTTATACATGGGAAATTTTAGGTTGGCATGATACTGGGAAAAGTGTAGATAAATTGCACTATTTTCATTAAATAAAGCTAAAAAGTTGTGAACTTTTTTATTACACATTGATTGAAATACATACAGAAACCTCGCTAAAACGAGTTGGAATGCTACAAACGCGAATGATACTTTAAATTTCACTCTTCCCAATAAGTGAGGTGAGCAATGAAATTTTTAGCTTTGTTCAGTATGGGAGTTGCAGCAAGTTATTGGTATAAAACTATAAAAGATAGCAAGCTAACTCTTCTGAAACCTAATTTTGATGAAATAGTAAAAAATTTTGTATTAGCAGAATTTAACGTCTAATACATACCGTTAATTTTAATTAAATAAAAAGCTCATCAGAAGGTGGGCTTTTTTGTTTTATAGATTTCAAATTTTCTTTTAATAATAAAAAACACTCTAATGCACTTGTTTATTTAGTTGTTCTAAACTAACAATGCAGTAAAACAGGAGTGTTAAAGTATGAAATCAATAAGTGAGTACATTCCTAATGAGGAGCAAGAAGAGGAATCGTTGATTACTGCAAAAATTGATTCAGAAATTGGAAAATTAAGGAAAAGAAGGGATGAACATTTACTATCCTATATTGATGAGGAGAAAAATATTAAGTATAAAATTCAAATAGAAAGTTCAATCAAGAGTTGATATTCGATTTTTATCGAATTGTATGATGATATTTGATTAATAAAGCTTATTTACTCTAACCAATACGACTAAAAATTCCTGACTGTTTACACTAAATAAAGCTCCGCAAAGTATCCTTATTTTGGGGGGATTTTTTCTATATGTGTTAAGCTGATCTTCATAAATTTATGGATTATTACAATGTTCATTTGTATTGGCGGTGATTTAGATGGTGAAGTTGTATATGACCGTGAAGGTACTTACTTTGAAGCCAGTGAAATAGATGCAAGTAAACAATCAACATACAACCGCCAGAGTTACTTAGTGGGCGAAAATATATATCGTTTTTGGCTTTGTGCAGAATTATCTTATTTTGAAATTACAAAAATAGCGAATGATCATTTGGCGCAAAAACATCCCTATCTTTCATAATTCAGATATTAAAAAATAAGCCTGCCAATTATGGTGGGCTTAATCTATCTAGGCGGAGTCGGCTAAATACTGGTTAAGTAAAAACAATTAAAAAAGCCCCTCATATCTGAGAGACTAGTCATATCAATTTTCTGGAATGAATGGCTGTAATTTCTTAAATAACTAAACAAATCAAATTGATAAAAGTAGTTAATAGTATAATAAATCAGTGCACTAATTTATTCTTTATAGTAGCAGAGCCTCAAAACAACGTCCAAAGCACTGTTAATAAGAAATTATTTGTTATTAGGATCAGGTTGTTCATTATTCTCAGGCAGATCTTTTACTGTGCCTGGAACTTCTGAAGGTTGAGTTTCGGTAGGTGGTGTTGCAGGATGCTTGTTCATTTGAGCTTTGATGATATTAGCGTGGTTAGTTGTATTTTGAAAAAAAACTTTTAAAACCTGACATTTTTATCTTCTTATCTTCATTAGGGAGAGTTGATAGTACACTTTAAAGGCCTTTACATTGCGGTAGTTTTAAGACTCATGTGTGTTGATTTGTCCAAGAAAGGATCTTTATGTCGACAACTTATTTCATAAATAAAATCAATTATATATAACCTGTTGAGTCTTATCCTTTAAATTTTGAAATTGCCTTATCCAACTTTCAAGTAGGGGTACACAAAGTAAACATATATAATTTTTTTCCACGTTTTGGATTGATAGTTTTTTAAAAATTAATTCAATCTAGTTGCCTACAAAATATTCATAGTATAAAAATATCGTTGGGCATAATATGTATGATTAAATTGGAGCATATTAATGCTAAAAGAAATTACAATTATTGATTTCCAAGGTAAAGAAAAAAGAGCGCACGCAAACTATACAGAAGTAGATACTAATAAAATCGGTCATTCTTCTAGAGTTCAGAGACCCAAAGTTGAATATATTTTGTTAAAAGGTGAATGTATTTACCCTACTTTAAATTTGGTTTTCAACAGTTCCGATGGCAACAGCTATTATATAGAGTAAACATGATATGTCAGACAATTCAACAAAATGGCTTTGTGTGGGTGGTGTTCTAAGTGGCGAGTGGAGAGAGCAGCAATTAGAAGCATTTGATGTTGATCCTAATGATTTAAATACTCATAGTTATGAAGCAATGAAACTCATTAATCCTGTTACCAAGACAGAACAGCATTTCTATGTGTATACAGAGTTACAAGAACACGCATATGACAGGGCAATAAATTTTGCCTTATCCAAAAATCAATAAGAACAAGAGAGCACTTAGGTGCTCTTTTTTTTAATAAGTAGTCATTGTATTTAAATCATAGATATTATAAGCCGTATTAGCAGAATTTAACGCCTAATACATACCGTTAATTTTAATTAAATAAAAAGCTCATCGGAAGGTGGGCTTTTTTTTGTAGTAGTGTTTATTGAGACTAGAGTTTCTGATTTATAATTTAAATCCAAAGAATTTTTACGTCCAATAAAAATGAAACTATTTTCAATTATCCTTATCTTATCTTATTTTATTTAAGCTCTACTTACTTACATGCTGAAAAATTAGAAAAAGAGAAAATCGAAGCTTATGTAAAATTGATAGAAAATTATCGAACTGCTGAACAAAATTTAGAAAATTATTTAAGCGGAATTCATTCGGCAGGACAAGTCAGCTTTAAACATCAGATGAGAATAGCAGACCTTTTATGTGATGTTGGGAAAGCACAAAAACCAATGATTGAATTTATGAAGTTAAATAAAGAAAGATTTAGATTGAAAAAACAGGATGTTATGAATATTTTTCCACATGATCGACAAAAATTACAAGAGGAATTGGAAGAATTAAAAGATACACCGTATGAGTGTGGTAAGCAGAGTTATAAACATTTGCTGTGACGATCTTGACAGGGCAGTAACCGCTCTAAAACAAAAAAATAATAGCTAGTAAGTTTGGTTTATTAATGAGCCAGCATCAAAAATAATATTTTACAACCAGATAGTCTCAGGAATTATGGTACAAGATAGCCCCAGCTTATTGATTGTTTATGAGACATCATCTTATAACTTCTAATATTTATACTAAGTTAAGCAAAAAGACTATTTAAAAAATAAACAAAAAATAACGGTTAAGAATATTTTGTTTTATAAATTGTAATTCTCTAATTTTTCCTTAGAAATATTATATTTAATGGTGAAACATTATGTGAATACCCGAGGTTATGCACCTCATGTTTAAAATTTGGTTGGTTTTTATAGAAACAATATATCGTTATATTTGAATCTTATTTTTTTGACCAGAAGGTAAAAAATGAAAAAAATATTAGCACTAACAATTTTAATATCCTCAACTTATACATTCGCTACACCAAATAATGGAGCTGAACAAGATATTCGAAGCTATTCTTTATTGCATGGCGTAAGTACAGCAGAAGCAAATAAAGCATTAGTATTAGAAGCTAACCGAGACTCGGCACTCGACACTATTGAAAAAGAATTTAAAGGGCGTATAGGTGGTATTTACGTGGAAAACGCACCTACATATAAAATTGTGGTTAGAGTCAAAGGTTATGGCCAGAATGAGAAAAGAAATGTAGCGGTAGGGAATGCTATTTCAAAAAGCAATTTGCCTATAGAAATTCAATACGGAGCTAAAGAAACAAGAGAGAATGCTAAAGGACAACTAAATAAAGCTGCTAAATTAGCTAGTAAATATTTTTCTAAAGTTCAAACTGTTGGATATGACGAAAAAAGTGGAAGTATTTATGTTCGCGTAAAGGGCAAACAAACAACAGAGAACCAAAGAAAAATAGATCAAATCAAAGCTGAATGGAACAACCCGAACTTACCGCTAGAAATTAATTTAGTTAACTGGTCTGTAAAGCCTCTTGTAGATGCTAATGGTGGAACTTTTGTTGCAGGACAAATCAGCTCAACAATGTATGCAGATTGTACTACAGGTTTTGGCATCAAAAATGCCAATGGTACAAAGTACATGAGTACAGCTGCTCACTGCCCTAATAACTTCAAGAGTAAACAGGATGGAACTCCATATACATTTGTAGGTGAGATTCCGTTTGCACAGTCTAATGATCTTCAGTGGAATAGTACAACAGCCAATATCACCAATAAGTTCTACGTAGGACCAACCACCACTAGAACACTTACTGGTCGACGTACTCTATCTGCAACAAGAGTTGGTGATAGTGTTTGTCACTATGGTAATGCAACAGGATATAGTTGCGGTACTGTTAGAGGTGTGGGTGTAATTGTTCCAGAATATGATCCTAATACTGGTGCGCCTCTATTTCCTGGCAGTTTTTGGGTAGATGTAAATACGTCTACTTGTGGTGGTAGTGATAGTGGTGGGCCGGTATTTACAGCTTTAACGATTGCCAGTGGTATTCTTTCACTCGGAGCAATAGATGATGTAACAGGTGCTTGTCAAGGATATTACTATGTCCCTACAGATAAAATTTATGAAAATGGTTTTTCTTTCATTTACTAATTAAATTCCATAGATGCGATAGCATTTTTTTTGATTAAATCTAAATACAGACTATTCTGTATTTTTGACTCCGCTAAAAAATTATTTAGCGGAGTTTTTTATGGGTGAAATGTAAGAAAAATAAAATAGGCTTTAATCTCAGTAAAAATACACTCATCGGAAGGTGGGCTTTTTTTAATTTATAAATTTCCATAGAAAATTCACTTATATTGTATATTTTTCAATCAAGTAAAATAAATTAATTAAAATTAATATATTGTTTTATAATGCTTTTTATCGGAAAATTTTACCAAAAGTTAAAAAAATCTTTATTTTAAATGAAGAGGTTAATGGAAACCTCTTAAATAAAATAAAGGAAATAAAATGGATATTTTAAAATTAATAGGCGGAAATCTGCTCGCTGTGGCTTTTGTAACGGGAACTCAAACAGCACATGCAGAATTTAAACGGTTTTCTGTATCTGCTGGATGGTTGCATGTCATGCCACAAGGGAAAGCAAATCCATTCAACATAAATACTGCTGTAGCAAATGGAACCACTGCCAAAGTCGGAACTATTTCTACTTCAGCATTTATGAAATCCATAGACCCTAATGCAACATTATCAACTGGGGAAAATGCCAAAGAAGTTCTCGATATGGTATTTAGTCATCCAGTCGATGAAAACGGCAATCAACAACAATCGGTTGGTCAGTTATTAGGGCTTGTAGATGAAAATGACATGGTTTCACCAGATATCACGGGTACAGCAACCATTAAAGGATTAGAACAATGGGAAGGTAAAGGCACAGGGCTTGAAGCAGAAGATGTAGACACTCTGGGTTTAATGTTTAATTACTATGTGAATGAGAACGTGTCTTTACAGTTAATCGGTGGGATTCCTCCAAAAGTTGATATTAAGGGGAAAGGAGAAATCAACGCGCCGTTATCTGGTTTTGCAAATCCTGAAGGATTAGCTGCTTTGGTTATAGGAGATAAGCTTGATTTATTACAAGATATTCCGATTACTAATCTGGGTAATAAATCGAAAGCTGCTACGGTACGAGCATGGACTCCAGCATTAGAGGCTCAGTATCAGTTCGGAAAGGCAGGAGTAAATAAATTGCGCCCATATATTGGTGCTGGAATTATGTATTCACGCTTCTCTAACATTAAGTTAAACGACCAAATTAATTCTGACTTAATTGCTGCGGGTCATATGATTCAGAATGTTCTAGATAACAATGCTGGTGCAGCCTTAGATGGTAAAACTTCAAGTGCAAATCCATATGTTCGAGTTAAAACGACTGATGCGATTGCACCAATTGTGAGTCTAGGCGCTACTTATGACATCACGCCAAATTGGTATGCTGTTGGTTCAGTGTCCTATGCAAAGTTAAATAACCGCGCAAATATTGATGTAATTGATAGCAAAACAGGTAAGCAGTTAATTCATGCCTCAACCAAAGTTGATATTGATCCTTTAATTACTTATTTGGGTGTGGGTTATCGTTTTTAATATCCTCATTTAAATATTAATCTTTCGTTTAGGAAAATTTACGATTTAACCTGTCGTATTTTCTCTGCATAGAAAGCCCCGCCAAATGTCAATTATTGGTGGGGTTTTATAAGAAAAGCAGTGTAGTGGTCTGTTTGTGACTTCAAGGAAGAACTTATTGTTTTATGATAAATATATGAAAGAAATAAGCTTTATATGGTTGGTTAAAGAAAAACCGAAGGTCACTTGAGAGATTAAATTAAAATATAAGAAATATGGTAAAGTTAAAAACCTAATTCAATACATTAAAATTGATATCAAGCTATTGTAGGAAAAACATGGTTAAAATTAAACCTCACCCAGCAACAAGCGGAAATGCATCGGCTGATCGCCTTTTAACTTTGTTAACTGCTTTTAGAATAGGTGATAAATCTTTAACCCTAGCAGAACTCGCTGAACGAACAGAATTAAATAAAGCAACTATCATGCGCTTAATCGTTTCGCTAGAAGATTTTGGTTTTGTTAACCGTCTTTCAGATGGCAGATATACGCTTGCCAGCGAAGTTATGCGTTTAAATACAATTTATCAAGATGCTTTAGATCTAGAACGACATGTTGTGCCTTGTTTACAGCAACTTGTAGATGAAATTGGTGAGACAGCTTCTTTTTATGTTAAACATGGGGCATATCGCCTTTGCCAATATCGAATAAACTCTACCCATCGATTGCGCGTTCATATTCAGCCGGGTGAAGTTCGACCAATGGATGGTGCGGCTGGTGCTCAAGCATTACGGTCAACACACGAACAAGTTTTATCAAGAACTGATCCTTTTTATTCAACGGGTGTAACGGAGCCACATGCTGCTTCAATGGCATTGCCAGTATTTGATGCTCAAAATGATGTGGTTGGCGCATTGGTTGTTTCAGGTCCATCAAGCCGTTTTACTTCGGAAATTGCAAAATCTGTGGGTGATTTCTTCTTTAAAATTGCAGATGACTTGACCAAAAGTTTGGGTGGTAAGAGTATTCGTAATTAATCTTAATATTTTAAATATAAAAAAGGGGCTAATGATTTAGCCCCTTTTTTATTCGTGTTATTTACGAAGTGCTTTGTGGTTGGTTAAACAAAACGGCTTTCTTTCTAGACATAATGAAAACCATAATAGCCGATACGAGATTTAAGGCTGCAAGTGGAAGTAGGGCTATAGCATGGCTTCCTGTTGCATCATGGATTGCGCCATAGATATTCACCATCATGCCGCCACCAATCAGGTTAGCGCATGCGCCAATTGCTGCTAGTCCTGCCGCCGTTGTAGTCGGTGACATCCATGAGGATGCTAAAGCCCAGAATGGACCTTTCACAGAATAAGCACCAATTAAAACGATACTGAGTAAAAAGATTGTGCCAATAAGTGAAGACGTGAACAAAGCAATTAATAAACCAATTGAGATCATTAATAGAGCGATTGCTGTATGCCAAAGGCGTTCATTTTTACGATCTGAGCTACGACCCCAAAGAATCATGGCAATAGAAGCGATGCCATAAGGAATTGCATTCACTAAACCAATTTCTACATTGCTTAAACCGAATGATTTAATTAATTGTGGTGCCCAAACACTCATTGTACTGCCGGCAGCAGAAGCACCAGAGTAAATAATGATCATAGCCCAAATATATTTATTCTTTAGAAGTTGCCATAGTGAAATATGACCAATCGGAGTTTTTTGTTGGCGTTCAAATTGTAGTCTTTCAACTAACCAAGCTTTTTGTTCGCTATTGAGCCATTTTGCCTGTTCTGGTCGATCTGTGAGTACAAATAGGCAAGCGATACCCAGTAAAATCGCAGGAATACCTTCTAAAATAAATAGCCAATGCCATCCGCGCATGCCCATCAAACCATCTAGGGATAACAAAAAACCAGATAATGGTGAACCTAAAAAGTTTGCCCCCGGAATTGCCACCATAAATATAGCAATCATTCGGCCTCTATAATTTGCGGGCAACCAATAAGTTAGATATAAAATCACGCCAGGGAAAAAACCAGCCTCGGCAGCGCCTAGCAAAAAGCGCATAATATATAACGATGTGGAGCTTTCAACGAATGCTGTTGCAGCTGAAATTACCCCCCAAGTCACCATAATTCGGGCAATCCATACTTTTGCTCCAAATTTTTGCATGGCGAGGTTGCTGGGTACTTCAAATAGAAAATATGCAAAGAAAAATAAGCTACTGGCAAAACCAAAGGCAGTAGCTGTTAATCCAAGGTCTTCATTCATTTGTAATGAAGCCATACCAATATTGCCACGGTCAATAATAGCAATCACATAACAAAGCGTTAAAAAAGGCAGCAATCGCCACGCCACCTTGCGCATTGTTTCACGTTCAATCGCACTCGGTTGAGAATATTCTGTAGACATAAAAAAATCCTTTTTTATATTCAATATTTTAATTGTTCTCGCATCTAAAAGCTTAGAAACAATTGAGTTCCATGATTAGCTATTGAGTAACTTCCAGTTAGCGATAGCTCGTGGGTTTAATAGTTGACCATCCCAAATACTCACAATCTGTTCGAGTGCTAAGAGACCGACGCGATTACGTGAATCTGTTGTGTTTGCTCCTATGTGAGGAGTAACAACTAGATTAGGTAATTCCCATAATGGATTATCTTTTTCAGGTGGCTCTGAAGAAAAAGTATCTAGACCTGCACCAGCAATTTTATTATTTTTTAGTGCATCAACTAATGCAGCCTGATCAATTAATTCACCACGTGCTGTATTAATTAAGATGCTTGATCGTTTCATCTTTTCAAATTGGGCATGAGAAAATAAGTGTCTATTCTCTGCTGTCAGTGGACAATGTAGGCTGATAATGTCGCTAGTTTCTAAGAGTTTTTCAAAGTCATGCTCTTGTTCTACATAATCAAGCTCTGGCAGATTTTGTAGAAACGGATCATATACTTTTACTTTCATGTTTAAGGGAGCCACTAACTTCATGAGTATGCTACCGATTGCCCCTAAACCAATTAAGCCCAGTGTTTTACCATATAACTCCACGCCATTTGCACTTGCTTTGTCCCAATGACCTTCTCGAATACGTTGGTCTAACCATGTGACTTGTCGAGCAACATTAAACATGAGTGCAAAAGCGTGTTCGGCAACAGATTGTGCATTTGCACCTACGGCAATAGTGACAGGAATTTTTCGTTCAGCGGCAGCTTGAGTGTCGATTGTGTCAAACCCAACACCATGTTTTGCAATGACTTTTAAATTATCTGAAGCAAAAATCATATCTCTAGAAAGTTTGCCTGTCCGAACAATGATTGCATCAGGTTGTTCATCATGGATGAGTTTTTCCATTTCATCTTTTGCCATGTAGGGTTCAGTTGGAATCAACTGAATATCATGGGATTGAGCATACAGTAACGCATCTGAAGTTAATGTTGGCCCCGTGATAAGAACTTTACGTTTCATTTTGACTTGCACTCCATTTAAGTATTTTGAGCAAAATACGTCCTTAATAATCCATATTATTAAAACGATATTTCAAAAAAATAGTCAATAGTAAAAACTAAATTTAAAAATTGAGTAAATTTTAGTTTAAATTTAATCAAAAATGAAATGACATTTCAAAAAAATGCTGTCATATTAATTTGCACAAGAAAACTGATGTAAGGGAAAAGTTATGGCAATTGGTTTTAGAGTGCTAAAAAACGACAGAAAAGTTGAGCAAAAATGGATTGAGCAATATCGAGATCTACCAGTCGCTAATGTCAGTGACTCAATGAATCGAATGACTTCAGGTGGGGCTCAATTAAGACCAATGCATAAAAAGGGATATCTTTGTGGACCTGCCATTACAGTTAAGGCGCGTCCGGGTGATAACTTGATGTTGCACTACGCTATTGATATCGCCCAAGCGGGAGATGTCATTGTGGTTGATGCGGGTGGCGATCTAACCAATGCATTAATTGGAGAGATGATGGTTGCTTATGCCATTAAAAAAGGTATAGCCGGCATCGTTATTAATGGCGCTATTCGTGATTCGGTTGTAATTGGGGAGGGAGATTTCCCACTTTTTGCGGCAGGAGTTTCACATCGAGGGCCTTATAAAGACGGACCGGGGGAAATTAATGTCCCTATCGCAATCAATGGAATGGTAATTGAACCGGGAGACTTGATTTTAGGGGATGAAGATGGGCTTTTAAGCGTGCCGTATGCAGAAGTAGAAGAAGTTTATCTGAAGGCAAGTACCAAACATGCCGCTGAACAAAAGCAATTAGATCAAATCGCCGTAGGGGAAAATGACCGTAGCTGGGTGATCAACAGCTTAAAACAAAAAGGATGTGAATTACCTGAATAAGGTTATTCAAAAATATTCGAGCAGGAATGGAACTAGCGAAGTCAATGGTTGAGCTTCGTTAGCCTCTCAAAAGTTAACTCAATAATTATTAGGTCGCTAATTGAAAAATAGGAAATTTCAATTTGGTCTAGATAATTTCGTCTAAAGGAAAAGGACATGAAATATAAAGGGATTATTTATTTATCGTTATTAATGAGTATTTCATTGCAGCAAGCCCAAGCTAAAAGCGAAGATAACTCAGCGCTAAATGAAAAAATAATTAAATTACAACAGCAAATAGATTATTTGATGGAGCAGCAAAATTTAAATAAAAATAATGGATTAAACAAAACACCTGACTTGATTCAAAACAAAACCTCAAGCACCGAAAAGCTTACTACGGCTGACCAAACTAAAATTAAATTTTATGGAAATATTCGGGTTGATGCCGCATATGATTTTGAAGGCTCAACGCGTTCAATTGCGAATAAAACAGGGTCATTACCATTAGATAATTCAAACTCACCAAGTAAATCATTAAATGTTTCTGCTGCGACTTCACGTGTAGGTGTGGATATCGTCAAGCCGACCTCGAAAGGAGATTTGGTTGGAAAGCTAGAAGCCGATTTCATGGGAAGTGGCGGAGATAACGGTAATGGTTCGGTTCGGGTTAGACATGCTTATATTTCACTAGGAAATTGGTTGATTGGTCAAACCACTTCACCTTTTGTTAATAGTGATACAGCTCCAAGTTTGGTTGATTTTACAGGCGCGATGGGTACAGGAACTCAGCGTAACATCCAAATCCGTTATCAGCACGTTGTTGATGCCAAACAAAAATTATTAGTCGCTTTGGAAGGCGGTGATGTTGAAAATAAAAATGTAGAAGGCGGCAGCCGTTTTCCTGCATTAACCATGCGATATGAATTTAAGAATCCAAATTTTTTGGTTCAATTGCACGGAATGGTACATGAAAATCGAGCAATCTCTGATACGAATGAAGAGCAAACTAAACTTGCTTGGGGAGCTGGGCTAGGCACAAAGTATAAGCTTTCTGAAAACGACTCAGTTGTATTCAATTACTATCACATAGCGGGTGATAACCGTTACATGCTGTATTCAAAAGATAATGATGCGTTCTACTTTGATCAAAATCGAATGTATCTAAGTGAATTTGATTCTGTCGAGTTAGGGTATATGCGTAAATGGAATGAAAATTTACGCTCTTCTTTATCTGCTGGTAGCCTTGTTTATAAAGATTCAATTTTTTCAGAAAATAATCCTGATCAAAATAAAAGGCTAATCAATGCAAGCGTCAATTTATTCTGGACGCCTGTAGAGAAAGTCGATCTTGGTGTGGAATATACCTATGGTAAGAGAGAAACTTTTTCAGATTTAGAAGGGAAGTTATCTCGAATCAACTTATTAGGTCGATACAATTTTTAATGTAATCACAGCCACTTTAATATCAAAAGTGGCTTTCTTTTATCTGATTAGGGCTAATATTGTGGAACAAATTAATTATGCAAATGCAAGATCACAATTTTCAAAAGTCATGGAAAGAGTGCTGTTAGGTTACGCCGTAAAAATTACACGAAAAGAGAAAGACTCTGTGGTTCTAATCAGTGAAAAGGCATATCTTGAATATAAAAATGCGATGTTTGAGCTTAATAAATTAAAAAACAAAGATTTTTAACTTCCAACAATCCGTTTTTCAAGCATCTCCATAAAAGTTTTTAAAATAATATTGTGGTTTTTGCCTTTATGAGTAATTAAGCAAATGGGTGTGCTGTAATGCATTTTCTCCTTTGAAACAGCTTGCATAAAACCATCTTCAACCCATTTTTTTGCATAGTGGTCGGGTAAAAAACCTAAGAATTTTCCGGTTAAAATTAGAAAGGCAATTCCTTCACGGTCGCTTGCTGTCGCTTTACAGTCTAAAAGCTGGTGCAACTTTGCTGCTTCAGGTGTGATTGCATAATTAGGGAGTACAGCTTGCCATTTTTTTAATTCATCTAAATCCATCTTGCTACATTTACCAAACAAGGGATGGTTTTTACCGCAATATAAAAATGAACTTTCGCTATATAAATCAAAATAGTCTAGGCCAGACAGCGGAGTCACAAGGGGAATTGCTCCTGCATGTAAACGGTTATCTAATACACGGCACTCAATATCTGAAAGGGTGCTCATGCTAATGTTAATGATCACTTCAGAATGTTCTTCGGCGAGTTGTGCCAGCGTATTGGTAATGTAGCCACTTGGCATGGTCACAAGGTTATTAATAATACCTATATTAAATTCGCCCTTTAGACGGTTATGCATTTGATTAACTTTAGAGCGAAAGTCTTCGATAGAAGCGGTGAGCACTTCTATATATTCTAAAATTTCACGACCTTCATCAGTTAATGCAAACCCTGCGCGGCCACGTTGGCATAGCCGAATGCCCAGACGATTTTCTAAATCGCTCATATGCAAACTAATTGCAGAACGACTAATACCAAGAATACTTTCGGCAGATGTAAAGCTGTGACAGTCACAAACCGTTTTAAATACTTTAAGTAATTTAATATCAAAATCAGTGACTTGATTTAATTTTTTAGGTTTCATTTAGTTTTGTTTTTTTAAATCTAAACTCAAGATAATTTGAATTTATCAAAACTATATCGCTCTGTACACTCAAAAAATAGCCTCAAAACAAGAAGAGTGATTATGTTTGATATCGACAAATTAACTGATGACGATGCAGCATCGGAAACCGTTCAATCAAATGCTCAGATGAGCTTAAATTATCAAGCGCATTGGATGCCATTTTCTGCAAATCGTAATTTCCATAAAGATCCACGGATGATTGTCGGTGCTAAAGGATCATATTTAATTGATAGCAATGGCCGTGAGATCTATGACTCATTATCAGGTCTATGGACGTGTGGTGCTGGGCATACGCTTCCTGAAATTCAGCAAGCCGTAAGTACTCAGTTGGCAAAGCTGGATTACTCACCAGCATTTCAGTTTGGTCATCCATTGTCGTTTCAATTGGCTGAACGAATTATTCAGCTTATGCCTGAAAAATTGCAGCATGTGTTCTTTACCGACTCAGGTTCAGAGTCTGCCGACACCGCAATTAAAATGGCGCGTGCCTATTGGCGAATTAAAGGCAAACCAAGCAAAACCAAGTTGATTGGTCGCGCACGTGGCTACCATGGTGTAAACGTTGCGGGGACAAGTCTTGGTGGTATCGGTGGTAACCGTAAAATGTTTGGTCAGCTTATGGATGTAGACCATTTACCGCATACCTTACAACCCGATTTAAGTTTTACTAAAGGCTGTGCTGAAACTGGTGGCGTAGAGCTTGCCAATGAAATGCTTAAGTTAATTGAGCTACATGATGCTTCGAATATTGCTGCCGTTATTGTAGAGCCTGTTTCTGGCTCGGCAGGATGTATTGTGCCGCCGACTGGTTATTTAAAACGCTTAAGAGAAATCTGCGATCAACACGATATCTTACTTATTTTTGATGAAGTCATTACTGGTTTTGGGCGAATGGGGAAATGGACGGCTTCAGAATATTTTGACGTTACGCCAGATATTTTAAATTTTGCCAAACAAATTACCAACGGCGCTATTCCGTTGGGTGGCGTGGTGGCAAGCCATGAAATTTATGATGCCTTTATGCAGCAAGATTTACCAGAACATGCGGTTGAGTTTACCCATGGCTATACCTATTCGGCGCATCCAGTTGCCTGTGCTGCGGCTTTAGCGACGCTCGATGTTTTAGAGAAGAAAAATTTAATTCATCAATCGGCTGCTTTGGCTCCAAGCTTTGAAAAACTTCTACATGAATTAAAAGGCGCTCCAAACATTCTTGATATACGCAACTGCGGGCTGATTGGTGCTGTGCAATTAGCTCCGCGTGATGGCGATGCGACGATTCGTGGTTTTGAAATTGGTATGCAACTTTGGAAAGCAGGTTTCTATGTCCGTTTTGGCGGAGATACGCTTCAGTTTGGTCCAATGTTTAATAGCACTGAAGCTGAGTTACAACGACTCATGAATGCCGTCGGTGAGGCAATTTATCAAGTCAGATAACACTGATCGGCTGAACTTAATTGGACAAGATGAATAGATACAAGGAATAAAGATGAACACTTTAGAGAATTTTGACAGTAACACGGTTGCCAACACAGAAACAGATTCAAGTCAGCAAACCGTTAAAATGGTAGGGCATTTTATTGATGGTGGACTCGTCACTAAAACCACCAAGAAACAACCGGTTTATAACCCAGCGACAGGTGAGAGTACAAAAGAAGTTGCACTTGCAGATGCTGATTTGGTCAATCAAGTGGTTCAAATAGCAGAGCAGGCTTTTCCAGCATGGCGTGATACACCTGTGATTAAACGTGCGCGTGTGATGTTTAAATTTAAGCAATTACTCGAAGAAAATGCTGACAAGCTTTGCCAGCTGATTGGTGAGGAACACGGAAAAATTTGCCACGATGCTAAAGGTGAATTACAACGTGGCATTGAAAATGTTGAGTATGCATGTGGTGCGCCTGAGTTTTTAAAAGGTGAATTTTCAAAAAATGTGGGTCCAGATATTGATTCGTGGAGTGAGTTCCAGCCGCTAGGTGTGGTTGCAGGTATTACGCCTTTTAACTTTCCTGCAATGGTTCCGTTGTGGATGTTCCCAATGGCAATAGTTTGCGGTAATTGTTTTATTTTAAAACCTTCGGAAAAAGCGCCTTCTGCCGCTTTATTTTTAGCGGAGCTTCTAAAACAAGCAGGTTTACCTGATGGTGTTTTTAGTGTTGTAAACGGCGATAAAGAGGCAGTTGATACGTTGCTACATCATCCTAAAATTCAAGCGGTTAGTTTTGTCGGCTCAACGCCTATTGCAGAGTACATATACCGTACGGCAACGGCGAGTGGTAAGCGCTGCCAAGCTTTAGGTGGAGCAAAAAATCATGCGATTATTATGCCTGATGCTGATATTGATAATGTCGTGACTTCTTTGTTAGGGGCTGCGTTTGGCTCATCTGGCGAACGTTGTATGGCATTATCAGTCGCAGTTGCAATTGGTGATGAAGTTGCCGATGTTGTGATAGAAAAATTAAAACAAGAAATGAAGCAATTGAAGTTTGGGCACTATGCAGATGAGCGTAATGACTTCGGACCGCTCATTACGCAAGCACATAAAGACAAAGTACAAGCTTTTATTCAAAGTGCAGAGCAACAAGGTGCTAAAATTGTTGTAGATGGTCGTGATGCAAAACCGGCAGGTTATGAAAACGGTTTTTTTGTAGGGCCAACTTTAATTGACCAAGTTTCACCAGACATGACAAGTTATCAGCAAGAAATATTTGGCCCTGTTTTACAGGTCATTCGTGTACAAACCATGCAAGATGCAATGCAACTGATTAATGACCATGAATATGGTAATGGAACATGTATTTACACTCGTGATGGTGAAGCTGCACGTTATTTTACGAGCAATATTCAAGTTGGTATGGTTGGAGTTAATGTGCCATTACCTGTACCAGTTGCATATCATAGCTTTGGTGGTTGGAAGCGTTCATTGTTTGGTGATTTATATGCATATGGCCCAGATGGTGTGCGTTTTTATACACGCCGTAAAACCATTACCCAACGTTGGCCTTCAACTCAGCTTCGTGAAGCCAAACAATTTGCTATGCCTACATTAAATTAATCAATAAAAGGGAAAACTCTGATTTTCCCTTTTTGTTTCGTACAAGTTGGAGAAGTACATTTTTAAGACGGTTTTAAAATCAGTTTGTCAATTTGAAGGAATCGAATATGAACAATGATAAAACAATAAAATTAAGTGAAGGACTTTCTAATCGACATGTCACCATGATTAGTATTGGTGGTGTTATTGGTGCAGGTTTATTTGTAGGCTCTTCTGCGGCAATTGCAAAAGCAGGGCCTGCTGCCGTACTTGCTTATATAATTACAAGTATTTTAGTTTTTCTGGTCATGCGCATGCTGGGTGAAATGGCGGTAGCGCAACCTGACACAGGTTCATTTTCTACATATGCCCGTAAAGCCATTGGCCCTTGGGCTGGGTTTACCATTGGATGGTTATATTGGTGGTTTTGGGTACTGGTGATTCCAATTGAAGCCATTGCTGGAGCTGAAATTTTACATGCTTGGTTCCCGCAAATTTCTAGTGCCGTTTATGCATTTGCCTTTATTATTTTACTTAGTCTAGCTAATTTTTTTAGTACCAAAAGCTTTGGTGAGTTTGAGTTTTGGTTTGCACTCATTAAAGTTATTGCGATTGTAGTGTTCATTATCATTGGAGCAATGGCTGTATTTGGAATTTGGCCTTTAGCAACAAATGTCAGTGGCGTTGGCAACCTATTTTCAAATGGTGGTTTTATGCCACACGGAATGGGCGGTGTTTTGTCAGCCATTTTAATCTCGGCATTTTCATTTTTTGGAATAGAAATTCTTTCTATTGCAGCGGCAGAATCTAAAAATCCAGAAGAAAAAATTAAACGAGCAACGAATTTAGTACTTTATCGAATTATTTTATTCTTTGTTGTTTCGATTTTTCTTGCAGTTGCCTTGGTCGATTGGCGCTCACCAGATTTACAAAAGTTCGGCACCTTTCAGTTTGTATTAATGAGTTTAAATGTACCTGAAACTAAACTGATTATGGACGCCGTCGTTTTTATTGCCGTTGCAAGCTGTATGAATGCCGCGGTTTATACCTCATCTCGAATGTTATTTGCTTTAGGTACACGCCACGAAGCACCGAGTGTTGTGACAAAAATTAATAGAGCAGGTGTGCCGACTTCAGCCGTATTTTTATCTACTTTGGTTGGCGTGATTTGCTGTGCCGTGAACTATATGTTCCCAGGTCAAGTCTTTGGATTCTTGCTATCCACCACAGGCTCAATTGCTTTACTGGTCTACCTTGTAATTGCATTTTCACAACTACGTTTAAGACATAAATTGGAAAAAGAGGGCGCAGCTATATCTTTTAAAATGTGGTTGTTCCCATGGTTAACGTGGTTTGTGATTTTAGTGATTATGACTGTTTTAGGTTATATGTTCTTATCACCAACCTATAGTTATGAAACCACTTTATCTTTAGGCGTAACTTTATTGGTGGTCATTTGCGGGTTGTTTGTCACGCGAAAGCGTAAAGCAACCAGATCGGTTGCCATGAATTTAGATTAATTAAAAAAAGAGTTTATAAAGACTTTGTCTAGTGAGATTTTATTCATCTATGCAAAGTCTTTTTGTTTTTATTAGATATTTAATAATGTCTGTTAAATTTTCTATTCAGAAAAAAGTTCAAAACATACTCTTCTTAACCATTGGTTGCTTGGTGTTTGATGAACTCGTGCATGCCAGTGCTGCTTTACGCTATAAGTCGGAAAATGATAAGGTGGTTCTAAAACTTTTAGACCCCCTCTGACTAAAAGCACCTGACTTAAATAATGAGGAATAGTCGCAATCGCGTCTGTGTCTTGAACAACCAAGCCAACTCCTAAATAGCTTGGCAAACGAACCAGAATATTTCGGCTTACTCCCAATTTTTGTAGCTCATGCTCCAGCACGTAGTGCCCACCCGTTGCAAAAATATCGACATGTAGCTCTTGGCGAAATTCTTGATCTGAAAGCGTTGTGCCTGTAAGCCTCGGGTGTTCTTTACTGGCTATACAAATATAACGTTGCTGGAAAAGCGTTTGCTGATAAAAACCTGCTTCAAGTTGAGGCAAAAAACCAATGGCTAAATCAATGTCTCCATTTGACATCATAACTGGCGTATTGGCATCAATGGGGACAATTTCTAGGCGAATATTGGGAGCATGGGCACGTAAATAATTGATCAGTTTAGGTAATAAAACCAGATGGCTGATATCAGTCATGCTGATTTTAAATTGATAATTTGAAGTCTGTGGATCAAATTCAATATTGTAGTTTTGAACCAGTTTTAGTCGGTTCAGAATTTCTACAACCAGCGGATATATTTGTTTAGATAACTCAGTAGGTTGCATCTTATTTTCAATACGGACAAAAAGTGGGTCCTGAAAATGCTCACGTAATTTATTTAACGCAATACTTAAAGTGGGTTGTCCAATTTCAAGCTGTTCGGCAGCTTTAGACACACTACTATGTTTATAAATTTCAAAGAAAATTTGTAAAAGCCGAGTATCAAGATCAAACACTTTAATTTCCTTGTATTGATTTTATCAATACAGACTATTGTTTTTTGTGCATGGATTCAACAATTTTCGATTGTTACATTGATGATCAAGGAAGAATAGGCCGTAAAAGTACAAAGCATTCTTGTACAAATTGGCCTTAAATAGAGGATCTGAAATGGAACAGTTAGCAACGTTAGATGACTTGCCAAAACGTTATCTTGGTCAACTTGAAGAATCAAATTTAGTCCCTTTATGGCCAAGTTTACGCAATGTATTACCTCCGCATAAACCGATGCCGCAGACCGTAGCAACCGCTTGGTATTTTCAGAATATTAAACCTTTATTACTCGAAGCTGGTGAGTTAACACCAATTGAAAAAGCTGAACGCCGTGTATTGGTTTTAGCAAATCCCGGACATGGTCTGGAAAATATGAAAGCCAGTTCGGTCATGTATCTTGGTATGCAGCTTTTGTTGCCAAAAGAGTGGGCACCATCACATCGACATACCCCAAATGCAGTACGTCTGATTGTTGAGGGTGAAGGTGCGTATACGACTGTTGAAGGTCAAAAATGCATGATGGAGCATGGAGATTTAATCCTTACACCATCAGGGCTTTGGCATGAACATGGACATGATGGCGATGAGCCTGTGATCTGGTTAGATGTGTTGGATTTACCTTTGGTTTATTACATGGAAGCTTCTTATGTACAACCGGGTGAAATCCAAAAAGTGACCAGTGCCGGAAATGCTCATCATTATGGAACGGGCATTGTACCAACAGCTCATTTTACCCGTGAAAATGCCTCGTATCCGATCATGCGCTACTCTTGGAAAGAAACAAAAAAAGTTTTGCATGCGCTTGCAGATGATAAAAACCATCAAGTCCCAATTCAGGTGACTTACATCAATCCTGAAACTGGTGATGACTGCCAAAATATTATTGGTTACTCCGCTTTAATGCTCAGACCAAATGAAACATTACAGCTCCAACCGCGCTCTACTGCCCAAATTTTTCATGTGATTGATGGTCAGCTCCAAGTCAAAATTGATCAGAAAGATTTCAATTTAAATAAAGCTGATACAGCATGTGCGCCATGTTTTTCTCATATTGATTTAATCAATACCTCAGATCAACCATGTTATTTGTTTATTGCAGATGAAGCACCCTTACAACGGAAACTAGGTTTGTACTCTGTGCGTGAGCGCCAGTAAATAGAATATTTTATAAGGATATAAATCATGTCAAATACTCAACAACCGATATTAATTGCTGGTGGCGGCATTGGCGGCTTTGCAGCTGCACTCGCTTTGGCAAAACAAGGCTTTAAGGTACAGGTTTTTGAACAAGCACCTGAAATTGGTGAGATCGGTGCAGGTATTCAACTAGGCCCGAATGCTTTTCATGCCTTTGATGCGCTAGGAATTGGTGAAATTGCTCGCAGTAAAGCGGTCTATACCGACTATATGGTCATGCATGATGCAATTGATGAATATCAGGTCGGCAAAATTCCAACCGATGAAAAGTTCCGTGAACGTTTTGGTAACCCATATGCGGTGATTCACCGTGCTGATATTCACGGTTCATTAGTGGAAGGTGCAAAACAATACGGTAACTTGGAAATTATCACTAATTGTCATATTCAAAAAGTTGACCAAGATGATGCTGGCGTAACAATTACCGATCAAAACGGAAAGCAATATCATGGTCAGGCCCTTATCGGTGCAGACGGTGTTAAATCGGTTGTGCGTGACACCTATGTGGGTGACCCTGCATTGGTTACAGGTCATGTGGTTTACCGTGCTGTTGTACCTGAGAGCGAGTTTCCTGAAGACTTGAAATGGAATGCCGCGAGTATTTGGGTCGGACCAAATTGCCACCTTGTGCATTATCCACTGCGCGGCGGAAAGGAATATAACGTTGTGGTGACGTTCCATAGCCGTGAGCAAGAACAGTGGGGCGTAACCGATGGCTCTAAAGAAGAAGTACTGTCTTATTTTCAAGGAATTTGCCCGAAAGCTCGTCAATTGATTGAGTTACCTAAAAGCTGGCGCCGCTGGGCAACCGCAGACCGTGAGCCGATTGAAACATGGACTTTTGGCCGTGTGACATTACTTGGCGATGCAGCACATCCAACCACGCAATATATGGCGCAGGGTGCATGTATGGCGATGGAAGACGCGGTAACTTTAGGTGAAGCGTTACGTGTTACCGACCATGACATTTTGAAAGCTTTTGATATTTATCAAAAAGCACGTGTGGCACGTACAGCGCGCATTGTTTTGTCTTCACGTGAAATGGGCAAAATTTACCATGCCAAAGGTGTGCAACGCTTGGTTCGCAACGATTTGTGGCGTGGACGTCCTACTGAACGTTTTTATGATGCAATGGAATGGTTATATGGCTGGAATGTCAATAACTGCCTTGATGCAGTGAAAAACTATCAAGGAAATGTGGCATGAAACTTTATAGCTTTTTCCGTAGCGGTACATCGCACCGAACACGCGTTGTATTGAATCTAAAAGGTTTGGCTTATGAGGCGGCTTATATCTCGCTCGCTAAAAACGAACACCATCAAGCTGCTTTTAAAGCTTTAAATCCGCAAGGGTTTGTACCCGTACTTGAAACTGAATCTGGAAACTTGTTGCAAAGTCCAGCCATTATCGAATGGCTAGAAGAACAATATCCCGAACCTGCTTTATTGCCTACAGATGCATTGGGTCGTGAGAAAGTCCGCGCCATTGCTGCTTTAGTTGGATGTGACATTCATCCCTTAAACAACAAACGTGTTCTTGAATATTTACGCCAGAACTTAGGGCTGGATGAGGCACAAATCAATGCATGGTGTGCCAAGTGGATTCAGGATGGGTTTACGGCTTTGGAGCATATTTTGGAACAAGACCAGAATCGCGAAAAGTTCTGCTATGGCAAGCAACCGACCATTGCAGATGCCTATTTAGTTCCACAAGTAGTGTCTGCCGAGCGTTTTAAAGTCGATTTATCGGCTTATCCAAACATTAATGAAATTTACCAACATTGCATGACCTTAGAAGCATTTCAAAAAGCAGCACCTGAACAGCAGGCTGATGCATTTTGAGTCGTGATTAACTTAATAGAAGGAATTCATATATGTCATTTATTTTTGAACCAATGACCACTGCTGGTCTAATTATTCACGGCTCAGAGCATAAATTTCCAGTACGCCGTGTGTATTGTGTCGGACGTAACTATGCTGCTCATGCCCGTGAAATGGGTTTTGACCCAGACCGTGAACCACCATTTTTCTTTTGTAAGCCAAATGACCTTGAATCGGTTGTTCCGGTAAATACAGATGCGGTTGATATTCCATATCCATCTGAAACTTCAAATTTTCATTATGAAATTGAGTTGGTTGTTGCAATTGGTAAAGATGCCAAAAATGTCTCGGTTGAAGATGCAGTGAACTATATCTATGGCTATGCCGTCGGTTTAGATATGACACGCCGTGACTTACAGATGGCAATGCGTGAAAAAGGTCGCCCATGGGAAATCGGTAAGGCTTTTGATTTTTCTGCACCAGTTGGCCCAATTCATCCGATTACTCAAACGGGTGAAATCAATAATGCCGATATTCATTTAACGGTAAATGGTAAAACCGAACAGCACAGCGATGTCAGTCACCTGATTTGGTCTGTGGCTGAAACGATTGCCAATTTGTCTACGCTATTTGAACTAAAAGCAGGTGATTTGATTTTTACAGGAACTCCAGAAGGCGTGGGTGCGGTAGTGAAAGGTGATGTTATGCGTGCAGACATTACCGGACTGACTGGCATTACGGTGAATGTGAAATAAATCAAATTGATCTGATTTATTGAAATAGGTGCTCAACCTAAATAAAAAATACAGTTGGGTACCTTTGCTAAGGATTGCATATACGCCAATGTATTGGCGAAAGGAGCTCTCATGTCTCAAAATTCTATAGACGTACAAAGTTTCATTGATGAAATACCGCTATCGTCTTTGCAAAAATTAATCATGTGGTTGTGTTTTTTGATTGTTGCGATTGATGGGTTCGATACCGCAGCAGTTGGATTTATTGCACCTGCTTTAAAGGCAGAATGGGGGTTGCAAGCAACCGATTTGGCACCTTTATTTGGCGCTGGCTTATTTGGACTGATGGCAGGCGCACTCATTTTTGGGCCGTTATCCGATAAATTAGGCCGTAAACCGATTTTGATTGGTTCGGTGATTATGTTTGGAATTGCCAGTGTTTTTGCCTCGTTTTCAGCAGATTTACAAACGCTGATTATTTGGAGATTTCTCACTGGTTTGGGCTTAGGGGGGGCTTTACCCAATGCAATTACTTTAACCTCTGAATATGCGCCTACTTCTCGTCGCTCTAATCTTGTAACGATGATGTTCTGTGGCTTTACTGTGGGTTCCGCTCTTGGTGGTATTTTTTCGGCTCAGCTACTTCCTCATATTGGCTGGCACGGTATTTTGCTCATTGGGGGAGTGTTGCCTTTAGCGACTGTACCTTTCTTATATTTTTTATTGCCTGAATCTATCCGATTTTTAGTGCTTAAAAAGAAAGGCACCGAGAAAATTGAAAAGATTATTCACCGTATTGCACCGCATTTAAATCGTACTCCTACCTTGGTTCCAACAGTCAATGAAGTCGAAAAATCAAGCTTGAAAGACTTGTTTAATAAAGGTTTTGCTTTAGGTACTTTTTTGATTTGGTTTACCTTTTTTATGAGCCTTCTCATTATTTATATGATTTCAAGTTGGATGCCTACTTTATTAACCAATGAGGGCTTTAATTTATCCAATGCATCATGGCTGACTTCAATTTTTCAAATAGGGGGAACCATTGGTGCCATTGTCTTAGGCCTACTGATGGATAAGATGGATGCAACCAAAATTTTAAGTACGGCTTATGTTTTTGGTGGTTTTTTCCTGATTTGTTTAGGGTTTGGAATTGAACAGGCAAATACGGCTTTATTGATGTTTGCTATGTTTGGGGTAGGTGCAGGAATTAGTGGTTCTCAAGTGGGAGCAAACGCTTTTGCATCTAGTTTTTATCCAACACATTGTCGTGCAACAGGGGTAAGTTGGGCCAATGCAGTAGGACGCTCAGGTTCGATTGTGGGATCGATTATGGGCGGCTGGTTAATGTCGTTAAATCTCTCCAGTTTTGAAATTTTAAGTATTTTAGCGATACCTGCATTTTGTGCCGCGGTTTCGTTGTTACTCATTAAACGTTTAAAGAAAAATCGGTCTCAAGTTTTAGTCGCTTCGAATTGAGATAAGGCTATCGCACCGAATAAATATATGTCTGCACCAAAGGATGGCGCAGACAATAATTAAAGGATGATTTGTTTCATGAAATATTTAAAAACACCATATTTAAAGTTTTCTACTCTTTTAGTTATCTGTAGTGGTCATTCAATGCTTTGGGCAGCAGATACCGCTCAACAAAGCGAAGATGAATGGAAATTCACTTTAAAAAATGCCTATATCAATCGTAATTTTGATAATGATGCACTCAAAGATACGGGCAGTTGGTCTCAGGCAGCGTCATTATTTTATAAATCGAAAATGCATGACACCCCTTTAGTAATTGCAGACAAGCCTATTACGATTGGGGCCGATGCTTCTGTTCAATATGCTGTGCGCTTAAGTTCAGACAAACATGTTGCAGACACAGTTTTGCCTTTTAATAAGGAAACACAGTCACAAGCATCCGACTTTTTAAAATACGGCGCGACTTTAAAACTGGGCTATGACAAAACCTTGCTGAGTGTCGGTGAACTCTGGTTAGACCTGCCTGTAACGGCTGTTGATGCCAGCCGACAATTGCTTGCCTCTTATTGGGGAACCAATCTTAAGTCGCAACTTTCAGATCAGCTCTATGCTGAAATTGGTCGGGTTGAAAAAGTATCTCCCCGAAATGAAGAAGACTTTAAAAAGTTTTCCTTTACTGCAAATGGGGTTACTAAAGAATCTGATGGTTTAAATTACATAGATCTGCGCTATCAATTTACGCCGTCACTCAAGGGCGAATACTACTTTGGTAATTTAGAAGATCTCTACAACAAACACTATGTTGGTCTTGAGCATAATTGGAAGCAACCTAATTTTGCGCTTACTTCTAAGTTTAAATATTTCAATGCAAAAGATGACGGCAATACTTTTGATATTGATGCGCAGAACATTGGGGTGTTAGAAACACTCAAAGTAAAAAATCATACCTTTGGCTTGGGGTACCAACAGATTATGGGAGAATCGGCTTATCCATTACCAGATGGTTTCTTACCAGAGACCTATTTCATTAACTGGAACGCCACCGGATTCTTTAAAGAAGATGAAAAGTCTTACCACGTCATGTATGGCTATGACTTTAAAGACTATGTACCAGGCCTAAATGCGATGGTGAAATATGTTTACGGCCATGACTTTAAAGCAGCCAATGGCGAGAAAAACCATGAAACCGAGTCAAACGTTATTCTAAACTATGCATTTCAGCAGCCGTTCTTAAAAGGCGTTGCCCTGCAATATATTCGGATTGATTACAATGTTAAACATGGCAATGACTTTGGTGAAGACCGTTTGTTTGTAAACTACACCAAAAAGTTTTAAAGACTTTTTAAAACTCATCATTAAAAAAGAGACCGTAAATGGTCTCTTTGTCTCTCATATTTTGAAATCTAAACTATTTATTTATTCGTATCTATTGATACTAAAACCGATAAACCAGGACGTAATAATTTAACGTCTTTTTGATTTTCAACAAGCTTGATTCGTAAAGGTAGACGCTGAACAATCTTGGTAAAGTTACCAGTTGCATTGGTCGCAGAGATCGGAGAGAAAAATGCGCCCGTAGATGGAGAGAAGCTGTCTACCACACCTTTCAGCTCAACGTTATAAGCATCTACATAGACATTAACAGGTTGTCCAATTTTTATTTGTTTTAGCTCAATTTCACGGAAGTTGGCTTCTACATAGACTTGGTCTAAAGGCACAACCACCATGAGTGGATTACCAGCGCTCACAAAGTTACCTACGTTAGCTGACTTTTGACCAATCATGCCATCAATAGGTGCACGAACTTCTGTATAACTTAAATTCAGTTTTGCTTTATCAAGTGCCGCTTGTGCTTGTTTAAGAGCAGCTTGTTTGGCTTGTACCTGAATTTTATATTGGTTGAGCTGATACTGTGCATCAATCACTTTTTCTTTACTGCTGTCTAAGTCAGCATATTGTTCAGTCAAAGTCGTCTTAGATTGCTGTGTAATTAATCTAGACTCGGCCCCAAGTGCCTGTAGTTGCTCATAACGCGCCGTATTATCTTTTGTGAGTTTGATTCCTGCTTCTACTTTTCTCAGCTGTGCTTCAGTTTCTCGAATAACGGTCGGTTGTCTATCAACTGCGAGCATCGCTTCACTCACGTCAGCTTGTGCTTTTGCATAATTAGATTCAGCTTCAGCTAAAGCAGCTTGATAATCACGCGCGTCAATCCTTGCTAAAAGTTGGCCTTTTTTTACGGTCTGATGATCTTTAATATAAATTTCTTCAATATTGCCAGATACTTTAGGGGCAATGGTTGAGTACTCTACATCCACACGCGCATCATCTGTTTCAATAATCGAAGATGGTAAAAATATAAGTTTTAAAACCCATAAAATAGATGCTAAGACAATAATGAACGCAATAACCATAACCCAATGCTTTTTGAGATATTGCACCTTTGTTAACTTAGGTGGTTCGGTGTGGATGGTATCTTGGGCTTCGAGAGTACTCATAAAGATTTTCCTGAGTTATGACTATTCATTAACTTAATGAGAGCAATACGTGGCGGATAAGTTCGAACTGGCAAAATCAACATCACGATGAACAAAACAGCGGTAAGGCCAGCTAAGATGAGATATTGATCGCTAATCACTAAAACAGATTGTTGCGCTTGAATCGCAGAATTTAGGGCAGATAAACCACCTGAAACATGGTCTGTACCATTTGCGTTAAGCACAGGGGGAGTAAGCGGATTAATGACAGGGCCTTGAATATTTTGGAAAACATGTTGGGCAGTATTTTCAATCAGCCGTGTTGAATGGTATTCACCACGCACTCGATTGATCCAATCCAATATGCACACCCCCAGTACACCGCTAATCGCACGCGGGGTATTAATCATTGGTGATGCATAAATTGCCATGGTTGGGTGAACGCTGTTTGTTCCCATCATTAATAGCGAGAGCACGACACAGGTTTGTCCCAAACATGAGATTGCATGCCAAAAATAAAATTGATCTTGATTCCATGTGGTATCAAGTTGACTTGCACCTAGGCAACCCGCGATGACCAGAAGTAAACCAAACCCGTGTACATATCGGCTATCCACCCAAGCTTGATTTAAAAGCTTCACAACAATAGGAATATAGATAAATTGCAATGCCGCAATTTGTAGGCCAATCCACATGGTCTGAGTGGGTTTATAGCCATGTACAGCACTAAGGTAATTCAGTGGTAATGTGCTGGTGGACATACCAATAATGACAAAGCAAAAGAGAGCAATAACAGCGTATGCAAAATTTCGGATTTCGAGCATTTGCGGTTTAATTAATGGTGATGGATAACGCCATTCATGTATGAAAAACCAAGGTAAAGTTATTGCACTAATTAAAGCTAAAACACAAATTAATTGAGAATGGAACCAGTCTAAATGGTTGCCATGCAATAATATGGTGCTCAGGCTGGCTAAGCTAATAATCGCTAAAATCGCCCCCATCCAATCGTAAGTTTTTATTCTTGAATAATTCAATGGATCTTGGGGAATCCCAAAATAAACCAGCGCAGCACTTAGCGCACAAAAAGGAATGGTTTGGAAAAATATCATTTTCCAGCCAATTACATCTAAATAAAAAGCAGAGAGTGCGGCACTTAGGTTAGGAAAGAATGTTGCAGTTAATGCGTAGCAGGCGAGACCCCATAGCCGAATGTCAGGTCCTAAAAATCTAAGCGCACAGGCCATGAGTAAAGGAATGGTTAAACCATTGGCGAGCCCTTGTAAGCCACGCAATAAATAAAAGATTTCGATATTTGGACTAAAAGGAATTAAAACGCTAGAAAAGAGGCAAAGTCCTATAGCAAAAAGCAGAACTCTGCGCATAGAAAAAATTACCGCCCAACTGGTAGACAGAATCATGCCAATAATCATGGCACTCGCGTAAATACTGTTGACCCAATAACCAGAGTCAACACTAATTCCCATCGCGCCACGAATGTCGACTAAGGTAATGCTGGTGATTCGGTTATTAAATTCAACAGTCATTGCAGCAAATATTGCACCTGCTAAACCGATGAGTGGCTTTGTATTCATTTTTACCTTAAATCTTAAACATCCATTCATTGCAAGGAGCAGATATTTACTGTACTGTACCGATCGGTACTCTACTCTTTAATTAAATTTCCGTCAATTCTCGATTTTGAACTTTTCGATGAGTTACACTTAGAACGAAATCGCTAAAATTTTTATAAGGTCAGTATGTCAGTTTCAACTAAAGCTAATGAAAAAGATCAAAAAATTCTGGATGCGGCAACCAAGTTTTTTTTGATTCACGGTTTTAGTGGAACAACGACAGATATGATTCAAAAGGAAGCGGGTGTTTCAAAAGCAACGATGTATGGGTGCTATAAAAATAAAGAAGCGATGTTTGCCGCGGTGATTGAACGTCAATGCAGGAACATGCAAGAGCAAATCATTTTAGTCGAGACAAAAGCTGAAAATTTACGGTCAGCTTTAACCGAGATAGGGAAAACCTATCTGTGTTTTATATTGTCGCATTCAGGATTGGCTTTTTTTAGGGTTTGTATTGCAGAAGCAGTTCGCTTTCCCGAGTTATCTGAAAAATTCTTTGAAGTAGGTCCACAAAAGCTTGCAAATATTATTGCGGGTTACCTTGAAAAATCTCAAAAAAATAATGAGATTGAGTTAAATTCCTCTGCTGATATAGCAGCAAATATATTCTTGGCATTATTACGAAGTGATGCCCATCTAAAATGTCTGACACATCCCAACTATACAATTTCTGATAGTGAAATTAGTACTTGGGTTGAATATGCTGTTGATCTATTTATGAAAAATATAAATATTAAAAAAAGTATTTAATATCGTTCAAGGATAAAAGGTCCAAGTGCTGTGAATATTATTCCTCAGTAATAAGCTGCTATAAAAAAAGCCCTAAATATTAAGGGCTTTTTTTTATATATTCTTAATATCTACTGACGGAGAAACCCCAAAAAAACGTTTATATTCTCGAGAAAATTGCGACAAACTTTCATAACCGACTTGAATACTGGTAGTTGAAATATCATATTCTTCGGTCATTAATAAACGCCGTGCTTCGGTTAACTTCATTCTCTTTTGATACTGTAAGGGACTCATTGAAGTGATATCCCTAAAATGCTGATGAAAACTTGAAGCACTCATACCCATTGTGCTTGCAAGTTCTTCAACGCTAAAAGATTTTGCAAAATTTGTTTTCAGCCATTCAATCGCTTTCACAATTCGATGGCCGGTAGTTCCGGCCGCCACAATGCGTTTAAGTCGATCGCCTTGTGGACTCATCAATAAACGATAAAAAATTTCCTTAATAATCAGGGGAGACAAGATGGGAATGTCTTGTGGTGTATCTAGTAGTTTTATTAACCGTATAAAAGCATCATTCAACTCTGAATTGACTACTCCAACAGCCATTCCTTTTTTCTCAGTATTTACGTCTTTAAAAGGAATATGGGCTTCAAGCATGATTTGGGCGAGTACATACGGGTCTAGGCGTAGCACTATTGAAAGATAAGGTCGTTCAACTGAAGCTTCAAGAACTTGAGCAATGACAGGCAGGTCAATTGCAGTAAAAAGGAAATGGTTAGAGTCGTACGTATAGGTTTCTTCGCTAAGAATCACCTGTTTTTTACCTTGAGCAATCATACATAGACTTGCATCCATCATGCTGCTACTTGGTTGGGTCAATGTTTCTGCACGATATAAAGTCAGTCCCATAATAGGTGTTTCGAATGTACCTTTTTCTCGGGTCCATTGATCGACAAGTTGAGCTAATTCTTGATTATGGTTTAGAGACCTATTCGCCATTCAGATTCTACCGATTACCCTCTGTGTTTTTATTGTAGGCATTTCAAATAAGAAAAATAGAGAGAAGTGCAACAATTCGGAGGATTAGGCAAATCTGTGAGAGGAATAGAACAACAGCTTACGATTTTCATTTTTATACTGATCTACATGGCACGAAGTCGATGAGTTGTAACTTAGTGAACCAAAACGTTCCAAAACCTATTTATGGATTTTTCAAAATCTATAGCCATCAATGAATGCCCAGCAAAGAAATCGTCTTTATTTAAACATTAAACATGAGAGAAAAAATATGACAATTGAAGTTTTAGGTTATGCCGCGCTGTCATCAGAAACTCCTTTAGTTCCGTTTAAGTTTGAACGTAGAACCCCACGTGAAGATGATGTTGTCATTCAAATTGAATATTGTGGTGTTTGCCATTCCGATCTACATCAAGCTAAAAACGATTGGGGATTTAGTGCTTATCCAATAGTTCCGGGCCATGAAATTGTAGGGCGCGTCACCTCAATTGGTCCTAAAGTCACAAAATATAAGGTCGGTGATTTAGTGGGCATTGGTTGTATGGTCGATTCATGCCGTACTTGTTCGGCTTGTCATTCAGGACTAGAGCAATATTGTGAAGAAGGTAACATACAGACTTATGGCGGCGTAGATCGCCATGATCAACGACCAACTTATGGTGGATATTCACAAAGCATTACATGTAGCCAAGATTTTGTATTAAAAGTACCTGAAAATCTGGATGCTCGAGCTGTACCACCACTACTGTGCGCGGGTATTACGACTTGGTCACCGCTGCGTCATTGGAATGTTGGAAAGGGTAGTAAAGTCGCTGTAGTCGGTTTAGGTGGTTTAGGGCATATGGCGATTAAACTTGCCAATGCACTAGGTGCTGAAGTGACATTATTCACCCGCTCCGCAAATAAAGAACATGATGCAAAACAACTCGGAGCGCATCATGTTGTGTTATCAACAGATGAAGCTCAAATGAAATCAGTGTTAAATCAATTTGATTTGATTATTGATACGGTGCCTTATAACCATGACTTGAAGCCTTATATTCCAACCTTAGCTTTAAATGGAACAATTGTGTTAGTTGGATATTTAGGTGAAATTAGCGCAAATTCAGTACCTATGATTTTAGGAAGAAAATCAATTGCAGGGTCGGTCATTGGCGGAATTAAGGAAACACAAGAGCTACTCGATTTTTGTGGTGAGCATAATATTGTGTCTGAAGTCGAGATGATTGATATGCAAAACATTAATGAAGCTTTTGAACGTATGCTAAAGAGCGACGTGAAGTATCGTTTTGTGATTGATATGAAAACACTGTCTGAAGATTAATTTAGTCGTCATTTTGGCTGTGCATACTATGCGTAGTGTGCACAGCTCAAAGATTTAATACCAATGTGAGTGTTATGATTTAGAAGGAATGTATTTACGCATAGCAAAGATAAATAGCGTAAATAAAATACTGAAACCAAAAACAGGTAAACTTAGCCCTAACACGAGACCCACCAATATTAACCCTATTTTTTGTGAGCCAGTTGCACGGTTCCAAACTAATAAGCTTTGCCCAACAAAGTGGCTCGTCATGAGTTTTAAATTCGAGTTTTTAAACGCAGCCTTATATGCATAAATAATCATAATGCACAGCACGAAAGCATAAAGTGCCAGTACTAATTGATTTATCCAGCCAAATAAAACACCAATATGCGCATCAACTCCCCAACGAGTCAGCTTTGCTACCAATGAGTAATCTTTAAACGCAAGTTGATCGATGACTTTATGTTGTTCCATATCAATAGCGATACTGTCTGCTTGAGTTGGCCATTTACGCTGAATTTCGGCTATCGTCCAAGCTTGATTTCCACTAGTTGGTGGTTTGATTTGTATTTGTGCTGCATCAATGCCATGTGCTCTTGCTATTGAAAGAGCGCTATCGTACTCATTTGAAATAATATTTAAATTCAGGTTTTCACTATGTGGCACCTCGTGATGTTCATGGTGCATCACTGTAGGTAAATTATCTTCTTGAAGCGAAGTTGCCAATGTTGGGGTTTGCCAGTTAAGCCATTGACGAGCAACCCGAATATTATCTCCAGCCCATTCAGACCATGTAAGACCTGTAATGGCGATTATTAATAAGAGAGGGAATAACGCTAAACCCAACGTGCTATGCCATTTCAGTAATCTATTTTTTTGTGTTTGCCTAATTTTAAGATTTTGACGACGTTTCCACCAATTATATAGCCCAGTTAAAGTCAAAATAGCTAGCCAGCTTGCTGCCAGTTCACTATAAAAGCGTCCCCATTTTCCTAGTAATAAATTGCTATGTAGCTGGTCGAGTGTAGTTCGAAACGGCAGAACCCCACTGGTACCATAAACCGCTAGATGGCCTTTGGCTTGAAGCGTAAAAGGATCAATAAAAACGGCTTCACTCGTAAAATCATGTATAGGATCCGAGAAAATTACACGAGTTGTTTGGTCAGCACTTGGGGCTGGTCTAACTTCAATCACCTGTGCAGACTTAGGCATTACTTGCTTTGCGGCTTCAATTTGCTGGCTCAGCTTATGTGGCGGTTGCTTCAGTGGCTCAACATATAGAACATCTTTATAAATCGCTTGCTCTATTTGAGGTGTAATTGCATAGAGTAAACCAGTGATTGCTGCGAACAAGATAAATGGCGCAATAAAAATACCAGCATAAATATGAATTAAACGGTAAAGACTACGCCAGAAGGATGATTGGGTCAGCATCAGAAAAGAATGTTTGTCAGGTGGTGGGCGGATTATAACGACTTATTTATCTTGATGCTGATTGAGCTGTAACCAGTATTAAATTATTTGAGTAGCTCTTAGGCATATTGTTTGGTTTGATAGTTAAATGGTTTTTATTACTTGGTAAATTGTATATTTTTTTATTTACGCCTTAAGATCTTATTTACATGACATATTTAATAATGAAACAACTTATTATTTAAATAATCTGGATTTTTTAGCATACTTTTCGCTACAAGATCGGATGACATAAATATCAGATTAATATTTAAAAAACCGCTTATTTTAGGATAAGCGGTTTTATTAGAATAAAATTGTATACAGTACCAAATTAATGATGGCCTTGGGAAATACCACCATTTCCATCTGAAAGACTTATTCGAATATTTTGCATCATGCCTTGATCTTCATGATCTAAAATATGGCAGTGCAATACAAAGTCACCGATGTAGCGTTCGTACTTGGTTCTAACAATCACTTTATAACTGGCTCCTTGTACGTTTTTAACCCAGATAGTATCTTTCCATGTCCCTTTTAGACCGCGATATTGTGGGTCAGGGGCAGCTGTTTTGTCATAGTCATCCACGGCGTTTATATCACTGACATCTTTACCGTTAGGGTCATACACTGCCACGACCTGAAATGGGTTTACATGAATATGAAAAGGATGGCTGGCTAATTTAGAGGTAAGTATCCATTCATCGGTTTTGCCTAACTCGAGCGTACGGTCAATTCGATCTGGTTGATACGGTTTTCCATTTACCTGAAACTGAACTGGATCAGCATTTGTATCAATATTAAATTCTAAAAATTGTTTATACGGTGTAGCTGGTAAGTCCTGATGAGGAACAAAGTGACTGAATTTCAGATTTTGTTGTAAATCTTGAAGCACAGCAGGACGCATATCTGGGGCAATATTGCGTGCTGCATTATTGCTTAATGCTGTTGTTAAAGATTGAGGTGTTGAAGTGGCTTTATTGACTTGAATGATGCCCAGTAAGCGTCTTTGCGAAAACGTACGGTCTACGTTCGCCGAAGCTGACGCCGCTTCATCAATTAAACAATAACGGCCTTCTTGCGGGAATTGCATTAATGCATCATAACGGTAACCCGGTTGAAAAACGGTAACTGTTTTATCCATAACCTGCTTAAAGGTTAGACCATCGGCTGCAATCAGGTGTTGGTTCACAATAGGACCTGTACAGCTCTCACTTAATAATTTCTTTTCACCCATTGGGGTCAAATCGAATTTGGAAGGAATATTTTGCATTTGACGAACGCTTAAGTTGATACTGTCGCGGACACCTGCATGTACCATTCGCCAACGCTCAACTTGTCCTGCAACCGCTTGAGTAATAAAAGGTTGTATTTCGCCATTAATACTCGTATATCGGCCTGATTTCCCCCAATCACCCGGGCCAAACCCTTGATAATCTCTAATTTCACCAATTTGATTATTTTGGCAAATATAGTTGCCATTACTATCGGTTTCGATATTTCCGTTAGCATCATAGCAAGCATATTGGATTTGCTGAAAAACTAGCGTTCTTTCCTTAAAACCATAAGTGAGTAAATCTAAATCACCTGTCTTATTGGGGGTAGGTTGACGATATCCACGAATAATTAAAGCTCCCGCCATACCACTTGCAACTTGAATAGCGGTTGAACCATGTCGATGCGGGTGATACCAAAATGTTCCTGCTGGATGATCGGGTGGAATGTTGTATTCATATTGGAAATTAACACCCGGATTAATCGAAATTAAAACGTTATCACTATTTCCTGCTGGGTTAATCCATAAACCGTGAGTGTGCATGTTAGTGCCATCAAAACAATGGGGTTTATTCACATCAAAATGATCGCCAGTACAACTTGGGTCTTTAGGAAATTTTTTGTGAGTAATCGGGTCTATATCAAGTTGATTATCTAAATTTGCCCGTACGGTTTCTCCCGGAAATACTTCAATCGTCGGAGCAATATAAGGCGTATTGGGCTGTGTATCTGTACCTTGATAACTACGTAAAACAACTTCGTCATAACGATTTGTCGCTGGGTTCCATAGTTTGTTCCTCGTTTTTTTAACCTCCCATGTAAATAATGCTTCATTTGAAGATTGCATTTGCGGCGTATTTGGTGATGAAACTTTCGGGTTGGGGGCAGCAAGTAATGCAATATGTTTACGCGCAACAGTCATATCGGGTGGGTCTTCTAATATACGTTCAGAAGAATCATTTGCTGATACACACCAACTTACTAAAGTTAGAGGCGTGCATAATATTAAATGAGCTATTTTCATAATGAATATAGGCCTGAAAAAATCAGGCCTCTCCCTTAATTATTATTTTGACGTTTCTAAGCGAACTTGAGAAATACTCAAGCCTTGAGAGCTTACTTTTTCTTTCACTTGATCAAGCGTTAAATCAGTAGCAACAAACTGAACTTCTAAGTCTTCAGCCGCCATGCCTAATTGCTTAACTTGATCACTGACTTGATAGACCAATTGGCCAATATGACCTGGGTGTCCGCCGTGGTCATGGTCTAACACACCGAAGTAGTTAATTGTGGCAACATAAATTTTTTGGTCTGGTTTATTTTTTGGAGATAGATAAATTTTATAGGTTAGATTTGGATTACCAATCATTTGGACATTATCTAAGATCAAATAGGTTTGTCCTGATGAGAGCTTTGTTTGAGTAAGTTGACTTGAGTTCTCTAGGAAACTTGCAGTTTGAGGGGCTAAAGCTACTTTTTGAGTTACACCCATAAGTTTAATGCTTTTATTACTGCTGACTGGTTTATGATTCATTTTAAATAGGTTTGCTTTTTCAGCACCTTTACTACTCATGACAGTAGCTTCAACTTTACAAGCATTTTCATTGGTATATCGCACTGGAATTTTACCGGGGGTGAATACATCAGCAATCGTCATAGTGACTTTGTTGCCGTTTTCATCTGCAAAGGTATATCGGGTGTCATACCAACTATCTGGCATACCTAAATTTTTCTTAGCCCATTCAAGCGTAATTGGTTGTCCATTTGCTTTTTTATTTAACCAGCATTGCCACAAGCGGTCGATATTTGCATGGTGCATATAAAATACGGGGTCTAAGCCTGCAATAGGTACAAATCCCATATCCGGTAGCACACAGTTTTTACCGACTGCACAGTGCATGACACCATGGGGTTGAGACTGTAATTGGTTAGAGAAGTCTGTGAAGTTATCCCATTTAAATGCTTGAGCAGCGCTGGCATTGTCTGGATCTATGGCGCTGATATTTGCATTTAAACCCGGTGTACGGTACTGATCATATAAAGTACCAGCCTGTTTACCACGGACCAATTGAGGGAGTGCTAAGCCTTTACCATTAGCAGCTTTTTCTTGGTAATAATCCCAATATGGAAGGGAGTAATCTTGCCCAACATATTTACGTACTGTTCGCTCATAAAAATAAAGCATCATACGGTGCCAAGGTAAGAAATTTAAATTGCCATGTTGGCATGTACCCCAAACGTCATCGGTAAAACCATCGTTTGGAACTGTGGAATTTTGAATGTGTTTATAGTAACTATCACATAAGGCCTGACTATTTTCTTCTAAACAACCTGACATACGACCTTTAAGATATGTGTCTTTATTGGTTGCATGTGTACCTGTACCAAAATAGCCATGTGTATTGGCCCAGTAATTAAAGCTTGTACGAAACTCCGGTGATAAAGGGGGAGCACTATTATTTGCTCGCATTTTTTCCAGACCCTTTTGTAATGCGCTTACTTTGGCTGGATCTTTTGCAAACTCCGTGGCACTTATTCGTAGTGAATCAGCATGAGTTGCTAAACTCATGCTAAATAAGAGAGTGCCTAAAATATAATAATTTCTCTTCATAATTTTAAATCCTTGTCATGTTTGATGTTCTTATATTTGATTATTTGTAATGTATGAATTTACCCTTAGGTTGGGTAATTCTTAATCTAATCTAGCATATAAAGAAGTTTTTATTAAAGGTTTATGTTTGATATTAATAATGAAAAAATTTAATTTTAAATCTTGTAATTTTTTAGAAAAACTTAATTATTTAATATATTGTTTTCAATGTGTTTTTATTAATAATTAAAAATTTTTAAAATAAAAATAATTATATTTTTGCTTAATGTGTTTTGTTTTTTTAAATTTATGGGTTTAAAGTCTCATTATTAAATAAAATGTTAGATGTGAAGATTTTTGATTAAAATTAAATATTAAAAATTATTTTATTTGAATGGTTAGCATGCATGCTCTAAAGGTTTTGTATAGGGCTATCTATATTTTGAGTTTTAAAATACAAATCACAATTGCATGATTATTAAGTTTATTTTGTAATTTTGGCATTTTTATTGCTTAATTACTCTTATCTTTAGTACAACATTTGATTTACTAACTTATAAATGATGATTCAAACCGTCTTGCTCTCTTATGGTGTCTTTTTCATATGAAAAACGCACCAAATAGACACGTCTTTTTATTCTGCACTATATTTGTGCATTGGATGCTGTAATGAAGTTATTGGTTTCAATACTCACTTTACTCATTCTATGTGGATGTTCTTCATCTGAACAAAGTAGAAAAACTAAAGAAAACTTAGCAGTCCATTCGATATGCGTTTTTGATAGTACAAATACAAAAGTCTGTGTAGCCAAACCAGCCCAAAGAATTGTTTCTTTATTTGAGTCGGGTTTAGATGGCTTATATATACTAGGGCAAGGTCACAAAGTGATTGGCATACCAGCCGAAGTATACATCCAGCCTTTATTATTTAATGCCTATTCAAAAATAGATAAGCGTATTGCCAATAAACAGCTTGCGACGCCTTCGCAAGGAGCAAATGCAACTAATATTGAAAGTCTTGTGTTGTTAAAACCTGATCTGGTAATTTTGGGGAGCGGGCAGACTCAAACCATTGAACTGTTACGGCAGTTTGGCATTGCTGTATATGTCATGGAGTCCGGTACTTACCAGCAAGTAAAAGAAGAGCTATCAGAAATTGCCGTTTTGAGCGGTGCCCAAAAGCGTGCTCAGGAAATTTTAAATTTCTCAGATGAAATTGTGGCAGAAGTTGCAGCAAAAACGGCACGTCAGCCAAATAAACAATCGATTTATTATGCGTGGTCAGGAGGGCGGATTTTTTCTACCTCTGGACGTCAGTCGATTACCAATGACTTTATTGAACTCGCTGGTGCTTACAACATTGTTCAGACCGATGCTAACCAGCCCAATGTAAATCCCGAGACTTTAATTGAATGGAACCCTGACAATATTGTGCTTTGGAATACCAACCCTAAACTGATTTATGAACGAAAAGAATTACAAGGTTTAAGCGCCGTACAAAACCGTAAGGTATTTAATTTGAGTCCTGCATTTATATATAACCCGCATACCATCAAAATCATTATTACGGCGATTTATTTGAATCATAGTATTTATCCTGAACAGTCTGATTTACCTGTAAGTGCTTTACAACAGCGTATTTTAACTAAGTTGTATGGTGAGCACCTTGCCAAAGCGTTGGTGCAATGAATATGGAAAAGCTGAAATATTATTGGTTTTACCCTTTACCTTTCTTCATGATTTTTATCTCGTTGCTCATAGGCCCAACGCAGACCTTGAGTGCATGGGACTATTTGCGGTGGGGTGTACAAGCAGTTTTTGGTACACCATATTTTGATGCGGAACAATTTGGACTGATGCAAAACATTCTGGTCAATGTCAGATTACCGAGAATTTTACTGACTTTTATGGTGGGAGCTGCATTAGCAACTGCGGGTAATGGTTTGCAGGCATTGTTTCGTAATCCTTTAGTTGACTCATATGTGCTCGGTATTTCATCTGGTGCGGCGTTTGGTGCAGCTTTGGCACTTTCTTTAAGTTGGCTTTCACCAAATCTATCCGCCTTTATTTTTGGCGTTAGTGCTGTTGCCTTAACGTATTTATTTGCGCATCAAAAACATGAAAGCCAGACGTCTTTAGTGATGGTAATTTTATCGGGCATGATTGTTTCGGGCCTGTTTTTGGCAGGACTTACAGTCATTCAATACCTAAGCGATCCATTTAAATTACAAGCCATTGTGCAATGGACGATGGGTAACTTACATCAGGCATCTTGGCAAAAAGTTCAATACGCCGTGTTACCGATTTGTATTGGTCTTGCCGGATTATTTGCAATGCGTTGGCGCTTAAACTTAATGGCACTCGGTGCCGAAGAAGCGCAGGCGGTTGGTGTTAACCCACGCTGGGAACAGCTTCTTTTAATTGCGTTGGTGACTGTATGTACGTCAACTTCTGTGGCAGCGGCGGGCATTATTAGTCTATATGGGCTGTTTATGCCGCATATTGTGAGAATGTTGGTTGGGCCAGATCACCGCTACAGTATTCCTGCCAATATGATTTTGGGCGGTAGTTTTCTCCTGTTGATTGATAACTTTTCTCGGGTTTTACTGACGTTTGAAATACCGATTGGTATTTTTACCATGCTACTTGGTGCGCCATTTTTCTTATTGTTAATGAAAACACAGAGGACTCATTGGGCATGATTCAAATTGATCAGTTAAATTATGCCTATGGGCATAAACAGGTTCTCAAAAACATTCATCTGGAGTTTCCTGAAAATCAGTTTTCAGTGATTTTAGGGCGCAATGGCTGTGGCAAATCGACACTTTTTAAATTGATGGCGGGCCTAGAACCTGTAAAAGATGGGTTGATTCGTTACTTTGGAAAACCATTATCAGACTTTAAAGGCAAAGATCGGGCTGCGTTACTTGGCTTTTTACCACAGTTTCATAAAACCGTATTTCCATTTTTAGTTAAAGATGTAGTAATTACGGGGCGTGCCGCTTTTAGCAGATATAGACCTTCAAAATCAGATTGGGAACGTGTAGATCAAGCTTTGCTTGATTTAGACATCGAGCATTTGCGTGACCGTCCTTATACCGAGTTATCGGGTGGCGAAAGACAATTGGTCATGATTGCCCGTATTTTAGTGCAAGCCCCAAAAGTCATTTTGCTCGATGAGCCAACCAATCATCTCGATGTTTATTACCAGTCTTATTTAATGAAAAAATTGCGTCAGTTATCGCGGCAAAATTTTACGGTGATTGCGATTATGCATGATCCCAATTTAGCTTTTTTATTTGCAGATCATCTGTTTTTTATGCGCCAACACGAAGTGGTTAAGCCTGAGTCAAAAACACGAATAACTGATCCAAAGTTTTTAAAAAGTGTCTACGATGTTGAGTTCCATGAAGCCATGATTCAAGACAAAACCATTGTGATACCTGATCATTCTTGGCTATAAATATGACATTTCACTATCAACTATCGGACAAATCAGACTATGCCTCTGCGGTAGAGTTTGCACTTTATACTAGACAGCTTTTATTCCCAGAAATCTATCATGGGCAAGTTCCCAAAGATTTAAAAAATTTTGGGCAATATTATGTCAATGATCCATTAGGTTGCTTTATTACGGTAAAAGATAAAAACCGTATTATTGGCACTATTGCATATCGGGCATATGACCATCGTTTTGATTTAAATTTGCCATCTAATACAGTGGAAGTGGTTAAGTTGTTTGTATTGCCTGAATACCGCCGTAATGGTATCGCAACTCAGCTATGTGACATGTTGTTTAGCCATGCAAAAAACAATGAAATTACGACTTTGTATTTGCATACTCATCCATTTTTGCCAGCGGCTGAAAAGTTTTGGCGTCTACAAGGCTTTGATGTTATTAAACGTGAGTGGATCGAGACCTATGACACCATTCACATGAGTAAATCTTTATAGCGCTTTATTATGCGTATGAAATCTTTTTTGAAAATGGGTAGGTGGATGACCCATAATTTTACTGAACATTGCAGTAAATGCTGCCGAGTGCTCATAGCCCAAACTAAAGGCAATTTCCGTAATTGAGATATCTGCTTTTAACGCATTTAAAGCATAGATGATGCAGACTCGATTACGCCAAGCCTGAAATGACATGCCCGTTTCTGACTTAAACCAACGATGAAAAGTTCGTTCACTTTTATTGTGGTCATGTGCCCAATCTTTAGGGCTGCTATGAATATCGGGATGCTCCATAAACTCAGCACACTGATTAGATAATAATGTGTTGTGAGGCAATGGAATAAACAGAGGCAGGGCTGGTGCAGCTTCTAATTCATATAACAATAAATCGATAACAGCGCCGTCACGGTCTGAACGTTGGTAGTCAACAGGCAGTTGATTTGCTTGAATCAGCAACTGATGCATTAGCGGTGAAACTTGCACGACCTCGCAATAGTTTGCCTGTCTTGGGGCATTACTTAATTCTATATACAGACTATAAGTACTGACTTTAGATAGCCATACTCGATGTGGTTTGCCTGCGGGTATCCATACACCGCTGTATGGCAACACGAGCCATTGTCCATCTTCAGTTTCAACTTTCATGAGGCCTTCGGGTGCATACAAGAACTGAGCACGGCGATGGCTATGCGTATCTAACAAAGTATCAGCAGGATAGTCCGATCCTAACGCTAAAACCGCTTGCGGTAGATGGTCTACATCGTTAATTGGAATATTACGCATATATTTTTGTCTGAAATAAATAAAAGAATGGCTTTTCTACGTTAGTTTGCCATAGAGCTATTTTATATCATGCCTCTATAAATGTGAGGAAGATAACGATGCTATATGAGCTATTTTTATTTGGACTACTTTCCGGTGTTACCACTTGGTTATTTGGCTTTGGTGGCGGTTTTGTTGCTGTGCCTTTGCTTTATACAGTCATTATTCAAAAGTACAGTAACGAAAGCATGGTGGGGGTAAATGCGATGCAAATCGCCGTAGCTACATCAGCTTTTGTGATGCTGTGTTCGGCAAGTTTTGCAACTTTTCGGCACTATAAGTCTGGACACATAGATTGGCAAAAGATCCGCTTTTTATGGTCTGGTATTGCACTTGGTGGAATTGTCGGTGCAGTAATGGCCTCATTGTTTAATGGCAGCTGGCTTCGCTGGATATTTATGGGCTATGTGTTCATAACGATTATTGATTGTTATTACCGACCAGGATTTATGGTGATATCAAAGCAAAAGCAAAACTATGGGCAGAACAGTGAACTCATTAAAGGGGGAATTATTGGTTGGGTTGCAGCACTTTTAGGTGTGGGTGGCAGTGTAATGACGGTTCCTTTATTACGGCGGCGGGGTAGTTCTATGGCAGAGGCCACAGCTATCGCAAACATTCTAACGCTGCCTTTGTCTTTAACTGCAACGCTGACCTATTGTGTATTGTCAATTTGGCAATCTACACCCAACGGATTTATCGGTCTAATCTGGTTTGAAGCTGCTTTATTCTTGGTTGCTGGAACATGGATCGGACTATATTTTTCAGAAAAATTTATTTCAAAACTACCAGATTTATGGCGTGCAAAGTTGTATCCATTACTTTTAATAATAGTTTTACTCGTCATGCTTTTTGTAAATTAATTTTTTATTTCAATTGGTTAAAGAATAATTTTTCTTGAATATCGAATCTCTAAATGCTCTAAAACTGCAAATTTTATGTCTTAAAAGGCTTTGAAAAAAGTTTGAAAAATAGACTTGAAATATATAGTGGCTTTATGCCACTATATATTCATCGAAGGTCATCAGACAAAAAGAGGATGATATGGCTATCCAGCTTTTAGATGCGGCAAGAAATGAAATTCCAGTGAAATTCACGCAGTTTTCTGGTGGCGAGCGTCATGTTCAAATTGGTGAGATAACGTTAGGTTCACTATCTGGCAAGGTATTGGTCCGCGCACAGATGGTCTCAAGTCACGATGTGATGGACTATTTACTACTTGAAAATATATTGCTAAATCAGGGTTTAACCGTTGACCTAGAAATTCCGTATTTTCCATATGCACGTCAGGACCGTATTTGTGCAGTAGGCCAAGCGTTCTCACTCGATGTGATGACGAAGCTACTTAATATCAATGCGGATAAGAAAGCAGGCAAACAAGGCAAAATCACTGTGTGGGACTGCCATAGTGAAGTAACCACAGCATTACTCGCTGCAAATACTTCTTTTAGCGAAGTTGTGAATGTCAGTTCAGTCGACATCATCGCAAAGAGTGAAGCGCTGAGCACATTGTTAAAAGATGAAAAAACAGTACTGATTTGCCCAGACAAAGGTGCAAAGGCACGCACACAAATGGTTGCAGACGCTTTTGACCTGGAGCGCAAACAACCAATCACTATTGTTCAGTGTGATAAAAAACGTGACCCAGTGACTGGCAAAATTTTAGGTACACATGTACATGCGACTGATTTATCAGGCCTAACAGCGGTCATTACCGATGACATTTGTGACGGCGGTGCAACTTTTATTGGTATTGCCAAAGAACTCCGTCGCCTCAATTGCACTAAGGTCGTTCTATATGTGACCCACGGTATTTTTAGTAAAGGAATAGAGGTTTTTGATGGACTGCTTGACCAGCTATTTACCTCGGACAGCTTTCCACAACAACCATCAGACAAAATTTCAGTAATTGCTTTTGAAGCAAAATAAAGAGAATAAAGATGACTATTAAACTTAATCCATTAAACGCTATTGATTTTTATAAAGCTGATCACAGACGTCAGTATCCAGCAGGCACAGAGTACGTGTACGCAAACTTTACACCGCGTTCATCTCGACTCGCTAAAATGTTGCCTGACTTTGACGATAAAGTTGTGTTCTTTGGACTTCAGGGTTTCATTAAACACTTTTTAATTGATACGTGGAATGAAGGCTTTTTCAAACAACCTAAAGAAAAAGTAGTAACTGCATATAAACGCCGTATGGATAGTTCATTAGGTGAAGGCGCAGTACCAGTTGATCACATTGAAGCGTTACACGATTTGGGATATTTACCATTACGCATTAAAGCCTTGCCAGAAGGCAGCCGTGTCAATATGCGCGTACCCGTGCTCACCGTTATTAATACCGACCCGCGTTTCTTTTGGTTAACCAACTATATCGAAACTGTATTAAGTGCTGAGCTTTGGAAAAGCTGTACTACGGCCACAATTGCCTATGAGTACAAACGTTTATTAACGCAATATGCTTTAAAAACTGGCGCACCACTCGATTTTGTACCTGTGCAAGGACACGATTTTAGTAGCCGTGGTATGAGTGGAATTTATGATGCTGCTCAGTCTGGTGTGGGCCACTTAACCAGTTTTATTGGAACAGACTCAGTTGCGTCAATTGACTATGCAGAAGAATATTACAATGCCTCAGGTGTCATTGGGGTATCTGTACCAGCAACCGAACACAGTGTGATGTGTATGGGCACAGAAAACAGTGAGCTAGAAACCTTTAAGCGTTTAATCTGTGAGCTTTATCCATCTGGTGTTGTTAGTGTCGTGTCTGATACTTGGGACTTTTGGCGAGTGATTACCGAGTTTACGGTAGCGTTAAAACCTGAAATTTTGGCAAGACAACCCAATGCTTTAGGCTTAGCTAAATTGGTTTTCCGTCCAGACTCTGGTGACCCTGTTAAAATTATTTGTGGTGACCCAGACGCTGAAGTTGGAAGCCCAGCCTATAAAGGCGCGGTTGAATGCTTATGGGAAGTGTTTGGCGGTACAACAACTGACCAAGGCTATAAAGTTCTGAATGAACGTGTCGGTTTAATTTATGGTGACTCGATTACCCTAGACCGTGCGCAGCGCATTTTAGAAGGGCTAGAAGCCAAAGGTTTTGCATCAAATAACTTGGTGTTTGGGATCGGTAGCTTTACCTATAACTACTTAACTCGCGATACCTTTGGGTTTGCTGTGAAAGCAACTTGGGGCCAAGTGAATGGTGTAGGCCGAGAGTTGTTTAAAGACCCAATTACTGACTCAGGTGTGAAAAAATCTGCGAAAGGTCTGTTACGCATCGAAGAAAGTGAAAATGGTTTTACCTTGTTTGATGAGCAAACAGCCGAACAAGAACAAGGCGGAGCACTAAAAACTGTCTTTGAAAATGGTAAACTTCAATATGAGTGTACTTTGGATCAAATTCGTGAGCGTTTATCCATCGCATAACTGAGTTTAGATGAGTCGTTGCAAGTGTATCGGCTCATCATTTTTATTGAGAGGCTGAACGTGACTATTCAAACTGAACAAGAATTCCTTGCCAGTTATGATCGCCGAGATTATGACGCACCTTTACTCACGGTCGATATGGCTATTTTCTCGGTATTTAATGGTCAGTTGCAGGTACTACTCATTAAGCGCCCAAACTTTCCAGCCAAAGACCAGTGGGCTTTACCCGGCGGTTTTGCCGATTTAACCCATGATCAAGACTTGATGGCCACGGCTTATCGTAAGCTGGTCGAAAAAACAGGAATTAGTTCACCTTATTTGGAACAAGTTGCCTCTGTGGGTAATGCAAAACGTGATCCGCGTGGTTGGGCCGTGACCATTTTGTATTTTGCTTTAATTGATTTTAATGCCTATCAACATCAAGCTTTGGCTGAATACAGCGAATGGGTGCCTGTAGCAAAAGCACAAGATTTCGCATTAGCGTTTGATCATAATGAGTTGCTTAAGTTGGCATTAGAGCGTCTCACCAATAAAACCCGCTATACCGCATTACCAGCCAGTCTTATGCCCGAGTTATTTACGCTGACCGAGCTACAAACCATTTATGAAATTATTCTTGGGCAATCTTTAGATAAAAAAGCGTTTAGACGCCGTATGATAGAAGCGGGTGCAGTTGAAGAAACCAACCAAAGTAAAATTGTGGGCAAACGACCAGCTCAGCTTTATCGCTATGCACTCGATTCTTTTGATTTTATATTTCCTCGCTCACTCGAATTACCCAGAAATAAAGAGGGTGAAGATAAGCAAAACATTGAGCTTTCTGACTAGCGCATCTTGATGCACTTTGATTTATAATGCCGCGCTTATGATTGATGTCATGTTTTGATCAGCACTTTGCCTATGTCACACGTTTCTCCCTGCTTCCAGCAAAACCAGTTTTTTGTGCTGGTGGAATATCTCACTTCACTGCATGAAATTTATCCTGTGAAACATGAGTTTGCAGGATATCCGGCTGCAATGACATTGGCAGATCGCGTACATTCAGATCATGATATTGCGCCGCTTGAAGCCAGCAAAAGTTACCCTGACTCAATCGATAAAGTCTTACACTTTTCAGGTAAGGCGCGAGATATACAAGACTTTGAGCACTTTTTAAAACAAGCTCAAGCAGCCAATATTCAAAACTTGTTATTGCTTACAGGCGATAAACTTAAAGAACACCATAATGGTCGAGATGGACAGCCTCGTAGCCGATACCTGGAGTCGGTAAACGCCGTAATGGCTGCCAAGCAACATGGTGGGTTTCGTATTGGGGTTGCTTTTAACCCCTTTAAATATGTTGAAGCTGAGCGTGATGCACAGTACTTAAAACTGCATAAGAAGATTAAAGCAGGTGCTGACTTTATCATTACCCAATTAGGCTATGACATTGAAGCCTTAAAACAAGCCAAATCATTTTTAACAAAGCATGCTTATTCGCAGCAAATACTGGCTTGTATCATGCCACTGACTTTGGGGCGTGCCAATTTTATGGTAAAGCATAAAGTTGCAGGTATTGTGATTACCCCCCACATGCTAAAAGTTTTGAAAGACGAAAAACAAGCAGGGTATACAGACCGAGTTTATTTGCGCTGCGCTTTACAGATTTTAATATGCAAATATTTGGGGTTTGCAGGAATTCACTTATCTGCCTGCCATAAGCCAGAAGAGCAAATGCTGCTTGAAAGCTACGTCGAGCAATACAGACATCTGGAGCTTAAAGTTTTAGAAGAGCTTTGGAATTCACTTTGGCAAGTCACGTCAGGCAAAGAGTTTTCACCTGAAGTTGCTCGGTTTTCACGTCAGCCAACGTCTAAACAATTAATTAAATATCGCCAACTGCATGTTATGCATGAAGCAATGTTTGGATCAAAAATTGCTAAAGGTGTTGGACGGTTTATTTTTAAAGCGTCATTTTGGGAAAATGCTTTGATCGCCAAAGTATTACTTAAAACAGAAGTGCTGAGTAAACATAGCCTAGTGGGCTGCGAAAGCTGTGGTCAGTGTCGCCTAAGCGATACTTTATATATTTGTCCTGAAACGTGTCCAAAAGGTTTAGCCAACGGGCCTTGTGGCGGTACAACTTTAGACCGCTGTGAATTTGGTGACCGTGAATGCATTCATTCAGTCAAAGCAAGGCTTGCTAAAGCCCTTGAACAAACTGAAATATTAAAAGAAAAACTCATTCCAACTGTACCAATTGAAACCAGAGGAACCAGTTCTTGGAAAAATTGGTATTTAGCGACTGAGGCTTAAGTTTTGTATAACTTCCTTGATTTGATTTTGTTAAAAAACTAATTCACATGCTAAAGCACGGCAATAATTTAAAAATAACAATTGTTTGGCTTAATTATGTTCAATCAAGATGACTACCGAGGAGTATACTTAAAGCGAATCTTTTGCGTTAAAAGGAAAGCTGTCTCAATGAAAAAGTTGGTTGCTGTACTTGCTGTAATTGTTGTTTTAACTGGATGCGTTTACGACCCTGTTAATTACGACAAAATACACGACCAAGAGTTCCAAGACCACCTCAGGCAAAACGGTTAGTAATAAAAAGCCCACTCAATGAGTGGGTTTTAGTTTTTAAAAAGCCCGACTATCCACTGTATCTGAAATTACTGTGGTATATCCTAGTTAAACCTCTACATCCACAAGCTGCAAATTTGGTTCTGGCAATCTCTTTACCTTCCCGTGAAACAATTGAGGTCCAAAAAAGTAAACTGTTTCCTAATGGCTCAATTTATTCTTCATTTATACATTTAAATCTGATTTCAGTTTTAGGAAAGTTACCCAAAATATAGGGTGGTTTTGCATCAATAGTTTCTAAGACATTAACGAATTTATTTGTTTTTTGGCATTCTTGATATGCTTCCTTCATTGCTTCTGCTTTAAGTGTTCCCATTCCACTAAACCCAGTAGCAGCTTGTCGTGAGACCATATAAGTATTATTTCCCATAGGAACAATACCTGAATTTGCAGCGCACCCAACAATTAATAAACTACAAATTGTTATTAAAAATTTTTTATTAAAGGAAGTAATAAGCATAAAATTTTGATCCAATAAACAAGTTTTTTAAATTAAACAATTCTTAAGATTACTATTTATTTTTATATGTGACAATTAGTAACCAATTTGTTAGATTGTGTGAACTTTATAAAGCTGGTTAAATCATGAAAAAGAATATTAGTTTACTCATTTTAAGTATTGGCATAGTTGGTTGCGCTTCTCCATCCTACAATTATCAAGCTGTCCCTAAAAATATAAGCAAGCCGCCAATTGGTTCAGTTAATAAAGCATTTGTAGGGGATCAAATGCTTGAACAAGGTATAGTAGTTGATCGTGAAGTTCTAAACGTGCCTGAAAATATTAAAATTAGCTTTGCCTATTCACTTACTTCGGGCATTTACTTAAAAACAGGCCAAAATGAAAAAGGGCAATATTTTCAGCCATTCAACACTGTAAGCGGTGGGGGTATGGTTCAGAAAAACCCTTTAGCTGACCCATTTAAAGTAGTTATGTTTGATAATGAAGGTAAGCTTTGTGTAGTAACAATATTTAATGCAAAAAACTGTACTGATAAACATCAAGCTACTATGAAGACTGTAGCAATTGCATCAGATAATTCCTTCCAACAAACATTAATTTATAGTGGAAAATTTGGAAATAAAATTAATGTAGGCTACCGTGAATTTTCAAGTAATCAAGCACGTCCTGCATTCAATAATGATGTTGAATATGATTTAAGCCAATCTAAGCAAATAGGTTATAAAGGCGCTTTATTAGAAGTAATTGATGCTACTAATCAAGATATCACTTACAAAGTTTTGAAGAACTTTAACAAGGTTGATTGAGATGAATGTAGAAAATCAAGGCATGAAAGAAAGTGATGTTTGTAATGCTATTGGATGGGGATTAATTGTTCTAGGTGTTATATCTGGATTTATATTTATCCTTGTGTTTGGTCGAGTTGAAGTACCGAGAACTTATTATGGTACTGAGACTGTATGGTCAGGAATTATGGTTATTACAGGTATTGGGATAATCTTTAATGGTTTTTTAATTGGGTATTTATTCCAAAAGATAGCTAGTATCTTGAGATATCATGAAAATAAGCGAGATTAAAATGTTCCGAATATTTATTATTCTATGTACTGCTTTGGTTTCGGTAAATGTATATGCAGAAAAGAAAATGACAAAAAACGATGCAATAGATGTAATTTGTGGAGGAATTGGTGAGTATGCAAAATCAGTGATGACTTCTAGACAGTTAGGGGAGAATATTGCAAATAATATTGCTGTACTTAATAAACAAAAAAATATGGAAGAGCCAATAAAGTCCTATCATAGGGAAATTATTTATGAAGCCTATAGAGAACCAAAGTGGTCTACAAAAGAGAATCAAGATAATGCTATTACTGAGTTCAGCAACAAGATGTATATGACTTGCGCCGATGCATTTCAAAAAGAATTGGCTGGCTTAGAATAAGGTGGATTGAGGTGAAGAAGATAGTTTTATTAGTTGCCGTAGTGTTGATGCCTAAAATTTGTCTCGCAAATACAAATATAGAGCTTCCTTCCAAGGAAGAGCTTATTAAGATGATTGATAAAAAATACGAAATACAAACAAGGGATAGTAAATGTAAAACTCTTTCTGAATTAGCAAAAGCAATCATGGAAGGGAGACAAAATGGACTATCTTTTGACTATGTATATAAAACAGCAGATGAAGGAAGTCTTCCTGAAGATATGAAAATGAAGCAACGACAAATAGTTCTTCAGGCATATGAATACCCCCTATATTCTAGCGATGAAGATAAACTTAAAGCGATTGGAAAGTTTCATTTAAAATCTTTCTTGGAATGTAGAAATAGAGGGGTAGAGCAAGATTGGGATTTAAGATGAAAATAGTGACTTTCACATGGGATGGTGTGAGTTGAACCCGCGTTTTTAACTTATAACTAATATTTACCTACCAAATCAAAAAATAGATATGTTATAGAAAAGGATGGGATGGGTATTAAGTTCAAAGGAAGTGCCTAACCGATCTTCTTAAAATTCGATGGATTTCGTTAAATAGGTAGACGATGACCGCACTTTTAGAAAAGGATTTCAGCCCGTCTGAGTTTACATTGTTTTCTGAAATATTATGGAAACTTGGCTCAGGAAAAGGGCAATACAATTTACGTGAAAATATCATTGCAGATATTGCCATCTTGTTACGGGCTGATTTTGCCGCGTCTTATATTTGGGATTCAACACATAATTTATCGAGAGAGGGTGTGATATGGAAAATCGACCCAAAAGCGATGGAGGACTATGAGAGTATTTGGCAATTTGATGACCCTATTACTGCACAGCTTCATAAACTCCAGAAACCGACATTTGTAAATGAAGTCATGCCTCTGGCAGACCTGAAAAAAACAGGCTATTACAATGAGTTTTTAAAAACCTATGGTTTGTATCACGGTATAAATATTTATTTTGTTCGAAATGGTATGAATATTGGTGATTTACGCATTTGGCGTGCGCAAGACGCTGAAATGTTTGGTGAGCGTGAAAAAAGAATATTAAATCTGCTTGAACCTTATTTTACCCAAGCCTTACCACTAGATTTATCAACACAATATAGTTTGACTCCACGTGAACAAGAAGTGGTTCATTTGGTCTCTAAAGGTTTAAGTGATAAAGAGGTAGCAAATTTACTTGGTATTGGCTTTACCACATTAAGAACCCATCTGAACAACTCTATGAGAAAAATAGGCTGCAATAATCGCACTGAAATGGCTTTACTCATTCAACATTAAAGCAAAGCAATCCTCAATTTTGAGGATACGAATTATCAAGCAATTTGTACTAAGTTCTTAAGGTCACAACTTAAATGGATTTTAAGTCACCATGTCAAATGCAGTTGAAAAAAATAATTGGATTGAGTTACAGGGTTTAGCAAATGCTTCAGTAGATGCCATGACTAAACTGATTCATGAAAGAAAAGTATCTTGTGAAGAACTCGTGCATCATTACTTCGACACTATGGAAAAACAAGAGTCTTTAAATGCATTTATTAGCACAGATAAAGCTTCAGCAATTCAACAAGCTCAATATTGGGATGAATATCTACTGAGTGGAAAACCATGTCCAGCTTTAATGGGTATTTTAATTGCGGTTAAAGATAATATTCATGTTGCTGGTTTCTCAAATAGTGCAGGCACATCAGCTTTAGCTGATTTTAAGCCTCAAAGTTCCGCACCGATTATTCAAAAGCTTATTGACCACGGTGCGATGATTGTTGGTAAAACCAATATGCATGAATTGGCCTTTGGGGTAACCGGTTATAATACTGCAATGCACATTGAAGGTGTTGTGGGTACACGAAATGCTGTAAACCCATTGCACATTGCTGGTGGTTCTTCTTCTGGTAGTGCTGTGGCTGTTGCCGCTGGAATGGTTCCAATTGCGATTGGTACAGATACGGGTGCTTCGATTCGTTTGCCAAGTGCCTTAAATGGATGTGTCGGCTTTCGTCCAACGGTAGGAAGATACTCACAAGACAGTATTACCCCAATTTCACATACGCGGGATACTGCTGGCCCGATTGCACACACAGTATCTGACATTATTTTAATTGATCAGCTTATTACTCAAGAGCCAAAAAAAGAACCATTACAGCCTCATCAAATTAGGCTCGGTTTTAATCCATATTTTTGGAATCATTTAGATGCAGATGTTCGTGAGCAGGCTCATATTGCGCTTGGGCTGTTAAAAGATGCGGGAGTCGAAATTATTCCTGTCGATATGCCGAATTTAGAACAACTCAATCACGCTATTTCTTTTCCAGTGGTTGTTTATGAAGGCAAATATGACCTTATTCAATATTTAAAACATCATCATGTAAATTTGACCATTGAGACTGTAGTTGATCAGATCTCAAGCCCAGATGTACAGGCAATTTTTCAACAGAATATTCTTCCCCAATTAATTCAAGATCAAACGGGTCAACTTGTTCCTGTTTTACCTTTCTATGAAAAGGCCATTAGTGAAGCTCGGCCTCAATTGCTTGAACTCTACCAAAACACATTTAAAGCGTATAACTTACATGCTTTATTACTCCCAACATCACCGATTGTTGCACCACTCGCAAATGAACAATCCAATTCAATTGAAAATTTCCATACACTAATTCGAAATACAGATCCTGGAAGTAATATCGGATTACCAGGGCTGAGTTTACCCATTGGAAAGGGAGCGAAATCGAAACTACCAATTGGATTGGAAATCGATGGTTTACCTCATCACGATAGTGAAATACTTGCGATTGGGATAACTTTAGAAGAAATATTTAAGGTTTTAAATAAGTAAAAAAATAAACCGATAATTCTCTATTTTTTAAATAAAAAAGAGTTAAAAGTAACTCTTTTTTAGAGTAATTTTGTTTTTGAATATTGATTGGTTTCTCAAAAATAAGTTGGATTTGGTCGGAAAGCTTTTATATTATTTTATTTAATATTGTTAATCATAAGTATATTGAAAATACATATTTAATAAGCTGTGTTTTACTATGGTTGATAAATATTTATATTTATATTTTATGCTTCTATAAATATTATAAAAATTCTCGAAGAATTTTTTTGAATTACATATTGCTCTAATTAAATCAACACAAGTTATACAAAGTAAACGCCAATTTTTAATATTAATGCAATAAATTTTTCTACTAATTAATCATTTTTATATTAATAATTTTAATTGTAATCTATTGATTTTATTTGTTTAAATTAATTTTTAAAGAAAATTTTTATAATTAAATTTTTTAGAAAATATGAAATTACATAATTTTTAAACATATTTTTTATAGCATGCCGTGTATTGGCGTAAATAGAAAAAATATATGTCAAAAGGGTCAATGATATTTAATCGATTTAAGAACCATAATTTGCACCAAATTTTACGCTGTCACGATTCATTGAATAAACCAAGTGAAAAGTTACGTAAAAAAGACGCTAATAGTTTATTGGTGTAAATAAAAAATCGAATATTACAAATAAACGGAATGAATATGGATAACGTAGCTCAGCTAGAAACTGACACTAATTTCCAAAGTCGAAAGAAAATAACTTGGGGTGTTTTTAGTGTCCTACTGTTATTTTTAGTCGCAGGCATTATATATTATTTTTTTGTATACCGATTTTATCAATCTACTGATAATGCTTATGTTCAGGCAGATGTTACTTGGGTCATGCCAAAGATTTCAGGCGAAGTGATTGAGTTATTAATTAACGATAATCAGTTTGTAAAAAAAGGGGAAACTTTGGCATTATTAGACCACCGCGATTACCAAGCTCGTTATGATCAGGCGAGTTCTGTCGTCAGCTTAAAAGAAGCGGCGCTGGGTGTACAACAGCAAAATGAAAAGTCTGCTAAATCTTCCATTACTGAAGCAAATAGTGGTGTAGTGGCAGCGCAAGCAGACTTAACTCGTTTAAGAAAAGATTTTGAACGTTATCAAGATTTACTAAAAGATGGCGTGATTACCCGTCAAAACTTTGAAGGGGTTCAGTCTCAATATTTAACAGCCCAAGCTCAACTCAGCAAAGCTCAAGCCGCCGTCAATGCAGCAGAAGCTCAGTTGGGGAGTTTGCAAGCCAGTCGAGCGCAGCTTTTAGCAGATATTCAAAGTGCTCATGCAAACTTAAATTTATATCAGGTTGATCTGGCTTCATCAAAAGTGGTGAGTCCTGTAGACGGCAAAATCGGTAGTCTTGCAATTCAAAAAGGCTCACGTGTTTCTCCGCAAACGCGCTTAATGGCGATTATTCCTGAAAACAGTTTGTATGTACAAGCCAACTTCAAAGAAACCCAAATTGAAAAAATGCATATTGGGCAGAAAGTTGAATTAAAACTTGATGCTTACCCAAGCCTAACCTTTAGCGGAAAAATTGAAAGCTTTTCACCAGCTTCAGGCGCAACTTTCTCACTCATGCCACCAGACAATGCCACAGGCAACTTTAACAAGGTTGTTCAGCGTATTCCTGTGCGTATTGCCATAGATTCAAGTCCACATATTGATTTGATAAAACCCGGAATGTCGGTCAGTGCCACCGTTGACCTAAGAACTTAATAATAAAATTTTAGGTAATAACAAATGAATAAGCACGTTGACGCCGAGTGGATGTTTCCCGCAAAGACGGCATGGGCAATTTTTGCTGCCATGATTTTTGGCAACTTTATGGCGATTCTTGATATTCAAATTGTGGCGAGTTCTCTAAACGAAGTTCAAGCTGGGATGAGTGCAAGTCGTTACGAAGTCACTTGGGTGCAAACGGTTTATTTAATTGCCGAGATTATTGCAATTCCCATGTCGAGTATTGTCTCGCGGGTGCTTTCAACACGGGTGTATTACACCATCTGTGCAATTGGTTTTACGGTCAGTTCTTTACTTTGTGCGTTGGCATGGAACTTAGAAAGTTTATTGGTCTTTCGTGGCATTCAAGGTTTTATGGGCGGTGGAATGATTCCGACCTCCATGACCGCATTGTATCTACTTTTCCCTGAAGCAAAACGCTCATTGCCTTTAGTCATGTTTGGAATGATCAGTACTTTGGGTCCGGCCATTGGTCCAACCATTGGTGGTTGGCTCACTAATAACTTCTCATGGCACTGGATGTTCCTGATCAATATTATTCCGGGCATTATCATTGCGACCGTCATCTACTCGGGTCCAAATATCGACCGTGCGAACTATTCACTCATTAAAAGCATGGATTGGTTTAGCCTCGTTGGTATGGCGATGTTTTTGGGTGGCCTTGAATATTTCCTTGATGAAGGCGCGCGTCATGACTGGCTTGCAGACACAGGCGTTCGGATTGCTTTTATGATCTGCGTTGTAGGCGGCATGATTTTCTTTTCTAGAAGTTTTACCCAGCCAAAGCCTTTGCTCGATTTATCTGTATTTAAAAATAAAAACTTTACCTTAAGTGCCATCACAACTTTTGTGATTGGCATGGCGCTCTATGGCTTGGGTTACATGATTCCCGTCTTTCTTGGGCAAGTCCGTGAAATGAACAGTAGCCAAATTGGTCATGTCATGATGGTGACAGGCATTGTCATGTTCTGTTTTGCACCATTCCTTGCATGGCTTATTCCCAATTTTGATACCCGAAAAACTGTATTTGTCGGAATGATTTTGGCTGGCTTTGGTGTTTGGCTCAATTCGCACCTCAGCATTCATAGTGATTACGACTTTATGTTTTGGCCGCAAATTTACCGTGGTATTGGCCTCATGATTTGCCTGATTGTGGTTTCGCATTTAGCCATGAGCACTTTGCCACTCAGTAAAGTTGCCGATGCCAGCGGTATTTATAACCTGATGCGTAATATTGGCGGCGCGGTTGGGCTAGCACTGATTAACTCATCATTAGACTGGCTGACTGCGCTACATGTCACGCAGCTTAATCAGTCGATGACACCGCAAAACTGGATTTTCACAGAAAGACTCGACCAGCTCACGGCGCAATATCAGGAAGTTGGCTCAAATGCACAGCAAATCGCACTCAGTGTGATTTATCGCGACATTCATTTTCAGGCACTGACATCGAGTTTTAATGATTTATTACGCATGCTCGCAATCATCATGTTTGTGACCGCATTTTTAACCATCTTTATGGATCGGGGGAAGAAAATGAACATGTAGCGATTTAGAAATAAAGAGCAGCTTTCAAAGAATGAAAAACAATAGGGCATATCAAAACGTATCCCTTCATAGAAAAAGAACATTGAGATGAGTTTTCTAAAATCGGTTGATGAGATCGGGGAACTCGCAAATTAGAGGTGGAAGGTTAAAGGATTATGATTAATACAACGTATAAACTAATTTCAAAATTGAACCTGAAAAACACGACTTATGGTCAATATTTTGAAAAAGAGCAAATCGATACTGAGCGATTAAAAGTGATGTATTCCATTTACGAACAGTATTATGAAAATACGAGATTTTCTATTTTCGTAGATGATTTCCAAAATAAAAGCGGTGCGATCTTAATCTTTGACTCTCAAACAAATGAGATTGTGGGCTTCTCTACCGTTGTGGTGCAGCATTTCTACTTAAATGGTAAGGACTACACCGTATTATTTAGCGGTGATACGGTCATTTTGAAGAAATTTTGGGGTACGCGTAGTCTGCAAAGTACCATGCTCAAACTCATGATTAAGCTTCGAATCAAATATCCATTTAACGAACTCTATTGGCTCCTGATTTCTAAAGGCTATAAGACCTACTTGCTACTTGCCAATAACTACTATGTGTATTACCCAAACATTAAAGATGAAAACCAGCATCTCTCTGAAGTCGTCGAGCACTACTGTGAGAAATTCTTTGGCGAATATTATGACAAAGATGCGGGACTCTTAAATTTTGGAGATGACTATCAGCCATTAAAAGGTGAGGTCGCACCAATTACTGCCGAAATGAGAGAAAAGAACCCAAATATTCATTTCTTTGAGCAGTTGAATCCGACATGGAAAGCAGGCACAGAACTGCCATGTATTGGCCGTCTTGGCTGGAAAGATATTGCTCGGTTCCCCGTGAAGCTCATCACTAAGCCTACAAGCAAGGGAAAATTTGAAGCTTGTGTAACGTCTAAAACAAAACGTAGAGAGGCCATCCAATGAAATCTAATGAATGGCTAACTTTGGGTTCGCACCTGATTTTAAAAAAATGGTGTGATGCATCTGACCGTAATTTCCAAAAACAGTTTAACGCTTTAGAAGCGACACAACACCAAATCTTGCATTCGATTTTACAGACCTCTACATTTGCGAAAGATAAAAAAGTTCAAAATTATGAGCAGTTTGTAAAAGCATTTCCTGCGACACGTTATGGCGCATGGCGAGAAGACATTCAACGTTACCGTGAACAAAAGCTTTCACTGTCGAGCAGTAAGCTAGTTCGTTTTCAGCCAACCAGTGGTTCGAGTGAGCAAATCAAGTTTATTCCATATACCAAACTTTTTTTAGATGAACTTGACCATGCGATTGCGCCGTGGATGGCAAGTTTATACCGCAAGTGTCCACAGTTGAGTTCGGGCACACATTATTGGTCGGTGTCGTGGTTGCCTGAAAGCCAGCGTGAAGTTTTAAAAGACAAAAACCTAAATGATGATAGTGCGCTACTCGGTGTAGGTAAGCGAATTTTATCTAAGTTTACCCAAGCAGTTCCAAGTAATGTTGCTTTTGCAGCAAATGCTGACGATGCACTGTTTGCTACCATTTGCTATTTGGTCGCAAACCGTAACTTAGCCATGATTTCGGTGTGGAGTCCGACTTTTGCGCTGCAATTGCTTGAGCGTTTGGAGTCACTACAACGAGACGTGATTGAGGTTTTACAAAGTGGTTCATGGGGTAACCGTCAGGCTTCATTAAAAGAAGTCACTGCGCCGCATAGCCCTGAAAGTGCTCAAGCCTTAATTGCAAGTTCAAACGGTACACAGATTGACTTTAAAAAGCTCTGGCCAAAGTTAAGTTTAGTGTCGAGTTGGGATACCGCAGGTTCAAAAGCTTGGGCTGAAAAATTACAAGAGAAATTACCCAGTGTTCAGTTTGAAGGCAAAGGGCTATGGGCGACTGAAGGTGTCGTCACGATTCCCTATAACGATCAATACCCACTGGCCTACCAAAGTCACTTCTACGAATTTGAATATTTAGAAGGCGATAAACAAGGGCAAATCATTCCGTCGTGGCAACTTAAACAAGGTGATGTGGTCAGCCCGCTCATTACTTCAGGTAATGGCTTACTGCGTTACTGTCTGGATGATTGCTTACGCGTCACTGGCTTTATAGAGCAAATTCCGTGTTTTGAGTTCCAAGGTCGTCGTTTTGGGGTAGATCTGGTCGGTGAAAAACTCGCTCCTGAAACAGCTCATCAGTTATTGTCGCAGTTAAATGAAACCGAATCGAAAGCGATTTCTTTACTCGCGATTGATACCCAGCAACAGGTTAAACCATTTTATTGCGTGCTTTTTGAAGGCGACATTCATCACAGCATTAACAATGAATATATCGACAGTATTTTGCGTCAAAACTTCCATTACGAACTTGCTCGAAACTTAGGACAACTCGACCAGCCTCAAATCCGCCAAGCCAATAATGGTTGGAATGCGTACAAGAAACTGGTCATGTTTGATGGCATTATCGAAGGCAATATCAAACCTGAGCCACTTAAAAAAGTCACCCTCAATAGTTTGGAACAACTATGAAAGGGATGAAGCCATTTAACACTCGGTTTTTAACACTTCGACACGCCTTGTATCTAGGCGTGTTGGTTGTGTCGAACACACACGCTATGACTTTAGATGAGGCTTTGTCTGCCAGTTTAAGGCATGAAAGTCAGCTTGAGGTCAGCCGTTTAAGCGTAAACCAATCCACTGCTATGCTTGAGCAAGCCAAACAGCGTGACGGACTCAAAGTTAATTTAGTTGGACAACTGGACTATGAAAGAATAGATACGCCTTCACACGTCCTGTTTCCAACCGAAGGAAATCGTAAAGGCCGAAGTTTGCAGTTACAGGCAGATTATCCAATTTACACGTCTGGTCGACACCGTTTAGGAATAGATGTTGCCGAAAGTCAGCTCTCGGCACAAAACCAAGGTTTGTCAGATCAAAGATCGGAAACCATCTTAAATACCGTGATGGTCTATACCGATGTATTAAAAAAGAAAGCCATTTTAGAACTTAGACAAAAGACCATGGCAAATCTGCAACGGTCTTTATATGAGTCAAAGCGCCGTTTTGACGTGGGAATGATTACCCGTGCGGATTTGGCTCAGGTTTTGGCACAAGTCGCACAAGGCCAAGCCGATATTACACAGGCCCAATCTAACTTAACCGTAAGCGAAGCGCAGTTTTACCAAGTGACAGGTGTAACGCCTGAGAACCTTGTCGCCATTAAACAACTGCCAGTTATTCCGGCTAACTTAGATGAAATTTTGGCTCAAACCAAAAACCATCCAGCTTTAATGCGCAGTAAATACGAAAAGCAGGCTGCCGAGAAACAATACGCTTTAACTAAGCGTGAACTGTGGCCAACGGTGATGCTCACCAGCCGTGCTGGAAAGCAAGATGAAGCAAGCTATATTGGTTCGGAAAGTAATAACTATATGGTTGGGGTGCAGCTTAATGTACCGCTCTATGACGATGGTTTAAATCGCGCCAACGTTAAAAAAGCACAGGCCGATATATATTTGGCTAACCAAAAAACGCGAAGTCTTGAACTAGATTTAAATAAGCGTACACGCACGACCTATGCACAGCTTCAAACCATTCGACAAAATAAAGAAGCACTGGCAAATGCCATAGAAGCAGCGTCTATCGCCTTTGTCTACACACGTAAAGAGTTCGATGTCGGAACCAAAACCACATTTGATTTGCTCAATACCGAACAAAAGTTACTCGATGCAGAAACTCAAAAAACCGTAAATGACCAAGACGAAGTGGTGTTTGTCTATCAACTACTCGACCAAATGGGGCGTTTAAATAACTTGGTTCCCGTTCAGACCGCACAACAGGTGAATAATGAATAAAATAAATCCACCACTTGCTGACAATACGCTGATTACCCGAGAAGCAACTTTGGCAGATGATCAGGCTTTACGAGACTTAATCGCCGTACCGATGACCACCAAAGGCATACAAATTAGCTTTCAGCGCGAACCGAGTTATTTTAGAGCATCTGACATTGTCTATCGGCATAAATTACATGTTGTGATTGAAGACACCGAGAGTCAAAAAAATGTCGCTTGTTATAGCAACGGTTACCGCCCATGTTATGTCGATCGGAACGTTCAAAACTTACGCTATGCGGGTGATTTACGGGTAGATCATAACTATCGTGGTAAATCACTGGTTAAGGTTCTAGCGAAGCATGTAAAACAAACCATGCATGAACCGAACTATAGCCAAATGATTATTTTTGATGATAACCATGCGGCGCGCGCTGCCATCCAAACAGGTAAAACGGGAATGCCCGATTATTATGATGAAGGACTCATCGAGACATTAAGTCTGACGAGTACAGGTGCAAAACGAAAAATCACGGCTTTTTTAAAGCAGACTTCTCAGCAGAGTGACATTCAAGAGATTCAGACATGTGTTGCTGAAGCTCAGCATGTGGAAGCCATGAATCAGTTTATTGGCGACATGGCCGAGTTTTATAACTTTATTCCTGCCTATAACTTTGAAGAACTGGCTCAAGAGCATCAGTATTTTTCAGGGATAAAACTCTCAGACTTTTCACTTTATTTTAAGGGTGAAAAACTGGTGGGCATGTTTGGTTTGTGGGATCAGCACAGTATTAAGCAAACCAAAATTTTGCATTACAGTTCAGTCATTGGAATTTTTAGACCCGTCTATAACTTGCTGACTCCAATTACTAAGGGCATGCGCTTGCCTAAACTCGGTGACTCTATTCAGTACCATGTGTTACATACGCTTATGTGCCATCCCGAAGATTTAGCTTTGCATCATAAAATGCTCGAAGATGCCTATAACAAATCAAAACAGCAGGGCGTTGGTGTGGTGAGCTTTACACTTTCACATAAAGACCCGCGCTATCAGCTAAACCAGTTTTATAAAGGTGAACGCTTAACAGGAATGCACGGTTTTATTAGTTATGAAGGCGACCCAAGACCACATTTTGATAAAAACTTAATTCCATATTTAGAAGTTGGGCGAATTTAATTTAAAGCTTGAATTGATATGTTGAATGAAGCCCACGGAAGTGGGTTTTGTCATTTTGAATACGAGCGCTGAAGTTTAAGATCAGTTTATAAAAGAAAACATAGCAATAATTTATAATATAATTATTTAATTTTTAATGGAAAAGTATTTTAATTTTTATTGATGCGTAGTCACTAAACGTACATATAGCGCAACTACTATACAAAACGAAATTTAAGAACATGGTAGTTAAGTGATGAAAAAAAGTTTATTGGGTGGCCTTATTCTGTCTTTGTGTACAACTCCAGCTTTTGCACTAAATATTTTATTGGTTAACGATGACGGTCTAACCAGCAATGTCAAAGCACTTTATGACGAATTAAAAGCAAATGGTCATAACGTGCTTGTGTCTGTACCTTGTTCACCACAAAGTGGTCGTGGTGGCGCAATTGTGATGTACAGCTCAACGACGATTACCGCGGATAATGACAAGCAAATTGCGGCTGAAAACGGTTGTCACAATGGCGCAGCACCAATTGGCGCACCTGCTGCTGGAACCTTTACCAAAGCAGGTTATACCAATGGTGACTGGAATTACACACATGGCACACCAGTGATGGCAACAGTTTATGGACTAGATGTGGTTGCACCAAAACGCTGGGGTAAAGCGCCAGACTTAGTTTTATCTGGCCCGAATGAAGGACAAAATGTCGGAAAAGTCGTTGTACACTCTGGCACGATTGGCAATGTACAGTTTTCGGCAGGCCGTGGCATTCCATCTATTGCCTTAAGTGCCGATACAAACACGGTAGATGATAAGACTTTAAACAACCCTAACTCTGCGATTGTGGCAAAACAAACCGTAGTGTTATTAAAAGAATTACAAGCTAAGGCAGGCAAGGGCCAATTGTTGCCAAAAGGCATCACGCTAAATGTTAATTTCCCTAAAAATTTAACAACCAGCACGCCGTTTGCTTTCTCAAAAATTGGGACGTATGACTTATATAAATTGAAGTTCCAAGTGACCAAAGACAATAAAGGCAATAACCAATTTGGTCTAGGAATTGATGCTGCACCATCTGCGCCAACTGCCGCGCAAATGTCGGATGAAAGCGCCGTCATGCAAAGCAAGATTGCTGTAACTGCAATGCAAGTTGCTTACGATCAGCGACCAGCAGCTCAAGAATGGCTCAAAATTCGTTTAAAAAGCCTATTTAACAAGTAAGGAGAAAGACCATGAAACGTTGTTTGTTGGTTTTACTTCTTGGAATGGGCTTGGCGGCTTGTAATGACAATGATCATGATGACCAAGTCTCGACTGAAAAACCTGCATTAGGGCCGAGCTTAGATGTCGGTACTTATATTATTAGTACCGAAACGGATCAAGAGTTACCAATGGCGGGTAAATACTATTCTGGCGCGGATGGTTCTAAATTATTGGTTTTAGATGATGACGAAAACCGTGCCAAAATTGTGATGAGCTATGACACAAAAACCAAAGCTTGGCAGAGTAATCAGGCTAATCAAGCGATGAAAGTTGAATTAGCACATTATGAAAAAATTGATGATCAGAAAATTTCTCTGAATCAATTAGCCGGCACATACGATTTATCTTTTCCAGATGGAACAACGATCAATGCCGAGGTCAATGCACAAGGCAAAATTGTCTCGAAAGACCCAAATTGTGTGTTTACAGGTGTTATTACTGAAAGTGCATTAGCCAATACGGCAAACTATCAACTGACCGATAATAAGTGTGATGCGCTAAAAAATAACTCGAAAGGCTATGTCATTGTAGATGAAGACTTAGAACCTATGAGTTTTAGACTCGTATCTGACACGGTTGCCTCAAAAGACATTTGGGCATTTGCACAATCTTAAAATTAAAAAGGCAACGGATTCATTTCGTTGTCTTTTCATTTCAACCTATCTTGCGCTGTTGAAACAATTAACAAGGTTTGAAGGTAATAATCTACACGTGAGTGATTATTGTCCTTATGCGAGTTATGCGCATTAAAGGCTGCATCATGAAGTTTCACAACTCGAGCGATCGGATTCGAACTACAACGAATTAAATATTCTTCGCGTGTTTCAGTTTCCCGTTTAGTTAATGCATCAACGGCATCACGGATTTCTTTTCCGAACGAGCTTTCAATTTTGTCTAGAGTAAGAGGTGTGTCTTCAACGCTATCGTGTAGAAGGGCTGTAATAATATAGGCTTCTGAAAATTGGTGCTCAATTAATGAATTGACCACACCTTTAATATGGTAATCAAAGTAATCATGAGGACCATACTTTTGACCTTGATGCGATTCTTTTGATAATTTCTCTGCTAATTCAACTTTATTTTGAGTCATTTTTTGCTCTTATCACTTTAAGTATATAACACGGCCTAATTTGTGAGATGGGACGCTTAAGTCATAATTTTATACTGAATACTCAAATTAGGCATAGATAAAAAGCAGCCTCGAAATGAGACTGCTTATTTTTAAATGAATTCATAAGCTTTAAATATTTGATAAAGTGAATGAGCTATTACCGCCCGTTAAAGCGACATTCGTACCATTGATTAATAGAACAGGTTTATTTCCACCAATATTGGTTACGGCTAAGCTACCAAACCACCAATTGTTATGACCAACATAGTGACCTTGAGCGAGATATACGGGAATAGAAGCCGACGAAGTTTGCAAATTAACGCCAAAGTAGAAGTTAAGTTTACTAGGGGTGTCTCCACTACTTTGACTATCAGCAAACATGTGACTACCTTTTTGTAATAGTTCAACATAACTATTAGCAACCTGCGAAGAGCCGCTACGGTCACAGTCTAAAGTGATCGTCCAAACATTTCCTTTTTTAGTAATGGAGGGTGGCGGTTCACAGGTTTCGCCGTCTGTATATACAACAGAACCATCAATATATGTGATATTGGTTAATAGCCCAGTATCATCGGTAATAACAACAGTGTTGGATGAAGTTGACATGATTAAATCCTCTTAAATTATGTTTTATCCAATCGCTTTATTTTATTGTTTATAAAAGTAATCGCGCTGGATGCTTTGTCTGGTATTTTAAATACCATTGGTTATAAAGCGTTTAAAGTATGATTTATTTATATGCCTTAGGCTTATATTTTGCCTTTATTAAAATACCATTTGAGCTGAGTTGTTAATATTATATTTATTAAAAAATAAACCGTTTTTGATACAAATTATATTTTACTGGTATTTTTTCACTATGTTGTTTTTAGATGTGGAAATGGTTTTATTTTTTATCAAGAAAGATAATTTTTAATTAAAATGTGACCAATATTGATAATTAAAGCACTAATTGAAAATAATTTTATTGTTTTATTTTTAATATAAGTATTTAATGTTATTGGTATAAATATTATATTTTAGCTTGATTAAATTTGTGGTGTTACTATTAAGTTTTATTAATATTTTAATTTAAAGTTTTTTATAAATTTTTATTGGGTGTTGTTTTAATAAATATTAATCATTAAAAAATAATAGATATTTCATATAAAATAATTATCCTTATAGAAATATTTATAAATATTAGTACTGTGGTGATAAAACATTTTAATTTTATAAATTATGTCATTAATAGGTGGGAGGTGGCTATTAATTACTTAAATAATCTAGAATATTTTTTATTTGTTGATATAGACTCATAAAAATAAAATAGGTGCTCAAAATTTAAGCCAAGCTAGACGTTCAGTTTTAATGATTTTGAACTTTAACTTAATGATATAAAATTAGCTTGTAAATATTACTTAAGAATTTCCTTAATTATGTAATTAAATGAAAAATAATAACTATTTAAATAATTTCTAGCCAATTTCACATTGACACCTCAAATATTGAAGATTACCATTTGGGGGCTGGCCTACATTGCCAGTCGGTTGTCGCAGACCGTTCTTCAAGAGCATTAAAAGATTATTCTTTTAGTGTGTATACCCTCGTGCCCCCTCTATGGCGGAACGGAGGGGGACACCTTCGGGTGTGCTGGGTCTTGAAGCCAGTCTGCGAACCCCTTTCGTTCTGCCACCATAATTCTAATGTGTTGGCAGAACTCCATATATAAGGAGTTGGCTTTGCACATTCATCATTTCTTGGCAGCCCTTGCCAAAAGCTATAACAACACAGCTTAAAACACTTAACGCAGCTTGATCGCCGTAAGGCTTTTCCAGGCTTTAGCTCGTTATTACTTAAAACTTAGACAATTAAAACTTGAGATGTGCTGAGCACCGTCTTACGGCTTTGCTATGCCTTTTTTTCTCCCAAAGGCAGCGGTTTTTACATCTTATTTGTATAAAACAATAATTTTTTATAACGGTAAAACTATGCCAAATTTAGTTCTCCCAACACGTGCATTACAAGTCGTAAATAAAGCAATTGAGTTATTTCACTACAACGGGTTTCACATGGTCGGCATCGACAGAATTGTGAAAGAGTCTGAAATTACAAAAGCAACTTTTTATAACTACTTTCACTCTAAAGAGCGGCTGATTGAAATTTGCCTGATTGTGCAAAAAGAACGCCTAAAAGAAAAAGTGGTTTCAGTGGTTGAATACGACCGCGACACAAATGCAATGGATAAACTCAAAAAGCTCTATCTTTTACATGCAGACCTAGACGGGCTGTATTACTTATTATTTAAAGCCATTTTTGAGACAAAACTAACCCATCCAAAAGCCTATCAAACCGCCGTGCGATATAGAACATGGCTTATCAACGAAATCTATAGCCTGCTTAGAGCACTTAACGCCGATGTTTCTTTTACCGATGCCAAACTATTTTTATATATGATCGAAGGCGCCATTATTCAGGGCTTAAGTTTAGGGGAAGTTGATGGGAGAGTGGTTGAGGTGTTTTTGAGGGGAATGGGGTGAGGGGGAAATAATTTTGAGTAGATGATTAAGTTAGGAATAGCCATGAATACATCTTTGAATTCTTATTTTTCAGATTGAACTATACAGACTGTTCTGTATAATATAGTTTAATATAAAGTGAGGTTATAAGACTTCAGAATGACTATAGAGAAAATTTATGACAGATAATGATCAAAAACCACAGAAAACGTCTGAGAGACTATTACGCCATATTTTGGAATATGACCCTAAAAAGGTCGATCTAAAATTTATTTTTGATCATGTAAGAAATTATGGTATAGCAGCTACAGTAATGCTTTTAGGTATCTATTTGGCAAAGCACCCTGAAACCTCTATAACCCTTATCCCAAGTTTTGATATTTTATGGGCAGTCTTGTTAATATGTATAGGTTTCTTACTAAATATTCTTAACTTAGTACAAGCAATTTTAATTTTAGCTAAACTAAAACTTAATATTATTATTTATTTTATTTTTAGTTTCTTATTATTTTTTATTACTAGTAAATTATTTTTTACATCTATTAGACAAGTTTTGGGTTATTAAGGTATGAAAAATATTTGCAATTTTGACGTAAAATTAAACATAATTTGAAACTATTAATGGAAGATGATTTTTTACAAATAATGTAGAGTCAATTTTTAAAACTTAATATTGAGGGTAAAGCCTGAATTTAAATTAAAGGAAGAGTCCACACTATAAAGGTGTGGACTCTTTTAATATGATAGTGTTTTTAATATTTAGAATTAAATGCTTGTAAAAAATAATCTGTTCCAATTTTTTTATTGTATATTTTTGATGCAATGCAACCTTTAGCGATGCCACACTATTTCCACATATGATTGATGGAGAAATCATTCAGCGTTTAAGTTCAGATAAAGTTAATGAGAGGGTGTTGGGGGAAGAGGAATTACTATAAAATTTAGTTATTGATTTTATATCCTCTAGTAGTACTAGTTAATAATATTAAAAACTTATTAAAGTTTAGATATCTATATTAAGTTTTATTAGACTAGTTTTAGAAAGCCACTTTTCAGTGGCTTTCTATTTAAAAATTTAGACTATTTAATTAACTTTAGGTTGTATAATTTTGCTCGGCATATATAACCATTTCCTTAATAATATTTATATCCAAAGGCGCATAACCGTATGTAAAACTTGATTCGACACTCATTTTATTTTTCTTTATCGACTTTGATTTAGATAGGTTTATATGTAGATGGTCTGGACCATATGCTACCTCATGATCATTAGCAGAATCGATACGTGCAATATCTTTACCACTAGGGTCTTTAATTATATATGCATAATTATTAAGAGCTGTTTGTCGTAATATGATAGTACACCCTGATTCTCGCTTTGCAGTTATTGTATATTCTTCAGTACAAATTTTTTCTAATTTACAATTAAGCTCTTCTTTCAGCATGTTTGCAGTCATCACTAAAGCAGCTCTATTATGATTTGTTATTTCTGCATCAGCTACAAAGATAGGTGGTATTCCATAATTTTCAGCCAAGAAGTTAATCAGGTTTTTCCTCTCTTGGGATTCCAATGCATGTCTATTACATAATTGCATACCAATTATTAACCCTGATTTAGAGACTATTGTGGTAGTAGATATTGTATTAGTTTCGGTATTACAAATTAAACAATGGTTATTTGTAGAAAGCCAAATTCCTTTTTCAACAGCAGTATTTTTTAATCGACCATCTAATAACTGAGTAAAAATAAGATTCTTATTCTTACGGTCAATTTCCCACTCATTAAAACGCATAGAATAATTTTGAGCTTCGATACTTTCCCCAAATAGTTTATCTGTTATCGGTAATAAATTAATTTCATTTTTTTGAAGATACGCTTGTAGTCTAGCTACGGTCGTAAGTTCTTTTGCTTTTGCATAATAAACTCTTGAAGCTGGAAACTTAGAATTAAAATTATAAATAGCATTAAAATGAAAAACACCTCCATCGACTAAAATGTGAATTTGGTCAGCATTTTTCATCATTATTAAGAGTTCTTGAGGATTATTTATTTGAATTGGAACTAATGGAATTTCAATACTTAATGAATTACCCGCTATACTAGTAATACATTTGTCAATTTGCGCACCATTTAAATTCTGTTTAAAACAGATTTCTAACATTTCTTTAGTATGCATTTGTAGTCCTAAATTAATATGCTTAAGGAAAGATTTAGTTTTTTGGGGGGTGGCAAAATTAATTATACTATAAACATTACTATTTAATATAATATAAATTGTTTTATAATGTAAAATGTCTCTATTTACGTAAAATAAACTAAAAAAAGCCCTGAATATTCGGGCTTTTCATTCAAGTTTTACTTTAATGATTCTGGTATATAATTTGGTGAATCAGTACTATAAAATGACTCAATATCGCTATCATACAAAGACTTATATCTATCTTTTGATGCGACATCTTTAGTCTCATCAATAAATTTCTGTATTTTAGCTTTATATTCAGTGTGACCAGCTTTATACATTTCAGTTAAATATACAAATTCGGCGTCTGTGTACTGGGGATCATTTTTGTTAGATGATTTACTTAATTCGGTTTGTATGAGTTGCGCTGAAGCTTCGTGACACTGTTGAATTTTTACTTTGGCCTCATTTAATTTTTTAAGCAATGTACATCTAAACATTATCCGTTGAGGCAAGGGATTATCTTTAATCTGTTGCTCATTTAGCTCATAAGCTTCTTTGTACATTCCTGACAACATATAAATATTCATTAATGCCATTTCTCTTTGTTTCTTAGCAGTAACTTTCTTTATTTCAGGAATTAAAGGCTCTAAAGTTTGCTTTATCTTTTCATCTTCACCTGAGGTTACAACTTCATTTGTGATAGAGTCATATCTATCTAAAATCGCTTTATCACTTGCTGATAGTTCAGTTTTTACGTTTTTAGAACTGTTTTTCGAAGTATCCATCTGTTCATTCGAAGCTTTACCACAAGCAGCAACTCCAAACACAGAAATGAGAACAATAGTACTAATTAATTTTCTATTCATGATTTACGTCGAAAAATGAGATCTTAAATTTGTCATGAGGACACCTGTAAATTAGCAGGGAATGTCGCCTATGGATTGCTATTTAAGAAGTAAGGATTGAGCAGCTATATTTTTTAGGTATTTCGGTACTCTAGATATAGTAAGTTTATTAATGGCTAACAATAAATTTTGATCAATGCTATTGAAGCCATATGTGTTACAAATATTCGTACAAAGATAGTTAAATAATTGAGCCGTAACTTCAGCATCTGCTTCTGCACGATGAGCTGTGCCATTAAACTTAATATTGAATAAGTCTGCCATTGCCCCAAGTCGATAACTGGGTTGATGGGGTAAAATACGGCGAGCAAGTTTCAAAGAACAAATGAGTCCATTGTGTGATGGACTTAACTCCTGTCGAATACTTTCTGCTTTTAGGAATTTCTCATCAAATCCTGCATTGTGAGCAAGTAAAGGATCTGTTCCAATAAAGTCCAATAGAGAAGGAATAACTTCTTCCACTAAAGGAGCATGATTAACCATATCTTGAGTAATACCAGTCAACTTTGTGATGTAGTATGGAATATTTACACCACAGTTTATTAATGAAACAAAACGTTCTGTGATTTCACCTTCTACAATACGTAAAGCCGCGACTTCTGTAATACGATCACCAGCCTCAGGGCTGACTCCTGTGGTCTCGAAATCAAGTACAATGATTGGCGAAACATTCATAAAACGCTTTCTCTATTAGAAATTAGGTATTAAAAGCACAATACTTTTCATCATAATAGCTTTAAGTCAAAGATAGCGCTAAGTTAACTTCTCTTAATATTGAAATTATATTAGTTAGTGATATGTTGAGCTGTTAGGTTATACCGAGCACAGCCCATTTACACGGGCTTATAAAGAGTGGTCGGGTAAAACGCCACAACAAGCCCGAGAGGAAATGAATAACTGAGGGTAGAGCCTCTTAAAATAAGATGTGCATATGTTTTGATTGTTCATTCATCGTTTAACGCGCATTCAAAATTACTTGGGTTTTCTTTACATCTTACCTTTTTCAAAAAATTCATCATTTTAGGGTCGTAGATACCTGCTTTGGTTAGCTGTATACGTGCCTCGCGCATCATTTTCATATAATTTACTTGTTCATTTTTAGGAATATCCATCCAATATTTTGAAGGAATATCACTTTCATATTTAGCAATAATGCCAAAGGTTCTATTTAATTGGCTGGCTACCCAAGTCCGCGACTTTTGCCCAAAACCTGCTGGAAACTGGTCTTTACGAATAATGAAGTTTGCTGAAATTTGAGTTAAAGGAAAACGAATGATTGCTCCTTTCTCACCTAAACCTTTGTGTAGCTCAAAAGGTTTAAATGCCACAATAGGAGCAGGGACAATATCAATTTCATGGTTATTAAACTTCGCACCAGCATTGGTCACGTCTACAGATACAGCCTGACCGCCGACATGTTGCACAAGCTTTGGTTGAGCTTCATCATATTTAAATACCCCAATTTTTTTACCGGCTGCCTTTGCGAGTGTATTGATACTTCTATCATTTACAAATAAATATGCAGGGCCAATTGTCCCTAAACCTGCAATTTCATAAGGACCGACCACCATGTTTTTTGCGGCCATAGGTGAAGACAACAACTTATAGGCATTAATTGCCGTTTTCATATTTGTTAATGCGCCAACCGCATCTAAAGATCCTGTGTATTTATTAAATTGACGCCCACGTAAACCACTAATAATAGCGCCATCACATTTTCCAACTTTTAAATCTTCAGCTGCAACACGTTCATCAACATAGGCTTTTAAAGATAGATCAGCTCCCCAATTTTTGGCTTCAAGCGCATAGTCTTTGGCTAAAGCGAAAGCATCTCCCGATTTACCAATGGGGTCAAACACACAGACGACTTGTTGCTTGGCATAAAGAGTTGTTGTTAAACATGTGCTTGCAATAAGTAAAATAGTTTTAAAACGATCCATATTTCATTATCCATTATTTAAATTATAAAAATTATTTTATAAATCTGGGTTAGATTAGATATGACACTTCAATAAGAATTTAAAGAGAAAAGGTCAAAAGAAAGCTTTGTATCTCTAAATTTACCTAAAAATCAAAGATACAAAGCTTAAGCAAAATCAGTTATTTGATTTTGAAAGGATCTTCAACTGCTGGGGCGCCGACATTATCCCAGAAGTTTTGTAGTACAAACCCATATTCCGATAAGTTCTCTTTGAAAGGCTCAAGCATTTGATCTGCTGAAGGCTTTTTCCAATCGGCCTGTAATTCACAAGCTAGACTAAAGGTCGTTACGGGTTCTGCACCGGCATTTGCCATGCGTAATGTAGCGGCCTGAACTTCATATTGATTCCATGCGCCACATGCATCAATGACTGGGTAGACTTTATATCCATCATTTAATAGCGATAGTGTTGGGAAAGTACAGCAAGTACCAATGGTTACGCCTGCAATAATAATATGAGTTCGTCCTGTTGCTTCTAATAAATTAATAAGTGCTTTACGAAAAGTCGGGTCTTCATATGCATTAATGATCCCTGTACGTCGATAAATTGAATTATTAGGGAACAATGATTTAATTTCTGGGAGAGTGTCGCCGTTTTGCCATTGTGCGTTTGATGATGTAATCAGTGTTGGAATATTAAGAGCTTTAGCCGTACGAGATAACCCAAGGACATTACTTTTTAATTCAGCGAGGCTCGATGTATCACGAACGCTAGCCATTAAACCAACTTGATGATCAATAAGTAATAAAACCGTATTTTCTGAGGTTGGTTTATCGTAAGCAAATAAACCTAGATTTTTTGCTTCTTTTGGTGAGTGTTTATTCGCTTTTATAGTATCAGTAATGGGGCTGATAATATCTTCTGCACGGATTGATGTAGTCATTTTTAACTCCGAAGAATAATTTGAGACGAGAAAGTACGGAACTTAGATTTAAGACAATCTAAGTTCAGATTTGGATGTAGGCCAAATAGGTTAAATAGTGTTTAAAAAATCAAGACTTAACTGAAGCGCTGAATGTGAAATGGTATGTTCCGTAGCGGGTAAAATATTCAACTCAACATTTAAGTTTGCTGCACGCATTTGTTGATATGCACTTTGGCTTTCGGTTGGAGGAATAACGGTGTCTGATTCACCATGAATTAATAAAATTTTCGTATTTTTACTCATTTCATTATTGATTGGACTTGCTAATCTTCCAGCGATGCTAATCAGCCCAGCAATAGGCCAACGCCCTGAAACGACCGCATCTAAAGCCATTATTGCACCTTGAGAAAATCCTAAAAAAACGACTTTATCTAAATGATTTTCTAATTGGTTTTGGGTAATGATCTCTTGTATTTTTTGATCAAAATGAGCTCTGGCTTCTTTAATGCGACTAAAGCGATTCTCCTCATTAACCCCAGTAATGCTAAACCACTGATAGGCCTCTTTACTGTTCATAAAGCTAAAAGGAGCATTGGGTGCGACAAAATTTAAATTAGAATGGTTGGCCTTAAAAAACTCTCCAACTGCTTCTAAGTCTTCACCATTACTACCTACGCCGTGTAATAAAATTACAAATAGATCTTTCATTTGAATATCCTGAATGAGCTGAATATTTGGTGTTTAGATGCCATTCATGTAATGGCATCTCATCTATTAACGAGCTTAGTTTTTAAAAGATTTACTTAAAGAAAACGGTCCATCACCAATGAGTGCAAGAGCAATTAAAGAGATAATCCACATAAATGGGAATTCCCAGCCACCATTAGGGTTTGTAAAAAAGAAACCAGCTGCACCATGTACAGTAAATATTGCACCCAATAAGACAGGAATCAGTGCAATGGCAACAATTCGAGGTTTAAAACCAACGAATAATAATATTGCTCCTAAAATCTCCCAGAGAATAGTCACATATGCCATCCATCCCGGAACTCCAACAGATTGAAAAAATTGTGCTGTGCCTGCTGGTGTAAATACAAATAGTTTGAGACCAGCATGGGCAAAGAAATAAAGTGCTAGGGTTATACGGAGTAGTAATGCCGCATAAGGAGCTGTGTTTGATGTATTCATTGTATGTCTCGATGAGAATTAGCTTGATGAATACATACTACTGTTGAATTTTTAAGTGATTAAGTAGGCTAAAATTGAATATTTATTTCTATTTTGGAAATAATTACTCGTAAATTTCCCATTCGGCAGGATATGCATATTGCTCTTTTAAGTAATCAATCAGGGTTCTCACCTTGTTGGCTAGATGTTTTGCTGGTGGGTAGACCGCATAGAGACCTCTTCGCGGTAATTCATAGTTTTCTAAAATAGGAATAATCTTTTTGTCGATAAGTGCATCTTTCAAAATAAACATGGGTAATCTGGCGATGCCAAGTCCTGCTATGGTTGCAGCTAAACAGGCTTCTGTATTCGCAAAATGAATTCGACCATTTACATTAATGGTATGTAATACATTCGAAGGTGATTTTTCAAAAAAAGCCCATTCATATGGATCTTTAAAGTTTGTATCGATGATGCAGGAATGAGATTCTAGGTCTTGTAGGCTTTGAGGATAGCCAAATTTTTCTAAATAAAGGGGAGATGCGACCAATACAAATCTAATTTGAGATAAATGAGTCGCAATTAAATTATTATCTTTAAGCTCTCCAATTCGAATGGCGATATCAAATCCTTCTTCAATGACATTCACCGTACGGTCAGTAAAGCTCACGTCTAATTCAATTTGACTATATTTCTGGGCAAAGTTAACCAGTGTTTTACTTAATTGCACTGTTCCGAAAGAGTTAGGAGCACTTATTTTTAGTTTACCGACTGGGGCGCGAGATTGATTTTTAATATTAATTTCAATTTCATCAAACTCTGCCATAAGTTGCTTAATTCGGTGGTAATAAGCTAATCCGAGTTCTGTGGGCTTTAATGAGCGTGTCGATCTTTTTAGAAGCTGTACGCCTAATTCGTTCTCTAGTTTTGAAATAAGCTTGGATGCTTGTGCGACGCTTGTATTTAAATTTTCGGCAGCTTTAACAAAACTTCCTTGCTCAATGATCGAAATAAACATGCGATTACATTCAAGTCTATTCATATAGATTTATTTTTACTTAAATTAGTAATCGTAGTTTTAGCATAAAAAATTTGTATAAGTTAAGCGGGTAAAAATTAAAATAAGCCGCGGAAGACTTTCAGTGTTTTAATGATCCATAGGAATCTTTATGGTGAAAATACTTCTTGAGCCTTGATTGCTATATTGAATGGAACCTTTAAGTGCCACAATAATCGCATGTACAACAGCTAATCCTAAGCCTGTGCCACCAAACTCTTTATTTCTTGACTCTTCTAATCTAAAAAAGGGTTTAAACAGATCATCTTGGAACTCAGTTGCAATGCCGGGGCCTTCATCTTCAATTTTTAATATCCAGTTGTCTGAAACCACTTCTGAAGAGATTTTAAGTTTTCCTGCATTTGAATAACGAATAGCATTATCAATTAACGCAATTAAAACTTGCTCAATACGGCGACGGTCACACAGTACCGGAGTTGTCGTTAAATCAAGCTCTGGGACCAAGTTGGCTTGTTCTAAGCGGTCTTCAAAGGCCTTGAGAACTTTTTCAATTACAGACTTAGAGTCAAACAACTCATAATTTAATCTGAGTTGCTGGTTCTCTACTAAACTTATCGTACGTAAGTCTTCTACTAAGTGAGATAAACCTTCAACTTGATTTAAAAGGCTTTTAAATAGAATTTCATCGGGCTTAAAAACGCCGTCGATTATGCCTTGTAGGCGGCCTTGTAAAATTGTAATTGGCGTTCTTAATTCATGCGCTATGGCAGCATTCCAGACTTGTGCATTTTGAACAGAAACTTCTAGCTTTTGCGCCATATCATTAAAATTATATAAAAGCTCGGACATTTCTGCGGAGTGAATTCTGTTGTCATAAGCTCTAGCAGAGAGATCACCTTGACTAATTTTGTTGGCTGCTTCGGCTAAAAAATTAATCGGTACAATAAAACGTTTTGCGAGGTGCATCCCGATCACGAGTGAAATCATACAGCCACAGAAGATAACAGTAGCCAACCAGATCCAGTCTACAAAATGAAAAGTGGTCCAATCTTCTTGAAGTGAGCTTAAAGTAATCCAGCCTTTTTCAATCGCATAGTTATAAATGACATAACCCAGCACAACGGAAAAAAGCGTAACGCTTAAATTAACAATACTTAATGCAATAAAGAGCTGCTTGCTAATTCCTAACTTACTTTTCATAGAAAATTCCCTAGCTATATTTTTAATATTATTTAGGCGTCATTTTTTACAGCTAGTGGATTATCGAGTCTATATCCTACGCCACGCACATTAATCAACATTTGAAGTATTCCTTGTTCCTCCAATTTCTTTCTAAGCTTACTCACATGGCTATCTACAGTTCGTTCTAGAGCATCACTATCGTTCATGCAATGATTCATGAGTTCACCACGGGTAAAAACTTTGTGGGGCTGGTCAATCATGAAGGAAATAATTTTATATTCAGTCAGAGTGAGATTAAGCAATATTTTCTTATTTTGAGAATGCAGATAAACACTATGCGTATCCGTATCAATTTCAATATCTTTGTAGACCTTATTTTTGTTAAATGGCTTGTTTGTTAACTGAGTCCGTCTTAAGACTGCCTGAACTCTAGCGATGACTTCATTGGGGTTAAATGGCTTAACCACAAAGTCGTCTGCACCGATTCGTAATGCCATGACCTTATCAATATCTTGATCTAGCGCCGTTAGCATAATTACAGGAGTTTGAGCTTTTTGGCGTATTTTATTGAGTACTTCCCAGCCGTTGAGCTCGGGTAATTTAATATCAAGTAAGATTAAATCAATGGGGTGGCTAGCGTGTAACTCAATCGCTTGCTTTCCGTTCATGGCACGAATAACTGTCATTCCTTCACGTTTTAAATAATTTTCAATAATGTCGCCAATGTCGTAGTCATCTTCTACAACGAGGATAACTTTATCTTGGCAATTAAAAGAAAAAGAATGATCAAACATAGAAAACGGGCTATATGAGGTACTTCAAATTATCATACGCTAAATTATTGGTACTTCTCCACACTTACTCCACACTTTAGTGACGATCGCTACACACTCATCAAAAATAATGTCAGCATCAAAAACTCACTAAGTTTGGACAGTATGCAAAAGCATCTTTTACTTCCTTTATTTTTATCTATTGGGCTGATATTACAGGGGTGTGGTTCACAAGAAACGGCTCAAGCTGAGCCAGCACCAGCGAAAGTCAGTGTATTAAGCATTCAACCACAATCGGTTAATTTCAGTGAAAATCTTCCTGCACGGGTACATGCATTCCGTACAGCTGAAATACGTCCGCAAGTTGGAGGAATTATTGAAAGAGTTTTATTTAAACAAGGTAGTGAAGTTAGAGCAGGGCAAGCTTTATATAAAATTAATTCAGAAACTTTTGAGGCAGATGTAAATAGCAATAGAGCTTCACTTAATAAAGCTGAGGCAGAGGTTGCGAGACTTAAAGTCCAGTTAGAACGTTATGAGCAACTCTTACCAAGTAATGCGATTAGTAAGCAAGAAGTGAGTAATGCTCAAGCTCAATATCGTCAGGCTCTCGCCGATGTTGCTCAAATGAAAGCATTGCTGGCTAGACAAAATTTGAATCTGCAATATGCCACTGTCCGAGCGCCGATCTCAGGTCGTATTGGGCAGTCTTTTGTCACTGAAGGCGCATTGGTTGGTCAAGGCGATACGAATACTATGGCCACAATCCAACAGATTGATAAAGTCTACGTCGATGTAAAGCAATCAATCAGTGAATATGAACGCTTACAAGCAGCTTTAAAAACTGGTGAGTTATCTGCAAACAGTGAAAAAACGGTGCGTATTTCTAATAGCCAAGGACAAGAATATAACGTCACAGCAAAAATGTTGTTTGAAGATATTAATGTTGACCCTGAAACAGGCGATGTGACCTTCCGTATTGAAGTAAATAATACTGAGAGAAAACTTCTCCCGGGTATGTATGTACGAGTCAATATTGACCGAGCTTCTATTCCACAAGCCTTATTAGTTCCAGCACAAGCGATTCAACGCAATATCAATGGTGAGCCTCAGGTCTACGTCATCAATGCAAAAGGGGCAGCAGATATTCGTCCTATTGAAATCGGACAGCAATATGAACAGTACTATATTGCCAACAAAGGCTTAAAAGTCGGTGACAAAGTCGTTGTTGAGGGTATTGAACGTATCAAGCCAAATCAAAAACTGGCAATGACGACATGGAAAAAGCCTGCATCAGAAAATAGTGCTTCAAATGTAGAAACAAAACCTTCTACAAATCAAGGAGCTCAACCATGATGTCTCAATTTTTTATTCGACGTCCTGTTTTTGCATGGGTGATTGCAATTTTCATTATATTGTTTGGGTTACTGAGTATTCCAAAATTGCCGATTGCTCGTTTCCCTAGTGTAGCGCCTCCTCAAGTCAACATTAGTGCGACTTATCCGGGAGCAACTGCTAAAACAATTAACGATAGTGTTGTTACCTTAATTGAGCGAGAGTTATCGGGTGTAAAAAATCTACTTTACTATAGTGCGACAACCGATACTTCGGGCACAGCGGAGATTTCTGCAACCTTTAAACCGGGTACAGATGTCGAAATGGCTCAGGTTGATGTCCAGAATAAAATCAAAAGTATTGAATCACGATTACCTCAGGTTGTACGTCAGCAAGGTTTACAGGTTGAAGCCTCATCTTCGGGTTTCTTGATGTTGGTGGGTATTAACTCGCCTAATGGTCAATATTCAGAAGTAGATTTAAGTGATTATCTGGTTCGAAATGTCGTAGAAGAGCTAAAACGTGTAGAAGGTGTTGGTAAAGTTCAATCTTTTGGTGCAGAGAAAGCCTTACGCATTTGGGTTGATCCAAATAAATTGGTTTCCTATGGTTTATCAATTAGTGATGTAAACAATGCCATTCGTGAAAATAATATTGAAATTGCACCGGGGCGCCTAGGCGATTTACCTGCAAATAAAGGTCAACTGATTACGGTTCCATTGTCAGCGCAAGGTCAGCTATCAAGTGTTGAGCAATTTAGGAATATCAGCTTAAAAAGCAAAACCAACGGAAGTGTAATTCGTCTGTCCGATGTCGCAAATGTTGAAATGGGATCACAAGCCTACAACTTTGCTATTTTAGAAAATGGTAAACCCGCTACTGCTGCCGCAATCCAGTTAAGCCCTGGTGCCAATGCAGTAAAAACAGCAGAAGGTGTTAAAGCAAAAATTGAAGAATTAAAATTAAATTTACCTGAAGGCATGGAGTTTAGTATTCCTTACGACACCGCGCCGTTTGTTAAAATTTCAATTGAAAAGGTAATTCATACATTACTTGAAGCGATGGTTCTGGTTTTCATTGTGATGTATTTATTCTTACACAATGTACGCTATACGCTTATTCCAGCGATTGTTGCACCTATTGCGTTACTCGGTACTTTTACCGTGATGTTGCTTGCTGGCTTTTCAATTAACGTGCTCACCATGTTCGGTATGGTGCTCGCCATCGGGATTATTGTTGACGATGCGATTGTCGTGGTTGAAAACGTCGAAAGGATTATGGCAACTGAAGGATTAAATCCTAAAGAAGCAACGTCTAAGGCAATGAAAGAGATTACCAGTCCTATTATTGGTATTACCTTAGTATTGTCTGCTGTGTTTTTACCAATGGCTTTTGCCAGTGGTTCGGTCGGGATCATTTATAAACAATTTACGCTGACCATGTCCGTGTCTATTTTATTCTCGGCTTTATTGGCACTCATTTTAACACCTGCACTTTGTGCAACCATTTTAAAACCAATTGATGGTCATCATCAGAAGAAAGGCTTCTTTGCATGGTTTGACCGTAGCTTTGATAAAGTGACCAAAAAGTATGAATTGATGCTCCTTAAAATCATCAAACATACAGTTCCAGTCATGATGATCTTTGTGGTGATTACAGGTATTACCTTTGCAGGAATGAAGTATTGGCCAACAGCATTTATGCCAGAGGAAGATCAAGGCTGGTTTATGACGTCTTTCCAATTACCATCAGATGCAACGACAGAACGTACTCGAAATGTAGTGAATGAATTTGAAAATTCGCTTAAAGACAAACCCGATGTCAAAAGTAATACGACGATTATGGGATGGGGTTTTAGCGGTGCAGGACAAAACGTAGGTGTTGCTTTCACGACCTTAAAAGATTTCAACGAGCGTACTTCTTCGGCAACTGAAATGACAAATGCAGTCAATGCATCAATGGCGAACAGTTCCGAAGGTGAAACAATGGCGGTACTTCCACCTGCTATTGATGAACTGGGTACATTCTCAGGCTTTAGTTTACGTTTACAGGACCGTGCTAACTTAGGTATGCCTGCATTATTGGCCGCCCAAGACCAACTTATGCAGATGGCTGCCAAGAACAAAAAGTTCTATATGGTGTGGAATGAAGGTTTACCACAAGGCGACAATATTTCTTTAAAAATTGACCGTGAAAAGCTTAATACCCTTGGTGTTAAATTTTCAGACGTTTCAGACATCATTTCAACCTCAATGGGTTCAATGTATATCAATGACTTCCCTAATCAGGGACGTATGCAACAAGTGATTGTACAAGTTGAAGCTAAATCACGTATGCAACTCAAAGATATCTTGAACTTGAAAGTGATGGGTTCGAGTGGTCAATTGGTGTCGTTGTCTGAAGTGGTAACGCCTCAATGGAACAAAGCACCGCAACAATATAATCGTTACAACGGACGACCATCTTTAAGTATTGCCGGTATTCCTAACTTCGATACATCTTCGGGTGTGGCAATGCGTGAAATGGAACAATTGATTGCTAAGTTGCCTAAAGGCATTGGCTATGAATGGACAGGCATTTCTCTACAAGAAAAGCAGTCTGAATCTCAAATGGCCTTTTTACTTGGTTTATCAATGTTAGTGGTGTTTCTTGTATTGGCTGCACTCTATGAAAGCTGGGCGATTCCACTATCTGTGATGTTGGTTGTTCCACTTGGTATTTTCGGTGCAATTATTGCCATTATGTCGAGAGGTCTAATGAATGATGTGTTCTTCAAAATTGGACTCATTACGATTATTGGTCTATCCGCAAAGAACGCCATCTTGATTGTTGAGTTTGCAAAAATGCTGAAAGAGGAAGGAATGAGTTTGATTGAAGCCACAGTTGCGGCAGCCAAACTTCGTTTACGGCCAATCTTGATGACTTCTCTTGCTTTTACATGCGGTGTAATTCCTCTAGTCCTTGCAACAGGTGCAAGTTCTGAGACTCAACATGCTTTAGGTACGGGTGTATTTGGGGGCATGATCTCGGCAACGATTCTGGCTATTTTCTTTGTTCCCGTATTCTTTATCTTCATTTTGGGCGCCGTGGAAAAGCTAACTTCTAAGAAAAAAATCTCATCTTAAGTTAAATGCGTCAGGGGAAATACTCAATTTCCTCTGATGCTTGATTGAAGTTTAATTTTGGAATAAGGAGATGCGGAGTTAGAGTTTTTTTAAATTAAGTAATTGAATATAAAATAATAATTTAAAAAATATGATGTGGTGAGTAGACCAGAAGCGCCGTGCGATAAATCAAAAAATAATCTTTTGACTTTGTGGGGAGAATATTGTTATTTTTGTTTTACGTTATTCGTAAATTAATTATGAATAACGTAATTAAAATGAGAATAATTGAAAGCGCAACATGGAGAAGGGATGACCATGAAAGAAGTTGCATTAAGTGATCTGATCAATCAGCAGAAAGTTGGACGTTATCAGAAATTTATTTTGTTCACCTGTTTATTGCTGATGATTATGGATGGGTATGACATTCAGTCTATGGCTTACGCAGCCCCAATGATTATAGAAGAATGGGGCGTTCATAAAACCATGCTAGGCGTTGTGTTTAGCGCCAGCTTATTTGGTTTGTTTGTCGGATCATTTTTACTAAGTTCACTTTCAGATCGTTTTGGCCGCCGTCCAATATTACTGATCTCAACCTTTATGTTCTCCATATTGATGCTGGTAACACCACATGTCGGCAATATTGAGCAATTGACTGCAATTCGCTTTATTACAGGAATTTTTTTAGGAGGTATCATGCCAAATGTAATGGCTTATAGCTCCGAAATTGTTCCATATAAATCTCGTATTTTCACCATGATGGTCATTTCTTGTGGCTATACGGTCGGGGCAATGTTGGGAGGAGGCATATCTGCTTTATTAGTTCCTTGGGGAGGATGGCAGGCAATTTTCTATTTTGGCGGTATTGTTCCTTTAATTATTTTCTTTATTACGTTCTTTAAGCTGCCTGAGTCTTTATATTTTTTAAGTGAAAATAGTAAAAATACGCCCAAAATTTTATTTTGGTTAAAGAAATTTTATCCTGCATTGACCTTCAATTCAGAGATGAAAATCATCAATACGACTGAAGTTCAGGTTAAGAAGTCACCGCTTGAGTTATTTAAAAATAAGCGTGCATTTTTTACCTATTCCATCTGGATCATCAGTATTTTAAATATGATCAGTCTCTATTTTCTGGCGAACTGGCTACCGACTTTGTCTAAAGAGTCAGGACTTTCATTAAATCAGGCACTGATGATCGGCTCTACCTTACAATTAGGCGGTACGATTGGTAGCGTTGTAATGGGCCTTAAAATCGATAAAACTGGATTTTATAAAGTACTAATTCCTGTTTTTTTAGTTGCAGTGATTAGTGTTGCTTTAATTGGCTATGTTGTTAGCCATATCGTTTTATTATTTATCATCATTTTTATTGCTGGCTTTGCGATTGTGGGTGGGCAACCTGCCATTAATGCGCTGTCTGCAAGTTATTACCCAGTTTCACTTCGTACCACTGGAGTGGGCTGGAGTATTGGGATTGCCCGTTTAGGTTCGGTCATTGGGCCGTTATTTGGTGGTTATCTTTCTCAATTTCTGGTTATTACCCATTTATTTGTGATTGCTGCGATCCCTTCTTTGTTCGTTATTATTATGTTGATGATTCAGGCTAAGTATCGGTCATAGCGCTACAAGAGAATGAGCGGGAGAAGTTGCTTGAGTATTTCTTCCTGCAATTAGTGATGTGAGAGTCGAGAGGGCTCTCATATTTAAACTTGATTGTGCCAAGCTAGTTAATCAAATCTTTACAGCTCTAGATATTTTTTCAAATAGTGGCCTGTGAATGATTTTTCTGCTGAGAGCAAACTGGTAACAGTACCAGAGAACACCAATTCACCACCTTTGTCACCAGCTAATGGACCAATATCAATAATCCAATCTGCTTGGCTAATAATGTCTAAATTATGTTCGATAACGATGATTGTATTACCTTTTTCAACTAAGCTATTTAATAAACTAATCAATTTTGCAGTATCAGAAGGGTGTAAGCCTGTACTCGGCTCATCTAGTACAAAAATATTATCCGTTTCATTGAGCTCTTTTGAGAGTTTTAGTCTTTGCCGCTCGCCACCAGAAAAAGTATTTAAGCGTTGGCCGATTGCAATATAGTCTAACCCCAAGTTTATCAATGAATTAAATTGCTGCTGCAAATTACGATCTTCAAAAAAGTGGCTGGCTTCTGTAACAGTCATTTTCAAGATTTCAGCAATGTTTTTATCTTTATAGTGATACTTTAACACCTCTGGGGCGTATCCTGAGCCATGACAAAGGTCGCATGTCATTTCAACATCATCTAAAAATGCGAGTTCAATTTTCTCGATACCTGATCCTTTACATTGAGGACAAGCACCTTCGCTGTTAAAACTAAAGAGCTTAGCACTCACTTTATTTGCTTTGGCAAATAGTTGGCGAATCGGATCAAGAAGGTCTAGATAGGTCAGTAAATTTGACCGAATGCTTGCAGTAATTGCGGATTGATCAATCACTTTTGTTTCAGGATATTGTTGTGGTAACACTTTACTAATTAACGTACTTTTTCCAGAACCCGCAACACCTGTAATAACGCTTAGACAATTTTTGGGAATGTCGACATCAATATTTTTTAGATTGAATAAATGAGCATTTTTAATCGAAATCCATTCACAACGAATGCGGGGTATTTTCTTATAGGTATTTGGTCTTTTAAAAAACTGGCCTGTTAAACCTGATGAGTTCTTTAACTCTTCGAAAGTTCCTTGGTAAATAATTTGACCACCATTGACACCAGAAAGAGGACCCATATCAATGACATGGTCAGCTGTTCTAATAAGATCAGGGTCATGTTCAACCAGTAAAACACTATTTCCTTTATCTCTAATCTTTTGAATGATTTTAATAATATTATCTAAATCTTTTGGATGTAGCCCAATACTGGGCTCGTCAAAAATGTAGAGTAGATCAACTAGACTATTACCCAAATGTTTAACCATTTTGATTCGTTGTGATTCACCACCCGATAATGTATTGCTCACACGGTTAAGGTTTAAATAACTGAGACCAACTAAGTTTAAGTTACTCAGTTTATTAATGAGTTCATGTAAAACGGTTTCAAATTTCTCACTTTTTATGGACTCTATAAACTCTAAAAGCATTGATACAGATAGAGCTGTACATTCCGCAATATTTTTACCGTTAATCTTACAAGATAAAGATTTTTGATTAAGCCGTTGGCCTTTACATAAAGAACATTCTTTGGTTGTAATAATCTGCTCAAGTTTATTCCCATAACGATTTCTTTCCCGCGTTTCTCCTTTTAGAAAGTTACGCTCAAATCTGGTCACCAATCCTTCGTAAAGTGCAGTTTTTCTCCATTTACTTGTTGGATTCAACGGCTTGTGCTGAGGGGCATACAACAACAAGTCCCATTCTTTTTCACTATAATCTTTTAATTTTTTATCTAAATCGAAATAATCTGAATCTGCATATCGAGTCCAACGCCATGCAGTAGGTTGATAGGTAGGAAAATTGATAGCGCCTTCTTCATTTAAAGATTTATCTAAATCTAATATTTTATAAATATCAATTGTTTGTTCTAAACCAATACCTTCGCATTTTGGACACATGCCATTGGGATGATTAAAAGAAAAAACATTCGAATATCCAACAAATGGTTCACCCATACGTGAAAATAGTAAGCGAAGATTGGCATAAATATCTGTAATTGTTGAAACGGTTGAGCGGATGTTACCCGTTAAACGCTTTTGATTAATAATGACAGGTACATTTAGATTCTCAATTTTATCAACGTCTGCCACGCCAAAATGCTGTAAACGATTACGGACAAAACTATCTTGAGTTTCATTAATTTGTCTTTGAGCTTCTGCGCCAATGGTTTCAAAAACTAAAGAAGATTTACCTGAGCCAGAAACTCCAGTAAAGACAACAATTTCATGTTTTGGGATTTTTAATGAAATATTTTTAAGGTTATTTTGTCTGGCTCCATAAATATTTATTGTTCTTTTAGTCATGTGTGATCACTTGAACTTAGGGATTTATAGTAAAAGTAAAATAAAATTTATAAAAAGCGTGTAGATGTTTCTTAAATGAATTGTTTAAATATTCAACTTATAGGGCTTAATTGTTAGGAAGCTATAAATACCATATTTTCATACTAAAGAAGAGTGGTGGCAGTCCACCACTAATTAAAATACTGAAGCTAGAGTTTTGATCGCTACGATTTCTGTTTGGCTTTTTGGCGTAAGACATACAAATATAAGCTTTCTACTTTTTCACGTGCCCATGGTGTGGTACGTAAGAATCGTAATGATGATTTAATACTTGGATCTATGCAAAAACATCTAATTTCAATTTTACGACTTAAGCCTTCAAATCCACCGTAGTAATCCAATAATTCATCCAAAATGTCAGCAAGTTTTTTGCCGTGTAAAGGGTCATTGGAGGCGTTCATAATAGATCAACAATATTTTTGGAGTCCATTATTATAACCTGAGCTAGTTAGAAAATGAGAGGAATTGCGAAAACACATCCCGAAGTATATTAGGCTGTAATTGATTATCGAAACTGGCTGATGTGATGGAAATCTAAAGAATAGCTGTATACACGTACTATATCAGTTTTTCTAAGCCTGCAAAGGGTGTTTTTAAAATATATTTATAAATTTCAATAACATATAAAATATTCTATGTATTGAAATTTAGACTAAGCAAATTAATAACTTTAATGCTCAAAAGGCGATTTAGGGAAAGAAATCTGTATCGCAGTAACAAGTAGCCAAAAATAAAGCCCGTAAAGGTGATAAAGCGGTAAGTGGCTTACGCGTTCTAACTAGGGCAAATTAAAAATCTAATGACATTTTGTAGAAGGCTGCCTAGAGTGTTTTTCTGGCTAAGATTAGAAATAGGGTTAGTCAATTTAAGTCGCTAAGCGTGCTAAGTCCTAGTAAGTTGCTTGAGCAACAGATACAGTTGGGCAAGCTTTTAATAATTCAGTGTAGTGAAGTATAAACGGCGTAGTAACAATGCAGAGTAGCCAGAGCCTTATATATGGTAGGTTTCCAAATCTTCTACTGCATTTATGTTCACCTGAAATCTACTTCATATAATTCTGAATTAAAAATTTAAAAATTTTCAAAAGCTTAATCGTATGGAATTGAATATTAAAATTTTATAGCTTCATGAACCTGACAAAAGTAACTAACTATATTTCTATTTCAATTATCATAAAGCTTAGAACGTCTCATAAAAGTTTGAATTACTAAATCTTAAAGATGGACTATTCAATTGAAATATTAGTTAATCCATCGAACTAAATTTTCAATTTAAACTATTTAGTCACTGCCACCATGAGCGGCAATAAACATATTTACAGCTGATTGGCAGTAGGATTGGATTTCGTTATCGTCCTTTGCATTAGTCTCATCAAAGCCTGAAATAGTTAGGAGATTAGAACCAGTAAAAAATGCGGAAAATAGTCGAGCAGATTGAAAAGTGTTAGGTACATTCAGAATTACATTTGTGTCTAACTGATGTAACAGGGCTTCTATTTGAGTGATGATATGGTTGGTTACGGTTTCGTAATAAAGCTTAATTAACGGCTTATGGTTGGTCTGGTCGGCTATGATTATGGCCTCAAGGCTACGAATGTCGGAGCTTAATAGTGTACGAAGTATAGATGATCCTGCTGACATAAGCTGTTCTTCAGCCGAACCGTTGGCATTTTTAAAAAGAACCTGCTTAGTAAACCTTTGGCAACGATCTGCAATGACAGCCTTGAAAAGTGCTTCTTTATTCTCGAAGTGTCGATAAATAGTTATTTTGGATACCTTTGCACACTGAGCGACCTTTTCCATAGTCGTTCCGTGAAAACCCAATTTAACAAAGAGTTTATACGCCTCATTAACTATCGTTTTGTTAATTGTCTGATTGATAGGTCGACCACGTTGACCCTGTTTGTTTTTTGTCATAACGATTATAGTCATTAATAGTTTCCTAATTCATAAATTGAATACTTCGAAGTGTCGAAAACAGGATTCAGAAGATTTATGTTGGCTTTTAAAAGTTCTATTAAATAGAGCCATGTTTATTTTTTATAAGGTTTACTAGACAAGATACTAAACCAAATGCCAAAGCACTTAGCGCTAGAATCTGAAAGAATGTTGATAGGCCAACGTTAAAATGTAATACAGCAATACTTCCAATAAATACGGCAATGATCATTCTAATTGTGCCTGCTATAAGGGGGCCTAATAATTGCTTTGTGCCTTGACCAGCAAAATAAATTGCCATACCAATTCCTATAGCTCCATAAAACGGTGCTACATGCTGTAAGTATGTTATTCCAGTTTGTATAACTATTTGATCATTACTAAAAAGTTTGAGCCATAGGGAGGGAAAAATGCTAAAGAAAAGACCTATTGAACCAGTGATTAGGAAACTAATAAAAGCTCCAACCCATGTTATATATTGGGCTCTTTGGAATTGTCCAGCGCCATAGTTAATCCCTACCATCGTCATAATGGCTGAACCAATACCAAACATTAGTGGAATTTGTATATAGTCCAAACGGGAAGCAATACCGTATCCTGCAATTGCATTAGATCCAAATTGACCTACTAAAGTTGTGATAATAATCACTGTTAAATTAACTTGAATTACCCCAATTGCGGATAGTGAACCAACCCCGAGAATCTCTTTAAAAAATTGTGGATGGATAGGTTTTCTAGATAAGTTGATAATGCTATTTGCCGCACGCATGTGCTTAATCAAATATATAAGAGCGAAAATATAATAACTTATCACAGCCAATCCAGCGCCAGTGACACCAAATGAAGGAATAAATCCCCAGCCAAAAATTAAAAGAGGTGACATTGGTAGAAGTAGTACACCACCTATCAATGTAATACGAGCTGGAGTTTTTGTATCACCTGCACCACGTAATGATGCTGATAGTAACGCTACAGCCCATATGAGAGGTGAACCTAGGAAGATAATATTGGAATATTTTAATGCTGCATCTAAGGCTAAATCAGTAACTCCCATTAAATGATATAAGATCGGACCAAAAGTGAGCATTACAATAGAAAAAAATCCTCCAAAAATACCAGCAAGAATGACACCGTGCCAGACAAGCGTTTGGACATCATCTAAACGACCTGCTCCAGAAGCTCGTGCAATTGCTGAAGCTAAACCACCACCAAATCCACCATTCGCCAGCATTTGCATAAGCATAAGAATTGGAAACACAACGGCTACACCTGCCATTACACTAGTTCCAAGTGAACTTACGAAATATGTTTCTAATAATCCAATCAATGTCTGTATGAAAAGAACAGTTATAGTTGGTAAAGCAAGTTTTAACATTGTGGGGGTAATTGGCCCAGTTAAGATTGCATGATTTAAATCTTGTTTATTTAATGATTGGCGTACAGATCGTGCTTGCATAACAGACTCTCGCTTAATAAATTCTCGTTCATGGCTACAAATAAGACTGTCTTGAATTTTGAGCCTGCCAAACGCCTCTCAGAGATTTATAAACTGCCAAAACAGCAAAGGCTGAATCAATTTGTGTTTGAAGTTTTTTCTATCTGAAAATTTAAAAGATTTGGCAAATACCGTTAAGACAGTGAGAGTTTTAGATAACATATTTACCAAATGCTTGTTGTGACTATATTAGAATATAGTCACTATTTGTCAATGGTAATAGATCGATTTAAACCGTAATTTTCAAAAATGGATTAAATAAAAATATGATTTTTGAATAGAAAGTTATCTTTTTTAACGTAAGGGGGAAAAGGTCAAGAGATGAGAGATCAAATCCTGAAGGCTGCTATAAAGTACTTAGCCGATATGGGTATGAAAAAACTACAGATTTTTTAAAAAGATATTTATTAAATCTGAAATTAAATCTATATGGTATTGTTTTTTTAAATAGTTTTTGTAGGGTGGGAGCAAGAAAAGTATTGCACGAAATGATATGGCTTTATAATTTAAAAAAGAATTGAATTTCTGGAGCAGGCAAATCGATTTGCTTGGTGATCAAACCTTATTTGTAGCTATTTTATAACAGAGGATTAATAATAAACCCCACTGTACTAAGACTGTTTTCTGATCTTATATGAATAAATTTATCATCTTAATAGAGTTGTGACTTTTTTTAGTTTTGGTTACTTATTCAAAAAATACAAGACTGCAGTACTAATATGTTTTAGCTCATAATCCATATACTACAATATATCTAATTCCATTATTTTCGTTGAATAAATTTAATAGACTGAGACCTGTACGTTACAGAACTCAGTCAGTCTTAAAAGCCGTTAAATCAAGCCAGCTAATTTTAAGATTTAGGCCATTTAAATATTTTTTCACTATCAATTATTAGAACTTGTAGCCCATTTTTAATCCATATGCGATAGCATAATTATCTTTAAACTCCGCTACATAATTTGGCGTATCAAATTGCGCACTAGTTTGTAATTTAGCATCGCCTAACCAAAAATATTTCACCCCACCTGAAATGAATGTCTGTGGCGTTGGACTGAATTGCATACCTAAGCCAAGATTCCAATAACCTTCTGTCGGTCCTAATGCAGTCACAGGGTTACCTGCTCCAGAATCCCAACCTATAGAAATGTTTCCTGCCCATTGATCACTTAATTTACGGCCTATACCAATATTTGCTGACCATTGGTCATCACTATATGCAGTTAGATCAAATCCATTTGGTTTACCAACTGAGGGTCCTGCGACTTCTGAAGCTATACCGAATGCATAAGGGCGGATTGTGAAATCCTTCCAGTTCACCCAGCGCACATTTGCAAATGCAACTGTATTCGACATGATACCTGTTTGAAAATCTAGATTAACAGATTGAGGCGTAGTAATTTTTGTTTGCTCCAAGCCATTATTCATATTAATAAAAGTACCGATATTTTGCCCTAATGTTGCAATAGAGCTCTCATTAATTGTCATTTCATGATCAATTTCAGAGCGATAAGTAACAGATGCTTTTAATGCAATTTCTGGAATTTGATATGCAATACCAGCCAACCAGCCCACACCGCCAGTTTCTTTAATGTTGAGATTATATCCACCAAAGCTGTTATTACCACCAAATGCTAAGCCACGAAATTGAGCATCACCTTCAATTGTTTGGTAAACGGGACCTGCATAAAAATTAAAATTTTCATTAGGTTGGTAGCCAAGCAGCAATGAAATACTTTGAGTTTTTACTTCAACTTCCAGTGACTCTTTCCCATTATGAAATAGACCTAAGCCACCTGCAGCAGCTGATGCAGGGTCAGAGAGCGAATAAGTAACATCGGCGCCAAATGGTCGATCGTAAATTAGACCAAAAGAGAAATAGTCTGTTAATTGTAGTTTTAGCGCAGCGCTAGGGAAGTAATAATCATCCCCCATATCGCTAATATTTGTATTTTGTAAACCAATCACGCTTGGTGGCGTTGCATTTGGTGAATATTCACTGCGCACTTTACCTGAAACGTGTGGATCTAATATCGAAATACCTGCTTCAAAGTAATTACCGGGTTGTAAGAATGCCGAGATAGACTGACCTGAACGATCTAGAGATGCAGCAGATACCTCTGTCATAGGTAAAATTACTAAAATAATTGCTGTAGTTAATGTTTTCAATTTCATTTTATATCTTTCCTTGAAGTGAAAATGTGTGTTAGACGTTTTGTGTTCATATTTCTTGGAGAGTTCAGGTAGTCGAAGGCATTATTCGTATAGACATACGTTTAATCCACCGATTGAGCTGTAACTCCACATCATTTTGTATGGGCACTATCAATCAATAAGATGTGCAATCCTTGGCTAACTCTTTTTTAAGCTTATGAGTTAGACAGAAAGGTTGGCTACACAGTGAAATGAGTAACTAGCCTAACGAGACTAAACTCCCATCACGGTAGCCATGATGGTCTGGTGTAACCAACGTGGAGTTGCCCAAGCGAGGATGGCAATTGCTTTATTGCCAAACCCTGGCACTACGCTCATACGGCCGGCTTGAAGTGCCTGAATTCCCGCCTGAACTACGGGCTTGGGCTGCATCATGATCATTTTTAAGGCCGGCGTTAATTTTTGTTTGGCTCCAGCCGCAAACCCTGTATCTGATAGGCCTGGGCACAGTGCTGTAACGACGACGCCATCCTTTTTGAACTCACGATGGAGTGCATCGGAAAACTTTAGTACATAGGCTTTAGCAGCGGAGTACACAGCAAAATTCTTGACGCCCTGATACGAAAGCAAGCTAGCCACCATTAATATGCTGCCTTTTTTTCTTGCACGCATGTCTTCGCCAAATAGGCGGGTCATTGCTGTCAAGCTGCGGATGTCCAGATCGATCATTGCTAATGAATGATCTAGAGACTCATCCAAAAATGGACCTTGCAGTCCATGGCCTGCGTTATTGATCAAAACATCAACTACAATATCTCTTTCACGTAAGCGCTGATGTAATGCAGTAACTGCGGGAATAGAGGAAAGATCAACTTGTTCAACAATGACTTCAATATTGAAGTTTTGGCGTAACTCCGTAGCGATGGATTCAAGTTTAGTCAAGGTACGTGCTACTAAGATTAGCGAGCGACCCTGTGCTGCGTATTGTTTGGCAAACTCGATACCAAAACCGCTTGATGCACCAGTCACAAGGACCCAAGAATTATTTTTTTCTGTCATGTCACTTACTCCGGTTTGCTATAACAATTTAAATTACTTTTCATCACTCATACTCATTCAGTTATTTGAAATTTGATTTTAATAATCAGTTGGTTGCCAGCCGCCACCTAGTGATTTGTAAACTGCTACAGCTGCAAGGGCCGAATCAGTTCGTGCTTGAAGTTTTCTATCTGAAAATTGCAAAGCGTTTGAATCTGCTTGTAATACTTCTATTCGACTGTTAATTCCTTTCTGGTAAGCAATTAAAGCAATTTTCTGTGCATGCTTTAATGCATTTTCTCCATCTTGAAGAGCCATTAACTGTTCTTGTCGTTTGGACAAAGTTGATAATGAGTTTTCTACATCTTCCGCTGCATGTAAGACGGCTAATTGGTAGGCTGCGAGCTTTTCGGCTTCTTGGCCCTTGGCTAAGCGAATTTCTGCATTAATTCGACCAAAATCAAATAAGCGCCAACGCAAACCTAATAAGCCCGCAGCTTGATTCGCACCACTTGAAAATAAGTTTCCACTTGCTGTGGTTGTACTACCTATCAAACCGCCTAGAGAGACCTTTGGATAATATTCTGCAATCGCACTGCCAATGCGTGCATTTGAAGCCGCCAATTGTCTTTCAGCCATGATGAGATCTGGTCTTCTACGTAAAAGATCACGAGGTGTTCCGGTTTCTGTAATCTGAGGAATAACTGGAATTGGTTTTACTTCTGCTAGTTCTGCTCGATGAGTTCCCGGTACGGTTCCAAGCATGACATCGAGGGCATTCATAGCAATGTCTAGATTCATTCCAAGAACAGGAACAACAGCTTGAACTTGAGCGACGTTCGCTTTGGCTTGTTTGACTTGAAATTCGGAAGCTAATCCTTTGCTGTATAAAAGATTAATAGTTGAAAGAAGTTGTTGTTGGGTTTGTAATTGTTGATGGGCAATATCTAGCCGAGATTGTAAGCCACGAATATTAATATAGATATTGGCAGTTTGAGCTGCAACCATTAAACGGACGGCTGAGGCTCCTGCGTTTGAAGACTGATAATTTGCAAGAGCAGCTTCACGATCTCTGCGAAGGCCTCCAAAAATATCTAACTCCCAAGTTGCACTTAAATTTGCCTCATAAGAACTACCATGTCGGTCAAAATCTGGCATTGAATTTAAAACTTGTCCCAAGGGTGTTTCAACAGATTGATAAACTTTAGCTGCTTGTGCGCCAACAGTACCTATTGGTTGTAAAGAGGCATTAGCTGCCGATAATCCAGCCTGAGCTTGAGTCACTCGAGTATATGCTTGGGTCAGATCAAGATTTTGTTTTAACGCTAATGTGACATATCGAGTAAGTTGAGGATCGTTAAAACTTTGCCACCATATGGCAATATCTGTTTTGCTATTGTCATTAGATGATTTTAACGGTGTGCCAATGTATTGCTCGGGTAGAGATATATTAGGGCGTTTATAATTAGGACCTACAGTACACGCAGTAAGAGTACTTACGATGATGGGTAGGAGAACGATAGATCTAGATAACATATTTCCCCCGAGGCGAGATTTTGAACAATAGTTTAATTGTGACTATAATACAATTTAGTCACTAGTTGTCAATATTATTTCGCAAGAGTTAAACTGCCACTTCCAGATAAAGGTTTAAATTGAAAATATGAGTAAAGAAAAAAGTAGTTATCCTGTTTCAAAGCGAGGACCAGAAGATCATGATGTAAGAGATCAAATCCTGAGTGCTGCTACAGAGCATTTCAGCCGCTATGGTTATGAGAAAACCACAGTTTCTGATCTTGCAAAATCTATAGGTTTTTCAAAAGCTTATATTTATAAATTTTTTGAATCTAAACAAGCGATTGGCGAAATGATATGTGCTAATTGTTTACGTGAAATTGAAGATGAAGTTAATACAGCTATTAATGAAGCTGAGTATCCCGCAGAAAAATTAAGGGTGTTATTTAAAGTAATTGTTGAAGCAAGCCTTCGTTTATTTTCTCAAGAGCGTAAGCTTTATGAAATTGCTGCTTCTGCTGCTTCCGAGAAATGGGATGCTACAGTCGCTTATGAAAATCGAACTCTTAAAGTACTACAAAACATTATTCAAGAAGGTCGTCAATCTGGTGATTTTGAAAGAAAAACTCCAATTGATGAAGCAGTTAAGGCTATTTATTTAGTTATGAGACCCTATCTGCACCCACTACTTTTACAACATAGTATTTCATATAACACCGATGCTCCTGTCTTGCTTTCTAGTCTTGTACTAAGAAGTTTATCGCCATAATAGATTGGTGACTATTGACTAAATTGGTCACTTGATTAAAAATGAGTCTCCTGATTAATTTCTTAAGGGGGGCTCAAATATGCTTTATCGTCGCCTTATTCCGTTTACAGCAATATGTATATTTCCTTTTTTCTTGCTCGGTTGTGCTGAAAATACGCAATCTGACCCCCGTACTTCTGCTCCATTAGTACGAGTCGCAACTGTACAAGACGAAATCACTTCTGATTCAAGAGCATTCACAGGCACGATAGGGGCACGGGTAGAAAGTGATCTGGGTTTTCGTGTCTCTGGTAAAGTCATCAAACGATTTGTTGAAGCAGGGCAGACAGTAAAGCGCGGTCAGTTACTGATGCGTATTGATCCGGTCGATTTAGAACTTGCTGCCAAAGCCCAGCAGGAAGCTGTGGATGCAGCTAGAGCGCGTGCTGAGCAAGCTCATAAAGATGAAGCTCGCTATCGTGATTTGAGTGGAAGTGGAGCTATCTCTGCTTCAGCTTATGATCAAATTAAAGCTGCGGCAGATACAGCAAGAGCACAGCTAAATTCTGCCCAAGCCCAGGCAAAGGTCGCTTTAAATGCGAGTCATTATGCCGATTTAATTGCGGATGGTGATGGTACGATTATGGAAACACTGGTCGAACCAGGTCAGGTTGTCAGTGCGGGTCAAACAGTCATTCGCTTAGCTCATTCTGGTCAAAGAGAAGCAATCATTCAGCTTCCAGAAACATTACGTCCTGCAATAGGCGCCATTGGTCAAGCCACACTATTTGGTAAAGAAAATATAAATGTCCCAGCTAAACTTAGACAATTATCAAATACAGCAGATCAACTCACTCGTACTTTTGAAGCCCGTTTCGTCTTAGAAGGTGATTTAGCAAATGCTCCTTTAGGTTCAACGGTTACTGTACGTATTTCCAATCAAAATCAGAGTTCACAACATTTTTTACAAGTGCCAGTCGGTTCCTTACTTGATAAGGGTAAGGGAGCTGGAGTCTGGGTAATTAATGGAAAAACTCAGAAAGTAACGTGGCGTCCTGTTGTTGTTAAGCAGCTTGATGATGAATATGCCTATGTTACTGGCAATATTCAAAGTGGAGATCGAATTGTTGCTTTAGGTGCGCATTTGCTTCGAGAAGGTGAATTGGTACGTATTGCCTCACAAGCGAGTCATCCTTCAGTTGGAAATGAAGGGGACCACTCATGAGTGAAAAAGGTTTTAACTTATCGGCCCTTGCTGTTCGGGAACGCGGTATCACGCTATTTCTGATTTTTTTGATTTCAATTGCTGGCATCGTTGCTTTTTTCAAGTTAGGTCGAGCCGAAGATCCAGCTTTTACAGTGAAGGTTATGACCATTGTGACGGCTTGGCCTGGAGCAACTTCTCAAGAGATGCAAGATCAAGTTGCTGAAAAAATCGAAAAACGGATGCAGGAGCTGCGTTGGTACGATCGAACAGAAACTTATACCAGACCCGGCTTGGCTTTTACGACACTGACTTTACTTGATAGTACCCCACCATCACAGGTTCAGGAGGAATTTTATCAGGCAAGGAAGAAAGTAAATGACGAGATGAGCAACTTACCTGCCGGTGTAATTGGACCCCTTGTTAATGATGAATATGCAGATGTAACTTTTGCTTTATATTCATTAAAGGCAAAAAATGAAGCACAAAGATTATTGGTCCGTGATGCAGAAACAATTCGACAGCAGTTACTTCATGTGCCGGGCGTAAAGAAAGTCAATATTATTGGTGAGCAATCTGAACGTATCTATATTGAATTTTCACATGAGCGTTTGGCAACACTAGGCGTAAATCCGCAAGATGTATTTGCTGCGCTGAATAATCAGAATGTGCTTACTCCTGCGGGTTCCATTGAAACTAAGGGTCCTCAAGTTTTTGTCAGATTAGATGGTGCTTTTGACAAGTTACAAAAAATTCGTGACACCCCAATAACGGCTCAAGGTCGCACCTTGAAATTGTCAGATATTGCGACAGTTAAACGTGGCACTGAAGATCCTGCAACATTCATGATTCGTAATGGTGGGGAACCGACCTTACTGTTAGGGGTAGTGATGCGCGAAGGATGGAATGGCTTAGATCTTGGTAAATCATTAGAGAAAGAAGTCAGTTCCATCAACGAAGATTTACCTTTAGGCATTAGTTTAAACAAAGTGACTGATCAGGCAGTCAATATTAGCTCATCGGTAGATGAGTTCATGATTAAGTTCTTTGCAGCATTGCTTGTGGTTATGTTTGTAAGCTTTATTAGTATGGGCTGGCGCGTTGGCGTCGTGGTTGCGATGGCTGTACCACTCACATTAGCTATTGTTTTTGTAGTGATGTTGGCAACGGGTAAAAACTTTGACCGGATTACACTTGGCTCTCTTATTCTTGCTTTAGGGCTTTTAGTTGATGATGCTATTATTGCGATTGAAATGATGGTCGTAAAAATGGAAGAGGGCTTTAGTCGTATAGCAGCTTCCGCCTATGCATGGAGCCATACGGCAGCGCCGATGCTTTCTGGAACATTAGTCACCGCTGTTGGGTTCATGCCAAATGGTTTTGCTCGATCTAGTGCGGGTGAATACACCAGCAATATGTTTTGGATTGTTGGTATTGCACTTATTGCCTCATGGATTGTTGCTGTAGTTTTTACACCTTATTTGGGTGTGAAAATGTTGCCTGATTTTAAAAAAATTGAAGGTGGCCATACTGCAATTTATGACACACCAAGATATAACCGTTTCCGTCAAATTCTTGAACGCGTGATTGCGCGTAAATGGATTGTTGCCGGTAGTGTAATCGGATTATTTGTTTTAGCCGTCGGTGGAATGGCATTGGTGAAAAAACAATTTTTTCCAATCTCTGACCGACCTGAAGTACTTGTTGAAGTACAGATGCCTTATGGTACATCGATTACGCAAACAAGTGCTGCGACAGCAAAAGTTGAAGCTTGGTTATCTAAGCAACATGAAGCAAAGATTGTGACATCGTATATTGGTCAAGGTGCACCTCGTTTTTATTTTTCGATGGGGCCTGAGTTACCAGATCCATCCTTTGCCAAGATTGTGGTACGAACTGACAATCAAGAAGAACGTGAAGCCTTAAAACACCGCTTAAGACAAGCTATTTCAAATGGACTTGCAACTGAGGCACAGCTACGTGTAACTCAACTTGTGTTTGGACCCTATTCGCCATATCCAGTGGCTTACCGAGTTTCAGGTCCTGATCCAGAAAAATTACATGTGATTGCAGCTCAGGTTCAGCAAATTATGAATGCTAGCCCAATGATGCGAACTGTAAATACGGACTGGGGAACTCGTGTGCCAGCCCTACATTTCACCTTGGAACAAGACCGTCTACAAGCAGTTGGTCTCACATCAAGTTCAGTCGCACAGCAATTACAGTTTTTGTTAACTGGTATTCCAATTACATCTGTGCGTGAAGATATTCGTACAGTGCAAGTTGTTGCTCGTTCAGCAGGTGATATCAGGCTAGACCCTGCAAAAATTGGTGATTTCACACTGACTGGTGCAAATGGGCAACGTATTCCTTTAGCACAAATTGGCAAAATTGAAGTACGGATGGAAGAACCTGTTATCCGACGTCGAGATCGGGTGCCAACAATGACCGTTCGTGGAGATATTGCTGAAGGATTACAACCACCGGATGTATCTACTGCAATTACCAAACAGCTTCAACCAGTCATTAAAGATTTACCAAAGGGTTATCAGATTGTAGAGGCGGGTTCTATTGAGGAGTCAGGTAAAGCCACTAAAGCCATGCTTCCTATTTTTCCAATCATGTTAGCCATGACTCTACTCATTATCATTCTTCAAGTGAGGTCTATCGCTGCAATGATTATGGTGTTTTTAACCAGCCCGTTGGGATTAATCGGTGTTGTGCCAACGCTTCTGTTATTTCAGCAGCCCTTTGGTATTAATGCATTAGTCGGGTTGATTGCATTGTCTGGAATCTTGATGCGTAACACGCTCATCTTAATTGGACAGATTCAGCAAAACAAAGAAGCTGGGCTTGATCCATTGAATGCGGTAGTTGAGGCCACAGTACAACGCGCCAGACCTGTAATTTTGACAGCTTTAGCAGCTATTTTAGCTTTCATTCCTCTGACTCACTCAGTGTTTTGGGGAACGCTTGCTTACACACTCATTGGCGGAACCCTTGCAGGAACCATTTTGACTTTGGTTTTCCTGCCCGCAATGTATTCAATCTGGTTCAAGATCGGGGCTAAACCAGCAGTTTAATGATCAGATTTTCAAATTTAAAAGTTATTGGAGTTCGTATGTCAAACTCAAAAGTGGTTGTAATTACAGGTGTTTCATCTGGCATTGGGCACGTTACAGCAGAAAAATTTGCTAAACTCGGCCATAAAGTTTTCGGTACAGTCAGAAATAAACTCAAAGCTCAACCTATAGAAGGCGTTGAGCTTGTCGAGATGGATGTGTCAGATGAAGACTCTGTCCAACTCGGGATTCATTCTATTATTGATAAAGCTGGGCATATTGATATTTTAGTTAATAATGCTGGAGCAAGCTTAATTGGCGCAGTAGAGGAGACCTCGATAAAAGAAGCCGAATTTTTATTTAACACTAATGTATTTAGTATTCTTCGTACGACACAAGCAGTATTGCCTTATATGCGAATACAGCATTTTGGAAGAATTATAAATGTTAGTTCAGTATTGGGTTTCCTTCCTTCACCGTATATGGGACTGTATTCAGCTACTAAACATGCAGTTGAGGGGCTATCTGAGTCTTTAGATCATGAGCTTCGCCAATTTGGAATTCGTGTATCCATTGTTCAGCCTTCGTTCACTAAAACAAATTTAGACAAGAACACACCCAGCGTAAGTTCAAAAATTCCTGAATACAATAATGAGCGTGATCTCGCTAGTCGTGCCGTATTGAAACAGATTGATCAAGCACCTCAGCCCGATGGCGTTGCTGATACAATTGTTAAAGCAGCACTCAATGATTGGCAAATGCGCTGTACACCTTCTGGACAAGCATCTTTGTTAAGCAAATTGCGTCGATTTATGCCGAGTGGTCCGGTTGATAAAAATATTAGAAAGACTTTTGGTTTGAAATAAATTTTGAACTCTTTATAAAAAGATCTAAATTTTTTATTTAGATCTTTTTATAAAATAACCCTATCTTGTTACTAAAAAATAGTGTCAAAAAAGTGGCGAATCAAGCGAGTCTAAAACCTGAATATACAATAATCTATATATTTTCAAGTCAGTTTTGCACTATGTCTGAACTCGGCTGATTTTCTAATAATTCGGATAAATTATTTTCAAGCCAGCTAGTTAAATCAAAGAGTCGTTCAGAAGCCTCTCGCCCAAAATCTGTTAATTGATAGTCTACACGAGGCGGTATTTCTGCATAATCCTGACGTAAGATAAAACCATCGTTTTCAAGTGTTTTTAAGGTTTGTGCCAACATCTTTTCACTAATGCCATCAATAATTTTCTTTAACTCATTAAAACGCAGACGTTGGTCTCTGAGCGCTACTAAAATTAAAACACTCCAACGGCTAGTGAGAGTCAACAAAATTTTTCGAGAGGGACAATTTGCTGCGAAAACATAACCTTTCATCGTATATGACCTTAACTACAAAACTTTACATTTATTTCTAAACTTACTTTTAGGTAAGTACTTACTTTTAGTAAGTTATGGTACTACCATGATTGGAATATATCAACTACATCAAGTGGAGATTAACATGCGTATTGCAATTACTGGCGCCTCAGGTCAGCTCGGCCAACTTATTATTTCTCAATTACTCGAACGAACTGAGGCAAAAAATATTGTGGCATTAGTGCGCAATCCAGAAAAAGCAGCAGAATTAAGTTCAAAAGGGATCGAAGTTCGTGCTTTTGACTATGCTCATAATGCAGATGAACTTTCAGTTCAATTATCAGGTATTGATAAGCTTTTATTAATCTCATCGAGTGAAATTGGTCAACGGACAGTACAGCACCAAAATGTGATTGATGCAGCAAAACTTGCAAACGTAAAATTTATTGCTTATACGAGTTTATTAAAAGCAGATATATCACCGCTTCTATTAGCCCAAGAACATATTGAGACTGAACAATATTTAAAAGCAGCGAATATTCCGTATACAGTATTACGGAATAACTGGTACAGCGAAAACTATGCAATGGGACTTGCACAAGCGGTCGAACAAGGCAAAATTTTTGGGGCAACGCATCACGGTAAAATTGCTTCAGCTTCGCGCTTAGATTATGCGACTGCTGCCGCTGTAGTATTAACTCAAGAAGGGCATGAAAATAAAGTATATGAACTCGCTGGTGATACGAGTTATACCCTTGATGATGTAGCAAGATGGACAAGTGAAATCACTAAACAAGATGTAACTTATCAAGATTTATCGGAAGAGGAATATAAGGAGCTCTTGATACAAGTGGGTCTACCAGAAGGTTTTGCGAGTATATTAGCTAACTCAGATGAAGGTGTATCTAAAGATGCTTTATATAGTGATAGCAAAGACCTGCACAAATTAATTGGTCGTACCACTACAAGTATGCAAGAAACTATTAAAGAATTTTTATCTTAAGATGGTGTATAGCTTTATCTAAAAACAAAAAGGCTTAAGTTTTATGATTTGGGCCTTTTTCATATTTTAATAAATAAAAGAGATAAGTTTATTTTAATGGGGAACTTAAAAAAGAATTTATTTACCCGTTATGTTACTTATTTAAGAATTAAAAATTTATTTGTAGTGAAATTTTGAATAAATAAAGATTTTTTAAGAGGGCAGATCAACGCTTTTCGATTCATGATTCCATAAATTAAATATACATATTCTTGCGACGAGCCAACTAGTGCAAAGAGCTGATCTTGTTGATCAATACCAATCAGTATTTCATTACTTAAATTTAACAGATCAAAAGGCGATGCATTTTTTTTTGCCTCAACTGATATATTGAAATTCTCGAAAGTTTTCTTGATATCAAGTAAGGAATAATGGAAATTTTTCAGATTTCGTTGAGCCTGCAGATAAACAGTAATAAGGTCTAAATCTATTTGTTTATCGTATTTTGCAGCAATTGCGGAAGCGATAATAAAAGCGATGTTTGAACTATTTGACTCTATTGAGCCTACTTTAAGTTTAGAAATAGCACTCTGGATATTATCAGGTATATGTTGGACTGAAGCTGAGCACATATTTATTGACCTATAGACTGTGGTAGCTTGGGTTGTATTTAGCCCTGCTAATAATGATATAAAAACGATGAGTTTTTTTAATTTAATGGTCATATAAAGGTTCGAACGCAATTTTACTTAGCAAAACTTTAAGTTCCCGTAGCAGTTTTTAATACCTACCTGTCCAGAGTCGATAGGATTAATAATTAACTCTCGACCAACTAAACCTCCGAGTGCTTCCCCAAGTCCAACATCAATCCGCTGTTGTGTCTCGATATCAGTAAGAATAACTTTCGGTAAGGAAAGCCACCATCCAGGTTGAGCAGCTACAGTATTTTCGAAGCTACCAGAACTTATGTTTTGCCACTGGATCGCTTGTTTTTGTAAAGATAGTGATGTGTCACTAGTAGGAATTGTTCCTGCTGCATCCTGAGCTAGTAAAATCTCGTGGAAACCAGATAAAGGATAATCTTTTAATGTGGCATTACTTAGAGTTAAACCTAAAGGTAGATCTAAGATACCTAATAGTTTTAGTGGACCAGTTTTAGCTACTACATTATCCAGCGTTGCTGTTGTAGAGCGGTTAAGAATAAGCGGTTTGTTATAATCATTAATATGTGCTTCTGTAGTGATCAATCCATTTTCAATCACTACATTCTTCAGAACAGTATTCGTAAGTGTTAAATTCAAATCACCAGATAAAGAGTTAATGCCTGCTGTGTCATCAGCTAATGTTGTTAAATCTGTATTTGATCCCAATCCAAGTTTGCCTAATATGCCTAATGCCCCAAGGCGAAAGCCGACAATTTCTCGAGTAGAAGCTTTGTCCGGCGATTTTATAGCAAACTCGATAAAAGGATTAGTAATAACTGCATCTGATCCTGCATAGCTGCCATTTACGGGGAGGACACCTGCTAAACTAATATTTTCAATATCAATGTCACAACCCACTCCTTTAGTTCCACCGCAACCTAGCTGTAAACGTTTAATATTTGCATTTAACTCTACTTGTGCTTCCATTCCGAGACGATAAAAACCTACATCTGTATTTGGATTACCACTTTGATTAGCTGCAATATTGGTTAGATTAAATAATGCTTGACCAGTTATGCTTGCTAAACTTTTATCATCTAAGGCATTAAGTTCGGCATTTACAAGAGAACTGACCAACATTAATGGTATTGTAAATAAGAAAGCCTGTTTTATACTTCTAAAATTGTTCATACCAGCTCCTTGGCTTAAAGGTTATTTTCATAGGCTTAGTGTTTTTCTTGAAATTCTTCACTAAGGAATATGTGTATTAAGCAGCTCTACTGAACGAGAATTATGATTGGGTCTTTTATGAGACTTAAACAACAATAGTGACATAATGTGTTCAGTGCACACATTATGCTGGTGTTATGTGCGCGGTGTCAACATGCCTTTAAAGCAATCTGAAAATTTAAGTCAAAAATCAAATTATCATCATGGAAATGTACGTGAAGAATTACTAAATGCAGGATTAGTTCATCTAGAAAATAATGATGTAGAGAGCCTTAGTTTCAGAGAAATGGCAAGAAAAATTGGGGTAAGTGCCAATGCTGTATATCGTCATTTTGAAAACAAAGATAGTTTTTTGGCTGCATTAGCAGCCAAAGGATTCCAACGCTTACAAGAAGAGCAAAGTCAAACATTGCAAGGTGCTAGTTCTCCTACTGAAGCTTTAAAATTATTTGGTTTGGCCTATATTAACTTCGCAAAAAATAATCGTAATCTCTTTGGTTTGATGTTTAATCCTGAATTACAAAGAAATGAAGTTATTGAGTTAAAAGAGGCCGTAGATAGTACATATTCGCAGTTACACCGATTAACAGCTTCAATATTAGGTGTTAACGAAAATGATGCTCAAGTCGAAGTATTAGCCATGTTAAGTTGTAGCCTTGTACATGGGTTGTCTCATCTTTTACTGGAAGGGCGTTTGGCTGAATCAGAAGAAAAAGCAAATAATTTAGTTTTATCAATTATGAATTATGCTACAGGTTTACTTGCTTCTTCGTCACAGATAAATAATTAAATTAGTTCGATAATTAGATCTAAAGGTTGGGCTTTGTTGCATAACTCTAATCTGAGGTGCAACAAAGTAGTTTATGAACTTAGAGAATTTAATATAAAATGCAGTTATGCGACATGACTAATTTTTTTTAATACTATCTTGTATTTCTTTAATTAATACCAATAAAAGTATTTCCATAATAATTTTGAGAGTAGTAAAAATGGCGGGGATTCGTAGCGGTACTGACTTAACACCACTTACTTGGAGTGGGTTTGATACAGTTTATAAACCTGGAGATACAGTACCATTATCTGGTATTTATAAATGCAAAAACTGTAAAAGAGAGATTACGTCAAATGCACATCCACAAGATAATACTTTTCCTCCACACAACAGTGCTAGCACTTGTAATAATGCCCAATGGAAAGCACACGTACTAACTGATACTAACGGTAATGGGTTTGCCAAGAGTTAGTAGAAAAGGAGTCCATACAATTTAATTGGGGACTCTTGTATCATTATTGCTGATTTGATTTTTGATAATCAGCAATTGCTTTGATTGCTTTACGAACAGAAAATTCTTGCTCTTGTTGATTTGAAAATATGACAGCAAAACATATGGTTGTTACATGTTGTCCATAATTTTCTCTTACAGTTTGTACACCTTTAAAGCCAATAATTTCTAAATTAGCAAATTTTCCTGATTCATAATTGCTGTATTGACAGTATTTTATGAAAATTTCTTTTAATTCCTCGAAATTTTGACCGCTATGAATGATGGTCTTGGATTCATAAATATTTTGAGCGATTTGATTATAGTGATTTTGAGCATCACCTTGTGTTGAAAACAAAGTTGGACGACTATCTAGTTTAACTTTTTTACCTGCCATCTTTTTTGCTACCATTAATAGTTTTAAATTATTTAGGGATAATTACATTTCCACTTGCGCCAACTTCAATACCTTGCTCATCACAAAATATGAACAAGTTCACTATCTCTAATCGGCAGTTGTCCTGTCTGAATAAATATATTATTCTTTTGAATAACTTTTTTCTCAATACTTGTTGCTCTTGATCTTTCAAGTGAACACATTGAACTATCTTTAAATTCCAATAGTCCACATGTGGACATGTTTCCAATAATACTTGCATTTTTGTATGCATATTTGCAATGACTTAAATTGTGTTGGAACTTATCAAAATGAACATAATTACTTTTAAAAATAATCTTGATTTTAGACAAGCTGATATTTAGTTTATTTAACCAAAAATGACGATTATTTAAGAAAAAATTTATTTATAGCTATTTATAACGAACCTAATCACTTCTTGTACATCCAAAATAGCTTTGTCTTTTAGAGATGTTTTTCTACATGAAAGAACCATCGGGTAGGTCGGTATCGAAATTGGACATTTTGTATAAATCAATGAGGGTACAATTTCAGAAATTTTTCTTGCAGCGTGGGTGGGAAGTGTACAAACCGTTCCTTTCCTTTTTAATAACCAAGGAATAGCTGCGAAATGAGAGGTGGATGCAAATATATGTCTGGTTTTATTTAATTTTGTTAAGTGTTCGTCAACTATTCCGATCTGTGCGGTATTAGAAATTAATAGATGTTCAAAACTTAAAAACTTTTCCAAGGTCAGTTCAACTGCATCTTCAGGGTTAGTGACTAAACAAGAATAATCACCTAAAACCATTAATTCTCGATACAAAGAGTGGTAGTAGATTCCACCAGAAGTCACTCCAATATCAACATTATGTTTTACTAACATTTCAGCAATAATATGCATATATGTCTGTTTAATCACGATTCTATAATGTGGAAATTTTAATTTAACTTGTTCAATAATTTCTTGTGCAAATGCAATTTCAAAATCATCTGACATACCAAGAGTAATAATTCGCTGCTGTAAGTTATTGGCATTATTAGGTAGAGATAGCAGAGTTTCTCTAAAAATATTTAAGGCATTGCTGACTAATGGTTTTAAAGCATGAGCTTTAGTGGTTGGCGCAAGTCCTCGACCAGTCCGCTGAAAAAGGGGATCTTGATAAATGTCTCTAAGTCGTCTTAAAGATGCACTGACCGCAGACTGAGTAATTCCTAAACGTTCCGCTGCACGAGAAGCATTCTGCTCTTCATATAGGACTTCAAAGCACTTCAAAAGATTTAAGTCGATTTGTACGATATTAATTTCATTCATATCTGATAGTGTTTAAATCCTATTCCATTAAGGTGGTGATTATATAACAATGAACTCAGACGTAATGAACGGAACTTATTTGGAAAGTGATAGATAAGGTTCTTATTTACGTGATGCTTTATCAAAAGATATCAATATTTTGGTCAAAAGCTATTGATATCATTATTGATTTTTAACCTGATCTAGGGAATCGGATTGGTCAGGTTTATTTGGAAAAATATGATTAAGGACTGATTCTATGACAGATTATCTTTTAAATCTAGCTTTTCGATGAGTTAATCATTCTAGACAATTGAACCCCCCGTTAAATTTAAATCTAAACACATATGAATGTTGTTTATAGGGGATTCGTTTGCCAAAAAATGCAGGGATGTGTTCAAGCACAAGCATTTTAAAGTTTCGATATAGGAATTCGACATGTTAAAAAAACTACATGTGCAGGTAATTATTGCAATTATTGCTGCCATTATTTTGGGTTTAGTCTCCCCTGAATGGGCAAAGGCAATGAAGCCATTAGGTCAAGCATTTATTGCTTTACTAAAAATGCTTTTAGCTCCTTTGATTTTTCTTACTTTGGTTCATGGTTTAACTCATATTAAAGATATGAAAAAACTGGGCCGTTTGGGTGTTAAGTCGCTTATTTATTTTGAAGTACTAACAACTGTAGCAATGCTGATTGGCTTTGTATTTGTCAATGTGTTGCAACCTGGTTTAGGTCTACATGCAACCGACCTAGCCGAACCTGACGCAGCAAAGGGCTCAGCAACGCTTTCAGCGGTTGATTTCTTCTTAAATATGATTCCCCATACCATCGTAGATGCTTTTGCGACTGGAAACGTATTACAAGTATTGGTGGTTTCAATTTTAGCGGGCATGGCTATCAATTTATGTTGTGGTCCAGACTCTGTCATTGTTAAAGGAATTGATGAAGCACAAACCATCTTGTTCAAGATGCTCGGCTTTATCATGAAGCTTGCTCCACTCGGTGCATTTGGTGCAATGTCGGCTGCAATTGGTAGTTACGGCGGTGAAACACTTATTTATTTAATGAAATTAATTGGTGTTTTCTACGCAGCGTGCTTCTTCTTTATCGTATTTGCTCTTGGCACAGTTACGTGGATTATTGGTCTACCTTTCCTCACCATTTTAAAAGTGATTCGTGACGAAATACTTTTGGTATTCGGTACAGCATCTGGTGAAGTTGCCTTTCCTAAACTGATTGAAAAACTCAAGAAAACTGGTTGTGATGAAGCCGTTGTCGGGTTCGTATTACCTACAGGTTATAGCTTTAACTTAGATGGCACAGCTTTATATATGGCAATTGCTGTGGGCTTTATCGCACAAGCGACTGACACGCCTTTGAGCTTAATCGACCAACTGGTTCTATTAGCAATTTTAAGCTTTACCTCGAAAGGTGGAACTACTGTTGCTGGCGGTGCCTTTATTAAGTTGGCGGCGACTTTACAGTCTGTAAAAACTTTACCGTTAGGTGGTTTGGGACTGTTATTTGGTGTTGACCGAATTATGGCAACCATCATGGCAATTACCAACATTATTGGAAACACGCTTGCGGTCTATGCAGTCGCTCGTTGGGAAAATGCTTTCGATGCTGACGCCTTTGAAAAACAAACAGGGAAGAGACCTAAACGTAGTTTGCTACGGGCGAAAGATTCTTTGGTAGAGACACCATTAGCTTCTGATTCAAATCAATCAAGTTAAGTTTTAGATAAATCCCATTAATTATCTCAACTTCTTATATCGAGAATAGACATGCGTTTAAAAGCTATCGACCCAGAACATTTAACTGCTGAACAACAGGTTGTATTCGATGCAATTGCAAGTGGTCCACGTAAAGGTGTACGAGGTCCTTTAGCGATTTGGTTGCATCATCCCAAGTTAGCAAATTTAGCCCAAAGTCTTGGTCAATATTGCCGATACGATAGCTGTTTAGAGCCGCGTTTGAGTGAATTAGCCATCTTACTAATGGGTAGACACTGGCTCGCTGAATATGAATGGGCTGCCCATAAACCTTATGCAATTGAGGCTGGCCTAAGTACAGACGTCATTGAAGCAATTCGTTTAGGTGAGAAACCTGCGTTTATTCATAAAGATGAACAATTAATTTATCAGTTCATTTGTGAGCTTCATGAAACTAAAAGGGTGTCTGAACAGATCTATAGAGAAATAGAGCAACTACTTGGAACAGATACCTTAATTGATTTGGTCGCGATAGCAGGTTATTACACCCTGATTTCTATGACGATTAATGTTTTCGAAGTTCCACCCCCAGCAGGTGTAACTCCTGAATTACCAACCCCAGAAGTAGGAATTTAATATGTTTGATGAAATTAATCCTCAAGGACGTTTGAAAGATAAAGTTGCAATCATTACGGGTGCCGGTTGTGTTGGTCCAGGTTGGGGAAATGGTCGTGCAGCGGCAGTACTTTTTGCAAAAGCAGGGGCAAAAATTTTTGCTGTAGATCGTTCGATTGATGCAATGCAAGAGACTTTAAATCGTATTCAAAACTTCGGTGGTGAAGTGACACCTTTTGCATGTGATGTGACTGACAGTGAGTCAGTTCAAACCATGGTTGAAGCCTGTGTAGAGAAATATGGTCGTGTCGATATTTTAGTGAATAACGTAGGTGGTTCTGCCGCTGGTGGAGCTGTTGCGTTATCAGAAGAAGCTTGGAACAAACAACTCGACTTAAATTTAAAAAGCGTCTTTTTAACTTGTAAGCACACCATTCCATATATGGAGCAACAAGGCGGTGGTTCGATTGTAAATACGGCTTCAACTTCTGGAATCCGTTTTACAGGTGCTCCGCAAGTTGCCTATGCCGCAAGTAAAGCCGCGATTATTCAATTATCAAAAGTGACTGCTGTCGAATATGCCCCTAAAGGAATACGCGTAAACACTGTCTTGCCTGGTCAATTACATACCCCGATGGTTGAGGTTCGTTTAGCAGGACAACGTACTGGCGGTGACGTCGATCAATTGCTTGAAAGTCGTTTAAAACGAATTCCCGCAGGCTTTATGGGAGATGGTCGTGATACAGCTTTTGCTGCTCTGTTTCTAGCAAGTGATGAAGCCCGTTTTGTTACTGGAACAGAAATTGTGGTCGACGGCGGAATGACTGCACGTTGTGATTAAGGTGAATTCTGAGTAACTCCAAATATGTGAGGTACATGGAATATTTGTTGAACCTAATAAGATTTGTTTAGGAAGTACTATGTCATTTAATTTGCCAAAAGGTTCATGGGATTGCCATTTTCATATATACGGACCTTTTGATCGCTTTCCGTTACCTGAAGATGCTGCATATCATCCTGAACCAGCAACATTTAAGCAGTTGCTTGAATTACACAAAAGTTTAGGAATTGAACACGGTGTTTTTGTTCAAGCTGTTGCCTATGGTTCAGATAACTTCATCATTTTAGATGCGATTGAACAAAGTAACTTTAATTATCGAGGAGTTGCTTTAGTAGATCACGATATTACAGATGAACAACTTGTTGAATTAAAGCACGGCGGAATTTGTGGCATTCGCTTTAACATGATGGGGCATTTGCCTGGAAATCATGATCCACAAGCATTACGAGGTTTGGTTGAAAGAGTTGCAAAGCTCGGATTGCATATTCAGATACACGGAAAAATTGAGGATATCTTCCCAGCGATTGAAGCTTGGCAAGACATAGATGTCGATATTGTGATTGATCATATGGCACGACCTAATTTGCTTGATTCACAAGATGCAGAAAATACTTTTAACAAGTTACAACAAGTCATGATTAATCCGAAGCATTGGCTAAAAATTTCCGGAATTGATCGCGCACAGAATGGACAACCTGCCAGCACTTGGGATGCTTCACTGAATTGGGTTCAGAAGTTAATCAAACTTGCACCAAACCGCGTGGTGTGGGGAACAGATTGGCCTCATCCAAATGTAAAGGGTGAGGTTCCTAATGATGATGAGCTTTTAAAGTTTGCATTAAAAGCACTCGATACGCCTGAATTACTACAAGCCGTATTTGTCGATAATCCACGAAATTTATATTTCAGAGAAAATTAATGTTTTAAAACCAATGAAGTATTCATTGACTGAATACTTCTTCACTTAAAAGGAAGTTAAAAATGAGTTTAAAAAAACTAGTCTCAGGAATGGGCTTATCAATTGCTATGGTCGTGCCAGCACATGCAGCGCAATTAAATGTTATTGCATCTGGTTCTTTTCATGGTGCGATGGATACTCTTATTCCAATGTATGAAAAATTAACTGGAAATACGGTTCATATCGAATGGGGTCCATCTGCTGGAAAGTCTCCTGAATCATTACCAATGCGAATTAAAAACAATGAAAAGATGGACTTGGCTATTATTTTGGATGATGCACTTAAATCTAATGAATTAAGTCAAAATTTTGACTTATCTAGTCGTACTGAATTGGCAAATTCAAAAATTGGTTTAGCTGTAAGTAAAGGCACTAAATTGCCACCGTTAAAAAATGAATCAGACCTAAAGGCAGCCTTATTGTCAGCCCAAAAAGTTGCCTACTCTCAAGGTTCAAGTGGTGTCTATATTCGTTCAACACTATTTAAAAAATTGAATATTGAACAAGAAATGCAAACAAAGGGGCTTGAGGTTCCGGGTAAAAAGCTGGTCGGAGAAGTGTTAGCAGAACATCAGGCTGATGTCGGAATGCAACAGATTAGTGAGCTTAAGCATACTAAAGGGATTACCTTTGTTGCACCTTTACCTGAAAGTTTGCAATACGTTAGTAAGTTTTCATCAGTGATTTCTAAAAAGGCTGAACATCCTGAAATCGCAGCTCAATTTGTACAATTTTTAAAATCTAAACAAGCAGCAAGTATTTTGACCAACAGTGGTTTAGAACCAATTGGCAAGTGAGGAATCACCATGAAGAAATACTTAACTGCAATTTTATCGACATCATTGAGCCTGATGGGGTGCTCAAGTCTTGATAGGGTTGAATCTAATATGGATCAAGCAAATTTAATTTCAAATTTCTCTGTTCATAAAAAGCAGATCCAACAAGGTGATGTCTCAATTGAGTTCTATGTACAAGGGAAGGGCCCTGTAATTGTATTACTTCCTTCATTAAGTCGTGGCGCTAGAGATTTTGATATTGTTGCAGATTATCTTGCAAAATCAGGCTTTAAAGTAATACGTCCTGAACCTAGAGGTATCAATGGCAGTACAGGACCTTTAGAGAATTTAACTCTCCATGATTTTGCTGCTGACGTTGCTTTAGTTTTAGATGCTGAAAAAACTGGTCCAGTGGTTGTCGTTGGACATGCCTGGGGAAGTCAGCCTGCACGTATGCTTGCTGCTGATCGACCAGATCTGGTTCGCGGTATTGTCATGGCTGCTGCTTCAGCAGGTAAGTTACCAAAAGATTCAACTGAAAAACCGTATGGGCGTTTACGAGATGCAATTGATAACGCAGGAAATTATAAGCTTCCTCAAGAACAACGTATCACATATCTAAAACAAGCTTTCTTCGCACCTATGAATGATCCACATGTGTGGTTAAACGGTTGGTATGAAAAAAACCATGCTGCTGAAGCTCATGCACGAATTGTAACGCCAATTGATGAGTATTTTTCGGGTGGGAAAACGGTTCCAATCCTTGATTTACAAGGAGAGTACGATGCCGTTGTCGTCAAAAATGTAATGAAAGAGTATTTGCCTGAACGAGTTGTTGAACAGGTCATCAAAAACGCAGGTCATGCGATGGTACCAGAACAACCAGAAGCGATGGCAAATGCGATAGCCAAATTTTCCAAACAAGTTTATTCAGCTAATTAGTTGACTTAAATCTGCTTATTTAATTTTTAAACCACAATCATCTAAAACATGGAGTTGATTAAGATGAACAAAACCTTAGCTATTTTATCTACAGCAATATTATTAGCCACAGCAACGGTTACGGAAGCAAAGCAAACAAACGTTACACCAGCAACGCATACGGCAGCTGCCTCTAAGGTAAGCAATGTGCCTTATGAGATGGTGAAGTATGGTGATGTCTCTATTCAAGCTTATGTACAAGGTAAGGGGCCAACCATTGTGATTATGTCGTCTCTAGGGCGTTCTGTACGTGACTATGACGTAGTTGCACAAGATTTAGTTAAACAAGGCTTTAGAGTGATTCGACCTGAAGTTCGTGGAATTGGTTTAAGCCGTGGTCCAATGGAAAAACTGCATATCCAAGATTATGGAAATGATGTTGCAGCAGTGATCGAACATTTTAAAGCTGGTCCTGCAATTGTAGTCGGTCATGCATGGGGCAATTTCCCAACCCGTATGGTTGCAACGCAACGTCCAGATTTGGTTAAAGGGGTGGTGTTAGCAGGCGCTTCCGCAGGTAAAGTGCCTGAGGGATATAAAGGTAAACCAATTGGTCCTGAAATTCGTGAGGCGATTGATAATGCTGGAAATGAAGAGCTTCCAGAAGCTAAGCGTATTGAATATTTAAAACGTGCATTCTTTGCACCAATGAATGATCCGCGTGTATGGCTAACTGGTTGGCACCACGAAGCACACGATGCACAAGGTTATGCGCGTAATAATACTCCTGTAGATGACTATTTTGCTGCTGGCAAAGCACCAATTTTAGATATTCAACCAGAATATGACACAGTTGCACCTAAACCTTTAAGAGGTGTTTTAAAAGGTGCTTTAGGGGATCGAGTGACGATAGTCGAAATTAAAAATGCAGGTCATGCCTTAGTTCCAGAGCAACCGAAAGCTTTAGCGGATGCCATTGGTAAATTTGCTAAACAACAATTCGCGAAAAAATCATAGTTGTTCCTTAAAGAAACGAACGTTCAAGAACGTTCGTTTCTAATCGATTTTGTGCATTAAGGCTTTAAGAGACTTTTCCATATGATTGACAAAAGTAAGTCCTCTCTTAGCGAGGTACTATCGCAGATTAAAGATGGCGTGACCATCCTGATTGATGGTTTTGGTACCGCAGGACAACCCGCTGAACTCATTGACGGACTAATTGAACTAGGTATTAAAGATTTAACAATTGTCAGCAACAATGCCGGTAATGGTGATTACGGTCTGGCTAAACTGCTTAAAGCTGGTTCGGTTAAAAAAGTGATCTGTTCTTTCCCACGTCAGTCAGACTCTTATGTATTTGATGAGCTGTACCGTGCCGGAAAGGTTGAGCTTGAAGTGGTGCCGCAAGGTAATCTGGCATGTCGTATTCAGGCAGCCGGTATGGGACTTGGGGCGGTATTTACCCCAACAGGCTTCGGAACACTTTTAGCTGAAGGCAAAGAAACTCGCCAGATTGATGGGAAAGATTACGTACTTGAATATCCGATCAAGGCTGACTTTGCCCTGATTAAAGCTTACAAAGGCGACCGCTGGGGCAATCTGGTTTACCGTAAATCTGCACGTAACTTTGGCCCGATTATGGCCATGGCTGCTGATGTCACCATTGCTCAGGTTTCTGAGGTGGTTGAGCTAGGTGGATTAAACCCTGAACACATCATCACCCCAGGTATCTTTGTACAGCACGTTGTACAAGTACAGCCCGCACAGTAAGCAATAAGGAGAAATAACATGAGCTACCAGAAACTCAGCCGTGACCAGATTGCAAAGCGTGTGGCACAAGATATTCCAGATGGTGCCTATGTGAACTTGGGTATTGGCCTACCCACCAAGATTGCCAGCTACCTACCGAATGACAAAGATATTTTTCTTCATTCTGAAAATGGCCTATTGGCTTTTGGCCCACCGCCAGCTGCAGGTGAAGAAGATCCTGAACTGATTAATGCAGGTAAAGAGTTTGTAACCATGCTTGAAGGCGGCAGCTTTTTCCACCATGGCGATTCATTTGCCATGATGCGTGGTGGTCACCTTGATATTGCCGTGCTTGGCGCCTTTCAGGTTGCAGCGAATGGTGACTTGGCGAACTGGCACACGGGTGCACCTGATGCTATTCCTGCGGTAGGTGGTGCGATGGATTTGGCGGTTGGTGCCAAGAAAGTATTTATCACCACAGACCATGTGACCAAACAAGGTGAACCGAAGATTGTCGCTGAGCTAACTTATCCCGTAACAGGCAAACGCTGTGTTGACCGTATTTACACCGATCTTTGTGTGATTGATGTGACTAAAGATGGTTTGAAGGTGATTGAGAAAGTTGAAGGTCTTAGCTTTGATGAGTTACAGGCTTTAACGGGTGCAACTTTGATTGATGCGACTCAAGGGTAAGGAAGTAGGGAAATGACATTAAAAAACGCTTATATCATCGATGCCATCCGTACCCCATTTGGCCGTTATGCCGGTGGTCTTGCGCCTGTCCGTGCCGATGACCTTGGTGCTGTGCCGATTAAAGCGCTCATGCAGCGTAACCCGAATGTAGATTGGGAACAGGTCGATGATGTGATCTACGGCTGTGCTAACCAAGCGGGTGAAGACAACCGTAACGTGGGCCGTATGTCGGCACTGCTTGCAGGTTTACCGTATCAGGTTCCAGCAACCACCATTAACCGTCTCTGTGGTTCTTCACTCGATGCGATTGCTATTGCTGCCCGTGCTATTAAAGCAGGTGAAGCAAACTTGGTGATTGCAGGGGGTGTAGAAAGCATGAGCCGTGCGCCTTATGTGATGGGTAAGTCTGACAGTGCTTTTGGCCGTAGCCAGAAGATTGAAGACACCACTATGGGCTGGCGTTTCATTAACCCTAAACTTAAAGAATTGTATGGTGTAGATACCATGCCCCAGACTGCCGAAAACGTGGCTGAACAGTTTAACGTGAATCGTGCAGATCAGGACCAGTTTGCCTTGGTGAGCCAACAACGCACCGCAAGCGCGCAAGCCAAAGGCTTTTTTTCTAAAGAAATCGTGGCAGTTGAAATCCCTCAGCGTAAGGGGGATGCTGTTGTGATTGATAGCGATGAACATCCACGTGCATCGACCACGCTTGAAGCTTTAAGCAAACTTAAACCTGTTGTAAAAGCAGATGGCACAGTTACTGCGGGTAATGCTTCAGGGATTAATGATGGTGCAGCAGCTCTACTGATTGCTTCTGATGAAGCAGTTCAAGCTTACAACCTAAAACCACGTGCCAAGATCGTTGCTTCAACAGCAGTCGGTGTAGAACCACGCATTATGGGTTTTGCTCCTGCACCAGCCATTAAAAAATTACTTAAACAAGCCAACCTGACTTTAGAGCAGATGGATGTGATTGAGCTGAATGAAGCCTTTGCTGCACAAGCTTTAGCCGTGACCCGTGATTTAGGTTTGCCAGATGATAGCAACAAGGTAAATCCAAACGGTGGTGCGATTGCTTTAGGCCATCCACTTGGTGCATCAGGTGCACGTCTTGTGACCACAGCTTTAAACCAGCTTGAGCAAACAGGTGGTCGTTATGCCTTGTGTTCAATGTGTATTGGTGTAGGCCAAGGCATTGCATTGATTATTGAACGTGTTATTTAAAAGGAAAGAACTAATGCTATTTTACGTACGAAAAGATGTGATTTTATCTAGCCATTTAACTGCGCAGGAAATTGAGGATATTAAAGCAAGAGAACGTGCTTATTCACAAGAAATTCAAAGACAAGGTAAATGTCGCCATTTATGGAGAATTACAGGGCAATATGCAAACATTAGTATTTTTGATGTTGAAAGCAATGAAGAGCTACATAACTTATTACAAGGCTTACCACTTTACCCTTACATGAAAATTGAAGTGATCGCTTTAAATAGGCATCCATCTTCAGTGAGAGAAGGTGATTATTAATAGAAATAATCGTATTGATTGCAAAAATCCGTTTATTGTTTTAATAAACGGATTTTTTTTATAAGGAATAGAAGTATTACTTTAGAAAATATTTATTTAAAATGCCTCATGCAACGTAAACCAATAATTAATTAAATAATTCCCAGCTAGTATGCATTTTTATAAATCTCACTTTCACAATAAATTTTAATTATTTATCCTTACTTTTTAATGATCTATTTTAAAACAAATGTCATTTTGTGTGCTTGACTGCAAGAAGGTTGGGAATTACCATTTGCCTGCTGGCCACATTGCCAGGCAGTTTTGACAGACTGCTCATGAACTTCCGCATCAGAGTTATTCCTTCTGAGGAATAGCCTTGTGTGGTGAACCACTCGTTCCCTCCCGTAGCGGTAGGACGGGAGAGGGACACCTTCGGGTGTGCTAGTTTAAGTTCATGCTAGTCTGTCAACCCTCTTCCGTTCTGCCACCATAATTCTATAAATGTCTGGCAGAACTCCCAATAAAAAGGAGTTGGCTTTGCAAATCCATTATTTCTTGGCAACCTTTGCCAAAAGCTATAACAACACAGCTTAAAACATTTAACGCAGCTTGATCGTCGTAAGGCTTTTTCAGGCTTTAGCTCGTTATTGCTTAAAACTTAGACAATTAAAACTTGAGATGTGCTGCGCACAGTCTTATGGCTTTGCTATGCCTTTTATTTCTCACGAAAAAGGCAGCGGTTTTTATATCTCATTTATATACAACAATAATTTTTTATAATGGTAAAACTATGCCACATTCAGATCTTCCATTTCGTGCTTTAAGCGTACTTCATTCATCAAGATATTTGTTTAACAAATACGGCTTTCATAATGTCGGGGTCGACCGAATTATTGAGGCGGCAAAAATCCCAAAAGCCACGTTTTATAACTACTTTCACTCAAAAGAACGTCTTATTAAAATGTGTCTAACTTTTCAGAAAGATGGCCTTAAACAAGAAGTCATCTCGATTATCTATGTTCAGGAAGACTTATCGCTCGTTGAAAAGCTTCGCAAGCTTTACTTTCTGCATGCAGACTTAGATGGGCTTTACCATTTGTTGTTTAAAGCCATATTTGAGATTGCCAAAACACATCGAGAAGCGTATCAGGTCGTAATTGATTATCGAAACTGGTTGATTAAAGAAATTTATAGTTTGCTGCTAACAACTAATGAAAAAGCCTTAAAACAAGATGCACACATGTTTTTGTTTGTGATTGATGGAGCAATGGTTCAGCTTTTAGACCCAAACAAACCAGATGAGCGGGAGAGATTGCTTGAATATTTTTTGATGCAGTTAGTGTGAGTATTTGAAATGTTATATGTATTGTGGTGATAGAAATCTAAAGAATAGCTGTACACATAAATTATATAAGTTTTTTTTAAATGAGTATAGCTTTTTTAAATATTTTTTAATTAAATTTCAATAGGATATGTCGTGGTTGAAATATTAACCAAAAGCTTAGACAGGCCAAGAATTTTTCTGGTTTGAGTTCCAAATACCATTTATCAGACAAAATGTTTAAAAGGCGATTTAAGGAAAGAAATCTGTATCGCAGTAGCCAGTAGCCAAAAATAAAGCCCGTAAAGGTGATAAAGCGGTAAGTGGCTTACGCGTTCTAACTAGGGCAAATTAAAAATGTAATGACATTTTATAAAAAGCTGCCTAGAAAATTATTCTGGCTAAGATTAGAAATAGGGTTAGTCAGTTTAAGTCGCTAAGCGTGCTAAGGCCTAATAAGTTGCTTGAGCAACAGATACAGTTGCGCAAGCTTTTAATAATTCAGTGTAGTGAAGTATAAACGGCGTAGTAACAATGCAGAGTAGCCAGAGCCTTATATATGGTAGGTTTCCAAATCTTCTATTTAACATAATATACATTATACGAACAGTTATATAATTCATTATTAAGTCCTTGATTTTGTTGCTGTACGTTTAGCTATACTTGTTGCCTCTACAAAGAAACATTAATTATTTTAGAGGCACATTATGCAATTTATAAAAAAAGACCTTTGTTAAGGTCTTTTGGCACAGCTAAATTAATTTAATCATTTTATTTTGATGAGTTCCAATAATTGACGTAATTCAACTGTTGAATCCCTCGTTCGACAAACTCAGCATTTTGCCATTGTTTTACATCAACATCGCGTTTTATCAGTTTGGCCTTTAATGCAGTCTGTACACCTTCTTGTAGATGCCCTAGATAATATTCATCCAAAAGTGGTGAAAAAACTGTTTTTAAGGCTTTGTCTTGTAGACTCAATGCATAGAGTTCTGTTGGTAATCCTGCATTTTTAGTGACAAGTTGAATAGCATTATCGCGGTTTTCAGGCTGTGAAACCCAATGTGCTGATTGTAAAACTGTATTGACCAATGTTTGGACAATTTCAGGATGTTGTTTAATAAATTCACTACGACCCACCAAACCTGATTGAATTGTGCCAGCTCCATCCTGTCTCTGCCCAGTACTCAGAGGAACCTCTACAATTTTCTGTTGTTTGAGCGCTAGAATTGGCATTAAACCCCAGCTAGCATCAATTTGCTTCGCTGCAAGTGCTGCATTGGCCGCAGCAGGATCTAAATTAATAATGCGGAAATCTTTTTCAGTAAAGCCATATCGCTCGATATATTGATCAAACGACAATTGCATAGCAGTTCCTTGAAAAATTGCTATTCGTTTGCCTTTTAACTGTTCGAGACTGGTATATCCTTTATTTGGCAAAACACCCAAATAAGCATCTATGTGCCGACCAGTTGCTACCAGTAATGTGGTATCGATTTGATTCGATTTACCAATAATGGCGGCTAAGTCACCTAAAAAAGCAAAATCTAATTGTTTATTAGCCAAGGCTTCATTGATTACAGGCCCTGCACCTTTAAAAAATTGCCATTCAACCTGAATATTTTTCTTTGCGAATTCTTTTTCAAGTAACTGATTTAAATATATATAATCAACTAATGGTGTGCCGCTACTGTGTCTTTCACTACTGCTTAGATCAGGTACAGCAATTCTAATTTTTACAATGTTTTCAGTCTGATTTGTTGTTTTTGATGGTGCTGATGAAGATGGTTTGAAAATAAACAGTAGCAAAGCAATAAAAATAAGCGCAGGAATAATCCAGATAAATTGATTACGTTTTGATAGTGTGGCCATATCGTTTTTCTCAACAACATATACAACGTCACTGCTTAACGACAGTGACGCTTCGCATGTTTAAAATAGTCTTTAGTTGGCATTTAAAACGGCGTGAAGCTTGGCTTTTTCGAGTTGTTCTGCTGATAAATCTTTGGGCAATGTGGTTTTACCTTTTAAGCCATGCACACCAGTCGTTATTTCACCTGCAAGCGTAATTCGGCGTACAACGCGATGTTGATCGCCATAATCGTTAACTGCATAGTGCTGTGTAGAGCGATTATCCCAAATCACCACATCTCCTTCCTGCCATTGCCAACGCACTGTATTTTCTGGTCGTGTTACTTTTTCTTGTAAAATATTAAATAAAAGCTGTGAATCACTTTGACTGAATCCCACAAGTCTTTTGAAAAAATGTCCAAGTAAGAGGCTTTTCTTGCCCGTTTCTGGATGTAATACGACTACTGGATGCTCTGTCTCATACTTGGTAGATACAAAAATTTTCTTCAGTCTTTCGAGTTGTTCAGGCTCGACATTTTGTTTTGGTCCACCATAATCATATTCATTAGAGTGTACAGCTACCAACTGCTCAGCAAATTGCTGTAAAAGCTCAGGAAGATCTTCATAAGCAGTTTCAGTATTTGCCCAAGTTGTATCGCCACCTGTTTCAGGGATGATTAGGCTTCTCAAGATACTAATTTTAGGATAGGCATCCACAAAAGTTACATCAGTATGCCAAGAATTGGCTCGTGCACCTTTTTGTGAGTCAAGTTCAAAAATAAAATCTGTGCCATCCACCGCTGGTACTGTTGGGTGTTTAACGGGTGAACCAAACAATTCTGCAAATTTTTCTTGTTCTGTGTCCCCCAAATGTTGCTGGCCACGAAAGAACAGTACTTTATGCTCTAGTAGCGCATCGTGTATAAACTGAACTGTAGATGAATCAAGCGCAGAGCTTAAATGAATGCCTGATATTTCAGCCCCAATTCGACCAGTTAATTTTTTAACTTGTAATTGTTGTGCTGGTTTCTGAATAAATGTAGTCATATTAATTTCCTGTCATAATATATGACTGAATTTTTATCAGAAACTGCGGCTTATTCTGTTATTTCAGAGACAATCCATCACGTAAAAAATTATTTTGATATTTAAATAATTAATAACACCCACATATGAAAATTAAATATGAAATTATATTTTTTTGAAATTTGAATAAATTTTAACTCTGATAAGCTGTTTAAAATCTTAGTTTATATCTCTGATTTATCATGAAAGCATCCTCAATTATCGAGTTTAGGAATCCTATCTCAAAATATCAGAATGATTTTGACGGCGGACAATCTTCGGATCATCAAATTATAACCAATGAATTTATTCATAAAAGTATTCGTATTTTAGAAAATTATCAGGTTATTCAATCTTTATCTAATACAGAGAAATCTACGCTTATTCAGCATTTAAAAATAAGAAAGTATTATCATAATCAAACGATATACAATCAAAATGATCCGTGTACTGATATCAATATTTTGCTTGAAGGCGCGCTTAAACTTGGCTGGAGCACATCTCAAGGCAAATACCACACCGATATTTTTGTGCCCTCAGGTACATTAATCAATATTGTTCCGATCGTAACGGGTCAACCCCTCCTTCACGACCATATTGCACAAGGTAGAACGGTCATTGCCAACCTTCCTGGCCAATTGTTTATGGATGTCATCAGAAATAATGCAGATGCTTTATTCATGGTGTTGAAATTAATCTGTGTAAGAACACAACTAAATCGTGAACAAAATTTCATTTATTCAACTGAAACATTGCAAACTCGTCTCGCTAAAAAACTAGTTTTTCTAGTGGATTATCATTCCTATCAGGACAAAGATAAAATTTTACTGAATCTCAAATTGAGTCAGGAAAATCTGGCAGAGCTTTTGCAGACTTCAAGACAAAGCATTAATAAAGAACTAGCAGCGCTTTCGAACCAAAACATTATTGAGGTTAAATACAATCAAATCTTTATTTTGGATTTTGAAAAGCTAAGCGATATTGCACAGACTCATCAGTTCAACAGTACCACTAAGTTTCTTTGATATATCTGCTTTTGTCATAATGATATGATTTTATTATGAGATAACTGTCAGAATAGAAACAGAATAAAAATTTGTCATATTTACACTAAGCATTTTAGTCGCTTTGTTGGATAAAACATGACAGATGTAAATATCAAAAACCAACCTAATATTTTATTGATTGTGGCAGATGATTTAGGCTTTTCAGATTTAGGTGCTTTTGGCGGAGAAATCAATACACCTCATTTGAATGAATTAGCATTAAACGGCTTAAGACTTACTAATTTTCATACGGCATCAACCTGCTCCCCCACTCGTGCGATGTTACTTTCAGGTACTGACCATCATTTAGCTGGTTTAGGAACCATGGCAGAGGCCCTTACCCCAGAACTTGAAGGTAAAGAAGGCTACGAAGGTGTACTAAATAACAAAGTTGCTGCATTACCAGAATTATTAAAAGATGCGGGTTACTACACCCTTATGTCTGGAAAATGGCATTTGGGACTAAAACCAGAATATTTTCCAATTAAAAAAGGGTTTGAGCGTTCTTTTGCACTATTACCTGGTGCAGCCAATCATTATCTATTTGAAGCGGATATTCCAGAAGACCAAATTCCACGCTTACTTAAGTCAACAAAAGGACTCTATGCAGAAGATGATGAGTTTTCGGAAGAACTACCCCAAGGGTTTTATTCATCAGATTATTTTACCACTCGCCTTCTAGACTTTTTACAAGATGATGAAGCACGCCAAGGACGTCCTTTTTTTGCATACTTACCTTTCTCTGCACCGCACTGGCCCTTACAGGCACCTCAGGAAGATATCGATCGATATAAAGGACGTTATGCGGATGGCCCCGTTAAATTGCGTGAACAGCGCCTTGAGAAACTCAAGCAACTTCAATTGGTAGATGCAGAAACAACGATTCACCCTGTCCTCGCTAGAACTCCATTCTGGGAAAACCTTACTCAAGAGCAACGTGATAAGTCTTCAAGAATTATGGAAGTCTATGCGGCCATGGTAGATCGTATGGATCAAAACGTTGGTCGTGTAGTGGAATACCTCAAAGATCGAGGGGAATTAGACAATACCATTGTTATTTTCCTATCAGACAATGGTGCAGAAGGTGCTCAACTTGAAGCTCTACCCGTCTTTGGGGGCCAACTTAATGAAATTATCGAGCAATATTACGACAACAGTATTGATAATATTGGACGAGCAAATTCATATGTTTGGTACGGAGAACATTGGGCACAAGCAGCTACTGCTCCTGCTCGCTTATATAAAGCCCATACTAGCGAAGGTGGAATTAGAACAGTTTCTTTCATTCACTACGCAGGGTTTAAACGCCAAAATCAGATCAGTCACGAATTTTTGACGGTCATGGATTTACTACCAACCCTATTAGATTATTTAAATATTCAGCATCCTGGTCAGGTATATAAAGGTCGTCAATTGGTACCACTCCGTGGTCGTTCTATCTTGCCGTATTTACAAGTACAACAAGATCACATTCACAGTGAAGATCATGTCACAGGCTGGGAGTTATTTGGTCAAAAGGCTCTGCGCAAAGGAGAATGGAAAGCGCTTTTCATCCCTGCCCCAAATGGTCCAAATCGCTGGCAGCTATATAACCTTAAAGATGATAAAGGCGAAACTCAGGATTTAGCAAAACAATATCCAGAAAAGCTCGATGAATTACTCAAAGAATGGGCAACTTATGTCAAAGAAAATGGTGTGATTGAAAATGTGCAACAACGAAGATTATTACAGAATGATCAGCTAGAACCATTTGAAGCATAAAAATACCGAAGAGATTAGTCTTTAGATTGAACTAAGCCAGCACCTAATGCTGGCTTTTACATTTGCCGCCTGAACAATATTTTAAAAGGCTATGTTTAAAAAATTACTATTAAATATAAAGATAAGATCATCAAAATATAAACTTAAGTTTGTACTGATAATGACAGTGTTCAATTACATAAAAATTAAAATCATCACAAAGAAAACACAAATGGAGTCATTAATGTCAGTTCAAAAGCACACCTTTCATTTCAAGAGAAAAAGATTAGTTTTAAATAAAATCACGCAAAGTTTGTTTATTTCACTTATAGGGTGTGCAGGATATTCATCTATTGTTTATGCCGAGGACACTTCCACTACTTCAGGTACAGCAGTAACGGAAGCCAGTACGTCAAATTCACAGTCAAACAGTAAAGCAGATGATGTCATTCAGCTTGCAGATGTTATTGTGACGACACGAAGACGTGAAGAAAAAGCGCAAAATGTTCCAACACCCATTAGTATTTTAAGTGCCAAAACACTGGAAACACAAAAACTCAGTAAACTTGAAGATCTACAACAAGCCCTACCCAGCCTTAACGTTGCTTTCTTAAACCCTCGTCAATCTAGTGTAGCCGTTCGGGGTTTGGGTAATAACCCAGCCAGTGATGGTTTGGAAGCTAGTGTTGGGGTCTATCTGGACAATGTTTACTTAGGTCGTCCCGGCATGGCTGTATTTGATTTATTAGATATTGCTCAACTCGAATTATTACGCGGGCCACAAGGGACATTATTTGGTAAAAACACCACGGCGGGCTTATTAAATATTAGCTCAAAACAGCCTACCTTCGACCCAGACCATTCTGCTGAAATTTCTTTTGGGTCACGCAATTATTTGCAGGCTAAAGGAACGTTTTCAGATGCTCTATCCGAAAATGTAGCAGGTCGACTCTCTTTTTATAAAACGACTCAGGATGGTTTTATTGATAATACCTATAATGGTAAAGATTATAACAATACAGATCGCGAAGGTGTACGTGGTCAAATTCTCTGGAAGCCGCAAGAGAATTTTAATTTACGTCTAATTGCAGATTACAACAAACAAGATGATGATCAAGGCGCGATGGTGGTGTACTACGCTGGGCCAACGTTTAACAGTACCGTATATGGCAATAACTACAATCGTTACTTAGAAAATGCCACACAGTCAGGTGCTAAAAATCTTTATACCAACTGGAAAGATAAACAAATTCATTCAGATGCCCCACAACATATGTCTGTTGAGCAAGGTGGTGGATCGGCAGAAGCCAATTGGTCGCTAGATAGCGGAAAAAAAATTACGTCGATCAGTGCATACCGCTTTTGGAACTTCACCCCTACCAACAGTGATTTTATTAGCTCAAATGCATTGACGAATGCCGGTGTTTCGGTTCGAGATAAACAGTATTCTCAAGAATTACGCCTAACCTCTGCTGGAAACCAAAAAGTGGATTGGGTAACTGGTCTATATTACTTTCAGCAACAGTTAGACAATACGACTTTCTCTTTATATGGAGATACGGCTGACGCATTTTATCTTTATAACGTACCGAGCGTAAGAACCTTAATAGCAAATGGTCAATCGAATATTTTGAATAATCGAGATTCGTATTCATATGGAACAACTGAGACAAAAAGCTCAGCATTATTTGGTCAAAGTACATGGCATGCGACACCGAAGTTAGACATCACCACAGGTGCACGAGTCACCTATGAAGATAAATCTGCCAGTATCTATAGAACCGACCCTATTGGCGGTACCCCAGTTTCAGGTTTAAGTGTGGCAGAGCGTAATTTACTAAATGCCCAGCTTGGCGCATACGACTCGGGTGAACTGAAGCAACATGGATTAAGTTACTCTGGCTTACTGACTGGCAGCTATCGTTTAAATCCGAGCACACTGGCCTATGCAACGTATTCACACGGCGAGAAATCAGGTGGCTTTAACCTGAGCATTGGTTCTGCACCAGCAGCGGGTGCTAACTCGTTAAAGGTTGATCCTGAAAAAGCAGATAACTATGAAATTGGATTAAAACAAAATTTTCTTAATAATACCTTACAGCTCAATAGCAATATATTCTGGATTGATGTTTCTGACTATCAAACCACAAGCTATGAGCAAGTCGGTAACTCTGTCGTGAGTGTATTGGCAAATGCGGGTAAAGTACGCAGCCGAGGGATTGAACTCGATGCAACCTATCAACCTATTCGTCGTCTTACACTTAATTTTAATGGTTCGCTTAACGATACCACCTATACAGAATACAAAAATGCTCCTGCTCCATCCAATATCAGCATTCCAACAGGCGTAAATACACAAGATCTGTCTGGAGAGCGTGTATATGGCGTACCGAAATGGATTGCAAATTTCAACTTCCGTTATGACTTAGCTGAGCATAATAACTGGCAACCCTATGTTTCAGGAAGTTATGCTTGGCGAGATTGGTCATATGGTTCTTTAGATAATAACCCGTACAGTGTTATCAAAGCATATGGATTAACAAATGCGAGTCTAGGTGCACGACATCGTATTGGTGAAAATGAACTAGATGTTGCGCTATGGGTAAAAAACCTGACTAATGAAACCTATGTTACTAATACATGGAACTCTTCTAATGGTATTGTTCTCGCGAGTTTAGGTCAGCCTCGTACCATTGGTGCAACAGTGAAACTTAGCTTTTAACAAATAAAATGCTCAATCATTGCAGCATTGGCTCCTTGAAAGCCATGCTGCAAATTTTGTATAGAGTTATGGCGTATTTAGAATAGTGTCAATCTGATTCAGCTCATCTGCACTAAACGCCGTATTTTGCAATGCTTTTAAGTTTTCGATGATCTGCTCTGGTCGACTAGCACCGATGATGGTCGATGTAATCCGTTCATCACGTAAAACCCACGACAGTGAAAATTGAGCCAATGTTTGGTCTCGACGCTTTGCTATTTCATTTAACTGCTGTATTTGCTGTAGTTTCAATGCAACGAGGTGCTCTGACTGTAAATAACGACTACCACGTCCGATACGTGAATCTTCAGGTACACCATTAAGATATCGTCCAGCCAATAGACCTTGAGCCAGTGGTGAGAACGTAATTACACCAAAACCCTCTTGTTTAGCAGTCTCCGTTAAACCTTGCTCAATCTGGCGTTCAAAAAAATTGTAAATCGGTTGATGCAAAGTAAGTGGAACATGATAGGTCTGAAGCAATTCTATCAACTGTAAAGTTAACTCTGGTGTATATCCAGAAGAAATCCCCACATAGAGAGCTTTACCTTGCTCCACAATATCGGCAAGTGTCTTGGCTGTTTCTTCAAGAGGTGTTTCTGAGTCATAACGATGTGAATAAAAAATATCGACATAATCAAGCCCCAGTCGCAGTAAACTTTGATCAAGACTAGCCATCAGGTATTTTCGGCTGCTACCACCTTGTCCATAAGGTCCAGGCCACATGTCCCAGCCTGCCTTTGTCGAAATAATAAGTTCATCTCGATATGGCTTGAAGTCGGTTTTTAAAAAGTGCCCAATATTTTTCTCTGCACTTCCATAGGGTGTTCCATAATTATTGGCTAGATCGAAATGATTAATCCCATGATCAAACGCCGTATAAAGTACCGATTTTTGTTGCTGAATTGGAGTGTCATCTCCAAAGTTATGCCAGCAACCAAGTGATAATGGTGGTAATACCAACCCACTATTTTTAATTTTTCGATATTGAAATGATTGATATCTTTCTGAATTTGCGAGATACATGCTTTGTCCTTTTAATCGGCAGCAGCCAAGAGGCCGAGGTTTTGTCTTAATGTTTGCCCTTCATATTCTTTGCGGAATAAATTGCGCTGTTGAAGGATGGGAATAACCAGATCGACAAAGTCTCTAATGCCGTTTGATATGACGGCCGGCATAACGTTAAATCCATCTGCTGCACCACTAACGAACCACTCCTCGAGTTGATCGGCGATATATTCTGGCGTACCAACCAAACAAAAATGCCCTCGTCCCGATGCAATACGTTGGTAGAGCTGTTTAATGGTTAGATCCTGCTCTTGCCCGAGTGCCTGAATTAATTGCTGGCGACTTTGCTGCCCCGTTTGGGTTTCAGATAAATCTAAGGAAGCTAAAGGCTGATTCACATCAACATCGCTTAAGTCAAAATTACCCAACATTCTGCCTAAAAGCCCAAGGCCAATGTCATCATCAACGAGTTCATCTAAAAGCTGTTGCTGCTTCTTAGCATCTTCATGCGAATGTGCAACAAGCACATATACACCGGGCATCACTACCAACTCATGCTCTTGACGATCAAAGTCTTCAAGACGTTGCTTTACATCACTATAAAACTGCTGTGCAGCTGCCAAGTTGGATTGGGCAGTAAAAATGACATCTGCTGTACGAGCTGCTAGATTTTTACCTCGTTCTGAACTGCCTGCCTGAACCACCACAGGGTGAGACTGTGGGCTTGGGCTAATATTGAGTGGACCTTTTACCTGAAAAATATCACCGCAATGATTGAGCGTATGTACCTTATCTGGATTAAAGAAAATACCTCTGGCTTTATCGTGAATAGCTGCATCTTCATCCCAACTATTCCAAAGTCCTTTTACGACATCATGAAATTCTTCAGCACGTGCATAGCGGTCTTGATGTTTGACATGTTCCTTTGTGCTGAAATTTTTCGCTTCAAGTGCAAAATCGGTGGTGACGAGGTTCCAGCCTGCACGTCCAGCAGAAATCTGGTCTAAAGAAGCAAACTTTCTTGCGAGATGATATGGCTCATTGTAGGTTGTCGTGGCTGTTCCAATGAGTCCAATATGACGGGTTTGTGTCGCGATTGCTGAAAGTAATGTGAGAGGTTCAATCTCGCTACCGCGAATTTTGCCTGATGTCGCAGTTGCTGGATCAACAGCTAAACTATCGGCAAAAAAAATGGCATCAAATTTCCCCTCTTCAGCTATTTTTGCTGCACTTAAGTAGCGTTCATAGGGGCTTAGGTTTAATTGACTCGCTGGATGTCTCCAACTGGCCAAATGATGGCCATAACCGTCTAAAAATAAATTAAGGTGAAGCTTTCGTGTAGACGAAGGATTACTCATTTTAATCAGTCCAATGGATGGGTGTACACCTCGAAAAAAACGAGGCGTACTAGACATACTTTTTAGAAATTTTTACGGAATGAAATGCCAAAATAGCGTTCATCATCTCTAGGGACTTGACGAGTAATACGGCTACCATTTGTGCTCAGTAAGGTCGCATATGATTTATCCGTTATATTTCGTACATTCAATGCCAATCGCCAGTCAGAAGCAGTATCAGCTAAAGCGATACTCGCGTTCAAAAGCCCATATGCACCCTGAATGGTGTTTTGGTTTTGGTCGAGACTGAACTGTACTTTGCTCTGCCATGCATATTGGGTTGAAAGTTCAATTTGCTTGTTATTTGCCAGAGTAAAATAGCGATCGAGCTGGGTATTAAATTTCCAATCCGGAGAAAATGGCAGTGGCTTACCATTTACATTTGGGCAAGAGGTATCGGCAGCTGGACATTTGAAGTCATCAATTCGTGCATGTGTATAGGCACCTGAAAAGTTTAGTGCCCAATTTGGATTAATTTTATATACCGAATCAATTTCAGCCCCATAGGTTGAGACACTTCCTGCATTCACCAAGCGGGTTATCGGGAAACCATTTGGATCGAGGGTTCTAAAATTTGCCTGATAGTTATCATAATCCGTATTAAATAACGCCACATTGACACGCAGACGATTATTTAACCATTGAGATTTGAGACCAAGTTCGTAAGAGTTAGCTGTTTCAGGATCAATGACAGGCGTATCATTTTGCTGCATATTAAAATAAACGTTATATGCAGGACCTTTATAACCTCTCGAATAGGTAAAATAGCCCAATATATTCGGTGTAAAGTCATATTGAGGTCCAATGCGGCCTGAAACTCCAGTTTCACTGGTCGATCCATCACTGCTAAATGAAGAACGAATGGCATTTCGGACACCTACACTGCTTGGAACAGTCGAAACTCGGCTGTGATCATAAGACAACTCATCTCGAGTAACGCGTAAACCAGCAATCCATCTCAACCGATTTGTGAAATGAAAGGTACCTTCACCAAATGCAGCATAGTTGGTGCTGTCTGTATTATAGATTGCCTTACCAAAATCTACGACATAAGCATTAGAAGCATTGTTGTACCAAGTTGATTCACGTTGATAAGTCTCATCGTTTTTGTTTTTAGAAAAATATAGACCCGCGACATAATCAAAAAAACCATGATCGAGCGGTTTAATTCTAATTTCTTGAGAAAATTGCTTACTGTTAACATGACCTAAATCGGCAATTCCGGCAAAATTTGGTGTCGGAGCAGCAAGTTGATCACTGTCACCAATCTGTGTGTTTTTCCATTGGCGAAAGGCTGTAATAGATGATAATTGATGATTGGTTAATGTCCAGTCTGCGGTAAGTGCTACACCCTGATTGGTATCATCAGTCGAGGCTTGAGTATTTTCAACCGTACTTCGATTGGTTGGAGATGCGACAACAGGCGATAATGCTGCTGCATAGTTGGCATCGGTATTTTTAACCACAATGCCTGTCGGGGCACTCCCTTTTTTATGCAGATAATCGGCAGTAAAGCCCAACACTAAACTATCGGTGGGCGTATATTCAAATTTGGTTCTAAAACCATAATTTTTATAGCCATTAACATCTTGATTGGTTGTAAGGTTGTCTACATTGCCATCAAAATTACCTAATAGCGCCGAGACATTGGCAGTTAATTTTTCAGGAATTAATGTACCAGATGCTCCTAGTTTAATTCGTTGTTCACCATCGTTAGTGGCATAGGCATCGATATAACCAGAGGTTTCACTGGTTGGATTTTTGGTCACAATATTGACTACACCTGCCGATGCATTTTTACCAAAAAGTGTTCCTTGGGGACCACGTAGGACTTCAATACGATCTACATCTAACAAATCAAGTGTTGCTTGCCCCGGTCGGCTGTACACAACACCATCTATAACTGTTGAAACAGAAGGTTCAACACCCGGTGAAGTGGTAACAGTTCCAATACCGCGAACAAATAAAGAAGTATCTTTATTGGAAGCTCCTGCCCGAAAGTTAACACTCGGTACTTGTGTTACCAGTGTTTCAAGTGAGTTTTGCTGTTGCTTATCGAGTTCTTTTCCACTAATGACTGAAACGGCAACGGGTACTTTTTGGAGTGATTCTTCACGGCGTGTTGCTGTCACAACAACGATCTCTAATTGAGCCACATCCTCTGAAGAACGTGCGGTGCTTGAGACTGTTTCTGCATGAGCTTGTCCCCAAACTGACAAGATACTCAGCGAAAGCAGACTTAAATTTAAAATTTTTTGTTTAGTTACTGACGTGAACGGATCACGCCCTACATTTCTCGAATGTATCGACATTATTTACCCCATAATTAAGTTTTAAAAGACGATGCTTATTTCACTGATTTCAAATATTCGTACTGCTGAGTTGGCTTCCAGTAAGTCTTTAAATTTGATTGTTCAAGTGCTTGATTTACAAATGACGGATTAATCCAGCTTTTGACGTCAATATTTTTGCGTATCAACCCTTGTTGCGTAGCCAAAGTGATTTTTTGCTGCAATTGTTGGGTGTAATAGCCATCAAATAGCGGTGAATATAAAAACTTCAGATTTACACCATTGAGTTCCTGAGCATAGATAGATGCCGGATAACCAGATTGGGTAAAAAAGAGTGCGACTTGAGGTACGCGATTTTGCTCATTTGAGAGCCAATTAAGCCCTTTTACAACCTGAGTCACCACCTGTTGTGTTTCATTTGGATGTTGTCGAATAAACGATTGACGACCTAAAAACACACCTTGAGTAGATCCTGCACCATTTAACTGACGACTACTGATAGGCAAGTTAACGATGTGTTTGTCACGTAACGCAAAAAATCGAGAAGGTCCCCATGACGCATCAATTTTTTTTGCGGCCAAAGCGGCGTTGACGGCGTTAAAGTCTAAATTGACCACTCGCACATCGCTGAGCTTTAAACCTTGGCTGTTCAATGCACTCACAAATGACAATTCATCTGCTGTTCCTCTTAACAAACCAACGCGTTTTCCTTTTAATTCAGCAAAGTTTTTGATCGGAAGATCAGATCTTACTGCTAGATAATTGGTGATGCCGCGCGCTGTTGGAACAAGTAATTGGGTATCTAATCCATTGGCTTTACCAATGATTGGAGGTAAATCCCCTAAAAAGGCGAAATCCAGTTGATTGTTGGCCAAAGCTTCATTAATGGCTGGCCCAGCACCTTTAAAGAAATGCCATTCCACTTTGACATTGTTTTTTGCAAGTTCTTGCTCAAGCCATTTTTTGTTGTAAAGCACATCAACAACTCCACCACCTGCGTGTTTTTGACCAGCAGTCAAATCGGGAGAACCAATTCGGATTGTTTTAAGGCTTTCAGCATAACTGGCATGTCCAAAAGCCAATAAGCTCAGCAAGATCAATTTTTTAAAAATTGATGGTTTCATTATATCTTCCACATTTTTATTGATAAATCAGCGTCGTATTGCTTAGACGCTTAAGACGTAGATGGCTTAATTTGCTTACTCGCTTTGCCATCGATATCAACAGGAACATCGCCTGCCAACGTAACGCGTCGCATAATACGCAAGGCATTACCATAATCATTGACGGCTAAATGCTGAGTGGCACGGTTGTCCCAAATAGCGACATCTCCATCCTTCCACGTCCAGCGAATCGTGTTTTCTGGTTTGGTAATACGATCTTGAAAAATTTCAAACAGCTTGTTGGACTCTTTAGCAGTCAGACCTACAAAACGTTTAAAAAATTGGCCTAAAATTAAGGTTCGTTTACCTGTTTCAGGGTGTACTCTGACCAATGGGTGTTCTGCCTCGTAGACTGTTGAAGCAAAGATTTTTTGATGGCGTTTTACGACTTCATCACTTGCAGAAGGTCGAAAACCACCATAATCAAAATCATTGGTGTGAATCGCACGGAGCTGATTGGCAAGGAGCTTTAGCGGCTCTGGTAATTCATCATAGGCAGCTTCTGTATTTGCCCATGTGGTATCTCCCCCTCGATTGGGCGTAGTTACCGCTCTTAGAATGCTGATTTTTGGATAATTTGATACAAAGGTGACATCGGTATGCCAAACGTCTGCACGACCGTCATGACGGGAATCAAGTTCAAATATATAAGTCGAACCCTCTGCCACTGGAACAGTAGGATGTGAAATAGGTTGCCCAAGTAATTCGGCAAATTTTTCCTGTTCTTGATCGGTTAAATGTTCCTGATTACGGAAAAAAATAACTTTATGTTCAAGCAATGATTGCCTAATTTGATCCAAGACCTCAGGGTTAAGGTTTGAAGATAATTCAACACCATTAATTTGCGCACCGATACGACCTGCTAAAGGGATCACATCGATTAACTCACTCACTGGTTTTCTTATTAATAAATCTGCCATATCATCGTTCTCGTCATTGATGATATGAGTTTAGAAATTACCCCCTTTAAATTCTGCAACAAAAATTACATAGCATTTCTGCATTTATGAAAAATTATTCATAATTCGTCATAATCTCTTTAGTACAGTAAGGCTTTTAATTTGTCGATGTCTTTTACGGAGATATGATTGTATTTTGTTTCTATAATGCCTTCTTCAACAAACCACTGAATTTCCTTTCTGATACTTTGTCTCGATATTTTTAAAAGCTCAGCTAAATTTTCTTGTGAGAGTTTTAATAAAACCTCAATACCTTTTTGAGTTTGAGTCGAAAAAAATTCAATTAAATAGATGAGCTGTCGCGCAATTTGTACCTTTAAAGGTTGTGTAGATGTGTGATAGATATCATTGTCTAAAAGCCGTGTTCTTTGGCATACCAATTTTAAAACCTGATATAGCATGTGTGAATTGTGCTGTATGGTGTGCTTAAAGATATGTTCAGGAATGGTTGCAATCACAGTTGCTTCATGTGCAACATATTCATGTTCTAAGGCAGATTCAGAAATAAGATAGACAATATTTAATAGTGCGCCTGTAGGAATAAAGCGATGAATAAGATATTTCCCATCGTATGAATTCCAACCTAACTTGAGTACACCACTTAAAACAATGATCAGTTCACGACAGTCTTGATTTCTCGAATATAGCACTTGCCCTTGATAAAGATGCTTTATCTTAATTTCATTAAATAACTTCTGCTTTTCTTCAAGCGAACATGCGTCCATGAATTCACATTCTGACAGCATTTGTTCAGCCAGTTTTTTATATTCAAAGGTAATGTTGAAATCTTGATAACGATTGATATGAGTTTGATCTAATAAATCTAAAAAATGATCATAGTTATTTCTTCTTTTATCGTTATAAACAAGTGTTGTCATTCGCCATCTCACCATCAAATTGAAGCTCTAAAATAGACCATACAACCTAATCGTGAAATTCAAGTTTAATATAAATTTAGATTAAACAATTATATGAAAATCAAGATCTCAAATTTGGATCTTGATTTTCTTTCGTCTTGTTTCTTTTGATAGAACTTAAGACTTAGGCGATGTAATGACTGATAGTTTATCAACGCCTACCCGTTCTATGCTGGCCAGTAACTTGGCAACTGTACCATAAGGAACCGTCTCATCTGCATTCAGGTTCAGAGCCAGTTTAGGATTGGCCGCCTTACGCGTTTGAATGGCCTGTTCGAAGTGTTCAAGAGTGACTTTATCTTTATCCAGATAAATTTCCCCTTTTGGATTAACACTAATGACCACAGCCTTGGTTTGATCTGTCACCTGCGTTGGTGCAGCCTTGGGTAAGTTTACCTTAACAGTATTAGTCAGTAAGGGCGCCGTGACGATAAACACAATCAACAGAACCAACATCACGTCCACTAGAGGGGTAATGTTGATCTCGCTGACGACATCATCTTGTTCTGATGTTGAAATGGCCATTATGCATATACCTTTTCTTTATTGTGGTTATGGCTTAAATCGCTGGCTGGAATACTTGTATTTGTTGTTTTTGCCTTGACTGTCTTAAGCTGGAAACCTGATTTTTGGTTTAGGCTGACAAAATCGGTCGCAAAGTCATCTAGTTCTGCCCCGATAGTTTTTACTTTACGCACAAAATAGTTATATGCCAGTACTGCTGGAACAGCCACTGCAATCCCGATGCCTGTTGCAACTAGCGCTTCACCAATCGGCCCTGCAACGACATCCATACTGGCATTACCCGAATGTGCAATGGCCTGTAAAGCATGGATAATCCCAAAGACTGTACCAAATAGGCCAATGAAAGGTGCATTATTACCAATTGATGCGAGCAAGGCAGAGCCTTTTTCTAGCTGGCGACGTTCTGACAAAATTTGTTTGCGTAAATGACGCTCGAGTAAATCTTGACGACTCCAGCTATGTTGTAAATCTTGATGAGTATCGTCATCTGCATCGGCAAGTGTTTTAAAACCAGTATTTGCAATGCGTGCCACTGGTCCTTGCCCTGCTTCCGATTTTTGAATCGCATCTTGCAGATTTTTGGCACTCCAGAATTCTTCTGCAAAGGCTTTACTTTGGCGGTTGGCTTTTTGGGTTTGAACCAGTTTAATGACAATCAAACCCCACGTCACAACTGAAAAAGCAACCAATAACCAGATAGTCCCATCGTGGATCAGGGAGTTTATATCACTCATGTTAAAATTCCTTATAGATCAATATTAAGTTAAAAATTATTTTGGGAGCTGATAGTGAATAGGAACATCGACCCAACCTTCGACTGGTGTCTTCCCTTTTAAAGCGGGTGAGAATTTCCATTGTTTTACGGTTCTCACCGCTGCACTATCGAGTATTTTTTTGCCACTGCTCTGTTTGACTGTCACGCTATCAGGACTGCCATTTGGCAAGACTTTTACCCTCAAGATGACTGAACCTTCCCAACCTCTATCGAGAGCCTGTTCAGGATATTCAGGCGCTGGATTACTTAAATAACCCGCATAGCCTTTTGCTTCTGTAACTGGCAAGTTGTCATCAGCAGCTTTCGCAGGTGCTTCAGCGGGTTTTGAAACGGGTTGTTGAACAGGAGCCGCCACCACGTTTTTACTTAAGGGTTCCGCTACAGGTCGCGGTTGCTCTACTACCTTATGCTGTTCAACAGGTTTAGGCTGCTCAACGTGTTTCTGTACTGTTTTTGGTGTTTCTATTTGCTTTTGTACAGGCTCAGGCTTTGGGCTAACAGGCGGTATCTTTGGCTTTTGCACTACTGGAGGGATTTTAGGTTCAATCACCTTAGGTGGTTCAGGCGGTTTGACAATCTCTATCACCACAGGGTCATGTGTTTTAACATCAAGCTGAGGTGTAGGAAGTTGTTTGGCGATATACCAGATTCCCAAATGTGCCGCAGCAACGGCGACAATCGCAATTGCCAAAGCATTCTTTTTTGGCCCAGCAGGATCATTTCCAGCATCTACGTTTACGTTATGGCTAAAAGGATCATTAACCGTCGTTATCTGGGTGACCTGATTGGATAATTGCTCAAATAAAAATGCTTTTCTAATCGAGCCTTGACTAAATTCACTCATCAATAACTCCTATTAACCAATTTTGTCTTCGGTCAAAATCCGAAAAATCTGTTCTTTTAATTGATGCAATTCAAAACTTGAACGATTTCGGGGACGCGGCAAGTTGACGGGAATAATCTGTTCAACACGACCAGGTTTGGGTTTTAAAATCACCACACGATCTGCCAGAGTTACAGCCTCTTCCACATCATGCGTAATAAAAACAGTGGTCATTTTTTGTTGGGATTGAATGCGTAGCAATTCATTTTGCATTTGATGCCGTGTTAATGCGTCCAAGGCACCAAACGGTTCGTCTAACAGAAAAATACGTGGTTGCACCACAAGACTACGAGCAATAGCTACACGTTGAGACATCCCGCCAGATAGTTGGTGTGGGTAGGCCTTTTCAAAGCCATTTAAGCCAATCAGCTCAATTGCTTTCTGGACCAGAATATCTTTATCACGTGAAGTTAACGCCTCATTTAATAAACCCAGCTCAATGTTTTGCTCAACGGTAAGCCAAGGAAATAAGCGATGTTCTTGAAAAACTACCGCTCGATCGCCGCCAATCCCGCTTACATCGGCACCATCAATTAAAATTCGACCATCAAAATCTTGATCTAGTCCTGCCAAAAGACGTAAGAGCGTAGATTTACCACAACCACTGCTACCTACAATTGCAATAAACTCCCCTTCTTTAATTTCTAGATTAAAGTCGTGAATGACTTTGACAGGTTGTTGATTGACGACAAAAGACTTATGAACATGATGAAATGCCACACGTGTTTGAGCATTAGATTGAAAAGATTGGTGATGTTTTTCAGTATTTGTATTAAGGGTAATTGTCATGATCGGACCTCAATTTTTTCGCCAAGATGTTGCGTAGTTTTCAGTTATTTTGCCCAGCCATGCCAGAATCGCCCCTAAACCAGCGACCAAAACGGTTGCTGCTATCACACGCTCCATTTCAAAGTTTTGCTGTGCTGCCATCATGTAGCTACCTATGCCAATTCCAGAGCCCATCAAGTATTCAGCTCCAAAAGATGCCATCCACGAATAGAGCAATGCCAATCGAAACCCAGCAAACATTGAAGGTGCAATGCTTGGTAAAATCAAAAGCGTTAAGCGTTGAAGCAATGTCATTCTTAAGGTGCTTGATACTTCAACAAGCTGCATTGGAATGCTCGACATGCCTTTCCATGTCGCAATAAACATCGGAAAAAATGTCGCTATTGAAATGAAAACAATTTTTGATAAATCTTCGAGCCCAAACCAAGCTGTCAGTAGTGGAATCCAAGCAAAAATGGCAATGAGACGTAATGTGTTGAGTGTAGGCGCCAACAGATTTTCAATAGGTTTAAATAGACCCACCACAATTCCTACTGACGCCCCAATTAGCCCGCCAATAATCAAACCCAAAATTGCACGATAAAGGCTGTAATACATAGCAGTAGTGAGTGAGAAATCTTGAATGCCTGACCACAGTGCCTCTAATACTTTCCATGGTGCAGGCAAAATTTGACTCGAAATCAAGTTAAACCAACTGCTCACTGCCCAAAGCACCACTAAACTCAAAGGTAAAACCCATGACTTGAAAACATCGGATCTGTTTTTTTTGTGAAAAGTATGAGCACTTAAAGCAGCATGTGGCCAGAACACAAACTTACGTTCAATTCGATGCAGGATAAAATCGAAAATAATTCCTACAGATGCGATCACAAAAATCGTGACAAAGACAATATCAAGCTGAAATAGCTGACGACCTGTCACCATCAAATATCCAATGCCTTCCGATGAAGCCAACAACTCAACAGCAATTAAGCTCGTCCAACCTGCTGCAACAGCTAGTCTTAAACCAGTAAAGAAATATGGAAGTGTGGCTGGAAGGACAAGTTTTGTGAGCAAGGTTAGGCGATTAAACTGTAAGATTGCTGCCATTTCTTTGAGCTTGGGTTGAATGTCACGTACCCCTGCCTGAGTATGTAAGGCAATCGGCACCATCGTAGCCTTAAAAATGATGAAGATTTTTAAACTATTTTCGATGCCGAGCCAGATCATGAGCAAAGGTAACCAAGCCAATGTTGGGATAATGACCAGCGCATAAAACGTTGCAGAAAGGTATTGTTCTGCAATGCGGCTATAACCCAATAAAACACCTAGAAATACGCCGCCTAATACACCTGACAATAAGCCAAGACCAAAGCGCTCAAGACTGATCGCAAGCTGTGACCATAGATCTTGAGATGCGATTTCAACGAAAGAATTCCACGTGTCTTTGGGGGTAGGTAAAATTTGGGCAGGCATCCATTGCTCATTTGACGCTACCCACCACAGTAAGAATAAACAAAGAGGTACAATCCAATAGATCGCAAGCGAGTTAAAATACCCAACAGAAATGAACCATGGTTTCTTGGTACTTTTCCAGACAATGCCGGATGAATTTTTTTGCGAAATTATTTCTTTCATATCTCGATATATATCCATACATTCTGCTGTTATAGATTTCTCAGAATGTTTAACTAAACGTATACCTGATGATCATTTATCCGTGTCATGCAGATCTAATATGAGACGTGTTGTGATCATCTTTGGTGTTATGCTCTGGATGAGTGTAAAGAGAGATGTTTTGTTTAACTGTCTACACAGGTACAAAGATCAGAAAATATTTATATTTATAAATAAGAGATAAAGATAAGAATTTTTGTATAGACCTTTCATAAAAGATCAAATGCCTATAAGGAACAACATTAAAAAAGCCCAACTAGCTTACTAATCAGGCTTATTTAAAGAACATTTAAACTTTAAAGCGCAATATCAAACTCTGGGCTAGCTACCGTAGGTTGTAATCGAGCACGTTGCTTTTTAAAGTGTGGAAGAACGTGTTCACCAAGACGGTATGACTCTTCAAGATGTGGATAGCCTGCAAGGAAGAATAACTCTATGCCAATGCTATTGTATTCTTCAATACGCTCAATAATCTGTTGGTAGCTCCCTACCAAAGCAACACCGGGTGGCACACCAATATATCCAAATCCTGACCAAACATTTGGATGGATAAAAAAGTCGCTAACATTTTTACTGCCATCTTTTTCGGCATACTCTTTTTCGAAGCTTAATACGCGTGCTGAGCGTAACCCCGCATGGGCTGCTGCCGCGTGTAAACGTTGCTTTTCAGCAGCTTCATCGAGAAAGCGCTGTGCCTCTGCCAACGCTTCTTGTTCAGTACGGCGAGCAATGGTATCGATTGATAGACCAAATTTTATATTTTCACGACCATACTTTTTTGCACGAGCACGTACATCGGCAATCAATGCTGCAATTTCTTCTGGTTTTTCAGCTCGCATTAAATAATAGTCGGCATGTTTTGCTCCAAACTCACGAGCAGCTTCCGAAGAACCTGCTGTGCAAATAATGGGAAGACTTGCTTTATTTAGTGGATATTTTAGACCACCGCCTTCTGCCGAATAGTACTTCCCTTTATAGTGAAATGAAGGATTATTCCAATATCCTTTTACAACATCTAGAAATTCTGTAGCACGTGCATAACGTTCATCGTGAGGTAATTCATCGCCTACTTGACGTTGGATGACTTCCGAACCGCCATTAATAATATTCCAAACCAGTCGATTACCCGTTGCACGCTGATACGTTGCTGCAGTTTGTACAGCATTATATGGACTAAAATGATAAGCCTGAAATGCAGTCACAAAGTTAAGTTTTTTGGTTTCTCTTGCCAGCAATGAACATACTGTCCAAGGCTCTTCACCCGTTGGTGCGTTCACCATGAGTGCACCAGCAAAACCATTAATTTCTGCTGCCCGTGCTACCTGACTTAAGTAATCAATATACGTAAAGTCATCACCTACTTCATAGTTCGAAACCGCTCCAGTATTTTCAACATTTTCAATATTGGCCCAATCACCGCGATTACGTGGGTCGCCGGGTAAAAATTCTGTTTCGCCATGAAGCGGTAACCGTGTAAAAAATTCAATTCCCATTATTTTCTCCTTAAAGCAAAGCTTAGAATTTTGCAGTGAGAGAAACACCAACTTGACGTGGGTTTCCATAGGTTAAGACATATTGTCCAGCAGGACCATTTGGTCGCCCATGAACTTGATATTCTTCGTCTAGCAAGTTTTTAACGTAAGCATTAACTTGGTATTTATTATTTGCGCTGATATATCCAACGTTCGCGTTCCATAAGGTGTATCCTTTTTGACTCAAGATTGGGTCAACAGAATAATCTTGACGATTGACTAAGAAAAACTCACGGTCACGATATTTTGCATCTGTGCCCACAATAACTCGTGCTCCACTATCAAGGTTAAAGGTATATTCCCCTCCTAAACCGATGGTGTATTTTGGAGAACGAACCAAGCTGTTACCTGTATTGTCAGCATTTACGACATTGGTCACTGGGTTCTTATCAACAAAGTCGGTGTATTCACTATCTAAATAAGCGCCTGCGAAACGTAGGCGTAAGTTATCGGTAGCTAAATAATCTAATTCTAATTCGGCACCTTTTACTTCTGCTTTAGGTCCATTTGCTAGAACTGAGGTTACCCCACCACCTTGTCCTTCTGTCGCAACTAATAAATTTGTTTGAATATCTTTGTAGTCATAATAGAAAATATTGGCATTGGCGGTTAAATTGCCTTGTAACAAGCTAGACTTCAAACCTAGCTCATAGCTATTTAAATATTCAGGGTTAACATCTGCAAGTTGCGTCAGGCTACTAGAAAGTCCGGTGTTAAAGCCGCCTGAACGGAAACCTCGAGCAAAACGGAAGTATGTGTTGATATCAGGAGTGATTTCATATTCTGGCGTAATATCGTAAGTCAGCTCATTCCATCTCTTTTTACGACTGGTTGAACCATTTGCATTCGGCGCTGGGTTATAGACTGCATTGCTATACCCATCCTTTTGCCACCAACTGCCTTTGGTGTAATCGCCTGAGGTAATTTGAACAAGATCTAGATCAATATCTTTTTCTTCACTTGTCCAACGTAAACCACCTGTCACTTTAAATTTATCGGTAAATTTATAGGTACTGTTACCAAACAAGGCAAAACTTTGTGTGGTCTGATTATAGGTAATGTCCCTAAAAGCTGGTGTTCCCGCCGTTTGAGCTGGAGCACCATTCGGTAATGTTTTATTTACTCGCGCACTTACGCCTGTTGAGTCTAAATCTTCATTAAAGAAGTGAAAACCCGCAATCCAACTGAGTCTTTTTTCAGCATCAGAAGAAATACGAAACTCTTGGCTATATTGGCGCCATTCATTATCGCTATAGCTTCTTGCTACATCGTAAGGCGTATAGTCACCATCAGAAATAGATTTTTGAGTGGTTTTATCAAACGCAGTAATGGATGTAAAAGTATGACCGCCGCCTAAATCTCCTGTTAAGGTGAGTGAAGCGCCATCATGTTGAATTTTATTACTTTCAGGTAAATCTAAATTTGTATCTCGGCCTTGTGGTCTTTCATAAACACCCCAGTATTTTCCAATACTTAAAGAGCCATTATTACCAAGACCATTATAAGTTTGGCTATGTAGATTGACTAAAGCATTCCAATCATCATTAATTTTTCCTAATATCTGGAAGCGAAATGATTTTTTATCTACATCCCCGTAGTTTTCACCATTGGCTAAATTTTTTGCATAGCCATCGCGGTCTTCTGAATAGAATGCTCCTCGTACGGCAACGTTATTTGATATAGCCCCATTCACGGCGCCTTCAAAAGTACGAAGATTATGGTCACCTATTCCTATTGTTCCATAACCAGTTGGTTTATCTGTAAAAACAGGTTTTCGTGAAATGTAATTTACTGCACCAGCCGTAGTGTTTTTACCGTAAAGCGTGCCTTGTGGACCACGTAGAACCTCAATACGTTCTAAATCGAATAAATCTCCAGCACCAGCAACAGGCGCATTTAAATAAACCCCATCTGCATAAATACCGACTGGAAAAACTGTAGAGGCTGCAACATCGCCAGTTCCTAAACCACGAATATACCAACGTGGACGGCTATCGCCATCTGGGTTTTCAGCTGCTGCATTGGGTGTATAAGTTAAAACATCGCCAATAAATGTTGAACCTTTCGCGGCCAAATCTTTTCCTGAAACCGCTGTAATTGCAGTCGGAACTTTTTGAATGTTTTGTGCACGATATTGTGCAGTAACGATGACATCGCCTAATTTTTTTACATCTTTAGCATTTACCACTTGAGCTTGTTGCTCAGCAGGAATTGCAGCATCATCGTTCGCTAAAGCTAATGTCGAAACACTCGCCGTTACTCCCCACATAGCAGTTAAAATACTCTGCCTAATTTTTGTAACCTTAAACATGGTGACTCCATTTAAATAAATCTATTCTTATATTGGCAACTTCTATGCCATTTAATTTATTTAAATAATTTCAGATACTTAGTAAAAATTTAAAAATAAAAATGATTCAATGCTGCTGATAGATAGACAGTCTGAAAGGTATTATTGTTGTTATTTCAACATTCACAATTTAACGTGTTTTATATCCCGTATTAATAATAAAGCCATACAGGCGTATGGCTTTTTAAGATTCTTGGAAATGATTGATTGGTTTTAAAATTTATAACTAAATTGGCCTTGTACAGTCAGAGGACGCATTGGTTGTAAAAACTCACTATTCGCTCCTGCCAAACCATTCACAAAATTTCGTTCATTGGTTAGGTTAAGAATGTTAAGACCCACCGTCCACTGTGGTTGGCGATAATAAAGACCTAAGTCCAGATTATAGTTATTCGGTACTTTCACGGTTTGACTTAAGTTGGTGTACCAGTAGCTTGTCCACCATCCTGAAAGGTTGACCCCAAAACCAGACTGATGCTGGTAATCTACATAAGCACTTGCAGAGTACTTGGGAATTCCTGCTGCATCATAACGTCCGGCTTTACGTTGGTTTAAAGCATTATTGTCTCCCCAAACTGTAGCATTGTCCGCATGAAAGCCAAATGGTGAAAAACCAGCAGGTATAATTGAGCTATATTCAGCATCCAAATAAGTGAAATTGCCCCCAATCGCTATATTTTTTTGGAATTGCCATCTTAATGATGACTCAATACCTTTTATTTCAAAGCGAGCCATATTGCCGTTCGTATCTGGCGATAAATCTCGTTTTTGTTCAAATCCGCTTAGGGTTAAAAATAACTGATCAGCAATAGGCTCATATTTAAATCCTACTTCTTTTAGCTCACTTTGACTGTCAAAAGCTAAAGGATTGAGTTGATTTCCTGCGCCCCAAATCAAGAAAGGTCCAAACACTCCTGTATTTAATGCAGTGCTTTTATCATAGGTAAAATAGAGTGTGCTTTTCGCAGTAGGCTTAATAAACGTACTCAGTTGATAGCTCAATAGACTATATTTGTCACTCGATGAGCGGACATCTGTTGGGGTTAAAACAAGTGGGTTTTCAAGTTTTGCTCTTACAGAACTATGGTTAATGCCTAAATTAATACCGAATACATCGTTAAAGGTAAAGTTTTGTTGAGTGAACACACTCAACGTATCCCAGAAACCAGAGCCCGTATAGACAGCACCTCCTCCATTCGGTGGAAAGCCACCTTTTTCAGCATATAAACCATTTCCAATTGGGTACATGCGCGGTAAATTTAAATATCCAAAATATTGAGAATATTGTGGTACTCCGGCTTGTCCGATCCAACCTCCTGTTGAACCACTATTGTTAATTAACCCCAGTAAATCACCAGGATTCTTCTGCGATGGATCATTGGTTAAATCATAAGGATTAATATTAAAGCTATTATTTGCAGCTAAAGACGTAAACTTCTCATGACGATATGTTCCCCCTGTACTACTTTTATTATTAATTTTTACGCCACCTATTTCAAAATCATAGTCACCTAAAAATTCTAGTCGGTTATCAATTAACTCATGATCTAAATCTGTGAAGAAGCTCCCAACAGAGTCACCTAAATCTTTGTTATTTTGGTAGAGCGTACTGTTTGCAATAGACCAATGGTCATTTAAATCTTTAATGACTTTTAATTGAGTGCTAAATCGCTTGGCACTATTTTTATCTTCACTACGTCCTGAAACATTATCATCTAGCTTGACCAATTCATTACCGGGGATTGATGGATCATAGACCCAGCCTTTAATCGTTCCTGCTTGATCAGCAGTTGAGTTCGGTAACGGCGTGGTCTGAACTCCACCAACAGCAACATATTGGTTTTTATCGTTCTTCTGACGAGTTTGCCAACCAATGACTTTAGAATTTGCCGCACCAGATTCAAATACAGGAGACCAAAAAGTCGATCCGTTTTGAATAATAGGCGTGGCTCTACCTTTGTAATAAAGGCCATTATCAACCGATTGTTGTGATGCTCTATTCCAACCATGTGTCACATTAAAATCGTAATAATCATCGTAACTGATATTCCAATCTACCCTTAAACGATCATTTGGACGCCAAGCAAGTGCCCCATAAAATGCATTAAAGTTATTTTTCACATTGTCATAATAGTCATCTGTTTTTTGTGCTGTTGCACTCACGCGAAATGCTAATTCTTTTGAAATCGGGGCTGTATGATCAATACTGACAGAGAAATTAGGCTCTGCGCCTTTACCTGAGTAAATAGAACCTACAGTCCCAGAGATATTGGTTTCGGCTTTATTAAAATTAGGCTTTTTGGTCAGGTAGTTAATATATCCGCCAGAACCTGAAGTCGGCGCAAAAATTACACCTGTAGGTCCTGCCACAATATCGGCTCCTTCATAAGCATTGAGATTGGTTGGATGGCGAGTACTGTAAATGCGTTGGCTATCTTGAAAAACTTCTGAGTTCTGTCCGCGAATTTGTGGAGCAAAGTTAGCATTTTGTCCCCCGCCTCGCGTAATACTCGGTGCATATTTGACGAGATCATCCGCACTACGAATAACATCTTCTCTAAATTGTTGTTCTGACACTTGGGATACTACACGCGGGGTATCCAATACAGAGCTATCCGTTCCATAAATTGAGGTAACTTTGCGTTTGGGAACAACGGTAGTTTTCTTGGTTGCTCCAGTAACGACTACATCTGACAAAGTAATTACATCACTTTCAGAATCACCTGATTGTTGTGGCGTTTCTTCGGCAAAAACATATAACGGTAAAGTCGCCCCTAATACGCTAAGCGCAATAACTAAAGGTTTTAATTGAAAAGGCTGTCTCATATCACACTCAGTAAAGTAAATTTACAATGCGTTACGCAAAGCCTATGCCAACCATTGAATCACCAAATAATTCAATCTAACAATTTGATTTATTTATTTTTAATTTATCATTGTTTACTTATCAATTCTATTCATGTTTATTTTTTCAACAAAGCTGTTGAAATAGAGACACTCATCAAAAACAATAACTATATAAGTATTTGATAAATATATTAAAATTATGTAAAAATATTGGCATTTATTCTGCAATACCTTAGTAGATGAAGATCTAATCAGGTATTTATAATGACAAATCAAACATTTCAGTTATCACGTCGAAAATTTTTAACACAAAGTCTCACGGTGCTAGGTGGCGTCTCTTTGATGGGCAGTTTATCAGGTTGTGGCCCCTCTCCAGATAATACTACCGAATCAAAAACTACCTCCTCAGCAACGCCTAAGCATGGAGGAGTTATACGCTTGGGTCTCATTGGAGGACAACAATCAGGCAGTCTAGATCCTCATCTTTCAGCATCGGGAAGTGGTATTACACGAGGTTTCGCTATTTATAATAAGTTATGGGAATGGGATGAAAATATGCTGCCCCGACTTGCTTTAGCGGAGTTTGCCGAACCTAATCAGAATGCAAGTGAATGGACCATCCGTTTACGCAAAGGCTTAGAGTTTCATCACGGTAAAACCATTACGGCAGATGATGTGATTTTTTCAGTGAAACGTCTAACAGATCCTAAACTCGCTTCACCATTTCGCAATCTGGTGCAGTGGATTGATCGAGATCGTATTCAAAAACTAGATGAATATACGGTTCGTATTCCCTTTATTAGTACGATTCCGGGCTTTGTTGCATTGCCAGAAACTTGGGTAAACTTTGGAGGGATTGTACCGACTGACTTCGATCCTATTCATAATCCAGTCGGAGCTGGTCCATATAAAGTCAAAGAGTTCATTCCGGGGCAGCGTTCTGTTTTTACCCGTTTTAATAATTACTTTAAAGCAGACAAACCTTATGCAGATAGTTTTGAAGTGATTGATTTTAAAGATCAGGTCTCTCGATTAAATGCTTTATTGGCTGGACAAATTGACGTAGCAAATGCGATTTCACCCGAATATATTAAAATTTTGGAGCAAGCAAAACACATTCAAACCATACGCTCTGCGACCAATACTCATAATAGTTTTGACTTTAATACTCAACAGGCACCGTTTAATGACCCTAGAGTGCGTCAGGCATTTCGTTTGATTGCAAACCGAGAGGAGTTAGTACAACGAGGCTTAAATGGGCAAGGTCGAATCGCTAACGATCTTTATTCGCCGCAAGACCCAGCCTTTCTCAATCTGCCGCAACGTCAGCAAAATATTGCCGAGGCAAAAAATCTATTAGCCCAAGCAGGTTTTAAAGATGGTTTGAATGTAGAACTTGTTACCCCAGTGAGTAGCGCTCAACCTGCATTAATTTTTGCCGAGCAAGCGAAACAAGCCAATGTGAATATTCGAGTTAAACAAGTCGATTTTGCAACATTTAATGGCCCTGACCGCAGTAAGTGGCAGTTATCGAGTAATGCGACCAATGTCGGCACACCCTATTTATCGACGGCTGTTGTTAACGATGCCCCAATTTCTACAACGAATCGTGTGAACTTTAAAGACCCTGAATATAGTGAGTTATTTTTTAAAGCACTGGCAGAGCCTGATTTAGCCAAACGCAAAATCCATTTAGCGCAAGCACAAAAAATTCAACATGAGCGTGGTGGAATGCTCATTTGGGGATTTAGCCATACGATTGATGCGGCAGCTAAAAATATTGGTGGATTAGCTCCTGAACATACGATTTTTCCGACATGGCGCTTTGAAAAACTCTGGAAAGCTTAATACTCATCTGTACTCACAATATAAAAAAAGCTGCCGAAGCAGCTTTTTTTACGGGGGGAATTATTTAGGCACTGTAATCACAGAGAGTTTATCTACGCCTACACGTTCAATACTTGCCAATAATTTTGCAACAGTTCCATAAGGTACAGTCTCATCAGCATTTAAATTTAATGCTAATTTAGGATTACTGCTTTTGCGTGACTTTATTTCTTGTTCAAAGTTCGCAAGGGTCACCTTATCTTTATCAAGGAATATTTCACCTTGTGGATTTACACTAATCACCACAGCTTTGTTTTGATCTGTAGATTGAGTTGGAGCCGCTTTTGGTAAGTTCACTTTCACCGTATTTGTTAACAAAGGAGCTGTCACAATGAATACGATGAGTAAAACCAACATGACATCGACTAGCGGCGTAATATTAATTTCACTGACGACATCGTCTTCTTGAGAGGTAGAAATTGCCATTATGCAAACACTCCTTTCTCTTTCACTTCTTTAGCAGAATTATCTTTAAGCGCCGTATTACCAGTCGTACCTTTTTTAGCAGTTGGTAGCTGGAATCCTGCTTTTTGATTTAGACTCACGAAGTCCGTTGCAAAATCATCAAGATCTGCGCCAATTGTTTTTACTTTACGCACAAAGTAGTTATAGGCAAGCACCGCAGGTACAGCAACTGCAATACCAATACCTGTTGCCACCAGCGCCTCTCCAATTGGTCCAGCCACGACATCCATGCTTGCATTACCTGAATGAGCAATTGCTTGTAATGCATGAATAATCCCAAATACTGTACCGAACAGACCAATAAATGGGGCGTTATTTCCAATAGAAGCCAGTAAAGCCGAACCTTTTTCTAATTGGCGGCGCTCAGTTAGAACTTGTTTACTTAAATGGCGCTCTAATAAGTCCTGACGACTCCAACTGTTTTGTAAGTCTTGATGCGTCTTTTCATCTGCTTCAATTAAAGTCTGAAAACCTGTGTTAGCCACTCGTGCTGCTGGGCCTTCACCCAGTTCAGACTTAGTTACTGCATCTGATAAATTCTTTGCTTTCCAAAACTCTTCTACAAAAAGCTTACTTTGTTTTGTTGCTCGCTGTGTCTGGACCACTTTAACCACAATCAGCACCCAAGTGACAATTGAGAAAGCAACTAATAACCAGATCGTGCCGTCATGGATCAATGAATTAATATCTGACATGAAAATATCCTCTTAATTTAAATTTTATTTCGGTAATTGATAATGAATTGGAACATCGACCCAGCCTTCTACAGGAGTTTTCCCTTTTAGCGCAGGTGAAAATTTCCATTGCTTTACTGTTCTTACGGCAGCACTGTCTAGAAGTTTTTTGCCACTACTTTGCTTGACACTGACTGTATCCGGGCTGCCATTTGCTAATACTTTGACCCGTAAAATGACTGAGCCTTCCCAACCACGTTCTAAAGCTTGTTCAGGATATTCAGGTGCAGGGTTACTGAGATATCCGGCATAACCTTTGGCTTCAGTCACAGGTAAATTGTCATCTGACGCTTTTACAGGCTCAGCCACTTTTTTAACCGGTTCTGTGACTACTTCTTTTGTGACCACAGGTTCTGCAACTTTTTGTGGAGTTGGTTCAGCCACCGCTTTTGCAACTGGCTTAGGTTGCTCCACACTTTTTTGGACAGGTTTGGGTTGTTCAACTTGTTTAGGAATTGGCTTGGGTTTTTCCACCACAGGTGGAACTTTTGGTTTTTCAGTAATCGGTGGAATTTTGGGTTCAATCACTTTAGGTGGTTCAACCGGTTTTACGATTTCAATCACCACAGGTTCTGGTTTATGAATATCTAAAGCTGGTGTCGGCAATTGTTTTGCGACATACCAAATTCCAAGATGTGCTGAAGCAACCGCAATAATTGCGATTAAGACTTTATTCAACTTCACTGGAGCAGGTTGAATAACGTCTTGATCATGCTGTGCAAACGGATCTGCAATTTCAGTTGTGGCTGCAACTGTCGCAAATTGCTCAAAGAGCAAAGCCCGCTTATGGGGATTAAAGATTTGATCACGCATAAAAATTTAAACTAAAAATAAAAGATTAAGTCGTAAATTGCACAAGCCATGCCAAAACTTTAAGTTATTATTTTTTATTAATTTAATTTGTATTTTTCAAATGGTTGATACAAAAGATGTTGGTTTTCAGACAGTGTTATGCTGTTCAAACAACAAGATCCCTTTGATATCGCAAAGGGATCTAAGTTTATTATTTTAATTTATATCCTACTAAGGGTAAGACTTCTTCAGCCACGCGATATGCTTCTTCTAAATGCGGGTTACTTGCTAAAATAAAATGTCCCACCCCAATATCAATATATTCTTGCAAACGTTCTGCGACTTGCTCATAACTCCCCACTAAAATACAGTTTGGGCCACCTCGTACATTTGACATTCCCGCCCACACATTCGGACTCACAAATAGGTCTTCAAAACGGTTGCCTTGTGCTAATGCTTGCTGGCGCTTTGCTCCTACAGATTCAGTGTCTTTGCGTTCAAAAGCATTACTATCGACAGCAATGGTTTCATACATTTGTTTAAGCTCTTGGAAGGCTTGTTCTTGGGTTGGTCGCGCTAAAATATCAATACGCATACCAAATTTAACTTTGCGTTCCGGCGAGTTCTGCTCAAAGAAATTTTGAGCCTGTTCGATCACTTTTTTCTGTTGGTCTACAGGTTCGCCCCAAGTTAAGTGGATATCTGCATGACGTCCTGCGACTTGTAAAGCCGCATCGCTTGCACCTGCTAACCATAAGCGTGGAACGTCATATTGATTCATTGGGTATTTTAGGCCACCTTGTTCAACATGGAAAAACTTTCCATCGTAATTGAAAGGTGCGTGGTGTGAATAACCTTTCACAAATTCTAAAAATTCATTGGTTCGTGCATAACGTTGATCATGTTCAATAAAGTCCCCATATGCGCGTTGTTGTGCACCGCCTCCCCCTGAAATCACATTCCACTCTACTCGTCCCTGACTCAAGCGCTGCAAACTTGCAGCCATTTGGCTTGCATAAGCAGGATGAATAAACCAAGGTTGAATTGCGATGAGCAAACGAAGTCTTTTAGTTTCTCTGGCCAATGCAGACGCTAACACCCATGGTTCTTCAGTATGTGGAAAAGCAGGAATGAGTGCGCCATGAAAACCAACAATATCGGCTGCTTTCGCCACTTGCTCGACATAGTCATAGTAAGCAAATAACTGATCTTCATGTTGCGGTGCAACACGTTGTGGAGATTGAACTGCTGGGGTTAATTGATTCCATTCACCGCGTGTGTGTAATTGATGTGCTCGACGACCATCCCCATGAACAGGGATTCTCCATAAAAACTCAACTGACATAATGAATCTCGATAATTTAAAGATTTGACGATATTTAATTCGTTATAAGTCTTATGAGCAGGAATCATGCCGTTATTTTTTTAAATTAATTTTTAGCTATACTACTGTTTTATATAAATATTAAAAAATCGAGTTTAAAAGCTATGTTGATATTTCAACACTTAAACGCTAAAGAGTGTCCCAATCACAACACAACGGCGGCATTTAACCTCAATAATAATTATAAAAAATTATAATTTATTGATTTATTTAAGATAATTTTATTGGCGTGGTTCTTGCTCAATACTCATATATTTTTTAATTCTTATGATGATATGCGTATTTTTCCACGTCTAGTTTTAGGTTTTAGTTTTTTGGGTCTTGTTGCTTGTGGCGCACAAAAAACAGAAGAGACCACCCCAAAACAGTCTGAACAGCAACAACTCCGAATTGCTGTCGTTGCTAATGGCACTTCGGGTAGTTTGGACTTTATTGGTGTGCCACAACTCATTTCACAAGATCAAATTTTTCTAAAAGCATTAAAGCAAAATCACATTGAATTGAAATGGGAACCTGTGACCACTGCTGCTGTAGCAACTCTGGTTAATGAAAGTTTTCTAAATAATAAAATCGATTTTGCTTTTTATGGAAATCTTCCTGCTGTAGTCCTTAACGCAACAGGCGTTAAAACACAAATTGTTGTACCCGGAGGTATTGGTAATAACGTCTACCTTATTGTTCCAGAAAATTCACCTATTAAATCTATTGAAGAATTAAAAGGTAAAAAAATTGCATTACATCGTGGCCGTCCGTGGGAAATTAACTTTGGGCAACTCATACAAAGTAAAGGACTAAACTTAAAAGACTTTCAAATTGTGAATTTAAACCCGCAAGCTGGGGCTGCTGCTTTATCTGCTAAAAGTGTAGATGCCTTTTTTACCTTAAGTGATGCACTTACTTTACAAGATCGCCATTTAGGTAAAATTATTTGGTCATCACAATCTTTGCCAGCAGACTGGAAAATGCGTGCCGAACTCTGGGGTAGCAAAAGTTATATTGAGCAACATCCAGACACCACACAATTACTTGCTGATGCGACAGTACGTGCAATGGATTGGATTGCGCACCATCAAGATGAGTTTCAGCAAAGTCAAACCAAGTTTGGTCAACCGCTTAGTGTGATTCAACGTGAAAGCCAGAACACGGCAAGCACATGGCAACAAGACTGGTCTTCAGACTATCAAGTCGACTTTTTGAAACAGCATTATTCAAAAGTCATTGATCATGCTGTGAAAAATCAGCTTATTCAAACACCAATCAAAGCAGATGAACTGTTGAATCCGAAGTTTACCCATCAAGCGATTCAAAATTTACAGGCAAATCATGCCTCAAATAAGCAGGGAAACTAGACAATGAAAATACTAGTAAAGCCACTTATTGAGCAAAATAACGTTTTATTTAAAACCCCACTCCGTAAGAAATTTTCTTCTAAAAAGGTGTATGGGCTGCTCTCTGTGATTTCACCCTTATTAGTATTACTCATTTGGCATTTGATTAGTTCTTTACAGATTTTCCCAACCCAAATTTTGGTGCCGCCTAAAATTGTCTGGAATACTTTCATTGCGTTGTTACAAAGTGGTGAGCTTCAAATGCATCTCAAAGATAGTCTTTCTCGTCTGTTTTTGGGATTTTCTATTGCAGCAATCAGTGCAATTGCTTTTGGTATTGCCTATGGCGCAAATACTCTCTTTCGTAATTACACTTATATTTTATTTAACGTTTTTTATCAAATTCCGATCTTTGTCCTTATTCCTATTTTTATTTTAGTTTTTGGGATTGGTGAATTATTTAAAATTTTACTGATTATAAAGGCCTGTTTTTTTCCAATAGCGTTAGCAACGGCCGATGCAGTCAAAAATATTCCCAAAAAATATATTGAATTAGGACAAATCTACCAGCTTAAAACACGAGCTTGGCTCAGGCTTATTATTCTTCCATCCATACTCCCGCCGTTAATTGGTGGACTACGTATTGCACTTGGTCGTGCATGGCTGATTTTAGTTGCCGTTGAACTACTGGCAGCTGGAACGGGTATTGGACAAATGATGGAGCTAGGACGTCAAATGTTGCGCTTAGATGTTGTGATGGTTGGTGTGTTTATCACAGGCGTGGTCGGGTTCGGTTTGGATAAAGTTTTACGTTTAGTGGAACAACGCTTTATCTCGCCTGCGCTTAGTTCGAGGGAAAAATAATGTCTCAGCGTACATTTACTTTAAAACAATCATGGCAACGGCCAATTATTTTAATACAAGGCCTAGTACTACCATTACTGTTATTAGGCTTATGGCAATACAACTCAAGCTTAGGTGCCAGTCAAGCCTATGCATTTGTTCCTCTACAAAACATTTATTTCGCATTTATTAAATTGCTTGAAACAGGTGAATTGTGGCTAAACACGTGGGGAAGTCTTAAAAAAGCTGGAATAGGATTCATCTTAGGTTCGATAAGCGGATTAATTTTAGGTACTTTGCTTGCCTATTCAAAAGTTTTAAATGCTTTAGTTTCTCCACTGTTTAACAGTATTCGACAAGTTCCATTACTGGGTTTAACACCTTTAATTGCCTTATGGTTTGGTAATGGAGAAGAAGCAAAAATCTTTATTATCGCGCTTGCCTCATTTTTTCCATTAGTCATTAATACATTTCAGGGCCTTAGCCACAACGATGCAAAATACGATGAAATCGCACGTATTTATCAATTTTCATTCTGGCGAAAATTTAAAAAAATACGCCTTCCTCAAGCCCTACCCCATATTTTAACTGGTCTAAATTTAGCGGTGCCCTTTACTTGGATCACCACTACAGCAAGTGAATTGCTATTCAATGCAGGTGCGGGACTCGGCAACTTAATGATGAAAGCCGAGATTAATGCCGAAATGGATATTCTGTTGGTTTGCGCGATCACGGTGACTCTGTGTGGAGCTTTCATGACCGCAAGTATTCATCTTATTTCAAAACGCCTGCTGCAATGGCGTACTTAATTTGTCTTTTTAAAAATATTGTTAGGAATCTATATGTCGTTCTCACTACTTTCTATTAAAAAACTCAATAAATCTTTTCAACGTGATCAAAATACTTTGACCGTTTTAGATAGTATTAACCTCAATATTGAACAAGGTGAATTTATCTCGATTGTTGGCAGTAGTGGCTGTGGAAAATCAACACTACTGCGCCTCATTGCTGGATTAGATCAAGACTATGACGGTGAAATTTTACTAAATCAAACTCAGATAAAAGGTACAGATTTAAAACGCGGTCTTATCTTTCAAGAGCACCGATTACTTCCATGGCTTACTGTTTTTGAAAACATCCATTTAGCACTTGAGGAGACTCCACTCACCCGTGAAGAGCGAAATTTAAGGGTAAATGAACACATAGAAATTGTCGGGTTGAAGGGTTTTGAAAAGGCGTATCCACATGAGCTTTCTGGTGGCATGGCACAACGTGTTGCAATTGCCCGCGGACTCGTCAATAAACCCGATATTTTACTTCTGGATGAACCTTTTGGTGCTTTAGATGCCATAACACGGAGTCACTTACAAGCTGAACTTCAGCGTATCTGGCAACACGAAAAAATCACCATGATTTTAGTCACCCATGATATTGAAGAAGCTGTCTATCTCGGAGACCGTGTGATTGTGATGTCAGCCCGACCAGGAAAAATTAAAGAAATTATTCATGTTCCGCTGACACATCCTCGTCATAAAGAAAGTGAACTTTTATTTGGTTTTCGCAATCAGGCACTTAATATGCTAGATCACACAGCATAATTAATTTGAATATTGATCGATATTAATATGATTTAGAAAACAGATAATGTCGTGATATTAATATACTTTACATTTAATTAATATAGGATAGAGAAAATGGGTTTATCTATTTGGCATATTTTACTGTTTGCAGTGATTGTTGTTTTATTATTTGGAACTTCAAAATTAAAAAATCTAGGTAAGGACTTAGGTGGTGCAATTAAAGATTTTAAAGATTCAGTTAATTCTGATGATCAGAAGTTATTGCAAAACCAACAATACAAAGATATTAGTCCAGTTGAATCTCATAATGAAAAACAAAATAAAATATGAGTGATTTATTATTATGTTTAATATCAGCTTTGGAGAGTTATTAGCTTTTGCAATTATTGCGCTTATTATTTTAGGACCTGAAAAACTTCCTCACACGTTAAGATCAGTCCTCCTCAAATACAGAGCAGTTAAAAACCAAATTAGTAAAATTCAAAATGATATTGAAAACGAACTTGACCTGATCGAACTTAAGAGAGTCTTGCAAGAAGAGCTGCAAAAAATAAAACAAAATGAAGAGCAGCTCAAACAACAACTCGCTCTTATGCAACAAGAAATTGAAAATGTACAAACATCTGTTTCTATTGAACAAAAAACCAAAGCACGCCACATTAATGACTATATCTATACCCACTCACAAGATGAGTTAAAGACACCATTTTTAGCTCATTTTAAAACAGCCAATAAATTCAGTGAGGATCAAGCCGCATGACGGAACATATTGTCAGTGAAAGCCTCACTGAAATGAAATATAGCGAACATTTAAAAGAATTAAGAAAACGGCTGATCTATAGCATTGGTATTGTTTTAGCGATTTTTTTATTATTACTTCCACTTGCTCAGAAGAACTACCATTTTCTTGCTCATCCTTTAATTTCATTACTTCCTAGCAATTCCACCATGATTGCAACAGATGTGATGAGTACATTTTTAGCGCCATTTAAACTCAATATTTATTTTGCGATTTTATTAAGCATTCCCTTTATTCTGTATCAATTTTGGCAATTTGTTGCTCCAGCTCTTTATCAAAAAGAAAAAAGATTCGGTATAGCACTTGTGCTTTCAAGTAACCTCCTATTTTATTTAGGAATTGTGTTTGCCTATACTTTAATTTTGCCTCTCGCTTTAAAATTTTTCGTCTTGGCATCGCCTGATAATGTGTTACCCATGACGGATATCAATAGCTATCTAGATTTTTGTTTAAAACTTTTCCTTGCTTTTGGTCTGGCATTTCAAATCCCAGTTTTAACTTATATTCTTATTTTTATTGGCCTTATTTCTATTCAACAGCTAGAAGCACATCGTAAGCACATCATTGTATTCTTCTTTTTTATTGCGATGTTTATTACCCCTCCTGATGTTTTTAGCATGCTTGCTCTTGCAGTCCCAATGTGGTTGTTATTTGAATTGGGTTTATGGGTCACAAAATTCACAACGCAAAAAAACATCCATTAAAAAATGGATGTTTTTTCTATATAAAACCCTTAAGCAATTTCATTTTCATTCTTATTAGGTAGTAAGTTATATCTTGATAGAAGATTACGTAAAACGTTACGCGATAGGCCTAACATTTTTGCTGTCTTGACCTGATTATTCCAGCAACTTGAAAATGCAGTATTTACTATTTTATCTTCAATAATATGCCATGCTTCCCCATCATATTCTTGAAAAAGACGCTTCAAGATACTTTCAAACTCTTGAATAAGATCATTGTCTGGTAACACGGCAGAAACCGTTTCCTCAGAAAATCTTAAATGCTCAAGATCAATTGTTTTACCGCCACTCACCAGCAAAGCATAGTGAATATTGTTTTCTAGCTCACGAATGTTGCCTGGCCAGCTATAGTTCAGCAGCGCATTTCTTGCTCTATCACTAATATTTGGCTTAGTCGTAATGAGCTTCTGAGAATATGAACTTAAGAAGAAATCAACCAGAGGTAAAATATCTCCTTTACGTTCACGCAGTGGCAAAATATTAAGCACAACCACGTTCAAGCGATAATATAAATCGAGACGAAACTTATTTTCTGCTACAGCTTTACGTAGATCGACGTGTGTCCCCGATAGAATACGGACATTAATTGGAATTGGTTTTCGACCGCCCACGCGTACGACTTCTTTTTCTTGCAACACCCTTAACAGCTTAACTTGTAAGGATAGAGGCAACTCACCTACCTCATCTAAAAATAAAGTACCACCATCGGCTGTTTCAAAAATACCAGCTCGAGTTTTGTTTGCACCCGTAAAAGCTCCAGCTTCATAGCCAAACAGTTCAGATTCGGCAAGAGTCTCGACCAAAGCACCACAATTGACAGCAAGAAAAGGCTTATTTTTACGATCACTTTTCAAATGAATTTCGCGCGCAATTAACTCTTTACCTGTCCCAGATTCTCCTTGAATGATGACACTGGCAGAGCTTGGAGCAATCGTTTCAACTTGATTTAATAATTTACGGGAGTTCTGATCTGAAAAGATAATTGCTTTTGCTCTTATTGGTTTTACAGGAACACCATTATCAGGCAAAGTAATTACTTTATAATCATTATCTAAAAAGGTCTTCATAATTACCCCATAAAACTTATGATATAAGCATTCTAAAAGGCTATATTACATTTCAGTGCGTTTTTTAATAAATAACAAATAAATATATTTAATCCAAAATTCACCTATTTTATTCTGAAAATATTTTCTCTTATAAATTAAAAATAAACACAATTCTTTTTTTATGATATGTTGCTTCTCAAACACAATGTTGTCTTTTTGATTAAATCCAAACACTCTAAAAAATTATAATCCATTCCTATATTTGATTTATATAGGTATAAAGCTTGGCATTTATTTTGCTCATCTATTTAAAATCCACAAAATAGGTTTAATAATGAGCATCGAATTTGTAGGTATGGTTTTCCCTAACCAATGGTCTGAAACAAAAGGAACGCGAATTGGCCATAAAATTGACCTCGAATATCTACGTTACCACGCACGGGCACATGAATATGCGGGTTTTGATAAAGTCTTAATTGCTAGCGGACCAACCAGTCCAGACAGTGCACAAATCGCGGCATACCTTGCCCAACATACAGAACGTCTTGGATTTATGATTGCCCATCGTCCTGCACTTCTCACTCCAAATCTAGCTGCGCGTTCTTTTGCTACGCTTGACCATACTACGGGTGGTGGAAGAATCCGTTTACATGCGATTACGGGAATTACAGCTGAGCCTCAAGAGGGCGATTATATTGTTGATAAAGTTCAGCGCTATGAGCGGACGGGTGAATATCTAGATATCATCCAGAAACTTTGGAAAAGTGATCAACCGATTAGCTATGAAGGTAAATACTTTAAGTTAGATAATGCTTTTTGCCCGTTAAAGCCAGCCAACGGTACAATCCCGATTTCATTCGGTGGCTCATCAGACATTGCTTATGATATTGCAGTCCGCCATGCAGACCTGTATTCACTTTGGGGTGAGCCACTGGTTGGAGTAAAAGAGCAAATTACTAAGTTGAAGCTCGCAGCAGAAAAAGCCAATAAACCCCAGCCTCCTGTTAGTTTATCTGTACGTCTTATTATTGGTGCAACTGAAGAACTTGCTTGGCAACGAGCAGAACAGATTCTTGCAGATATTCAAAATAATCCAACTTTTCAAAATAACGGCACATTATCAGGACATAAAATCAAAGGCATTGGTTCACAGCGCTTATTGGCAGCAGCCCAGCAAGGTGATCGACATGACCGCGCATTATGGATGCCAACTGCAACTGCTGTAGGGGCTTATGGCGATACGACTGCCCTAGTTGGTACGCCAGACACCATTATTGCCTCATTACTTGATTATGTAGATTTAGGGGTGACGACTTTCTTAAATCGGGGCTACGATCCGATCTATGATACGGTCGATTATGGTCGTTATATTATCCCCGCTGTACGTGAAGAGGCAGCCAAAAAATTAAAACAAATCGCTTAAACATTTAAAGCAAAAAGCCGCTCATTCAATATCTTTGAAGAGCGGCTTTTTTTTAATAAAGATTTTCTTCAGTGAGAAAATCTTTAGTCCATCTTTTATTGCAAATCAGGTTTACAAATAGCCTGAATTTTCTCTCCCGCAATCGCCTTTTTAGCAAACGGAATTGAATCTTTTAATGAGGCATTCACAGTTTCGCTATGTCCTAAGCCATGATACAAATGACCTTCGACCACGGTACCTGCTTTACAAGCATCTGCCACCAGCTTCATTTGAGAACGAGCATCTGGAGTTCGATCATTTGCCCCTGTCCCAATAAATAATGGATGACTGATTTTTAATGTAGGGTAATAACCATAATCATTTGACTGTTTCTCTTGCAGCTTTTTATAGCTTGCCGGCGGATTAGGTTTATATGCCTGTGCTGGCGAAAGCCCTGCGGTTTGAATATCTCCCATAAAACTTGTTAAGCAGGCATTTTTTGCTTGTTCAACTAAAGGAGCAGCTTCAGGAGTGAAAATATCTTCTGTTTTAATTTCTGGATATAAACTTTGTGTCACTAAAAAACTATAGATGCCATAAGCGAGTGATGGGCTGACTTCGTAAGGATTTAATTTTAACTGATTTTTTTCAGGAGTCGCTTCAGGATCTTGATAAATCACGCCTGTACCAATTGAACCTTTAATATTTAAGTCAGGTGCGTACGTTGCCGAGTAGGAAGAAGCCGCAACAGCCCCAGCGCCTCCTTGTGATTGGCCAACAATCACAAACTTATTGGCAAGTGGCAACTTGGTTTTTAAAGCAGCTCTACCGCTATCTAAAATACTATAAGCCAGCATTGGGTTATTAATTAACAAGTGTGGTCCTGCAACACCTAACCCTTCGTAATCTGTGGCAACGACCGCAAATCCTTCTTTAAGCCAACGATTTAGATATTGTACATCTCGGTATGATCGTCCACTCCAAGACGGCGCACAAGCATCGGCCAAGCCTACAGTACCATGCGCCCATAGCACCACTGGCCAACCTTCTTTCGGTGGTGTTCCTTTTGGTAAATGAATACTTCCTGAAACCACAATAGGTGTTTTGCTATCTTTACCACTCGTAGAACTGTAGAGAATCCGAATAGCCTGACTGTCATTTGCCAAACGAATATAAGGATTATGAATCGCTTCTGTTTTTAATAGTTTTCCAGCCTGTTCTGGAATAGCCGATTTCCATGTGTAAAACTCGGAAACTCGGCCATCTCCATATTTATCTTCAGGCGCTGGAGCTTGTTGAGCAGTCGTCAAACAACTTGAAGTTAACATCGTTGTGATTAAAGAAAACTTGCATAAAGTTGATAAAAAAGTATGTTGCATTGTTATTTACCTTAAAAACTGTCTCATCATTTTTGATTTAAAATTCGTAACTTACGCGGCCATATAAATATGTTCCAAATGCTCCTTCAGGCGCATTAAAACTATATTTGACAATATTGCCGACCGAGGAGTCTTTGGCTTGATCAGGATGGCTATTAAATAAGTTGATCGCCCCTAAATTGAATTTCAGGCCTTGCACGAATGCATCCGCTTTGTAGCCAATATCCAAATCTGCAATCCATTGAGGGTCAAAAGTTTGGTCTAGTGCAGTATTGGTATTATTTAAAGTGGTCCACTTATCGTAGCGACGGACAGCCGTATTCACGCTCCATGCTTGATTTGACCAAAGTGCGCCAAGCGTTAGCTTTGTTTTCGGTGCAGCAGACTCAATCAGGCTTTGTGTATTTCGTCCTGCAATGCTTGAAACAGGAATTCGCTCACCTTTTGCGGTAATAGAATCTCTAGTTTCGGTAATTTCATTTTTGTTATATGCCAGACCGAGATTCAGATTTAACTTGCCATATTGTTCAAGGTTTAAATCATGCTTAAGCGCGAGCTCTAAGCCTTGAGTACGTGTATCTAATAAATTATTAAAGAACGCCACATTGGCAATATTTGAATATGGTGTATTGGCAAAAGCATTGGTAATTACACTTCCAGTAATATTGTCTGAAAGCAAAATACGATTTTTAATATCGATTTGATAAAGGTCTAAAGTTGCCGATGTATTAACAAGTGGCTTCCAAACAAAACCTAAAGAATAATTCGTCGATTTCTCAGGTTTAAGAGCAGTTCCGCCAATGAGTAAAGCCGCCTCACTTCCTGCAACTAAAGTTCTTTGTTGAACATCTTGCCAACCTGAAGGTGTTTGCACTGTTTGTACGCTATAAGCCGAATAGCCCTGCTGTGCCAATGACGGCGCTCTATATCCTGTATTGACTGAACCACGTACCGTAAATTTAGGTGATACATCATATTTAGCAAATAATTTTCCGTTTGTGGTCGAACCAAAGTCTGAATATTTTTCACTCCGGACTGCTACCCCAACATTCAAGTCTTTAATAATATCTGCTTCTAAATCTAGATAGACACCGTAAACATCACGGCTGATTTTTCGTTCATCTTGGTCTGTAATTCCGGCATATATTCCCGGAACACCAACGCCCAAAGTTGTGCTTGGATTAAAATATGGGCCGCGGGTATAGGCAATTGGATCACCTGCATTTTGCTTATATTGCTCCCAACGATATAAAACCCCTGTAGACAACGTGAGTGGGCTTGCGAACCAGTCAATAGCAATATCACGGCTGTAATCTAGCCCTGTATTTAATTGTGAAAAAATATTTTCGCCCAAGTCATAGTTTGAAGGAGAATTTGAGCCGTAGCTTGGGTTAATGCCATTGCCTTGTTCTGTGCTGACTTTATTTTGTCCATAGGTCGCATAAAGATCATATTTACCTGACTTCTGCTCTCCTTTTTTAACTCCAACTGTTGTTGCAAAATCATCTACAGTGACTAAGCTCAATGGTGAGCGTCCATCTGGATAACGTTCTTTAAAATAGCTGGATTGATTCAGTACAGTTTTGGTTGTTGGTGGCTCATAAAAATTTTCCCCTATTGTTTTACGGTGTCCATAGCTACTAAAACCATACAGTGCAACGTCATCTGTCAAAGGTAAATCTAGATTGGCAGTCACATTGATTTGATCTTTTTGTTCGGGGGAGCCAAATTTCCACGTTCTATAGGGTGTATTTTGTTCTGTATATTGAGCCTTGGTTGAACCATCATAAAAAGTTCGCGTATCAGGTGCTGTGTTACTTGCAGCTTCACGTTTGCCTAAATCTAATGCAACCGTCAACGCACCATCATTAGGGAGCGCAAAACCTTTCCAAAGATTAACTTTATGTTGTTCACCATCTCCTTGAGTGTAGCCACCCGTTTGATAGCTTACGCCACCTCCATGATCTCGTGATTTCAAAATAATATTAACGACGCCGGCAATTGCATCTGAGCCATATTGTGCGGCAGCACCATCCCGCAAGATCTCTATACGCTCAATCGCGCTCACTGGAATTAAACTTAGGTCAGTTACCGCTGCGCCTCTTCCACCTGCATAGGCTTGGCGGGTGAAATAAGCGGATGTATGACGACGTTTTCCATTAATTAAAATTAGAGTTTGATCAGCAGATAATCCTCTAAGTGCAATACTTGGCGGAACCGATGCCCCAAACCCACCTGCAGGAGAACTCGGTAAACTCACCGAAGGAGACAATCGTGTTAATGCTGCTGCAAGATCAGTCGCACCAGTCTCTTGTAACTCTTTGGCAGTTAAAATATCAACGGGTGCAGGTGCATCCAGAGAATTACTAATTGCTCGTCTAGAGCCTGTAACAACTACAGATTGTAATGTGATGGCATCCTCTTTCTCTGGCAAATTCTTTTGATCATTTGCCAAAGTAATTGAGGCAGTGAGTGTACTCAGTGCAAAAATTGAGGAGTGAAGAATGAATTGAGAAAAATATGTACGCATATTGGCTTCCTTAACGATCTAGACCGATATAGCAAAGCCGATGCCAAATATTTTATTATTTATTATCAATATATTAAGAAGATTAAATAAAAGAATCATTGTTTAAATTTAAACAATGATTCAAAAAAATGTTTATAAAACTACAGTTGTTAAATTTGCAGATCGCTTAAACAAGTTGGTTTTGTAAATATGATTGATATAACTGAAAGTAAGCTGACTGCTGCTGTATTAACTGCTCATGTGAACCCTCTTCTACGACATGGCCATTTTCAATCACGACAATTTTGTCGGCCTCACAAATGGTACTCAGCCGATGTGCAATGACAATACAGGTTCTATTTTGGCATAAGCGTCTGAGCGCATATTGTATTTTTTGCTCGGTATAAATATCGATTGCTGAGGTGGCTTCATCTAGAATTAATATTTTGGGGTTTGCCAAATAAGCACGAACTAAACAAACAAGTTGCCTTTGTCCATGACTAAGATTTTTACCAAGCGCCCCAACTTCGGTGAAATAGCCTTGCGGCAGTTGTTGCAATATCTCGTCTGCCCCTAAGTCTTCAATAACTTGGATAAGTTTCTGATCTGAAGCATCAGGTTGAACTAGACGTAAGTTATCTAGAATTGTTCCACTAAATAAAACATTATCTTGTAAAACAATACTCACATGCTGTCTTAAACTTGCAAGATGAATACTCTGTATTGGATAACGGTCTAGAAAAATTCCACCCTGCTGGGGTTCATAAAATCGCGTTAGCAACTGAGCCATGGTGCTTTTGCCATGTCCGGTTGGGCCTACAATCGCAATTATTTTTCCAGCTTCAATGTCCAAATTAAAGTTTTGTAAAACAGGTTTGTGAGTATAGGCAAAATCTACAGACTGAAATCGAATATGACCATTTAAATGTTCAAGCTTCAAAGCATTCGGTTGTTCTTGAATCGTAGATTGGGTGTCTAAAAGTAGAAATATTCGCTGCGCACATGCCGCTCCATTGGCATAACGTTCAAATAGATCGGTCAGTTCCTGTAAGGGTGCTAAGAATAAAAACACATAGAAAATACTTTCTGCAAACTGCCCTATACTAATCATGCCATCACTATAAGCATAACTACCAATCACAATGAATCCGGCAGTGGCTAGTGTTGAAAGTAATCCTGTAAAGGGAGCAAACCAACTGGTTCGCTTGCTGCCATAAATAATAGAGTTATTAAAGTCTTTTAATAAATCTTGATAACGAGATTGATTGGTTTCGGTGTAATTTAACTGCTGAATGATTTTTGCTCCATTTACTGTTTCAACCAAATGAGCAGTGAATCGACTGCGTTCCTCCGCAACTCGTCCCCAATGTTTTTGTGATGACTTTTTAAAAATAGCGGTCATTCCAAATAAAATGGGTAGCGTCGCAAATAAGCACCAAAAGAAAGGTGGATAGATATGCCAGAGAAGTACTGAAGCTAATCCACAACGCAAAATTGCCGAAAGTAGCTCTGGTGGCCCTTGTATTAAAACAGGCTCTAGTGTTTCGACATCACGATCGGCCCGAGAAATAATCCTGCCAGCCTTAGTACGATCAAAATAGCCAATATTTAAGCTTTGGATATGCTGAAATAGAGAACGTCTTAAACCATTAATTACTTTTAAAGCTGCTCGGCCTGAAAGATATTTTGATACGCCCGCTAAAGCAAAACGACAAATCCAACTCAAAGTTAAAATGCTAATCGCAATGAATAAAACAGGCTGATTCAATACCATTTTTCCAGCAATTTGTTGAAAGCCCGAATCTAAAATATATTTCACCACCCAAGGCCGAACAAAAACGCTCATCACTTGTAAAATTTCTACTGCAATTAAAGCAAGCAGCAAGTAACGGATGGGATAAACTAAAGGAATAAGTTTTTTTAGCATGCCTCTATGAATTGAGGTATTTGCCAAATTTTCTTCAATTTGTAGATCAGCTGATTTTGTAAATGGGCGGAAATTTTTAACACTGGTATTCATGCATCAATCTCCTGCTGCTCTAACTTAAAACCCATCAACTCTCGATAAAACAAACAATCTTGAACCAATTCAGCATGTGAGCCTTGGGCAATAATATGACCCTGATCAAGCACAATAACGCGATCAGATAAAGCAATCGTGGTTTGTTTATTAGAGTTAATAATGATTGTTTTCTTAAAATGGTTTCCATCATCAGAAAGTCCTGATAGACGCTGTAAAACTTGTTTTTCTGTAGTCGCATCTAAGGCACTTGTAGAATCATCTAACGCTAAAATTGGCGAATTTTTTAAAATAGAACGGGCTAAGGCAAGTCGTTGTTTTTGTCCTCCAGACAAAGTAACGCCCTTGTCCCCAATCAATGTGTCTAAGCCATGATCAAGTCTTTGTAATAGTTCAGATGCAGAAGCTAAATGTAAAGCCTCTTTTATCTCTTGCTCAGTTGCATCTTGCTTAGCAACTCTTAAGTTATCTGCCAGTGTGCCACTAAAAAAGAAATTTTCTTGAGGAATGATCTGAACTAAATGTCGTAATTCAAATAGGCTTAAATCTTTAATATTCGTCCATCCCATTTGCTCAGAGCCAATCAAAACTTGCCCTTCTGTTGGGTCAATAAACCGATTGAGTAAATTCATCAAAGTCGTTTTACCGGAGCCTGTCTTACCGACAACAGTAACGATTTCACCTGCTCGAAATTCAACACTGCATTGCTTTAAAATAAAATTTTTTGTTGTTTTATCCTGAAAGCTGACATTTTCTAATCTAATGCTTAATTCATCACGCGATTGCAACGTTAGAGGATATTGTTGATCTTCAATTGCGGACTTTTCATCTAGCATTTGCCAGATTCTTGTTGCAGACGAACGCGCATCAGCAAAAATATGTAAGACTTGACCAATGCTTTCAATACGAAACACCAATAAATTTGCCATCAGAATGGCAGCAACAAATTGCCCTACTTGCAACTGATTTTGACCAATTAAATAAGCACCAAAAGCAATGACCCATAAGTAAGAACCTGCAATAATCACTTGTGGAATAGGAAGTCGTTTCGCACTTGTCTTGATGGTCTGAATAGAATGATGAATAAATAGATCTACAGCATGGTTAAAACGTTGTAAAAGTTTCTCTTCGAGCTGAAAAGCTTTGACTACCCGAATTCCATTCACGCTTTCTGCCAATGTATCGCTGACTTTTTCATATGCAGATGCAACTTGATGGTCCAGAACCACCAATTGATTGGTCAGTTTAAATAGAACCCAAAGCCCTAAAAAAATAAATAATAAGGGAACTAGGCCGAGCCAAGGATGATACCAACACAAGAGTCCAACGGTTACGGTAACAACCAAGCTTGACTCAAATACTTGACGCCAAAAATTGATGAGCGCTTCTTTTAATTTATCTGAATCACGTGTTGTACGAGATAATACTTCTCCTAAGCCATGTTTCCAGTGCCATGAAACATCTAAATGCTGTACTTGGCTAAAGATTCTTTCTCTTAAAATACTTAGCAGTTGCTGGCCAATGGTTAAAGCACTTAATCCTGCCAGATACTGAATAATAGCTCTAATACTGGCAATACTCGTAAGTAGAATGAACCAAAACCAAGGATTTAAAGGATCAGTGATAGTATGCTGAAATAAGGTTTCTCGTTCACTATGTTTTAAGGTATCAATCGCATGTCCGATTGAATACTGTTGAAATGCTAACCCGATATTTGCAATAACAAATAAGGTCGCCGTCAATACGAAACGAAATGGCATAAAACGATATAAAGCCAAACTTCGTAATAATGGATAATTTTTAAACATAAAAGATAGTAAAAATTTAAGATTCCGTTTCATTGCGAGATTCATGCCAAATTAATGAGTTGGAAAAATATTTTAATCCATTGATTTATATTGTTTTTATACAGCGCTATTTATGGGGGTGTTGTTTTTAAAACACCAGCGTAATTCTTGTGTTGTAATCGCAACAAAATTTGATATATCAACATCACAAAAAAAGATATTAAAAATAATTAATAAATATCAATAGATTAATGAATGGCATCAATTTTGCTTTAAAGCATGAAAACCACAAAAGGATGTCATGATGACAACACTTCAAACTCAACCATTAAATACACTTTGGTATACACGCTGCCCGGTACCAACTGGTCTAGGCATTTCAATTCAAAAAGGTTGGCTCAAAGAAAAGTTTAATGAGCAGCAAATTGAAATAAAATCAATTCGAGAGTCAAACTCCAAAGATATTCGTAACTCTCATTTTAACCATACCCTTGCCAACTCAGTTCGACATGGCGGCAGTATTCCTGCAATTTGGGCATATGCATCTGGTCAAAAAACCAAAGTGATTGGCTTATCTTGGGCGGATGAAGTTCAACTATTGTTAACGCGCTACGATTCAAACATCAAAACTGTTGCAGACTTAAAAGGCAAACGTTTTGGTATTCCACTGAATCAAGATGCAATTATTGATTTCTCGCGTGCACAGGCAATTCGTGGTTTAGAAAATGCTTTAAAAACAGTGAATTTGACGGTAAGCGATCTTGAGTTGGTCGATTGTTTACGAGCAGATATTCTAGCCGCACAGCAACAACAACCTGAAGAAAATGATTCTAGTTTTTATGGTAATCGCAACAAAATTAATGCAAGTGCAGAGATCGTGGCATTAATTAAAGGTGATGTTGATGCTATTTTTCTAAAAGGTGCACACGCTGCGCAAATTGCTCATGATTTTGCCCTGCATACCATTATTGATATTGGCTCACATCCAGACCCTATTCTACGCTCTAATAATGGAACACCAAGAACGCTGACTGTCGATGAAGATTTTCTAACACAATATCCAGAGCAAGCCCAATCAATTGTCGATGCTGTTTTACAAGCAGAACAATGGGCACATGCACACGCCGATGAAACCCATCGTTATTTAGCAAAAGAATGTAATAGTAGTGAGCAATGGGTTCATGCGGCATATGGTGCAGATGCACATCTGAAACTGAACACTAACTTTGATGAAACTTCTATTGTTGCTTTACAAGACTTGAGTGACTTTCTCTATCGCTGGAACTTTATTCCTGCACAAATTAATGTTCGTGAATGGCTGGCGCAGGATATTTCTATTCAAGCTCAAGTGGCTTAACAGTACAAAAGCAAAAAAGGTTGTCTTGATGACAACCTTTTTTATTTTTAGCATCCAAATTCAAGTAACCGTAAACTATCGTAGTAGTTAGCATCGGTAATGTTAATCTCTTTAATAACAATTATTTTAACGGAGTCTTATCGAGTTTTATCCAATTTTAGGATTAGCTTTCAGCTGGAGTTACTTTGGTTTCGCCCAAAGTAACCAAAGGCATTGTCATCTGCAAAACCTGTTCTTTTCTTGGATTTATTAAAACCTCTCGTAGAAACAGTCTCTTGTTTAAACCATGCAGGTTGCAGATGACGTTTCCGAGTATCATATTTACTTTCGAACTCGGGTGGGTTATTTATTAAATTTAGTCACATTTTCTGCCTGTTTCTTCAGAAGCACTGAGTTGTATTCTCCTGGTGGAATATTATTTAAATAATAATTTCCAACATGATAGAGTCTCCAGCGAATTGGATCATGCGTGGTGTGGGTTCGTGCATTACGCCAGAAGCGATCTAGATTCCATTTCGATAAGGTTGAACTTGCGCCGAGTAATCCAAAAATTTCACTCGAAATTTTTAAAGATGCATGATCAGACTGACTACGGGTAGCAGCAACCGATAAAATCAGTTCAGTTTGTAAGTCTTCATCTTCGACATTTGCCAAATGCTGTTCAAAAATCTGTGCTGAACGATCTAACAATGCCTCAGCAGAACGAACTAAAACAGCAAACTCACCAATTTGTTTAATAATATGAGATTCATGTGTAGGTGAATCGACGCCACTTTCCACCCATGGACGAGCATGATGTTGTAAATAATCAATCCCGCCTTGTAATGCCCCTTTGGCAATTCCTGTGTCCATTGCAGCGTGTAGAATTTGAGGCCAAGTGAGTCCTGTACGTAAAACAGTGCCTAAACCACCTGTATTTCGCTTAGCAACATAACGTTCATCAACAATCACATCTTTAAAATTAACAGTGCCACTGACACTATTATTTTGTCCCATTGCATCCCAGTCATCGAGCAACTCTACTCCCTCTGTATCTCGATGAATTAAAATTGAGACTGGTCCATCATCACTACCCGCAAATAAAGAAATCCATTCTGCGAGTAAAGAGCCAGTAGAGTAAAACTTACTGCCATTTAAAATTAATTGTCCTTCTGCATTTCGTTCTACACGTGTTTTATGCTGAAACTTATCTTTGCCTCCCACTTCTGCAAGTGCATTGCCCAAACGTTTTCCACTTAATACATCGGCAAGTAATTGATCACGAATTTCATCGTCATAGCCAGTTAAAATTCCTCGGAACATAGTGAAGTGAATCTGTAATAACTGCCCTACACCACCATCGGCAGATGAAATAATTTTCACCACATTGACCAAGGTTGAAATACTGGCACCTAAGCCTCCAAACTGCTTAGGTACAATAATCGCGGTTAAACCAGCTTCTGAAATTAAACGCGCCTGATCATAAGGGACAGTCTTGTTATAACTTGGATCTCGAGCAAATTGATTCAGTTGATCTGCCACCTCTTTTGCAATCTCAAGTGCTTCTTGCTCACTTTGAATATGTCTTACACTACCTAATTCTAAAAAACTGCGTTGGTTAATATCGTTCATTTTTAACTCCGGAAAATCTGTTCTTTTTATGCACTAACTTCAAGTACGTTGTTTTTAAACAAGCTTGGCGCATGGGTAAGCAAAGTTTTGGTATATATATGTTGAGGATGACTCAGCACTTGGTCTGTTTCACCGTATTCAACAATATGTCCATTTTTTAATACGGCGACTCGATCTGCGATTGCACGAACAACCCCTAGGTTATGAGTCACAAATAGTAAGGTCACACCTTGCTGCTGAAGGTCTTGTAACAGTTTTAAAATAGATGCCTGAACTGAAACATCCAAAGCAGAGGTAATCTCATCACAAATCAAAACATCGGGTTGGCACAATAAAGCTCGCGCGATCGCCACACGTTGTCGCTCCCCACCCGATAAATCTCTAGGATAGAGTTCTTGAACTTGTATAGGCAAAGAGACTTGTTTAAGTACCTGTGTGACTTTTTCTATGGCTTCTTGTCGAGATGCTCCAAAGAAATGCTGCACGACCTTAATTAATGTCTGACCAATCGTATGCGCTGGATTCAAGGCTTTATAAGGGTTTTGAAAGATATATTGCAGTTTATGTCGCTGCTGCAAATGGCGCTGTTGCCCACGCAACGACAAGACTTCATCTGCTAAGGTAATTTGTCCATCTGCATTTTCATTCAGGCCAGCAATGACACGCGATAATGTTGTTTTTCCTGAACCCGATTCACCAACCAATGCTAAACATTCGCCTTTTTTGAGTTGAAATGAGATATCAAAAAGAGCCTGTTGCTGCCCATACCATGCATTAATATGTTCAACTTTTAGGAGTGCTTCTCGATCAGTTCCTCGTTCAATAACCTGATGATCAATCTCTTTAAAATTAATCACACCAACATGATCCGAATGGTGACAAGCAACAAAATGCGGGTCAAACTCATCTTTTAATTGAGTTAATTCAGGTTGTTTTTGACGGCATATGTCTGTGGCGAAAGTACAACGTACTGCAAAAGCACATCCCGCTGGACGTTCATTTGGTGAAGGTGCATGTCCTTCAATTGGAGATAAATATTTACGAATGGCCACATCGGGAATGGCGTTAAGTAAACCTTGCGTATAAGGGTGTTTAGGGGTTTCAAATAGTTGGGTTAATACCGCATCTTCAGCAATTCGCCCTGAATATAAAACAATCACCCGATCTGCAATGTCTTTTACAACCGTTAAGTCATGCGATACATAAATAGCAGCAACATTATATTCGCGGCATAATTTACGAATGATGTTCAATATTAAAGTCTGCGTCGTCACATCTAAGGCGGTAGTTGGCTCATCTAAAACAATCAAACGTGGCTGTAGTAAAAATGCCAAGGCCAATAAAATTCGTTGTTGCTGTCCACCTGAAAGTTGATGAGGATAACGCTTGAGAAATAGCTCATCATGAGGTAACCCCACTTCATCTAAAATTTTGGCAACTTTCTGGTATTTTTCAGCGCTTGATAACTGGGCCTGATGGACTTCTAATAATTCAAATAAATGTTGACCAATACTTAATGCTGGGTTGAGTGCCGTTCCAGGATCTTGAGCGACATGACTAATTTTATAGCCACGAACCTGACGTAAAGCATGATCATCTAAACTGAGAATATCTTCATCATCCAGTTCAATTGTGCCTTGAATAATCTTGGCACCATGTCGTGCATAGCCCAATAAGGCACTCGATAATGTCGTTTTACCAGAACCACTCTCTCCGACCAGCCCTAGAACTTCACCTTCTCGCAAGCTAAATGAAATATTAGAAACGATATGATTGCCAGTGTTTACCAATGCCACGGTTAAGTCTGTTACGGTCAATACTGTATTTTTAAATGTATTTGCCATGTTTATTTTTCCTCAATCCGAGCTGCTGCACGTCCAACGCCCTCAGCCAATACATTCGTTCCGAGTGCAAACAAAGCAATTAAAATGACAGGAGCAAACACGGCCCATGGTTGAACTAATAAACCAGCGCGATTTTCATTAATCATGAGTCCCCAATCTGCTGCTGGAGGTGCCACGCCATAACCCAGAAAAGCCAAACCAGACAACATACCCACTGCCCATGTCAGCATCACACCAAGATGAATGAGTAAAGGCGTCAACATATTGGGTAAAATTTCACGAAATAAAATATAGGTTTTTGAATAACCAAGAATTCGGGCAGCTTCGATATATTCCTGTTCCACTAAATTAAGTGCAACGCTTCGTGCAAGACGTACGACTCCAGGAATAAAAGCAATTGAAACCGTTAAAACGATGAGCCAAGGCTGTCGACCTAACATCGAAACAATAAGTAAGACCAAAATAAGATCAGGAAAGGCCATGAAAACATCAGTCAGCCAAGTCACGAACTGGTCAATCTTATTTCGGGCAAAAGCAGCTAATATGCCTAAACTAGAACCAATAACTAATGCGACCAAACTGGCAGCCAGTGTCATCCAGATAATTGAAGCACCGCCAGCAAGTACACGTGACCAAACATCATGACCAATATAGTCATAACCTAAAAATGATTTTCCTTCAGGTGGTCCATAAGTCATGCCGACCAATGCAGTGGGCTCAAATGCAACAAATAACGGTCCAACCAGTGCAAAAATCAAAACTAGAGCTGTGACTACAAATCCAAAACGTACTTGTCTTTCACGAATTAATGTTTGAAAAAAGTTTCTTTGGTACCAATGAAGTGAGCTCATTTCCCACCTCCTTGCTGAATATTCTTTAAAGCATTGCGACGGTCAACGGGTTTTACCGTAATTGGTCGGCCAGACTTCCATAAACGTAATGCCTGACGTCGCCCTGGCGAACGTGCTTTGTGTCTTTTTGCAGTCCGTATTTTTGGTGTGAGTAAAGTCGTGATTAAATCTGCAACTAAATTAACAACCACCACACAAATGGTGAGCAATAGAACGATTGCTTGAATAGTCGGGATATCCCTCATTTCGATTGCTGCATTGAGTGCATTACCAATACCCGGATAACTGAAAACCACCTCAATAATGAGAGCACCACTGAGCAGAACTCGTATGGTCAATGCTGTACCCTGCACCACTGGAACCAATGCATTTGGTAAAACATGTTTCCAAATAATCCGGCGCTCAGGGATACCTCGCAGTCGCGCAGAGGTCACATATTCCGACTCTAGCGCATCAATCATTGAACCACGCACTAAACGCATCAGATATGGAATGAGTGATAAAGCTAAAGTTAAAATTGGTAAAATTAAAAACTCTAGTTGGCTATAAGGCGACTCATTAGGAATCAGCAACGATGCGGCTGGCAATATGTGTAAAACCGATGTTGAAAAAAACATCATTAACCAAATCGCAATAACAAACCCCGGCACCGCTTTAAACACAATAGAGCTAGAGACAATAATACGATCGAGTTTGCTATCGCGATGAAGCGAGAGCCACACACCTAACACGACTGAAATCGGTACAGTAACAACAATCACGAGGCTCGTGAGTGCAACTGTATTACCAAAATAATTCTGAATAATTTGTAAAACAGGCACATTGGAATCAATCGAGCGTCCAAAATTACCTTGTAACAATTGACTCAACCAATGCCAGTATTGAAGCAATATCGGATCATTTAATCCTAATTGTTCACGAAGTATTTGTACCGTTGCTTCAGGTGCTTCTGGTCCTAAAATGACACGAGCTGGGTCAGATGGAAGTGCTTGTGTCGCAATAAAAACAATGAGACTAATAACAAATACAACCAATACCCCTGACACCAAACGTGTCAAAAACCAAGGTAACCATGCAGGAAATTCAAATGACTTGGCAATTGTTGTTTGTTGAATAGATGCTTCTATTTTGCTGGATTGAATTGTCATATCGGTTACCCTCTACGCCAGAATTCATCTGTACGCCACGCAGCGAAACCAGTGCGATCAGGTGTTACACCACCAATTTGGTTCGAATGTGCATCAAGGACATTATTAAAGCCCCAAATGAGTAAACCACCTTGCTCATGCTGAATATGCTGTGCTTCATGAACAAGAACTTTTCGTTTTTCCAAATCGGGTTGTTGCAATGCCGCATGCACTAGTTCCGTAAAACGCTCATTCTTAAAACGAGTTTTATTATTTGCCGCACCCGGCCCATCAATTTGCAAAACTGTTAATAAGAAAGGACGTGAAACGTTCGAGCCTGTACTAAAGGCCCAATCTTGTTTTACTGCATCCGCAAAAGTAGCAGCTTCAACCTGTTTTACATTAACAATGACACCAGCCTGAGCAGCATGTTGAGCAAAAACTAATGCGGCATTGCTATCTGGGCCTGTATATAAATCGACCGTTAAACTGTTATTAAAACCAGCTTCTTTGAGTAGCACTTTTGCTTTATTTAAATCTTGCTTGCGCTGAGCAATACTGTGGTCATATACAGGATCGCTAAACGAATAAAGGTCATTTGCAACTCGTCCTTGCCCAGCTAAAGCACGTTTGACCAAATCGTCTCTATTAGCAATCAATCTAAAAGCTTGTCGTACCCGAGGATCATTGAACGGTGCTTTAGACGTATTCATATCAAATGATTGCCAAGCATCGGTTTCCGATGAAACTAGATTTAGTCGTTTATTAGATTGAATTAGAGCAATATGCTCAGCACTTACTCCAGATGCAATATCAATTTGGCCAGATTGCAAAGCAGCAAGACGCCCTGTCTGATCCTTAAAATCAATAATTTCTATTGCATCAGCATAAGGTTGATTTTCTTTCCAATAATTTTCAAAACGTACAAAACGTGAACGCTGGCCGGGTGTAAAACTTTCAAGCTTAAAGGGGCCAGCCCCGACTACATTTTTAACTGGGTCGTAATCTGTAGGAACAATACCACCCCAGCTCATCCATGCTTCTGGTAAAGCAACCAATCCTTTTCCTTGAGAAAAAGGAATTTCAACGGTGTATTCATCGCGCTTTTTAATTGCATCTCTTTGCAAAGAATAAAGATAAGCTGCAAATGGTGAGGCAAGTTTGGGGTCGGTTAATCGCCGTAAAGAGAAAATGACATCATCGGCTGTAATGGTTTTACCGTGGTGAAATTCGAGCCCTTTTTTTAAGCGAATGGTCCATTTGGTTCCGTCATTATTGGGTTCAGCAAATTCAGCAAGGGCGAGTTTTGGCTGAATATCTCTGCCCCATTCCCATAACTTTGCATATAAAGGCCAGCCTCTAAACGCACTGGACATACCAATAGGTTTATGTGCATCTAAGTTGCCTGCTTGGTTACCATTAATCACTCCAATTTTGATAACACCACCTTTTTTCGGCGTATCATTTTGGGGTGAAGCGGCAGTGGCGCTTTCAGAAGATGAAGAATCGGGCTTAGAACATCCTATAAGGCTAATTGCAGCAAAAGCGCCAACACCTAATCCCGTCTGTTTAATGAGTTCTCTACGTGTAATTTTATTCATACCTTCTCCCTTAAACCACGACTTCTTGATTCAAGAGGGAATCAATGGATGAATTTCTATTTAGCTGAGGTAACTCAAAACCATGATCAAGCTCTAATAATGGAAACAATAAGTCTGCTACCCGATAAGCTTCTCCAATCAAAGGGAAACCAGACAAGATAAAGGCTGATACACCATAGCTTTCGTATTCTTTAATCCGTTTGGCAATATTTTCAGCACTACCCACTAAGGCAGTTCCTGCGGCTGGGTTTAAAATATCGAAACCAAATAAAGATGGGCCAGTCCAAACATTAGGATAAATTTCAAAATCTTTAGCTTGTGGCAAAACCCCTTCTCGTAATTGTTCTAAGTTTTTCTGAATAGATGGGTTGTTACTTTGATAACTCTCAAAACTTTCATTTGGAGGAAGCTGTCGTTTAACAGCTTCGATTGCATAATTTACATCAATCTTGTCAAGTAACGACTGAGCATATTGCCAAGCTTCTTCTTCTGTTTCCCGAACAATAATTTGTAATCGAGTCCCAAATTCTAAAGTTCGGCCAATTTTTGCTGCCTCAGCCGCAACCTTGCTAAACTTTTCTCCAAGTAACGGCGGTGTATTCGCAAAACTTAAATATACATCTAGCAATTCAACAGAATGCTGAACGCCTTTGGCAGAAGTTCCTGCTCCCCATAAAGGAACACCTTGTTTTTGAGTTGGGCCACGCCATTTGGACATTGGAGATCCGCCCTCTAAGCGTGGAGCAATTTGAATAAACTCGCCCTCAAATCCAGAGGTATCACCTAAGTAGTTTTGCTGAAATGCATTCCAGTATTCTTTACTAAAGTCATAACGCTCATCATGAGTATAGTGAATACCTAAAGCTGCCAAACCCTTATCATTTCCATTGACGACATTAAATAACAAACGCCCTTTAGAAAATGCATCAAAAGTTTGCGCATATTTTGCCAAAACTGCTGGCTGAACTTCTCCGGGATGTTGAGCAACCAGAAACTTTAAATGTTCAGTAAATGGAATTAAACTTGCAGCAACAGCAAGTGTTTCATACTCACTTGTACCCATGAGTGAACCGTAAAAACCAAGTCGATCTGCGGTAATCGCAATCTGTTGCAAGTGTTCATAATCGGTATCCCACCGCCCAGATTCCAACCAAGGATATGGTCCATCTGGAGAAGTGAGATACCATAAAAGTTTTACAGCCATAGTATTCTCGATCTTTATTTTTTAAATCTTTATCTAATTCAGAGGAAGTAAGCCCAGCGATTTTGCTTTTTCAGTCAATCCGCTCATTTTCCATTGCTGATGTAAAACCCCTTGCCCGTATTCTCGGCTGCCACCGACTAATTCAGCGAGCAGCTGAATTTGAGCACCTTCTTCAAGCAATAAAATAAATTCAGCAGTTTCCTGTAGTCCTTGGCGTCCCCATACAGTCGCTCCGCCATTGGCTTCTAAGATGGCTCGATGTTCAATATCAACTTTGAGTTGATCTAAAATAAAATCTACTTCAGCTTGACGGCGATCAATATAAATCGGCAACTCTTTAAACAAATGGAAGCGCTGAACAGGCACATAACGGATCGGTAAAGTACGATGGGTCTGAGCCCAAGCACCTAAATTCGGCGCGTGTACATGAGATATTGTGGTGACATCTGCATGTTCTTTAAAAAGCTTGTTATAGCGTCCACCTGCACTTTTTCTTCCCAGTAAAACTTCACCATCAATTGTCTCCACCAATACTTTGCTTTTTTTATCTTTAGACCACGGCCCTGCGTAGTTAAAAGTGACTAAGGTATTTTCAGGTCCACGTTCAACAAAATTAACTGTTCCGTTTGCAGTAATTGTTCTTGTTTCACGGAATACTTCAAAAGCAAATTCAGCTTTTTCACGGTTCAATTCGATAAAGTCATTGAGTTCGCGAGACAATGGCGTTTGAATAAGTGTTGTCATGATCAAATCCTCTTTAAAATTTTTTATTTTGACGACGTTTTAAAACTTCGAGTAAAGGACGATGATCAACCCATGTTTCAATATCGACATCGCGCTCTAAGAAGCCATGCAACCAAAGAAAATCTTTTTGTTGTTTTAAAAGCTCTAAACGGTCTTCACTTAATGACGGATGTAAAGACTTATGAAAATTATTTCGATAGGCTGTCGCAACACTCTCTGCCCCAGCAATCGTTTCATCTTCTAAAATGACCAAGACCTCATCTAAATGATCTTGTGCCCAATCAGCTGTATCAAACAATTCTTCAAGAAAATCGACTACCACATCAAAATGATCTTCTAACAGGTCTTCATGGACCGTAATGGGACGAGGTGTGCCGTTATTAACACGAGAAGTCACATCTTCAAATTTATCTAAATCAATTCCAACTTTAAGGCCACGTTTAGTTGCAGCTTCAACAGCAGATGCTCCTTTTACATACACAGCATCAACTTCACCTGTAATTAATGCATCTAGGCCTGACCAATATGTACTCGCATCACGATTTTCTTTAGATCCAGCACGCTCAGGTACTTCAATGAAATTCACATCACGGAAAGTGAGATTGGCAAGTTGTAAAGCACCACGAATACCTTGCAATGACATGGCTCTAAAAATACTGCCAGCACGTTTGTCAGCATATTCTGGTAAAGCAACTTTCGCATTTTTTAAATGCTCTGGCTGGCTAATATCTGAATCAGGTCGCACAATAATGACTTGCCACTCATCAATCCAAGTCAATCCAATGAGTCGGCTTGGCGCGCCTTCAGAGCGTGCAGCTAATGCAGGTACATTTCCACCTTCTCGGAACAAAGCTGGCAATTGGTGATCAAAATGATGAACCGATAAACCTTTACGTGCATCTTGCAAGACGGCAACATCAATGCCGTGCTTTTCAAACTTTTTAACTAAAGTACCGCGTTTTAATGAAATACCTGTTGCTGTAGGTACTGGACATCGAGTGACCCAAATTTCAGACAGGATGTTTTTTACAAATTCTTTAGAATTTTCTTTTTTATCTACTACAAGTGACATACGGATTCCTTAGGATAATTCCACTTTCATCACTTGCATTGAGCAGCTTTTATGCCAATTTAATTTATTATTTATTTTCAATTGTTTACGCAAAAATAGCAGAATTGGAAATGTTTATATTTCATCATTTTTCAATGCTAGTGTTGTTTTATCAACAGTTACTTCAGGCAAACATAACTTCTAAAATGCAAAAATATACAATCAGCTATTTTAGTACCTGCTGGAATCCAGCTTGAAGCTTTAGTACATGGCCGAAATAAGCTTGATAACGATGTCGCTAAAATGAATATTTCTTTATTCAGATAGTTATAGAACTTAACTAAATGTTGTCTGCCTGCAAATAAGTCTACGACCAAACTTCTATAACTCTAAAGCTAGATAAATATGCATTATGCTTCTATCTCAAATAGTGCACTTCTTTTAAATAATTTTTAAAGATGTCGCGTTTAAACATTGCTACTCTTTTCTCTAGTTCATATTTCTAATAGATATTGTTCAGTCTTAAAAAATCGTACATATTTAAATTGTAGTTATAAAAATATATTTCACGCCTCAATATATTGAAAAAGTGTGATGGGTTTCAATATATTTGCGTTGCGTAATAATTTTTAATAAATAAAGCGTAATTAATTTTTAATTTATTTCTAATAAAGTTAAATTAGTCGCATTTTAAATAAAATTGGTATCTTATTCCTCTGTAGTAATTTTGCAATATAAATATTAGAGGTAAAATAATAAATTACATATTTATTAAATATTTAATCATATATCATATGATTTTTTTATATTACTCTGTTTATTTATTGATCTTTAATTTTTAAAATTATATAAATATCAATAATTTAAATTAATTGTTTTATCTTTAGATAATTACATGGATTAATATAATTTAAGAATTTTAACTATTACATTATTTAAAATGGTTAATGTGATTTATATCACATGAAAATTAATAATTTTTTTTGATTTAAAATTAATGATTGTTTTTAAATTAAAAATATTGTATCAAATATATATAAACTATTTTATAAATAGGCATATAAAATGAAAAATAATATTTTTAAACTTCTTATTCTGATGGTGCTTTCCAATTCCCCATTATTTTGTTATGCAAATAATACAATAATGATAAGAGGAAATATTGTTGAAGATACATGCTCAACACAACATAGCGAGATAGAATGTGTTGAGGTAAACAATTTAAATATTAAGCTTGATAGTGAATATTTAAATAAAAATAGTCTTTCTAATTTAGCTCAACATACTGAGAAAATGGACACTAGCATTGAAAGTATAGGTTCTAATCGCAAAGTGGTGGTTATCAACTATCACTAACTTAATAAAGCGTAGCTTTTGAGGCTACTCCTACAATAAGTATGATTTAAGAGTGATTTGTCGAATTCATCGCACATTTTGATGAATTAAATGATGAGTCGCTCTTTTTTCATAAAAAATGACTATTTGTATGTTTTTCCTATATACATATACATAAATTATTCTATATAATTGTATTGTAAGAATTTAAGCTTATTTTTCACATAATTTGTTCAATTCTTTCTTATTTACATAGTGTTCTTATGTAACTTGCTTATCTCTGTATCTCTTCTTTTTTAGAAAAAACAAAAATTATTTATAAACAGCTATATAGCCTGTAAAAGGCAGTCATTAAGCATTTATTTTTAGTGTGATTTAATTTTTATTATGAAAAAATAATGTGATCTAGTTTGCATTTTGTTTAAGAAGTGTTAATATCGCCGCATTACTTTTCAAGATGTCAAACACTGGAAAAGTAAGGAAATAAACTTTTATCCAGACTTTTGAGAAAACACTATGAAAAAACTTGCTTTGATCGCTGCTCTTTCGGTTGTAGGGATTGCGAATGCTCAAGCTGCTGATGGTACAATTACAATTAATGGTTTAGTTACAGACAAAACTTGTGACATCGTTACTCCAGCTGGTAAAGACTTCACAGTTACTCTTCCAACTGTTTCTAAGCAAACTTTAGCTGTTGCTGGGGATGTTGCTGGTCGTACTCCTTTCCAAATTAAATTAGCTAACTGTTCTGAAGGTAAAGTAGCTACTTACTTCGAACCAGGTGCTAACGTTGACTTTAATACTGGTCGTTTACTTAACAAAGACGCTACTGGTGCTAAAAACGTTAACGTTCAACTTTTAGGTAGCAACAACAACTTCATCCCAGTTCTTGCTGCTGGTGCAAACGGTGCTCAAGCTAACTCTCAATGGGTTGACGTAGCTGCAGCTGGTAGCGCAGACCTTAACTACTATGCTGAATACTATGCAACTGGCGCTTCTACTGCTGGTAAAGTAAACACTTCTGTTCAATACACAATTATCTATCAATAATTGATGGATGAGAGGGTTTCTATGTTTACATGGAAACCCTCTTTTTGTGACGCTTTCCCGAATCTTTGTTGGTTGAGAATTCTGAAATGAAATTGAACAGTTATAATTTTTTGTTAGGTTTGGCATTTGCTTCAGCAGTTGTTGCACCTGCTACTCAAGCAGAAATTGTAATTCATGGTACTCGTGTGATTTATCCTTCGGATGCTCGCGAAGTTACACTACAAGTTAGTAATAACGGTTCAAAACCAGCACTTGTTCAAGCATGGCTTGATGAAGGCGACTCAAAAAGCACTCCGGACCAATCAAAAGTACCTTTTATGATTGCTCCACCTATTTCTCGTGTTGAGGCTACAAAAAGTCAGACCCTTCGTATTACTGCTCTGCCAACAGCTTCTCAGCTAAATCAGAAGCAAGAAACAGTTTTGTGGTTAAACGTTTTGGACATTCCTCCAAGACCAACTTCAAAAACTGAAAATACGACGCCTGATAATTTCCTGCAATTAGCAATTCGCTCACGTATTAAATTCTTTTATCGACCAGCTTCGATTAAAGACGATGCGAATTTAGCAGCTGATAAGCTTCAATGGGTTAAATCTGGTCAAAATTTAACGGTAAAAAATCCAACTCCTTTTCATATCACGATGACTTCTGTTTACCAAAAGGCAGGTGATAAAAAAGTTGATTTATTACCTCAAGGTTTAATGATTAAACCTTTTTCTGAAGAGTCTGTTCAGCTTAAGAATGGCAATCTTCAAGATATGAGTTTTATGAATGTCAATGACTATGGTGGTCGAGTCGAACACCAAATAAAACTTCAGTAATCAGATTTATCTTTTTAATAAATTTAAGCACCTATTATGTGAGTAGGCGGACTTAGTTATGCCAAAAAAAAGGCAAGAATCTTATAAATTATTAAAACGCCATATTTGTTACTACTTGGCTTCTGGTGTTGTCACAATGACAATGCCTGTATTCGTGCACGCTGAAGAAACAGTCGCGAGTGCTCCTGTAGAAGCTGAATTTGATTCTGCTTTTTTAATTGGCGATGCTCAAAAAGTTGATATTTCTCGTTTTAAATACGGTAACCCTGTTTTACCAGGCGAATATAATGTTGACGTTTATGTAAATGGCCAATGGTTTGGCAAACGTCGTATGTTCTTTAAAGCATTAGAATCAAATAAAAATGCTGTAACCTGCTTTACAGGAAATACTCTTGCTGAATATGGTGTAAAACAAGAGATTTTAGCGCAACACGCTTCTCTTCAAAAAGAAAATAGTAGTTGTTACAAAATTGAAGAGTGGGTTGAAAATGCATTTTATGAGTTTGATAACTCTCGCTTACGTGTAGATATTTCTATTCCGCAAGTTGCTTTGCAAAAAAATGCGCAAGGCTATGTCGACCCAAGTCTATGGGATCGAGGGATTAATGCTGCCTTTTTATCTTATAACGGCAGTGCTTACAAAACATTTACTCAGTCTAATGACCAAAGCGAAACAACAAACGCGTTTATGGGCGTAACTGCTGGACTAAATTTAGGCGGTTGGCAATTACGCCATAATGGACAGTGGCAATGGCAAGATACACCTGCTGAAAATCAATCTAAATCAAGCTACGAAGAAACAAGTACTTACTTACAGCGAGCATTCCCTAAATACCGTGGTGTTTTAACGCTAGGCGATAGCTTTACAAACGGCGAAATATTTGACTCATATGGTTATCGTGGTATCGATTTCTCAAGTGATGATCGAATGTTACCAAATAGTATGCTTGGTTATGCTCCGCGTATCCGTGGTAATGCCAAAACCAATGCAAAAATTGAAGTTCGTCAACAAGGTCAACTTATTTATCAAACAACGGTAGCACCAGGTAACTTTGAAATTAATGACCTTTACCCTACTGGCTTTGGTGGCGAGATTGAAGTTTCTGTTATCGAAGCAAATGGTGAAATACAAAAGTTTGCTGTGCCTTACGCATCTGTTGTGCAGATGCTACGTCCTGGTATGAATCGTTATTCTTTAACTGTAGGTCAGTTCCGTGATTCAGACATTGATATTGACCCTTGGGTGGTTCAAGGTAAATACCAGCAAGGTATTAACAACTACCTAACAGGTTATACGGGCATACAAGCAACTGAAAATTATGCCGCTGTATTATTGGGTGCTGCTTTTGCTACGCCAATTGGTGCGATTGCACTTGATGTTACACATTCTGAAGCTGAGTTTGAAAAACAGTCTTCACAATCGGGGCAAAGTTTCCGTTTAAGTTATAGCAAACTAATTACTCCGACCAACACAAACTTAACACTAGCAGCTTATCGTTACTCAACAGAAAACTTCTACAAATTACGTGATGCTCTACTTATTCGTGATTTTGAAGAAAAAGGTATTAATACCTACTCTGCTGGTCGCCAACGTAGCGAATTCCAAATTACCTTGAACCAAGGTTTACCTGAAGGTTGGGGTAACTTCTATGTAGTAGGTTCTTGGGTTGACTATTGGAACCGTAGTGAAAGTACTAAACAATATCAGCTTGGTTATAGTAATAATTTTCATGGCTTGACTTATGGTTTATCTGCAATTAACCGTAAAGTTGAATATGGCTCAACGAATCAAACACACGATACTGAATATTTAATGACATTATCGTTCCCGATTGATTTCAAAAAGAATTCAGTTAACGTCAACGTTACTGCTTCTGAAGACAGCCGTACTGTTGGTGCAAGTGGAATGGTTGGAGATCGCTTTAGTTATGGCGCTTCAATGTCGCATCAGGATTATGCGAATCCATCATTTAACGTAAATGGTCGTTATCGTACTAACTATACAACTGTTGGTGGTTCTTATAGTGTGGCTGATTCTTACCAACAAGCAATGGTTAGCTTAACTGGTAGTGTAGTTGCACATTCAGAAGGTATTTTATTTGGACCTGAACAAGGTCAAACAATGGTACTTGTGCATGCACCAGAAGCCGCTGGAGCAAAAGTTAATAATGCTGTTGGTTTAAGCGTAAATAAAGCGGGTTATGCGGTAGTTCCTTATGTTACTCCGTACCGTCTTAATGACATTACTCTTGACCCACAAGAAATGTCGAGTGAAGTAGAACTTGAAGAAACAAGTCAACGTATTGCGCCTTTTGCTGGTGCAATTGCTAAAGTAGATTTTGCGACTAAAACTGGTTATGCAGTTTACATTAATAGTAAAACTGTAGATGGCAACAGCTTACCGTTTGCAGCTCAAGTCTTTAATCAGAAAGATGAAGCTGTCGGTATTGTTGCACAAGGTAGTATGATTTACTTACGTACTCCACTTGCTCAAGATCGTCTCTATGTTAAATGGGGCGATGAAAGCAATGAACGTTGTTCAGTTGAGTACAACATTAGTAATCAGTTGCAAAATAAGCAACAAAGCATGGTAATGACTGAGGCTGTCTGCAAATGAAAAAAATATTATTAACAGGTGCTCTATTTACTGCTGGTCTTGGTGTGTATGGTGAAGCTAATGCTTACTGTACTTTAGGCAATGATAATTATGGAGCCTCATTTAGCACGGTTGACATTTCCATGGCTGTAGGTCGCGTTGTGGTTCGACCAAGTGACCCAGTTGGAAAAATTTTAAGAAAAGCAACTTTTCCAATTAACGACAATGGTTCAACAGCAAAATGTACGTCTTATAGCGATACTATTACTGCTGCACTTACCCAAGGCTATGCATTAAGCCCACTAGGGAATAATATCTATTCGACGAATATTCCTGGAATTGGTATTCGTTTGTACCGTGAAGCGGAAAATGCAACTAACTTTTCTGGCTATTATCCGTATACCCGTAGTTTAACACCAAGTGTGAAATATTTTCTTGCAGATGGGTATTTTGTTGTCGAAATTGTGAAAACTGCTGCACAGACTGGTTCGGGTACATTAGTGCCAGGTTTATATAGTCGATACTATGTAAGTGGTTATATGAACCGCCCTTTTTTAACTAGTACAGTTTATGGTAATGCAATTACCATCGCCTCTTCTTCATGTGAAATTCAAGGTAATATTAATAAAGTTGTGCAGCTTCCAACTGTTACAAAGGCTGGTTTCAAAGGTGTTGGTTCTACCCAAGGTGAACAAACCTTTGATATGAACATCTTATGTAATGGTGGTATTAACCCAACGGGTTATGAAGAGAAAAATGTTATTAGTTTAAGTTATGACTTTACACAGGACGGCACAAATAGTCAGGTACTGGCAAATACAGCTGCAGCTTCTGAAAAAGCGAATGGTGTAGGCGTACAATTATTGTGGAATTATCAAAATAAGAATCAGGTCATCAAAAAAGGTGACAAATTAGCATTAGGTACATTGTCTTCTAACCAGACAATTCAATATAACGTACCAATGACTGCCCGCTACTATCAAACAGCAGCAAATGTGACAGCTGGTAAAGTACGTGCAATGGCTACTGTAACTATTGAATATGATTAATCATATTCAATAGTTTATAAACTTAATAATTTCAAATATTTAAATATTAATAATAAATTTTACTTTATCACTACTTTCTAAAAACTTAATACTTAACTTAATAGGAATATTTATGAAAAAAATAGGCATAGTTGCCGTTAGCGCAATTACATTATGTTGGGCTATGTATGAGATATCTTCTGATAATACGACTACCGTATCGCAGAATGAATTTAGTCAAAAAGTAGCACCTAAAAGCATTTCATCAACTACAAAGAATGAAAAATTAGCGTCTCAAACCCTCTTGGCTCAAACTACCTCCATTAATTCTTCTGCCCCAGTCTGTAAATATAATTTTGATGCGACTCAAGAAGATTTTGATGTATTTAATACCCAATACTCTGATCGACCACCTACGATGAGATTTCCTCTAATTAATGGGCAAAAATTTGGCTTTAAAGTAGAGCCTATCACTGAAGATAAGTATGGTTATTTAGTTTATACAGCAAAAAGTAAAACAAAAATGAATTCAACTACTTATGAGGGTGATTTTTTATTGCCTAATAAAAAAGGTGTTGTTGCTTTTGAGATGCAACTTAAAGTACCTATAGCTTCTTCTAGTGAGTCTTTTTATGTATCTAACATCGATTTTACTGGTGTGACAGATAATAACTATACTATAAGATCATTTTATGAGTTTATTATTGGTGCTCACGATTTTGAATTTGGTGAGAACCCTCCTAGTTTGTATTATAGCTTAGTATCCGAAGTGGGAGATTATGAACTTATCGATAGATACTTTAAAAACAAAAAAATGACAAGTAATACAAATGAATACCAACGCTTAGGTATCTATATTAATCAGGATACTAAGCAAGTCGGATTTATTTTCAATGGGGTTGATGAAGGATATCAATTTAAATTACCTGGTTCACTACAGAAAGTGGCTTTTGCAATTGATGCACATGCAGACATAGTTTCTACGAATTTCTTTGGACAAGAATTCTCTAGTGAACTCATTACTGACCGTAATGCGCTACAGTTTAGCTACCCTCAGGGTACAACTGATATGTGCGGTAATGCCATTTAAGATATAAAATCATAAGTTGTAAAAAAGGGCTGAATCACAGCCCTTTTTCTTTTATTTAGAAATGAATGACTGTACGAATTGATTTACCTTCGTGCATTAAATCAAAAGCAGTATTAATGTCTTGTAAAGGCATGGTATGCGTTACAAAAGGCTCAAGTTGAATTTCACCTTTCATAGCATCTTCGACCATTTTAGGGAGTTGTGAACGGCCTTTTACACCACCAAAAGCAGTACCTAACCATTTACGGCCTGTAACCAACTGGAATGGACGAGTCGAAATTTCCTGACCTGCACCAGCAACACCAATAATGACTGATTGTCCCCAACCACGATGTGCACACTCTAGAGCCGAGCGCATAACATTGACGTTACCAATACATTCAAATGAGTGGTCAACACCCCAGCCTGTCATTTCTACAATGACTTGTTGAATTGGTTTATCGTAATCTTTAGGGTTTAAGAAATCTGTAGCACCAAACTGCTTAGCAAGTTCAAATTTATCTGGGTTTGTGTCTACCACAATAATTTGCCCCGCTTTCGCTTGACGTGCACCTTGTACAACAGCCAAACCAATACCGCCTAAGCCAAATACAGCAACAGAATCACCTTCTTGTACTTTAGCTGTGTTATGCACAGCCCCAATACCAGTCGTCACGCCACATCCAAGTAAACATACTTGTTCGTGATTCGCTTCAGGATTAATTTTTGCTAAAGATACTTCTGCAACTACCGTATATTCACTAAAGGTTGAACAGCCCATGTAATGGTAAATCGGTTCACCATTATAAGAAAAACGTGTGGTTCCATCTGGCATGACACCTTTACCTTGAGTAGCACGTACTGCAACACATAAGTTGGTTTTTCCAGATTTACAGAATAAGCATTCTTTACATTCAGCTGTATACAGTGGAATCACGTGATCACCAGGTTGAACGCTTGTTACGCCCTCACCCACTTCAACTACTACACCTGCACCTTCGTGACCTAAAATGGCAGGAAACACACCTTCTGGGTCATCACCAGATAATGTAAAAGCATCGGTATGACATACCCCTGTATGGGTAATTTTTATTAAAACTTCACCCGCTTGAGGTGGTGCAACATCAACTTCAACAATCTCTAAAGGTTTTCCTGGGGCAAAGGCGACAGCTGCACGAGATTTCATCTTTGGGTTTCCTTTAAATCATTCGGTATTTATAGTCGAGCAAAATAGATTATGTAACAGTAATACAAGAGCTTAATTTTGCTTAAATTAAAATTGGCTTTCATGACAATCCATCACAGCATAGCCAGTCATGTACCTCTAAGCAAGCTTCAGTTTCAAAAAGAAGAAAACCTCTTACTTGAAGAGGTTTCTTATCAAATCACTTATCTTATAAATGGTTTATGTTTACTTAGAGGTAAATATCTGGTGGATATGGTGTGTTATCGCTAATTGGCGAATACAACGTATTTTCAACAAAGAAGCCATTTGGAGCCTGAGTGGTATCAATCGTAATTGAATCAAACATAACCTGTGGATAGGCCCAGATAAATTGCTTCATTAAACCTAAAGAAACATTGTTTTTCATATCTCCAAAAATTCGTTGCCAAATAGGCGTTCGATAAGGTTTGGTTTTATCAAACCCATAAATATATGCAATAGATGCATCAGGAACGAATCCGGAGAGATATATGACTTTATTGGCAGGATAGCCCAGCCCTTGTATAGGTATTTGGGAAACTGCTTGATGCGCCAAGTCTAAGCGAGCTTCCAATAACCAGTCATAAGCTTCTGTCATCATGTAATCAAAATTAGGATATGAATAATGTTGGCTTGGATAATTAATATAAGTGGCTAAAGTCTGAATCGGAGATTGAATAGAAGGAAAGAAAATAAGGGGGCTAACTTTGGCAGTGGAGTATTTTGCTTTAATGACCGTGCGAATGTCTTGGCAGGTTTGACCTAATTTATTTCTGAGCCATGTTTTAAACTCATCATATGGCGTTCCTGTTTTATTCATTGCTTCATAGATTGTTCCCAAATCTGGTGCATATAAACCTGTATCTGCATTAAAAGCTAGTTTTGTTGGATAGTCATATACACAAGGTAGATTCGTATCGGTGTTATACCACCACCAAGGTTCACCAATCTGCATGTTTACATCACATCCCCCTACTACCATTGCATCTGCAAACTCAATAAAGACTTTACGTAGATATGCCAAAGCATTCTGATGACTTAAACTAAAAAAATAGCTCGGTGGTTGATAGCCTGTTTTACCCAAATTACTGTTCCAGTCACGCTGTGCCCAATATTCATTGGCCCCCAAGGAATACATTTCAAAGCTTACCCCAAAGATGGGTTGTAGACTGGCACTATGTAAAGCCTGAGCATATTTCTCATGCCATTTACGCGTACATGAGTTAACAACCGCTTCACCTGTTACCAACGTATCTGGTATTTGCCATTTATTAATATCACTTTTCCATGTCATTTCAGGATAATGTGACATTCCACCATAGTGGTTAACCAAACCCTTATATCCCAAAGTCACCATATTGTTGACTAAGCGCTGCGGGTTTAAATCATAGTGATCGTCATAGCTCGTACAGATACCATAATTGTGCTGAGGGACAACCACACGGCTTAAATTTAACTTTGCATTTGTACCAGTTACGACTGAATTGGTCAGACGAATATAACCATCTTCAGGCTGGCTTAAAGGTGATGCTGATTGGCTATTATAATGGCTCGTGAAACCTGAAAATGAAATCCGTTGAATGTTCGTTACCGGAAAGCTATCTGTAGCAGAAAAGCCAGCTTTTACTGTATCCCAGTTAATATGAATATGTGCCGTTCGCGATGAAGGATTATTTGCATAGTTAAATAAGACAACATAGGCAACTTTATCTACACCATTTTCATTATAGTACACCGTTAAAGTGGGCGTTAAACTTGGATTATTAAGCACAGGCATCGTGGCAGATAACTCAATATCGAAATCCCAAACCACCCCTGCATAGCTATATTTGGTTTGATACGCTAAAAATTTATGATCTTTAGTATCATTAGAATCCCACGTAATTCCTACTAGATCATTTGCCATTCGTGCTCTAAAAGATGCTTCAAAACCATTTCCATAATTCGTAATAGCAAAAGACATCGTTTGTGGACCGTCTATTCTCCAATAGATAGGACTAAATCGATCAATAAGTGTATTTTGAGTGATTGGATGTGGTGATGAATTAGAATTATTTTGTACATTTTGTGAGTTAGTTATCATGTCTACATTCTCTTAATGTATTAAGAGTTTTTATATTAAATAATAATTTTTATTTTATTGTTCAGATAAGTAACAATGACGTTTAAATTATTTACAGTTAATATTTTTTATAAAGCTCAAAATATAGTTAAAAAATTAAACTTAATATTATCCTAAAATATTTTTGCACTGAGGAGATAATAAATGTCAAATTTTATGCAGCCTACACATTTTAGGATATTGTTTGTATTTACTCCTCTTGTTTTTGCACTAACAGGTTGTAGTGACGCTTTATATTCTCAAAGAACCACACCAGTAAAGACTTCTTCGGAAAATATTGCATATCCAAAGATCGATCCATTTTTAGGAGAAAAGTTACAGCCTAATGAGGAAGTACTAGCTCAAAACATAGCTCAAGTCATTGAAAAGTCAATTCGTGAACAATACACGGCGGGAAATGCTTTGCGTGATGCACATCCTAAAGCGCATGGGTGTGTTCGAGCCGAGTTTCAGGTCTCAAAAAATATACCTGCTCAGTTTGCAAAAGGAGTTTTTATCCCAGATCAAAGTTATCAAGCATGGATTCGTTTTTCAAATGCGTCTAATGACGCCACGAGTGCCGACATTGACAAAGATGCACGAGGCATCGCCATAAAACTTTTAGGTGTATCAGGAGACAAAATTTTAGAAAGTGAAAAACAAGCGACCACTCAAGATTTTATTATGATTAATCACCCTGTCTTTTTTGCCAATGATGCAAAAAGATATCTTTCTTTTATGAATGATGTGAATAGCCACAATATGATCAGAAAACTTCATATTCCTTTTGCCTTAGGTTTTAAAGGAACCATGAATGCACTGGGAGCACGTAACTCACAAATTGCAAACCCACTCTATGCACGTTACTGGTCTATGGTTCCCTATCAGTTAGGACTTGGCAAAGATCGGCAAGCAGTTAAATATTCAGTACGTGCTTGTAAGGTAACACCAAATAATCTACCTAAAAACCCTAGTCATGATTTTTTAAGAGAAGCTTTAAAAAATACTTTGCAAAATAATGACGCCTGTATGGAGTTCCTTATTCAGCCAAGAACTTCAAGTAAAATGCTAGTAGAAGATGCAATGACAGAATGGGATGAAAAAGCAGCTCCGTTTTATCAAGTAGCAACTATTCACATTCCAAAGCAAAGCTTTGATACACCTGAACAAAATCAGTTCTGTGAAAATCTTTCTTTTACGCCGTGGCATGCTTTACCTGAACATAAGCCATTAGGTGCAGTAAACAGAATGCGTAAGGTCATTTATGAAAATATAAGCAGAGTTCGACATGATATGAATTCAGCCCCTAGACAGGAACCTTAAATATTTTATCCCTGATGGTTTGCCTAAGCTAACTACCTTTAGTCAATTCCTTTGCTTGTATCTATAGTAATACGATCAATAAAATCTGCTAACCATAAAACAAAGTCATCTTCACTTTTATGCTTTGGAATCAAACTCCTATCTAATGTAATAGATAGTTCATTTTTAAAGCTAACAACTGCACCCTCGAAATTCACAAAGTTATATAAAAATTTTAACTCTGTCCCTGCAATGGCTTTTTTGATTTCTATGATGAGAGTATTTAAGTTTTTAAAATGATTGTTAGAGTATTTATATTTAATATTTTTATTAATTTTTTCTGCTAATAGTAAGTATTTTGGCATTTCTATCTCCTTTTTAATTATTTATAAAATATAAGTATAATTTCAAAGTTATAAAAATAAGTTTTTAATTTTTATTAAATTGTTTCTGCATTTTTAATTTTAATTGATCAGTTGTGGCGATAATAACAACATATTGTTTAAAAGTGTGATTTATTTTTGCTTTTTTATTCTGATTAAATTAGTAGGTATTAATATTGACTAAAATACTCGGCTTTAAAAATTATATTAAATAGGCTCAATATATTTAAACTATTAAGCCTATTTAATTTTTAATATTTACTTAAGAGGAAAAGCACTTCTTTAAATCTTAAGTAAGTTTGCGGAAGTTCTTCACTCTATGAACTTTCCCACATTTTCTACACTCTTTAATTTCGTCGTGAGTTATATCAAAATCATATTCCCAGACATGCATACAGAAAATTTTTCTAAGGTTGTGGAGCATAGACACCTCCTTATAAAAAACTGACTAAGCAGTAAGTTTTTTAAGAATATATTTAGCTTATTTAGAAGAATTTTCCTTTTTAGCTTTATCCTCTTTGTGTTTACAGCAATAACCGAAAACAGCACCAGCACTAAAGAAAAACAGAGCTTTGAACATTGGTATCTCCAAAAGATAATTAAGTAAATTAAAAATTAACATTCAAGGTTGTATCTGTTTTTAGGCCAATGGAGCTGATTCTGTGCGTTATGCAAACTTTTGTGAAAAGTTATAACAATATATTTTATAAGAATAAGGAGAGCTAAATTAAAAAACCGCCCCAGAAGGCGGTTGCTGAATTTACAGCGACATATAGAAGTGTAGTGGACGATCACTTCTATATTTTTGAACTTATTTTTCTTCTTTTATAATTTTAGTAAAGGCATCTGATTTGAAATAATTAATAATCATCTCCCCATCATCACTTGTCGATGATGACACTTTAGGAGGTTCGTCATAGTTAAACTTAAAGTCTGGAGGAATAAATTTCGAGATTGGTGGAAGCTTGGTCTCTCCTCCCGTTGTAATTCTTTCAATAAAACCCGCGAGCCAAAGTATATATTCATCTTTATTTTTATGGTTGGGCATAAGGCTCATATCCAACTTAATTGCACACTCTTCTAATGGCTTGGTTAAGCACTCTTCAAAATCTATAAAATTATATTTAAGTTTAAACTTGGTTCCTTTAATTTCTTTGCGGATTACGCTAACCAACTGATTTAAGTTCTCTGCTGAGCTTTCAGAAAATAAATTTTTGTCCTCAATTTTTTTATACACATTCTCAGCAATGATTAAATATTGTGGCATTTTATTTTCTCCCTTTTATTGTCAGGCTACTCACTCAGCCCTTTAAGGAAGTATGATAGATATCATGTTTTCTAATGTAATTGTTGTGCTGCCAATTGTAATTAGTGTGTTTTTGTGAAACCTGCAAGCATAGCCATCCGAAAAAATTAAAATTAATGCAAAATGAGTCTCATTTTTAGATAAAAATTTATTCTAATCAAAAAATATTTTTAGCTCATCTAAAGTTGGAAGCTGATTATATGATTGATCTGCAATTATGGTATTTGCCCAGTTTGTCTTTGAAACTATACAAAAATTAAGCTTCTTTAGAACCTGAATGTCTTTTTCTAATAGACCTAATGGAATCCACATAAAATGAGTAGTTCCTACCAAATTAGGTACAGGCGATCCACATTTACTACAAAATGAAGATGTGAAGCCTGTTTCTTTTTTATAAGTATGGATCAGCTCAAAACCTGAGAGCCATTCAAATTTATCCTTACTCACTAAAGTTGCTGCATTCGCTCCTGTTCCAGTTTGTTTACGACAGAGACTACAGTGGCAATGGTACACAGTCTTGATTTCGTTAGTGATAGAAAATTTGACTTCACTGCATAGACAAGAACCTACATGACTCATCTCGAGCATCCTTAGAAAATAATATTGAATATAGCACTAGCCTTAAAAAGGTTAAATTTAACTTTATATGTTTAAATGGATAGGCTCTCTTAGAAGTGCCTATAAATATAAGGAATTGCTAGAGTTGAGGCTTGGCAGAATGCATTTATACCGTTTAATATGAATTTTGACATATAAATTGAATATAAAAATGCTGTGATGTACTTATCTTGGATGCGAATTTAAAAGCTTACATGATTAATCAGTTCTATCAGCAGTACAGTAATATGGCATTAAATGCCTGGGGCTTTACACATACACCTTCGTATAACGATACATACGACCCTGATGAGAATGATACAGTGACAAATAGCTTTAATTGGTTGAATGATGAACAAGCTACAGAAAAAACTAAACAAGGATTAACTGCTTTTGTTGCACTAGATGATGCTTTTATCAGTATCGCTTCTCGTATGTATCTAATTAGAAATGCAAAAGAAAAAATCGATTTACAATACTATATTTGGACAAATGATTTTGTTGGAAACTTAATGCTGCACGAGTTATTAACGGCGGCAGATCGTGGTGTAAAAGTTCGCTTACTCATTGACGATCAAAATGGGGTAAAACTTGATGGTGTTCTAAGAAGCCTTCTACACCATCCTAACTTTGAAATTCGTTTATTTAATCCATACAAATTTAGATATGTAAGAATCTTGGACTATATTTTCCGGTTTAAGAAAGTAAACCATCGCATGCATAATAAATTAATTATTGCAGATGGCGTGATTGCGGTAACAGGCGGTCGTAACATCAGTAGTGAGTACTTTGATGCAAGTAGTAAGTTCCAGTTTACAGATCTAGATATCCTATTTTATGGGCATACAGTACAGCATGCCCAAGCAGTTTTTAATGATTTCTGGCAAAGTGAGTTAAGCCAAGATGCGACCAAGCTGATCGGGACTTGCGCTGTCCACCACTTGCAATCTTTACGACAGCATTATCATGATTTACTTCATGAAAGCGAAAATCATACTCAAACCGAAGATAAACTTTATGATGCTCAAACTTATTTAAAAGAACTTCTAGAGCACTATCCAATTCAATGGTCAAAAGCATATTTTGTTGCAGATTCACCGAAAAAGATCTTAGGAATAGCTTCTAAAGAAGAAATGCTTTATGGGCAAGTTATGGCCATTATGGGTGAACCAAAGCAGCACATCGAATTGGCTTCAGCTTATTTTGTTCCTACACAACAAGGTGCTTACTATTTAAAACAGTTAAAAGTTCAAGGTGTTAAAGTCAGGGTTTTAACTAACTCTTTTGCTGCAAATGATGTGGCAATTGTGCATGCTTTTTATAGTCAATATCGGGTCGAAATGCTGAAAAGCGGTGTGGAGCTATTTGAGTTTAAGCCATTTTTAGAACGCAGACGTAGAACATGGTATGAAGTGGTAACTGGAAGTGTGATTCCAGCAAAAGGTAAAAATAAATCGAGCTTGCATGCCAAATTTTTTGATGTGGACGGTAAAGTATTTATTGGTTCTTTTAACTTTGATCCACGTTCGACTTACTTAAATACTGAGGTTGGTCTTGTTATTGAGTCAAGTCAATTACAAGCTCAAATTTCGGTCATGCTCGATCAGCATTTACCTCAAGTCGCTTATCAGCTTAAGTTAAACAGTGAAGGTAAAATAATTTGGTTAGATTATCAGTCAAATGGACAAGTTGTTGAATATGAAAAAGACCCAGATACGAGTCTTTTCCAACGTACAATGATTAAAGCCGTTTCATATTTGCCCGTTGAATGGATGATGTAAGAAGACTTCAACTTGATTTATAAAATCCCAATCTCTTTAAAGAATTTTTGATAAGCCTCAGCTTTTTTTTCTAGCGCCAATGGATACGCTCGAGACGAAGATGGTAAACGATATAAATGAATATCTCTTCCTGCAAAGTAAGTCGATGTAGATGTCCCTATAAGTGGTTTTTCTGTGTTCTCGGGTAAAACTGAAATTAAGGTATCAGTTGCTTTATCGCCTGTGGTCATGATGGTCTGACATAGAGGAATCTGCTGAAGCAAAACCGTAAGATCTGTTGGCGTTACGATTTCAAGAAATTTATCTGCGGCATTCCCCTTCAACCGCTTAATTTGATAAGCCGTATCAAAGATTGCAATACCTGTTTCAATTAAGAAATTTCGGATAAGTTCTTCATTAAAATTTTTTTGGTTTTCACTTAAAAAGTAAGTTTTGTCTTGGAAAAAAATTAAACCAAAAATTCGCCACATATCATTTTGGAAATTTGGATAGTAAAAATCCATCTTCCATTTATTACGCGGTGGTGGAAAGCTACCCAACATGAGTAAACGCGCATTTTCAGGTAAAAAGGGTTCTAGTGGATGTGTTTCTATCTCAATTATCATAAAAAATCAGTGTTTACTTAAAAACTTTATAAACAAATTACCCTATTTTTGAGTTAATCACGAGTCATGAAATGCAATTTCTATTAATTAAAGCATTAATGGGAAAAATTAGCTCTTACTGAAAGACATTGAGGTGACACTTCTGTAGGAATCACCTCAATAATTTATAATGTGTAATTGAGCTGGTGAACTCAAACTTATTAAGAATTCAAGACTTTAAAAACCTTACCTGTTCTTGGATGAGCAAAACTGTTATCTGGATTTAAATTAATGACTTTATCCGAAATCACAATTTTAGAAAGTGGCAACCAGCTTTGCTCTTGCTCAGCTTGGACAAAGTTTTTTTCATAAATATTTTCATAAATTTGTTCAACTACAATTTCCATACCACACATACTTTTGGCATTTACTTCTTTTAAAATATGGCGCTTTGACATTCTAGTCTCCTTTTTTATTATCCGCATCGCTAATAATAAATACTCCACTGATACAATATGTAAATTTTAATAATGAAAGTGTTTTTTTTGTTTTAATCATACTCTTGTAATAATTAAATGAATAGTTGAGTAATTATTAATTTAATTATTATCTTTAAGTTAATCTATTTAAAATAATTATAAGTTTTAATAAAATTAAAGGGTTCATTATTTGAACCCTTTTTTATTTAATTTTAAACTTGTACAGCGTTATCAATTGAGCCGTCATCTTGATTTTGGACCCTGTCTTTACTGGTCACTGAGTCGCTATCGTGATCTGTGTTAAAACTCTTACTGTTCTTTTGCTTCTTCTTGTAGACACACATCCCAATCGCAATACCTGTTCCTATCACTAAAATTGACTTTAACATTTTGCACCTCTTCGATTGATGGAGTAACTTTTGAAAAATCAGCTTTAATTAATAGCACATAATTTGTTATTTAACGGCTTTCATTTGCTCCGCTTTTGTAAGGTATTTAATTTTTATGTTAATTGAATAGTGTAATAGTTAAAAATAAATTTTGATACAAAGCAAAAAGCCTATTCTATATTTTGAATAGGCTTTTTACTGTATTTCAGGATTAAGCAGTATTATGAATTGCTTTAAGCAATCTTATTATCTTTGAATACACTACAAATGTATTTAATGCTGAAGTTTTAGTCAAGATGAAGTTGAGTGGTTATACCAATAATTAGTAGTTCTTGTGATGGATATCACGTTTATTTGTTTCAGATAAGAAAAAACCCATTTCTACTTCTCATAAAGAAATGGGTAATGTGAAAACCACAAAAGACCTGAAATACTAAATGTTCTTACATTCAGTAAGGTTGAGTGTAGTGAATATACCGAATGGTTGACAATTAAACTATTTGTATTTTTTTTAGTCATTTCGGCCAATAAAAAAACTGTTATGATTCTGTAGATTAACTCTGTTTAGTCATTCATTATTAACCCAAAATTCTATCAAACACCCTCACCCAATTATTAAGACATATATTTTCAATCAGTGTTTTAGAATAACCACGCTGTTGCATACGCTCAATTAAGCAATGTAGCCCTGTCACATCTTCAAGTTCAGTACCAATAAGTGCACCGTCAAAATCAGAGCCAAAGCCCACATGTTCCTCGCCTAAATGATCCATTAAATATTCTAAATGTTCTAAAATTACATTGATGGGTGTATCAGCATTGCGCTGTCCATCTGACCGTAAAAACGCGACATCAAAATTTACGCCTACCATACCTTTACTTTCTCGGATTGCTTTAAGCTGCTTGTCAGTTAAGTTACGTGCTTGAGCACATAAAGCATGCGCATTTGAGTGCGTTGCTACAATTGGCTGCTGCAATATATCTACCGTATTCCAAAAAGCTTGTTCATTCATGTGTGAAACATCAATCACCATCTTTTTATCGGCACAGCGTTTTATAAAGTCTTTGCCATCGCTGGTAAGACCCGCTCCTGTGTCGGGCGAATGTGGAAACTTAGCATTTAAACCATGTCCAAAGCGGCTCGGTCTATTCCAGAGAGGGCCAATACTACGCAAGCCTCTTTCATAAAACACATCGAGTAAATCAGGATTTTGTTGTAGAGCTTCTGCACCTTCCATATGCAACACAATTGCTAGCTTTTGCTCTGCTAAACAATCCTGAATATTTTGAACTGATGTGCAAATTTTAATATTTTTAGAGCGCTGAGCAAGTTGATGAGCTAAATCGAGTTGTTCCAAGCAAATTTGTTCAATTTGCTGTTGGGTAAAATCAGAAGCATTTTGATCAAATAGCTTATTGGGATGATGCTGTTGCACATAGCTGTATGGAGGTAAAAAAATCGCAAACATTCCTCCTATAAAACCAGCTTGTTGACAGCGTTTTAGATCAAGATGACCCGCTAAGCGTTCATGAATAAAAGCATGTAGAGGATCTGGATGATCACTTAGCCATAAGCGTGTTAAAGCATCATTATGCCCATCAAAAACTGGAATAAGGCTAGGCTTCATGAGCATTCCTATTACTTGCTATATGTCTGTAATTGTGTGAACTGGAATATTTTGTGTGGCACTGAAAGATTTAGAGTTTCTACTATTACGGAATACTAAACTTTGCAGTGGTGCAGCCAACTGACTTTCTGTACGTGCTTGTTCAATCATTTGATGATATGGCGATTTTCCACATACAGGATCGGCATTAGCTGCATCTCCAGTCAACATATAGGCCTGACAACGACATCCGCCAAAGTCACGTTCTTTATCTGGGCAACTACGGCACCCTTCTGGCATCCATGCATCACCACGGAAATGATTAAATCCAGTTGATTTGTACCAGATATCTGACAATTTATGTTCGCGGACGTTTGGAAATGAAATTGGCAATTGTCGTGCTGCGTGGCAAGGTAGCGCCATACCATCTGGAGCAACTGTAAAGAAGATTTTACCCCAGCCATTCATACAGGCTTTCGGTCGCTCTTCATAATAATCAGGCACTACAAAAATAAGTTTGCAAGGATGATTTTGCGCTTTTAATTTTTGTCGATATTCATTGGTAATCCGTTCTGCACGTGTCAGTTGCTCTTGTGTGGGTAATAAACCTTGGCGGTTTAAAAAAGCCCAACCATAAAACTGACAAATTGCTAGCTCGACTGTATCGGCATTAAGCTCAAGGCAAAGTTCAATGATTTGTTCAATTTGGTCAATGTTATGTCGATGAATAACAAAATTAAGTACCATTGGATAATCGTATTTCTTAACCAGTCGGCACATTTCATACTTTTGTTCAAAAGCATGCTTTGAACCTGCCAAGGCATCATTTACAACAGGATCACTCGCTTGGAAGCTCACTTGAATGTGGTCTAAACCCGCTTGCTTTAGATCGGCAATACGTTGTTCGGTAAGGCCCATACCTGAGGTAATTAAGTTGGTATAAAACCCTTGTTGATGAGCATGTGCAACGAGTTGTTCTAAATCTTGACGTACCAGTGGTTCACCACCCGAAAAACCGAGTTGAACAGCACCCATCTGACGTGCCTGATCAAAAATATCAAACCACTCTTGAGTAGTTAACTCATTTTTATGCTGAGCGTAGTCCAAGGGGTTTGAGCAATATGGGCATTGTAGCGGACAACGATAAGTGAGTTCCGCTAATAACCATAAAGGTAGGCCAACACCTTCTGTCATACTAAATCAATCCAGTGTTGCTGCTTTGCGACCAGCATGTAATCCACTACATCTTGATCAATCTCAGCAATATCACCAAATTTTTGCTTTAACTGAGCAATAATTGCAGAAACATTTTGCTGCCCATCAATATATTGCCCGATTGCCCCTGCACTTTCATTTAACTTGATCATGCCTTCAGGGTATAAAATCACAAAACCATTTTGAGCTGGCTCGAACTGAAAACGGTAACCTTGTCGCCATGTCGGAACAAGGTTTAAATCAAACTGCTCTTTATTCATTTAAATAGTCCTTTGTGCCAAACTCGTTTGCTCGTCACAGTGTGATATGGTGCTTCATTGTGAACATGTGCAAGTGTTAAAGCATCTAGAATGCTCCATAAAATATCTAGTTTAAACTGCAATATTTCAAGCATTCGTTCTTGTTGTTCATGAGTCGTAAATGAATCAAGCGTAATTGTTAAACCATGTTCAACATCACGGCGTGCCTGACTTAAACGAGAACGGAAATATTCATAGCCTTTATCATCAATCCATGGATAGTGTTGTGGCCATGAATCAAGTCGTGACTGATGAATTTGTGGGGCAAAAAGTTCAGTTAAAGAGCTGCTTGCTGCTTCACGCCATGAAGCACGGCGTGCAAAGTTCACATAGGCATCTACTGCAAAGCGAACACCCGGTAATACCAGTTCTTCAGAAATAACTTGTTCACGACTCAAGCCCACAGCTTCGGCTAAGCGTAACCATGCTTCTCGACCACCACCATCAGGATATTCACCATCTTGGTCGATCATACGTTGAATCCATTCTTGACGAACTCGCTGATCTGGGCAATTTGCCATAATCGCCGCATCTTTAAGCGGAATATTAATTTGATAGTAATATCGGTTTGCAACCCAAGCCTGAATTTGCTGTTGAGTGGCTTTACCTTCATACATCATCACATGAAATGGATGATAGATATGATAATACTGGCCTTTATCGATAATGGCTTGTTTAAATTGTTCTGTTGTTAAAGCTTCAGGTGTTTGAGTCATGTTTCACCTTAGAGTTCAATCTGCATGCCGTCATAGGCAACTTCTACACCATTTGCTTTAAGCTCAGCAAACTGGCTAGAGTTTTCATTTAAAATTGGATTGGTATTGTTAATATGAATCAGCACTTTTTTAGGTGTACTCAGCTGATTTAAATAAGACAGTGAACCACCTTCGCCACTAATATATAAATGCCCCATTTCACGGCCAGTTTTAGTTCCAACCCCTGTTTGTTGCATTTCATCGTCTGTCCAAAGCGTACCATCAATCATGACGCAGTCTGAACTCTGCATAATCTGCATGATTTGATCATCAATTTTCCCAAGACCCGGCGCATAGAATAACTGCTTTTGTGTCTTATGATCTTTGATAATTAAAGCAATATTATCGCCGTCATGTGGGTTATTTCGATGCGGTGAATATGGTGGCGCAGCACTTTTAATAATTAAAGGTAAAAATTCTAAATTTTCGAAACCATCAATTTTAAAAGCTTGTTTAGGGTTAATCTCATGATATTGAAGACCACCATTCCAGTGTTTGAGCATATTAAATACTGGAAAGCCGCTTGTTAAATCTTGGTGGACCATTTCTGTACACCATACATTCATTGGACAACCTTCACGTAAAGTTAAAAGCCCAGTCGTATGGTCTAATTGACTGTCCATTAAAATAACGCTTGTTATTCCGGTATCACGTAATTTACGCGCCGGTTGAGCTGCTTTAAATTCGAAAAGTTGCTGACGGATATCAGGTGATGCGTTTAATAAAACCCAGTCTGTTCCATTTTCAGAAACAGCAATTGATGATTGAGTACGGGCTTTGGCTTGGATTGAACCTGTGCGTACACCATGACAATTCGGGCAATTACAATTCCACTGCGGGAACCCGCCTCCAGCAGCTGAACCTAAAACATAAATATACATAAAATTAATATCTTATTAGAAAGAGATAAGCCCTAGAACAAGACTAGGGCTTATGACATATTTGGATGAAACTGAATTAACGTGCTTCGAAGTACATAGTAACTTCAAAACCAATGCGTAAATCAGTAAAAGCTGGTTTAGTCCATTGCATAAATTATCTCCGGTTCATATTAATCTTGTGAAATGAATCACTTGATTAAATCTTATAAGGTCATTAAAAATTTATTCTAAATAAAAAATTTGGGTTTGTAGACCACCCCTAGCCAAGATATTGTTCGATAATTGTGTTTTTTGTCCAAATTTTAATATTTCGAACATATTTGCTCATTGAAGGTTTCATCAAACATTCATACTAAAAGCGTATTTTTTATCCGTCTTAATTGATCAAATGATAAAAAAATGAAAAATTTAACAACACTTTTTAAAGTAACAACACTTTCTCTGGCAGTAACGTTATTGGCTGGATGTAATGACGATGATGATAATGACACCGCGCCACCTGTTCAAAGAAGCAATCAAACCGTAAATATTTTAGCTTTTAATGACTTTCACGGAAATCTTGAGCCACCGAAGCGTTACGTCGAAGCACCAAATCCAAATGATGCTGCTCAATCTGTTCGTATTCCTGTGGGTGGAGTGAGTTACTTCGCCGATGCGATTAAAAAACTTAAAGCAGAAAATCCAAATAATGCTGTAGTTTCGGCGGGCGACTTAATTAGCGCCTCTCCTCTAACCTCTTCTTTATTTTTAGATGAACCGACCATTGAAGTCATGAATGATATTCAAATTGACTTTAATGCTGTGGGTAACCATGAATTTGACCGTGGTACAGATGAATTACGCCGTTTAAAGAACGGTGGATGTCAGCAATATACAAGCACTACGCCTTGCCAAATTAATAAAAACTTTAGTGGTGCAAAATTTGATTTCCTTGCTGCTAACGTAGCAATGAAAAATGATGCCAGTAAAACGATCTTTCCTGCATATAAAGTCAAAACTTATGGTGGAATTCCAGTTGCATTTATTGGTTTAACCCTTAAAGCAACGCCAAGTATTGTTTCTGCTGCCGGTATTAAAGACGTTGAGTTTCGTGATGAAGCCGATACAGTAAATGCCTTGATTCCTGAGTTACAAAAACAAGGAATTGAAGCAATTGTAGTGGTAGTACATGAAGGTGCAGCGCCAAGTACGAAGTTTAATGAGAAAACATGTGATGGCTTAAGCGGCCCGATTTTAGGAATTTTGGATAAGCTTAATCCAGCAGTTGATATTGTTGTTTCAGGTCACACGCATCAATCTTATATTTGCGACTATGCAACCAAAAATCCCGCAAAACCGTTCTTACTTACCTCAGCTGGACAATATGGCACGCTCATTACTGACATCAAGGTTGAGTTAGATGGTAAAACTGGTGATGTGATTAAGAAGGATGCTAAACAAGTTCCTGTACAAAGTGAGGCCTATACGTCTGGCACAACCACGGTAAGCCTTACCGATCTCTATCAAAAATTTAGTAAAACCCCAAGCATTGAAGCGATTTTAGATAAATACCGCCAAGCGGTGACCACCATTTCAAGCCGTGTGGTTGGAACTGCAACAGCAGTAGTCAGTCGTACTCAAGTCGAAAGTGGTGAAAGCCCATTGGGTATTATGATTGCAGATGCTCAACAAGCGGCTGCCTTAAAAGCAAGTAACCAAGGCTCTGACTTTACGTTAATGAACCCAGGTGGTGTCCGTGCCGATCTACTCATCAACAGTAGTAACCAAATCACCTTTGGCGATGTTTTTGCGGTGCAACCTTTTGGTAACTCTATTGTGACTCTGAGCTTAACTGGCAAACAAATTAGAGATGTAATTGAACAGCAATGGTCAGGTGCAAATGCAAACTCAGCTAGAATTTTACAGCCGTCTAAAGAATTAACTTATCAATATGCGGCAAATACGTCTGTTTCACCACGAGCAAGTAACATCATGGTTGCTGGTTCACCGTTGGTTGAAAGTAAAGTATACCGCGTGACGGTAAATAGCTTCTTGGCAGATGGTGGTGACAACTTTACGGTATTAAAAGAAGGTCAAAACCGTGTAGGTGGTGGTCAAGATATTGATGCCCTTGAAAGCTATGTCGCTAAGAATTCACCTTTAATTATTCCAGCGACTACTCGAATTAAAGTCATCAAATAACAAATTTAATAAAAAAGGACAGTTTAGGCTGTCCTTTTTTCTATCTGAACTTTTTATTCTGTATAGAGATTAAGTTCAATACTACTGATATTAGTTCCTGTATTCGCAAAAATAACATCTATGACTTCATGCAGTAGTTCTTTTACTTTTTCATGTTCATAGCTAGTTGCTTCTGCGGTTTTAAGACAAATTAAGTTACAGCTCATTTTATCTTTTCTGATTTTATAAATACTTTTACTTTTTCCTAAGAAGACCCTTTTGATAAGCTTGCGATTTTCAAATTCAGATAAGATTCTATAAATTGTTCCGAGCGTAATTTTATGTTCATTTTTAATTTGTGCATAAATGCTCACCGCGCTTAAGCCTTGTGGATTTTGATTTAAAATTTCAAAAACCTGTATTCTCGATTTTTTTATTGGTAGTCCATTTAATAATGATTTTGAAGTTGCCGTCATGATTAATTAGCCTTAATGTTGAAAAGTATAGAAATTCTTAAAATTATTTTGTCTATACTGGTTTGAAAATTATGGATATATGCTTAATAAAAAACAAAGCCTATTCCCCGACGAATAGGCTTTGTACTTGGTTTTAACTTAGAAACTATAAGTCGCTTTTACAAAGTAATTACGGCCATAAAGTTTGGTGTTAAAGGTTTTGTTTTTATCTTCCAGATCAACATCGGTCAGGTTTTTTACGCCATAGTCCAATGTTAAACGTGGTGAAAGTGGTGACGTAAATGTCACATCGTAAGTGGTATAGGCCGGTAACTCTTTAGTTGCAGAGTACATTTGCTTACCCACGTAGCTTACACCTGCATTGACACGGAAGTCTTCAATGGGTGCCCAAGAAATTGAACCATTAGCCAGCCATTCTGGTCGTTCAGTTAAGTCTTTACCTGTAGTTTTATTTTTTGCGTCTAGGTAAGTGGCATTTGCCTTAACACCTAAATTATCCGTGAAATCATAACCACCAGTGAGTTCAACTCCTTTAAGTTCTGCACGGCTCACATTGGTCCAGATTTTTCTAAAATCACCAACTAAACGTGGGTCACCATCACTTAAAGTAATCGCTTCAATCAAGTTCTTCACGTCGTTTTGGAAAATGGTAACGCCAGCATTCCAGTTTGGACGGGTTACAATTAAAGATGCTTCATAGTTGGTGCTTTCTTCTGGTTCTAGGTCGGGATTGCCTCGAATATGGCAACTACCACCACATGAAATCATTGAGTAGTTAATGTCTAACTGAGCAGGAGCTGGAACTTTATAAGCTTGACCAACACCGCCCTTTAAGACCACACCTTCAGCGAGTTGATAAGCTAAATAGGCTTTACCAGTCGATTTGCCATCAAAGTCATCAAAATCGTCGTAACGGCCACCTAAAGTTAATGTCAGTGCATCATTAATATGGGTATCGTTTTGAACAAATACACCGTAACTTTTTTGTTGGTTTTTCCCTGTGCCGATATAACTCACAACGTCTGTAATTTTTTGATCTTTATAATCAAAACCAGCTGTAGCATTATTCATGAGCCAGTCAAAATTCGCGAAAGCACGGCCAATTAAATTTTCTTGCTTATAATTACGACTTTGTGGTGCATCATATTCACTGTCGTAGTCATAAATTTTGGCTGTTTCTTTTCCAATATAAGCTTCTGTTTTCCCCCATCCCCATTTTCCGCGATGAGCAATTCCTACATTGGTACGCTTCATTTCTGACTCTTGAATTGAGGTCGCAGCATCTTGAGTAAGTGGACGCTTATCATTGTTATAGCCTAAATCTAGGTCTAAAGTTTGTTGGTCATTAATATTCCAACTTAATGTACCATTTACGTTTTTGGTGTCTTTTTCTACAAAGTAAGCGCCATCTGGATCTGGTTTGCCATTTCGATACCATGCATCGCGATTATAAGCATCTCCAGCCAAAGTAAAACTTACATTGTCGGTTAGACCGCCATATAAGTTAAATCCGTAACGGAATTGATCTTTACCATTCCCACGGTCAGCTCGGTTATATTGTCCAAAGACCGAACCATGAAGCTGCCCGTCTTCGGCTTTTTTAGTAATAATATTGATTACACCACCCATAGCATCTGCTCCATAGAGAGATGACATCGGTCCTCGAATAACCTCAACACGTTCAATACTATTTAAAGGAATTGCACTCCAGTCAAAGTCATTACCACGCCACATGGCACCATTAGATGACATGCGTTTACCATTAAGTAGAATGAGAGTGTAGTTACCTGATGTATTTAGCATTCCCCGTATAACGATTTTATCTTGACCGCTGTTATAGTTATAAACCCCAGCTTGTTTTTGTAAAACATCAGCAAGGCTCAGCGCCGCACTGCGTTCAATCTCTTCACTCGTGATCACACTAATGGATGCAGGTGCTTTATCTACGTCTTGTTCTTTTAATGCAGCAGAAACCACAATAGTTTTAAGTTTTTGAACTGGTTCACTATTACCCTGCTGTTCACTATCTGTATTTGCTTGAACGGCGAAAGGAAGCAGTGTTGAGATGGCGACCACCAGCGCCTTTTTCGTTAACGTCATTTCTCGGCCCTTATTCTGGATAATGATTACCACATGATAATTATTATCATTTATGATGTGCCGAGCATCATATACGCATGACTTTTACTGATCAAGATAAAAATAATTATTAGTTATATAATGATAATCATTATTGTTTGTGCTGTAAAAACGCGTTACCATTACACTTTCCTGTGCCTAAAAACCTATTTAAAACAATCTTAAAGTAGACATAACAATGCTCTCTCGATTTTTTATCTATCACCCTATCTTTGTTTCTGTCGTTGCAATCACTATTCTTATTTTTGGTTTTCTTGCCACTTTAGCCATGCCTGTCGAACGTTACCCTAACCTTGCTCCACCGGGTGTTACGGTTGTTGCGAACTATCGTGGTGCAGCTGCTGACACAGTCGAAGAAAGTGTGACCCAAATTTTAGAACAACAAATAAAAGGTCTGGATAATTTGCTTTACTTTACGTCCTATAGTGAATCATCAGGAACGAGTAGCATTGATATCCATTTTAAAATTGGCACAGATATTGATAAAGCACAGCTCCAAGTACAAAACCGAATTAATGGTGTATTAAACCGTTTACCTGAGGAAGTTCAAAGACAAGGTGTAAACATATGGAAAACCACGGGCGATATGCTACTTATTGTGGGGCTATATGATGAAACAGGTAAAACCAGCAATATTGATTTGTCTGATTATATGGTGAATCACTTTGAACAACCTTTAAGTCAGTTGCAAGGCATTGGTGAGGTGAATGTTTTTGGTTCAAGCTATGCCATGCGCATTTGGTTAAATCCAAATCAGCTTAGAAATTACCAACTTGTGCCGAGTGATATTGAAAAAGCCCTAGAAGATTATAATACCCAGATTGCTGCGGGTTCGATTGGTGCAATGCCCTCTGCTTCTGACCAAAATATTTATGCAAAAGTAAAAGCAGGTTCACGCTTAAAAACAATAGATGACTTTAAATCGGTGGTGGTTAAAGCAAATGTTGACGGTAGCCTTGTTTATTTAAAAGATGTCGCGAGAGTCGAATTAGGAGCAGAAAATTATGAAAGTATTAACACACTTAATGGCTATCCATCGGCAGGTTTAGGAATTTCTCTAAGTCCAGATGCCAATGCAATCGAGACTTCTGCTCTTATTAAAGAAAAAATGGCCCAGCTTAGCCAGCATTTACCAGCTGGATATAAAGTCGTTTATCCGCGAGACAATACACCATTTATTGAAGAGTCAATTAAGCAGGTCATGATCACTTTGCTTGAAGCAATCGTGCTTGTTGTTATTGTGATGTATCTCTTTTTACAAAATTGGCGTGCAACTCTTATTCCAACCATTACGGTTCCCATCGTCATTAGTGGCACATTTGTGGTGTTGTATTTATTTGGGATGAGCATTAACACACTTACGCTATTTGCCTTGGTTTTAGCGATTGGGTTATTGGTTGATGACACGATTGTAGTCGTGGAAAATGTTGAACGGCTTATGCACGAACAACAGCTAAGTGTACGTGAAGCTTGTTTAATGTCGATGCAAGAGATTAGCGGCGCATTGGTGGGTATTACGCTGGTCTTAACTGCGGTATTTATTCCAATGGCTTTTTTTAGTGGTTCGACGGGTATGATTTACCGTCAGTTCTCTATTACATTAGCAGCAGCCATGTTGTTATCGCTATTTGTAGCCATGACCATTACACCTGCGATGTGCGCAGTTCTATTAAAAAAACATAATAAAAAACCAAAATGGGGACAACTGCTTGAGCTTGCTCTTCAAAAAATCAGATCAGCTTTTAGTTTTTTATCTGTTCGTTTAATCCAGTTCAAAATATTTTCCAGTCTGTTGGTTGTGGGCATCGCGGTTATTCTATTGATGATTTATCGCAGTTTGCCTACAAGCTTTATTCCAAATGAAGATCAAGGATTACTTGCTGTTCCCTATAGCTTGCATAACAGTGCCTCGATGAGCCAAACCGAAGAAATTGGAAGACTCGTCAATAATTATTTCTTTGAACATGAAGGCAAAAATATTAATACCGTACTGGTCGTGAATGGACAAAACTTTTCAGGGAGCGGTCCAAATTTAGGTATGGCCTTTGTTTCGCTTAAACATTGGAATGAGCGTAAAGGAGAAGCCAATACGGCCAGTGCTATTCGTGAACGTGCCCAAGCATATTTACAAAAAAACTTGCCAGCTAAAGTCATGGTAGGAATGCCACCAAGTGTATCTGGGTTAGGTCAATCTGATGCTTTAGAACTTTGGCTTAGAGATGTAAATGGTCAAGGGCGCGATGAATTAATTAAACAATATAAAGCCTTAGAAAAAGAATCTCGAAATTATTCAGCCTTTGAAAATCTAAGTCCTCTTGTGAGTGAAGATAAAGCTGAAGTATTTATTCAACTCGATCAAAATAAAGCCAAAATGTTAGGAATTGACCAACAAGCAATTCGTTCAACACTATCGACTGCTTGGGGTGGAAACTATGTTGGCGATTTTGTTGAGCGAGGTCGAATTAAGAGAATCATTATGCAAGGTGATTCAGAGTTTCGTTCTAAACCCGAAGACTTAGCGTATTGGCATGTACGCAATAACTCAGGTGGAATGCTTTCCCTCGCCCATTTTGCGCAAAGTCAATGGACAGGTGGCCCAGAAGCTCTTACCCGATTTATGGGACTGGCTGCCATTCAACTTGAAGCAAATGTAAGTTCTGGCTTTAGCTCAGGTCAGGCAATGCAACAGTTAAGTGATATGGTCAGTAAACAGTCTGGTATAGATGTCGCATGGAGCGGTCTTTCTTTACAAGAGCAACAATCAAGCCGTCAAGCGATCTATTTATATCTCATTTCTATTTTGTTTATTTTCTTATGCTTGGCTGCCTTATATGAAAGCTGGAAAGTTCCTTTTATTATTTTATTAGGGCTTCCTCTAGGTATTACAGGCACTATTATTTTTGCTTGGATTTTTAAGTTACCTAACGATGTTTACTTTCAAATTGCCCTATTAACAGGTATTGGCTTATCTTGTAAAAATGCAATTCTCATTGTTGAGTTTGCGACTCAAGCACTCAAACAGGGAAAAAGTAAAATCGATGCGGCAAGTGAGGCTTTAAAGCTGCGTTTACGCCCGATTCTGATGACATCTCTTGCCTTTGGTGCGGGTGTGATTCCTTTAATTTTCGCCACAGGTGCAGGCGCTGCGAGCAGATATGAAATTGGAATGAGCGTATTTGGTAGTGTGGTGTTTGGTACTTTACTGGTACCGCTATTTACTGTGTTCTTCTTTGTTGTGGTTCATAGTTTACCGAGTTTTCAGTGGGCAATGAGCAAACCATGGTTGAATCGAGCTTTGAGATTTAACAGCCGTATAAAAAAGGACAATACATCCTTTTAAAAGTTAGAATAAAAAAATGGCAGATATTAAATCTGCCATTTTTTTATTCTTTTCAATTTAGGCGACTAACTTATCAATCCAAACTTCTAGAGTTGGTTGTTCAGCTAAATCTTCAAAGCTTACCTGTGCGCCGTAAGCTTGCCATTTACCCACTAATGTCATGAGTCGTACCGAATCAAGTCCAAGCATGAGTAAATCATCATTTAACTGAATGTCTGATGCAGGAATTTGAAGCTGTTCACTCACTGCCAAAACAATACCTTCTTCAGTGAGTGGTGAGACTGCTTGTTCAAGCGCCCAAGCTCGTGTGACTTGCTGAGTTGTCATGACTTGCCCACAACGTGTACTTGCATATTTTAAAGCCATATCATGTTCTTCACGGCTAAAGTCAGCAAGTGCATCTCCGCATAAAAACGGCTGAATGTTTAGCATAAAGGCTTCTGCCGCACTCATGAGGCAACCAATATGGGCATAAACACCACAAATGATGAGTTGATCGCGGTTTGACTCACGCATAAGTTGTTCGAGTGGAGAAAATTTAAAAGCGCTATAACGCCATTTTGTTAAGACAGTATCATTTTTATCAGGCGTAATTTCCGGCAAAATTTGGGTAATATATGGATCATCTTTTAGACCAGTTCCCCAAAAGTCCGTTAATAACTGGCGATGTTCAGGTGTCTGGTTACCAGGCTGTGCAGTATAGACCACAGGGATATTAAACTTACGCGCAGTTTCAATCAGTTCTTTGGTATTTTTAATGAGCTCTGGAATAGGCGCTTGAGTTTGATCATAAAAATCTAAAAAATATTGCTGCATATCATGTACTAATAAAACAGCACGATCAGTATGCAACTGCCAATGTGTTTTATTCGCCGTAAATTCGTGCGCTTGTGGCATGCTGTAACTGGCAATTTTAGGAATACTCATCAAATTTTTCCTTTTTTATCTTTAAGCAAGAACATTGGTGTTGGTTTCAAATTGTTGACGTAATCTTTTTTTGTCGATTTTTCCAAAGGCTGTATATGGAAATTGCTCGATAAATTCGACTCGATCGGGAATTTTGTAGGTTGCAAGTCCATAGTCTTTTAGATGTTGACGAACTGACATTGCAAGGCGAATTGGGCTTGGATCATCAGCGTGTACTTGCCATGCGACAAAGGCACAGCTCTTTTCACCCATGATTTCATCAGGCATAGCGACCAGTGCTGCTGAACGAATTTGTGGATGAGTTAATAAAGCTTGTTCAACTTCTTCTGTCGCAATTTTTTCACCAGCACGATTGATTTGTTCTTTTGAACGGCCTTCCACAACAATGCAACCATCTTCGCGAATACGTACTAAATCGCCTGTTCGATAAAAACCATCCGGTGTAAAAGATCGTGCATTGTGTTCTGGTGCTTGATAATAGCCGCGAATGGTATAGGGACCGCGCGTTAGCAAATGCCCTACCTCTCCAGCTTCTACTGGCTGATCATTATCATCCAGTACTAAAATTTCATCATCTAGTGAGATTTTTAAACCTTGGGTATGGATAATTTGCTCTTTCGTCATGTCAGAATGGGTGTAATTCACCAGCCCTTCAGCCATGCCAAAAACTTGTTGTAGATTGACTTGGAACTCATCAATCAAGCGTGTGGCAACTGCATCGGGTAAACGCGCTCCTCCGACTTGTAAGCAACGCAGAGTCGACAATATTGGATCTTGATCTTTCGCTGCTTTATCCATCCAAGGTCGAACCAAAGCAGGAACCAAGCAAGCATCAGTTACACCGTGTTTTTTGATCAATGAAAAAGCAGTTTCAGGGCTTGGATCAGTTCCTAAAACCACAGCCCCGCCCGAATAAAAAATACCTAAAGAACCGGCCGAGCTCATTGAAAAGTTATGTGCCGCGGGTAAAACCATAAGTAAGCGTGATGACTGATTAAGACGGCAGATTTTCGCGCTCTCACGTACGCTATATAAATAGTCGTCATGGGTACGTGGAATCAGTTTAGGAACCCCGGTACTTCCACCTGAAAGTTGTAAAAAAGCAACCTGATCTGCCAAAGATGGCGAGATAGCTTCATCTAAAATATGGGTTTCTTTTAATAGATTTTGAATGGCTATAAATTTGCCGACATTTCCAAGTACAAATACATGTTGTAAACAAGGAACGGTTTGCTGAAGCTTTTCGGCGAGCTCTCGGTAGTCAAATTTTTGTGCACCAAAATCAGCACAGAAATAAGCTTTTGCTTGAGTTTGTTTAAAAAAACTACTGAGTTCTGCAAAGCGATGTGCAGGTAAAGACATCACAGGTAAAGCACCAAGCCGAATCAGTGCAAAAAATAAAACATAGAACTGATAGTGATTTGGCATCTGTACAACTGCTTTATCACCCGCTCTTAGTCCATGTTGATATAAGTGGCTTGTACAGTAATCAACTAAATGATCAAACTCAGCGTAATTAACGGCTTTATCACCATCATATACTGCAATATTTTGCGGGTATTTTTGAGCACTTTCACGCAAGAAATCACTCAAGTTCTGTCCAAGCCAGTAACCTTTTTTACGGTAAATCTCAGCAAATTCTGCTGGATATGGCACGGCACCATCCAGATAAACCTGTGTTGTCATGTGTTTGGTCCTTGTATTGGCAATTGATTTGGTGAAATCTGGAAACCGTCCAGTACAGTACGAAATTTAGCGGCAGTTTCAGCATGCTCAGCTTGTGGTCGAGATGCCTCCACAATCCCTGCCCCAGCAAATAAACGGGCAATGTTTTGATAGATTCGGGCACAGCGCACAGTCACCGACCATTCACCATTACCGTGTTCATCTGCCCAACCCATGGTTCCTGCAAATAATTCACGGTTAAATGGTTCAAGTTGCTGAATTAGTTCTTTCGCAATTGGACTAGGCTCCCCACAAATTGCGGGTGTTGGGTGCAAGCGTTCAATTAAGTCAAAAACATGTGTATCGGCTTTCTTAAGTTCGCCATTAATATGTGATGCCAAGTGCCAAAGGCGTTTGGTACGAATCAGGGATGGTTGTTTAGGTACTTTTAACTGCTTACAAAAAGGTGTGAGCTCATCGGCAATCATTTCGATGACGAGTGCATGCTCATGTTGATCTTTTTGTGAAGCAAGTAATGCTCTGGCGTTGTTTTGGTCTAGGGTTGGATCGTCATCACGAGCCAATGTGCCAGCAACCGGTTTACTCCAGATTCTTGTATTTTGCTTTGCAATTAAAAGTTCGGGGCTTGCACCGACAAACCATCCTTCATTTTGAGGATGCCTCGCGACTGCATAGTTATAGCCTTCGGGATTATGCTTGGCTAAGTTATAAAATAAGTCCGAGACAGGAATATTTTGTTCAAATTCAAGTTGTAAAATACGAGCAAGTACGGCTTTATCAAGTTTTTTTGCTTGCATTTGTTGAACTAAATACTCAACTTGCTGTTGGTAATGTTCACCTAAAGGGAAATAATCCGCCTTTTCTAAAGATAAAGAACCAAAATCAATATCAGATTGTGCATAGAGTACTTTCTGATAGATTTTTGCATTTTGCATTAGCATTAAATTGACATCGGCTGCCGAGCAAAATGGTAGTCCACCCATAATCTTGACGTCTTTATAACCGTCATTCATTGCAAGTTCTAATTGAGCTCGTGCTTCATCTAACCAATCTTTTAAAAGGCTATTTTTAGCGACTTGAATATCTCGTAATTTTTGATGACTATTGATGGTGTATTCTGGCGTTGTAAAAATAAAACCTGCGTCATTTCCACAATTCAAAATTTCTTGGGCTAATGCAACGCGGCTTTCAGTAAAATTTTCTCGTTGGATAAAATACGGATGCTGTGCCGACATCTCGCAACTCCTTATCAGTTATTTTGTTGTAATGAATGAATGTTTACACGCCTAAAGTGGCTCCTCCATCAACCACAATTTCTTGCATGGTAATTTGTGCAGCTTGATCAGAAAGTAAAAAGCTGACTGTATTCGCAATATCTTCAGGCTGGGCTAATTTTCTTAAGGGAATGCCTGTACGGTATTGGCTTAAATCTCCATCGATTACCGCAGGCGGAGGTGAATTATCTGTCCAAAGCTGCTGCTGCATTTGAGTTAGCGTAGAGCCTGGTGAAACAATATTAAGCCTTACTTGGTGGGGTGCGATTTCAAGTGCAAGATTACGGCAGTAATGGCTCAGTGCAGCTTTACTCGTTGCATACATGCCAAGTTGTATACGTGGCATACGTGAACTGTTCGAGCTAATCGTGACAATACTTCCCTGCTTTTTTTCACAAAAGTGCTTGGCAAGTTGTTGACTTATTGCGATGGGTGCCATGACATTTACAGCGAAAAGTGTTTGCCAGTCTTCTGTTTTTGCCTCAAGCATAGAACGCATAATCAATACGCCCGCCGCATTCACTAAACCCGTTACGCTATGTTTGTTTAAAATATCTGTAATGAGCTTCGCTGTTGTTTCTTGATCAGTAATATCTTGCTGAAAGCCATGCCAACGCGATATTTCACTGTCTTGTAGCTTTTGAGTGACTTCCCATTGTTCGGGATTTTCCTGTCGGTCGATGCCGATCACTTGATACCCTTGCTGCAATAATTTTTTTGTAATAGCAGCTCCAATACCTCTTGCAGCACCTGTGACTACGATGGTAGAGCTCATGTTTTACTCCAGTTTGACTCGAATAGTAAATTCCGCCACATGATTGCAAATAATTATCATTATTATCAAGTGCGATAAATATCAAACATAAGATTACAATCTAAATCAAGTTATTTATTAACCAAGAATTCGACCTATTTTATTGATTTTTAAAAATTTTAATAAAACCTGTCTTTTTTTATTGATTATAATGATAATTGTTTTCATTTACTAATGAGAATCATTTTGTTAATTTGACCGCGCTTTCTTGTCGAGATGGACTCAAAATGAAGCCATTTTCTCATCCCTTACATCCCCTATTTCAACAACTCAATGTTGGGAGTGAGGTCTGGTGGAATACCATTAAAAAAATAGGTAGTCCGCTAGTTAACCTACAAAAAAATAAAGCGCTCTGTACCTTTGTTTGGCGTGGTCCTGAGCCTAAAGAAAGTATCTTTGTCTATATTGATATTTATTCACAAAGCTCTTCTATCTATCAAAAGTGGAATCGATTTAGCCATATAGCTGGGACAGATGTGTACTTCTTTGAAATAGAGCTGCCGTTAGCTTGGACTGGTAGTTATGTTGTAGTGACTGCTAGTGAAGAAGCGCCAGAAACAGATTGTTCGGTAACACGCCGCTTATGGTGGCAGACACAACTTAAACAAAATGCTCAAATTGACTCATTTAATCAAAATGAGTTTTATATGGGACATCTGGCCCGATACATCAATCAAATTCAACTCGAAAACACAAAATCTTTAATAAGCAATTGCCCAATTACAAAGACATTCCAATGGTCAAGTCGCTTATGCCAACAAGACTATTTGGTCGACATTTTTATTAGTCATCAATCGGCTCAAGAAGTCTTGCCTCTCGTTATATTGCTTGATGGCCAAATCTGGAGTCGAGAGCTTTCGATTCTGCCAGAAATTCAACATCTGACTGATTTAAATAAGATTCATCCAGCTGTTTATGTTTTTGTTCATAGTTTAAATAGTCAACAACGCCAACAAGATTATGGTTGCCATGATGCATTTAGTCAGGCGTTGGTTGATGAACTTATTGAAATACTCTTAAAAGAATATTCTTTTATTTCTAAAACAGATATTACGTTATGTGGTCAAAGTTTAGGTGGATTATGCGCTTTACATAGCGCCTTGTTGTTTCCGACCATTTTTACTTCCCTGATTTTGCAATCTGGATCTTATTGGTGGTCAGATTTTTCGAACAGTACGTTAGGTCAAAAATATAAAGGAAATATTTTAGAACTGCTTCAAAACCGATCTCATCCATTATCAAAAACAACTCGAATTTATATCAGTGCCGGCACGTATGAAACCGATATGCGGGACGATGCCCTTCAGCTTTATCAACAATTGCAATCATTCAATCAAGTGAGTTTTCACACTTTTCAGGGCGGACATGATGCCGTGAACTGGCGTACTGACTTGCTTAAGGCATTGCAACAAACTCTTTCACTATAACCATTTGTTTCATCAAGGATAACAATATCATGAGCAACTTACAGGAAAACTATATTAATCCTTTCGATAATGAAAGTTTGTCTTTTCAGGTTTTAAAAAATCAACAAGGTGAGTTCAGTTTATGGCCTGCTCAACATCAGGTGCCATCGGGGTGGGATATTCAGCATGGCCCGGATACGCGGGCTTCGTGTATTGCATATGTAGAAAAGCACTGGCTTGCAATTAACCCCTTTCAACAAGCGTAAAGGAGTATTGTCATGAATCAAGCATTAAACAATGAATTTACTCCGGACCTTTCTCAACCAGCTCGTTTTGAATTGGCATCTACTCAGCTCGGCATTTTCCTTGCCGATCATTTAAGTTCAATTGAAGATTTATATACCATTGCGCATTGTTTGGAACTACCAAAAACTGTCGATATCCCAACGTTTAAAAAAGCGATTCAGATCGGCTTAAATGAAGCCGATACGGTCATTGCTTCATATTCATCTGACCCGTCTCAACCGTTTATTGAGCTTAATAACCAAGTTCAGTTTCAAATTGAAGAATTTGATTTTTGTCATTTAACGCCTAAAAAGGCTCAACAACGTTTATGGGACTGGATGCCATCAGATCGTCAATGTGCTAAATCACTTAAAGCTGGTGAATCTCAACTGTTTCGTCAGGTGTTATTTACGACGCATGATAAAGTGTATTGGTATCAACGTTATCACCACATCATGCTGGATGGCTTTAGCATGATTAACCTGACCAAACGTATTGTTGAACTCTATCAACAATTACAAGAAGGAAAAGATCTTTCGGTTTCTCCGTTCATTAGCGTTAATGATGTTATTTCGGAACGTCAAGCTTATGAAAATAGCCATCAATTTAAGCAAGATCAGAACTTCTGGAAGTCATATTGTGAAGATTTACCAAGTCCTGTCACTTTAAGTACTCATCATTTAGCAGCAAAAACCACAGCGACATTTATTAAGCATCAGCTGCGTTTTTCAACAGGAATTTTAGAGCAGATTCAAGCTTTAGCTGCACAATCTAAATTAGCTTTGAATGACATGATGATGTCATTGTCATTACATTATATTTACAAAATGACCGATAAAGCCGATTTGGTTAACGGTATTCCATTTATGCGTCGTTTAGGTTCAAAAGCGATTCGCTCAACCTTACCGACGGTAAATGTCTTGCCTGTGAAGTTTAAAGTTGCTGAAAAAGACAGTTGGGTAAGCTTAGCTCAACATGTACAAGAGCAATTACGACAAATTCGTCCGCATCAGAAATACGATGCCGAACAAATTTTAAGAGATTTAAATAGTATCGATATTCATGAACGAATGTACGGCCCTATTTTAAACTATAAAGCTTTTGATCAAGACTTGATCTTAGATGGTGAAAAGGTCAAAACACACCATATTTCTACAGGACCAATTGATGATTTTGAGTTTTCCTTTATTGTTCAAGATCATGAACTCATTATCGAACTACGTGCAGATTCGCAGCGTTATAGACAAGATGAACTATTTAACCATGGTCAACGCTTAACTTTATTACTTGAACAGGCTCTAATTCGTCCAGAACAGGCATGTAGCAATTTTAATATTACGACACCACAAGAGCTTGCTGCCCTGACCCAAAGTGGTATTGGTCCACGTGTTAGCCATCCTGAACAATATAATAATGTTCTAGATATTTTTTATGAGCAAGTTAAGAAGTATCCCGAACGTACCGCAATTGTGAGTGGTGAACGTCCAAACCTTCAGCATCTTAGTTTTGCTGAGCTTGCAGTACAAGTGAATCAACTCACTCGTTTTTTACAAGAAAATGGTGCCAAAAAGCAAACTGTCATTGCTGGAGCTATTCCTCGTTCGATTGACTCAGTTGTAGTGATGTTATCTGTACTCAATTCTGGTGCGAGTTTCTTACCTCTCGATTTAGATTATCCAATCGATCGTATGCAAATGATGTGTGAAGATGCAAATCCATTATTTGTATTAACCACACAAGCTCTTGCACAGCAACTACCACAAAATATTCAGCAGTTATATCTTGATCATGAAGATGTTCAAACACAAATTCGAAAGCAAGATGCGAGTGATATTCCTGCCGAAAATCGTAAATTTGATTTCCAAGACGTCGCTTATGTAATTTTTACCTCAGGTAGTACTGGCCGCCCTAAGGGGGTAATGAACACACATGGTTCTTTACTCAACCTCATTTTGTCACATAAACCAACCATTTACTGGCCTGTATTAGAAGCTGTAAATGAGCGTTTTCCTGAGCGTCCGTTACGTGCAGCGCATACACACTCTTTCTCGTTTGACTCATCTTGGTTACAAGTTTTCTGGATGCTCTGGGGCCAAGAGCTACATATTTTTGATGAAAACATGCGTCGAGATGCATTTGGTTTAGTGCAAGAAATTCAGCAACGACAAATCGATACACTTGATTTGCCGCCATCTTTTTGTGCGCAAATGATGACGAATGGTTTATTTGCTGAAAATCAGCATCACCCAAGTCTTATTTTGATTGGTGGTGAAGCTGCACCTTTAGCTTTATGGCAACAGCTGAATGCTCAGCCAGCGCTTTTTGCTCATAACTTATATGGCCCAACAGAGTATACGGTTGATACTTTCCGAGCAGAATTAAAACAGACAGCTCGCCCTGTCATTGGTAACCCTATTGGTAATACACAGGCCTATGTACTAGATCGCCACTTGCAACGATGCTCAACTGGTGTCATTGGTGAACTTTATATTTCTGGTTTTGGGATTGCCAATGGTTATTTAGGTCGCGCTGACTTAAGTGCTGCCCGCTTTGTAGCGAATCCATTTGAACATGGACAGCGCATGTACCGTACAGGTGATTTAGTCCGCTGGAATAGCGCGGGTAAACTTGAATTTATGGGGCGCTGTGATGACCAGATTAAAATTCGTGGTTATCGAGTTGAGATTGGTGAAGTTGAAAATGCACTTTCGATTTTAGCCAATGTTGAAAGCGCAGTCGTGATTGCAGAACCGATTAATAACAGTCATCGTTTACTCGGTTATTGTGTGGTCAAAGACATTGAACTCGATGAAAAAACCAGTGAACAATTAAGTCAGCAATATTTAAGTCAGTTACGTCAAAACTTACCTGAATATATGGTGCCATCTGCCCTGACTGTTATGTCCGAATTTCCACGAAATGTAAGTGGTAAAGTTGATAAAAAAGCATTACCAAAGCCTCAAATTCGTACCCATACCCGAATGGCCGAAACGTCTGAACAACAACTTTTATGTCAAATTACTGCATCTGTTCTTAAGCTTGACGCAATTGGAATTGATGACGACTTCTTTATGACAGGTGGCGATAGTATTTCGGCCATTATGCTTTGTACTCAATTACGCCAACGTGGGTATGGCTTAAGACCAAGTGATGTATTCCAATTTAAAACAGTCGCCGCTATGGCACCACAACTCACCCGTTTAGATGAGCAACAAGCGGCCGTTTCAAAACCTTTACTTTCAGCAGACCTAGAACAAAAGGTTCAAGAAAAATATGGAAAAAACAGCACGATTTTGCCTTTGCTTCCTTTGCAAAAAGGCATGCTATTCTTATCTCAAGTAGAAAATCAATCAAACTATAATGCCTTTACTCGCCTTAGCTTAAATGGAGATATTGATCCGGTACTTTTGCAGCAAGCGTTGATTACCGTATTAAAACGTCACCCTCAATTAGGCGGACATTTTGATAGTGAATTAGCTGAAGAACCTGTTTTTATCTATTCATTACACCCTACTCAAGCTTGGCCAGTTCAGTTTTGCTCAGTCACTCCCGATCTGCTTGAGCAAACTATTCAAGAGGCATTGCAACAACCGATTCAGCTCGACCAACCCTATGGCTTAATTCGGGCAACCTTAATTCAACATGCTCCAGAACATTCAGAATTATTGATTATGGTGCATCATCTGTTAACAGATGGTTGGTCAACTCCGCTGTTTTTACAAGACTTTATTAAAGCTTATCAGCAAACTAATCAACAATTACCTGTGCTTGAATATAGTTATGAAACAGTGATTAAAGCTTTATCTGCACGTGACCATGAAACATCAAAAGTAATTTGGCACCGTGATTTAGCAGATTTACAACCACTTATTTTATTTAATCAAGCACAGCAAGCTGTACAGGAAACTTCATATCGTTTAAGTGCTGAGTTGGGTGCGAAACTTCAACACAAATTACGCCAGCAAGGCATCACGCTTAATGTCTTCATGCAAATGATCTGGGCAATGACTTTAAATATTTATGCTCATCGTGAAGATATTGTGTTTGGCACTCCTGTTTCTGGGCGTTCAGCACCTATCAATGGCTTAGATCAGCAGATCGGATTGTTTTTAAATACGATTCCAGTGCGTGTAAAGCTCAACATGCAACAAACACTTTGGGAACAATTGACTCAGTTACAGCAATTGCATGTTGAACATTTAGAACATGATGGTTTAGGACTGGGTGCAATTCAGCAATTGATGGCTCAAGGTAATCTTTTCGATAGTTTGTTAGTCGTAGAAAACTACCCTGATAACCAGTATTTACAGCAAAAACTTGGTGATGCTGCGATTTCAAAACTCACAAATCGTGGTTATAGCCATTACCCGCTTGCTTTGCTGGTTATTCCCGATCATCAAATTGAGCTATTACTCGAGCAGCGTGGTGTAATTAATCAGCCTGAACACTTCCTTGAGCGAATGGTTCAATTGATTGAAATTGCATTAAATGAACCAGAGACTTCTCTAGCTCATTATCGCTTACAACTGGCCGAAGAACGCGATTTAATCCAGAAAACAAATCAAACTCAATACTATGTTCGCCAGAGCACGTTACAGCAATTACTCAGAGAACAAGCTCGAATTACGCCTGAACAAACGGCGTTATCAGATGAAAATCATCAGCTCAGTTTCAGTGAAGTGCGTTTGCAAGTTTGTGCGTTAGCGCAGCAATTACAAAGTGCGGGTGTACAGGCTGGAGATATTGTTGCGGTTGCCCTACCAAGATCAGTCAAACTGAGTATTGCCATTTTAGCGGTGATTGAAGCAGGTGCAGCTTATTTACCTATTGATTTACAACATCCGTCCGAACGTATCAAATTTATGTTGCAGGATGCCAAATCTAAACTTGTGATTGGTGAACAAAAAGATCTAGCTGCTATTGCCCCTCCATCAATAGCTACCTTTGCTTTTAATGAATTGTTTGATGAAACGCAGGTTGATTTAAGTAGCTATAAAACGACAGTCATTACGCCACAGCATCCAGCCTATTTAATCTATACGTCAGGTACAACAGGCCAACCAAAAGGTGTTATGGTTTCTCACCAAGCCATTGTGAACCGTATTTTATGGATGCAATCAGAGTATCCACTGTCAGCAACCGATACGATTTTGCAAAAAACGCCATGCACTTTTGATGTTTCGGTATGGGAATTTTTCTGGTCATATTTAGTTGGTGCACGATTGGTTATGGCACCTGTGGATGCACACCGTGATCCATTGGCATTATTAAGCCTCATTCAAAAATATCATGTAACAACATTACATTTTGTCCCTTCAATGTTGGCTATTTTTGAAAATGCTGCTACCGAAATTTTGTCATCTGCTCAGCGTCAAAGTTTACCAATCCGCCGAGTGTTCTGTAGTGGTGAGGCATTACCAACGGCTTTAGCAAAATCCTTTACCGAGCACTTTAGCTGTGAGCTACATAACTTATATGGCCCAACGGAAGCTGCGGTAGATGTGAGTTATATAGACGCAACACTGGGATTACACCCAGAAGAAAGTAGCGTTGCAATTGGATATCCAGTCTGGAATACCCAGCTTTATATTTTAGATCAATACTTACGCCCTGTTCCTGTTGGAGTGGACGGTGAGCTTTATTTAGCGGGCCATCAACTGGCCATGGGTTATTTACATCGAGCAGACTTAACAGCAACTCGTTTTGTGGCAAATCCATTCGCAGCAGGTCAACGCATGTACCGCACTGGTGATATTGCCCGTTGGCATGCAGACGGCAGTATTCAGTATGTGGGCCGTTCTGATGACCAGTTAAAGATACGTGGGCAACGTATTGAACTGGGTGAAATTGAACAACAATTATGCTTAATCAGCGATCTTGATGTGGTTGTACATCCTATTTCTTCTGAACAAAATAAAGCTGATGTTGAATTGGTCGCTTACTTGCAAACAATAGCACCTGTGGACATCGACCAGTTAAAGAAACAATTGGCAAAACAGCTTCCTGCATATATGGTGCCGACACACTATGTGTTGGTCGAGCAATTCCCATTAAGTCATAATGGTAAGCTGGATCGTAAAGCACTGCCGCAACCACAACTTAACCCTTCAAATACAGAAAAACAGTACGCCACCACTACTTTTGAACATGAACTGACACGTATTTTCCAGCAAGTTTTAAATATGGATCAAAATATTGGTGTTAACGAAGATTTCTTTGCCATTGGTGGGCATTCTATTTTGGTGATGAAGCTCGCAATTGAAATCCGAAAAGTATTTAAGCGGACCATTCCAATTGGTCAGTTGATGAGTCATGTCACGATTCAACGTTTAGCAGCTTTACTTCTTACACAAGAACGTTTGGCAGAAGTTGAACAAACTGGCATGCAAACAATTTTACCCATCCGTTCTGGCTCAGGGCATCCATTGTTCTGTTTCTTCCCTGGTTCTGGTTCGGCATGGCAATATACGGTTCTGAATCGTTATCTACATTCTGATTTACCCATTATTGGATTGCAGTCACCTCGACCAGATGGCCTATTGGCAAATTGTACTGATATGGACGAACTGGTTGAAAAACAACTTGAGATTATTCGCAAGCAACAACCAACAGGACCTTATACTTTATTAGGTTATTCACTTGGCGGCACTGTGGCTTATGCAGTTGCAGCAAAGCTCACTGAACAAGGTGAAAAAGTTGATTATCTCGGCTTATTAGACACTTACCCTGCTGAAATTCATCAGTGGTTAGATTTGTCGGTAGAGGAAATGAATGCTGAAGCTGAACAAGAACAGCTTCAATTCTTTAATGATATTTTAGCCGATGCAGATACGGCTTTAAGTGAAGAAACCCGCCGTTTACAAGAGGATATTTTCGCAAACTATCGCGATGCGGTCCGTTTATTAAAACCTTATAAGATGCCACATTTTGACGGTGAACTACACTTAGTTGTCGCTGAAAAAGACTTGCTACCGTATATCCAACCAGAACAACAATGGTCGCCTTTAGTTAAAAAACTCAATATTGTTCGACTAAATGAAGCTGACCATACCGATATATTGTCTCCGCAGCAGCTTGAAACACTGGGTCCAATTTTAAACCGCATGATTTGTCAGGCGCGCGGTTTAGAGGAGCACACGCCATGAGTTTCAAATCTATATTGACCGATTTTAGTCTTTTAAAACGTAATGCACATTTCCGACATGTATTTATTGCCCGCACATTGTCATTGTTAACAATTGGCATGTTGGTCGTGGCTATTCCAAAACAAGTCTATGACATTACGGGTAACTCGCTTAACGTTGCCGTTGCAATGGCTTTTGAAGGCATTGCTATGTTTATTGGCTTGTTACTTGGTGGTTTGCTGTCAGATCGCAAAGACCGAAAATGGCTGATTTTATTGGCACGTGGTGTGTGTGGTTTAGGCTTTGCAGGCCTCGCCATCAACGCCATGTTTGAGCACCCGTCGCTCTATGCTATTTATTTTTTATCGGCATGGGATGGTTTCTTTGGTGCACTGGGTGTAACGGCAATGATGTCCATCATGCCTGTGATTGTAGGGCGCGAAAATATTGTACAAGCCCGTGCAATTAGTATGGTATCCGTACGTCTTGCAACCGTTATTTCACCAGCAATCGGCGGTATATTAATTGCTGCTAGTGGTGTTGCAACTGTGTATTGGGTCTCAACGGTGGGTACTTTACTTACCGTATTTTTATTGATGGGCTTACCTTCGCTCAAACCGCAACATGCATCAAATGGCGAAAGTCCTCTTCGCCAATTAGCTCAAGGGTTTAAGTTTGTTTTTAAAAATAAAGTGGTTGGTAGCACCATTTTAATTGGAACACTGCTCAGTTTTAGCAGTGCTATTCGTATTATTTTTCCGCAAATGGCAGATGAAATTTTTCACGGCGGCGCATTTGAACTCGGACTTATGTATTCGGCCGTACCTTTAGGCTCGACTTTAGGCGCCTTATTGAGTGGATGGACAACAAGGTTACTCAAACCCGGCTTAGTCATGCTCTATACGTGCTTAGGTGTTTTTAGCTGCATGATTATGATTGGACTTTCACCGTGGCTCATCGTGACTTTACCAATTTTATGTGTGTTTGGATATTTGATGTCGATTGCCAACTTGCTTCAATACAGTATTGTGCAAGGACATACACCTGATGAATATTTAGGACGTATTAATTCAATCTGGCTCGCACAAGATGCATTAGGCGATTCGATTGCCACTACAACTTTAGGTCTCTTAACTAGGTTTTTACCAATATCAGGAAGTATCCTCTTCTTTGGCATACTAAGCTTTGCAGTAGGATTTATGTTCCTATTCAACTCTCAAGATATGCGTGAAACAGGATTCCAAGATCCTAAATTACAAGAAAATTAATCTCTAAATAAAAAAGAAGGCAATTCGTTGCCTTCTTTTGTTTTAAGCAGAATGATGTGCCTGAAAAACCCAAGTCATAATATGGTCTTGTTCTACAGCCCAGCCACCTTGATATTGTTCTAAGAGTTGATAGCGCTGTTGAATTTCCGGCAAAAAAGTTAGTGTTAATATTTGATTTTCAAAATTAATGTCAACGATAGATGATTCTAAGAAATCGATATATTGCTTTGCATTGGGATAAACCGCTTTATATAGGCTTTCTTTTACAGAGAAAATTAAGCTCACATAACGGGCAAAATCAAAAAACTCGCAGGCTTTAGTTTTCCATAAATCAAACTCAGATGGTGTTAAAACAAGATGTGCACTCTCTTGAGCAAATTCTGAGGTCACCCAGTGCTCAATATCAATTCCCAAATAAACCGCATGGTTAGATAGCGCAACAATTAACTTATTTTGTGAATGACTAATACTACCCAAAACACGAGAGGGCCAAATGGGTAAATGTTCATACATAGAGGTTATTGGCTGATCTAAACCGAAATGATGATTTAAAACAGCCTGAGCTAAGACCCTGCCACATAAGTACTCATTTTTACGTTCGACACGCGCTTGAGCAATTTTTAGGGGATGCTCTAATCGTTGGTCTATATGCAAATGCGTTGTTTGCGATAAATCTAGCCCATAACAAAATAGCTGTGATGTAAGAAAAATAGGACTCGAGATTTCATAAATTGATTTACTGATTTGTTCAGGAATGTATAGATAATGACTCACTGTATTCGACTTCAAAATAAATATTTTTAATGAGTTACCTCCTATCTTAACTTACTCACCACAAACATATAAATAATTATATTTATCATTTGATAATAATTATTATTTACTTATACTGTTGGGTAAATTTTGACTTTAATTTACTTATAAACATCGATTATGAAACTTATAGGACTTTTTTTGACCCTGTTGGGAGCGGTCAGTATCTATTGTAGTCATAGCAACCAAAATCTGTTGTCTCAACATCTTCCTACTTTCTTTAAGTTTTTGGGTCTAGTGCTATTAGGCATTGGATTTATTGCGCTCTTTGCAAGCTTACCAAAAGTGGTTGCCGCTTTTTGTTGGTTCATGCTCATCATTTTTGCGTGGTCATTTCTTCCTTTTATGGCGCTTTTTAAACGGAAACTGGTTTCATGAAAGCTAAAATTCAGTCTCCGATCCAGCCAGACTGGTGGAGTAAAACTTTTGCTGGTGGAGTTTTAGGCTTAAGTCTTTCTATCGCGATTGGTAATTTGATTGTTTTATTAGGCCAACCTTATGTTGCCATGGATTTATTGGTGCAAGTGGGTATGTGGAGTGTTCCTTGGGTTTGGATGCCGATTATGTTTGGCAGTTATTTTTTTACGACTGGACGAAAAGCGCTTATCTATTTATTCATTGCTAATGCCCTAGCGTATAGCTGTATTTTTGTCTTACGGGGTTCAACATGAAAGTACGTTCAGACATCATGAAATTAGCAAAAAGCATGCATACTTGGGTGGGTGTATGTGCAGGAATTTTGCTTTTTATCTGTTTCTTTGCTGGTGGGCTCAGCATGTTTCAGCACCATATTAGTAAGTGGGCTACGCCAACACAGCAAGTTTTACCGAAAGTCTCACCCGATCAATATAATGAGCTTATTCAAAAAGTACAGACTGCCTATCCTGCTGCGCAAAAGAACTTCACACTCAATTTATCGTCCAATGAATTTCACTATGCACCCATTACTTGGAGTGAACATGAACGTGGAGATGGCTTTAATGCGGCTCAGTCTATGTGGATGGCAAGCTTAGATGATAAAGGTCAGTTAATTGTTGCCCAAGAAAACTTATCTAAAGCTGGCTGGCTAATCGAACAGTTACATGAAACAGCAGGCATACCAGGCATGGCCGGTCATCACGGATTAGGTCTCTATGTGATGGGCGTGGTTTCAATTTTATATTTTCTTGCCCTGCTTTCAGGAGTGATCATACTTTTACCAACCTTGGTAAAGGATTACTTTGTCATTCGGCCTGGTAAAAATAAAAAGCGCTTTTGGCTAGATGCGCATAACGTGATTGGAATTACGAGCTTACCTTTCCACATCATTATTAGTATTAGCGTTATTGTCTTTGCTTTTCATGACTTTTTTTATGATGCGATTGGACAACTTGCACTCAAAGGACAGCCTGTTTTTCAGCGTTCTCCCCCAGCCCTTATTCAGCCTAAACAAACACAGATTGATGTGCAGCAAATATTAGCTCAAGCTAAAAAAGTAGCTCCTGAATATTCAGTAGACTATATCCAGTTCAGTGGCCTAGACAAACCTGAAAAAGCCAATGCACGTATTGCTCTCTATAGCTCAGATCAGATGTTGCGCGGTGCAAATCATGACTTTATGCGTATGAATCCATATGCAGTTGAGCACTTTAATCATAAAGGCATTAACACACAGACTGATGCTGGGAATAAGTTAATCAACGCTATGTTTAGTCTACATTTTGGAAGTTTTGGTGGTACGGGTGTACGTTGGATTTATTTTGTATTAGGTGTCGGTGGTGCTTTCTTGTTTTATACAGGTAACATCCTTTGGGTTGAAACTCGTGCACGTAAGCAAAAGCGTGCTGAAGATCCTGTTCCTGTTCAACGTAAAGATGTAGTGTTCCTTGCGAACTTAACGATAGGTGCATGTTTAGGGTGTGTTTTAGCTGTTGTAGGTACAATGTTGGCCAGTCGTTGGCTTTTCGCTACACTCAATATTGAAAGCATGAATCACCTCTTTATGTATGGTTATTATGCGATTTTCCTACTGACTTTGATTTACACCTTTGTGGTTGGCTATGCAAAAGCTTTACCACAACTGCTGTTAACCTTGGTTTTGGTGTTATTTGCGATTCCGCTTACATCCCTTTTAGCCTACTTCATTCCTCAAATTGGCTTATGGGTACATGGCGGAGAAATCTTAGTAGTTGATTTCTTGGCTGTCATTTTTGCATTCGCTTTCTGGCGTTTTTATCAACAAGCCCAAGATCGCCGAAAATCTGCACCAACTGGCAGTTTATGGGCTAACTAACAACCATGAACTAACTAGACTGAAATAATGTGTGAAATATGAAAAATTATAAAATCCACATTGTTTCGGTCAGTTGTTTAATCTCTTGAATATCATGACTCACATAAATCATCGGAATTTTTATTTCCTCTTTTACCTTCTGAAAAAAAGGAATAATTTCAGCTTTATGATTCGCATCTAGTGCTGATAACGGCTCATCAAGCAATAACAGCTTAGGTGAATATAATAATGCTCGACCCAGTGCTACGCGCTGTTTTTCCCCTCCTGAGAGTTTGATGGGCATACGTTGTAATAAGTGCCCTAACTTTAATAACTCAATAATATAATCTGCTTCAAAGTGACGTTCTTGTTGGGACAGGTGCTTAAGACCAAATAATAAGTTTTGCTTTACCGTTTTATGCGGAAAAAGCTGAGCATCTTGAAAAACCAATCCAACATGTCGCTTTTGGGTACTTAAGTTAATGTTTTGATTTGAATCAAACCATGTTTGATCCTGTATTTTAATGAGCCCACTACGCGGTGTGTTCAGCCCTGCAATGGCATGTAAAATCGATGTTTTACCTGACCCAGAGGCACCAAATAATCCAATAACTGAAGCATCTGATTGGAAACTAGGTTCAATATGAAATTGACCCATGTGTAGCTGAAAACGGCAATCAATCAACATAACCTTACCGCCCTAAGCGCTTTTTTTGATAACGATGAAACCATTGTGCAAACCATAGCGCTAAAAAAGCCACGCTTAGCGATAAAACTATTAGCCGTTGAATAGCGGCCTCTGTATCGGGCTGTTGCATTAAGCTATACATGGCCAAAGGCAAAGTCCGTGTTTCATTTGAAATATTACCCACAAAGGTAATGGTCGCACCAAACTCACCTAAACTACGGCAAAAACATAAAATAGCACCAATTAAAATACCACTACTGGCAAGAGGCATCGTGACATGAAAAAAAGCCCCTAAAGATGAGGCACCTAATGTCTTTGCTGCCATTTCTAAACGTTGATCGACCAGTTCAATCGCTAGACGAATAGATTGAACCAATAGCGGAAAACCCATTACTGCTGATGCCAGAACGGCACCTTTCCAGTTAAATGCAAAATCAATTCCGAGTGGCGCCAAATATTGCCCAATAATGCCGCGGCTCCCAAAAACTTGTAAAAGCAAATAACCAGGAACCACTGGCGGAAGCACTAAAGGTAAAAACACCAATGTTTCAATGAGTGACTTACCCCAAAACTCTTTACGTGCCAAAAACCATCCCACACAAATTGCAGGAATAATGCTGACCACAAGACAACTTGCCGCTACCTTACAAGAAAGTTGTAGCACGCTGAGTTCTTCTGGGGTTAAAGAGAGCATCATGGTTTTGCTGGAGCCAATACGCTAAAGCCATATTTTTTAAAAACAGCTTTGGCTTGGTTGCTTTGTAAAAATTGATAGAACTTTGTTGAGTTTGGATTCTTTTTAACTATCCCTACAGGGTAAGTAATTGGCGAATGCGTATTTTCTGGAAATACACCAACTACTTTTACGTCTTTACTAATCGCTGCATCGGTTGCATAGACAATGCCAACCTGACATTCACCTCGCGCAACAAAGTTTAAGGCAGCTCGGACATCTTCTGTTTCAACTAACTTTGGCTCAATACGACTCCACCAACCTAGGTTAGTAAAAGCTTGTTTAGCATATTTGCCTACAGGCACACTTTTGGTATCCCCTGTACAAATCTTGCCTGTAAACACTTTATTTGGATCGATCGTTTTATCTAGTTTTATATTTAGTGACTGACCTTTAGGAGTAATTAGAACCAGATGGTTGCCTAATAAATTTATACGGTCATTTGCTGCAACTAATTTTTTATTTTGCAGATAATCCATCCACTGGGTATCAGCAGAGATAAATACATCGGCTGGCGCCCCAGCTTCAATTTGTTTGGCTAATGTCGATGAGCCTGCATATGAAGTTTTAACTTCTACTTTATTTTGTTTTTCATAAATTTTTTCTAAATCGTTAATTGCATTGGTTAAGCTCGCTGCTGCATAAACGGTAACCGATTCAGCCTTAGCGGGAACATTAAAGACCAATCCTATGCTGAGCACTGAACAGGCTAAAGCCAAATTTTTTATCTTCGTATCACTTACCATTATGTTTACCTTTTTGTCGTTTTTTGCAGCGATATATACCCAAGAATATAGCGATAACCATAGACGATGAAAAGTAGAAATTATTTATAAAGATGGATATTTTTTCTGAGCAACTGAAAACTATTGGTAGATAAAACTGATTCGCACTTAAATTCTTTGATTTATAAAATATTTCTCATCTTATTTCTTTAAATAGTTACTCATAATTTGATAATCATGTTCTAAAGCTTGTCTAGCATTAACTTCCATTTGGCGATAGTGATGCAAGACTTTCTGGCCCAAAGCTGTAATGGCTGCCCCACCACCATGTGCTCCGCCTGTTTGAGTTTCAACTAAAGCTGTTTCAAAGCACTGATTCATGGTGTCTACCAACTGCCACGCACGGCGGTAGCTCATATTCATAGATTTTGCGGCTTGTGAGATCGAACCAGTTTTCTCAATCGCTTCAAGTAAGTCTGCCTTACCCGGACCAAACGCAATGTTCTGCTCTAAAAGAATTCTAATCTGTAATTTTAAATTTTGTTCTTTCATAGGCTTAGTTCACAAAAGTTTATTTTATGCTCGTTAACATTATAGGGAAGTTTAACAAGCTAAGACATATACAAATTTAAATCTCGATTAGCTCTTAAAAAGAGTCTTATTAAAAAATCAAAACTGCACAAAGTGGATAAAGATCTGGAAAAAACGGATAGAGGCCAAAGCCTAATCGCGGTTCAATCAGTTAAAAGCTGAATGAATAGGATTGAGCAAATGACCTCATCTAATTTAAAACAATGGAATGATTTTGTAGATGGATGTATCGACTTCCGTCCTAACGATGGCGTGTTTCGTATTGCACGTAATATGTTTACTGAGCCTGAACTATTTGACTTGGAAATGGAACTCATTTTTGAAAAGGTTTGGATTTATGCATGTCACGAAAGTGAGATTCCAAACAATCATGATTTCCTAACAGTTCAAATTGGTCGCCAACCGATTATTGTGAGCCGTGATGGTAAAGGCGAATTACACGCGATGGTCAATGCTTGTGAGCACCGCGGCGCGACTATAACACGCGTTGCTAAAGGCAACCAGTCTACATTTACCTGTCCGTTCCACGCATGGTGTTATAAGTCAGATGGCCGCTTGGTGAAAGTCAAAGCGCCTGGTGAATATTGTGAAGATTTTGATAAATCAAGCCGAGGCTTAAAACAAGGCCGTATTGCCAGCTACCGTGGATTTGTATTTGTAAGCCTTGATACTCAAGCAACAGATTCTCTTGAAGACTTTTTGGGCGATGCCAAATTGTTCCTTGATTTAATGGTTAATCAGTCACCAACTGGTGAACTCGAAGTATTACAAGGCAAGTCATCTTATACCTTTGCAGGTAACTGGAAGCTACAAAATGAAAATGGCTTAGATGGTTACCATGTCAGTACCGTTCACTATAACTATGTCTCTACAGTCCAACACCGTCAGCAAGTCAATGCATCAAAAGGTGAAGAACTCGATACGCTTGACTACAGCAAGTTAGGTGCCGGTGACTCAGAAACTGACGATGGCTGGTTTAGTTTTAAAAATGGTCATAGTGTGTTGTTTAGTGACATGCCGAACCCAACTGTTCGTCCGGGCTACAGCACGGTTATGCCTTATTTAGTAGAAAAATACGGCGACAAATATGCTGAATGGGCAATGCATCGTTTAAGAAACTTGAACTTGTACCCTAGCCTATTTTTTATGGACCAAATTAGTTCTCAGCTTCGTATTGTTCGCCCTGTGGCATGGAATAAAACTGAAGTCATTAGTCAATGTATTGGTGTTAAAGGTGAATCTGCTGAAGCACGCCGTAACCGTATTCGCCAGTTCGAAGATTTCTTTAATGTATCAGGCCTTGGTACCCCAGACGATTTAGTTGAATTCCGTGAACAGCAAAAAGGTTTCCAAGCACGACTTGAACGTTGGAGCGATATTTCGCGCGGTTGTCAGTCTTGGGAATATGGTGCGACCAAAAATTCACAAGATTTAGGCATTCAACCCGTCATTACTGGTCGTGAGTTTACCCACGAGGGACTCTATGTAAACCAGCATGGGCATTGGCAACGTCTAATGCTCGATGGCTTAAACAAGAAAGCATTGAAAATGCAAGATATTACTTTTGAAAACAATGCTGTAATGGATGGGGTGTAACCATGTCACAAGAACTAAATTTTGCTGTATCTCAGTTTTTGTACAAAAAAGCAGAGCTTTGCGATGCTTATGACTGGGATGCCTATCTAGAGCTTTACGATGAAGATAGTGAATATCATATTCCACAGTGGATTGATGACCATAACTATGTTCAAGATCCAAATCAGGGCTTGTCTTATATCTATTATGCGGACCGTACAGGCCTTGAAGACCGTGTATTCCGTATTCGTACCGGAAAAGCAGCATCTGCAACTCCGTTACCACGTACTTTGCACAGCATAAACAACATTCGAGTTAAAACACTGGATGATGGCCTTATCGAAGCAAAAGTTGCATGGCAAACGCTTTATAACCGTCAAGGTTTAGAAGGCTGTTTTTACGGACACGCTACTTATCTTTTACGCCAAACAGCAGATGGTTTCCGCATTCGTCGTCAGCACAGCATTTTGCTTAATGACAAAATTGATTCCGTTTTAGACTTCTATCACGTTTAAGGGGAATGAAAATGGGACATTCAGTTGCACTTAACTTTGCCGATGGCAAAACCTTTTTCATTTCGGTAAATAACGACGAATTGTTGCTTGATGCAGCAGTTCGCCAAGGAATTAACCTACCGCTAGACTGTCGTGAAGGTGTTTGTGGTACCTGTCAGGGTCAGTGTGAAACTGGTATTTATGAACAAGAATATGTTGATGAAGATGCATTAAGTGAGCGTGATTTGGCTGAGCGTAAAATGTTAGCTTGCCAGACGCGTGTGAAATCCGATGCTGCTTTTTATTTCGATCATGATTCTGCTATCTGTAACGCTGGTGATACTTTAAAAATTGAAACCAAAGTGACCGCGGTTGAACTGGTTTCTGAAACGACAGCAATTTTGCATCTTGATGCGAGCAGTCATGCTGAACAGCTTCAGTTTTTACCGGGTCAATATGCTCGTTTGCAAATTCCAGATACTGAAGATTGGCGTTCTTATTCTTTTGCAAATAGACCAAATGCAACCAATCAATTGCAATTTCTCATTCGTCTCTTGCCAGACGGTGTGATGAGTAATTATTTGCGTGATCGTTGTCAGGTTGGACAAACCCTACTCATTGAAGCACCGCTTGGTAGTTTCTATTTACGTGAAGTACAGCGACCACTGGTTTTTGTAGCTGGTGGAACAGGATTATCAGCTTTCTTGGGAATGCTTGATAACTTGGTCGAGCAGCCTAACTCACCTGCTGTTCAGTTGTACTACGGCGTAAATAATGAAACCGATTTATGTGAACAACAGCGTTTACACGCCTATGCAGAACAGCTTCCAAACTTTAGTTATCACCCGATTGTGACTAAGGCAACCGAAGCTTGGCAAGGCAAAGCGGGCTATATTCATGAGCACTTAAATAAAGATCAACTGGCCGAGCAGGCTTTTGATATGTATTTATGTGGTCCACCGCCAATGATTGAAGCTGTTAAAAATTGGTTAGATGAGCAATCTTTGCAAAACTATCGTATTTACAGCGAGAAGTTTTTACAGAGCAATACCTCACGTTAAAAGTGTAAATAATTTAAAAACCACTAAAACCTGAAATGATTCAATATACTCTGCAAGGGGGTATATTGAATTTTTGCATAAAAATTAAAAGTTAATATATATCAATAATATAAAACAATAAATTCCGACAAAATAAAATTGACCAGTTCGCTCGGATTTGCTATAAATTTTGATAGATCTTAAGGAATAAGGTCATGATGAGATTAACTTATAGCACCTTTTATATCCCCCTATTCTATTTCTCAAATGTATTAAATTGATGGACAAAATCCGACGTAAAAATTTGAGAAAATCATATTAATTAGCGGTTAAATTGGTCTGTATTTTGCTTATATCTCATTGTAATTTGCGAGTAACTTAATTTTTTAAGTGCCGTATTTACTTGCTGTGCAGCGAAGTTTTAAAGCTTTTACAACACAAGTAAATACAGGAGTGAGCCAAAAGGGATAAATATGAACCAAGCCAACTCCCCAGAACTCAGTGGGCGTCATTTTCAAAATGAGTCTATCTTTACCAATCATAATCTGGTGTTTGATCACCACGATTTAAGTGAAACTTGCCGAAATGTAGGGCAGATTTTTAAACCGCATGATCTTAAAATCTCTCATCAAAAGCGAGATTTCAGTGCAACCATGCACCATGTTAAAACAGGTGCATTGTCTATTAGTCGCTTGGAATATGGTGCGGATGTCATTATTGAACCAGATCACCTTGATAACTTTTACTTAATTCAAATTCCAACTCAAGGCTACGCAGAAATTGAGTTTGGTTCGCAAAAGTTTATTTCTTATTCTCAAGTTGCTTCTCTTATTTCACCTCAGCAATCTTTACGTATGCGCTGGCACGCGAACTCACCACAGCTCATTTTAAAAGTTTCAAAGGATGATTTTACTTACCATTGCCGTCAACATATTGCTGATTCAGAAAATAACTTACTTGTTTTTGACCCAAAATTAGACTTTGCTACACAAAGTGGAGCCTACTTTTTACAGCTCGTTAGAACATTGATGGATGCTTTGGGCTGTGAGCAACACCCGCTTCATCATCCTTTAGCCTTTAAACAGTTTGAGTCAAATCTATTTAATGCACTCATTTATGGTCAACCCAATAATGCATTACATAAAATAGATCAGTTTAAAGAAAAAACAGTCTCTCCTTATTTTGTGAAGCGTACAGAAGCTTATATAAAAGAACATTTACATGAGCCGCTTAACGTCGAAATTCTGGCCGAGCATGCAGGCGTGAGCGTAAGAACCCTATTTACTGGTTTTAAAAACTATTTGGGGACAACCCCAATGTCTTATTTAAAAGAGTTACGTTTTGAACAGGCTCATTTAGAGCTGATGCATAATGAAAATCTATCGGTCACTGACGTTGCATTTAAATGGGGATTTAGCCATTTAGGCCGTTTTTCTCAAGAGTACAAACGCCGTTATGGTGAATTACCTTCTTCTACCCGCCGTTCTGGTCAAAGTGAAGGCTCAGGCTTAATTACTTCAATTTTTTCGTAAACTAAAAATAGATAAAGCCTTTTATATCAATAAATATAAAAGGCTTTTTTTATGGTTTAAAAATGATGAACATAACGAACTTGTAGTCGCGTACCTTCTGGTCGGTTTTCAGCATCTTGCTCAAAATATGCATTTGCAACCAAGTGATCATTTTTAGAAAAACTGTACATCGCACCCGGACCAATCGCCCAAACTTGTTCACGTCGACCTTTGACTTTTTCACCATCAACTTCTGTGTCCGTGACTTGTTTTAACCAATAGCCATTGAGCCCTAAACGGAACTGTTCAGTAATGGCATAGTCTGTTGCAAAGTTTGCATGAATCGCTTGACCAGCTTGCATGTCATTAGCTCCAGCAAAAGCATAGCTTGGGTCATTATTCTTAAAGTTATAGAGATAATGGATACGTGTAGATGCAGTCCATTTAGGATTAAACCAATACGTTGCAGCCCAATAAGGGTCAAATGAAACAGCGTTATTACTGGGGTTAATATCTTTTTGCCGATCGTATTCGCCAGTAGGTAAATTCACCTGAAACTCAAAACGATGTACAAACTTCGGCCCTTGCGCGCCCATGATTGGATCGAATTGAATAAAAGGTCCAATCATAATGTCCCCAAAGCCACTTTGGGCCTTAATGGCAGCATTATTCAAGCCATCATCCATGTCCATTTTGCTAACAAAAGGAATTAAAAAATTCATACCTAGCCTGGCTTTATCTTTTACTCGGATATTCGATAAATAACTAATCTGTTCAACCAGTACTTGATAATTTAAATCAGTTTTAGGTAAACCGAGTTTTTGTCCATTGGAATCGACCAGTTTATTGCTATCGTAATTTTGAAAGTAAGTTTGAGCATACCAGCCGGGCCCTGCGGGTAAACCTCCATCGAGAAAGCTGGTCATACCTAAGTTTACGGTCGGTAAATCGTAGGCATGAGAAACTAATGGCAAACCCAACAATGTCCCTGCTAAAAAGCCATGTTTAATTAAAGTGCTTTTCATCTTCTTATTTCCTATAAAAAATCACGACCGGATTGATCGTGATTGTTGTGAATTAATGTGCTAATTCTGGATGCTCAGCGGCAATCCGATACTTTCCTGCGTGGAATACCAATGGTTCACCTTGGCGTTGTTGGTATTGTTCAATTTGACCAATAAAAATCAGGTGATCTCCGCCCTCATACTGATTTACATTGCGGCAAACCAAGGTTGCGAGTGCATCGGATAAAATTGGAACGCCTGCATTGCATTGTTGATGGGCAATACCTGCAAATTTATCTTCGGCACCTCGAGCGAAATGTCCAGAAAGCTGATGATGCTCTTGTGCCAACATGTGAATGGCAAAATATTCAGCTTCAACAAAATCAGACAAACTTGGCGCTGTTTTTGAAAGACTCCACAAAATTAATGGTGGGTCTAAAGATAGTGAAGAAAATGAATTGGCTGTCATTCCTATTTTCCGACCATCTTTACCACGAGTTGTAATCACGGTAACGCCAGTTGCAAACTGTCCAAGCAAATTACGGATTTCTCTTGGGTTTTCTGCATTAATTGCTTGTAAAGATAAAGTTTCAATTGTGTCCATTTTCATATCTCCCTTTGACTATGACCTAGGCTACTTTTGCTGCAGTTTTTGAGGCCAAGAATGCTTGAGCCTGATCTGCATCAAACCACCAAGGGGCAAAAGAGCGCGGGTCATCGAAGTTATTGGCCATAATTGAAGCAATGCTCTGGTTTTGGCTTGCGGCGGCTAATAGTTCAACAACATGAGGCTGTGGTGGCACTAATAGGCTATTGGTCCAAGCCACGACTTTTTCTGCATAGGCCCAATAACGCTCAAAGGTTTGAACCATCCATTGTTCGCTAAAGTTTTGATTATCATTGGCTAAAATGGCATCGAAATAGATTTTGCTACATTTAGCAGCGTTGTTTGAGCCTTGACCAGTAATCGGGTCATTCACCACCAAGGCATCTGCCATGCCAAAAATTTGCTTGCCAGAGGGTAATGTCAAAATTGGTTTGCGTATTGTCGGTGGGAAACGTCCTGCCAAATATCCACCAGCATCGGTTAACTCAACATTTGTGCAACGCTCATATTCCCAAGGCACAAATTTCTTGAGTAAGTCCAAACTGCACTGCAAATGCTGTTCCGGTGTTTTGACATCTTGCCAACAGTCCATTGGCCCATTTGGAATTCCTTCAAACACCATGATGTCGCAAGGACCATTAACGGTAAGTGCTGGAAATGAAAAGTATTCTCCAACTTCAGGAATAATGTTAAAAGTCACACGTGAATAAGGTGAAATCGGTTTCATGTTTTTGACATAGGTCAATGCCAAAGCGCGCTGCGGTTTATCAAAAACACTACGTGCATTATCACGCTCAAACTGTTTAACGACTTCACCTTTACCAGCCGCGAGTAATACAAGCTCGTAGTCGTTTGCGAGTTGTTCTAACTCTTCAATACCCACATCTTGAATCACCAATTGACCGCCACGGCGTTCAAATTCTTCCATCCAATATGGCATTTTGACGCGTTGATCGACCGATTGAGCGTAGCGCTCAAGACGAGCACTCCATTCAAATGCTTTACCACCATTTTCAGGGTTAACTAAAGCCAGTCCGATACCTTCTACCGCTGGACATTGTTCTTCCCAAAAATTTAGTCCCAAGTCACGTTCAGTTTGTAAAGCGGTATGAAACATACACTGGCTTGACATGACTTTACCTTGACGGACTTCATCGGCAGTTCGGTTGGTGATCATTGTCACGTCATAGCCTGTATCTAATAAGCCTAAACCAAGCTGTAAACCAGACTGTCCTGCTCCAACAATTGCAATACGGCGCATAATATTCTCCATAATTTTCTAAATGTGCTTTTAAAACGCTGTGCTATTCGGCTAAACGTGGAATGGCGGGCTGTGATCCTTCAGGGCCCATCACTGAATATCCGCCATCGACCGCATAATCTGCTCCGGTGACAAAACTCGCAGCGGGTGACAATAAAAACAAAACAACATTGGCAACTTCTTCGGGATGACCCAATCGACCTAGCAAGTGATAATCGGCTGCCACGCTATCGGCCTTTTCACGGTTATTACCACTGACTTCTGCAATAACACGAGACCATGTCCAACCCGGTGAAACGGAGTTGACGCGAATACCATCGGCAGCAAAATCCATTGCCATGCTTTGTGTGAGTTGACGTATCGCGGCTTTAGACACTGGATATAACCAGCGCCCTGTTTGTGCCACTTTGGCCGAGATTGAAGTGAAGTTAACGATTGAACCTTGCTGCTTTTTTAGGTCATTGTATAAAGCACGGCTCAGCTCAACTGTAGAGACCAAATTAATATCGAGTGCTTGTAACCAATCCTGACGTGAAGATTTGAAACCGTCATCTAAATATGTACATGCCAGATTGACTAAGTAACTCACTTCACCTAAATGTTGGTGAATATCTGCCACAGCTTGTTGAATAGCTGCATCACTAGTTAAATCGGTTTGGATAAACATCACGTCATGGTTAAAGCTTTCTGCAATCGCTTTGCCTTTGGCATCAATATCTAAAATAGCGACATGAGCACCTGCACTTACCAAAGCTTGTACAACAGCTTTACCAATCAGTGTTGCACCGCCACTTACCACAGCGACTTTTCCTTTTAAATCTATATTCATTACAGATACTCCTTAATTGACTGGCTTGCCTTCACTACTTGACCAAGATGGCATCAACGTGTTTGAAGGAAGATCTTCATCAAGAAGTTTTCGTGCTGTCTCGACACCTGCAACTGGTAAGCCTGTTGGGTCTAATAAACCAATTTGAACGAGCACCGACGCTTGGTCCCAATAAATATGCTCATGGCATAACTTTGAACCTCTGAATTGAATTACACCTAACATTGGAATTTCTACATATTTACCAGTCGGTTTTACCCCCGGTAATAACCAGTCAATTTCTGCATCGTGGGTAAAGCTCATAATGAACTCATCTACCACTTGCGTTGAGCCAACAGTACGAGAGATTGAAGTAATCTTCATATCTTTCGGGTTTTGGTGAACAAAGTGATATTGATAAAAACGGGCAAGCTGGCTTTGGCCTACACCACCAGTTAAAGTTGGAATATGGTTGACATAAGGTTCTGCGACCATCGTTGCCATGGTTGCTGGCACATCACGGGTATCAAACTCATGACGAATATGCTCTTCCCATAACGCGACTAGGTCATATTTCGGTCCAATCGTGTTATGTAGAGCGGTTACTGTACGCTCGTGGGCAAAACGTGCTGACGGTTTGTGATAATGATTGCTTTTAGGGCGTGCAAAAGCATGATCAACACCTTCATAAACATAAGTTTGTACATTTGAATATTGGTTGGCTGCATCGACAATCGCTTGTCTCGCATCTGGCGGTGTAAATTGGTCCAGTTCTGCAATATGTAAAACCAAACGACCCTTTACGTTAGCTAACTCATCTAACGCTTTTTCAATGCCTACACCGTAATAACCTACGGCACATGCCACGTTAGGAAGTCGGCAGCCTGCCAGATAAGCAAGCTTTCCACCCAAACAGTACCCCACCACACCGAGGCCTGTAGAGGTGTCACATTCTGGTCGAGTCTTTAAAAAAGCTAAGCTGTCCTGAATGTCTTCAACCCCAAGATTTTCATCATATTGCTGATAAAGCTCGAAAGCCTTTTGAAAATCTTCTGGTGTGTAACCTAGTTCTATATTAGGTGCTACACGCCAAAATAAATCAGGAACTAAAACGGTATAGCCTTCTTCTGCAAGAAATTCTGCTTTTTCTCGCATGGCTGCATTTACCCCAAAGATTTCCTGACAAAGCACCACTCCAGGCCCTTTTCCTGTTTCTGGTATTGCTAGATACGCACTGAACTGTTTTCCAGATACTGTTTTAATTTGAACGGTTTGACCAGCCATAGTGTCAACTCCTGACATTGTTATGGCTTTATCTTCTATCCGAATATTTTTTTAGGCTGTCCAAAAGCTGCAAGCACTATCCAATCTCTGCGCAATTATCAAAATTCATCAAACTGGATAAAACACTAAAAATAAGAAAACTAATAAATTTCATAACTTTAAATTAAAAAATTAAATTAATACTTTTTATCTAATTTGGAAAAAATGGATGAAGATTAGGACTTATTGGATAGTGACGATTGGCTAAAAATAGTTCAATCAAGTCATGTAATTAATTTGATTACATAAAAAAGCTCAGTCATTTTCTAAATTAAGGCGTTTATTTATGCATCGACCATGGCCAATTTATGGACAACAAAAAACGTTAATGCTCATCAATATTTTATGTTGTAGTGCATTTTCTACTCAGGCTTATTCAGCGGATGAAGAATGGAAATTTACATCAAAAAATGCATATATAGACAGAAACTATGACAATCCAGATGTAAAAGACACAGGTAGCTGGTCACAATCAGTTTCTCTATTTTACAACTCAAATATGCATGATACGCCGTTAGAAATTGGGGGAACCCCAATTCAAATTGGCGCAAATGCTTCAGCACAATATGCGGTTCGTTTAAGCCAAGATAAACATGTTGCAGATACGGTATTACCTTTTGATAAAGCCACGCAGTCCCAAGCACCTGATTATCTAAAATATGGCGCGACTTTAAAGTTAGGCTATAGCAAGACACTACTAAGCATTGGTGAATTATGGCTGGATTTACCCGTAACCACTGTAGATGCAAGCCGACAACTTCTGACGTCTTATTGGGGAACTAATCTTAAGAGTCAGCTAAACGATAAGCTTTTTGCAGAAATTGGTCGTATTGAAAAAGTATCACCGCGAAATGAACAAGATTTTCATCGATTTTCTTTTACTTCAAAAGGTGTGACTGGCTACTCCGATGGACTTAACTACATAGATCTTCGCTATCAATTTACGCCTACGTTGAAGGGTGAATATTACTTTGGGAATATGGAGGATTTATATAACAAACATTATGTCGGCGTTGACCACCTATGGAAAAATTCTAATTTTTCAGTTAATTCAAAATTCAAATATTTTAATGCCAAAGATAATGGAAATCTTTTTGACATCGATGCACAAAATGTAGGGTTACTAGAAACGCTTAAAGTAAAAAATCATAGCTTTGGTTTGGGTTATCAGCAAATTATTGGTGAGTCTGCTTACCCGTTACCAGATGGATTCTTACCTGAAACTTATTTCATTAACTGGAACACGACTGGTTTCTTCAAACAAGATGAAAAGTCTTATCACTTCATCTATGGCTATGACTTTAAAGATCATGTGCCTGGTTTAAATACGACTTTCAAATATGTATACGGCGATCACTTCAAAACAGCAGATGGCTTAAAAAATAAAGAAAGTGAAGCAAACGTTATTGTCAATTATGCCCTTCAACAGCCTTTTCTCAAAGGTCTAGCTCTTCAGTACATCTTCATCAATTACGACGTTAAACATGGAAACGATTTCTCTGAAAACCGTTTCTTCGTTAATTACAGCAAAAAATTTTAATGAATAAGGAATACCTATGAAAACGATAGATGCAAACACGATTATCAACCGTGAGAAACTGTCTCCGCTACAGTGGATGGTTTTTATCCTAGGCTTTTTCGTCTTTTTCTGTGATGGTCTAGACACAGGAATTATCGGTTTTATTGCTCCAGCCTTACTGGATGATTGGGGTATTACTAAGCCTCAACTTGCTCCGGTTTTAAGTGCTGCCTTAGTCGGTATGTCGATCGGTGCAATCATTTCTGGGCCTTTGTCCGATAAATTTGGACGTAAAGGCGTCATTGTTTTTACAAGTCTTTTATTTTCCATATTTACGATTTTGTGTGGCTTTGCTAATTCAACTCAAGACTTAATGATTTATCGCTTTATTACAGGTGTTGGTTTAGGCGCAGCCATGCCAAACATCAGTACGATTGTCTCTGAATATATGCCTGTAAAACGTAAAGCATTCCTTACAGGTCTTGCTGGCTGTGGTTTTATGCTGGGTATTTCTTGTGGCGGTGTGCTGTCAGCTTATCTATTAGAAAGTTATGGCTGGGCTAAGGTGATTATTATTGGCGGAAGCATTCCCCTAATTTTAGTGGTTGCTTTATTGCTTAAATTACCTGAATCAACTCAATACTTAATTACACGTCATCAACAAGACAAAGCTCAGCGTATTTTAGAAAATATTCAAGGTCATTCTTTTCAAGAGCCGGTAAAACTTGTTTTAACTCAAGCAGAAAATGCTTCAGATGAAAATCCAGTTAAAGTCGTTTTAGGAAAATATCTGTGGGGTTCAAGCATGCTTTGGCTCTGCTGCTTTACCAGTCTTTTGGTGTTTTATCTTTTAACAAGCTGGATGCCAACGATTTTAAAAACAGCAGGTTTTAGTACTCAACAGTTTAGTTTAATTGCAGCGATTTTCCCTTTTGGTGGTGTAATTGGTGCAACCATTATGGGATGGTACATGGATAAACTAAATCCGACTACAGTGATTAAATATTCATATCTCATCGCTTTCGGCCTATTCATTGTTGCTGGTCTGGTGAGCTCAAATATTTTCTTGTTAGGTCTTACTATTTTCTTAATTGGTGCATTACTCGCTGGCGCTCAGTCTTCATTACTACCACTTGCAGCTATGTTCTATCCAGCAGTGTGCCGCGCGGTTGGTGTTTCATGGATGCATGGTATTGGTCGTATCGGTGCAATTTTAGGTGCTTTCTTTGGCTCGCTTATTTTTACTTTCAACCTAAGCTTAAGCGGTATTTTCTTTATTCTCGCACTACCAACCTTCATCTCATTTATTGCACTTAGCCTCAAAGTGATCTATGAAAAATCTAAAAACAAACAAGTGTTAAAGCTAGAAGAAAGTCTATAAATATTAAGCGATAAATAAAAGCTGATTTAGTTGCCTAAATCAGTTTTTTATTGCGAAAGTTAAATATCAGAAAATTTTGCCTTTGGTCTCACTTGGATTTTCTCCAAACTCTTCACGATATTCTTGAGAAAAACGACTTAAATGGTTAAAGCCCCAGTCATAAGCAAGCTTTGAAATAGAAACTTTTCTATCTGCTCCTGTGGTGCTCAGGATTTTATAAATTTGTTGGAGACGATATTTCTTCAAGTACGACATTGGGCTGGTGCCGTAGTACTGTTGAAATTCATCATACAATTTTGATTTTGAAACCCCAGCCAGACGTTGTAGGTCTTCTGCACAGATTTCTTCGTGCGCATGTTCAATAATAAAATTACGAACCTTACGAATATACGCTGGCTCATCCTGATGTGAGAGTAACTTTAAGGCTTCAGAGTAGTTATTTTCTTGAGACAACAATAACGCTTTAATTACAAAATTTTCATAGTCTTCAGACAACATCTGCAAACCATAAAAATTGCTATATTGCGATTTTAACTGTACAAAATTTTGAATGTTCTTCCACCATGCACCAATAAGTTGCTCAGAGTCTAAATGCATTTCAGGATTAAAAATAATGGGAGCTTCTATAGGTTTATTCATTAGATCCGCAAGGACAATCTGCATACTTCGTTCAGGAATAACCACCTGAAATTTTCTGCAATCTTTATCGATAATCAAATCTTGCTGATCGTTGTTTGAAACAATAAGGCCCCTGTTTTCATCAGATTGATAATGAGCACCACGAATGTTGAGGGCTTGTCGCCCTTGTATAGGTAAGCTAATGCTATACGCTTTTAAATTTGAGATGTTAATGGCAACGTTTGCACCATAACTGATTGTACCGATTGCCATTTTTTTATTAGGCAAACGCATTCCGTCATAGTGAAAATCGAGAGTATCTTTGTAAATTGTATCTAGACGGTGTTCCCCACAAATTGTGGACATCAAATTCTGCGCAAATTCAGCTTTGCGTGAATAATGATTGAGTTCCGTCTGTTGGCTGAGTGATTTCATATCCTTTTCACCTAGCTAAATAACTTATTGCTTAAAAAGCAACTTGTATGCCAATTAATATCCTTTAATTGACGAGTTTTCCTGAAAAATATCGAATCAAGAAAGAGAGTAAAGATTACTTTCTCATACTCTATTAGATTTTAAAAATGGAAATAAGTTAAATACCTTTAAAGTATAATTTCATACTTTAACAAACTTATTTTATTAGATTTTTTATAAGCAACTAGAGTAGAGATAAATCATTATTTCGCATAGTAGACTATCGTAAATTTTAACGAATAAAAAACCGCCCATTTAAAATAAGCGGCTTTTATAAAATACTTAAATTATTGAGCGGTGTAACCACCATCCATCACGACAGCTTGGCCTGTTACCCCACCTGCTTTGCTACTCGCAAGGAAAATTGCATAGTCAGCAATTTCTTCAACAGACAACAAACGTTTTTGAGGAACCATTGCCAAAATGACATCTTCAAGCGCACTGTCTAAACTTACATTACGGGTTTTAGCCAAATCTGCAATTTGCCCACGAACCAATGGTGTATCTACATAACCCGGACATAGAGCATTTACCGTAATACCATCACGTGCACATTCCAATGCCGCAACTTTTGTTAGGCCAATTAAACCATGTTTCGCGCTGTTATAACCTGCCTTTCCAGCAAAACCAATCAAGCCATTAATTGAAGCCATATTAATAATACGACCATATTTTTGAGCTTTCATGATTGGAAAAACATGTTTAATACCAATAAATGCCCCTGTTAACATGACCTGAACTAGCTTTTGAAAAACAGCCGTTGGAAACTCTTCAATAGGCGCAACATGTTGAAAGCCAGCATTGTTAATTAAGATATCAACTGTACCAAAGGTCTTTTGAGTCAGCTCAATGGCTTGTTTATAAGCATCTTCATCAGTTACATCACATGGTGCAGATAGTGCATCAAAACCTTGCTCTTTAAGTGAGTTCGCCGTTTCTTGGCACTTTTCGGCATTCATATCAGAAATGACAACTTTAGCACCTTCTTGAGCAAATTTCTTAGCAATCTCTAGACCGATACCACTAGCAGAACCTGTAATAAAAGCGACCTTACCGTCTAAAAGTTTTGTCATTTATTTACTCCTCAATACTTATAACGTGCTGATTTAAACAATACCGGTTACGGTAAAGACCGTAATCACCACAAATACCGCTAATGTCTTAATTACTGTGACTGCAAAAATATCTTTATACGATTGTTTATGGGTTAAACCTGTAACAGCGAGTAAAGTAATGACAGCACCATTATGCGGAAGCGTATCCATACCACCCGATGCCATTGCAACCACACGGTGCATGACTTCTGGTGGAATACCAGCAGCTAAAATCGCAGCGTTATAGTGTTCAGCCATCGCACTTAAAGCGATACTCATACCACCAGAAGCTGAACCGGTAATACCTGCTAAAACGGTTGTGGTCACCGCCCCATTCACTAAAGGATTTGTGAAGGTACTACTCATTGCATGACTAATCATGGCAAAGCCCGGTAATGACGCAATAATTGCACCAAAGCCATACTCAGAAGCCGTATTCATCACTGCTAAAAGTGAGCCGCCAATACTGGCATTAATGCCCTCTTTAAAATTTGTCACGACACGTTGATAATCAAACAAAATTGCAGAAATAATCCCGACAATGAGCGCAAGACCAACCGCCCAGATCGCACCAGTTTTTGCAACATCGACAGTGTAGTCAGCTAAACCGACAGTGGCAAAATCAAAGCCATTTGGATACCACTCTTTAATTGCTTTAGACAAATATTTGTTCATTACTGCAACAAGAATAAGGGGTACAAACGCTAAAAACTGACGTGCCGTACTTCCATTATTTTGCAGAGTCATTTCGGCTTCAATTTCTTGAGATGGTGTATTGTCTGTACCAAACCCAGAGAAGCCTTCACCAGTTTTTGCAGCAGCGCGACGACGCCATTCTAAGTAGCTCAACCCCATACACAAAACAAAAATAGCGCCAATAATTCCTAGAAATGGTGCAGCATAAATATTGGTGCCAAAGAATGTAGTTGGAATTACGTTTTGAATTTGTGGGGTACCCGGCAATGCATCCATGGTAAATGTAAATGCACCCAGTGCGATGGTTCCCGGAATTAAACGTTTTGGAATATTGGCTTGTCTAAAAAGCTGGTTTGCAAAAGGATAAATGGCAAATACAGCAACAAAAAGACTCACACCACTATATGTTAAAATTGCACCTAACAATACAACGGTTAAAATTGCTTTTTTTGCTCCAATCCATCTCACAATGGTTCGTGCAATAGACTCAGCAATTCCTGACATTTCAACGACTTTACCGAAAATTGCCCCGAGCAAAAACACAAGAAAGTAATCTTTAATAAAGTTGACCATTTTGGGCATAAAGACACCCGAATAAAACGGTAAAACATTGGCTGGGTTAATCAGTAAAACTGCAAGTAAGGCACAAATTGGTGCCATGAGAATGACTGAAAAGCCCTTGTAAGCTGTATACATTAACAGCCCAAGCGAAAGTAGAATTACAAATAATTCCCACATATATTCTTTCTCCCTAAAGAATAAATATTAGGTTCAATAAAATTACCAAAAGATATTTAGGTTATCCCAAACCTAAAATGATAAAAATCACAATATCCATATTTGGTAATAGGTAAATGAGCTTAAAAATAAAATATCACTAAAATATTTAAAAACAATGCAATTTATTTAAATTTTAAAATATCAAGAAAATACAATGGTTTATATTCTTTAATTGGTAAAATACCACCATTTTAAAGCTTTTATTTTTTAATAAAACTTATTAATTATTGAGTAAATCAAATTAATATCTTTATATTATTTAATAAACACAATTAAATAATATATTTTTTAAATTAATTTGATAAATTTCTTCAATATAATTTTTTATAAAAATTATATTAGAAAAATCTTTTATATGAATTACACGTCTAAGTGCGCTGAGGGGTCTAAAGAACTAACACAATTGAACTTAAAAAGCCCTCTTCAAAGGGCTATTTAAGTAGAAAAAACTATTCTAATCCATATCCTATCGTTGATTAAATCTGATATTGATCAGCTTTAAGATTTGGTTGATCTACAAGCAATTCAATAAAAGATGGAATTGATGTAGTGTTAAGCAAATACGGGTTAAATTCATCGATATGATGATGAAAAAAGAAATCTTTTATTTTCGTATTTATAGGAGCAAATTTCATACTCCAATGCTTAAATAACCGCTGCTCGGATGGTTCCGAAAAGATGATTTCGCAGTTCTGATGTCGCGAATCTTTTAAAATTGAATTATAAAATAGCGATTCAACTTGTTCTTTCTCGCCCTCTAAATACTGCAAGAAATACCCATTACCATAATAAAGTACTCCCGTAATATCATTATAAGAGTTGAATTTGACTGCTTCTGTGAGGATATCAATTAAATCTTGTTTTACTTGACTATGTTCACTATTGGTTTTACTTACATACATAAACCCTATTAAACTCATAGCGATAACTCGAAGATAGATGTCAGTTCGGCATTCTGACATCTACCATACACGCTTACAACCTGACCTATTTAAAACCTTGTATTTAAAGAGTAAAGATTATTATCATTTTGAAAATGACAAACTTTAACAACCAGAAATCTTTTGTAAATTAATACCAACTTAACAAGCTAACCAGAAAATATTAATTTAAGTAGAATTAAAAATTGTTTTTAATTTGTGGATGTCTAATGGAGAACCATGAAATTATTCTTCAGGACGAACATCATAAACAACTTAAGATTGTCAAAGTTCAGGATGTACGTTTTGATGTAAATACACTTAACAATAGTTATCAATGGTTATGGATATTTGATCATAGTTCAGAGTTTTTCCCATTTGAGTTATGGGATCAGCTCGACAATGCAACTGTTCATCAAAAGATAAAGCTAGATAATCAAGTTTTTAAAATTATCAAGATTTTGACAAAGAAAACTAAAGTCAGGCCGTCATAACATATATCTATACGCATACCATGGAAGCTAAGAAAAGGTTAATTCTTCAAAGTATTTAGATCACCACTCGATTAGCAAGCCAATCATATAGAAATTGTTCTTAGCAATGAATTTGTTGATTTTGTTCAGTTATAAAAAAACCACTAATTAGGTGGATTAGTTTTTAGGAAGAGTTTTGTTAATTTCACTGCTGGCAGTTTCTTGAGGTTTTAATAAGTTGAAACTTTCATAGTTAGCTAAAATACAAAAAAGAAGAGCGACTAGCAAAATTAGGGTTATCTTATTCATTTCATTTTACCTTTGAGATTTTATTTTTTTAATGCCGCAATGGTACATGAAAATACTATCAAAACCTTAACTGTTAAGAATCTACCACAATTTATTACAAAAGCTGTTTGTAAGACTTAATTACCTTTTCTAGATCTTTTAATGGCAATACAACTTAAGGATCAACAACAATGGCCGGACAGGATCCTTATGCCAACTTTATTTTTCTCAAGGGAATAAAAAACCATTTCAGGTTTATGAAGGTCATTGTCTATACTTCTTTAGCACACTTTAATGAAGCTGCCTTTAAATCATTATCAGCTTTGTAGACCATATTTGAAGTGGAAGCACTTAATGTTATTCTAGATTCGAGTATATCTTTGTTTAGAAGCTTCACTTCTAGAGCCATACCATTTTGAATGTAAATCATATTATTTGCATATTTAACTTTGTTGAATATAACATGCCCACTCGTATCATCACAAAGTACTCCATTGCCATCCGAATCAAGTTTTATGGTTGATATGCTTGGGCCGATTGAAATCGTCCATATACCTGATACTGAAGGTGTTGAAGGCTGCACTTCGCTAAAATTATTATTATTCATTTGAGTATTTGAGCTTACACACCCACTTAATAAAAAAATTAAGCTTAATGCAATTATCTTTTGCATGATAATTATCCATTTTCGTTATGAGTAAAATTTAACAGTTCAGAAAATAAAAAACCACCCGAAGGTGGTTTAAGTAATTTGTTAATCTTACATTTCAGTTTTTAAAGTAGGCATTGGCGGTAAAAAATCTGATTTTATCAGTTGATCTGTATCGTATAGCTCTAAACTCACAGGACCTGCAGCATATGGAGCCAATTCGTAAAGCTGAAAATCAAAGGTCACTCCACCCGATTGATTGATATAGAAATTATCACTTACTTTAAAGTCTTCTTTGTTAATAGAAGGTTCCATATCATTTTCTTGGCACCAATATTCGTACTGTTTCCATAAAGCATCTTTAAGCGCATTCATTTTTCCATTGACTACAATATCTTTTAATCCAATGCGCTTTTTGCTTTTTAAGTCAAAAATATAATCTTCAAAAGTTGATATACCATGTGCTCCGCCAGAATATTCAGAGCTAACTTTTGAAATTTGAACATATTGACCAAACTGTCCATTAAAGCGATAAACCACACTATCTGACCAGTTATTAAGCCCCTCAGCTTGTGTTTGATTTAACTGCTTTTGCTGTTCTGATGCAGGAGTAAGTGCATCTGCATAATCTTTACGGATTTCTTTATCAATTACTTGATCAATCCAGCCAATATTACTTTTAAGTGCAATAGCTTCTTTAGAAGTACACACGACACCCTCAACATCTGGATTAGGTCCGCAAATTTTGGGTTGTTCAAATTTCACAAGAAAACTACTCGCGATCATTGCAGGAATTTGATTTCCTTCTTTTTGAGAGTTTTCATTCGCTTTTATATTGGAAGTTTTTTCTGCCTTTTCTACAGGTTTTTCCTCAGTTTTTTTCACACAGCCACTTAATATAAGTGGTATTACTATTAAGCCAAGCATAGTTTTATTCATTAATTTTACCCTTACACAATTTCATTTATCTTTTAAATTAAGTTTTTAAGAATTTAAAATTCACAAATATTTTAATTGAATTAATGCTGTCTTTATATTGAGATATAGTTTTTTTGATAAACAGCATTTATTTAATCAGGTTTTTTCAATAGAATATCAATGTAAAATCTTGATAAGAAAACAAAATATGATATGGATTAAATTTATATTATACCCTTTAGGTATGTTTGTAATATGGCAAATCATTTTCATCATCGAACAGCTTTCTTTAGAATTTTTAAATGCACCACAAATACTTGTAGCTATAATTGCACTGATCATAAATTGCGGTATGCAAATTTTGATTGGTTATAAAGTTCCTCAATTAGCACCAAAATATAAGTTTGTAGCGAGTATTACATACATCATCTTATTCACTTTTTTAGTAGCAATTTATTCAACAACTATTTTATTAGAAGGCTTAAAAGTTGCCCCTCAAGCAATTTGGCTAGGTTATTTATTTTTCCATGTGGTTGGAATGGCTCTATATTTTGCAAACAACACTGATGAATTCTGCTGGGAAAATTTACTCAAGTAGTTCAGCACACTGTTCTCTACTTTCTTTTTCATAATTTTTTGTCAAAAAACATCATATTAGACAAATTTTCGTATAAATTACCCTTCTAGATGAGCTGAGTAATCTAAAGGAATGAAATGACGCTTAAACAATTAAAAGCTTTTTTAGCTCTTGCACGTACCCTCAACTATGCCAATGCATCTTTAGAGCTACATCTAAGCCAGTCTGCTTTAAGTCTCACCATCAAGAGTTTAGAAGAAGAGTTAGGCGGTAAATTGTTTAACCGTAACACACGTCGCGTTGAGCTTACCCAAGAAGGTAAATCCCTGATTCCCTATGCTAAAAAATTACTCGCCAATTGGGATGAAATGGAAAACGATGTCAAACAACGTTTTAAGCTCAATCGTGGAACATTAAGTATTGCCTCAATGCCCTTTGTGACTCATGCAATTTTGCCTGAAGTAATTCATCAATTTTTAGAACTTCACCCCAACCTGAACTTTTCAATTCAAGATATTCCAAATGAAACTATTATAGAAAAAGTACAAGATGGTATTTTCGAGCTTGGTATCTGCTTTGAACCTGATCTCACAGAGGGCTTAGAATTCAAGCCTCTGTTTGAAGAAGATTTCTTAGCTTTATTACCTAAGACTCATCCACTTGCTCAATCATCTTCTATTACATGGCATGAGCTTTGTTCAAATCCATTCGTGACCTTACAAAAACCTTCAATTGTTCGATATTTAGTTGAGCAAAATTGTTTGCGAAATAATATAACGCTCGATTTGAAAGTCGAATGTCATCAAATTTCATCACTTTCAAGTTTTGTGGCTTATGGAATTGGAGTAAGTGCGATTCCAAGGCACTTCGCTAAACACATTGATAAAGAACATAACGTGTTGATTGAATTAAAGGATGAATCTATTCATAAGACTGTAGGAATTGTTTATAAAAAGAACTTTGAAATTTCAAATATTTCGACTCAATTTATTGAGGCTTTAGTGCAATATAAATTTTAAAAAATTAAAGACTGCATTTTAGGATGAGCTAAGCATACGCTTAAGCCAAATTTATTAATTATTATAATTTTCAATGCCATGAGATGAATTTTTAAAGTATTTTGCTTTATGTTCGTCTGATCTTTTGTAGGTAATTTGATAGTATTCATTGATTATACTTATTAATCATTTAAAAAAATTAACTTCTATAACACGAATTGAGATGCTAAAACTAAGATTACTAAGGGATATAGGATAACAATAGAATGAATAAAGTTTATGCCAATGCAGAGGCAGCACTGAAAGACGTTATTGCAGATAATCAAACACTTGCCGTTGGCGGTTTTGGTTTATGCGGAATTCCTGAAAAACTGATTGTTGCAGTTAAACAAAGTGGTGTGAGTGGTCTTACTTGTATTTCGAATAATGCAGGCGTAGATGATTTTGGTTTAGGTATTTTACTTCAAACCAAACAGATCAAAAAAATGATTTCTTCATATGTTGGTGAAAACAAAGAGTTTGAGCGCCAATATTTAAATGGTGAACTTGATGTAGAACTTACCCCACAAGGCACTTTAGCTGAAAAGTTACGTGCTGGTGGTGCAGGAATTCCAGCATTTTATACTCAGACTGGCGTCGGTACACTCATTGCCGAAGGTAAAGAAGAACGTACCTTTCATGGCAAAAACTACATTTTAGAAGAATCTTTAACAGCAGATGTTGCTCTTGTTAAGGCCTATAAAGCAGATAAAGCGGGGAATTTAGTATTCCGTAAAACTGCTCAAAATTTTAATCCTGAATGTGCGATGGCTGGAAAAATTACAATCGCAGAAGTTGAACAGGTTGTTGAAATTGGTGAATTGGATCCGGATGAAATCCATTTAGCTGGTATCTATGTAAACCGCATTGTGCTTAACGCATCATCTGAAAAACGCATTGAGCATAAAACTTTAAGCACGGAGGCTGTATAAAATGGCTTGGTCACGCAATGAAATGGCACAACGTGCTGCAAAAGAACTTGAAGACGGTTTTTATGTCAATTTAGGTATTGGCTTACCTACTCTAGTTGCCAACTATATTCCTGAAAATATTAATGTTTGGCTTCAATCTGAAAACGGTTTATTAGGTATCGGCGAGTTTCCAACTGAAGAAACGGTTGATGCTGATTTAATTAATGCTGGTAAACAAACAGTCACTGCTCGCCCTGGGGCTGCTTTTTTCTCAAGTTCAGAATCTTTTGCCATGATCCGTGGTGGCCATGTCAACATTGCCATTTTAGGCGCAATGGAAGTCTCTGAAAATGGTGACTTGGCTAACTGGATGATTCCAGGTAAGAAAGTTAAAGGTATGGGCGGCGCAATGGACTTGGTTGTTGGTGTCCAAAAAGTTGTAGTGCTTATGGAACACTGTGCCAAAGATGGTACGCCAAAAATTGTGAAAAACTGTAGTTTACCTTTAACAGGTAAAGGTGTGGTTCATCGTGTAATTACTGACCTAGGGGTAATGGACATTACTCCACAAGGCGTAGAGCTGATTGAACTTGCTAAAGATGTCACGCTTGAGCAGATTCAAGCTGTTACAGGCGTCGAATTTTATAAAACGTTAGTCGCATAAAATTAAATTTTTAGTAAGAAATATAAGACTTAAGTTACAAAGTGAGCTTAAGTCTTAACCCTTTTAAGCACCGGATGTGCTGTCTATAAATAAGAATGAGAAGGATTTTTCAGCTATGGAAAAACAGCAAGGAATTTTTGAAAGATTTGCTCTTCGGATTAGTGACTGGTCTGAAAAATGGTTTCCTGATTCATATATTTTTGCATTACTCGGCGTCATTATCGTGTCAGTTGCCGCTTTAGGTATCGGTGCGCCAATTCACGATGTCGCGACTTCTTTTGGGAATGGTTTCTGGAGTCTTATTCCCTTTACCTTGCAAATGACGATGCTCATTATTGTAGGTTATGTCGTTTCTGTTTCTAAGCCCGTAAAATTTCTGATTCAAAAAATGGCTCGTATTCCAAATTCTGGACGTGGTGCTATTGTTTTGGTTGCAACGGTTAGTTTGTTAATTTCACTGGTCAATTGGGCAGTAAGTACGATTCTTACTGCACTTTTAGTGATCGCATTAGCGAAACGTAAAGAGCTGAACATGGATTACCGCGCAGCGGCAGCAGCGGCAATTATTGGTATGGGTGCAACTTGGGCACTTGGAATTAGTTCTTCAGCAGCACAGCTTCAGGCAAATAAAACTAGTTTACCTGAATCAATTTACAATCTGACTGGCGTTATTCCATTTACCGAAACGATTTTCCTTTGGCAATCAATTGCGATGACCATTATTTTGGTCATTGTTTCAATTGCGATCGCGTATTGGTCAGCTCCAAAAGGTAATAATGTTAAAACGATTGATAGTTTTGATGTGCAATTTGAAGAAGACAAACCACATGAGGAGAAATCTAATCGTCCGGGCGATTGGTTAGAAAACTCGCCTATTTTAACGATTATTGTGGTGGCCTTAGGTGTAATTTGGATGTTTTTTGAATTTTCAAAAAGTAATCCAATCATTGCTATTTCAAGCTTAAACACATACAACTTTGTGTTCTTAATGCTTGGGTTAGCGTTACATGGAACACCACGAAACTTCTTAAATGCCGTTGCAAAAGCAGTTCCAGCGGTATCAGGAATCTTGATTCAGTTCCCACTTTACGGAAGCATCGCTTTTATTATGACGCAAGCTTTAAACAGTCAAGATTTATCGCTATCGCACTATGTCGCTGAATTTTTCGTTTCAATTGCTTCAAAAGAAACCTTCGCAATTGTGATGGGAATTTACTCTGCCATTCTTGGGTTCTTCGTACCATCTGGCGGTGGAAAATGGATTATCGAAGCGCCATATGTCATGCAAGCAGCAAATGATTTGAAAGTTCATTTGGGCTGGTCTGTACAAATTTATAATGCAGCCGAAGCTTTACCAAATTTAATCAATCCATTCTTTATGCTTCCAATGTTAGGCATTTTAAAACTAAAAGCAAAAGATGTGATTGGTTTTACAGTCACTCAGCTTGTTGTGCATTTTCCATTAGTTTTATTTTTATTGTGGTTCTTTGGAAGAACGCTTAGCTACACCCCACCCACTTTTTAATTTACTGGAGCTTTTAGTTTCGGCTAAAGGCAAATTTAACAAATACATCAATAAGAGATATTAAGATGAGTTCAATTGTTATAGTTTCAGGTAGCCGTACTGCAATGGGCGGTTTTCAAGGCAGCCTATCCGCTTTAACTGCACCAGAACTTGGAGCAGCTGTAATTCGTGAATCTATTCAACGTGCAGGTGTTGCACCTGACCAAGTAGATGAAGTTATTTTTGGTTGCGTATTGAGTGCAGGCATAGGTCAAGGCCCTGCTCGTCAGGCGATGCGTAAAGCTGGTGTACCAGATCATGTGGGTGCAGTCACCATTAATAAACTGTGTGGTTCTGCTATGAAAGCGGTGTTAATGGCTTCAGACACCTTAAAAGCTGGTAGTGCCAATATTATTGTTGCAGGTGGAATGGAATCTATGACCAATGCGCCTTATATTTTGCCGAAAGCTCGCGGTGGTTACCGTATGGGTCACGGTGAAATTAAAGACCATATGTTTTTAGATGGTCTTGAAGATGCTGAAACAGGCCGTTTAATGGGTTCATTTGCTCAAGACATGGCAAACACCAAAGGTTTTACACGTGAGCAAATGGATAACTTTGCGATCTCGTCTTTGAAAAAAGCGCAAACTGCCATTACCGAAGGTTACTTCAAAGAAGAGATTGTTCCTGTTGAAGTCAAAACACGTAAAGGTGTCGAAGTTATTGATCAAGATGAGCAACCATTAAAAGCTAATCTTGAGAAGATTCCAACATTACGCCCAGCTTTTAGTAAAGACGGAACAATTACAGCTGCTAACTCAAGCTCCATTTCTGATGGTGCTGCTGCATTAGTACTTACCACAGAAGAATATGCTCAAAGCCATGGCTTAAATACTTTGGCGAAAATAGTTGCAACCTCTACTCACTCACAGCATCCAAGCGAATTTACCATTGCTCCAATTAGTGCAATTCAAAAAGTGCTTGAGCACGCTGGCTGGTCTGTTGACGAGGTAGATGCTTGGGAAATTAATGAAGCTTTTGCAATGGTAGCAATGGCACCAATTCATGATTTAGGTATCGATGAAGCAAAAGTCAACGTACATGGTGGTGCTTGTGCTTTAGGACACCCAATTGGTGCAACTGGCTCAAGAATTATTCTTTCTCTTATCTATGCTTTAAAACGCCTGGGTAAAAAGAAAGGTGTTGCTGCGTTATGTATTGGTGGTGGTGAAGCTACAGCTGTCGCAATTGAAATCTAAGAGTCAAACCGTGCAGAAGGTGTAAGAGTTTTTCTTACACCTTTTTTTAGACTTTAAAAAGTTCATAACAGGTTTGGCGGAACCATTTATGGCTACTTTTATGATGGCAAGACATATGCCAATGCTGTTTAACATCATAGGTTGGGAAGTCTAGAGGTGCTGGTAGAATCTGTAAATTTTCTCTCACCAATAAGACTTGGCTTAAATAATACGGCACCGTTGCGATCGCATCTGTTTCTTGAACGACTAATCCTACCCCAAGATAGCTCGGTAATCTAATTAAAATATTTCTATCTAATCCTTTGTTCTGTAACTCATTTTTAATATGGTAGTGCCCGATTCCTGCATCAATATCGATATGATATTCACGCATATAATCATCTAAAGTGAAATTATTTGGGTCTAAACGAGGATGGCTCTTAGAGCTAATCACTACGTAATGCTGTTTAAAAAACTTTTGTTGATAAAAGCCTTCTTCTAATTGAGGTAAAAAGCCAATAGCAAGGTCGATTTCACCATTCGCCATTTGATAGCTAGTTTCTGGTGTAATCGGCCGAATATTCAAGCGAATTAAGGGTGCTTTCTCTTTTAAATAGTTGGTTAGTTGCGGTAATAACACCAGATGAGACACATCTGTCATCGCAATTGTAAAAAGCTGATCTGAGGTAAGTGGGTCAAAGTTCACACTAAAGTTATTAATGCTTTCAACTTTATCAATCACTTCACTAATGAGTGGAAAGATTTCTTTAGCCAATTCGGTTGGAATCATTTCATTTCCAACACGAATAAAAAGCGGATCATTAAAATGCTGACGGATTTTGTTCAGTCCATTACTAACACTCGGTTGTGTAAGGCCAATAGCATCGGCAGCCATTGAAACGCTTTTAAACCGATAAATATGATAAAAAATATTTAGTAATCTACTATCTAGATCAAACAAAATTGTCTCCGTCTGGATCAAATAATCCATTCAAAAAGGACTTAAAACAGGTATAGCTCAGATAAGAATGCTAAACCTGTTTTTAGATTATTGATATATCGCCTAAATTAACAAAGAATCTAGACCATGGGCAATGCTTTATAAAACCTTTCATCATAAAGACAAAAGCATTGCCTCTTTATTTGGTTACTTTGTATATAAATCTAGTGAATACAGCTCATATCGTTATAAATTTTTTAAAATTTAGTCATGCTGAATTTGAAAACCTTTCCAGATTTGCTGGACTGATTTGTTATCACTCAAATTATTTTTAAAAATATAAATATCTTGAGGAAGACAATACTCATGATGATCTAACATGACGAGTTTTCCGTTCGCAAGATCTTCCTCAACATTAATTTTTGGAATCCATGCCACACCTAGACCTTGTAATACGAGCTCTTTCAAATTCGTTGCATTATCAGTCTCGTATAAGGTTTTATAATTCAACTTGCCTTCGATCAGCTGATCTACCAATTTTCGCAAATAAGCGTGTTTACTATAAGCAAGCAATGAGAAATTATTCTGAATCGTATGCTTAGGTGTATGATCCGCTTCGGTAGCTGAGACAGGAACAATCTCTGTTTCAGCAATCTTGATCCCGCTTAAAATATCATCACCAACACGATTAATATTAGATCGATCTGCATAACAAATCATAAAATCGCAGGCACCTTCTTTTAAAAGAGATAAGCCCTCACCACTGTTCGTTGCGACAATTTCGATTTTTAAATCACGCATAAACGTTGGGAATTTTTTTAAAAAAGTCGTTAAAAAACCAGATGCTAATGAGTGAACAACACAGAAACGAATCGTAGATTCGGTTTCATTTTTGATGTTTTTAATCAGCTTGGCTGTTTCTTCTACCTGCTTCTCAATATTTTTAGACATGACCAGCATAATTCGGCCGATGTCTGTAAACTCAATATTATTTTTATTATTTCTAATAATAACTTCAGCTCCAATCATCTCTTCTATTTGCTGAATTCTACGCGTAAAAGCAGATTGGCTAATAAATCGTTTTTCGGCTGCTTTTGAAATAGAACGCTCTCGTTCAAGTGTCAAAAGGTCTTCTACCCAACGTACTTCTAAGTTCATTTTTGCATTCCCTTTTTATAGTTATGTCCTTAATTTGTCTGCTTGGGAAGCTGAATAAATAGCTGAATAAATGAATGAAAAATATAAAACATGGGAGTACCTGCAAAAATGCGATGGAAGGATGGCAAAGCCAAACGATAAAAGTAAGTATTTAATAATTCTGACATAGAAAAGAGTGTAAGAGAATAAAAGACTTTCATTTAGCGCAACAACTCATACAAATATAAAATTATTATTCTAAAAATTATTTTAAATCAAAAAGTAAGGTTGATATAAATCAAGTAAATAACCATTTAAGCTTTAATAAAAACCAAAAATACCCTCATCGTTTTATCATGTCTTAATTTTAATAAAAAAAAGTCCGCACCTTGGGGAAGAATACGGACTGTAAAACTAAAATTTTGCTAATTTGATTATTTCAGGATTTAAGCTTTCTGACCTAATCAACTAGTTCAAATCAGAAGATATATTTGCAGTATAGTTCAACTAAATAAACCTGACTATTCTACTAAAGTATCTATCCGAGATTGACCTGAAATAAATTTTTAATATTCACCAATCAGATAATATAGCTTTCTTGAAATTTCAACCATCATATTCGCTGTATATTGAGTAATTTCAAAAACTTGCTTTTTCTGCGGATTGAATACCATATTATCTTTTTCATCACTAAAAAAGATATAAGTGGTGTATTTATCCATGTGATGGATATGCTCTTTTAAGCTTACTTTTTCCCCAGAATTGGGATCATAGGCGATAAACTTCATTCTCATGAATTTTGTCTCTATACATACAGTCTTTTATCAAAATTTTAAGAAAATTTAGATAAAACAATATTTTGATGGTTAATATAAAATAGTTAGGCTGAATAACCGTGGCTATTTATAAGATATTGGTACAATACTATTGGCTTTGTTTACTGAACTTTCAGCAGAAGCAATCGATTGCTCCGCATCTTTAAGTAAACGGGAAGTTTTAGACTCACTTTTCTCTTCACCATGAAAAAGTACATAGTATGTAAAACTACCCAAAATGATTAATGCGGCTGTGACTTTTAACATAAACTTAAAAACTAAGATTTTTTCGTATTATAGTGTCTTTTATGTGAAATGCATCACATTTTTATATAAATTTGTTAGATGAGCTACACTTCTGATTTAATTACCCTGATTAAATTGGTTGATATTTCACTTAAATTAACAAGTCTAAAATTTTGCATGCCACTCTTTTTCAAATTACATCTTCATTTAGTTCATCATCGAACTTTTTATTTTTAATTTATCTAAAAAGTAAACTATTAATTTATAAAATAAAATTTCGATATAATTTGTGAAGAAAAAAGTTTTTTTATTTTTAGGTTTAGAAAAGGAAAAAACTGATATGCAAAAAATGCATAATTAACTTGATAAATGCATTAGAAGTGAAGCATTTCGAAATCTAATATGAATTATCTACTCTACTAATTCGAAGTTTAATGATGAACGCTGAAATTACCACCCGTATTGAGAAGGATCTTATTGGTTATAGAGAAATCAATAATAAGGATTATTACGGAGTTCAAACATTACGTGCTCTAGAAAACTTTAACTTAACACAAAGCAAAGTGGGAAATTTCCCTCATTTAATTAAAGCATTAGCAATGGTAAAACTTGCTTGTGCTGAAGCGAACTATAATCTTAAAAGCTTAGATCAAACTAAATTTGAAGCGATTGAATACAGTTGTAATCAACTTATTCGCGGTAATTTTCACGACCAGTTCCCGATTGATATGATGCAAGGCGGTGCTGGTACTTCAACCAATATGAATGCAAATGAAGTATTGGCGAATGTTGCTTTAGAATATATGGGGCATTCTAAAGGTCAATATCAATATCTACATCCTAATAACGACATTAACATGTCACAGTCAACAAATGACGTGTACCCTACTGCGATTCGCTTAGGTTTGTTATTAAGCTTAGATGAATTAAATCTTCCTTTTAACAATTTAATCTTAAGTTTCCGTAATAAATCTCAAGAGTTTGCTCACATCTTAAAAATGGGTCGTACTCAGTTACAAGATGCTGTGCCTATGACACTAGGACAAGAGTTTGGTGCTTTTGCAGTAACTCTACAAAAAGATCTTGAACAAATTAATACGCTTATTCCAAATGTTTTAGCTTATATGAACCTTGGTGGTACGGCGATTGGTACGGGAATTACCACTGAATATAGTTACCGTGAACTTGCGATTCAAGCGCTTGCAAAAATTTCTGGTAAGAAAATTAAGTCGGCTCCTGACTTAATCGAAGCAACTTCAGATATGGGTGACTTTGTTCTTTTATCTGGTTTATTAAAACGTACTGCAACTAAGCTTTCAAAAATTGCCAATGACTTGCGTTTACTTTCAAGTGGTCCACGTACTGGTATCAATGAAATTAACTTAGAAGCACGTCAACCAGGTAGTTCGATCATGCCAGGTAAAGTAAACCCAGTTATTCCTGAAGCGATGAACCTTGCTTGCTTCCAGATTATTGCAAATGATTTGGCTGTAACTTTAGCTGCTGAAGCTGGTCAATTACAGTTAAATGCAATGGAACCACTTATTGCATTCAAACTATTTGAATCTATGGATTTACTTGGTAACGCGATGGCAATGTTCCAAAGTAAATGTATTGATACGATTACGGCGAACCCTGAGCACTGTAAAGCTTTAGTTGAAAACTCAATTGGTATTGTGACTGCACTTAACCCATATTTGGGTTATGAAACTACAACTCGTATTGCTAAAACTGCAAACGAAACTGGACAAAGTGTATTAGCACTCGTTCAGAACGAAGGCTTATTATCAGCACAAGTGCTTGATGATATCTTGTCGATTAATAATATGGTTAAACCAAAAATGTCGGCTTAATTCCTGAAAATAAAAAAGGAGCTTTTATAAGCTCCTTTTTTATTTGTTCTATATTTTAAAAACTGAAAGTTGTAGAGAATTGGGCTGTACGTGGATTACCTAAAAATAGGTAGTCATCACCCATAAATGCCCCTACATCACGCCAATATTTCTTATTAAATAAGTTATCAATATTGAATTTGAAGGTCGTGTCATGCCCAGCAAAATTTGTTTTATAGGCAGCACCAATATTAAAGACGCTATAACCACCTACTTTTGCCGTTCCCTCTTTGTTTGCATATTTACTGCTACTGTATTGCATACCACTGAGTAATCTTAACCCTTCAACTGAAGGTACTTTATAAGATAACTGCGCAGTTGCACGGACTTTCGGCACATTTTGAGTTTGATGACCTTTGTAGCTGTCACTCTCAATATCAACAAGATGAGATTTGGTATAGGTAACACCAGAACTTACGTCCACTGAATCGGTTAAAGCACCAGTTAAACCTAACTCAATACCTTGGTTGTGTTGTTCTCCTTGTTCAATAAAATCGAAAGTTCCATCTGCATTTACTTTGCTATATTGATTGTCTTGTTTTAAATCAAAAATAGCTGCTGTTACCAAAAAGTTTCGAATTTGTTGCTTAACACCAAGTTCATATTGTTCAGAATTTTTAGGTGATAAAACTTCTAGAGCATTATTAGCAAACCATGGAGCTTCTCCACCATCAGATAATCCTTTGGCATATGAAGCATAAAGATTAGTCGTAGCAGTTGGGCTATACATGAGAGCTAATTGCGGTAAGAACTTATTTAAATCTGTATCACGGCTTTGCTGTCCATCTGGATCATAAGCTTGTTCATCAAGGTGAATAAGTTTTCCACCCAATAAAGTTGACCATTGATCGTTAAATTGAACTCGGTCAGATATGGTGAAAGCAGTCTGATCACTTTCTAGGGCTTTGTAGTAATTTCTTAAGTCAATCTGAGCTGGTGCATAATCCCGTGTTTCTTCATAGATATTACCTAATCCGATAGGATCCAGCTCCATTGAATTAGAATTATAGCGTTTTAAAGTTTTATAAGTATGTTGTAATTCAAAAGCGATTTGATGCTGAATGGTGCCAGTGTTTAATTGACCATTTAACCCAGCAGCAAACTGGTTGGTAATGCGTGTGTCATCTGGACTACGGAAATCATAAATACCATAATTACCATCTTTATCAAAAGTATTAATTTCGCAAACTGGCGTACTGTAACAGGCCCATGGAAAAGCACTATTATCATCAATCACAACACGGCTTTGAGACGCACTTAAGCTACCATTCCATTGATCGTTAAATGCATATTGATATTTCAAACTTGCATTTACACTGTTATTTACAACCGATTTACTCCAAGACTGATACCCCAATAAACGGTCTTGATCTACATTTGTTGGTACTTCTTGCCCATCAAGTAGTTGATAACCTGGTACTGAGCGTTGGCTTTGATGCTGAGCTTCAATATCAAATAGTAATTTAGAGCGATCATTAATTTTCCAGTCTAAAGCAACTGAACCAAACTCACGCTTACCATTTGCATGATCGACATTTGGGTGAATACTTTCATGCGCTAAATTTATTCGATAGCCAAAATTATCATTTAAAAAGCCGCCTACATCCGTTGCTAGTGTATAACCACCTTCTGAATTTGCATCGACCGTAATAGTTTTAACATCGGCAGGTCTTTTAGTTACATAGTTAACAACACCACCTGGTGTCGACATTCCACTTTGAATCGCAGAAATGCCTTTTAAAATCTCAACTTGCTCTTTATTTTCTAAAGCTACATTTTGCTCGCCACGTATGGTATGGCCGTTAATGAGATAACTAGAGCCTAAATCGAGGGCAAAACCGCGTGCTACAAAGTTTGGATAGTAGCCAATAGCAGCGTAGCCATCTCCTAAAGATGAATCATTTTTAATAACATCGGTCAGTGTTTTTGCATGTTGATCTGCTATGCGCTCAGAGGTAATGGTGGTAATAGATGCAGGTACCTTCTTTACATCACCTGTTTGAAAACCAGATAAATTGACTTTTTTAGATGTATATAGCGCATCACTATTTTGTGTAGCGTTCACAGTAATGGTTGGGAGCTGCGAAACCTCCGCTTCATTTGCGTAGACTACAGATGTCATCAGTGCAATAGATGAAGCCAATGCTGTTTTAGAGCATGTTATGAAGTGAAGATTTAACGAACGTCTTTCCATTGAATAACTACCTGCCATACCGTGCATAATTTGAAGCGCTAGAAGTAACTGCTGAGCCTATTTTTAGCCACGCAAGAATACAGTGACAAATATAGAGAAACAACAAATTATATATTTTTTAGATTAAGTAAATTTTGTGTAATAAAGCGTCATCATTATATGAATATCGTTTATTTTCTATGAAATTAGGACTATAACTTTTTAAGTATTACCAAATAGTCAAAATAAAACTAAGCTCAGAAATAGGTCTAGACCAAGGAGGAATACAATAACGAATATGGTTAATAAATTAGATGTTTGATTTTAAATAAAGTTTATGGTGCATTGATCAACTCACTAAATTAAGGAATTGTTCGATTATCGGTAAAAATTTCTTTAAATCGAACAAAAGATCATAGAATCACTAGAATGGAAATTTAAAATTATAAAAAATGAATGGAGAGGAATTCTAAGAAAGTACTCAGGATTGAGTGATATCTAAAGATTCATTCTATTTCCTGTTCAGTACATCTGAAAATTTCTATTTTTTCTGCTAACTGACGGAATATCTATGACATATACTAAGGAAGAAAAGAGCAGCAGAATACGAGGGATTGTAGGCGCAGCTTCAGGTAATTTGGTTGAATGGTTCGACTTTTATATCTATGCGGTATTTGCTGCTTACTTTACTCAAGCTCTGACTGCACCAGACATGGATAGCACGACCAAATCGATCTACGTTTGGGGTGTATTTGCAGCAAGCTTTTTTATGCGTCCTATTGGTAGCTGGATATTTGGACGCATTGCAGACCGACACGGTCGAAAAAAATCAATGATTGTCTCAATTTGCTTAATGGCTTTGAGCTCTTTTCTATTTGCAGCCCTACCCACTTATGAACAAGTTGGGTTATTTGCCCCTTTCCTTTTACTGGTAGTACGCTTACTTCAAGGTCTATCGGTGGGTGGTGAATATGGTGCAGTCGCAACATACATGAGTGAATTAGGCTTAAAGGGTCAACGTGGTTTTTATTCCTCTTTCCAATATGTCACCCTTTCTGGTGGCCAGTTACTTGCCAGCCTACTTGGTGTAATCTTATTAACGTTTTTAAGTGAACAACAATTACTTGATGGTGGTTGGCGTATTCCGTTCATTATTGGTGGTATTGCTGCCATTCTATCTTTACTTGCACGGAGTCGTTTAGAAGAAACACTTTCACATCAAGATAGTGAACGCAAAGAGTCTGGTAGCTTAAGAGAGCTCTTTAAAAAGCATTGGAAAACCTTTTTATTAGTAGTCGGCTACACTTCTGCTGGTTCATTAACGTTTTATGTAGAAACTGTTTATTCAAAAACCTATTTAACTAATTTAGGTATGGATGGAAAAACCGTTGGTTATATCATGACCTTCGCACTATTTGTCTATATGTGTGCTCAACCTGTATTTGGTTCCATTTCGGATCGTATTGGGCGACGTTCTTCAATGCTGGCATTTAGCTTATTATCTGCGATTTTTATCTATCCAGTGATGGCAATTGGGATGCCTAATTATATAGATTCACCGATCATCATTACCTTGCTACTCATTTTTATGATGATGATTTTGAGTTTCTATACATCTATTAGTGGTTTAGTAAAAGCTGAGATGTTCCCACCTCACGTACGCGCACTCGGAGTAGGATTTTCATATGCGGTAGGTAATGCTATTTTTGGTGGTTCTGCACCTTCGGTTGCCTTGCAATTCAAAGCTGCCGGAATTGAAAATACCTTCTTTATTTATGTCATTGTCATGCTGATTATCTGTTTCTTGTGTAGCCTTGCGCTTCCGAAAAAACCAGATTATTTAGAACATGATCATTAAGTAAATGAGATGCCTTCTGTCCCAAGCAGAAGGCATTTTTTAGCACTTAGCAAATTCTTTTAAAAAAGCCCACGGAAAAATTCCTTTATCATGCCCATCACTAAAACAAATTTGGGCACCGTAGCCTTGATCGAACATAGCTGTCACTTCAACATTTTGGTGTTCTATTTTAATTTGCTTAATTCGCTTCGCTCGGCAAAAACCACATGGACAAATTTCCCTCAAATTTTGATGACTCAAACATACGCTTGAGCCATCGGTCCATATAAAGTGAACTTGTTTATTTGTAGTATCAACACGAATATCAGGTCTGACTTGCATATTTCACCTCACCAATTTGATTTAATCCAATACGAATCGCTTTTCGTACTTCAGGATCGGTGTCATTTTGATGTTGTTCCAATAACGTTTGAGCTTCTGAGGTGCCAATTTCACCGAGTGCTAAAGCGACCTCTTTACGTAAATTGCTAATTTCATGATTAAAGTTATCAGACAAATGAGCAACTGCCAGACGCGACTTGAGTAACCCTAAGCTTCGGACTGCGGCAATACGTACTTGCCAATATAAGTCAGATAAAGCATGAATTAAGGGAGTTTCGAGCTGAACGATATGTAATTTTCCAATCGTAAGTGCAGCTTCAACTCTTAGTTGCCAACTTTCCGAAGTTAAAGAATGTTGAAGTGCTTGGATAACCTCAGCTGATATGCTCTGACTATAGGCCAAACCACCTGTTGCAATGCGGCGAACCTCATTATCTACATCTGTTTCAGCAGTTTTTGCCAATATCGTAATCGCTTGGTCCTGTTGTAACCAACTTAATGCACTGACTGCCTCACGGCGCACAAGAACATCTTCATGATCTACCAAAGCAGATATCTCTGTGAATAATTGCTGTGGTCTTAAAGGTTTTAAAGCACGTAAAATTGTACTAAGAGCAAAAGTATTCGTATGCTTTAAATAAGGCGCAAGGATCTGGGCGGATGCCGCATTTTTCACTTCACTTAAGCTTTGGCTGACAGCTTGTCTAACATTCAGATCTCTATCAAATAAGGCTTGAGCCAATACTTGTAAACTGGGTGGATCTTCCCAACTTTCTAACTTTTTTGCTGCCTCTTCACGAACTAAAGCTGAAGAATCGTGTTGTAGTGCTGCATGCAACCAAGGAAGTAAATCCGGATTTTCTTCATCACCAATATTCATTAAAGCAACAAAGCGAATCTTTTCATCTGCGTGATTAAGCTGTGCAAGAAATTCCTGATTATATTCATCGAGGTCATCTAAAGCTTGATAATAAAAACTCATTCGTATTCCTTAATTTGTGATTTCTTTCCAAGCCCTAATGGATTTAAACGGCTTAACTCTTCTTGTTGAGTAGCTTCTTTTAAAGTCTGAATGCAATGTTTTTTAATGGTTGTAAATTCACTACTTATTACAAGCTCAACGTCTCTTGGACGTTCAAACTTAAGCGGAATTTCTTCAATAATTCGCCCTGGTCGATGGCTCATAATCAAGACTCGGTCAGCTAAAAAAAGTGCCTCATCAATATCGTGGGTAATAAATAAAACTGAAGTTTGAATTTCTTGCCAAATTTCGAGTAATAGCATTTGCATTTTTAAACGAGTTTGAGCATCTAACGCACCAAAAGGCTCATCCATTAATAAAATACGAGGTTGATTAATTAGTACTCTCGCAATTTCAACCCGTTGCTGCATGCCACCAGAGAGTTCGGCTGGAAATTTATGTTCAAAACCTTTAAGCCCGACCAGATCAACCATTTTCTGAGCTTGTACAATACGCTTTTGTTTGGCGATGCCTTTCATTTTTAAACCAAAGGCAATATTTTCAAGCACGCTTTTCCATGGAAATAAGGTATGTTGCTGGAACACCAAACCTCTGTCTGGATGCGGTTCGAGGATAGATTCATTATCGACCGTTAAAGTCCCAGAACTAATCGGTAAGTGCCCTGCCAAAGCACCTAATAATGTAGATTTACCGCAACCAGATGGGCCAAGTAGACATATAAACTCACCCGGTTGTATTTCAAAATTAACCCGATCTAATGCCTGAAAACGATTTTTAGCTTGCCCTAAATGTAGCGATAGATTTTGAATACGCACATGGCCTTGTGTAATTGACATTTTATGATTTCCTTAGTTGATACCATGGGGTAAATCGGTTTCCAATCACACGCACCAATGTACTGCTAAACATACCTAACGCTCCTATTAGCACCATGCCAACCACAATATTGCTATAGTTTTGCAAGGTGAACGATTCCCATGTGAAGTATCCAATTCCGTGTTGGCCTGAAATCATTTCGGCAGTCACTAAACAGAACCAACAAGTCCCCATTCCAATAGATAAACCGGTAATGATGTTCGGTAATGCTCCCGGAATGATGACTTCATGAATAATGGCGAGATCAGAAGCACCTAGACTTTTCGCTGACGCAACGAGTCTTGGGTCAACTGCACCAACACCATGTACAGTGTTTAATAAAATTGGAAATAAAGCCCCGATAAAAGTGATAAAAATCATAGAAGCTTCTGAGGATGGAAAAATCAGAATCGCTAAAGGAATCCATGCAACTGCTGGAATTGGACGTAATACTTCTAATGGCGGCATCAGAAATGCAGCAAGTTTTTGATAACGTCCTGCCAACAAACCAATACCTATACCAATTAAAGCCGCGAGCACAAAACCAACCACTACGCGAAAGACACTAGATTCAACATGTTCAAATGCAGTGCTAAGTTGAAAGAAAGCCCATAGCGCATGAATGACATCTAAAGGTGTCGGGACATTGCTAAAGTTCACAATGCCTAAATTTATTTTAAACTGAGCAAGTCCTTGCCAAATGACTATCCAGAAAGCTATAGATGTAAAAGCAATGGCATAGTTTTTTAAATGCGCCGGATATAACTTCAATTGTTGGAAAAATTTAACCAAAAATGTACTTTGGTTTTTAGGTTTTGTTTGGACTAAACTACTCATTCGTCACCTCCTGCTCATTAGGTAAGACAACACATCAGCTCTGTGTTACAAGCTGAATAGCTTTAAAGTCATATACTTTTCCGCCCTGTTGTTTAGCCCATTTTTCAGCATCATCTTTTAATAAAAAGGCCTGAATTTGTCCTGCTTTATCTGTGGCATACCATGCCAGATTGGCAAGTAACTTAATGTCGGACTGATGATCTTGGCTATAAACCACACGCACCGTTTTTCCATCGGTTTGAATTTTCTTTAAATCAGAAAAAGCATGCTCAGGCGTTTCATAGCTACGAACTTTTTCTTCACCCTTTACCCAAATTTGAGTCACCCGATCAAATGTTTTGATGGGTTGGCCCGTTAAAGCATCATTGGCAACCAAAGGTGATTTTGCATAGTCAGCGAGTTGCTGGCTGTAATTAAGTCCAGATGCCTGAAATGCATCCTTAATATATTGGTCATCAATAAATTTATTTACATCAAGCGTACCGTCGTTTTTGCCTAAAACTTTTAAGGTGTCTATCGCAATTTGAGTCGCTTTTCGATATTCAGGTTTCCACGTTAAGTCACGAGTTTGTAGACCTAATGGACCATGGAAGAGATAGACAACTTCGGCAGGAATACCAGTTTTTTCAGCAATAAATTCACTATATTTTTCAGGTTGTTCTCGAATCAGGCGATTCGCTTCAATGGTTGCTTGTAAATAAGCTTTTATGACTTCTGGATGCTGCTGTGCATAATCCTTACTGGCAAGTGAACCATGAAATGTAGGTGATTTTGCTTGTGAACCATCATAGATTTTTTTGGCAAAGCCTTGGTAAGCAAATAACTCTCCAAATGGTACGAAATCAGCATGCGCAGCAATCTTATGACTTTTTAATGCAGGCCCCGCCACTTCTGGCGCCTGGGCAATCACTTTAATATCTTTATCAAGTTGCCAACCTTCAGCTTGAATTGCTCGCAATAATAGTCCGTGAGCAGTTGAGGCAAAAGGTACAGAAATTGTTTGCCCCTTTAGCTCTTTAAGTGAAGTTACTTTTGAGTCAATGGGAACAACAATCGCATTACCGCTACCATTAATACTGCCTGACAAAGGCGCTAAAAATATGCTTTCTTTTCCAGCTTTTTTAAATGCCGCTAAATTATTAACAGCAGGAAAGTCAGCCATTGCTCCCAAATCTAGACGCCCAGCCACCATCTCACTGGTCAGTGGTGCACCAGAGGTAAAGTTTTTCCATTGAATGTCATATTTAACATTCTTGTATTCACCATCTTTGGGTAAATATTTTGGTAATAAATTCAATTCACGAATGAGCAACCCACCTGTTGCACAGTTAATGGTGGTGTCTTGCGTGCCAATAGCGACACGAACAGTTTCTGTTTTACTGCCGCACCCCAAAGTGCCAAGTACAATGGCACCAATTAAGCTACTGAGTAATAGTTTTTTATTGATCAATTTATTTTGTCTCATGTTGCGTATTCCAAATTAATTATTTGAGTAGGTATGGGATATTTACTTTGACCGCATCCGTTGGGCAGTCCTTTTCACAAGGCATGCAATACCAACATTCATCAAACTGCATGAAAGCTTTTTGAGTGGTTGGATCGATTGCCAATAAATCCATTGGACAAACATCTACACAGACTGTGCATCCTTTATCAGCAATACATTTATCTTCATCGATAATGACGGGTGCGACAGTACGGTGCTGAACTTCTTTAAAAATAAAAGCCATGATTTGAATTCCTGATTTATTTAGTCTGCAAGAGCAACGTCTTTTTGAATGCGTAAACGGTCATAAGACACAGCTTCATCTTGGTTAATCGGAACCACATAAGGCTCGATTGGCTTTTTGAAACTGACCATGTTGCCCTGTTCATCTTTTTTCAAATGCGCGTGACAGAACCAATCCGAGTTATTTTTTTGAGGGAAGTCTGCTCTATAGTGGTATAGTCCCCAGCGGCTTTCTTCTCTAAACAGTGAAGCTCTGGCTGCCATTTCCGCACAGTCTCGAATAAAAGAAACTTCAGCGGCACGCATCAGCTCATGCGGGTTTCTTGCAGAGATTCGCTTGATATCCTGTTTGATTTCTTCAAAACGCTTGAGCCCAATTTCCATTTTTTGGCGTGTTTTAGGTGGTTGCAAATAGTCATTTACAAAACGGCGCAGCTTATATTCCACTTGTTCTGGAGGTAAACCTTCTGAACAATCTAGTGGCGCAAATATTCGAGCTTTTTCTGCTTCTATTTCACCTTGGTTTAATTCGCTGTCTTCAATTGCATTCACATATTGCGCGGCATTTACACCCGCAAACCATCCGTAGGTAAATGCACCAAGCATATAGTTATGAGGTACAGCTGCCATATCGCCAGCACTGTATAATCCCTTAACCGAAGTCTCGGCTTTTTCATTGACCCATACGCCAGAAGCACTGTGTCCGCTACAGAAACCAATTTCTGAAATATGCATTTCTACCATATCTTGACGGTAATTGGTTCCTCGGCCCTCATGAAAACGTCCACGGCTTGGGCGTTCATTGGTATGCAAGATTTCTTCGATGGTTTGAATTGTCTCTTCGGCCAGATGATCTACTTTTAAATAAACAGGACCATTACCACTTTCCAGTTCTTGGTAAAACTCCCACATCATTTGACCACTCCAGTAGTCACATTCAATGAAACGTTCACCTTTACTATTAGCGGTATAACCTCCTAAAGGGCCAGTTACATAGGCACAAGCCGGACCGTTATAATCTTTAATCAACGGATTAATCTGGAAGCATTCTAAGTTGGCAAGTTCAGCACCTACATGATATGCCATTGCATAGCCATCACCTGCATTGGTTGGGTTTTCATAAGTACCCATTAAGTAGCCAGAAGATGGCAAACCTAAACGCCCTGCGGCACCACAACATAAAATGGCAGCTTTCGTTTTAATGACATAAAAGTCACCACTACGACAGTCAAAACCAAGTACACCATTGATTGCACCTTGCTCATTTTTTAAAAGCTTTGTGGTGACAATTCGATTATTAATTTTGACTTGAGCACGCTTTAACTGACGATATAAAACTTTTTTAACGTCATGGCCTTCAGGCATTGGTAAAACATATGCCCCCATGTGATGTACTTTTTTTACAGCAAACTCGCCTGTCTCATCTTTTTCAAACTTAATACCCCATTGATCGAGCTGTTGAATGGTTGTGAAACTATGCTTCGCATATGCATATACAGTGGTTTGGTTAACTACTCCATCATTGGCAATGGTAATTTCTTTGGTGTATTGCTCGGGTGTTGCGTAGCCAGGAATGACAGCATTATTCAGTCCATCCATTCCCATTGAAATCGCCCCACTGCGTTTTACATTCGCTTTTTCAATGAGTAAGACTTTTAAATTCGGGTTTTCTTGTTTTGCTTTAATCGCAGCCATTGGTCCAGCAGTTCCACCACCAATCACCACAATATCGAACTCAAGATATTTAGTTTCCATTGTAAAATCCTTATTTTTATCTGAGTTATTAACGATGAATACGTAAACGGTACTGGAAGGTATCGCCTGAAAAATAGAGATATTCATAGTCAATCGGTTGGCCATTTGCGTCATGAGTCAAACGTTCAACCCGTAATACAGGAGTTCCGATTTCGACTTGCAACAAAGCCGCTAATTCTTCATCCGCCACCGTGGCATCAATGCTTAAATCCGCATGTCCCAAAGGGATGTCGCACTCTTGTTCTAATGCCTTGAAAATATCGGTTGTGCGTAAATCAATCGCTTTTTCTTTAAGCTTCAAACCAATATGTTCTGGCAAATAAGTCAACTCATAAGACACTGGTTGACGGTTGAGCAAACGAACACGTTGAATTTCATATACATTGGCTTTAACAGGTAACTTTAATTTGGGCACAACGTGCATCGGGATCTGTTTAAGCTCGGCCGAGATGACACGGTTTAAAATTTCGTGACCAGCAGATGACATTGCTTCTGCAAAACCTTGCAAACTTGAAATGTTCTGGAACGTTTTTGGCTTACTTACAAAGGTCCCTTTACCTGGCACCTTAAAAATATAGCCTTCCAACTGTAATTGGTTGAGTGCTTGGCGAACTGTGATTCGGCTTACACCAAACTGTTCAGCAAACTCGTTTTCAGATGGAATTTGACTCAACACGGCATATTCACCATTTACAATTTTGTTAAGGATGAGTTCCCTTAACTGATCGTAAAGAGGCTTATGATTTTTGGGATCGTGGGGTAGCTGGCTCACGGCTTACAACCTGTTATAACAACTTGAGCAAATAATGTTTAAAATGTTTCAGCTTTGGAAATAATTTAAAGCGATAACTTTAGTTAAAAAAATAATTTCAATGAATATCAATAAATTAGTAAGTTGAATTAATTGTTTATCTTTTATAAAAATAAGTCATGAGTCCTTTAACGTAACTGCGAAGGACTCATGCCATAAAATTGTTTAAAGCGATGGCTTAAATGGCTTGCTGAACTAAAACCACATACCAAAGCAATATCTTGTAAAGAAAGCTGAGATGACTGAATTAACCCTTTTGCCTTAGTTAAGCGTCTTTGCATGACATATTGATGAGGCGCCATATTCATGGATTGTTTAAACATATGAGCAAAATGGTATTCGCTTAAATTCACAACATTTGCCAAGTCTGACAAAGTGAGTGCTTGGTCTAAATGCCCTTCAATCCAGTCTTGAATATATTTGAGTTTATGAGGTGCCAGTCCACCTTTAATGACAGGCTGTTGCCACTTAACATTGCTATATCTTCGAATTAAATGATTCAACAATAAACTTGCTGTTGTACTCATTTGTAAATGGTTTGAAGAATCTTGCCAATCACAATCTAGCAAGAAGAACTGATAAAGTGCTCGAATCCGTTCGTCATCACTAAATGCAACTTCATTTAGTTGAATTTGATTCGGTTCTTTGTCCCATATTTTTTCGGCAACATCACGCAAATGTTGGTCGGTATAATACAAGTGAACGAATTTAAGCCCACCACGTATGTCCCAAGTTGATTCCTGATGTTCAGGCAATAAGCAAAAACGCCCCGGCCCACCGCCATTTTTCCAACCTGCAGGGGTTTTTTGATAGCTTTCATAGCCATCTTGAATATAGAGACTTAAAGTATGGTGGTCGCTACAGACACTTACACGATCTTGCTGATTAGACCAAAATGCAAGTTGTATATTCTCATCAAGCACCACAGTTTCGTGAAGCTTGGCTTTAGATTGCTGTAGCTGTTCTAAAGTTTGATAGGCCATGCAAAATTAAAACGAATATCATTGAGCTTAAGTTAACCATATTCAGTAAAATTCAGCTAGTTCAGTCATATAAAAAACGCAAGATCTTGCATGTACAACACAAGAATATATACGTGAAAAATGAAGCATTCCTAGATACTTAAGCTTGGTAATCGAGGATGAAGTTATGAATATTTTACTCTATGTTGCGGTGGTGTTGATTTGGGGAACAACATGGATTGGAATTGCCGTTCAGAGCCATTATGCAACACCAGTTGTCGCAATTTTATGGCGTTTTGCCATTTCAGCCTTATTACTGTGGGTTGTTTTACTATTTTCAGGAAAATTGCAGCGAATTGCTTTAAAAGATCACTTGTTTTGTATGCTGCAAGGCCTTTGCGTTTTTGGCCTAAACTTTATTTGTTTTTATACTGCAGTTAAATATGTAAATAGCGGTTTAGAGTCTGTCATTTTTTCGATGGCTGTTTTCTTTAATGCCATTAATGCGCTTATCTTTTTTAAACAGAAACCTTCTCCAAACTTTGCGCCAGCTGCAATTTTAGGACTCATAGGTATTGTTTTACTGTTTTGGCATGATCTGATTAATAGCCAGTTTAATGTACAGTTATTAATGGGTATCGGACTATGTGCAATAGGCACTTACGGTTTTTCTTTAGGAAATATGATTAGTGTTAGACACCAAAAGCGTGGTCTAAATATCTTTTCAACAAACTGTTATGCCATGAGCTATGGGGCATTGGTGATGTTAAGCCTAGCTTTATTTACAGGACAAGATTTAATGCCGCCGATGAATTTCCCATTTTTAAGTTCGATACTTTACTTGGCTGTATTTGGTACGGTTATTGGGTTTTCAGCTTATTTTTCTTTGGTTGGGCGAATTGGTGCAGCTAAAGCAGCCTATAGCACATTACTCTTCCCTTTAGTTGCTCTAACAGTTTCTACCTTCTTTGAAGGATATGAGTGGACCTTAAATGCATTATTTGGAATTTTATTGATCTTACTCGGCAATTACTTAATGTTTAGTAAGTTTGAAATTGGAAAAAAGTTATTTAATAGTCAAAAAAGTTGTGAGAAGCAGGCCTAAAAGCCTGCTTTTTTATAAGTAATAATTCATCTCTAGCAGTACTTTTTTAGCATCAGCTCAAAATCTTTCAAAGCCGCAGCTGCCGTAGCTAAAGGTGCAGATGCTCCCCCACTTACAACAAGTTCCCCCATTTCTTGAGTTAACACCCGAATGCATTTATTGGAACCTTGCAGATGAGCAAAAGGATGATGTGCTGGCACTAAACGTAACTCAACGCCTGTTTGAACTTGCTGATTCTTAATATGAATAAAACCGACCAGACGAGGAATTAGATCTTCTTTTTTCCAATCACGTATATGATCGGCTGTGACATGACTGATTCCTTGTTTTGGAATATCCTGAATTTTTACATCAGCTCCTAAAACAGTATTGGCTAATATCGTAATTTTTGCAGCGGTATCCCATCCATCTACATCGAAAGAACTGTCAGGTTCCGCAATACCTTTTGCTTGAGCTTTTTCAAGAGATTCTACAAACGCACATTCATGTTGCAACATATCATTCAAAATAAAATTCGTGGTGCCTGTAAAAACGCCTTCTATTTCTAAAATTTCACAGCCTGCTAAGTTATATTCAAACAAATCAACAGTCGGTAAGGCCGCAGCCGTCGCACCGCTAAAAAATAGTTTTTTATTTTGTTGATGTGCCAAATTAATTAATTTTTTGCCTTCTACGACTAACGCACCTTTAGATACCGCAATCGCATTCATGCTATGTGTTAAAGCATAATTTAAATAAAATAGGCCCTTTCCACCTGTCACATAGTCACTTGGCCCTGTCTCAATAATGACATCTGCTTGAACCTGTTCTAAAAACTTTTGCTCAGTTAGGCCTGCTTGATATTGTGTTTTATCTAACCATTTATCAGCTTGTAAACCATCTTGGTCAATTAAGCCTGATGATGAGTTACAGACACCCACTAAACGGGCATCAATTTGATATTTTTGTTTATAGTATGTCGATCGATTTAAAAGAAGCTCTGCAATTTGTTGCCCAATCCGTCCAAAACCACAAATTGCCACGTTAACTCGCTTCATTTCGCTTTCTCAAAAATTTAAATGGTTTAAATCAATTTTCCCAAGATAATTTTAACATCTCATCTTTGAAAAATTGCTAACTATAGAGATAGTTAAAATACTATATCACTTAGATACTTGTTAGATTAACTATCTTAATGACCATATAAATTGCGACAGCAAAAACCATTAAAGCAAAGACTTTTTGCACAATTGCAGAGGGAATAAAACGAATAGCTCTACGCCCTAATAACATACCAACTGCACATGCGAGCGCAAACGCACTAGTAATGCCTACTGGATAGTGAAAACCCTCTGCCATATGCATCACAATACTCATTCCACTGATGAGAAAAATAATCATAAGTGAGGTTGCAACAATGCTGTGCATATCCAAATTTGTGACTTTTCTAAGCGCTGGCACAATTACAAAGCCGCCACCAACGCCTAACATGCCAGTTAAAAGCCCAGCAATAATTCCGATGCTGGCAAGAACGCCACCAGTTTTAAAATTCCAGATAAAGCGTCCCGTACTTGGGTTAACCTGACACGGCGGATTATGAAAGTCTGATACTCGATTACTAATGAGCCGATAACCCACTGTAAACATGACTAAGCTAAACATTAACATGAGCCAGACAGGCGAAATCGCATTGGCTATTAAGATGCCGATATGGGCCATAGGGGCACCAATTAGGGCGATCCAAATAGCAGCACGATAACGAACAATCTTTTTAAATAAGCCTTCAATGGTTCCAATGAGTGTAGACAGCGCAACAGCGAGCAAACCAATCGGTGCAGCTTGAGCCACGCTCCAGCCTTGACTAGTCATTAGCGCAGGTACAGCAAGAATGCCACCACCTGCACCAGTCAGACCTAGTAAAAAGCCAATCACGATGCCTTCAACGACAAGTAATAACATATCAAAAGCCTAAAATTGCATATACATCATTTGCAGTAGACTACTGCTTAATGAGTGAATAGATTTCGTCTTCTTGCGAAGCTTTAACCGCTTCTCAGGGCAAAGATTATTAATCTTTACTTATCCTCTTCCGCTCAAGCACAGCTTTCGCCTTCTTGCGAAGCTTCAACCGCTTCTCAGGACAAAGCGTTGCTTTGTTTATCCTCTTCCACTCGAGCACAGCTCTCGCCTTCTTGCGAAGCTTTAGCCGCTTCTCAGGGTAAAGCGTTGCTTTACTCTTATCCTCGCTCAGGTTTGACCATCCACTCGCGGCCCTTAAGCATGCCTTGCCAGTAAATCGGCGGTAAAATCTGCTCTTTAAGTAACCATGCCAAACGAGATGGCTTTTGCCCATCAATTACCCATTTCGGAAAACTTGGGAGTAATTTTCCGCCGTAGCCAAACTCAGCCAGAACGATTTTTCCACGCTCTACGGTGAGTGGACATGAGCCATAGCCGTTGTATTCAAAGAAGTTTTGTTCACCGTTTAGTTGTGCTAGAACATTTACAGCAACGATAGGAGCTTGTGCACGTGCCGCAGCAGCAGTTTTGGCATTAGGTGCATTCATCACATCGCCTAAAGCAAAAATATTGGCATGCTGTGTGTGTTGTAAGGTTTGTGGATTCACACTCACCCAGCCTGCTTCATCAGTGAGTGTGCTGGCACGAATAAAGTCTGGGGCTTGTTGCGGTGGAACAACATGCAACATATCAAAATCAGTCTCGACCAATGCTGCATTTTCATCGTTCACAACCTTAAACCATGCTTTTTTTGCAGGCCCATCTACTTTGACAAGTTGATGGTTAAAGTGCAGTTCAGAGCCATATTTTTCAACGTATTGCATTAGTGCAGGTACATATTCCTTCACACCAAATAAAACACCGCCAGTGTTATAAAAATGAATAGAGATATCTTTGAGTTTGCCTTGCTTTAACCAGTAGTCAGCTGAAAGGTACATTGCTTTTTGAGGAGCACCCGCACATTTAATCGGCATAGGCGGCTGGGTAAAAATTGCCTTTCCACCGTTTAGCTGTTGTACCAATTCCCATGTATAGGGCGCTAAGTCATAGCGATAGTTAGACGTCACCCCATTTTTTCCTAAGGTTTCGACTAAACCTTCAATGCCATGCCAATTGAGTTTTAAACCAGGACAGACGACCAACGCTTTATATTGAATGGGTTGGCATCCTTCCAAAATAATCTGATTATGCTCAGGGTCGAATCCGGCAACTGCTGCTTTCATCCATTTTACTTTTGAAGGAATCACACTTGCCATTGAGCGTGCAGTTACTTGTGGTTTAAAAATACCACCACCAACCATGGTCCAGCCCGGTTGATAATAATGTGTATCTGCCGGATCAATAATGACAATATCTAAATTAGGTTCACGACATAAAAGACTAGATGCTACAGAAATTCCTGCTGCTCCAGCGCCCACAATCACAACGCTATAACAAGGAATTGTCGCTGATTCATGATCGCTTTTTAAAATACGTGGCACTAACCCTTTCAAGTTAAAACCAAGTTTGTTACCCAATTCTACTAATAAAGCCGCATCTTTCGGGGCAACTTCTGCTAAAGCCCACAAACTGATTGCACGCATACCAGAGCGACAATACGCTAAAACAGGTTTTTGGGCATTCTGATAAAGCTGCTTAAACTCGGTAACTTGTTGGTCGGTAATTTTGCCACTGGTAACAGGCTGATAAATTACATTTAGACCATATTGTTGAGCTGCTTCTTCAATTTCAATCACATTGGGTTGATCTGCACCTTCTCCATCTGGTCTGTTACATATCAGAGTTTTTACTCCCTGATGTGAAATTTCCGCAATATCGTCGGCTGTAATTTGGCCAGCAACATAAAATTCTTGATTAACTCGTTTAAGTTCCATATTGCCACCTTATGATTGTGAAATTGAGCCGCAAGCCTGATTGGCAGGAAGCGCTTTATCGATTTGTTTTGGATATGGCAGATTTAAGTTATTCATTAATTCAATAAAATCTTCTCGTGAGCGATTCTGACCTAGACGTGAATTTTTTAAACGTTCATAACCAATCGTTGAAGACAAACGACCCTTATAGTCGTGTCCCGGATACACAATAGTTTCGTCAGGTAAGCTGAAAAGTTGTTTATGAATACTGTCAAAAAGTGTCCCTGCATTACCTTGCTGGAAGTCAGTTCGACCGCATCCATCAATTAATAATGCATCACCCGTAAAAACCATGTTTCCAACTAGGTAACTCGTACAAGCATTGGTATGACCTGGTGTATAACGTGCTTCAATACTGAGATTGCCGACTTTAAGCATGCAACCATCTGTAATTAAAATATCTCCGCAACTTACATCTGAATTACGGTGTAAAACCGATTTGCAATTGAAACGTTCACGAAGCAAATTTGCAGCAGTAATATGGTCTGCATGAACATGGGTATCTAAGGTATAGATGAGCGTAAATTGATGCCGCTCTAACTCTTTTGTATAAATCTCTATATCTGATGCAACTGGGTCAATTAAAACAGCCTCTCGAGTTTCTTTACACCCAAGCATATATGTATAAGTCGAACTTTCCTGCTCAAAAAACTGCTTAAAGAACATGATTTATACCCCAATAATTTATTTCTTTCCTATATTTTGCAAATAAGATGCCAATTATTTAAAATTAAATAATAAATATAAAAATCAAACAATTAAAATAATAGGTAAAATTAAAGTTAGAAAATAAACTCAGCTTGATGTTCCTTTGAAACTCAAGTATGTTTCAATGAAACGATTATGAAACACAGACAATGGCAAAGTTAAATTTTGAGTCAGAACAAGATTTTTTTATTTTATTTGAGCAATTAAAAGCTTTATTCCCAAGTGCGAGTCTGTTTTTAGCAGACACAACGACTCAAGCAATTCACTATAAATTTAATACAGATGATCTTTCTGTTGAGAGCATGGCAGCGCTTACTCAAGACCATCACAATCAATATCTCGAAGTTAATACTCCTAAAATGAGAAAGCGCTTTATCTATCAGGAAAATGATATTTACATTGCAGAGCATCGAATTATCGGGAAGTTGCATATCCTACAGCCCGTTAGCATAGAGAATGATATTGCTGATGAAGTAGAGCTCACAGAACAATTGCAAGACTTGGCTAAAGTTTTTAATAGCTGTTCGCCTGAAATGACCCGTATGTTTTCAATCATTCAAAGAGTGGCAATTACTGAGTTTCCTGTGCTCGTTCGCGGCGAATCTGGTAGTGGTAAAGAGCTAGTGGCAAAAGCAATTCATGATTATAGCCAACGTAAAAATAAGATTTTTGTAGCGATTAACTGTGCTGCTTTAAATTCTAATATTTTAGAAAGTGAACTCTTTGGGCATGTGAAAGGTGCTTTTACGGGAGCAATTCGCGACCATAAAGGCGTGTTTGAGCGTGCCGCCGGTGGAACACTGTTTTTGGATGAAATTGCCGAGATTCCTTTAGAGCTTCAAGCTAAATTATTACGGGTGTTAGAAACAGGTGAATTTACTCCTGTAGGTGGTGAAAAACCGATTCAAGCCAATGTCCGAATTATTACCGCAACACATAAAGCTTTACGCGAAGAAGCCAAAGCTGGGCGTTTCCGTCATGATTTGCTCTACCGTTTACGTGTAATTCCAATTTTTATACCGCCACTCAGAGAGCGAAAAGTCGATATTCCTCTCATTGTCGATCAGATTTTAAAAGAAAGCTCCACTCAACTAGACACAATGCCTCGTCATGTTAATCAAAAAGCCATGCAGATTTTATTGAACTATGACTGGCCGGGAAATGTTCGTGAGCTAAAAAACACCCTGCTTTATGCTTTAACCATGGCAAATGGTAAGGATGAAATTGAAGTCGAAGACTTACCGAATGAGCTCTTAAATGCTGAAGATTACGTTAAATTACCCGAGACAAATACAGAACTTAGTCCAAAAAATGTGCAAGCTGCTTTAGAAAAATATAACCATAACCTGAATATGGTCGCGAATATTTTTGGTATTAGCCGCACTACTCTTTGGCGATATAGACAAAAACATAAGCTTTAGGGAGATATTTAACTCGTCTAAGGCGTATCATATTGCACTTGGTTAGGTTCGTTAGTTCAAAGGCTTTATATGATTGTTCGCGATAAAAGCAATGTATTTAAATTATTATTTGCTTGGAAAGGAACAATTTTGCCGAAGGTTTTGCCTGCACTGAGTTTTGTTGTACTTATTTCAGCATGTGTAGTTTGGCTCTCTTATTATCATTGGATTCAAATTCCTACCGTACCTGCAATCGGATTTACTATCTTCGGTGTGATTCTGTCAATTTGTACGGGTTTTCGAAATAACGCATGTTATGACCGTTGGTGGGAAGGCCGCAAACTTTGGGGTGCGCTAATTGCCAATGCCAGACATATTGTTAGAGATAGCCATGTTTTATCTAATGAACAACGCGAACATTTAATTCATCAGGTCTTAATTTTTAGTAATTTATTGCGTGATCGACTGCGTCAACAAACAGTCGAACCCACAAAATTTCTTGAACATGCCTATTTAAATAACTCTTCACTTAATTATTTAAATGAGCATATTAATGCACCGCAATTTGTACTCGAAAATATTCAAAAAGATTTAGTTAAAATACTCAAAGACGGCGAAATTAGTGACATTATCTATAGCACGCTAAATCGACATATTATTGAGCTAGGTAATATTCAAGCGGGTTGTGACCGGATTGCTGGAACACCTTTACCCTACTCATATTCAGTACTTTTACATCGTGCCGTTTACTGTTTCTGTTTCATCTTACCGTTTAGCCTTGAAGCTGCCTTAGGTATTTGGACACCGCTTATTGTCGGCTTAATCGCTTATATGTTTTTAGGTTTAGATGCCTTAAGTGCTCAAATTGAAGAACCTTTTGGTTTGCAAGAAAATGATTTACCGCTCGATTCTATTGTGCGTTTAATTGAACGAGAGTCTTTAAGTTCATTAGGACAACCATTACCCCCTATTATTAAAGCTCAAAACAACAACTTACTTTAATAAAAAAAGAGCGATGATTCGCTCTTTTTTTATAGGTTTAAGTACTTATTTAGGGTTGTACAATAATCTTAACGGCTGACTCATTGTTATGAATTAAGGTTTCAAAACCTTGTGAAATCAAATCATCAAGTTGAATACGCTGCGTAATAAAAGGTTCAAGATTTATTTTACCTTCTTCGACCAGTTTAATGGTTTCTTGATGGTCATTTACGTAGGCAATTGTGCCTCGTACATCAAGCTCTTTCATTACTACACTATGCACATTAATTGATGCTGGATGGCTCCAAATCGAAACTATAACAATCACACCTGTTGGTTTCACTGCCGCAACCAAAGTATCTAATACCTTGTTAACGCTACTACATTCAAACGCGACATCGACACCATCGCCATTAGTAATTTTCATGACCTCAGAAACAACATCAACTTCTGACGGGTCTAAAATATAATCTGCGACTCCCGACTCTTTAGCTTTTTCTTTCCTTTTGGCACTTAGTTCGGTAATGATGACCTTAAGCCCTTTTGCTTTTAAAATTGCCGAAAGCAATAAACCAATTGGGCCCGCACCACCTACCAGTGCAATATCACCAGCCTTTGCACCACTGCGTACGAAAGCATGATGACCCACAGATAACGGTTCAATTAAGGCCGCCTGATCCAGTGGAATTTTATTGGAAATTGGATGCACCCAACGGCGTTTAACCGCAATTTTTTCCGACAAACCACCACCACAACCACCTAAACCAATAAAGTTCATATTTTTGGAAAGATGATAATTATCGCCTGGTCCAGTGGGTACATCATCCGCCACAATATAAGGCTCTACCACCACATGCTGACCAATTTCAATGTCATCCACACCTTCACCTACGGCATAGACCACACCTGAAAATTCATGTCCCATGGTAATCGGTGCAGATTCGCCTGAAATAGGATGCGGATGTCCACACGGTGGAATAAAAATCGGTCCTTCCATAAACTCATGCAAATCTGTACCACAAATTCCACACCAAGCTACCTTAATGCCTACAGTACCGGGAGTGACTTCTGGTTCAGGGATATCTTCAATACGAATATCGCCTCTGTCATAAAAACGCGCTGCTTTCATTATTATCTCCCTCAAATCAGGATGTTGTTTTAGCGATAGATTATTCCGCCGTCCGTTAAAATGGATTGACCCGTAATATAGTCTGAATCTTCACTTGCCAGAAAAGCAACTAATGCGGCTACATCATCTGGTGTTTGGGCTCTACCTAAAGCAATGCCTTCCACATACTTTTTATAAGTTTCACCGATTGCTGCACCGGTAATTTCAGCAAAACGTTTATCGATCTCAACCCACATGTCTGTTCCGACAATTCCGGGACAATATCCATTTACCGTAATACCATGACTGGCATATTCTTTTGCCGCAGCTTGGGTAAGTGCTCGTACTGCAAATTTGGTTGCTGAGTAAATACCGAGTAAAGCAAACCCATCATGGCCCGCAATTGAGCAGGCATTAATGATTTTACCTTTATGTTGGCGTTGCTTAAATTTTGCAGCAGCAGCCTGAATGCCCCACAGCACTCCACCAATATTGATATCGACTATTTTTTGAAATTCATTAGGTGTGATATCCGCAATCGCTTGAACTTGTGCTATTCCAGCATTATTAATCATGACATCAAACCCACCAAGGGTCTGCTCAGCATGATTTATAGCAGCATACACTTGCTCGCGCTCACTTACGTCAGCAATAAATGTGCTCGCATTTACACCTAAAGCCTGAATTTCATGCTGCACATCGTTCAGTCGATCTTGTTTCATATCCACTAATGCAATATGTGCCCCTTCTTGCGCTAAGCGCAGGGCAATCCCACGGCCAATGCCTTGAGCTGCCCCAGTCACTAAAACGACTTTATTTTTTAATCCCTTAACCATGTTCAACTCCTGTAAATGTAGAATTTCTACATATGAATCGCTCGTTGCATTGAGGCCAAAATGCATTCATGCATGGCTTCTGATAATGTTGGATGTGGGAAAATCACTTGAGCTAAACTTTCATCAGTTGCTTCTAGATATTTAGCAATTGCAAAGCCCTGAATATGCTCGGTCACTTCATGGCCGACCATATGTGCACCAAGTAATTCCCCCGTCTCTGCATGTATTACCGTTTTAACGAAACCTGATGCATCACCAATTGCCAAAGCTTTGCCATTTGCTGTTAAAGAAAACTTACCGATTCGTATAGGTAGATTCTGAGCTTTTGCTGCATTTTCCGTTAAACCAATACTCGCCACTTGTGGATGCGTAAAAATACAACCGGGTATCTGGCTACGGTCAAGTGAATGTACATTAGCTACACCAGCAATTTTTTCGACACATATCATGGCTTCATGGCTTGCTTTATGGGCAAGACACGGTGCTCCAGCAACATCCCCAATGGCATAAAGCCCTGCTACATTGGTTTTACAATAATCATCAATTGCCACAAAACCTTGTGGATTGAGTTCCACACCTAAACGTTCTAGGCCTAGCCCTGTGGTATTAGGCTGTACACCAATTGCCGAAAGCACACGGTCAAAAACAAGCGTTTGAACATCATTTGCCGTTTCAATCACACAGTGAACTTGATCATTTTCAATTTGAATACTTTGAACGACAGCATCGGTTAAGACTTTCATTCCTTTTTGTTCAAATTGTTTTCTGACAAATTGAGCAACTTCTGCATCTTCGGTTGGTAAAATTTGCTTGGCTAAATCAATAAGCGTGACCTGACAACCCAAATCTTGATAAAGGCTAGCAAACTCACTGCCAATTGCACCTGAGCCAACAACCAGTAAACTTTTTGGTAAATCCTCTGGCACAAGCGCTTCTTTATAGCTCCACACATATTTTCCATCGACAGGAAGTTGAGGAACATGTCGAGCTCTAGCTCCTGTTGCCAAAATAATATGTGGTGCACTCAAAGCCTGACTGTTACCTTGAGCATCAGTCACTTCAATTTTTTCTTTCGCTGTAAGTTGAGCACGACCATTAAATACAGTCACCTGATTCTTTTTTAGTAAGTAATCGATGCCTTGTACCAGCTGTGCTGAAACTTGTCGGCTATGCTGCACAAGCTTTTGAATATCAAAATCGAGTTGCGATACCTGAAAACCAAACTGTCCAGCATGTTTAAACTGGGTTGCAAGCTCTGCGCCTGCAAGCAAAGCTTTGGTTGGAATACAGCCCCAATTTAGACAAATTCCACCTAAGTGTTGCTCTTCTACAATTGCGGTTTTTAACCCGAGCTGGGCTGCACGAATTGCAGCCACATATCCACCCGGTCCCGCGCCAATCACAATTAAATCAAATTGAGCTTCTGACATGCGGGTTCTCCTACACCAAAATTAAAGCAGGGTTTTCAACAAACTGCTTAAAGCTGGCCAAGAATTTCGCCCCAACTGCACCATCAATGACTCGGTGATCGCATGACAACGTCGCTGTGACAATCTCACGAACCACGACATTACCATTTTCGACAACAGCGCGAGATTCAGAAGCACCTAATGCCATAATTGCACCTTGCGGTGGATTAATAATGGCATCGAACTGTTTAATGCCTAACATTCCTAAATTTGAAATGCTAAAGCTGCCGCCCTGAAACTCATCAGGTTGTAACTTGCCAGTCTTGGCACGCGTTGCCAAATCACGCATGTCATCAGAAATTTGTGCCAACGATTTTTGATTCGCAGCTTTCACAATAGGTGTAATTAAACCGTTTGGAATCGCTACGGCCACCGAAATATCGGCTTGAGAGAACTGTAAAATTGATTGAGTCACCTCATCAAATTGAACGTTTACCTCAGGTACTTTAATCAGTGCCGCAGCAGCTGCTTTAATTAGCATGTCATTAATCGAAAGTTTCACTTGTGGAACAGTCTCATTAATTTGCTTACGCAAATTTTGCAAAGCTTCTACTTTTAGATCGACCACTAAGCGAAAATGCGGTGCATTACGTTTTGCAGCCTGTAACCGTGAAGCAATCGCTTTACGCATACCATTCATCGCGACAGTAGTAACGGTCGATTGTGGTTGAGCAGCACATTGAGCAGATTGTTCATTTACCGACGTTGGATTACTACGGCAATAAACCGCTTCAACATCTTCTTTACAGACACGGCCACGAGTACCTGAAACACGGCAGTCGTTTAGGTTAATACCCCATTGCTTTGCTAAACGGCGTGCTACAGGTGTCGCTGAAACTCGGCTATCATCAGCCGTAGATTTAACCACTTTAGCCTGAGTTTGCTGCTTAATATCAGGCCATTGACCACCAGCAACCTGTACAGCCTTCTGAATGTCTTGAACACTAATACGTCCTTCGCGACCAGAACCCGTGATTTTTGCTAAGTTCACATTGTGCTTTTCTGCAAGCTTTAATGCATGCGGTGTGGTAAACAACTCATCAGATGTTTGATAGCCTTGTAGTGACTCCGGTACAGCGTAATCACCTTTAGCTACCTTTACCGGAACTGGAGCGCTAGCTGTTGAAGTCTGTGGCTGTTCTGCTTTTTCAGCAACAGGTGCAGATGTTTCTGCTTTACTTTGCTCCGAAGGTGCTTCAGGGGCTTTAGCTGCTGACCCACCTAGTGAGGCAATAAACATTTCAATTTCTGCATCAGAAATTTCACTATCAGCACATACCGCAATAAGCCCACCGACGGGTAAAGTATCCCCGTCTTTCGCCAAAATTTTACGGAGTATTCCTGCAAAAGGCGCTTCTAATACATTGACGATTTTTGTGGTTTCAATTTCACAAATTTCATCGCCTTTATTAAAGCTATCGCCTTCTTTAATCAACCATTGGGCAATAGTACCTTCTTCCATGGATAATCCCCATTTCGGGATCTCCAACGTTTTAATTTCGCTCATCCTAAGCCTCCAAAGTTTTTCGCACAGCTTGCTCAATACGCTCTACACTTGGAATCCATTCTTTTTCTAAAACTGGAGAGAATGGAACAGGCGTATGTGGTGGCGTTACGAGTTCAACAGGTGCTTTCAAATAGTGGAAACCTTTTTGCGCGACCAGTGCAGCAACATCATGACCAAAACCACAGCGTGCTGCTGATTCATCCACAATGACCACGCGCCCAGTCGATGCAACAGACTCTAAAATTCCTTCTTCATCAAGAGGTGAAATTGTTCGAGGGTCGACCACTTCAACTGAAATACCATCTTTTGCAAGTTTGTCTGCCACTTCATTAGCGCGATGTACCATCAAACCTAAAGCAATAATGGTCACGTCTGTCCCTTCACGGGTGTAATTTGCTACACCAAAAGGAATGGTGTAGGCATCATCTGGAACTTCACCTTTAATGTCATAAAGCATTTTATGCTCACAGAACACCACAGGATCGTCATCTCGAATAGCCTGAATTAATAGCCCTTTCACGTCGTATGGGCTAGATGGAACCACAACTTTTAAGCCAGGAACCGCAGCGAATACGTTATATGGTGACTGCGAATGCTGAGCTGCTGCAGAAAAACCTGCGCCAATCATGCCACGTACAACCATTGGCGCTTTTGCTTTTCCGCCAAACATATAACGGAACTTAGCGGCTTGGTTATAGAGCATGTCATGACACACGCCATAGAAATCCATAAACATTAAATCAGCAACAGGACGTAAACCTGTTGCAGCAGCACCAGCGGCCATACCAATAATTGCTGATTCGGTAATTGGCGTATCAATAACACGCTCTGAACCAAATTCAGTCCATAAGCCTTTGGTTACGCCAAGTACACCACCGAAACCTTCAAGCTCGTTATCTTCAGTATTTTTACCACCATGTCCACCGCGAACATCTTCACCAACTACAAAAACCGTTGGGTCGCGGCGCATTTCTGATTCAATGGCTTCTTTAATTGCATTACGAAAACTTTTATTTGGCATCTTAACTATTCCTTTAGTAAGAGACATAGACGTCGGTAAGGAGTTGTTCTGGTTGTGGGTATGCCGCAGCACGAGCTTTAGCAACAGCATCATCAACATTTGCCTTAGATGCGACATCGATCTCGTCTAGCTTAGCTTCATCAATTTTGCCTTTAACTTTCTCTCGGAAAATTTTCAAAGGATCTTTATTTTCTTTGATGAACTCGACTTCTTCTTTAGAACGAATCAAGCCAGGGTCACCTTCGAAGTGGCCATAAAAACGGTTTGTAATGGTTTCAATAACACTCGGACCTTCACCACGACGTGCACGTTCAATGGCAGTTTGGGCTGCTTCATAAACAGCAAAGAAGTCTGTACCGTCAACTTTAACCGCTGGTAAACCAAAACCTGCTGCACGACCAGCAATGTCTTTGCTTCCTACTGCGTAATCATGACCAGTCCCTTCACCAAAACCGTTATTTTCGAAAACGAAAATGACTGGAAGTTTAAGAACAACCGCCATGTTCATTGCTTCAAAAGTAAGACCTTGGTTTGAACCGCCGTCACCTGTAAAAGATAGTCCGACGCCACCAGTCTTTAAGGTTTTCGCTGTCAACGCCGCACCAATTGCTAAAGGAGGTCCCCCACCCACAATCCCGTTGGCACCGAGCATACCTTTATCTAAATCGGCAATATGCATAGAACCGCCTTTTCCACGGCATAGCCCGTCATCTTTACCAAAAATTTCCAGCATCATGGCGTGAATGTCACAGCCTTTTGCAATACAGTGACCATGTCCACGGTGTGTTGAAGTGATATAATCTTTGTCAGTTAAGTTTTCGCAAATCCCGACTGCTACAGCTTCTTCACCACTATATAAGTGAATAAAGCCAGGAATATCACCATTAGTATTTTCTTCGTGAAGTCGATCCTCAAATTCACGAATATCACGCATGCGTTTATATGCTGCGAGTAATTGCTCTTCCGTTAATTGCATATCCTTTTCCTTTATTATCTTGATTTTAAAAATTCAACCAAGTTTCAAGCGAAAATCTAATTCGCTATAAATACTTAAACTCAAAATTAATAATCAATCTATTAGACTAAAAAGTTTTTAATTAAAATATATGTAATTATTTTTTAAATTTCAAAAACTTAATTATCAAAAATAATTTTAAAAATTTTTCATAATTTTCATTAAGTTATAAAACAAACCTTTAACCAACCTTTCTTATTTTATAATACTCGCCACACCCTGTGTTTTTAATTAATTGCGCTTTTTAATATAATCTAATTAAATTAAAAATATAGAAGTTTAAGCGGGTTTTAAATAAAATGGAATTATGAATATGGATTTTAAAAGACAAGTAGAAGCTGGTATTAAATTAAGAGGAGCGGATAAAGTTGCTCGCATTCCGATTAAAATTTTACCTACAGAAGAGTTACCGACTAAACCTGACTGGGTTAGAGCCAAAATAACCGATTTTGAAGAAATTAAACGCATAAAAAATTTGCTACGCCAACAGAAGTTACACAGTGTTTGCGAAGAAGCGGCGTGTCCAAATTTACCGGAATGTTTTGGTGGAGGTACGGCAACATTTATGATTATGGGCGATATCTGTACTAGACGTTGCCCATTTTGTGATGTCGCCCATGGTCGCCCAAAACCTTTAGATGAAGATGAACCTAAGCATTTAGCAGAAACGGTCGCAAACCTAAACTTAAAATATGTCGTGATTACCTCTGTAGACCGTGATGATCTACACGATGGTGGCGCTGCACATTTTGTAAAGTGCATCGAAGAAATCCGAAAACGCTGCCCAGAAACTTTGATTGAGATTTTAGTACCAGATTTTCGTGGTCGTTTAGAGACAGCTCTTTCGACTTTGAGCTTATCTCCTCCAGATGTGTTTAATCATAATATTGAGACAGTTCCGCGTTTATATAAAGCGATGCGCCCTGGCTCAGACTATCAACACTCACTAGAGTTACTAAAACGCTTTAAAGCATATTGTCCCGATATCAAAACCAAGTCTGGCTTAATGGTTGGATTAGGAGAAATTGAAGCAGAAGTACTTGCTCTACTGAACGACTTAAAAGATTATCAGGTAGACCTTATTACCATTGGACAGTACTTACAGCCATCAAAGTCACATGCACCTATTCATCGGTTTGTAAATTTACAAGAATTTGAAAGATACACGCGACACGGTAAACGATTAGGTTTTAAAAATATTTGGAGTGCCCCTATGGTCCGTTCTAGCTACTTTGCTGATCGACAATATTTTGGAGAAGAAGTACCAAAGCCTTTCAGCCGACAAGATGTCTTATCTTAAAGATCAGGTAATTAACAAAACTTATCCAATAGGATAATGGTCAAGGCTTATAAAATTATTTAAGGTAAGGAGATAACTAGGAAATAGTCACAATAAGAAAGTTATAACGGTTGAGCGGCTACGGATACGCCATTTCAATGATAAAGGAATTTCGATATGGATATGTCAAAACAATTATCATCACCCTTTTTAGATACCACGCCGTCATTATTCCGGCCAGAAAAGTCATCTCATTCTCAACAATTAGGAAAAAAACCACCAGTTGACCTCGAAGCGGCTCCGTTATTTGACCTAACCGAAGAATGGGAACATTCATTGTTTGGTCGTTCGATTCACGAGTGTCATCGGAATTTAATGCATATTGCCGAAGATGCCGATATGGCAATTGGTGTGACCGACCCACATGGCACTCTACTTTGGACATGGAGCAGTACACCGATGCGCTCATCGGCCGAGCAAGTTCATTTTGTTGAAGGCGGCCAGTGGTCAACTCAGGCAGTAGGTCAAAATGCAATTGGTTTAGCATTAAATACTCATTCAGCTAACTGCGTTTACTCACACGAAAACCAAATGAATAGTGTAAGAGATTGGGTCTGCTATGCGGCACCAATTACCGATACAAATACAGGCCAATTTTATGGCATTATGAATTTGTCGACCAAATATCAAAAACATAATTCTCTTGGGCTTTTAGCTGTTGAAAGATGCGCTGATATTGTGAAGCAAGCAATTCAGCTTCATCAAAAAAATATTTTATATATTAAGGCTTTTGGTACTCCTAAAGTTCAATATAACCAGCACAGTCTTACATTGACTCAACGTCAAATTGAGATTCTGTGCATTCTGACGCTTTGTCCTGAGGGAATTAATCTTGAAGAACTTCACTATGCTTTATATGGCGATCGACCAGTAAGTACCACCACCTTAAAAGCAGAACTTTCTCAACTTAGAAACCTAATCCCCGATGTTATCGAGTCTCGCCCTTATAAACTTAACTGTGAAATCCAATGTGATTTCTTAATGGCAGAGCAAGCATTAAACCTAGGCTTCACATCGACTACTCTTACACTCTATAGAGGAAGTTTTTTAGCTAAATCAGAAAGCCCATTTTTGTGTGCGTGGAGAGATTGCTTTGATGCTCGCTTGAGTCATGTGATTTATCAAATTGAAGATGTTGATCAACTATTACGAGTGGTCAGTCGTGTGCCAGATCGTGTAGATGCTGTTGAACGTTTACTTGAATTATTACCTGAAGAAACACCTTATCGAACTAAACTTTTAAAATTACTCGAATAAAATAAAAGGGAGAATATCGTATAAATATTCTCCCTTTTATTGAGGCAAGATCAAGCAGAAGCTTGAAGCTGCACCCTATAACAATCATCTAAGGCTAATTCATAATAACGCAGCCCTTCTTCAGCAGCATGAAATGCTTTTTTCTGCCAGTCAGGACGATCATTACATAAACGCTTAATCAGCTCCATGGCTTCATAAGGATGAAGATCATCATAATGCGCATGCGCACGCAACCAAGCCAAAGAACGTTTATCAATCGTTACGTCAGGATGATCAGTGTATGCATGAATACCTTTATAGACCTGAATAGACCAGTCTCCAGTTGCCCATTCAATTGCCAGATTTGTTGCAGCAAGGCACTCTGCCAAATTACCGCGATGACTCATATTCCATAAGAAATGGTTTACTGCATTCATCGCAGCTGGTGGCCGCACACTATCAAGCTTTTCTACAGTTAAACCAAAACCTCCAGCCCAATCGCGATACCATTTTAAGTGCCGCTCTTCTACCTTAATATTTTGGATTAACCAATCTCGTGCTTCTGTAACGCCAGGTTCAGAAAAACCAGTTGCTTTGCCTAACGCCCCAGCCATATATGACGGGAAATGCGCGACTAATGGATAGAAATTAAGTAAAGCATAACGGAAACTATTTAGGCTCAATCCCCCATTGGCCATTTCTGAAAAAAACGGATGTTTACTTACCCGTTCTTTCGCTGGTAGCAGGTCATCCCAGAACTGCTGTGACCATCCATTATGCGGTGTAATTTCTAAATGCATTCCATATTGATTTAGAGCAGTCATTGCTAATTTTCCTATTTATATGACAGCAATCATCTGTATTTCACGCTACAAGTCTATCCGAAAATGATAAAGATACAATCGTTAATCGACCATTTGTAACTTTTTTCGATGGATTGCGACGCTTTAGATAATTGTTACGCTAATCATTGAAATGTCGTGATTTTTATCACATTTAACTCAGATAAAAATCATTACTTTTTTAAAAAATCTGTATTATTATTTTGAATAAATCACACATTATATAATCAATATTTTTAGATGGAACTTTACTAAAAATAAGTCTCATTTTATGACAACTTCCAATATAGAGAGCATTAATTATGAAGTTGCAGGGTTCCAATATATTGGGACAGGAACAAATAGATTTATTAACCACACGAGGATTAAATTTCGTATGGTTTCCAAAGCAGCTTGAAACGATTTATCGTTTTCAATACCAAAACGGTGCTGCCTATGAGTTCCGCTATAGAGCGCCTATTATTTTAATATTATATATATTTTTAAGCTTTGGTATATATCAAGTATTGCCAACTGAACAAGTTTTACCCTGGTTTAGTTATTATTCTTGGGTGGGTGTAATTATTTTCCTTGCCTGGATTTTATCGTTTATTAAAAAATTAAATCAGTATTTTGATTATTATGTAGGAATTGGCTCAGCTTTAGCAGTCGCAATTACTTTTATTTTAATTAACGTTATAGAAAATGGCCAAGAGAACGTTCTTTTTCATGCAGCGATGATGTATGCAATTGTAATTATCTATGGTGCAGTAGGTATGCGTTTTTATACCGCCATATTTGCTGGGTGGGTTGGAGGACTTGTTGGAATTTTGGTAAGTAACTACTTAAATGGGGTGATCGACTGGACTTTCTTGAACCGGACTTACACCTTCAGTAGTTTCTTGGGAATGACCCTTGCCTATGCAACTGACCGCCAACATCGAGAAAACTACTTACAAAACTGCATGATCGAGCTGAATCGCATTGAACTGATGCAGCAAGCACAGCAATTATCTTTGCTTTCCCAGCAAGATGCACTCACCGGTTTAGCCAATCGACGCTATCTAGATGAAACACTGGATAACGAATGGCGACGTGCTTTACGGCATGAAACACCCCTTACCATCATGATGGTCGATATCGACTATTTTAAAGCTTACAACGACACTTTAGGACATCTAAAGGGTGATGAATGCTTAAAAGAAATCGCAATTGCTATTTCCTCTATTGCTGCGCGTAGTGGTGATTTGGTGGCTCGTTATGGTGGCGAAGAATTTTTACTGTTATTTCCAATGACAAATTCTCAGCAAGCCTTGATTCAGGTTGAACGTTTAATGAATGCTATTGATAAAATTGCAATTAAACACCCATGTAGTGATGTTTCACCACAAGTCACTATTAGTGTTGGAGTGGCAACCACGATTCCACGCCTAAACGATTCAATTTCTGCTTTCGTAGCACGCGCTGACCATGCTTTGTATAAGGCAAAAACGAATGGGCGTAATCAATATAAGATTGCTGTAAACGAAGAACAAATTGTAGATTTAACTTAAAAAGTCTAACTTCCATTTGAAATGACTCAATATAAATAATTAGCTTTTCCATCCGTGGCAAAGCTAAAAATAATTTAGAATCAGTACATACGAAAATCTCTTTTATTTAAATTTAAACCATCTGTTAAAAAATGGCTTATATAAACTTAATAAATTTAGCGACTTTCAATTAATTAACTTTTGTATTAGATAATAAAAATTATAGGCTCCAATCCATATAATGTAGAAAAATTCTACTTCATTAGAACCCTCTCTTCAGTTTCTTCCAAAATTTAATTAAAAAATAAAAAAATGAATTTTGTTCTATTCTCTGCGGCACAGTAGAAATGGTTTCAGCCGAAAATGGTAAAATCGAAACAATATTTTCATGTATTGTTTCATAATTTGGATAAGCTTCTTTTTTTATTATTTCTATAATTTTTTGTATTTCATCAAGGGATAAATTCAAAAACCTCTTAATTTCTTGAGCTGTTTTTGACTCAATAGATAATAAAGCACAAACTCTAGTAACATTAACAATCTGCTCTGCATGAATGTTTTTAAAGTTTGGATAACAAACAAGTTTATAAAGAATCTTTGTCTCCAAATGATCTTTAGAAACGATATTCTCATTATTTGTTATACGTTCTTGATGACTAATTTTAAAATATTCATTCTTCTCAATATCTTGTAAAATATTGAGAAGCTCCTGATACCTTATAGGTCTCTTCAAACCATATTGGTAGCCTTTTAAAAGTTCAGGATTATTACTTAATACGATCTTAATTTTTTTTGGAATAAGTATATTGGTGTAACCGCTATCTAAATCAATAATATGTATGTCTGGATTATCTTCGCTGTATATCCAATTCCCTAAAAGATGAGATGACAAAGATAAGTCATGAATAACTTTTATCATTGCCTCTAAATTTTTAGGCAATAGCCTATCCTTTGACATACAGCCAATTCTATATGTGCATTGATTCATTGATATTTCCCCAATTTCAATGATGACTTTGAAAATTCTTTGTTTAAAGTATTAAAAATTTAAATATGTAATAAGCTTATATAAAAGCAATTTGATTAAATTAACTTTATTTGATAAATATAAAAATCTGGTGTAGTAAAAATTAACAATATTTAATTGCTGATTTTACAGATGAATATATTCAAAAATAAATCGCAGAATATTATATTTATATAAACATTATAAGACAAGATAATAATTTAAAATTTAATCAAACTTCAGTGTAATAAAAACTTAAAACCCCATATTTAAATTAAATACGGGGTTTTAAGTACTATAATCAAAAAATATGATTAAGGTTCAATTGGCGCAAATGGCGGAATAACATCTGCATTTTGAGCACGATGGCGTAGGAAGTGATCCATTAAAACAATCGCTAGCATTGCTTCTGCAATCGGTGTTGCACGTACGCCTACACATGGATCATGACGGCCTTTAGTCAACACATCGGTATCTTCACGATTTAAATTAATCGTTTTACCTGGTGTTGTAATGCTTGCTGTTGGTTTTAGTGCAATAGCAACTCGAATGGATTGACCACTTGAAATACCACCCAAAATCCCACCAGCATGATTCGCTAAAAAGCCATTACTGGTCAATTCGTCACGTGTTTCATGACCAAACTGTCCAGCAACTGCAAAACCATCACCAATTTCTACCCCTTTAACCGCATTAATACTCATCATCGCATGAGCAATATCAGCATCTAAACGGTCAAAAACAGGTTCACCCCAGCCTACAGGAACTTTTTCAGCTAAAATTTCCAGCTTCGCGCCACAGCTTGTTCCCTGTTCACGCAAAGAAGTCACCAAAGCTTCAAAACGTGAAACAGCGTCGACATCACCACAGAAAAATGGATTATTCGGAACTTCATTCCAATCCAGTTTTTCGGCAACTTCATTGCCAATTTGAGTAACATGACCACGGATCAAGATGCCAAATTTTTCTGCCAAATATTTTTTAGCAATTGCACCCGCTGCAACACGCATAGCAGTTTCACGAGCACTTGAACGGCCACCGCCACGATAGTCACGGAAACCGTATTTTTGCGTATATGTATAGTCGGCATGGCCAGGTCTAAAAGTTTGGGCAATATTGCCATAATCTTTTGATTTCTGATCAGTATTCTCAATCAATAAACCAATTGGCGTTCCTGTCGTTTTACCTTCAAAAACACCTGAAATGATTTTAACCTGATCTGGCTCTTTACGTTGAGTCGCAAATTTAGAAGTTCCCGGTTTACGACGGTCAAGATCTTTTTGCAAGTCTTCTTCAGTTAGCTCAAGGCCTGGTGGCACACCATCAACAATTGCCATTAAGCCAACGCCATGAGACTCACCACAAGTGGTTACACGAAAGAGTTGTCCAATACTATTCCCTGCCATATGCCCAACTCCTTATATTTGCTCTTCAAATAGTTTTCTATAACGGCGACATTGTTCAGCAGTCAAAGCAAAAATACCTGAACCACCTTTTTGGAAAGTGAGCCAGTTGAAATCAATCGTATTAAAGTTCTGACGCATAGACCATTCAGAATTACCTACTTCAATGACAATAAGACCATCTTCAGTTAAGTAATCTGCCGCTTGTGCAAGCATTTTACGAACTAAATCTAAACCATCTTGGCCTGCTGCCAATGCAAGTTCAGGTTCATGTAAAAACTCTTCTGGTAAGTCAGCCATATCTTCAGCATCAACGTATGGAGGATTACTTACAATCAAATCATACTGATTTTCAGCCGGAATCTTGGCAAACAAGTCAGATTCAAGTAATGCAACTTGATATTGCTTATTGTGGTGTTCAGTATTAATTGAAGCAACTTCTAAAGCTTCTTTAGAAATGTCAGTTGCATCTATTTCAGCGTCTGGATATGCATAAGCCAAAGCAACCGCAATACAACCAGAACCTGTACACATATCTAAGATACGTTGTGGAGTTTTAGGTTTTGCATTTTCTGGCAAATTATTAAGAGCTTCGCGCATTTGACCATTTTCATCTAAACAATATGGTGCAAAACGTTGCTCAATTAATTCTGCAATTGGTGAACGTGGAATGAGTACACGCTCATCTACATAAAATGGCTTATTAAAGAAATAAGCAAGATTTAATAAATAAGATGTTGGAATACGGTCATTGATACGACGTTCCAATAAGCTTAAAAATTCTGCTTTTTCGCTTGGTAATAACTTCGCATCTAGAATTTCTGCGTCTGCTGACCATTCAAGAGATAAGGTTTGTAAAACTAATGCAGAGCTTTCTGCAAAATAATCTTCAGTACCTTGTCCTAAATGTGCATCATGTTGACGTAATGCTGATACCCCAAAACGAATAAAATCTCGAATTGTTGATAAATTTTCAGCCGCTTCCTGTAAATTTTCAGGGCTAATCGTCGGTCGCTCCACTTAGGCGTCTCCAAAGGCAAATTTTGCAAAGTGACTATTCTACTGAGTGAGGTACAGCAAAGCAACGCTTTGCCTTGTGAACAGGAGTTTTACATGCCTATCTCTAACAATCACACGTTAAAATCAGAATACTTTGTTTTAATTATAAAATAATGAAATTTGATTTAGATGTTCAAAACAAAAAACAGCCCTTAAATGGAGGGCTGTTTTTAAAGTTTAATTTATTTTTAAAGCTTAAGCTTTTCGGCAACATAATCAGAGTCTTTATCCCCGCGCCCTGATAGATTCACCACAATCATGGTTTCTTTCGGCAGTTTTGGTGCTTCACGAATTGCCCATGCGACAGCGTGTGAGCTTTCAAGTGCAGGAACAATGCCTTCAACACGAGAAAGTGTCATAAAAGCATCTAAACATTCTTGGTCAGTTGCAGTGCTATATTCAACACGCCCTAAATCTTTTAAAAAGCTGTGTTGTGGCCCAACACCCGGATAGTCTAGTCCTGAAGCAATAGAATGCACGGGTAAAGGTTCACCCGCCTCATTTTCAAGCACATAACACGCCATACCATGAATTTGACTTGGCTTACCTAAAGTTAGCGTTGCCGAATGCATATTAGTTTCTAAACCATGTCCAGCTGGCTCAACCCCAACAAGTTTTACATCTGAGTCATTTAAAAATGCAGTAAATGCACCTATTGCATTTGAACCACCACCTACACATGCCACAACATAATCTGGACTTTTTCCAAATCGTTGATGCGTTTGATCTTTAATTTCATTGCCAATAATCGATTGAAAATCACGAACCATTTTAGGAAATGGATGTGGACCTACAACAGAACCAATCGCATATATAAAGTTTTTAGGATCTTTTAAATATTCTTCAAACGCACTATCTACAGCATCTTTTAATGTTGCTGTACCACGTGTAACTGCCACCAAATGAGCACCCAAAATTTTCATTTTGACCACATTTGGATGTTCTTTTTCGATATCGACTTGACCCATATGAATTTCACAGGGAATGCCTACTAATGCGCAAGCGGTTGCCAAAGCAACGCCATGTTGACCAGCACCTGTTTCAGCAATAACTTTCTTTTTGCCCATATATTTAGCAAGTAAAGCTTCACCTAAGCAGTGATTAATTTTGTGGGCACCAGTGTGGTTCAAATCTTCACGTTTTAAGTAAATTTGTGCGCCACCTAACTGTTCAGACAAACGCTTCGCATGAAATAACGGACTTGGACGGCCTACATAATTTGTAAAGAGGTCTGATAGTTCATTTTGAAATTCAGATGTATGGCGAATTTCTTCATAGGCAACATTAATTTCATCCATTGCTTCTTTTAAATGTGGAGGAATGAATTGTCCGCCATATTCACCAAAAAATCCTTGTTCATTCGGCAAAGCAATACCGTTAATTTGATGTTGCATATCATCCCTCTTTTTTAAATTATTAAAGTTATTAAGCTTATCGAGAAAGGTAACGCGTTAAATCCTCAATACCTTTTAGTGTCATTGGATACATATGATTTTCAAAAATCTCTTTAATCCACCCAATGGTTTGAGTGTAATGCCAATACCCTTCTGTTTCAGGGTTTAACCACGCTGTTTTATCAAAATGTTGACGTAGGCGACGTAACCAAACCTCACCTGTTTCATCATTCATATATTCAACCGAGCCGCCCACCGATTTCAACTCATACGGTGCCATACTGGCATCACCCACTACAATTACACGATAGTCGCGTCCATAGGTGTGAAACAAATCCCATGTGTTCATGCGGGTTGCAGTTCTTCGGTAGTTATCTTTCCAGACATAGTCATAGAGACAATTATGGAAATAGAAATATTCGAGTGTCTTAAACTCACTTTTAGCGGCACTAAACAGTTTTTCGCATTGTGCAATATGAGCATCCATCGAACCGCCCACATCGAACAACATCAGCACTTTTATTCGGTTTCGACGCTCAGGTACCATTTGAACATCTAAAATACCTTGCTTAGCTGTTTCACGGATTGTACCGTCAACGTCTAATTCTTCAGCTGCACCTTGGCGCGCAAATTTACGTAACCGACGTAAAGCAATTTGCATTTGGCGAGTACCAAGAACTTGGTCATCATCCAGATTTTGATATTTACGCTGTTCCCAGACTTTAACTGCCGAACGTTTACGCCCTGGTCCACCAATTCTGACACCTTCTGGATGATCTCCAAAGGCCCCAAAAGGTGAAGTACCACCAGTACCCACCATGCGGTTACCACCCTGATGTTTTTTATGCTGTTCGCGTAACCGCTCTTCCAGCATTTTCATCAGTTCTTCTAAGGAACCTGCTTTTTGGAGTTCTGCTCGTTGTTCAGGAGTTAAATGCTTTTCTATAAGTTCTAAATCAAACCAGTCTTTTGGTAACTTATGAACTTGCTTGAGTAACTCGTCCAGATCAAAGGTTTCAATGCCGTCAAAATAATCTTTCATGGCACGATCAAACTTATCAAAAAAGCGCTCATCTTTAACTAAAATTGTTTTAGCAAGTTGATAGAACTCTTCTTGATCGGCAAAAACTAAACCTTCACTTACTGCACGGTTTAAATCAATAAGCTCACGAGTTGTAACTGGAACACCGTATTTACGTAAGGTGTAAAATAACCGCACAAACATGGGTTATTCCCTCCTTTAACGTCGAGACATGAAAGCCAAACGTTCGAGGAGTTGCACATCCTGCTCGTTTTTGATCAGCGCGCCATATAAAGGTGGAATCGCTTTTGATGTATCTCGATTGCGTAATACATCTTCTGGCATATCGTCTGCCATGAGCAAGCTTAACCAATCAATTAACTCAGAGGTTGATGGTGGTTTCTTCAAATTAGGAATTTCACGTAGTTTAAAGAAAACCTGTAAAGCTTCGTTTACTAGGGTTGCAGAGATATTTGGGAAATGAACAGCAATGATTTCTCGCATTGTAGCTTCATCTGGAAACTCAATGTAATGAAAGAAACAACGACGCAAGAAAGCATCTGGTAATTCTTTTTCATTATTCGAAGTAATAATTACAATTGGGCGTTGTGTTGCCGTAATTGTTTCATTGGTTTCATAAACATAAAAAGACATTTTATCGAGTTCATGCAGCAAGTCATTTGGAAACTCGATATCGGCTTTGTCAATTTCATCAATTAACAAAACACAACGCTCTTCACTCGTGAAAGCTTCCCACAGTTTACCGGGTTTAATATAGTTCTTAATATCGTAAACTCGATCATCACCTAACTGGCTGTCTCTTAAACGAGAAACCGCATCATATTCATACAACCCTTGCTGCGCTTTGGTTGTGGATTTGATATGCCAAGTGATCAGTTTTAAACCCAAGCTTTGTGCTACTTGTTCAGCAAGTAAAGTTTTACCCGTACCTGGTTCACCCTTAATTAGTAAAGGCTTTTGTAAAGCACGAGCTGCTTTTACAGCGAGCTTAAGACTATCAGTCGCGATATATTGATCTGTACCGGTAAAATGTTGGGTATCAGCAGACATGTAAAGACCTTATTTTTCTATTTCAATGGTTAGATGGAACGCATGCTTTTGTTTGTTGAATATTTTGACCAACAATAGCCAACAACCAAACCTAGACCAACTACAAACAGAATTAAAGATAAATTTGACCAAATCAGAGGGCTATCTTTGGTTAAAACACCAAATAGGAGTCCAAAAATAGCCGGTGCTACTGATGCATTCGGTCCTTCAGACACTGTTGGGGTAACTAAAACAGCAAATACAATAAGCCAGCTAATTGCACCAAAAGTTGTAGGAAGGCGACGCATTAATCGCCACCAACACCATAAAGCAATAATAGCGCCTATTCCGTAAGCTGTTAAAGCAATAACACCTTCAGGAACAACATCCAAAAAAGAGAATAATTGATTCATTATTCCAGTTTGATCTTCACGCACCACGTAAGCCCTCTGGTTCAACCGCATTTGGGTTAATTAACCCTTCTGGCGGCATCTGAATAAAGAAACCTTTTGTTTGTAATGAGTCTAAAACATGTAAAACATTAGCACGCGCCAATTTGCGTGTTGGAGCTAATTCTAAATGCATGACAAACGTTGCACGACCAAACGCTTGTAAAACAGCTTCAGGAACATTTTCAAACGGATCAGCTTGTTCCGCATCGTCAGGATAGTTTGGACGAGCAATATACATGTACATTTCATCTTTTTTGCTCGATCTATAAATATCACAGTGCATTTCAAATCAACTCTTGAACTAAGGACAGCATACATGAAAAAAAACGACTCACACACGCAGGTTTGTTTACGCATCAGTCGTTTTTTTAATTCTTGGGAAATATTAACCTACAACATTGATTAAGGTCGATAATAACTTTGTTCCAGATAAAAATTCGCTTTCACAACAAATTAATAAATATTTGATTTTAAACACTAAACCTAATTTTCAACTTTAATAAAATAAAAACAATTTTTAGGAAAAAAGAAAAAATGTTCGTTACTGAGTACTTTTTGTGATCTATTTTTAATACTTGCACACATTAATACTATGAAATTTATGATATTAAAGTGAGGTATTACTTTTTTACATTCACATTTAGGTAAAACTTCTAACTACTTAATACACATTGGGAGACATTACTTAACTGGTTTAAATTCTCAGCATGTTTAAATATTAAGTATCTTAATGATAGATATGGAGGATGAACTTATGCCTCGCGGTGATAAAACAGCTTATACAGCAAAGCAAAAACGTCAGGCTAAACATATTGTTGAGAGTGAAGTAGATAGAGGTCATTCTCAAGAAGAAGCTGAACGAATTGCATGGTCTACTGTCAATAAACAAGATGGTGGCGGTAAGAAAAAGTCTCACTAAAACAAACATTAAATACTTCTTTAGCTTGGGCTAAAGAAGTATTTTCATCAAAAATAAATTAATAGTGTTTAGAAAACTCGAGAGCTCTTTATATAGTCATCGCTTACTTGATTTAAGGCATTCAAAATAGCGCTATCATTTTGACTTAATAGAGCTTCATTTAAACATTCCATGTAGTCTATAAGCGTAGACTTAGAGGTGTTGGCAAATTCAGACGTTACTGCTTCATCTTCATATAAGATCACGTAGCTACGCGCAAAACCATAGATTAAATAGACGGCTGCTTTTTCTTTTGTATTTTGAGATTCTTTAAGAGACTGTTCACAAGCATTTTTTAAATCTTTAAATGCATCTGTACCAGTAGATTGATTTTTGAAAGATAAAAGTATTGTTTGGAAGTTCATATCCATATTCCACTCAAAAAGTAAAGCTACAGAAGAAGATGGAGTCTGTCAAATAATATCCTGATTAATATAAATTTAATTGTAAATAAATTTATATTTACTTCCTCTAAATCACAGAAAATCATGCAACAAAAAAAACCATCCTTGTTTTAAGGATGGTTTGGTTAAAACACAACGATAATTAGAAACTTATTTCAATTGTGATCGTGGTACCAGAGTGCTCAATATCAGTTGAGACATTAAACCCTCTGTTTTTAAGCTCCTCTTCAACCAGAGTAAGATGATCAGGGCTTATAGCATCAACAGGAAACCAGAAAGTTGCTTTTCTCTTTCCCTCCTTAGATTCAGACTCAGTACCAGTTAAAATTTTTTCCAATATGACGTCTTGGTTTATTTTAAAGTTTTTAGCATTTTGACGAGCTTGTTCAGCATTAAAGTTGTTAAGCATATTTATCTCTCTAATTATTAATTTATCTAAGTTTATAGCATAAAAAGGCTATATAAGTTTTAGTGTTGTGTAGTTAAAACCAATCAAAGATATAAGTTTACTGGTTGAATAAACTTTCTACCCATTCAATAAATTTTCTCGCATTTCTATTTTTAAAATCTTCCTTATTTGGAATGTAGTAACACAGCTCGGATTGAATGGGTTTGGTTTTAAACTCCTGTAAAAGATTCGCCTTAATGAACCTATGGGTAAGTGTAGCAGAACAAAATACTAATCCATTGGCAGATAAAGCCTCATGTATGCCAAAAATTTCCTGATCAAATTTCTTAATTATCACCCTCTTTTGGTCCCATCCATTCACCTTAAGCCATGTGTCTAATGGTGGACTTGGTAATGCTTTATTTTTCCATTCTGTGGTAAATAACGTTATTGGCTCACTCGCATCTTTGGTCAGAGCAAGTTTAGATGCACCAAATACATTAAAAGACTCATATTTAAGGACATCTTTAGCTGGTACTGAAGATACATCACCATATCGAATAGGCAATGTATATAAATGACTTTCTAAAGCTTCGCCTGTAGAGAATTCAACTGAGATATCGGGGTGCAATTGATAAAATTCATTTATAGAAGGAATTAACAGCATTGCAGCGAGTGAAGACGTACTAGCCACTCTCACTACATTTCCATTTACTGTTATTTCATCTAATGCATCTTCAATTTTACGAAACCCTTCAGAAATTGCCCCAGCAAGTCTCTCTCCGGTGGTTGTAAGCGTTATTTTTCTTACTTGTCGATGAAATAAATCAACATTTAATCTGCTTTCTAAATTAGTAATATGATGTGAAATCGCAGTAGGTGTTAGCGAAAGTTCTTCAGCAGCCAATTTAAAACTCCCCAATCGAGCGGCTGATTCAAATGCCTTAAGTGCTTGCAAAGAGACTTGCATGCTTTCTCCAAAGTGATACTTATAGGTGAACTAAACTCATCTATAAATGTAATTTTCTCGTTTGTCTACTTATCTTTTAAAACTCAAAATAAATTAAACCTTAACTTTTTTGGAATTTATGATGAGTAAAATATTACATATAGATGCTAGTGTAAGAGCTGCGATTAACCCTAATCCAAACCATAATTCGATTTCTAAAAATATTGCCAGCCGATTGGTCAGCTCATGGAAAAAACAACTGCCTATAGATGAGTATATTTATCGTGATGTAGGAATGAATCCGCCACCATTTATTAATCAAGACTGGATTGATGCTGTATTCACACCTGAAAATAAAAGAACTCAAGCTCAATGTGATGTTTTATCTATATCAGATCAGTTAATCGCGGAAGTTTCGAGTTCAGATATCATTTTAATTTCTTCCCCTATGTACAATTATGGTATGCCTGCTCAACTTAAAGCATGGTTTGACCAAATTATTCGGATTAATAAAACATTTGATTTTGACCTTGCTCGAGGAGACTTTCCTTTACAACCGCTTCTATATGGAAAAATTTTAATCATTATCACCTCTAGTGGAGAGTTTGGTTTTGAGAAAGAAGGCATCCGCCATCAGATGAATCACCTCACACCTCACCTTCGCACGCTCAGCAAATATTTAGGCGTAGAGAAAATTTATGAAATTGCTTCAGAATATCAAGAATTTAGAGATGCACGACATCTAAAATCATTAGAAAATGCTTTTCAAAAAGCAGAGAAACTCGTAGCTGAACTTTCCGCTTCATATACAGAAAGTTAGTAAAATATAAATCCTTAATTTTTAAAATTTAAGAATCTACTGACATTTTAACTGAGTTATATGATTAAAAATAAAAAGCCAACCCAATTGGGTTGGCTTTTTTATTTCTGCACCGAAACAAACTTATAGTTATATATTATTTATATTGAAATTGTTTTTCTTACAACCAAGAATATACAGACCTGTATGTTTAATCAATTGAATTTTTCTCATTGAATCAGTTAATTTAATTCATTATCAATTTTACAAATTAAAATTACTTCAACCCATCACTTTACTAGCTTTTTAATAAAGTTAATTATTTAATATAGCTAACATAAACATTTACTTTATTAACTATTAATATTGAATATCTATTATTTATAAATAAAAACTACTCAATTTAAATTATTCATTACTCTTCATTAAAAAAGCCCATCACGAAGATGAGCTTTTAAATTTGAACTATCACATCATTTTAAATGGATAGACTTTGTTTTTCTTCTTGAAATAACTGAATTAATGGTTGAGTTAATAGCTCGTAACGCCAACCCAAAAGATAATCAGGTAAATCTTGTTCATCCCCTTGAGAAAGAACATGTTGATGAATTGCATTTAGCCATTTCTTTCTAAGCAATACTTCTTTAGGAATAGAAGTTTCACTTATTGCATGGGCAAGTACCATATCCATTTTATGCAAAGTTTCTTTAGATGTTACTTTAAAAGGTTTGGCAATTCTTGTTGGCCATTCACTTTCAATCGGCAAATCTTTAAGTAATTCTAAAATAGTTTTTCCATATTCACGAACTACGTTTGGGCGAATATCTTTAACTTGCGAGAGTTGAAAACTATTACGTGGATTCTTTTCAACCATATCAATCATGGTTGAGTTTCTAAGAATAAAACTGCGTGGCTGATTCGTTGCTTTAACAATGTATTCGCGCCATTCACTTAAATTTTGCAGTTGCATCAATTGACGACGCGAATGGCGATAATTACCAACATCGGTGTAAAGCAACTCTGTCGGCGTTTCACTAATAATTTCTTTAGTTAAACTACTACAATCTTCAAGAACATAGTCATAAAGCCCTTTCTGCTTAAGCTGTTCTTGAATATGATGCGCTAACTTCATTATATATAGAACATCATTTGCCGCATAACAAAGTTGCTGAGGCGATAAAGGTCGAGCTAACCAATCAGATCTTGTTTGATCTTTTTCAATGTCAATGTCGAGACAAAGCTTCAAAGCCCCTTGGTAACTTACTTGCAGCCCATGGCCCAAGAAAGAAAGGCCCACTTGAGTATCAAACACATTAAGCAGATCTTCTTGATCAGCGTAATGATAGATTAAATCGATGTCTTCTCCACACGCATGAAAAATGTTCTGCTGAGCGAGAAATATTTTTTTCCAAAACTGACTTAGATCTAATGAAACACCATCCAACAGATAGACATCGCCATTTACATTAACTTGGCATACTCCAAGTTTAGGCCAGAGTGTGTCAACCTTAATAAATTCTGTATCAAGTCCGTATATCGAACATTGATCCATTTTTTGAAGAACATCAACCAAATCGGTTTGCTGTTGGATAAACTGAAACATGCTTTCTCAAGTAAATGCAAAGAGTGCTTAGAACTCTGGTATATATAACATAGAAGTGGGAAATTACCACTTAAACCTTTATGAATACTCTATTTTTGAACAATTTTTCGAAAATAGATAATTTTTTGATCTTTTATTTATATTTTTAAAGTTAACTCCAAATATTCATTGTTTAAAATCTATAAGATCTTTTTCATTCTTATGGGCTTTCATATTTTATTTAAACGATTTTTGTAATTAAAGACAAAATAATATTTGCCTTTATATTGCTAAATTAATAAATCTAATTCAATTTTATATGACATCAATGAAATAAGCATCGAAATGCTTATTTCATTCTCATACGATTATGAACTGCCTGACTTAAGGTATGGCTATCTACATACTCAAGTTCACCACCTTGCGGTACACCTTGAGCAATACGTGTCATTTGTATAGGTAAGTGCTTAGTCGCCTCTACCAAATAATGAGCGGTCGCTTGTCCCTCTACAGTCGCATTTGTTGCCAAAATCACTTCTTCAATTTTACCTTGGCTTAAACGCTGAATCAGATAAGGAATACCAATTTCTTCTGGACCAATACCATCTAAAGGTGAAAGATGCCCACCTAAAACATGGTATTTACCACGGAAACTTCCGCTTTGCTCAATCGCCATTACATCTGCTGGTGATTCAACCACACACAATAGTTGATCTTCTCGCTCAGTTGAGGCGCAAATATCACAAATTTCATGTTCAGTTAAAGAATGGCAAATGCTGCACTCATGAATATAACTTGAAGCTTCATGTAAAGCATGGGCTAATGCAAACGCACCTTCTCGATTTTTCATCAAAAGATGTAATGCCATACGTTGAGCCGATTTCGGACCAACGCTAGGCAATATACGTAAAGCTTGAACGAGTTGTTCAAATCTATCGCTAAACACAGAATTTCCTTAGAACATGCCCGCTAAGCCAGGTGGCAAGCCCATACCAGAATTCGCTTTTTGCATTTTTTCTTCAGAAATAACTTCTGCTTGACGTACAGCATCATTTACCGCTGCAGCAATCAAATCTTCAATCATATCTGGTTCATCTTGAAGTAATTCAGGGTTAATTTCGATACGTTTTACAAGATAGCGCCCAGTCATGGTTACTTTAACCAAACCGCCACCAGCTTCTGCATGAACTTCAGTTTGAGCAAGCTCTTCTTTCGCCTTTTTTATATTTGTTTCCATATCTTTTTGCATACGCTGCGCTTGCTGCATGAGCATATTGATATTCATAACTTTACTCCGTATCTCTATCAAATCTTTAAAGTATTATGCGTTATCTGGTAATACTTTATAAAAACTTAATCTCATTGAACCAACCTATGCGATTAAAATACATACAGATTAGTGCATTGAACTCAAATTAATCCGTAATTCTGACACAATAGGCTAATGTTTTCTATCAGTATCTCTAGCTCTATTTTACGTAGCGACATGAGTAACATGCTCATACTTAGGTACACTTCTTAAATATTTAGATGGCATACGTTAAAGTCTTATAAAAACTCATAGCACTATTGAGATGCCTGTAGACCTTTATCAATTGTTTTATATTCACTTAAAGGAACTTTCTTAAAGGAGGTATTTGCTTCTTGAATAGATTTATCTGCTTCTTGAACAGACTTCTCTGCATTGTTGATCAATAAAGTTGTCTCATTCATTGGGTTCTGACTCGGTTTGGTCAGCAATTTGTATCCAACTACCCCGATTACCCCCACTACAACGACAATAGCAATAGGCTTAAGCATTTTAAAACTCACATTTCTTTTAATTAAATTTACAGTCTTTATACCTTGTACTCTTAGCTCTCATTTAAACAAAAATGTAGGTTTTTTATTGTAATTCTGAAATTTGAGTAACATTTAAATATAAAAAAACCATCTCGATTAAAGAGATGGTTTCATGAAAAAATAACCCAAAAGAATTATTTCAATAAGGATAATTAGATCAGATCAAGACCACGTGAGATATCACGAATAATGTCATTAATATCTTCTAAGCCTACAGATACACGGATTAACCCCTCTTGAATACCAGCCGCAGCTTTTGCATCAACAGAAAGTTTGCCATGTGTAGTCGTTGCAGGATGGGTAATTGTTGACTTCACATCACCTAGGTTACCAGTAATCGAAATAAACTTAGTATTATCAATAACCTTCCAAGCACCTTCACGTTCGCCTTTAACAACGAAAGAAACAATCCCACCAAAACCAGTTTGCTGTTTAGCGGCCAGTTCATGACCTTCTTGAGTTGGTAAACCAGCATAGTAAACTTTTTCTACTTTTTCATGAGTAGATAACCATTCTGCAAGAATTTGGGCACTCTCACAGTGTGCCTTCATACGCAAACGTAAAGTTTCTAAACCTTTTAAGAAAACCCATGCATTAAATGGACTCATTGATGGTCCAAGCGTACGGACAACACCAAAAACTTCTTCTAATAACTGATGATTACCGACAACAGCACCGCCTAGTGCGCGCCCTTGTCCATCTAAATATTTAGTCGCAGAGTAAATGACAAGGTCTGCCCCAAATTTTAATGGTTGCTGTAAAACAGGCGTACAGAAGCTGTTATCAACCGCAAGTAATGCACCATTCGCATGAGCAATATCTGCAAGCGCTTGAATATCTGCGATCTCGGCTAGAGGATTAGACGGCGACTCAACAAATAAAAGTTTAGTTTCTGGACGTACCGCGTTTTTCCAATCGTCCAAATCACATAAATCGACAAATGTAATATCTACGCCAAACTTGGCAATATATTTTTCAAACAAGGCAACAACTGAACCAAAAACTGCTCTTGAGCAAATAACATGATCACCCGCTTTGAGATATGCCATAGTAACTGACAAAATCGCGCCCATTCCAGAGCTTGTCGCAACAGCACGTTCAGCACCATCTAAAGCTGCTAAACGTTTTTCGAACATCGATACAGTCGGATTGGTAAAACGAGAATAGATATTTCCTTGAACTTGACCAGAAAATTTTGCTGCAGCTTCTTCTGCATTTTCATATACAAAAGATGATGTCAAAAAAATCGGTTCGCCATGCTCACCTTCAAAACTACGAGTATGTCCGGTACGAATGGCTAAAGTATCAAGTTGGTATTCTAAATCATCAGACTGGTTCATTAAATGTTCGCCTTTACTGGTCATGTACTAAAAAACTATCATCATTTTGAGTGTCTAAGGTATTTAAGGTCAAGGTAAACATTAAAATTATCGCTTAGACTTTATTTAATTTTAGTAAATAGTTGGTAAAGCAAGATGAAACGCTTAAAGTCCCTTGTCTCAGAACAAAGCCAAATCAAGCACCTTTCTGCCCGACTATTTCATTCAAAAACATTGGTACTATCACAAAGCACCCCCTTTGAGGTAATTGGCGAATTCAATCAAACGCGTATTCGTTATTACGCAGCAACACAAAAAAAATTTAAAGAACCATTAGTGTTTGTTGCACCACTCGCAATTAATATGGCGATTTATGATTTATATCCTTATCGTTCTCTTATTAAATACTTTCAAAATGCGGGCTTCGATGTCTATTTGGTCGATTGGGGACGCTTAAAGTTTAAAGATAGACACCTTAACTTTTTATCATTTATTGAAGATTTCATTCCTAAAGCAATAAAACTCGTTCGCGCACATTCAGGAAGTGAGCAAATCTCGCTCCATGGCTGGAGTATGGCAGGCATATTCGTTACTTTATATACTGCTCTGAACCAACCCAACTACATTAAAAATTTAATTGTTCTTGGTAGTCCAATAGATAGTTATGCATCTGGCCATATTGGCAAGCTCTATCAAACCATAAATCAGTTGATTAGTCGCAATAAGAAAATACAGGAACGTATTTACTCTGGATTGCCAAAACGTCTGATCCACAGTCCCGGGATTTTAAATTCATTAGGTTTCAAAATTCTTGATCCTAAAGGTTGGTTAGATGGACATGTGCAATTGCTAAAGAATCTTGATGACCTGCAATTTGTACAAGAGCATGCCACCCTAAGTAACTTTTTAAATAATATGATTGACTATCCGGGTGGCATTAATCAGGACATGTTGTTTAATGTCTGGCTACAAAATCCGCTAAAACGCGGCTTTATTCAGTTAAAAGATAAGAAAATCGAATTAAAAAATATAGATTGTTCCCTCTTAGTTGGCGCGGGTCGTAGTGATCAGTTGGTCACTGCTGACGCTGCTTCACCATTAAGTCAATTGACAAACAGTCAGGATGTCACGTTTACTCTCATCCCCGGTGGTCATTTAGGCCTAATGTCGAGTCAAGCAAGTGCTCTGGAGTTTTGGCCGAAACTGGCTGCATGGCTCGCCGAACGTTCAACACAAATTTAAGGATAAGGTCATGAGTCAATCTGTTGCATTTATTGGTTTGGGTGCAATGGGCTACCGTATGGCAGCGCATTTACCAAAACACTTCGATACTGTCTATGTATGGAATCGAAATTTTGAAAAAGCCAAACAACATGCAGCAGACTATGGCACTAAGGCTGTCTCATTAGAGCAAGCTGTACAAGCAGATATTATATTTTCATGCTTACCGACAAGCACTGATGTAGAAGTACTTATTAATGGTGTTGAAATTAAATCTGGTGCAATCTGGATTGACTGTACCAGCGGGGTTCCTAACTCTGCCCGCGCCTTAGCCAGCTCATTAAAGCAATTGAATATTGATTTTCTGGATGCTCCAGTAAGCGGTCAAACCGTAGGAGCTGAAAATGCAACTCTGACTGTAATGGTGGGTGGTGATGCAGCAGCTTTCGAACGCGCATTACCAGCTCTACAAGCGGTAGGAAAATTAATTAAACATGTCGGTGAGTCTGGCGCTGGATTTGCAGTAAAAGCAGTTAATAATATGCTACTTGCGGTCAACCTTTGGTCTGTTGCAGAAGGTTTCAGTGCTTTAAAAGCGCATGGGGTAAGTTTGAACGAAGCTTTAGAGTGTATTAACGCTTCAAGTGGTAAAAGTCTGGTAACAGAAACTATCTTCCCACAGCGTGTATTGAGTCGCGAATTTCCAGTAACCTTTGGCTTACCTCTTCTTGCCAAAGACACAGGAATTGCTTTGGATTTAGTCAAGCAAGCAAAGCTTCCTGCCCCGCTTTTGTCATTAACACAAAGTTTAATCCAAGCTGCTCATTTAACTGCTGAAGACAACAGTGACTTCTCTGCGGCAGTTAAAATGTATGAAGCGTGGACAAAGATTACATTAGAGTAAATTTAATCTTTTAGAAGGCTGCCTATTAAACTTAGTTTTAATAGGCTCAATAATGAATAGCAGGAAATCTCAAACATGCAAACTCATGTCATTCATTACGAAAATTTTTCTATATAAAAACATTAAGTATCTGAAAGATTATTATTTTTATACTACGTAGGTACTTTATTAACCTTTTTATAATCGGAGGATCTAAAATAATTTACAATCATTTGTGCACTTTTTTCGGATACAACCTTAGCCTGTTCCATTTTTGCTGAATAAGGATTGGCAAGCATACAGCTAGGAAGCAAAGTATTAGCAAGTGGTGGGAACTTTTCTCTTCCCCCCAAAGTAATCTTTTCAATAAAACTAGCCAACCACATAATATATTCACCTTTATTTTTATATGTTGGCATTAAACTAATATCGAGTTTAGCTGAACATTCATTTGCTGGCTTATTTAAACATTCTTCAAAATCAATAAAGTTATATTTTAATTTATATGAAGTATCTTTTATCTCTTGTCGAATCATACTAACTAAGCGATTCAAGTGTTCAATAATATCCTCTGAGAAAAGCTTTTCTTCTTCAGATTTCTCATAAATGCTTTCAGCAATGAGTAAAAATTTTGGCATTCTCTATTTCCTTTTAATCTTGTCTCCGATGAATAATCAGATCCTTTAAGGAAGTATGATGAATATAACATTGCTATATGTAAGTTAGTTAGATTAAAAAGTAACCACAACAGTAAAAGTGAAAGTTGTATGCCTAATGCATCACACTAATTAAACATATAGCTAATTACAACTCACAAGAGTGGGGTTAAATTAATATATTTCGAAATAACTTAAATAAAAAAAACCCATCTCAATTTTAGAAATGGGCTACAAAAACAAAAAACTATCAAACGCAGCAATTTAAGGACTATATAATAGAAGTTAAAACATGCAAAATCAATACATCTTTCAATTGAAGTGTAAAATAAGATTACTTTTGGTCTATTAATATTTTACAGCTTAAAAGAAAAAGCCCATTTCCGTCTAAATTAAAATGGGCCCAGTGAATTCCACTTAATCCTAAAAACACAAACTGTGATAATTATCACGTTTTGTGTTTTTGATAATGTCATTGCTAATCCCCTTTTTCATTGACCTAATTTCAAACTTCATTTGTCTATTTAGCAAATGGAATAGGCTATAAGATCTCATCTTTTGCTAAAATTTTTTATATCTGATCACCTTAATCTTAGGCATATTTTTATATCGCCAATAAAAGTTAAAAGTGAATTAAAAAGAATCAAATTCTAAAAAAATATATATAATTTCTCTTAAGTTTATGTTTTTATTTGATTTTTATAAATTATTGATATCTAAAGTTTTTATTTATTTTATGAACAAATTATCACCCAAAATGACATTTGAGTAATTAATAATCATTGAAATATTGGTAATAAACCTTATATTGAGTACAGGTTCATACCTTTAACTGAGGAAACGCTCATGAATAAATTTATGGTTGCAGTCTTTACTGGCATGGTGAGCATGGCTGGTTTAAGCGTTCAAGCTGCAACGCCTGAGCAAGAATGTCAGAAATTGCAAGATGACTATAATTTGATTTATGCATCAAAAGGCTTTTGTTTTAAAGATCCTGATGCTAAAGAAAAATATGGTAATGAAAACTGTCATACGACAAAACCAAAGTTTTCTGACAAAGAGCAACAACGTCTTGATGCTATTAAAGAGCGTCAGAAAGAATTGAAATGTAAATAATTTTAAAGGACTAATACATGGCATACGATGATCAAAATATCTTCGCCAAAATTTTACGCAATGAACTTCCAGCGATAAAAATCTATGAAGATGATCAAGTTCTAGCTTTTATGGATATTATGCCTCAAGCCGATGGTCATACATTAGTTATTCCAAAAACACCTGCTGTAACGCTCCTTGATTTACCCCCAGAAGCAGCCGCATATACTATCCAAATTGTTCAGAAAATTGCGAAAGCAATGGAAAAAGCCCTCAATTTAGAAGGTATTGTCTTGATGCAACTTTCTGGAGCAGCGGCTGGACAAACTGTTCCGCATGTTCATTTTCACCTTATTCCTACAAATGTGCATCAACTTGGAAGACATGCTGTAGAGTTAGGTGATCAAGAAAAAATTAAAGCTTTAGCTGAGAAAATTAAAGCAGCTCTTTGATTTTTAATATATTAAAGCGGAGTTTTGACTCCGCTTTTTTTCGTCTAAAAACTATAAAAAATTAAAATAATTAATTTATTTCTAAATTTTAATCGTCATAAAACTGTCATTTATTTTTCACGCCCCTGTCACAAAGTTTGCCGATACTGCTTAGCAAGTTGGTGAGCTTTTGTAACTTTTTGTACATAAGTCAACTACAAAATAAATAGTTAACTAGGCATACGCCATTTTTAAATACCTTTTGGAGAAATCTCAATGAAGAAATTGCTACTCGCTGCCGCAGTTGCAACTTTGAGCATAAACGCGGTGCAAGCAGCGCCAACTTTGTATGGCAAACTAAATGTTTCTATTAACCAAGTTGATAATAAAAATTTCGATGGTAAAAGTGATGTTACCGAAGTTAACTCAAACTCTTCTCGCATTGGGGTAAAAGGCGAAGAGAAATTAACTGACAAGTTATCTGCTGTTTATTTAGCTGAATGGGCAATTTCTACTGATGGTTCAGGTTCTGATAGTGACCTTAGCGCTCGTAACCGTTTCATCGGTTTAAAAACTGAAGGTGTTGGTACTTTAAAAGTAGGTAAATACGACTCTTACTTTAAAACTGCTGCTGGTGGTAACCAAGACATCTTTAATGACGATACACGTTTAGATATTACCAATATCATGTACGGTGAAAACCGCTTAGATAACGTAGTTGGTTTTGAATTAGACCCTAAATTATTAGCTGGTTTAACTTTCAACATCATGGCTCAAACTGGTGAAAGCACCTCTGACAGCAAACAAGGTGAAACTGGTAAAGACAGCAAGAATGACAGCTTTGACTCTGTGTCTACTGCGCTTGGTTATGAAAACAAAGACCTTGGCTTAGCAGTAGCTGCCGCTGGTGACTTTGGTATTAAAGGTAAATATGCGGCTTACGGTTTGAAAGATGTTTATACAGATGCTTACCGTGTAACTGGTTCTTATGACATCGCAAAATCAGGTTTTGTTGTAGGTGCTTTATGGCAACACGCTGAACCTACTGATGAATTGACTGCATATGGTCAATCATATAAATCAGATGGTTCAATCGATAAAGCGGGTAAAGCTTACCGTGGTTTAGAGGAACAAGCATATGCAGTAACAGCTGCTTATAAAATTCCTAACACTAAACTTAAAGTAAAAGCAGAATATGCTTCAGCTGAAACACAAGTAAGTGGTCAATCAGATCGTAAAATAGACTTGTACGGTTTAGGTCTTGATTACCAAATCAACAAGCAAGCTCGTTTCTACGGCATCGTTGCTCAACAAAAACGTGACTGGTTGAATGATGATGACAAACAAACTGTTGTAGGTACAGGTATCGAATATAACTTCTAATTAGTTATCTTTGATTCATATCTAAAATAAAAGGGCTAATGCCCTTTTATTTTATTGTTCAGACTAAAAAAGCCGATATTTTTATATCGGCTTTTTTTTACTTTGTAGCTTACTTTAAGAAACCACTTACAAGATTCATAACGTTTTGAATGTCTTGGTTTGCTTCTTGATGATCGGTACTTTCACCCTGAGGTGTTAATGAGTCAATGACTTGAGGTAAGACTGAAGCAATTGCACCGTAAACTTGCTCTTTTGGAGCTTGAGCTTGCGCAGCAACTTGCTCAATGTCAGCTGGATTAAATAAACTCTGCAATTGTTGAGTAGGAACTTCGCTATTACTTTGATTTGGATCAACCCAGCTTTGAACTTGGTTACCTAAACCCGCACCTTTTAACTTTTCTAAAGCAGCCTGCAAACCACCTTGTTGTTGAACCCAACCTAAGATTAAAGGTACAACTGCAATTAATAAATTTTGTACGCCACCACCTGCTTGAGGTGCGTTATTATTATTTCCAGTCACTTGACCTAATACAGAACCTAGTACGCCTCCAAGACCACCTTGTGCGCCAGAAGAAGTATTGCCCCCCATTTGTCCGAGTACTGAACCTAAAATTCCACCTAAACCACCTTGACCTGATGCTTGCTGGTTCCCACCTAAAGCCTGCTGAGCCAGAACTTCTACAATGTTGCTTAAATTTGTCATGTGTAACTCTTATGTATGGTTTATACACGAGCATACGCGGATTCTTGTTAAGACAGCAAAAGCCAAATTGTTAAATTTTGAAAGAGATTTTGTGCCATTTTACCAGCGGAATTTATTCCAATTCTCTGGGTTTGCCCAGAACTTTGAATTAAACCAATCTGGAACATGCTTATAGGTCAAGATATTAAATTGCCATAAAGCAAAATCACTATCATGTGAAGTTTTATCAATGAGTTGCGTGAAACCTAAAGAACGTAATAACTGTTCATCACTGCGTTTACTTACTACAACAATTCGTTTTGCTAATAAATCTCTTAGCTTCACTAATAATTGTGACTTTTGTAGTTCAGTTATGTTCTGCATTTCATCTGTATCAAACAATACAAAACCCAAGTCATAACGCTGAGTAAAAGGCAGACTTAAAAGCTCAGTTACGGTAAAATAGTGCCATTGAATTGCGTTATTCTGGTCAATTTTCTGGCCAATACAAAGTGCAGTATGAATGGGCTGTTCGTTTGATAAATCGTCTAGCATAGAAGTGATGACATTTTGTTCAGCCATAACTGCAACCCTTAATTGAAAGATGTGAGTTTAAACTTTATGGAACTACAAGGCATTTGCCATAAAATGCATGCAGGCCTAAAAGATGCTAGTGTAACTGATCAACAGACAACCAAGGCAAATGTTGAATACAAATTTGTATTAGACCGTTCAGAAATTGATCTTCCTTTTAATTTAGGACAAGAACTAGAAATCGAATGGACAGGTAATATTTATTGCACTTCTTGTGGCACTAAAACACCAAAATCTTATTCTCAAGGCCACTGCTTTAAATGCTTTAAAACTAAAGCAGAATGTGACCTATGCATTATGAAACCTGAAACATGCCACTATCATTTAGGTACATGTCGTGAAGATGACTTTGCCCATAATGTGTGTTTCCAACCGCATATTGTATATTTGGCAAACTCAAGTGCTCTAAAAGTAGGCATTACTCGTGTTAGCCATATGCCAGGTCGTTGGTTAGATCAAGGTGCAACCCAAGCCTTACCAATTTTAAAAGTTGGATCACGCCGTTTATCTGGTCAACTTGAAACTATGTTTGGTTCTTTAGTTGCTGACAAAACTGACTGGCGTAAACTCCTTAAGGGTGAAGCTGAACCTCTGAAACTGACTGAACAACGTGATCAGTTAATCGAAGAGTTTGCACCGAAAATTCAAACTATTCGTGAGGAATTCAGTCAAAACCTTGAATTTAACGAAACGGTTGAACTACTGGAAAATGAATTGCCACGTGAGTTTGTTTATCCAGTTGAACAATATCCTGAAAAAATTAAGTCTCTTAATCTAGATAAAACACCAAAAATTCGTGGTGTATTACAAGGTATTAAAGGGCAATATTTAATCTTTGATATTGGTGTCATCAACGTCCGTAAATATACGGGTTACGAGCTGATCGTACGTGCTTAAGTAAGTTTTAAAGCCCCTAAAATGGGGCTTTTTAATTAAGATAATCTATTTCTAAATAGCCAAGCTGCCAAAGGTAAAGTGACCAGTCCAAGTATGATCATTGGAATAAAGTTAAATTTGACTTGTGTAAAACCTGCACCTTCCAAATAAACTCGTTGTACCAAGTTAATTCCAAACCTTAAAGGATTTGCGTACGTTGCTATTTGTAATGCTTCCGGCATGTTTTCTACGGGTGTAAGTAAACCTGAAAGCAACATTAAAGGCATAATCAATAAAAAAGTAAAAAGCATGGCTTGTTGCATATTTAAAGATAATGCCGAAATTGATAAGCCCACACCGACTACAGCTATGTTAAAACTCAATAAACCAAAATAAAGCAGCCCAATAGAGCCATTCATAGGAATTTTAAACCAGAACAAAATGATCAATAAAATAATGGTTGATTGCATCAAGCCTACAAAAATTGGCGGTAAGGCCTTACCAATCATTATTTGTAATGGTGTATAGGGGGTCACTAATAACTGATCAAATGTACCCTGTTCACGTTCACGTGCAACTGATAAAGCAGATAAAAGTAATGTCTGCATCATACTTAAGGCCGCAATTAATGAAGGCATTAAGCTCCATCTTGACTCTTGATTTGGGTTATACCATGTTCTTGTTTCAAGGCTAATCGGCAAAGCTGAGTTAAATTTTTGCTGATTAAACTGACCAATAATTTTATTTAGATATGAACCCGCCACAACAGCAGTTGATGAGTTCCTGCCATCAACAATCACCTGTATAGATGAACTTTGGTTATTATTTAATTTACTCTCAAAGTCAGACGGTATCGTAATTACAACCAGTGCCTGACGATTATCAATAACTTGTTTGATTTGATCACTATATTCAAGGGTTGCAACACGCTTAAAAATACCAGAGCCATCTAGTTTTGAGATGAGTTCATGTGAGACCTGCCCATTGCTCTGATCTAAAATTGCATAATCCACACGGTTAACATCATAAGTAGCAGCATAACCAAATAAAAGCGCTTGCATCAGTGCGGGTACAAATAAAATGACTCTATTTGCAGGATCACTAAAAATGGTTAAGAATTCTTTTTTGACCAAAAAACTTAAGTGTTTTAGCCAAGCGATTAGTTGCTGCCACATATCTTTATCTCAACCGTTTTTTCAGTGAAAAGTTCACAGCACATATCAAAATAACGATATATCCCACTAGAAAACCGCATTCTTTAAACCATAACTTCCAATCATCACCTCCCATAAATAAGGTTTTAATTAAAATCATAAAATGTGTAGCCGGTAGTAACTGACTAATAATTTGCACAACCAAAGGCACGTTGCGTGTATCAAAAACAAACCCAGAAAGCATCAGCGCGGGCATAAAACTTGCCAATAAGGCAATTTGACTCGCCTGAAACTGATTTTGAGCAAAGCCTGATATAGTTAAACCAAGTAATAACGACACAATTAAATATAGAAATGAAGCAGATAAAATTGAGAATAATGAACCGCGCATAGGCACTTCAAAAATAAAATATGCAGCAACAAGACAGATCATGATATCAATCATGCCGACGACAACGTACGGAATGAGTTTTGCTAATACAATTTCAAATGGCCGTACAGGCGTAACAAATAAAGCTTCTAGAGTTCCTCGCTCCCTTTCACGGGCAATAAGTAAACCAGTTAAAAATGCACCGATTAAAGTCAAAATGAGCACCATTAAGCCAGGGACTAAAAACCAAGCACTGTTACCAGATTCGTTAAACCATATTCGTTGTTCAATATTAACGGAGCTTGGCGTTGCTAATATTTGCCCACGGTCAACTTGTATAGACGGCGCGGTAGCTAAAGCACCTGCAACATAACCTTCTAAGGCTGTTGCTATAGTGGTGGATGTACCATTTAATAATAGTTGAACCTTGGCATTACCTTGCTGTGCCTGACTGGCAAAATCTGAAGGAAAATACAAAATGGCATCAATTTCGCCATCTCGAATGGCCTGCTCTGCTTCAGGCAAATTATGAAACTCTTGACTTGTTAAATATCGTGAGCCATTTAAACCAGCTAAAGCCTGATTGATCTGCGGTGAAGACTGATCAACGACAACACCGACTCGGGCCTGATTTAAGTCAAAGGAAAGTCCATAACCAAACAGTAGAATTAAAATAACAGGCAAAACGAGTCCAATCCCGAGGCTACTTTTATCACGAATGAGCTGCTTAGTTTCTTTACGAACTAATGCTGTCAGTCGATTCCAAAATCCAAAGCTCATTGTAGACCTCCTAACCAGCGTGCCTTAACGCGCGTGCTTGTTCCACAATTGCTATAAAAGCCTCATTCATATCAGCAATATGTTTATCTTTACTTGCCAGATTACGTACTTGTTGGGGTGAACCTAAGGCTAATAACTTTCCGGCATCCTGTATGGCAATGCGGTCGCAATACTCTGCTTCCTCCATAAAATGCGTGGTAATAATGATGGTAATGCCCTGATTTGCCAGTTCACCAATGCTGTACCAAAATGAACGCCGTGCAAGCGGGTCAATTCCGCTCGTGGGTTCGTCTAAAAATAAAATTTCTGGTTCATGTAATAGTGCAGCAGCCATTGATAGCCGTTGTTTATATCCACCCGGTAAATCACCACTTTTACTATGAGGCTTTAAATCGTATTGCTGTAAGGCTTTGTCAATTTGTTGATTTAGTTTTTTACCAGATAGCCCATAGGCTCCACCAAAAAACTTCAAGTTTTCTAAGACAGTTAAATTGCTATACAGTGCAAATTTTTGAGAGACATATCCCACTTTGGCTCTTGCCTCAGCACGAGCTGTCCGTAAATTTTTACCAGCAACTTCCAAATACCCGCTACTTGCTGGTAGCAATCCACACAACATTCGAAATGTTGTCGTTTTACCCGCGCCATTGGGCCCAAGTAATCCAAATATTTCACCACGCTGCACATCAAAAGATGTATTGGCAACGGCAGTAAAATCTCCAAAAGTTCGGACTAAATCTTTAACTACAATGATAGGTTGCTCTGACTTTAAATTATCGTTTTGTTCTAATTGAAAAGCTTGCTCAGAAATAGGTATATGTTTTGGTTGCTTTTGATTCTGCTGCAACAGCATCATAAATGCATCTTCAAGTTCAGGTGGTCGCGCATTGGCTTTTAGTCCCTCGGATAAAGTATCGGCTGATAGCTCTTTTTGACGACTAATAAAGTTGACTTGTTCACCCTTTGGAACAGCATCAATAACGTCGACAGAATTACCAAGTAAGTGGGCTTGTAATGTCCGAGCTTTCATCTGCTCTGAAGGTTTAATATTCCATGTTTGTCCACGTGCTATTTCTTTTAACTGCTCTGGGGAACCTTGTTTTAAAATTTTGCCTTCATGCATGATATATACGTAGGCGCACTTTTCTGCTTCATCCATATAAGCAGTACTTATAATTACGCTTAAGTTTTCTTCCTGAACAAGCTGTTCAATAATGATCCATAAATCCCGTCTTGATAAGGGGTCCACTCCAACACTAGGCTCGTCAAGTAAGAGCAATTCTGGGGAACGAACTAAAGTACATGCCAGCCCTAGTTTTTGTTTCATCCCACCAGAAAGTTGGCCTGCTAGACGTTGAGTGAATTGAGTAAGATCCGTTATTTCCAATAAGCGTTTAAATCTTTGCCCCCGTACATCCTTTGAAACGCCATGTAAGTCGGCATATAAATCTAAATTTTCCTGTACGCTTAAATCCTCATAGAGTCCAAAGCGTTGTGGCATATAGCTAATACGGTCTTGTACAGCTTGCGGATTTTTACTCACATCAATTCCCAGTACATTTAATGAACCAGAAGTTGCTTTATATAGTCCTGCAATTAATCTTAATAAAGTTGTTTTTCCCGAACCATCTGGACCAACTAAAGCTGTAAGCTCTCCTTTGTTAATTTGCATATTCAAATCAACAATTGCACTAATATCTTCTGCCTTATTAATCTCAGCCTTAAAAGTCATGAATAAATTTTTAACTTGAACCACTACTTTTTCATCAGTCATGAGCTTTCTCACCTGAAGCAAGTGGTACTTTTACAGTCACAGGTTGACCCATTTTCAATTGATCATTCGGATCATTTACATAGACCCTAACCTCATAAACTAGTGTTGTTCTAATCTCTTCGGTCTGTACTGTTTTCGGCGTGAATTCAGCTACTGAAGATATATAGCCAATTTTTCCATTAATGGGCTGATTAGGATCAGAATCACGAATAACTTGGGCCGTGCCACCCATCTTGATAGAACTTAAATCTTGTTCGTTTACATACACACGAATCCATTTTGGATCGGTCAAAGCTAATGTATAAACGGCCTTTTGCGCAGTTGTCATATCGCCAACTTCTTGTAACCGAGCTCGTACCACTGCATTTACAGGAGACTTTAATTCAGCTTGAGTAAGGTTATAGTTAATTAGATCTAAATTAGCCTTAGTTACTTCATACTGTGCTTTGGTCGCTTCACGATCTTCTTGTCTGGCACCTTTAATGATCAATTCTAAATTAGCTTGTCTTTCACGGACCGCTGCCTCAGCACTATCTTTATTACTTTTGGCATAGTCTAGCTCTTGTTGGCTAATTGCCCGACCATCAGTACTACTTACCAAAATTTGTAAGCGTTGCAAGTTTTTGTTGGTTTTATCAAGCTCGGCTTGGGCAGATGCAAGTTGTGCTTTTGCTTGACTAATTTCTTCTGGGCGAGCTCCCACATCTTGTTTAACAATTGCCTCTTGTTGAGCTTTAAGTTGTGCTTGAGCTTGCTTTGCCTGAATGTGTAGTGCATTGGTATTAAGAGCAGCTAGTACTTGACCAGCTTTAACTTTATCACCCTCTTGAACTAACAGTTTCTCTATACGACCAGACTGTTCAAATGCAAGTGAAACTTGGCGAATATCAACATTTCCATATAAAGTTAATACATTATCTTTTTGATTTTTATTATGATATCCCCATACCCAAAAGCCGATGATAACCACAGCTATAACAACCAAGACGACGGCAATCACTTTTTTATTCATCTTATTGGCCTTCTTATTAAATTCAAATTTTATTAGTTTAAATTCAATTTAAATTTAAATTACTCCAATCTTTGAATAAAAGATATACTTTTATGGTGAATCAAAGTTAGGGTTAAATATGCCCAGATCTAGACGAAGTGATGGTGACTTAACCAAGTCCAAAATTATTGAGGCAGCAGGACCTTTAATTGCACAATATGGTTTTGCAAAGACAGCGAACAAAACAATTGCTAACGCTGCGAATGTCGATTTGGCTGCAATTAATTATCACTTTGATGGTCGAGATGGGCTGTATCAAGCTGTGTTAGTGGAAGCTCACGCTCACTATCTAGATGAAAAATATTTACTAGAACTTGTTGAAAGCACTCAGTCACCAGAAGAAAAGCTAAGCTTATTACTTGAGACCTTGCTGCATAAGTTAACTGAAAAAGATGTTTGGCATGGCAAAGTCTTTATTCGTGAACTCTTTTCACCTTCTGAGCATTTATTAAATTTTATTGAATTTGCAGGCATGAGAAAATTTTTTCTTATTCGTAAGCTCATTAGTCAAGTTGCTGGTTTAGATGAAAATGATCCGGCTGTTTTGCCTTGTATTTTAAGCGTGATGACACCTTGCATGATGCTCATTATTGCAGGACCTAATGCTCAAGCACCTGAGCCACTTAAAAATATTGCTCAGATGCCATTACACGATTTAGTTGAGCATTTTAAGAAATTTTCATTAGCTGGCTTAAAAGCAATTAGCCAATCAAATCTTAAAAATTAGCTATTTAAACATTGCAAAATTGCCTGCACTGGATCTTCTGTATTTCCAGAAATAAGTTGTTTATGCATGGTTAAATGTTGCATCACTTGAATTTGAGCTGTTTCAACATTCATTAGTTTTTCTATTTCAGCGGCTAAATTTTCTGGTGTGGCATCAGCTTGAATCAGCTCTTCAATGACTTTCTTACCCGCAATAATATTAGGCAAAGAATAATAAGGAATTTTCACTAGAAGCTTAGCAATTATATAGGTCAACCAATGCAATTTATAGAAAGTGACCATTGGTCTATGCATGAGCATGGCTTCTAATGTTGCAGTTCCAGAAGCTAAAGCAATGATATCACTTGCATTCATAACCATACGACCAACTTTAGACTCGCTATCTGTATTTTCTAAAATATGAATTACAGTTTCTAAATTAGGCGCTAATTGTTCAACACCCTGCTCAATCTGTTGCTTACGGGCATCGTTAATTGCGGGAATTAAAAATTGAATATCTGGATATTTCTTGTGCAGAATATTGGCAGTTCCAAGCAACATAGGCAAAAGTCGTTCTACCTCACCTTTTCGGCTACCTGGTAACAAAGCAATATGTTTTTGATTTTCATTAAGACCTAATTGCTGTTTAGCAATTTGAATTGGATTTTCAAGTGGCAATTGTTTAGCTAATGGGTGGCCTACAAATGCTGCTGGAACTTCATATCGTTCATAAAAAACTTTTTCAAAAGGAAATAAGCAAAGTACTAAATCTATACTCTGTTTAATGCCATGAACACGTCCTTGACGCCACGCCCAAACAGAAGGACTGACATATTGAACTGTTTTTATTAGAAGATTCTTTTCTTTAATACTTTTAGAAAGTCTGAGGTTAAAGTCTGGTGCATCAATACCAATAAAAATATCAACTGGATTTTGAGTCCATTGGTTAATTAGACCATCCCGCACGGCGAATAATTTTTTTAAGTCTTTTAATACCTCAACAATCCCCATCACAGACAGAGTTTCCATTGGGTAATAACTGTTAAAACCTTCAGCAATCATTTGAGGACCACCGATTCCCTCAAATTCGGCATCGATTCCTTGTTCTCGAAAACTACGCATAAGTTTCACACCAAGCGTATCTCCAGAAACTTCCCCAACTACAATGCCTATTTTAAGTTTTCGGTTTGCCAAGGTGATTTACCCAAGAATTTGAAATAATGCATTCTAGCATAGAGGTTTATCAATCTTGAACTTGATCTATATGTACTTACCAAGAGCAGCTACAGCACAAGCTATCTAAAATTACATTCATTCACCATATTTTAATCTAAATTAACAATGCAATTTGAATTGTAGCTTACATTTACAAACAATAAAATAAATGAGAATTATTTACATTATCCTTAATCTTATGAATATCCCACCTCGACCATTTAAGCTTACTGTAATCGCCTGCGCGATTTGTTATGCGAACCTCTCTTATGCTCAAGACTCAGAGGTACAATCTTTACAGACGATCCAAGTTAAAGCATCAAATGCTGAGCAGTCTTCTGAACAAACCAAAGCATATAATGTTAAGAACTCAAGTAGCGCAACCAAGCTTAATATTGAGGCTAAAGAAACTCCTCAAACTATTAATGTCGTTACTCGTCAGCAAATTGAAGATTTCGGACTTACCAGTACACGAGATGTTTTAAAAAATACTCCCGGTGTAACCGTATCTAATCAAGAAACTGAGCGAACTACTTATATGGCTCGCGGCTTCGAGATTTCAAATATATTAACTGACGGCGTGGGTTTTCCCCTCTCAGGTTATAACTATAACAATACGAATCCTGATACTTATTTCTATGATCGTGTAGAAGTCGTTAAAGGTGCTGATTCTTTAACTAACGCCTTCGGTGATCCAAGTGCAACAATCAACAATATTAGAAAACGCCCGACTCAAGAATTCCAAGCAAGTGGCGGTGTAAGTTATGGTTCTTGGGATACGCAGCGTTATGAAGCTGATGTCTCTGGTGCAATAATACCGAGTGGAAAAGTACGTGGCCGTATTATGGGCTATGAGCAAACTGGTGATTCTTACCTTGATCGATATTCGTCAGAGAGAAATGGTTTCGCAGGTATTATTGAAGCTGATTTGACAGATAGTACTTTACTGACCGCAGGTTATAGCCAAGAACAAAATAAACCCAATGCAAACAACTGGGGTGCTCTGCCTTTGTTAGATGCCAATGGTAAACAAATTTCATATGACCGCTCATATAACCCAAACCCTGACTGGGCACACTGGGATAATGAAACACAAAATGCTTTTGCTGAATTAAAGCAAAAAATTAATGATCAGTGGACCGCTAAGCTGACCTATAACTATCTTGATACCAAGCATAATAGTCGTCTTCTTTATTATTATGGTTATCCAAAAGCTGATGGATCAGGTGTTTCTCTAACCCCTTGGGGTGGTCAAGAGCACCAAGAAAAACATGCTGTCGACTTTAATCTCGAAGGAACATATAAACTTTTCAATCGAGAACATGAGGCATCTTTAGGCTATAGCTATGTACGTAGTCATCAGCAAGATAAACAATCTACAGGAACGATTAACGATAGTAACGTTATAAAATCAACCACTACGGATTGGTCAAGTTGGACACCGCAATCTATAACTTGGTCAGATTTCACAGAAGCTGCAAACTATAAGCAGAATATTAATTCCATCTATGCTGCGACACGCTTACATCTTAATGAAGATTTAAAACTTTTACTTGGTGCAAACTATGTCCAAGCTGAAAGTAAAGGTGAAAGTTATGGTTCACCAATGTCATATAGTGAAAGTAAAGTCTCACCCTATGTTGGACTAACTTATAACTTTACACCTGAATATACAGGTTATATGAGTTACACCTCAATTTTCCGTCCTCAAACTGGTATTGATAAAGATACCAATCAAGCTTTAAAACCTATTGATGGTAAAAGCTATGAAATGGGCATAAAAAGTTCATGGTTAGAGGACCGTTTAACAGGAACTCTTTCAGTATTTAAAACTGAACAAAATAATTACCCTCTACGCAGCTCTGATGGAAATCCACTTAATCGAAAAGTACCAACGAGTGATTTAGAGTCACAAGGTGTAGAAGTCGGCTTATCAGGTCAAATCACAAATAATGTGAATCTTTCCTTCGGCTATGCTCAATTTAGTATTAAAGATATTAAAAATGGCGGCGAGGCAAGAACTTATAATCCAAACCAGACACTTAACGTGTTAACCACCTACACACCACCAGTTTTACCGAAGCTAAAAGTTGGCGCAGGCTTACAATGGCAAGATGGTATAAAGTTATATGATTCAAATATTAACAGTACGATTAAACAAGATGCATATGCTCTAGTTAATTTAATGGCGAGCTATGAAATCAACGATCATATTACGCTTCAGGCAAATGGTAATAATATTTTTGACAAGAAATATTTAAATAGTTTTCCAGATGGCCAAGCTTTTTATGGTCCTTCAGCCAACTATACAGTTGCCGTGAAGTTTAAATATTAATATCGTAGCCAATCCCAATTTAGGGATTGGCTTTACTTATTATTGTTTGTGTATGTGTCAGTAAAGATGTCCAAAACTGTAAACCTCCCTGTATCATATCGTATAAAAGTTTTCTATCGATTCTTGCTAGTTTTCGGTATGGGCTTTGCCTGTATGGCATATTTAAGCCTTGGACTCATTGGAATTTTCCTTTTGACCCTCGACAAAGCTGAAGCTATATATCTCGCAGCATTTATAGCAATTCTATTTTACGTCATCTTTGTGATTGTTGGTTTCTGCGTTCAATCACTTTTGAAACTCACTGGGCTATCAATTGTTTTGTGTGCCCTTTTCTTTTTTATGACGCGTATGGTGGGTTATGCATAAAGGTATACGTCAATCTATGGCATGGCTACACTCATGGACTGGCTTAATTTTTGGATGGCTCATATTTGCCATTTTCTTAATGGGAAGTTTGTCCTATTACCGCCATGAAATTAATTTATGGATGCAGCCTGCACTTGCACAATATGAAGTAAAACAAGATATTGCCATTAAAACAGCATATCAATATTTACAAGAAAACGCTCCAGATGCCAAATCTTGGTATTTAACAGTTGCTACACCAGAAAGTCCCGTCAACACTATGTATTGGGAAAAAGCTGACGGCGGTTATGGCAATGCCACACTTGATGCTAACACGGGAAAAGAACTTCAACTTTCGGCAACTCTAGGCGGCGATTTTTTTTACCGTTTCCATTACCAACTTTTTGGCATTCCAATAATAGTTGGGCGATTAGTCGTGTGTCTTGCAGCATTTATTATGCTGATTGCTTTGGTTTCGGGCATTATTACCCATAAAAAAATATTCACTGACTTTTTTACTTTACGCACATTTAAGTCTCAGCGTTCATGGCTAGACTTTCACAATATTTCTTCTGTCGTTGCACTGCCCTTCTTTTTAACCATTACATTTACGGGCTTAGCTATTTTCTTTTATTTATATCTGCCTTGGGGAATGCAAAAGCTTTACCCTGAAAACCCTTATCAATATTTTACCGAGATACGCACAAAGACTGTACTTGAGAATCAATCAATTCAGCCTGCTCAAAACTTAGCTATTGATAAGCTATTGAACCAAGTTCAACAAAGTTGGGGTAATCAACCTTTATCAACGATTAGTGTAAAAAATCCGAATACCAACCAGGCGCAAATTACATTTATTCAGCAAGAAGACCGCTCTATTACTCGTAATCAAGCTCAAATTACATTAAATGCCTTAACTGGCAAAGTCTTAGAAGACACACGTAATAATAGTCCTATTGCGACATTGAATGCGGGTGTCTATGGGCTACATATGGCGACATTTGCTCAGCCTTTACTTCGTTTAGGATTCTTTTTCTCAGGCATTTTAGGCTGTGTAATGATTGCTTCTGGTTTGTTACTTTGGAGTCTTAAACGTCAAATTCAAAATAAGAATAGTAAGTTTCATTTTGGGCACTATTTAGTTGACCGATTAAATGTTGTAGCGTTTGTTGGATTACCTTGTGCAACTGTCGCCTATTTAAGCGCCAATCGATTGTTTACAGTCACTTCAACCACGATCAATTATGAAATTTATAGTTTTTTCTTAGTTTGGCTAATCAGCTTGATCATTGCTTTAATCACTAAAAAGCAGCATTTGTGGCGAACTCAACTTTGCGTTTTTATTATGCTTTGTATTGCACTTCCCATCTTAAATCTAAGTTATTTATTTCAACATGAGTATGTTCAAAGCCTCAGAGATTATTGGACCTTTGCACGTGTAGATGTATTTTTGTGGATCTTTGCAGCTTTAGCAATTTTTATATTCTGCAAAATTCAACCTATCCAGCATAAAGCTGTCGCAAAGATTCAAAAAAAGCTGAATAAACTAGATACTGAGGTGAGCTCATGATTCTTATAGCTTTCATCTTAATTTTATTAGGTATGTATTTACTATTTATGGCGAGCGAAAAATATCGATCGCCGAAATCAACAGGTCATTTCAAATCGTTAGCTCAAAAATATTACCGACACATTAAGATAGCTGCATTCATGCTATTTGGTTTATGTGCATTTATTCTTATTCAACACTATAAATTTTCAATTGGTTTTGTCAGTTGGTGGATCTTTGCAACGCCATTAACTTTTATTCTTATACTTTTAGTTAATCCTCTAAAGTCATCAAAATAATCATTTTCTTTAAAAAATGATGAAAAATAGAACAAGCTAAGCAATATTTTGATTGCTTAGCTTTTTTTTGCATAAGCAAATCATTATTCATGACAACCGGTTATCTCTAAAAGGAATAAGATATGTGCGTTTCGTGATAAGTGGCGATAAAGATGTCTGGTGCTTTTGAATTTATCTTAGCGGGTATGTTAGTTGGTTTCTGTGTAGGGATTACAGGAGTTGGTGGTGGATCATTAATGACACCAATTTTAATTGGCCTTTTTAGAATTGAACCTCATATCGCAATTGGTACCGATTTACTTTATGCCGCAATTTCAAAATTTTGTGGATCAATGGTTCACGCTAGAAAGCTCAATATTGTCTGGCCAATTGTTTTATGGTTAGCAGTAGGTAGTATTCCTGCATCTTTCGGTACTACATGGGTACTTGAGCATTATTTAAGTCAGTCAACACACTATAAAGCTGTACTCACCATGGTGTTAGGTTTTATGCTGACTTTAACTGGTGTATCTATCATTTTCCGCTCTCGTATTGAGAAGTTCTTTAGTCGTTTTAGAAGTAAAGAAGTCACTCAAACTGAGACTGAGCATTTAGCTATCCATAAGAAACGTAGCTTTATCGTGGTTATGGGTATCATCTTAGGTGTATTCGTAACGCTTTCATCAGTCGGTGCTGGTGCATTTGGGATTATGGCACTCGTGATCATGTTCCCGAACTTACCAATGATTCGAATTATTGGGTCAGATGTTGTACATGCCGTATTGCTTACTTTAGTAGCTGGCCTTGGACATATGAGTGCTGGTAACGTCGACTTTACGCTTCTTATGTGGTTATTGGTGGGTTCAATTCCTGCAATTATTGTTGGTACGCTAATTAGTTCTCGTATGCCAGAACGATTAATCCGAAAAATTTTAGGGATTACCCTATTTGCCCTCGGTGTTAACTTTATGGTTCACCCAGTCAAAGCAAAACCGAAAGCACCTGTGGTACAACAACAAGCTGTAGTTGCCGAAAAAACAAGCAACTCAACTGAAAGATAGCAAAATCAATAAGATTTTTCCAAACTGAAATACCATGAGATGTAGGATTTTCATAATTATTTCATGGTATATTCAGTACACAAAACAACCTTTAGTATGATCGAACCAGTGACAGCAATGACTACACATTCAAATTCCGTTTCAAAGCCAGATATCGACGACGTTAATATTAAAAGCATTCAAACTCTTGTAACACCAGCTGAGCTTAAGTCAGAACTTCCTTTATCTGATGTTGCTTCACAAACTGTCCTAAAAGGTCGCGATACCATTCGTAATATTTTAGATGGTTCAGATAAGCGTTTGTTTGTCGTTATTGGTCCTTGCTCTATTCATGATCCAAAAGCTGCTCACGAATATGCCGATCGTTTAAAAGCATTAAGTGAAAAGGTTAAAGATTCATTGTATTTAGTTATGCGTGTTTATTTTGAAAAACCACGTACAACAATTGGTTGGAAAGGTCTAATTAATGACCCTGACATGAATGACTCTTTTAATATTGAAAAAGGTTTACGCATTGGTCGTAAGCTTTTGCTTGAATTAAATGAAAAAGGTTTACCATGTGCAACTGAAGCACTTGACCCGAACTCTCCGCAGTACTACCAAGACTTAATTTCTTGGTCTGCAATTGGTGCACGTACAACCGAAAGCCAAACTCACCGTGAAATGTCTTCTGGTCTATCATCACCAGTAGGTTTTAAAAATGGTACAGATGGCGGTTTAACTGTTGCAACCAATGCGATGCAGTCTGTTAAATATGGTCATAGCTTCTTAGGCCTTAATGAAGACGGTCAAGTTTCGATTATTAATACAAGCGGTAACCCTTACGCACACGTAGTATTACGTGGTGGTAATGGCAAGCCAAACTACGATGCTGGCTCTGTTGAAGAAGCAGAAAATGCTTTAGCAAAGGCAAAAGTTAGCACTAAAATCATGATTGATGCGAGCCACGCAAACTCAAATAAAGACCCGTACTTACAACCACTTGTTCTTAAAAATATTACTGAACAAATTTTAGATGGTAATAAGTCAATTGTTGGTCTTATGGTTGAAAGTCACTTAAAAGGCGGCCGCCAAGATATTCCTGAGAATCTTTGTGATCTCGAATATGGTAAATCAGTGACTGATGGCTGTATTGACTGGGAAACGACTGAAAAAACATTACTTGAAATGCATGAATCTTTAAAAGACGTTTTACCAAATCGTTAATTCATCTTTTTAAGAAGATCAATTAAGCCCTCATTTTTGAGGGCTTTTTTATTTTTCTTTGTCGGAATTTAGCTATGATGACTTTTCTTTTTTGATTATACTTCGGCGAGCTTTTCCACTACGACCGCCTAGAATATGGTGCTGAGTTTTCGTCAACATTTGCTGAAGTGGCGCACGCTTTTAAGTGCTATCACTTTGCTGTGTTTACTATGGCACATTTTTTTGCCTACTTTAGTGCAAATTGGCATCGTACCTGAGTTATACACCATGCCTAGTCACTGTCAGCCAGTCACGCTAGAGCATTCATTTCACCAACAAAATTTCAATACTCAGCAGCATCACTCTTCACATGCCCATCACCATATGGAATCTGTTCAAGATAAATTTCATAGTTCGCATGCTCAAGAAGTTTTTGCTCTAGCTACTCAAATCATGAAACATTGTCCGCTTTGTACGCATGGTCTAGATGCAGCAATTTTAATTCCTTTAATTGCTTTGATTTTTGTTTTAATTTTACGTTGGTTTACCCGTGTACGATGCCTGTGCCATACGTGGACAATACAGCTAGAACTTCCCCCTACCTTCTATATTTTACCGATTAAACACGCCCCACCTGCTGCTCTGTAAAAACGCAACTTTTACCATCCTTGATTTTCAAGGACTCAAAACTTATTGCTTTTTATAGGGTCAAAATATGTTATCCCTCAAATTCCGCTTATCTGTTTTAAGTGCGGCGTGCTTTTCTGCCTCAGCCAGCCCTATTATTTTTGCTGAAGATTTAACACCAGCAAATAGTGACACAAAAAAATTAACTACGATTGTAGTCACAGCAAGCCGTGAAGGTGAAACACTCAATAAAACACCAGCAGCGATTAGCCAAATTAATAATGACCAAATTGAAAATAAACATGCCACGTTTATTGGACAACTTGTGAACCAGACACCAGGGGTTTTAATGAATGACCTTGGTAATGAGCAGCACATGATGTCTATACGCCAACCCATGACAACCGCAGCTGTATATCAATATTTAGAAGATGGTCTTTCAATTCGTCCTGTAGGCGTGTTTAACCACAATGCCCTATACGAAATGAATATGGCTGGCGTGGACAATATTGAAATTTTGCGTGGACCTGCGAGTAGTGTTTATGGGAGCAATGCCATTGGCGGAACTATTAATTTTTTAACAAAGGCGCCAAGTACAACACCAACAGCTGATATTGGCCTGAGTGCGAGTAGCGAAGGTTATCGCCGTGTAGATGTAGGGGCATCTGATACTTTTGATACAAACAACGGAACACATGGTTTAAGAATTTCTGCCTATGCCAGTGATCGCGGTGATAGCTGGCAAGATCATGCCGAATCAGATAAACAAAGCGTTACCTTACGTCATGATTGGCAAATTTCAGACACAACTAAACTGAAAAACATTTTTAGTTATAACCACTTATATGCAGATATGACAGGTAGTTTAAATGCTGAAGATTATAGTCAACGCCTTGGCTATAGCTATCAGACATTTACCTACCGTGAAGTAGATGCAACTCGATTGTCTTCCCAGCTTAGCCATGACTGGAATGATCAGCAACAAAGCCAAATTACTTTATATTATCGAGACAATACAACTGAGCAAAACCCAAGCTATAACATAAAAACAGATAAGAAAGATGGAGTTGCAAAAGGAACATACAGCGGACAAACAACATACAATAGTTTTCAGTCCTATGGGCTTAACTTACAGCATTCAGCAACGCTAGGCCAAGTTAAGTTAGTTGTCGGTGGCATGGCTGAGCATTCTCCGACCCAAGGTCGAACCAATGACATTGAAGTTTTTCGAGATCCAGTTACCCGTATTTATACCGGTTTTAAACAGCGAAAACTTTTACGTGATTTTGATGTCGATGTTGATAATGAAGCAATCTACGCCCAAGCTAACTGGCAAGCTCTACCTACTTTAAACTTAGTCGGAGGTGCTCGTTATGACTGGATTCGTTATGATTATCAAAATAATTTAACTCCATCTAATGTTACGGGCGCACCTGATGAAACGCGAAACTTTCATAAGGCCAGTCCGAAACTAGGTGCAATTTGGAACGTAACACCACAAATTGACTTCTATACAAACTGGTCACAAGGCTTTGTCCCACCAGAAGTTAGTAGCCTTTACGGCGCAAATTTAGTCACACCAAATTTGACTGAAGCAACTTTTACCAATATTGATGCAGGTATTCGCTTTAAAACATTGAATGATCGTTTGGATGGTGAAATTACGCTTTATCGTTTAAATGGTGAAGATGAAGTAATTAGTTACACCAAGCCAGATAATAGCCGTGAACCACGGAATGCGGGTAAAACTCGTCACGAAGGTATTGAAGTGGGTGCAACTTGGCAAATTTCCGATCAGCTTGACCAAAAACTGAAACTATCAGGTAGCTGGGCTCGCCATCGTTATGAACAATTTCAACCATCATCCACTATCGACTATAGTGGTAATGATATGCCAAGTGCCCCAAAAACTTTTGGTACACTGGAATATCAAATTAAACCAATTCCCGAACTACTACTTTCAGCAGAAGGTGTCTATGTAGGTTCATATTGGATTAATGATGCTAATACACAAAAATATGACGGACACACAGTACTTAATCTTCGTGCGAACTATCGTAAAAAAGCTTATGAGGTATATGGTCAGATTTTAAATGTGGCAGATACTCATTATGCTGAAAGTACTTCTTTTAGTAATAATGAAGTGAACTATACACCAGCTGCACCACGTACTTATTTATTAGGTCTACGCTATCACTTTGGTGATTAATCAATTTTAAGTTTGTGGTCATCAATTTGGCCACAAGCTTTTATCTAGCTATAAATAAAAATAACTCACCACAAAAGCAAAAAGTAGCACGGTTTCGCTAAGCTCAATTGCTGCACCTACTGTATCACCTGTAATACCGCCAATTCTTTTAATAAACAAATGTCTTAAATAAATAAGGCCAATTAAAAAACCAATAATGGCGATGAGCCCTTGCCATTCCCAATATAAAGCCAATAACAAAGCTATCGTAGTTATTATCCATGAGGCTGTTTTAGGTAAATGATCAGTCAACGAACGGCCTAAACCTTTTTCACGGACATATGGCGTAGTTAAAAACAAAATAGACGGCACAATACGCCCAAGTACGGGAACAAAGACTAAAAATAACGTTTGATGCTGTTCAATCAACACATAAATCAGTACAAACTTGAGCAAACAAATAATAACTAAACTTAGCACGCCAATTGGACCACAACTTGGATCCTTCATGATTTGTAAGGTACGTAGTTTGTCTCCAAAACCGCCTACCCACGCATCTGCCGTATCTGCTAGCCCGTCTAAATGTAATCCCCCTGTCAGCCAAATCCATAAAGTCATTATGATGGCAGCCAGTAAAAGAACGGGTAATTTGGCAAAAAGAAAAGCAATAAAAAAGAGAACTCCACCAATCATCAGCCCAACCAGTGGATAAAACAAAATAGCTCGACCATTTTGTTGCGCCGTTGGCATTGTCTTTAGCTCAATAGGCAGAACAGTTAAAAATTGCAATGCAATCCAAAAAGGTGTCATATCCAAGTCTCTAACTGATCTATATTTAAAAACAAATTGGATTATGAAGAAATAAAAATGGGAATAGCAATCCCTATTCCCATTAAAGACTCCAAAAACTGAAAATCTATTGCATTTGATAACACTGTTTCAATTTAATGTAGTCGTAGTAAAAACTAATTGGTGTATAACGTGCATAGTTACATGCAGATTTGAACAAAGTTTCTTTTTCGTTATAAAGCATTTTAACCAAAGTATTGCCTTGGCTATTTTGGTAAATATCCCATTGGACATTTGCCGCCATAGGTGAAACTACTTCACCGCGCCATGCACTGGTTGAGTAATTATAAGTCTGACGTAGTGGTAAAGGCTGCATCATATTATGTAAATCTAGGCTCGTTGCCAAAGGAATAATAATTTCAGCATGGGCAAACCGTAAAACTGCTTTGTAAGGCTGAGCTTTATTCACTACGGCGTCAACTTGTTGGAACAGGTCCTGTTTAAGTCCTTGAGCAATTTCACTTGTGACTTGATTTGACTCGGTAAAACTTGGACCTTTTTCGTAAAAATCGTTTGCATCATTAAATTCAGCGTAGAATTTCGCAGCATCTAACGGCATATATTTATCAAAATCGATACCCTTTAACTCATCTTTCATACCACCAGAAATTGAATAGAGCTCATAAATATAAGCTGCTGCATCAACTGCACTGGCGATTGTATTTTTACCCTTACCTTTTTCTGTAATTTGCTCACCTTTAGGTGAAGTTACTGTAAAGGATCCGGTATTGCTAAAGCTATAACCTGTTGTGCCCAGTTTTTTAATAAAGTCTGCTTTAAAAATCGGATTAAGTACAGTTTGGGCTGTTTTTTCAGCTTCTGTATTTTTTGATAACTCATCTAACTTTTGGGCTAAATCTTTATTATTTTCTTCAAAATCTTGATAGGCCTGACTAGCATCATAAATTTTTTGTTGATTAGGACTTAATGGCTGAGGTAAATCTTCATCTGCATTCAAACTATGAAAATAGAGTTTAAAACGATCAACACCACCATCTTCAATACTTGGAACGCTTGCACTCGATAAATCAGTATAAGACGTTGGCACAATTTTATCTTTAAGGTGCGGTTGTTGTTGAATGAGTTCAGCCGTGAAGAATTTAGCACTATCTACTGCACGATCCACTCCAGAACTTTGTACCAATATAGATGCTTGCGAATTTAAAAGACTTGGTAAGCGTTGTAATAAACGATCTGCAATGCCACGGTGTTCTAAAATACCGGTCATGGTTTCATTTCCATAACCGTACTGGCGAATTCCTTCCACGCCATAGCCTAATAAGATATTGGCTTTCATCATTGCTTCTAAATCTGCACCCAATTGTTCACCTAATGGTGTTAAGGCATTTTCTGCTTTTGCCTGTTTCCATAAATTATAAAGTGCCAAATCATATTTCAGACTTGAGAGACCTCTTGAACCGTGACGTGCCACTAACTCGGTAAAAACTGGCTGGAACCCATTGGGTGCTTGTTCATAGTTTTTTATTTCTTGTTGTGGTTGGTAAGGCGTTTTAGTTTGATAATATTTTGATGAATTTGTTGGGGCAGTTGTTTGAATGTCTTGATCATCATTATTGTTACAAGCCACAAGTAATAATGATGCTGCGAGCACAGTCGTTTTAAATAAAATATTCATAAGTCAGATGAGTGATTAATAAGAAATGCCAATAGCTTAATTTTTAGCAATGACAGCTCTATTACAAATACTCAAATATTTTTATAAAAATAATAACTTACATATGTATAAAAATATAAATTTGCTATCTCAACATGAAAGTTAATTGACCATCTGTTTCAGAAAATTCGAATGAATATAATTTCCCAAGCTCTGCCGGCATTTTCAGTAAATCATCTAAAGATTGTTGCTTGGCTAAACAAGCCAATAGCTTAATTACACCACCGTGGGTAACAACCAATCCATGTTGCCAGTTTTGGTTTTGCATTTCTACGAGTAGTTCTTGAAAGCCTTTAAGAACCCTTGTTTGAAACTGCATTAATGTTTCTGCACGAGGTGGGCAATACTGACTCGGTTTTTGCCAAAAATTTGCCAGTAATTCTGGTGAAGTTTCATAAATTTGCTGAGTTGAAATACCTTCCCACTCACCAAAATACATTTCTTTTAAGTCATGATTTAAAAGTAAAGGTAATTGAGTTGTCTTTGCAAGTTGCTCAGCAAAACAAGCACAACGTTTTAATGATGAACTTATAATGACATCCCATGACTGATTTGCAACTTGCTCAATGGTTGACTGCATTTGCTGCCAACCTTTTGCCGTTAACTCATCATCTAAATGTCCACGTAAAGTATGGCTATATTGACTCTCGCCATGTCTGAGCAAATCAATTCTGAATTTACCCAATTTTATCCCCGCTTACGGCAGCTTGAGCAAAAGTAGCCATTTGGTTGTGTAATACACATGCCATTTTAACTAATGACAAAGCAGTACCTGCACCACTACCTTCACCTAACCGTAAATTCATTTTTAAAATCGGCTCTGCATTGAGTTCTTGCAAAATACGACGGTGTCCATACTCTGCCGATTGATGACCAAACAACATCCAGTCACGTACTTTAGGGTTCATTCGTACCGCGCATAAAGCAGCAACCGAACTAATAAAACCATCCACAATGATAGGTAAGCCTATCTGCGCACATCGAATATAAGCACCTACAATTGCTGCAATTTCCAATCCACCTACAGCACACAATGTTTTGAACGCATCACCAGTAACATGTTTATGGTGAAGTTCGATTGCTTGTTCAATTACTTCAATTTTATGTCTTAACTGATCGGCACCAATTCCTGTCCCTACTCCAGTTAATTGCTCAGCAGTATCATTTAATAAAAGACATGCTAAGGCAGAAGCGGAACAAGTATTTCCAATACCCATTTCACCCGCAATATAAATATCTGCGCCGTCGGCTTTAGCTGTGTCTACACTATTTTTACCTAACTCTAGAGCAGCACGACACTCTTCAGTATTCATTGCAGCTTGTTTTGCAAAATTTGCTGTACCAGCACGAATACAATGACGTTCAACACCTACGTATTCGTACGCTTCACCTACTGTACCGCAATCAATCACTTGCAAATGAGCTTGATGATATTTGGCAATTACACTAATTGCTGCACCACCGGTCGTGAAGTTTTGCAGCATTTGACGGGTTACGGCTTGAGGGTATGCAGAGATATTTTCTTCAACCACACCATGATCGCCCGCAAAAATAGTAATCCATGGATGGTTAGCTTGTGGATGTGCATTTGACTGTAAACTGGCAAGTTTAACTGCTATCAGTTCTAAATCACCTAAGGCACCAGTAGGTTTTGTGAGTTGGAGTTGATGTTGCTCTGCTTGTTGTTTTGCGTCCAAATTTGGTTGCTGTACAGACTCTAACCACCAGTTCATTTTATTTCTCACCTTTTAAAATCATGGGAAAACCAGCCACACAAAACACAACCTTATCTGCAATTTGCCCTAGAGCTTGATGTAGTCTGCCTGCTTCATCGACAAATCGTCGACTTATCTCACCGAGTGGCACAACGCCTAAACCCGTTTCATTACTTACTAAAATAACTTCTGACTCAAGCGTAGGTAAAACTTTTAATAGTTGCTCACACTCAAGTTGTTGAACACTTTGATCATCTAAAAGTAACAAATTGGTTAGCCAAAGCGTTAAACAATCCACCAAAATAATTTGATTAGGTTGATCAATTTTTTTCAGAGCATTTGCTAAAAATAATGGTTCTTCAATTAACGACCAATGTGCAGGACGCTGATTTTGATGATGTGCAATTCGACTTTGCATTTCTGGATCAAGCGCTTGCGCTGTCGCCACATAAGTCACAGGTAATTGTGTAGATATTGCCGTTTGTTCAGCGAGTCGACTTTTGCCAGAGCGGGCACCGCCCAAAATCAGTTGCAACATGAATCACCTAAAAACAAATGCTGATACGAAAACAGCTTACCTTGTAAAGTTTGAGCTTCATAAAAACCAAACGTTAAATGCTCAACTTTCAGTTCAAATTCAGCGTTTTTGTATTGTACAGGTAATTGAGAAATTTTTTGCAAAATCAAATCACTACTATAGATGTTTTTATATAAGCCTAACGTGATATGAGGATAGTAATCTAAAGCAGCAATTTCATTAGAAACTATGCCTAATTTTTGACGTATGTGAGATAAAAAATTATCGGTATCTTGGATTTCTACAAATAAAGCGCTACTAAAGCTATCAACAGAACCAATTTTTAATTGAAATGAGGAAAAATTTTCTTTTCTTAAAATTTCCCTTTGCTGCTCCAACTCACTCAAACTAAAGTCATCACGATAGATTCTAGTTTTGTGGGTTAAAAATCCACATATAAACAGCGTGATATGATATTGACGGCTATTGGGTTCTAATAAGAATTTTGAAAAATGCGCGCGCAAGGCATCTAAATAATCAACTATTTTTTGATCATTAATTTCTAAATACCATAAAGCATAATTTTGGCGCCCAAGATGCCATTCGGGATAATCCCGTATAGAGGTTGGCACCATGAACGTCGAAGGTTTTAGCAGCACAGCTTTAATTCAAAATCATTCAATTTTCATATTAAAGCACGTTTGCCTTTCAGTTGTAGAACATTAATTATTTAAACGAACTTAAGCATACTGAGTACGCGTACTTTTGGAGTTGGTAGTATTCATGTTTAAAGGCTGTTTGCCTTGTTCAGAAAATAAATATTGAACTAATTGCGTTAACTCAACTTCAAGTTGTCTTTTTTGGGTAGTATTCATATCCATTTTTTGAATTTGCTGTTGTAAATGTTTGATTACATCAGCCTCTTCAATTTCTAAATATTGAATTGCATACGCATACCCTAGCGCAGCGCCTTTTAATAAGTTTTTATAAGGCAAATCATGACCTATATTCACCTCAATTGACGCAATTACTCTTTCATTGTGAGTTAATTTGCGAAGTGGATCTCTAGCAACTCGTTGACAAGGGTCTTTAAAAGCATATTCACATGAGTCTAGAAAACTTTGTGCCATGCGATCCAAATCTTTTGCATAGTTAGGTAATACTATTGCAAGCCCTTGCTTTACTTCTCTAATTAAGTTTTCTGCAAAGGCTTTAACTGAATGATCACCCATGGCAACACCAATAGATTCATAACCTAGTAAAGATGCGTACCAAGCAAGCATGGCATGCACGCCATTCCATAATCGGTTTTTGATTAATTGTATATCTGTAATCTGATTAACCAAGACAACTTGACGTAACTTTTCGAGTAAAGGACTGCTTTTTTCTACATAAATTGGCATATCCGTTTCGCTATGAAACAGAATTAGGTCCATGCTTTGTAATATATGACCTGGCTGGAAATTACGGCGCATGTTATCAACATATAAAGATGCCTGGTTTTGCTGATCTTGAGTCAGTTTATTGCAATCTTCAATTTCGACTTGTTCTTCATGCTCGACATCAGATAAATGCTGTTCAAGAAAGTGATGCTTAATGCGAAGTTGACGATATAAATTTTGATTAGATAGTTTCGAAACCATACGGTTTACAACGGTGTCGCAAAAGTAATGTTCTTTTAAAATATGTTCAGTTACGTCTTCATCATTGGTTAACTCTAGTAGAGCTTCTCTAAGATGCTTCATAACCAAATATTTCGCACCGACTTTATTTAAAATAATTAGAAAAGTTAGCGGTTCAATACATGTTTCAAGGGGCGAGTTAAAACGTGCATATAATCCTTTTGCGATTATTTTTGACTCAGCCTCTATAGCTTGCTCAGGTAAGCAAAGTGCAATCAAACTTGAATGTGTATACATCTCTAACATTTGTTGTTCATTGTCAGAATCAACAATGGTCATATTCTCAATACGTTCATCATAAGAAAATTGACCATAGCGAATACTATAAGTTCCAAATGCATTCACAGCTTCTCGAAAAAGACTATTACGTGTTGAAGCAATAATTCTCTTTGGTTTTGTGTACCCATCCCAATGTGACAAGATTTGCGCTATATAACCACCACCAATAGCGCCGAAACCATGTATTCCAACCGTCAGTTGATTTAGGCTTTGCGGAAAAGGCTCCTGCATCTCTGGCATATCCATAACAGGAATAAATTGGTCAAGATCAGTTAACAAGTCATACATCTGATCATAATAAAAATGTGCTTTTTCCAGCATTTCATCATTTGGTTCTTTAATATCTTTTAATAAAATCGTCAAACCTTTTGAAGTGTGAGCCGAAGTTAAACCATTTTCAGAATCTTCAAACATAAGACACTGGTTAGCATCCAAGTGAAGTTGACTAGCAGCTTTTAAAAAGATTTCAGGATGCGGCTTTCCTTGTTCGACTTCATCACCACAGGTAATCACATCAAAAAATTTATAAACATTCGCATTAATTAAATATTCTTCGGCAATTGCTCTACGGCTTGAAGTCGCAACAGCCATTCTTAAGCCAGATTTTCGTAAACGTTCTAAAACTTGAACTAAACCTTTTTTAATCGGTACGCCGTGTTTTCGAATATATTCGAGTTCCATCTCATCGGCTCTTTTTCGTATTTCTTTATAGGGAACATTTACGCCATATAAACGTTGAGCCAATTGTTCAGCAGTAGTTGCACTTAAACCTAAACATTGCATTAAATATTCGTGTGAAAACTCCTGTCCAATGAGTTCTTGAGATGCATGTTGCAATGTTTGAAACCGCAACCTCTCAGTATCAAACATTGTCCCATCCATATCAAAAATTGCTCCATGAACAGGTTTTCCATGAAAAATAAGCACGCTTTTACCTCTTTTTTGATCATGTTTTATTCAGGGTATACAAAAAATTGGTTAAAAAGGCGGGATATTAATAAATGAAACATTAGTGGTTATTTTTTAATCAAAAATATAAGAGATCTGTTACTGAGCAGTGTTAAAACTCTAAAAAGGTTGAACAATATGAATAAGTATGAAGCTAACTGTAAATACAAGAGTGGCAAGCCATCCTCGCTTGCCACTCTTGGTTTATTCTTTTTGTTGCACTGATAGTATTTATTTTTCTTAGTTCCATTTACCGCTACTTGCACCCGCATATTTTTATAATGTCACGCAGGTGTCACATACCAGGAATCAACTCACCTTTCGCTATTCTCATTGTTGGTGCTTCTGGTATAACTCTAAAATTCGTAAGAAAATGAGCATGAACGAATAGAATATAAGATTGATATTACAACCAATGTCTTTGCTCCTTATTAGAAAATAGCTACATCGCCATTAACAATAATGATAATCATTTTCATTTAATAGTTCAAGCATTTTCTTCATTATTTGTGCTTCTCTCTTTTTTGAAAAAAAGATCTGCAATAAAGTACTTTCTCAATACAGATAGAGAATCATGGTTAGTTCTTAAAGTAAGTTTTTAAGCCATTATTATTGATCAAGTACATCAACAAATTGAGCATTTAAAAGCTGAGCTAAATCTTTTGGATTTAAACCAATATCCAGCCCTCTTTTTCCACCACTTACATAAATTTTATTAAAGTTTTGAGCTGATGCATCAATGACCGTTTTTAATCTTTTCTTTTGACCTAAAGGACTAATCCCTCCTACTAAATATCCTGTTAAACGTTCAGCATCTTTAGGATTAGCCATCTGTAATTTTTTACATCCAAACGCCGTAGCTACTTTTTTTAAATTTAATTGATGATTAACTGGTAAGACAGCAACGAAATAATTTTTATCGTCACTTACCATTAGAGTTTTAAATACTTCGTTTACATCTAAATCTAATTTTTCGGCTGCTTCTAATCCAAAACTTTTAGCATTTGAATCATGTTCATATTCATGAATAGAAAATTCGATTTTATTACTTTTTAACAATCTACATGCAGGAGTCATGATAAGTGGTGTTATAGATGAAATTGTTTCGATTATAGTTTTTTTAGAAAAATTTTTAAATTTACTTAGGCTATTTACAAGAGTTACATAAAAATTCAAACAGCAACTGAAGAAAAAATAATCTCAACTTGATATTCGTTGCTCGACTCCATATATTTTATTTAGATTTGAAGTCTGAGCTGACAATTTTATGAGTTATAAACACAACAATCTGATGGCTATGCGTCACCGTTTTTGGGATGAATCATCAGATTCTGTATTAAATGAAAAGCAATTTTTGCAGCAGACGTTAATTGAACAAGGTATTTTTAATAACGCAACTCTTGATGATGTTAAGTACTTCTTTTACACCCTTCCTAGCATCATTATAGTAAAAGCTCATGCACTTGGTTTTATGCATGATTCAGTCAAACAGATGTTATTGCAACATATTCAGACCAATCGTCTGCATTTGATGCAGAAATCTGAATTAAAGATTCAATTTAAAATGTAATCCATTTTGTTATCAAAGATCTGTTTTATCTTAGTTTTACTCATCTGAATTGTTTTAATTTCTTAAATTTCTAAATTACTTAGGCTATTTAAGAATTATTGGAATAAAGATGACCATTTCGGCCTATCATTCAGTCTGAGAGAACTATTTTAATACGCTCAAAACATGTAATATTCGTTACAATTTTAGATCACCAGCGTTTGGCTGCATGATGCGCATAGGATTCTATTTTCATGTCAAATCAGAAAGATAAGCTTAAGAGTTTAAAAACTTCTTCCATGGATCGACGCTTATCAATCGCGAAAGCTTCTTTACTTGCAGGAACACGTTGGGCAACTGCAAGTGCCTCTTCTTTATTTTCTAATGAAGAAGAAAAAGAAAAGAAACGCAAAAAAGCGATGAGCGAACAAGCTAATTATCTGGTTTCTGAAATAGGTAAACTTAAGGGTTCTATTGTTAAAATTGGCCAAATGATGGCTCTTTATGGTGAACACTTTTTACCAGAAGAGATTACACAAGCATTAAATACCCTAAATAACCAAACCGTTGCCTTAGATTGGCCTGCAATTAAGCCACATTTACAAGAGCAACTAGGCGCTAAGTTAAATGATTTAACGATTGATCATGAACCAATTGGTACTGCTTCTCTCGCACAAGTACATCGTGCAACACGTAAATCAGACGGCTTAGAGCTAGTTTTAAAAATCCAATATCCTGGCGTCGCAAATGCAATTGATTCAGATATGAGCTTATTTAAAAACATGCTTAAACTGACACGTATGGTGCCACAAACCCGTGAATTCGATCAGTGGTTTGATGAAGTACGTGAAATGATGCATCGTGAAGTTGACTATGATGTTGAAGCTGCCACTACCCGTCGTTTCGGTGAACGCTTAAAAGATGACGAGCGTTATATTGTTCCGACAATTGTAGATGAATACTGCACTAATCAAGTACTTTGCATGACTTTCGAACGCGGTGTTCCAATCAATAGCCCTGTGATGTTGTCTTTGCCTCAAGAGCGTCGTAATCAACTTGGTGAAGCTTCACTTGAAATTGCAGTTCGTGAAATTTTTGAATGGGGTGAAATGCAGACTGACCCTAACTTTGGTAATTACCTTGTTCGTTTAGGTAATGGCCAAGACGTTCAAGACAAAATTGTATTATTAGATTTTGGTGCTATCCGTCAGTTTGATGAACACCTTTTAGCAGTTGCACGTCAACTCATTCAGGCAGGTTATCAGCATGATAAAAATGCGATGGTACAAGCCATGACTGGATATGAATTTTTTGATGCAATGCCTGAAAGCATTAAACCAGGCATGGCCGATGTTTTTCTAATCGCTACAGAAGCATTTAGTACCCCTGCAAATAATCCAGATATGCCCGCTGGCCTTATGGATGAACATGAACGTTATGACTGGAAGAAAAGTCAGTTACATAGCCGTGTTATGCAGCAAGCAAGTAAATCAATGGCGTCACGTTATTTCTCAGTTCCTCCAAAAGAATTTATGTTTATTAGCCGTAAGTTTATTGGGGCCTATACGTTTATGACAGTTATTGATGCAAAAACAAATGTGCGACGTATGATTCGTAACTTTGCTTAATTTAATAAAGGACTAGAATGATTATATGTCATTCTAGTCAATAGCTCTCAATCCACCCAACAATTAAATAATTTTAAATAAACAAAATCAAAAACTTATAATTTTATTATTTTCTATTTGCCATTTATCTACTCATTTTTTCAATGTCAGTAACGACATAGTTTTTTAATATGAGGCGTGTCAGCATAAAACAATAACAACGTGTTAGGACACCATAATCATGACAAGTATGATCAATAAAGCTCAGGGTTTGGGTTTATCGCTGATCACCAGATTGGCTGGAAGCGATGTACTTGATCAACTCAAGTTGCGTAAATTTGTTGAAAAATCTCTTTATCAAGGTTCAAAAGCTGGTTTTAAAGCATTAAGCCAGACTCAAAAAGTATTTAAACCTAAACAGATCTCCCAACAACGATTACCTCGCCAACAAAAAAATCTATTTGATTTAAGCCTAACTGAAGAACAACAAATGACTTCTGATGCAATGTCTCAATTTGCTCAAGAGGTTTTATTAGGATTAGCACATGAAGCTGACCAGAATGCCCAGTTTCCTGAAAGTCTTTGGCAATATGTTGAAGATTTAGGTCTTAACTACTATGCACTTCCAGAGGCATTAGGTGGTGTCGCGACCGAACAAAATATTGTAAGTAATCTATTAATAGCTGAAAAACTAGCTGAAGGTGATTTTAGCCTTACAGCAGGATTACTCAGTACATTTAGCGTTATCAATGCAATCACACGTTGGGGTTCTGCTGAAGTTCAGTCAATGTATCTACCATGTTTTGCAGAAGACTCAGACATTACAGCAACCTTTGCAGTTCAAGAAGCAACTCCAGCATTTAATCCTTATGCTTTAAAAACAAAAGCATCACTTGAAAATGATCAGTTTTTTATTGATGGCGAAAAAACATTAGTGATTTTAGGTGATTTAGCTGATGTATTTTTAGTAAGTGCAGACTTTAACGGCAAACCAGACGTATTTGTCGTGCAATGCGGTGACACAATTTCAATTAAAAATACTCCGGCCATGGGCCTTAAAGCCACAGAAACTGCAACTCTTCGCTTTAATCACACTCCTGCTCTACGCTTAGGTGCAACAGATTTTGACTACACTGCTTTTTTAGATTTGGGCAACTTAATGTGGTGTGCAATGGCTGTAGGTACATGTGAAGCTGTTAAAGCTTATTGTATTAAATATGCCAATGAACGAACTGCTTTCGGTGAACCAATTTCTCATCGCCAAAGTGTCGCTTTCATGATTGCAGATATGGCTATTGAAATTGATGCAATGCGTATGCTGGTTTTAAACGCAGCAAGCCTTGCAGAATCAGGCAAGTCATTCCACCGCGAAGCTTATCTGGCCCAACTACTTTGTGCTGAAAAATCCATGAAAATCGGTACGGATGGCGTGCAAATTCTTGGGGGACATGGTTTCACAAAAGAACATCCAGTTGAACGCTGGTACCGCGATCTACGCGCTACTGCAATTTTACAATCTGGCTTACATGCTTAAATGATCAATCAGAGGATACTTTAATGAATTTACAAAATCCTAAAAAATTCAAGATGATGATTGATCAGGCACACGATGTTGCGATCAATGTTTTACGCCCTATTTCTCGTAAATATGATAAAGCTGAGCATGCTTATCCCAAAGAGCTCGATATGCTCGCTTCACTCATTGACGGTATGAATGAAGGTGGCGAAGGTATTAATGCTGGAGCTGCAGGTGCTGGAAAGCGCGGTGATACAGACAGTGAGAGTGTTCGTAACGGAACCAACATGTCGACTGCTCTTGGAATTATTGAAATGTGTTATGGCGATACTGGCTTATTGCTGAGTATGCCACGTCAGGGGCTTGGGAACTCAGCAATTGCTGCTGTCGCAAATGATGAGCAATTAGAGCGGTTCAACGGAACATGGGCAGCAATGGCAATTACTGAGCCAGGATGTGGCTCTGACTCTGCTGCTATCCGCACCACTGCAACAAAAGATGGCAATGACTATATTTTAAATGGTGAAAAGATTTTTGTGACCTCTGGCGAACGTGCAGATTCTGTCGTCGTTTGGGCCACGCTTGATCGCAAACTTGGACGTGCAGCGATTAAATCATTTGTGGTACCTAAAGGTACACTGGGAATGAAGGTTGAACGTCTTGAACATAAATTAGGAATTAAAGCTTCAGATACGGCAGTGATTAGTTTTATTGATTGCCGTGTGCCAGCCGAAAACCTTTTAGGTAATGCTGAAGTAGATGTCGCTAAAGGTTTTGCTGGAGTAATGGAAACTTTTGACAATACTCGCCCCTTAGTTGCAGCAATGGCAATCGGTTGCGCTAAAGCTTCACTAGAACGTATTAAAGAGATTTTTAAAGATCAACTCGATCCTAATTACTCTACCCCCTACCTCCATGCTTCTAACCTTGCAGCTCAAATCTACCGTATGGAAGCTGAGTGGGAAGCCGCTCGCCTACTCATGTTAAAAGCAACGTGGATGGCAGATAACAAAAAACCAAACTCTAAGGAAGCTTCTATTGCAAAAGCAAAAGCAGGTCGTGTGGGTAATGAGATCACTTTAAAATGTGTCGAATTGGCAGCAAGTGTGGGCTATAACGAAGATGAGTTACTTGAAAAATGGGCACGTGATTCGAAAATTCTCGATATCTTTGAAGGTACTCAGCAAATCCAGCAATTAATCATTGCCCGCCGAGAACTGGGTAAATCTTCTAGCGAACTAAAATAATAATTAAGGGAAATTTCCCCTTCTTTTATTAGCTTTTTATGTAAAAACTTAAAAGCCCTCTAGCGATTAAACTAGAGGGCTTCGTATTTCAGGAATTAAATTTTTTATTTATTCGGTAGTTGTACTGTCTAACGCTTTATCAACTACACCAAATTTCTTAAAGATTTTTGCACGTCGTTTTGACGAAATATTTGCTTTGTTTAAATCACCTTTATAATGATCAAAAACTCGCTTATCCATTATTTTAAACCACAATGAAGGGATTAATGCTGGTAATAACATACTGGCATAACCGCTTGGTAGCTCAGGTGCCTCGTCAAAATGACGCAATGCTTGGAATGGACGAGTCGGATAAGCATGATGGTCTGAATGACGCTGCAATTGGTACAAGAATAAGTTTGTTACAACGTTATTATTGTTCCAGCTATGCTCTGGCATTGTACGCTCATATTGACCATTTTCTTTTTTCTGACGTAATAAACCATAATGCTCAATATAGTTAATAATCTCAAAAAGACTAATGCCATAAAATGCTTGTGTCGCTAAATATGGAATTGTACGTTTACCAAAGATTCCAACCATAGAACCATGAAAAGCAGCAGTCATTCCCCAGCCTTGTAATAGTTCATTATCTGAAGACCAGAATTCTTTACCTTTACGTTTCAAACGATTTTTTTCAATTTCTATTGCAGATTTAAAAGAACCAACAACAGTACGTGGCCAAAACTCATAGAATGTTTCACCCATACGTGATGAAGCTGGATCTTCTGGTGTTGCTGCACGCTTATGATGACCATAAGGATGCTCAATACGGAAATGATTATAGCCAGTTGGAACTAAAGCAAGATGAGACAGAATATGGTCTATACGATCATGCTTATGACTTAACTCATGGGCTGTATTAATCGCAATACCATTGATTGCACCCATTGAGATACCAAGTAAAATCTTATCAATAAAAGATGTTGTTTTACGACTTGTTAAATAACATGCATAAACATTCGCAGCATACTGTAGAGGGATAAAGCTCTTCACAAGACGTGAATAATATGGATCTTTTTCTAAAAGCTTAATTTCTTCATCTGTCGGATTTCGAGCATCTTTCCCAATAATAGTATCAATTGCAGGAATCACAACATGTAATAAAAGTGGGCCACCTAATGCGAAGACTTTTTTCAAAGGGCGTGGACCAAACTGATAACCAGCTAAAATAGCTAAACCGATAGCAGGTAAAGCAGGACTAATCATCCATAAAAAGCGTTTGCGATCTATTTCACGCATAGACGCAGGCACTGGCATAAGTTCGTGCTGAACATTTACTGGTGCATTCATAGCTATATTTCCTTTTTCTATATGTCTATATAGTTAAAGAAATAGTGTTTAGTTAACAGTAGTAACCGTCCAAAAAACCTATGTTAAAGTCTTTGGCATTTTCTTCCACTTTTCTGTCCTAAAAACACATGTTGATCTATTCTTATAGCTCACTATAATTTTATTAAAATAATGATTGATCATTTAAATATGGATGCACTAAGTAAATTTTTTGATGATATTCACCTGAATAAGTCTGAATACATCTATTTAAAAGCGCAAGGAGAATGGGCTTTTAAAACACAAGATCAATCTGCTCTACTTGCTTATATTGTTTTAACTGGTTCTGTATATATTCAACTTAACACTTCAGAAAAAATAACTGCGACTGCTGGCGATATTATTTTAATTCCTTCAGGGAAAGCACATAGTGCGACTGACTCAAAATCAACAGCGAGTAAGTTGGTAGATTCTTTAGATATAACATCGCTTTTTAATGGTCATAGACAAGATGCCATCGAATTTGGTACTTCATCTCCAGATAATACATTATTGCTATCTTTACGCTGCCAAATCGATACTCATATGGCTGGGCCACTCATTAATGCCCTGCCGTCCATCATGCATATTAAGCATGAAAATCAAACTACTCCACCCGAATGGCTACAAATTGGGCTTTATTTTCTAGCAATTGAAACTCAAAAAATCAGGCCAGGTCACGACAAAATTATTGATCACTTAGTCAGTATTTTGCTCATTGAATGTATTCGTGATCATATTCAACAGATGACAGATCAACAAAACTGGTTAAGTGCCTTAACTCATCCAGAACTGAGCAATGCACTATCTGCTATTCATAGCCAACCAGAAGTCACATGGACAGTTGAATCTTTAGCTGAACAATGCTGTATGTCACGTTCTAAATTTGCAAATTTGTTTAGTAGTATTATTGGTGAGCCACCTCTAACTTATTTACAGCATTACCGTTTCCGTTTAGCCAGTCAGTATTTACGCACAAGTAACTTATCAATTCAGCAAATATCAAATAAGGTTGGCTATTCATCTGAAACAGCATTTAGTCAGGCATTTAAGCGAATTTTTGATCTATCTCCTAAACAATATAGACAGCAATATATTGGGCACAGCTTAGATTAACTGCCAATAAAAAAAGCGCCGAGGCGCTTTTTTTATTGAATCAAATTATTATTTAATTTTCGCATGTGATTTTAAATATTGACTGTAATCTTCCAATATTTGTTGGCCACGTGACTGACGATAAAGTTGCTTTAACTGCTGTAACTGATCAGCAGGAATAGCATTAGCAGCAGATGAATTTACATTTGAAACTGCAACAACAACTAGCTCATTTGGTAAATTTGCAGTTGTAACAGACCACATACCTGGCTTAGGTGTAGCTGCACTAAATGCCGCGCGCTCAATTTCACGCTTTAATCCTTGTGAACGACTAAATACGCCAGCCGATTCAAATGCTACTTTATTTTTAGCAACTACTTGATCTGCTGGTTGAGTTTTAAATTCAGCTAGCATTGTAGCAATTTTAGCTTGAACAGCTTTACGCGCTTTTTCATCGATAACTTTTGCTTTTGCTTCATTCATCGCCTGCGCTAAAGGTTTTACACCAGCAGCATGATAATCACGTACTTTAACCCATACCGTATCACCATTCGCTAACTGAATATTAGATGATGCATTACGGTCACCATTTTTCACGTCATCATTAAACAATTTAATTTTAACATTTGGATCACTTAAATATGGATTTTGTGTAGCTAAAGTTACGCCATTTAATGATTCAACTTTTGTACCTTTTACTTCTTGTACAACAGCTTCTAAAGAGTCATTACCAACAATCGTTTCATTTAAACTGTTTACAGTATCTGAATAAACAGTCGCAACTTTATTCTTTTCAACCTCAGCAGTTAAACGCGCCTTTTCAGCTTCGAATGAAGGGATTTGATTAGCTTGAGTTTCTGCCTCAATAATATGATAACCATATTGAGTTTTTACTGGTTGAGAAATCTGTCCATTTTTCAAGCTCACTACAGTTTTATCAAATGCATCGGAAAAAACACCTGGTGCATATGCTTCAACTAAACCACCTTTTGCTTTCGAACTTGGATCTTCAGAGAACTGAGATGCAGCTTGTGCAAATGTCAGACCGCCTTGAATTTTCGCATATACTTCTTTAGCAAGTTTTTGAGCTGCGGCATCATCACGAGCATCTGTAGTAATTAAAATATGCTTCACAGTACGTTTAGCATCTTTTTTCTGAGTTTCAACAAACTTGCTATACGCTTGTTGAAGTTCAGCTTCAGTTGCAGGAGCTGGTTTAGCCATTAGTGATGGCGACACAACCACATAATCCACATCAACAGAAGATTGTTGTTTAAACTCATTTTGATGTTTGTTGTAATAATCTGTAGCTTCTTGATTAGAAGCAGTTAAACCAGTTTTATAACCATCTAATTTAATACTAGCCAAATGTAATGTACGTTGTTCAGTTTGCAAATTCGCAATTTGCATTAAATCAACTTTACTTACTAAAGAGTAATCAGAAAAAGTTGACGTTAGCATTTTTAAAGCATGATCTTGACGAAGACTAGCAATTAAGCCCTGACTTGTCATACCAATAGAACGTAAGTAATTTTCATAGAGTTTTTGCGAGAACTGTCCATTCTCTTGCAAACTAGGCTGTTGAGCTAACATTTGCTCAATTTGAGTATCACTAAGTGAGATACCTAATTTTTCAGCTTGTTGAATTAGTAAATTACGCGACACTAAAATATCGAGTGCCTTAGCCTGAATAACAGGCAAATTAAGTAAACTCTCATCGCCTTTAACAGCAGCTAAATATTGTTCTTTGTAAGACTGAGTTAAAGTTTCAAGGTCTTTTTTAGATATTTCTTGGCCATTTACTGTTTTTGCAACATCAGCCTTGTTTCCCCTATTAAAATATCCTTCAATACCTACAAGTGCTAAAGGGGTCAAAAACAAAATTAGAAGGACTTTGCCGAGCCAACCCTTAATGACTGTACGAAACGATTCCATAAGTATTCCAATATTTTATTTCGAGGAGAATTTTAACTGAAAAACCACAATCAATGAATGAGCAATATTGGTCAATTCAGATTTTTAATAAAAAACGCGCCTATATTGGCGCGTTTAATCATCTTAAAAGATTAAGCTACTGAATCTTTAAGACCTTTACCAGCTTTGAAGCTAGGTACTTTTGTTGCTTTAATTTGAAGCTCTTCACCAGTTTTAGGGTTACGACCAGTGCGTGCAGCACGTTCTTTAACACTGAAAGTACCAAAACCAACTAAAGTTACTGTGTCACCTTTTTTAAGTGCTTCAGTAATTGACGCAATTGTCGCATCGAGTGCCTTGCCTGCATCAGTCTTAGATACTCCCCCTTTTTCAGCAATTGCATCGATTAATTCTGATTTATTCATGAATAAAACATCCTCTTAATATCGTTTGTTTAAGGTCCAAGGCTATAGTTTAAAAGGCCATGACGCCTTTATAGCAATGCTTTGGGGGAAAACGCAATACTAGAGCAGGGCTTTTAGCGAAAATAAATGCTAAAAAACTGTTATATATTTGCTAAATCCCAACATTTTTTACTTTTTATTCAATTTTTCTTTCAATTGCTGGTTTTCTTCTATTAAAGCATCCACCTTAATATGAAGCTGTACCAAGAGCTGTTCAATGTGCTGTAAATCCTTCGGAGTGACCAATCCAATCCGGTTTAAAGAATGGTTCACACTGGTATCAAGAATTTTCTCTACTTTATCTTTTGTTTCAGATACAGATTCTTTTGCTTTTTCTGTGACTTTGCCTACAGTGTTATCTGCTAAGTCTCCAGTTTTTGACTCTAGTTCTTCACCAACTTTGACTAAGGAATCAAAGAGTTTGTTGCCCTCTTCTTCTGCGCGTGAAAAAGCTCCTAGTCCAGCTAACCAAATTTGCTTGGTATACTTTCTAAAATCCAAAGCTGATTTCCTTGAACCTCTTGATTTTAATTTATTTTTTTCTTCTAACTCTTCTGCTTGTGTCTCTATGTTTGCATTATCCATTAATCTAAACTCCTAATCAGATGAGAGAGATGATGACTGATTTGACCACAAAATATTTCTATAATATCAAAGTAAAGACTTGATCCATTTACAAAACTGTTCTACAAAGCAATTAAGTCATGTAAATATATTTAACACGACATTGTGTTAAGTTTGGGATAGGATGTCCCATTCTTCGGTTAACTGCTATTTGTAAGGATAAACTTTTATGAGTGAAACGCAACAAAGACAAAAACATCCCCGTCTGTTGCTGAATATCGTTCTAATTATTTTAGAAACTTTCTTTTCATTTATTCTCACCCACGATGGTGTTCTTCGCTTGCAAGCGAAAAAGTTTATCTCAAACAAAACGACTATTCGTATCAATAGCTATCTACCTTTTTTTGACTTTTATGTTCAATTTACAGAAAAGGGGTTGTTGTTCGATATCCATTCTTTTGACCGACGTATTGATCTTGAAATCAATAGTACTCTTATCGACTTAATCAAGATTTTCGCTTTTTCAAACCAGCGCAGTCTTAAAAATATGCGTATTGATGGTGATGAAGAAACTAAAAAAGAGTTATTAGACTTAATTTCACACCTTACTCTGCCTAAACTTTTAGCAGACTGGAAGCAATGGTTTAATACACCTGATGATGAAGCTGAAGCTCTTGCTTCACGCAAAAGAATTGCCCCATTGCTTGAAAAAATTGATCAACAACGATCAGAAATCAATTCACTTCATGTAGAAATTAAACAATATCAAAATCGAATTACTCGTTTACAGCAGCGTCAACGGAATATTAACTTCTCCTTTGGTATAATTAGCCTGATATTTATTGTTTATTTCATATATAATTTGTGGGTTGCTTAAATTATTTTTCCATTTTGTTCCTGCACTTGAATTAAAAATAAAAAAACTTGACTATTTTAGTCGGGATTCATAAAATCCTATTATCTAGTCTTAACATGTGTATCGAATCATGCGCCTTACAACTCGCGGTCGCTACGCAGTGACTGCTCTACTTGATTTAGCTTTGCAGCCAACTGAACAAACGATCACGCTCGCCGAAATTGCAGCTCGCCAATCCATTTCAGTTGCTTATTTAGAACAGTTATTCGCAAAACTTAAGCGTCATGGGTTAGTTTCTAGTGTTCGTGGTGCAAATGGTGGTTATCATTTGGCCCGAAATGCTGATGAAATTACTGTGTTAGAAATTATTGAAGCTGTAAATGAAACTGTTGATGCAACTCGTTGCGACCATAAAGGTAACTGCCAAAATGGTGCAATGTGTCTCACACACGATTTATGGCAAGAACTCTCTCATCATATTGCCGACTATTTAGCAAAAATCTCTCTTGCCGACCTCATTAGCCGAGACAACGTTCAAACTGTTGCATTACGCCAAAATGTGACTGGCATAGATTCAGCTCTTTTATCGGGTACAGGTATTTGATATGAAACGTCCAATTTATCTTGATTACGCAGCAACCACTCCAGTAGATCCGCAAGTTGCAGAACGTATGATGGAGTGTTTAACTTTCGACGGTACCTTTGGTAATGCTGCATCTCGTTCCCACGCTTATGGCTGGCAGGCAGAAGAGAAAGTTGAATATGCACGTGAGCAAGTTGCAAATTTAATTAAAGCTGATCCACGTGAAATCGTTTGGACTTCTGGTGCAACTGAATCAGATAACCTTGCTCTAAAAGGTGTAGCGCAATTTTATGCATCTAAAGGCAAGCATATCATTACAAGTAAAATTGAACACAAAGCTGTTCTAGATCCTTGTCGTGAATTAGAAGACCAAGGTTTTGAAATTACTTATTTAGAACCAGAACCACAAACTGGTTTAATTACTCCTGAAATGGTAAAAGCTGCCCTTCGTCCTGATACTGTTCTTGTTTCTCTTATGATGGTAAACAACGAAATCGGTACAGTTACAGATGTAGCAGCAATTGGTGAATTAACACGTGCCAATAAAACCTTCTTTCATGTAGATGCTGCTCAAGCTGCTGGTAAAGTTGAAATTGACCTATCTACTATGAAAATTGACCTAATGAGTTTCTCAGCTCATAAAATTTATGGTCCAAAAGGTATCGGTGCATTATATGTACGTCGTAGCCCACGTGTTCGTTTAAAAGCACAAATTCATGGCGGTGGTCATGAGCGTGGTATGCGTTCTGGTACTTTAGCGACTCATCAAATTGTAGGTATGGGTGAAGCTTTTGAAATTGCTGGCAAAAGAATGCAAGCAGAACAAGAGCGTATTCGCAAGCTTCGCGACAAGCTTTGGAATGGTTTACAAGATCTTGAACAAGTTTTCTTAAATGGCCATCCAACTCAAAACGTTGCTAACTATTTAAATGTCAGCTTTAACTTTGTTGAAGGTGAATCTTTAATGATGTCGCTCAAAGATGCTGCCGTATCAAGTGGTTCTGCTTGTACTTCTGCAACTTTAGAGCCTTCATACGTTCTTCGCGCATTAGGTTTATCTGATGAGCTAGCACACAGCTCTATCCGCTTCAGTTTTGGTAAATACACAACTGAAGAAGATATTGACCATGTGCTTACAATTACCAAAGCCGCTGTTGAGAAATTACGTGAACTTTCTCCGCTTTGGGATATGTACAAAGAAGGTATCGATCTTTCTACAGTTGAATGGGCTGAACACTAATTCATTGAAATCAGTGTTTTTACCCTCATATTAATATTAGGCTGACCCCGAGGTTTGGAGAAGCGAAATGGCTTATAGCGAAAAGGTAATTGATCATTACGAAAACCCTCGTAATGTTGGTGTTTTAGACAAAAACTCTGAAAATGTAGGTACAGGCATGGTGGGTGCACCAGCATGTGGCGACGTGATGCGTTTACAAATTCAAGTAAACGATAGCGGTGTGATTGAAGAAGCACGCTTTAAAACTTATGGCTGTGGTTCAGCAATTGCTTCTAGCTCACTTGTAACTGAGTGGTTAAAAGGTAAAACTCTTGATGAAGCTCAAGCAATCAAGAATATTGATATCGCAACTGAGCTTGCTCTTCCTCCAGTAAAAGTTCACTGCTCTGTACTAGCTGAAGATGCGATTAAAGCTGCGATTGAAGATTACCGCACTAAAAAATCAAAAGCTTAATTTGTTATTACTGTAAACGTTGGAGTTTTCATGATTCATTTAACTGAAAATGCTGCGACTCATATTAGCAATTACCTCAAAAACCGAGGTAAGGGTGAAGGCATTCGCGTGGGTGTGAAAACTTCTGGCTGTTCTGGGTTGGCTTACGTTCTTGAATTTGTTGACTCTGTCGATGAACATGACGAAGTTTTCGAACAATTTGGCGTTAAGGTATTTGTAGATCCAAAAAGTCATGTCTATTTAGAAGGCTTAGAAATGGACTACGTCAAAAATGGCCTTAATGAAGGGTTCGAATTTAACAACCCCAATAAAAAAGGCGAATGTGGTTGTGGTGAGTCTTTCACTGTATAACCCATCTCCTTCCATCTCTCATTAAAACAGTGTCTTTTTAGCACTGTTTTAATGTATTTAATTAACGTGGACCTCCTTTCTAATGAATCATTTTGAGTTGTTCAATTTACCCGTAGAACTCGATATCGATTTGGCGAGCTTAAAATCTAGTTTCTTGAATTTGCAGCAGCAATATCATCCAGATAAAGCAGAAGATAAAAATCAGGCATTGATCAAATCAAGTGAAATCAATCAAGCTTTTAAAACATTATCGCAAGTAGATAGCCGCGCAGCTTATCTTTTAGCATTAAAAAAGCAAGATCATCACCTTGATCAATCTATTAGCGATTTTGAGTTCTTACAATCAGCTTTGGAACTTCGTGAGCAACTGGATGAAGCAACCTCCCCAGAACATCTAAGCACTCTTAAACAAGAAGTGTTTCAATGGATAGAAAGTTTAGTTCGCGAATTTAAAATTGATTACTCAGATGAAGACTGGGGTGAAGCTCGCGATACTGTACGTAAATTACGGTTCTTTCAGCGCGTTCTTAATGATATTGAAAAAGCAGAAGATCAAATGTTGGATGACGAAGAAAACTTTGATTTAGACGACGATTTTTAATTTTGCTTTTTCCAATTTATATTCAAGGGATTTAACTCATGGCACTTTTGCAAATTGCTGAACCGGGTCAATCCAGTGCCCCTCACCAACACCGCATTGCGATTGGTATCGACCTAGGAACTACACACTCCTTAGTTGCGACAGTGTTATCAGGCAAGCCTAAAGTACTCAATGATGAAAAAGAAAGAAGACTCCTTCCTTCTATTGTGCACTATGGAAATGATGCAACTCACTATGGTGAAGAAGCAAAGCCTTTCCTTATTGCCGACCCGAAAAATACAATTGTTTCTGTAAAACGCTTTATGGGTCGTTCAAAAGCAGATATCAAATTTCAGCATCCGTATGAATTAATGGGTTCTGAAAATGAGATGCCAGCTTTTGAAACCCGTGCTGGTCGTAAAACCCCTGTTGAAATTTCTGCTGAAATTTTAAAACAATTAAAAGATCGTGCTGAAACTAGCCTACAAAATCCAGTAAATGGTGCAGTTATTACTGTTCCAGCCTATTTTGATGAAGCTCAGCGACAAGCAACTCGTGATGCAGCACAACTTGCTGGTTTGAATGTACTACGTTTATTAAATGAGCCAACCGCTGCTGCTGTGGCTTATGGTTTAGACCAAGAAACTAATTTAGCTACAGATCATAACTACGTAATTTATGATTTAGGTGGTGGTACTTTTGACGTATCAATCTTGCGTTTCTCACAAGGTGTCTTTGAAGTATTAGCTACAGGTGGCCACACTGCTCTAGGTGGTGATGATTTAGATCGTCTCATTGTTAAATGGGCTAAAAAGCAGTTAGATATTGATACTTTGAGCGATGAAGCCTATGCAGTATTTATTGTTGCTGCTCGTCAAGCTAAAGAACAATTATCTACTCAAGAATCAGTTCAATTAAAACTACTTGAAAATGTATTAACACTTGATCGTCCAACTTTTGAAAGTATTATTCAAGTTGCTTTAGATAAAACAATCAGTGTTTGTAAGCGTGTTTTGCGTGATGCAAAACTTGAATTATCAGATATTCAAAATGTTGTTTTAGTGGGTGGCTCTACCCGTTCGTATGCTGTTCAGCAAGCAGTTCGGAATGTATTTAATCAAGAACCACTTTGCACGATCAACCCTGATGAAGTGGTTGCAATTGGTGCTTCGATTACTGCCAACCAATTAATTGGAAACAGTCAAGACGGTTCATTACTTTTAGACGTGACTCCTCTTTCACTTGGTCTAGAAACCATGGGTGGATTAGTAGAGCGCCTTATTTCACGTAATACTGCTATTCCAGTTGCTCGTCGTCAAGAATTCACAACTTATCAAGATGGTCAAACTGCCATGCTTATTCATGTGGTTCAAGGTGAACGAGATTTGGTAGAACATTGTCGTTCATTAGGAAAATTTGTCCTTCACGGCATTCCACCAATGACTGCTGGTCAAGCACGTATTGAAGTTACCTTCCAGGTAGATGCAGATGGTCTACTCACTGTTTCAGCTCGTGAAACAACTTCGGGTGTACAGGCTCAAATTGATATTAAACCATCTTATGGCTTATCAGAATTTGATACTGAGCGCTTATTAATTGAAGGTTTCCAACACGCGGAAGAAGATAAAAATCTACGCCATTTAAAAGAAACCAAAGTTGAAGCCCAACGTGAACTTGAAGCATTAGAACAAGCTCTCAAAGTTGATGCTGATTTGCTTAATGATGAGCAGCTTGAAGCACTTAAAACTGCTGAAAATTTGCTAAAAGTTCAGCTTGAAGGCAATGATATTCAAGCAATTGAAAAAGCTGTAGAACAACTTAAAGTACATAGTGATGCTTTTGCCGCACTACGTATGAATCGACATATTGACCACGCCTTAAAAGGTACAAAACTTGAAGATTGGTCAAATTCAAACTAAAGGTATAGGTGATCAATATGCCCCGTATTAAAGTACTTCCTCATGCTCAGTTCTGTCCTGAAGGTGCAGAATTTGAAGTTGAACAAAATGCAAATCTTTGTCAAAGTTTGCTTGATCGAGGAATTAAAATTGAACACGCTTGTGACATGTCGTGTGCATGTACAACTTGTCACGTAGTCGTTCGCAAGGGTTTTGACAGCCTAGAAGAAATGGATGATGTTGAAGCAGATCTTTTAGATCGCGCTTGGGGTCTTGAACCAGATTCTCGTCTCTCTTGCCAAGTGAAGATTGTTGATGAAGATTTAGAAATTGAGATTCCTAAATATACAATCAATCACGCTTCCGAAAGTCATTAAAAATAAAAAAGCTGCTTTTAAAAGCAGCTTTTTTTTCTTCATGTTTTAAGCTTTAAACCTGATCTTGTTGATCAATTTCAATAGGCTTAACTTCATCTTCAAGTCTCAAATGTGCAATACCTTGAGTATTAATTAAAGTTTGTTGAACTTTAAGTCGTTGAATCATTTTCTCAAGCACTTCTACTAATTCAGGGTACTCATAGTTTTGTACTTCTTCTAAATTAAGGACTAAATGGAAGCCTTTATATTCATAGTCGAACCATTGCTGATGATCTGACTTATTCCCTGTGTATTTCTCCATTACTTGCCATGTCTTCACAGCCCCTTGAATACCTTTTAAGTAAATTGGGGTTTTTGGAGCACAAAGAAAATCACTTTTAATTAATTGATAAGTATCATCTGAAATTAAAATTTCATCAATTTCAGCAGCATATTGTAAACGAGCAGCTAAATTCACATCACGACCTACAATAGTATAAGCCATACGATGTGTTGCCCCATAATTCCCTACGTGGCAGTAACCAGTACTAATTCCCATGCGAATATGTAAGGCTGAGTAGCCCATTTTTTTCCAACGCTCACGCAGTAATTTCATTTGCTGACGCATAGTGATTGCCATTTCTACACAGGCTTTTGCATCTTGTTCTACCCCTTGAGAATTCGGATCACCAAAAAATATGAGGATGGCATCCCCCATAAATTTGTCAACAGTAGCTTCATACTGCTTGGCAATTTCCGTCATATGGCTTAGATAGTCATTAAGCAAAAATGCCAAATCATCAGGGATTAAAGTTTCTGATAACTCTGTAAAACCCTGAATATCCGAAAAAAATACAGTCATTTTTTTTCGTTTATATTCAATTTTTGCCTCCGCCTCACCGCGCATGATAGATTGCCACAACTGTAGTGGCGCATAACGGCTTAACTGATTAGCAAAAGCAATATAGCGGGTCATTTGATCATAATAATGTTGACGCTGCTGACTGATTTTTTTAACCCAACGATGTTGGTAGTAATTTCCAATGGTAATAAACATGACCAAACCCAAGAGTGTAATTACAGTTAACTCTTGGCTAGTAGGTTCAAAATATGTATAAAAACCAAAAAGGAAAAAAGTACTTAAATAAAAGACAATCGCGCCTAGCAGACTCGTCAAACAAATGACTGCGAAAGAAATACGACTATTAATTGCAGAATAAAATAATGCAAATACTGCAATAAATGTAGGGACTAAATTAAGATGCAGCCCTGCCAAGGTAACCGCTACAACAATTGCATCAATTGCAAAAAAGACACTTTTTTGAGTTTTCTTATCAAATTGGTATTGAAGCCAATGTTCTAACTTCGAACTGATAAAAAGTAAAAAGAGAAATAAAGGAGGAACGTAGATCTGATAATTTGTATTAGGTGAGGTAAAAGCATAGATCACTAAAATTAAGGACAGAATTGAATATCCCATCAAACGATGAAAATATGCAAACTGCTTAGGCTCTCTATCGATAAACCTCTCTAATTGCACCCTGTCCTCCACACCTCAATGTAGCCACATTCATATAAATGTGGCATTGCATTGATTTAATCCATGCGCCAATCAAAAGGCATATCACCTTGACCACGTAAAGCAAGCATAAGGGTTTGACGCATATGAGCCAGTACATCATTTGTATATGGAACTGCAGGTGTTCCCCAAACTGGCTTAGGCCATGCAACATCATTTTGATAACGTACAACATGATGGAAATGCAACTGAGGTACCATGTTACCTAGAGCTGCAACATTCATTTTATCAGCACGGAATACTCGAGCTAGCTGGCTAGATAACCAACTTGATTCACGTAAAAACTGTTCTTGATCAGCTTGGCTCAATTCATATAATTCTGTGATTCCCGGTACACGAGGGATTAAAATCAACCACGGGAATTGCATATCATTCATTAAACGACATGTTGAAAGCGGAAAATCGCCTACAAAAAAAGTATCTTGAGCAAGTTGTGGATGCAAACTAAACATATCTTTTATAAATGACAATAAACAATAATGGCTAATACTATCACATCAGTTTTGATGTGAGTATTGCTAGTGGCTGGTTTGATTACAAATAACAATGATTTTATGCACTTATTCCTCCTGTGATCCGAGAAATCGTGCATAAAATTCTGATATCAGCTTTTAAAAAATTTGTATGAGATTAAAATCACTTTGAAACACTATTTAAGCATGTAATTCATTTAATAATTTAGCTAATAAATCATTAATAAATTGAATGCGTTTTTCCTGTTCTTCTAACTGAACCATAACTTTTAAACGCTGTCCGCCTTCCATACGATAATAGGTCGGATGCTTCTGCATCAGCTGAATAATGCTAATCGCTTGAACAGGTGTATCAGGTGAGAATTCAATATTACCACCTTGAGTATTAATATCGATTTTTGTGATACCCAGCTGCTCTGCTTTCAAGCGAATCTGATGGACAGTAAACAAATGTTTAACCGATTGCGGCGGAACCCCAAAACGATCAATAAGTTCCATACGGATATTATCGAGTTTTTCTTGTGTATCTGTATTACTAATACGTTTATAGAACAATAAACGCTGATGCACATCCCCTAAATACTCATCTGGAATCAGTGCCGGAATATGTAAATTAATTTCCGCAGTCAGCGATAAAGGCGCATCAAAATTCGGTGTTTTTCCTTGCTGGATCGCCTTAGTGGCTTTTTCAAGCATTTCCATATACAAACTATATCCAATTGCCTGCATTGAACCGCTTTGTTGTTCACCTAAAAGCTCACCAGCACCACGAATTTCTAAATCCTCTGTAGCTAACATAAAGCCAGCACCGAGAGTAGAGGCACGTTGGATTGCATCCAAACGTTTTTCTGCATCACCCTTCAAGTGCTTTATAGAAGGAACTAACAAATAAGCATACGCTTGGTGATGTGAACGCCCTACACGTCCACGTAATTGATGTAATTGAGCCAAACCGAGTTTGTCAGCCCTTTCTATCAAAATTGTATTGGCATTTGGAACATCAATTCCAGTTTCAATAATGGTTGAGCATACCAATACATTAAACTCTTTGTGATAGAACTGCTGCATCACTTGTTCGAGCTCTCTTTCTCTCATTTGCCCATGTGCAACGGCCACACGAGCTTCCGGTACAAGAACACGGATGTTTTCAGCAGCTCTTTCAATCGTATCGACTTCATTGTGTAAGAAATATACTTGGCCACCACGTAGTAACTCACGCAAAATCGCCTCTTTCACAGAGGCTTCTGTATGCTCTTGCACAAAGGTTTTAACAGCTAAACGACGGGCTGGCGGTGTAGCAATGATAGATAGATCACGCATTCCCGAAAAAGCCATATTTAAAGTTCGCGGGATTGGTGTTGCTGTAAGCGTCAACATGTCTACATCTGCTCGTAACGCTTTGATACGCTCTTTATCACGTACACCAAATCGATGTTCTTCATCGACAACCATTAGGCCCAAATCTTTAAATTGCACATTTTCTTGTAAAAGTTTATGTGTTCCCACCACAATATCGACCTTACCAGCAATTAAATCTTCAATATTTTTTGTATGGGTTTTACTTGAGCCAAAGCGTGATAGCACTTCTATACGCACAGGCCAATCAGCAAAACGATCTTTAAAAGACTCATAATGTTGTTGTGCAAGTAAAGTCGTAGGTACTAAAACAGCAACCTGCTTGCCATTTTGTACAGCAACAAACGCGGCTCGCATTGCCACTTCAGTTTTACCAAAACCAACATCACCACAAACAAGTCGATCCATAGGTCTAGCTTGCTGCATATCGTGAAGCGTCGCTTCAATAGCATTCGCCTGATCGAGTGTTTCTTCGTAGGCAAATCCACTGGTAAATTGCATATAAAGCGATTGATCGAGTTCGAAACCAAAACCAGGTTTTGACTGACGACGTGCTTGTATATGTAATAATTCGGCTGCAACATCATGAATTTGCTCTAAAGCTTTGCGTTTAGCTTTACTCCATGCATCACTACCAATTTTATGAAGTGGCGCTAAATCTGGATCTCCACCACTATAGCGACTGATCAGATGTAAATTAGTCACAGGAACATAAACTTTTGCCCCTTCAGCATAATTGAGTTGCAAGAATTCATAATCTTGCCCTTCAATTGCTAAAGTAACTAATCCTGCATAACGTCCCACACCATGATCAATATGAACAACTGGGGCATCAATACTGAGTTCAGTCAAACTGCGAATTAAAAACTCTTCTGAAACTTCTTGCTGACGTTTACGACGACGCTGAACTACCCGATGTTCATATAACTGATTTTCTGAAATAACAGTTAATTGGTCTGTTAAAAGTAAGCCACGGTCGAGCGGTGCATTTGTAATAGCAATCGCAAACTGACTCGTTTGAAATTGTTCAAAACTGTCTACACTAGGGATATCTCCCAGACTAGCACGTAAACCATCTCTTAAGCTTTCACGTCGGCCTGCACTTTCTGCAACCAATAAAACGGGATGATTTGCTTCATCAATATATTTTTTAACGACGGTAAACGGTTTTTCCTTTTTCGGATCGACTGCTAATTTTGGCGGCTGTTCTGCCTTAAGATTTAATGCGCCAGCTTTTTCTTCAACCAATTCGGCACTTACAAGCATACGAGGAAACTGGTTTAAAGCACTGAGCAAATGGTTTGGAGCAATAAATAGTTCTTCAGGAGGAAGAATTGGCTGATCTACATTATGACGTCTGTCTTCGTAGCGACGGAAAACTTCTTTCCAAAAATTAGTTAAATCGGTATCCAAATCAGTAGTTGTAATTACAATGCAATTCTTTGGTAAGTACGTTGTAAGTGTGCTTTGCGATTGCATTTGTGCTTTATCAAAAAATAATGGTAAATAAAATTCAATTCCTGGTGAAGCAATTCCCTCTAAGACATCTTGATAAATCGGGTTTTTCTTAGGATTAGCAGTAGGAAAAAGTTCAGAATATCGATCTCTAAAAATTGAGCGAGCTTCTTTTAACGGGAATTCTTTTGCAGGTAAAACTGTAAAACTTTTTAAAGCTGTAGTCGTTCTTTGAGTTTCTGGATCAAAGAATTTTAACGTATCAATTTCATCATCAAACAGATCAATACGGATAGGTGCTTCTTGTCCTGACGCAAAAATATCCATAATACTGCCACGGACAGCAAACTCACCGTGGTCATAAACAGTATCTACCAAATGATAACCGGCTTGTACCAAACGTAATTTCTGTTGCTCTAAATCAAATTTTTGACCTACACGAATATCAAAATGCTCACCTAAAACCCATGAATATGGTGCAACTCTTTGGGCTAAAGTGCTTGCTGAAAGGAGCAATACACCCTTCTGAGGCATATTAGATAAAATTGCGAGGCGTTCTGAGACAATATCTTGATGAGGTGACAAACGATCATACGGTAAGATTTCCCAATCAGGAAAAATTGTTGGTTTTATGCCATAAAATTCAAGTTCACTTTCTAATTGAGCTACATGCTGGTTATTTCTTGCAACCACAACAAGTAAAGACGAATGCTGAACAGCAATTTCCTTAAATAGTAATGCAGCAGATGAACCTAATAACGACCCCACCCAACGCTTTTCACCGGCCTTGAGCTGTTGTAAATTCAATTGAGAGATTTCTTGTTGAAACATGTATATGGCTTTTATCAGCTAAGAAGATATAGGCCTAATAGTAGCATGATGTTTTTAGTGAATTGAGTTATTTTTTTGAAAATCAAACTACTAGTTAACCCTACTTTTTATATTTTTTAATCAATTAACTATGATTATTTATCACGCAAAAACAAAACGTAATATTGATTTAATATTTGTATAATCGCTTTAAGCTGAAGTAGCTTTTCTTGTGTATTTCCTAATCTTTCTACATAACGTTGGGTTGCGATTTCCAGATCAATTTTTTCATTAATTTGTGGAGTAATGAGGAACAACTTCTGAAGATTATCAAAATTTTGTAATTTGCGGTTTGAGAAATACTCAAGATGTTCCGACCATTTCTCATTGATTACTACATCGTTAATGATAGGTCTTCGTTCAGAATCAAATTTTAATTGATTCTCTTGTAAGTAAAGTTGTTCTGGCGTTTCTTTTGAGCCTTGAAAAAGCTGAGTTATCTTCTTAAACATTTCATCACATCATATTAATTTTAAATTTATGTCATGGAAGCAATCTAACTACTTCCATGACTTAATCCTTCTAATTTAACGACTATTCATCGCCTAAATCATCGAGAAAATCGACAGTTGGTACAAAAAACAAGGTACCAGTCTGAGCAGTACTAAAGTCAAGCAACCGATCAAGATTACCATCCTCATTACCTAAAAACATGTTTTCAAGCATTTGTCGGGTTGTACTAAATTTACGCGAGTAACCAATAAAGAATGTGCCATATTCATTTCTAGAAGGATTTGAAAAAGGCATATTAGCTCGCATAATTTTAAGCTCATTGCCTTCTGCATCATGAGCTTTACTTACAACATTATGAGCAGTTAAAGGCTTTTCATCATCACCGAGTTCAACATCATTGAACTTTTTGCGCCCAATGACTTTTTCTTGCTCTTCATCGGTTAATGAACGCCATTTTTCCATGTCATGTGTATATTTTTGAATAAAAGCATAGCTTCCCCCGACAAAATCAGGATCTTCATTACCTACTAATGCCCACTGCGCTGCAATAACGGGTTCTGGGTTTTCAGTCCCATCAACAAAGCCAATAATTGCACGTCCGTCAAAATAACGAAAACCATGAACTTCATCAATTGGATACGTTACTTTACCAAGCTGTTGATTAATTATATTGCCCAGCTCGTAACATAAAGCCTGACGATCGGCACGAATATGAAAAAATAAATCACCTGGAGTTGAGACAGCCGTATATTTCGGGCCTCTAATTTCTTGAAATGGTTGTAACTCTTGAGGCTTCGCTTGCTCTGGGAATAAAATATCCCATGCATTTGAACTAAAACCCAACGTCGCATTAAATTTACTTTCTGGGTAACGATTAGACAGACTTCTGGTTAGCGCTGAAAAATTAGCCGCAAAATCTTTTACTTTTTCTATTACAGAATCACCTTGAGCCAGTCCCAATACAATAAATAATGCATTTTCACCAGGAGCGCTCGTTACAGGCTGAATTCTCATACATTCCATAAAATATGCCTTATTTAGGTATTTATCTTTATTAATTTAGCATATTCATATTCTTTTCATACATACTCTTATAAAATCAGATCTTTCTCAGAGCCTAAGTAAATTGTATTAAACTCCGAGACGTTATCTTAATTAATCAACGAGCATATTGTTTCTCTAAATATTTTACGATTTGAGCAGACTCAAACATCTTCACTCCAGTATTTGGATCTACCAAATAAGGGACCTGCATTTTACCTTGCATGACAGGCAATATTTTTTCTCTTTTTCCACCTTTTAAAGGTACATATTTACCCGGTTTTAAACGAAGAATAGCTGGACCCTGATCTTGCCATCTTTCTTTTGCCACATTATGCAAAATATATGGAAGCTCAAGTTCACAGAGCAAACCTCTTACGACTCTTGAATAAGGACTTGCCTCAAAACTCCATAACTCAAGTTTTTGCTCAGGCGCAGCTCTATCAACAATTTTTTTATTTATCCAAACTCCACGAGCACCATTTAATATGGTCCCTGCAAATGCCACATACGGCATGTTCGGGTAACTCGAAAATTTCTGAGGTGTCTTTCCAGTCTTACCGTAGTGTTTAAATAAATGATGAATAATATCTTGTGATTCATATAGCTCATCACCAGTATTTTCATCAATTAAAAAAGGAAATTGTAATTTCCCGCCTTTTTCTTTTACAACTGAACGATACTTTGTTCCGCCTTTAGGACATGGATAAATTTCGACATCCAGATTCAAAAGTGTAATCACTTCACGAACGCGGCGGCAAAATGGTGAACCTTCAAATTCATATAGTTTCAAAGCTTTTACAGGTTGCTGAGGAAAAGCAGTGCCTGTTACGCCCCTACCGCCTTCAGCAATTGCAGATACAACTGCTTGAAGTACTTTAATTTGATGAATCACCATCATGCGTTCCTTTATATTAGAGAATTAGACTAATTTTTCTTTTGCAATCACAATTCCATTATTATCAGCATAGATAAAATCACCTGATTGAATTGTGACACCACCAAAATACAAATTAATATCTACTTCACCAATGCCTTTACGATTACTTTTTTGCGGAATTGCAGCCAATGCATGTACGCCTAAATCCAAAGTTGCAAGCGCATCTACATCTCGTACACAACCGTAAATCACGACACCATTCCAGTTATTTTTAACTGCTGACTCAGCAATCAAATCACCCATGAGTGCACAGCGCATAGATGCACCGCCATCTACCACTAATACTTTATCTGTACCATCTGTTGCCAATAACTCTTTTACACGTGAGTTATCTTCAAAGCACTTTACTGTTACAACCTGACCCCCAAAAGTTTTACGTGCACCATAGCTTTGAAAGAACTTTCCATCCATTGAAGGAATTACAACCTGTAATTCTTTTTCAGGGTTATCATCTAATAAATCACATGTTACAAATGGCACTGTCGACACTTTTATTCTCCCTTATCGAGTTTTCTGTATGCTCAGATTATCATATCGTTTAAAGGCTTCAATTTGCGTTAGCGCCGCTACGACCATCGTATGAGCCAATTGCTCCGCAGTTACAGGTTTATATTTGAATGGTTTTTGTAATTTATTCTCAATAAACTTAAATAGACTTTGCCCTAAATCTTCAATAAATCGTACGTCACTGCGTTTACCAATAAGTAAAGATGGTCTAAAGATAGACAATTTCTCGAGTTGTAGACTTTCAATATAATCTTCTAGTTGTCCTTTCACTTTATTATAAAAAAACGGTGAATTGGCATTTGCACCAAGTGCACTCACTAACAATAAATGAATATGTTTATCTTGTACCAAATCTGCCAAATGAGCATTGATTTCATAATCAACAGCGTAAAAGGCCTGTTTTGAGCCTGCATTTTTTAATGTTGTTCCCAAACAGCTAAATGCATGAGTATGACCGTTCACATCTTCATCATTCAACATTAAGAAATCTTCTATAACCAGCTGATTAACTTTTTTATATGTATTAAGTAGTTGTGATTCTTTTCTTACCACAACAGTAATCACTTCAAATTCTGGTGTTTGCTCAAGCTGTTCGACAAGAGCTAAACCCACAAGTCCTGTAGCACCTATCAAAATTGCTTTTTTCGTACTTATAGTCATTTTTTATCCAACCCTCTTTAAGTTTGTATCAAATTTAACCTTTTCTTACGGTTTTAGCAGCCCCTAAAACCGCTTAAAATGCTCTCAAGGCTTGACTTCACGGTGTCTATTCATCACAATATGGCACTTGTTTACGGGCTGGTGATGGTTGCACCAGTTTACTGGATTGACCACAGCCCGCCCAGACCAACTTATTTTCAAGGAGTGCAAGAGTGGCAAACTCTGCTCAAGCTAAAAAACGTGCGCGTCAAAACGTTACTGCACGTAAACACAACGCAAGCTTGCGTTCTATGGTTCGTACATACATCAAACGTACTTTAAGTGCAATTGCTGGTGGTGATCATGCTGTTGCTACAGAAGCTTACAAAAAAGCTGTTCCTGTAATCGACCGTATGGCTGATAAAGGCATCATCCACAAAAATAAAGCTGCTCGTCATAAGAGCCGTTTAAATGCTCAAGTTAAAGCGTTAGCTAACTAATTGAAGCATGTAAAAAAAGCCCAATAGGGCTTTTTTTATTACCTATCGTTTTTGAGCTTATAACCCTGTGTTAAATTTGGCTACATTCAGCTCATAGGCCTTACCTCTCCAAATCCATTTTAATTTGCAATTTGGAAACTCTTCACCTTCAAACCATACAAATAAGCCTTCCATCATTTCAGGCCAATCTTCTTTCTTAATTTTATTTTCACCAGAAATTACCGCAACAATCGCAGCAATAATAGTGTCATGGCTGACAGCTAAACTAAGTCCACCTTGAGTTTTGGGATGAGTACGGTAAATAAGCTCTAGCACGTCTAGAACACCAGTAATGGGGTGTTTCATGCCAGGTAATGCATTATTAACAAAACTATTAATAAAACCCAAAGCGCCTTGTTTTTTAAAATAAGGAGCAGCTTGCTGTATATCTAGTACAAAGCTACCGGGTTCAACCAATAGTCCTTGCTCAATAATTTCAATAGTATGCGTATTAGATTCGGGACTTACATCATCAGCCCCTTCAATCATGAGCGCAGCCGTATCGACACAACGTTGTATTGGACTTGAAATACAATGCTGGATAACACGATCTGTATTTTTAATTAAATAATTACCCCATGCCTGCGCAAGCTCACGCCCTTGAGGAGTAAGTTGGAGGTCATATCCTGCTAAACCCTGCCCATCCACAAGTTCTCTTAGAGAATGGCGCGTAAATAAGGTCACGGGAGTTGAAGCATCGGGCAATAAATCAATTGCTTCAAACATACTTTTAGGCAATAAATCGAGTGCCATTGTTATCTTGTCATCTTTTTTCAATACTTTGCCACTATAACATGTCTGGCATAACTCTCAATCTATAACACCTGATTGGGCTAATGCTTCAAATGCTATTTTTTTGCTTTCCTGATCACGAAATGCGATAAAGCCCTTATTTAAAACCGTGTGTCTCTGGTTATATTCAAAAGGTTTTCCATCAAGAGTAAGTAAACCACCGCCTATACTCTCTAATAGACCTTGACCAGAACTTGTGTCCCATTCAGAAGTTGGATGGAATCGCGGGTAAATATCTATTTCACCTTCCAACATCATGCAAAATTTATAGGCACTCCCAGCTTCTCTTCGAATAATATTATGTTCTTTTTCGATAGGTTGAATAAATTTTTGATATTTCGGATTTTTACTGCCATGACTAAGTCCTATTTGTATAGGTGCATCTAGCGAAGGCGAAGTTATCTGATATTGATACCACTGCTTTTGACTGAAACTATATTTAAAAGGTAAATCTTGCAGATATCCTAAATACACGACTTGTTCACATGGCACAGCAATAACTGAAAAGATTGTCTCTTTACCCTTAATCAAACTTAGGTTTATCGTGAATTCATCACGCTCATGAATAAACTCTTTAGTTCCGTCAAGCGGATCTAACATCCAACACGTAGACCAGTCATGGCGAGCACTATAATCGCTTTCTTCAGACAAAACAGGCAAGTCTGGGGTAATCTCTGCCAAGTGCTTTAATAAGAAAAGATTCACTTTTAAATCTGCTTGAGTTACAGGTGAATCATCTTGTTTTTCATGAATAGTAAACTCATAACCCGCAGAATAATTTTGATATTCTTGTAATAGAATCTGGCTCGCTTGTTCCAAGACTGGAAGAAGCTGATTAATCAAAGTATCTTGTGGACGTGTAGTTGTTATAAACATAAATATGCTCTACATAGTTTCATTTCTATTATAGGTGAATTATGAACAATTCAATATTCGCCAACAGTTTGATTTACTAAAAAAGTAATTTATCTTAATGATTAGATGAACAAAACTTTGTGTGCACACTATATAGTTAATATGAAAAATGATGATGTTAAAAAAACCATTATTATGTACAAAAAACAATCTATAAGTTATGAAAAATAAACAACTTAAATCAGATTCATCCATTTCCTTTTCATGTATTTCTTGTTATGTTCAATCACACAATAACAAGATGGAAGAAAGCGCACATGATGCTATATGGATATCATTTCTCGACAATAGAACGTAACTGGGAAGAACTTACGCCCTTAAATGAGTTCCTACAAACATTTGCAGATGATGATGGTGATGTTTCAACAAGAGATAAAGAATCTCTTAAAGAAATCATTGCAAAATCAGATACAGCTTTAGCTTTAGCAAGAGAAATGGGTTGGGATGGTAGTTATACAGGGTGTCCTTATCTATTCTGGTTACCAAACAAAAGTAGCCAGTCTTTTGAATATGGTTTTGTATTTAAGCAAACCTCAGATAATACAATTTTTGTTATTTCACCCATTGAATTGAGTTATCTAGCTCAGGATTCTGAAGTACAAACATTCAGTAAAAATATTGAATAAATAGTATAGGTTATTGATTCAGAGTTGATATCAATAACCTCATCTTATTTTAGATAGATTAGTCAAACATGCTTAACTGTGGTGTCGGTTTTATAACTTTTTCTTTTGGCACATGAGAACATTCAAATTCTTCAACCGGAAAGCCTTCGATAAAGCTGGAAATATCAGGTGATTCTAAACTTAACCACTCTTCTAGTCGGTCATGTGGAATCACAATCACTGATCTTTTGACATCGCCTGGTTCGTGAAAGTCTTTCATCATGGGATGGTCGATGGCATCCATAGTTAACATGCTTGCAGAACGAATAACCGTCTCATTAATTTTGCAAATTTCATAAATCGCTGCAATGAAAAAAGCTTGCCCATCTTTACGGCGTACACCCCATCGTTCCGGCTTATCATTTATATATTTACTTTCATAAAACTCGGTCACTGGAATTACCCCAAACTTACATTTAAGAGCAGCTTCTTGAAAACTCGGTTTTTGGAAAATCGTTTCTTGACGGGCATTGTAAGTATGTTTCGCTATGTTGGTATCTTCAGCCCACTTTGGAACCAAGCCGAACATGACTTCACGCCATTCAAGACCTTGTGGTGATTTGAATAATAGTGGCATTGTTCCCGCAGGATAAACCTCTTCGGCATAGCTAAAGCCAACCACAGGCAACTGAAGTTGCTGTAATTGAGCAAGAGTTAAAGGTTTAAAGTTGGCACACATAGCAAGAATAAAATACTCTATATTTACTTCTGTTATTTTATAAGCATTTAGGCAATAAACCAAATAAAAAGGCACTCGAAAGTGCCCTTAACGACATAACTTTACGCTTATGAAATGTGTTGAATCCCTTGAGGAATCGCCTGCAATAGACGTTTAGTGTAATCATGTTGAGGATGTGCATAGAGCTCATCTGAATTGGCAATTTCCACAACTTCACCATGATTCATGACCATCACCTGATCAGAGATATACTTCACAACCGATAAGTCATGTGAAATAAAGATATAACTCAGCCCAAACTCATCTTGTAAATCTTGTAATAAGTTAAGTACCTGCGCTTGGACTGAAACATCAAGCGCTGAAACAGATTCATCACAAATCAAAATTTCAGGCTTTAGCGTTAAACAGCGTGCAATCGCAATACGTTGGCGTTGTCCACCTGAAAACTCATGCGGGTATCGATAATAAGCTTGTTCAGGTAAATTCACTCTATCAAGTAAACCAAGCGCAATTTGTTTGCGCTCAGCATCATCTTTACCAATACCATGAATTTGCATAGGCTCTAATAATATCTGTCCAATGGTAAAACGTGGATTAAGAGAGGCATAGGGATTTTGAAAAATGATCTGAATCTTTCGCTGATATTTTGCAAACTCTTTTTCAGTTAATGAAAGAATATCTTTACCTTCGATGAAAGCCTGCCCACCAGATGCCTGATGTAAGCGCATGAGTAATAGCCCAACAGTCGTTTTACCTGAACCTGACTCACCGACTAAACCTAAGGTTTTTCCTTTAGCGAGTTTAAAAGAAACTCCTTTAACGGCCTGAAACTCTTCTTTGCCAAATAGACCTTTACGGCTATAAAAGCTTTTTTTCAGGTCTTTTACTTCCAAGATGATTTGCTCATCACCATTTAAGCCACGTTTGCGCTCGGGAATTTCTGAAGCATCAAAACTTTGTTCGACCAAAATGTTGTCTTCTTGACGCATAAAATCGCTAGTCACAGGCAAACGATAAGGTCGTTGTGACATTTGTGGGCGGCAATAGAGCAAAGCTCTCGTATATACATCTTTAGGCTGTTCAAGAACTTCTTTAGCAGCGCCTTGCTCTCTAATCTCACCATGACGCATCACAATAACTTTATCTGCAATTTCACCAACCAATGCTAAATCGTGAGTAATAAAAAGCATCGACATTTGACGGCGTTTACGCAATGACTCAAGTAAATCAATAATCTGTTTTTGGATCGTGACATCAAGTGCAGTGGTTGGCTCATCGGCAATGAGTAATTTAGGCTCACAAGCAATCGCCATAGCGATCATGACACGTTGTTGTTGACCACCCGAAAGTTGATTTGGATAGGCGTCAATTTTAGTTTCAGGTGAAGGAATACCGACTTCTTTAAGCAACTCTAAAACGCGTTGTCGGGCCTGTTTACGGCTCAATCCCATATGCAAACACAACACTTCTGCAATTTGATTGCCAACCGTAAAAACAGGATTTAATGATGACATCGGCTCCTGAAAAATCATCGCAATATCTTTGCCACAAATTTTACGCATCTCTGTACGAGATAAGCACAGTAAATCTTTGCCTTCAAATATAATTTTACTTTGCTCATCAATTTTACTCTGACCTACAGGCAGTAATCCCATAGTTGCCAAAGAAGTAACCGATTTGCCGCTACCCGACTCACCTACTAAAGCAACTGTTGTATTCTCAGGAATATCAAAGCTAATTCCTTTTACGGTTTCAATATATTGTTTATCTTCACCTTTAAAACTTACTCGTAAATTTTTAACATGAAGCAACGGCGCACTCTTATTTTCATGTTCTGACATTAGGATTTCCTCTTATTTTAGTTTTGGATCTAATGCATCACGAAGTGCATCAGTAAACATTGAAAATGCCGTTACCAAAACAGCCATCGCGACAGAGGCTGCGACAAGCTGCCACCACTTACCTAAAAGAAGTTCACTTTGTGCTTCATTTAACATGCTCCCCCAAGACACTACGCCTACTGGCACACCAAAACCTAAGAAACTCAAGATGACCTCAGATTTAATGAAAGACACCACCAAAATTGACATTTGGACCAAAGCGATATGGCTGACATTAGGGAAAATATGAATGAACATACGGCGAAAGTGTCCAACGCCAATTGCTTTAGCAGCAAGAACGTACTCACGTGCAGTATGTTTCATATATTCGGCACGAATTAAACGATAAACACCCGTCCAGCCCGTTAAACCTAAAATCAGAACAATGGATAAAATGCCTTTTTGTTGAAGTACGGCAGCAATAGCAAGCACTAATAATAAATAGGGAATTGAAGTAAAAATGTTATAAAACCAGTTGAGAATGTCATCAACCCAACCACCAAAATATCCAGAAATTGCACCTAAAAGTGTACCAATCCCTACTGCAAGTAAAGCCGATATCACCCCAACAATAATTGATGTTTCAGCACCTTTAATGGTCTTTTTAAGGACGTCTTGTCCCCATTTATCAGCTCCAAATATAAGTGTGCTTTTAAGTTCACTTTGCTGATCAAGTAAATGTCCACCAAGTTGCTGATCAATGGCCTTCATATCATCAGCTAAAGGGTCAACTACACCATAATAATCAATTGCACTTCCCGCACTCTTTTCTTGTTTAATTTCAGCCTTGAGTTGGTGAATTACATCTTTTAAAGGATCAACAGGATTTATCGGTAACTCTTCTTCAATCGCTGCTGCATTTTGCCCTGCACCGGTTGTCTTATCTGCGCCTATAAATGTAGGTGGTGCATAACTTACTGCAACCTCTTTATTCCAGTCGGATGCAATCACACCCGTCATTGATAGAACCAAGATAATAAAATAAAGCAATACAATCACTAGCGATGACATCGCGATCTTGTCGGCCCGAAGACGACGCATGGCAAGTTTCCACAGGCCAGATGAATGAGCTTCGGCTTTTGTTTGTTGTTTTCTTTTTGATAAAACGCTCAGCATAGTCCACCTACTTCAACTGTACACGTGGATCAACCACTTTGTAGACCAAATCGGCAATCAGGTTAAAAATCATGGTTGCAGCTGCAATGTAAACTGTAATTGCTTTAATAACAGGAAAATCACTCCGCTCAACTGCAATAATCACCTCTCGACCAATCCCGGGAATACCAAAAAAACGTTCAATTAAAAATGCGCCTATGAGCAATGCAGGTAAAGTTGACATCACATCGGTAATAATAGGAATTGAAGCGTTCCGCAGTACATGTACGCCTAAGATTCGGCTTTCACCTACACCTTTAGCACGTGCTGTTCGAACATAGTCCTGATTAATTTCATCAAGTACAAAGCTACGATATAAACGTAAAGTCGGTGCAATACTCACCACCAGCATGATTAGAATCGGCAGTAAGGCAAACTTAAATAAATTATCAGTAAAGCTATCGCTCCAACCTTGTACAGGGAACCAACTTAGCTGATACGCCAGAACATATTGAAAAACAATAATGTAAACTAGGATACTGATCGACATGCCGATGGTACATAACATCATGACCATACGGTCGGTTAGAGAACCACGTACAGCTGCAACAGCCAATGCCAAAATAATTGAAATAACCGTCTGTAAAATAGTCAGTGGAATTAAAAGCGTGAGCGATGGTCCCAATCGGGTTAAAATAATTTGAGAAACAGGTTCACCAGTACTCCAACTCGCCCCATAGTCAAAAGTGAGAATCTGCTTAATAAAAATCCAGAGCTGAACGTAATAAGGCTGATCGACACCTAGCTGCTTACGAATGTTTTCAATCTGCTCAGGATTAGACATCTTGCCCGCTAAAATATAAGCAGGATCGCCCCCTACCCAGTTAAAAAGAATAAAAATAAGTAAGACTACCCCCAACATAGTTGGAATCATCTGCCATAAACGCCGAATAACATATGCCAGCATAGTGATAATTCCTTATTTAACCCGTTGTCCGGTAATTTCATTAAAGAACGCTTTGTTATCAGGTTCACGGCCAAGGAAATCTTTAACTAATTCAGCTGCCGGCTTTTGGCTACCTTGCGACAAAATAGTTTGACGGTAACGCTGTCCAACTTGCGGATTATTAAGGTTGTCCCCATAGGCAGAAAGCATGTCTAAAGCTAAAACCTCAGACCACATATAGCCGTAATAACCTGCTTGATAACCGCCCATCAAATGCCCAAACTGTCCAGGAAATTCTGTTGTTGGTACATAACCTAAGGCTGTAGCAGCTTCCATTTTTTGCCAATTTTCTAAAGGTTTTACTTTTAAGGCATCAGCAGTATGCAATGACATATCGTACTGTGCATAAAGAGTCTGACGCGCATAGCGCAAGCCACGACCATAGTTATGTACAGCTTTTAAACGGGCAATTAGTTCGTCATCAACACGTGGACATGCTGGATCACAATAATCGGCCACTTTAGATAAAGTCTCTTTACGGCGTGCCCATTCTTCATACATTTGAGATGGCGCTTCTACAAAATCACGTTCTACGGATGTTCCTGACTGGCTGGCATAACGTGTATTTGATAAAATGCCATGTAAAGCGTGGCCAAACTCATGAACAAAAGTTTCAAGCTCGTCACTATTTAAACCTTTACGGTTAAAATTGGTGACTAATGCTGAAACTGGTAATCGATTGGTTAAAGTGCTGCCACCGTATACTCCCCAAACGGCGGCATGGCCATACTTCCCTTCACGAGGAAATTTATCCATATATAAGCCGCCAAGAAGCTTTCCTGTTTTTTTGTCAACTACATCGTAATATTCAACTTCATCCTGCCATGCTTTAACTTTGACAGGTTTAAAATCAATGCCATAAAGGTCAGCTGAAATAGCAAATAACCATTTTTGAGAAGCTAAAGTGGGGAAATAATCACGAAGTTTTTCCTGGTCAATCTGATATTTATTCTTACGAAGTTTTTCACTCCAGTAAGCTTCACTCCAACGTGTGATCTCGGTTTTCTCTAAGGGCGTTTTTAAGGTTTGTGCTTTAAACTCACGGAGTTCTTCTACTTCTTTACGTTCAAGTGGTGCTACTGTTTTTTGGACTTCTGCTAAAAATTGATTTACAGCCTCAGGCGTTTTAGCCATACGGTCTTTTAAAACCCAATCTGCATAACTTGCTTTTCCAAATAACTGAGCAAGCTCATAACGCAAATCAATTGCTTGTTTAAGTAGTTTTAAATTTTGCTCAGTACCACGTCGAGTAAAGGCAATTTGATATCTTTTCCGAGCATCATCATTATCTGCCAACTCCATAAATGGACGATATTCAGGATATTCAAACCCTAATAAATAACTGCCTTTAGTATTTTTCTTTAATGCTGAAATATAACTTTGAGGTAAGCCTTTCATTTCTTCAGGAGTAAACTCAAGTTTCTCCGGATTATCACGGACGTTACGGGCATATTCTTGTTCGAGTTTGGTCAACTCATCCAGAATGGCCTTCATTCGTGCACGCTTTACTGGTTCAAGTTGAACACCTGTGTCTTCAAACTGATCTAGAATATCTTGGCGGTATTTTTGGTCAATTGGGTCTGTTGTTTGTGTATTTTTAATTAAGTTATATAGCTTCGGGTTCTGAAATATATCAGTGTGAAACTGATTAATTTTGATTTCACAGTCTTCCGCTGCCTTACGTAATTTTGCATCTGGGTCTACGTTACTATATAGACTTATCGGACCTGAGAAATCTTCAAAATGCGCAAAAATTTTATCCCATTTTGCCAATAGAGGTGCCGCTGCAGCATTATCTTTAACAGGCGTTTTTTCAAAAATAGTAATCTGTTGTTGAATCTTTTTTAAATTAGCATCACACCATGCTGGGAGCTGTTGTGCTTTAAGTAATGGCAAGGTAGGACGTGTTGTCTCTGCCGTTGCAAACTGACTTATACCTATGGTCAACATACATAAAGTTGTCATTTTCAGTGCATTATTTTTCATCATATCTCCAATTTTTTTTCATTTAATGATTAGATTTAGTATGTTTATCGATATCAAAATACATCCACTCAGCATGTAAAATTGGATGCTTTTTATACCCAATGATTTGTGGTTGAGCCAGCATATTTCGGTAGCGTGCATAAGAGACCTGAACAGGCATATACACTTCTAATAAACGTGTCATTTTTCGATAAAGCGCATCTCTCTCAGGACCTGCTTGCATTTGTTGTGTCTGACGATATAACTGATCAAACTCTGGTGTCGAACCACAAGACCAGTTCGTCATATGCGTATTGGGTCCATAAAAATTCTGCATAAAATTATCCCCATCTGGATAATCTGCTATCCATGCAGAAGAACCAAACATACCTTCACATTGTTTTTGCGCTCGAATGAGGTCTGCAAAAAGCATGGGTTTAAAGACCATGCGAATATTTAAACTATCAAAGTTCTTTTTCCAAAGTTCAGCACTTTGCTGCCCAATGCTGTCACTGCGCGCCATATATTCAATGACCAGAGGCTTGCCATTTGGTTGTGTACGCCAACCTGAGGCATCTTTTTTATAGTGATATCGATCTAATAGTAAATTTGCTGCTTTCACGGAATATGGCGTGCTACTTCTATACTGTGGATCATTACCCACTACCCCTGGTGGAACTGGAAAATCCAAACGCTGAGCATCATCATTTCTTACTAATTTAATTTCTTGGTCTATTGAACGAGACATTGCTATTGCACGGCGTAAAGCAATCTTTTCTTTACTCATTCCGCCTACCACCGGATTCTTAAGATTCCAATAGATATAGCTAATTTCAGGATCAACAATACGAGATAGCTGCACACCTTCTTTAGCAAGTTCAGGTCTTAATTTACCGTCTTTAATTGCTTTTGCGACCAGTTGACCTTCAAGCTGAAATATATCAATTTCACCACGCTGAAATGCCAGCCATCGCGATTGATTTTCTTCCATAACCTGAATATCAATTGTGCCTATTTGAGGCATTTTTTTACCTTTAAGGCGTTTTACAATTGCTTCGTCCTCAGGGCTACTGGCAGCAAAGTTCCAAGTAAAACCACGAAAATCAGGATTCGCTTTTAAAACAATACGTGATGCTGGCACCCATTTACTGAGCACATAAGGTCCCGTCCCTACAGGATGGCCCATTACATAACCTGCTTTATCTTTATATTTTTCGATGACTTCACGTGCCACTGCACCTGTAGGGTCATGTGCTAGTAACAAAGGAAAGTTATAATCTGGCTTAACTAAACGAATCACCAAGGTATATCTATCTGGTGTTTGTAAACCAATTACCTTTTCGTCATAGTTAAATTTTCCAGTTTTATTGGATGCGTTTATTAATGCATCCATACCTTCAATTTTGTTCTCTAGCAACCAGCTATTTGGAGAACGTAAATTCGGGTCCAATAAACGCTTAAAAGAATAAGCATAATCATTGGCTGTTAATTCTCGTGGTTTACCTTTAAAAACAGGGTCCTGTGTAAAATAAATACCCTTTTTTATGTGAATGGTATAGGTCAGACCATCGGCACTGACTTCTGGCATCGCTGTGGCTATCTTCGGAACGAGTTTTGCTGGCCTTGCTAAATAATCATAGGTATATAAAGTTTCAAATATTGAAGTGGTTACATGTGCCGAATATAGATCATGAATATAAGCTGGGTCAAAACCTGTTTCTGCTGTCGGGAATACATAACGTAGAACTTTATTGGGATCGGCTGGGCTTTTAGCACATAGAGCTGTAGAACCAGTTAATGCTATGCTAGCAAGTAAAAAACTGACACCACAATGCTTGAGCTGTTTTATTAAATTTTCAGTCATATTTATCTTTATCTAAAATTATTTTTTAACAGGGGTAATATCAAGATATTGCCAGTTCGTATTCATCATTGGGTGGGGTTTAAAACCTTGAACTTGTGGCCGTATCAACCAGTTACGAATTCGAGTTACATGAATAATCCAAGGATTATCAGCTTCAATCTGGCGATTAAGCTTTTCGTAATATGGTAGACGTTGTTGGGGTGGTAAATGAGTGGCTTGACTATAAAGAGCATCGTATGTTTTAGACTGGTAACAAGCATGGTTTCCCTGACCAGCATTTGGTCCATACAGTAATTGTGCAAAATTATCTCCCTCAGGATAGTCAGCAATCCATGCGCCGCCCCAAATCATATATTTACATTGAGTTGCGGCTTTTAAGTTATCTGCAAAATTACTCACTTTGAATTCAGCACGAATCCCAATCGCGTCTAGATTTTTTTTCCATAATTCAGAAAGAATAACTGAAGATGAGCTATTTTCATTATTAATTTTTAAAACTAAAGGTTTTCCATTTGGCAAATTTCGATAGCCATCAGTCCCTTTTTTATAACCATAATAATCAAGTAATTTATTTGCCAATAATGGATTGTACCCTACGCTACTTCTGTACTTGGGGTTATATCCATTTACACCTTCAGGTATGAACATTTCTGCTCTAACAGCTTGGCCTTTGTAAACCAGTCTTATACTTTCTTTTTGATTATATGCCAACGTAATTGCTCTACGAAGCGCAATCTTTTCTGGGCTAAAACCGCCAATGACCGGATCCCGCATGTTCATCATCGTATAGGTCATTTCGGGTTCCTTATATGGGAAGTGCTTAATTCCCCTTTTCTGAAAAGAAGTCTTAAGTTGATTTCCATCTAAAGCTTGAGGAACTGCATCTGCTGTAAGTCTGTCAAAATCTAATTGACCAGACTGAAAAGCTAACCATCGTGACTGTTGTTCTTCAATAATACTGACTACAACCTTACCAATTTGGGGCATTTTCTTACCGCTCATTTCTTTAATAAGCTGGTTATCCCAAGGTGTTCCTGTTGACTTAAAACTCCAGACAAAACCTCGATAATCAGGATTGGCAACTAACTCGACCTTACTTCTTGGAACATATTTACTTAGCATGTAAGGTCCGGTACCAACTGGATGCATGCCGATACGATCACCGTAATAGTCAACAACCTCTTTAGCAACGCCACCAAAGGTAATATAGGCAAGAATATAAGGAAAATTAAAATCTTGGCGAGTCAAAGTAAATTGTAAAGTATATCGATCAAGTGCTTTGACCCCAGCAATTGGGGTAGCATAATTAAACTTTCCCGTTTTCTTTGCTTGAGCTACAACTGCATCGGCACCTAACAATTTACCCTCAATAAAAGAAACTGAAGGTGCCCTATTTTCAGGATCTAAAATGCGTTTAACTGCATAGACGTAGTCTTCAGCTACCAGCTCACGGCGTTTACCTTTAAAAGCAGGGTCATTGGTAAAATAAATACCAGGCCTAATTTTAAATGTATAAACTTTACCGTCTTGTTCCACCTTAGGCAGGCTTTCAGCCGTATATGGAACTAACTGTACGGGACGAGCTAAATAATCATATTTGAGTAAGGGCTCAAATATGGTTTCCGCAATACTAGCACTATAAAAATTGGTGGTTTTAACCATGTCAAAACCATCATCTGGGGCTTCATAGGCAACGTGTAATATTTTGTTTGGTTGCGCAGGCGTTTGGGCGAAAGCACAAGAAACTGATGTAATAGCCAGACTTAGAATGGCGAGCTTAAAAATTTTTAATTTCAAGTTCCTACCTACTTAATTAATTTTTTAAAGATATTATCCTTTTGAGTAACATCTAAATCCGAATAAGAAAAGTTCTTTCTCAATGGACTACTTTCTTCTTTGTAAATTATTAACCTTTCTATTCAATCTTTTATTTGATCGAATGGAAAATTTCATAATGAAATTAGAAAGCTGTAACTATCTAATATAAAGCGAATTTCATGCCATATTTTATGATCAAGAATAATTCATATAGAAATATTTAAAATTTACATTTTAATTAGGCACTTAAAACTTCTGGGACTATATAAATAAAAGTAAGTTTTTGCCAAATATTATATTTATATAACTTATCCATTATTAGCCCATAATGCACAATTAAAAGTCATAAATGTTTCATTCTAGTTCATATTTTTTTTATAGATCAAACAAGAAACATCAACTTAAAATATTAATTTATATTAAAAAATTAAAAAACAAAAGAAATGTTACATTATACAATTACATTTAAAAAAGTTCTAAAAAGATACAAAAGATACGAATCGATACATGAACAATCCAATAATGATTACTTTTTGCACAAATAATTTTGGAACTTTTGGCCACTATATAAAAACTTACCAAATGGAAAATTTTTTAGGGGGAGATAAAACACTAGATCCTCACCACAAACATAATAAAATCAATATATATCAATATTTTGCATAAACTAAAAAAAGAAAAATATATAGTTGGCACTTGCTTTGCTTAAAAACTTTCCAGCAATATCGCTAACTACAACAAAAAGGGATCAAATCCACGATGAAAAAAAAATACAATGTTCGATCTCAGGTAACCCCCAAGATTGGCAAAACAATACTTAAATTAAGTACCCTTAGTTTAAGCATGATGTGTCTTACCATGGCACAAGCAGCGGAAACAGAACAATCAAGCAATGATGATAAACCCATCAAAGTTGTAAAAGTTGCTGTGACAGGCTCTTCAATCAAGGGAGTTGCAGCTCAAAGTGCTTCACCCATTACTATCGTAAAAGTGGATGAAATTTTAAAACAAGGGGTGACTACAACTGAAGAGGCCTTAGCAAAGATTAGTGCAAACCAATCAAGTTTTGTCACAGCACAAAATGTAGGGGCAAGTGGAACCGTAGGCTCAGCAGCAGACCTTCGAGGAATTGGTGCCAATAAAACTTTAATCCTACTTAATGGTCGCCGATTAGCTGCAAATGCCTATGATAGCGGTGTCACAAACTTAAATATTATTCCGCTAGCTATGTTAGATCGCATTGAGGTCTTACGAGATGGGGCATCAGCAATTTACGGTACAGATGCGATTGGCGGTGTAATCAACTTCATTACAAAAAAACAATTTACTGGTTTAAACATCAGTGGAGGTTTGACACAACCAGAGCACAATGGAGGTGATACACAAGATCTAAGCGTATTTGGTGGTTATGGTGATCTTGATGAAAATGGATTTAATATTTTTGGTGTCATCGATTACCGACATGGTAACGACGTTATGGCTAAAGATCGCAAAGTTAGTAAACGTGGAGGATTAATACCAGAACTAGGTATTACAAAAGGGAGTAGCGGTAGCTTTCCCGCTAATTTTTATGACAAGGAAACTGGTGCCGAAGGAAACCCATATGCAGCCACAGGCTGTGGAGGTAACCCGCTTGTTTACGTACAGAATGGATCCTGCCGTTACAACAGTCAGGCAGTGATTGGAATTGTTCCAAAAACTGAAGACATCTCAGCACTAGGGCGTGCTACTTTTAAACTCAATGATAATTTAAATGCTGTAGCGGAATACGTCTATGCACGTAATGAAATTACTACCTCTGTGGCTCCAGATGTTTTCTTTGATTTAACATTAAATCCTGATAGCAAATATTATCCAGGTAATGGTATTACTCCTGGAATGAATAATGTGAGCGGTCCACTTGAACTTTATATTCGTTCTCAAGCTGGTAATCGTGTTAGTTCTAGTATTAACGAGTCACATCGAGTATTCGGTGGTCTAGAGGGTGAAGCATTCGGTTGGGATATTAATACTGGAGTTACTTATGCTCATAGCGAAGCAGAAGATAGGTTAAACAGTGGGTATCTTAACTACAACAAAACTCAAGAGGCTTTAAATAATGGTATTTTAAACCCATTCGGTCCGCAAGCACCAGAAGATGCAGGTTTATGGGATACACTAGGTGTAACTGGTGCTTATTTAAAAGCAGACGTTGACTCAACTACTGTTGATTTCACCGCCAGTCGACCTATATTTAAATTACCTGCCGGTGACGTTGGTTTTGCAATTGGAACTAGCTATCGCCATGATGAATGGACTTCAAACGTAGTATCTGAAGTGGCTAGTCAAGCACCAAGTACAGGAGTTGATCCGAATGAACCTACGAATAAAGGAAAAAGAGATATTAAAGCAGTCTTTACTGAACTGCATATTCCCTTACATAAAACTTTAGAAGCTCAACTTGCTGCTCGTTACGATGATTATAGTGATTTCGGCGATACGTTTAATCCTAAATTCGCACTTCGTTGGGAACCAATTAAACAATTAATGTTCCGTACCTCTTATAGTACAGGATTCCGAGCACCAACTTTATGGGAAGTAAATGCTCCTAACTCTATAACAAATACTTCAGCTTACTATAATGACCCTGTACTGTGTCCAAATGGCCCTCCTAAAAAACCAGGAGATACTCTTCCACCGGGTGGTGTTGCCAGTCGTGATTGCGAAACCCAATTTGATCGCAAAAATGGAGGAAATAAAGATCTCGATCCTGAAGAGTCAAAATCATTTACTGCTGGTCTAGTTCTAGAACCAATTAAGAATTTAGTTCTAACCTTAGATTATTTTAATATTGAAGTTGAAAATCAAATTGCTGCATTACCTGAGAGTGACATTTTTAACAATCCAACAAAATATGCCGACAAGTTCGTACGCAACCCAGATGGAACACTTAACCATATCATTACTACTCAAGATAATATGGGTGATTTAAAAACTTCAGGTGTCGATGTAAGTCTAAATTATATAACCCCAATGACTGCAACAGGTCGATTTGGCTTTGGAATCGATGGAACTTATGTCATTAAATATAAATATCAAAATGAAAAAGATGGAGAATGGATTAGTAGTTTAGGCACATATGTTGGAGATGCCCCAATTATTCGTTGGAAACATACTGCTAATTTATACTGGAATTATCAAAACTGGGGCGTAAATTTCCAACAACAATTCACTCGTGGTTATGATGACCAAAACTCAAGCTCCACTGTCAAGGCAGGTTATCGAGACCACAAAGTGAGCGACTATACAATTTATAATATTTCAGGTACTTACAAAGGCTTTAAAAATCTAGAAGTCACCGCAGGAATTAAAAATATTTTTGATGAAGACCCGCCAGCTTCAAATGTTGGCGATAACTTTCAAATGGGATATGACCCACGTTACGCAGATCCTTTAGGGCGTACGTACTTTGTACGAGGTACATATAAGTTCTAAATGGTTGTTCTGCAAACATGACTTTAAACATCGTGTTTGCAGACCGAATACTCACCCTTAGTCAAACATTAATTTAAGAATTGTTTGTCTCAAGTTTCAGGAGTAACTATGGGCATGACGTTTACAGACATAGAAAATAAATCTGCAAAGCGCCTTATTGGTATTGCCGCAGTACTTTTTCTGCATCTTATTGTTGCCTATATTCTGATGTCAGGTTTAGCAAACAATATTCAAAAACCAGCAGAAAAACCTGTGGAATTACAAATTATTCAAGATATTAAACCGCCTCCTCCACCTAAACCAGAGGAGCCAAAACCTAAGGAAAAACCGCCTGAACCTCCTAAAATGGTAGAAAAAGTTGCCAAAGTTCCTGAGCCGCCTAAACAAGTAGAGAAAGTAGCGACACCGGTACAAAAAACGACACCAGTAGCTCAACCAACTAAAGTTGCTACTCCAGCTCCTGCTGCACCTAGCACCCCATCACCAAGCCCTGTTGCCGCACCAGCTCCAGTGGCAGCTGCCCCAGCTCCTAAACCAGCTGGCGTAACTCGCGGTGTTTCAGAAGGTTCTGCTGGATGTGAAAAACCGGAATATCCTCGTGAAGCACTGATGAATGAAGAACAAGGTACGGTGCGTATACGTGTTTTGGTTGATACTTCAGGCAAAGTCATTGATGCCAAAGTAAAAAAATCAAGTGGCAGCAAAACCTTAGATAAAGCAGCAACTAAAGCTTACAGCTTATGTACATTCAAACCAGCAATGAAAGATGGCGTGCCTCAGCAAGACTGGTATGAAATTGAATATCCATTCGTAATTGAATAAACAATTGAATTAGTAAGAAATTAAAAAATATTGGAGATAATATGATGAAAAAATCAACTCAACCGCTAGTACGTTTCGCTTCTGCAAGTTTAATCGCAGCTTGCTCATTACTTCCATTAAACTCGGTTTTTGCAGAAGAAACGAGTAATGCTCCTGTGGCAACAGCAACCGCTGAAGCTACTTCAAATGCAAATACTCCAACTCCACCACCGAAACCAGCAACAAGCGAAACTGTTAAAAACCCTTATGGTCTAGAAGCACTTTGGCGTGAAGGAGACTTAGTCGCTAAATCTACCTTATTTATATTAGTACTGATGTCTATTGGCACGTGGTACATCATTATTTCAAAATTCTTACAGCAAGCTAAAGTAAAACGCCAAGGTAAAGAAGCTGAGAAAAGTTTTTGGGAAGCAACTTCACTAGATAATGCAGCTGATAATTTAGAACAAAGTAGCGCATATCGCTTTATTGCAGAAAAAGGTATTAACTCAACTAAATCGCACGGCGGCTCTTTACTTGAGCGAATCGATTTTAATACATGGGTGAGCATATCAATTCAACGTGCAATTGAAAAAATACAAAATCATTTAGGTGGTGGTTTAGCTTTCTTAGCAACCGTTGGCTCAACGGCACCCTTTGTTGGTCTTTTTGGTACGGTTTGGGGAATTTATCACGCATTAACTGCCATCGGAATTTCAGGTCAGGCATCTATTGATAAAGTTGCTGGTCCTGTCGGTGAAGCTTTAATTATGACAGCTATTGGTCTTGCAGTCGCAGTACCGGCTGTACTTGGTTACAACTGGCTGACTCGCCGTAATAAAGCCGTTATGGAAAATGTTCGCTCGTTTGGTTCAGATTTACACGCAGTTTTATTAAGCGGAGAAATTAGTACCAATAATTCGGTTAACCGCAGCATTAAATAACGAGGAGCAAACGTTATGGGTATGAGTGTTGGTTCTGAAGATGACGATGAAATGATTGGCGCAATTAATACGACGCCTCTAGTTGATGTCATGTTAGTTTTACTTATTATTTTCTTAATTACGATTCCGGTAGTTACACATACGGTTCCAGTGAAACTACCAGAAGAAAAAAATACGCCATATGCCACCACACCTGAAAATATTCAACTTTCTGTGAACAAGAAAGGAGATATTTTCTGGAATGAAAGCTATGTGCCTAATAAAGAAATATTGCTATCAAAGCTTCAAGCAGTTGCACAAAAAAGGCCTCAGCCAGAAGTTCATATTCGTGGAGACCAGCTTACTCATTTTGAGGCGATAGATCAGGTCATTAGCACGACCAAACAAGCTGGTATTGGCAAAATTGCATTTGTTACTACCCCACCAGCCTCCCAGTAATTATTTAAGGAGAATTTTATGGGTATGAATGTCGGTTCAAATAATGATGACGATGTGATGTTAGAAGTTAACATGACGCCTCTTATTGATGTCATGTTGGTACTTATTATTATGTTCATTATTACCATCCCAGCACCAAACAATGCGATTAATATTAATTTGCCAAACGGCACACCGCCTCCAACAAATGAAAAGCCACCTGAAGTGATTGATGTAAGAATTGACGCAGCAGGTAAAGTGTTTTGGAATAACCAGCAGGTTTCAGACCGCACCGCACTAGAGACTTTATTTCAAAGTGTGGTTGCCAAAAAAGATCAAGACCAGATCAAACTTAAACCAGATCAAATGGCTGAATATAAGAATGTAGCGATGGTCATGGCTACAGCGCAGCGTTTAGGTGTCACCAAAATTGGAATTGTGAGCAGTAACTAATATTGCTTTTAAATCTATTCTATTACTTCATACGCTAACTGGAATTTTCGGTTAGCGTTTTTTTTGAAGGGAAATATTCAACTCTAAAATAATATCTCCACATTCATCATATTCTCCAGTTTCTATAAAACCCAATTTTTTATAAAGTTTTCCAGCATAATGATTAGATGATTTATACATAGTTCGAATTCGTTTAGCTCCTTTTGTAAATATTTCATCAATTGCAATTTGCAATGCTTCGGTACCATAACCTTTAGCTTGATTATTTTTATCAATCATAAAACGAAATAACCAGAATAATGTCTCATCAGGTGGATCAATTTCGACGCAATACATTAAGAACCCAATGACGTCATTATTGAAACAGATCACTCTTGGACAGTAATGTTCTTCCACTTTAGACTCAGCAATAGAATAAACATTTGGTGCAACATAGTCTTTTTGAGATTCATCCAATGATAATTTTGCGCATAGAAGCCAATTCTCACGATCTAGACTTTTCAAGTTAATCAAATTCAAAAATCCTTTAGAGATACATTTTCTTAGTTTAAGCAAAAAATATACCGAGAATAAAAAAAGCCTCCGAAGAGGCTTTTTTTATGACAGGTTAAAATTAGTCACCTGTATAACCTTTTAACTTTAAACGAGCAGCATGAAGTAACGGCTCAGTATAACCTGAAGGCTGTTCACAACCTTTAAAGATGAGATCAGAAGCTGCTTGGAAAGCAATGTTAGTTTCAAAATTAGCAGCCATTGGTTTATACAATGGATCATTCGCATTTTGCTCATCAACAATTTTTGCCATGCGTTTAAGTACTTCTTCAACTTGTTCACGAGTCACAATACCGTGACGTAACCAGTTTGCTACGTGTTGAGAAGAAATACGTAATGTTGCACGGTCTTCCATTAAGCCTACATTATTAATGTCAGGAACTTTCGAACAACCCACGCCTAAGTCAACCCAACGAACAACGTAACCTAAAATACCTTGGCAGTTATTTTCAAGCTCATTGTTGATTTCTTCTGCTGACCAGTTTGTTTCTGGTGCAAACGGAGGAGTTAACAAGTCATCCAATGACAACATTTCTTCAGCTTTCAACTGATCTTGACGTGCTTTAACATTCACTTGATGGTAATGCATCGCATGAAGTACTGCACCTGCTGGAGATGGAACCCAAGCACATGAAGCACCCGCATTTGGATGTGCAGCTTTAGTTGCCAACATATCTTTCATGCTATCTGGTTTTGGCCACATGCCTTTACCAATTTGTGCTTTACCTTGTAAACCAGTCTTCAAACCAATTGCAACGTTACGGTTTTCGTAAGCAGCAATCCATTTTTGTGTTTTTACGGCTTCTTTACGAACAACTGGTGCAGCTTCCATTGAAGTATGAATTTCATCACCAGTACGGTCCATGAAACCAGTATTAATAAAGATCGTGCGGTCTTTTGCAGCAGCAATACAGTTTTTCAAGTTTACAGATGTACGGCGCTCTTCATCCATAATACCGATTTTTAACGATTTAGATGGTAAGCCAATCGCCTGTTCAGCACGTTCAAATAGCTCTACAGCAAACGCAACTTCTTCTGGACCATGCATTTTCGGTTTAACAATATACATAGAACCTTTACGAGAGTTCTTGTTTTCGTTTTCACTACGAATGTCCGCAACTGACAACAATGGCGTTACCAATGCATCCATAATACCTTCGAAAATCTCTTCCCCATCTACTAAAATTGCTGGGTTAGTCATTAAATGACCTACGTTACGAAGCAACATAAGTGAACGACCATGAAGTTTCGTTGTACCACCAATTAAATTTTTAATTTCGCGATCTTTATTTAAATCACGAACAATCGTTTTACCATTTTTTTCGATAGATTCTTGAAGCGTACCTTTCATTAAACCTAACCAGTTACGGTAACCTTCAACTTTTTCTTCAGCATCTACTGCCGCTACAGAATCTTCTAAATCCTGAATAGTAGTTACAGCCGCTTCGAATGTTAAGTCTTTAACACCCGCTAAATCAGTTTGACCAATTGGGCTAGATGCATCAATTTCGATAATGACATGAAGGCCATTACTTAAAAGAACAACTTCTGTAGGGTTCGCTTCTTCACCATTAAAACCAACGAACTGAGCTTCATGAGCTAAACCTGTTTTTGAACCATCTTTCAAAGTCACAACAAGTTTGTTTTGCTCAATCGCATATTTTGTCGCATCTGCATGTGAGCCTTGTGCAAGTGGGAAAACTTCATTTAAGAAATTTTTAGCGAACTCAATCACTTTTGCACCACGTACAGGGTTATATCCTTTACCTTTTTCAGCTCCGCCTTCTTCAGAAATTACATCAAAGCCGTAAAGTGCATCATATAAAGAGCCCCAACGCGCATTTGCTGCATTTAAGCTATAACGTGCATTACGTACAGGTACAACTAACTGCGGCCCTGCCAATAATGCGATTTCTTCATCAACGTTTTCAGTTGTAATTTGAAAGTCTTCAACTTCTGGCAATAAATAACCAATTTCTGTTAAGAACGCCTTATAAGCACCTAATTCAAATTTATTGTTGCGGTGCCATTCATCAATTTTTGCTTGTAATTCATCACGCTTAGCCAATAATGCTTTATTTTTTGGGCTAAGATCGACAACAACTTGCTCAAAGTTCTTCCAGTAAGTTTCACTATCTAAACCAGAACCTGGTAAAGCTTCATTTTCGATAAAATCGTAAAGTTCTTTAGCAATCGCTAACTTGCCTTTTTGAATACGTGCAGTCATTGTCTTTCCTGAAGTTGCTACTTTTTATACCAAGAGAATCCTAGTATACCGATTTAAATTAAGCTGAATACTAATATCACATTCCTAAATAGTAAGCATTTTCCCTTGTAAAACTATTGACAAAGATAAATTTTTCCATATAGGAAATATTAAAATTCTAACTAGGATTCCCAACAATTTATTCAATATTTAAAGATACTGAAACTAGACTTTTTGTTAACAGACAAAAAATTCCACTATCTTACTTTTTCTAAAGCGTATTTAGTTATATCAAACTTTGCAGTCTGAAAAAGCATTATTTAACTAAATTTATCTATTTTTGTTGTAAAAAAAGCGCCCTATAAAGAGCGCTTTTCATATCTATTTTTTATGCGTTTTTAGTTTCATCAATATGGCGATGTTCAGAATGTAAATATTCATCTGATTGCATTTCCAATAAACGCGAACGAGTACGCTCAATTTCAAAGGCTAATTTTTCACCTTGATAAATATCAATAATACTATCTTGCGAAGTTAAAAGTAGTTTTACTCCACGATCATAAAACTCATCGACTAAGTAGATAAAACGACGTGTACCTTCAGACAAGAAATCTGTTAAATGCGGAACATTACTTACCAGAACCGTATTATAGATATTTGCAATTTCAATAAAATCTGCTGGGCTGCGTGGTTTAAAGCAAAGTTCAGAAAACTCACACCACAACACATCTTCTGTATGCCCCAGAGTCTCGACCACACGATTATTAATCACAATCGGCTCTTGAGAGTGAGCTTGTGTGTGAGTTAAAGCGCTAAAACGTTCCGCCATCCAACTTTGCACTTCATTACTTAATGGTGATTTAAATAATTGAGCTTGCTTTAAGACACGTAAACGATAATCCACACCGGCATCTACGTTTAAAACAGTACAGTTCTTTTTAACCATTTCAATTGTTGGCAAGAAACGGTCACGATGAATACCGTTTTTATATAAACCGTCTGGTGCAATGTTTGATGTTGCAATCAATGTCACACCACGAACAAACAATTTTTGGAATAAATCACTCAAGATCATTGCATCAGTTACGTTTGATACAAAGAACTCATCAAAACAAATAACGACTGCATCTTTATAAATTTGGTCAGCCACAATTTCAAGTGGATTACGTTGACCAGAAAGCTTGTTTAATTCTTTATGAACATGTTGCATGAAATGATGAAAATGCATACGTGTTTTACGACGAAATGGCACTGACTCATAAAATTGATCCATAAGCCAAGTTTTTCCACGGCCTACTCCACCCCACATATAGACACCTTTAGGTGAAGTTTGGCGGCGAAAACGACGGAAAGCTTTTTTAGAAGCTTTATAACGGTTTAAAAGTTCTTTCCATACACGGTCTAATTCTTGCACTGCCTGTGCTTGCGCTTCATCTGCCATAAACTGGCCTGAAGCTAAAGCCTCAGCATAGCGTTCTGCTGGGGAAGAAGGTGAGAATGCAGTACTATGAGAAGATTTTAAATTTAACATATCGTTTTATTTCAATTTTAACTGATAGGAGTATAGCGAACATTTTGTTCAACCACATTAGCTTTTAGCATCAAGAATTACGACGATGACTCTTTGCCATATTGTCGAGGACTCTGCCCAAACCATCGTTTAAATGCATGATTAAATGCCGCTGGTTCAGAATAACCGAGTAAGTCGGCAATAACTTCTATTGAGTATTCTCTATATTCCATAAGCTTTAATGCCTTATTCTTGATAATTTGTTCACGAATTTGCTTATAACTCGTATTTAACTGTTGCAATTGATGCCTTAATGTCCTTTCAGGCATTTTCAATGCAAAAGCTGTTTCCGCCATGCTAGGGATAATTCCTTGTTGCAACTCAAGATAATCTTGCACACATTGTATGATATGTGGAGTTTGGTGATCTTGTTGATTTAATCTTGTTATTTCTGTAATGCATTTTGATTCATAAATACGATGTGTAATGATGTCCGCAGAAGGGATTTTGATTTCAAGCACATCCTTGCTTAGGCTAAATGCTGCATATTTACCATTAAAGTGCACATCATCGCCATAGTATGCAAAATAGCGAGATAAGGTCTCTGAATCCGTTGGTTTTTCAAATGGAAGTTCTATACGCATAGCGGGCATTTCTAATCCCATCATCATATAAATATCTTGAATAAATTTATAAGTTCCTGAAACTTCACATTGTGCCCGCAACTGTCCCACTTGGGTTTTCAAATCAACAGGCAAATAATTTAAGATGGTTCGCTCATCCGTTTCATAAAGCCCTAAAGCACCAAACAAATGAGTAAGTCTTTGATATTTTATTCCTTTACTTAATGCAGTTTGAACATCATTACTTGTTACAAGCAACATAAGTAGTGGTCCGTAACCGGCCAAAGCATAATGCTGTCCAATGAATAGACCCTTTTCAGGCTCAACATTTTCGCTAATAATTTGTTGAATATCCCATTCTAGGCGATCATGAATTGTGGAGCTCGGATCTAAAGCATCAACCTTAATTCCTATACCAGCCAAACGTGAGTCGACATCAATGCCCGCATTGCGCATTCCTTGAATTAAATACATTAAACCAAGTATCGACCGTTTCATTCTTCTATCAATTTCCCTAGACTGAAATGTTTTACTATAAAGAAGAAAGAAAATTAATTGCCGAATCTATCAATTTTCACGTCGATACAATCATGTTTAAACTGATCAAAAACCGTTAGTCTTGCCTGCAATCCTCTTTTCAGCTTATGCAGGGTTTCCAATGCTAAACACAAAGCAAGATGCTATTCAAAAAACTAAAATCGCTATTATTGGTGCTGGATTTGGTGGCCTAGCAATGGCAATTCGCTTACTGCAAAATCAACAGCAAGACTTTGTTATTTTAGAAAAATCAGACGATGTCGGCGGAACTTGGCGCGAAAATCGCTACCCTGGTGCGGCATGTGATGTTCAATCTCATATGTATTCTCTCTCGTTTGCCCCTAAAACAGACTGGTCGAAACGTTATGCTGAGGGACCAGAGATATTTGAATATATTCAAGATATTACAGAAAAATATAAGATTAAAAATTACTGTAAGTTCAACCACGATGTAACTCATGTCCAATATGATGAAATGCGTCACGTGTGGACTCTTGATTTTAAAAATCAGCCTTCGATTGAAGCTCAATTTGTTGTTTTTGCATCAGGCCCCCTACACATCCCACAAATCCCCCATATTCAAGGCATCGAAAAATTCACAGGAAAAGTTTTTCATTCCTCACAGTGGGAACACGACTATAACCTAAATGGTAAATCAGTCGCATCTATTGGTACTGGTGGTAGCGCGATTCAATATATTCCAGAAATAGCTGGAGATGTTAAACAGCTCTATGTATTCCAAAGAACGGCAGCTTGGGTAATACCACGAGATGAACGCAAATACTCTCGTTTGAGTAAAGCATTATTTAAATCTTCTAATCTTTATCGCCAAATTCATCGTAGTCGTCTCTACTGGAGTAATGAGTCGCGCGTTGTACCTATTGTTCAACCCCAAATTATGAAATATGGTCAAAAATTGGCAGAAGCTTTCATTCGCTTCCAAGTGAAAGACAAAGAAGTAGCCAAGAAACTTACACCTGACTTTGTGATGGGATGTAAACGTATTCTTATTTCAAATAAATATTTCCCTACATTTAACCGTAAAAATGTTGAGCTAGTAACGGATAGTATTCAAGAAATCAAAGAAAACAGTATTGTCACTAAAGATGGTAAAGAACGATCTATTGATTGTTTAATTTATGGTACTGGTTTTATTACTGACCCACGTATTTACTTGAAACATTTCACTTGTATTGGACGTAATCAAATCGAGTTAAAACAGGCGTGGAAAAATGGTGCAGAAAGTTATTATGGCATTATGACTAAAAACTTTCCGAATCTGTTCCAATTAGTCGGACCTAATACAGTATTAGGCCATAATTCAGTTATTTTTATGATTGAATCTCAAGTAAATTATATTTTACAACTCATCCAACTTGTAGAAAAAACAGGCCAAAAAGCTGTTGAGATTAAACCAGAAGTTCAAGATGCTTTTAACGAACGGGTTCAAACTCAGCTTCAAGGAACTGTGTGGCAAACTGGAGGTTGTAGTAGCTGGTATCAATCTGCCGATGGAAAAAACTTTTCACTATGGCCCACCTATACATGGAAGTATTGGTTAGAAACGCGCAAAGTTAATCCTAAAGATTATTTACTCTTAAATAAAAGCGCACAGAGCTATGCAGCTTAAAATGTTCAATACATAATAGGTGGGTTAAAAACAATCCATCTATTATTATATGCAATCTTTTTATCTCATCATTCAAATTTTTTTAGCACTTGCTTCCGGCTATTTTCTAGCACCCAAACTATCTTTAAATATCCAAAAGTTTATTTTTAAAATACTGCCCTATTTTTCTTATATTCTCTTAGCAAGTGTAGCTTTAGAATTAACACTAGCACTTGATCAAATTGAGAATCCTTCTGCCATACTTCCACCCGCTATTATTATTGCACTTACAACATCTTTTGGTTCTTTCTTTACCTGTTTATTGGCTTATACAATTTTTGATAAACAAAGTGTCAAAGGCAAAATTTCACTTCAACTTTTTGTAAATGCTTTAAAAAATATTGCAAAGGCCTTTCTTGCTTTAGGGGTCGGTGTTCTATTAGGAGCTATTGCCACTCAATTCAATTCACATATGGCCTTTAATAGTTGGTATTTATTATTACTATTTATTTTCTTAATTGGTATTGAACTTGCCTTCACTCATTTCAACCGTACGTGGTTAAGCTGGAAGATTTTAATTGTACCTTTGGCTGCATTTATCGGCTCATGTATAGCGGGCTTCTTTAACTACTTTTTGCTTAGCAAGCATTTTGCACTGAATGAAACGTTAGCATTAGCACAAGGTTATGGCTGGTATTCAATGTCAGGGATCTTATTTACGCAATTACACTCGGCAGAACTAGGTGGTATTGCATTATTAACTGACTTATTTAGAGAAATTGTTGCTATATTTTTAATGTATACAATGGGATGGCGTTTTCCACGCCCTGCTATCTCAAGTGCTGGCGCAACGTCAATGGATGTTACCTTAGCCATGGTAAAGCAGTCATGTGGTACACATTATGTACCACATGCCATGATGAGTGGCTTATTATTAAGCCTACTCGCCCCGCTATTAATTAGCTTATTCCTAAATTTTTAAGCAATTGAAGTAAGAATAGACTTCAACATTTCTGTTGGATTTTCAGCTTTAGTAATTGGTCGACCAATAACCAAGTGTGTAGAACCATCAAGCATAGCCTGCTTCGGAGTCACAATACGTTTTTGGTCGTCCGCATTTGAACCTTCCGGACGAATACCAGGTGTTACTAAAGAGAAGTCTTGTCCAATCAATTCACGTAGAATTTTAGCTTCTTGTGCAGAACAAACCACCCCATCTAATCCACTTTCTTTAGTGAGTTTAGCTAAACGTTTTACATGCTCTACTGGCTCAACATCTAGACCAATATCTTTTAAATCTTCACGCCCCATTGAAGTTAACACAGTAACCGCAATTAATTGAGTTTGATAGTTACCTGCTTTTAAGCGTTCTACACAAGTTTCCATCATTTTACGACCACCTGAAGCATGGACGTTGACCATCCACACGCCTAAATCAGCTGCTGCACAAACAGCCTGAGCGGTAGTATTTGGAATATCATGAAATTTAAGATCAAGAAAAATTTCAAAGTTTTGTTCTTGAAGTTTTTTTACAACAGATGGGCCTTCATGAGTAAAAAGCTCTTTACCCACTTTTACACGACATAAAGTAGGATCAAGTTGTTCAACAATTTTTAAAGCGTCATATTGGCTTTTTGCATCTAACGCAACAATGATACTCAAGAGACTTTCTTCCATCATATAAAATCAGCATCATTATAATAGACAAGTCATCAAGTAATAAAGGAATGTATAAGGAAGGCTTTCAAATTTAGAGACAATAATGTTATAGAGACTTATTTTTAGAAAAATACAAAGAAGAACAGGCTAATAAATTAAGGAAAATACTACTCTTTACTCATTAATAAAGAGTAGTACGGGGATTATAGCGGAGTAGAGTTTTTATCTTGCGGATAAATATCTACAACGGTTTTTTCATGTCTTACATTTGCAGCTGCCTCAGCTGCTGCTAATTGAGCACTTTGGATTTGTTCTTTTCTTAAATGGTCAATATCTTTACGCAGGCGTTTAATTTCCCAACCTTTTTGGAATACTCTGAAAACCTGCACACCTAATAAAAGACCAACCACAGTTCCTAGTACCAATGTGAGTAGCAATAATAAGCCTAAACGCATAGCTGGAACTTGGGTAAATAACAAATCAACAGAAAGTTCTGTTGGATTCTGCAAAACAAGTGCTAAAGAATAGCCAAATACAACAATAAGCAATGCAATTAAAATATAACGCATAGGCACCCCGCTTATAAATTTTTATTTATTTCCCGGATTCGTTGACTGCATCACGCAGTGCTTTACCGGGTTTGAAATGTGGAACAGCTTTAGCCGCCACTTCTACTGATCTTCCTGTTTTAGGATTACGACCAACTCTTGGATCACGGTGGTGTAAAGCAAAGCTACCGAAACCACGGATTTCAATTCGATTATCAGTTGATAGGGCCTCTATCATTTGATCAATCATAATTTTAACCGCCTCTTCCACCAAAGGTTCAGCTAAGTGTGGGTTTTTCAGCGCAATGCGTTCAATCAAATCAGACTTATTAAGAGCTTCAGTAGTCATCTACGACCTCGTTATTTATTGCTACTCTATGTCGTCTGATAATAACCTGTTTAAATACAAAACGGTAGCGCAGTATGTTGAATACTAGGCTACCGTTTACAGTAATTTGTATAAAAAGTACAATTCCGTTACATGAAACTGTACTTTGTTAACCTATTACTTCATTTGTGCTTTAATCAAATCACCAATAGTCTTAGGACCATTTTCTTGATTTGTTGTTGCTGTACGCAAGCTAGCAACTGCTTCTTTCTCTTCAGCTTCGTCTTTTGCTTTAACAGACAAGTTGATAGAGCGAGATTTACGATCAACGTTGATGATTTTCGCTTCAACTTCTTGACCAACTTCTAAGAATTTAGTTGCATCTTCAACGCGGTCACGGTTGATTTCAGAAGCTTTAAGAGTAGCTTCTACTTCGTCAGCCAACTTAACAGTTGCGCCACGAGCATCAACTGCAGTTACAGTACCTTTAACTAAAGCACCGCGTTCGTTAGCAGCTAAGAAATCATTGAACGGATCGCTGTTCAATTGCTTGATACCAAGGCTGATACGGTTACCTTCAGCGTCTACAGACAAGATAACAGCTTCAACAGTGTCACCTTTCTTGTAACGACGAATAGCTTCTTCACCTTGCTCGTTCCAAGAAATATCAGACAAGTGTACTAAACCGTCGATACCGCCGTTCAAGCCAATGAAGATACCAAAGTCAGTGATAGACTTGATAGTACCAGATACTTTTTCGCCTTTCTCATGAGCTTTAGCAAACTCTTCCCATGGGTTAGCACGAGTTTGTTTGATACCAAGGCTGATACGACGACGTTCTTCGTCAACTTCAAGAACCATAACATCAACTTCGTCACCAATCTGAACAACTTTAGATGGGTGGATGTTTTTGTTAGTGTGGTCCATTTCAGAAACGTGAACTAAACCTTCAACGCCTTCAGCGATTTCAGCGAAACAACCGTAGTCAGTTAAGTTAGTTACACGAGCTTTAACGATAGAACCTTTAGGGTAACGGCTCATGATCGCTAACCATGGATCTTCGCCTAATTGTTTAAGGCCTAAAGATACGCGGTTACGCTCACGGTCAAATTTAAGTACTTTAACAGTAACTTCTTGACCAACTTCAACAACTTCTGAAGGGTGCTTGATACGTTTCCAAGCCATATCTGTGATATGGAGAAGACCATCAATACCGCCAAGATCAACGAATGCGCCGTAATCAGTAAGGTTTTTGATTGTACCTGTAACTGTTTGACCTTCTTCAAGTTGAGCAAGTAATGCTTCACGGTCAGCAGAAGATTCAGCTTCCATAACAGCACGACGAGATACAACAACGTTATTACGTTTAGCATCAAGTTTGATCACTTTAAACTCTAACTCTTTACCTTCAAGGTGAGTAGTGTCACGGATAGGACGAGTGTCAACTAATGAACCTGGTAAGAATGCACGAACAGGACCGATGTCAACAGTGAAACCGCCTTTAACTTTACCAGAGATAACACCAGTAACGATTTCGCCATCTTCAAAGATTTTTTCAAGTTTAGTCCAAGTTTCAGCACGCTTAGCTTTTTCACGTGATAAAACTGTTTGACCCATACCGTTGTCAAGAGCTTCAACAACTACGTCAACAGTATCACCAACCTGAACTTCAAGTTCACGTTGTTCATTTAAAAATTCAGCACGGTCAACAATGCCTTCAGACTTTAGGCCAGTGTCAACAGTTACCCAGTCGCTATCGATGTTTACAACAACACCTTGGATGACTGCACCCTTTTCAACGTTGAGGTTTAATTCACTTTCTTCAAAGAGGGCTGCAAAAGATTCGGTCATGATATACCTGATAAATTCAGCGGTCTTGGATCAGACAAGGCCGGTTTAGTTAAGTATCAACATAGTCTTTATAGACTGATCAAGCTATGCGTCAACTGATAATTCTATTTGCTAAATGGTACGGCTATCGACATAATCAACCATCAACTTAAATACCTGATCGATCGTTAATTCCGAACTATCAATGATATAAGCGTCTTTGGCTGGCTTGAGCGGAGCAACTTCTCGCTCCATATCTCTTTTGTCACGCGCCTGTATATTAGCTAAAATGTCGTTTATTTTAGCATCTAGGCCCATGCCCTGCAACTGTTTTACTCTTCGCTCAGCACGCGACTCAGCCGAAGCAGTCAGATAAATTTTTGCATTTGCTTCTGGAAAAATAGCTGTAGCCATATCACGGCCATCTGCAACTAAGCCAGGTTTTTGTGCAAAAGCTCTTTGTCTCTCAAATAATGCCTGTCTAAGTTCAGGAATTGCCGCAACTTTCGATGCATATTCACCCACACGTTCTGTACGAATTGTTTGAGATACATCTTCGCCATCTAGAAAAACTAGAATGCCTGCTGCGGAAGTTTCAAATTTAATATCCAAGTGACGTGCATATTGAATACATTCGTCGAGTTGACTGTCTAATTTCTCTAATAAATCGTGCTTATGTAATGACAACCCCAATAAACGATATAAGGCACCAGAATCAAGTAAGTGATATTGATAATACGCTGCAAGTTTTGCTGCCAATGTTCCTTTACCTGAACCACTCGGACCATCAATAGTAATAATTTGAACTGTCATTGAACTCTCACTAAGAAGCAACTGCTTTAGCTAATCTCGAAAAGCCTAGTGTAATGGCTAGTTTTAGCTGTGCAAGGATTAATTTACTTACCACTGGAGCTTTTGCCGTTAACTCGATGCGATATGTAACTAAAGTTATGTATGGGGTGATTTCTGAAAACTCGATTCGACCTAAATGGTGTTTAATCAAAGGATTGTCTATTAATTTATATTCAATGCTTTTATTTTCTTCAAGCAAGGTAATTTCTTCTTTAATTGGCTTGATTGGGCCAAACCCCATACGACGAACTGAACCTAAACCATCAGGTCTTTTAGAATCTGCTGAGTCTTTCACACGTACGACTTGTAATGGCGCAAAAGCAGTATTGTAAGTTGCATGTTTAGAAAGCAAATTAAATACGTCACGAAGAGGAGCATTAAATTCTTTTTTTACGGTAATTACATTACGCATTGAATATTCCTTATTAAAAAAACATGGCAGTAAAATCGCGTTAGTTTGCCATAAGCTCGTGTTACTTTTTAATCATTTAAGGACGTTTTCTGTTGTTTCTCTTGTTTCTTTTGTTTCTTTTGCTCGCGTCTTTGTTTAAAAAAATGACTGAGTTGTTGGGCACATTTTTCTTGTAAACAACCTTGTTGAAAAGTAAATCTATGATTGTAATAACCATCTTGTAGTAACTGACGAGCACTTACCAATGAACCTGCTTTAGGTTCTGTTGTACCAAAAACCACATGTTTGATTCTTGCATGTACTAATGCACCTACACACATTGTGCATGGCTCAAGAGTGACATATAAAGTCGCATCGTCAGGTAATCGATAATTATTTAATGATAAGCATGCTGCACGGATAGCTTGAATTTCTGCATGTGCAGTTGGGTCTAACACACTAATTGGAGCATTATAGCCAGATCCAATCACTCGATTTTGGCTTACTACAATCGCACCAACAGGAATTTCACCCTGCTGTGCAGCTAATTCAGCTTGCTCGTAAGCAAGCTGCATCCAATATTCATCACTATATTCAGTCATGTATTTTAGGTGATCACACCGTGTTGTCTAAGTAACGCATTCCAGCTATCTATTGAAGTCACTGGCGGACAGTCAGCTAAGATGCCTCTTAAGCTTAAGTCTTCACATGGTTTCCATTCTGGTGATAAATCTTTATCAACTAACCGTGCACGAACCCCTTCAACAAAGTCAGGATGACGAATTTTCCACTCAGAAATCTGAGCTTCAAGATCAAAAACCTCATCCCAAGAATGTATCTGTTTACCCCATTGCCATAGCAACCAAGTGATTGCCGCAGTACTAGGAGATCCTTTCTGTAAGTTCTCACTCGCTTGGCGTAACCAATCACTGCTCGCATCACGCAAGCTCACAATAGCTTGATAATCTTGTTCAAAATTAAAACCGCGGCAAACGCTATGAATCACATCAAGTGAGTTTTGTAATGGGCCGGCCGCAACCGGACGATGCAAACTATTTAAAGTGTCATCAATTGCACGGAAATCTCCAGCAGGATAATGAGCCCAATTAATATTTAAAACTTTTTGCAAAACATTATCACGCTGTGCTTCACAAATATGTGTTGCCCAACCGATGCTATATGCGCCAGCGGCTGTCATGATTGAACCAGTTAAACCAGTAAACAAGCCTATTGGACCGCGATCTGCTAAGAAGCGGCTCGCCCCTACATCCGGATATAAACCAATATTAATTTCAGGCATTGCTAAACGAGAATATGGAGTTACTAGACGGAATGGTGCTGCCATAAACAAGCCCAAACCACCACCCATAACATAACCTTCGCCCCAAACAACTACAGGCTTAGCATAATTATGTAATAGTAAATCTAAAGCATATTCTTGCTGGAAAAACTTATTCGCGGTGTCTACTTCTTGATTGATAACAAGTTGACGTAATTTTCTAACATCACCACCTGCACAAAAAGCTTTTGGTGTTGTTGAATCTAACCAAATTGCTTTAACGCTTTCATCATCACGGAAATCTTCAAATACTCGTAATAATGCCGTTACGATTGATTCATCTAAAGCATGCAATGATTTAGGACGATTCAAACGTACTATACGCCAGCCGTTTTTTGCTTCTTCGACCACCAAGTCCGGGTGATAGTTATTTAGATTGGGAGAGTTCATCATGCGTCCAATTGCCAGTCTATGGGCTCAATGCCATGTTGTTTCAAATATTGATTTGTTTTTGAGAACACTTTGCATCCAAAAAAACCACCTCTGTTTGCAGCAAGGGGCGATGGATGTGCGGCGGTTAAAACCAAGTGTTTATCTCTATTTATACGTTGTCCTTTGCGCTGTGCATAAGCACCCCACAAAATAAATACTATATGTTCTCTTTGCTCATTCAGGACATCAATGACTTCATCAGTAAATGCTTCCCAACCTTGCTTTTGATGTGAGGTTGGCTGTCCAGCTTCAACAGTAAGCACACTGTTCAGTAAAAGTACGCCTTGCGTAGCCCATTTCGTTAAGTCGCCATGACGAGGAGCTGGAATACCCAAATCTGTATGTAATTCATGAAAAATATTACGTAAAGATGGTGGTAATGCAATACCTTTTTGAACGGAGAAACTTAATCCATTTGCTTGGTTTGGTCCATGATATGGATCTTGTCCAAGAATAACGACCTTCACATCAGCCAATGGTGTCGTATTTAGAGCACTAAAGATTTGTTTACTCGGTGGATATATTATTTTTTGTGCTTGTTTCTCTTGAAATAAGAAATCGCGCAAATTATCCATTTGAGGGCTTAACAAAAAAGGCGCTAAAGATATTTTCCAGCTTTCTTCTAATTGAACTTTACTGAGTTTATCTTGCTGTTGCTCAGTTAATTGCATTAATGTCATCCTAGATCAATTTTCAATTCTACAAATACTGTAAGTAATTCAATTTATACTTCGACTTGTAAATCAACTTGAGGATTATTAAATTTAATCCCATTTTTCAAGTCTTCATACATTTGAGGATTTGCCCACTCTATCTGAATTTGTTCTGAAAAAACAATTCCATCGAGACTTAAAATCCCCATTTGTTCATTTTGAATATCTTCAATAAAGCTTTGTGCATATCCAGTATCAGTCTCATGAACAATAACTGAATAAACCTCAACATCACCTTCCCCATTTTGAGTGATGGTTGATTGTAAAACTTGCTGAGCTAGATAAAAGAAAATACGTGAAAACTGTTCAGCCGAAGGTGAAACAGGTAAAGAAATCCAACGAGCACTAAAAGTCTGACAAGCATCAATGTATTGAGAATCATCTTTTTCCCAAAAACAGATTGCATGATCAAAGCTGTCAATAAGGTCTTTTATTACTCCTTTTAGAAGCCCAAAATCATAAACCATTTGTCCATGATCTAATTTCGAAGCTTTAAGCAATAATTCGACCTTATAGCTATGTCCATGAATTGATCGCTTACAACGATCCGATGTACAGTTACGTACAACATGTGCATTTTCAAACTTAAATAACTTACGAATTAACATGTGCCAAATCGATCATTCCTTCTAGGAACATTATTATAAAGCAAAAGACGAAAACTTCGCACCACTTTTCAATTAGAAACAATTAGCGAAAAGTATGATAAGACTTGTGAAGAAATATTGAAGATAAATATATAGAAAATTTATCTTCATTTTATTTAGTCATCAGAGAAGTTTCTAAATATGACTTTTTAACAACATGATAAAAACAAATAAACTAAAATTTTTCAATCAGTTAAATGGTGACATATTTCTAGAATAAACATAAACCTGCTTATCATTACGCATTAGTGCACTTGTAAATTGTCTTTTCCGATTATTTAGCACGACCTCAATTTGTGCTTGAAAAAAACTCGACTTTACATCTAATAAGCTATTCACTTCAGCTCTCTTTTGAGTGTCGACTGTTGAAAAAGCATTCAATTGCCATAATTCATCAACATTTTGAAAGAATTTTAAATTCTGTTGGCGCATCTGAAGCTCTTTTTCTACCGCCCCTAAATCTAATTTTGGATCAATACTCGCTAAAACTAATGGCGAGGCTGTATTAATATTCACTTTTGTATTTTCAGGTAATGCAGAAATATAAGGAGCAATTAGATCATATTTCTTACCGTCAAAACCTCTTACTAATTTTAACTCTTCAATACGATGAAATTTAGCATTTGAAGCTAAATAGCTAGGATCAAGACCTTCATAATAACTGCTTTCAGCACCCATAGGCCCAGATGGTTCGTCATCTGGATCTTGCCAATCGATGACTGCTTGACTTAATTCTGCTGGCAAGCCTACACGTACAAGTAACCGCTCAAACCAGCTTTTAGCAGCTTCGTTTACCTTGCCTTCATTCGTCGTCAAATTGTTTAGGTTAAATTTGCCTGACTCATCTAGTAAACGCCCTGATACTGTTCCATCTTCTATTGGAAAAGGTGGCATCGGCTGTGCCCATGTTTCTTTTAAATGATCAACGCCACCAGCATTGTTTGCATCTTGAATTAATAATTCAGAAAAAAAGGTCTCTGCACTTTTTGCATAGAGTAATGACTGATTTTGACGCATCAAATAGCCAGTATTTTCCATGGTATTGGTTTGATGCTTTGCAATAGAGGCAGCCAAAATTGTAGCTAAAGCAACCATAATTAGAATGGTGAGCAAAGCAACGCCCTGCTGACTTTTTTTATAATGCAACACTATCCCACTCCTTTATTGGAGAGCGATGAATCACCTTGATTTAAGCTATAAATCCACTCATAACTTATACCAGCAACTGTGAGTTGTATTTTTATTCCTTTCGGCAACTTTCTAAATTCTTCAGGTTTTGTGGGATCAATATTAATTTCTGGCCACTTTGTCACTTCTTGAGGCGTTAGCACCATAATTTGAAATTGTTCAACTTGGCTCAACAGCGTACTTGATAATGGTTGCTCTCTGTTTGAAGTATTTAAATTACTATATTTAAGACGATAAAGCTTTTTTTGATCAGGATCATATCGATATTCGATACGCTCAAAAGGTGACAACCCTTGTTTTAAGGGATCCGTAACACCAGCCTTACTAAAGTGAAGAACTTGATTATCAAGTTCTAAGGCTGGACGTAGTTGCCCGCCTTGATTAGCCGATAAAGGTATAATTTGCAACGTATCACGTAAAATTTGCTGATAAGCATCTTGTAATTCGAATAACTGTACTTCGTGTTGTGCATTACGATCACGGACTTTTAATAAATAATCAAAAATCTTCCAACCCAACAAAGATAGAACAGCAAAAATTGCAATTGCGACTAAAAGCTCAACTAAAGTAAATCCTGAGGCACGAGTTAATCGAGCACTGCTCGATCGTGCCGTAAGATGAGAAACTGTGTTTCGAGTGTGAGAGTCTTTAAAGCCAAGCTTTGTCTGAGCGCAAGACGAAGAGCTTTGCTCAGAGTAACCCCTCATCATCTGCTCCGATCGTGCAGCAAGATGAGAAACTGGACTTCTCGAGCGAAGATAATTATTTTTTATCATTATTTTGCTTTCATTGGATAATTAAAAAATACCAAGTGGGTAATACCATTTTGAACTTTTCCTTTATCAGAATCATATAAGCTAATTTGCAAATCTACTTTCTGAACATTCGGGCTGACTGTAGATTCAGCAGATTTATCAATCTGCCAGGTTTCACCTTGAGAAGTAACTTGCTTACTTTGAGTACCTTGAAGCCATTCTTGATTTATCTCCATTAAGGCAACTTCATTCATTGCTACAAACTGAGCTTTTGTTCTAAGAATCTCATTTGAGGTAGATTGGGTATATTGCATGGCCACTTTAGTTAATGCGACGGCAGCTACCGCAAAAATTGCTAAAGCTACCATTACCTCTAATAGGGTAAAGCCTTTAGATTTCATTTATTTTACCCAAATGATCAATCTGTATTTCTGAACCAATTGGTTTTTGTTCAAAGTAAAACTGTATTTTAACTGTTTTAGCTTCACCATTTCCAAACCAGATTAACTGCGGAGCCTGCCCGCCAATTAAATCTGTATTCGTAGCTTTTGAATAGGTTTGACCATCTAAAGGTTGTACTGTAAACGATACATGTTTAGGCAATTGGCGCGTAGTAAATTCTGGGTATTTCTGCCAACGGTTTTTTAAATCTTGAACCTGTAGTTTACTCTGATCGTGGTATTCATACAGCTCATAAGAAAATGGAGAAACGTCCGTTTCACTCATAGTAGATAGAGCTAAAACACGAGACTGATCAAGTGACTCTTTACCAATTTTATGTGCATCAAGCAAAAATAACTCTCTTGCTTGCATCGCTTTCTTTTGGTCAACCCCACCTATATTAAGTACAACAAGAGAGGTCATAATCGTCATAATAACAATCACCACCATCACTTCAATGAGGGTAAAACCTTTTTGTGATTTAGGCGGTGATTGAGATTTCATATCGACCTATTAAGCATATTGTTCAGCAGTTTGTTTAGGTAAGGCTAATGCCTGATCAATATAAGCCACTCTTAAAGTGTCCCGTGAACCTAAATAGCGTTGGTAAAAACTTGAGTTGAGAATAGCTGCTGCACCATGAGTTAACGACCAAATAGAAGCCAGATAATCTCGAGTTGTCATATTGCTTTGAATCGATTCTAAATAGTGATCTGTCATGCGAATGATAATTCGTAATCGTTGTTTACGCACTTGATAAAGCTCATTAAAAAGGTGATGCACACCTTGAGCTGTAATCGAAAGTTTTTCCTCAATTTGATGAAATAAAACTGTCCGTTCAGGGTGGTGTAAATGATGCAGCATAAAAAAGGCCAAATGTTCTGGAAAAGCCTTTTCAGTATCTTGAACCATTTCGAGTAACATACGTTCATTACGAATAATCAACAGCATGTACAATTCATCTTTACTTTGAAAGTGTTTGTACAAAGTTCCTTTTGCTAAATCAAGCTCAGCAGCCAAGACATCAAGTGTCATTCCGGCTTCGCCATTTTCTAGCAATAATTGCTCCGCAACCTGAAATATTAATACTTCTCTTGCTCGGAACTGAGCCTGACGATCCATCTTCACGCAATTACTCTCTTATATAGTTTCTATAACTTAAATCGCTTTTAGCAAGTTCTCAAAATTTTGTGAGGTGATCATTGCAATTTCCTCAACCGATTTATCATATACATCGCTGAGCGCTTTGGCTACATAAGGTACATATTTTGGTTCATTTGTTTTTCCACGGTATGGAACAGGTGCTAAATAAGGGCTATCTGTTTCAATTAAAAGCCGATCTAATGGCACTTGTTTAGCTACATCACGCAAGTCTTGTGCATTTTTAAATGACACAATACCTGAAAAAGAAATGTAATAACCACAATCCAGAACAGCCTTTGCTGTTTCCCAATCTTCGGTAAAACAATGCAAAATTCCATGAGTGGAGTTTTCAGCACGAATAATATCTACCGTATCATGCTTTGCTGAACGCGTATGAACGACAACCGGTTTTTTTACAGTTTTCGAAGCTTGGATATGTCTTGCAAAACATGCCTTTTGCTCTTCAACAAAATCTGTACTGTGATAGTAGTCCAGTCCCGTTTCACCCAGAGCCCATACTTTTTTCGACTGAGCCAATTCAATCAAGTATTCGGTCGTGGCACGAGCCATTGTATCGGCATCTTCACAAGGATGAACACCTACTGTATAACCAACGTCTTCATGTCTCTTTGCAATCTCTGCTAGTGCAATGTGGTCATCAAGATCAACGGATATTGCCATAAATTTAGACACACCTTCTGCTCGCGCTGCTGCAAGCGCAAGGTCCAGATCGCCGTTATAAGGCGTTAAATCTAACATCGTTAAATGGCAATGCGTATCAACAAACACTTTTCTATCCTATTTGATTACATGGTATAACTTGGACGATCTAGAGACATACTACCAGCCAAAACTCTTTCTGCCTCAGCTTTATAGTAAATTCCCTTATCTCCACTTAATTGAATAGCAAAACCTTGAGGTTTAAATCCACTCTGCTTGTGCGATATCCAAATCACCTTACCCGTAAGAGGAATTTTTTGAGACTGCTCAGGCAAAGTAGCTAAAATGAAAATTTCTTGTCCCATTTTTACTTTTTGTTTTGATGGTACAAATAGGCCTCCACCTTGCACATATCCCATATAGCTTGCTTGTAAAGTAGCTCTATCAGGAATATTTACCTGAATAATCCCTCCCATTTGCGGCTGCATAATCTTCCCCTTAAACATTCATTAACGTTATAAACAATTGATCTATAATAAGTTGACTTTGTACATTTTGCTCAACCAGCTTTTTTGCTTGTTGTAGTTCACTATAAATATTGAATAAGCTTTCTAAATCGTAATATGAACTTAATTGATCAAAATCTAAATCTGTATTTTTCTGCGGTTGATTTAGCTTGACACAAATTAAATCTCCCAACAAGTACTCAAAAAGTACGATAAAATCACTAAAACTTAATTCTTTTTGCCATTTTCCTGAGAAAAATAAAGGCATATTTTTTTGAGCTACAATTTTTAGCCAGTCATTTAAGAAAATCTGTCGTTTAGTAAACCAATCACTTTTTGCAATTTCTATTGCTTGTAAAGGCATATCATTAGATAGACCAAGCAATAAATCAGGTTGTACTTCTGCAATTTCAGATAAATGCTCATTCAAATATGAAGTAGCCTGCTCATATGAAATGCGATCTAAAGCAAAGTGCTGCAATCGGCTACGAATAGTGGCCGGTAATTTAAGGTAGTGATCGGCCAATAAAATTAAAACAACACGCTCACCTGGTTCTTCTAAGGTTTTTAATAGCGCATTTGAAGATGCCAAGTTAAGAGCTTCAGCAGGTTCAATAAGAATAACGCGCCAACCCTCTCCTGTTTGTTGCACAAAAGGCAACAAATCTCGAATCTTTTCGATTTTTATTTTTGCATTTTGCTTTTTATTTTCTTCATCTGTTGTGATATGGACATAATTTGGATGAGTATCCGATTTTAACCATTGGCAGCTGCTACACTCACCACAAGCACCATGAGGCTGCTTATTTAGACAAAGCACCCACGCCAAGAAATGCTTAGCAAAAGCATGTTTCCCACAGCCTTCCTTGCCATAAAATAACAGACCATGTCCAATATTGGGAAACCTTGTTGTTAAGGTGTCCCAAGTTGTTTTCTGCCAAGGATAAACCTTTGAAGTTACATTCGGATTCATTAAAAATTAACGCTTATTCAAAAGATTCGACTGGCATATTATTTAAGCGATCAAGATCAGCTTGAGTGTCCACACCGGGTGGTAAATTTGCTTGAGCAACAGCAATCGCAATACGATGTCCATTTTCTAAAACACGTAATTGTTCAAGACTTTCTAATTTTTCAAGCTTACCCATATCCCAGGTCACATATTCTTGCAATAAGCTCACTCGATACGCATATAAACCTAAATGACGAAATGCTTGTGTATGTAAAGTCGGTTCATTATCTTTAGCCCCATCCCGATCATAAGGAATAGTTGCTCGGCTAAAATATAAAGCTTCATTTTGTTTAGACATGACTACTTTTACAATGCTATCACGCTGAAATTCATCTAAGGTATAAATAGGCTCACACAACGTCGACATTGAACAATTTGGTTTATCAACCAAAAGTTTTGCAACTTGCTTAACAAGTTGGGCTGGTAATAAAGGTTCATCTCCCTGAACATTTACAATAATGTCATTAGCATCCCAACCTTTAATACGCGCAACTTCACTTAATCGGTCTGTTCCTGATGGGTGATCAGGACTTGTAAGAACAACATCTACACCATCTGCACGGCAAATCTCAGCAATACGTTCATCATCTGTTGCCACACATAGATCATCAAAACCTTCAACTTTTTTGGCTTGATCCACTACACGTAAAATCATAGGACGGTCATGAATAAGCAACAAGGGCTTACCTGGCAAACGCGAACTTGAGAAGCGTGCTGGAATGACGATGTGTTTCATTTTTTCTTCCTAAGATAATTGGATATCAAGTTGTTGCAGTTGCTGCTTTAAAACCTGATAACACTCTACAGACAGGATAGCTTTAACAGGAACAACCCAAATAGGCTGTTTAAATTCTGGATATTTTTTAAGCAATGGCAATAATTTAACTGCATCTTTTTCAGTTGTAATAAGTGGCAGTTCATCATTAAAAATTAAATCATCGATTGAGTAATCATGATGGTCACGAAACGCATGTTCTTGAAATTGTTTCAAGCCTAAATCGTTAAGTGTTTGATAAAAACGCTGTGGAAAGCCAATCCCAACTACAGCGTGATAATTACTTTGAGGATTAAAACTGTATTCGACCCTTGGCGAAGGATTGAGTAAATATGGCTGTCCAGTCTCAAGATGCATATTTAATTCTGTAGTTGGTTTATACGCATGTTCAATTACTGTTCCAGTTTCTAAACGCTCAACTGGCTCTCTCAAATATCCTTCAGGTAATAGTTTTTGATTTCCTAAGCCTCGATTTTGATCGAGTACAATCCACTCGATTTGTCGTCCCAGTGCCCAATGCTGCAAACCATCATCACTAATAATTAAATCTACTGATGTTGATGCTAATAAAAGTTCTATTGCAGCCTGCCTATTAGGCCCCACTGCCATTGGTACACTTGTCGATTGAACAATTAATGCAGGCTCATCTCCAACCTGAGTTGCTTGAGCACCTGAAGTAACCAACATTGGAAAAGGACCTATACCACCATATCCGCGGCTAATGACCCCAACTTTGACATTATGCTGTTGTAGATAATTCACCAGTTGTATTAATAATGGGGTTTTGCCACTTCCACCCACAGTAATATTACCAATCACCATGACAGGTACAGGTGCCTTATAAACTTTCTTTAAACCCGCAGTATAAAAATTACGATTTAATAGAAACCCAGCACGATACAAACAAGATAATGGACGTAAAGCAATCAACCAACTTGATTGCTTATTCCATGCATTCTGGATCAGCTGGGCCAATGACATGCTTAGTTATCCTCAAAATTACGCTGATGTAATTGATAATAAGCACCATGTTTCTCAAGAAGCTCTTTATGAGTACCTTGCTCAACGATTTGCCCTTGATCCATCACTACAATACGATCAGCATTTTCAATTGTTGATAACCGGTGTGCAATAACGATCGTTGTACGGTCTTGCATCGCCTTATCAAATGCTTGCTGGATAAAATGTTCAGATTCATTATCAAGAGCACTTGTAGCTTCATCTAAAATTAGAATTGGAGCATCCTTTAAAATTGCTCGAGCAATTGCAATTCGCTGACGCTGACCACCTGATAGGTTTAGACCTTGTGCACCCAAAATAGTGTCATAACCGTTTGGCAAATTCATAATGAAGTCATGTGCATAAGCTGCTTTTGCTGCTGCATAGATTTTTTCATCTGATGAACCTTCCAACTGCCCATATGCAATATTTTCACGAACAGAACGATTAAATAATATAACTTGTTGATTTACCATTGCAATTTGCGTACGCAGACTAGAAAGCTCAATATCATTAATTGGTAAATCATCTAAATAAATTTGTCCACTCGATACATCTTGAAAGCGTACCAACATATTCACCAATGAACTTTTACCCGCCCCTGAACGACCAACCAATGCCACAGTTTGACCTGGACGAATATCCAAAGAAAAATCTTTAATAGCTGATACACCATCCGCATAATTTAATGTCACATGATCAAAACGGATTGCACCATTTAATTTAGGTTTCAATTGGCCATTGTTTTGCTCTTCAGGTAAATCGAGTAATTCAAAAACAGAATGAGCTGCTGCTAAACCACGTTGTAACTTTTCATTTACATCTGTCAAATTTTTAACTGGTTTTGCTAATAAACCAGCCGCTGTAATATAAGCAACAAACTCACCTGCACTTGTGCCACCCAAAATCTGAGGTCTTAAAGCTAACCAAACAATAAGTGCCATAGCACAAGCCATTACGACCTGAACAACCGGACTATTCAGATTTTGTACAATCACCATTTTTAAGCCACGTTTTAAGTTCTCTTCCGAAGACTTATAGAATCGTTCTTGTTCAGATACCTCACCAGCAAAAGTTTTTACTACTGCATTACCATTAATACTTTCTTGGACAACATGGTTCACATCGCCCATCGTGTCTTGAACTTGTAATGAAAGCTTTCGCATACGTTTTGAAGCTTTACGTACTAATACACCTATTACTGGTAAAAACACAAAAATGCATAAGGTAAGACGCCAATTGGTATAAAACAGATAGCCTAATAACCCAAGAGTAATCATCCCATCCCTAACAATGGTTCTTAATGATTCCGAAGAAGCAGCTGTTAGCTGTTCAACGTTATACATAATTTTGGCGGTAATATGACCAGATGAATTATCTAAGTAATATTGTGCTGGAAGTCTTAAAAGTTTCGCATAAACTTCTTGACGAATACTAAAAACTAAACTACGTGAAATCACCGCAGTATAGTAGCCGCCCATAAATAGGCCCAAGCCACGGAAGAATACTAATAAAATAATTAATAACGGGAACCAATCCAAATCTGCTCTACTGCCGTTTTGGATTGCATCAATAATAAATTTAATCAATTTAGCAACGGAAACTTCTGTTGCTGAGTTAACACCGAACCCGATAAGTACTAATAAGGCCACGCCCCAATAAGGCTTCAAATAGGCTATGAGACGCATGTAAACCTTAAAATCTTGATTCACTCAGAAAAACCTCTAGAAGGAACTTTGGTACTAATATTGATGTTAACAAAACCGAGTTGTCCTGCCACATCCATAACGCGAATTACATCCTGATGAGACGCTTTGGCGTCCGCAGCAATGATGAACATAAAATCACGGTGCTCTTGAGCAACCTGCTTAATTGCAGTACTCAGATCAGCAACCTCTTTAGATGAAAGTGCTTGACCATTCACAGCATAATGACCAGCAGAGTCTACCACGACTTCAATTTTATGATCGTACTGTTTTGGTGGAACACCTTGTGCATCTGGTAATGTTAAATTGATGCGACTTGGCTGATTAAAAGTGGTCGACAGCAATAAAAAAACCAAAATGAACAACAAACAGTCAATCATAGGCGTTAAATTGATATGAATATCTTCAACTTGAGAACGTTTAAACTTCATTTGGCATCTACCTCTTAACCAACACGGCGGTGTTCAGCTACAGACGAAGAACGCTTATAGAACAATGAAGCATGAAACAAGGTCGATTGCTGTTCTAATTCAGCAATATAATCTTGTACTACTCTTTGGAAATAGCGATAAGCAATTAGAGCAGGAATTGCAATTAACATTCCAACAGCCGTGGTAATTAATGCTTTAGAGATACCAGGGATCATTAAACTTGGGCTACCAGCCGATCCAAAATCAATCACAAGAAATGACTCAATAATTCCCACCACAGTGCCAAGCAATCCGAGTAACGGCGCTACAGCACTTAAAGTGCCCAAGAAATTAATATTTTTTTCTAAATAGGAAATTTCTTGAGAAGCTGCAACTTCCATTTGCGCGCGAGCAAATTGCTCACCATGTTCGCGATGCTCAAAGCCTGCTTTTAAAATGTGTCCCAATGCACTATTTTGCACTTCTACATTTTGTTCTAAACTTTCCACTATATCTTCAGCTCTTAAAGAGCTCTTACCGCTTAATGCTTCGGGTAGAACTTGTGAACGTCTTAACCGAACAAAACGTTCAATACTGATCGCAACAGTTAAAATTGAGCATAGAATTAAAGGCAGCATCAACCAGCCACCCGCTCTCACAAGTTCCCACATATGTTCTTCCCCAAGAATATAAAATTAGAAATACATGACCCAACTGCAAATTATTCTGGCAAGCAAATATTTAAAATGCCATCTAACTCATCCAAGGTATGGTAATGAATAACAAGTTTACCTTTACCTTTTTGGTTATGATCAATTTTTACATTAGCGCCAAAACGCTCTGATAATTTTTGTGTCAATTGCTCAATATCTGGTGCTACAGGTGCTTTTTCCTTTTCCTGCTTAGGCTCACTTCTATCACGCACCAATTGCTCTGTTTGACGAACGGACAATCCTTTCTCGATTACAATTCTAGCAACTTCTAATTGATCTTTACCTTTCAATGTCAAAATTGCTCGAGCATGCCCCATATCAAGCTGCCCTTGCTGCATGAAATCTTTAATATCATCAGCTAAACTCAATAAGCGCAGTAGATTACTGACAGTAGTACGTGCTTTACCAACTGTGTCAGCAATTTCTTGATGACTTAAACCAAATTCATCATGAAAGCGTTGTAGAGCTATTGCTTGATCAATTGGATTTAAATCTTGACGCTGAATGTTTTCAATTAACGCTAATGCAATTGCAACCTGATCATTTAAATCACGAACAATTGCAGGAATTTCAGTTAAGCCGGCAAGTTGAGCTGCACGCCAACGACGCTCACCTGCAATGATTTCATATGGATGTGTTTCATCATCAACTGGACGGATTACAATAGGCTGCATCACGCCATGTTTTTCAATAGAAGATGCTAACTCTTGTAAATCATGCTCATGAATAAAACGACGTGGTTGATATTCACCACGTTTCAGTAAATTCACATCAATTTGCTTTAACTGTCCGTGGTCTAACGCCTGTGCTTCCAGTTGTAGTTTTTCTTTTTGAATTGAACCAAGTAATGCATCTAAACCACGTCCTTTAGCCAATCCGCGTTTTTTGATGCTCATACTTTACTTCCTTTCTTCACTTTACTTCTCTTTAACATCTCAGCTGCAAGATTTAAGTATGCAACTGCACCTTTAGAACTTTTTTCGAAATAGATAACAGGTAAACCGTGTGCTGGTGCTTCTGCTAAGCGAACATTTCGTGGAACAACAGTATCATAAAGTTTTTTGCCGAAATATTGCTCTAGCTCTGCAGACACATCACGTGTTAAAGCATTTCGTGCATCGTACATCGTACGTAATACACCAATAATTTCTAAATCAGGATTGAGTGCTTTTTGAATACGATCAATAGTCTGAGTTAAATCAGCCAAACCCTCTAGCGCATAATATTCACATTGCATTGGAATAATTACACTATCTACAGCCGCCAAAGCATTGACAGTAATCAAACTCAAGCTTGGAGCACAATCCACAATGATATAGTCAAATGAGTTTCTGATTTCATTCAAAGCATTTTTTAGAATGAATTCACGACCTTCCTGCTCTGCGATAGCGAGCTCTACACCTGAAAGCTCTCGATTAGAGCCTAGAACTTTATATCCAACTTCTGCTTTTTGAATGGCTGTTTCAATTGGAACTTCGCCAAGAAGAACATCTGTAATTGAATACAAAAGATCGTTCTTTTGAATACCAGACCCCATCGTAGCATTACCTTGTGAGTCCATATCTACAAGTAATACACGTTTTTTTAATACAGCTAGAGACGCTGCAAGATTTACTGCAGTCGTTGTTTTACCAACACCACCCTTTTGGTTTGCAATCGCAATAATTTGAGCCATGGTAACCTTAATACTTTTTATTTAGATACGTTGAAGTAAAAGTAAATGACGTTGTTCATCAAGTCTTGGTACGCGCAGTTCAATCACTTTACATGAAAAGTCCTGCTTGAGCTGCTCAATTTCCTCAACTGGCACTACACCTTTCATCGCTGCGATTATACTGCTCTGATGAAGATATGGCTGAGCTGCATCTACAAAGTCCGTTAAAGAAGCAAAAGCTCGACTTGTTATGACGTCAAACTGGCCAAGCTCATCAATTGTATCTTGATTCTCAACACGTGTTTGTACTGCCACAACATTACTCAATTTAAGATCAGCAATAAATTGCTTCAAAAAACGAATTTTTTTACCATTAGAATCTAAAAGAACACATTGGCGTTGTGGCTGACAAAGAGCAATAATCATGCCAGGCATGCCACCACCTGTACCCACATCAAGCAGTCTACCTTCAGGTAAGTCATTTAAAATACTTAGACTATCCAACAAATGCTTCACTAACATTTCTTTCGGATCACGAATTGCTGTCAGATTATATGCTTTATTCCAAAGTACCAAAGCATCTTGATACTTTAACAATAATGCCAAAGCTTCATCGCTAAGCGATAAACCTAATTTTTGACTACCCTGTTGTAACTCTTGAAAAAACGGATGCATAAACAGATAACATCTAAGTAAAATTTAAAACAAAGTATACCCATTTATGCATCGTGGAACACTAGTTAACGATTAGGGATTACACACTTAATCGTAGAAGCCTTCACGAATTTGCAAATCTAGCTCCAATAAACGCTCAGGCGTTCCCACATCTACCCATGCACCTTTAAGCTTTTCACCAGATATTTTTTGATTGTGCATTGCTTGCTTCAACAATGGAGCTAAAGGACGTTTACCAGGTTCTAATCCATCAAAAAGCTTAGGATGGATAACAGACACACCACTAAAAGTGAGGTTCTCACCTGTCACATCTTGATCGAATGTAAAAGCGCGTCCATCGAATAATGTAAAATCGCCTTCAGGATGCTGCTTAGGGTTATCAACCAATACAAGATGAGCTAAATCATCATTTAATTTAATATGGGCTAGAGCTTCAAAATCCATTGTGGTCCATACATCTCCATTCACCAGAATAAACGGATCTGCTCCAAGCAGTGGCAAAGCATTAATAATTCCACCAGCTGTTTCTAGCCCCTCATCCTCTCGTGTCCAACGGATATCTACACCAAATTGAGAGCCATCGCCTAAGCTACTGATGAGTTTATCTGCCAACCATGCAGAATTGATGACAATTTCGGTCACACCAATTTTCTTAAGCTTTTCAATATGCCACACAATTAGCGGCTTACCACCAACCTCAAGCAGAGGCTTTGGTGTATATAGCGTAAGTGGACGCATACGATTACCCAAGCCAGCAGCAAGAATCATTGCTTTCATTATGCTGCCACCTCATAGCTACCATATTTCTCGATAAATTTAGGCATCACTACGTTATTGATAAATACCATAAATTCTTCAAGTTCAGCGTAACCACGACTTTCTTCGAGTAAATACCACATGACTCGCGGCAAGTCTTTTAAGTATCCAGACTTACCATCACGCTCAAACAAACGAACAAAAATGCCAAGAATCTTAATATGGCGCTGAATAGCCATTAAATCTGCATCACGCTTGAACTGCTCAAAACTGCGGTTCTGCTTGGCAGACTCAGGCAATAAGTCATAAAAGGTTCTAAACCATTGATAAACATGCTCAGCATTCCATTGAACATATGCATCACGAGTAATGGAAATTAAGTCATATGTATCAGCGCCAATAACAGCATCCTGAAAATCAATTACCCCAAGCTCTAGTTCATTTTCAATTTTCATCAGATTACGACTGTGAAAATCTCGATGTACAATAACTTGTGGTTGGGCTACTGCGGCACGAACCAAGAAATCAAATGCATCATCAATCGTTTTTTTCTGCTCAGCGGTCGGCTGGATAGCAAGCGATGGCAACATCCAGTCTGTAAGCAACTGCATTTCCGACATTAATTTTTCGTAGGAATAAGCTGGAAACTGGTTAGTCCCATCAATAGATTGCATTTGAATAAGTTGTTTAAAACTTTGTTCATAATATTTATCGACTGTTTCATCATTTAATAATGTAGACAACAGCACATCACCAAAATCTTCCAATAACAGAAAACCTTTAGTCAAATCTTTGGCGACGATCTGAGGTACGCGTACACCATGGCCTGCAAAAAATTCGTCAATGGTCACAAACGGAACACAGTCTTCTTTTTCTGGAGGGGCATCCATGAGCATATACGTTTTATTTTGTAACTGGATACGCGCATAACGTCGGAAGCTTGCATCACCTGCTAAAAAAGCGATCTTAAATTGATCATTTTTAAGAACAGATGTAAGCCATGTATATATCAATTGTTCACGTTGTGTATTCATTTGCAATAAAATCTAAAACAAGCTGAGATTTTTGAAGGGTTAAGTGTAGCCACTTATAAACTTTTTCTCTATGATGCGACAATAATTAATTGTGAATTAGCATACTTGGTTAATGAGACAATGAAGCATCAGTTTAAATTTAATCCTTTAGCGACAGCTATTTTTACGCTCTTATGTGGCTCCATACAATCAAGTTATGCTGAGTCAGCTGATGTTGTCTCCAATATAGACAATAATCAACTTAAAGCGAGCATCAAAGAAGCCTACCCGGGTCAAGAATTCTTTCAACAGTACTATGTTGATAAATCTGCACCTGAGGCACAGCTTCGTGACAATAAATATTTAAGCTCGGCATTTTGCCAGGGTACATGGGTTACTCCGATTAACCCAGAGACCAAACCTCTAGATGCCGACAAGACGACTTCTGTCGTTACGGCTAATTATGGACATTATAATCCTGCTGGCGACTCGGTTTTAGAAGGCAATGTCGTTATTGATCAGGAAGGACGCACGGTTCGTGCTGACAAGGTTACAATTGATAAGACCCAAACCTTTGCACACGCACAAGGCCGAGTACAACTCGCTCAAGGTGGGTTACTTTCACAGAGTGACGAAATTAATTACAACCTAAAAAACCAGACTGGTAATTTAGAAAATAGTTTTTATATTTCAGAACAACAACATGCACATGGTCATGCAGGAAAAATTGAAAGAACATCACCAAATGTGATGGTTCTTAACGATGCCACCTATACGACTTGCCCACCGGGTCAAAAACCGGGTTGGAAAATTCAGGCAAATAAAATTGAGTTAAATCAGGAAACTGGACGTGGTACAACCCACGGAACAAAACTATATGTTAAAGATGTTCCAGTTCTAACAATTCCCTACTTTAACTTCCCAATTGATGATCGCCGAACTACAGGTATTCTCAATCCACAGTTTGGTTTCTCAAATGATGGTGGTGTTGAGCTTTCTGTTCCGGTTTATTTAAACCTTGCACCGAACTATGATCTAACACTTACTCCGCGCTATTTAGCAGACCGCGGTGCAATGTTAAAAGGTGACTTTAGATATTTAACGGATGGCTTTGGTGCGGGCGAGATATGGGGTGGCATGTTGCCATCTGACAAAGAATATGATGATAAAGATCGTAAAGATTTCCATTTCTTACATAACTGGGATATCAACGATCAATGGTCGACCAATCTAGAGTACAACTACGCTTCAGATAAAGACTATTTCTCAGATTTGGATAGCAGCCCTAACTCTAAAACAGATCTAAACTTACGTAGAGCATGGGAACTTAACTACCAACATGGCATTCCAGGTTTAAAAGCTCAGCTTAAAGTTGAAGATTTCCAAACACTTGACCCTCTAGTTAAGGATGCAAACAAACCTTATGCCCGCTTACCACAGTTCTTATTAAATTATGTCACAGGCAATCCATTAGGTTTACAATACGAATTTAATAACGACACAGCATACTTCAAAAAGTCAATTACTGATGGTTCTGCCCAGGAAAGTAGTGGTACTCGTATTTATAACCAGTTCGCAACGCGTTATAACTATCGCACACCTGCTGCTTTTGTTATTCCTGAAGTCTCTGTGCGTTCTGTTCAAACTTTCTATGATAAAGACACTCAGTTAAATAATCCTGGTGGTTCTGAAAACAAATCAGCAGTTGTACCTCAATTTACTTTAGATAGTGGATTAACTTTTGAACGCGAAGGTAAATATCTACAGACTCTTACCCCTCGGGCATTTTACGCTTATGCTCCTTATAAAAATCAGGAAGACTATCCAAACTTCGACTCGACTTCAGCGTCGGTAAATTACGATCAATTATTTAACCCTTATCGCTTCTACGGACATGACCGTCTTGAAGACAACAACTTTCTATCACTTGGCGTAAGTTATAGTCTTTTTGATACAGTAGGCTTAGAACGTTTACGTGCAAGTGTGGGACAAAGTTATTATTTTGAAGACCGTCGTGTCACTTTGACGCAAAAACAAGATGAAATTGATACTGAAAGTAACACTGGTCCTGTCGTTAGCTTATCAAGCCAGTTAAACGAAAACTTCACCATTGCTGCTAACTCAGCATGGATGTCTAATGGTGATAATGCTCAGCGTGATTTCCAAGTTTATTATACTGGAGATAAAGGAAATCTTTATAACTTAGGCTATTTCTACCGTAAAGATATTGCAGGACGTCAGGACACTTACGATCAGGTTGTTGCATCGTTTATACAACCAGTTAAAGACAATTGGCGTATTATGGGTCACGTACAATATGACATGGACAGTGATGTTGCCCGCGAGATATTACTAGGGGTTAACTATGAGTCATGTTGCTGGGGTATTTCTGTCTATGGTCGCTCATACTACAACGATCTAGACGATCCAAAAACTTCAGATGTTAGTGAAAAACGTGCCATTATGGCCGAAATTACACTAAAAGGTTTAGGTGGTTTAAACAATAAACTCGCGTCTTTACTTGAAAATCGCGTTTTAGGTTTTAACAAAATTAATCAATCTTGGACACAACGTTAATGAAGACAAAGCATCTTAAACAGTTTTTTAAAGCAACTACCCTTGCTGCCCTAATCTCTTCATCAATGCATAGTTTTGCCCAACCCGCTGATGAAGTTGTGGCAATTGTGGACAATAGCGTAATTTTAAAAAGTGATCTTCAACAAGGGATGGCTGAAGCCGCTCACGAACTACAAGCACAAAAAAAAGAGGTTCCACCTCAGCAATATTTACAATTTCAGGTGTTAGATCAACTCATCTTGCGTGAGGCACAACTTGAACAAGTTAAAAAATATGGCATCAAACCTGATGAAAAAAGCTTAAATGAAGCAGTCTTAAAAGTAGCAAGTCAATCTGGAAGTAAAAGTTTAGAAGCTTTCCAGCAAAAGTTGGATGCTATGGCACCAGGAACTTATGAAAGTTTACGTGGCCGAATTGCAGAAGATTTAGCGATTAGCCGTTTGCGCCAACAACAAGTCATGTCCCGTATTAAAATTAGTGACCAAGACGTAGAAAACTTCTTGAAATCACCTCAGGGACAAGCTGCTTTAGGCAACCAAGCGCATGTAATTCATATGCGTATTACTGGTGATAATCCGCAGGAAGTTCAATCTGTAGCTCAAGAAGTACGCTCGAAGCTTGCACAAAGTAATGATATAAACGCATTGAAAAAGCTTTCTACTGCAAATGCAAAAGTTGATGGGGCTGACATGGGATTCCGCCCACTTTCAGACATTCCTGCCGAACTTGCAGCCCGTATTACCCCATTACAAGAAGGTCAAACAACCGACTTAATTTCAGTACGTGATGGTGTACATGTTTTAAAGCTTATTGAACGTAAACAAAATGAGCAAAAAGCTTTAGTACCTCAATATCAAACTCGCCATATTCTTATTCAACCGTCTGAAGTGGTTAGCCTTGATAATGCCAAGCAAATTATTGACAACATCTATAAGCGCTTAAAAGCTGGCGATGATTTTGCAACTCTTGCAGCGACCTATTCAAATGATACAGGTTCAGCGCGTGATGGTGGTAGCTTAGGTTGGGTAACTCCAGGTATGATGGTGCCTGAATTTGACAAAAAAATGCAGGAAATTCTTGTAGGTGAAATCAGCGAACCATTCCAAACTCAATTTGGCTGGCACATTTTACAAGTAACTGAAAAACGTGAAAAAGATATGACTCATGAATATCAAGAGCGTATGGCACGTCAAATTTTAGGTGAACGTCAATTTAATACCGAAATCGACAGCTGGTTGCGTGAAGTGCGTGCGAATGCTTATGTAGAAATTAAAGATCCAAGTCTAGACAAAAAGAACTTACAAAAGTAAGTCTTTTGTCTTCATTAAAACCTGCGTTCATCGCAGGTTTTTTTATGAATAAAATTTACTTAATAAAAAACCGGCTATATAAATAACCGGTTTTTTTAAATTAAACCCTAACGGGAATTATTTATAACGATCAACCATTTTCTCTAAAGAAATTGGACGAATCTTGTCAGCATTTCCAGCTGTACCAAATGCCTCATAACGATCGATACAAATTTGCTTCATTGTATCAACGGTTTTAGCAAAGTATTTGCGTGGATCAAACTCAGATGGATTCTCTGCCAAAAATTGACGAATCGCACCTGTTGAAGCTAAACGTAAATCAGTATCAATGTTGATTTTACGTACACCGTGTTTGATTGCTTCTACAAGCTGCTCAACAGGTACGCCATAAGTTTCGCCAATATTACCGCCAAACTCATTGATTACCTTTAACCATTCTTGCGGAACAGAACTCGAACCATGCATTACAAGGTGAGTATTTGGTAATGCCGCATGAATTTCTTTAATACGGTCAATTGCCAAGATATCGCCTGTAGGTGGACGTGTAAATTTATACGCACCGTGTGAAGTACCAACTGCAATTGCTAGTGCATCAACATTTGTATCAGCAACGAACTGAGTCGCTTCTTCAACAGAGGTTAAAAGTTGTGAGTGGTCTAGCACACCTTCTGCGCCAACACCATCTTCTTCACCAGCCATACCAGTTTCAAGGCTACCTAAACAGCCAATCTCACCTTCGACAGAAACACCACATGCGTGTGCTAAAGCAACAACATTACGAGTTACATCAACGTTGTATTCGTAAGATGTAGGTGTTTTACCGTCTACACCTAATGAACCGTCCATCATTACCGAGCTAAAGCCAAGCTGAATTGAACGCTGACAGATATCAGGGCTTGTACCATGATCTTGGTGCATTACCACTGGAATATGTGGCCATTCTTCAATTGCAGCCAAAATAAGATGGCGTAAGAATGGAGCGCCTGCATATTTGCGAGCTCCAGCTGATGCTTGAACAATTACAGGTGAATTGGTTGCATCCGCGGCAAGCATGATTGCGCGCATTTGTTCTAAGTTATTTACGTTAAATGCTGGTACGCCGTAGTTATGTTCAGCAGCGTGATCCAAGAGCTGGCGCATTGAAATGAGTGCCATAATATCCTCCCAGGTAGTGCGGGTTATTCTACCCTTTCATTTATTTCAATTCAGCAACAAATCACAGTATTTCAAAAAAAATCCCCGCATATGCAGGGATTTTTTAACAAAAAACAACAAATTAATGTGTTTCTGAAGCAGCAGCCTCACTTGATGCACTACCTTCAACCACATCAGTATTCTTTTCATCTAAAACTGGCTTATCAATCGCATCAATTGCTGCTTGTTGCTCAGGCGTTACTTTTTCAGAAACAGCAGTAGAAGCTGCTGATTCTTGTCCAGCCTGAGATGCTTCATCTTTCTTAGCACAAGCAGTCAACATCATCGGTACAATTAACACAGCAGCAAATGTAAGCTTTAAATTCATCACTATTGTCCACAGTTGGTGATTTAATGCTCGCTATTTTATTGCAGATATATGACAGTTTAATGACCTATCCATGAAAAAAGGGACTGGCAACCCAATCCCTTCTTCTTTTTAGATAACAGTATTAAGCGCGCTCAAGTAAAACCGAAACTGCTGGTAAAGTCTTTCCTTCAACAAACTCAAGGAAGGCACCACCACCTGTAGAAATATAACCGATTTGATCAGCAACGTTATATTTATCAATCGCAGCTAAAGTATCTCCACCACCAGCAATAGAGAAACCAGCAGATTCAGCAACAGCAAGCGAAAGTGCTTTCGTACCTTCACCAAACTGATCAACTTCAAATACGCCTACAGGACCATTCCAAAGAATCGTTTTTGACGTTGTTAAAATATTTGCAAATGCTTTAGCTGTTTCCGGGCCAACATCTAAAATCATGTCGTTTGATGTTACATCTTCTACTTTCTTCACAACTGCTTGCGCTGCTGCTAAAGAACCCAAGAAATCTTCAAAATTAATTTGCGAAGCATCCGCAACTACCACATCTGTAGGAAGGGGAACACTTACTTTAGCTGCAATTTGTTTTGCAGTTTCAACCAAATCAGCTTCGTATAGTGACTTACCAACATTGAAACCAGCAGCTGCCAAGAATGTATTTGCAATACCACCACCAACGATAAGTTGATCACAAATACTAGAAAGTGAGTTTAGAACATCAAGTTTAGTTGAAACTTTAGAACCTGCAACAATTGCAACCATTGGTTTTTCAGGTGTTTGCATTGCACGGCCTAGTGCATCTAACTCAGCTGCCAATAAAGGGCCAGCTGCTGCAACTGGAGCAAAACGAGCTACACCTTCAGTAGACGCTTCTGCACGGTGAGCAGTACCAAATGCATCCATTACAAATACATCGCATAATGCAGCATATTTTTGTGCAAGCTCTGGATTATTTTTCTTTTCGCCGTGGTTAAAGCGTACATTCTCAAGCAATACAACTTGACCAGCTTCAACTTCTACGCCATCTAGGTAATCAGTTAACAATTTAACTTCTTGACCCAATACTTCTGTTAAATAAGCAGCGACTGGTGCAAGTGATTGTTCCGGCTTTGGTTCACCTTCAACAGGACGACCTAGATGTGAAAATACCATCACTGCTGCGCCTTTTTCTAAAGCACCCTTGATAGTTGGTAATGCTGCACGTAAGCGAGCATCACTAGTAATCACACCATTTTTGACAGGAACGTTTAAATCTTCACGAATAAGGACGCGTTTACCTGTTAAGTTAAGGTCAGTCATACGCTGAAAATTCATGTAAAGCTCTCTTTATGATTTTAAAAACGCGCCAATTTTAAATGATTACATCAAAAAAGGTTAGTTTTTTTGCATAAAAGCTGTAGAAAGCCTGAGTTTTGATTATGATAGACATAGTCATTTGATATCTCATCCATTATGTCTATTCATCCAGATCCACAAATCAATCGTTTAAATGTTTTAGGGGAACCTTTAGCAAGTTGTTGTTTCGACCCTATTACTGGCTATTTTAGAAATGGCTTCTGCCACACAGCAGTAACAGACCTTGGTCAGCATACGGTATGTGCGCAAATGACCTCTGATTTCTTAAATTTTTCACAAAAAATAGGTAATGACCTTATTACCCCGTTACCCGAAGTAGATTTCCCTGGCCTAAAACCCGGTGATTTCTGGTGTATCTGTGTAACCCGTTGGGTTGAAGCATATCAAGCAGGTCAAGCACCTCCTATCAAAATACATGCATGTCACCAAGCTGTTTTAAGCTATGTGCCTTTAGATGTTTTAATGGAATTTGCAGTGTAATGGTTCAGCCACAAATTATTTTGGCATCAAGCAGTCAAACGCGTAAAGCTTTAATGGATCGCCTAGGGATTAACTATATCTGTGTGAGTCCTGATATTGATGAGAGTCCTCGCAATGAAACCCATGCCGATGAACTTGCGAAAAGGCTGGCTTTCACAAAAGCTCAAGTGATTGCTGCACAAAACCCACATGCAATTATTATTGGTTCCGATCAAGTCGCATGGCGAGAACACGCTCCTAACGACTTTATTGGTAAACCAATGACCACTAAAAATGCCAAAATACAGTTAGCAGAAAACTCAGGTCGAACTGTCTTCTTTAGTACGGCACTCAGTGTGCAATGGCTTGATGGGAGTTTTGAGCAAACGCTTGTTGAACATTATCAAGTTAAATTCCGAACCCTAACTCAAGCTGAAATTGAACGATATATTGCATTAGATCAACCACTCCATTGTGCTGGTAGCTTTAAGTGTGAAAGTTTAGGAATTAGTTTGTTCGAAAAAATGACAGGCCTAGATCAGACGACACTTATGGGTTTACCCATGATTCAACTTTGCCATATCTTAAGGCAGCTTGGTCTACAAATTCCTTAATTTTAGATGTTTTTATAAATAGGTTATTTCCATGACAGAACCTTTAGCAGTTTTAGGCGGTATTACTGCCGAACAATTTTTAGCAGAATATTGGCAAAAAAAACCTTTACTGGTACGTAACGGGTTGCCAGAAATTGTCGGTCTTTTAGAACCTCAAGATGTGCAAGAACTTGCTTTGGAAGAACATGCGAGTGCCCGACTCATTCGCCAAAAAGATAAAAATCCAAATGAATGGCACGTCAAGTCTTCACCTTTAACCAAGGGTGATTTTCAAAAGCTACCAAAACTATGGTCAATTTTAGTACAGGCGGTAGATCACTATTCATTTGATCTGTCTGAACTTTGGAAAAAATTTCCATTTATTCCTCAATGGCGCCGTGATGACATTATGGTCTCTTACGCTCCTAAAGGTGGTTCGGTAGGAAAGCATTTTGATTTTTATGATGTGTTTCTAGTTCAAGGTCATGGACATCGTCGCTGGCAGTTAGGACAAATGTGCGATGCAAATACTGCCTTTGTACCAAATCAACCATTAAAACTATTGCCAGAAATAGATGTGCAATTTGATGAAATTTTGGCACCTGGTGATTTGCTATATGTTCCACCTGGAATGGCACATTATGGCGTTGCTGAAGATGATTGCCTAACGTTCTCATTTGGCTTTCGCATGCCAAACGTTGCAGGGATGATGGAACGTATTAGTGATCAATTTTCAGCTAATAGTTTATTGCAAAATCCTGTTGCCGACATCGCGCGCCAACAGATAAGTCAAATTGGTGAAATTAATACCTTTGAACTTAGCCACCTAAAAGACTTAGTATTAGCTCAATTACAAGATTCGGCAGCACTTGATGCTGCTATCATGTCTTATATGAGTGAACCTAAATATCCGGATAATATTCCAGAGGCTGATGAAATCGAAGCCGATGACTTGAAGGAAATTTTATACGAAGGTTACGAAGTTCTTTTAGAGCCTGCCTCTCGCCTACTCTATACAGAAAAAAACGGAACCCTAAACTTTTGGGGCAATGGTGAAGCGCTATTTATAGCTGAGTCCTTTGAGCAAAAGTTAAAAGCAATTGCTAATGGAGAAAGTCTAGCTTTCGATAGCCAATTTAATAATGATGAAACGCTAGAAAATGTTGCTCACTTGTTAAATGAATCTATTCTGATGCTTTTACCTCCTGCCGAGTAAACGTCTTCATAAAGGTGGACTTTTTCATGAACGTGGAAAAGTCTACTTTTTAAATTAACAATCTAACTCAAAATAAACTCGATTATTGCTCATTAAATTTACCTGTAAATCCTTAAATAGCGCGTAATCAAAGTTATTAAGCGTAAGAAATTTTGAAATCAAAATTAAAAATAGAAAACCTTATTATTAAAGAAATAACATACCTCTTACTTACTTTTCCCTTAAAATTTAAACGATACCGTTTAAAAAAATAATATCTTTTTTCTATCAATAACAAACAATACCTTGTAAAATTAAACATCCAGATTCTCATTAATACAGATCACAGTTCAAGCGAATAGCAATTCATTTGTGAGAGGCTAAAAAATATGTCGAAAAAAGATGACATTATTAACACCGCATTAAGACTTTTTAACTCGTATAGCTATAATTCTATAGGGGTAGATCGCATCATTAATGAATCTGGCGTTGCAAAAATGACTTTCTATAAGCATTTTCCATCAAAAGAAAAATTAATTGAAGAATGCCTACTTCTACGGAATACGCTTTTACAAAACTCTCTGACTTCGGCCTTATCACAACATGATGAGTTAGACCCTCTCGCGAGAATTAAAGCAGTATTCTTATGGTATTCCGACTGGTTTAATAGTGAAGATTTTAATGGCTGTATGTTTCAAAAAGCTTTGGAAGAAGTTTTAAAACAGTATCCGTCAACACACCAACCTGCTACGTTGTATAAAGCTTGGTTGACTCAACTTATGCAAAATCTTCTTAATCAATATGATGTAAAAGAACCTGGTCCTTTATCTTTACTACTCGTTAATATATTGGAAGGTATGACCATTCAAGCTCAGGTCGAACATGGTTCAATAAAAATTTATGATTATTGGAATCGAGTTGAAAAGTTAATCGACTTTGAAAGAGCCGCTTAAAAATAAAGCGTGATGTTCTTCTTCTTATATTAATGTTCTTCTTATCTATCACGCTGCGTCTGAAAGTCATTTTGGTTCAAAATTAGACGTTTTTTTCGACCCTACCGAACCAAAATATACAGACCTGTCTGTACAAAAAAGATTATATATTTAAAAAATAAAAACTCAATCATTTTTTATGATTCATTTAAAGATAAATTAGATTTAACTATTTATCAGAGTGGAATAGCAGTTATTTCATATTAGCTTCAATTCACTTATACTTAACAATTAAACTTATAACACAATGCAACACTTTAGACACAAAAGAACTACAAACAACTGTTTTTAATTAAAAATACTACTTATTTATCAGTTCCCCTTATATTGCTTTTCAACAAAAACAATTGGATTGATTAGTTTTGCTACATTCATTTGTGCAAGATCAATCTATACTATGCCCGCTATATTGATATAGGTATAAAGTATGAAAGATGGACTCCAAATTGAAGAAATGAAAAATGCGGCTGATTCAGTCGTTGGAATTCTCAAATCTTTGGCGAATACAGATCGTTTATTAATTTTATGTCATTTAGCTTATGAAGAGCTAAATGTCTCACAAATTGAAGAGAAGACTCAAATTACACAGCCCACTCTTTCACAACAACTTATGATGCTACGTAAAAGTGACGTTGTATCAACTCGTCGTGATGGTAAGCAAATTTTTTATTCTATTAAGGACGACAATATGCATTCAATTTTAAATACGCTTCACCAACTGTACTGCGCAAGTAAATAATATCTTTAAACTATAAATTTATAATAATATTAGTAATTTCCTGAAATATGCGATTTTTCAGCTTGAAAGCTTAGAGTTTAGTCCAAGCACAGAGTTTTGAAAATTCGCGTAGCTTTTCCAAAGTCTCACTGGTCCCCTTTATTATTTCATCTATTCATTTCTCTGCGATTTGATAGTTATTTGATATAACTCTTTTTCTGACGAACAATTAACAAGCAAAACAATTAAAGAGAAAAGTTAAATTTCAATAATAAATAAAATTAAAACAATAGTTTAATATTACCAATCACTATAAAAAAATCTAGTTAGCATAAAAAAGCTTAAGATTCACTTAACTTAAGTATAAAATACTCCGCTTGTTCAACCTTTAGCCATGAATAGGTTAATAAGGTCTTTATATGCTTGAATTCTTTTCTCGATTAAGCTTGGTAGCCAAGATTATTTTCGCCATTATTTTAGGTATTGGCGTTGCATTATTATTTCCAGACGTTACGCCATATTTAAGTTTGTTTGGTGAGCTTTTTATTAAAGCATTAAAATCTGTTGCGCCTATTTTAGTTTTTGTATTAGTACTTTCCTCTATCGCCAACTTCCAAGTCGGTCATAGTGCAAATTTACGTCCAATCTTGATTTTATATGTAGTAGGTATGTTGCTTGCTGCTTTCACAGCTGTGATTGTTAGTCTTTCTTTTCCTAGTACTTTGTTCCTTAACACTGTTTCGCACAATGATTTGCAAGCCCCAGGAAGTCTAGCCGATATTTTAAAAAATCTGCTTTTGAGCTTTATTGCGAACCCTGTTCAAGCAATTAGTGAAGCAAACTTTATCGGTATTTTAGCTTGGGCAATTGGCTTAGGTTTGGCTATGCGCCATAGCTCAGAAACCACCAAAGAAGTAATGCAAGATGTTGCTCATGCTGTCAGTGCTATTATTCATAAAGTAATTGCTTTTGCACCTGTTGGTATTTTTGGTTTGGTTGCAGTAACTTTTGCTGACGCCGGCCTCGCAACTCTTGAAAGTTATGCGCAATTATTAATAGTACTATTGGGTACGATGTTCTTTGTTGCCTTAGTTATTAATCCAATTCTTGTTGCACTTACCATACGCGGGAATCCGTACCCTCTTGTATTTAAGTGTCTTAAAGAAAGTGGGATTACTGCTTTTTTCACACGAAGTTCAGCAGCCAACATTCCAGTTAACTTAGATTTAGCAGAACGCTTAGGTGTTAATCCATCTACAGCAAGTGTGTCCATCCCATTAGGTGCGACAATTAATATGGCGGGTGCAGCAGTAACAATTACTGTACTTACGCTAGCAACTGTACATACGCTTGGAATTCATGTTGATTTTGCAACAATGCTTATTTTATCAGTTGTTGCTACAGTTTCAGCATGTGGTGCTTCTGGTGTAGCTGGTGGTTCTTTACTTCTGATTCCAGTAGCGTGTAGTCTATTTGGTATTTCAACTGAAATTGCTATGCAAGTCGTGGCTATTGGTATGATTATTAGTGTATTGCAAGACTCTACAGAAACAGCACTTAACTCTTCTACGGATGTTTTATTTACCGCAGCTGTAGATATTCGTTCTAAACAAGCTTCTTAAGCACATGCCATTTCAACGTCTACCAAACTGGTTCCAACTCGGAGCCTTTTTACTGGCATTCAATGCCGGAATGATTAATGTATTAGGGTTAATTACCCTTTTGCATCAATCTATTTCACATATGACTGGCAACGTTAGTATGCTAGCTATGAGTTTGGTAGAATGGCAGCCAGAACATATCATTTTCTTGATTCTGGTAATTATTTGTTATGTTTGCGGTTCATTTTATAGTGGTTTTATTTTAGGCAGCAGCCATTTTCGATTAGGTCGTCGGTATGGCCTACCTTTGAGTCTTGTTGCCTTATTCATTTTTCTTTGTTGGCTATTACTTCCTTATTTTCCACGCTATGGATTATTATGGGCTTGTACAGCGATGGGCTTACAAAATGCAATGGTAAGCCATTATAAAGGAACCATTATTCGAACTACCCATCTATCGGGTGTTTTAACAGATATTGGTTTAGCACTTGGATATAAAGCCAGAGGCTTACCAGTAGAAAACCGACGTATTGTTTTACACTTACTTATTTTTACAGGTTTTCTGCTTGGTGGGATTCTCGCAGCGCTCGTACATCCGTATTTAAAGTTACAAGCATTTTTATTGCCAGCAACTTTAAGCTTAGTCTTAAGTATTTCTTACTGGGTAGTTTATCTCTATAGCCCTTCAACATCTCATAAGGATTAAGTCATGGTTAAAAATGCCTTACAAGCACAGCTACTAAAAGCTGGGTTAGTGGATAATAAAAAAGCAAAAAAACTAACAAAACAAGCTCATCATGAGCAACGTATCGGTCAAAGTGATGAACCAGCAATCAAAGCGAATATTGAAAAAGCTCAACAAGAAAAGTTAGCTAAAGATCAGGCTTTAAACTTAGAAAAACAACAACAACTTGAGGAAAAAGTCCTCAAAGCATCAATCATTCAAATGATTAAACATCATAAAATTTCAAATACTGAGGGTGATAGTGTTTATCAATTTATTGATGAGGGTAAGATCAAGAAGGTATACATTTCTCAGCAAGTATATAATGCACTTGTTAGCGGTAGCTTAGTCATTGCTAAAGATCAAGATCAATACGCTTATTTGCCAAAAGCTTTAGCTGAAAAAATCGACCAAAAAATGCAAGGTTTCATTTTAATGAATAATGCTGAGAAAAATGAACAAGCCACTGATGAAGAAGATCCTTATGCAGCGTATGTTATTCCTGATGATTTAATGTGGTAATACATACAAGGGCCTTTATGATGCAAATCTAAGGGCCTTTTTTGATTTGGGTTAAAAATATTAATTTAACAAATGTTCAAAATATTAAGAAAAAATACTTAAAGAATAAATTCCTTCACCACTTTATCTATTAATCCCGATATAATAAATCATAATTTTTTAAGTCCTCGCGACATTCTTGAAGATTTCTTCAGGTATCCAAATTTTACGTCATGTACTAATGAATGACGTACAACGTAATCAGTTCTGTGTATTTACACATACTCAAAAGATCGAAAACTAAGTGATATTGATCTGACTGACTTTCTTGTAAATTTAATTGCAAAGACTTAATTAAGTGGCTTTTGTCTTAAAGGTAGTAATTCATGCTGAAGTGGTTTGAAAAACTTGTAGATCCCTACCCAACAAAAGGTCTGGATGAACCTTTACCAACTCGTTTTTTTCCATTTATTTGGCAAGCGACGGAAGGCTTACGCCCTTACTTATTATTACTTATTCTTTTTACAGCAGGTGCTGCAAGCTTTGAAGCCTTACTTTTTTCAAAGATTGGACAACTCGTAGATTGGTTAAGTAAAAGTCATCCTGAAAGTTTTTTAAGTCAACATGCAACTGATCTATTGCTTTTAATTGGTGTTTTATTTGCCAATATCTTTTTTGTAAATATTCAATCTATTATTAAACATCAGATTTTATATAGTACTTTTCCAATGCGTTTGCGTTGGCGGTTCCATAATCTTTTATTGAAACAAAGCTTAGATTTTTTCCATAACGACTTTGCTGGAAGACTTTCTGCAAAAGTGATGCAAACTGCTCTGGCAATCCGTGAATTCTGGATTATTTTGGGCGACATGTTGGCTTATGTCGCTATTTACTTTATTACGGTTAGCATTGTCCTTGGGGCTATTTCACCTATTTTGTTAATACCACTTTTAGTTTGGTTAACTTTATTTCTCTTAAGTGCATGGTTCTTTATTCCTCGTTTAAGTAAAGTTTCGCAACAACAAGCTGATGCCAGAGCAGTGATGACTGGCCGTATTACCGATGCTTACACCAATATTCAAACTGTTAAGTTGTTTGCTCATGCAGGACGTGAGAGCCAGTATGCCAAAGCATCAATGAAAGAGTTTATGACAACTGTCTATGCTCAGATGCGTTTAGGCACTCTTTTTGAAATAAGTATCAACATGCTATCAGCTGTTTTATTTATTGGCGTTATTGGCACTTCAGTTTGGCTATGGACTCAAGGTTTAGCAGCATTAGGTGTAATTGCGGCGACTACTGCCATGATTTTAAAGCTTAATAGTATGGCTGAATTTATGATGTGGCATATGTCAGCGTTATTTGAAAATGTCGGAACCATTCAAGATGGTATGCAAACATTAGGTAAAAAAATCAATATTCAAGACAAACCAGATGCAAAAACTCTTGAAGTTGCCAAAGGTGAGATTGTATTCAAAGATGTGAGTTTTGCTTATAACAATAAAAATGTAATTGATCACTTCAATTTACATATTAAAGCAGGCGAAAAGATTGGTATTGTTGGGCGTTCAGGTGCAGGTAAATCAACTCTAATCCAACTACTTTTACATTTTTATCATCTTAAAGACGGTGAAATTTTAATTGATGGGCAAAATATTGAAAATGTGACTCAAGATAGTCTTAGAGCAAATATTGCCTTAGTAACCCAAGATACGTCTTTATTACATCGCTCAGTGGCTGAAAATATTAAATATGGCCGTCCAGATGCATCTGATGCCGAGATGGAGAATGCTGTAAATAAAGCAAAAGCAGCCGAATTTATACCTCAATTGGTTGATTTAAAAGGTCGTAATGGATATCACGCCCAAGTCGGTGAACGTGGTGTAAAACTTTCTGGCGGTCAAAGACAACGTATTGCTATCGCACGTGTATTCTTAAAAGATGCACCTATTCTCATTTTAGATGAAGCGACCAGTGCACTAGATTCAGAAGTTGAAGCAGCAATTCAATCCAGTTTAAATGACCTTATGGTTGATAAAACGGTTATTGCAATTGCACACCGATTATCTACTATTGCACAAATGGACCGTTTAATTGTTCTTGATGAAGGTCGAATTGCTGAGCAAGGAACACATGAAGAGCTAATTGCTCAAAATGGAATATATGCACAATTATGGAAACGCCAAACAGGTGGCTTCCTGTTTGAACAAAAAGTTTTACAGGGTCAAGATTAATGCTTTATTTAGAAGATTTGAAAATTGGTGATCGTTTCATTAGCCGTGAATATGAAATCACCTTAGATGAAATCAAAAAATTTGCAAACTCCTATGACCCTCAAACATTTCACACAGATGAAGAGCAAGCTAAGCATGACCCTATTTTTCAGGGGATTGCTGCAAGTGGTTGGCATACGTCAGCCATCACTATGCGTTTATGGACAGAGTGTATGCCTATTCATGGCGGCCTCATAGGTTCCGAATCTAGTCTACGATGGCCACGTCCCACCCGACCTGGTGACAGAATTCATGTTGAAGCTGAAATTTCAGCTATCACACCATCCAAAACAAAATTAGATCGTGGTATTGTTAGTTACGTTACTCAAGCCTTAAATCAACATGGGGATGTTTTACTTATTTCAACAACAAAAATTGTTGTCTTTAAAAAAAATGTTTAAAAATGGTTGATATGATTGTCTAACAGTTTTTATAAACTCAGATTATATTTCATGACAAGATGTGTAAGAAATGCATGTGAAAAATTGATGAGAGCAATGGAACGCATATGAAAATTACCTCAGCTCGTCAAGATCAGGGTATTCCGGGTGTCTATGGCTTATTGCTATTAGATGTTGTTTCACGTTGGGGATACAACGACGAAACATTATTTGCTCCATTTCATCTTACCAGCGAGCAACTGGCTGACCCTGACTATCGCATTTCTACACCAGTAGCAAATGAACTAGTAAAACACGCGCTTAATTTAACTGGCGAAACTACGTTGGGTTACCATCTTGGTACTCAAATGCGTATTTCAATTCATGGCTTCATTGGCTATGCAATTATGACAGCCAAAGATATTACAGAAGCAATTGCTCTTGCAGCTCGCTTTATTCAGCTACGCTTACCCTTTTTACAATTATATTTCTCAACTTTTGGGCCTAAAGCAACCTTACAATTACAGTGTGATATTGAACTTGAACCTTTACGTACAGAAATCGTTTTAGGTTTAACCATTGGTATCATGAGCATGGCTAAAGCGATTACTGGTATTGAAGATTTAGCTGGTGATGTAGATTTAGATTTCCCAGAACCAGAAGGTTTTGACAAATATAGAAATAAGCTAAGCAGCACAATTCGCTTTAACCAACCTCATTTAATTTCAAGTTTTGATAAAAAATATTTAGGAATTAAATTGGTTAATGCTGACCCTATCGCAAGTCAAGTTGCTATTAATCAGTGCGAAGCTGAACTATCCGCTTTAGGTGAACGCCGTCGTTTAGCAATGCGAGTTCGTGATATTTTAAGTAATTCTGAACAACATTATTTAAGCATCGAAAATGTAGCTGAATGTCTACATATGTCTGATCGAACGCTCAAACGTCAATTAGCAGCGGAAGGAACATCATTTTCAACGTTAGTTGATGAAGTACGCTATCGACATGCAACATCGTTACTTTCACGTACAGATTATAGTCTTGAACAAATTGCTGATGAACTTGGCTATTCGGACGTTGCAAATTTTAGCCGTGCTTTTAAACGCTGGAGCGGCCGCAGTCCGAGCAACTGGCGTAAAGACCCATACTTATAATTTTAAAACTATTGGACACAAGCTTAAGGAGTTACCATGAATCATCCTTCGGAACTGAAGTATGCACGTACACATGAGTGGGTAAAGATTGAGGGTGATCTTGTTATTACAGGGATTACCGATCATGCACAAGATGAACTTGGCGATTTGGTTTACGTTGAAACTCCAGAAGTTGGGAGTAAAGTTACTGCTGGCGAACAAGCTGGTGTGGTTGAATCAGTAAAAACTGCTTCTGATATCCATGCTCCTGTTTCAGGCACTGTAGTAGAAGTAAATACTGACCTTGAAGATGATCCTGATTTTGTAAATGACGATCCATATGGTAAGGGTTGGATTTATAAAATCAAACCAGACAACATTGCAGATGTTGAAAAACTTTTAACAAATGCAGAATATGAAGCTGGCTTATAAAAGATAGCTAAAGCTTTTCATATTTAATAAAAACCAGTTTAGTCTTAAACTGGTTTTTTTATCTATTCAAATTCAGCTTTACGAATCGGTGACCTCTATGACAAAGCTTGTTGTATTCTCTGGCGCTGGCATGAGTGCCGAAAGTGGAATTAGCACTTTTCGTGACAGTAATGGTCTATGGGAAAATTACGACATCCAACAAGTTGCCACACCTGAAGCATGGCAAAAGAACCCTGCTCTAGTTCAACGCTTTTACAATGAACGACGTAAAAATATTTTAGAATCTCAACCCAATTCAGCTCATCAATATATTGCAAAATTACAAGACTATTTTGACGTACAAGTTATTACTCAAAACATTGATGATTTACATGAACGTGCTGGAACTACCAAAGTTTTACATTTGCATGGAAACATTCGGTTAGCAAAAAGTTCTGGCCCAAGTGCACAATTCACAACTCAGTTTTATGACATTAACGGTTGGGAACTAAATTTAGAACATGACCTTTGCCCAGATGGTTATCCCCTTCGCCCACATGTTGTTTGGTTTGGTGAAGCTGTACCTGCTTATGAAGAAGCCATTACAGTCGTGCAAAGTGCAGATATTTTTATTGTAATCGGCTCTACATTAAGCGTATATCCGGTTGCGGGTTTAGTGCATGAAATTGCAGCTCAATGTAAAGCTTATTATATAGATCCAAAAGCAGATCATGGACGTGTTCCTCAACAATACGAATTATTAAAGATGCCAGCGACTCAAGGAATGCATGAACTTTTTGAAAATTTAACCAATTAATTGCTATTTTTAAGGACTAAATAATTTTAATTTGAATAAAAATTACTATTTTTTAGATAAAATTTTTTAACATTGTTCTAATTTTGCTCAATAAAACTTTATCCCCAAAGTCCGTTGTAACTAAATTTAGAGTTTTTTTTTTAAAAATATTTTTATTTTCCATAAAATCTTCAAAAAATAAATATTAAAAAATTATAAGTTAATGATTAATATTATAATTTTTCTCTTAAAAAACCCACTTATTTTAACTTACACAAAGATACAAAAGTACAATACAAAAATAACAGAGCAAAAAAAATCTTTTGTGGTTGAATCTCAACCTCTTGAATGCCGTACAAGAAAACAGCGACCTGGATTAGGTTACAATCACGGATTATGGATATAAGGACACACATCCATCATGAGTTATTTTGATCCCACCCTCATCATGTTTATGGTGTACATCGTAGCAATGGTACTTATTGGCTTATTTGCCTACCGTGCTACAAGCGACTTCTCAGATTATATTCTCGGTGGTCGTAGTTTAGGCAGTTTCGTTACTGCGTTATCCGCAGGCGCATCAGACATGAGTGGTTGGCTACTCATGGGTTTACCAGGAGCAATTTATCTTTCTGGTCTATCTGAAGCGTGGATTGCAATTGGTCTTATTATCGGTGCTTGGCTTAACTGGCTACTGGTTGCTGGTCGATTACGCGTTCATACTGAAATTCAAAACAATGCATTAACTTTGCCAGATTATTTTACAAGCCGTTTTGATGACCAGAAAAAAGTACTTCGTATTTTCTCTGCCGTTATCATCTTGGTTTTCTTCGCTATTTACTGTGCTTCAGGCATGGTAGCGGGTGCCCGTTTATTTGAAAATCTATTCGGTATGTCTTACAACACAGCTATTTGGCTCAGTGCTATTGCAACCATCAGTTATGTTTGTATCGGTGGATTCTTAGCAATTAGCTGGACTGATACATTCCAAGCTGGATTGATGATTTTTGCCCTGATTTTGACACCAATCGTAACTTACCTTGCAATTGGCGACACAACTCAGTTTGTAACGCTTATTGAAACTGCTCGCCCCCATGCATTTAATCTCATCTCAGATTTTGGTGTGGTAGCAGTTTTATCCTCCATGGCATGGGGTCTTGGTTACTTTGGTCAACCGCACATCCTTGTACGTTTCATGGCAGCCGACTCAGTAAAATCTATTCCTGCTGCTCGCCGTATTGGTATGACTTGGATGATCTTGTGTTTAGGTGGTGCTGTCGGTGCTGGTTTCTTCGGTATTGCTTATTTCGAGCAACATCCTGAATTAGCAGCAGTTGTGAGCAAAAACCCTGAAACTGTATTTATGGAATTGACTAAAATTTTATTCAATCCATGGCTTGTTGGTATCATTTTGGCTGCAATTTTAGCTGCTGTTATGAGTACCTTGAGCTGTCAGCTTTTAGTATGTTCAAGTGCCCTAACTGAAGATTTGTATAAAGGCTTCCTTCGTAAAAATGCATCTCAGAAAGAGCTTGTATGGGTGGGCCGTGTCATGGTCCTTGCCATTGCTGTTCTTGCGATTGCTCTTGCTGGTAACCCAGACAGTAAAGTGCTTGGTCTTGTTGCTTATGCGTGGGCTGGTTTCGGCGCAGCGTTTGGTCCGCTTATCATCTTGTCATTGTTCTGGAAACGTATGAATTTACAAGGTGCATTAGCTGGTATGATCGTTGGTGCAGTTGTGGTTATTGGTTGGAAAAATCTTTTCGCAAGCACAGGTGTTTACGAAATCATTCCGGGCTTTATCCTTGCATTTATCAGCATCATTGTAGTAAGTCTTTTAACTAAAGCGCCAAATACGACTGTAACTGGACGCTTTGAAGAAGCAGATAAACTCTACAAAGAAAGCGTATAAATCATTGAAATAAATAAAGGGGCTTTAGCCCCTTTATTTATTTTTGGTTTTAATTTTAATTTTTGAAGTATCTTTGACTACCTGCATTACTGGATAACTCCGAGTTTCTTTCACGCCTGGTAACTGCCATAGCACCTGCCCCGCAATACGTCTAAATTCTTCCATGCTGCCACTTCGTAATTTAATTAAAAAATCAAATCCTCCACTCACCATATGACATTCAACAATTTCCGGATAGTGAACCACAGCATCAATAAACTCATCTAAAACATTAGGTGTGGTTTTATCTAGTAATACTTCAACAAACACCAAAAAATTTGCATTTAATTTGACTGGATTTAATTTCGCTTCATAACCCAAAATGAAATCATCTTTCGTCAGCTTTTGAACTCGGGCCATCACAGCAGTTGGAGATAAATTCACAAGTTCAGCTAATTTACTGTTAGAAATACGCCCATCTGTTTGAAGAATATCCAAAATTTTTAAATCAGTGCGATCAAGGCTTAATATTGGGCCATTCATCTGAATTTTCCTCTAAAAAATGGGCTAAATATAGTGAGTTATTCGGTGTTTCTTCTGTAATGATAAATTATCTAAACCTCTCTACTCAAGATCTTTGTACGAGAGTCGGTTGGCGGAAACAGATATGAACACAATGGATACTTTTCATCAAATGGATAAATCTCACCAAGGCTATATCACCGAATTCAACGATAAAAGTGAGTTTGAACAACGCATCAATACAGCTTGGCGACGTGCTGAACCAGAAGCTGTAGAAGAGCTATTACAAGCTGCCGCGGTATCTGATGATTTAGATCATAAAATTTATGACCTTGCTTTTAATCTTGCTAATAATTTACGTGAACGTAAAACCTCTTCGGGTAAAGCAGGTATTGTTCAAGGGTTATTACAAGAATTCTCTCTTTCTTCACAAGAAGGCGTGGCACTCATGTGTCTTGCTGAAGCTTTGCTTCGTATTCCAGACTCAGCAACACGTGATTTGCTTATTCGAGATAAGATCAATCAAGGTAACTGGAAAGAACACGTTGGCCAAAGCAGCTTAATGTTTGTAAATGCTGCGGCATGGGGCCTCATGTTAACTGGTAAGCTTATGGAAACTCCAAAGCAAACTAGTCTTTCAAGTGTACTTACTGGCCTTTTGGCACGCAGTGGGCGTGGCATTATTCGCAAAGCTGTTGACGTTGCAATGCGTATGATGGGTGAGCAGTTTGTAACTGGTGAAACCATTGAAGAAGCTGTAGACCATGCGAAAGTACTTGAAGACAAAGGTTTTCGCTATTCGTACGACATGTTGGGTGAAGCAGCATTAACCGAACATGATGCTGAACGTTACTTTAACGATTATACGCAAGCCATTCATGCAATTGGTAAAGCATCGAATGGTAAAGGTGTTTATGATGGCCCGGGTATTTCAATCAAACTTTCTGCTTTACACCCTCGCTATCAACGTGCGCAAATTGAACGTGTTCATCAAGAACTTTACGGCAAAGTATTTGAACTCGCTCTTTTAGCTAAAAATTACAATATTGGTTTAAATATTGACGCAGAAGAATCAGAACGTTTAGAAATTTCACTTGAGTTACTTGAACGTCTTTGTTTCGAGCCAGAACTTGCAAACTGGAAAGGCATTGGCTTCGTTATTCAGGCTTATCAAAAACGCTGTTTCTTCGTAGTTGATTATATTATTGACCTTGCTAAACGCAGCCAAAAGCGCCTCATGATCCGTCTTGTGAAAGGTGCGTACTGGGATAGCGAAATTAAGAAAGCACAAATCGAAGGTATGGATGACTACCCTGTCTTCACGCGTAAAGTACATACAGATTTATCTTATATCGCTTGTGCTAAAAAATTACTTGCTGCGCCAGAATTCATCTATCCTCAATTTGCAACTCATAATGCTCAAACATTGGCAACGATCTATCAGTTAGCTGATCCGAGCAAATATTATGCGGGTCAATATGAATTCCAATGCTTACATGGCATGGGTGAACCGCTTTATGAACAAGTTGTTGGTCCACGCGAGCAAAATAAATTAGGCGTGCCATGCCGTATTTATGCTCCTGTTGGTAACCATGAAACGTTGTTAGCTTATTTAGTTCGTCGTTTACTTGAAAATGGCGCGAATACTTCATTCGTTAACCGTATTGCCGATAAAACACTTAAAGTTGAAGATCTTATCCAGTCTCCAATTTATGATATTCGTCATGCTGCTAAGCTTGAAGGTTCAGTTGGTTTAAAACACCCATCAATTCCATTACCTTTAGATATGTACGGATCACTCCGTAAAAACTCTAAAGGCTATGATTTAGCAAATGATACTCCACTTGAAGCTTTAGATAGCACAGCTCAACAGCTCCGTAATCGTATTTGGCAAAGTCATCCATTATTGGCAAATAACGATTCATTAGAGCAAGGTCATTCTGTTGCAATTACAAACCCAGCACAAAATGATGAAATTGTTGGGCACGTGCAAGAAGCTGATCTTAAGCATGTTGAAATTGCATTGAATGCGGCTGAACAAACTCAATCTGAATGGTCAAATACGCCTAAAGAACAACGTGCTCAATACTTAAAACGTGCAGCAGACCTCATGGAAAGTCGCATTCAAGAATTGATGGTTTTGCTTTGCCGTGAAAGCGGTAAAACCTATGCCAATGCAATCGCAGAAGTTCGTGAAGCTGTAGATTTCTTACGTTACTACGCAACTCAAGTCGAGAATCTTCCTACAAATACAGTGATTGAACCTTTAGGTACAGTACTTTGTATTAGCCCATGGAACTTCCCTCTTGCAATTTTCTCTGGCCAAATTGCTGCCGCATTAGTGAGTGGTAACTGCGTTATTGCCAAGCCTGCTGAACAGACTCCATTAATCGCAGCTCAAGCCGTTCAGATTTTATGGGAAGCTGGTATTCCACATGGTGCTGTACAGTTACTTCCTGGTCGTGGTGAAACAGTGGGTGCTCAGCTTAGCCAAGATAGTCGTATCGATGGCATCATGTTTACTGGCTCGACTGAAGTTGCCAAAATTTTACAGAAAACTGTTGCGAAACGTTTATCTGATAATGGTCAATCTATTCCTCTCATTGCAGAGACTGGCGGTCAAAACGCCATGATTGTGGATTCATCAGCGTTAACTGAACAAGTCGTACTTGATGTTGTAAGTTCTGCTTTTGATAGCGCGGGTCAACGTTGCTCGGCTTTACGTATTTTATGTGTGCAAGAAGACAGTGCTGCAAGCGTTATTAAAATGCTTAAAGGTGCAATGCAACAGTTGATCGTAGGTAACCCTGCAATTTTAAAAACTGACATTGGTCCTGTTATTGATGAAGAAGCAAAGCAGACGATTGACCAGCACATCCAAAAAATGAAATCTAAAGGCTACCCTGTACATCAGTTGATGTTTGGTGCAACAAGCCAGAATGAATTAGATAAAGGAACTTTTGTTGTACCAACAGCAATTGAGTTACCTAATCTTGATGATTTGCAACGTGAAGTCTTTGGTCCAGTTTTACACATCATTACCTATAAGTATGGTGAACTCGAACAACTCATCTCACGTATTAATGCCAAAGGTTATGGTTTAACAATGGGTCTACATACCCGTATTGATGAAACCATCCAAACCGTCATTCAGCATGCTGAAGTTGGTAACCTCTATATCAACCGTAATATTGTTGGTGCTGTAGTTGGTGTACAACCATTCGGTGGTGAAGGTCTATCTGGTACAGGTCCAAAAGCTGGTGGTCCGCTCTATATGTACCGCTTAATGCAGCATTGTTCAAACAAAGTACTGGCAACACCATTTGCCATGAAGAATGAACAAACTGCTTTTGAAGGTTTTAACCGTGAGGTTTATCAGAGCTTACAAAATTGGGCGAAACAGCATTTACCGCAAGCAAATCGTGAGATTGAACCATTTGGTGTGGGTAAATTCTATGAGTTACAAGGCCCTACTGGGGAAAGTAACCAATATATTATTTTGCCGCGCCATCGTGTGCTTTCAATTGCAGACACTGAACAAAATCAATTGCATCAGTTGCTCGCAATTTTTGCAGTGGGTAGCCAAGCAGCAGTAATGCCTAATAGTCCATTATTGGCAAAATACAAACAAACTTTGCCAAAAGATGTGCTTGCAGCAATTACTACGGTTAAAAATATTACATCAGATGATTTTGATGCAGTTTTACACCATGGTAACCGTGAAGAAATCTTCTCATTACAGCAAGAAGTTGCTAAGCGTTCTGGTGCAATTGTTGGTATTACGCACGTTGAGCCGAATGAAAATATTCCACTTGAACGTTTAGTGATTGAGCGTGCGATTAGTGTGAATACAGCTGCAGCTGGTGGTAACGCAAGCTTAATGACAATGACTGATTAATCGATAATTTTTCTAAAAAAGCCCAAATCTAAGTATTTGGGCTTTTTTATTTAATAAAGTAATCTATTCTTAAATATATAAATTTTATCAAATTGGGATTTTCATAATGGTCTTTTTAGAACTAGAACAATATCAACAAAGATGCGCTCAACTTTTTAATTCGTATAAAAAAAATATTTCCACACTTCTACCCTTTGCCAAAATTGAGCACATTGGTTCATCTGCAATACCGAATGCTATTTCAAAAGGTGATCTAGATATTTATGTTGAAGTTGAACCTGATCAATTTGAATTCGCAATAGAACAATTAAAAACACTTAATTTTATAGAGAAGCAAAACACACTAAGGACAGATGAGCTTTGTATGCTCGAATCACTCAATAACGATGATGTGGCATTTCAAATTGTAGTAACAGATTCAGTATTCACATTTTTCTTAACATTTAGAAATAAGCTTATGGATTCTCCAGCTCTAGTCAACGAATATAACCAATTAAAATTAAAGTGTAGCCATTTAGACCATGATCAATATAGAACAATAAAAGCAGATTTTATTAATCGCGTTTTGAAACATCCTTAATTTTAACGTTAGTCTTGCTTATTGATATCTAGCTAAAATTGGCTCCTGTAACCCCGTTTTTTTTGATACCATTCACTATTTGATTCTGTCTAAATTTTCTTTGTCTATGACCTCTTCTTATCATCAACAACTTCAAACTAAAATTGACCGCATTACTGCCCAATTTTCTGAATTTACTCCACCTACATTAGAAGTGTTTGAGTCACCTGAACAACATTTCCGCATGCGTGCTGAGTTTCGTATCTGGCATACAGAAAATGACATGTTCTATGCCATGTTTGAACGTAACGATGATGACAAGCAAAAAACAGTTGTACGCATTGATGAGTTTCCTATTGCGGACCAAAGCATTAATGATTTAATGCCAAAACTTTTGGAAGAACTCAAAGCGGAACCCAAACTTTCTAACCGTATATTCGAAGCTGATTTCCTCGCTACACTTAGCGGAGAAATGTTAGTTACCTTAATTTATCACCGTAAACTAGATCAAGAATGGGAACAGGCAGCTAAAGCGCTTGCTGAGAAATTAGACATTAAAATTATGGGCCGCAGTCGTGGCCAGAAAATTATTATTGGCGATGATTTCGTCGTTGAAGAATTTGAACTTTTAAACCGTTCATTTAAATACAAACAAATTGAAAGTAGCTTTACTCAGCCAAATGCACAGGTTTGCAAAAAAATGCTGCAATGGGCATGTGATGCGGCAGAAGGATCGAAAAAACATTTATTAGAGCTTTACTGTGGTAACGGTAACTTTACTCTTCCACTTTCTTTAAAGTTTGAACGCGTTTTGGCAACAGAACTTGCAAAATCCTCTGTTTATGCTGCTCAATGGAACATCGAACAAAATCAGATCGATAATATTCAAGTAGCCCGTCTTTCAGCTGAAGAATTCACTCAAGCTTATCAAGGTGAGCGCGAATTCCGCCGTCTACAAGAAGCAAATATTGATATTCAGAGCTATGACTTTGATACCGTATTTGTTGATCCCCCACGTGCAGGGATTGATGATGAAACTTTGAAATTATTACAGGGTTTTGAACGTATTATTTACATTTCATGCAACCCAGATACATTGCATGAAAACTTAAAAACATTAGGTTTAACTCACCGTATTACTAAGTTTGCATTGTTCGATCAATTCCCTTATACACATCATGTTGAGTCAGGTGTATTACTTGAGAAGATTTAAACAAAATCTTTCATTGTAAAGTTTTAAATAAGGAGATTTTGTACCTCCTTATTTTTTAACAATTTATTAGTTAAGTATTTAAATTTTCAAAAAATATCAAGTCATCTATTCGTCATAATTTCGTTTAACTCGAGCATTCCTATCGAAAATTCTAGAGTTCAATTGGTGGATTTATCACTTATAGAGACTTGTATTTTATTTTAAATTGGCTATATTTCGAGCTATGTTAGGTTGTATATGAAGGCTCTATGAGTTTTTGGCAAAAGCTGTTCTTAGCAGATCAACAGCATAACGAGCATAAAAACCAAACTGCTTGTGTTGAAAATGACTGCTCATGTAAAACAAATGAACAACTTCTAAGTGCTCTCGCACTAGCAACAGATGAAGATGTCATTAAGGGAATAAAAAAAGTTCTTATTTCCCGTGGTTATAGCCGAAAAGAGTTAAATGAACTCACTCAAAAACCATCTATTCACTAATAAAAAAGCCAGTCTTGTACTGGCTTTTTTATATTTCACTTTATTTGACAATCTGTCTGATCAACCGAACCAACTATTGGTCCCATTTCAAATAATTGATCATTACGCTTGTTTTTTTGAATATATAAACTAGAAATAGAACCATCGAGATATAAAGCTTGCTCTACCTTAAGATTTCTTTGAAAGAACTGAGCAAATCTGTAGAAACTCACGCTATTCTTCGATATTACAAAGTAGAGCTTATTATTTCGAATACCAACACCATTACGAATTTTATTCGACTGAGAGTCTGGTAAAAAAAGGGAGTTGATCTTCCCATCAATAACTAACATCGGGCCAGATTGTGTCGCATACTCAACATTGAAATCGCGTCGACTATATTGTTGCGTTGTTAAAATAAAGGCCTGTTTTTTATTCCAACCTAGCACACCATTCGGCTGTAAAAAGAAATTTCCCAATCCTTTATTTTCATTTAATGGCTGAATTACTTTAGCTTGCTCAACATACAGCCCTACTGGAGAAAATCCCGGATGAAACATTCCTGCATTCATTGCAAAAGAAAGACGCTCACATTGTTTTAAATTTTTCTGAATATTATTAAAGCTTTTGTAATACTGTTGATTAGTGGAATTCTTAAGAAAAAGACGCAACTGTTTTAAATTGCTAATTGCAATCACATCATATTGATCGCCCTCCGCCGTTTTAACTTGCTGATGTTCTATGGCATAGACAGACTGAATCAAAAGACCATATATCGTTAAGCACCACACCAACCATTTCATTTAGTACCACCAAGCATGACATTTTTCCTTAATATGAAAACTTTAAATTATATACAATAAAGACAAATAGATTGGGTATGTGCCAAACTCATTCATTCGACGTAATCAATACACTCTGCATTGCTGATATTGGTTATAATGGTTGGCAGCTTTTCAATAAAAGCCATTTACACTTTATTGGATCAGCGTAAGCATGCAGCAATCGAATAAACGCTACCCTCTAGGGGCTCATCTCATCGTAAAGCATCTCGGCTATAGCCACCATGGTATATATGCTGGGAGAGGTCGAGTTATCCATTATTCTGGCTTAGCACATTTCATCAAAAAACGTCCGATTGAGATCACCTCAATAGATGCTTTCTCGCATGGCAAAAAAATTCACGTTCGCTCTTATGACACGCCACGCTATAAAGGAAAAGCAGTCGTGCGTCGGATGCGTTCACGTATGCATGAAAACCACTATCATCTCATTATTAACAACTGCGAACATTTATGTAGCTGGGCAATTACCGGAATTGAAAGTAGTACTCAAGTTGAACGTATGATGCACCGATTAACGACCATCGGTTATGTAAGTTCAATCATGAGCTATATGAATGGTATGATGCTCACTGTTGCAACAACATGTTTTGCTCTTGTTCTTTATATTAAGAAGAAATTGCGTGATCAAGCAAAAATGAAGGTCCCTACTTACCAATTCTTAAGAGAAAAATCTGAAAAAAGGAATATTGATCCTTCAGTCCCTTTAGTATTTATAGATCCAGATAAAAAAGAACCAATCTAAATAAAAAAGCCCTCATATTTGAGGGCTTTTGAGAAAACTTATAGCTTATTTTTTAGCTGCATTAGCAACAGTTGCTTCAGTCGTAATGTTTACAGTGATTTTGTCACCAACATTTGGAACGTAGTTACCTAGACCAAAGTCAGAGCGTTTGAATGAAGTTGTAGCATTGAAACCAATCGCTGGAACTTTTGCCATTGGGTGTTCGCCTTGCTTATTTAAAACAGCGTCAAGTACAACAGGCTTCGTTACACCTTTAACAGTTAAGTCACCAGTAATTTTAAAGTGCTTTTTGTCTTTGGTTTCAACTTTAGTACTTTTAAAAGTAATGTTTGGATATTTAGCCGCATTAAACCAAGCTTCTTCTTGGAACTCTTTATCCAAAGCAGGAACGTTTGTATTTACGCTGCTTAAAGGAATAGTTACATTAACAGATGAGTTTGCTGGTTTAGCATTATCAACTTTAATTACACCTTGGATATCCGAGAAGTTAGCGCTTGGAGTAGAGAAACCAAAGTGATTCCACGAGAAAACAGTAGCTGTATGTGTTGGATCAATTTTGTAGTCGACTGGTGCAGCTAAAGTAACTGAACTAGCTAATGCTACTGCCAAACCGAAGCTTAATGTTTTAAGATGCATTTTTCGTATCCTTTATTGATATAGTCGCTAGTGTATACATCAAGTAATTTAATTCACTATTCTTTATAAAACGATATGTTTCATCCATGCAACAATAAAAGCGTTACAGTTATTATTTAAAAACAATATTATAAAGTATAGGTACTATCGTACCGTGTCTACACTCTGAAATTAATTCGTTTTTACTTCGATTTTTGATTAATAATAAGGTAAAACATGGCTAACACTGCTCAAGCACAAAGTACTTCCACTCCATATCGAATAACTCTTACCGATCCTTCAGGTCATCAATGGTTTGCTGATGAACCTACTGATAAAGGTGGACAAGATACTGCACCCAACCCAGTTCAAATCTTACTGTCTGCTTTAGGTGCTTGCACTACCATCACATTAGAGATGTATGCAAATCTTAAAGGTATTAAGATTGATCATGTTCAAGTGGACTTAGCATTAAACCCAAATGGTGAACCAGAGAAAGGCCAAAATAATATTGAACGCAAAATCACACTCAAAGGTGAATTCACGGAAGACCAACACAAGCGCTTATTAAAAGTTGCTGAAAACTGCCCTATCCATAAATTACTGACGTCTCAAATTAATATTCAAACCGAACTTAGCATTTAATTTTCAAATATAAAAAAAGCGCTCCATGAGGAGCGCTTTTTTACACTACTTTATTAATATTTAAGCAGTTAATTCTTTTACCGCTGCAACAACAGCTTCAGTTGTAATACCAAAGAATTGGAACAAATCTTTTGCTGGTGCAGACTCACCATAAGTAGTCATCCCAATTACTTTGCCATCAAGACCAACAAACTTCCACCAGTAGTCAACATGAGCTGCTTCAACTGCAACACGTGCACGGATATGAGTTGGTAATACAGCTTCACGATATGCAGCGTCTTGTTTCATAAACTCTTCTGCACATGGCATAGAAACTACACGCACACCGTCAAGTTGAGCATAAGCTTCCATTGCTAAAGAAATTTCAGAACCAGTTGCAATAATGATTGCTTTCAATTCGCCTTTTTCTTGAGCAAGAACATAACCACCTTTCGCAACATTTTGAATTTGTTCTTCAGAACGTGCTTGGAATGGTAAGTTTTGACGAGAGAAAATAAGTGCTGTAGGGCCATCTTTACGCTCTAGAGCAGATTTCCATGCAGTAGCAGTTTCTACAGTATCAGCAGGACGCCATGTATTTAGGTTCGGTGTACCACGTAAAGAAGCAATTTGTTCGATTGGTTGGTGAGTTGGACCATCTTCACCTAGACCAATTGAGTCATGTGTATAAACATGAATTACACGTTGCTTCATCAATGCAGACATACGTACTGCATTACGCGCATATTCCATAAACATTAAGAATGTTGCAACGTAAGGAACAAAACCACCATGCAATGCAACGCCATTCGCAATTGCAGTCATACCGAACTCACGTACGCCATAATATACGTAGTTACCAGCTGGGTTCTCTTGAATGCCTTGGCAACCTTTCCAAAGCGTTAAGTTAGAACCAGCTAAGTCAGCAGAACCACCTAGTAACTCAGGCAATAAAGGACCAAATGCTTGTAGTGTGTTCTGGCTCGCTTTACGTGTTGCGATGGTTTCGCCTTTCGCATTTGTTTCACGAATGAATGCATCTGCTTGTGCTGCAAATTCAGCTGGTAAATCACCGCTAATACGACGAAGTAACTCAGCTGCTTCAGTTGGATATTTTGCTTGATACTGTGCAAATACCGCATTCCAAGCTGCTTCAGATTCAGTACCTTTTGCTTTCGCGTCCCATGCAGCATATACATCAGCAGGAATAACGAATGCTTCTTCTTTCCAGCCTAATGCTTCACGAGTTAAAGTAATCTCATCTTTACCTAATGGCGCACCATGACAGTCTTCTTTACCTTGTTTATTTGGTGAACCTAAACCAATAATCGTTTTACACATAATGATTGTTGGTTTTTGAGTTTCAGCTTTTGCTTCGATTGTTGCTTGACGAATCGCATCAGCATCATGCCCATCTACACGAAGAACTTGCCAACCATACGCTTTAAAACGCTCTTCTGTATCATCGCTGAACCAGCCTTCTACTTCACCATCAATTGAAATGCCATTGTCATCATAATAAGCAATCAATTTACCAAGCTGTAAAGTACCTGCTAAAGAACATACTTCGTGAGAAATACCTTCCATTAAACAGCCATCGCCCAAGAAACAATAAGTAAAGTGATCAACTACTTTTAAATCATCTTTATTGAACTGAGCAGCTAAAGTCTTTTCTGCCAATGCAAAACCAACAGCGTTTGCAATACCTTGGCCTAAAGGACCAGTCGTAGTTTCAATACCTGGTGCATAACCATATTCAGGGTGACCAGGAGTTTTTGAATGTAATTGACGGAACTGTTTTAAATCTTCAATTGAAAGATCATAACCTGTTAAATGAAGCAAAGCATATTGCAACATTGAACCATGGCCGTTTGATAAAACGAAACGGTCGCGGTTTGCCCATTGTGGGTTAGTTGGGTTGTGATTTAAAAACTCGCGCCAGACGACGTCAGCAATATCTGCCATCCCCATTGGAGCACCAGGATGCCCTGAGTTTGCCTGTTGCACAGCATCCATTGCCAATACACGAATTGCATTTGCAATACGACGTTCGTTTAAAGGGGTCGTCATAAGATCAGAATCCAATTTTAATAGATTGATGAAAAGAAGAAGATGAATAACAATTCAATGCCGCTATATTGTCTTAAAAAAAAGGCTGAGGGTAAACCCCAACATAGTATATTTCTTTATTTTTAACCGTTTCTTGGTTACACAAAAATCATTTGGACCTTTAAGTTATACAAAACAGTACTCATTTTCTTAAATACTGCTCTCCTATACGAACAGACCGTTCTATTAGACTTTGATATATAGATAAAATATTTTGAAATCTCTATCTAGGTCGATCATGTTTCTTTTCTTTAAAATCTTACTTAGAAGACATAATCTTTTTGTTAATTCATATGTCTAAAAAGTACTCTAATAACTTGTTATTAAAATACCAATACTTTAAATAAACATTCTTTATATCAATTTTACTAATACACTTATCAATTAAAACACAGTATAAATGAAACAAATTCATGCTTTTTGGTCAGTATGAACTGGTCCTTAAGCTCAAGTCGATGTAACATATTATGTCTTTTGAAATAACCAAGATAGGACTTTCATGCGCGAGTACGCTGTTTTTACCTCGGAATCTGTAAGCGAAGGTCATCCCGATAAAATGGCCGACCAAATTAGCGACGCTATTTTGGATGCAATCTTAAAAGAAGACCCATACGCACGTGTTGCATGTGAAACACTGGTAAAAACAGGCGCTGTTGTACTTGCTGGTGAAGTAACAACGACTGCTAATATTGATGTTGAAGCTGTTGTTCGTAATACTGTTAACGGTATTGGATACCACCACTCTGATCTTGGCTTTGATGGATCAACATGTGCTGTAATCAATATGATTGGTAAACAATCACCAGAGATTGCACAAGGTGTAGACCGTCAAAAACCTGAAGATCAAGGTGCCGGTGACCAAGGTTTAATGTTCGGTTATGCAAGCCGTGAAACAGATGTTTTAATGCCTGCTCCGATTTCTTATGCTCACCGTTTAATGGAACGTCAGGCTGAACTTCGTCGCTCAGGCACACTTCCATGGTTACGCCCGGATGCAAAAAGCCAAGTTACTTTTGCATATGAAAATGGCAAGCCTGTACGTCTAGATGCAGTTGTTTTGTCTACTCAACATGATCCTGAAATTACTCAAAGCCAGCTTAAAGAAGCTGTTATTGAAGAAATTATCAAGCCGATCATTCCTGCGGAAATGTTCCACGCTGCGACTAAATTCCACATTAACCCAACAGGTATGTTCGTTATTGGCGGCCCTGTAGGTGACTGTGGTTTAACAGGTCGTAAAATTATTGTTGATACATACGGTGGTATGGCTCGTCACGGCGGTGGTGCTTTCTCTGGTAAAGATCCATCTAAAGTTGACCGTTCTGCTGCATATGCAGGCCGTTATGTTGCAAAAAATATTGTAGCAGCTGGTCTTGCTGACAAATGTGAAATTCAGGTGAGTTACGCAATTGGTGTAGCAGAACCTACTTCAATTTCAATTAATACATTTGGTACAGCAAAAGTTTCTGATGAGTTGATTATTCAACTTGTACGTGATCATTTCGATTTAAGACCGTTTGGTATTACTCGTATGCTGGATCTTATTCAGCCAATGTATAAACAAACTGCGGCTTATGGCCACTTTGGTCGTGAAGGATCAGATACTGCATTTACATGGGAAAAAACTGATAAAGTTGAAGCTCTTAAAGATGCTGCTGGCCTCTAATATAAAGTCATAAAAAAGCCCGCCAATGAGCGGGCTTTTTTACAGTTCAAATTTCATAATATGCAGGGTTTACTCTTCTAGCAACCATCCTTGATGCCATATCATTTGTAGCTCTGATCAAAATTTATTGTCTTGTGGTTTTATCATCCTGATTTAATACATCAAGTAATGTTGACTGCGTCGGAGTATCTTGATGGTTCTGGACATAAATATGGACAACTTTAAATACAACGACAACCGCTAGACAAGCCATCACACAAAACATCCACAAACCATACGGGCTTCGAATATGTTGCGAACCACAATATGGACATGATTTATCAGTTGATGCCACAACTTTGTCGCAACACGCACAATGGTATTGATATAGCATAGGTAACCCTCCTTCCCTCATTTCAACCGTTGTTTTTTTAATAGGTTTGCTGCATTTTTAATTTATACATCCTTTATATTTATCCTATGTGAAATGAAAAGATAATTCAATCTGAATGAACAATTGAGTCAATTAAAAAATATTATTCAAATACAAAAAGATAAGTTAAATATTATTTTTTTGGCACTATTTTTCTTATTTTGATATTTTGCCAAATTTGCTAAAATAAGCGAATAATCTCACATTTTAGGCAAATGCATGTCTCATACACAGCTGATTAATAAAGGTGGCTTTCGCGAAAGAGCAAACCGAAGTCGAGGTTATCAACAATCTGAAAACAAGCAAACCGCTCTACCTTCAAATAAATATCAACCACAGCCGAAACCACAAGAAGGAACTAAATTAGAAATAGACGATAGTGATTCATCTACTTCGGTTTCTGAGAATCAATAATAATTTTAAAAATAAAAAAAGCTTAAACCCATCAGGTTTAAGCTTTTTCATAACATAATTACTTATTAATCTTTATTTTTATGCTCAATTTTTTTGTGGTTTGGCGTAACATCTCGCGCTTCGCCATCAATAATGTTTGAGTCATGGTATTGGCCTTGACCACCACCTTGCTGATTCTGCATATCTTGCATTTGGCGCATTAAATCAGCAAATGGGTTTTGTCCCGAAGCATTACCGCCCATACCACCCATCATTTTATTCATCATGGCTTGTTGGCGTTTTGCAAGAGTTCTCATCGCTATGTTACGAAATGCAGTTTGAACACCAGGAATCAAAATTAAAAGAGCCAAAACATCAGATACAAGACCTGGTAACATTAATAAGAAACCTGCAAAAGCATAAGCAAGTTTTTTAGTTACAGTTGGGTCACTACCTAGCTGGCCTGTCATCTGCATTTGTTGTAATTGAGGCATAATACCAGCAGTACTTCTGCGAATAAGCCCCAAACCAATAAAGAAAGCAATAATGAACCAAAAGAACACGTACCATCCACTGATGAACTGTGCTACGCCAATCCATACGGCAATTTCAACAATCGCGCCCAGAACTACAATAAGAAGTAAATTCATGTAAAACTTTATCTATCTCAAAAAGAAAATTCATTGCAGTTTTATTTGACCTAACCCTATCTAAGTTTCACATAAGGATTAAGCATTTCTCTTAACTCTGATTGTTTTGTCTAATTTCTAAAAAATTAACAACACTATCGGATAAATAAGAGTCTGCAATACTGGAGTACATTTGATTTTAACTCGATAAAAACAAACATGCTTTCTTATTAATGAGTGCTGTATCAGGTTTATCAAGTGCCACTTCAATCAGATTTTAAATTTTTTACTTTATTTGAGCGAAAAGTTCTTCGAAAAAGAACGTATTTAGTCAAAGAAGGTCTTATTTACTTAGCAAAGTTATGAGTATTTCTTTACTTCCGCTGTACCCTTAGAGAACTTTAAAGATACTACCGACATGTAGATCTCGCTAAATAGCTTACATTTTACCTATCTAAAGTCAGTTCTATTCAAGTTAAATTAATTAATAACACTTCAAATTAAACTTAGTCAAAATTATGTATAAAAAAGTCCTTGTCGTTGCAACAGCTACTCTATTTTTATCTGCCTGCTCTTCTAACACGGTAAAACAACATCAAATACATTCTATTTCCGCCAATAAAAATTCAGAAGAAATTAAATCTCTGTTTGATCAGGCACACACCACGGGAGTTTTAGTGATTAAGCGGGGGCAGACCGAAGTAATTTATGGCAATGATCTTAAAAGAGCATCAACCGAATATGTTCCCGCTTCTACATTTAAAATGCTAAATGCTTTAATTGGACTTGAACATCATAAAGCAACGGCAACTGAAGTATTTAAATGGGACGGGCAAAAGCGTTTGTTTCCTGATTGGGAAAAGGACATGACTCTAGGCGATGCAATGAAAGCTTCTGCTATTCCAGTTTATCAAGAACTAGCTCGTCGTATTGGACTTGATCTTATGTCTAAAGAGGTAAAACGTATTGGTTTTGGTAATGCGGACATCGGTTCAAAAGTAGATAATTTTTGGCTTGTCGGCCCACTTAAAATTACACCTGAGCAAGAAACCCAATTTGCTTATGAATTAGCTAATAAAACTCTTCCATTTAGTAAAAATGTACAAGAACAAGTCCAATCAATGGTGTTCATAGAAGAAAAAAATGGACGTAAAATTTATGCTAAAAGTGGTTGGGGATGGGATGTTGAACCACAAGTTGGCTGGTTAACCGGTTGGGTCGTTCAACCACAAGGAGAAATTGTGGCATTCTCACTCAATTTAGAAATGAAAAAAGGAATTCCCAGTTCTATTCGAAAAGAAATTGCTTATAAAGGATTAGAACAACTCGGTGTTTTATAATTTAGGCTCTATAGCCCTGTTTTTATTTCATCACAAACTGGGCTATTTTCTTAAACTTGAGATTTGAGCTTTATGATTTACCCATCAACTGGCTGCTGCGGCGTATTTAAATTTAACTGATAAAAAGCAGCATCCAACCATTGTCCAAACTTAAACCCGACTTGTTTAAAAGTACCTGCGTGGATAAAGCCCATTTTTTCATGTAAACCAATGCTTGCCTGATTGGTCGCATCAATACAGCCTATCAATACATGTAGCTCAGCCTCTTGAGCACGCTTAATCAACTCTTGCATTAAAATTTTGCTTAGCCCACAACCACGATGCTCATGATGAATATAAATACTATGTTCAACAGTATATTTATATGCAGGAAAAGCCCTGAAAGTTCCCCAGCTTGCAAAACCTAATAACTTGTTTGTTTCATCAATAATACCAATTACTGGAAAACCATTTTCTCGTTTAACTGAAAACCAGTTTTTCATCGATTCTTCAGAGCGCGGTAAATAATCATATAGAGCAGTAGAATTAATGATTGCCTCATTCAGAATCTCTAATATAGCCCCAGAATATTCTGCTTCATTACAATCAATTAAACGAAAATTAGAATTGAGGAAATAGGTCATAAAGATTCCTTAACGGCAGAAACAAGTTGATTAGAGACGACTAAAATATAGCGAGCGACTTGAGATGAATTGTTGCTGTATATAACAGGTTGATCTAGTTGCATAGCCAAGCAATCGCCTTGGCCTAATGCATAAGAATTTTTTCCTAATTGAATATCAATTTGCCCTTCAACTACCCAAAGTTGCTGTTGTACCACTTTAGAGCTTTCACTAATTTCATAAGTGAGTCGAGAATGAGGCGGAAACTCAATTTCAACAATCTGAAATGGTAGCCTTAAATTGGGTGGCGAAACGGTACGGCGAATATAGCCAGTTTCTGGATCTCGCCATTCAGCTTGTTCATTTCGGTGAATAAACGGTTGAGGAGATGGACTACTTGTTTCATTAATAAAAATTTGGGTTAAAGGTACTTCAAGTCCATTTGCTAGTTTTTCAAGCACAACTGCTGTAGGACTCGTTTCACCTCTTTCAATTAAAGAAATAGCTGAACGGCTAACTTGGCATCGAGTGGCAAGCGTCTCTAATGTATATCCACGCGCTAAACGTAACTCTCGTATTCGATGTGCAATCCTGATATTGATATCATCCATCGAGCAAACTCAATTCCATATTTATAGATAAGTATTCCATTAAAATAGAATTACATCAAATTATTTCACATTATGGTTTATAATTATTTATAGACTTTTAAACAATTATAAATTAGACCAGTTAAACCCGAAAAATAACCATTTACAGCAGCATTCTTTAAATTACGCATGCAGAACCGTTTTGGCTATGTAACAATACTCTCTAAACTAATTATATAAGTCTTCACATGGCATTGATTATTGGAATTGACCCAGGTTCACGCTTAACAGGTTATGGAATCATTGAAAAAGATGGTAGTAAACTGCGTTTTGTCGATGCTGGTACAATCCGAACAGAAACTCAAGAAATGCCAGAGCGCTTAAAGCGTATTTTCGCTGGCGTTGAGCGAATTGTGAAATTTCACGGCCCTACTGAAGCTGCGGTTGAACAAGTTTTTATGGCTCAAAACCCAGACTCTGCCTTAAAACTAGGACAAGCCCGTGGTGCTGCCATAGCTGCTTTGGTTAATTTAGATTTACAAGTTGCAGAATATACTGCCCGTCAAATCAAACAATCTGTAGTGGGTTATGGCGCTGCCGATAAAGAACAAGTACAAATGATGGTTATGCGATTACTTAATTTAACCATTAAACCGCAATCCGATGCAGCCGATGCCCTTGCTGCCGCAATTTGCCATGCTCATGCATCGGGAAGTATGAGTAAACTGTCGGTCTTAAATGCTTTAGGTGGTATGGCACGTGGACGAAGTCGCTCGAGTAGTCGTAGACGCTAAAGCTTTATTGATTCACGACTTGAGTAATTGCCTGATTCATTTCGTAAGCCTGTAAACCACGCATGCCCTGTTTTGCAAGTTCATCACCTGCCTGAGCATGAAGGGTAACAATCTCATGTAATGCAATTGGCTTATGGAACTGGGCTTTTAGACTTGCAATCATTCCAGCTAATACATCACCCATTCCACCAGTTCCCATACCGGCATTACCTTCGGTACAAATATACAAGTTATCCTCTAAAATTAAGCTACCCGCTCCTTTAAGTACCCACTGACCATCATATTTATGTTGCAAGGCATAAATTGCAGCAATTCGGTCATTTTCAATTTTCGCTGTAGAGGAACCAAGTAAGGTAGCAGCTTCTCCCGGATGAGGCGTCGCATAAACATGCACACCTATTTTTTCAGGCTGCTTGGCAAGAAACCATAAAGCATCTGCATCTAATACAACTTCCAAGTGTGAAGCCTGATTTAAGAAATTAAACCATTGTTGATAAATTTGCTGTGACCAGTCATCACGACCTAATCCCATCCCAAAACATACGGCATCAACTTGAGATAAAATCTCTCTAATATTTTCTTCATCTAAAGCATTAATATCACGGAGCATAATATTAGGTGACCGCGACAAAATAGCTTGATGATGCTTTTGATGACAAATCACGGTCACTTTACCTGCACCTGCATGAAAAGCAGCCTCAGCAGCCATAATGACAGCGCCACCCATTTGCTCATGTCCACCAACCACTAAGACATGACCATAGCTTCCTTTATGACCAAAAGCCAAACGTTTAGGAAACTTAATATTTGTAGATGTCAAATAAGCTAATGGTTTCAGGTCTTCATCTATTGGAATTAAATTAACTAAATGGACTTGCCCCACATATTCTTTACCTTGACCTGTAAATAATCCAGCTTTAAGACCTAAAACAGTAAAGGTATGATCAGCTCGTATTGCAAAAGGTAAAGCACAGCCTGTATTTGCATGTAAGCCACTCGGTATATCAATCGAAACTTTTAAACCAGATTGTTCATTAAATTGTTGAATAGCTTGTTGCCAATTAGTATTTAATTCACGATTTAAGCCTATGCCAAATAGAGCATCAATATGGCAATCGAATGTTCTTTTAATATCAAAATCTGAATGAATTTGAACTTTCTTTTCTATAGCAAATTGCGCTGCACAATGTAAATCAGTTGATTCACCCAATTGAGCTGCAAATATTTCAACGTGAAATCCAGCTTGTTTTAGATAACCTGCTATAAAGTAGCCATCACCTGCGTTATTGCCTTGCCCGCACCAAACAGCAATATTATTAATGGTACGATTTTTAAAAAGCTCGATGAACTGCTGAGCGATTGACCAAGCTGCTTGTTGCATTAAACCTAATGAGGAGTTTTGTGCAGCAAACCAACGCTGCTCCCATGCTCGAATATCATCGCTATGGTAAACTACCGCCTGCATATTATTATCCTCTTGCATTTTGGTTTATGACATCTTCCGACACATCACGCATTGCAGTGCAACAACTTGATCCTCATGAATTAAAAGCATGGATCAAAGCTCAAGCCTTAGACTTGGGTTTTGCTGATTGTGTCATTGCAAAACCAGATGCTCAAGAGCAAATGCCACGTTTTTTAGAATATCTAGAACGTGGTTATCATGCAGACATGACCTATTTAGAAGAAAATCTAGAAAAAAGAGCCGACCCTACATTATTAGTTCCTGGCACAAAAAGTATTATTTGCGTGCGTATGAACTATCTTGTGGAATCTCCAAAACCTCGATATGTACCTTTCGAACCAAATTCTGCGATTATCGCCCGTTATGCACGTGGCCGTGATTACCATAAAGTCATGCGTGGCAGATTGAAAACTTTAGCAACAAGAATTCGTGAAAAAGTCGGCGATTTTGAATCTCGCCCTTTTGCAGATTCTGCTCCTATTTTTGAGAAATCATTAGCTGAAAGTGCAGGAATGGGTTGGACAGGTAAGCATACGTTGCTCATTCATAAAAAGTCGGGTTCTTTTTTTGTATTAGGTGAGCTATTTACGTCACTCGATTTACCGTTCGACGAACCTGCAACAGCACATTGTGGTTCTTGTAGCGCTTGTATTGATATTTGCCCGACGCAAGCAATTGTCGAGCCTTATATGCTAGATGCAAGACGATGTATTGCTTACTTAACTATCGAATACAAAGGAATTATTGCTGAAGAATTACGTGCGGGTATTGGTAATCGAATTTTTGGTTGTGACGACTGCCAATTAATTTGTCCATGGAATAGTTTTGCCAAAACTGCGTCCATTAGCGATTTCAATCCTAGAAATGGATTAGACAATATTAGTCTACTGGATATCTGGCAGTGGGATGAAGCCACTTTTTTAGCAAATACAGAAGGTAGCCCTATCCGTAGGACAGGTTATCAGTCATTTAAACGTAATATTGCGATTGGTTTAGGAAATGCTCCTTGTTCAAAAGAAATTGTAGATCAGCTACACAAAGGCAAAAATTTACATGACGAAATCGTCAATGTGCATATTGATTGGGCAATTGAACAGCAACTTAATCAACTTCAGCTATCAAATTAAAAAAATGATGTTTTTTGCCCTATAGCTTTAATACGAATTCTGTATGATTATGTGTAGTGAATTAATGCCATCATCATGGATATGACAATGACTCTACGTAATGATTGGAATCGTGAAGAAATCCAAGCTTTATATGAACAACCTTTTTTGGATTTAGTTTTCAAGGCTCAGCAAGTACATCGTGAGCACTTCACTGCCAATTCGATTCAGGTCAGTACCCTTTTATCTATTAAAACGGGTAAATGTCCTGAAGATTGCAAATACTGCTCACAATCCGCGCATTACGAATCAAAATTAGAAGCAGAAAAACGTATCGCTGTAGAAAAAGTGATTAGCGAAGCAAAAGCTGCAAAAGATTCAGGTTCGTCTCGTTTTTGTATGGGTGCTGCTTGGCGTAACCCACATGAGCGCGATATGCCTTATGTTTTAGAAATGGTACGTGAAGTAAAAGCGTTAGGTTTAGAAACATGCATGACTTTAGGCATGCTTAACCAATCTCAAGCAGAACGTCTACAAGTTGCTGGTTTAGATTATTACAATCACAACCTAGATACATCTCGTGAGTACTACTCTCACATCATTAGTACACGTACTTTTGATGATCGTTTAAATACCCTAGATTATGTTCGCCAAGCTGGTATGAAAGTTTGTAGTGGCGGTATTGTAGGTCTAGGTGAAAGTCGTGATGACCGTGTTGGTTTATTGCATGAACTAGCTACTTTGCCAATTCATCCTGAATCAGTACCAATTAATATGCTTGTTCCAATTGAAGGAACACCTTTAGCAGATGTTGAAAAGCTTGATGTAATTGAGTGGATCCGCACTATTGCCGTTGCACGCATTATTATGCCGCATAGCTATATTCGTTTATCTGCTGGTCGTGAGTCATTAAGTGATTCAGATCAAGCATTAGCATTTATGGCAGGTGCAAACTCATTATTCTCTGGTGATAAATTACTCACCACACCAAATGCTGGTGAAGGTAAAGACCAAGCGTTGTTTAATAAACTAGGCTTAACCGCAGAAAAACCAAAACCTACAGTTGCTGACTTATCAGTAAATGCAATGAGTGCATAACTTAATGCAGTAGAACAAAAAGCCCTGATTTTTCAGGGCTTTTTTATTTATACAGAAGTAACTAAAATTCCGTAAGTGGCATTAAGAAATGTCCCTACCCGAATAATGTCTTTTCCTGCTGCATGTGTTACAGACAGCTCTTGGCTCAATACATCAAAATTAAAAGAATCGAAAACATCTTGATGGTGTAAGAGCCAAGTCACCGTATCTGCTATATTATCATCCGCAATATAAGTTAAGGCCTTAAAGTCTTTACTCATAAATAACTCTTAAAAATAAATTTTATGAATTTTATATGAGTTCACTCTACCTTAAAAGAAAATCTAAGCTGCTTTAGGATTAACTAAAGAGCGACCTGACAATAAGCTTGTCAAAGCTTGTGGTGAAAATTCCAAAGAAAGTACATGATTCTTGAGATTAACAGAGTGCTTACTAATCAATGGAAGTAAACCATCTTCTGTTTCAAAGACGTATCCATCTGCAATATTTAAGATACCCTCAAGATTAGTTGTACTTGAAGCAAGATCATGACTAAAGATGTCATAAATCGTCTGTAGATTAAACGTTGTCTGCTGCTCCGTTGGGTGCTTAATCAGATAATCCTTTAAAAACAAAACTAGTTTATGAGCAAAGAAAAAGTAATTTGGTTTATAGCTATACTTCATACTATTCATGGAACGGAACTCCAGATTATCTTTTATTGAATTACAACTAAAACAGTAGGAATTGAATCTTAAAAAATTCTTAAAAAATAAATTTATTCACAAGATAAATTTAAAAATAATTTTATTATTTAAAAACAAACAGTTATGTAAATAAAATATACTTTTTTACTCAAAAATATTTTAAAGTTAGATTAATTTAATAAAATACAAACACTTAAATATTACGAGTTTTTTAATTTTATTTTAAATATGAATCATAAAGTATTTTACCAACTGATAAAAAATATATTTCAAAAATATTTATCTATAAAAACAATTGATCAAAATACATATAAATATAATGTTCTTCTTGTTTTTTGGTTGAAAAGTGATATATTTCCTTCGCCTTACTTAAGCAGAATAAACTTGCTGAAAAGTAATGGATTTTATTTTAAAAGGCTATTCTGGGGATTTTATGAAAAAGTTTATTTTTATAGCAGCGGTTTCTCTCTTAAATATAACAAATGCACAAGCAGCAGATGGCACAATTACTATTAATGGTCTTGTTACAGATAATACTTGTACTATTGATACTGGAGATAAAAATCTAACAATTAATCTACCTACAGTTTCATCTCAAACTTTAAAAAATGCAGGTGATGTGGCTGGTCGCACACCTTTTCAAATTAATTTAACGAACTGTACTTCTGCTGGTAAAGTTGCCACTTATTTCGAGCCGGGCGCTACAGTTGACTTTAATACTGGTCGTTTATTAAACCAAGCAACCTCGGGTGCGGCAACAAACGTGAATATCCAGTTGCTAGGCAGTAATAACGCTGTAATCCCAGTACTTGCTACAAGTACGAATAGCACGCAGACCAACTCGCAATGGGTAAATGTTTCAGCAGGTGGTGATGCTGACCTTAACTATTATGCTGAATATTATGCTACAGGTGCTTCTACTGCTGGTACGGTAACGTCGCAAGTAAAATACACAATTATTTATCAATAAAATTAAAACTGAAGCTTCTATTTCTAAATAGAAGCTATCTCCTATTTATTATTCATTATTGAGAATATGGCTCATGCTTTTTCGTGGTCGTAAGTTTTTTTGGGGATTAGTTTGCCTACAGGTAGCACTGACTACCACAGGTCATACTGAAATTGTTTTGCATGGAACTCGTGTCGTTTATCCTTCAAATGCACGTGAGATCACATTACAACTAAGCAATAACGGCACAGCTCCGTCTCTTGTTCAAGCTTGGATTGATGATGGAAATGCAAAATCAACTCCCGATGAAGCAAATGTGCCTTTCATTATTACTCCCCCGATTTCACGAGTAGAAGCAACTAAGGGCCAAACTTTAAGAATTACAGCTCTACCTAATTCGTCTCAATTAAGTCAGCAACAAGAATCAATTTTCTGGCTTAATGTTTTAGATATACCTCCTAAACCCGAAGGCAAAACTCAACAAGACCAAAGTACCCCAATTTCTAATAATTTTTTACAGCTCGCTGTTCGTTCGCGAATTAAATTCTTTTATCGTCCTATAGATCTAAAAGAAAATATTGAACAGCTAAGTGAAAAAGTTCAATGGAAAATAAATGATCAATATCTAGTAATAAAGAACCCGACTCCCTTTTTCCTCACTATCACTTCCATTTTACAAGGAACTGAAGGCCATAAAGCAGACTTGTTACAACAAGGTTTAATGGTTGCCCCTTTTTCTGAAGATAAAATAAAACTTAAAAATAAAAATGTAGCAGATATGAGCTTTGTATATATCAATGATTACGGCGGAAGAGTTGAGCATCCAATAAAGTTCTAACCTTACTATATTACTTAAAAAAACCTAAATACCTATCATGAATAGGCTCTAAAACTATGTCTAAATGGTTTATACCTTATATATGTTTAAAAAGCCCTTTTACTTGTTATGTGGCCTCAAGTATTGCGTTATTTATGCCTTTGGCAGCATATGCACAAAATAATGTTGATGTTTCAGGTTTCTCAAAAGCAGAATTTGATAGCAATTTTTTAATAGGTAATGCACAAAAAATTGATATTGGTCGTTTCAAATATGGAAACCCCATCTTAGCTGGTGAATATAGCTTAGATGTCTATGTTAATGGTCAATGGTTGGGTAAACGACGCATGCGCTTTAATGCCAGCTCTCCTAACGTAAATGCCGAAACCTGTTTTACAGAAGCCATGTTACTAGAATATGGTGTAAAAGCTGATGTGCTTAGCCAACATTCTCATACATCCTCTCTTTCTTGTGATGCACTAGGTCATTGGATAGATAATGCTTTTTATTTATTTGATAGCTCTCGTTTAAGAATTGATATCTCTATCCCCCAAGTCACATTAGAAAAAAATGCACAGGGCTATATCGATCCACATCTTTGGGATCGAGGTATTAATGCAACTTTTTTGACATATAACGCGACTGCTTATCGAATAGTTAACGAACAACATGAAAGTACATATGCTTTTATGGGGACTAATCTTGGAGCAAATTTAGCGAGTTGGCAATTTCGCCATAATGGACAATGGAAATGGCAAGACCATACTGATTTTCAATCTGATAATTCTTCTTATACTTCAACAAATACATATATACAAAAAGCATTTCCGAAAATTCATGGTGTTGTGACTTTAGGCGATTATTTTACTAATAGTGATTTTATCGATTCTTTACCATATCGCGGTGTAAATATTTCAAGTGATGACCGAATGCTTCCAAACAGTATGCTCGGTTATGCTCCCAGAGTGAGAGGTTATGCAAAAACCAATGCGAAAGTCGAGGTTAGGCAACAAGGCAACTTAATTTATCAAACAACAGTACCGCCCGGAGACTTTGAAATTAATGATCTTTACCCAACAGGATTTGGGGGCGAGCTACAAGTTTCGGTAATTGAATCTGATGGCGTAATTCAGAAATTCGCTATTCCCTATGCTTCTGTCGTCGAAATGCTACGCCCGCAAATGAGTCGATACTCTTTCACATTAGGACAGTTTCGAGATTCAAATCTAGGTCTAAATCCTTGGCTAATACAAGGTAAATATCAACGGGGAATTAATAATTACCTCACAACTTACAGTGCGGTTCAAGCAACGCAACAATATCTCTCGTTATTACTAGGTACAGCTTTTTCAACACCTATTGGTGCGATTTCTTTTGATGCTACCCAGTCAAAAACTAAGTTTGATCATCAACCTAAAATGACTGGGCAAAGCTATCGTTTAAGCTACAGTAAGTTATTTTCACCAACAGATACTAATTTAACATTAGCTACTTATCGCTATTCAACTGAAAACTACCTCAAATTGCGTGATGCAATTTTAATTCAAGATTTACAAAAGCAAAATATTGATAGCTTTTCCGTAGGCAAACAAAAAAGTGAATTTCAGATTACTTTAAATCAGGTACTTCCAAAGCAATGGGGAAATTTTTACTTAGTCGGTTCATGGATAAATTATTGGAATCAACCCAAGACAAATAAACAGTTCCAATTAGGTTATAGCAATCAATTTAAAGATTTAACTTATAGTTTATCTGCAATGAGCAGCGAGATTGAAGAAGACGGCGCTCGCACAGGACAAGATACACAGTACCTTGCGTCATTCTCTTTTCCATTAGATTTTAAGAAAAACTCTCTGACTTTTAATAGTGTTATTGGTGATGACAGTCAGATTTTAAGCTTCAGTGGCTTTACAGGAAATCGCTTAAACTACGGCGCATCAATTTCTAATCTGGACCATGATCAAACCAACCTAAATATTAATGGCACCTATAAAACAAACTATACAACACTTGGTGCTTCATTCAGTCATGCAGATTCATACCAACAAGAAATGCTTAGCTTGAGTGGTAATGTTGTTACACATTCTCAAGGAATTTTGTTTGGGCCAGATCAAGCCCAAACCATGGTGTTGGTCTATGCGCCGAATGCTACTGGAGCACAAGTCGGTAATACACCTGGGTTAAGTATTAACAAAAACGGGTATGCCGTTATTCCCTATGTTACGCCTTACCGTATGAATGACATTAGTCTTGACCCACAAGGCATGTCTACCCAAGTTGAACTTGCTGAAAGTAGTTTACGGATTGCACCCTATGCAGGCTCAATCACTAAAGTCCAATTCTCAACAAAAAAAGGTTATGCACTTTTTATTAGTACAACAACATTAGATGGTTCACATCTACCTTTTGCCGCACAGGTATATAACCAGAATAACGAAGTAATAGGCATTGTCGCACAAGGCAGTCGCATTTATTTACGAACACCCTTAACCCATGATCGTTTATATGTGAAATGGGGAAATACGAGTACTGAAAAATGTGAGATTGAATACGATATAGCGGATCAAATAAAGCATAACAACCAACCAATTATTATGACAAAGGCAGTCTGTAAATGAATAATATTTTAAAAAAAATTGGATTTCTGGCAGTGAGTCTATTTGCTTATAGCCATACAAATGCAAATTGCAATTTAAGTAAAGGATTTACTACCGTCGATATTCCAATGACGATAGGTAAAATCGTGGTAAAACCAAACGATCCAATAGGAACAATCTTACAAAAGAATACTTTTACAGTATCACCTAATAATTCGACTGCAACTTGTAATCGTGCGAGTGATCAAATTATTGCAGCTCTCCCCTTAAATTATCCAATTAGCCCAATAGGCAATAATGTTTATGCCACCAATATTCCAGGTATTGGTATTCGACTTTATCGCGAAGCTGCCGATGCTTCAGATTTTTCAGGATATTATCCTTATAGACGTACATTAACACCTAATCAAACATATACACTTTCCCCTGGATATTTTGTTATGGAAGTTATTAAAACTGCCATGACAACTGGTTCTGGTGCACTAGTTGCAGGCCGTTACAGTACCTATTACGTATCAGGGCAACAGAACCGCCCATTTTTAACCACTACTGTATTAAGTAATGCCCCTATTCTTATTGCGTCTTCATCTTGTGAAATTCAAAATGGTGTAGATTCACCAGTTCAACTTCCAACCGTGATGAAATCAGGCTTTAGAGCGATTGGATCAACCCAAGGGGAACAGAATTTTAATCTATCAATCTTATGTAATGGTGGTGAAAACAACTCTGGTATCGCTACGAGCAATACGATCAGCTTAAGTTTTGATTATAATTCTGATACCTCCAATAATCAGGTGATTAACAACAGTGCTGCGAATGCAATAAAAGCTAACGGCGTCGGTGTTGAACTGCTATGGAATATGAGTGGAGCAAATAAGCCGATTCAAAAAGCAACCAAACTCAATATAGGTAGCGTGAGCTCCAACCAAACTGTTGAATATGATATTCCTTTAACTGCCCGTTACTATCAGACCGCCACCAATGTGACTGCAGGTGAGGTTAAAGCCACAGCGACGGTGACGATTCAATATGATTAACTATTCTCTATAAAATTACTAAACAAATAAGCTTAATGCTATCAAGGGAACTCAAAGGCTATTTTTAAACTTTGTAGTTCTATTAAAAAATCACATAAAAAAATGCTCATAAGCAAAAATAGCAAATGAGCATTAGTGATAACCACTTAACCTGAAATACAAATTGTGGGAAATAGATCACAATTTGCATGACTATAATTTCAAAAAATAGCTTAAAGATCAAGTCTTTTTTTTAACAAAGATTCTAATAACCAACATAACATATTGTTTTAAATAAATTAAAAAAATAAATTTAATTCATGAGCACTATTTTATAGTGTTTCTAAAGAATTATCATTCTATTAATTAATAAAAACTTAATTTTAAGAAAAATTAAAATTCACTCATCAAGCCGAGTAAAACAAAAATTTATTTATTTTCATAATTTTATATCAAAACCATAAAAATTAAAATTTTACTGAATTACATAATTTATAATAAAAAAAACATAAAAAAATTTAGAATTCCCCTTCAATTGCAAATAATATCTTTAGACTTTTTATCAGAACGTAACATGCTCATTTTTTGGAAAATATTATGTATCTTATTACTAAGTCTAGGCGCTACAAGTATAGGTTTTGCGATTAGTAACATCGATTTTTTTCTTTTTTTCATAGGATTCCTTTTATTAATCTGCTTTATCTTAGCTTTAAAGCAAGCACGTGAAGATGCTGGTTTCTTTCCCGATAATTAAAATACTATGAATTTCTAGGATATAGCATCAATAGTAAAATCATGATTGAATGCACCATAGATTCTATAGGGATGGTTGTAATCAAAGTATGTCAAAAAGTTCTTCAGATGCTGGAATTTTTTTGTGGATGACTTATCAGACTATGCAAAAGATGGGCTTAGATGCAGCATCTATTTTTGCAAGTGTAAATTTACCCAATCAGCCTCCCGATAAAAATATTCGTAGAGATAATTCGACTCAACAAAGGTTTTGGACAGCGGCTGAAGAAATAAGTGAAGACCCTGATATTGGCTTGCATGTAGGTAGTCAAATGCCGCCATTTAGGGGATTAGTAATTGAATATCTATTTTTGAGTAGCTCAACTTTTGGAGAAGGTTTACAGCGTACCCTAAGATATCAAGCCATACTTACAGATGTATTTGACCTAAAATTAACAATTAAGGAAGATCAAGCAATACTGTCTGGTTTTAAGCATCCCGTAAGACATTATCTTGAATGTGCCATAGGTATTTTTCTTAATTTTTTTAAATATATTACAAATAAAGAGTTCAGACCTACTCAAATTATCTTGCCTCATCAAGAAGGTGCATCAGCAGAAATATATGAGGAAATATGGAATTGCTCCGTGATTTTAGGGCAAATTGAAGGTTCTATTATTTTTCCTAGCGTACTTTTAAATAAAGCTTCACCAGCTGCTGAACCAGAATTATTAAGAATTCATGAAACGCTTGCAGAACAACAGTTACTGACTTTAGAAAAGCATCAACTCGTTTATGCTATTGAGCGTTTGCTTAGCAATGGATTACTTGAATCTGGGCATTTTGATCAAAAATTTATTGCTGAACAATTAAATCGTAATCCCCGTACCCTTCGAGCAGATTTACAAGCAATTAATATAAATTATGAGAAAATTTTAAATCAGCATCGGGAAAAACTAGCCAGACGTTTACTTGCTCACACACAAGAAACCATTGATCAAATAGTTTATCTAACTGGTTTTTCTGAACCCTCTGCTTTTACGCGAGCTTTTAAACGTTGGACTGGTGAGACTCCTAGTGCTTATCGCCAGCGTAAACAAAATAGTTAAATTGATTCTAATGACACTTATCTAGCTGCCTGCTAAGTCAAAGGGATAAAACATTCTTCTTTTATAATCATTTTAAATTGTAATTAAGAAGTTCCCAATATGCTTGGTTTTCCTGTAGGTGTTTTTGTTGCTAATGGTCTTGAATGGTACTTTCATAAAGTCTGGTTACACGAATATCCAAGTCAATATCGTAATAGCCCATTTTTCACTCACATCGCTCATCATAAGCGCGCTCGCTTAAATGGTTTTCAAGATGAAGGTTATGCTGAATCGATGTTTAAAAATGCTGAAATTTATAATGAAAAAACAGCATTAATTGGATTAGCTGGAGCTGCTACAATTTTTTTACCTGTCGCTCCATTTTTTACAGCTGGGCTCTATTATGGTTTATGGAATTATTGGCGTGTACATTCAAAAGCACATTTAGATTCAGAATATGCAAAAAAACGTATTCCTTGGCACTATGATCATCACATGACAAGTAATCAAAATGCTAATTGGTGCGTTACTAAACCTTGGTTTGACTATATTATGGGAACTAGAGTCACTACCGAAGTCTCTCAAACTGAGACCAATCCACTTGGTATTAAATTACCAAAGTTTTTAGAAAAACCAATTAATTTTACTGCTAGACGTATACTCACCAAATCCTATGCCAAAATTGATTCAAATTCTGTCCAGGATCAATCTAATTTACGCAACGGAATAGAAGTCAGTTTGACCTAAATATATCAAAGTAAAAAAGCTGCGGACTCCAGCAGCTTTTTATATAAATCGAGAGTTAACAGCTTAAACTTTAAAAGGCTCAAAACAAGATACAAGAAAATCCATTACTACTCTTATTGCTGGACTATGCCGTAAATCTTCATGTGTAACTAACCAAATTTCAGCACTCATCGGATAATCATCTTGTAATCTAACTAAATTGCTAAGAGCGCCTAAAAAATCCGGTAAGACCGCTAACCCCACTTCTCCACATGCAGCTCTCCACTGCAACTCAGGATGGTTGGTCACCATAATCGGTTCTTTATGATTTAATCTTTCTTTTAGTTTTTGCTGTTTTTGACCATGTACTCCCCCTACTTCTACACTAATCCATTCATAATTTTCAGGAGCCGTTGAAGCCAAATAATTTGGACCTGCATATATTCCAAAAGGAATTTCACCTACTTTACGAGCTACTAAATTTTCATCTTTAGGACGGCCAAATCTTACCGCAATATCAGCCTCACTATGCTGTAAAGAAGCATAATGAACATCACCGAGCACACGCAATTTTAATTGAGGATAATGTCGGTAAAATCTGCCCAGATGAGGCATGATGAGATGTGCCGCAGTTAAAGGAGGCATACTGATAGAAACACTTCCCATCACTTCTTGCTGACCAGCCTGAGTTAAACGTTCAATAGAAAAAGTCTCTTCCATCATACGAGCTACCACTTGCGCAAGACGTTCACCATCAGGAGTTAGGATGTAGGTGCGTGGTCTACGATCAACTAATTTAAGTTTTAAATTTTGTTCTAGCTGGGCAATTCTTCTAGATACAGTTGCATGATCTACTCCCAATTTTCGGGCAGCCGCTGACAGTGACTTTTCTTCTGTAAAAACTGAAAAGTAATGTAAATTTTCCCAATCAATCATTGTGCAAATTTTCACATTAGAAGTGTATTAATATGGAATTGTACACCTTTATGTAATTGCCCAGAATAAAACCTTTCTTGATGGGAGCCTGTCCATGAACAGAACGGTGGCTTATGCCTATGCTGGTGTTGTCTTAACAATGTTTTTTTGGGGATCAGCATTTAATGCAATGTCTTATATCATTCAACATATGCCTCCGCTATCTGCTGCATCTGAACGGTTTTCAATTGCAAGCCTAGGCTTACTTCTGATCTTTTCAATAACAGGCCAATTAAGATGGGCAGCCTTAAGCCAAAATTTAGTTATCTATCTTGTGATTGGAGTAATTGGAATTGCAGGCTTCAACATAGGCTGTTTTTATGGCTTAAAAACGACATCTGCCGTGAACGGTGCTTTAATTATGGCAACTACCCCCTTAATGACTCTATTAATGACAATCATGCTAGATGGTGAAAAACTTAACACTAGTAAATTTTTAGGCGTTTTATTCGGTTTAAGTGGCGTGTTACTTGTGATTAGTCAGGGCCATATAACAACTTTACTTCACCTCAAAATAGACATTGGAGATCTATTTATATTATTGGGTGCATTTGGATTTTGTTTCGCAAATGTACTATCTCGTCGTTATGTAAAAAATGCTACTCCGCTAGAAACAACGACTTTTTCTATGATGTTTGGAGCAATAACACTTGGTTTGTTGAGTGTGATATTTGAAAATCCTCTTTCAGCCATTGCATCTGCACCCCTAAATGCACATTTAGCCATGGGATATGTTGTTATCTGCTCTACTATGATTGCTTATTTATTCTGGTTTAATGGCATACAAAAATTAGGTGCTGGCCGCGCTTCGGTATTTTTTAACTTTGTACCAGTGTTCAGTATGATCATTGCTTTGCTTGCTGGGCAAACCCTTAATATCTGGCAGTTAGTAGGAACCGCTTTAGTGATGCTTGGTGTAATGAGTAGCGGAGGTTTTTTAAAAATTAAAAGTACTCCACTTATGGCAAAACATTGTACAAAATAAGAAATATGCTGCTACATTAAAATCTACTATTAATATGTAGCAGCATTTTCAAATATAAAATACAAAATCACCTCCCGACAATCTCTTTAAGTTCCTATATTTTCGAAAATATTTTTTACATTTATAAAGTTTTATACAAAAGCTCATCTTAATTATTCCGTTGTAACAAATACTGTATGTTTCTTTAAAACTTAATAAAAGATTGCCATATATAGTTTTAAAACAACCAAAGGAGATATTAAAATGAAGCTGGATTTTACAACTATTGAAAAGCAAGCCAAATTGCTACAAGAAGAACAAGAAAAGATCGAGCAACGAGATCATGAATTTCAACTTGCTTTAGATAAACACCGGGAATCCCTGAAGAGTTTATTTAAAGATCTTTTCTCTGACCGAGAAGTTAAGACAGAAAATGGAGGCCACTTTTGTGTAAATTTTGGTGATTTCAAAATTTCTTTGTTGATTGAAACTGCTAAATTTGAAAATGGTGTTCCTGTAAAATTAAACTCCGTAAACCCTGTTATTATTAAATGCAAGAAAGATAAGCCCATTGCAAAAGCACAGTTTACTGATGCAACACAATATCTAGATAACCATTTAGAAACTCCAAATTATCAGTATTATTTTAAACAAGAAGATAAAACCCAACTCGTGCAATTTTCTGAACTTCCTACTTATTTCCAAATCGTTTTAGATGCAAACGCATAAAGTTGAGCCCTCTATAGAGGGCTTTTTTATATATTATTTTTCCATTATTTAACTTTTTAAAAAATAAAATTAATCAAATACATTTTCTATTTATCTATGAATTATTTAAACCACTTTTAGCTTTTACAGCCTCAGAAATTGTTTGATTATTTTTTAAATTACTTGTATATACATGTTTGTATTTGTTTGTACAAATACTGACTTAATAAAAATAGAGTGGACTCTTAAAGGACAAGGAGAGTGAAATGGACTCATCGGCTGAGAAACCAAATAGTAGTTTTATTGAAAACCGAAGTATTGACTTTATTCCAGAAAATGAAAGACATGGCGGAGTATTTGCTCAATTCACCCTCTGGTTTGGTGCTAATTTACAAATCACAGCCATTGTGACGGGTGCGCTAGCAGTTGTATTAGGCGGGGATGTATTTTGGTCTATTATTGGTTTATTCGTGGGACAATGTTTTGGTGCTGCCGTTATGGCACTACATGCTGCCCAAGGTCCTAAACTTGGCTTACCTCAAATGATTTCAAGCCGTGTGCAATTTGGGGTATATGGTGCTTGTATTCCAATCATACTTGTTTGCCTCATGTATATTGGCTTTACTGCAACTGGAGAGGTATTGGCTGGTAAAGCAATTGCACATCTCGCACATGTCAGCAATACAACTGGTATCTTAATTTACGCATGTTTAATCATTATATTTGCAACGATTGGATATCGTTTAATTCATTTGGTAGGCAAAGTAGCCAGTATTATTGGTTTGATCGCTTTTGTGATTATTTTGACTCAAATTTTAGCACTTTCTGATTTATCTGAACTCTTAGCAGTACGTCATTTTAGTTGGTCTTCATTTTTATTAGCAGTTTCACTTTCTGCTTCTTGGCAAATTTCTTTTGGGCCTTATGTTGCAGACTACTCCCGTTATCTTCCAACTAAAACATCTTCATCTCGTGTATTTTGGGCCGTTGGCTTAGGTTCTCTATTGGGTTCGCAAATTTCTATGAGCCTAGGTGTTTTGATTGCTCAGGTAGCAAACGGTAATTTTGTCGGAAATGAAGTTCAATATGTTGTGGGTATGAACCCAATTGCCCTCGTCGTGACCTTTTTATATTTTAGTATCGCTTTTGGCAAAGTTACTCTGACAACCTTAAATGCTTACGGTAGTTTTATGTGCATTGCTACGGTTTGGAATAGTTTCAAATCGACAAATCAAATTTCAAAAATAACAAGATTACTCATTGTCCTAGCTATGGTTGTGATTTCAACATTTATTGCAATTATAGGTGAACATACTTTTTTAAGCGCTTTTAAAGCATTTATTTTGTTTTTACTTACCTTCTTTATTCCATGGAGTGCTATTAATCTGGTTGATTACTACTTTATCTCTAAAGAAGAATGTGATGTAGATGCGCTCTATGATCCAAATGGCAAGTATGGCCGTTGGAATCGAATTGGTATCACCTGCTACTTTCTCGGTATTTTGATCCAACTACCCTTTATTGATAGTAAATTTTATACGGGACAAATTGCTGCAATGTTAGGAGGGATCGACTTATCATGGCTGGTAGGACTGATTTCTACAGCAGTGATTTATTATATTTTCGCCAAGAAAGCTCAACTTAAGTTTTCAAAGCAGTTAGTCATTGATCAAATCAAATAATTAAACTAGAGATAAGCTATCAACGTCACACACCTTGATAGCTTATTGATCTGATTTGACGACTATTCTTGTAATGCCTTAGCCTGTGCCGAAACAGGCAATCCAAATAACTTATCAAAGCTCCAATTAAATATAAAAGTATAGATAGGAATAATGATAATAAAGGCCACATCTAACCAAAAAGCAGCAATCAGAGAAATATCCATCCACCATGCAATAAGAGGAATCAAAAATAGGACTAAGGTAAGCTGGAAACCAATAGCATGTCCAACTCTACGTTTAACTGTACGAACATTACTGCTCTGCCTAGCCTCCCACTTCTCATATAAAATATTGTAGATAAAATTCCAAGTTACAGCGATGGTCGTAATCATGACAGAGAGTGGTCCTGTATGTTCAACACTATCACCTGCCAAAATCGCTAAACCTACTGATGAAATAATCATTCCGATGACTTCATAAGCAGAAACATAGACAATTCGACGCTTTACACCTTGCATAATAGGCAAACTCTAATTAATTCTTTATATTTTAATTTCAGTCAAAATCATATATAAAGTTAATAGCTTTCAGTTCTACTGATATCAAAATGAATTTTAACAGCGAAAATATTGAACTCTTTATTACTGTACTAGATACGGGATCTTTCTCTGCGGCTGCCCGTAAACTAAATCGAGTACCCTCAGCAGTCAGTATGGCGGTTGCTAATCTAGAAGCAGAATTGGGTTACACCTTATTTGAACGTACTCATCGCAAGGTCATTCCTACACCTACCGCATTAGCTTTGGAACCTCAAGCACGAATTATTTCTGAACAACTTAGACTATTTAGTACTCATGCCCATGAACTTTCTTTAGGACTAGAGAGTAAATTACGTATTGGTGTGGTCTCAGACGTAAATACAAAACTATTATTTTCTTCAATAAAGAAGTTAGCTGATAAATTCCCCTTACTAAATATAGAGGTTATTACTGCGCCTCAAGATGACATCCTTAATTTACTTTATAGGGAAGAAATTAGTCTTTGCTTAGCTGGTTCAGACCTCAATATAAAAATGCGTGAAAATCTGCAATTAGTAATGACTGAAACAGTCGTTGCCACTATCTCGTCTAGTCATCCTCTTCTACAAGAAAAAACAAAGCATTTTTCTATTGAAGAGTTAATCAATATTAGACAAATTGTAGTGGCGAGTAGCGACCATGAAATGATAGATTCCCGGTCAATTATTGGTGCTATGTACTGGAAAACGAATAGTCTACAAACAGCAATTAATATGGTTGAAGCAGGACTCGGTTGGGGAAATTTCCCGTTATCATTAGTACAAGAAAAAATTGCACAAGGTCATTTAGTTCTTTTAGATTTTAAAAATACTAAAAATCATTTACCTTTATCCATTTACTTAATTTGGCTTCAAGACCGCCCCTTATCTAAAGCGGCTCGAGAACTCATTCAGATTATTCAAGAAAACTTATAATTTCTTATACTGTAGCTCTCTGAGCACACATGATCTTTCTATAGTTTTATTTCTAATTATATACTTACTTTTAAAATTCAGATTATTGGTCTTTCCTATTTTCTCTATATTACAAAAAGCAAGAAGCCTACTTAAAAAAGCAGGCTTCTTACTGTATTTCAGGACTAAGCAATAGTTTTTTATTTTGGGAAAATACATTTGTACTTTATTAAAACCTAGCATTTTAGTCAAGAATAAATTCAATAAAATACAATCATTTGTATCGAGCGTGAAAGTAGTCACACTTTAAGTTTTGTATAGGAAACACATGAGAAAAAAGAAAGAAATTTCAATTAAAAAATTTCCAACTCTTCTACTAAAAAGTTCTAATTTTTTAATAAAATCAGATAAAGGTCTTAATTTTAAGGAGGCACAATTTGCTCCCTTATTTTTTGTATTTCCTCGTTAAAGCTTATGGTTTTTTCCCCATGCCCTAAACAAAATTAATTTCATAAATATTATCTTTATATTACTAGTTTTTTGAAAATTAATTAGAATTTTGGATTAACCTTACTCAAAAAATTAATCACTTTCACTAGATTTATTACAGTAACTATTAGACTGCAAAGAATAACCCTCATTAAAGTGATATAGAATTGACTATGATAAGAGTACATCATTCTATAAATAGGATTTTATAAAGTTGTACGTTTTCTAAAAATTTAGCGTAGATAAATATTTCTTAAATTAAGTTTATTTAAAATATTCTATAGTCGTTATTGAACAAATATTTATAAATTCTGTGTAAGACATAAATGTATAAATTATGTTTGTAAATTTTTTTGAAAAACCAATTTTGGTCATATTTTAAGCAATACTCAATCAACCTGAAGTTTGATTATTTTTCAAACAAAAGATGTTTTAAAAGAATTAACTATTCGAACTGATAATTAACTAAAACCCAATCACTATAAACTTCTGACAGGCATAAGTTCTAATTGATCGATAAATAACTAAGTTCACTTTACTCATGAAGTACTCATACGCTAGAATCACTCTCGCTCGTAATATTTAACCAAAATAACGCAATATTTTTTTGCTTCTTGTATGCGCCTAGTTTAGAAAATGACTTGTGTTTGATTAAAAAATTGATTAGTATTGCACGCACTGAAAGGCCTTGAGATTTAAAGCTTTTCTGACTTATAGGGCCTATAGCTCAGTTGGTTAGAGCAGCGGACTCATAATCCGTTGGTCCCGTGTTCAAGTCACGGTGGGCCCACCAAATACAAACCCCATAAACTAAAAAGTTTATGGGGTTTTTTAATGCTTATCTAAATAGAATTCGTTTTACCGTTATAAACAATATTCAAAATTTAATTATCAAAATGTAAATTTTATTTTATCTTAAAATTTTAACTGCTTTAAAATACGTTTTTTCTAAACTCAATACTTCTATTTCTTCTATTAAGCTAAGATCTTCTTCCACATAAGCTCTGTATGTTCTAATTGAGCATCCCAAAATTTTTCCCATAAATCACAATACTCTAAGCATAACTTTTCGATATAGTTATAATCTTCTTCCGTACAAGCTTGCATTAAGACATACCATAAGTCTTCTTCATGATCATCATCTGCGGCTTCGGCACTTTCATCTTCAGAAATACCATGTACATGATAATAACCACCACCTTCTACCTCTAAACCTACAGCTTTAGTCGCTTTACGTAACGGTGGGCTATAAAGAATCACCTCTTCTTCTGCGACTGCTAATAAGGCTGAAACAGCTTTATAGTCATCATAAGCATTTTCTAAAAACACTCTAACTTGATCTGCAATTTCAGTCGGCTGATAAGTCAGACGATCTTGTTCTGTAATACCAAAATCATTTAATACGTCTTCAAACAAAGGATAGTGGGCATATTCAGGATTTCCCTGATAATAACCATCTTTGTCTAAACCTGGACGAAATCCAAATTCATCAAAAATATTTAGGCTTAAAAGAAAACGGGGAAACATTTTCGCACCGGCATGCAATCTTGGCTCTAGTTGTTTAGTTTGAAATTGGGCCATGAGCAGTGCATCAGTAAAAGTTTGTACAATTGCATGGCGGTATTCTAAGTGTATTTTTTTTAAATTTTCTTTATTAATTTCTCCGTTATTTAAAATATCAATTGCAGGATGATGTGACACCGCATGTTTAGCAATTTTTTCTCTTAATTGGGTCAAAAAGTCTGAATTTTTTTCCCATAGTTCAGTAGAAATGCTTTGCTTCATCCCTGCGAGTGCTTTCTTTCTAGGATTATTAAAATTCTCAAATTTCTTAGGCATATCTACTCTCATTAAACTTATTGAAGCCTGATCGATTTTTACATATTTTATTATGAAAACAATGACTTAAATTAATATTTAAATATGTTCCTTTATCAATCCATATTAGAATTAAAATCGTACGAAATCAAATAGAAAATTAAAAAAAACTCATGCTAATGATAATCATTATCACAATATCAACTTGAATCCAATCCCTTTTTTTATTATGATCATTGATATTAAAATTTTAATTTTTCGATTAAGTTATAATTAGTTCTAACTATATGGAATAGTAATGTCAAAAAAAGAAGATATTATAAATACTGCTTTAAATTTATTTAATCAGATTGGCTACAATGCAACTGGTGTTGACCGTATTATTGCTGAATCTAATGTTGCAAAGATGACCTTTTATAAATATTTTCCTTCAAAAGAAAATTTAATTATGGAGTGTTTGCAACATAGAAACTTAAATATTCAAAATTCAATTAATGAACAATTAAATTTACGTCAAGATGCTAACCCGCTTGAGAAAATTCGTATTATTTTTAATTGGTATATTGAATGGATCAATAGCGAAACATTTAATGGTTGCTTATTTAAAAAAGCATTTATTGAAGTATCTAAACAATATACTTCAATTCGTGAACCATTTTATGAGTATACAAAGTGGTTAACTCATTTACTACAAAACCAGCTCACTCAATTAGGTATAGAAAACCCTACTCCCCTTACTCATATTATTATTTCTATTATTGATGGGATGATTATTGATGGAACAACAGATAAAAAACTAATTAACGCTGAAAAAATTTGGCAGTATATTGAGTTTTTAATTAATGAAGAAATACCTCAACAGGTTTCTTAATTTTAAAATTATCTAAGTTTATTATGTTTAAAGAAAAATAAAAAAGAACTTTTTAAATCTTCAAGCTTAGATAATCTTCATTTTTAATTGGCTACTTTAGCTTTCATAATTTTTCTAGGCTTTTTTACAAACTCATATTAGAATCCTGCAAATTTATCACCTTGCACTGATCTATGAAAAAATTTCTAGCTAACTCTATCTTTAAAGCTGCTGGTTGGACCTATAATGTAGATCCCAAAATTCTTGAAAAAAAACAAGTTATTATTGGATTTGAACATACCTCAAATCTAGATGCAGTGCTCTCTATTGCTCTCTTCCAAATTTTAGACATTAAGATTCATACTTTAATAAAGAAAGAACTTTTTAAGGGTCCTCTTAAACCATTTTTAGAAAAACTTGGTGGCATTCCCGTTGACCGCAAAGCGAGTAAAGATATTGTTTCTCAAATGGTTGAACAATTTCAAACTCATGAAACTTTTAACTTGGTGATTGCCCCTGAAGCTACTCGTGCGAAAGATGGCTCAGAACGTAAACCTATCCGTACAGGTTTTTGGCATATAGCAAAAGCAGCGAATGTTCCAATTGTGCTTATGTATGCCAACGCTCGAAGCAAACAAGGCGGGATTCTAGGCAAAATTTACCCAACAGACTTACAAAAAGATTTGGAAACGATTAAAGAGCTATATGCGCAATTTGACATAGATGTCAAAATTAACTAGATCAAATTGGATTTGATTCGGCCTGATCTCACTCATTAGGCCTTAAGGTTATTATTCTTATTCAATTGGCTAACAAAACGCAGGGCAACGGTTTTCAACAAAACCAAGCCTATGCTAATATTCCAGCACTTTTGCATTTTCTTTTTTTGGAGTTCACGTCCATGGCGGGTCATTCTAAATGGGCCAATATTAAGCATCGTAAAGCGAAACAAGATGCAAGTCGCGGTAAAGTTTTTACTAAATATATTCGTGAAATTGTGACTGCTGCCAAACTTGGTGGTGGAGATGCTGCTAGTAACCCTCGTTTGCGTGCAGTAGTTGAAAAAGCTCTTTCAGTTAATATGACACGTGACACCATCAACCGTGCAATCCAACGCGGTGCCGGTGGTGAAGATAATGATGATTTAAAAGAAGTAACTTACGAAGGTTATGGTGTTGGCGGTGTTGCTGTTCTTGTTGAGACAATGACAGATAACTTAAACCGTACAGTACCAGATGTACGTCACTGTTTTAGTAAAACAAATGGCAACCTAGGAACTGCGGGTTCTGTCGCTTATCTATTTACTAAACGTGGTGAAATTACTTTTGAAGATGTTTCTTTAGAAGACAAAATCATGGAAATTGCTTTAGAAGCTGGTGCTGAAGATATTGAAGTTTCAGAAGATGAAATTTTGGTAATCACTTCACCAGAAACTTTTGGTGAAGTTCAAGATGCTCTAACTGCTGCTGGTTTAAAATCTGACAACGCAGAAGTTGTGATGAGTCCATCAACTAAAGCTGAAATTACTGATGTCGACCAAGCAAAACAAATTCTAAAAATGATTGATATGTTTGAAGATCTTGATGATGTACAAAACGTTTATACAAACGTTGAATTCACAGATGAGGTTTTGGCTCAGCTTGATGCCTAATTCAAATAATTGACTTAAAAAACGCACCTAATGGTGCGTTTTTTTAAAGTTTATTGAGTAAGTTATAACAGTTAAAAACATTATATTTTTTAATCACAAAGCTCGAATGCAGCGCGACAACATTATCAATTTTTCCAATACGTCTTAATAAAATTTCACTGTAGTCATCCATGTTACGTGCTACAAGTTCTAAAATAAAATCGGCACTTTGCCCTGTCACAAGAAATGCATTGGTCACTTCTGGAATTGCTTCTATTTCAGAAAGAAACTTATCAAATGTTTCGGTGTCATGCTTACTCAACGAAACTTGCAATAAGATGTGTAAGGTAAATCCAAGTTTACTAAAATTAATTTCCCTTTTGAGCTGCCCCATAACATTGGCTTCAATCAGATGCTTAATCCGGCGATGCACAGAACTGACTGACAGATTGATCCGTTCTGAAAGTTCATTCAAATTTAAGTCTTCATGAGACAAAATTTCTAGAATTTGTTTATCAAAACGATCTAACTCCATTGTTATCTCCAGCCAGAATTTTACAGTGACGACAGTATACCCTATACAACTCACCTGCATTTAAAATACAAAGGTTTAAAAATAGCTAAAACGTTTAATTTTTTTACACATTTTATTGCAGACGTGCATTTTAACCGTGCAAATAATGGAGCATATGGCACATTTTAGAAAGTCAATTTCATGCTCTCATTTATTTTTTTCAATATAAGATTTTACTCGCCCCATTATTTAAACGTAAACCAATGATAATTATAGAAATTTGACTATTTTTCTAAATTCTTAAAGTTGGCATTATTATTGTTATGTATTTTCAGGAAAATTTTTTATCCATGTCGGGGAGTTCCTGTGAATAAGATCAAAATACTAGTGCTAGCAATGAGTTCTTTAGGTGTAATTACCGTGACAATGCCTGTGCATGCCGCTACAGATGCTGAAGTTAACGCCTTACGTGATGAAGTAAAGGAGTTAAAACAACTCGTCCAGAAACTATCTGATCAACAAAAAACAGCTTTGTCGGTTAGTGCTCCTGCAACAATTCCCGTCGTACCAGCTACACCTACACCTCCTATATCAAAACCAGGTTGGATGGCGATGGCCGATGGGCAAACCCAAGTTAAGCTTTATGGTAGTGTCCGCGCAGATGCAACCTATGACTTTAAAGGTTCAAATGGCAGCATTTCAAATGGCGCTAACTATCCATTAAATAAAGATGATCCGAAACAAGACTCACTAAATGTATCTGCTGCAACTTCAAGAATTGGTCTAGACATTACTCGACCTACTCAGTACGGAGATTTAACCGGAAAAATTGAAGCCGATTTCATGGGCGGAAATGGCGATAATGGTAATGGTACCTTCCGTGTTCGCCATGCCTATATGTCTTTAGGAAAATGGTTAGCTGGTCAAACAACCTCACCTTTTGTAAACACTGATACATCACCAGAAACAGTAGATTTTAATGGCGCTATTGGTACAGGTACTACACGTACAGTACAGGTTAGGTACACACAGCCAATTAATGCACAACAGAAAATATTAGTTGCCTTAGAAGGTGGTGATGTTGAAAAAGCTGGTAATGCTGCCGGTGGAAGCCGCTTTCCCGCTTTAACAGCACGATATGATTTCAAGACTACAGATAATAAAGGCCTATTACAGTTACATGGTCTTGCCCATGAAAACCGCGTAGCTCCAAAAGATAATACTTCTGAAGAAAAATTTGGTTGGGGTGTAGGGGTTGGGGGTAAATATGATTTAACGCCTCAAGATAGCTTGGTTGCTAATTACTATCATGTTAAAGGAGATGGCCGCTATTTACTTTATAGCAACTCAGCTTATGCCTATGACACAACAACTCAGGATATTAATTTAGGTGAATTTGATAGTGCCGTTATTGGCTATCAACGGAAATGGAGCCCTATCCTCCGCTCTACTTTTGCAATAGGCGGCATTCAATACAAAGATGATAGCGTCTATGCAAATAGCAATTTAACCAGCACTAGCTATAACAAAGAAATTTATAATGCCTTGGTCAATTTAATCTGGAATCCGGTTAAAAATATTGATTTAGGTGCAGAATATACATATGGCCAACGAGAAACTTTCGCAGGCGATAAGGGTGATTACTCTCGCGTCAATTTATTAGCAAAATATAGTTTCTAAAATTTGGATGTAAAAAAGAGCCTTTTAAAAGGCTCTTTTTTTATTAATGGTATTAATGCATGGCTTGAATTTTTTCTAAGAAGAGCTTAGCACGCTCGTGGCGAGCATCTAAATTATCAAAGAATTCATGCGTTGGACAGTCTTCTAAAATCTTGCCTTCATCCATAAAAATTAGACGGTTAGATACTCTTTTAGCAAAACCCATTTCATGTGTAACGCACATCATGGTCATGCCCTCATGCGCAAGTTGCACCATCACTTCAAGTACTTCCCCGACCATTTCTGGATCAAGTGCAGAAGTTGGTTCATCAAACAACATACAGATTGGGTCCATGGATAAGCCACGAGCAATCGCTACACGTTGCTGCTGACCACCAGACAATTGGCCCGGAAACTTATCTTTATGCGCAAGTAAACCTACACGCTCTAAATATTTCAGACCTTTTTCACGAGCATCGGCAACTGAACGCTTTAACACTTTAACTTGAGCAATGGTTAGATTTTCCAAAACAGTCATGTGCGGGAAAAGTTCAAAATGCTGGAACACCATTCCCACTCGTGAACGGAATTTAGCAAGATCCGTTTTTGGATCTTTCAGAGAAACTCCATCAACAATAATATCGCCTTGTTGAAATGGTTCTAACGCATTTACTGTTTTAATGAGTGTTGATTTTCCTGAACCAGACGGTCCGCAAACAACAACGACATCACCTTTTTCAATACTCGTCGTGCAATCTGTTAAAACCTGAAAATCACCATACCATTTAGAGATATGTTGGATGTCTATCATTGGCATTTAAAATCTCCAATTAGCGAATGATGGCAATTTTTTGCTGTAAGCGTTTGACTAATTGCGACAGCACAAACGAACTACAGAAGTAAACTACAGCGACGATTAAATAGAATGTTGCTTTCGTTTCAGGACCATATGTATTAGCCAATGTATCTGCACGACCTAAAAAGTCTGGTGCACTAATCACATAAACTAATGAGATATCCTGAAATAAAATAATTGTTTGAGTTAACAATACTGGGAGCATGTTACGAAAGGCTTGAGGTAAAACCACATAGCGCATTGATTGACCATAGGTAAAACCTAGCGCGTAGCCTGCATTGACCTGACCTCTTGAAATAGACTGAATTCCGGAACGTACAATTTCCGAGAAAAATGCAGCTTCAAAAATAGCAAAAGTCACAACACTTGAAAACAATGGCCCCCAATACGTATCAGATTGAAACTCAAATATTTTCGGTAACAAGAAGTAGAAAATAAAGATCACCTGAATCAGTGGAATACCACGAAACAGATCGACATAAAATTTTGCGAAATTACTTGCGATGGCATTGTTTGATAAACGCATCATTGCCAATGGAGTTCCGATTAGGATACCGCCCATCATCGCCAATACAGTCACGGTCAGGGTAAAAATGAAACCTTCTTTGAGTGCCGCGATCACGTCAGGGTTATGTAATAAAGAAAAATCCATAATTACTTCCCTCCTGAGCCTAAGCCAGGCACAGCCATTCGTTTCTCAATCCATGCCATGATAAATTTAATACTATAAGTAATAATTAAATAAACAGGTGTAGAGAGAATAAGAATAATGATGTCCTGAGAAGTTTCTTCCCGCATGGTTTTTGTATAAGCGAAGAAGTTCAAAACACTCAAAGCATATAAAACTGCCGAGTTCTTGAAAACGTTCATTGCTTCAGAAGTAATCGTTGGCCACACTGTACGATATGCAACAGGTAAAATGACATAACGATAGCTTTGTGCAGTGGTAAAACCCATTGCAGAAGCTGCAAACTTTTGCCCACGAGAAACAGTATTAATACCGGCACGTATGTGTTCAGATACACGCGCAGCGGTGTAGAGACCTAATGCAAAAACACCAATAACTGCAGGTTGCTGATTTAAAATATTTTTCCACCATCCACCTGCAACAACGTCCCCACTGCCTGCACTTAAGCTGTCTGGTAAAAATTCCGGAAAAACAAATGCCCAGAAGAATAGCTGCACAATAAGTGGAATATTACGGAAAATTTCAACGTAACAATTGCCAATAAATGCGAGAGGTTTGTTAGGTAATGTACGAATTACCCCTAGGAGAGAACCTAATAAAAATGCGATAAGAAAGGCTATAACAGCTGTCCAAACCATAGTAAAGACGCCTGAACCTAACATTTGTAACCATGTGGGCGCTTCAGCATGAGCATTGTAGTTTGTACTACCAATTGCTCTACAGACTGATTCTGCCCATGCGGCTTTATCGACACCATATTCATTAGACTCCGCACAGAATATAGTCCAGTTTAGCGAGCCGACTGACATGTTTGCCCCTTAAATGAATATCTTTAGGAAAATAGACCGCTTAAGCAAGTGAGTCTCACTTGCTTAAGTAAATTTAGGACAAAAAGATCTTGTTAGATCCCTGCATCTGTTGGGTGAGCTTTTAGTTTTTTATAAGATGAACTTTGTGGCATGTTCAAATTTGTATTTTTTGGTGGAATTGGCGATAAGAACCACTTCTTATATAAAGCGTCCATTTGACCAGTTTTCCATAAATTATTTACAGTACGGTCTGCAATCGCTTTAAATTTTGGATCATCTTTAGCAAGCATAATACCGTAAGGTTCAGATGAAAGTACCGGCCCTACAATTGCAAATGCCTTAGGTGTAGAAGACTTGGCAACCAAACCAGCTAAAATATTATCATCCATAACAAATGCAGCAGCACGGCCAGATGCCATCATGGCAAAAGAGTCTGCATGATCTTTACCATAAATATTTTGGACATTAATTGACTGACCCTTTTCATTCATCTTAATGTATTTATCAGATGTTGTGCCTTGAGTTGTTACAACTGCCTTGCCGTTTAAATCTGCCAAACTCTTAATGCCAGAGTTGGCTTTAACTGCCATACGTACTTCTGTTGCATAATAGTTAGTTGAGAAACCCACTTGTTCTTGGCGTTGCTTAGAGTTTGTGGTCGTACCACATTCCATATCGATATTACCTGCTAAAAGTTCAGGAATACGTGTTGATGAAGTTACTGCCTTGTATTCAACTTTTAGCCCAGGCATTTTCAACTCTTTTTTAATGTCATTTGCAAACTGGTTACAGATATCGACTGCATAACCTACTGGTTTACCTGCAACAACATATGAAATTGGGTCAGAAGATTCTCGGTGGCCAATAACGATTTTTCCGCTGCTTTTAATTTTAGCTAATGTATCTGCTGCCTGAATTTGAGAAGTAGCACCAACCGTACAAAGCATAAATGTTGAAATAATGAGAGAGGTTGCAGAACGTTTCATAAGAACTCCTTGATGATCATTCTCTCTATTTATCTATAGAATCATTCATATAGAGCAATAGAGTGATTTATTATTAAATTGCAATTATCGCGCCAACTTTTCCAAGTAGGACACATCCATTTGCTTCACTTATTTTATTCAGTCTGTTTTGCAGAGTTAATACCTTTAAAACTGCTAACATGTTTCTACTTTAATCTATGTTTTAATCTTCTGTCTATTATTAAGCTCATCTATTTACACTTAAATGTGGCAATTATTGATTACAATGTAAACACATGCACAATAAAGTGGCTTAACTTCAGCTAAAAACTGTTTTTAGAAAAATTGTATTTTGCAAAAAATTATAAAAATTAAAATTATTAAGTATTTAGAATAAGTTCGAATAATGAGCTAAATAAAGAAGTTGCAGGAGCAAAATAATATATGCAAATGGTTTAATAAAAATCATTTAGAAAATTGATAGTAATATTTAAGTTAATGACTGAACTTAGAAATATTACAAAAACGCCCTGAGAAAATCAGGGCATTTTATAAAGTTTAAATTCCTCGCCAATCTACACGTGCGTTTCTTTCGGTCTGATATATTCTTAAAACATATTGGCCTAGAGGTAAATCAAGCAAATATTTTTGATAGTTGCTCCATTCCTCAGAAACTTCTTCTGCTTCTTCACGCTCCCATGGCGTACCCTTCACCTCTAACAATGGTGCAAGCATCGAACACACAGAAATATCAGCAAGGCTTAAGCGATCACCCACCATGTAGCGTGCTTGATTTTCTATTAGATAGCGATTTAATTCATTTATGAGTTCGTCCATCTGCTCTTTGGACTGCCCCACCAACTCCTCTTCAAGTTTATAATTCTTCTTTACGAGTGTTTTGAGAAAAGGTTTCGATATTTTTTCAAACTGACGTAAATAGCCTTGTTCACCCATCATAATTTCTAAAGCATGGTCTCCTTGCGCCAACGTATGAGCTAGAGCCCAACGGCGCACATGTATACCAAGCTCATCAGCTAAACTATCAATTTTAAGAGTTTGTTGTCTAAGTTGCTCATCACGACGCAAAAGCGCGTGTTCTGGGTAGGTATCATCCAGATAAAGTGCAATCTTGGTTGATTCAGCAATCCATTGATGGTCATCTTTCAAAATTGGCAATAAATTTTGGCCTGTTTTGAGTTGTGCAAAAGCACGATGAAACCCTGGAATTAAGTTATGAGCCACATAATCAAGTTCTTTATGGTCTAACAACCAGCGAGCTTTTTCACAATAATGGGACAAAGGAAACTGATACAAAACCCGCATAAAATCTCCACGTTTATTTTTATTTGACTATTTGTACAAAAATGGTCGATGGTAAGTAGATACTTTAGAAGCTATTTTTATTTAAAACAATGGATATTGTGCTCATTTTTTGCTGACAGTTAGGTCTATTTTTTTATATCTTTTTTTACCGTACTTATTGCTCTTTTTCATATTAAAACTAGTTTTATTATCAATTTTTCACATAAAAACGATAATCTATTGATTTATAAACACTTTTAATATCTATATTTCTCCATTAAAAATCAAAAAAAATGCTTTGCACTTTATTTCATAAGCTGAGCATAAGTCCTCGTTTAGTGGAAAAATATTTCTTTTGTAAGGTAATGACAGCAATACAAGGTGTCATTATGTCTAATTCTCTATCTAAAACGACGGCATACGTCCAAATCATTCAAAATGATCAACAAGCCATTAATGCTGCTTATCAAGTGGCTGATTATGCTTTAGAGGGTCGTAATACACGTGATCAACAACGCTTACTACCGCATGAGCAAATCGAAAGCTTTAGCCAAAAAGGCTTAGGCGGAATTCGAATTTCGAAAAAATATGGCGGAGCTTTTGTTTCCAATAAAACACTCGCTCAAGTTTTCCGTATTTTAAGTAAAGGTGATGCGAACGTTGGTCAGATTCCACAAAATCAGATTAGCCTTTTAAACCTGATCGAAATTATGGGCACAGAACAACAAAAACAATTTATCTTTTCAGAAATATTGGCAGGCAAACGTCTTGCTAACGGTGGACCAGAACGTAATACACATGACTCAAAAACATTAAAAACCACACTTACCATTGAAAATGGCAAATATATTTTAAACGGCGAAAAGTTTTATTCAACAGGTACAAGTTTTGCGCATTGGCTCGCAATTAAAGCGGTCCATCCTGAAGGTCATGTGGTTTTAGTCATTGTGAATCGAGAGACTCAAGGTATTGAAGTCATTAATGACTGGAATGGATTTGGTCAGCGTACTACAGCGAGTGGTACAGTTAAATTAAATCAAGTTGAAGTTAATCCAGAACTCATTTTTGATGAACGCTTATTAACTAAAACCCCTACTTATCGCGGTGCTTATTCTCAGTTATTACAAGTTGCCATTGATGTGGGGATTGCAGAAGCTGCATTTGACGATACTTTATCGACTATTCATAAAGCACGCCCAATTATTGATGCAAATGTTGAAAAAGCCAGCTTTGAACATTACACCCTGCAAGAAGTAGGTAAGTTAAATATTTTGCTCGATGCTGCAATTTTACTGCTTGATGAAGCTGCTGAATATTTAGATGAACTCGACCAACTTCAAACTGTGACTGACGAACAGGTAGCAAAAGCTTCGATCTTGGTTGCAGAAGCAAAAGTCTATGCCAATGATGCTGCTCTACAAATCTCTGAAAAATTGCTGGAACTAGGCGGTAGCCGTTCAAGTTTAAGCCAACACAATTTAGATCAACATTGGCGAAATGCCCGTGTACATACCTTACACGACCCCGTTCGTTGGAAATTACATGCCATTGGCAATTATTACCTTAATGGTCATTTCCCTGCCCGCCATGCCTGGATTTAAGGAGAAATTGTCATGACTTCATATCAATCGGTTCAAACTAAACAAACCTCGGCATCTGGCCAAGCGCACATTATTCAAAATGATGCTGAAGCTTTAGAAATTGCAAAACAGTTTGCTGAGCAATTTAAAAAAACCGCAGTTGAGCGAGACTCTAAGCGGATTTTACCGTATACCGAAATCGATGCATTGAGCCAATCTGGTCTTTGGGCAATTACAGTGCCAAAGCAATATGGTGGTGCCGAAGTTTCAAGTCATACTGTTGCTAAAGTGATTGCACTTTTAAGCGGTGCAGATGGTTCAATCGGACAAATTCCACAAAATCATTTTTACGCTTTAGAAGTATTGCGCAATACAGGCACAGAAGCTCAAAAGCAACGTTTGTATGGCGAAGTGTTAAATGGCACTCGCTTTGGTAATGCACTTGCCGAGTTTAAAACTAAAACTTCAACTCATAAACAAACCAATATCCGTCCGCATGAAAATGGGTATTTGATTCAGGGTGAAAAGTTTTACTGCACAGGAAGTTTATTTGCTCATCGTATTCCAACCTTAGTTTTAGATGATGCGGGTCGAGAATATCTAGCCTTTGTAAAAAGTGGTTCACAAGGATTGAAACTTGTTGATGACTGGTCTGGTTTTGGACAGAAAACCACAGGCAGCGGTACAGTTAAATTTGATCAGGTTTTTGTAGATGCAGATGATGTTGTTCCTTTTGATACTGCATTTTTACAACCAACCTTAGTGGGCCCTTTTGCTCAAATTATGCATGCGTCAATTGAGGTAGGCATTGCACGTGGAGCCTTTGAAGAAAGCTTGCAAAGAGTGCATCAAGCCCGCCCATGGATTGATTCAAATGTAGAAACGGCAAACCAAGATCCTTTAACGATTTATGAATTAGGACGCATTGCCGTAGATGTACGGGCAAGTGAAGTGTTATTAAAGCAAGCTGCGCAATCAATTGATGCCGCAAAAATTGAAACCACACCTGAAAGCATTGCCAAAGCTTCAATTGATGTGGCCAAAGTGCGTGCTCATAGTAGCGATACAGCACTAAAAGCATCGTCTAAGCTGATAGAACTTGCAGGAAGCCGTGGTAGTCAGTCACAAGATGGTCTAGACCGTTTCTGGCGCAATGCACGTGTGCATACGTTGCATGATGCTGCACGATGGAAATATTACTTTATTGGGAACTATGTACTTAACGGTGTTCTACCGCCTCGTCGAGGGACATTGTAATGACAGACTTTAAGGCGAAAGAAATTTTATTAAATGCTTTTGATATGAACTGTGTTGGGCATATTAATCATGGTTTATGGACACATCCACGTGATGAATCACACCGCTTTAATGAACTGAGCTATTGGACAGAACAAGCCAAAACTCTAGAAAGTGGTTTATTTGATGGTTTGTTTATTGCAGATATTACAGGTGTGTATGACGTCTATCAAAACGGTATTGATCTGACTTTAAAAGAGTCCATTCAACTTCCGAGCCATGATCCATCTACACTCATTTCTGCTATGGCAGCAGTCACTCAAAACTTAAGTTTTGGGGTCACTGTGAACTTAAGCTATGAGCATCCGTATCAATTTGCACGCCGCTTTGCGAGTCTCGACCATTTAACTCAAGGTCGTATTGGCTGGAATATCGTTACGGGTTATCTAGATAGTGCCGAACGCTTGATTGGTCAAAAGGGTTTAAAAGACCACGATGCCCGCTATGAACAAGCTGAAGAATTTTTAGAACTTTGCTACAAATATTGGGAAGGTTCATGGGAAAACGACGCCGTTAAAAAAGATAAAGTACAGCGTGTTTTTACAGATCCATCTAAAGTTCACACCATTCACCACCAGGGAAAATATTACCAAAGTGAAGGTGTGTTTCAGGTGTCTCCTTCTGTGCAACGCACCCCGACACTATTTCAAGCAGGTGCTTCACCAAAAGGCATGCAGTTTGCGACTCGCCATGCTGAATGTGTATTTATTGGAGGCGACAAACCCGAAAAAATACGCGAACAAGTGAAAAAGATTCGTGCTCTTGCCGAACAGCAAGGTCGTTCAGCTGATGACATTAAAGTCTTTGTCGGTATAACCGTTGTTGTTGCTGAAACACATGATCTCGCTGTACAGAAACTTAATGAATATCGTCAGTATGCAAGTCCTGAAGCAGGCCTCGCGCATTATGCGAGTTCAACTGGCATCGATTTAAGTAAATTTGCCGACGATGAAGCTATTCCCTACCAAAAAAGTAACAGTATTGTTTCGATTACAGAAAAATTTAAAGAGCAACAAATCACGAAAAATGACTTAAAAGCTCAGCATGTTTTAGGTGGTCGTTATCCCCTCATCGTGGGTAGTGGCGAAGAAGTTGCTGAATACTTAATTCATCTTTTAGATGAGACAGATATTGATGGCTTTAATTTGACACGTACTGTTGCACCTGAGTCTCACCATGACTTTATTCGCTTGGTCATTCCTGAGCTACAACACCGTGGTCGCTATAAAACTGCATATAAAACGGGTTCACTACGGAACAAAATCTTTAATCGGGGTGATCAATTACCAAAACAACACCCTGTTCAAGCGTTCCGATGTAGTCCCTATAACAACAGCAAAAACCTAACAACAATTGAAGAAATAACCGCTTAAATTTGGAGATAGACATGGCTCAAACAGCCTCTAAAAAATGGCTAGGCGTAGGCTTAGTCGTTGTAGTCCTTTTTGTTGCTTTATTCTTTTGGAATAAACACCGTCAAAGTGGCTCAAATGAACTTGTGATTGGTATTAGTCCACCATTTGCAAAAACTTTACAAGCTGCTGCCGATGAAGCAAAGCAACAAGGTTTAAATGTGAAACTGGTTGAGTTTTCTGACTGGAACACACCAAACATTACCTTAAATCATGGGGATATTGATGCGAACTTTTTCCAGCACCAACCGTTCTTAGACAATGCAATTAAAGAAACTGGCTTTAAATTAAAGGCATTTGCAGTAGGTGCAGCATCACACGTGGGACTTTATTCAAAGAAATATAAAAGCCTTGATGAATTGCCACAAAACGCACGTGTAGTCATTCCAAATGATCCAGTGAATCAAGGTCGTGCGCTTCTACTTTTACAGCAAGCTAAATTAATTACGCTTAAAGATTCAAACAACCATTTATCTGCACTTAAAGATGTTGTTTCAAACCCTAAAAACTTGCAATTCATTGAGGTTGAAGGACCGCAAACTGCTCGTGCAATTGATGATGTTGACTTAGCTTTTGGCTACCCACACTACTTGCGCTTAGCAAAAACAGCTGACCCTGATAGTGCACTTTTACTTGATGACAATACCAATAAACGTTATGCAATTTTGTTTGTAGTACGTGACGACTATCAGGACAAGGGCGACAAATTGAAGAAATTTGTTGAGATCTATCAAAACTCGCCAAAAGTTAAAGCTGTATTAGATGCTGAGATTGGGCCAAAACTTTGGTTCCCTGGCTGGAAGTAATAACGGAAAGATTATGGCGATTCAGTTCAAACAGCATAAGCCTTGGTTACTCGGAATTACGATAATTATCGTAGTTCTGGGCCTCGTCGGTTACCGTTATATTAAAAATAAACAAGCCGATGATGTTTTAACGATTGGCATTAGTCCACCTTATGCTGAGTTATTACAAAGCGTTGCCAATGAAGTAGAAAAGCAAGGCGTTCATGTCAAACTCGTTGAATTTTCTGACTGGCGAGCACCAAATGTTGCCGTACAAAACGGCGATATTGATGCAAACTTTTTCCAGCAAAGCGTATTTCTACGTAATGCTGTAAAAGAAACGGGTTATGACTTACATGCATTTGCCGTGGGCTCAGGAAGTCATGTGGGTTTATATTCAAAAAAATATAAATCACTTAAAGACTTACCTTCAAATGCACGTGTTGCTATTCCAAACGATCCCGTCAATTTAGCTCGCGCTTTAATTTTATTGCACCGTGCAGGTTTAATTCAGCTTAAAGACATTAATAATGAACTTTCAACCACTCAAGACATTATTGCTAATCCCAAACAGCTGAGCTTTGTTGAGGTTGAAGGTCCGCAGACAGCACATGCATATAACGATGTCGATTTAATTTTCGGCTTCCCTCACTACTTAAAAATGGCAAAGGTAACCGACCCACATAGCGCATTATTTTTAGATCCAATCGATAAAAAATATGCAATTTTATTTGTGACCCGTCGCGATTACCAAGATAAAAACCAAAAACTTGCAACCTTTGTTAAAGCATTCCAGAACTCAAAACAAGCACAAGATATTCTGGATAAAGACTTTGGCCAAGGTATGTGGTTTCAAGGCTGGAAATAAGGAGAATGACAATGGTGAGTTTTGGATCACAAGTTGATTTTTCTCTACCCCATATCAAAATTCGTGGTTTAAATAAGTTTTACCAATCGCAGGGTCAAAAACTGCATGCTTTAAAAGAGATTAACCTTGATATTCCTCAAGGTAAGATTTTAGGCATTATTGGTAAAAGTGGTGCAGGAAAATCATCCCTACTCCGCACGTTAAATGGCTTAGAACAAGTAAATACAGGCAGTATTCATATTCATCAACAAAACATTGCTGAATTGAGTCATGCCGAGCTTATTCAAACTCGCCAACGAATTGGAATGATTTTTCAACATTTCAATTTGATGTCTGCAAAAACGGTCTGGGAAAATGTGGCATTGCCCTTAAAAGTTTCCAATTACAACAAAGCAGATATCGATCAACGTGTAAATGAAGTTCTGGCACTCGTAGGTCTTGCAGATAAGTCTGGTCATTATCCATCACAACTTTCGGGCGGACAAAAGCAACGTGTCGGTATCGCACGTGCACTTGTCCATCATCCTGAAATTTTACTTTGTGATGAAGCCACCTCAGCACTTGACCCTGAAAGTACTGCCACTATTTTGGCTTTACTTAAAAAGATTAATCAGGAACTTGGTCTAACGATTGTTCTCATCACACACGAAATGCAGGTCATTCGAGAAATTTGTGATCAGGTCGTTGTGATTGACCAAGGTGAAATTGTAGAGGCTGGCCAAGTCTGGTCTGTATTTTCACGACCAGAGCAACAAATTACTCAAGAATTGTTAAACCTTGAGCAGATCACTCTGCCTTTTAAAATCAGTCCTCTACCCGATGAAGATTCAACTCATATTATTGTAAAACTGAAATATGAGGCTGAAGCGCATCAAGTACCCGATATACAAGAGCTACTTGCTAGATTTAAAGCGCCCGTCAATTTATATCAAAGTCAGGTCGATACCATTCAAGGGCACATTATTGGTTCACTTTTAGTCGGTATTCCTAACGTAGAAATTGATCTTTCATCTATACGACAAGACGCATCAACTGCAATTGCACAATTTGAGGTACTTGGCTATGCACGACCAGCTCATTGATTTATTAATTACTGGAACTGTAGACACCTTACTCATGGTAGGTGCATCTGCATTTATTGCTTTTTTAATTGGCTTACCGATTGCTGTTGTTTTAGTTAGCACTTCTGAGCACGGCATTCACCCGTCACAAAAGATTAATCAGGCTTTAGGTTGGGTCATTAACATTACTCGTTCTGTGCCCTTTCTTATTTTAATGGTTGCACTTATTCCGCTTACTCGCTGGATTGTAGGTACAAGTTATGGCGTTTGGGCAGCCGTTGTTCCATTGACGATTGCGGCAATTCCCTTTTTTGCTCGTATTGCAGAAGTCAGCTTACGTGAAGTCGACCAAGGCTTAATTGAAGCTGCTCAAGCCATGGGTTGTAACCGTAAACAAATTATTTGGCATGTGCTTTTACCAGAGGCTTTGCCGGGTATAGTGGCAGGCTTTACCGTGACTATTGTGACTATGATTAACTCCTCTGCGATTGCTGGTGCTATTGGTGCAGGTGGTCTAGGAGACATCGCATATAGATATGGTTATCAACGTTTTGATATGCAAATTATGTTGGCTGTAATTTTTGTGCTGATTGTTTTAGTCATGTTAGTACAAGCGACTGGCGATGCATTAGCCCAGCAACTTGATAAACGTAAAGTTTAAAAGCAATACAACCCCGCTCTAGCCATGACTTTGTCATGGCTTTCATGTAAAATCAGCGACAATTTTTAATTTACACATTTGTGAGTGGTTTTCATGGGTTTTAATTGCGGTATTGTTGGTCTGCCAAACGTAGGGAAATCTACCCTTTTCAATGCATTAACGAAAGCAGCGATTGCAGCGGAAAACTTCCCTTTCTGTACCATTGAACCAAACACAGGTATTGTTCCTGTACCAGATCCACGTTTAGACAAACTTGCTGCGATTGTTAAACCACAGCGTATTTTGCCAACCACAATGGAATTTGTGGACATTGCAGGTCTTGTTGCTGGTGCATCAAAAGGTGAAGGCTTAGGTAACCAGTTCCTTGCTAACATTCGTGAGACTGATGCAATCGCTCATGTTGTACGTTGTTTCGAAGACGAAAACGTAATTCACGTAAATGGTAAAATTGATCCATTAGACGATATCGCAACTATTAATACTGAACTTGCGCTTGCCGATCTTGAAACTGTTGCTAAAGCAATTTTACGCTTAACTAAAGTTGCTAAAGGCGGTGACAAAGAAGCTGTAGCAACTAAAGCAGTTTTAGAAAAAATCCAACCTTTACTTGACGAAGGTAAACCAGCTCGCGCGGCTGATTTGTCTGATGACGAACGTAAATTAGTTCGTGGTTTTGGTTTAATGACTTTAAAACCAACCATGTATATTGCAAACGTTGCAGAAGATGGTTTTGAAAACAACCCACATTTAGAAGCAGTTAAAAAACTTGCGGCTGAAGAAAACGCAATTGTTGTTCCTCTTTGCAACCAAATCGAAGCTGAAATTTCATTATTAGAAGATGAAGATCGTGTTGAGTTCTTAGAAGCAATGGGCATGGAAGAACCAGGTTTAAATGTGGTTATTCGTGCAGGTTATGCGCTTTTAGGTTTACAGACTTATTTCACTGCTGGTGTACAAGAAGTCCGTGCATGGACAGTAAAAGTTGGCGCAACCGCTCCTCAAGCAGCTGGTGTGATTCATACTGACTTCGAAAAAGGCTTTATCCGTGCTGAAGTTGTTGCATATGACGACTTCGTACAATACAACGGTGAAAACGGCGCTAAAGAAGCTGGTAAATGGCGTTTAGAAGGTAAAACTTACGTTGTTCAAGACGGCGATGTAATGCACTTCCGTTTTAACGTATAAGTTAAAGCTCAAAAAAAGCCCCATCATATTGGGGCTTTTTTTATGTTTAATGACTTAAATCCATCGCCTCTCGTTTACTGCGCGCCTCTTGTAAAATACGCGCATGCAAAGGCTTTCTAAAACCTAGCATAAATATAAATTCTGCCAATACAAATAATGGACCTATCGCGAGTCCAATCACATCATCAACAAAAGCTGGTTTTTTCTTTTCGAAATAATGCCCCACAAACTGAAAGACCCATCCAACCACAAAGAAACCAATACTTGCTGCCAACCATTCTCCCAAAGATAACTGGGCAATTTGGCTCGCCAGTGGATAAACAGCGGCTAAAAGAATCAGCATAATTACGCCAAAAACTTTATCTAAAATGAAATAATAGATCGTACTAACTGCAATCAACACTACAGCTAAAGTCAGTTTAAAACTGCCAATATCGACTCCAGCTCTCGCAGTTAAACATAAAATTGAAAACACGATGAGCGGAATACCGATAAAATGCGTCAAAATATTCTTATGATTTAAGTGGTAAGCCGCATATTTGCTAAGCTGTTGCTCCAGATTTGACATGAGTTGTTCCCTATTCATCTATCTATAGTCATACTGTACAAATAAGGAAAACTTAAAGTTGTCAGCTATTTGACAAAGTAATGATTTTTTCATGGATGGGCTGATATTGGATCTTATTTATATTAATCGACTAAGAGAAAACACATGGTTTAGTTTGCTTCCAGAAGCATTCCAAAACTTTATTCTAGAGCATGGTAAGCAAAGAACCTTTGAAAAAAACAATTATGTGTTCCGTGCCCAAGATGTGTTTGATGGCATTTATACTGTGCTTGAAGGCTCAATTAGCTTAGGTTATGTCGATGTAAATGGTAATGAAGCTCTTTCTGCAATTGCTGAGCCAATTATGTGGTTTGGTGAAATATCGCTGATTGATCATGAACCACGTTCGCACGATGCGATTTCTTTGAAAAAAAGTACCGTTCTGCATATTCCTGCAAAACCATTAAATGAATTACTCAAAGACAATCCATATTACTGGTATTACTTTGCTCGTTTAACCAGCCAAAAACTCAGGTACGTTTTCTTAGAACAGATTGCTATCCAAACACGCAGTATTTCTCAAAGGCTTGCTCAACGTCTTCTATTTATTTTAGAAGGATATGGAAATCATACTCTTATTCAAGATCATCACATCCATATTTCTCAAGAACAATTGGCAAATATGCTGACCACATCTAGACAGACGATCAACCATGAGCTGAGTCTGCTTGAAAAACAGAAAATCATCAAAATTGCTTTTAGAAAAATTGAGATTCTAGATATTGAGAAATTGAAAGTAGTTGCTCAAGTCCATTCCTAGTCTTTGCACAACCAGCTATATGATAAAAACTTAAAACCAAATTAAAAAAATAGATAACGCTGCAAAACAACACATTGTTCAAACTCTATTTCACAAAATAAATGTTTTAAAGCAGATATTTTCATTTTACACTCAAGCTGAGCAATAATACTCAACAAGGCGCTGATTAACATGAAAAAATTATCAACAATTCTTACAGCTGGCGTATTGGCTATGTTAAGTGTTTCGGCATTTGCATGTCCAAAAGGAACTCAATTACAAGGTGGTACAGGGCCAAATCATAAAGGCGGAAAATGTGTTGCTGCACACGGCAAAGCAACTGCTAAAAAAGAAGCAGTAAAAGCAAAACAAGATGTTAAAAAAGATATGACTGAACAAAAGCATGAAGCAATGATGAAATCTACACATGCTCAACATGAATCACAGCAAATGACTCATCAAATGAAACAAGATGCAGTGAAAACAGCAAACACAGCTAAAGCTGCGACAAAGCCGTAATTAACATTCACTCATTATCGTTTTAAAAGCAAAAAAGCGAGATTAATCATCTCGCTTTTTTATATTTATAAATTTTATTTTGGAGATGTGTTTCCAAGATTCGGCGTATTGATCGCATCCTTACATTGCGCTTTATCTCGCTCATAGTCTGCTTGTTTCTTAGCAACTGAATCATTATTTTCAAGCGTTTCACGAGCCCACACATCTAAACTTGTCAGGGCTTTACGACAAAGGGCATATTTCCCTTCTGTCACGGAATCAGTCATTTTCACATTAATGCGCCAGTCCGTACTCAATTGACGTAAAGGTTTACGAACTTTGTCATCGATTTGGCTCAACTGCTTTTCATAAACCAAATGCTCAACCGTATTAATCAATGTCCATGCTTTTTGAGCATAAACAGTTGCGTCATTGGTCAGTTTAGGTGCTGGCTTAATTTCTACTTTTTTTTCTGCCTCATGATTACCATTGTCACAGCCCTGCAATGTAAAAATACCTGCACTCAACATGGCGATATAAACTAAACGAATCTTTGCGTTGAACATAGCAAACTGCCGATTAAACATTTCGGCACTATGCTATTAAATTCGGCTACAATACTCAATCTTTCAAGTATTTTTATCATTTGGTTTATTGCCAAGGTGTATTGTGTCCGAACAACAATTGATGCCTGCCCAAACGGCAACTTTTTGGCAAGGCGCCAAAGATAGCCAAGCTATCGTACTCACCTATTTACCCGTTTCTTTTGCCTTTGGCGTTTCTGCATCTCAGTTTGGTTTTACACCATGGGAAGCATTTTTTCTATCTTGTTCAATGTATGCTGGAGCCAGCCAGTTCTTAGTTGTCGCACTTTTAGCCAGTGGTTCATCTATCTGGTTAACTGCATTAACAGTCATTGCACTGGATATTCGCCATGTGCTTTATGGACCAGCTTTATATAACCTGATTCCAAACAAATTAAATCTAAAAAAAACGGCGGTATGGGCTTGGGGCTTAACCGATGAAGTTTTTGCAAGTGGAATGATCCAACTTTCACAGCGTAGACAACAATGGTCCGAGTCTTGGATGTTAGGCTTGAGTCTATTTAGTTGGATGGCTTGGGCAACTGGCTCATTGTTAGGGGGATTATTTGCAGATCAAGTGTCTCATCTTCCAAAGTTTTTACAAGCAGCCTTAGACTTCTTATTGCCTGCTTTATTCTTAAGTTTTTTATTAGCAGCATTTGAGCGAAAGCATAGTCTTGTAGTTGCTGTATCTTTGGTTGTTTCAGCGTTGTCCTGCTATTGGATTAACCTATCTGCGGCTATTTTTATTGGTATTCTTTCAGGCATTTTAGCCGGCTTGTTTAAACATTATGTGCTGAAACAACAAGAAGAGGTCGAAGTTTAAAATGAATCTAGAGATTATTCTGGTTGGTATCATTGTTGGTATTGCCAATTTTGCCTCACGTTTTGGACCATTCTTTGTTATACAAAAGCTACAAGGGACACAGCAAAGACGTGGTTCAGTCTGGCTAAAAATTGCTTTGGGAAGCATTGGTATATCAGCAATTAGCGCCATGCTTATTGTTGCCACTCTTCCGCCACTTCTTGAGAATCCAGATAAAAGCTTAGCCATGCTTATCGGTTTTCTAGTGCTAGCAGGTCTATATTTTAAATTTAAGAAAATTGTTCCGGCAACGTTAACTGCCGCAATTGTTTATGGCCTAATCTATACTTATTTACCTTTATAAATAGATAAACTGATCTTCGTTATATAAAATAAAACCTAGCCAGAAGCCTTTAAAATTGAAACTTCTGGCGTAAAAATCTAATTTTTGAATTGATTAAAAAGATAATCTTACCTACTTAATAGAGATAAAAATGTCACAAGTTAAAATTTACGCCAATGAACAAACGATTATGCAGTATCGAGAATTACTTTCTCATGCAATCCATCAAGCACTTATTGAAGAATTGAAATATCCTATCGAGAAAAGATTTCAGCGTTTTATCAGTCTTAAGTCTGGAAATTTTATCTATCCTGCCGACCGCAGCCAACACTACATTATTATCGAACTCTCAATGTTTGCAGGACGTAGCGCAGCTACTAAGAAACAACTCATTCAAACTTTATTTCGCAATATTGAACAACAATGCAAAATAGCTCCACAAGATATTGAAATTACGATTTTTGAAACTCCTAAAGAAAATTGGGGTATTCGCGGCAAAAATGCAGATGAGTTACTTTTAAACTATCAAGTTAACATCTAAAAAAGTGTCATCCTAATTGTCCGACAAAATTAATTTTTTTATGTGTGATAAAGCTTAACTCCCTCATAAGTTCTGCTATGCTTAAAAAAATAATTTTGTCAGGATGATTCGCATGAGCGTGACACTCGGTACCCCCCTTCAATCTTCTGCATTTAAAGTTTTATTGTTAGGTTCAGGAGAGCTTGGCAAAGAAGTTGTAATTTCTTTACAACGCCTTGGTGTTGAAGTACATGCAGCCGACCGTTATGATCATGCGCCAGCCATGCAAGTTGCACATTTTTCTTATGTGTTAAATATGGCTAATCCAACTGAGTTAAAACAGCTCATTGAGAAAATTAAACCGAATTTAATTGTTCCAGAAATTGAAGCCATCGCCACAGAAGTTTTGCTTGAAATTGAAGCGAACCAAACTGCAACTGTTATTCCTTCTGCTAAAGCTGTAAACCTGACCATGAACCGTGAAGGCATTCGTCGTCTTGCGGCTGAAGAACTTGGTTTACCTACCTCTGCTTACCGCTTTGCTGACTCACTAGAAAGCTTCCGCGCTGCTTCTGATGATATTGGTTATCCAAATTTTGTAAAACCAGTAATGTCATCTTCAGGTAAAGGTCAGTCTCGTGTAAAAAGTTTCGATGAAGTCGATGCTGCTTGGGAATATGCGATGCAAGGTGGTCGTGTTAACCAAGGTACGGTCATCATTGAATCTCAAATTGATTTTGATTTTGAAATTACATTACTTACCGTTCGTGCTAAAAATCCTGAAACTGGTGAAATCGAAACTCACTACTGCGACCCAATTGGTCACCGTCAAGATGCAGGTGATTATGTAGAAAGCTGGCAGCCTCAACCAATGACTGCGGCTGCACTTGAAGAAGCAAAACGTATTGCTAATAAAGTGACAACAGCACTGGGTGGTTGTGGTATTTTTGGTGTAGAGCTGTTTATTAAAGGCGACAAGGTCTGGTTTAGTGAAGTTTCACCTCGCCCACATGATACTGGTCTAGTTACTCTAGCTTCACAATTTCAAAGCGAATTTGAACTGCACGCTCGTGCAATTTTAGGATTGCCAGTAAATACAGCTCGCCATAGTGTGGCTGCTAGTGCAGTTATTTATGCTGGGGTCGATGCAAACAATTTAAGCTACAGGGGCTTAAATACGGCATTAGCTAACCCAAATACCGACTTACGCCTGTTTGGTAAACCAGAAGGTTTCAAACGACGTCGTATGGGTGTGGCAACGGCTCGTGCTGAAAATACAGACCTTGCTCGTACTTTAGCGAAAGAAACCGCTGATCAAGTAAGCGTAAAAACCAACTCTTAATATTTACTTTTTGGTAGACCCATTTTCATGATCAATACATCGCCATTGCTGAACTACGTTACAAGCCATCATGATATTAAAGCCATTAATCAATGGCGAACGGATGTAGAAAAGCAATTGCAGGATTCATATGAAAATGGGCAATCTATTCGGGAAGTCATTAAAGCACGCTCAGACCTCGTTGACGAAGCACTGATCTTTCTGTGGAAACATGCCGAACTTGATCAGACAGGTCTAGGTCTTTTTGCTGTGGGTGGTTATGGGCGCCGTGAAATGTTGCCCTATTCCGATGTTGATATCATGATTTTATCGGAACATGAAATTAACCAAGAAAATGAAAAACGCATTTCTACATTCATTTCCTCTTTATGGGATGTTGGCAATTTCAAGCCCGGCATTAGCGTTCGCACCATTCAAAGCTGTGTTGAACAAGCTGCTACCGATTTAACCGTTGCAACCACACTCATCGAAGCTCGTTTAATTACGGGTAATAGTCAACTTGCAAAATGGCCGCGTCGAATTGTTTCGCAAACGTGGACAGACAAAACATTTTTTGATGCAAAAATGGCTGAACAAGCTAAGCGTTACCATCAACACAACAATACTGAAAGCAACTTAGAACCTGATATTAAAAATGCGCCTGGTGGCATTCGTGATATTAACCAGATTGGTTGGATTGCTAAGCGTCATTTCCGCGTAAACCGTATTTATGACTTAGTTCATTTAGGCTTTATTTCAGAATTTGAATTAAACGTTTTAGAAGAAGCGGAAAGTTTTCTTTGGGAAATTCGTCACCATTTACATCGCTTAGCGAAGCGTGATGAAAACCGTCTTCTGTTCGATCATCAACGAGAAATTGCGGCTCAATTTGGTTACGCTCGTCAAGAAGGTCAGCCTGTAAACTACGGTGTCGAGCAGTTCATGAAACGCTACTACCGTACTGCCCAACAGGTTTCAACACTCAATGAAATGTTATTGGCCTATTTTAGCGAATCAGTTATTACTCCGCGTTTACCAAATTACGAACGTAAAATTGAAGTCGTTAATGACCACTTTAAGATTGTCGACAATAAACTTGCCGTACAGCACCACAAAATATTCGCAGAACATCCAAGTGCTATTTTAGAACTATTCTATATTTTGGCTAATCGACCAGATATTGAAGGTATTCGCGCTCGTACTTTACGCTTACTTATTCTTGCTGCAAAACGTATTAACCAAAATTTTCGAGATAATCCTGAGCATCAAGCCCTATTCATGTCAATCATTCGCTCGCCTTATCGTCTATACGATACTTTGGTAGCGATGAAACGATATGGTGTTTTAGGAAACTATATTCCTGCCTTTGGTCAGATTATGGGCCTTATGCAATATGACCTATTCCATATCTATACAGTCGATGCACACACATTATTATTACTGCGCAATTTAAACCGTTTTAAAGAACCAGAATTTGCTAAAGAGTTCCCTGTTGTAAGCTCTGTTTTCCAGCGTCTTGCACGTCAAGATATTGTGTTTATTGCTGCATTATTTCATGACATTGCCAAAGGCCGCGGTGGAGACCATAGTGAACTTGGTGCAGAAGATGCGATTGAATTTGGACGTGCACACGGCTTTACAGAGCGTGAATGTAAATTAATTGCATGGCTCATTCACAACCATTTGCTCATGTCACTGACTGCTCAGAAAAAGGATATTTCCGATCCGGATGTTGTTAAAGATTTTGCTGAAAAACTTGGCGATATGGAACATCTTGATTATCTATATACTTTAACAGTTGCAGATATTAATGCGACAAATCCAAAACTGTGGAACACATGGCGTGCTTCGCTTATGCGTCAACTTTATACGCATGCCCGTGATGTCATTCGTACAGGTTTAAGCCGTCCTGTTGACTATCAAATGCTAATTGAAGACACCAAATTTGCAGCAAGTGAATTACTGGTGAATAATTTCTCATTGGCAGACGTTGAAAAAGTATGGCAAGAACTGGGCGATGAATACTTCATTAAAGAATCGGCAGATGAAATTGCATGGCACACTCAAGCAATTTTGAAACACGGCGATAACCCAGAGCCATTAGTACTATTACGTGCTCACCGTAAAGCTGCGCAAGATGCCGTGCAAATCTTTATATATACACGTGACCAACCCAACCTTTTTGCAACGACTGTGGCAGTTTTAGACCGCATGAACTTAGACGTTCAAGATGCAAAAATTATCACAGCAAGTACCGCATTTAGCTTAGACACCTATGTTGTGCTCGATCGCTTTGGTACGTTGCTAACCGACCCCGAACGCGAAGAAACAGTTAAAACCGCATTAGTGAAGGCGCTTAGTCAGCCAGACCAATATCCGGGACTTATGCAACGCCGCATTCCACGTCAGCTACGTCACTTCGATATTGAAAATACAGTTGACGTTACGTTGAATGAAGCGTTACAGCAAAATATGGTTGAAATTTCAACACTCGATCACCCCGGACTACTTGCACGTGTAGGTGGCTTATTTATGATGCAAGGTTTAGACATCCATTCAGCTAGAATTGCAACTTTAGGTGAACGTGCAGAAGATATTTTCTTTGTCACGAAAAAAGATGGAAAACCGTTAAATAACGAAGAGGTTAAACTCTTCTCGGAAAAGCTTAAAGCTGCATTAGATGAAGCATCTAATCAAATTTGTCAGCACTGAAACTCAACTACTTGGTAACTGTTTAATGAACTCTAGCTTGTCGTTATTGCACCCATATCCATTTGAAAAGTTAAACCAGCTTTTTAAGGATACTACTCCTGCTAACCTTTCCTTGATTCCTCTATCAATTGGTGAACCAAAGCATCCAGCACCAGAGTTTGTTAAACAGGCAATTATTGACAACTTCAATCACCTCTCAACTTATCCAAATAGCAAAGGCTTACCTGAGCTTCGCCAAAGTATTGCAGACTGGCTCACTAAGCGCTTTAAACTTAATAGCATTAGTGCTGAAAACCACATTTTGCCAGTATCTGGTACGCGTGAAGGGATTTTCTCATTTGTTCAGGCGCTCATTAACCGTGAAGACGCTCCTTATGTAGTAATGCCGAATCCGTTTTATCAAATTTATGAAGGTGCCGCCCTACTTGCCGGCGCAAAACCATACTTCATTAATTGCACCGAAGAAAATGGTTACTTAGGCGATTTTGATGCTGTACCCGCAGAAGTATGGGAAAAAACTGCCCTTCTTTTTGTATGTACGCCGGGCAACCCAACTGGTACTGTGCTTTCTAAAGAACAATTCAAAAAGTTAATCGCCTTATCTGATCAATATAATTTTGTCATTGCTTCTGACGAATGCTATTCAGAACTTTGGTTCGAGCAAGCACCTACTGGTTTATTAGAAGTATGTGCAGAACTTGGTCGTGATGACTATAAAAACTGTGTCGTATTTCATTCACTTTCTAAACGCTCAAACTTACCGGGTTTACGCTCAGGTTTTGTAGCGGGTGATGCAGAATTATTAAAACCATATTTGCAGTACCGTACCTATCATGGTGCAGCAATGCCTGTTCAACATCAGCTTGCATCTATTGCGGCATGGAATGATGAAAACCATGTTGAAGAAAACCGTAAGCAATATCGTGCAAAGTTTGATTTATTCCAAAACGAACTAGGTCACTTATTACCTCTACAAAAGCCAGATGCAGGTTTCTATTATTGGTTAAAAGTCGATAACGATGAAACTTTTGCCAAGATGTTAATGGAAAAAGCCCATATTAAAGTTTTACCGGGTCGTTATTTATCTCGCGACACAGATCAAGGTAACCCTGGCGAAAATCATGTACGTATGGCTTTAGTTGCCGATTTAGCGCAATGTGAAGAAGTAGTTAAGCGTTTGAAAGCAATTCTTTAAGCATAGATAAGTTGTATAGCCTTCATAATTATTTAGCATGAAGGCTATACAACCGACATTAACTATAAGCAATGAGTAAGATTGCAAAACATATAAAAGCCAGACTAGAACAATAATACAGGCCTATCGCTGAACGTTTAATCTGTTCTAGAACTCGATTTTGAAGCAATAGCCGAACCAACAGTAAGTTCCAACCAAGTACGACTCCAGTCATCCACGTACTCATTAGCAATTTTTGAACTAAACTAAATTGATGCTGAATAAGCAGCATCAAACTACTATAAAACATAATATTTTTGGGATTAAGAAGACTAGATTGTATTCCCAACATGAAACTCTTAACTTTATCCTGATGCTGATACTCTTGATCAATCAAATCATTTTTTTCAGTAGCAAAAGTTAAGGTGCCAGCGCGAGCAGCCTTAAAACAAAGATAACTCAAATAAACCAAATACCCAGCCCCAAGCCACTTAAGTACTAAAAGAATAGTCGTACTCAAATTTCCAAGTAACATAAATCCGAACATGCACGCCATCAAAATTAAGGCATTACCAAACGTAATTCCTGCAATGACACCATATGTATAACGCGAACCCTTTTGCAAAAGGCTGGTGAGAATAAGAAAAAAATCGGGTCCCGGAGATAGCAGCGCTAAAAAGTGAGTAAAGGCAATAACTAAGAAAACTTCCATAACGATTTCATCTTTAAAACTGTATGGAATAGCTTAAAAATAGAGAAAAATAATTTATTGTAAATTATTGCGCGGCTGCGAGTTGAAACTGACGAGGAGTGATTCCTGTATGCGCTTTGAAAGCTTTATGAAAATGGCTCTGATCACTAAAGCCCAAATTTACTGCCAACTCCACAAGCGAAATCCCTTGTTTTAATTGAGCTCTGGCTTGATTAATCTTTAAATTAATTTGAAATGCATGGGGTGTTAAGCCAACATTGGCTTTAAATAGACGAATAATTGCATATCGACTAAGACCTACCTGCTGTGCAAGCTCTTCTAGAGAAATAAATCGTTCGGATGATTTAATAATATGAATTAAGGCCAAAAAGTCCTCATACAAATATTGAGTTTTCTGTATTTCTTCTAATATAAAATGAGGTAGTAACAACTGAGTAAGGCAATAGATAAGCGACTGTTCTTTTTCAAGAATCAATTTTTCAGAATCAAATAACGTTTTATTCATACCAGAAAAAGCCTGATATAAAGACTCATCTTTAATAATGAGAGGTTTATGCTGGGGTAAATTTAAATCAAAGCCCTCTTTTTGAAATTCGGCATACCATTGATTAAGCCAAGATATATCCAGATGCAACATCTGGTAACTCCAAACCTGATCAGGTAATGGGTTACAAGAATGTTCTATGTGGGCAGGTACAATGACTAAGGTACCAGAAGAAATCTTTTGTGCTGTACCAAATGAACTTTGAAAAACGCTATTCCCTTCATCTATAGCTCCAATAGAAAATGTTGGATGACTATGAGACTTATAACATGTTCGACTAAAACAAGATCTTCTGGCTTCAACATAAGGCATTCGCCCATCTTGCCAAAACTCAAAAGCTTGAGGAATAGCGTTCATTGAATTCATTAACTTGCTAATGCTTTTTCAATATCAGCTTCTAATGCTTCTGGTTTAGTCGTAGGGGCATAGCGATTAAGCACTGCACCATCTTTCCCTACCAAAAATTTAGTAAAGTTCCATTTAATCGTGCTACTTCCTAAAATACCTTTAGCTTCACGTGTCAAATATCTAAAAATCACGTGAGCTTCTGGGCCTTTTACATCTACTTTAGCAAACATCGGGAATTTCACCCCATAGTTGCGCTGGCAGAACGTACCGATTTCTTTATTGCTACCCGGATCTTGCCCACCAAACTGGTTGCAGGGAAACCCTAAAACTTCCAAGCCTTGATCTTTATATTTCTCATAAAGCTTTTCAAGGCCAGCAAATTGTGGTGTAAAACCACATTTACTTGCAGTATTTACAATTAGTAAAACTTTACCTTTGTAATCAGCTAATTGCTTAACTTCACCCTCTAACAGTTCAGCTTCAAACTGATAAATATTACTCATGGATAGGTTTCCTCATCATTTTTTTCTTGTGATTTAAGTTGTAATGATGCCGAGTTTACACAATAGCGCAAACCAGTCGGCTGTGGTCCATCTTCAAAAACATGCCCTAAATGGGCTTCGCAATCATGACAAACTATTTCTGTTCTGACCATACCATGCGATAAATCGTCATGTTCTTCAATTGCAGTGGGCTCAATCGGTTTAAAAAAGCTAGGCCAACCACAACCACTGTCATATTTAGTATCTGATGAGAACAATTCTGCACCGCAGCAACGGCAGACATAGGTACCATGTTGCTTAGTATTCCAGTATTGCCCCGTAAATGCAGGTTCAGTGCCCTTTTGTCGTGTGATCCGATACTCTTCTGGTGATAACTCTCTTTGCCATTCCCGGTCTGTTTTATTGACTTTTCCCATGACATGCACCTTTATTCTGAAGTAAACATTTCTGATGATTGAGTTTTATATTTACGCCATTCCTCGCAAAAACACTAGTCTCTGAACGTAAAATTTGTTGGAATTTAATCACCTAAGCAATAGAAAGCAAAAAGTAAGCAAAATTCAAAATTTAAAGTAAGCAAATTTATATTTTATTTTCTTCCAAGGAAGCAAATATGGTGCTATTCTTGTTCGGCACGGTTGTATAGGACAAAACATGTCTCAGAAAAAAAGTGTGCTTTTCCAGCAACTATTACCAGTTATCAAACAGTATCAGCAATCGGGCTTTACCCATGAAAAAATTGTTGAATTACTAAAAGATCAACACGATCTGAATTTGGTAACAGTTAAAACATTTAAAAGTTATTTATACCGATATGCAAAAGTGAATCCAGCTATGTCTAAAAATACTGCTATCCTCCAATCCATGCCAACTTCTCGAGAAATAAAGAAATCATCGAAGCTTGAGCATGTTTGTTATGACATTCGCGGACCAGTATTACGAGCCGCCAATGAAATGGAAGAGCAAGGACATAAAATCATCAAGCTCAATATCGGCAACCCTGCTCCATTTGGTTTTGAAGCCCCACAAGAAATTATTAATGACGTTGCTTTAAACCTACCAAATGCGATTGGTTATGTTGACTCAAAAGGTATCTTTCCAGCACGTAAAGCTATCTGCCAATATTACCAACAAAAAGGCATCCTAAATATGCACGTGAATGACGTGTATATTGGTAATGGTGTGTCTGAACTTATTGTTATGGCGATGCAAGGCCTACTTGATGATGGCGACGAAATGTTGATTCCAATGCCGGATTATCCGCTTTGGACAGCAGCTGTTAATCTTTCAGGTGGTACAGCAATTCACTATAAATGTGATGAAGAAAATAGCTGGTATCCAGATATTGCTGACATTGAAAGCAAGATTACATCGAATACTCGCGGTATTGTCATCATTAACCCGAACAACCCTACTGGTTCAGTCTATCCACGTCATATTCTTGAACAGATTGTAGCGCTTGCAAAGAAATATGATCTAATTTTATTTGCTGATGAAATTTACGACAAAATTATTTATGACGGTATTGAACATGTTTCAGTAGCATCATTAGCTGGCGACCAGCTTTGCGTATCTTTTAATGGTCTATCAAAAGCTTATCGTATTGCAGGTTTCCGTTCAGGCTGGATGGCAATTACCGGAGATAAAAGCCGCGCTGCTGACTATATCGAAGGTTTAGATATGTTGGCATCAATGCGTCTATGTGCAAACGTTCAGGCTCAATATGCGATTCAAACTGCTTTAGGCGGTTATCAATCAATTAATGACCTGATTCGTCCGGGTGGCCGTTTGTACGAACAGCGTAATATTGCTTGGGAAATGCTAAATGAAATTCCTGGCGTAAGCTGCGTAAAACCAGATGGAGCAATGTACTGTTTCCCTCGCCTTGATCCAAACATCTATCCAATTGAAGATGACGAAAAGTTAATGCTTGATTTGTTACGCGCAGAAAAAGTGTTATTGGTCCAAGGTACAGGTTTTAATTGGCCAACTCCAGATCATTTCCGTGTGGTTTTCTTACCAGCTGAAAATGAATTACGAGAAGCAATCACTCGTTTAGGTCGTTTCTTAGCCAATCGTCGTTAAAAAAATGCATATCAAAAAAGGCATCTTAAATTAGATGCCTTTTTTGATAATTTTATTTAATTAATTTAAAAAAGAATAATTACAAACTCTTCCGAACTTCCACTTAAATTTAAATAACTATTTGAATTTAAGTAATTTTAATTAAAAATTTAATTTATTTAATCTTTAAAATCTGTTTAACAATTCATTTCTATATTTTTTACCATACGTTTAAATTTGTGCGTAATTTCACATTTCCCGCAATCTTCATTATGCAAAAAATGCATGGATCAATATTTTTTTGCATTTCACACTGCTTCAAAATCGAGCAACAATCCCTTCCCATAACAACATCACCATATTCGATTCGGTTAAAACAGATTCAGATATCTAGGAAGATAAAATCGGTAGAACGACCGGACTGAACTAACAAGGAAAGCTTTCAATCATTCAAATCCCATCAAAGAATGATTGAATCAAATGGATAGAGGTTCATATGAAGCAAAAGAAATTGCTCAAGTATATTGTTATTGCTATTTTACTTGGCGTACTGACAGGCTGGATTTGTCACCACTTTTTTAATGAAGGTGACCAACTCAAACAAATCGCTTCTTATTTTAGCATCGGCACAGACATCTTTTTACGCCTCATCAAAATGATTATTGCTCCATTGGTATTTGCCACAATTGTTTCAGGCATTGTATCAATGGGGAAATCTACATCGATTGGTAGTATCACACTCAAGTCAATGACTTGGTTTATTACTGCTTCGTTTGTATCACTTGCCATCGGCATGGGTTTAGCAAACTTTTTCCAACCAGGCGCAGCTCTAGATTTAGCACTACCAACAGCTCAACAACTTAGTGGCGCTTCTCTCCCAGAGACTACTGGCTTTACACTGCAATCATTTTTAAGTCATGTGTTCCCACGCAGCATTGCAGAAGCAATGGCAAATAACGATATTTTACAAGTACTTGTTTTCGCTATTTTCTTTGGTTCAGCACTCGCTTTTGTAAATCAAGGCAACGAAAAAGATTCAGTTATTGTTCGTTTGACTGAAGAACTTAGCAAGATCATGTTCCGTATCACCGATTACGTCATGATGTTTGCACCTTTTGCAGTATTTGCTGCAATTGCTTCAGCAATTACAGTACAAGGTTTAGGCTTAATTGTTGACTACGGTATTTTAATCGCTGAGTTCTATTTCGGTCTTCTATTACTTTGGATCATTTTGTTCTCTGTTGGTGCAATCGTACTTAAAAAAGATATTTTCCGCTTAGGTAAATTAATTCGTGAACCTGTAACTCTTGCTTTCGCTACAGCTTCAAGTGAGTCTGCCTACCCTAAAGTAATGGATGCACTCAATAAATTTGGTGTGCCTAAAAAAGTAACCAGCTTTGTATTACCGTTGGGTTATTCATTTAACCTAGATGGTTCAATGATGTACACCACGTTTGCAGTACTGTTTATTGCTCAAGCTTACAACATCGATCTTAGCTTCACTCAACAAATCTTAATTCTGTTAACTCTGATGGTGACAAGTAAAGGTATTGCAGGTGTATCACGAGCTTCAATCGTGGTTATTTCAGCAACACTCACCATGTTCCATTTACCTGAAGCTGGCATTCTCTTATTGCTTGGTATCGATCAGTTCCTTGATATGGGTCGTACTGCAACAAACGTAGTAGGTAACAGTATTGCTACCGCAGTTGTTGCTAAGCTTGAAGGCGAAAAAGTAGCAGATACTGAAGAGCTACCAGAGCCTGTATTAATTAAATCAACTCAAGAACAAACGCCCGCTTAAGTTTCTCTTTTCTCCCACTCTCCCAACTTAAGAGCAATTTTATATGACCTTATAAAATTGCTCTTCTTTTTATTCTAAAATTAAACAATAAAAATTTATGTGTATTTCCATATTAAATAATGAACCCAATAATGTATTTTTACTGCTATTAAATTTTCTTAAAACAAACCTTAAAAAGAGAATAAAATTCACCCAAACAGAATTTATATTCTTAGAAACAAACATCAATTGATTAATTTTTAATTCATTTTATTACCACTTAATTATATTAAACTATTGAAATTATTGTTTAGTTTATCTATCAAAAAATTTATATAATTTTATTTACAAACAATATGATATATAATCAATGATATATAAATACCAAATGGTAAAGAAAAAGCATATCACACCCATTATTTTTAAATTTTATAATAATAAGAAAATCATTTGTATCGTTTATATAGAAAACAAAAAAATTGAGATAAATTAGAAAAACTTAATAGATTTTTTATTTTATTCATGATATTTATTAACGCTAAATAAAGGCAATGACTAAGCAATTGTTGATGAAACAAAATGCTATTCAGGGATGCTTCTTATTCAAACAAGTTACGAATATGTTTTACATGGTATGTATTTTGCTTAGGAAAAGCAGGCGTATTCGGCAAACTTCTACTTCGTCACTTCATAAGGATATTTTCGATGTTGACTAAAACTGTTAAATCTTTAGGTTTAGCGATGGGCTTATTGGCCTGCTCTCTCCCACTTTACGCAAAAAATAATGTAGTTGTTGTAGCCACTGGCGGTACTATCGCGGGTGCTGGCGCAAGCTCAGCAAACAGTGCAACCTACACTGCTGCAAAAGTTCCAGTTGATGCCTTAATTAATGCTGTTCCACAAATCAAAGATTTGGCGAATGTCACTGGTATTCAAGCATTACAGGTCGCTTCTGAAAGTATTACTGACAAGGAATTATTACAAATTGCTCGTCAAGTAAATGAGCTGGTAAAAAAACCATCTGTTAATGGTGTCGTGATTACTCACGGTACAGACACTTTAGAAGAAACAGCATTTTTCTTAAATCTTGTTGTTCACACTGATAAACCGATTGTTATTGTTGGTTCAATGCGTCCTTCAACTGCTCTTTCAGCAGATGGACCACTTAACCTTTATAGCGCAGTTGCTTTAGCAGCTTCTGATGATGCAAAAAATAAAGGCGTTATGGTTCTGATGAACGACTCTATTTTTGCAGCGCGTGATGTCACTAAAGGCATTAACATTCATACAAATGCTTTTGTTAGCCAATGGGGCGCTTTAGGTACATTAGTTGAAGGCAAGCCATACTGGTTCAGACAGTCTGTAAAACGTTTTACAAATGCTTCAGAATTTAATATCGAAAATATTAAAGGTGATGCACTTCCTCTAGTACAAATCGTTTACGGTTCAGATTCTATGCTTCCTGATGCTTATGAAGCATATGCAAAAGCTGGTGCTAAAGCGATTATCCATGCAGGTACTGGTAACGGTTCTGTTGCGAACTATATCGTTCCAACTTTACAAAAACTTCATGATAAAGACGGTATTCAAATTATCCGTTCATCACGTGTACCACAAGGTTTCGTATTACGTAATGCTGAACAACCTGACGATAAATATGGTTGGGTAGCTGCTCATGACTTAAACCCACAAAAAGCACGTCTTCTTGCTGCATTAGCTCTTACTAAGACTAATGATGCTAAAGAAATTCAACGTATGTTCTGGCAGTACTAAGTTTTTCAACCAGCTCAAACCTTGGTGTTTGAGCTGGTCTTATTTTATAAAAATAATGTCTTTTATATTAAAACTGTACAATAGATGTTCAACTCATTCTTCTTGAATAATAAAATCACTAACAGTTTGCCAAAATATTAACCATTTCCTTTTAACTTTGCGTGTTAAACTATGCTTCGGTCGCATTAAGGATTGGTTTATGCAGTTTGTTCATCTAGGTATTTATACAGAATTTTCGATTACAGAGTCGATAGTTCGCATACCTGACTTGGTCAATGCTGCGGTTAAAGACCAAATGCCTGCGTTGGCATTAACTGACCTCTCTAACCTCCATGCGGCGGTAAAGTTTTATAATTCTTGTTTAAAAAAAGGCATTAAGCCTCTTTTAGGCAGCACGATTCGCCTTGATGATGCTCAACACCGTGCAACTTTACTTGCAATGAGTGATGTTGGGTGGAAAAGTCTTACCGAAATCGTTTCACGCGGTTTTATTGAAGGACAACAGCTCAGTATTCCATGTGTAAAAAAAGAATGGGTACTTGAACAGCATCAAGATATTATCGTTTTACTTGGCCAACATAGTGATGTTGGTCAGATGCTTTGTTCATCTAACCCGCAAAAAGCAGCTCCCCTTTTAGAAGCATGGCTCGAAAAGTTTGGTAACCGTGTTTATCTTTCTTTAACACGTACCGACCGTCCTGGTGAAGAAGACTTTATTCAAGAAGCAGCTAAACTTGCTGCACAATATAATGTTGGTGTAGTTGCACATAATGATGTGCACTTTGTAGAAAAAGAAGATTTCGAAGCACACGAAGCACGTGTTTGTATCGCTGATGGTTATGTACTAGCAGATAATCGCCGTCCACGCATATATAGTCCTGAGCAGCACTTTAAAACCTCAGATGAAATGATCGAATTGTTTTCCGATATTCCTAGTGCTATCGAGAACACCTATCATATTGCTAAACGCTGCAACGTTAAACTGCAACTCGGTACTTACTTTTTACCTGACTATCCAATTCCAGATGGTTTTACCATCGACACTTATTTTGAACATTTATCTAAAGTAGGTTTGGAAGAGCGCTTAAATTATCTTTACCCTGTTGAAAAACGTGGTGAGGATTGGCCAGAGATTCGTAAGCCTTACGATGAACGAATTGATTATGAAGTCGGTATTATCCTGAAGATGGGTTTCCCCGGCTACTTTCTCATCGTCATGGACTTCATTCAATGGGCAAAAAATAATGGTGTGCCAGTTGGGCCAGGTCGTGGTTCAGGTGCAGGTTCATTAGTCGCATACAGCTTAAAAATTACAGACCTTGATCCACTTCGTTACGATCTGCTTTTCGAACGTTTCTTAAACCCAGAACGTGTATCGATGCCTGACTTTGATGTCGATTTCTGTATTGCTGGACGTGACCGCGTTATTGATTACGTATCGCGTACTTATGGTCGCGAAGCCGTTTCACAAATTGCAACTTTCGGAACCATGGCAGCAAAAGGTGCAATCCGTGACGTTGCACGTGTATTGGGTAAATCTTACGGTTTAGCTGACCGTATTTCAAAAATGGTACCTACCAAACCGCTCGGTGTGGATTTAGCTACCGCTATTGATATGGAACCACAGCTTAAAGATATTGTGACCAACCCATCTAACCCAGATAACGACGATGCAAGTGAAATCTGGGAAATGGCATTAAAATTAGAAGGTGTAACCCGAAATACCGGTAAACATGCCGGAGGTGTAGTTATTGCACCAGGTAAAATTACCGATTTCTCGGCTGTACTTTGTGATGCAGATGGGACAAACCGCGTTGCTCAATATGATAAAGACGATGTAGAAGCAGCAGGTCTGGTCAAGTTCGACTTCTTGGGTTTACGTAACTTAACCGTTATTGAAGACGCGATTCAAAATATTAATAAAAACCGCGACAGTAATGATCAACTCAATATCTTGCATGTTCCTCTAGACGACGCTAAAGCTTACTCTGTCTTTGCTGATGCAAATACGACAGCGGTATTCCAGTTTGAATCCGTCGGCATGAAACGGATGCTTAAAGAAGCACGTCCAAGCAAATTTGAAGAAATTATTGCGTTCGTATCCTTGTATCGTCCGGGTCCAATGGACCTGATTCCTGACTTTATTCACCGTATGCATGGTGGAGATTTTGAATATCTTCATCCTCTTTTAGAAGGTGTATTAGAACCAACTTACGGGATTATGGTTTATCAGGAGCAGGTAATGCAGACTGCACAGATCTGTGCGGGTTATACCTTAGGTGGCGCAGACTTATTACGCCGTGCAATGGGTAAAAAGAAACCTGAGGAAATGGTGAAACAGCGCCAAATCTTCTTAGAAGGTGCTGCTGAAAAAGGGATTGACGAAAGCACAGCAAACCATATCTTTGACTATATGGAAAAGTTTGCAGGCTATGGTTTTAACAAATCTCACGCGGCTGCTTATGCTCTAGTTGCCTACCATACTGCATGGTTAAAAGCTCACTATCCTGCTGAGTTTATGGCAGCGGTAATGACATCGGAAATGCAAAACACGGACAGTGTTGTATTTTTGATTGATGACTGTCGAAACAATAATCTTGAAGTCTTACCACCATCAGTCAACATGTCGACTTATCACTTCCATGCAAGTAATGATAAAACGATTGTTTACGGTTTAGGTGCAATTAAGGGCGTCGGCGAACAAGCAATGCAGTCAGTTATTGACTCTCGTCGACAATTTGGTCCTTATACAGATCTATTCGATTTTTGCCATCGTATTGATTTGAAGAAAATCAATAAGCGTACTCTTGAAGCCTTAATTCGCGCGGGTGCACTCGATTGCTTAGGAATTGAACGTGCAAGCTTAATGGCTCAATTGCCCGAAGCTGTTCAAGCCGCTGAACAAGCTCGCAGTAACCGTGAAAGCGGAATTATGGATTTATTTGGTGAGGTTGAAGAAGTTCAACGCAAGCCAGCTAAACCAGTAAAACCATGGAGTGACGAAGTTCGTCTCAAAGGCGAAAAAGATACGCTTGGTTTATATTTAACCGGTCATCCAATTGATGTTTACCGACAAGAACTCAAAGCTTTTATTCCTGTAAAACTAAATGAAATTACTGCGACGCGTCGTGGTGTTACAACGGTTTATGCAGGTTTGGTCATTGATGTCGCAAACTTCCCGAACCGTGTGGTTATTGTACTAGATGATGGTACGGCACGTATTGAAGTCAGCTGTAACCATGAGCGCTTCCAACGTTTTAAAGATATTGTGCAAGTTGAACGTGTTGTAGTTTTCGAAGGCGAAATCTATGAGCGAGAAGGCTTTGATCGTCCAATGGGACGTTTAACCAAGGCTTTCACATTAAATGAAATAAGACAAAAACGTGCTAACAGTATTCAAATCAAATTGACAGAAGAGTTCATGCAGCCAACATTGGTAAAAGATCTGCAAAACATGATCTTGCCATTTTGCAATGTAGATATGCATCAACATATCTCTCTACAGTTACAGATTGATCAACCCTATGCTCAAGCCGAACTTCAGTTTGGTCCGCAATGGAAAGTCGCTCCTCTAGATGAATTACTTGCTAAACTCAGAGATTATTTTGGTAAAGATAATATTTATATTGAATATCAAGTAAAGTCGAAAGCAGCTAAAGCAGCAGACCCTGTTCGTCCACATGCTGTTGCCCCTCCTCCTGCGGGTATGTCTATGGACGATGCATTGGATTTATACCAAAGCGAAGTTTCTCAATATTCGTAATTTCTGGAAATCTTATGAGTTCGTTTGACCACACCACCGTGTCAAAGCAATTAGCACAAGTGCGTATTGTCATGGTAAATACAACTTTGCCTGCCAATATTGGTAGTGCTTTACGTGCCATGAAAACAATGGGACTAATTAAATTAGTTCTCGTAGCACCAAAAACATATCCTCATCCAGATATACAAGCACTTGCCGCTGGTGCTCAAGATTTATTTGAACATCTTGAGATTGTAGATACCTTAGAAGATGCGATTAAAGATTGTCATTTAGTATTTGGAACAAGTGCTCGTAGTCGCACCATTCCTTGGCCTTTACTTGATGTGAGACCTGCGGCTAAAGAAGCCATTAAGGCAACCACTCAAGGACAACAAATTGCTATTGTTTTTGGCCGTGAAGACCGTGGCTTAACAAATGAAGAATTAGCACTGGCAAATTATCACTTAACTATTCCTGTTAATCCGGACTATGGCGTGTTGAATGTTGCACAAGCGATTCAAGTTGTATGTTACGAACTTCGCATGTCTGCTCTCGAGCAAGAGCAAGAGCAAGTCGATCAGAATGTAGATGAAATGCCATTAGTTCAAGGCCAAAGCATGCAATGGGATGAACCCTTGGTGACTCAGCAACAAATGGAAGAGTTTTATCCTCATCTAGAAAAAATGCTGACTGAAATTGAATTTTTAGATCCAGAAAATCCACGTTTATTACCTTTACGCTTGCGTCGTTTATTTGGTCGTATACAATTAGATCGTATGGAATATCATTTACTTCGCGGTATTTTTAGTCGCGTACAAGCTTTAACAAGTGGTAAATGGAAAAAAGCATTATCTGACAAGGAGGATCAATCCAATGCTTAAGCAGCTTAAAGAAGATATAAAAGCTGTATTTGCGCGAGATCCTGCTGCCCGCAATACACTTGAAGTTCTCACGACTTACCCAGGTATTCATGCAATTATGATGCATCGTGTTGCGCATGAATTATGGCAAAAAGACTGTAAAGGTGCAGCTCGCCTACTTTCTTCATTTAGCCGTTTTGCAACTGGAATTGAAATTCATCCTGGCGCTAAAATCGGTAAGCGTTTTTTTATTGATCATGGCATGGGTGTTGTGATTGGTGAAACTGCTGAAATTGGTGATGATGTTACGCTTTATCATGGGGTTACCTTAGGCGGTACCACATGGAAAACTGGTAAACGCCATCCAACTTTAGAAGATGGTGTAGTTGTTGGTGCGGGTGCGAAAATTTTAGGTCCATTTACTGTAGGTAAAGGTGCCAAAGTCGGTTCAAATGCCGTGGTGACCAAAGCTGTTCCTGCTGGAGTAACTGCTGTAGGAAACCCTGCTCGCTATATCTATAAAGATGCCAACAAAGATAAAGATGAAGAACGTCGCCGTGATTATGCACAAAGTATTGGTTTTGCCCCATATGCGACAACTGCTGATCAGTCAGACCCTATTTTAGAAGGCATGCGTGTTTTACTTGATCGTATTCAGCATAATGAAACGCGTATGAATAATTTATGTCAGCGTTTATCAGAGCTAGATCCTAGCTTCGAAAAAGAAAGTCAAGATGAACAACCTTTTAGTGATGAAGAGCTAAAAATTCTTGAAGAAGTGCGTCGTGAATGTGGTGCACAAAACAAGATATCAAAAACGTAATATTCTTGATTCATAATGTAACACGCTTACCCTTGCATGTCGGTTTAGCTTTTTCTAGACTTGTCACTACCAAATCTGACTTTACTAAAATGAACGGAAGATCCTATGAATTTTAAGCCTTTGGCATATATCATCCTTGCGACCTCAAGTTTAACAGCTTGTACAATGGCACCTGTAAAACAACAAAAAATTGAGCCTTTTGTTTTCAAGGAACCAGAGCTTACTCCTCCTTTTTATGCGTTAAATCCTTTTAACTACGATCAACCACCAGCATTTGAAGTTGCCTTAAAAGACGCTGCTGCACAGCCAGTAACCAAAATGGTCGTTAATCGTCAAGATGACCCAACTAAACAGCTTACTCTCGACGTCAATAAACTGATTGTTCCGACTGTAAATAATTCACAGCGTTCAATGAAATACGCAGTTTTAGCTGGTGAAAATGAAATTGATGTAACAAGTATTGATGACTTTTTACAGTTAGTAGAAGGCAAAGCTCGTCACTACCCACCTCGTTTTACTGATCGCCAAGAACGTAAAGGCTTTGAAAGTAAACTTAAAGAAGTAACACAACAACTTGATACACTTGCTGCAAACCCAAATGCATCATTTGATATTTTGCTTCGCGCTTTTAAAGCAAGCGTTCTTGCACGTAATCTTGATTTAGGTACCGTTCATACCACTAGATCTTTAGAATATGCTCAAAGACTTTTAAAAATTAGCCCAGATGATGCAGAAACAAACTTCTGGTTTGGTTTCGGTTTATCTGAAGGTGGTGGTCAACGTGAAGCCATTCCTTACTTAGATAAAGCCATTAAAGGTAATGTTCAAGAAGCGTATCTAGCTGCTGCAAATAACTATATTGCAATGGAGCAAAAGAAAAACGCGATTCAGACACTTAAAAATTATAAAGTGAAATATCCAGATGAATCGGAAATTGCTGATCGTTTAATTCAAGAAATTGAAAAACAAGGTCGTTGGAATGTATGGCAAGTTTTGACTAACCCTGCAATGTCTGCAACTACAACACCAAGTGCAACACCTAAAAAATAAGCTTAAATAGTTAAAAAAGGGCTGTTTTGATAGCCCTTTTTTTTATTTGATCATTTGAAAAATATTTTAAAATTTGTATGATCTACCTACCATTGAGCCACTAAATTTTGACCATAATGTTTTCAATAAAAAGAAGCAAAACAGTATTGACGGTCATCCTACTCGGTTCAATTCTGAGTGGTTGTCAGGTCGTTAATGTTAAACAGCAAGCTTTGAATGTGACTATTGCAAATGAACGTAATAGTATTCTTACGCAAGATAAACTCAGCGAAGCAAGTCTGAATGTTTTATCAATGTCTGGTCAGGAAGCTAAAGTCTGCACTGACACACCTGATAACTGTGTAAATCAACTCAAAAAACTTCCTCAAATTTTAGATGAACAGTTTTTATCAGCTGCAAGTGAAATGTATCTGGCAAAAGCAATGGCCCTGTCAGATTCCTCGGATTGTAAAATTAGTAGATTTACTAAACATAAGTCCGAAGAAGAACAAACCAATATTCAGAATAAATATGATGATTGCTTAGATCAGCAATTAAATTTACTCGATAAAAGTATTCGTTATAGCTATGCCTATCTGTTTTCAACAAAACGTAAGCCTACCGACCGTATTTTTGATAATAGACAAGTTCAGATTCGGGACTTTTACAATCAAGCCATAGCAAAAATGGTAAGTGTTTATGATTTACGCTATCCAAAAAAAGATGTCGTAGAACCTCAAATACATATTGGTAAAAGTGTCTATTCGATTGATTTTGAATTTCACCAACAACTTGCTGGACAAAAATTAGAAAAGTTAATTTCTAGTTATAATTTAAATTTTTCAGGGTTAAGAACCATTAACCGCCGCGATGGTTTTGGCTCTGAATTTGTAGCGGTTTTTCCTAGTTCAGGAAAAGAAGATATTAATGAATATATTCTAGACCCGCTTAAATACAATTATAAAAATGGCGTTAACCCCAATATTCATCATGCACGTTATTTGGCTGCAACGATTGTCGCTGAACCAAAACATGCGACCACTGTTGAAGAAATTATTAATAATTCTGAATTCGTGATTCGCGTTTACGACCCTTATCGCACCGATAATATTAATGTCGCTGGTAAGCAATATCCTCTAGCAGCCAACTTCTCTGCCCCTTATGGTCTATGGCTAGCCGAAAATAACTTAGGTGTGGCAGCTTATTTAAGTCTGATTGATCGTGATCAGCATTTAACCATGCCACATTTATATATGCTCGAACCTTATAATCCAAACAAAAAAATTATTGTACTGGTGCATGGTTTGGCAAGTAGCCCCGAGGCATGGATTGCACTCACCAACGATGTGATGGGTGATACTGTTTTAAGAGATAACTATCAGGTTTGGCAAGTTTTCTATTCGACCAACATGCCAATTTTGGAAAGTCGCTTCCAGATTTACGCTCTGCTTAAGCAAGCATTTGGTTCGTTAAACCCAAATGACCCTGCTGCACATGATGCTGTGCTTGTAGGTCATAGTATGGGCGGTATTATTAGCCGTTTACTGGTCAGTGATGGTGATATTACCAAACCTGCCTTAAAACTGATGACTGTACGTCAACAGAACCGTTTCAAAAAACACCCTATGGTAACTGAACGATTGCAAATGCATTCAATTGGAAACTTTGATCGTGCAATTTTCTTGGCATCGCCTCACAGAGGTACAGATTATGCAGATCGATGGTTTACCTTAGCTGCTCGTAAAGTTATTCGTTTGCCGGGTGCTTTTTTATCGGCTGTAGCAACTTCGCTCACCACTGAAAACCTAGATGTTAAAGATTTCTTGAATAATATTGATAATGGTCTAATTCAAAATGGACCAAGTGACTTAAGCCATCAATCTAAATTTATGGAACTTACCGAAAATATTAATCCACATCAAGGATTAGTCTTCCACTCAATTATGGGTAACATTACCAAGAGCGATGATCCCAATGTGATTACTGATGGTATTGTTCCTTATAAGAGTGCTCACTTAGACGGTGCAAAGTCTGAGAAAGTCCTTCCAGGTGGACACTCTATTCAGTTAACACCTCAAGCTGTACTAGAGCTACGTCGTATTTTACGAGAACACTTAGTTGAACATGGTTTGTATAAACCATAAACACAAAAAGAGCCAAAGGTTAGCCTTTGGCTCTTTCGTTTTAGGCTAAATATTACTGCCCAGAACGGATGATGTAATCAAATGCAGAGAGTGATGCTTTAGCACCTTCACCTGTGGCAATAATGATTTGCTTGTAAGGCACAGTTGTACAGTCGCCCGCAGCAAATACACCTTTGACATTGGTCTCATTGCGGTCATTCACAATGATCTCTCCACGGTTGGTTAACTCAACTTCACTGTCTTTTAAGAAGTCAGTATTTGGTAATAAACCAATCTGTACAAAGATCCCTGCAAGTTCTACCACATGCTCTTCATCAGTCGCACGGTCTTTATATTTAAGACCAGTCACTTGTGAGCCGTCACCTAACACTTCTGTACTTAAGGCATTCATAATTACAGTGGTGTTCGGCAAGCTATGCAGTTTGTTTTGCAAAACTTGGTCTGCACGAAGTTTAGTATCGAACTCAACCAGAGTCACATGCTCCACGATCCCTGCAAGGTCAATTGCAGCTTCAACACCTGAGTTACCACCACCAATCACCGCGACACGTTTGCCTTTGAATAATGGACCATCACAGTGTGGGCAGTACGCAACACCACGGGTACGGTATTCTTGCTCACCCGGTACATTCATTTCTCTCCAACGCGCTCCTGTTGAAAGGATCACTGTTTTTGATTCAAGTTTCGCACCGTTTTCAAGTTCAACTTCAACCAAGCCATTGATCGTTTGGTTTGCACCGGTGATTTTGCTAACACGTTGCAGGTTCATGATATCCACATCATATTCACGAACGTGTGATTCCATCTCGGCAGCAAACTTAGGACCTTGAGTCTTTTGCACAGACGTGAAGTTTTCAATGTCCATGGTATCCATCACCTGACCACCGAAGCGTTCAGCTACGATACCTGTGTTAATACCTTTACGTGCAGCATAGATGGCTGCTGTTGCACCCGCAGGTCCACCACCAATCACCAATACATCAAAAGCATCTTTGGCATTGAGTGCTGCTGCATCTTTTTCAGCTGAGTTGGTGTCGAGTTTTGCCACAATCTCTTCAAGGGTCATACGACCTTGGCCAATGTGCTCATTGTCTTGGAACACCATTGGTACAGCCATGATTTTGCGTTGTTCAACTTCGTCTTGGAAGAATGAACCATCAATCATGGTTGCTGTTGTGTTCGGGTTATAAATCGCGATCAGGTTAAGCGCCTGTACCACATCCGGACAGTTATGACAGCTGAGTGATACAAACACATCAAAGTTGGCTTTGAGGTTTAAACCTTTAATCTGGTTAAGCACTTCATTTGACACTTTAGGTGCATAGCCAGACACTTGTAACAGAGCCAAGATCAAAGATGTAAACTCATGGCCCATTGGTAAGCCTGCAAAGAACACACGAGGTTGTTCACCTGCTTTAGCCACACCAAAGCTTGGACGACGTGTATTGTTGCCATCAAAACGGGCAGTGACTTTGTCAGAAAGCTCAGCGATTTCTGTCACTAACTCTTTAATTTGAGCAGCTTTATCTGATTCATCTAAAGCAGCAACTAATTCGATTGGACTTTCTAAACGTTCTAAGTAAGCTTTTAATTGAGTTTTAATGTTTTGATCTAACATCTGTTTTTTACTCCAATGCATCCAAATTCTTTCAATAGATGCATAGTACGTTAAAACACAAAATAGGTGAAACAGTATGTTTTTATAGATTTAATCGGTTTTTTAGATTTTATTATTTACTTAAATCAAAAAAAGCCAACCTGAACTCATCCAGCGCAGGTCGGCAAACTGGTTAAACTAGAGTAAGACCACACCAAATAACGCCCCAGCAATCAAGACATGTAAGGGATGAACCTTTTTAATTAAAGATAATAAAGTTGCGATGACGACCATAATGACAAGTAAAGTATTTATTGCCGCTGCCTCAGAAATAATCCACGCACTGGCAAGCACAGTTCCCACAGTGACAGGTTGTAAAGCAAGCTGTAAAACACGGCGCCATTTCTTATCTTTAAATTTTGACCAACCTCTCATTACAAACACAGTAATAATTGATGAAGGTAAAAATTTAGCAGTAGACGTTACCAGTAGACCTGACAATCCTGCTACATGCCATCCTACCAACGGTACAATCATCATATTTGGTCCAGGTGCAGCTTGAGCCATGGCAAACAACGCACTAAATTCTTGTGCCGTCATCCAATGATGAATATCAACCACTTGGCGTTGCATTTCAGGCAAAATTGTATTGCCGCCACCAAATGCAATAAGAGACAATTGAGTAAAAATGATGGCTAAAGTAAGTAGAACTGCGCCCATTACACACGTCTCCAAATAATAGTTGAATAAAGTGCCAACAAAATCAGCATAGTCAAAAGCAAGGAGATTTTTAGAAAAGCAATGCTAACAATTGCTGCCACAACAACACACATCGCTATTGGGTTACGTAACAATGGTTTCAACATTTTCAAACCAGTTGCAACCAGAAGCCCAGCTGCTGCTGCTCCCAGTCCTTCAAAAAGATGCTTAACCATAAGGTTGTCTTGGAACTGCTCATAGACATAATGTAAAAGTACAACAATTATCGTAGGCGCAAGGATCAACCCAATCAGTGAACTCACCGCGCCACGTACACCGCGAAACTCCATGCCAATCGCAACAGATAAATTAATGATATTGCCGCCCGGTAAAAATTGACACAGACCCAGTAACTCAGTGAATTTTTCAGGACTTAGCCACTGTCGTTGCTCTACAACGACTTTACGCGCTAAAGGCAATACGCCACCAAATCCGATTAAACCTAATGTTAAAAAACCTAAAAACAGTTCTGTGCAGGTCGGTACGGTCTCCTTCTGCACAGCAATCTCAACATGGTTCATTTTCGTTACTTTTCACTTTATCTGACCAAGATAGAATGCTACTTTTATGATATATCTACAAATGCTTTTATTTTCATTAACCATACCCTAAAGGTATTCCTATGCTCGATTTGCATAAGCTCCACGCCTTTGTAGTGGTCGTCGAAGAAAGAAATATTACTCACGCAGCAAACCGATTATTTATTCAACAGCCGCCTTTGACGCGTTTACTCAAAAAGCTTGAAGAAGAACTCGGTACACAATTACTTATTCGCCAGCCTCGTGGCATTGAACCGACTGAAGCGGGTTTAGCCTTATTTAAAGAAGCACAACTTTTATTAGAACATGCCAAACATATTCCAAAATTAGTCCAAGATGTTAGCCAAGGTAAAACTGGACAACTCAATATTGGTTTTACAAGTTCCGCAGGTTTGCATCCGCTCATTTCACTCGTATTGCGGTCATATCGAGAAATATATCCAAAGGTGCTAACCAAACTTGAAGAAGCAGGCAGCCAAAAACAATTAGATCGATTAATCTCAGAGAAACTTGATATCGCTTTTTTAAGAGCACCGATTAGCCGTGATATTGGGCTAAAGCATCTTCATATATTAGATGAGCCAATGGTAGTGGCATTACCTATGGGCCACCCACTTACACAAAAAGAAAAAATTAGCTCAAATGACTTATCAGATGAAAATTTTGTTTTATACCGTCGTTCTTCAGGACAAGGTTTATATGACAATATTTTATATAGCTGTTATCAAGCAGGCTTTAGTCCACGCATTATTCAGGAAGCACCTCGCCCTACTGCAACATTAAATTTAGTCGCTGCTGGAATTGGTATAACGATTGTGCCAGCCTCAATGCATAACTTTTGGGAACATGAAATTGTATATCGCGAGTTTGATGACTCTATAAAAATGAATGCGCCTATTTACTTGATTACACGTGAAAATGAAAATTCAGCGAAAGTTTCAAACTTTATTGAACTATTGCAAAAACTTTTGCCAAAGATGACTTGAATGTGAATAACGAGACAATAAAAAAGTGCCTGTCTAAAGGCACTTTAATAAAACTTTGATCAAATAAATTTTGTTATATCTCTTAAGCGTAATACTTTTTCTTTAACCAAAGCGAAACTGAAACCAATGAAATCAGCACAGGTACTTCAACCAATGGTCCTATTACTGTAGTAAATGCCACAGGTGACGCTAAACCAAAAGTTGCAATCGCAACAGCTAAAGCCAACTCAAAGTTATTACCTGCCGCGGTAAATGAAATTGCCGCTGTACGCGGGTAATTATTCCCCATACGTTTACTCATAAAAAAGCTAATAAAGAACATGACCACAAAGTAAATCGTGAGTGGAATTGCAATACGTAATACATCTAAAGGTAAGCTCACCACATCACCACCTTTTAGACTAAACATCGCCACAATGGTAAAAAGTAAAGCAATAAGACTGATTGGACTGATCTTTGGTAAAAATGTGGTTTGATACCAATCTAACCCTTTTGATTTAACTAAAATCAAACGCGTCAAGAACCCCATTAAGAATGGAATACCTAAGTACACCAAAACCGCATGTGTAATAGTCCAGAAATTGACATCAATGACTTGCCCTGCCACACCAAAATACGGCGGCAAAAAGGTCAAGAATAACCATGCATAAGTACTAAAAAACAAAATTTGGAAAATACTGTTAAAAGCAACCAACGCTGCAACATATTGGTTATCGCCACAAGCCAAGCCATTCCAGACTAATACCATGGCAATACAACGTGCTAAGCCAATTAAAATAAGGCCAGTCATATACTCTGGATAGCTATGTAAGAAAATAATCGCAAGGATAAACATTAAAACTGGAGCAATAATCCAGTTCTGTACCAACGATAAAGTTAAGGTTTTCTTATCTTTAAATACTTCTGGTAACGCAGCATAATCTACCTTTGCTAAAGGCGGATACATCATTAAAATTAAGCCGATTGCGATTGGAATATTAACGTTATCCACACTCATCTGATTCAAAGAAACCGAGGCCTGAGGGAAAAAAACACCTATTGCCACACCTAAACCCATGGCAATAAAAATCCATAGCGTTAGGTTCCGGTCTAAAAAAGAAAGCTTTTGCTTAGTCATCTCGGCTCTCTTACTCAATATTAGAGATTTTATTAATCTCAGCAATCAAATGTGACCGATTTAAATGTGCCACATCTAAAGCAAACAAGGCATCTAAACGACGATTAATATGATTCACTGTATCTTGAAAAGCTTTGAGTTTTTCTTCTTTTGGCAAATCAAGATGTGATGGGTCACTCAGTCCCCAATGTGCTTTGATTGCGCCACCTAAATAAAGTGGACATGCTTCTTGAGCAGCAGCATCACAAACTGTAATCACAACATCTGGCTGATATTGTTCACAATCATCAATATTTTTACTCCATAAGCCTTCTGTTGAAAGACCTAAATTTTCAAGCGTTTCGAGCGTGAGTGGATGCACCTGCCCTGATGGTTTACTCCCAGCGCTGTAAGCTTTCCAACCTTTTGGTGCACGACTGTTAAATAAAACTTCTGACAAAATGCTACGGCAACTGTTTCCAGTGCATAAAAATAAAAATTTCATGTTTTTACTCACAATAAGTAGAAATTGACGAAAACTGTGAAGATGATTGATTCACTAAACTTTCATCTTGGTTTCCTATAATTTTCAAAACTTCAACGGCCCAACTTGGTAAATCTGGATTGACGCTGTAATACACCCATTGCCCCTGTCGTGCATCAAGTAAAATGCCATGAGTTCTTAATAAGGCTAAGTGTCTGGAAATTTTAGGTTGACTCAAATCCAGTTGTTCAGTTAGCTCACAGACACAAATATTTTGTTTGTTTAGAACTAATTTAAGAATGTTTAACCGAGTTTGATCAGATAGACATTTAAAGAAATCGACTTGATTGATCATATCTTCAACAGAATATATTCGTTATTGCAAATATACGGATATCCATATATAAATGCAATATCTTAATTCGACCCTGAATTTCCCATGACTGAGCTAGTGAAGATTTACCATAACCCTGCTTGCGGAACCTCGCGCAATACTTTGGCGCTTATTCGTTGTGCAGGACTTGAACCTATCGTTATTGAATATTTGCAAAAACCACCAAGTAAAGATGAGCTAATCCAACTCATTAAAGATTCAAACTTAACTGTACGAGAAGCCATTCGTAAAAATGTTGATCCATATAAAGATTTAGAGTTGGAACAAGCCGATTGGACCGATGAGCAGTTAATTGATTTTATGGTTCAGTACCCAATTTTAATTAATCGCCCATTTGTGGTTACATCAAAAGGCACACGACTTTGCCGCCCTTCTGAGATTGTACTGGACATTTTAGATTCAAAAAACTTAGGCTATTTTGCAAAAGAAGATGGTGAAGTAATCATTGATGAGCAAGGTCGTCGTATAAAATAATTGAAGATACTTATTAATATAAAAAGCTAAATGGCACGACACCATTTAGCTTTTTTGAATGAAACGGATTAAAAATAGGATTTGATAAAAGGAAGGAGTTGCTCTCCTATTACCATGCCTAATAAACCGACTAATGCAACAAGAGGTGGAGCTGGTGACTTAACATTTAAAACGTAATATAAGACACCAACGAGCAACCCTACAGCCAAAGATAACAAGTACATTTTCATCGTACATACCTTAGGGAAGCAAACCATTTAACGAGGCAGGTTCCCAAACTGTTTTATTTAAAATGCAAAACAAGAACACCCGAGTGCACCCCAGAAAGACTTTTTATCTTTATCATTTACAGGAACATCAAGCATCCAAGAGTGACTATGCCCATGCATGCCACAACTGCTAGCACATTCACACAATGCACTTTGTGACTGTAATGATTGATTCGAAGGTGCATTACGATTTTCGGATAAACGCCACTGACCACCAAAGCGTTTTACTGGCGACCATGTTGGAGATGCTGGCGGTAACGGTGGATCGTCTTGCTTAAACTCTGCACCTGCATATACCACTTTTCCGCCTAAAACAGTGAGTACAGACTCAATCCACTGGATATCTTCTGCTTCCACTTTGAAGTAGTCATCGGACAATACGACCAAGTCAGCAAGTTCCCCTGCTGTGAGTGAACCTTTGACATCTTTTTCACCTGAGAACCAAGCCGAACCTTTAGTCCAGAGTTTAAGTGCTGTCTGACGGTCTAACAGATTTTTTTCATCATAGAGTGGTAAACCACCGACTGTTTTACCAGTACTTAGCCAATACAAACACACCCAAGGGTTATAAGAGGCAACACGAGTCGCATCTGTCCCAGCCCCCACAGGAACACCAAGTTCTAACATTTTCTTAACTGGTGGCGTTGCCTGAGCAGCTTCGGCACCATAGCGTTTTACGAAAATCTCACCTTGATATGCCATACGGTGTTGAATGGCAATACCACCACCCAACGCACCAATACGTTCGATATTACGCTCAGATACCGTTTCGGCATGGTCAATAATAAATCGAGTTGCAAACGGCTGTTTTGAATTTACTTTCTCAAAGACATTGAGCAAACGATTAATACTTTCATCATAGGTTGCATGAATACGGAATGGCCATTTCTTTTCAGCCAAGTGTTCTACAATGGCTTCGAGTTCGCCTTCCATTTTTTCTGGTAAATCCGGACGTGGCTCATAGAAATCTTCAAAGTCACCCGCTGACCACGTCAGGTTCTCACCTGCTCCATTCATTCTAAATAGTTCATCACCATCGCCCGGAAATGTCATTTCTGTCCAGCGGCGATAATCATCAAGCTCTTGACCTGCCTTCTGAGCAAATAAGTTGTAAGCAATTCGCACTGTCATCTGATTTTGATCGTGCAATTGCTTAATCACATCATAATCTTCAGGATAGTTTTGACCGCCGCCACCCGCATCAATTGCTGACGTAATACCTAATCGGTTCAACTCACGCATGAAATGGCGAGTTGAATTGACTTGATCTTCAACTGGCAATTTTGGTGCTTTACCTAAGGTCGAATATAAAATCATAGCGGATGGCGTTGCGAGCAAGAGACCTGTTGGTTCACCTTTTTCATCTCTTACAATCTTGCCACCCGGTGGGTCTGGCGTGTCTTTATTAAAGCCTAATACATCAAGCGCAGCTCGGTTCAACAAGGCACTGGCGTATAAATGTAAAACAAATACGGGAGTATCTGGTGCAGCTTTATTAATTTCTTCTAAAGTCGGTAACCGCTTTTCGGCAAACTGGAACTCAGTCCAACCACCTACTACACGAACCCATTGCGGAGCTGGCGTATTATCTGCTTGCTCTTTAAGTAAGCGTAATGCATCGGCAACAGATGGCACACCTTCCCAGCGCAGTTCCATATTGTAATTTAAGCCACCACGAATAATATGCAGATGACTGTCATTTAGACCCGGTATAACGCGACGACCATTTAAGTCTACGACTTTGCCTGTAGGTGTTGCGAGCTTCATAACCTCATCATTTGTACCCGTACGTACGACTTTACCGTCTGCAATCGCAATTGCTTGTACTTCGGGATTCTGAGGATCTAGTGTTGTGATTTTACCGTTTATGAGTATGAGGTTTATTTCGGTCATTCTGAACTCCATTCTTGTGAATTATCGTTCTAAAAAATAAAGGCATATCTGTATTAATATCACTTAAATATTGAATACTAGACATGCCTTTACCTAAATCAGTACTGTTTTATTTTGCAGGAACTGGTGCAAGTACTTCGTGTTTTGATGTTGTACGTTCAGGCGCCTTATGTACCATCGTATAGGCATAGTCCACACCCATACCGTAAGCACCAGAATGCTCGCGTACAATTGCCATAACTGCATCATACGTATCACGATGTGCCCAATCACGTTGCCATTCAAGTAATACTTGTTGCCAAGTTACCGGAACAACACCTGCTTGAATCATACGTTGCATAGAATAGTCATGTGCCTCTTTCGATGTACCACCAGAAGCATCGGCAACCATATAAATTTCATAATCGCCTTCAAGCATGGCACCAAAAGCAAAGGTGTTATTGCACACTTCAGTCCATAAGCCTGAAACAATCACTTTCTTACGATTATTTTTTGCAAGTGAATCACGTACTTTTTGGTCATCCCATGAATTCATTGAAGTACGTTCTAGTAATGGAGCATCTGGAAATACATCTAAAAGTTCTGGATAGGTATGACCAGAGAAGCTTTCAGTTTCGACCGTAGTAATGGTGACAGGAATATTGAATGTTTTAGCTGCTTTTGCTAAGCCTACAGTATTATTCTTTAATACTTGGCGATCTATTGATTGTACCCCAAAAGCCATTTGTGGCTGATGATCAATAAAAATAACCTGACAATTTGTTGGTGAAAGTTGTTCTAAAAGTGACTTATTCATGGGTAAACTCCATTATTCCTTATGAGTAATGCATTAAAATTGCTTACTGGTCATTATCAAAACAGATAAAAATGTAAAAGCATAGACAGCAAATCAGCACGAATCTGTATGCTGTACGAATACAATAAAATCAATGATTGCTTTTTAATTTTTATAGTTTAATCATTGATATATATTTTTTTAACTTTTGCTTAACCATGGATCGATTAGACTGTATTTCCACTTTTGTAAGTGTCGTAGAACATGGGAATTTTAGTAGCGCAGCCAGAGCACTCGACATCTCACGTGATTTAGTGGCCAAACGTGTTTGCTACCTCGAAAATGACCTAAAAACTACACTGTTAACCCGAACCACAAGACAGATGAACCTCACCTCTTGTGGAGAAAAGTTTTATCAGCATAGCAAAGTCATTTTAAGTGAGTTTGAATGGGCTGCCTACGAAATTAGCTATAATCAGCAGTACCCAGAAGGCGAACTCAAGCTCAATACGCCAATGTCTTTTAGCAATATTTTTCTTCAAAATATCATTTCAGACTTTATTGAGAAATATCCCAGCATCAAAATTGATTTATTCATGACTGATCAACTACTAGACATGAATAATAATAAATTTGATTTAACCATTCGCGTAGATGGCTCCCCTCCAAATTTGGCAAATAGTAAAATATTAAATACCTACCAACGATATTTATATGCAACACCTGAGTATTTTAATCAGCATGGATTACCAGACTCATTAGAAGAACTTAAAGATCATAAGTTTTTAATTTATTATCAAGATAGCCGACATAAAAAACTGATTTTCCAAAAAGATCAAAAAGAAGTCTCCTTTAATTGCTTCCCTGTGATGACCTGTAATAATGGTGAATTATTATTAGATATGTGCTTGAAAGATCACGGTATCGTCTTTCTTCCAGAGTTTATTGCGGAACCTTACTACAAAGAAGGTAAATTACAAAAATGTTTGGAGGACTACACCAGTCAGCCACTTCATTTATATGTGACATGGCCAAACCGTAAGATTTTGTCGAAGAAAGTAAAACTATTTATTGATTTTTTAACGCATCAAATCATTCCTATAAAATAACCAATCTGGGCCTTTTCCATAGGAAATGGCCCATTATTTTTCAGTTAGTTTAAATGGTTTCAATCTTCTTATTTTTAAATAAATTTAATAAATTTTGCTCTGCTGTTGCTGTGCTGTCTTCTTCAACAAATGTCGTCGCGTAGTGTTCTAAATGCTCTTCCATCAATTGAGTGGCTCGTTTTTCATCGCCTTGCTCAATGGCATTTAAAATTGCACGATGTTCATCTGCCGAACAATTATTATGTTTGGGAATTTCATATAACCCAATTAATAACGAAGTCCTTGCAATAAGCGTCTGCAAATAACTGGTCATAATCGTATTTTGATTTGCTTCAATCAGCTTTAAATGAAATTGCCCTGATAGCTTAATCCACTCGGCCCAATTTCCAGCTAAACGCTCATGAGACTCTTGATCGACTAAACCTCGAAGCTCACTAAAATCTAGGCTATGTGACTTTTGAGCTAGCTTTTTTACAGTGGCGATTTCAAGCATGCTGCGTGCTTCAAAGACCTCTTTTGTTTCATGAACACTATGTTTTGCAATGAGTGCTCCACGATTGGGCTGAATTTCGATAACCTTATCATGTGCAAGTTTGACAAAAACACGTCTTAACACTCCTCGCGTTACACCGAATGCTTCACACAAAGGTGCTTCAACTAAACGTGCGCCAGGGGCAAGTTGTCGATTTAAAATAGCATCTACAATAGCGTTATATATATGGTCATCAATTTCATCATTGCTCATTTCTACGGCTTTTTTTGGTGCATTCGATGGCATTGATTTCTCCATTTTTATTGATGCCCCCCTTTTTTAGAACTTTATCTATTTTGAATAGTGTAAGTTTAACTTAAGCGTTTTGGAATATTGCTCTCATTCCCAAACCACTTATGTTGAGCTAAACAATCCAATATTAGACATCTAAATATCCACTTATACACCTTAATTTACTTACTTTTTATAAAAAATTAAGCACTTCTCATTTTCTAAATTTGTCTCTTCATATCCAAAATCCATACCAGTTTTAATGACTCATAAACGCTACTTCCTAAATTTGGCATAACTTTTGCTCAATTAAAATTGTGCACAATTTAAATATCACATTGTACACAATTTTAATTTCATTCTTTTAGACAGAAAAACAATGCTGCTGAAAGTGCCTCCATCTTAAGGAAGTGAGTGTTCAAGATGAATAATACCGAAGCAATAATTAAACCTTCTTATGATGCAAAACTGACAAATCAAGATTTAGCTCCTTTAAAAAAGCAAACATGGGGCGCTTATAATATTTTTGCTTTCTGGATGTCTGATGTTCATAGTGTCGGCGGTTATGTTATGGCTGGGAGCCTTTTTGCACTCGGGCTCAATAGCTGGCAGGTACTTCTCTCTTTACTCATCGGCATTGCCATAGTTCAGTTTTTTACAAACCTCATTGCCAAGTCTAGCCAACAAACGGGTACGCCCTATCCGGTTATTTGCCGCGCAACCTTCGGTGTGCTTGGTGCAAATATTCCTGCTGTTATTCGTGGGATTATTGCTGTCGCATGGTATGGCATTCAAACCTATTTAGCCTCAAGTGCTTTCTTATTAGTCATTTTAAAGTTCTTTCCAGAATGGTCGGTGTATGCCGATGTTTCAACTTATGGCTTTCTTGGACTTTCCTATCTAGGTTGGGTTGGCTTCATGCTGCTTTGGCTACTTCAAGCGATTGTTTTTTGGTCTGGCATGGACAGTATTCGTAAGTTTATTGACTGGGCAGGTCCAGCTGTCTACGTTGTAATGTTTGCGATGGCAGTATGGCTGATCTGGAAAGCTGGCTGGCAAAATATTGATTTAAACTTGAGTGGTGTTCAATACGACGGTTTTGCGGTTGTGCCAGTTATGATTGGGGCTATTGCGCTTGTTGTTTCATATTTTTCAGGGCCGATGCTGAACTTTGGTGACTTCTCTCGTTATGGCAAAAGTTTTAATGCCATTAAAATGGGTAACTTTCTTGGACTACCAATTAATTTCTTAGGCTTTTCTTTACTTACTGTGGTGTGTATTGCAGCAACACTTCCAGTCTACGGCAAGCTCATTACAGACCCTGTCGAGATGGTTGGCAAACTTGATAACACCTTTGTGGTGATTTTAGGCAGTTTAACCTTAATGATTGCCACCATCGGGATTAATATTGTCGCTAACTTTGTTTCACCTGCCTTTGATTTTTCCAACGTTTCACCGAGCAAAATTAGCTGGCGCATGGGTGGAATGATTGCAGCAGTTGGTTCGATTTTCATTACACCATGGAATTTGTTTAATAACCCTCAAGTGATCCATTACACCATTGATATTTTAGGTGCATTTATCGGCCCACTTTTTGGTGTATTGCTCGCCGATTTTTACCTCGTTAAAAAACAAAAAATCGTAGTAGATGATTTATATACCTTAGATAGCAATGGTTTATATTGGTACAAAAATGGTTATAACCACTCTGCCTTTTATGCCTTAATTCCAGCTTCATTAATTCCTATTCTATGTGTGCTGTTACCACAATTATCTGCTCTTGCTAATTTCACATGGTTTATTGGGATGGGATTCGGTTTTGTCATTTACCGATTTCTTAACCAACCGCTTACTCATGCTAAATCGGCAATGACTAAGGTAAAAGTACAATGAAAATTAAAATTATTAATCCTAATACCACCCAAAGCATGACAGATAAAATTGCTGCATCAGCAAAGATAGTCGCAGGTTCTGGTACTCAAATTATTGCAGTGAGTCCTCAAATGGGTCCTGCAACGATTGAAAGTTATTATGATGAAGCCCTAAGTGCAGTAGGTGTGCTGGAGGAAATTCGCCAAGGTGAATTTCTTGGTGTAAATGCTTATGTTATTGCCTGTTTTGGGGACCCTGCGCTTTACGCTGCCCGTGAAATCACTTCAGCACCTGTGATTGGGATTGCCGAAGCAGCTATGCGAACTGCAAGTTATGTAAGTACTGGTTTTAGTGTGGTCACAACCTTACAACGCACAGTGAATATGAGTTGGCATCTGGCTCATCGCTATGGGGCTACACCATTTTGCAAAAATGTTCGAGCTTGTGACATTGCAGTTGAAGAGTTAGAGCTTCCTGACTCAGATGCTTATCGAACCATACGAGATGAGTGCAAAAAAGCACTAGTAGAAGATAAAAGCGATGCGATTGTTTTGGGCTGTGCAGGTATGAGTGATTTGTGCCAAAAGCTACAAAACGAGTTGGGCGTGATTGTTATTGATGGCGTTGCAGCAGCAGTTAAACAAGCTGAAATGTTAGTCCAGTTAAATTTAAAAACCAGCAAAGTTGGTGATTGGGCCTCACCTCCTGTAAAGAGTTACACAGGCATATTGTCAGGATTTGGAGCACATTAGAAATAAATTACTGTTTCAATTCCAACTCAAAACGCTGCGTTGGAATTGAAACGGCTGAAAACCAAAGAATTAAACTTCAGCTAACTCTGGCTGTTGTTCATTTTTATAAAATGGCACATCACCGTTAATGGTTGCACGGTGCATGATGCGATGAGCATCGCCATAATCAAATAATGCTTTATGTTGCGTACAACGGTTATCCCAAATCGCGATATCACCATCTTGCCACTTCCAACGCAAATGAAATTGCTCTTGGGTCGCATGTTCAAACAAGAAATTAAGTAATTGCTCACTTTCTTGTTCAGGTAACTCATTAATTCGAGTGGTAAAACCCTCGCTTACAAACAACAAAGGCTCACCTGTAACTGGATGGGTACGCACCACTGGGTGAACCACTGGTGGATTACGCTTAAATGTTTGCAAAAGCTTTTCACGTTCTTCTTCGTTATGAGCAAAACGCTCAAGTGGAAAAGACTTACGAATATCGTGTGTTGCAATTAAGCCACGCAATTTTTGCTGTAGCTCAAGCGGAAGCCCTTTAAAAGCTGCTGTGTTACTCGACCATAATGTATCTCCGCCTACAGGTGGAATTTTAATGGCTTGCAACACACAGCCTAAAGGTGGATTTTTACTAAAAGTCACATCTGTGTGCCAAAGTTCATTGTCACGCAAATCTTGTTTCCAGCTATCGAGCACCATCACTTCAGGTACATCTTCAATTGAAGGATAAATCGGGTGCACATGTAAGCTACCAAAACTGCGTGCCAAGTCTGCTTGTGCTTGCGGCGCTAATTGTTGCTTTCGAAAAAAAATAACCTGATGATCAAGCAAAGCCTGCTGGATTTGTTGCGTTGTCTGTTCATTTAACGCATTCAAATCAATATCGTGAATAATTGCGCCAATGGTAGGCTTGATCACTTCAATATTTAAGTTTGCTACTACTGTATTCATCTTCTTTACTACAACTGCTGACCATACCAAGGAGAAAACTGTTTTTGTAACCAACGTAAAAACAGCTCAAAACTAACTGCGACAATCGCAATCACAATAATGCCTAGAATCACCGTATCGGTAATTAAGAACTGCGCTGCCGATTGCACCATAAAACCAATACCACGGTCCGCTGCAACCAACTCTGCTGCAACTAAGGTTGACCAGCCCACCCCAAGACCAATACGAATACCGGTAATAATATGAGGTAAAGCCGTTGGTAAAATGACATGCCAAAAGACTTGTGACTGACTTGCCCCTAGCGACAATGCCGCACGCTCACGATTAAGTTGATGGCTTAACACACCATGCGCACTACTAATGATGACAGGCGCCAAAATCGAGAAGAAAATCAAAAGTACTTTTGTGGTTTCACCAATACCGAACCAAATAACAAGTAACGGTAAATAAGCTAATGGTGGAATTGGACGTAATAATTCAACCAAAGGATCTAGAACAGCACGAACCCATTTGTTCAGGCCCATCCATAAACCCATTGGTACACCAATCACCACGGCAGCAATCAAGGCTAAGAACACACGCGAGATACTAGCGGCCAAGTGTTGCCACAAAGTAGCCTTCATAAAGCCTTCTTGGCTGACCGATATAAATTTTTGCCAAACTGCCTGTGGGCTCGGTAAAAACAGTTCAGGTACGACATGCAAAGCAGTAATGAGGAACCAGAGTGCAACCACACTTCCCACACTAATTATGCTAACTGCCAAAGTACGATGCTTTTCAAAAAATAACGATAGAAATGAAGCATTTTCTGTTTGGACATCTGGCTTAAGTTTTAGCCCTGCTTTGTCATACTCATAGACGTTATCTTTAGTACTCATGTGGTTAACGCCTCCTTACCGCTTTGCTTTTGTGCTCTTAAGCTTTCAAATAGCTGTTCTCTGAGCTGAATAAATTGAGGGTCTGATTTAATTGAGCGAATAGACTCGCCCTGACGATATCGATTAGCAAAATCGAGATGTAGAGTTTCTACAATTTTGCCTGGATGCGCTGTCATCAGAACTAACTGATTGCTAAGTAATAATGCTTCTTCAATGTCATGAGTAATTAAAAAGAAGCTTTTATTTTGTTGAATCCATAAATCGAGCACTAACTGCTGCATGTTTTCACGCGTAAAAGCATCTAATGCCGCAAAAGGTTCATCCAATAAAATAAACGGCGCGTGGCTGATCAAAGCTCTGGCAATACCAACACGTTGTTTCATACCACCGGAAAGTTCCCAAATATTGGCTTTTTCAACGTGACTTAAACCCACAATTTTTAAAATTGCGTTCACTTGAGCTTCGATATCTGCGCGCTTTAAACCTTTTAACTGCAAAGCGAAGCCAACATTATCTGCAACATTCAACCAAGGAAGGAGTGCATGATCCTGAAACACGACAGCGCGGGTTACATCTGGTCCATTTACCACTTCGTGATTTACAAGCACATCACCTGAACTCGGCTTTTGAAAGCCTGCCAAGATATTAAGCAAAGTTGTTTTGCCACAACCTGACTCGCCTAAAATCACGGTTAAAGAACCTTCTTCAATCGTTAGGTTAATGTCTTGTAAAACTGGCTTTTGCTGTTTAGGAAAAGTCAGATGAATATGTTTGGCTTCTAGTACACTCATGACAACTCCTTAAGGCTGCAAAAATGAAGAATTCACATTGCCTTTATAATCGGCTTTAAGTTGATCGACTTTGCCCTGACCTTTTAAGAACTTCGCTGTATCAAAAATATTTTGTGCAAATTCACCATCTAAAGTTTGTTTTTGCTGAGCGTGGTCTAGGTAAATATTTCCACTTAATAAAAGCGGGATATCTTTTGGATCAGAACCTGTAAGCTGCGCAATTTTTTGCACGTTATTGGCATCTTTAACGTAAGCGGCTGGATCTTGATTATATTTTTCAAGCTGCTCAAGCGTAGTTTTAACAAAAGCTTTTAAGAAATCAGGATTTTTTTCTGCAAAATCTTTACGCACAACCCATAAGTCATAAGTTGGAGCGCCCCATTCACCCACTTGTTTTGAGTCGGTTAAAACCGTACCAGATGCTTTGGCTTTACTTAAAGCAGGTTCCCACACATATGCTGCATCAATATCACCACGTTCCCAAGCAGCTGAAATTTCAGGTGGACGCAAGTTAATAATTTTTACTTTGTCTTCTGGAATGTTCCAATGTTTAAGTGCAGACAAAAGGCTGTAATGCGTGGTTGAAACAAACGGTACAGCAATGGTTTTGCCAATTAAATCTTGAGGCGTTTTAATGCCTGATTTATTACTTACTACGAGTGCTTCAGATCCACCAAGTTTTGATGTAATTAAGAAGACTTCTATCGGTAAATCACGGCTTGCCGCAGCAGCAAGTGGACTTGAGCCAATATTGCCAAGTACGACATCACCTGAAGCAAGTGCGTTTACAACGTCTGAACCCGCATCAAATTTTTTCCATTGAATGTTACGTTGACTATGTTTTTCATATTCCCCATTGGCCTGCGCAACTTTGCTTGGGTCCACCCCTGTTTGATAGGCAATCACGACAGGTTTGGTGTCACTAACTGAAGCACTTGTATTATTGTCTTTCTTATTTTGCCATACGATAAATGCAACAATTGCTACAACCACAATTGCCGTGATAATCAACGGTTTGGTCTTTGTGCTCATAATTTCATGATCTTTCAATAATATAAGCTCATGGTATGCAGCTGGCTTTATAATGAAAAATAAAAAAATATGAGTTGCTTATCTATTTTTGATAAATAACTTTTTCATATAAGTTTTTATCTTTTGGTAAAAAGCAAATATCAACCAAACTTACAGATTAGCCATAAAATTAAAATACTTATATATCAATAATTAAAAAGGATATTCAAAAAACACATGATGAGAAAAACCTGACATACCTACTCTAATTATTTTATCCTACTCATTTCGTCATTTTTATTTTTTGCTTATCGCATCCAGAGTTTTGCATCTAATTAATTTTCATTCTTTTATATAAAGTTCAGATTTTATTATCTTTTTATCTTAAAACTTCTGCAAATATTAAGATTTGGACAAATCTTTTTCTGGTTTATACATGACGCAAATTTAATTTTTATTTTTAATAGGAGAAAAATTCTTTTGTTTAAACATTATCAAATTTTGAAAAAAACATTAATTACAGCGTCTTTAATTACATTTAGCCTTTCAAGTCATGCGGCTCTCACCTTTGGTAATGCTGAAGAAGGTCAACTTAAAGTAAGTGGTACTGTTCGAGCTAAATATGTTTATGATTTTGACTCTGATCCCACTACCAGTAAATTTTCCTTTAATGACGCGGTATTATGGCTAGATTACAACTCCCCGAAATGGATAGGCCGCCTAGATTATCGGGTTTATGAATATTACGGGCGTTTAGGCGATGCCAATTGGCTTACTGATGCATGGTTGGGTTATAAAATTAATGATAACAGTAAAATTATTGCGGGCTTAAACCCAGTTCCTTTTGGCTTAGGTCGCTTTTGGGGAAATACTTATTATTTAGGCATTGCCAATAGTGCAGGTTGGGAAGATGTACATAACCTTGGGGTGAAATATGATTTCAATGATGGAATCAATGAAGCACAACTCGCCTTTTATCCTACCGATGGTGGCACCTATAGAGGTAAAAGCAAAGACTCGAGTCGATTTAGTATCAACCCTGTCAATGCGGATGACTCTGTACCACAAGGTACCAATACTAAAGAAAAGAACTCCATTGTTGTTCGCGGCGCTCATACCTTTAAAAATGTCTTAGGCCAAGAAAATTTCTCTACCCAACTGGGTGCCTCTGCATGGTATTCCACTATTGAAAATAAACGTTCAGGGCAAGATGGCGATCGCCAAGTCTATTCAGTTTTTAGCAATACCAATTATAACCAATGGAATTTACAGCTTTTGGCTGGTTATCAAGACATTGATAATGCCGACACTGAATATAAAGATCATCTGACTTTGGGCGGTTTCGATTATTCATTTAACTCGGCAACCAAAGGTCAGATTTACTCAGCCGAACTGAGCTATTTATTTCCTCAGCAGTTTGGCCCAATTACCTCTGTTCGCCCCTACCTAAACTATAGTGCTTATCGAAAAGAGCAAGATGGCTTTAAAGACTCCACTCGTTTTATTCCCGGCATTGCCTTTAACTATCAAAAATTGACAGTACAAGCCGAGTTGCTAGTGGGTAAACACGATCCATATCTAGGAGATAGTGAAGGCCTTGCGGCTGGAGGAAGCAATGATAAATGGAATAAAAAAGCATTTGTAATTTTTGCTTATTACTTCTAACTCCAAAAACAAAGGCCAACAGATGTTGGCCTTTGTTTTTATCTAGATATCTAGTTTTACTCTAATCGATTACTGGTGAATTATTGAGAGGAAGTTCTGTTTTATCCTCATCGATAACATCGACATCTTGGGCGGTAGGCTCAAACTTAATCAGTAGTCCAATCACAATTAAAGGAATAAATGCAAAGATAGAAATAATCAGGTAAACATCAGTTTTATATCCCGCCATCCAGATCGGTAAAACAAACAAAGCAATTGCTTGAGCAACACCCGTTACTGCACGGTTAAAGCCGACCCCAACGCCACGAATCGAAGCTGGATAAGCCATGGTTGGATAAACCATCATTTGTGCCCCAGGCCCAAAGCCTTCGGCAAAAAGCCATAAACCTAGCATGCCAATTGCGGTGTAGAGTAAAAAGCTATTACCGGGTTCACCAATTAATGCTAAGGCAATAAGAGCTATAAACTGGAGTAAAAAGCCTGTAAGCAACACATGACGAGATTTAAATCTGCTAGCAACAAATACGCCTAACAGCCCGCCCGTAAATGCAAACAGCAAATTGAGTCCGAGTGTTGTAGTAATGGTCGTCAAGACATCGGTATGAAAGAAACGCGTTAAAATAGAAGGTAAAAAGAAGGCAATGGTGGTGTACTGAAACGCCACTGAAATGTGAATCACAATTGCCACAATCGTTCTTGGCAAATAGGTTTTATTAAATAAAACTGCAAACCCCTCGCGCTTTTTCTTTTCAGCAGTTCTTTCTACTTTTTCAACTGTAGCAACTGCATTAATTGCATAGGATTCTTGTAGAACTTTAGCTGCACCTTTTAAATCACCTTGGTTTGCAAGCCAAATGGGTGACTCAGTTAAATATTTACCGCGAATAAAAATGATGAGTAACGCTGGCACTGCTCCAAAAATTAAAGATGCTCGCCATAACCAGTTGCTATGCTCAGGGGGTAAAAGAAAATAAAGCGCCAGAACTAGACCAAAACATACCGAAGAAGCGGCATACCACATTGGGCACCATGCGGCTAAACGCGCTGCCTTGTTGCTACTTCCATTAAACTTGGAAAACTCAGATAAGTATGACATTGCCACAGGCAAATCAATACCAACACTAATCCCCATAATAAATCGGGCTAAAATCAAAACCCATACATTCGGTGCAAAGCCTGCGACAATTGCCGCAATGACAAAGAGCACCATGTCCGCCATGAAGACCCGATAACGGCCAATTTTATCTGTCAGCCAACCACCAATCAGGTTACCAACAATGGTTCCGCAGACAATTGCTGAAGCCACCACACCAGTCATCACAGGGCTTAAAGAAAACTCTGAGATGACTTGCTCAATACCAAAGGACAGCGTTGTTAAATCATAGGCATCAATAAATACCCCAATCAGTGCCAACCAAATAACTTTATTCGATTTACCCTTCCCTGCAAATTTTGAAATTAATTGTGAAACATCATCGGGAGATTTAATTTCATAACGATGGTTATGATCGAGTTCTTGTGTGCTCACTTAATAATTCCTAAACTTTAATAACAGGAACAAAATAATGATTATTCACATAATACAAAAACAAATTAATCTGATTTTTTAATCTAAATTATAGAATTATCTTTTCATTATTAACTCAGCAGTAAAACCGATATAAAAGACAAAATAAAAGCTGGTATTTAACCAGCTATTTATTTAAAGGTTTTCTAAAATATTAACTCGCCTCAGCAAGTTTTAACTCTTTTAGATTACGATATTTTGCACCGCGGTGATTTTCAGGCAAATATGGCCCAGCACCAAATAATTTTTCTCTTAATGTTCCTTGTGCATATGAGGTTTGATATACCCCTCGTTTTTGCAACTCTGGCACAATAAACTCAACCACATCGGCAAAGGTTTGATGAGCCAAAATATAGGCAAGGTTGAAACCATCGACATCGGTATCTTCAACCCATTGCTGTAAAGCATCCGAAATAGTTTCTGCCGAACCCACTAACACAGGTCCATTACCGCCTAAGCTGTTCCAGTTTGCAATTTCTTCAATGGTCCAAACACGCTCTGGATCTGCATTTACATAAGAATCTAATAAAGATTGAATCGCGTTGGTTTGAATATATTCAACTTTGTCTGTCGGTTGATATTGTGAAAAATCGACACCCGACCAGCCAGATAGCAATGTTAAAGCGCCATCGTAACTTCCATAGCTTTGATATTCTTTAAACTTAGCCTGTGCTTTTGCATCGGTTTCATCAGTGACAATCGACAAAAGTGCATAAATTTTGACAGAGTATGGGTCGCGACCTTCTTGAGCCAATTTTTGGCGAATGCCTTGTACCACTTTTTTAGTGGCAATTTTAGACGGCGCTGCTATGAATACGCACTCGGCATTTTGACTTGCAAACTTCTGCCCGCGTGAAGATGCGCCTGCTTGGTAAAGTACTGGTGTTCGCTGCGGTGATGGTTCACAAATATGGATACCCGGTACAGTAAAGTATTTACCCTCGTGCTGAATTGGATGCACTTTTTTATGGTCAGCAAAGATACCACTTTCACGATCACGAAGTACCGAACCTTCTTCCCAAGAACCTTCCCAAAGTTTGTAAAGGACTTCTAAGTATTCATCAGCAATATCATAACGATTGTCATGATTAACCTGAGTTTTTAGGCCCAAGTTTTTCGAACCACTTTCCAAATAAGACGTCACGATATTCCATCCAACTCGCCCTTTGGTTAAATGGTCTAGCGTACTAATACGTCTAGCAAAAGGATAAGGATGTTCAAAGGAAATAGAAGTCGTGACACCAAAACCCAAGTGTTTTGTGACTGCTGCCATAGCAGGCACAATCTGTAGCGGATCATTGACTGGAACTTGTACTGCACCTGTTAAGGCATGTTCAGCACTTTGATGATAAACGTCATAAATACCAAGCACATCTGCAATAAAAATACCGTCAAAAAAACCACGCTCAAGAATTTGTGCTAAATCTGTCCAATATTCTAAATCTTTATATTCAACAGATCGATCTTGAGGATGTCGCCATAATCCAGGAGATTGGTGGGCAATACAATTCATTTCAAAAGCATTAAAACTAATTTTCTTAGTCATAAAATATCAGCCAGCATTTTATTTAATTTTTATACTAAAGCAATTTTTATGTTTTCTTTATAATATAAACCCCAAACAAAATATGATTTTATTCTAATAGGTTTTTATAATTTATTAAAAAAAAACATAAATAATATTAAGCCGCTAAAATAGCAGCTTAATATCTAAAACTACAATTTATTGTTTATCAACATTCCCTATTCGCCATTGATACGGAGGTAATGTGCCGTTTACACTAAAATCACCGACAATCCGATTTTTAAATACTCTCGGATTATGTGAAGATAAAGTTCTTACATTACGCCAGTATCGATCTAGACCTAAATCTTTGTCTGTTGCGGAAGCACCTAAAGCGTCAAATAAAATCGTAGAAGCATTTAAAATCAAATCGGTAATAACCGTTTGAGATTGTGCACTTTCAAGCTCAGCAAGTGCATTTTGCTCTTCTTCGAGCTGCTCATTGTTTTGAAATGCAGCCAAGTAAGCACGCTGTAAGCTTTGCGCGACTTTTTCAACAATCGCCCCTGCACTGTAAGCCGCACCACGAATTTGTCCTACGACTTGTAAAATTTGTGGATCCTGTTTTACAAATTGCGCATTTGCATGAGTGTAGTTTCGGGTACGTTTAGCAACAGCTTGAGAAACATCATAGGTTGCAGCACGCCCTAGACCTGTAATGATTGCCAGTTGAACCAGTTGATAGTAAGCCGCTGAATATTTAAAGCGGTCATCATCAGGTAAAATTTCATTTTCATCGACCAATACGTCATGGAAATATGCTGTACCGCTTGCGGTGAGTTGCTGACCAAAGCCATTCCAGTCATCAACAATTTCTACACCTTCATCTTCTCGGCGGACAACGACCGAGCCAGATTCACCCTTTAAGTCAGTTACACCAACATCCACCCAGTCTGCATATAGACTCCCTGTGGTGTAATATTTTTTACCCTTAACGCGAATTTTTCCGTCACTGTCTCGATATAAATGTGTTTCGAACTGATCAATTGACTCTTTCCCGCCTTCAGACCATGCACTACCGACTGTTTCCCCATTTGCAATTCGGCTAAGCCAACGCTGTTGAAACGCTTTGTCTTTACTTACTAAGACATCTTCAGTGAAACCAAAGTGCACACGTAAAGCTTGCGGTAAGTTTGAGTCAGCTTCTGCAAGTTCAATGAGTAATGCAAATAATTCAGGAATGGTTGCATCAAAGCCACCATGAGCTTTGGGAAGTCTTAAGCGCGTAAAACCAACATCTTTGAGCCACTGAAGTTGTTCATACGGCAAAATATGCTGTTGCTCACGGATTAAAGCCCCTTCTTTAATACGGGCAAAAGTCGGTCTGAAATTTTTTGCCAACTCATCATACCGTTCTGATGGTCCTTCACCCCACACGCGAGAAATAATTGAGGCCTGACTAAGTGCTGCATGCGTTAGTGAACCGAGATGGTGCTCAAAATTTAGATTTGTCATGTAAATAAAACCAATATTGCTTTGCTTTTACCATAAAATATTTATTTCACATGAAAACGATTATTTTTTTATAACTGTATTCATTCTTTATATAAGCCCCCCAAGCACAAAGATAAAAAGCTCATCTATCAAGTCCTAGGATAGCTCTTTTTGTCTAATGCTCTGCTGGCTTTGCAGAAGTGTTTGTATATATTCTGAATAGACAGATAATTTTTCGAAAATATGCTCTGAATAGAACATATCATCAATTAAATGTGTCATTTGACCAGCAGTAAAGGTGTCGCATAAACCAACCAGCGCTGCGTTCATTTGAGCAAACTTCGCGCATAATTTTACATAAGTTTCATCTTTATTTTTGAATAATAATTTCCGCATTTCTAAGCCATTGAGGTTTTTTAAGTCATCATCTTTTGTGGTTTTAATCCAATAAATTTTGATCTTTAAAAATTGCTCCAGTGCTTTTAAATGCTCGACATCTACGTCTAAACTCGTAATTAAAAAAACTGTTGAGAGATCACTTCGGCACAGTGCCTTGATTAAGCTTAAATAAATAAACTCAACTTCATTAAGCTCTGCAAGTTCCAAATCTATATAAATTTTTAGACTTTCTAAAACGTCATCTACTTTAAAGAGTACTTTCTTCTCAGCTTGATAATATTTATTAAGAATAGAAAGCACAGGCGCAGTTGCAGGCGTTGTATAAATAGCTGCCTTGTTTAAGTTAGCAAAAATAAATGGTGAAAATAGATAGGCAACATTACTTTGCTGTGGCTCAATATGAGATTGGATTAAATATACAGTTTCAGATTTAGAAAAGTCTCTGAGTACTTTCGCTCTTAATAAAGTAGCTTCAAAATTAACGTAAGTCTGCTCTAACTGAGCCAATATAGATACAGGAATAGGCTGATTTTTAATAATTTTATGCAGGACATTGAGTTGAGAAGTAATAAACATTTTTTAACATCCAAGCTATTTTAGAAGAGCTACACTTAAATCAGGTCTTTAATAACCTACGTAACAACCAGACCTCACGCAAAACAACAAAGGAATAAAAGAGAAGAAACTATTCTGCGCTTATTACCCAAAGTCGCATTCACTTTGTTTTGGAAAGTGATTTTGGCCATTCGTAAATCTTGTTCATTTATTTTGGACTTTTGAAGAATGGATACATAGCTACAGATATTTGAAAAAAAACTATAGCACACCTCATGAGTGCTTCAGACTGTTATAGTTTTATAAAAAATTTCTGTATCTACATATACAAAAATAGTAAGTGCATGATTAAGGAAACTTCTTAAGGTAGGTAGTTTTCATGAGACGATCTATTGCATATCGCCAGATATTTCATCAATGTTTCAATGCAACATGCATTTTTACAAATGCAACATCAAGCATAAACTTTGTTAACAGACTGAGAACAATTAATCAGTCTATTCTCTTGAAATATCAAGCAATTATATTGCTTAACCCTGTTGGCATTTTACTTGCTAAGAACATTTATCACAGAAGCAAGTTTAATCGTCAGAATACCTTGTTGCCTGAAAATAAGTATTTAACTCATTTAACCATCATCAGCTAGTTCACAGGGGGAAAGTTTATGAGCCTCGGTCTAACCGCTCTAGAATTAGCGCGAATACAATTTGCTTTTACAGTATCCTTTCATATTATTTTTCCGGCCACTTCCATCGGTCTTGCCTGCTTTTTAGCAGTGCTAGAGTGGAAGTGGTTAAGAACCCAAAACCCAATTTATAAAGATCTATTTAAGTACTGGATTAAGATCTTTGCCGTTGCCTTTGGTATGGGTGTGGTCTCGGGCGTAGTCATGAGTTACCAGTTCGGTACTAACTGGAGTGAATTTTCACGCGTTGCCGGAAGTATTACTGGTCCTTTACTTACCTATGAAGTCTTGAGTGCCTTCTTCTTAGAAGCAGGTTTCTTAGGCATTATGTTATTTGGCTGGGGGCGTGTTGGTCCTCGAGCCCATTTTTTTGCGACACTTATGGTTGCCATCGGAACATGTATTTCCATGTTCTGGATTTTATCTTCCAATAGCTGGATGCAGACACCTCAAGGCTTTGCCATTGAAAACGGCATTATTGTGCCAAAAGACTGGTTTGCAATTGTCTTTAACCCATCCTTCCCTTACCGCTTTGCCCACATGGGTGCAGCAGCCTTCTTGGTTTCATCATTATTGGTCGTTGGAACATCTGCATGGCATTTAGTAAAAGGCCGTCGTGATGAATTAGTGAAAAAATCGTTCTCGATGGGTCTTTGGATGGTGCTGGTGACTTCATGTTTACAAGTGGTGATTGGCGATAATCACGGTTTAAACACCCGTGAACATCAACCTGCCAAACTTGCAGCAATGGAAGGACACTGGGAAACCAATCACAATGAGCCTATGCCTTTATTGTTATTCGCAATTCCAGATATGAAAGAAGAACGTAACCACTTCGAAGTGGGTGTTCCTTATTTGGGTAGCTTAATTTTAACGCATAGCTTGGATGGCCAAGTGACAGGTTTAAAAGATTTCGCACCTGAAGACCGTCCCAATTCAACGATTGTTTTCTGGAGCTTCCGTGTGATGGTAGGCCTTGGTGTACTCATGGTCACCCTGTCTTTAATTGCACTTTGGCTACGTAAACGCGGAAAACTCTATGAAACATCATGGTTCCATAAATTTGCTTTAGTGATGGGACCTTCTGGTTATGTCGCTATGCTTGCAGGTTGGGTAACCACTGAGGTTGGCCGTCAACCGTGGGTGGTGTACGGCATTATGCGAACTAAAGATGGACTTTCACATACGGTTTCTGCAGAACAAGTCGGACTGAGCCTGTTTATTTTTGTGGTGGTCTATACCATCGTTTTTGGTAGCGGTATCTACTACACCTTAAAACTGATTAATAAAGGCCCATCATTTATTGATACACCAAATATTGAAACTGGTGGTGTCGGACACTTTAAAACACCAATGCGTCCACTTAGTGCAGTTGATGAAAACATTGACAGCAAACAAAACTCTGGGGAGAACCGTCATGATTGATCTTTCTTTAATATGGGTCGGTATTATCGGTTTAGGTGTCATGATTTATGTGGTCATGGACGGCTTCGACTTAGGAATCGGGATTATGTTCCCCTTCATTAAGAACAGCCAAGAACGTGACGTGATGATGAATACCGTGGCTCCTGTCTGGGATGGTAATGAAACGTGGATGGTTCTCGGTGGTGCTGGTCTATATGCTGCATTTCCACTGGTCTATTCAACAGTTTTATCAGCACTCTATTTACCGATCATTTTCATGGTGATTGCCCTGATTTTCCGTGGCGTTGCTTTTGAATTCCGCTTTAAAGCTCATCGCACCAAACACCTTTGGGACTTGGCTTTTATTTGGGGTTCAGTTTTAACCAGCTTCCTGCAAGGGATTATTTTAGGTGCTTATATTCAAGGGATTAAAACCGAAAATGGTATTTATGCGGGTGGATCACTTGATTGGTTATCTCCATTTACGATCTTCACAGGTATTGGCGTAGTTGCCATGTATGCCACTTTAGGATGTGGATGGCTCATCTTAAAAACTGAAAAAGGTTTGCAGCAACGTATGTATGAGCTTATGCCAAAGCTAATTATTGCGTTGCTCATTATTTTTGGCGGCGTGAGTTTATATACTCCGTTAACTCATCCTGAAATTGCAGATCGCTGGTTCTCTTTACCAAACCTGTTTTATTTTAGCCCTGTGCCTATTTTGGTCTTATTATTTGTCGGCCTGATTTTATCAGCGTGTAAAAAGCAGCAACATGACCTCAAGCCATTTATATATACACTGGCTCTAGTTTTCCTTGCATTTACAGGCTTCGTCATTAGTTTATGGCCATATATTATTCCGCCATCAGTGACTATTTGGCAGGCAGCGGCCCCTCACTCAAGCCAGATGTTTGCTTTGGTTGGCGCACTTATTCTGATTCCGATCATTATTGCTTACACCATTGTGTCTTACTGGGTATTCAGAGACAAAGTTCGTGTAGGTGATGAAGGCTATCATTAAGTATGGAGGGTTTTATGAAAAAGTCATCTGTTAAACTCAATCAAACCCAATGGTTTATTCTGCTATGGCTCGGTGGTTTTTTAGCCTTAGCTGTGATTGCTGGATTGTTTAAAGTGATATTGATTTATGCAGCCCCTTACTTAAAGTAATTCCAACTTTATAAACAAATGCCGTTTGTAGATTCTGCAAACGGCATTTATTATTGATTCAGTGCATCTTTTTTTATTTCGTGCAGCTCATACATGTATAAATCAGAACAACTTGCCCATAGCATTCGCCAACTCATTGAAAGCGGCACTTTAAGTGCGCATGAAAAATTACCGTCATTGAGAGATCAGGTACAACGCTCTGGCTTTAGTTTAATGACCGTAATGAATGCTTATCAGGAGCTTGAATCACAAGGTCTGATCTATTCAAAAGAAAAATCTGGGTACTTTGTTGCCGAGCAAATTGCACTAAAGCCACTCGAACAATATTCAGTTGTTTCACTGAACTCTAAAATTGAAATTAATTCCTTAGTTTTTAAATATCTTAAGTCAATTCAACATGAATCTGTCGTGCCTTTTGGCTCAGCTTTTCCAGACAGTCAGCTTTTAACAGCACCCAAACTCATTCAAATTATGGGACAGCTTGCGCGCCAAAGACAAAGTTATGACCAGACCACAAGCCTACCGCCAGGCAATTTAGCGTTAAGAAAACTGATTGCTCAGCGCTACTGTATGCAAGGTATACAAACTGACCCAGATGACATTGTCATTACATCTGGAGGCTTGGACGCATTAAACCTTTCCCTACAAGCTGTTGCTCAACCTGGCGATTATATTTTATTACAGCAAACCGTGTTTTATGGCGCTTGGCAAGCTGCCGAGCGTTTAGGGCTTAAAGTGATTACCATTCCTGAACATCCTCAACATGGTTTTGACTTAGAAGCTTTTGCACAGGTTATTCAAACATACCCAATTAAGGTGTGTTGGCTGATGCTGAATGCCCATAACCCGATTGGTTTTACCGTCAGTGATGACATTAAATATAAAATTGCCAAGTTGCTTCATGAACACCAAATTTATTTGATTGAAGATGATGTCTATGAAGAGCTTTTTTATGGCGGCCAAAAACCACTTTCAATGAAGTATTTTGACCAACAAAATCTGGTGCTTCACTGCTCATCTTTTTCTAAAACATTAGGTGCTGGTTTTCGGGTCGGTTGGGTCTATGCGGGCAAATTTTCAGATCATATTCAACACTTGCAACTCATGAGTACCATTTCAGTAAATGCACTCATTCAAAATGCATTGGTTGAATTTTTGTCACATCATCATTATGAAAAGCACTTGCGTACACTTAGACTTTCGCTTGAGCGTTATAAAAAGCAGTTTTATCACTATTTAAAGCAGCATTTACCGAGCTCTTGCGAAGTGTATTACTACCCAAGTGGCTATTTTCTATGGGTCAAACTTCCTAGTACGCTAGACAGTATGCAAGTTTATGAAGCGTTGATTCATCAAGACATTGGCGTTGCGCCAAGCCCTCTGTTTAGTGTTTTACCCACACAGCAACATTATTTGAGAATTAACTGTTCTTTTGAATGGAACACTAAAATTCAAAGCGCATTGGATCAGGTTATCAAAACCATTCAACAAAGAGTTGAAGCAAGTCTCTAAAGAAATGCTTCGACCTAAGCACAATTTTATAGACTTTATTTTGTGTTAACTTTATAGCTCAAATCTATAGTTTTAAGGGAAACAGGTTCAAGGAATTAATATGGAAATTGATGAAGAACTCACCCTTAAAAAAATACAGATTTTTTTAGCTTTTATGCGCTGTGGAAATTTATCTAAAACAGCCACAGAAATGCAACTGAGTAATGTCAGTGTTCATAAAGCCTTACATTCTTTAGAAAGCGCTTTACGTTGTCCTCTTTTTAAAAATGAAGGCCGTAACCTCATTCCTTTAAAAAGTGCTTATGTCTTTGAAGAACGGGCACAAAAAATCGTACAAGACATTTTTATCACCGTAAATAAAACCAGAGAAGCCGCTGGCTTTGCAGCTAAGGTTTTACATTTAGGGTCTCTTTATTCTTTGACGGTAAATACGATTCCAAATGTGATTAGCGGTCTTAAACTCAGACGTAGTGAGCTTGATATTCAACTGTTGCTGAGTTCAAATCAGGATTTGGTGAAAAAGCTTAAAGCAACTGAGCTTGATGCCATTATCGTGGCTTTAAATGAAACTACTCAAGATGATGACTTTGAAATTTTGCCGATGTTTTCAGATGACATTTTTTTGGCAGTCAATAAAGATTCAAAATATGCCGATTTTAAAGATATTGATTTAAGCCTTTTAAAAGAAGAAACTTTTTTAACTTTAACTAAGGGTTTTGCAACTCATAACGACAGCGACATTATTTTTAAAAAAGCAGGTTTTTCACCAAAAGTTGCTTTACAGGTCAATGATATTTTTACCTTAATTAGTATGGTCAGCTCAGGTGTCGGTTTTGCTCTACTACCCGGCCGTATTTCTGCAGTTTATGAAAGTTCAGTAAAACTTATTCCACTAAAACAGCAATATCATATGCAGCAAGAAATTGGCTTGGTCTTTCTAAAGAGTAAAGAGCGCGACCCTAACTTACTTGCTCTGATTGCTGAATGTCGAATGTTTGCCTCTAATTTCAAAAATAAAAAAGACCGTTGTTAATAGCAACGGCCTTTTTGACTGAATATTAAATACTGATTAACCGACTAAAGCTTTAACCGCGAAGAACAAAACAGTCGGTCCCATTAAGCAGCCAAGACCTGTATGGAACGTTGCTGTAAGTGCACCGTAAGGCACTAAACGACGGTCTGTAGCTGCTAAACCAGCTGATACACCGCTTACAGTTCCGGCTAAGCCACCAAAAATCATGGCAGAACGTGGATTGTCTAATCCCATAAATTTTGCGGTAAGTGGTGTTGAAACCATTACACAAATTGCTTTCACCAGCCCCGTTGCAATGGAAAGCGCCATGACTTCAGAACTCGCACCAATAGCAGCGCCTGTCACTGGCCCCACAATGTAGGTCACTGCACCTGCGCCAATTGTGGTAATACTTACCGCATCACGATAGCCAAAAATCCACGCAAACATACAACCAACAATAAATGGCAAAATGGTTCCGAGAAATAAAGAGAAGGCGCCAATAAATCCGGCTTTTTTCGCCTCAGTCGCTTGTACCTCAAATGCAGTTGCGACAATGGTAAAGTCACGAAGCATTGCACCGCCCATAAGCCCGACACCGGTAAAGAGTGCAAGATCGGTTATACCTTTTTCACCGCCTGTCATTTTTCCGCCAAACCATGCCAAAATTAAACCAATCACAATCGCAATTGCTGAAGCATGCACTCGTCCCTTGGTTAAATATTTAGATAGCTTAGTCGACAACCACATAATTAAAGCAATTAAGGCAAAAGCTGTAATTAAACCTAAATGGGTTAAGTCCTTTAACAATAATTCAACCATGAACTTTGCCTCCAATGCGGTTTAATGGGGTGTCTTCTTCCTTCGGTAAAGGGCTTGCCTTGTTATAACGGCTTAAGCCTGCAATGGTCAGTGTACAAACGATTACCGAAACTACCGCAGCGAAGAGTGCCATATGTCCACTAGATAATGCTGTAACCACATTTTGTTGTGCTGCCATAGCAACAACAACAGGAATATACATAGTGCCCCAGAATGAAACGCCTTTTTCGGTTTCAACTGTCATAACACCACGTTTTTCCATCCATAACCGTATGCAAATGAGTAAAATCATGGCGATACCCACGCCACCAACATTGGACTTTACACCCAATAAAACGCCCAACAAATCGCCAACAATAACACCCACCAAGGTGCAAAGTGCGAGTAAACCAACTCCATATATAATCATGACAATCCCTCATATCCTTGGATCATTTATGCTTTTGTAAAATCTGACTCAAAAAGAGAAGCAATTCGCCTGTTCTTTTTGCATTGCCATCTGAATAGTGTCTATGCGTGTCCCTTGAAATGACAACACGGTTCCTTCTTTAAATGTTCGGCGTGCAAGTGTAGTAAGCACCGTTCCCGGCAAAGCTTCGATCTGTAACCTCACACCTCGCTCCCATGCAGCTTGGATGGTACTTTCCCAATCTACAGTTCGACTCATATTAAAAGCCAAGTCATCACTAATCTGTTCTGGCCTGCTAAGCGTACGAGCCGTTGTACCACTTAAATAACGTATTTTAGGCTGCTTTAAAGTCACTCCCTCCATAGACGCTGCAAGTTGCTTTGCTTGCTGACTTAATAATTCACAGTGCGATGGCACCGATACATCTAATTTTTTTGCTACCACGCCTTGTTGCTTTGCCAAAACAGCAACTTGGTTCATGGCTTCGAAGCTTCCTGAAATAACGATCTGGTTATGTGCATTAATATTTGCGACAAACACCTCTGGCGCTATTTCATAAATTTGTTTGACCCATCTTTCAACAGCTGCACGGTCTGCACCAATCAGGGCAGTCATACCATAGCCTGTTGGATAGGCGTTTTGCATGAGTTCACCTCGATAGGCAACCAAGCGAACGGCATCCTCAAAGGCTAAAACTCCTGCTACAACCGCAGCCGACCATGCACCAATCGATAGACCCGCAACATAATCAGGCGTTAAGTTTTCCGCAGTTAATAGTGCAGAACTCACCACACCTGAAATAAGTAAACAAAGCTGTACTGCACGTGTCGATTGCAATGCAGCCGGACTATCTAGCATCAAGACATCTTCGTTGAGTGCATCCGATGCACGCTCAAGGTATTCTTTAACTAGAGCGGTTTGAGCTAAGTCGTGCAACATATTGCCTCGTTGCACACCTTGTCCCGGATATACCCAAATTGAAGCCATGATATCTATTCCCTAATTCCATGGGTTTTCTACTAAAACAGCACCGTCAGAACGTTTTAATAGAACTTTTCCACTGTTCCCAGCCCATTCTTTTAACGCCAACCCACCTTGTGAAAGTTGTAGCTGTATATCCACATTCAGCCCTGCTTGCTGAAAATTTTCGAGTAGCTCAACTGCCTCCTTTTTGGCAAAAGGTTGTTCAGCTCGAATCAATAAATCTATGTCACTTTGCTCGGTTACTGTTTTAATGCCCGTTGCCAGTTCAAACCCAAAACTTCCTGTATATCCCCAGCATCCTGAAAAGTTTTTCATAATGCTGGAAATGCTCTGTAAACGTTCTGCCAAGTGCTCAAACTGTTGCGTATCTACGCGAGTCAGTGCTTCTGGCTTAAGCTGTTTGCTGATTGCTGATCGTGGCATTTGAGCTGCATATCGTTGATGACGAAATTGCCCTCTTACCCCCACAGCCACCTGATCTACAGGAGTAATTGCCCGTCGAACTACAACTGGATCACCTCGTAGTAGTACCTCTTTTACCCAATGCGGAGCATCATCAGCCAAGCAATCGACCGTCATACCCCACAGTAAATCATGGGCTTCGAGCTTAAGTTTCATGACCATTGCTCGCGCAATAATTCACGGACCTTTTTAGACATTTGACGGTTTTTGCCGTGAAGCCTTTGTTCCAATCCTCTCAATTGATCAGCATTAATTTCTTTAAATGCTTGAGCGATCACCTGTTTCGCTAACACAAGATCATGGTTTGTCGGTTGTTCAGGGTTTTCAACAGATAACAGTTCAGATAACAAACCTAGAGTTGCATAACTTTCAATGTCATAAGCCATTGGAGGAATGCTTGATGCCAATTGCTCTAACTCATCAACCGATCGCAAGGTAACGCGTGCAGCAGATTCCTTACCCATCGCATGCACCATAACACCTGAATCTTTTAAGGCAATAATACGATTGGCTTGGTATCCATGCGCCAAGAAAGCTCCCGACATCGACTTACCTACCAATAAACTCACAATAGGATGGCCTGCCAATCTGGCTCTAGCATAGCTATCTACTGCACCTGCTAAAGCTTGATGAATACCTAATAATTCTTCACGGCGCCCATAGGCCTGACTCGGGACATCAACCAAACATAAAATGCCGCGTTTATTTTCAGTCTGAGCATCGGCTTGAATCACGTCATCAACTGCTTTTGCTAAATTCCAGCCTTCCAGCAGTCCAACTTCACCTTGTCTCGCGCGTGGGAACAGATTATTGCTGTCTTGGACAACTGTAATCACACGTACTGCTTGCTGATCGATCAGACCATCAGCCACCCAAACAGAAGCTGGAAAACCTTCAACTGTCTTAAAGTCCTGTGTAAATGCTTTAAACCAATGTGCACCACGAGTAGATGCTTTTAATGTATCAACGGCGATATTCATGCTTGCTCTCCTTGATACAAAGCTTGAACCTGTGCTGGGGTAATCTGCTCAGCAGTATCGACTTGTTGTAACTTCGCTAAATAGAATGAGTAGTTTGAACTACGATGCTGCTGAGGCACACCTTGAGTTAAATAATCGATGACTTGCTCACGAATTTTCTGGCGATCATCGTCAACATAAGCATCTGCCAAACCACTAGCGAAACGCTGATTACCACCCGTAATACTCCATATAAATGGACGATCTTTGGCGTTATATTCTTGTACACCAGCTTCCTGTTCAATTACTTGCGGGCCATTTAAGCCTAAACGTCCTTCTTGTGTCATTACAATATAGCTACATAGACCAGCCGCAATTGACATGCCACCAAAGCACCCTACACTGCCTGCGACCACAGCAATCACGGGTTGATACTGCCGTAAGTTCACAATTGCAGCCTGAATTTCAGCAATGGCTGCCAAACCCAGATTTGCTTCTTGTAAGCGAACACCGCCCGTTTCTAGTAGTAAAATTGCCGCTGTTGGAATCCCTTTCATATTGTCTTCAACTGCAAGTTCTAAGGTACCTGCAATTTTGGCACCACCCACCTCGCCTAAACTTCCACCTTGAAATAAACCTTCAATTGAAATTAAAACCACTGGGCATTTTTGAATAGATCCTTTTGCAATCACCACACCATCATCGGCTTGCGGGACAATATTTTGCTGAGCCAACCAAGGCGACATAACACGTGCAAATGGGTCGAGCAACTCTCGAAAAGTCCCTTCATCTAATAGCGCTTTGGCACGCTCTCTTGCGCTGAGTTCAATAAAATCTTTTTTATTTAACAAACTCTGAATATCAGTCATGAGTTATCTCCTCCAATGCTTGTTCCAGACGTAAGCGAACGACACCGGGAGTTGCACCAAAGTCATGAATATCAATATTGACCGCTGGCGGTATTTGCGCAGTAAAAATCCGTTCAAAAAGATTGTGCCAACGTGCTGCACTGCCATCTACCGAAGTCACTACCTGAATAGAGGTTTTTCCTTTTTCACCGGGTTCGATCAAAATTTCTAAATCACCCGAGCCGACACATCCTACCAACGCTTTTTTTACAGGTGGCTCTGTGGCCACAAATTCAAAATGAAGTGTTTCCATAATCAAAATCCCTTTTTATTTTTCACAGATGACTGCTCAACACGATCTATAAACAATGTTGCTGCCAACAAATCTGCTGCACCACCAGCAGAAGCCTTCATCCGAAGCAGGTCAATCTCTAAAAGATGCAAAGCACGTCGACCTTCCAAGCTTGAGCTGCCGCCCAAATCAAGTACTTGCTGAGCACCTTGTTGCATATGCTTTAAGCCCGATGTTCCCGAGCGATAAAGCACACAGGTATCGGTCAAATCAGTCATCATGGCAAGTAAGGCATCTAAACGAGCGAACTCTTCTTTCATTGGTTTACTACGACTTTGGTAAAGCTGTTTTAAGCCAAAATTCACAATAGTTGGAAAACCTTGTTGAGCCTGTTCTTTAGCACCTAAGATGCCTAATTTCTTTTGTACTTGCTGACCATGACTCAAGGCCTGCTCTGGAATAAAACGATCTTCAAGCTGAGCAATCTGGCCTGCTAACTGGCATAGCTCAACAGCCGATAAATACTGTTGATTCGTGCGTGCCAATGCTGCTGCCGTTACCATTAACCCTAATGCCCAAATTGCACCGCGATGTGTGTTGACACCATTTGTCGCTAACATCATGGTGTTTTCACCTTGGCGACCAATTTCACCAATGTCTTCACGCAAAGCTAAACAGACTTTTCCATGATGCTTTGCAGCTTCAACCATCGCTTCAAACATGGGTCCTAAACTTTTCGCAGAGCGCTCCATTAACTCCAAAGTCAGGTCATCATGTGCACCACTGCCACGGCGATCGACCAAAGCTGGTTTAGGCGTCAGATTAACCTCATCAATCAAAGCCTCGACCGCTAAACTTGCCAAAAGCTGATTATCGCTAAATGTTTGATATTGAACTTGTGCCATCATTACCAACTCCTGAATTTTGCAGGTGGTTGATATAAACCATCGGACCATGTCACCAAGTCGGCAATATTTTTCGCGGCTAAAAGCTCACGTGTTGCATCGGTGCGGCGAATACCTAAATCTTCAGGGAATACCACCAAGCCTTCGCTTCTTAAACGTGCTGTTGTTTTAGGGTCCTGAGTTAAACCAATACTGGTCACACCTGCCACAGCAGCAATCATGGCTTGACGCTCTTCTTGGCTGCTTGCTTTATATAGATAAGCAATACCTTCTTCAGTCAGTAGATGAGTGACATCATCGCCATAAATCATGATCGGTGCTAAAGGTAGGCCTGCTGTTTTAGCCACATCAATTGCATCGAGACGATCCACAAAAGTTGGCTTGCCACCCTCTTGGAAGGTTTCCACCATTTGCACAACGAGCTTTTTACCACGTGCCAAATAGGTTTCAGTTTCACTGGCACCTTGTAAACGCATATCTAGCCATGCTGGCGTATCGTGACGACGTCCGCGTGGATCATGCCCCATATTTGGTGCACCACCGAAACCAGCTAAACGACCTTTGGTGACAGTCGAAGAATGGCCCATGCCATCAACTTGCAAAGTTGCGCCAATAAATAGATCAACGGCGTACTGACCTGCAAGCTGACACATCATACGGTTGGAACGTAAAGCACCATCACGACCTGTAAAGAACACGTCGGGACGAGCTGCAACATATTTTTCCATACCGAGTTCGGTACCGAAGCAATGCACGCTTTCAACCCAACCTGTTTCAATCGCTGGAATTAAGGTTGGATGCGGATTCAGTGTCCAGTTTCGGCAAATTTTTCCTTTTAAACCTAGAGACTCGCCATAGGTCGGTAAAATCAGTTCAATTGCAGCAGTGTTAAAACCAATGCCATGATTTAACGATTGCACATTATGCTTTTCATAAATTCCGCGAATTGCCATCATCGCCATGAGTACATGCACAGGTTTGATGTGTTTCGGGTCGCGAGTAAATAACGGTTCGATATAAAATGGCTGGTCTGCGACCACCACATAATCGACCCAAGAAGCAGGAATATCGACACGTGGTAACTCTGTTACGTCATCGACCAGTTCATTGACCTGAACAATCACAATACCATCACTAAAAGCGGCAGGTTCAATAAGTGCTGGAGAATCTTCGGTACTTGGGCCTGTATAGATATTGCCTTGACGGTCTGCCATAAAGCCCGCAGAAAGCACCACATTTGGAATGAGGTCGACCACCAAACGTGAATACAACTCGATATAGGTATGAATCGCACCAATCTCTAGCAGCCCATCTTCAATTAACTGACTAATACGCAAACTTTGTGGGCCAGCAAAAGAAAAATCGAGCTTACGCGCAATGCCTCTTTCAAATAGATCAAGATGTTCTGAACGCCCAACGCTTGGCATAATCATATGTAAATCATGCAAAACATCTGGATTAGTTTGTGCCAAAGAACGTGAAAGGAAATCTGCCTGCTTTTGGTTATTCCCTTCGAGTACAACTCTGTCACCTGGTGTAATTAAAGTTTCTAAAACTTTAATAATGTCTTGAGTTGGAATCACCACACCATCTGTATATTGGTTTGCCATCTCTAGTTTTAGTTGTTTGGCATGACGCCGCTTTGTCCATAACCGTTCTTTATTCTGAACTGATCCTTCCATGTGCTTACCTATATAGATCGCAGTTTTGTTCTGTATCTATAAAAACGCTTTATGGAGTTTCGATCAATCAACCTAGATGAGCTGTTATTAACTTCAGGTTAATGATTTATTTTTAGGGTGGCTGAAAAAGAATTTGAGAGAATAGACATATTAAATGTCTTAAATAAATAGACTTATTTAGAAAAATTGGGGCTTCAATTGTTTTGTATCAAACTATCAGATGATAGAATATTAAGTCTGATTATTCAGCTGCAATTACTTGATAAAAAATAGTTTATGCCAAAGAAATATTGTTATATCTACCGCCAAGAACGCCTCAACATTTTCAAGCTGAGCTGTTGATACTTTCTTCCTATGTAAAAACTCAGCACCCAGAATCATCGATTAACACATATGATTAAAGGCTCTCATGCTTCAAAATACGATGCATCGCCAAGTTCTTATTTTGGCGAGTTCTCAGTCACTTTACCAAACCGTATCGATCATGGTCATGACGATTGGTGGTTTGGCTGGGGCAAATATTTCTAATACACCGATACTTGCAACTTTACCCATCGCATCTATGTTTTTGGGTACAGCCTTAATGATGTTCCCTGCATCAATGTTGATGGCACATGTGGGACGGCGTAAGGGTTTTCTTTTCGGCGCTTTTTTAGGTGTAATTGGCGGTATTATTGCCGCCATTGGTATCTTTTATAGTTCACTTACTCTCTTAGCCTTAGGCACGTTATGTGTCGGAGCCTACCAATCCTTTGCCCAGTTTTATCGTTTTGCTGCCAGTGAAGTAGCAGATGATGCATTCCGTTCACGTGCCATTTCTTGGGTTATGGCAGGTGGAGTTGTTGCCGCACTGATTGGTCCGACTTTGGCGCGCTTTGGTGGCCCATTATTTCAACATTTAGAATATATCGGTTCATTTTTAATTATTAGTATCATTTCACTTGTGGCAATGGGCATTTTATCTAGCCTACATATTGCCAATACAATTGAGCAAAAATCTGATTTTACTGCTGGTCGCCCATGGCAAAAGATTGTTTTTCAGCCTACCTATTTAGTTGCTTTGTTTGGTGCCGTAACAGGCTACGGCATCATGATTTTAGGTATGACCGCAACACCCATAGCCATGCGACATTCACATCATGAACTAGGCACGATTACAACTGTCATTCAGCTTCATGTGCTTGGTATGTTCCTACCTTCATTCTTTACTGGACATTTAATCGCCCGATTTGGTGTGCTTAAAATCATGTTTGCCGGTCTTATATTATTTGCTTGCTATATTGGTTTTTCCCTCTCGGGTATTCAGTTCGCATCTTTTGCAATCTCACTCATTTTATTAGGTGTGGGTTGGAACTTTTTATTTATTGGCAGCACTTCTTTACTTACCGGAACGTATACAGCGGCTGAAAAAGCCAAGGCTCAAGCCATTAACGACATGACTGTTTTTGTTGTCGGCTTAATTTGTTCTTTTAGCGCAGGTGCTTTACTCGATTTATTTGGCTGGGAAGCAATGAATATTGCTTTAGTACCGTGGCTAGTAATTGCAGCATGCTCATTACTATGGTTAAGCAAAAGACGGCCAGAAGCTTTAATTTAACTTTGTGTATCTGCTCTTATTTCGAGGAAATAATATTTTAAAAATTTGGCGTACTTTGATTAAACATTGTCGCCATTCGATTTGGATGAATATCATTCAAATTTCTATGATGTCTCTATCGAAAAGCAAGTTCCTTAAAACTTTAGTTGAGAGACAGAATATGAACACAGTTAAAGAAAAAATCGTTCTCATCACAGGCGCATCATCTGGTATGGGAAAAGCATTTACCAAAGCATTACTCAAAGAAGGTGCAACTGTTTATGCCGTTGCCCGTCGCGTTGATGCTATGCAAGAACTAAAAACACTTGGTGCTCATACATTAAAAATGGATATTACCAATCAGGATGATATCGACCAAGTTGTGAAAACTATTGAAAAAGAAACCCATGGTGTTGATATTTTAGTTAACTGCGCAGGCTTCGGCATGTATGGCGCCATGGAAGATACTTCCCTTGCCGATGCACGCTATCAATTTGAAGTGAATCTATTTGGTATGGCCTATTTAACCCAAAAGGTTCTGCCTAGTATGCGTAAAAAAATGCAGGGTCGAATTATCAATATTTCATCAATGGGTGGGAAAATTTATACCCCACTTGGTAGTTGGTATCATGCGAGTAAACATGCAGTTGAAGGTTGGTCTGACTGTCTACGTTTAGAGTTAAAATCATTTAATATTGATGTTGTGGTCATTGAACCCGGTGCTATCGCAACTGAATTTGCAGATGTAATGGTCAAGCCTATGCTTGAACGTTCAGGGCAAAGTGCCTACAGCCACATGGCGACGGCAGTAGCTAATACAACAAATACCTCTGTCGAAAAAGGTGAACTTTCAGACGTGCAAGTTGTCGTTGATATGCTGATGAAAGCTGTTCATGCATCCTCACCTAAAACACGTTATGTGGGTGGCAAATATGCCAAACTGATGATATTTGTACGTAAATGGTTTGGCGACCGTGTGTTTGATCGTATGGTGATGTCAGTTATTAAATAAATTAAGTGACCAACACAAGCTTAATGTTGAGATGCTCAAATGAAATATGCTTCAAATTTTGCCCTAAATACCAACTGGAAGTTATTACTGAATGACCTAGGCATAAATGTTGAAGATGCATTACGTTTGGCATCTCTACCGCTTGATTTATTTAACCGTAAAGATGCAAGCCTTACGCCCGTTCAATATTTCAATTTTTGGCACGCAATTGAACAACTTGCTGGAATAAATGACTTACCTTTAAAAATTGGTCAAATGATTACAGTTGAACTGTTTGACCCAGCGATTTTTGCTTGTATTTGTAGTCCCAACTTTAATATTGCGATACAGCGTCTATCTGAATTTAAAAGACTCGTTGGGCCAATGCAGTTACAAGTAGCCATTGATAACGACACCACAACGCTAGAGCTCAAATTTTATAATGTATCTACGCCAACGCCGCAAAGCCTTGCTATGTCAGAACTGGTCTTTTTTGCTCAATTAGCAAGAATATGTACAAGGCATCAGGTTATACCTTTGAAAGTTACACTGCCCGATTTACCTAATAATCTGGCAGAGTACAAAACATTTTTTGGCATACTTCCACAAAAAAGTGAACACATTTCAATTGTCTTTTCACGCCAAGATGTTGAACGTCCTTTTTTAACAGCCAACCCGACCATGTGGTCTTTTTTCGAGCCAAACTTGCAACGTAGTCTTATACAGCTTGATGAAGATGCAACTGTTAGCGAAAAAGTTAAAGCAATTCTTTTAGAAAACCTACCTGCTGGACTGTGTACGATAGAAGATGTTGCTCAACGACTCGCGATGAGCAAACGTACGCTACAACGGCTACTTTTAGAAGAGCAAACTAATTTTAAAACGCTTTTGGATGCCACACGTCAATCTCTTGCCCAACATTATTTAGAAAAATCATCAATGAGCACGGGTGAAATTTCATTTCTATTGGGCTTTCAAGAGCACAATTCTTTTAGCAGAGCATTTAAAAACTGGACGGGTAATACTCCGCAAGAATATAGACTTCTGCATTAATTCCTAACGCGGCTTGTTCAACATCCATTCCAAGTTTTGGCGAACCGCAGGCCACTCATGTTTTAAAATGCTATAAACGTGAGTGTCCCGCAAAATATCATCTTTCACAATTTGATGGCTTCTGAGTACCCCATCGAGCTTTGCGCCTAAACGTACAATTGCGGCTTGGCTTTGCACATTTAAAGAAGATGTCCTTAACTCAACCGCAATGCAGTTTAAATTCTCAAATGCGTGGGCCAGCAATAGCTTTTTACACTCAGTATTTACAGGTGAGCGCTGTGCAGACTTGCGGTACCACGTCGAACCAATTTCTACACGGCGATGTGCTTCTTCAATATGCATTAAAGTTGTCATACCCAACGCCCGACCTGTTTTTCGGTCTTCAATATAAAATGGCAACATAGAACCAGAATTTTGCAAACCGAGACGTCTTTCAATTTCAGCAGTCATTTGTTCAGGTCTTGGCACACGGGTATACCAAAGATTATAGAGTTCCCCATCACAAACAGCCTCCGCCAGTGATTCAGCTTGAGTTAAGTCTAAGGGCTTTAAAATAACGTGCTCACCTACCAACTCAACAGGTGTAGTAAAAGACATCTTTGTCTCCTCAATTGATATTAAAGTTTTATATTTTCAAAATTATTTATTTAACTCAGCCATACTATACATAGCGTCTGCTATGGTTTGATGACCAGATTTTGATAAGCCATCTGCCGCGCCCAAAATGTCTCGACGTTCTTTGTTTTGCCCAAGCTTTGATTTACCTCGTAACTTGGTAATTTCAACCTCAATACCTACAATGGCTTTTAACATCGGTTCAAGATAGTCCTTTGGTGCATCGGACATTTTCCATGGTTCAGGTTGAGATGCTTCATGGGTGCGGGTTAAACGAGCCACGACACCGCGAACGTAACGTTCATCATCGTGAACTGTTACTTTGCCATGAGCATGCACAACCCTATAGTTCCACGTCGGCACTTGTCTGTGCTGTTCATGTTTGGATGGGTACCAGTTTGGTGAAATATAAGCATCGCCTGCTTGAAACACGACCAACACCTCATCTCCATTTTTAATATCCTGCCAGACTGGATTAACTCTAGACACATGCGCACGTAGTACACCCAATTCCCCTTCACCTGCCTGTAATTCAAATGGAAGATGGTTTGCATCTAAACCATTACTTCCATGAGTAAAAAGCACACCAAACGGATGTTCGGTAATAAGAGAATGCAATATATCCAAACGGTTTTCTGCATAATCATCAGGGATATACATGGCTAAAACCTCACTGTAAAGATCAGGGTTATTTATATTTTGTGTTGTAAATTTTCTGGTTTCTGTGGTTTATTAAAAAGAACCACTTTGTATTTTTTTAAGTAGACCAGAATTATGGCAAGAATGGCAAAAGTTGTTGAACTTCCGTCGATTGCAAAGATTAATAAAAGCCAAGGAAAAATAAGTGCTCAACTGACCCAAGCTTTGCGTGAAGCTGTACAAAGTGGTGATTTACAGCCCGGCGATCCGTTGCCTTCTTCACGCGAATTGGCTCAAACACTTGGAGTCGCTCGCGGAACGATTATCGAAGCTTACGATCAGCTTTTAGCTGAAGGTGTGTTTGACTCTCAAGCACGAACGGGCACCTATGTGTCTCATGCTTTAACTAAAAAAACTACACCGCAACATTCTCAAAAAGAAACCCCACCTAGCTCAATACCGTTGACGAAGTCGGCACTCTCCTATGCTCAAGTGCTTAAAGAGTTTAAACCACTCCCTCACGCCCCTTTTACAGTGTCTGTCCCGATTGCGCGCACCCAACCGAGTGATATTTGGCGCAAGTTCGGAAATAAATTTAGATCTCGAGGTGCAGGTGCTCCCTCGGGTTATGGTGAACCTCAAGGTGTGCTATCACTAAGAATTGCTATAGCAGACTATGTACGTCGATCCCGCTCTGTCCACTGCGAACCTGAACAAATTGTGATTACACCCGGTATTCAACAGTCACTTTATATTTGTAGCCAGATTTTATTTGAAGCAAAAGATGAAGTTTGGATTGAAGATCCAGCTTATCGGGGTACCACAGCCATTTTTGAACATGCTGTACAAAACATTCGGATGGTGCGTGTTCCTGTCGATGAAGAAGGTATTCAAGTTGAAACCGGAATTAAGCTTTCTAAACATGCACGTGCTGCTTTTGTGACACCCTCTCATCAATATCCGCTTGGCATGCCGATGAGTCTAGCAAGACGTACGGCTTTATTGGCTTGGGCAAAACAGCAAAATGCATGGATCATTGAAGATGACTATGACAGTGAACTCCGTTATAACGGTCAACCCTTCCCATCGTTACAAGGTATGGCGCCCGACCAAGTGATTTATCTTGGGACTTTCAGTAAAGTCCTATTTCCATCACTTAGACTTGGCTATGCAGTATTGCCTAAAGAATTGGTGGCACCTTTTTGTGGGCTAAGAGTATTAATTGATCGACACCCACCTGCTGCCGACCAGCACGTTTTGGCTGCTTTTATTCAAGAAGGCTATTTAGAGCGGCATATTCGACGGACTCGGAATGTCTATGCAGAAGTTCGAGAATACATTATTGGCTTGATTGAAAAATACATACCTCAAGAACTGGCTTGGTTACAGCCGGGTGATCAAGGCATGCATATGGTGTTATGGCTTGCTCATCATATTAATGACATTGACGTTGCAAGCTCAGCAGTCGATGCAGGCATTGCGATTAAAGCAATTTCACCGACATTTTCAAAAGAACAACAACGTCCGGGGTTAATTGTTGGCTTAGGCGATTTTGAACCTGAACTGATGAGACAAGCCATCAAAAAACTATCAAAGATTATTCAACAACATGACAAATCAAGTTAGATATAGCCTACAACAGCAACCATAGATGAATGGCAAATGGCCCAATCAATACCATTAAAATACCAGCAATAACCATGGTCAAACTGGCAATTACACCTTCTTCACTATTGCGTTGCTGTGCTCTAACTGTACCAAAACCATGCGCTGCATTGCCAAAGGCTGCCCCATTTGCCACATTAGAACGGATTTTAGTAATCGCTAAAATTGCATCGCCACAAATCATACCGACCAAACCAGTAATAACGGTAAATAGTGAAACCAAAGCTGCCGAACCGTGAATATCTTCCGCTAAAATCATGGCAAATGGTGTTGAAATAGAACGGGCCATCAAACTGTTGGTGACTTCAGGGCTAAAGTGAAACCACTGTGCCATTTCATAGGCAGACATCACACCTACACTCATCCCCACAATAATCGCAATTGAAAGGACCCCAAGGTTTTTACGAATCGTTTCCCGATAACGATAAATCGGTACAGCGAAAGCAACCGTTGCTGGTCCTAATAAATTAACAATCCATTGCGTATCTTCAGCATAAGTTTGATATGAAATTCCAAAAATCGTCATCAAAATGATGGTGAGTACAGGCACGCTAATCGCAGGTGACAACCAAAGTTTTGGATTTTTCTGATAGATTCGCTTTGCCACAACATAGGCGACCAAAGTCCAGATCAGACAAAGAATTGACCAGATATTCATGTCGTTTTCTCTTAGATATGCTTATGTTGAAGACGTTTTCGAGCCTGTAAATAAGCTTTCAAACGATTGTAATAGTGAATCGTCAGACATGTACTGAGCATGACCGAAATGGTCCCAACCGCAATGCTCAAGACAATTTGCCATCCTTCGGTCATAAACAAGGTTTTATACTGCACTACAGCGACCACAACGGGCACGAAAAACAGCAACAGTTCACCTAAAACAACGGTTGCTCCCATTGCCACCTGATTCATTTTGATAATTTTAAAGAACAGGCATAAAAGCAATAAAAACATACCTAAAATGCCTGCTGAGACAGGTACGCCAAGCTTTTGATGTAAGAGATATCCGACCCACCAAAATCCAGCCAAAATCAAAATTTGTTTAACTAAAACTAAAAGTGAAGGTTGTGTGGGTGTGCCAGAAGCAGATTCAGTACTCATTTTGCGAAATTAAATGGTTAACTACACCATTATGCTATCTTGGTTAAAGCTGCTAAATATGAATTATTCATGTTATTATCATTCCAAAATGGAATAATATATTCTTTATTATGCTTTCACTAAAATCACTACAATGCTTCGTTACGCTGGTCAAAACTAAAAGCTTTACACGTACTGCTGAAGAGTTATATCTGACTCAACCGACTATTAGTAAAATATTACAGCAGCTTGAAGAGCAGCTTCAGGTACAGCTGTTGGTTAAACCTGATCATGGCCGTAAAAGACAAATTGAATTAACTGAAATTGGAGAGCGGATTTATCAACATGCGATTGAGCTTCTTCAGGCAGAACAAAACATCTTTCTTGAAATTGAAAACTATCAACAATTAAAAACAGGAACTTTAAAACTCGGCGTTCCGCCTTTGGGTTCGCAGCTCTTAACGACTGCCCTGTTTGATTATCATCAGCAATTGCCAGATATTGAATTAGCTTTTATGGAAGTGGGCTCACGTGGTATTGAGCAAGCTTTGCTTAACAATGAACTAGACGTTGGTGTTTTATTGCAGCCTTTTGATGAACAAATTTTCAATAGCATTGAGCTATGTAACTACCCTTTAATGGTTCTTTTACGTCGTGATGCCACTTGGGCAACCCGCAAAAAAATAAATCTAGAAGAGCTACAACACCAATCGTTTTTAATGTTTCCTGAAAATTTCTCTTTAAACAGTATTATTCTCGATGCCTGTAAGCAGCATGGTTTCTACCCAACCATTGCTTGCCGTACCAGCCAATGGCATCTCTTAGCAGACATGGTGCTACAGCGAATGGGGATTGCACTTCTCCCGCAGTATTATACCGGCATGCTTGACCCTAGTTTATTTGCAGCAGTGCCACTCGAAAAACCAAATATTCAGTGGCACTTAGTCATGGCTTGGAAAAAGAATCTTCCTGTCTCACCAGCAGTACAGGCGTGGCTGAACATTGTTCGTCAACATTTTCAGCACATTAAGCCCTGACGTTGAACACTGAAATGGCTTAATTCAAAAACCGATAAAGCTTTTCCACAAAAAAGCTACCCAATCTTGGATCAGCTCACTTAGACTAGATCCGATTGTTTTATGACATGGACAATAACAATGAATAATGAACATTTTAAGCTGTACACAGATTCACAATTTCTAAGCCCCTACGCGTTTACAGTTTTTGTAGGGCTACATGAAAAACAAATTCCATTTGAAATAGCGACCATCAACTTAGGCCAGCAAGACCAGTTTGAAAAATCTTATGTAGCAAAGTCACTAACTGCCAAAGTGCCTGTACTTGAGCATAATGATTTTGCCTTATCAGAATCTTCTGCCATTTTGGAATATCTTGAAGAGCTTTATCCAAACACATCTATTTATCCAAAAGATATTCAAGCACGCGCAAGAGCAAGACAAATTCAGGCATGGCTCCGATCAGACTTAGTGGCACTAAGAACTGAGCGTCCAACCGATGTTATTTTTATTCAGCCCACCTCCACTCCACTTTCAGAAGAAGGCAAAAAAGCAGCCGAGAAACTTTTCTTTGTTGCAGAAAAACTTCTTGCGTCTGATGCCGAATTTCTTTTTGGTTCATGGAGCATTGTGGATGCTGAACTTGCCCTGATGCTGCAACGCCTTATTCAAAATGGTGATGCTGTACCAGAACGTTTAAAAAACTATGCATTACAGCAATGGCAACGACCGACCGTACAAAAATGGCTTGCCTTGCGACATAAATAAATCCTTATATTTACACCAAACATGAGATAAAAAATGAGCGATTCAAACTATATTCCTCCACAAGTTTGGCAATGGACTGGAGAGAAAACCGATTTAAACCAACCTACCTCAGGTGCGCGTTACGAGCATACACTTCCAGTAGGGAAACATCCGCTCCAGCTCTATTCTTTAGCAACGCCTAATGGTCAAAAAGTCACTATTTTGCTAGAAGAGCTTTTAGCATTAGGTCATCAAGATGCTGAATATGATGCATGGCTGATTAAAATTGGTGAAGGACAGCAATTTGGCAGTGGCTTTGTCGAAATTAATCCCAACTCTAAAATTCCAGCATTAGTTGACCATAGCCAAAACCCACCATTAAGAGTGTTTGAATCTGGCTCAATTTTGCTTTACTTGGCTGAAAAGTTTAAAGCTTTCATTCCAACTGATATTGCTGCACGTACTGAATGCCTTAATTGGTTATTCTGGCAAATGGGTAGCGCGCCATACTTAGGTGGTGGTTTTGGGCATTTTTATGCTTATGCACCCATTAAAGTTGAATATGCGGTTAACCGCTTTGCCTTGGAAACAAAACGCTTACTTGATGTGTTAGATCAGCATCTAGCAAAGCATGAATATTTGGCTGGTTCTGAATATAGCATCGCTGATATTGCGGCGTTCCCTTGGTATGGTGGTCTTGTTAAAAACTGGGTGTATAACGGCGCGGAGTTTTTAGGTGTCGATCAATATAAAAATGTTCAGCGCTGGGCAGATGCGATTTTAGCGCGCCCTGCGGTTCAACGTGGTCGTATGGTCAACCGTACTTTTGGTGATTTAGCTACACAGTTGCATGAACGCCATGATGCCAGCGATTTTGAGACCAAGACTCAAGATAAATTGCAGAATCAATCTTAAAAATATCATTCAGTTTTTGACTTACCCGCAAGATATTTCATTTTTGCGGGTATTCAAAGTTGGCAAAATAACCCGTATATAACTCACTCAGCCAAGCGACAAAAACGCGTACGCGTGGCGAGAGCTGCCTGTGCTGTGGATATAAAGCAGAAACTGACATCTTCGGGATTTGCCACGCAGATAAAACCTCAACCAGTTGCCCGTCTTTTAGTTCATTCGCCACATGATAGCGCGGTACCTGAATTAAACCTGCCCCACGTAAAGCAGATAATACATAGTTTTCAGCATCATTTACCGCGATCCAGCTTTTCAAAAAATAATCTTGTTTTTTGCCATTCACCATCAATTCAAATGGATAATTCCGCCCACCTGATGTCGAGAAAAAATTGACACAATAATGTGATAACAAATCTTCTGGTTGCTGAGGCGTTCCATGTTTAATTAAATAGTCAGGACTTGCACAAATGACTTGTGGCATATCAACCAAATGTCTAGCAATTAAAGTGGAATCATCCAAACGCCCCGCTCTCACCACACAGTCTATCCCTTCCCGAATCAGATCAACTAAACGATCGCCTGTACTAATTACGAGTTTAATTTCGGGATACAACTCGTGAAATTGGTCGATATTGGGTAAAACAATTTTAGTTGCATGTGCGCCTGATAAATCGACACGTAATAAACCACGGGGCTGTGCAATTACATTACGTAAGGACGATTCAGCATCATCGAGCTCCGATAATATTTGTGTGCAACGCTCATAAAATGCTTGTCCATCTAGTGATGGTCTTACATGCCGAGTCGTCCGTTCTAGCAAACGGCACTGTAAATTACTCTCTAACTCCTTAATGGCATTACTTGCAGTAGCACGTGGGATATTTAGCTGATCAGCTGCCTGACTAAAACTACCCAGCTCTACGATGCGGGTAAAAAGTTGCAAGGTATCAAATTTATCCATGGTGCTCGCTTTTAACCCTATCTATTGTTAATAAATATGGAATTATCTTATCCAATTATGAAGATTTATCCCATATTTCTATATTATTAAAATAAGCCATACTTACTCAAACAGGCAATCTAAAAATGAATATTTCAAAAAAGACAGCTCTTGTTACTGGCGCATCACGCGGTATTGGTCGTGCTATTGCTGAGCGTTTAGCCCAAGATGGCTTTTATGTCATTGTTAACTATGCTGGCAATAAGGTTCATGCCCAAGCAACTGTAGATCATATTATTGAGCAAGGTGGTCAAGCCTCAGCTATTCAAGCGGACGTTGCAAATGAAAATGAGGCGAATCGTTTATTTCAAGAAGCTAAAGCCATTAACGGTCAATTAGACGTTGTGGTTCATAGCGCAGGCATTATGCCTATGGCGAAAATTACACCTGAAAGTCTGCCAGATTTCGATAAAGTAATTCATACCAATTTACGTGGTACTTTTTTAATATTGGCGCATGCGGCCGAAACAGTTCCAAATGGTGGCCGAATTATTACGCTTTCAACCAGTGTAATTGCTAAATCTTTTCCGGCATATGGCCCCTATATTGCTTCAAAAGCAGGTGTAGAAGGTTTGGTACATGTGTTAGCAAATGAATTACGCGGCCGAAATATTACTGTAAACGCCGTTGCGCCCGGCCCGACAGGTACTGACCTTTTTTACAATGGAAAAACCGAAGAGCAAGTAGCAGCAATTGCAAAACTCGCTCCCTTGGAAAGAATCGGAACACCTGAAGAAATTGCCAGTGTAGTTGCCATGCTAGCTGGCCCAGATGGACGGTGGGTAAATTCACAAGTCATTCGAGTAAATGGTGGATTTGCTTAATGTTTAAAACCATATGGATTATTATAATCCATATGGTTTTTACCAAACGTTAAAATCCATTAAACATATTATTAGAAGAACTTTATAAGATTAATTAATACTGTTTTATATAAAATATTTAGCTTGCTTATTTATTAAAAAAATATATATAAATAGATATTACTTATTTTTGCTTATATTTAAAAACGCGTAAATTGAACAATAACAATCTGAATCGAAGATAAGGAATTATTTAAATGAATGCCAAATTAAATACAGAAAACCCATCTGGTTTTATCTCTTCGAGTTCTAATACATCTTTGTCAAAAGACACTATTCTTAGTAAAGCACAGCAATACGCACAGGAACATGAACTTAATTTTAGTGGCAGTTTATCACCTACTGATGCATGGCAGCTCGTACAACAAGGCGAAGCTGTTTTAGTTGATGTGCGTACCAATGAAGAACGTAAATTTGTGGGTTATGTCCCTGAAAGTGTTCATGTCGCTTGGGCAACAGGCACATCGTTTAACCGTAATCCACGCTTTTTAAAAGAACTCGAATCAAAAGTTGGCAAAGACAAAACCATTCTTTTGTTATGCCGTAGTGGCAACCGTTCGGCACAAGCTGCCGAGGCCGCATTTAATGCTGGTTTTGAGCACATTTATAACGTTCTTGAAGGCTTCGAAGGCGATCTAAATGATCAGCAACAGCGTAATCAGAAAAATGGCTGGCGCATCCATCAACTTCCTTGGCAACAAGACTAATATTTTAATCAATTTTCAGTGAATCAAGGAAAGCTTGTGACTCAATGGAACATTAATGCTGTTGTACAAGGTTTACAACAAGCAAGGCATGACTGGCGTCAGCAGCAACACAGGACCAAAGAATTTGGGGGCCGTGAACTTCCATCTAAAGAAGCGTTAAAAGCCATTTTAGATGACCTGTGCGGAATTTTATTTCCAATGCGTTTAGGCCCTGCTGACTTACGTCAAGAAACTGAAGATTCTTATATTGCCTATACTTTAAATCGGGTACTCACAGCCTTACATGCTCAAGTACAACTGGCTTTGAACTATGAAGCAAAACGTCATTTGAGTCATTCGAACACAGTCCAACAGCCAGACGAACTTGCTCAAAATATTGTGCAGGATTTTGCCAACACCTTGCCCTCTATACGACGTCTTTTAGACGGCGATGTGCGTGCTGCTTATGAAGGCGATCCGGCGGCGCATAGTGTGGATGAGGTATTACTTTGCTATCCGGGCATATTTGCGATTATTCATCATCGAATTGCGCATCAACTCTATGCCCAAGTGCCTTTATTGTCTCGCATTATTTCCGAGTTGGCGCATTCTGCAACTGGTATTGATATTCATCCGGGTGCAAAAATCGGTAAAGGATTCTTCATCGATCATGGTACGGGTGTGGTGATTGGTGAAACTAGCGTTATTGGAGAGCGTGTTCGTATTTATCAGGCAGTGACCCTTGGAGCGAAACGATTTGAAACGAATGATGATGGCGGTTTGAAAAAAGACTATACACGCCATCCAATTGTTGAAGATGACGTGGTGATCTATGCAGGCGCCACTATTTTAGGCCGTATTACGATTGGTCGAGGGTCCATTATTGGGGGAAATGTCTGGCTTACACATAGTATTCCCGCAGGAAGCCAGATTTTACAGTCACCACTGGAAGCTTATCAAAAAAATCCAGAATTTAAATAAATCGTATTCACAATTTTATATATAAGAGTTTTAACCAATATATTAAAAACATGAATTTGGTATATATAAATCAGTTTATTACTTATTTATATTAAATTTTCATAAACATATGCTTATTCATAATAAGTGAACTGTATTCATTTATTTATACCTTATTCATATTTTGAAAATCGAATATTTAATTCTAATCTGTTAACACGATAATTTAAAAATTTAACATTTTATAACCAAGCCACTGTAATAAGGAAAAATGATTCATGGCGAAAAATACTGACAAAGCACAACTTGCGCTGGGGGACCACGCAGCCCGTCAACTGGCCAATGCAACCAAAACTGCTCCCCAACTTTCTACAATTACTCCCAGATGGCTGACTCACTTACTTCAATGGCTTCCTGTTGAAGCAGGTATCTACCGCTTAAACCGTGTAAATAATACCGATGATATTCAAGTCGCTTGCACACAACGTGATGAAGCAACTTTACCTCAAACCTTTGTCGATTATGACCCAGAGCCACGCGAATACTTTTTAAATGGTGTATCTACTGTTTTAGATGTACATACACGTGTTGCTGACCTTTACAGCAGCCCGCACGACCAAATTAAAGAACAGCTTCGTTTAACCATTGAAACCATTAAAGAACGTCAAGAAAGTGAGCTTATCAATAACCCTGAATACGGTTTACTGGCAAGTGTGACAGATGACCAACGTATTTCGACTTTAAATGGCCCACCTACTCCAGATGATCTTGATGATTTGTTACGTAAAGTCTGGAAAGAACCGGGATTTTTCCTAGCGCATCCTGATGCAATTGCAGCATTTGGCCGTGAATGTACACGCCGTGGTGTACCACCTCCAACGGTTAGTCTGTTCGGTTCGCAATTCATTACATGGCGCGGTATTCCACTCATTCCATCAAATAAAATTCCTGTAGAAGATGGCAAAACTAAAATCTTGCTGCTTCGTGTTGGTGAAAAGCGTCAAGGGATTGTTGGTTTGTTCCAACCAGGTCTTGCTGGTGAACAGTCACCAGGGCTTTCAGTACGCTTTATGGGAATCAACCGTAACGCGATTGCATCATATCTAATCTCGTTATATTGCTCACTTGCAGTACTCACTGATGATGCATTGGCAGTATTAGATGATGTGGAGGTGGACAAATATCATGACTACCCAGTTAACTACAAGTAATCTGCAAGGTAGTCCAACGGGGCCTGAAGTGACTGGTGTTAACCCACCAGCCAACTTCCCTGATGAGTCCACCATTGCTCGACTTGCTAATGAGTTTTTTTCAGCATTACCAAGCTCAAGCAGTTCAGCTTCTCCATCGGGCCTAAACTTGGACTTACCTGTCGGAGCGCCACCGCACCCACCACAACCGGGTGAACCATTTTCTGCACTGAGTGGTCGTGCGCCCAATATCGCCTTTCAGAAAAGTCTCAATCCAGAATATCCTGAGCATATTCCAAATTTGCCAGACTACCCTGAACGTCGAATTGTAGCGTCTGCGCCTGTGGTTGGTGGAGCTAATTTGCCACGCCCACCATTTGAACCACATTTGCCACAAAGTGCTCACAGTGAACCCAATGTGCCACGCATTGAACCAAGCTTACCAACGGGTGCAGGTGAATCACCTTATTATTTTTTAAATGATTTTTCTGCTCCAAATGCAGCAGAACCGTCTGTTCAAGGTGTTGAAGATAATTATTCGGTTGCACAGTCTTTTCAATTGCCACATGGTGACCAGCTGAAATCATTGCTGACGGAAGATCGTTTTGCAACGAACACGCCTCCCCAAAGTTCGGCAAGCTCTGCATTTTATTTTTTAGACTTGCCTCAAAGTGGACAAAGTTATAGTCACTATCAACCATCGCAACCTACCTTTGTAGCAAGTAGTGCTCAACCACTCGATGTACATGCTATACGTCGCGATTTCCCAATTTTACAGGAACGCGTAAATGGTCGTCCTCTAGTCTGGTTGGATAATGCTGCGACCACACAAAAACCGCAGCGCGTGATTGATCGAATTGCTTATTTTTATAAGCATGAAAATTCAAATATTCACCGTGCTGCACATGAGTTAGCGGCTCGTGCAACCGATGCCTATGAGCATGCAAGAAATGTAGTTGCCCGATTTATTGGTGCACCCTCTTCTAAAGAAATTATCTTTGTTCGAGGAACAACCGAAGGCATTAACCTGATTGCAAAAACATGGGGTGAGCAAAATATTGGTGAAGGTGATGAAATTATCGTTTCTCACTTAGAACACCATGCCAATATTGTGCCTTGGTATCAACTCACTAAAAAAACTGGAGCAAAATTAAGAGTCATTCCTGTGGATGACACGGGCCAGATTATTTTAGAAGAGTTGCCAAAACTGATTAATGAACGCACTAAACTGCTGTCGATTACTCAAGTTTCGAATGCTTTAGGTACAGTCACACCTGTTGCTGAAGTCATTAAAATTGCGCATGCCAAAGGTGTACGTGTTTTAGTTGATGGTGCTCAATCTGTTTCACACATCCCTACCGATGTACAAGCCCTTGATGCAGACTTTTTTGTGTTTTCTGGACATAAAGTGTTTGGGCCGACGGGCATTGGCGCGGTATATGCAAAGCCAGAGTTGCTAGAAAGCATGCCTGTTTGGGAAGGCGGCGGTAACATGATTCAGGATGTGACCTTCGAACAAGTAGTTTACCAACCTGCACCAAACAAGTTTGAAGCTGGAACTGGAAACATTGCCGATGCTGTCGGATTAGGCGCTGCGCTTGAATATGTCGAGAGTCTAGGTATTCATAACATTGCTCGCTATGAACATGATCTACTCGAATATGGTCAAAATGCACTGAGCAGTGTGTCAGGTTTACGTTTGATCGGAACGGCACATCACAAAGCCAGTGTTATGTCCTTTACCTTACAAGGTTATTCAACCGAACAAGTCGGTAAAGCTTTAAATCAACATGGTATTGCCGTACGTTCTGGACACCACTGTGCACAGCCAATTTTACGTCGTTTTGGTGTAGAACAGACCGTGCGTCCGTCTTTGGCTTTTTATAATACGACAGAAGAAATTGATTTATTGGTGTCGGTGTTACATCAACTGACGCGTAATAGGCGTAGCAATTAAATCTATTTGTAGAAAAGACTGCTTACGGGCAGTCTTTTTTATGGATTCTTTATTGAAGCTACTTTAGCTCAAAAGTTCTATATAAAAGTAACAAGTCAAAGTAGTTATCACAGCGGAGTCTTATTATCTTAAATTCAATTTCTGAATTAGCCTTCAGCTAGACTTACTTTGGTTTCGCCCTGAGAAGCGTCTAAAGCTTCGTAAGAGCAAAAGCATTTTCATCTGCAAAACCTGTCCTCTTCTTATATCTAATCGATATATCGCAGAAACATAAACTATTTAATACCACGCAGGTTGCAGATGATTTTAGCGCGAATTAAGAGTTATCAATAGTTCGGACAACTCAAAGCAGTTATCACCGCGGAGTCTTATTATTTAAAATTCGATTTCTAGGTTAGCCTTCGGCTCGAGCTAAGAGTCATCTACAGCCTGCCCATAATTTATAAAAATAATGTTTTTGCAACATTTTCTGATAGATGGAAGCAGTGAACAGGTTCTGTAGATGACAAAGTTTTTTGGTTACTTTTTTCAAAAAAAGTAACAGAATTAGCTACTTTCTTCCGATGTATAAACGGTAAGACTCCGTCGCGACAGTCCATCCATTTATAAAGAAAACTAACTTAAACAAACAATCCCCAAATCAATCTCAATGCAATCCCAATTAATAAAACTCCCATTACCCGCTCAAAATACACCCCAAACTCTAAAAATCTTTTACGTACAATAGACTGTGCAAACAGTACACTCACTACCATAAACCAGATGGCATTGACCATACACATCCAAACCCCATAAAAGACCTGAACTTTCATTGGTGTGGTCGTACTTACAATCGTTGTAAAAATTGCCAGAAAAAAGATAGTGGCTTTTGGGTTTAACGCATTGGTAAGAAAACCCATGGTAAACGCTTTAAATAAACTCGGAGTATCACTGTCTGCTTGGCTATTAATCTCAATATTGGTATTCGGCTGGCTACGTAAACACTGCCATCCTAAATACACTAAGTAAGCTGCGCCCGCTGTTCTGATAACTGACATCAGCCATTCGCTTTGTTGAATCAAAAAGCCAATACCAACAAGTGTATAAAACACATGGACTGAAATCCCGACACCAATACCAATTGCGGTTAGACAACCAATTAAGTAGCCATAACGTACACTTTGTCTTACCGTAATCACAAAATCTGGTCCCGGTAAAATCACCGCCATAAAGTGAATAAGAGCTAGTGTTAAAAACTCATGTCCATACAACTGCCACATAACAATTTAGTTTCCTGAAAATCACCTAAAAGATTGTATTGCGATTTTTTAAACGCGATAATCCAATCAAAATCCAAATAACTTTTGCCTCATGAGCACAAATCAAAGTCTGGTTCTGTTAAATGAAATGGCGACTTTTGTTAAGGTTGTCGAGTCGGAAAGTTTTTCTGAAACTGCCCGCCAGCTTGGTACAACACCTTCTGCTGTTAGTCGTGCAATTGCTCGTTTAGAACGTGCTTTAGGCACCCGCTTACTCTATCGGACCACACGGAAACTTCGTTTAAGTGAAAGTGGACAACAGGTTTATCAACGCTGTTTAGACATGGTGAATGCTGCGCAAGCAGTCATGGAAAGTTCGGGACAATTTCATGTCGAGCCAGAAGGTATTATTCGCATGAGTGTTCCAAAAGCTGTGGGACATTTTATGATTCACCCACATTTACCCGAGTTTTTAGAACGCTACCCGAAAATTGATATTCAAATGCTTTTAGAAGATCGTTATGTAGACCTGATTGATGATGGAATCGATTTAGCGCTTCGAATTACAGAGCAACCACCAGGTGGCCTTATGGGCCGAAAGCTGATTGATATTGATCACTTGGTTTGTGCTACACCTGAATATTTAGCAAAGCATGGCACTCCGAACCACCCTCATGATTTAAAGCAGCATGAATGTATTTACTTAGGTGAACAAGCCAGTGACTCAAAATGGAAATTTCAACAAGGAAATAAATCGATCAGTGTGGCTGTGCGTGGTCGTTATGCAGCAAACCATACGGGTGTGCGTTTGAGTGCTGCATTACAGCATTTAGGTATTGCGAGCCTGCCATACTTCGTTGCACGCCATGCTCTACAACAAGGTACCTTAGTTCAGGTTTTACCCGACTGGTATTTTAAAACCTATTACAGTGGCGGGCTGTGGTTACTTTACCCACCGACACGGCATGTCCCGCCTAAATTGAGTGTGTTTATTCAATATTTGGCAGATAAACTAGCAGTAGAGCCGACTTTATTTAAATTAAAGTAATATAAAGTCAAAGAATTAGCACGATGGACTCCTACCTTTTAACCTCTAAAGCACTCAGCTCATTCTGTTATTTTTTTGGAAAAAGTAACCAAAAAACTTTCTCATCTACAGAACCTGACCACTGTTTCCATCTATAAAAAATATTGCAAAAACATTATCTTTATAAATTATGGGCAGGCTGTAGATGAATCCTAGCTCAAGCAAATACTATTCTAGAGTTCTAATCATTAGAGGCTATGAGCACAACTACTCAACCAATAAATCTTTCGGGTTGATGGTATCGCCATAGACTGGTTTTAACGTTTTTTCATAAGCCTGATGAATCACGCCTTCTTTCGCCAGTTTCTCTAAATCTTGATTCAACCAATCCAGCAACTCTTTATCACCTTTTTTCACTGCTGGTGCAATTAAGTCCTGTTCACCTAAATTGGTAATGCCAACGGTGTAGTTTGGATTTTCTTTAGCCCAAGCTAAAACCAGCAAGTTATCATGTGCAAGCGCAGCACCACGACCATCTTTTAAAGCATCAAAAGTTTCAGTGTTTTGTTCATACTTTTGTAGTTTAATTTCAGGATGAGTCTTGGTGAAGAATGAATCAGCCGTTGTACCTTTGTTTACCAATAAAGTTTTATCTTTAAGTTGAGCCACATCGGTAATCGGATGACTTTTTGGAGAAACCACGCCTAGTGCCACTTTTAAATAAGGTTTAGCAAAATCGACCACTTCTTTGCGTTCTGGTGTAACGGTAAAGTTGGCAAAAATAATATCCACTTTATTGGCTTTCAAATATTCGACACGGTTAGCCGCTTCAGTTAAAACAAACTCAACTTTGTTTTCATCACCGAGCAGATCTTTCGCAACATGCTTAGCAATCTCTACATCAAAGCCCTGATTTTTACCTTGAGCATCTAAATATCCAAACGGCGGTTTATCACTAAATACGCCAATTCTTACCACGCCATTCTTTTTGATCTGTTCAATACTCGATACAGTTTGTGTGGTATCTGCCGTTTTTTCAGTAGACTGAGTTCCTTTGTCACATGCAACCAAACCTAAACTCAGTAAAGACGCAGCTAAAATATGCTTCACGTTTTGAAATGTTAATGTTGTCATTATTTCACCCTATCGTTCTTGTAAAAGTCTTATTTAAAATCGCAGCGCCTACTACTAGACACTGCTCTAGCGATATTGAAAATTATTGGCCTACATCTAAAAACACATTTGGATTGACCGAGTCACCGTAAATTGGTTTCAAGGTTTCATCATAAATTTTATTAATTTCACCACTTGTTCTTAACTGCTTAATTTCAGTATTAAGCCAGTTCAATAATTGGGTATTGCCCTTTTTAACTGCTGGTGCAATAAACTCTTGATCACCAATAGACTGAATACCTGCTACATAACTTGGGTTCTTCGCGGCCCACGCTAATGCATAAGTACTATCTTGTGAAATTGCATCACCACGACCATCGGTTAAGGCTTTGAAGGCATCCGAATTTCTTTCAAACTTCAGTAAATTCACTTTTGGATAATGCTTGGTAAAGTAGGTATCTGAACTTGTGCCTTTATTGACAATTAAAGTCTTACCTTCTAATTGAGCAATGTCAGTAATCGGCTTGGCTTTAGGCGAGACAATACCAAAAGCACCTTTTAAATAAGGTTCAGCAAAGTCTACAACTTCCTTGCGTTCAGGCGTCACTGTAAATGTCGCGAACACCACATCAGCACGATTTGATTTTAAAAACTCCACCCGATTTGAAGCTTCAGTCACAATAAACTCAACTTTCTTTTCATCACCGAGTAAGTCTTTAGTCACACGTTTTGCTAAGGCCACATCAAAGCCCTGGTTATTCCCCGCACTATCTACGTAACCAAATGGCGGATCATCGGCAAAAACAGCAACTCGTAGAACTCCATTTTTTTTGACTTGCTCTAAAGAATGGTCTTCTTGAGTATTACTTGCCTGTTCAGTGGATGGCGTTTTACTACATGCAGTTAATAACACCCCAGCAACGGCAATACTGCTTAATATTTTTATTGAATTACGTTTAAACATTCACTTCCTCATGATTCAAATAATAAAAATTTAGTACGACAAAATATTTAAGAAGGCTTTCGCTCGTTCTGTTTTTGGCTGTTCAAAAAATTCTTCTGGTGAAGCCTGTTCAATAATCTTGCCCTTATCCATAAAAATAATGCGGTCGGCAACCTTGCGTGCAAAGGACATCTCATGTGTCACAATCAACATAGTCATTCCTTCATTCGCCAATTTAAGGACTACATCAAGCACCTCTCTGACCATTTCCGGATCAAGCGCAGCAGTAATTTCATCAAGTAAAATGACTTTAGGTTGCATAACTAGTGAACGCACAATAGCGATACGCTGCTTTTGTCCACCTGAAAGCTGTCGTGGATAATCAAGTTTTCGCTCAAACAGTCCAACGCGCTTTAGCAACTCATCTGCTACTTGTTCAGCTTCATCACGGTGGCGTTTTTGTACTTTAAGTGGTCCAAGCAAAATATTGTCAATGACGTTCATATGCCCAAATAGCTCATAGTTCTGAAAAACCATGCCAATTTTTTGACGAGCATTAGTCCAGTCCACATCTTTACCGAGCACACCTGAACCGGTTAAACGGATTTCGCCACCCTGAATCGGTTCTAAGCCGTTAATACAGCGCAATAAGGTACTTTTACCGCAGCCCGATGGACCTAAAATAACAACCACTTCTCCTTGTTCTACATCCAGATCAATGCCCTGTAAAATATGACTTTGTGCAAATGATTTCTGTAATTGTTGTATCGATAACAAAGGCATAACTACTCCCAGACCTTTTCTAAATGTGCCGCCAAACGAGATAAGGGATAGCAAATCAGAAAATACAAAATAAAAATAAAGCCATAAATCCAAAGAGAAGCGCTCGGCACGGTCAACAGCGAGTTTTCAATAATTTGCTGGCCAACTTTAATCACCTCGACCACACCAATCAGGACTGCCAAAGAGCTGGTTTTCACCATTCGAGTAAATAAATTAATCGCGCCTGGTGTTACTCGTTTTAAACTTTGCGGAAAAATGACGTAGATCAAAGCTTGAACATGAGTTAGTCCGAGCGCATAGGCCGAATCGCGTTGATGTTGATCAATTGAAGTAATAGCTGCACGGACCAAATCGCCCATTTCAGCCGTACCCCATAAAACAAATACAACAACGCACACCCACATTGCGGAAAATTGCCAGTTAAACCATGTCGCAAAGCCGAAATAAAACACAAACAGCAAAACTAAAATTGGAATAATTCGAATGGCTTCTAAATACAGACGGCACAGCGATTTAACGACTATATTTTTAGAAGTCATGATGACGCCGAAAACTGTGCCGAAAATTGCAGAGAAAAACACTGAAATAAATGCAATTTTTGCAGTTGCCCAAAGTCCCCACATTAAACGTTCGAGGTGACTCGCTTGAAATAGATAATCAAGTTCCATGGCTCACCTTCCGACTTCTGTGCTCCAGATAGCTGGTTAAAATAGACACGGGCAATAAAATAATGAGATAAGCCATGATGAGTAAGAACAAAGCTTCTGTGGTTTTATAGTCCATGCCAATTAAGTCTTTAGTGACAAAAAGCAGTTCAACGACAGCAATGGCACTGACCACAGAACTTTCTTTAATTAGAAATAGACAATTTGCCCCTATTGCTGGAATTGAAATAGCCAGTGCTTGAGGAAAAATGACATATCTAAAAATTTGAATCGGTTGTAGACCAATACTTTTTGCAGAATCAATCTGCCCTTTTGCAACAGACTGCAAACCTGCTCGGAAGGCTTCGGCCATATAGCTTCCGCCTAAAAAGGTCAGTCCGATCACACCACAAGCAAAACCATCGATTTTGATGCCAAGCTTTGGCAAACCGTAATACAAAAAGAACAGTTGAATTAATAAAGGGGTATTTCGAGATAACTCAATATAGAACTGGGCAATTCTATTTAGCACCCGCACGCGATATGTGATTAAAATGCTGCAAATCAGCCCAACAATAATTGCCAAAATAATGCTGATAATTGAAATTTTCAGCGTGGTCAAAGTTGCAGAGAAAAATTGCGGCAACACACTATGGATATACTGCCAGTTCAAGGAAAATTCCAAAAAATAATATTAAAACGTTATAAATATTTAGCTTTCGTCAGCCATTAAATATTTGTGCAACAAGTTTATTTTTTTCCCAATTGGTCTAAAACTATTTTTATTAGATAAGCTTTTCTATAAGTTTGATAAATTCGATCTGACAATCGAAAACCTTCAAATCAGTTGAATACAACCGCTCAAAACATATTCACTAAAACAAAGATGAATAATAAAGCCAATAAAAAATCGGACACCAAGGCCCGATTTTTATTAAATGATTTTAATCTATTACTTACTTTCTAAGTACATCGCCAATGCTTGGGTCTTTATCAAAAACCGATTTAGCATATGGGCAAAGCGGAATTACTTTTACGTCTTTTTCACGAACGAAAGCCACCAAAGCATCAAGTAATTGGCGACCTACGCCTTGTCCACGATAATTTTCATTCACATCTGTGGCATCAATAATTAGCATGCTTTCGCCTGCCCATGTATAAGTCATTTCGCCTGCAACGGTTTCACCATCAAGTAAGCTAAAACTGCCGTGTTTTGTATCATCTTTTTGTTGAATATCCACAATGAATTCCTCGTATTACGACTCATATTTATTTAGAAATGACTTTGTATAATCTTTATCTATAAGAACAAATCTAAGTGTAAAAAAATAGCCTGTTTTTAGCAGCTAGTCTGTATGCTTTTTAAATACAATTCATGCATAAAACTCATAATTCTATTCTTAATTCTGCGTCTAATGCTCTCAAATCATTACTGTTAAGCTCTGCGACCAGATTTTATTCATTTCATTTATGAAAATTCAATGGTTTTGAGATTGGAACTTTTATGCCTTCTTTTCATCAAATTGAGCAAAGCACATATGAACATTCAACACCTGCCTGGGGTGCCGTCTTTGTAATGTCGCTCTGCTGCGCAGTATTAATTGCATCTGAGTTCATGCCCGTAAGTTTACTCACCCCAATCTCATTAGATTTAAATATGAGTGAAGGCCAAGTAGGTCAAGCAATCGCAATTTCTGGTATTTTTGCTGTGATGACCAGCTTATCGATTAGCCGTGTATTTAAGGCATGGGACCGACGTCATATCATTTTATTACTCACCCTACTGATGATTGCCTCGGGGATAGTCATTACATTTGCCCATTCTGCGGCTTTGTTTATGTTGGGTCGTGCAATCTTAGGCGTAGTTATTGGTGGTTTTTGGGCAATGTCGACATCAATTGTCATGCGACTTGTCCCTCCGCTTTCAGTACCTAAAGCTCTCGGTTTATTAAATGGCGGAAATGCTTTAGCCACCACAATTGCAGCACCATTAGGAAGTTTTTTGGGTTCAATTATTGGCTGGCGTGGTGCTTTTTTCTGTATTGTCCCCATCGCGATTGTTGCACTTATTTGGCAATTTAAAAGTATGCCTTCTCTTCCTGCAATATTATCAGTTGAGAAATCTAAAAATCCATTTGGTTTACTAAAACGCCCAATTGTACTTTATGGGATGACCGGAATTTTATTACTCTTTATGGGCCAATTTGCGCTATTTACCTATCTACGCCCATTTCTAGAAACCGTTACTCATGTCGATGCGACAATGCTATCCATTTTATTATTAATATTGGGTTTAGCAGGTTTAGTGGGTACATTTGTAATTAGTTTAATCCTCCACCAACATATTTATCGTTATCTGATTCTTATTCCATTCATCATGGCAGTGATTGCTGGAGCTTTTGTGTTTGGTGGTGAGCATTTATGGTTTGTTGCCATATTGATGGGTTTATGGGGCTTGATTGGAACGTCGGCACCTGTTGCATGGAATACATGGCTTGCCCAAGCACTACATCATGATGCCGAAATTGGTGGTGGTTTGATGGTTGCGATTATTCAATTTGCAATTACTTTAGGTGCAACTATAGGTGGGTTGTTATATGACTCACATGGCTATAGCGCCACGTTCTATATGAGCGCAACTATTTTGCTATTAGGCGCGATTACTGCTTATGTTACATGGCAGAATGCTACTCACGTAACACATCAATAACCAACCGTAACGCAGGTGAAAGTTGTCTGCGATGTGGATAGTACAAATGGTATCCAGGAAACTGGATACTGTACTCTTCCAAAACTTGAATCAGCTTCCCCTCTTTTAGATCTTCTCGAATCAAATCTTCTGGAATATAAGCTAGTCCAAATCCAGCCCGAACAGCTTGTGCAATCTCATAACTTTCATTAAATATCCATTTCCCCTGAATTTTAACTTTTGTTTCTTGAGCATCTTTCACAAATTCCCACGCATACACGCTGCCTTGGGTCGTTAAACGATAGCCAATACATTGATGATTGATTAAATCTTTAGGAGTATTAGGAATTCCATATTGTTCAAAATATGCTGGTGTTGCTATTACCGCCATTTTGACATCTGGACTAATACGTACTGCAATCATGCCATCAGCTACGCGGCTTCCGAAACGAACGCCTGCATCAAAGCGCTCTGCCACAATATCGACCATCCCACTATTGGCAGTTAGTTCAACTTGCACATCTGGGTAATCACCCGCAATCTTTTTAAGTTTTGGAATCAGCACTTCCCGTATCGCATGGCTACTAGCATTAATCCGAACCGTACCAGCGGGTTGGTCTCGAAATGAAGTTAAAAGGGATAATTCATTATCGATTTGGTCAAAACTAGCACTAATCGTTTGTTTCAACCTTTCGCCTGCTGCTGTAGGTGAAACACTACGTGTAGTTCTGGTCAGGAGTAACATTCCCAAACGTTCTTCTAAACCCCGAATCGTATGGCTTAGCGCAGATTGTGAAATTCCCATTTTCCCTGCGGCTTTAGTAAAACTACCCTCTCTTGCCACCATTAAAAAAGCATAAAGATCATTATAGTTTTCTTTATTTATCATCTGCTTTATCTCTTATTGGGGAGTCAACCTCATTATAAAGGATAAAACTATTCATGAATATTACTCATAAGTCCATGTTTGTTTTTTAGACTAATTATTAAAAAGAAGATTCGTTAAAATCCATATCAAGCAGTAAATATGAAGATTTAAATAAACTGAGGCGATTATTATGAGTCATTTTATTATTGTAAAAAATTAATAAATTCCACTCATATCTTTACGTTAAAGAATAAATAGCTTCATTGCATTTATGTGCTTTTTCTTAAAGAAGCGAGGTGAGTTGATATGGCTAGTTATAAGTTTTTTAAAGGCTTAGTCAGCCTCTGTGTTTTGTTCTCAGTGACTTCCGCTTCTTATGCAATAAAGCCTCAAGGTAAAAATCAACAAAGGGGATCGATGATGAAAATCCGTATTGATATTGATGGAACACAGCAACCGCTATTTGCCACATTAGCCATGTTACCTACTGTTGAAGATTTTGCCAAACAGCTTCCTTTGACATTAATCCTTAAAGATTATGACTCTACTGAAAAAATAGCTGATCTACCCACCAAGCTAACTACACAAAACGCGCCTCATGGATATGCTGGAAAAGCGGGTGATCTTACCTATTATGCTCCTTGGGGTAATCTAGCTTTTTTCTATAAAGACTCAGCTATTGGTTACGCGAATGGCCTCATTTTTCTTGGGAAACTTGATGCTATTCCCCACGCATTCAAGCAAAAACAACACATCAAAATTTCAATTTCCCAAATCGAATAAGCATGCACCTACTCACCCATTCACATTGTTTAAATTGAGGTATTTATGAGTACATCTCCCTTATTTAAAAAGCTTAAAACCCATACGGCGGCTGCAATTTGTGCAGCAACTATTTGTCTATTTTCTTCAACTTCAGCTATGGCGGCCGATATGTCTAATGGTGCGAATAACTTTTATCAAAGTCAGCAAGTGACTATTCAAAAAGTGACTTTTAAAAATCAATACAACATGGATATTGTCGGCAATCTGGTTATTCCCAAAAATCTGAATAAAAAGACTAAAGCCTCTGCAATTGTAATTGGTCACCCTATGGGTGCTGTAAAAGAGCAAAGCTCTATGCTTTATGCACAAAAACTGGCTGAAGAAGGTTTTGTGACCTTAGCAATTGATCAATCATTTTGGGGTGAAAGCGCGGGCCAACCAAGAAATGTTGTAGCACCAGACATTTATGCAGAAGCGTTTAGTGCCGCTGTAGATTATTTGGGAACACAATCTTTCATTGACCGTAATAACATTGGTGTATTAGGTATTTGTGGAAGCGGGAGTTTTGTCATTAGTGCAGCAAAAATTGATCCGCGTTTAAAAGCTATTGCCACTGTAAGTATGTACGACATGGGTGCAGCAAACCGCAATGGCTTACGTCACTCACAAACCCTAGAACAAAGAAAACAAATTATTGCAGAAGCCGCTGCACAGCGTTATGTTGAGTTTAAAGGTGGTGAAACCAAATATACCAGCGGAACTACGCATGAGCTAACAGCAGATACACACCCTATTCAACGTGAATTTTACGACTTTTATCGTACTCCACGCGGAGAATATACGCCTAAAGGTTCATCGAGAGAGCTTACAACCCACCCAACGCTCACCAGTAATGTCAAATTTTTAAACTTCTACCCATTTAACGACATTGAAACGATTTCACCACGTCCGATGTTGTTTATTACCGGTGAACAAGCTCATTCAAAGGAGTTTAGTGAAGAAGCTTATAAACTCGCAGGCCAACCTAAAGAACTTTACTACGTTAAGGGTGCTGGACATGTCGATTTATATGATCGGGTCGATCTCATTCCATTTAATAAATTAACCAGTTTCTTTAAACAGAACTTGAAGTAATAAAAATGATAGAGGCTCAACACGGGCCTCTATTTTTAAATGAACTTAATGAAACTCTTGTACCAAGCTATTAATATGCGCCACCGCAGCAGTTCGATTTTCAACACAAAGTTTTTCAAAAACATGCTCTAAATGTTTGTTCACCGTCCGTGGGCTCAGCTCCAAAATTTCTGCAATATCTTTATTGGTTTTGCCTAACAATAACCAGTGCATGACTTCTGCCTCACGTTGAGTCAACTGTGGGCAATATTTCAAAATATCATTCATTTCCAAAGCTGGTGTAGAAGTTTTTATCTGGATAAGATAATTTTTTGCCACGCTTGGGTCACTTTCCCACGGCGTAAGCAATAAAAGCTGTAATTGCTGGGATGGCGTTGAATAAGAACAGCTGGTTAATTTTTTAGGGTCTTTTTCATTTTCTAAGTCTGAAAACCAAGCTTTTAAACCTGCTTCAAAACCCTCTAATTCAGGTAAATATTGATTCAGTAAATCACTGGCTTTTTGGGTTTTCCAAACAATTTTACCGTGAACATCTAGCGCAAGAATGGCTGTTTCCGTTGCATCAATCACCTGTTTTTGTTGCTGCAATAGTTTGGCATGTGCCAAATGTGTTTTTACCCTTGCTAATACTTCTTCAATATTCAGAGGCTTGGTTACATAGTCTACCCCACCGACCTGAAAACCACGCACAATATGTTCTGTCTCAGACAAACCTGTCATAAAAATGACGGGAATAAACTGCGTAATTGGACTCGCTTTAAGCTGTATACAACTTTCAAAACCGTCCATATGTGGCATATTGCCATCGAGCAAGATCATATCTGGTAAGCATCGATGAGCTATTTCAATTGCACTTAACCCATCAGTTGTGACAAGCACGCGATAACCTGCCTGATCCAGACTTTCATGTAGCAAGCCTAAATTTTCCGGCACATCATCCACAATCAGAATAACAGCCTGCTCGTTTGGCGAAGCTTGCTGAAAAGAAACATGTTGCGTACTCATTGCTTATCCTGAATTAATCGTTGCGCGTGTTTTAAATCAAACTTTTGAATAGCCTGTTCAAGCTGTTCCCATAACTCGTTATGCTCCGGAAAATTTTGACGACATTGCGTTAAAGTCTGTTGAATTCCTCGAATGTAACCCTGCCCAATCAAATCATTTAATTGTTGCAAGCTTTGCGGCAAATCGAGCAGATCATTATTTTCAGGTTGTGTAATTGATGTATGAACAGTGGTTTGCTCCTGCTTAAATACCTTTACATCCAGTGATTGAACCTCATTATTTTCAAGTAGTGCATCTGATTTGGAATCAATCCATAGTAAACCTAATTTGTCTCCAATTTTACTCAGCAACAAATTCAGGTCGATTGGTTTTAGCATAAAGTCTTCACTTAAGACGGCATCTTGTGGATTGACTTCACGCTCGCCTGCATTCGCTGAAATAATTAAGATCGGCACATTGGTAATATTATTCTGACGCAATAATCGCGCAGTTTCCCAACCGCCCATCAAAGGCATATTTAAATCCATCAAAATCAGGTTAGGTTGAAAAATAGGTACTCGTCTTAAACAGTCAATGCCCGACTCGGCTTCTTCAATCATAAATCCTAAAGGTTTGAGAAAATTAGCGACTAAACCTCGATCCACCGCTTCATTATCGACAACTAAAATTCGTTTTCGCTCGCCTTGATAACCTGTGATCTGGTTGGAGTAAACATTAGAAATTGGATGAACTACTTCTTTTGAAGGTAAGTAAAACTTAATCTTAAATTGTGAACCCTGATTGAGCTGACTAGTCACAGATAGCTGTCCGCCGAGTAAATCGACCAACAATTTTACAATGGGTAGGCCTAGCCCTGTTCCGGTAAATCCGCCTTGAACCACATTACTGCCCCGTTCAAACGGATTAAAGATTCGCTCTAAATCTGCCTCGGCAATACCACAACCCGTATCTCTAATTTCAAAGTAAGCCGTTTGAAAACGGTACTCAACCTTCAAAGTAATTGTGCCGCTCGTGGTAAACTTTAAAGCATTGCCCAATAAATTGATGAGCACTTGTTCTAAGCGTTTTTTGTCGGTACGCACATAGTGCGGCAGGTTATCTCCAATTTCATAAACAAACTGTAAATTCTTCTGTTCAAACTGTGGCTGAAACATTTGAATAATCTGTTCTATAAAATTTGGAAAATGCACATCCACCACATTTAAAGAAATTTTGCCCGTTTCAATCCGTGCTAAATCTAGTAAACCGTCAATCAGTGAAGTCAAATGCTGCCCACTACGGCTAATCACACCGAGCGCCATTTTGCCTTGTTCTGAAAGCTGTTCTTGTTTTTGAAGCAATTGGCTATAGCCCAAAATACTATTTAGAGGTGTTCTTAGTTCGTGACTAATGCCAATGACATAACGGCTTTTTGCATCATTTGCTCGCTCTGCTGAAATTCTGGCATCTTGCAGATCTTTTGAAGTGACTTCATGGGCAGCAATTTCATCAATCAATAATGCTGTTTGTTGGTGTGTCTCGATTTCGGCATTACGACGGCTTTCATCGTTTAACACTAACCACCATGCAGCAACACTCATTAATAAAAATAAAATGGTATAAATTTTGACAAACAAGGTAAATAGCTGAGGAACGGCTGCGGCATTAATCGTTTCTAAGTAGGTTTTTTCTTGGATATAAACCAGACTTAAACTCACAGCTAGAACGATCGACAGCCCTAAAGTCAGTAATAAATATAAACTGACCCTGCTATTTAAACGGCTGGCCCAACGTTCTGGTAAATAGTGCCAGATGGCTTTTTTGAGTTGTACTGACCAGCGTGCATCGGGTTTACATAAATCGTGGCAGCGTGCTTCAAGTGAACAGCATAGAGAGCAAATCGTACCATTATAGGCTGGACAGCCGGCCATATCGGCAAGTTCATAGTCCCGTTCACACACGACACAGTTTGCAACCGAAGTCGCCTGAATTTTTTCAGGCTGGCGTGCGATGTAATATTTGCCTTTGGTTAAGTAAGCAATAACAGGAACACATAACACCGCACTCCCCAAAGCAATAAAACTTGCTAAACCTTTGGCCATCAATCCGAAAAAGCCCAAATAACTGAGCATCGATAACACTGAGGCAATCAGTAAAGCACCCACACCTACGGGGTTAATGTCATATAAATAAGCACGGCGAAATTCAATTCCCTTTGGGCTTAAACCTAAAGGTTTACAGATAATTAAATCGGCAACAACGGCACCAATCCATGCCAAAGCGATATTGCTATATAGCCCCAAAATGCGTTCAACCGCATGGCTAATTCCCATTTCCATCAAAACAATGGCGATAAAAACGTTAAAAAGAAGCCAGACAATTCGTCCCGGATGGCTGTGAGTTAAACGGGCAAAAAAGTTTGACCATGCCAGTGAACCAGCATAGGCATTGGTCATATTAATTTTAATTTGCGCCAAGCAAACCAGTGCTAAAGTCAGGATTAATGCAAGCTGAGGGTTTGGAATAAATTGTTGATAGGCAACCCAATATAGATAAGTCGGATTGTCTAGTTCAGAGACAGGAATAAACAGCTGAAAAGCCAAAACCATCAGCAGCATGCCCATCAAAACTTTTAGAAAACCGAAAATAATCCAAGATGGTCCACCTAAAAAAACAGCAAAACGCCATGCAGTTCTGTTTTTTTCTTGTTGGGGTAAAAAACGTAAATAGTCGGCTTGCTCCCCAATTTGGATCACAAATGAAAAAATAAGAGTGCACGCCGCACCAAAGTAATACAGATTAAAATCGGTTGAATTTGAAACCGCACCAACAAAATGCAGGCTACTACTTAAAATTTGTGGTTGTTTCCAAAGTACAAAAAACCACGGCAATAACAGAAACAAGAGCCAGATTGGCTGAGTGATTGCCTGAACTTTATTAATAAAACCAATGCCTTTGACCACTAAAGGCAAAATCACTAAGGCAGAAATTAAATAACCAATAACTTGCGGAATGCCTAAAGCCAGCTCAAGTGCCATCGCCATAATTGCGGCTTCAAACGCAAGCAAAATAAAGGTAAAGCTGGCATAAATTAGAGATGTAATGGTCGAGCCAATGTAGCCAAAACCTGCACCACGAGTAAGCAAATCGACGTCTACATTATATTTTGCGGCGTAGTAACTAATGGGCCAACTGGTTAAGAATATGATGGTACATACGACAATTGCTGCCCAGACTGCATTGCTAAAGCCATACTGCCAAAGCATGGTTGCCCCAATGGCTTCCATAGCCAAAAAGCTAACGGTTGAAATTGCGGTATTAGTAACGGTCCAAGGTGACCATTTTCTCACTGAGGTAGGTGCATAGCGGAGCGCATAATCTTCGATACTTTCATCGGCCACCCAAATATTATATTCACGGCGTGTTTTGATCACACGTTGTGGCGCTTGTTGGGGGCGTGAAGAATCTGGCATAACACTCATGTTTTGGATGGGGCTGCATTAAACCCAGCAATCCTTATGCCAAAAGTCATTTATCATGGCGATTTTCTCAAATACGCACATATACGCAAAATAACGTATTTTCAATTTTTCCCAAAAATCACACACTCAAAACCATCAAAAAACAATGATCAATATTTGTGTTGATTGACCGAAAATGATTGGGAGATTGATGTTATGAGTGTATCTGAACATCCAAATCTGGACACTGTGCAAGGTACAGATTCACAAAAAGCAGTGAATGAAACCTTAGAAGATTATACTTTACGTTATGCTCCACACAGCTTTCGGCGCTGGAGTCCCAAAGTTGTCGCTATTACTGCACTTGGTGGTATTGCCTATCTTGCTGACTTTTCTATTGGTGCCAGTATTGGTATGTCTTACGGAACAACCAATGCTGTTTTCTCCATTTTATTTGCAGCGATTATTATCTTCTTAACCGGCATTCCTTTAGCCTACTACGCAGCGCGCTATAACATCGACCTTGACTTGATTACCCGCGGTGCAGGTTTTGGTTATATCGGATCAGTTCTTACTAGTATCATTTTCGCCAGTTTCACATTTATTTTCTTTGCCCTTGAAGGTTCAATCATGGCGCAAGGGTTACTACTCGGTTTAGGCATTCCGCTTTGGGCTGGTTACCTCATCTCAACCGTTATGGTCATACCGCTGGTGATTTACGGCATGAAAGCCTTGAGTAAATTACAAGTCTGGACTACCCCACTTTGGCTCATTCTGATGATTGGTCCTGTGGCCTACCTGATTTATCAAGAACCAACCTTAGTTAGCCAATTTGCTACTTTTACAGGTAAAGAAGGTTTTGCAACCGTAGACATGGCCGCGATCATGTTAGGTGCTGGTATTTGTTTATCGCTCATCATGCAAATTGGTGAGCAAATTGATTACTTACGCTTCATGCCTGCAAAAACAAAAGAAAATAGCAAAGCATGGTGGGCAGCCGTTATTTCAGCGGGTCCGGGTTGGGTGATTTTAGGGGCAATCAAACAAATTATTGGGGCATTTTTAGGTTTCTATTTACTCACTAAAATACCGGGCGTAAACAGTACTGAACCTGTTCAACAGTTTAATGCAGCGTTTCATGACATGCTTCCGGGCTGGGCAGCTTTAACACTTGCAGTGATTTTGGTGGTCATTTCTCAAATTAAAATTAATGTGACCAATGCTTACTCTGGTTCCCTTGCATGGACAAGTGCCTACACACGTATTAGCAAACATTATCCGGGTCGTATTGTCTTTGTGATGGTGAACTTGGCAATTGCGCTTGCTTTAATGGAAGGCAACATGTTTGCGGTATTGGGTAAAATCTTAGGGTTCTATTCAAACTTTGCGATTGCTTGGGTTGTAGTCGTTGCAACAGACATTTCAATCAACAAATATGTTTTAAAACTTTCACCGAAAGAACCAGAATATCGCCGTGACATGCTATACAACGTGAACCCTGTCGGTATGGTTGCATTCCTTGTATCAGCAGGCTTATCAATTGCAGCATTCTTCGGTTTACTTGGTAGTTTCTTGGCGCCTTACTCACCGCTTATCGCACTTGTGCTTGCCTTCGTATTAACTCCAGTCATGGGCTTATTAACCAAAGGAAAATACTACATCAAGTCACACGATGACGGCATTAAAGAACCACGTTACGATGCTGAAGGCACACCAGTTGCAACGGTTTACCACTGCCGCGTATGTGAACAAGGTTACGAACGCCCAGATATTATGTTCTCTCATAAACATAACGGTACGATCTGCTCTTTGTGTAAAACTCTTGATGCTTAAAATTCTATACCAACTAAAAAAGAAGCTTTAAAGCTTCTTTTTTTACCCCTGATGATTTTAGCCAATCGGAAATAAACGTTCAGGGACTACATCTTTCATCACAATGGTTGAGATGAGTCGTTGCACACTTGGAATAGCAGATAATTTTTCATCATACAACCGCTGAAAAGCAGGCAAATCTTTAGCGACCACATGCAACAAGTAATCTGGTTCACCAAATAAGCGCTGCGCCTGAATAATTTGCGGGATATCAATTACGGCATTTTCAAACTTCTCGACTGCCTGTTTATCACCTTCTTTAAGCGTAATAAAAACAATCGCTGAAAATTCAAATCCCACTAAGTTTGGGTCGAGTTCTGCCCGATAGCCTTTGATGGCTCCCGATTCTTCTAAAGCCTTCACTCGTCTATGACAAGGTGAAATGCTCAAGCCTACTTTTTCTGCCAATTCAGTAATAGATAATCGGCCATTTAATTGCAATTCAGCAAGAATCTTTTTATCTGTGCGATCCATTTAGAAAAATTTACCCCAAATGAGTGTGATATGAGCAAACATTTAAAAGCACATTCTAAATACATGAGCATATTATTTTCAACAAGCTCGAATAAATAGGGATTTTTTCTAAACCACGAGCGAAACCTTTGGAAAATAGTTTGCCGAGATAAGCATATGGCTTTTAACATTTTTATTGCATTTTGGAGTGTCTCCATTCTTTTTATTATTACGCCAGGGGCAGACTGGGCATATGCCATTTCGGCAGGAATTAAGGGCAAAGTCGTCGTACCCGCTGTCGCAGGTATGCTATTTGGGCACTTTATTACGATTTTATTAGTAGCGGCTGGTGTTGGGCTGCTTGTAGCAAATAATCCAACTGCACTCATGATCCTAACCATTGCAGGTTCTGCTTATTTGTTATGGATGGGAATAAACTTATTACTTACCCCTCCTACTCCGAACAAATCTGGTTCTGAAAAAGCTCAGTCATGGTTGAGCTGGGCAACCAAAGGCGTTTACGTGAGTGGCTTAAACCCGAAAGTTTTTTTGCTCTTTTTAGCCCTGCTTCCTCAATTTATTGACACTACTGCTTCATGGTCAGTGACGACACAAATTCTTGCCTTTGGTGTTGTACACATGATTAGCTGCGCGATTATTTACTTAATGGTAGGTTATGGTTCAGAGGCTATTTTAAAAACCAGACCACAAGCAGCACAATTAGTTGGCCGTTTTTCAGGTGGTTTGATGGTCGTTATTGCTACATGTTTATTGATTGGGCAAATTTAAAACTCATTTAACAAAAGTTACTGACTCACTTTTCGGTTCAGTAACTTAAATAATAAATATAAGAAAAATTTATCTCATTCGTTTGAGGTTATAAGTCACCACTCCCCAAATCACCAGTTCTTGCCCCTCTTCAATATAAATATTCTGATAATCAGGATTTTCAGCTTTTAGCCAAACTTTAGGTGGCTGAAATTGACTATCAATCATTAAGCGCTTAACAGTGAAATCATTGTCGATGAGTGCAATCACAATATCACCCGATTTAGCGGGAATACTACGGTCCACAATAAGCGGATCATTAATATCAATTCCAGCATCTAACATGGACAAAGAGTTGGCTTTGACAATAAACGTGGCATTTTCATTTCTAATTAAATATTCATTTAAATCGAGTGCTTGCTCAATATCATCTTGTGCAGGCGAAGGAAAACCTGCCGCAACACGTTCTGTTGCCAAAGGAATGTGGTAAATTTTATCGTTATTCGGGTGGACCTGTTGAACATTAAGTTTTGAGTTAAAGTCGGTTAAATTATTGGTTTTGACATTATTCAGTAACCAATTTTTGATAAAGTTAACTTGAGACTCGGGAACACGAATGACTTTGGTGGGTTCATTGAACTGTGCTTTACGTCCGGCATTTTCTCGTACACCGCCATGCTCGAACTCTTTCTTCTTTGGCATATTGCCTCCCTTTTCACTGTTCAAATCCTACACAAACAATGTAACTTGAAAAAGTTACATTTTCAAGTTGACGAAATATTTTTTTTGCATAACAATAAATCTCATGATCAGATTTTAATCCATTTTGCTTTTAACAGGGATGTTTTAATCAAAATGGCAATTTGAAGAAAATCAAAACCTATTTCGAGATAGTCATTATTGCTGACTGTTTTTTGATTTTTATCAAATGAGATTCTGAACACTTAACATTCTGGTTAAATTCAGTTTTTTGGTATGGAGACATGCGAAATGAAAAATCAACGTGATGCGGTTTTAGGTTATGCAAATGAGCAACATGCTTACTATATCCGCCTGATTGAAAATGATGCGGTTTTAGGTGAAAGCTACGGATTATTCTGTGAAAATCCGGATAGCGAAGCAGCCGAAAGTATTATGACGACACTATTTTTAAAAAAATCTTTTTGGTTAAACGGTTCTGAGTACATTGATATTGTAAAAGGACTACAACTGCTCCCACAGTAAAGTAAATAAATTAAAAAACGAAGGAGGCAAAAGCCTCCTTCGTTTTTAAAACATTATGCTTAAGACGTAAAACGTCCAGAGGCATCACGTTTTTGATTACGAGAGTTTTGTCCACGACCGTCATAATCGTCGTCGTCACGGCTGCGACCACGACCTCGTCCGCTAGAACGGCTACCGCGATCGTCATCATCATCGTCGTCACGGCTGCGCCCACGGCCTCGACCACCTGAGCGGCTACCGCGATCGTCATCGTCGTCGTCGTCACGGCTGCGACCGCGGCCTCGGCCACCTGAACGGCTGCCACGATCGTCATCATCATCGTCATCACGACTGCGGCCTCGGCCTCGGCCACCTGAGCGGCTACCGCGATCGTCATCATCGTCGTCGTCACGGCTGCGACCGCGTCCTCGGCCACCTGAGCGGCCACGATCGTCATCATCGTCATCACGACTGCGGCCACGGCCTCGACCACCTGAGCGGCTACCGCGATCGTCATCATCATCGTCATCACGACTGCGGCCACGGCCTCGACCACCTGAGCGGCTGCCGCGATCGTCATCATCATCGTCATCACGGCTGCGGCCACGACCTCGACCACCTGAACGGCTACCGCGATCGTCATCATCATCGTCATCACGGCTACGACCTCGGCCACCTGAACGGCTACCGCGATCATCATCATCGTCATCACGGCTACGACCTCGGCCTCGGCCACCTGAACGGCTACCGCGATCGTCATCATCATCGTCATCACGGCTACGACCGCGACCTCGGCCACCTGAATGGCTACCGCGATCGTCATCATCGTCGTCATCATCACGACTGCGACCGCGTCCTCGGCCGCCTGAACGGCTACCGCGATCGTCATCATCGTCGTCATCATCACGGCTACGACCTCGGCCTCGACCACCTGAGCGGCTACCGCGATCGTCATCATCATCGTCATCACGGCTGCGGCCACGTCCTCGGCCACCTGAACGGCTACCGCGATCATCGTCATCGTCGTCATCATCGCGGCTACGACCGCGACCACCATTTCTATGGCTTAAGGCACCCGCTTCACGAGCTTCCTCAGATGTAAATTCATGTGCATTACCGCTTGCATGCGCTGCTCGACCAGCTTCACGAGCTTCTTCAGAAGTAAATTCATGCGCATTACCACTGGCATGGGCTGCTCGCCCACCTTTGCTGGCTATTTCTCTAACTCTTTCAGGATCCATACTTGCAAATCCACGATTTGAAGTACCTGTACTATTGTTATCATCATCTTCATATCTAGTATTAGCCATAGTTATATCTTCCTATATTTAATTATAGTCACTACCGCTTTTGATTAACGGATTTAATAAAGATAGAAGATCTATAATATTTTCCTACCGATGCTCTGTATCAATCAATTTAAATGTATATAAAATGAAAGATTAAAAATTTTATAACTTCATTATTTAAATAAAGATTTATACATTCCAACTTTTCTCACATTTTACTTTTTAAATAATTAGCTCACTTATTATTACTTAACTGCACATTACAATATATTTTTACAAACAGATTTAAAATATCTATACAAACAACAAAACAGCTTAACTATAAACAAAAAGTAAAATAATGAAACATACTCACTTAAACAAACACAGAGTAAAACACTTATTTTCAATAAAAAACAATAATATATATCATTACATTTTCAAAATGAATTTACTTGAGAGATTAATATGAATATTTAAAACTAGTTTTAATAAGGCAATTTGAGTAGTTTAGCCATGCAATTAGAATATCAAGAGTCAACACTACAATACATCCATATTTCTATTCCAGAAATTTTACTCGGCCATATTAAGTCTAAGAATTCATGGCAAAATTATGACCAAGAATGGAGCTATAGATTAGATCCTCCGCATGCAAGCCATCCATTCCAAAGAGATTTATATATTATTAAGTCAAAGAATATAGAGCAAGAAGATATAAAGTTATTGCTTGATAATATCATTATTAAAAATAATAAAGAGACAAAAAATATTGAAGGTGCTAAAAAAATTATTAAAGAAATTTTGGACTTATCCAACAATATACCTATTGAAAATTGGCTACAAGATACAGGCAATAGATCTATTATTGAAAGTATGATTGATAAGAACAAAATTAAATTAATGGATATTATTTAACTTTTAAATATAAAATATTTTTTTACATCCTTATAAATAAAATAACAAAGGCAACTTATTAAAAAATTCATTTTACTCATATTTACGTAGTAACAGCGCACTATTTATAAATTAGATATTTAACCGAGGTATTTAAAGTATGGAAAACTCAACAAATCAGTATCCAACATCCGCACCTGCACAAGTTCAATCTCATCAACCAGGCGATCAGGAAAAAATGCATCCTGAACCTGAGATTATAAAAAGCTCCCATAAAGGTAGCGATAAGTTAAAAGATAAAGTTGCCGTTATTAGTGGTGGCGATAGCGGTATAGGTCGTTCTGTCGCAGTATTGTTTGCCCGTGAAGGTGCCGATATTGCAATCCTTTATCTTGAAGAAGATGAGGATGCCGAAATCACTAAACAACTCGTTGAAAGAGAAGGACAACATTGTCTTTTATTAAAAGGTGATATTTCTGACCCAGATGTTGCAAAACTCGATATTGATAAAGTTCTACAACATTATGGAAAAATTAATATTTTAGTGAATAATGCTGGCGTGCAATATCAACAAAAGGAAATTGAAAGTATTAGTAATGAGCAATTAGAAAAGACATTTAAAACTAATATTTTTCCAATGTTTTATCTTACTAAAGAAGCTATTCCTTATATGGAAGAAGGCGACAGTATTATTAATACGACTAGTATTACCAGTTATCAAGGCCATGATGAGCTTATTGATTATGCAAGTACCAAAGGTGCGATTACGACTTTCACACGTAGCTTATCAAACAATTTAATGAAGCAGAAAAAAGGAATTCGGGTGAATGGTGTTGCACCAGGTCCAATCTGGACCCCCTTAATTCCAAGCAGTTTCGATGCAGAAACCGTTAAGGAATTTGGTAAAGACACACCAATGGGAAGAATGGGACAACCAAGTGAAGTTGCACCTGCTTATCTTTTCCTTGCTTCAGATGATGCAAGTTATATTACAGGTCAGGTGATTCATGTAAACGGTGGTCAAATCGTAAATGGTTAATCCCTAAGATATAAAAAAGCCCTGAAAGATAAATCTTTCAGGGCTTTTTTTGTTTATTAAGCTGGTACCTGAGCGGCTATTTGTTCTCGTGACCAAACACGATGGGCCATAATCAGTTTTTTGAATTTTTCAGCAATAGCCTGGAATTCATCTTCAACTAAAGTACCCTCATCGGCAACTAAACCTAGCGGTTCAAGCAAATCAGATTTATTACCTAAAAACGCAATTGGTTTTAAATGCTTATAAGCTTCGAGTACATAATGGCGCGCTACGCCATCTTGCAGGACAGCATTTAAGTTATCGCCATCAGGAATAATCACCGCATCATAAGCAATTGAAGGTTCAGCCATTTGCATACCATCAGCCACAATAATGTTGTCTTTATGGTCTTTTACTGGAGCCAAGCTCGGCGCTAGTAAATGAACAACCGCACCTTCTTTAATCGCCCAATTTTTAATAGCTTCAAGGGTATCTGACTTCACAAGGTTATGAATTAGTACAGCAACTTTTCGGCCTTGAATATCTTCTGGTGGGAAAGCCAAGAAAGATAATTTAGCCGATTTTTCAACTGCGGTTTTCTTATAATCTAGAGTCAAATCAGGAACTTCAATTCCTAAATTAGCGCCTACTTGTCGAGCTAAGTCGAGATCAATATTTGCCAAAATTTGTTGAACTTGGCGCTCACGAATGTGTTTTCGTTGCACTTTACTTAGTTCAAAAGTATAGGCATCGACCACATGCTTTTGCTCATGAGGCGCAAGGCTCTTATAGTAAAGGCGCGGTTGTGAAAAATGATCGGAAAAGGTTTCACTTCTTTGACGAAGTTTGTGTCCGCTAATTTGTTCAGGATAGCTTTCAAAACCACCATTTGAAGCAGCAGGTGGTGTTTCTGCTGGCCAATCATTATCAATTGAGTTTGGTTGATAGGAAGCCTGCCCTTTGTGAATCGTATGTTGGTGGATACCATCACGTTGATTGTTATGGAATGGGCATACTGGTTTATTGATCGGAATTTGGTGGAAGTTCGGTCCACCCAAACGACTTAACTGTGTATCGGTGTACGAAAATAGGCGTGCTTGTAAAAGTGGGTCATTTGTAAAATCAATTCCTGGCACGATGTGTCCCGGACAGAAAGCCACCTGCTCTGTTTCTGCAAAGAAATTATCTACATTTCTATTTAAAACAAATCGGCCGATTGGAGTCACTGGAACCAACTCTTCAGGAATAATTTTGGTTGGGTCTAATAAATCGAAGTCAAAGTTCATTTCATCTTCTTCTTCGACAATTTGTACACCCAATTCCCATTCAGGATAAACCCCATTCTCAATCGCTTCATAAAGATCTCGGCGATGGAAATCTGGATCTTTACCTGCAAGCTTTTGAGCTTCATCCCACACTAAAGCACTTAAACCTTGTTTAGGTGTCCAGTGGAATTTTACAAAATGTGATTTACCTTGGGCATTAATAAGACGGAATGTATGAACACCAAAGCCTTGAATTGAGCGTAGATTACGTGGAATAGCACGGTCCGACATTGCCCAAATTACTGCATGTGCTGACTCAGGAACTAAAGACACAAAATCCCAGAAAGTATCATGGGCAGTTGCCCCTGTTGGCATTTCTGTATCTGGTTCAGGTTTTACCGCATGAACAAAGTCTGGAAATTTAATACCATCTTGTACAAAAAATACTGGTGCATTATTGCCGACTAAATCGAAATTACCTTCTTGGGTATAAAATTTAATCGCAAAACCACGAATATCACGAACGGTGTCAGCAGAGCCACGTGGTCCCTGCACTGTTGAGAAACGTACAAAAATTGGTGTTTGAATACTTGGATCAGTTAAAAATCCCGCTTTAGTTAAGCGCTCATTTCCTTCATAAGCTTGAAAGTAACCGTGCGCACCTACACCGCGCGCATGCACGATACGCTCAGGAATACGTTCATGGTCAAAATGAGTAATCTTCTCTCTTAAAATAAAGTCTTCTAATAGCGTCGAACCGCGAATACCTGCTCTTAAACTATTCTGGTTATCAGCAATTTTAACGCCTTGGTTTGTGGTTAATGCTTCATTGGTTGCATCGTCTCTGACTGAGTCTAACTGTTCAGTTTTTTGGGTAGTATTGGCTTTATTTGCAGCGTCAGCACCAGCCATTTCACTTGTTTTATTTGTTGATTTAACATTATCAGTCATGTTTATTACCTATGTTTTTAAAGTTAAACGTGGGGTGAGTTAAAAAACTTCAAGAGTTAGTTTTGTTAAAGGAACTTAAATATGGAAAAAGGAGTTCGACGTATTTACGAGTGCTCCAAAGTCCAATGCTTTTATGATGTGAATCTGGGGCCAAAAACGGAGTCAGCTTGCATATTTTTATAGCAAGATCATGTGATTTCTGAACACGCTCTTGGAGTGCATCCAGTTCGCCATCGGAAATATAACTAAAGAGATAATCTTGAATACGCTGGCTATTCTTTAATTCCCTGCTATAGGCCAAGAAGTTAGAAGAATGGTCACTACCAGCAATCCAGTCATGAATAATTTGACGTTCTACAGGGTTAAATACCCCAAACATTTTTCCATTTTCTTCATTAATCATTCGCCAGAACACACTCTGTTCAGGGTCGGTATTAAATTTAATCCACTTGTGATCAATAAGATGTGTAACTAGCCCTTTAACGTCTTCTGGATTTGATAACCATTGGTTAATCGTTTTACATCCAAACTGTCTAGTTTCGTTATGAATGAGCTGACCCACGAGCGCTTTTCTTTTTAAAATTTTAAGGACTAAATCTTCAAGATTTAAATTTTTAATAATTTTTGAAGACGAAACACCATGGCCATTAAGCGCAAAACCGCGCTTCAATTTATTAAAGAAAAGTTCTTTATCTCTGTATTTATCGTAAATATTTTCTATAACTTTAATTGCTTTATCTGCATGCCCGTTATCAATGTTATCGATAGTAATGTGCAAATTAAAATATTTAGAATCGATGCCTAGTTCGGCAAGCTCATAATTACTGATGAGTAGATGCAGTGGCAGTTGCTCATAACCTAAATTAAAGCCGACAATTTCAGGAATGAACTCAGGTGGAGCATAACCAAGTGCCAGCTGAATCACGGCATTATGATAATATTCATCTTCTAATAGCAGATCAAAACTATCGAGTCCGAGACTACGTAGTAAGTCATCATAAATACAGACATGGTTGGCTTTCGGCTCACCTAGTCCCAGCTCTTCCAAATAAGTAATAATGAGGTCATGAAAAACCGGATCATTCCAGTAGTGAACTGAACTATATAGCCATGCACCATCTACTTTTTTAGTTGGGGAAACCTTAATTAAAAATTCGAATGCCTGACCAACATTCTTAAAATACTCTCTCTCACCCCCGTTTTGTCTACGGTTTAGGTAAGTCTGAAATAATTCACAATTTTGTTTATTATCGTTTTCACACCATTGTTTAACTGTATTTATAGTTGCAGGAAAATCAATTTCCTTTTGATCTATTTTATCAATTTCTTTATTAAGAAAATCTCGTGCTTTCTTTTCTTTTTCAAAACTAGAAATATCAGGATCAAGGAAAAAAACAAATAATTCGTAATAGTTTTGTTGATTATCTTGTAATAAGTCTAATAATCTTTCTTTCACTACAACAGGCATTTCTATTCTCCTTTAGTGAGATATAAATTACCATACTTCAGCTAAACTATAATCCCAGCCTATCTTTGTTATATTACGTTATTAAGAAATAACCTATAATTTTAAAAGCGTTAAATTTCAACCAGATAAAAAATAACATAAAATTACATTCTCACCTTTAGAATTATTTAAGCATCTGTTTTTATAAAAAATATATAAATAATAAATTTTAATTACATTTAAGTTACTTTAAAAATCATAAAGTTTAAAAACTTAACAAAAATAAATTAAAAATAATCTTATAACTAAATTAAAAAGAGTTTTAAGGAGAAAACCAATGTTTAATTCATGTTGCAAATTACTCGCACAAGAAAAAATTAAAATTGCACTTTTTGAAAGTGCTTCGGCGGGCTATTTAGCTTATCGCTTCTCTTTAAGTCCCTATTCAGGTGATATTCTTATTGGAAGCTTAGTCAGCTATGACTTACGTGTCAAAGAAAATACACTTCATATCGCACCTGAACTTATTGAAAAATATACACCTGAATCGATGGAAGTCACTGTGGAAATGATCAAAAAAGGCAAAGAACTCCTACATGCCGATCTTTATATTGCCTGCACAGGCCTCTTAAAAAAAGGAGGTTCTGAGACTAAAGAAAAACCTGTAGGCACCTTTTTTTATTCTATTTATTATAAAAATAATTTTTATAACTTTAGACGGCTATTTAAAGGACCAGCATGCCTTAAAATTAGACAACTTATTTATTGCATTTCTAAAGATATAGAATACATAATATTAGATAATAAAAAATAAATTCATTTTAATAAAAGATAACATATACACATTTAGAAATGACCATTGCATTTATTTAACACCATTTTGCACAAGTGTAATTTTATCTATCTTCATATTAATTATGTTTACTGATAAAAGTTACATTTTATAGAAATCAAGGTTTTATTTAATTTTTAAATTTACAGTTAAATATAGGGTAACACCCGAAGGCTACACATTAAAAATTTTCATGTTTTAATAAACCTATCTGAAGCTCTCAGATAAAACACACATCATAAATGATATGAGGTAATTAAAGATGAGCACTACTAATAATCAAAGCAATCAACGCGATAATCAACAGCAACAACAACAGCAAAATGACAACCGCAACAATCAGCAACAGCCAAACGGCAATCAACAGCAACAAAACAATCAGCAACAACAGCAAAATGACAATCGCCGCCAACAACAAGGCTCGAATCAAAAAGATTCAGGCCAACAAAACTCAAATAACAATAATCAGCAACGCTAATCCGATGCTGACTTAAATGTCATTTGATGCGGTCATTCATTTTATTTAGGAAGGTGCCCTCACCTTCCTAAATTTACCATAAGCATAAAATTAAATAATAGATGAGGAAAAACTGATGACAGATCAAAATAGCGATCACGCACGACTGCCAGCCGGCGACCATAATTATTCTGACACTTATTGGCGCGAAAGTTACCTTACTCGTCCTTATTATCAAGAAGCTCAGCTTACTACTCCCGATCTCGATTATGACCGAGACTTTTCGACAGCCTATGAATTAGGTCATCGTGCACGTGCTGAATCGGAACAAGGCACTCAATTTGAAGATGTCGAAGGCGGTTTGGAACAAAAATGGGAAGAACTCAAAGCTGAATCTCGTTTAAAATGGGAACATGCTAAACAAGCAATTAAAGATGCATGGAATGGAAGATAAGTTGTTTTTATAACATTCTCTTTTGGTCCAAAAACTAAGAGCCTATTTCCGATTGGCCCTCGGAAATAGGCTTTTTTTATATGCCACTATTTAACTTTCTTTTTTCTTAAAATATTCAATAATTTCTTCTCCATTATTGACTGGTTTTACTGGAGACGAATGTATTTCTTCATAGGCGTAGTTAGGTAAAGCAACTTTAGTCTGAATTGGCGGTAATTTTTCTTGCCCGCCTGTAGTAATTCTTTCAATAAAACCTGCAAGCCACAGCACAAATTCTTGTGTATTTTTACTCTTTGGAATAAGGCTTAAATCCAATTTAATTTTAGATTCCTGTAAGGGTTTAATCAGTAAGTCAGCAAAATCAATGTAATTGTATAAAAGCTTAAGCTTTGTCCCCTTAAGCTCATGTCTGAGTTCAATCATCAAATTGTTAAGGTCCTCCATAGGCTCATCTGTAAAGCCTTTTTTCTCTTTAACATTTTGATAGATTTTCTCAGCTATTCTTAAGTACTGGGGCATATCCTTACCTTTATAAAACTCTCATCATTAAAATGAATTTTGGATGAATATAAGTAATTTATTGTGTTTATTTTATTAATTTTTTGAAACTATAATTTAATAGCGAAACAATTCAGTAACAACAAATTATTCAAAAGATAAATTCAATCTAATTCATTGATTAATTTTATCTTTTTATATAATTATCTTTTTTATTGTGTTACATATTTTATAGAAATTAACGATAAGAAAACTCACGTAAAAGTGAGTTTTCTTAGATGAAATAATTATGAGTTTTTATCCATTTGTTGTGGAACAGTTGGATCATTAGAGCCATGTGTTCCATCATCATCTGTTGAATGTCGATCTTGGCAAGCGCTCATACCCATCGCGATTGCAAATACCATACTCACTGCACAAAAAATTCTTAACATTGAGATCACCCTGATTAATCTTAAGATGTAAGCTTATGAATAACATTATCTTCTGTTGACCTACCGCAGTGGTTCTCTTAACTTTTGTAGATTATGCAAGCTTTTGTAAAAATCAAAATTAAATAAATGATCAAAAAATATCATTCTTGCAATTGATATTTTAATTAAATTTTGGCATTAGCTAATTAATTCAGATTGTCATATTCATGAAAGTAAAATTATTCATCCTTTCCGAGTTTGTGTCTTATTAAGTCAATGATTGCAAACAATATATAAATTAACAATTAATAAATATTTGATATATAAACATTAAAACTCAATTATTAAGATTAGGTATAATAATTAATCAATCGCTTAAATTCCAAATAATCAGTTATTTTATTAATAAAAATTTAAAAATATTAATATTTGTTTATATAAACCAATCTTTTATTTTTGCAATTGACCCGCTTTAATGCTCAGCTTATGATGCTCCGGCTGACCTATTTTGTCAGTCGGTTTTAGCAGACCGTCTACCTAAGTGCACTAAAAACACGTTTTTTGGTGTGGAGCCCCTCGTGCCTTTGACGGAGGAACGGGAGTGGGACACCTTCGGGTGTGCTGGTTTCTTAGGTATCAGTCTGCTAACCCTCTTTCGTTTCACCACCATAATTAATAGCAGTGATTGGGCGTAACTTCTTTTATCAAGGAGTCTCTAATGACTATTATTTTATATCATTTTATTTTTCTTCATCTTTATTATCTTATCGTTCAGCTTAAAACACTTTTAAAGAATTCCTGCCATCTTTTCACCTATCCAAACTTTTATCTTTATACGGAAAAAATCTCAAGATTAAACGCCAATTAAAGATTAGAACATCTATATACCAAATCGAACGATAACAACAACCAACAAAGAGCAATTATGATGTTTTTTTTATATCGTATTGTTTTAATGTGCATCCTATTAATAAGTTCTATAAGTTTATTAGGTTGCAGATCTATCAGTAAAAATGAATTTAACAGGCATTGTGTTTGGGCAGGACGCGCACTTTCACAATGTAATTGTATTTATAACTCTTTAGAAGAACATTATTCGCCACAATTTGTAGAAAACTTACCTAAAGTAAGCTTACAAAATATTGATGCGGATATGCACTTTGTGGAAACAATGAATGAAACCATGCACCAATGTCAGTTAAGTGCCAGAAAAAACTTAATTAACTAACCTTTGCCTGCTCTACCAAGAAATCTAAAAATGCCCTTACGCGTTTAGGGACATATTTGTCATGTCCTATCCAAACAGCATGAAATTCTTCAGAAGCATTGATATTCCAGTCTTCAAGAATTTTAACCAATAGTTTCTGCTCTAGCGCTTTTCGAACTTGGAATTCATTAAGCTGTGCAACGCCAAGACCTGCGAGTGCTAACTGTAAGATTGCTTCTCCATGATTTACTCTCAGAACTTTAGTAGGTGCAAGTGTGATTTCTTGCTCGTCTTTTTTAAAGAACCATGTTTTATTCTGGCGCTGATAACTTACATCTAAAAGCTGATGTTCATAAAGCTCTTCTGGGTGCTGCGGACAACCATACTTTTCAATATAGGCAGGTGAGCAGACGTAATGTTTCCGCGTGCTTCCAAGTGAGCGAGCAACCAAATTTGAGCTTTTTAGAGGCCCTGTCCGAATTGCAACATCAATCCGTTGCTCAACTAAATTAATGACTTCATCACTCAAATGAGCCTCTAATTCAATTTGTGGATAGCACTCATTAAATCGAGAAATACAAGGTAATAAAAAGTGTGTCCAATATGAAAGACTGGTATGAATTCTAATTCGCCCTTGCGGCATGTGATTTGCAGTAACTGATTGCTCTAGTTCATCTAAGTTATTGAGTATGTGAATGCCTTGCTCATAAAAATGACATCCTTCACTGGTAAGCTGAAACTGGCGTGTTGAACGGTTAAGCAATCTAACACCAAGTCTTTTTTCCAGCCGAGAAATTAACTTACTGACCGCAGACGGCGTCATGTCACAAGCTCTTGCAACGGAAGAGAAACTTCCAAGCTCGACCACTCGAATAAAAATTGCCAACTCGCCAGACCGATTAATATCAAAATATGACATAACAAAAGCTATTTATGAATTTCATTCACAAATCTTATTCCGCTTATGTCGCTATAACAAGCCAGCAATTTGTTTCAAGATAACTTTAATTCATTTTAAAGAGTTCACGAGATGAAACTTTATCAACCCGCCCTATTCTCTCTCATTTTATTTACGAGCTTTGCACAAGCAGAAGTAAAAAAGAGCGAATGGATTACCACTTGGGCAGCCAGCCCCCAAAAAGTCTGGAATAAAGATTTCGTTTTCCCGACCAATATTCCAGATCAAATATCTAATCAAACCATCAAACAAATCAGCCAAATTAGTTTAGGTGGTGAAGCTGTTAGGCTTGTTTTCACAAATCAATATGGGGATCAACCGCTATCTATTGATAAAACAACTGTGGGAATATTCAAAGGACAAAGTCTAAAAGCTAAGAGTACTTATCCAGTTTATTTTTCTGGGAAACTTAAAGCACAAATTCTACCTGGCAAACAACTGATTAGTGATCCAATCCAGCTACCTGTTCCCGATCATGCGCAGTTAATGGTAAATAGCTTTATTCAAAAGCCGACTACATTTAAAACTTTTCATTGGGATGCGAAACAAACCAGTTGGATTATTGCTGGCAATCAGACCGCGAACTTAAATACGCCTAGCAGTGCCAAAACAACAACTGCACGGTTATTATTATCGGCTATTGAAGTAAAACCAAAACGGAAAGCTCAGGTGGTTGCTGTTATTGGAGACTCCATTACCGATGGCGCAACTGCAACTTTGGATGCAAATACGAGATGGACTGACTTTTTAGCTAAGCGCTTATCGCCACATCAAATAGCGGTTATTAATAGTGGAATTTCAGGGAATCGACTACTTACAGACGGTATGGGTGACAGTGCTTTAAAACGTTTAAACAGTGAAGTGTTTCAATACTCAGGTGTTAAAACTTTAATTGTGCTGGTAGGCATTAATGATATTTCATGGCCTGGTACAGCTTTTGCACCTAAACAACAAATACCGTCATTTGAAACTTTAACTGAAGGTTATAAACGTGTTGTAAAGGAAGCTCATGAGCAAGGTATTCAAGTAATTGGGGCGACGCTACTTCCATTTTCAGGCGCTTTACCCAATACACCTTTAGATAACTATTATCAGCCTAACAAAGATGAATTACGCCAGCTTATTAATCACTGGATGAGAACCAGTAAAACATTTGATGGGGTTCTTGATCTTGAGCAAGGCTTAAAAGATTCAAAACATTCCGATCGATTAAATCCAATTTATGATTCGGGAGATCATTTACATCCGAATGATCGCGGTAATCAACAAATGGCAAATCTGGTTGATTTAAACCAGCTAGTTAATCAATAAAACGCCAGATGCAGGTAGGAATTTGCTCCCTACCTGCATCAATATTGATTAATTACCCTCTAACTCGGCGGTAAGTTTTGAGGTAATCGGCTGTTTTTCGGCTGCATAACGTCTTAGAACCATGACAGCGAAAAGCGCCAAAATTGCAGGGATTGCGATCATCACAAAATTCATTTTATGCGGCAATTCTAACCCCAATAACAGGCCCGTTAAGATAGGTCCAACAATTGCCCCAATACGACCAACACCAGAGGCACAGCCAATTCCAGTAGAACGCACACTTAATGGATAATATTGTGCAACGTAGCTATAAAGAAGAATTGAGGTTCCAATCGTTGCAGCTCCTGCAACGGTCACCAATCCATATAAAACATAGGCTGGTGACTTAAAGCCTAAACCGATTAATGCTAAAACTCCCGCCAGTAGCATTCCCATAATTACCGGTTTTAAATGGAATTTATCAGACAAAATACCGCCACCGATTGAACCGATCATTGCGCCAACATTTAGAGCAAGCAAGAATAAAATACTCTTTCCGAGTGAATACCCTGCTGCCAGCATGAGTTTTGGTAACCAGCTACTTAACGCATACACCATGAGTAAGCACATGAAGAACACGAGCCAGAACATGAGTGTATTGAAAGCACGTCCTTGCTGAAATAATCCCTTTACAGAACTACCTGTTGGAACATTATCTTCATTAAGCACTAATTGCGTATGGATTGTTAGTGTTTGTTCAGGTGAAATTTTTTGAATAATTTTATGAGCCTGTTCAGTTTTACCTGTTTTAACTAAAAAAGTTAATGACTCAGGTAAAAACTTCCAAATGACAGGTAATAGAAATAGTGGAATACCAGCAATTAAAAACATAATTTGCCACCCCTGACTTTCAACCAAATAACTACCAATTAAGGCTGAAAGAATTCCCCCAATCGCATAACCACTAAACATGGTCCCCACCAGAGTACTACGTATACGTTTAGGTGCGTATTCCGAGGTTAAAGCAACTAGATTTGGCATAACCCCACCAATGCCAAGTCCCGCTAAGAACCGAAGTACTCCAAACTCAAGTGGGCTTGATGCAAAAGCACCTAAAAAGGTAAAACCACTAAAAAGAGTGACACAAATTAAAATCACATTTTTACGGCCTATTTTGTCTGCCAAAGTTCCAAAGAACATTGCCCCAAACATCATTCCGCATAGTGCTGTACTTGCTAACATCCCAGCTTGTACAGCTGTTAACGACCACTCTTGCATTAGCAAAGGCAGTACAACGCCATAAATCACCAGATCATAACCATCAAAAACAATAATTAATAAACACCAAAGCAAAATGCTCCAGTGAAAAGGGGTAAATCGGGCCTGATCAATAACTTCATTTACATTTAATTTAGATGTTGTCATTTACTCACCTCCTCTGTGAGATAAATTCATATTTAATTTTTTAAAACGACATATTGCACCCTAAAGAAAAAACAGATTATTCAAGGTCTTGTTGAATAAATTAAAAGTCATAACTCGCCATCATATTGAAGCGGTTATCAATCCCGTTACGGCCATCAAAAGTTTCTCGTTCGCCATACACATATTCGACCCCCAAGGTAATTGGCTTGTAAGGGTTATACAGTACATTTACCCAACCCTGCCAAAGCTCTTTGTTTTGAGTGGTGTTATTACGTTGTAATTCGGCAAAACGGTTGTCATCTTTGGCTTTCATATAGCCATAAGCTAAGGTTGAACGAATTTGTGGCGTAAATTGATGCGTTAAGCCTAAAGAAACGGTGTCAAACTCATTGCTATGCATATTATTTTGATCATCTATTGCATAGCCGCTATTACTCCATAGCAAGAAACGCCCATCTCCTTTGACATGGTAATAATCGGCTTTGAGTAAGGTGTCGGGCGTAATTTGATATTTACCGCCGAAGCCCACGCCCCAAGCGACTTGCTCATCATTATTCGTTCTTTTTTCGGCAACTAAACTACGGGCAGATAACATCGAACCATTGGCAAACTTATGATTTAAGCGTCCTACCAAAGCTGGTAAGCGCATTTTATTGTCAGGGTCAGTTGTCGCAGTATATTTCGGGTCTTCAACAGATATTGCAAAACTGGTATTTGCAGTTAAGTTATCGCTATAGCGTACAAGCGGTGATCTTAATAATGCACTGCCCACAAATGTGCCTGCATCAATCGTTTCCGGATAATATTCAGGTGCGATAAATGTTGACCACGTTTGACCAATGAGCCATTTATCAAACGTTAAATAAGCATGGCGTATCCGAAACTGATCACGAGTAGCTGCCCCAAAGAAGTCCATTTCCAGTTTCCCGCCCACATCTCCCGCAGCAGTTGGGGTTTTAAAATTCAACCCAAAACGTGTCACATTAACAGTACTGTGTAATTGGTCTTTTTGAGCAGATTCTTCTGGCGTATTTTCGAGTGGAACCCCACTAATATTGTTATACATGGTAGATGCACCCTTCATTTGATAAGAAGCATCTGCCCGTATATATCCATATAAGTTAAATTCTGCGCCAGACTTAGTTAACACTTGTTTTGTAGGCTGAGCAGCTTGGGGCGTTGCATTAGTTGCTAGCTCCACTCTTTGTTGCGATAAAGATTTTTGAGCTTGCATGTTGGCTTGTAGCATAGCCCGTAGTTCTTTTACTTCTTGGCGAAGTTGTTCTATTTCAGGATCTGTTTGACCTGCAAAAGCAGAAGACACAAACAGGGTCACAGAAACTGCTAATAGGCTTTTTTGAACCGTTGTATTTAAAGCATTTATCATAAAACTTTCCTTTTTTGATCTTTAATTAGACTTAAAGATCTCGACATCCTTTTTGTTATGTACCTGTCTAAAACAGGCCCTTAAACATCAGACTTTCTTCCTCTAGAAAGTCTTCCTCATATTTTTTAGACAAAACCTCCCTTAAGCAGCATTGAGGCCACTTTTTAATGTGTTATAGGTAAAGCTAGTTCTTCTAATTTTTTTCGTTTTTTATATTCTCATCCTCATTGAGAATATTTAGGTGTTAAGACAACATTCCTTTATCTCTACTGACATTATTTTTTTGCAATAAAACCCTGATACGTCAAAATTTGCGTATACGGCTGTACGCTCTCGAAACCAGTCTTTTGCAAAAGTTTGATATATCCTTCAGTAGTTAAGCTAAAAAAGTCTTGTGCCATACGCTCTAACATTTTCTGACATTGCTCTTCCGTTAAACCTTGATCCAAGCATAAATAAGGTAAAGCTTGAAGCTGCTGTGGATTTACACAGGTCATTAAATCGTAAGTAAGTAAAACTGCTTTTTCTTTTAAACGATCATAAATCTCTTTAAAAAAAACAGGCTTTATATCATCAGCAACGAAATGCGCCACAAGAATAGACAATGCAGCATCGAAATATGGTTCTAAAGGCAGTGCTGAAGTATCACCATGAATAAAAGTAACTTGTGAAGATTTATCTAAAAGTTCAACCTGTTCCTTAGCTTTTTGCAGCATGGTTAAAGATGGATCAACTGCTGTAAATTTCCAGTTCGGATGTCGTTTAAGTAAATATTCGAGTTCATACCCCGTACCACAGCCTACAATTAAAATATGAGCATTAGGTTTCAATACCGATTGTAAAATGGCATCCACCTGTTGATGGATGACTTCATAACCTGGAATTAATTTACGAATATGTTCGTCATATCCTTCGACTACTTTGGGGCTATTAAAGTCTTTTGCCATTTTGTTTTATCCTCTATTTAAACTGCCTTTTAATTTATAGTTTGCTGCACTTTGAACGGGCTTTCGACTTCTTTAATCAAAGACATTTCCAGTTAAATTAAGCTCAGCTCGCATAATTTCCTGCAATTTAAACTTTTGTGCTTTGCCTGAAGCAGTCATTGGAAACTCATTAAAGAATCGGACATAGCGCGGCACTTTATTATGAGAAATATGCTCTTTGCAAAATTGGCGAATACTGTTTTCATCAATTTGATGATGTTCATGCAAAATAATACAAGCACAGAGTTCTTCACCATATCTGGCATCTGGTAAGCCAATGACTTGCACATCGCTTACATCTGGATGGGTATATAAAAAATCTTCAATTTCTTTTGGAAAAAGATTCTCCCCACCACGAATCACCACATCTTTAATACGACCTTTAATTTTAATAAAACCGTCTTGATCCATTTCGGCAATATCACCCGTATGCATCCAACCAGCTGAATCAATGACCTCTTTGGTCTTTTCTTCTTCGCCCCAATAACCAGCCATGACTGAATAACCACGAACGCATAGCTCACCTAAAGTGCCTTGCGTAACAATCTGCCCTTCTAAATCGACAATTTTAATTTCAACATGCGGATGAACATGCCCAACCGTGCTTACTCGTTTATCAATTGAATCATTTACTGAGCTTTGTACACTCACTGGCGAAGTTTCAGTCATACCATAACAAATGGTGATTTCAGACATATGCATACGGTCTATAACCCGCTGCATAATTTCACGTGGGCAAGGACTACCTGCCATAATGCCTGTTCTTAAGCTCGATAAATCAAACTCACTAAACTGTTCATGTTCTAAGGTGGCAATAAACATGGTCGGCACGCCATAAGCTGCCGTACAGCGTTCTTGATGAATCGCTTTTAAAGTTTCTAAAGGATTAAATACCGCCGATGGATAGACCATGGTTGCGCCATGCGTAACACATGCTAGATTCCCCATCACCATACCGAAACAATGAAACAACGGCACAGAAATACAGACTTTATCTTGAGATGTTAGGCGAATGCCTTCACCGACAAAATAACCATTATTTAAAATATTGTGATGGGTCAACATGGTCCCTTTAGGGTTACCTGTTGTGCCTGAGGTAAATTGAATATTAATGGTTTCATCAAACTGATGTTGCTTCGCTAATTGTTTTAATTGTTCTAGCTGTTCAGAAGTTGGTGTAGTAACTAAATCACTAAAGCGATAAATACCCGTATGTTGTTGATCATCGATTTTAATGACAAATTTTAAATGTGGCAGTCGCGCTGAACTGAGCACTTTATCTGGACTGTTGGTTAACTCAGGGGCAATTTTTATCAATAATTCTTGATAATCAGTCGTTTTGAATTGAGAAGCAATAATCAATCCTTTGCATGAGACTTTATTCAACACATATTCAAGTTCATGGCTTTTATAAGCTGTATTCAGGTTGACTAAAATAATCCCTGCTTTAAAAGCTGCAAATTGGGTAACCGTCCATTCCACACAGTTAGGTGACCAGATGGCTAATCGATCTCCTTTTTTTAATCCCAATTTTAAAAGGCTACATGCAAACGCGTTTACTTCATCCTGCAAAGCTTTATAGGTTAATCGTCTGTTTTGGTGGAAACTGACGATTGCTTCCTTTTCTGCATATTGCCGACAGGCCTGATCAAATTGTTCACCAATAGTCATACCCAATAAGGGTTGTGTGCTTGGTCCCGAGGCGTAGCTTAACCGTTCTTGTTGCATTGAATCATTCTCCTTGATTCTTTTAATTCTCTTCTTACCTGATCTAATTGTTGTTACTGCAACTACTTTTCCAAACCGCCTACTTTGTAATGTTTATCCTTTATATGCCCTATTTCTTCTGCACAGCATCTACACAAAAGTCAGCAATCTGTTTTGAAAAATAGTCTTTGTGCGCATGATCAAACTTTGTATTTTGAGCTGGGTCTAGGGGTTCAACCACCACATAGGTCATGGCACCGACAACACAAAGTGCGGCTGTGTTTAAATCATCCAAGACAAACTCACCACTTGCATTTCCATCCGCAAGTATTTTTTTAATACTTTGTTTAATCAATTGCTTTACACGAAAACGCTCATGTTCAACCGTTGAATCGACGGGTTCAAACATGAGTGAATATGCAAGCTGAGGACTATTCAGTGCCCGTTTTACAAAGGTGGCCACCGCCTTGTGTAATTTCTGCTTTGCCGATAACTCACTTTCGGTAATCGAATCAATCACCAATAGTTCTGTATTAATAGCCTCGGACAAAACCTCAATAAGCACTTGGCTCTTATTATCAAAGTAGCGATAAACCAGTCCACTAGATACACCCGCTTGCTCTGCAATTGTTTGTATTTGCGCGTCTTTAAATCCTCCCTCTGAAATTATTTTTCTGGCTGAATTCAAAATCGATTTACGATTTTGCTCCATCCGCTCTTGCATTAAAGATGATCGTTTATAGCTCATAATTTATTCTCTAACAAATAAAATGAATTGTAAATCATTTTATGAATCTGTATTCACTTTTTCAAAAAATCATTGTATGTTACTTATCAAATACCCACAAAATATTTTATGGACAACAAATATAACCAATAGGATGAAAATATCATGAACCTACGCAGCTTGAATTTCGGTCTAGATGAAACTTTAATTGCGCTTCAAGATTCGGTAGCCGCATTTTGTGCAAAAGAAATTGCACCAATTGCCCAACAAGTTGATCAAGACAACAAATTCCCTGCACATCTCTGGAAAAAATTCGGAGATATGGGCCTTTTAGGCATGACGGTTTCTGAAGAATATGGCGGTGCCAATATGGGTTATTTAGCTCATATTATTGCTATGCAAGAAATTTCTCGTGCTTCGGCAGCCATTGGTTTGTCTTACGGTGCTCATTCTAATTTATGTGTAAACCAAATTAACCGTAACGGTAACGAGCAGCAAAAACAAAAGTATTTACCAAAACTGATTTCCGGTGAATATGTTGGTGCCCTTGCGATGTCTGAACCGAATGCGGGTTCTGATGTCGTCAGCATGAAATTACGTGCAGAGCAAAAAGGTGATCACTTCGTTTTAAATGGTTCAAAAATGTGGATCACTAACGGCGGTGATGCAGATGTACTCGTGGTTTACGCTAAAACTGATCCGCAAGCTGGTGCAAAAGGCATGACTGCTTTTTTAGTTGAAAAAAGCATGAAAGGCTTTAGTCACGGTAACCATTTAGACAAACTCGGTATGCGTGGCTCTAACACTTACCCGCTGTTCTTTGACAATGTAGAAGTACCTGCTGAAAACGTACTCGGTGGTGTTGGTAACGGCACAAAAGTACTGATGAGTGGTTTGGACTACGAACGTGCAGTTTTAAGTGCCGGACCTTTAGGCATTATGGATGCCTGTTTAGATGTCGTGATTCCTTATTTACATCAACGTGAACAGTTTGGCCAAGCTTTAGGTGAATTCCAGCTTATGCAAGGCAAACTTGCCGATATGTATTCAACTTGGTTGGCATGTAAAGCACTCGTTTATGCTGTTGGTGCTGCATGTGATAAAGCTGACCATGACCGCAGTCTACGTAAAGATGCTGCAAGTGCCATTTTATATGCTGCTGAAAAAGCAACATGGATGGCTGGTGAAGCAATCCAGACTTTAGGCGGCAACGGTTATATCAATGAATTCCCTGCTGGTCGTTTATGGCGCGATGCAAAACTTTATGAAATTGGTGCCGGAACTTCTGAAATTCGCCGCATGCTGATTGGCCGCGAACTTTTCAATGAAACCAAATAATAATTATAAATAAGGACGCATCTTATGAACCAATTACAAAGCAAGATTAATGTTCGAAGTGAAGACTTCAAAACTAACCAGCAAGCCATGCAAACATTGGTCACAGATCTAAAACAAGTTGCCCAGCGTATTGCTTTAGGTGGTGGTGAAAATGCCCGTCAAAAACATTTGGCTCGAGGTAAACTTTTACCTCGTGAACGTATTGATCAACTCATTGATGTCGGTACGGCATTTTTAGAAATTGGTCAATTGGCAGCGTACAACGTTTATGAAGATGATGTTCCTGCCGCAGGTGTGATTGCAGGTGTTGGTCAAGTCAACGGAATCACTTGCATGATCGTTGCCAACGATGCAACGGTTAAAGGTGGAACGTATTACCCACTTACGGTTAAAAAGCATTTACGCGCACAAGAAATTGCTGAACAAAATCACTTGCCTTGTATTTATTTGGTAGATTCAGGCGGTGCCTACTTACCAATGCAAGATGAGGTTTTCCCAGACCGCGATCACTTCGGGCGTATTTTCTATAATCAGGCACGCATGTCGAGCCTAGGTATTGCCCAAATAGCTGTGGTAATGGGAAGCTGTACCGCAGGTGGTGCATATGTACCTGCCATGTCTGATGAAACCATTATTGTCCGTAATCAAGGTACGATTTTCTTAGGTGGACCTCCTCTTGTAAAAGCTGCGACTGGTGAAGTGGTAAGCAGTGAAGACTTAGGCGGTGGTGATGTGCATACACGGCTTTCGGGTGTAGCTGACCATTTAGCTGAAAATGATGAACATGCGATTGCGATTGCACGAAACATTGTCGCTAACCTTAATAAAAAGCCAAACGACCTAAATAAACAAGTCGATGAACCATTGTTTGATGCATCGGAACTCTATGGTGTGGTTCCAAGTGATGCACGTAAACCTTTTGATGTTCGTGAAGTGATTGCCCGTATTGTAGACGGCTCGCGTTTTGATGAGTTTAAAGCACGCTTTGGTTCAACACTGATTACCGGTTTTGCTTCACTCTATGGTATGCCAGTCGGCATTATTGCCAATAACGGGATTTTATTTTCTGAGTCTGCACAAAAAGGCGCACACTTTATTGAGCTATGCACACAGCGCAATATTCCATTGTTATTCCTACAAAACATTACGGGCTTTATGGTTGGTCGCCAGTATGAAAATGAAGGAATTGCAAAAAACGGTGCGAAACTGGTTATGGCAGTTGCAACCGCAAATGTACCAAAACTCACCTTGATTATTGGTGGTTCGTTTGGTGCAGGTAACTACGGCATGTGTGGCCGTGCTTATTCACCACGCTTTTTATGGACATGGCCAAACTCTCGTATTTCAGTGATGGGCGGCGAACAAGCAGCAAGCGTCCTCTCGACTTTAAAACGTGATCAGATTGAGCAAAAAGGTGCCGAGTGGTCAGCGCAACAAGAAGACGAATTCAAACAACCAATTCGTGAACAATACGAGCGCCAAGGCCATCCGTACTATGCTTCTGCCCGCCTTTGGGATGACGGTGTCATTGACCCAGCGCAAACTCGCCAAGTACTTGGTTTAAGTCTTACCGCTGCGATGAATGCTCCAATCCAGCCAACTAAATTTGGCGTGTTCCGCATGTAAGAGGTGTATATGAGCTATCAATTTTTACAACTCGAACAACAAGGTCAGGTTGCCTATGTTTGGCTGAACCGTCCTGAACTACACAATGCTTTTAATACTACAGTCATTGAAGAGCTGCATGCTTGCTTTAAGCAAATTAATACGCGTGATGATGTTCGTGTAGTGGTTTTAGCAGGTCGTGGTAAAAGCTTTTCGGCAGGTGCCGACCTCAACTGGATGAAACAGGCAGGTCAGGTATCTTCAGCAGAAAATGAAGCAGATGCATTAAAACTTGCGCAAATGCTTGATGCACTTGCAACGCTTAAACAACCGACCATTGCTCGTGTGCACGGTATTGCTTTTGGTGGCGGCATGGGTTTGGCATCGGCATGTGATATTTGCATTGCCAGCACCGACGCCAAGTTTGCAACTTCTGAAGTTCGTTTAGGGCTTGCTCCATCTACCATTAGTCCTTATGTGATTCGTGCAATTGGTGCAAGACAAGCCTCTCGCTATTTCTTAACTGCCGAGCGAATTTCTGCACGTGAAGCTAAACACATTGGTTTGGCACACGAAGTAGCAGATGCCGAAGATTTAGATAAAAAAGTTCAAGAAATTATTGATGCTCTATTACTTGGTGGCCCGCATGCTCAAGCGGCCTCAAAACAACTGATTCAAATGGTGAGCAACCAGACCATGAGCAATGATTTGCTGCAACAGACAGCACATCATATTGCTCAAGTTCGTCAAGGTAGTGAGGCAAAAGAAGGTCTGAGTGCCTTTTTAAATAAACAGCAGCCTGCTTGGGTTTCTAACTCGAATAACAACAATTAAGGACGATCATCATGTTTGAAAAGATTTTAATTGCGAACCGTGGCGAAATTGCCTGCCGTGTAATTCGTACAGCTAAAAAATTAGGTATTGCAACGGTTGCCGTTTACTCAGATGCAGACGCAAATGCACAACATGTCAAACTTGCAGATGAAGCGGTTTATATTGGTCAATCCCCTGCAACGCAAAGTTATTTGCAAGCCGACCGTATTATTCAAGCAGCGATTGATACAGGCAGCCAAGCGGTTCACCCGGGCTATGGCTTCCTTTCTGAAAATGACCAGTTTGCACTCGCTTGCCAACAACACAACATTTGCTTTATTGGCCCACCAGTGGATGCCATTTTAGCGATGGGCTTAAAAGCGACCTCGAAAGCTTTAATGGAAAAAGCTGGTGTCCCTTTAACACCGGGTTATCACGGAACCAACCAAGATGCCGACTTTTTAAAACAACAGGCAGATCAAATTGGTTATCCAGTTTTAATTAAAGCCAGTGCCGGCGGTGGTGGTAAAGGCATGAGTCTGGTTGAACGCAGTGAAGATTTTCTACATGCCTTAGCCTCTTGTAAACGTGAAGCTAAATCGAGTTTTGGCAATGATGACGTCTTAATTGAGCGTTATGTGATTCAACCACGACATATTGAAGTTCAAGTGTTTGGCGATACGCATGGCAACTATGTGCATTTGTTTGAACGTGATTGTTCGGTACAACGCCGTCACCAAAAAGTGCTAGAAGAAGCCCCTGCTCCACAAATGCCAAGCGAAAAGCTCGATGCAATGCGCCAAGCAGCAATTGATGCTGCACGCGCCGTAGATTATGTAGGTGCAGGTACGGTTGAGTTTATTGTGGAACAAGACGGAACGGCGTATTTCATGGAAATGAATACCCGTTTACAAGTCGAACACCCTGTCACTGAAATGATTACAGGTGAAGACTTAGTTGAGTGGCAACTTCGCGTCGCTTATGGCGAACCTTTACCTAAACTACAAAACGAATTGCAAATTCACGGACATGCGCTTGAAGCACGTATCTACGCTGAAGAACCAGAAAAAGGCTTTTTACCTGCTATTGGTAAAATTGACTATTTGCATTACCCAACGCAAAACCAATATGTACGTGTAGACAGCGGTATTGTTGAAGGTGATGAAATCACGACTTATTACGACCCAATGATTGCTAAACTCATCGTATGGGGTAAAAACCGTGAAGCTGCGCTCATTCAAATGCAACACGCTTTAAGTCAATTCCATGTGGATGGTTTAGGCAACAATATTGCCTTTCTTGAAAAGATTGTTCGTAGTGAATCTTTTAAACAAGCTAAGCTTGATACCAACCTGATTCAACGTGAACAAAACTTCTTGTTTAGTCCTGAAGAGATCAAACCTGAACTTGTGGTAGCAGCGGCATTTATTGAGTTCCTCAGTAAACTTAATAACAACAACTCAAGCCAAAAACAGCTTTGGCAGGCTCAACCACTTTGGCGTTTAAATATTGCTTATCAGCACAGTATTAAACTGAATTATTTAAACCAAAATATCCAAATCAAATTTGCCTCAAATGAAGATGGTTTCACCGCAAAATATAACGGTCAAAGCTACCCGATTTCTGGACAATTGATTGATGCGCATACGGCCTCTGTTCAAATTGCTGGGACTAAGCAAAAACTGTCTTTTAACCAAAGTCAGCAAGGTATTACCTTATTCCAAAATGGACAAAGCTATAAGTTTGCTTACATCCGTCAAGACTTTAACCAGGCAGATAGCCAAGCTGACGAAGGCCACCTAAAAGCACCAATGCCGGGTGTAGTCACACAAGTGCTAGTAAGTGCAAATCATAGCGTGAAGAAAGACGATATTTTAATGACGCTTGAAGCGATGAAAATGGAATATACCATTCGTGCCCCTAAAGACGGCTTGATTGTAGACTCCTATTTCCAAGTCGGTGATCAAGTCAAAGCTGGCGACGAGCTTTTGGAATTTCAGCCTGCGCAGGAGGAAGTTGCATGAGTGAGTTTGTCAAAATCGTGGAGGTCGGTCCCAGAGACGGCCTCCAAAATGAAAAGCAGGCTTTGACTGTCGAACAACGCTTAAACTTTATTAATGACCTGATTAATGCAGGTCTGAAATCGATTGAAGTCGGTTCATGCGTTTCGGCAAAATGGGTGCCGCAAATGGCTCAAAGTGACGAGCTATTTAAGCTGTTACCCCAAACAACCGATGTGCAATTTAGCCTACTCACTCCCAATATCAAAGGTTTTGAAACTGCTCAAGCGGTAGGATGCAAAGAGGTTGCGGTGTTTACCGCAGCTTCTGAAAGCTTTACCCGTAAAAATATTAACTGCTCAATCGATGAGAGCTTTGAAAAATTTAGCGATGTCATGAGTGCAGCAAAAGCACATAACATCCGTGTACGCGGTTATGTCTCCTGTATTGTCGATTGTCCATATGAAGGCGCAATTGCCCCTGAGCAAGTGGTAAAAGTTGTTAAACGACTCTATGACATGGGCTGCTATGAAGTGTCCTTAGGTGAAACCATTGGTACGGCTACACCAGATCGCGTTCAAAAGGTTTGGCAAGCATGCCTCGCTGAACTCGACAGCAAGGTTTTGGCTGGGCATTTCCACAATACCTATGGCATGGCGATTGCCAATATTTATCAGTCTTTACAGCAAGGCATTCGTGTTTTTGACTCGTCTCTTGCAGGACTCGGTGGTTGCCCTTATGCCAAAGGTGCTTCGGGTAATGTATCGACCGAAGATCTGTTTTATTTGCTGTCGCACATGGGGTTTGAAACTGGTATTGACTTAGAAAAACTGATGCAAGCCAGCCAAAATATTAGCAATGTATTAAACCGAAAAAGTTTGTCGAATTATGCAAATGCTTATTGGCAAACCAAGTACGCATAGTAATAAATAAAATAGCTCAGCATCTGGTATAAAGCTTAATATTAGGCCGATTACCAGATTATCGCGTCTAATTTTTTATCTCATTTCGTTCAGGAATTGGGACTAAATCCCTCATGCAATTTTTTTAAAATTTATCATTTATCTCTGTATTAAATGCCTCTCTCAACAGAAGCATTCTCTACCCTATTTTTGTTCTAAATCCGTATTATCCTTTTTCAATTGTAGTCCTTAAAAATTTATCTGATTATTTATAAAAATAAGAAGCATCCATTTCAATTCTTGGAGAAATATGTTCTTCCACCCAATCTAACCATGCACGTGTTTTAGCATCAATAAAATGACGTGAAGGCAATAAGGTATAAACCCCTATATCGGGCGAACGCCACTCTGGCAAGATATGACATAATCTTCCATTCTGAACTGCATCTAAAGCCGAAAACATCGGCAATAATGCCACGCCCATATCTTGTTGCACCACATCTAATAATAACTCAGGGTTATCTGCAATAAGTTGCCCACCAGTATCAATTTGGTAAGACTCACCCTTTGCATTTAATAAGTGCCAATCTGGTGTAATAGATGGGTTTACTAAGCGTAAACAGGCATGGTTTTTTAAGTCTTCTGGGGACTCAGGCACACCATGTTTTTCTAGATACGCTGGTGAAGCACATAAAACAGAAAAAATAGTGCCAATTCTGCGTGCAACAAACCGAGAATCTGTTAATGATTCAGTTAGATACAGACTGACATCGACCCCTTTTGCCAATAGATCTGGAACGTACTGTGAAGTCGTATATTCCACTGTTAATTCGGGATAATGCTTACAAAACTCGGCCATCACTGGAAAAACATAATGATGCCCAAAGCTTCCCATGCTTAACACACGTAAACGGCCTTTGGGTTTAGAAGCCGTCCCTGTTACTTCTGATTCTGCTTCATCCACCATTGAAATGACTTGGCGACAGCGCTCTGCATAAGTCGCACCAATATCGGTCAGTGCCTGCTGGCGCGTTGAGCGTTGTATTAATTTTGTACCTAAGCGTGTTTCTAGCTCGCTGATAAGACGTGAAACCTGTGCTGTGGTCAGATCCATCTGCTCAGCTGCTGCTGTGAAACTCCCGCTATCAATCACTTTCAGGAATGCATGCATTGCATGCAATAGTCCACCATCGAGATTTTTGCGCATAACGTAAATATGTTTTCCTAAATTACGGATTGTTGCACCAGTTTAGTTCAACCACAATGACTAAATGTACATACATTGGCACTAATTCTTTTTAAGAAGAGGAACCGATCTTTTTTTATTTCGTATGTCACTTGCTCCAAATATTCAACTGGATGTTGAAAAAAGAAAGTAGTCCGAGCTACTAAAAATTCTAAGGAGATATAAATGAATATAGCTACAAAAGTCACTCCAAATATTATTGCAACAAAGGATGTGTCACTTGAAGATAAATATGTAAGTGATAACGGTACAGCATATATGACTGGCATCCAGGCACTTGTTCGGTTGCCTCTTGCCCAAACTCGCCGTGACGCGATGAATGGTTATCATACTGCTGGTTTTATTTCTGGTTATCGCGGTTCTCCTGTTGGTAACTATGATAGTTTCCTTTGGCAAGTTCAAGGATTACTTAAATCCCATAATGTTGTATTTCAACCTGGTGTAAATGAAGACTTAGCTGCTACCGCAATTTGGGGTACTCAACAAGTTAATCTTTCAGGCCAAGGCAAATATGATGGAGTGTCTTCATGGTGGTATGGTAAAGGCCCGGGTGTTGACCGTTCAGGCGATGTACTCCGCCATGCTAACTTAGCTGGTACCTCTGAACGTGGTGGTGTCGTTGCTTTATTTGGTGATGACCACTCATGTAAATCTTCTACAATCCCTCACCAGTCTGAACATGTCATGATTGGTTGCGGTATTCCAATTTTCTACCCAACATCCGTTCAACAAATTTTAGACTTTGGTGTTCACGCCATTGCTGTTTCACGTTTTTCTGGCCTTTGGTCTTCAATGAAGCTGGTTAGTGAAATTGTAGAAACTTCTGCTTCTGTTCATGTCGACCTAGACCGTGTTACTCCGGTTATACCAGAAGATGTCAATTTCCCAGAAGGTGGCGTCAATATTCGCTGGCCAGATCATGGCATTCAGCAAGAAGAACGTCTTTATAAATATCGCTTACCTGCTGTTTTGGCTTATGCCCGCGCCAACAAAATCAACACCGTTACATGGCCTTGTGAAAATGCCCGTATCGGTATTGCTGCAAGTGGTAAAGGTTATTTAGATACCATTGAAGCCTTACGCATTTTAGGTATTGAAGATGAAACTGCCCAACAGCTTGGGCTACGTGTTTATCAGGTCGGACTGATTTGGCCGTTAGAACCTCAAGGCGTTCGTGAGTTTGCCGAAGGTTTACAAGAACTAATCGTTATTGAAGAAAAACGTCCAATTATTGAAACACAAATTAAAGATGAGCTGTACTCACTGCCTGATGGCAAACGTCCACATGTGATTGGTAAAGCAACTGATGGCAAAGGTGAATGGAGTACTTCTATTGAAGAAGCACCGCTCATTGGTCACTATGAATATCAGCCTGAACCTATTGCAAAAATGCTGGCTGCTCGCTTCTTAAAACTCGATATTCCAGAAAGCTTAAAAACACAAATCCAAAGCAGAATCGACTTACTGCTAAAAGCAGAGCAAGAATCAAAACGTGTTATTGATCTTGCTGAGCGTAAACCATATTTCTGTAGTGGTTGCCCACATAACTCTTCAACAGTCGTTCCTGAAGGTAGCCGTGCATTAGGCGGTATTGGTTGTCACTATATTGCCGTTTCACTTGACCGTGGTACCGAAACGTTCTCTCAAATGGGGGGTGAAGGTGTAAGTTGGGTCGGTGCATCACCATTTACCAATGAAAAACACATTTTTGCCAACCTTGGTGACGGAACTTACTTCCACTCAGGTTACTTAGCAATTCGTCAGTCTATTGCCGCAAAAACTAATATTACCTACAAAATCCTCTACAACGATGCGGTCGCTATGACAGGTGGTCAGCATGTAGATGGACATTTGAGCGTTGCGCAGTTAACTCGTCAGCTTGCTGCCGAAGGCATTAAAAAACAAGTCATTGTTACTGATGAAGTTAAACTATTAAATGAAGAAGACGGCATTGCACCAGGTGTAGAAATTCGCCACCGTAATGAACTCGATACGGTTCAACGCGAGCTCCGTGAAGTTACAGGTGTAACCGCTTTAATTTATGTACAAACCTGTGCCAGTGAAAAACGCCGTCGCCGTAAACGTGATGCCTACCCTGACCCAGCTGAGCGTTTGTACATTAACAGCGATATTTGCGAAGGCTGTGGCGACTGTTCGAAAAAATCAAACTGCTTATCTATTGAGCCAGTAGAGACTGCTTTAGGTACTAAACGTCAGATTAACCAAAGTAGCTGTAATAAAGACTTCACTTGTGCCGAAGGGTTCTGCCCAAGTTTTGTGACTGTTCATACACGTGATATGAAACGTCCAGCTAAATTTGAAGGTATTGGTGCAGGCTGGCCAACATCTCCAGTTATTCCTCAGTTATATGATGTTCCAAGTCGTATTATGGTCGGTGGTATTGGTGGTACAGGTGTTGTGACTATTGGCGCACTGCTTGGTATGGCAGCTCACCTAGAAGGTAAAGCAACACGTGTGATGGACATGGCTGGACTTGCCCAAAAAGGTGGTACAGTTTATTCATACGTTCAACTTGCAGCAAGTGATGAGCAAATTTCTTCTACCAAAATTCCAGCGGGCCAATGTGAATTACTCATCGGTGCAGATGCCGTAGTCGCTGGTGGTAGCGCTGCTCTTTCTCGCTTAAAAGATGATGCGTTGGTTATTGTGAATGAAGACAGTACCCCTACTTCTGAGTTTATTAAATCTCGTGACTGGTATGCACCGATTAGCGATTTAATTGATCGTCTTCGTGGTCGTGTTCGTCAAGGTCAACTGGTTTCTTTGCCAGCAGCTCGCATTGCAACACAACTGCTAGGTGATTCAATTTATACCAACCAGTTATTACTTGGTATGGCATGGCAATCTGGTCGCATTCCGCTATTACGTGAAAGTATTGAAAAAGCAATTCGCTTAAATGGTACTGCTGTTGAAAAGAACCTAGAAGCTTTCCGTGTGGGTTGTCATCTTGCAAGTGACCCAACTTTAGCTGCACGCTTAGTTGCGGCAATGCCAAAAACTAAAACTCCGCAAACTTTGGCTGAACTTGTTGAAGACCGCTCTGCTCGTCTAACAGACTACTGGAATGAAGCTTATGCAGCTAAATACCGTACACTTGTAGAACTGGCAGCTAAAAAACTACCAGAAGAGTTAACAGGTACGATTGCAACTCAGCTTTATAGAGTCATGGCGTATAAAGATGAATATGAAGTTGCACGTCTTTTAACAGGTAAAAGCTTCAAAGAATCAATTGAAACCCAATTCGGTAAAGGCTTACGTTTAACCTATCATCTTGCTCCACCAGCGTTACTTGGTGGTCTGAAAAATGTCCGTAAACGTGCGTTTGGTTACTGGATGCGCTTCCCAATGATGATGCTTGCTCGTTTACAATGGCTTCGTGAAACTTTCCTTGACCCATTTGCACGTCAAGAAGAACGTCAACACGAACAAGCATGGCGTGACCGTTACATCGCATTTGTTGAAGCACTTGTTGAAACACCAGACAATCATAACTTGGCAGTTGCTGAGCAAATTGCAAAATTACCAGCAGAAGTTCGTGGTTATGGTCATATCAAAATGAAAGCAATGGATGCAGCAAAACAGCGTTGGGATGAGCTTACACCAACACTCATTAAAGTTCGTAGCTAAGGAATTGCTTAAAATTTAAATCTCGAAATAAAAAAGTCATCCTTAGGGATGACTTTTTTATTGGCTCAAAAATTTACTTAGCCATTTTACGTAAAGTTAAAATCTGTTCGCTTCGCCCAAATGGACCATACACATCATGTAAAACCGCACTGGTTAAACCAATACCATCTGAGCCATATTGCTGAACGGTTTCCAGACCTAACCATTTACCTTTCGGATAACGGTGCATGTGGATTTGTAAATCAAGATTTGGAAAACCCCAAGTAAATTCGCCTTCTTGTCTAGGCACAATTCCATTTGCGGTATCTATCATGCCAATCAAATGGGCAAAATCTGTCGTCGACTGCCCTTCAACCATTTCTTTATCATTATTGAGCCAAACAATGCCTTTGCCTGCGCGATGCTGATCATCCGTTTTAGTGACTAGCGTTTGAATAAAGCCACCCGGCCATCTTTTCATACCTGTCCATTCAGTAAAGGTATCTGGGTGATGAACTGGCCGATCTTCAAGCCCAGCAATATCGGAACTATCTTGAGTACACATGCGCCATGCTCTAGCCACAATACAGGTTTTACCTTGTGCTTGCATTTCGGCTTCAATCAGTTCAATGGTTTTACCGGCACGAATCACATGTGTCTTAATCGTAAATTCACCAAATGCAATCAATCCAAAGATATCAAAACTAATTCGACCAATTCGCATATCTTGTCGTGGTGAAAATTGCTCTAGCTCTGCTGCGATGACACCACTTGCAGGCGCCATGTGCTGTTCATGAGGGTTCCATGCCCCTTGTGCATGAACAGTTGAGCAATAATGAGCAATAACTTCGCCTTGAGGACCAATTGTTCTATTCAGTAATTGATAATAAGCATTCATGATTTTCTTTCCGTAGTCCTTGTCCAACATCTATATTTGATGAAAATTCACGTTTTAATGCTTATGTTAACTCTCTATTTTTTTGGCTCAACTGGTTTTTCCTACCAAAAACTGATGAGTCTAAAATTACAAATTTAATCACTAGGTAAAATTTCGCATGTCAATTTCACCCAGTGATTCTAGATATTGCCATTCATTAAAATGCAAAAGCATCTTGATCGAGTTCCATGATTGATTCAGCGCCAGACTCAATAGAAGCAGCATGGCTCTGTGTACGATGCAAAAGTTTTTGATAGAAAAACTTAGCTGTCGTTAATTTTGCTTTATAAAAAGCTTGCTCTTGTGTACCCAATTCTAATTTTTCATAGGCAACTTGTGCCATTCGAGCCCACAAATAAGCGAACACGACGTAACTGGAAAAATAAAGATAATCCACCGAAGCTGCCCCTATTTCTTCAGGATTGTGCTTGGCTTTCGCTGCAATCGTTTTGGTCAGTGACAACCATTGTTGCTTGAGCTCAGCTAATTTTTCTAGATAAGGTTTCAGGGTTTCACTAGATTGCTGTTGATTAATAAATTGATCCATTAGATCGGCCATATTTTTTAGAAGTTTGCCTTCTGACTTAAGGACTTTACGTGCAAGTAGATCTAAAGACTGGATTTCGGTTGTTCCCTCATACAATGTTGAGATACGCGCATCACGTACAATTTGCTCCATACCATGCTCAACAATAAAGCCATGACCGCCAAATACTTGAACACCATGCTTTGCAGATTCATTGCCTGATTCTGTTAAAAAAGCTTTAGCAATTGGTGTTAAAAAAGCCAGTAACTCATCAGAGTGTTTTTGCTGTTCCTGATCGTTTGAACTTTCGACAATATCGACATGCTGAGCTAGAAAGTAAGCCAGTGCACGACCACCTTCGGAAAAAGCTTTTTGCGTCAATAACATTGAGCGTACAGCGGGATGCACAATAATTGGGTCGGCATTTTTCTCAGGATATTGAGGACCTGATAACGATCGCATAGCAAGACGCTCTTTGGCATAACTTAATGCGCCTTGAAATGAAATTTCAGAAGCAGCGAGTCCTTGTACTGCCGTTCCAATACGTGCGGTATTCATGAAGGTAAACATACAATTGAGCCCGCGATTTTCAGGTCCAATTAAGTAACCTTTCGCGCCATCAAAATTCAGTACACAGGTGGCATTACCATGAATCCCCATTTTATGTTCAATCGCACTACAAACGACTTTATTACGGTCCAGTACCTGACCGTCGTCACTCACATTAAATTTTGGAACAATAAATAAAGAAATACCTTTAGTCCCTGCGGGTGCCTGAGGCAGACGGGCTAAAACAATATGAATAATATTTTCAGAAAGATCGTGTTCACCTGCCGAGATAAAAATCTTTTCACCCGTAATTGAGTAACTACCGTCCGGTTTGGGTTCTGCTTTCGTTCTAATTAACCCAAGGTCCGAACCCGCATGTGATTCGGTTAAACACATGGTTCCGGTCCAGACACCACTAATGAGCTTAGCCAAAAACTTCTGTTTTTGTTGCTCGGTGCCATGATGCTCAATGGTTCTCATTGCACCATGAGACAAGCCCGGATACATTGCCCACGCCCAATTAGAACCACATAACATTTCAGAAACCGCAATCCGCAATAAGGTCGGTAAGCCTTGCCCACCATATTCTGGGTCAGCAGTTAAAGAGGTAAACCCAAGCTCGGCATATTTTTGGTAGGCTTCTTTAAAACCTTTCGGCGTTGTGACTACGCCTTGATTTAAATGACAGCCTTCCTGATCGCCATTTTGGTTAATAGGCGCCAATTCATTTTCACAAAAATCTGCTGCTGCCTCTAAGTATTGATCAATTAATTCTCGATTTACGCTTTCCTGATATTTGCTTAAACCTTGATAGTTCTGTTCTGTTTGAAGCATTTCATGCAACACAAATTGCATATCGCGTAATGGAGCTTTATATAAAGGCATAGTTTTTTCCTTTCACCTCTCTGCCTGTGTGATGGGCAGATATTGTTTTTCCCTAAAATGGACTTTTATTGTTTCAATCTCACCAAAATATCAAAAAATTTCTTATAGCAAAATATATTTTCACTAATTTAATAAAATTATCGTAACTCAGGAATAGATATAAAACATAAACATTTGTTTTAAAATGTAAATATAGAATAAAAAGTAATTAGCATTGCTTAATTAGAATAACTTTAAATTTTGTATTGCAAAATTTTATTTCGTAAAAATTCAATTTATAGTATGGTGATTAGATTGCTTAATTATCCAAGGACGATTTATGGAAAGCCCGAAATACACAGGTCTTGAGTTTTTAACCGCTTTAAAAAATGGTGAAGTTTCTCCATCACCTATGGCTCACACCATACCAATGGAACTCGTTGAAGTATCCGAAGGTAAAGCAACTTATAAAGTTACCCCTCGCAAAGAACACAGAAATATACAAGGTGGTGTACACGGCGGCTTTTGCGCCACAGCTTTAGATACAGCTACTGGCAGTGCAGCTCATACATTGCTCGAACATGGCGTCGGCTATGGAACCATTGATTTAAATGTAAAAATGATCCGCCCCATGCAGGTTGATACATCTTACTATGCGACAGCCGAGTTGATTAATGCGGGCCGTAATATTATTAGTACCGAAGGAAAAATCGTAGATGAGAACGGCAAAATATATGCCTTTGCCTCGGCAACCTTAATGATTATTCGCAAATAATAAAATATTGAAGCTCCTGTTTAGGGAGCTTTTTCTTGTTTTGCAATCTTGCCCATTTCATAAAAATCTAAGCGATCAATCATAAAACTTAATATTGCCATCGCTAAACCTAAAGCAGCACATGCTTCCCATCCCCAGTGTTTCCATGCATACACCGCAATAAAAGAACCCAAGGCGGCTCCTCCAAAATATAAGGTCATATAAATCGAGTTAATACGCGAACGCGCCTCGGCCGAAATTCGGTAGACCAGATTTTGGTTAAGCACATGAAATGCCGATAAACCAAAGTACGCCATAACAACCCCTACAGCGTAGGCCACCAGAGACTGCTGCGCAAAAAATAGTGGTATCCATGCACTTATTAATAGGCCCATGCAAATCACTGCAATTTTATTCTCAAGCCCTGCCGCAATTTTCTTACCTGCCCAAGGGGTCGCAAACACACCTGCCAGTCCAACAATCCCAAATAAACCAATCTGGAAATCGTTAAAGTGATAAGGCTCATTCGCCAAAATAAAAGTCATGGTAGTAAAAATCAGAGCCAAAATACCAAAGCCAATTCCCCCCGCCAAACCACGGCGCAGTAAATGAGGCTGATGAGCTGCTAATGAAAATAATGAACCATAAATCTGTAGAATATTGAGTTGGTGGGATTTGCGCGCAACTGGTAACTTCACCCACATTACCCATGCAAACACCAAAATGACGATTCCACTAATTAAATAAACCGCATGCCAAGACCAAACTGTAGAAAGCAAGCCTGCAATAGAACGCGCCAACAATATTCCTAAGAACAAACCGCTCATGAGAGTGCCTACAACTTGAGGGCTTTTTTTCGGACTAGCTAGACCTGCGGCGAAAGGAACTAAAACTTGAGTTGCAATCGAAAAGAATGTGGCTAAAAAGGTAAAGCCATATAAAGCTGGCAAGGTTTGACTTAAGGATAACCCTACTTGTGCAAGCCCCGTACAACACATGAGCAAGCAAATATAACTGCGCTTTTCAAAAAAGTCGCCTAGGGGAACTAATATAAAAAGGCCAACTGCATATGACAGTTGGCTAATGACAATGGTTAAAGCGACTTGATCAGCATTAACTTTTAATGCTTCTGCAATTGAATAGATTAAGGGCTGGTTATAATAGTTTGAACCCGCACAAATTCCACATGTCATTGCCATGATAAAAATAAAGCTTTTTGACAGTATATTTTCTGCATTGGGCTCAACTATTTTTTCCATTTTTAACTACGCCCTATTTTAAAATTTATACATCGATACAAAGTTTACGCGTGATACATCAGCGGTTCTGCCATCAAATACTTCTCGTTTGCCTTGATGATATTCCATACCAATATCCATTTGCTCAATCGGTGAATAGAAAACGTTAGCTGCGTAGTCCGTTAAGCGTTTGTTGGCATCTGGGTTGAGTTTGGCATAAGCCGTGTCGTCATCATAATCAAACATTGAAGCCGATAAGTTTGCACGCCATTGCTCATTGAATTTATATGAATAACCAATATTGATGCTATTCAACTTATTCATAACCAAATCTGTTTTATCTTCGTTTAAAGAGAAATCACCCGCAGCATTTAAACTTGTTGAATTTGCCAAACCACTTTGCGTGGTATACGGCATAAATTTTTGATCACCAACAATATATTGATAATTTGCTTGTACCGACTGCTGAGGGGTGAGTTGATATTTTAAGCCGCCTCCAGCGCCCCAGCTTACTTTCTTCACCGTGGCAGTTGCGACATCTGTGGATTTTTCATTGATAAAACCTTGCGCAAGAGCAGTTAAAGGCCCTTGTTTAAAGGTATAGCGCCCCGTTAAAGATGGCAATGCCGAGACTCTCGAACCTGTATATTCCAAGGCTACTTTTAAATCATTATTGGCATCAATTTTCCAGTCATAGCGAATTTGAGGAGTACGCGTATACGAGGTTCCCACAAATTGCGTGTAATCGACAGCTTCGGTACGGGTTTCCATGTTAGACATGAGTGACCATGTTTGACCAAAGGTCCAGTCTTTATAAGTGAAAAAAGCATGACGGATACGGAATTTACCATCGCCAGTTCCCATGTTAGAGCTATCAAAGAAATCGGCTTCGATATTCCCTGTAACAGCTTTATTAGGGCTATTAAAATAAACACCTAATCGGCTTGCATTAATCATGGCATCGGAGCGTGCATGGTTTGAACGTTTTTCACTTTCAAAAGGTGTTCGGTACAAGCTGCTGGTCGTTCTACCGCCCGAGTCTGGTGATGATTTGAAATCAACCGCCGCATCAATACGAGCAATACCGTAAACCTTCACATTATCTGTCCAAGTGACCCACGAAGGAGCAACAGGCTTTTCTGTTACAGTCGCTTTAGTTTTTTCAATGTTCTCTTCGATCTTTACCTGTTTGACCTGTAAATTATTTTGAGTTTGTTTCTGAGCAGCAAGTTCTGCTTTTAATTTTTGCAGCTCGGTTTCTAGCAAATTGATTCTTTGTTCTGTGGTATCTGAAGAATTTGCAAAAATAGTCCCTGAAGCCGCAGCGCAAGCTGCAGCTAAAATTAATTTTTTCATCTTTTAATCCTTAAAGAAGCGTTTTTCCGTGTGTATTTAGGCTACACGTGCATCGATTAGTTCACAGTCAGTGACCGCTTGTAATTCATCAAAACTAAGACCTTCCACCATTTCTGTGACATAAGCTTTTTGGTCTTTGAGTTCAATAATGCATAAATCGGTATAAATACGATTAACACACTGCTCACCCGTCATTGGATAGCTCAGTTCTTTTACAATTTTGGACTCACCTTTTTTAGTGACATGTTCCATATAGACATAAATCGTTTTTGCGCCGACCGCCAAATCCATAGCACCGCCGACTGCTGGTACATCATCTGCTTTACCAGTATGCCAATTTGCCAAGTCCCCATTTACCGCAACTTGGAATGCACCAATTACACAAATGTCCAGATGACCGCCACGCATAATGTCAAACGAGTCACCATGATGCATAAAGCATCCACCATCTAATAAAGTGACAAGTTCTTTTCCAGCATTAACCAAATCTTGATCTTCCTCACCAGGTTGTGGTGGTGGCCCAAAAGCCAAGACACCATTTTCTGAATGTAGAAAGATTTCTTTGTCTTTGGGCAAAAATTTAGCAACGTTGGTCGGCAAGCCAATCCCTAAATTGACATAAGAACCTTCAGGAATGTCATTGGCAATAAGCTTGGCAATATCTTCACGAGAACGCTTTTGAACTGACATTAGATATCTCCTACTTTTACAACGTGCTGAACAAAAATTCCCGGTGTAATAATGCACTCTGGATCAAGCGTTCCTAGCTCTACGGTGTCATTCACTTGAACAATCGTGGTTTTAGCAGCTTTTGCCATGATTGGCCCAAAATTACGGGCTGCTTTGCGGTAAGTTAAATTACCCCAGCGGTCAGCTTTATCGGCATAAATCAGTGCAAAATCAGCCTCAAGTGGATATTCAAGTACATAATTTTTACCGTTAATGGTGCGGGTTTCTTTGCCCTCGGCAACTTTGGTGCCATAACCAGTTGGCGTAAAAATAGCGCCTAGACCCGCACCTGCTGCCTGAATACGACATGCCAAATTACCTTGCGGAACCAGTTCCAACTCAATTTTTCCAGCTCGATATAAGTCTTGAAAAACGGTTGATCCAGCAGATTTTGGAAATGAACAAATCATTTTTTTAACGCAACCGGCAATAATCAGATTTGTTAAACCACGATCACCCGAAGCCGCATTGTTATTTACAATGGTCAGTTCTTTTTTTCCTAAATCGATTAAGGCTTCAATTAATTCAGCAGGTTGGCCCGTCACACCGAACCCGCCTGTCATGATGGTTGCTCCATCAGGAATAGCTTTTAAAATTGGTTCAATGTCACTGGTGATTTTATTTATCATCTCACTTGTCCCTTTTCATCCTTAATTTAAGGTGACAGATTGATCTGTCACTCTGCCTTTTGCGGGTTAAATAGTCGGTCTTTAATAAATAACAATGGAATTACCCCGCAGATAAAATAAGCCGCAGCCATCACCAAAAGCCCTAAGCCAATAGAACCGTTCTGCGATAGAAAACCAATTGTTAATGGAGAGAAAATAGAAAGTACTTTGCCAATGTTATACGCACCACCCACTGCCGAACCTCGAATTGAAGTCGGGAAACTTTCTGTCATATAGGTAGCATTAATTGCGTATGGAATACCGTAAAGGAAACCGAAGAACAGCATCATCCATAAAATGTTGGTTGGTGTATTTAAATAGACAATGACCGGAATAAATAAAGCTGTACCAATGGTTCCGAAAGCGAATACAGCGCGGCGCCCTAATTTGTCGGCAACGATCCCTGCAATTACTTTGGCAAACATCATAATCAGGAAAGTACCGACCATATACATGGCCATTTCTTTAAATTTGATGCCAAGATCAGACTCTAAATAAGCTGGTAACCAGTTACTTACGCCATAATAACCAAACTGCAATGCACCTGTACTAATAATCCAAAGAACAAACATGGTGCCATGTTTCTTATCTCTTAAAATTTCAAGATATGGGTTTTGACGTTTTTTAGGCTGGCTACTTTGAGCGACTTCTAGCGCTTTTAATTGACGCGCTTTTTTCCAAGACTCAGGTTCAGGTACACAAAAGTGCATTAAAATTGACAATACCACAGGCGTAATTGCAATCCAGTATAGGAAACGCCAGCCATGTTCAGGAATAATATGTCCAGCCAATAAGGTCGCTAGCAAGGAACCTAAGGTATAACCCGTCATGAGAGTAGCCAAAACAGTCGAGCGATGTTTGGTTGGCACCATTTCTGACATTAAAATATTACAAGCAATATAGAGCGCACCTAAACCCATCGCTCCAAAAGTTCTTAAAATTGCAAATTGCATATAAGAATCAGTAAAACCCAGTGCGCTGGTTAAAACTGAAGAATAAGCAATAAAGAACACGATAATGCGGACCCGCCCAAAACGGTCACAAGCCCAACCACCAATCAAGCCACCAATTGCTGAACCTAAAAGTGTTAAACTGCCTAATGTTCCGGCTTGTACACCCGTTAAATGAAATTCTGTTTTAAGACTGGTCAGGCTTAATGCCAAAAAACCTAAGTCTGCCCCATCACACAACAATGTTAAAAAAGCGAATATAAATGCGGTAATCCAAATCTTTTTTGGTGTCTGGATAGCTTCACTGCTAGCCGTATTTTGTGCAACTGTTTCTGTTGTCATGTCCATATCCTCAGAAGGAACATGAGGCATCCAATGCCTCATGGCATTTGTTTTTTATTAGGTAGTAGCTTCCCTAATCATGTTTTTGGCAATAATAATTTGTTGAACTTGCGTGGTTCCTTCATATAAACGGAACAAACGCACATCGCGATAAAAGCGCTCAATGGCATATTCACTGATATAACCCGCTCCACCGTGAATCTGTACACAGCGGTCAGCAACGCGTCCGCACATTTCAGTTGCAAACATTTTTGCGCAAGACGCTTCTGTACTAATGTTTTCGCCATTATCACGGCGGCGAGCTGCATCTAAAACCATACATTTAGCTGCATAAATCTCGGCCTTTGAGTCAGCAAGCATGGCTTGAATCAACTGGAAGTTTGCAATACGCTGACCAAACTGTTTACGCTCAATCGCATAGTGCAATGCGTCGTTTAACATGCGTTCGGCAACACCCACGCTATAGGCACCAATGTGCAAACGCCCTTTATCAAGCACTTTCATGGCCGTTTTAAAACCGACACCTTCTACGCCACCAATCAATGCAGAAGCAGGCACACGGCAATTTTCAAAAATCACATCACAGGTGTGCGAACCCTTTTGCCCCATTTTTTGGTCAATTTTGCCTAACGTAATACCCGGTGTATTGGCCTCAACTAAAAAAGCTGAAATGCCACCAGACCCTTTAATTTCAGGATTGGTTCGAGCCATTACAGTGAAAGTTGCAGCATGGGGCGCATTGGTAATAAAACGTTTGGTACCGTTTAACACATAAAAATCACCATCTTTTACTGCACTGGTTTTTAAAGAGGCAGCATCAGAACCAGATTCAGGCTCGGTTAAACAAAATGAACCAATAATTTCGCCACTTGCATAACGCGGTAAATATTTTTGCTTTTGCTCTTCTGTGCCATCAATCAAAATTGCACTTGAGCCAATACCATTATTAGTGCCAATTAAAGAACGGAAAGCTGGTGAAGTTTGCCCAAGTTCAAATGCAACTCTGACCTCTTCTTCCATGGTGATGCCTAGGCCGCCATATTCTTCTGGAATTGTGAGGCCAAATAAACCAAGCTCACGCATTTGCTGCACAATGTCATCTGGAATTTTGTCTTTCTCTACCACTTCGTTTTCACGAGGGATCAATTCATTTTTTACAAAATCTCGAATTGTTGAAAGTAACTGCTCCAACATCCCTTCATCACGGATCATCTGTGATCTCCCTTTTTTATGTATTTCCATCGTACCCATCAGCCATCTCCAGCTTGTCTGGATACCATGTTTTAAATCTTGTTTACTGCGGATGTGTTTCATAGTACGAGAACGAAAATACAAATTTCAAGCTTTTTTGAAAATTAATTTCGTTAAACGAAATTTAAAAAATTACCATTACGTAATATCAATCACTTAGCTTATTTAATAAATCATAATTGCTCTAATGGACTAAATAAGACTTGAAATAAATTCCAAAATAAGCATCATAAAAGGAATATAGTTTTGATGTGCGAAACAAGGAATTCAAAAATGAGTGTATCAATAGGGAATAATTTCGTAGAAGTCGACTTTTCTATTCAAAAAATAGCGGTTGTTAAAATTAACCGACCTGAAGCAAAAAATGCACTGAATACAGAGGTTCGCAAACAACTAGCGCAAGCTTTTACCGAATTAAGTTTTAACGATGAGATCAATGCAGTTGTGCTCACAGGTGGTGAAGAAGTCTTTGCCGCAGGTGCAGATTTAAAAGAAATGGCAACTGCAACTTCCACAGAAATGTTATTGCGTCATACGGAACGTTATTGGAACGCGATTGCTCAGTGCCCTAAACCTGTGATTGCTGCAGTAAATGGTTATGCATTGGGTGGTGGCTGTGAACTTGCAATGCATGCTGACATTATTATTGCAGGTAAAGGCGCAACCTTTGGTCAACCGGAAATTAAAGTCGGTTTAATGCCGGGTGCTGGCGGTACACAACGCTTATTCCGTGCTGTGGGTAAATTTCATGCCATGCGCATGATTATGACGGGTGCCATGGTGAAAGCCGAAGAAGCTTATACCATCGGTCTTGTTTCACAAGTCACAGAAGATGACCAAACTATTCCAACGGCCGTTCAAATGGCGCAAAGCCTTGCAAAAATGCCTCCTATTGCTCTGCAACAAATTAAAGAAGTTGCATTGATGAGCGAAGATGTTCCATTAAATGCAGGTTTAACTCTAGAACGAAAAGCATTCCAGTTACTGTTTTCGACTGAAGATAAAAATGAAGGCGTTCAAGCTTTTATTGAAAAACGTAAACCGTCTTATCAAGGTAAATAACTCAAAACCATAATAACAAAGGAATGAATATGACCAGAAAAGTATTAATTAGTGCAGGTGGTTCAGGGATTGGACGATGCATTGCTGAAGCATTTTTAAACAATCATGATGAAGTTTTTGTTTGCGATATTAATGCTAAAAGCCTAGAACAATTTCAACAAGATTATCCAAAGCTGCACATATATACCTGTGATTTGTCTGACCATGAACAAATTAAACTGATGTTTAGCCAAGCAATTTCGAAACTTGGCGGTATTGATATTTTAGTCAATAACACAGGCATTTCAGGCCCGACCATTGCAGCAGATGAGCTAAGTTTTGAAGATTGGAATACGGTCATTAATTTAAACCTGAATAGCACTTTTTTAATTACCCAGTTAGCAATTCCCTATTTAAAGCAAGCGGAAACAGGCGTGATCATTAATATGTCATCTATTGCCGGCCGCTTAGGCTATCCATATCGACTGGCCTATTCCACCTCAAAATGGGGACTGATCGGTTTTACCAAAACGCTTTCTATGGAACTCGGTGCAGATAACATTCGGGTTAACGCTATTCTTCCGGGTGCAGTCGATGGTGATCGGGTTCAGCGCGTATTACAGGCCCGTGCCGATGTAGCCCATACATCACTGGAAGAAGTGACTCAAAACGCACTGAAAAATCAGTCGCTCAAATATTTTGTCAATCCAAAGCATATTGCAGATTTATGCCTGTTTTTAGCGTCAGACAGTGGTCGCTCAATTTCAGGTCAAATCTTACCGATTGATGGTGATAAACAATGCTTAAGCTAAATCATCAAACCCTATTTTTCAGTTTAATTTCAAATATAGATTAATCATCAGGATGATCGACATGACTTATGATATTAAAAGCATGGCTGTGATTGGTGTCGGTATTATGGGCAGTGGCATTGCTCAAATTGCTGCGCAGTCAGGTCATACCACTTATTTATATGATGCCAAAGCAGGTGCAGCAGAACAGGCCAAAGAAAAACTGGCTGCCACATTTCAAAAGTTAGTCGACAAAAATAAGATTACGTCTGAGCAAGCAGCTCTGGCAAATAGCCATTTAATTGTTGCTCATCAAATTGAAGATTTAAAAAATTGCGACCTGATTGTAGAAGCAATTGTTGAACGTCTCGATATCAAACAAAGCTTGATGCAGCAGCTTGAAGACGTTGTTTCAGATAATACTATTTTAGCCTCAAACACCTCTTCTCTGTCTATTACAGCCATTGCTGCAAACTGCAAAAAACCTGAACGCGTTGTGGGTTATCACTTCTTTAATCCCGTTCCACTCATGAAAGTGGTCGAAGTCATTCGTGGTTTAAAAACTGACCCACTTATTATTGATGCCTTAAATGATCTGTCTCGCGCATTTGGTCATCGCCCTGTTGTAGCGAAGGACACCCCTGGATTTATTATTAATCATGCGGGTCGGGCTTATGGAACCGAAGCGCTCAAAATTTTAAATGAAAACGTTTGTAACATTAGTGAAATTGACCGAATTTTACGTGACGGCGTTGGTTTTAGAATGGGTCCTTTTGAATTACTCGATTTAACTGGCCTTGATGTTTCTCATCCAGTCATGGAGTCGATTTATCACCAGTACTATGAAGAAGCCCGTTACAAGCCAAACCCGCTAACCAAGCAAATGCTTGATGCCAAACAACTTGGACGTAAGGTCAATCAAGGTTTTTATAATTATGAAACCGGTTCAAAAACAGGTGAACAACCTGCCAAGTTTGTAGAGCGTTTAGTACAATATCCAAAAGTTTGGATTGCGGCAGATTTCTTAGATGATAAAAAACTGCTTGAAGATTATTTAACTCAGCAAAATATTGCCTTAGACACTCATCCTGAACCACAAACAGATAGCTTATGTTTACTCGCTTGTTATGGTGAAGATACAACTCAAGCGGCTACTCGCCTTGGGGTTAATCCTGCGCAAGCTGTTGCTATAGACATGCTTTATGGCATTGCAAAGCATCGAACCTTAATGCCATCACTCATTACCAAATCTGAATACCGTCAGGCGGCTCACTCTATTTTCAATCTAGATGGAAATCTGGTGAGTATGATTAATGAAAGTATTGGCTTTGTTGCGCAGCGTGTTTTAGCAATGGTCATTAATTTAGGCTGTGATATTGCGCAGCAAAATGTTGCCACTGTAGATGATATTAATGCCGCAGTACGTCTGGGCTTAGGCTATCCATTTGGACCAATTGAATGGGGCGATCAAGTCGGTAGCGAAAAAATCTTACTCATTCTGAACCGTATAACAGCACTTACGCATGACCCACGTTACCGCCCTAGCCCGTGGTTACAGCGTCGTGTCGCACTTCATTTACCTCTTACTTTTACTCACGAGTCTTGAAAAGGAATTTCTCAATGTTAAATGCATATATCTATGATGGTTTACGTAGCCCATTTGGCCGTCATGCAGGTGAACTTGCCTCAATTCGCCCTGATGATTTAGCCGCAACTGTCATCCAAAAACTACTAGAAAAAACTGGTGTTCCGGGCGCGGATATTGAAGATGTGATTTTAGGCGACACCAACCAAGCCGGTGAAGACAGTCGTAATGTGGCGAGGAATGCTCTATTACTTGCGGGATTACCAGTCACTGTGCCAGGCCAAACAGTAAACCGCTTATGTGCTAGTGGGTTAAGTGCTGTGATTGACTCAGCACGTGCTATTACTTGTGGTGAAGGCGAACTCTATATCGCAGGTGGTGTAGAAAGTATGTCACGTGCTCCCTTTGTAATGGGCAAAGCCGAAAGTGCTTATAGCCGCGATGCAAAAATTTATGACACCACCATTGGCTCTCGTTTTCCAAATAAAAAAATTATTGCTCAGTACGGCGGCCATTCAATGCCTGAAACAGGTGATAACGTTGCAGCCGATTTTGGTATTAGTCGTGAGCAATCAGACTTATTTGCAGCTCAATCACAAGCCAAATATCAAAAAGCCAAAGAAGAAGGTTTCTTTGCTGATGAAATTACTCCAATTGAAGTTTTCCAAGGCAAAAAATTACCGCCCAAACTCGTTTCAGAAGATGAACACCCTCGCCCAAGCTCAACTGTTGAAGCACTCACAAAGTTAAAACCACTCTTTGAAGGTGGCGTGGTCACTGCTGGTAATGCCTCAGGTATTAATGATGGTGCAGCAGCCCTCTTGATTGGTTCAGAAGCAGCAGGTCAAAAATATGGCCTAAAACCAATGGCAAAAATCTTGTCAGCTGCGGCGGCTGGTATTGAACCACGCATTATGGGTGCAGGCCCTATTGAAGCCATTAAAAAAGCAGTTGCGCGTGCGGGGCTTACTTTAGATGACATGGATATTATTGAAATTAATGAAGCCTTTGCTTCACAAGTTTTATCTTGTTTAAAAGGCTTAAATGTTGATTTTAATGACCCGCGTGTGAACCCGAACGGTGGTGCAATTGCCGTTGGTCATCCACTTGGTGCCTCTGGCGCTCGTCTTAGCTTAACAGTAGCTCGCGAGTTAATTCGCCGTAAGAGGAAATATGCCGTGGTGAGTCTCTGTATTGGTGTAGGTCAAGGTCTTGCGATGGTGATTGAAAACGTTTCATAACCATTGATTCAGATATCCATTCATCACAACAGCGCAGTGATGAATGGATTTATTTTGCATAGCGAAATATAATGGCAAAACTATTTTGCTTTAATTATATTTGAGGATCGAATGTCTCAAAACACGGAAACTGAAAAACCAATAAATTTTGATGAGATACGTTTAGATCCTATTTCGCATATACATCGGGAAAATAACCCGCAATTTATTGCTTCTTTAGCGCGCGGTTTAGAACTTTTAAGATGCTTTTCTGCAAATAATCAGGTGCTAGGTAACCAAGAATTAGCAAAAATGACAGGTTTACCTAAACCGACCATTGCACGTATTACCAATACCCTTGTGTCATTAGGCTATTTAAAACAATTGCCTAACTCAACCAAATACACATTAGACATTGGTGTTTTATCTTTAGGATACGCAGCACTATCTAACATCTCGATTCGTAATATTGCTCATCAATATATGGAAGAGCTGAGTCAGTATGTTCAGGCCCCTGTGGCAATGGCAACGCGTGACCGATTAAATATGGTGTATATCGATGTTGTGCAAATTGAAACTGCATTAAATATGCGCCGTCCAATTGGTTCGACTTTACCACTGCATAGCAGTTCTATGGGACGAGCATGCTTGGCTGCGACTCCTGAACGTGAGCGCAACTTTCTACTTGATGCGTTGAAACAAAAGAACCCCGAAAACTGGCCAGCCATAAAACGCTCTTTAGAACGAGCTTTCCGTGATTATCAAGATTATGGATATTGTTTGTCTTTAGGCGAGTGGCATAAAGAAGTGAACTCGGTGGCTGTACCTCTGGTCAGCTCCAAACATGGTCTTTATGTTTTTAACTGTGGTGCGCCAAGTTTTCATTTAAATCCAGAAAAACTTGAAGGTGAAATTGGACCACGTTTAATCCACATGGTGCACAATATTCAAGATGCATTGAATGAAACGCACTAATAACCATACTTAAAACAGTCATGGTTGTGTTGATTAAAGTTCCACTTTCATTATGACTATAGGCATGATGAAAAACGCACTCTATACCCCAACCATTATTTTAATGGCAATTGCAGCAGGCATTTGTACAGGCGGAAATTATTTTAGTCAGCCACTTATTCATTCAATTAGTGTAAGCCTAAATTTAACTGAAACAACTACAGCGTGGGTGCCGACTCTAGCCCAAATCACCTACGCATGTGGCTTACTCTTCTTAATGCCGCTGGGAGACATCATAGAAAAGCGCAAACTACTATTTATCTTTATGTTATTGGCTTCAAGTGGATTAATTATTAGCGGTTTTTCGCACAACATCTATCTTTTACTGCTTGGCACCGTCATTACTGGTCTATTTTCAAGTTCAGCTCAACTGTTATTACCCCTTGCTGCAAGTCTGGTTCCGATTCAACAAAGTGGCCGTGTTGTTGGCTTTTTACTGAGTGGACTGATGATGGGGGTTTTACTCGCCCGCTCTCTTTCAGGGCTGATGTCTACGCTTTTTGCATGGAATATTATTTATCTGGTTAGTGGTTTTCTGTTACTCATCATTGCCATTATTTTGCATCGTAATATTGGGTTATTTCCACCGACTAAATCTGAAAATTATGTAAAAACTATTCGCTCTCTTCCACAGATTTTTATTCAAAATCGACGGTTAAGAACCAGAACTTATATTGGTGGTTTTACATTTGCTTGTGTAAGCTTAACCTTTACCACCATGTCTTTGCTTCTGGCTCCAGCGCCCTATTTTTTTAGTGACTTTACCATTGGCCTTTTCGGTTTTGTTGGCGTGTTAGGAACTTTCGTTGCCAATTTTTCAGGCAAATTTATTGACCAAGGCTATATCCATAAAATTTCAATTTTTTGCGGCATTGGGCTTATTTTAAGTTGGATACTTTTTTCACTTTTACCCTACCATTTCACTTTTTACATTATTGCTTTACTTATTCTCTACGCTTCTCTTTCTGCTGTGCATGTCACCAACCAAAGTATTGTATTTAAACTTAATCAAGAACTACGCTCACGTTTTAACGCGATTTATATGACGGGTTACTTTGCTGGCGGCGCTTTAGGCACAACGGCAGGAAGCTACGCTTGGAAACACTTCGGATGGGCAGGTGTCTGCATTTTAGGCTTAATTTTTGCTGCTTTATGTCTTTATTATTGTGTGAGTGATGCAAAAGATCAGCACAATTAAAACTTGTGCTGATCTTATATAAAGTATGCTAATAGTTAATTAGAGGAGCTAGATTAAGTCCTATAAAAGCCCTAATAATCGACCACGAATAATGTCTTCTGCATCTTGAACAATTCGGCTAACCAGTTCATCGCATGTCGGAATATCATGAATCAAACTTGCCACTAAACCACATGACCATGCGCCAGCATTAACGTCCCCATCAATCATGACTTTTGGATAAACCCCTGCAACTTCTTCAATAATATCTTCAAATTTAATGTTATCGCCAAGTGCTTTTTCTTTTGCCACGATTTTTTCTACAGCAGCATTATTCATGACACGTTCAGTATTTCGCAAAGCACGCATAATTAAACGCGTGTCTCGTTCGGTTGCATTCAAAATCGCCTGTTTCACATTTGCATGTACGGGAGCTTCCTGAGTCGCAATAAAACGCGTTCCCATGTTAATTCCATCGGCTCCCATCGCTAATGCAGCAGCGAGTGAGCGTCCGTCTGCCATTCCACCTGAAGCAACAAACGGAATTTCTAATGCATCGGCTGCTAAAGGCAATAAAATCATATTTGGCACGTCATCTTCACCTGGGTGCCCACCACACTCAAAACCATCTACAGAAACCGCATCACATCCAATTTGTTGCGCTTTTAAGCTATGTCGAACCGAAGTACATTTGTGAATTACTTTAATACCAGCAGCCTTTAAATACGGCATGACTTGTTCAGGATTACGCCCCGCTGTTTCTACAACCTTTACCCCACCTTTAATGATTGCTTCAACAAAACCCGGATAATCAGGGGTATTTACCGTAGGCAAAAAGGTTAAATTTACCCCAAAAGGCTTGTCGGTCATTTCTCGGCAACGTGCAATTTCTTTTGCCAGATTTTCAGGTGTACGCTGAGTCAGGCCAGTGATAATGCCTAACCCACCCGCGTTAGAAACCGCAGCAGCAAGCTCTGCAAAACCAACATAATGCATACCACCTTGAATAATTGGATGCTCGATTTCAAATAATTCTGTAATTTTGGTCTTCATATTATTTCCACTCACCGTTCTATAACTAGCTTCTCATTTCCTTAGCAGAGCTAGATGCTTATTTACGCATAAATTCTGTAATCATTTAATTGATTTAATGTTAAAATTTCACAATACAAAATTCTATACCACAATATAAAACAAAATAATTGATAACGGAATTATTTTTCGATAGCATTATTTTAATGAGTTTAATTTTTAGACAGAAGTTATTTAAAGGAATGAATCATGCAGCAGGACAAAAAAACTCAAAACGAGCTTAAAACAGGCACAATTCATGAATATTTTGATAGAAATATACTAACGCTCACCATGAGTAATCCAACTAAAAAGAATGCGATTAACTATGAAATGTATACGTCCCTAAGTCGGACATTAGATCAAGCTGCAACAAATCAAGATGTTCATGTGGTTGTGCTTACTGGTGAAGGATCTGCATTTACCAGTGGTAATGATGTAAACGCATTCGAAACACGCGACACATCAAGTTCCCAACCACCCGCTTCGATTGTTTTCTTAAAAAGCTTAGCAACGTTTCCAAAACCGATTATTGCTAAAGTAAATGGTGTGGCAATTGGTATTGGCAGCACTATGCTTCTACATTGTGACCTTGTGTATGCAAGCCAAGGCTCTATTTTTCAGTTTCCCTTTGTGAATTTGGGACTTGTACCTGAAGCTGGCTCCAGCTACATCTTGCCAAGGCTCTTAGGTTTTGCTCGCGCTTCGGAAATTATTTTACTGGGTGAAAAGTTTTCGGCAGATCAAGCAAAGAATTATGGTCTGGTAAATGAAATATTTGAGGCAACTGAACTGGATCAAGTGATTGAGGATGTGGCAATCAAATTAGCCCAGAAACCAAGCCAAGCCTTACAACTGAGTAAAAAGTTGCTAAGAGATATGCCAATCGATGATCTACTCAATCGTATTGATCATGAGTCGACTATTTTTTCACACTGTTTACAGGGTTCCGAGTTTAAAGAAGCATTAAATGCTTTCAAAGAAAAAAGAAAACCGAACTTTCACAGCCAAACAACCTAAAATTCGCCCACTAAAAAGCCAGCCTTGAAAAACAATGCTGGCTCTTATAAATGAATCAAATACGTTTAGCTAATCTCGGTACGAATATTATTTACCATGTGTAAAAGACGCGGTGCAATATCTTCTTCAAGCTTTTCACGGTTCATAATAAAGCTTGGGCCACCACAGTTGAACACCAATAAACCATGTTGTTCATGAATCAGTGGAACTGCAACCGAATTTACATCTTTATGCCATTCTCCGATTGAAAAACAGTATCCAAAATCTTGGTAGTCTTTAAACGCTTTGTCTAGATCACGATTAATTTTGATCCAGTCTTCTTTGTGCTTACTACGGATAGCATCAAGTAAAAATTCTCTTTCGTCTTCAGGCATTGCAGCTAAACATGCACGTCCCATCGAACTTAAATGAATCGGTAAATAAGTTCCAACTTGACGACGCATGGTCATATTGCCTTTGCCTTGTACCACATCAAGATAAATCATATTGAGTCGATCGCGTGTTGCCATGGCAACAGCAGCGCCAGCATAGTCTGCCAAATTTTTCATATATGGATGAGCAATAGAACGAATCGATACGTTAGACAGCATCGAATAACCAAATGCAAGAACACCTACTGACAGCTGGAATTTGCTTGAGTTAGGCACTTGTTTGATATAACCCAAACGCGACAAGGTATGTGTAAGGCGAGTAATGGTTGGTTTTGGCAAACCTGTCATTTGAGCAAGTTCTTGGTTGCCCAAATGCTGATGCTTCGGCGTAAAACAACGTAATAGCTCTAAACCACGTGCTAATGCAGTAATAAATTGGCGATCATTTTCATCCTGCATGTCTTCAATCGGATGTAATAATTCATGCCTTAAAGGCGCTAATAATTTTTCTGTCGGTTCTGCATCAACTGCATCGTTCATTGTCATACAATCCATATTTTGTTTCGCACTGCGAAAATTATAATCTATTTTTTCTATAAATAGCAAAAGAGCAAACATCCGAGTCTGCATCTAAAAGATAACTTTATTTAACTCATTAAAGCGAAAGATTAAATATTTTATTTTCTGATTTTAAATATAATTTTAACCTTCCGCTTTTAAATCAATTACCCAATTACGCCCTTTTCTTTAAGCTCAGCTAGTTTTTCAGGAGAAACTACTCGACCTAAAACCACCTGCGTATGTTCACCCAACAATGGAGGAGCTGTTTTATACTCAACAGGTGTTCTAGAAAGTTTGATTGGCGACCCAATTACCTTCAATTTTTCACGTTGAGGATGGTTCATCTCGACTAACATTTCTCGGGCAATGACTTGCGGTTCTTGAAAAGCTTGTTCCAAGTTATTAATCACACCGACCGGAACTTTAGCCGCATAGATAGAATCTACCCATTCATCTGCTGTTTTTGTTAAAAAGTGAGTTTGTAAAATTCCGATAATTTCATCGCGATGCTTAATTCGGTCTGCATTTCGGGCAAAGCGAGCATCATTTGGTAAATCGGGTAAACCTATACTTCGACAGAGTTGTATAAACTGAGTGTCATTTCCACACGCGATAATAAAATCACGATCAGATGCTTTGAACACTTGATAAGGCACAATATTGGCATGTGCATTGCCATAACGTTTAGGGATATTTCCTGATGAAAGATAATTCATTCCCTGATTTGCCATTGTGGCAATTTGAACATCAAGCAAAGCCATATCAATGTATTGACCCAAACCTGTCACATGGCGGTTGAGTAAAGCAGCCTGTATGGCAATCGTAGAATAAAGTCCTGTAGCTAAATCAGAAAATGCGACCCCTACTTTTTGAGGGCCTCCACCCGGCAAATCATCACGCTCACCCGTGACTGACATAAGCCCGCCCATGCCCTGAATAATAAAGTCATAACCAGGCTCTTCAGCTCTTGGGCCATTTTGACCAAAACCTGTAATTGAGCAATACACCAGTTTAGGGTTAATGGCAGATAAAGACTCATAGTCCAAACCGTATTTTTTCAAAGACCCCGCTTTGTAGTTTTCGATCACGACATCAGTGTCTTGAATGAGGGCTTTAATCAATTCTTGGCCATCAGAACTCGCAATGTCGATAGCAACAGATAGTTTATTGCGGTTGGTTGACTGATAATAAGCAGCTTCTTGAGTGTCTTGGCCTGAGTTATCTTTCATCCAAGGTGGTCCCCAAGAACGGGTATCGTCACCAACTTTCGGTCTTTCAATTTTGATTACTTCTGCGCCTAAATCGGCAAGAATCTGCCCGCACCAAGGCCCAGCCAATACCCGACTTAAGTCAAGTACCCGAATTCCATTTAAAGCACCCATCTTCATCCCACTATATTTTGTGACTTATTTCCTATAGGAAAACTTATCCATTTAAAATTTCGCATAGCGATATATATTTTTAATATACACAGCTCTTTTGAAAAATCAAACTATAATTTTCCACTAAAAATAATGATTTTTTATAAGAAAATATAGCTTAAATAAATCAATAAATTAGCCAAACATAAATCAACAATAAAGTACCGCATTGCGAAATTAATTTTCAAAATATATTGTTTTGCGTTCATCCTTTGATTACTATCGCTTCAAATATTGATGATTTTACGAACATCACCTTGATGTTTTTTGCATGTAGTAAAAGGATGAGACTATGATTCGAGATCAGGAAACCTTAGATCAACTTGTTGATATGATTCGACAATTTGTTGAAGGTGTATTAATTCCTCATGAGAATGAAGTCGCTGAAACGGATGAAATTCCTCAAGATATTGTTGAGCAAATGAAAGCTCTCGGCTTATTTGGTTTAACCATTCCTGAAGAGTACGAAGGTCTTGGACTGACAATGGAAGAAGAGGTATATGTGGCTTTCGAATTGGGTCGCACCTCTCCTGCTTTTCGCTCTCTCATTGGAACCAATAATGGTATTGGCTCAAGTGGCCTGATTATTGATGGTACTGAGGCACAAAAAACATTTTTCTTGCCTCGTTTAGCACGTGGTGAAGTGATTAGTTCTTTTTGCTTAACCGAACCAGATGCGGGTTCTGACGCTGCCTCTTTAAAAACCAGCGCAGTAAAAGACGGTGACTTTTACATTTTAAATGGTACTAAACGCTTTATTACCAATGCTCCTCACGCTGGTGTATTCACAGTCATGGCTCGTACAAACTTTGATATTAAAGGTGCTGGTGGCATTTCTGCTTTTATTGTCGATAGCCAAACTCCGGGGATTTTTCTTGGCAAACGCGATAAAAAGATGGGGCAAAAAGGTGCACATACCTGTGACGTCATTTTTGAAAATTGTCGCATCCCTGCTTCCGCACTGATTGGTGGTGTTGAAGGTGTTGGTTTTAAAACTGCTATGAAAGTACTCGATAAAGGCCGTTTGCATATTGCAGCTTTGAGTGTCGGAGCAGCAACCCGAATGCTAGATGATTCTTTAAATTACGCCATCGAACGTAAGCAATTTGGACAAGCGATTGCGGAATTTCAACTCATTCAAGCCATGCTTGCCGACTCAAAAGCCGAAATTTATGCCGCTAAATGCATGGTCTTAGACGCTGCCCGCCTACGTGATGCAGGAAAAAACGTTAGCACTGAAGCTTCCTGCGCAAAAATGTTTGCAACCGAAATGTGTGGCCGCGTTGCTGATCGCTGCGTACAGATCCATGGCGGTGCAGGTTACATCAGTGAATATGCCATCGAACGTTTTTATCGAGATGTCCGTTTGTTCCGCCTTTATGAAGGCACGACTCAAATTCAACAAATGATTATTGCCCGAAACATGATTCGCGCTGCGTCTTAATCAAATTTTAAGCACTTCAAAACGACTTGAAGTGCTTTCAATCAAATGTAGGTAATGGATTATGGCTACAAATTACAAAGAAGGTCTTTCTCGTATACAACCTCATACGTGGAAAATAGCATTTATTTTTGCATTTCTAGCACTATTGGTAGATGGTGCAGATTTGATGCTGCTGTCTTATAGCTTAAATAGTATTAAGGCAGATTTTGGATTAAGTTCAGTACAAGCAGGTATGCTTGGCAGTTTTACACTAGCAGGTATGGCTGTTGGTGGAATTTTTGGGGGATGGGCGTGCGATAAATTTGGTCGTGTACGCATTGTTGTTATTTCTATTTTAATTTTCTCACTCCTCACCTGTGGCTTAGGTTTTACTCAGAGCTTTCTTCAATTTGGTATTTTAAGATTTTTTGCATCACTGGGTTTGGGTTCTCTTTATATTGCCTGTAATACCCTCATGGCTGAATATGTACCAACACGTTTCCGCACCACAGTACTTGGAACCTTACAAGCTGGCTGGACCGTAGGATATATTGTTGCGACTTTGCTTGCAGGTTGGATTATTCCTGATCATGGTTGGCGCATGCTGTTTTATGTTGCGATTATTCCCGTCATTATTGCTGTGCTCATGCATATTCTTGTACCAGAACCAGAAGCATGGCAAAAGTCTCGACTACAACAACCTGTTTTGGCTCAAAACGCATCGAAAACTTCAGCATTTAAACTTATTTTCCAAGATAAACGAAACCGAAATATGTTTATCTTGTGGGCTTTAACCGCAGGCTTTTTACAGTTTGGTTACTATGGCGTAAATAACTGGATGCCGTCATACCTTGAAAGTGAACTCGGTATGAAGTTTAAAGAAATGACTGCCTATATGGTAGGTACATATACCGCCATGATTTTAGGTAAAGTTCTTGCGGGCATGATGGCAGATAAATTAGGGCGTCGTTTTACCTATGCCTTTGGTGCGATAGGCACTGCTATTTTCCTACCTCTGATCGTGTTTTATAACTCACCAAGCAACATTCTATATTTATTGGTCACCTTTGGTTTCCTATACGGCATACCTTATGGCGTAAATGCAACCTATATGACCGAAAGCTTTGCAACTGCCATTCGCGGTACAGCCATTGGTGGTGCTTATAACGTTGGACGTTTAGGCGCTGCATTAGCCCCTGCAACGATCGGTTTCTTAGCCTCTGGCGGGTCTATTGGTTTAGGTTTTGTCGTAATGGGTGCAGCTTATCTGATTTGTGGTGTGATACCAGCTCTATTCATTAAAGAAAAATTATATGACCCTCAAAAGTCATAAAAAGATCTATCACATAGGTCATAGGCCTATATGGTTGATGGTCCTAACGAACTAAACACATGTTTTGGATCGTTAGCAAGAAATAAGGAATCTACTCTTTAAAGTTAATCCTTATTTCCATATATGTAGAGTTTATCTACTCTTCATTTTAATTTTTTAGGTAAGCTTAGCTCCCAAGGGAGCTAAGCTTAAAAATATATTGGCCTAGACTTGGTTTAAGGTCGTTCCCCTTGCCCTAAACGGCGTTCAATATCATCTAATACATTTGGCAAGTCAGCCACACTATCAATCACATAATGTGCGCCCGACGTATTCATTTTTTGGTATGCCTTATCTTTTAGAACAATCTGTTCATCGGCCGATAATGCACTCCACTCTTCATAGCTTAAACCGACTTCATTGCCACTAATCGCAAGTCCTACTGTCCAGCACCCTGCATTTAAACCTTCATCGATACCCACCACGGTATCATCCACTTTTACAACAGTTTTAATGTCAGAAACATCGAGTTGAATTAGATTTTTCCATAACATTTCAGGATATGGACGACCATATTTCACGTCGCTGGCAGTAACGATACAGTCTGGATGATAGCCCTGATTGGCAGCATCTTTAACCAAACGACCAATCATCATGGTTGCATAACCAGTATTACTACCAATTTTTGCACCACGCTTTTTAATATTTTCAAACGTTTCCAATGCGCCCGGAATTAAAGCAGAACATGTTGGAATAGAATTTAATTGATAAGGAATAAAATCTTCATATAAACGATCAATATCTGCTTCAGTTGCAGCTTGCCCATATACTTCCTGCCATGCAGCTGCGACACGCGGCATTTTTAAAACGGCAGCAATATGGTCACGTTTTTCTAAACCCATTGGCTCTCGAGCTTCTTCAACCGTAATTTCAACTTTATTGTCTTTAAATAAAGCCATAAAAGCTAAAATTGGTGCGCGTGAGCCAAAATCTACAGTTGTACCAGCCCAGTCAAAAACCACAGCCTGAATTTGTGTATTGTTGGTCGTCATGGTGTATTCCCTTTAATGCAAATGATTTAAAAAATTATGCTGTTACAGCTTGGTTTAGGTGGTTTTCGCAGTAGCTGGCAATCGCAGCAAGAAGCCCTTCAATGTCGTGAATATAAACTTCGCCAATATTGCCGATACGGAAGCAGTTGAGATCTGTGACTTTGCCCGGATAAATCACATAGCCTGATTTTTTTAGCGTTTCATAAAATGACTGAAAGCTAAATTTCTCGGTTGTTGGGTAAAGAAAAGTGGTAATGATGGGTGATTGTGGGCACTCTTCACCGAGTACTAGCTCAAAACCAAGCTGTTGCATACCTTTCGATAAGGTTTGCTGGTTTTGTAAATAACGTTGATAACGTGCAGCAACTCCACCTTCTACCTCAAGCTCAAGCAATGCTTGATAAAATGCACGTACCACATGGGTTGGCGAGGTAAAACGCCATTTACCGTTATGCTGCTCCATTGTGTTCCACTGGTCATATAAATCGAGGCTAACCGAACGTGCCAAACCTTTACACGCTTCTAGGCAATCCCGTTTCGCCAAAATGAAACCAAAGCCCGGAACACCTTGAATACATTTATTCGCACTTGAAATTAGAAAATCAATTTCAAGCTCAGCCATATCCATGGGCACTCCACCAAATGAACTCATGGCATCCACAATCCAGATTTTTCCTGCTGCTTTCACCAAACGGCCAATGTCTTGAATCGGGTTTAAAATTCCTGTGGTGGTTTCACAATGCACACAGGCAACGTGACTAATGGTTTTATCTTGTAAAACACGCTCAATCTCTTGTAAATCTGGTGTCTGGGTTTCTAAATAATTCAGCTCTACAACTTCAATATTTAGGCAGCGTGCCATTTGCACCATACGTGCACCGTATGCGCCATTATTAATAATTAAGATTTTGCCATCACGCGAAATAGCTGAGCCCAGTACAGACTCCACAGCAAAACTACCACTGCCTTGCATTAGCACAGCCGTATATTTTTCAGGTTGGCTGGTTGCCACGTTGACCAGTCGATTACGAATATCTTGTACAAGCGAATTATATTCTTGGTCCCAAGTACACCAGTCTTTTTGCATGGCACGGCGTACTGTCGCTGATGTTGATAACGGACCTGGCGTTAGAAGCAAATATTTGTTCTCTAAGTCCATATCGAGTTGTGGTTGCATGTTCATAATGTTGCTCATCTTGTTCGCGTTAATTTCAATATACATCAATCTGGTTTAAACCAGATTACAAACTAATAAATATTTTGTATTAAAACTTTTTTCATAAATCCGGCCCCTGTGGTCATGCCTTTACCGGCAATCGCACTCACCAGAAAGATGTTTTTCTCAGCTTCAGTGACGCATGCCAAATCATGTTCATGGGTCAAGTAATAACCATTCCAACGTTTTTGAATTGGAGGTAAAGTCAGCCCTAGTTTTTCGTGACAATAAGCTTGGATAAACTCATTAATATCTTCACGCTGCTCAAACTGAGGCGCTTCATTAATCGAATGATATTCGTGGCTATCGCCCACAATCAGTTCGCCAAATTCGTTTTGTTTAATCAGAATATGAATACCGAATTCTTGAATGAAACCCTGCTGTGATGCTCTAACCAGCTCAGCATGACTCGGGCAAATTTCAAAAGCCGGATAACGTGAGATAGATAAGCCTGAATAAAGAGAAGCATTTAATTTTTGTTGAAATGGTTGAGTCAGCGCCATTTGTAAGCCACAACGTTTCAGATTCAAGCTTTGTAATAGATCTGGATATAAAACATCGATGATTTCACCGTGGCAGATCAAAACTTTATTTGCCTGATATACCTCGCCATTTGCTAAACGAACGTGACAGCTTCTATGTTGATATTGAGTTTGAACAACACAAGCATTGGTATAAATCTTTACGCCTTTACTTTCGGCATATGCCAACAGTCGCTGCCCAATCACATGTGGTTCGACCGAATAATCTTCTTCAAAAACCAAGCCGCCTTGAAACTGTTGCTTAGGATTTAAATAGGAAAATTGGGTGACCAGCTCATCATGACTTCGTAAATGAACTGGAATTTGGTAGTTATTTGCACGCTCGGCAAACTCATTTAAAACCTGCCATTCAAGTGCCGTATTGGCGAGATAAACACCTTGTCTTTGAGCAAACGAAATATCGGTTTCAGCTTGAATACGTTGGTAAAAAGAACGCGTTTCAAGCGCGTACTTTCGCCACTGTTGCTCTGGATGGGTTAAAGTCGATGTTCCAACCATGCCGAAATTACGGCGAGTTGCGCCCACTGGTTTAGCATTTTTCTCGAAGATACAAACTTTTAAGCCTTGTTCTTGCGCTTGTATGGCAGCGGATAAACCTAAAATACCGGCTCCGACAACAATTAAATCAAACTGTGCGTTATTCATAAGACTTCCAATTTGCGAAATTTAGGATGAATAAACCCTTGCCTTGTTGAACAAAGCATTTTCATTTCAGTCGGTTAAATAAAAATTGTGTTTAGCTAAAACTTAGTGAGCACTTTCACGCCATTGCTGACTTCTTGCCATAATTTTTCGGGTAAATAACCAGTGAATGAGTTTTACAACACATGAGGTGGTTAAAATTAGAATGCTCATGGCAACAGCAGCAACCGTGTCTCCTGCATCATCCATATTTAAAACCGCTACCGCCGCTAAACTGGTGTCGGGTGAATAGAGGAAAATGGCAGCCGACACAGTGGTCATGGCATTGACAAAAACATAGACCGACACATCGCATAGCGCTGGAAAGCACATAGGCAAATACACTTTCCAAAAAGTTTTCCACTTTGATGTTCCTAGTGTTTGTGCTGCCTGATCGAGTTGTAGCGGAATCTGTTTAATGGCATTGGTTAAAGTAAGATGTGGCACGGTGTAATAATGCACGATGGTTGAAATCACCAAAATGGTCATGGTTCCATACAGCACATTTAACGGGTTGCTTTGCTGGTTAAAAAACAAAATGTAGGCAATACCTAGAACTAGCCCCGGTACAGCAAGGGGTAATAAAACTAAAGCTTGCACATAATTTTTAATCAGTGGATGTGCTTTAAAACGTTCGGTTAACAGTGCCACCATAAAAATGAGTGCTGTTCCAAAAACCGTACTAAAGAGTGCCATGCGAACCGAGTTAAAGTACGCCGCCCAACCGCCGCCATCGACATACTCAAAACTATAATGTGCTAAGGTCAAAGACAAATCATAAGGCCAAGACTGAATAAATGAAGCCAACACAGCCGTAAAGATAATCAGTAAAATCGCACCTGAAACTAAACCACAAAATAAGCTCAGAACGACTTCAAGTTTTTTATTGGGTGCGGAGACATAAGGTTTAGCCTGAAAAGCTTGAAAACGTGCATGCCGCTTGCTTTGAATACGATCGAAAATAAAGACGAACACTGCTGGTAGCAATAACAAGATGGAAATTACCGCACCCATGCTCATATTCTGCTGACCAATAATCTGCTTATAAACATCAAGCGCCATCATGTTAAATGAACCGCCAATGACTTTTGGAATTCCAAAATCGGTTAGCACATAAATAAAAGCCACCAGACTTGCGCTGATGAGTCCATACCGAATTGCAGGTAGCGTGACATGGTAATGGGTCTTCCAGATATTTTTACCCAGCGACAAAGATGCCTCAATTAAACGCTGATCGACACTGCGAAAAGACACCATCATCAATATCAACATTGCTGGAAATAGCCAAAAGCAGTAACTGATTAAAATACCGATTGGGCCATAAATTTGTATATCGCCCAGTAAAGGTTTTAATACACCTTGTTTCCCAAACAAATAAACCAGTGCCAAAGAGGGCAAAAGTGACGGCGCTAAAATGGGTAAAAAAGCGACTACTTTAAAGAAGCCTTTGCCTTTCATATTGACGTTGGTAAGTGCAAAAGCATAAATACTGGCAAGCATTACTGTAATGACAGTGGCAGCACAAGCAACCCACACCGAGTTAAATACAGAGCTGAGTAAAGCTGGGCTTGCAAAATAATTATAGAAGTTTTCAAGGCCAACAAACTGCTGATTTTCATCAAAAAATGCAGTTTCAAATAGCATCAATAAAGGAGCGATAATCGCTAAAGTCAAAGCAATTGCGACGCTAGCCAAAGCAATATTTGATCTTAATGAATAGTCAGTTTTCCGACGCGGCTGTGTTTTTAAAACTGCTGAAGCAGCTTCATTTAACATAGTGCGTATCCTTGTTCGTCAAAGACATGAATGAGCTGATTAGGCACTTTTATAAACATGAGTTCTTGCAAAGATTTGAACTTGGTATTTTCAATTTCAATTTGCAAAAGGTGTTTTGCCTGCTCAATTCCATCGATATGAATAGTGCAAAACAAACGACGTTTTGCGCCTAAAAATTCAGTGCTTATTACTTTAACTGGCAAATACAACGACTCTTTATCACTACCAAAATCATCAACCAACTCGACTGCTTCGGGTCTAAAACCAATGCTGTAGTTTTCCCCAGCTTTAAGTTTTTGCTGTTCCAAATTTAGAGGAATAAAACCCAAAACCTCGAGCTGATTAACCACAAAACAAGTAGCTGCTAAAAAGTTCATAGTGCCAATAAACTTTGCAACGAATTGGGTTTGTGGCTTGTAGTAAATATTGTGCGGTGTATCAATTTGCTCAATGACGCCATGATTCATGACCACCACACGGTCAGAAATGCTTAATGCTTCTTCTTGATCGTGTGTGACCATAATAGTTGGCAAATTAAGCTGCGATTGAATCGAACGGATCTTTTGTCTTAGCTTTAGACGTACCTGAGCATCGAGTGCAGACAAGGGTTCGTCCAATAGTAAAATATCAGGCTTCGGTGCAATTGCCCGAGCAAGCGCAACACGTTGCTGCTGCCCGCCCGACAATTGATTTGGATATTTTTTAGCAATATCGGGTAATTCAATCAGTTCTAATAACTGCTGAACTCGCTGACTACGCTGTGCCTTATCCCACTTCTTTTTGTCTAAGCCAAACGCAATATTTTCTTCAACGCTTAAGTTTGGAAATAACGCATAGTTCTGAAACACAATGCCACAGTGACGCTTTTCAGCACTGAGCAACGTAATGTCTGTGCCCTTTTTTATGACTTTGCCATAATCAGGTTTTTCTAGACCCGCAATTATGCGTAGTAATGTGGTTTTACCGCATCCTGAAGGTCCCAAAAAGCTCACGAACTCACCAGCTTTAAGGTCTAAATTAATATGCGTTAGAGCCTGAAAGTGTTGGAACTTTTTTTGGATATCCACCACTTCTAAAACCGAAGGGCCGTGTTCAGGATATTTATAGGTCGTTAATGTCGACAATAAATGCCCTGCTAACTCGCCCTTTTGGTTTTGACCCAACAGCGATGATTGCAATGAAGAAGGAATTTGCATAATGAGGCCCTTATCCAAAAGATCACTTTTCAAAACGCTTTGACCATTCAGCCAAAATACGTTCACGCTGCTCGGCCGCCCAATAAAAATCATTTTTTACCAGCATTTGAGGAAGATTTTTCGGGAAGTCTATAGTAGTATTTTCAATGCCTTTGTAGGCCACCATTGAAAAGTTATGGGCATAGGCTTCATTTGCCGCTTTGCTTACCGACCAATTTATAAATTTCTGTGCACTATTTAATTTCTTGGTTCCTTTCACAATTGCTGAGGCTTCCATCTCCCAGCCTAAACCTTCAGTTGGATAAACCACTTCTAAAGGTGCACCTTCTACTTTTAATTTAAAGGCTGGATAACCGAAAGAAATTCCAATTGGGATTTCGCCCTGTGCTGCCATCTTGCAAGGTTTTGAGCCAGAGTGAGGATATTGCGAAATGTTTTTATCTAAAGCTTGCATATAGTCCCATGCCTGCTTTTCGCCCCAAATTTGCATCCAAGCCGTGACATCTAAATAGCCTGTGCCACTCGAAGCTGGATTTGGCATCACAATCAGGTTTTTATAAATGGGATTGGTTAAATCTTTCCAAGTTTTTGGAATCGGTAATTTACGCTTTTCTAATTCGACTTTATTGACACAAATTGCAGACTCCCATGCGTCCATACCCGTCCAAGTCGGTACAGTTTTTTGGCTGACAAATTCTGGTTTTAAATTTTGGATGCCTTCTGGTTTAAAAGGCTCAAGCATATCCTTCTTTTCCATGACCAGCATACTGGTTAAAGCCACACCAAAAACTACATCCGCTTGAGGGTTTTTCTGCTCTGCTAAAAGTTTAGCAGTGATTACACCAGTTGAATCACGTACCCATTTTACTTTGAGTTCTGGATAGGCTTTATGTAATTCTTCTTGGTACTGTTTAAGCTGATCGGCTTCCACTGCCGTATAGACTGTAATTTCTTCTGAGTTTTTTGATGTTGCCGATGAACATCCCATTTGAATAGCGACCACCACACCTAAAACTGATGCAGTGCCGAGTTTAATTGTCTGTTGAACATACTGTTTCATCTGCAAACCATCGAATGCAATTAGTTGATGATCGTATTTCAACAGCTTTATATGACAGTTTGATTAATCTGGTTTAAACCAGATTGTATTTTTATGCTCGTGCTTCGAAATGCAAATCTAAAACATCGTGTAGCCAATATTCTTGGTCAACATCGGTAATCACACCTTGTTCATTTCTGTTACTACGACAAATATATAAACCAAGCGCCCCAACATTCACATGCAGTGCTTTGGCCTGCTGTTCCGATAAAGCCGTTGGATACAGGTTAATGTCGGCTCTGGTGATATGGCAGTTATATTGATTTGCCATCAGCAAAGTAATGGATTGCTTGAGATCATGAGTTAAAAACTCGGGAAAAAGTTCGGCATTCACCCGTAAATGCTCAACCAAAACAGGTCGTCCATTAATACAACGACGTCGCCAAACTGAATAAATCGGATGCCCTTTTTCAACTTTTAAATGCTTGGCATCCCAAGAAGTGGCCGTCGTTAGCTCACTCGAAATCACTTCGGTCGAAGGTTCATAGCCTTGTTCAATCACAAACTGGTTAAAGTTTTTAGTCGATTGAGGGTGATAAATAATACGCGGAGAACGAACATACCAACCACGGCGGTCTAATCGATAAATCAAACCATCAGTTTCCAAAGCCAGTAAAGCTTCACGTGCAGCCACTCGAGTGGTTTGGAATTGTTCCGAAAGCACTCTTTCTGATGGGAGTTTTGCGTGGGCTTCTAATACACCAGATTCAATATCATGGGCAATTGCATCGCGGATAGGAATATATTTAGGTATGCGTGCTTGGTCCTGGTCCATACAAACTTAGAATTTATAAATAAAGAAATTAATAGCAATATACTGAAAAAATGTGACAAAAGCTTTTATTAATGCTGATCTTTTAAGCAAAACAATCTCTTAGTCTATTTCTTTCCTCTGAGTTTTTTATATAAAAAAAGAGCATTTTCATGCTCTTTTTATTTTTCTCTAGCCTTTAGCTTGCGTGCTTAAAACTATCAATTTGCTTAATCTCATAAGGCAAACCGACATAGTTTTCGGCCAATGTGGTTTTACCCGCAATTGAGCCAAGTACATAACTTAACTCGGCTTGTTTAATCTTGTGATCAAACTCACTTTCAGTTTCAAAACGATGCAATAAATGAGTCATCCACCAAGAAAAACGCTCTGCTTTCCATACCCTTTGTAGGCATTTCTCTGAATATTCATCAATCCCTTGTTCTGAACCTTCAACATAATATTCAACAAGCGCACTTGATAAATAAGCGATATCAGAGGCAGCGAGATTTAGGCCTTTTGCTCCTGTCGGTGGCACAATATGCGCAGCATCACCTGCTAAAAATAATTTTCCAAAGCGCATTGGTTCGGTCACAAAGCTACGTAACGGCGCAATACTTTTTTCAATAGAAGGTCCTGTCACTAGCTTTTCACGGCTTTCAGGATCTAGACGGTTTTTTAACTCATCCCAGAACTTTTCATCTGACCAATCTTCTACGTGATCTGTTAAAGGGACTTGTAAATAATAACGGCTACGTGTTTCAGAACGCATACTGCATAAAGCAAATCCACGTTCTGACTGTACGTAAATGAGTTCATCGGCTACAGGTGGAACATCGGCCAACACCCCTAACCAGCCAAACGGATAAACTTTTTCAAAGGTCTTAATTTTATCTTCTGGCACGCTAGCACGGCAGACACCGTGGTAGCCATCACACCCTGCTATAAAGTCACACTGAATTTGAAAAGATTTACCTTGGTACTCAAACTCAACTTTTGGTGCAGTGTAAAAATCTTTCACTTGTACATTTTGAGCTTCATAAAATGACTTGAGCTGCTCCGCTTCACGCGCAGTCATTAAATCTTTGGTGACTTCGGTCTGACCATATACGGTCACTTGTTTACCACCCGTGAGTGCGGCTAAATCAACTCGATGCAATTCACCATTGGTCAAAATTTCAATGCCTGAATGCGGTAATCCTTTGTCTTTTAGGTTTTGGTCAACGCCTGCTTGTTTGAGTAAGTCGACCGAAACTTGCTCTAAAATTCCTGCACGAATTCGTGAAGCCACATATTCAGCACTACGTTGCTCAACAATAATATGGTCGATGCCAGCTTTATATAGAAGTTGCCCAAGCAATAAACCTGCTGGTCCAGAACCAATAATTGCAACCTGCGTCTTTAAAATGTCCATAACTTCATCCTTGTTTCATCCTGACTTTTAAATTACTGGCTTTAAGTTTTGTGCACTATGTATCCAAGACGAAAATAACCGTTTATCATTTAGTTTGTCCGAATAGCGGACAGAAACAACCAAAACAACAGGAATGAAAGGATGCCTTCTCTCGATGCTTTTTTAGAGCACCCAAACTCGCATGAGAAAATTCGTCAAGAAGACTACATTGCAGGGTTAGCAAAAGGCTTGGCTTTACTGGAAGCTTTTGGAACAGATCGGCAACGGCTCAATGTCACTCAAGTGGCCGAACGAACTGGTATTAGTCGTACCGCGGCAAGGCGGTATTTGAAAACTTTAAAATACTTAGGCTATTTAGAAACCGATGAACATTACTTTTGGCTCACTCATCGCGTGCTGCGCTTTTCGAGTTCTTATTTAAGCTCTGCCCACCTGCCTAAAGTTGCTCAATCATTTCTAAATCTTTTGTGCGCGCAGACGTCTCTGACTTTTTCAATTGTGGTGCTGGACGATAACGAAGTGGTGCCGATTGCCCGTAGCTATTTACCGCAGCAAGATAACTTACGTGTCAGCCCTTATGGCATGCATTTAGGAAACCGACTCCCTGCCCATGCCACGTCCACAGGTAAAGTATTACTGGCAGCACTGCCAGAAGAAGCTCAGCATGCATGGGTCAAAACTTATGGTTTAAAACGCTTAACCCCATTTACCATTGTAGATGAGTCCAAGTTTTTTGAAGTGCTTAAGGACATTACGTTATCAGATTATTGTCTTTCTAAAGAAGAACATGAGCTTGGTGTGATCGCGATTGCAGTGCCTGTATTTAACGCGCAAGGTCAAGCTATAGCAGCGCTTAACTGTATGTCTCAAACCAACCGTGTACAAGAAGATTATTTGGTTCAGCAAATTTTGCCATTGCTACGCAACACGGCAAATGAACTTAGAAATGTGATTTAAATAGACTTAGAAACTCTTGTCTCCTAACCATGAATACAAGAGTTTCAACCCATAATTTTAAATAGCGAATTCTTTGACTCGCTGGCTTGCCAGATCTAATGCATTGCTGCGATAAGCCTGCATATCTAGGCCTTCTGCATAGATAAAATCGACGTCATGAATGCCCATTAGCCCTAACACTGATTTGAGATAAGGCGTGACTGCCTCAGTTTCTTGGCCAACATGAATACCGCCCCGACTGCTTACCACCACGGCCTTTACTCCTTCCACCAAACCTTGAGGATAAGTTTCGGTGTAGCGGAATGTTTGTCTTGCGCGTGCCACTAAATCAAACCAGTTTTTGAGTTGAGTCGGAACATTTAAATTGTACATAGGTGCGCCTATCACCAATAAATCGGCACTTTTTAATTCAGCAATTAATTCATCAGACAAAGCAACGATTCTTTGAATGTCTTGATTTATATTTTCAGCCCCACGAAGCGCCTGAAAAATTTCTAAATCTAATACAGGCAGGTTCATTTCAGCTAAATTGCGTATGGTAATGTCATCTTGCAAACCTTGGTCTTTTCGATGTTCAAGCATTACATCGATTAGGCGATTGGTTTGTGAACCCTCACCCATAATGCTAGATTTTAATACCAATATTTTAGCCATGACCGTCTCCACGTTTTTAATGAAACCATATTAACCCCACAATAAATTCAACAGTGGTGATATTATTTCCTTATATTGGTTCCTTTTAGGCAACAATCATGCAACATGAGCTAAGTGCAATTTCTATATTTGTGACTGTGGTTGAAGCTGGAAGTTTTGTAAAAGCTGCCGAGCAATTGCATTTAACTCGCTCAGCCATAAGTAAAAATATTGCTCGGCTTGAAGATCAGCTTGGCGTTGCTTTATTTAAAAGAACAACGCGAACACTCAGCATGACTGATGAAGGCGCTTTGTTTTATGAACATAGCCGCCGAGCGTTGAGCGAAATACAAAATGCAGCGGCTTTATTAGACCAAGGGAAAATTAACGCAACAGGTCGTTTACGAATGTCTGTGCCAGTGCTGTTCGGGCAACTCTTTGCAGCCCCACTCATGGTTAAATTTGCTCAACAGCATGCGGACTTACAGCTAGAAATTTCATTTAATGATCGAACTGTAGACTTGGTCGAAGAAGGTTTTGATTTATGCATCCGAATCGGAACGTTACCTGACACCACTCAGTTGGTTGCCAAACCGATTGGTGAGCATCGAATGCTACTTTGTGCCTCACCTGACTATTTAAATGAAGCAGGTCCCCTAGAACATATTGAAGACTTAGACCACCACGCCACAATTGCCGATCCGCATTTTGGTCAAATAAAAAAATGGCAACTTCAAAAGGAAAATAGCGAACCTTTATTTATTAAACCCAAAGCAAAGCTTCTTTTAAATGACTTGCAGGCCATTAAAAATGCAGCGCTTGCTGGAGCTGGTATCGCTTGGTTACCCGACTGGCTTATTCAAAATGAATTACAGGATGGTAAGCTGGTTCAAGTGTTAGAAACCATGTCGAGCATTGCTTTTCCGATTCATTTGGTATGGCCTACGCTGCCTTTTATGCCACTGAAAACCCGCCTCGCAATCGATTATTTGGCACAGCATTTACCACCTGAGCTGAACAAACAAGTTTAAAGTAAATAAGGCCTTGTCCATTTCATCAAGTTTTTTTTTAATACACGAAGCCAAAGTTTATTGCTTATATTCAAACGCTTTGACCTTCTATTTAGAATTTAGAAAACAATCCAGCACCTTTTCCCGATCGACTGCCCCATCTGAGCTTAAAAGCTGAATGATTGTGCCTTCAATCATATATAAAAATAGTTTTGCATCCTGAAAAGTCGTATCGGTTTTTAGTTTTATAAGTTGGCTGTAGATCTCATTGATGAGCCATGTTCGATATCTCACCGCGATTTGATAGGCTTTTGGATAGCTCAGTTTCGTTTCAAAAATAGCTTTAAATAATAGGTAGTACATCCCGTCTACATCGGTGTGTAAGAAATAAAGTTTCTTGAGTTTCTCCCCCACACTTGCGCCTTGATGGTACTCAGCAATTGAAACCACTTTTTCTTTTAAGCGCTCTTTCTGCACATTCAAACAGATTTCAATAAACCGCTCTTTAGAGTGAAAGTAGTTATAAAACGTCGCTTTTGGGATTTTTGACTCTTTTACGATTCTATCGACCCCAACAGTATGAAACCCAAAATGGTGAAATAAATGAATCGACGTATTAATGACTTGCATGGCACGTGCAGGGAGAACTAAATTTGGCATGGTTTTACCGTTATAAATTCTTGTTGTTTCTAAATGAGATACTTTTTTGGGAGAAAAAAAGGCACAGCAAAGCCGTAAAGACTGTGCGTGGCACATCTCAAATTTGTTATTGCTAAGTTTTAAGTAAAAATGACTTAAAGCCTGAAAACCTTAGGGTGATCAAGCTGCTTTAATTTTTTAAGCTGTGTCGTTATAGCTTGTGGCAAAGGCTGCCAAGAAATAATGGATGTGCAAAGCCAACTCCTTTTTATTTGGAGTTCTGCCGACATGAATAGAAATTATGGTGGCAGAACGGAAGAGGGTTCGCGGACTGGTTTCGACTCCAGCACACCCGAGGGTGTCCCTCTCCCGTCCTACCGCAACGGGAGGGAACGAGGAGATGCTCACACAAAACTATTCCTCAGAAGAAATAATCCTGATGTGGTCGAAAAAACCGGTCCGCGACGACCGTCTGGCAATGTGGCCAGCAGGCAAAGGATAGTGCTCTGTCCTATTACAGTCAAGCACGCAAAATGCCATTTGTTTTAAATTAAATCATTAAAAAAGTAAGGCTAAATAATTAAAATTTATTGTTAAATTGGGATTGAAAATTAAAGTAAATATTTGAGCTTAGGCTTTAATAAATGACCGTTAGCTTCTTTTTTTATTAGAAGTTCTGCCAAAACATAAGATTTATGGCGGCAAAACGAAAGAGGGTTGACAGACTGGTGAAAGATATAACCAGCACACCCAAAGGTGTCCCTCACTCGTCCTACCATTACGGAAAGAGACAAGGAGCTTACATATCTATTTTTACTTATTCAATGTTCTTTAACTCCATTAAGGCGTATAGCAAACTTGCCACCCATTAATGTTATGTTATAACATAACATTGATATCACAGTATAAGCCGCTAATAAATGAACCTTGTTCTCCCAGATATATCTGCCGAGCCAACTTTACCAAATGCCTATAGCCACCGCCTTGATTGGGTTGGCATGGAAAACATTGCATTACCCGTTCGAATTGAAAATACCTTATGCCCAAGCCACGTAAATGCTTATGTCAGTCTGGATGACCCTTTAGCAAAAGGCATTCATATGTCGCGTCTTTACACACGGCTTTTAGAGCTAACATCACTCGAAAACATAAATATGTTTAATCTGAAATTAGTTTTAGAGGACTTCTTAGACAGCCATCAAAATTTATCGCAGCATGCCAAAATTGAAATTCACAGTAAACTTTATATCGAGCGACCAGCCTTAGTCAGCAAGCTTTCAGGGTGGAAAAGCTATCCTTTTGTTTTGTCATGCCAACTTTCTAATGATCAATTTGAGGCGGAATTAAAAGTCGAGATCCCCTATTCTTCAACCTGCCCATGCTCTGCGGCACTTTCAAGAAATATTATTCAACAACGGTTTGAGTCGGCCTTACAAAATCAAGAAATTCGACTTAACCAACAAGACATTATGAACTGGTTAAATACCACAGATGCAATTGCAGCAACGCCCCATAGCCAAAGAAGTTTTGCCCTCCTTCAATTTAAATTAGATCAAAATCTTCAAAACATTCCACTCATCGAATTTATAAACCAAGCTGAACTGGCATTAATGACTCCTGTGCAAACTGCCGTGAAGCGTATTGATGAACAGGCATTTGCGGTTGCCAACGGTCAAAATCTAATGTTCTGCGAAGACGCATTAAGACGCCTGTATGGTTCGTTTATACATCACAAAAATATTCATGGTTTCAAATTTAAAGTGACTCATGCAGAAAGCCTGCATGCGCATGATGCTGTGGCAAAAGGGTCATGGCAGTGGTAGGGAATTTTATATATGACTGAAACTAATCAAGATTTTTATAAAAATGACTTTTGCTTGTCACCAATCAAATAGTTTCAACTTACTACCCTCAACATCACAACTTAAATAAACAGATTTAAACGGTAATCCAATGCTACGTAAAAATCCATCTGGCCATCTCCCTGTTATTGATCAATCAGCCTATGTCGATCAGACCGCTATTATTTGCGGCAAAGTCATTGTTCATGCCAATGTGTTTATTGGCCCTTATGCGGTGATTCGTGCAGATGAAACCGACGAAAATGGAGAGATGGAACCTATCATTATTGGTGCAAATTCCAACATTCAAGATGGTGTTGTGATTCACTCCAAAGCTGGTGCATCAGTTGTAATTGGTGAAAATACATCAATTGCTCATCGTTCAATTATTCATGGACCTTGTGAAATTGGTCATCATGTTTTTGTCGGTTTCAACAGCGTCATATTTAACTCTAAGGTCGGTCATCACAGTGCTATTCGTCATAACGCAGTCGTTGATGGACGTGATTTACCTAACCATTTTTATGTCCCTGCAATGAGCTACATCAACTCTAAAACCGACTTAAACCAATACCCTCCGGTTGATATCTCTATTAGTGAGTTTTCCGAGAGTGTTGTCTCAACAAATATTGAATTGGTCAAAGGCTATAAGGCATTACACAATGAGTTTTAAACCCTATTCTAAAATCATTATCCGAGATGCCAATTTAGTGAATGAGGGAAAACAGGAATTTGTAGATGTACTTATTCAAGATGGTCGAATCGAAAAAATTGCTCCATCAATTTCTCATGTTGTTAATGCTAAAACCATTCATGCGAACGGGAACTGGCTGATTCCCGGAATGATCGATGATCAAGTCCATTTTAGAGATCCAGGTTCACCACATAAAGGTAGTATTGCTTCGGAATCTATGGCAGCAGTAATTGGCGGAATTACCAGTTATATGGATATGCCAAACACGAATCCCCCAACAATATCTTTAGATGCCTTAATGCAAAAAAGACAAATTGCCGCCCAATATAGCATGGCAAATTATGCCTTTCATTTTGGAGTAAGCTCTGAAAATCTAGATATTATTGAGCAGCTTAACCCCAAGCTCATCAGCGGCGTAAAAGTTTTTATGGGAGCCTCTACTGGCAATATGTTAGTTGATGACCCACAAATTCTTGAACGATTGTTTGCTAATGTCCCTACCATTCTTTTAACGCATTGCGAATATACACCTCGCATTAAAGAAAGAGAAAATTTATATTTCGGGAAATATGGTGAATATATTCCAGCACATATGCACCCTAAAATTCGGGATAAACAAGCATGCTTTGAGAGTTCACGTTTAGCGGTGTCTTTAGCGGAAAAATATGGGACCCAACTGCATGTTTTACATATAAGTACAGCCAAAGAATTGTGTTTGTTTAAAGATTTACCTTTAAATCTAAAGCATATTTCTGCTGAAGTATGTATTCACCATCTTAGTTTTGATGAATCAGACTATGCTGCGCTTAGCCATTTAATAAAATGTAATCCAGCCATTAAAACTCAACAAGACAAAGATGCACTCATCACTGCGATTGCTCAGTCCAATCGCTTAGATATTATTGGTACAGATCACGCACCGCATACATGGGACGAAAAACAACAATCTTATTTAAAAGCACCCGCTGGCCTGCCTTTGGTTCAACATGCTGTTCCAGCACTCATGGAACTTGTGGCAGATAAAAAAATAAGTATAGAAACAATGGTTAAGAAAACATCACACCAAGTCGCTGATTTATTTAAACTCAAAAATCGTGGATATATCCGTGAAGGTTATTGGGCAGATTTGGTTCTGCTTAAAGAAAATAAAGAGGCTATTGCAGTTAAAGATCAAAAAAACTATATGCGATGTAACTGGACGCCATTTCAAAATAAAACCTTCCGCTATGAAGTCGATACAACTATTGTGTCAGGGCAATTGGCTTGGCATCAAAATCAGTTATTTTTAAGCTGTCGAGGCAAAGTATTAGACATAGACAGATAACACCAGCCCACACGCCGCCTAACGCATTCATGTTTTCGTCTTCCACATTTAGTCGACAAAACGGGCTTCATCAAAATTGCGATGCAGCCCTTGAACATCCAATAAGCAATAAGGGGCACCTCGCCCCATCTGATTATTTAGCACTCAATTGCATTAACAGCGAGGCCACCTTTTGAAGTTTCTTTATATTTCTCAGACATATCTCTGCCTGTTTCTTTCATGGTCTGAATGACTTTATCGAGCGTCACAAAATGCTCACCTTCATCATGAAGTGCCATTTGTGCAGCATTAATGGCTTTTACGGCTGCAATTGCATTTCGCTCAATGCAAGGCACCTGAACCAAACCACCAATCGGGTCACACGTTAAACCTAAGTTATGTTCAAGGCCAATTTCAGCTGCATGTTCCACTTGTTCAGGCGATGCACCTAAAATCTCGGCTAAACCAGCCGAAGCCATCGCACAAGCTGAGCCTACTTCGCCCTGACATCCCACTTCCGCACCAGAAATAGATGCATTGAGCTTACATAAAATGCCGACTGCTGCTGCACTCAAAAAGAAACGAACCACTTTGTCTTCGGAAAAATCTTTAGAAAAAGTCACGTAGTAATATAAAACTGCGGGGATGATTCCTGCTGCCCCATTTGTGGGAGCTGTGACTACTCGGCCGCCAGCAGCATTTTCTTCATTTACCGCTAAAGCAAATAAATTGACCCACTCCATGGCATGAAAAGTCGTCACAATCAGGTTTGAATTTTTCTTATGTAATAATTTATCGTGAATTTTTTTAGCCCGACGTTTTACGTTTAATCCGCCCGGTAATATCCCTTCATTAATTAATCCATTGTGAATGCACTGCTGCATCACTTTCCAGATGTCCATAATTTTGGTGCGAATCTCAGTTTCACTGCGCCAGCTTTTTTCGTTTTCAAGCATCAATTCACTGATTGATAAACGATGAGTTTTACATAAGCTTAAAAGTTCAGCCGCACTGTGAAATGGATATGGAACCTTAACGTCACTGGTTTCAGATTGGGTTTGTGTTAATTGTCTTTGACTAATAATAAAACCGCCACCAATCGAATAGTAAGTTTCGGTATATAAAATTTCTTTAGCCTCGTTATATGCAATCAATTCCATTGCATTGGGGTGATAAGGCAAAGATTCATCAAGAAAAAGTACATCGCGTTTATAGTCAAAAGAAATACTCTTTTGCTGCTTAAGCTGGATAGCGTTATTTTCAAGAACATCTTCAATCAAGTTTGTAGTTGCTTGAGTATCGATATGTCCAGGGTCAAAGCCCATTAAACCTAACAGAATAGCCTTGTCTGTCGCATGACCAACACCCGTGGCTGCAAGCGAACCATATAACTTCACCTGGACTCTAACCGTGTTTTGTAGATCATTTTGTTTCAATAAATCATCCACAAAACTGTATGCCGCTCGCATGGGTCCAACTGTATGGGAGCTAGATGGACCAATACCAATTTTAAAAAGATCAAATACACTAATAAACACTGGGTCCTACCTTCAATTCATTATTATTCGTATGTTCGTCGTTATTGTGTCCTTTCGGATAACTCTAAAATTATCATTAAGCCATCCATAAAGCACTGAAAATAAATGGGTCATTGCCTAAAAACAACACAATCAATTTCTAATTCAATATTTTCCAAAAAATGGAATTTTCCATTAATTTAAATGGTAAATTACTCAACAAATATTTAAGAATTGTTCTTTTTAACAAATAAAATAGCGAACCTTTCCCAATTTTTTATAAAAAAAATTTGGTTTTCAAGCTATTTACTTGGAATTTAAATTATTTAAACAAACTTAAAAACAATAACTTACTTAATATTCAGATCACTCTTTGCCATTAAATAGAATAAAAATTCCCCTATTTACCAATAACCATATATCGTATACGATATATGAAAGAACAATAGTTCTGTCGTTAAGGAAAACGTAATGACAAGTCAGTTTAAAAAGCAGTTATCTCTAATGGATCTTACATTCATTGGCTTAGGCGCCATTTTCGGTTCTGGATGGTTATTTTCAGCAAGTCATGTGGCCTCTCAAGCCGGCCCTGCGGGTATATTGTCATGGATTATTGGGGGCTTTGCCGTTTTAATTCTGGGAATTATTTATTGTGAGTTAGGTGCAGCCTTACCACGAGCAGGCGGTATTATCCGTTATCCCGTATTTTCACATGGTCCTTTACAAGGATATTTACTTGGTTCTGTGACCGTCATTGCCTTTTCAAGTTTAATTGCAATTGAAGTCGTTGCTGCCCGAGAATATGCAGCCGCATGGTTCCCTTCTCTTACAGAAATACACGATGGCATCCGATCTCCAACTACCATTGGATGGTTGTTTCAGTTTGCACTTTTATGCGTATTTTTTGCATTGAATTATTACAGCGTAAAAACCTTTGCAATTGCCAACAACCTCATTAGTGCATTGAAGTTTGCAGTTCCAGTTTTAGTGATGGTTGCACTTCTCTATCACTTTAAACCGGCAAACTTTTCAATGACCGAGTTTGCCCCAATGGGTGCTCACGGCGTACAAGGTGCTGTCTCTGCTGGTGGTATTATTTTTGCATACTTAGGCTTAACGCCGATTATTTCGGTAGCCAGTGAAGTAAAGCGTCCTCAATTTACCATTCCTTTTGCACTCATCTTATCTGTCGTTTTAGCAACGATTATTTATGTCGTGCTTCAAGTTGCTTTCTTAGGTGCTGTACCTACCGATATGTTAGCAAATGGTTGGTCAGGACTCAGTGACAAATTCCCATTACCTTATCGCGACATTGCCATGTTATTAGGTTTGGGATGGTTAGCGCTTTTAGTTGTTTCAGACGCTATTATCTCTCCGTCTGGCTGCGGCAATATCTATATGGCTGCAACTCCACGTGTAATTTACGCATGGTCGAACAGTAATACGTTCTTCCGTATTTTTACTCGTGTCGATCCAAAATCAGGCATTCCACGTTATGCATTATGGTTAACATTTGCACTTTCTGTATTTTGGACCATGCCGTTTCCATCTTGGGATAAATTAATTTCTGTAGTTTCGGCAGCATTAGTTTTAAGTTATGCCCTAGCTCCTGTCACAGTGGGTGCCTTACGTCGTAATGCTCCTGAGCTTGAACGTCCATTCTATGTGAAAGGCTTTAATGTTCTTGGCCCGCTTGCCTTCGTGATTGCCTCTTTTATTGTCTATTGGTCTGGCTGGAATGTCATTTCATGGTTATTAGGCGCACAAATCGTATTGTTTGCACTCTATGTCATTTTTAAACGCTATGTGCCAACCCAAGAAGTCAGCCTAGCTCAACAATTAAAGTCATCAGCTTGGCTTCTTGTTTACTACATTTTAATGATTATTGTTTCTTACCTTGGCAGCTTCGGTGATGGTGCATCGCACCTATTGGCAGCTCCGTTTGACACACTTTTAGTTATGGTGATTTCTCTTGGTTGTTACTACTGGGGAATAAATTCAGGTTTACCAAAAGCACTCATTAAAAATGATGATGAAGCTTAGCGATCACTTGCTTAAACACATATAGGCTGGGGTTTTGTTTTGATTAACAACGTATACAAAATACTATATTTCTCAAAAGTAAAACCTAGGCTTTGATAATTCTCCAACGTCAGAAGAACTACTTTTGACGTTCACTCTAAAGTGAGGTTGATAATGTTAAATATTACTGGTCAAAATTTTATTGCAGGTCAACGTTCAAGTTCGGGCAGTAAATTTGTCTTAAGTTATGATGCTGCAACAGATGAAGCATTACCCTATCAATTTGCTCAGGCCACTCCTGAAGAAATTGATCAGGCAGCTCAAGCAGCTGCATTGGCTTATCCAGCTTTTAGACAGACTACGCCAGAACAGCGCGCTGTTTTTCTAGAAACAATTGCTAATGAAATTGATGCGCTTGATGACCAGTTTATTGCCACAGTCTGTCAAGAAACTGCTTTACCTGAAGCTCGCATTCGCGGTGAACGTGGGCGAACTACTGGCCAATTACGTCTGTTTGCTCAAGTATTACGCCGTGGTGATTATTTAGGTGCCCGTATTGATTTGGCTTTACCTGAGCGTCAACCACTTCCACGTCCAGATTTACGTCAATATAAAATCGGTGTTGGACCAGTTGCTGTATTTGGTGCGAGTAATTTCCCTCTTGCCTTTTCTACTGCTGGTGGCGATACCGCTTCAGCACTTGCGGCTGGATGTCCTGTCATTGTGAAGGCACATAGCGGCCACATGGCAACTGCCGAATCAATTGCAAATGCCATTTGTAGTGCAATTGAGAAATGCGCTATGCCAAAAGGCATCTTTAGCATGATTTATGGTCAAGGTGTTGGTGAACCACTGGTAAAACACCCCGCAATTAAAGCAGTTGGATTTACAGGTTCACTCAAAGGTGGCCGTGCCCTCTGCGATTTAGCTGCTGCACGCCCTGAGCCAATTCCTGTTTTTGCCGAAATGTCGAGCATTAACCCAATGGTTTTATTACCCGAAGCTCTAAAAGTGCGTGGTGATAAAATTGCAGCTGAACTTAGTGGTTCAGTGGTTTTAGGTTGCGGTCAGTTCTGTACCAATCCGGGTTTAATTATTGGAATTAAATCAGCTGAGTTTAGTCAATTTCTTGAGCAGTTCACGGCTGCAATGGCTCAGCAGCCACCACAAACCATGCTTAACAAAGGCACGTTAAGAAGCTATGAACATGGCCTTAAAGCATTACTCGCACATGACAAAATTGAGCATTTAGCGGGTCAACCACAACAAGGCCATCAAGCCTATCCTCAGCTCTTTAAAGCTCATGTATCTCTTTTACTAGAGCAGGATGAATTACTTCAAGAAGAAGTATTCGGCCCAACGACGATTGTGATTGAAGTTGAATCGGCAGAGCAACTTGCTCTAGCGTTAAACGGACTTCGTGGTCAGCTTACCGCATCATTAATTGCCGAGCTGCAAGATTTTGAGAACTTCTCTACCCTGATTCCATTACTTGAAGAAAAAGCAGGACGTTTACTTCTAAATGGTTATCCAACAGGTGTGGAAGTTTGTGATGCCATGGTACACGGCGGACCTTACCCTGCAACTTCAGATGCACGTGGTACTTCGGTAGGAACCTTAGCAATCGAGCGTTATTTACGACCAGTATGCTATCAAAACTATCCAGATCACTTATTGCCACTTGCCCTTCAAAATGCCAATCCGCTTGGTATTGCGCGTTTAGTAAATGGTGAAATGAGTAAAGCTGCTCTTTAATATTTTTAAAGGAGTTTATCTAAGTGATGAACTCCTTTTTATTTAGACCCAAATCTCACAACGTAACCGCACATTATTTAAATAAAAAAGTGCAAAAGAATGAATAGCAAGATGCTGCATTAAGTCAATGCATAACATATTTTTAAATAAGGATATTGGTATATGACGACAACACTAAAAAAGGTAGTCGCGGCCTCTATGGTCGGCTCCGTAGCTGAATGGTATGAATTTTTCCTTTATGGAACTGCTTCTGCCCTTGTCTTTGGCGAACTTTTCTTTCAACAAACGGGCAATGCTATAGATGGTATTTTGGCAGCCTTTGCCCTCTATGCCGTTGGCTTTTTAGCAAGACCTATTGGTGGCCTTGTGTTTGGTCATTACGGCGATAAAATTGGACGTAAGAAATTATTGCAAATTAGCCTGATTATTGTTGGTATCACTACTTTTTTAATGGGCTGTATTCCGACCTTCCATCAAATTGGCTATTGGGCACCTACACTATTGGTTATGCTGCGTTTAATTCAAGGCTTTGCTTTTGGTGGTGAATGGGGCGGCGCAGTTATTTTGGTTTCAGAGCACAGTCCAGATGATCGCAGAGGCTATTGGGCAAGCTGGCCACAAACTGGTGTACCGCTCGGCAATTTAGTAGCCACACTGGTTTTATTACTACTTTCAAAAAACCTCTCACCCGAACAATTCCTAGATTGGGGATGGCGCTGTGCATTCTGGTTTTCGGCGGTCGTGGTACTAATTGGATTATGGATACGAAAAAATGTAGACGATGCCGAGGTGTTTAAAGAAGCACAGGCCAAACAACAGCTTCTTGAAAAACAACAACTCGGGATTATTGAGGTTTTAAAATATCATAAGAAATCTGTTATTGCGGGTATCGGTGCCAGATTCGCAGAAAACATTTTGTACTATATGGTGGTTACTTTTTCGATCAGTTATTTAAAGTTGGTCGTCCATAAAGATACTTCACAGATCTTACTGCTCATGTTCGGCGCTCACCTCATCCATTTCTTTATTATTCCTGTTATGGGGCATTTAAGCGATATATTTGGCCGTAAACCAATTTACCTTATTGGAGCTGTACTCACTGCATTTTGGGGCTTTGTCGGCTTTCCGTTAATGGATACAGGCAATAACTGGCTCATCATGTTAGCGATTGTGCTCGGTCTATTTATTGAATCGATGACCTACTCGCCTTACTCTGCTTTAATGACTGAGTTATTTCCAACTCACATTCGCTATACGGCACTTTCATTTTGTTATCAAGTCGCACCCATTATGGCAGGTTCACTCGCTCCATTAATTGCCTTAACCTTACTCAAAGAATTTAATAGCTCGGTTCCAATTTCTTTATATTTAGTTGCCGCAAGTCTGATTTCTATTGTCTCGATTTTGCTGGTGAAAGAAACCAAAGGCCGATCACTTGCTTTTAAAGATTAATCTTTAAAATATACATTATTTGCTTAACGATGATTTTGGGTTGTTCTATACAGCCCATTTTTTTCATCTAAATATTTTTGGTAGAGGCACGATACAAAGTAGGCGACATGCCTGTATGCAACTTAAACTGACGACAAAAAGCACTATGATCGGTATAACCACAGCGCAAACCAATTTGAGTAATCGGTAAGTCAGTCGCAAGCAGTTCAGTGGCGACCTGAAGACGAATTTTGCTAATCATTTGCCGCGGCGTTAAATGGTATATTTTTTTGCAATAGCGTTCGAGCTGAGCCACCGACACACCAGCAATTGCGGTCAAGTGTGCCAACGTAATCGTTTCGGCATAATTCTTTTTAATATATTCCTCAACCTGAACCATTTTGTAAAAAGCAGGGTGTGTATTTTCAGGTACATTTAAATCATTAGAAATACCCGCTATTCCTACTAAGTTTCCATCCGCATCAAATAAAGGTTCTTTATAAGTTAAACACCAACCCGACTGATTTTTTGCATATAAATGCAGTTCTAATTGCTCTGTTAACTTTTTACGACGGCGAATGACTTGCAAGTCTTGAGATGTATATATTTTTCCAAGAGAGTGAGGAAAGACTTCTTCCGAGGTCTTTCCAAGTAACGCAGTTTTATCTTTGAAACCACAGCGATTTACCAATGTTTGATTGACAAAGACATAGCGTGCTTCGGTATTTTTGATGAAAAATACTACCGAAGATAAAGCATCAAATAATGGTTCAATACTTTCCAGATTTTTTAAGAAATCTTCCAAGGTGGTGGTTAGTTTCGGAATTTGAACCAAAGTCATGAGCTAGAGCGGGCAAAGTAATAACTTGTCTACTCTAGAACATTTCATTTTTGATTTAAAGGAGAAGTAGACATCTCCATGAGGCTTTTTACACGGGTAGGAAGTAATGGTGGTCTAGAGTTAGGCAACTGCCAATCAAATAGGCAGGCGGCGGCTGTTGCACAAGTGCTTCCCTGACATGCTCCCATTCCACAACGTGTATGTAATTTTGCATCAATCCAACTACTACGCTCGGCAACCTTATCAAAAGTCACATCTTCACATCGACAAAAAATAGTTTCTGGACGAGCAAGCGTTTTTAACTCAGCACGCAATTTGAAGCTTTTCTCAAGGAGATGTGCAAATAAACGATACCGTTGTCTTTGAGCAAATAATTGACTGGCTTTTTCATTTTGACCTATAGCTGCATAACCTGCGATGCTACCTTCAACCATTGCCAACTCACTTCCGCCAAAACCTGTACATTCACCTGCTGCCCACACCTGTGGTTGTGATGTACGTTGATAGTCATCGACCGTAATCGCATTGTCCTTAATTTGACAACCCATTAACTGCCCTAATTGAGTATTCGGTACTAAACCAAACCCACATGCGAGTCGATCACACTCAATTTCAACAATTCCTTTCGGTGTTTGTAGTCTTACTCGTTCAAGACGCTCCTGACCAATCGCTTCAACCACATAACTGTCAGGGTGATATAGACGATAAGGTAATGATAACGCCTGTATTATTTTCGCTGGCCAGCGCCAAAGTTGTAGTGCAAATTTACGAACGGAAGATGAAGGTGCCTGTTCAGCAACATAGAGAACTTGAGCTTCTGCTTTTTTCGCAGTGTCCGCACTTGCTAAGAGTAATGGTCCAGATCCTGCAATCACAACACGTTCATTTTTAACAGGTGTACCTGCTTTAATTAAAGCTTGTAAACCACCTGCACCCGTTACTCCAGATAAGGTCCACCCGGGAAAAGGTAAAAATAGTTCTCTTGCACCCGTACACAATACAAGCTGGCGATAAGACAAATTTAGGCTGTCGTGAGGTCGTTCAACGAGTAATTGGCCTACAAAAGGTGCAGCGACAATCTTGGCACCAAACATAAATTCAATATTAGGATGAGTCTCAATTTGTTGATATTTCTGCTGCGCCATTTCAGGTACAGGAAAAATCGGTCCAGCGCGCCAGATTTGACCACCCGCCTGTGGGTTATTATCCAATATTAAAATTCGCCCACCACTCTCGGCGGCTGCAATAGCAGCTGACAACCCCGCAGGGCCTGCCCCTACAACTACCACATCGTATTGTTTTTCCATTATTGTGTTTCCACCTTCATGTCTTGCTGGCACAGCGTCTGACAAGCAAGCACTCTGAGTCCATTAATATTGACACGGCATTCCTGACAAACTCCCATTCCACAAAATGGAGTACGTTTTTCACCACAAACAGATAGACGACTGTAAGACTTTGCTTGTGCTAAAGCAGCAGCAACACTGGTGCCCTCAATCACAGAAACTGATTGTCCGTTAATAAAAAGCTGAATCATCTATGCAGCTCCTATAAAACGATTAGGTAAAAAAGGTTCAGGATCTATATCAAAAGTTAATCCACACACAAGGGAAGCAATAAGTCTTGCTGTACCTGTCGCAGTGGTTACACCTAGTCCTTCATGACCAACCGCTAAATAAACCGATTGAAATGCAGGATGTCGTCCAATAACAGGAATGCCATCCGGAGTAGCTGCACGAAAACCAGTCCATGCCCGAATAACATTAAGATCAGCCAAAGCTGGAAAATAATCAGCAGCCTCTTTAAGCACCCGAGTAAACACTTCTGGCTCTACAGTCGGATCAACCGTATTGAACTGACGAGATGACCCAATAAATAGCTGACCTGTCGGTCTAGGTTGAATATTACAAGCGACTGAAATTCCACTTGTCGCTTGAGTGCTGGCTGCATAAGCCAAAGCCACTAACGTATGTTTTACATTTAATTCGGGATAACGGTCGGTAATAGCTAAATGACCTTTTTTAGGTTCAATCGGTAACTCTGGAAAAAAATCTGTCGCATGAATGCCGTTTGCTAAAACAATATGTGCTGCTTCGAGCCATGTTCCATCACTTAACTGAACCCGATTTTCTTCAATATGAATAACTTTAGCTTGTTGAACCTGAATCTTTTGCGGGAATTGTTTTAACAACCATTCAGCAGCACAGGGTGCATATAAAATGCCATCATCAAAAACTTCCAACCCACCGTAGAGACCATGCTTTAAGTGAGGTTCAAGCTGACGGATTTCCTCTGCATTTCGAAGTTGGCAACGGACACCTTGTGCAGTGAGACGTTGATATTTTTCTTCGGCAATCTGCATTTCTTCTGGGCTACTTGCCAGCCATAAAGTTGGTGTTTGGCGATAGGCACATTCTTCTGAAAGCTCGTGCCCTAATTCATGCCACAACTGAACTGACCAATGGCTAAGCTTTAATTCGGCTTCCAAGTCATCCATAATGACCAAATGCCCCATGCCCGCAGCTGTTGCACCACCGATACGAGCATCCAAAACTTGCACATTTAACCCTTGCCGAGCTAATTCATAAGCACATGCCGCACCTACAATGCCTGCCCCAATGACTATGGCATCGGTTCTCATAGCTGAATACCCCAAGCAAATGGGTCATTTTCATCCATAAATAAAGTTGCTTCGGCACTCATGTAAGCTTCACCACGAATGGTTGGAATAACATATTCCCCAGCTTGCTCATAAGAGGCAATAAACTGGCTACCGATAATACTGGCTTGTTTCCATAACTTTCCTGGCTCAAGTTTGCCATCCGCAGCTAAGCAAGCAATTTTTGCACTTGTTCCAGTTCCACATGGTGAACGGTCATAGGCCTTGCCTGGGCAAAGTACGAAATTTTTACTGTCCGCTTCGGCGTCACTTGCAAATAATTCAATATGATCAATTTCTTGTCCATCTTTACCAGTTATTCCTTGTGCAGTAAGCGCTTGTCTGACTGTCCACGCATAGTTAGTCAGTTGATCTAAATTATCACTTGCAACATGTTGACCATGGTCATTAATCAAGAAGAACCAGTTACCGCCCCATGCAATATCACCAGTAACTTTTCCATACTTTTCAACATCAACTTCGACCGCTTTTTTATAACGATATGCTGGTACATTTCTCACGCTAACTGAATAATCTTCATGCAATGTCGCCTCAACATCACCTACTGGCGTTTCAATTAAATGTGTGCCTACTTGTATTTTTCCCAAATGTGCTAACGAAGCCACTAAACCAATCGTGCCATGACCACACATGCCGAGGTAACCTGTATTATTAAAGAAAATAACACCTGCACTCGCTTTTGGATTCACTGGCTTACACAATAATGCGCCAACCAAAACATCATTACCGCGCGGCTCTAGCATGGTTGCTCTACGGAAATGGTCATATTGTTCTGATAATATTTTTCGGCGGCTTTCCATCTCTCCTATGCCTAAATCAGGAAATCCTTCAAGTACTAATCGTGTTGGTTCACCACCAGTATGAGAGTCCAAAATTTTTACTGTTTTCATAGAAGTATCCTTACATTTTTTTCTAGGATGACTGATCTCAAAACAGCAAGCTTGATCGTTTTCTTATGAATCTATGACGAAATCAGCATAGTGAAAACTTGCTTCAGCTAAACTAAAGACAAAAAAATTAGGCCATTGGCCTAATTTAAATAACACTGAAATGATTAAGAATCGAGCGCTTATTTTTTCACATTTTTATGGTGAGGTAAGTGCTCATAAAGTGATTGGCAAACACCATTAATATGCTCTTCAATTAACTTAACCGCCAAATCAACATCCTTGGCTTTACAGGCTTTCACAATTTCTTTGTGCTCATCATTTGCACGCGACTTGCCTTCGGAAACATTCATCTGCAATCTTAAATAGCGCTCAATCTTATCGTAAATAGAACGAATTAATCCAAGCATATAGGGCCGTTGTGCTGGTTCATAAAGGCATGCATGTAACTGCCAATTGAGTGTGGTCCAGCTTCCAATATCCATGTTATCGATAAAGGCATTACAAATTTCATCTGCCTTTTTATAAGTTTCCTCCGTCATATTCGGCACGGCGAGCTGAATCAGCTTCGTTTCCAACATCACTCGGACTTCAAAAATCTGTGCCAACTCTTCTTCAGAGATGCGGGTCACAATTGCGCCACGATTTTTTATAAACTCAACCAAACCTTCAGCTTCAAGTTGCTTTAAGGCTTCACGTACCGGAATTTTGCTGACATTAAAAAGTTTGGCAATTTCATCCTGACGAATCGGTTCGCCTTCAGCAATATGCCCTGCAATAATTGCTTCTCTAATATATTTGACAATAACTTCAGATACCGAAGGCATTGCACCAAGATTTGATACATTAAAAGATGGTAGCGTCACGAATATTCTCTTAACCTCAAAATATGACACAAATAAAAGGATGATAATTTTTATTCATCCGCCATAATGAAATCATTGCTTTTCAAGCATTATTTTCGGCACGGCTTACCTTTATTTAATGCTGCTAAAACTCATTTTCTCTACTTATTAGAGCTAATAATTTTTAACTACATTAATAGCTAAAGTATACTTTATACCATTTAATTCACAAAACTATTATTAGACTATGCTGAAATCGTCATCATTTTATTGTATCTAACCAAGCAAATCATAATAAATAGCAGCATACTACCCTGTTCTCTTGATGGGTAACTGTCAAAAAGATTCCTATCCGTTTAGCTAAATTATTGTCTGCAAGATAAAATTTTTATCTTGTAAAAATCATGCTGCATAAAACTTTTAAAGTTTGAGTCACTTCATATGAGTACGCCAACAGAAGCAAAATTTTCCCTGAATTATTATACGGGTTTCTTATCTGTACTATTTGCTGCTTTTCTATGGGGTACGGCAGGTACAGCGGCATCTTTTGCAAAAGGCATTAGTCCACTTGTAATTGCTACCATTTCTGTTGGCTTCGGTGGATTAATTCATACGCTTTTAAGCTTAAAAGCCATTAAAAAAAATTACCAAAAACTATTTAACTATAAATCCCAAGTTTTGATTGCGGTCATTGTTTCAATTCTTTGTCCATTTGCATTTTATTCATCTGTCTCTTTGGCTGGTGTTTCTATTGGCACCGTGATTTCTATTGGTTGTGCGCCTTTGTTTTCAGTGCTTTTGGAATGGATTTTAGATAAACGAAAACTTTCGTTAAAATGGCTCATCAGTTTTATTCTCGGTTTTTTAGGAATTATTTTACTCTCTTATGCCGGTGATCATGCGCAGCATCAAATCATACAATCTGATCGTATTTTAGGGGTATTTTTTGGCTTACTCTCTAGCCTGAGCTACGCAACATATTCTTGGATAATGAGAAACCTAATTCGCCAAGATGTCGACTCAAGAGCTGCCATGGGAGTGATTTTTGGTATCTCTGCAGTGCTTTTACTACCTACATTATTCTTTACAGCACAAAACCTTTTTGATTACCCAACTAACATTTGGGTTGCGATTTATATTCCGATTGTTCCTATGTTTTTAGGCTATTTATTTTTTAGCTTTGGTCTTAAACGAATTCCCGCAAGTCAAGCTATGACACTAGCTTTGGTTGAGATTCCAGTTGCAGCATTATTAGCAGTTGTTGTAGTGGGTGAAAGTTTAACAATGCATAGTTATTTAGGTTTAATTCTCATTTTCCTATGCGTTATTGTTTTGACCAAAAAGTAATCCATAGAAATAAAAAAAGAGGCTGAATTGTTAGCCTCTTTTTTATGAATACTTACTTAGATTTCAGCTGACCAGTTACGGTACCACGTACGGAATAACTCATACTGAGTTTCAACATATTTACGTTGCGATTCGCTCAATGCATCAGTCTCATTAAAGTGTAAGGTATATTCTTTATCACCGTTAAGTACCATTAAGTATTTATAGTAAAGAACAAGATCCGTTCCTTCGTCAAAAGAAGATAAAACTTCTAATGCACTTGATAACTCTTGTGCTAAGCGACGGGCTTTTGCATCACCTGCTGCAGCTTTCTTACTAAGGTCAACCAACAGTAAAACTTCTTTAGGTAAAGCATTACCAATCCCTGTAATCGCACCAGTTGCATTACAGTTGACGAAGCCATGGAAAACTTGAGTGTCTACACCAGCCATTAAAGTGACTGAATCATCTTGTGAAGTAATGAATTCAGCTGCGTAACGCATATCGGCAGCGCCACCAAATTCTTTAAAACCAATTAAGTTTGGAAACTCACGGCGTAATTCAAAAAATAAATCTGCACGAGTTGCAAATCCATAATATGGGCTATTGTAAATCACCGAAGGTAAGCTTGGAGCTGCTTTTAAAATGGCAGAAAAGTGAGCTTTTTGTGCAGCTGGTGATGCCCCGCGTGATAGTACACGTGGAATAACCATAAGCCCTTGTGCACCTACCTTTTCTGCATGAGCTGCATGAGAAACTGCTTCTTTTGAATTAACTGCACCAGTACCAACAATTGTTGGAATGCCAGCAGCAACAAGTCGTGCTACACCTTCTTGGCGTTGAGCTTCTGTCAATAAAGGCCAATCACCCATAGAACCACAATACACTACCGCACTCATGCCAGCTTCAATCAGCTCATGCCCTTTTTTCACAAGCGCGTCAAAATCTGGCTCACGGTTAGGAGTACATGGGGTCATTAGCGCCGGGATACATCCTGTGAAGATATTACTCATAATTATTCCTCAGTAATACAAATAAAACTCTTGGTAGTCGTACTTTCGAGTTAATCCATCTCAAAAGTTATGGAATGGGATTAATAGCTGCTTAATCATTCTTCATATATCGTATACGATATACAACAAAAAGAATAGTCTTCCTTTCCAAATTCTTTACCGACGAAAAAATTCATATAAAACAAATATTAATTTTAATAATCGAATTAAAAAGCAAAATTTAACTCATATTTTTTTTTAAAATTGGATGTAAAAATTTATGGAATTTAAAAAATAGTGCTCAGAATAGAAATTAAATCCGAGTTTATAGGCGCTTAAAAAACAACCGTAGAACATTAGCCATTAGTCGCACCTCCCTATTTTTATTCATTTTTGCTGGTAAAGTGCTTTCCATGGTTTGATACAACCTACTTAACTCAGATGCATAATTCACCTGTTCTTGCATCTGATGTTTTTCTGCCTCTAGTCCGCTAGGGGCTTTTTTTTATTATTGATTTAAATGCTGATATATTAAATTTCTAGACATAATTAAAGACAAGAAAAATGGATCGAATTTTCAAATTAAGTATTTTAAGTTTTCCGGTTTTATTGTTAAGTGGTTGTATTGGCTGTTATAACCCGACAGGCTGTAACCGTGATACTTCGCCTTATTTCTATACAACACAAATCACTCAAGTCAAAGGCGTAACAGTTCCTGTTGGAACAAAACTAGTTTATAAATCTCAAAAGTCCAAACAGAAAGATGAGCAAACTGCCCCCCTTAAAGAAGAACATATAACAGGAATAAAGTTACCAAAAGATAGCGCTATGCTTTGGGGAGGAATGCCCACCAATCATCTCCTTCAATTTGCTAACTCTGAAATGCAAGGATTTACAGCCTACCGAGCACAAGAAGCTCCCGCTGTATATTCCAATCAATTTTTAAAACTCTGGAAAGAATGTGATAGTGATTTAGATATCTCGATCAAAAATAAAAATGACTGGAGCTTTAATCCCGCAAATATGAAAATTATTGGATGTGGAATTAACTATCAAGAAAGAGCTTCATACAACACCAACAATCCAAGCCAAGATAAAGTTGATATTTTTCTCATTAAAATTAATCAGGCTTTGCAACAACTGCCTCAACAAAAAGAGTATCCAGTCATTCGTTATTCCCAAAATTAAAGTCATAAAAAAGCCTGCATTTCAACAGGCTTTTGTACTTCAAGATTTGGTTTAACAAACTTTAATTAAACAAATCAACCACAAGTTGCCTGAGTAATTTTCTTAGAAGCAGGATCAATAGTAACTGTAACTCGGTTTGTGCGGTAATCCATTGTCATTGGTTGACCTGGAGCTACTGTGCGCACAATTTCTGATTTAGTTTTTTGTTTAATTTGATCATCAGTCAGGCCAGATTGCCCCACTAATTTTTGAGCTTCTTCTGCTACACAGTTCGCTTGGTTATCACGGAATAATTTCCACTCTTCAACAACTTGGCCATTTGGTAAATGACAATACCCCACCTGACCATTTGCTTCATTTCTAATTTCTAATTTGCCACCTTGTTCAACACAATATTGACTAGCTGGGTTTGGTGAACCAATTTTTGGTGGAGTTGAATCTTTATGTTGTACAGACGAACAAGCCGTTAACGAAACAAGCGCTAAGCCAAGAAAGATAGTTTTTTTCATAATTTTTTGCTTCTTACTAAAAAAACTAAAGATATCAAAAAAATTCATGTTTCATATGACTTGTTTACAATAAAAAACTCACTTGAATGTTATAGCAAAATAAATTTAATTTATTGGAAATTAAGATATTCCCAATTAAAAGCCATTTTTTGAACTATTCTATTCAGGTCTTTCTAAAATTCTGGGCCCTGATCCTTCTTGTCCTAAAATATCTTCAGGATTTCTTAATGGACATTGCTCTAACGATAAACAACCGCAGCCAATGCACCAGTCCATCTCATCTCTTAACCGAGTTAACTTTTGAATTCGATCATCCAAATTTTCTCGCCAATGACTCGATAAATCCTTCCATTGCTTAGCTGTTAATTTGCTACCAATCGGATACTGACTCAAAGCTTCTTTAATCTCATTTAAAGGAATACCTACTCTTTGAGCAACTTTAATAATCGCAATATATCTCAAAATAATTAAGGGATAGCGACGTTGATTACCATTCGTTCTTATACTTTTTATAAGGCCTTTTGCTTCATAAAAATGAAGGGTTGAAACAGGAACACCGCTCCTTTTTGCAACTTCACCCACAGTCAAAACGCGACTAGGGTCTGCTTTTTTATTTTCACTCATCACAATTGACCTCAACTTTACTTGAGGTTTATAAGAGTACGTCTTTGTTTTGTCAAATAAATAACACGGGTTTTGTTATATTTGTGTGCCGCTTTTATCAAGCTATAGTTCTTATCTGTAAAAGCAAAAGACAAAAAATGGATCTGATGATTAATCCAGTTCTATTTATAAAATAACTTGCTATCAGTTAAATTTAAAAAATTAGTTTTGTAGAGTACACGGACATCCACAAATCCAAAACATGTTGTAAACGAAAGGCATTGGTGCACCTAATGGATAGACTTTAATTTGCTCGATCTTATAAGTTTTTTTACGTGATTCAATGTGAAGTATATTATCGTGACGTGCAATCACAATTCCCTTTTTATATAATTTTTTCCTTTCATTCTTTGCATCAAATTTATATACCAAAAAGTAAACTTTTTCTCCTACGCTAATCTTTGAATGATTAACCATAATGTAACCATTACAATACTTACATTGCCAATCTTTCATATCTCAAATTATCACACGCTTAAATTAAAAAAACACACTGAATTTTATAGTATAAATTTATTAAAGATATAAATCTAAAGAAATACTTTAATTGAAAAAATAAGGTTTATTTGTGACACATATCACAATAAAAACTTAAAATTATATTCAGATACATCAATCACTTATCAAAAAATATTTAAGTTTTATTATTTTAAAATATATAAAACCCATCCATAATTTATTTAATCATATAGTATATTTAACAATAACCTTAAGGCTAATTATAAAGATGACTTCAATATTTGGTACAATATTTATTTCATTATATTTAGTTTAGCATTAAATATATTAATAGATAACATTAAATTAATTTCACAGTAAAATTGAAAATAATTCATTTCACATTATATAAAAAATAAATATATAATGAATTGCATTACAATTTAATTTTTTTATTATGTCAACTCAACGTTTAAAATTAGAACTCCCATCTGGACATGATCAATTATTACTTCACTCCTGTTGTGCTCCTTGTTCAGGAGAAGTTATGGAAGCATTGATTGAATCAGACATTAAATTTTCAATATTTTTTTATAATCCTAATATTCATCCAGTAAAAGAATATCTCATCCGCAAGGAAGAAAATATTCGTTTTGCCGAAAAGCATAATATTCCGTTTATTGATGCAGACTATGACACTGACAATTGGTTTGCTCGAGCAAAAGGTATGGAAGATGAACCCGAACGTGGTATTCGTTGCACCATGTGCTTCGATATGCGATTTGAACGAACTGCCCTTTACGCATATGAACACGGCTTTAGTCTCATCAGTAGTTCGCTAGGAATTTCTCGCTGGAAAAATATGGCACAAATCAATGATTGCGGAATTCGTGCTGCTGCGCACTATCCTGAAATTCAGTACTGGGATTACAACTGGCGTAAAAACGGTGGCTCAAGCCGTATGATTGAAATCAGTAAACGAGAAGAGTTTTATCAACAAGAATATTGTGGCTGTGTATATTCTTTAAGAGATACTAATCGCTGGCGTATGGGTAATGGGCGTGATCGTATTAAACTGGGTGTTAAATTTTATAGTAATGCCATGGAAGAAGATTAATTTTTATTTCTCTTTAAGAATTAATTAAGTTATTCGGAACTATATTTATTTTTGATAAAAAAACGGCCACATCTGGAGAATGTGGCCAAAAGGTGTACTAAATAAGCTTTGATGTAGTTAGATTAATTGTGCTAGCTTAAAATAATATTAATTAAAATTAATTTTTAAAAATTTTAATAACATCTCTATTTTCATATAACCAATTGATCATCATACAAATTCGTATTTAAGCATTTAAAGAACGATTAAATTTATCTAAATAACAAAACTTAGGCTATTATTTTTCTTGTAAATGTTGTGCAATTTTTTGAATGTTTTCAATAATTTCATTAGGTGTGTGGGCTGCATAGCCAAAAAGTACCGCGGCCTTTTTGTTTGGCATTTGACAATATCTTGATAGTGGTTGAACAGCTAAGTTTAGAGCTAAACACTGATCAATAAATTCTTGCTCTGTCCACTTACCTTTTAACCAGCACACTGCATGGATACCTGAATCTGTAGGTTGAACACTAAGCACATCTGAAAGATGCTCATCAATAGCTTTAATTAATGCTTGTTGGCGCTCATAGCAAGCTTTTCGAACTTTACGTACATGCCGAGCATAGTGACCTTTTTGTATAAATTGAGACAAAGCCACTTGCTCTAAATAAGAACTTCGAACATCGGTATAGTATTTAGCTGCACTAAATGTTTCGATTAATGCTTCAGGTACAACCATGAATCCTAACCGAAACTCTGGAAACATCATTTTGCTAAAAGTACCAGAGTAAATAACTCTTTGCTGCTGATCTAAACCTTGTAAAGCTTGAATAGGATGTGTGCCGTAGCGAAACTCACTATTATAGTCATCTTCAAAAATCCATTTCCCTTGTTGAGATGCCCAATCGAGTAACGAAAAACGGCGGGCGAGACTTAAGGTTCCACCTACAGGAAACTGATGTGAAGGCGCGGTATAGACCAGTTTGCTTTTTGAATAACGATGAATAATGTCAGAGACTTGCATTCCCTCTTCATCACTTTCAATTAAATTTACCTGTGCACCAAAACTTCTAAAAATATTAAAAGCAGCGTCATACCCTGGTTCATCTAAACACACCTCATCATTTGCTTGAAGTAAAGCATAGGCCGTTAAATGAATAGCTTGCTGTGTCCCATTTACGATAATAATTTGCTCTTCGTTGCAGTTCAGCCCTCGGGTGGAGCGGACATATTCACAAATTGCCTGACGTAGAGGCAGATAGCCACGCGGGTCGTGAAATTGACCAAGCTGGTAATACGACTGCCGCCAAGCTTGATTTAATAACTTTCCCCAAAGTTGATGAGGAAATAAATCAACACAACCTACACCTACATGGAACATTTTTTTCTTTTGACTTGACCACGACTGCTCTCGCCATGAATCCAATAAAGCTTCAATATTCGGATTAATATTTAACGATTGATGATTATTTTTAGACGTTTTTTTTGAATTTTCTTGAACATGTATTAACTGATCTGGCACAACCTCAGCAACATAGGTCCCCGAACTTGGTTTGGTAAATAAATACCCCTCATCAAGTAATCGTTCAAGAGCTGCCAATACAGAGTTTCTTGAAATTGACATCATCTCTGCTAGGGTACGACTTGAGGGTAATTTTGTTCCGGCAGATAGTCTTCCATCTAAAATAGCATCACGCAAAGCCGAATATAGCCCGTCTTTAATCTGACCTTTTGGCAAAATCAAATGTGGGAAAGATGCCGAAATCGAAGCTGCCATAAAAAACTGGTACTGTAAAAAATATCAAAAGTGTACCTTATAAAAATACCACTATCAAAACTACACTCTAGTTGTCCATTTTCCATTACTTTAAAATAGAGTGTAATTATTATGCAAAATCAAGATATTCAAATCATCCCAGTTCAACAGCAGGACTATTCACAATGGGAAAAATATTGGCTTGCTTATCAAAATTTTTATCAGGTAAATTTACCTCTTCATGTCACAAAAGTGACTTGGGAACGCTTTTTCAATGAAAATGAACCCGTTTATTGTGCTGTTGCCAAACAAGGCGAGCAAGTTTTGGGAATTGTGCATTATGTTATTCATCGTTCAACATGGGCAGAAGATAATTATTGTTATTTAGAAGACCTCTATGTTTCACCCGAAGTTCGTGGACAACACATTGGTAAGCAACTTATTGAATATGTGCAGAAGCAAGCAATTGAACACAACTGTGACCGTTTATATTGGCATACTCAAGAAACCAATCTAACAGCACAAAAGCTTTATGACTGGATTGCACAAAAACCAGGGATTATTGAATATCGTATGTCCTTGAACTAATAAAGTGAAAACACCAAAAGCTGGAGTGCTTTTGGTGTTTAAATTTTAGTACGAATAAGCTTAATCACTTTGTCATTAACAGTTAAACATTGGTTAAATGCTGCGAAATGTTTGAGCTCTTGATCTAGTTCAAAAAAGAAATGCTCTTTATCTTTGATTGTTTTTTCTAGATGCAGGCTAATCACTTCTAATTCTTTGATAGACCGATGAGCTTTACAATCTAGTCGACCTACTAACTCATCTTGATAAAGAATAGGTAAACAAAAATAACCATATACCCGTTTGGCTGCTGGTACATAGCATTCGATTCGATAATCAAACTCAAATAAAGAAGTTAAGCGGTCACGATGAATAAGTGAGTTATCAAAAGGCGAAAGTATTTTTAAACCAAAATCAGTAGTAAGCTTTTGTTCTATTGCAGCTACATCCACATATAGGGTTTGACCGTCGGCAAGTTTAACCGCTGATACAACACCAGCATCAACCTGCTCTTTTAGCACAACACGCATAGCCTCTTTTAAATCATTTTTCTTTAAATGAACTAATTGCTTCCATGTAAATGCCCCATGTGCTCGAAGCGTATTATTAAATAAATACTGCGCATATTCATAAAGCGTGGGCATTCTTAAATCAATATTTTCAGGTAGGCAGCGTTCGGTCAAATCATAGACTTTTTCCATTCCATTACGCTCACAGATCATCAGATCACCCTGCATATATAACTGCTCAAAAGCACGGCGACCTGGACCTGTATTCCACCAATTTCCCAAACTTTTCTTATTATTTTTATCAATGTCTCGCAGTCGAATTTTACCTTCGGCACGAACACGCGCCAATATTTCATTCATAAGGTGCTGATCACCTCTATTGAAATAACGACTTTCCCCTTTCCTAACAGACATCATGGCAGGCAGCGCATAGCGATAATCTTTCATAGGAAGATAAGACGCAGCATGATACCAATATTCAAAAATCTGGCGCTCACGAACCAAACTATTTAAATGATTTAAATCATAATCAGGCACTCGGCTCCACAATATATGGTGATGAGCTCGCTCTACAACCGATATGGTATCAATCTGTACATATCCTAAATGCTCAATCGCCTGTAAAGTGCCATCCACACCTTTTGTAAATCGACTGGTTTTTCCTAAGCCTTGATTAAATAAAGTGAGCTGTTTTAAAGAAGAAGTCATAGAAATCAAATATTGTTGTATTCATTTAGGAGCGGAAAAATTTCAGTTCTATCCTATCACTATTTCCTAATTTGCTTGTGCTTTAGCATCAGTAATTCTTTATAAAAAGAATCTCGGCCAACTCAACATTTTACAGACTCATCTTAAAATAACTTTTGGGAGCCAATCTAATCACTAAAATAACAACCAATATCACACTGGCTAAATGAAAAAGCCATCCTGCTTTGTAAGCCCCGGTAAAATCATGCAAAATTGCAATAATCCACGGCGGAATTGCTGCCAGTAAAAAACCACCGCCTTGCATCAGTGCAGATAAAGCACCTGCATGAATGGGTTCATCAAAATGGTCTAATGCAACTATAAGCGTTAATGCAAAACATCCTCCCAAACCCGCGCCCAAACAAATTGCCCAAAGCATAGCGGCAAACTCAGGCATAAAAGCAATTCCTGAAAAACCAACCATCTGCATTGCTAATGTAAACCATAACCATGGACGTCGGTCTTTATATTTCCTAGCTAAAACAGGCAAAATGAGTGCTGAAGCTGCTTGGCTCAAGGCCAGAAGAGCAAGTAATTTCCCACTTTGTGCTGCGCTCCAACCATGATCTTGAAAAGAAGGCGCTAACCAAGCTACGACTGATGAGTAGCCACCATTTACAAGCCCAAAGCAAGCCATTAATAACCAAGTTCGAGGTTGCTTTAATAGCTTTCTTACAGGCGCACGATGAATGGATGAGCTAGCTTTTGTAGGTAAAAAAACCAGCGCCAATATAAATGCAAACAAAGCTGGAACTGCAAAAAAAGACAGTCCAATAGACCATAAACCCGTGATATTTGAAACTACAGGCGCTAACCATGCTCCTAAGGCACCACCGCCCATAAGCATGGCTGAGTAAAGACCCATCATCGGACCAATATGTTGGCTAAATTCTCTTTTGATCATGCCAGGAAATGCCGCTTGTATCATCGCGACTCCGAATCCAATCACTATGGCACTAAGAATTAATCCTTCGGCAGTAGGAAATAAAAATCGGAAAGCACATCCCGCACAAATGGTCAGCAATGCACCAAGAATAGCCTTTCGCTCACCGACAAAGTTTTGCAATACTGGCCCAACAAATGCAACGATTCCCATAAGCATCATCGGTAGCAAAGTGAGCAGTGCCACCCCTTGTAAGCTTAAGCCTGTGGCTGTTCGAATATTGGCAATCAATGGTCCAATACTTGTGATAAATGGTCTTAAATTAAGGCCCACCAAAGCTACCGTTACAACAAGCATGGGACGAGTCAAAAAAACTCCAGACTGCTTCATTCTTCTGAGCCTGAATGATTGGCTTGATAATTCTTCCAATGCGCATAAAGATCATTGCGGTTTTCAACTCTGATCGGTATATATTGAATTTTCATTGATTGCTCAGCAAACGGCTTGGCAAGCTCAATATATATATCGGCTGTAGACAGACCCAATAGTGTTCCGTCTTCATTAGAATAAGCATAGCTCACCGACTTTATACCGGCTAAACGCATTGCTGCCATACACATTGGGCATGGGTGTCCACTTGCATACACAGAGCAGCCTTCTAGATTGGCAGATCCTAAAATTTGACTGGCTGCACGAATCGCCAGTAATTCAGCATGTGCAGTTGGGTCATTCGTTGTCAGAATCTGATTTACACCTGAAGCAATAACTTCTCCATTCTTTACAACCACAGCGCCAAATGGTCTTCCACCTTTTTCAATATTGTTATAGGCAAGCTCAATCGCATTACGTAAAAACTTTTCACCTTTTTCCATCACATACTCTCACTTTCTATTTTGCACCAGCTGCAAGAAGTCTTTTTTCAATTTCGCGGTATCCTCGTGAACGCGCATGTTGTAAGGGAGTTATCGCGTCTTTATCTGCCAAGTGCGGATCAGCACCTGCTTTTAATAAAAGCTCTACAATGTGTTGATATTTGGGTTCTCCATTTCCCAAAATGATGGCCTCAAGCAATGCCGTCCATCCCAAATTATTGATATGATTAACATCTACACCAGCGGCAATTAATGTACGAACTGTTTCAACATGGCCTCGTTCCGCTGCTGGAATGAGCGCAGTCCCACCGTAACGGTTAATACTTTTTAAATCGGCACCATGCATGAGTGTCATTCTTAGAATTTTTAAATATCCCTGTGCACCAGCATATAAATATGGACTGTCTTGAATATTGTCTTTTGCATTTACATCAGCGCCAGCCTCTATCAGCATATGCGCAGCATGTACATTATTTGCTCTTGTTGCGACCATCAAAGCAGTGGAACCTGTTTCATCTCGCTCATCAATTAAGGTCTTTTGAGATAAAATCTGTTTAATAGATTGAGTGTCATTATTTATTACTGCCTGATGTAAAGGATATTCACCCATTGCATTTGTCATATTTGTAAAACTCAAAGTCCCCAGCGCGACGATCAGATTCATCCATAACAATGACTTACGCATGGTGGCCTCCCAATAGAAATTTATGGCAAAACATTTTGCAATTAGAATAAGCTTCACCAAAAGTATTTGGAAATTAAATTATTTAATCGATACTATTAAGATTATGAATACTTATTTCATCAGCTTTTAAGCATGGCAGTACCTAATAATGTTTGATCCTCGCCTTTTACGTGCTTTCGTCACTATTTTTGAAACTGGCAGTTTTACTGCAGCTGCCGATCGATTACACCTGACTCAATCAACAATTAGTCAGCAGTTAGCTCGTCTTGAAGAATCCGTCGGTCATGCGCTTATAGATCGGACAGCACGGCCTTTCAAATTGACGGTGTCTGGAGAATATCTCATTGGTTATGCGCAAAGGATTTTGACCCTTCAGCAGGAAGCTGAAGCGCTACTTAAAGATCCGGCAGGAAGTATTCCCATTCGTATTGGTTTACCAGAAGATATGATGAGTCCAGCAATGGCTGAAGTTTTTGGTATATTTGCTAAAGAGCATCGTTCCATTCGTTTAGACGTAACCTCTGGATTAAGTCGCAACTTAACAGAACGTTATCGGAATGGTGAATTCGATATTATTATTGTCAAAGAACCTGCGGCCAGTGCTGATCACCACGCTACATTCCCAGAAGAAATGGCATGGTTTGAAAGCGAGAATTCAACAACGATATGGTCTGATCCCATGAGTTTAGTGACCTTTCCTCAAGGCGGACTTTATCGGGATGAGATGTTCGCAACGTTAGAGCGCGAACGGCGACGTTGGTATATTGCCTTTACGGGTAGTAGCATAGAAAGCGTGTTAGTTAGTGTTGAAACTGGCTTAGGATTATCTTTATTGCCTGTGGCGACAACCCATGGACGTCGAGTACGTCGATATGATTCATTAGGGACTGTCCCCCCTATGGTTGTTTCAATTTATACATGGGAAAAAGCTGGGATCATTTCCCAGCTTGTAGACAAGATGACAACTGTTTTACAAGAACGTTTTCAATCATCAATAAGTGTTTAACTTACTTCATTCAAACTTTCAGCGATCAGTTTTTCAGCCATTTCCTGTGTTTTTTTTAAGCCCGGCATACGGAACTCGGTATGGCCATAATCTTGAATAGATTTCCAACGTCCACCCCATGTAAGCCCAACTGATTCAGCAACTTGCCCATATAAACGATAGCCTTGCATAGCCCAAGGGTCTCTTTCAGAAATAACCACTTTTCCATTTCGTTTAAAGGCGACATCTGCTGCCAAACCAAATTGATGATAACTCTGATACCCTTTTGCTTTTGTCGTGTTCGGATTACCTGCCAACATATTCTGACGTACAGGACTACGATATCCCTCTAATAGAACCAACTCATAGCCATATTGTTCTTTCATGATTTTAAAAACCATGAGTAAACGCTGCTTATAACGCGGGTTCATTTTGCTCCATTTACGATCTACTAAACTGGTATCTAAAATAGCTCGCCCATCAAAACTTGTATTATCAATAGGTGAAGAATTAATGGTTCCACTATTTTGAGCAGAATATTGTTGCTCTAATTGTGTAGCCTCTACAATTGCGGCTTCAATTAGGCTTTCATCCACTTCTGGTGGTGGTGATAATATTTCACCGTTCAAAAGCGCGTAGATTTGAGGATCTGTTTTTTTGAGATATTCAGCTTCAATTCGAGTTGAGCTAATAGGCCGAGTAAAAGCAAACACTAAAATACTGGCAAACAAGAAAAAGCCCGCAATAACAATCCACCACTGCTGTAAATGCCAATGGGATTGCAGCTTTTCAGGCGCAGCCGCCTGATTCATTGTTTGAGCAAATTGTCTAACCTGATTAAGCTGTTTACGGCCTTGCGGCAGTAATGACAAAACAAAATCTTTGCTTCTCGTCCTTAGCTCATAAGACATTAAAAACGCTAAACCAATTGCTAAGCATGTAAAGCAAAAGAAAATGAGAAAAATCATCATTTGTTCATTAATTCACAGCAAAAGGACTTCGTGTAATTTTAATATCTACCGATGCTTTAGGTGGTTCAACCTCAGCTTCGGGTTCGGCTGGAGCTTTATTCTCAACAACAGGTTTAGCCTGTGCCACTTGTTGCTGCGGCGTTTTAGTCACTGGCTTTTGCTGAGCCGGCTGTACCTTCGGTTGAGCCGTTTTAGCTGCACTCGTCTGTAGTTGAGGCACAACCTGAACTTTCTTTTCACCCGTGAGCTGTTCGTCAAATGGAGAAACTCGCTGTTGATTGACAGTAGCAGGCTTATGCTGAGCAGGTTTAAAGATATTACTTAATTCATTATCTTTAGGTTGTTCAAAACCATCACGGCTCATTGAATCTGTTTCGTTGTCTTGACTGACAGCAACCTGATTTTGTTCATCAGAAGAATGAGTAGTTTCTTGATTTAAGATCTGTTCTTCTGTTGATTTACTCTCAATTGCTGTTGATTCTGACGAATGCGGTTGAGACAAGAACAGGAATAGCGAGATGCTAACAAACACCCCGGCAATAACACCAATGACAATATAAAGTATTGGTGATTTCGGCTTTTTTTTATTCGATTGTAAAACTCGAATAGAAGTTGGTTTTTCCTGAGCCATTTCGTACCATCATCAAGGTAAATAAATTGTAATATGTGCTTGCTCTTGAGGAGCAGAAATCACATTTTGATAATTAGATAATGCTTTATCATTTTGATTATTCAGCATAAATCTTAGCCCTGCAAAGGTAAGCAATGCAAAAATCAATAAAAAGATCAAAATCCAAAAGAAAGGCACTTCGCGATGAATAATATTTCGTATCTGATCGGGAATGGCCGAGAACGGCGAAAAGGCAACCTTTTTTCCTTTCAAATAGTCAATTTCGTCACCGACTCTTGATACTAAATGGTTGAGACTTTCCGTAGATTCGATTCGGTACTTACCCTGAAAACCTAATAAAAGGCAGTAATGAAATACTTCTAAAGCAGCTAGACGCTCTTTTCCACGGCTACGTAGTTGTTCCAATATTTCAAAGAAGCGATAACCGGCTAACTGAGAACCAAACAAGCTCAATTGTAACGGGCTAATTAACCAAGCATTTTGCAAATTAAAATAACTTGGGTCTTGTTGCGTTACGATCGTTTCATCAATCAAAGCACAAAATGCATATTTAGCATCATGAATATCATCAGCTGAAAATTGTAACTTTTTGGCTTGTTGCTCAAATTGATTAAGTAAATTTAAGATTTTTTCACGAAACTGCTGAGCATCTGCTGGCACATACTGATTTCGAATCAAGAAAACTAAATAAAAGCCGTCATGCAATAAATCAATAAGATTGATTGCCTGTAGTTTTGCTTGAGACTGGCTATTATTGTTACCGCCCGTTCCAATTTGCCCATCATCAAATAAAGAAGGAGCACCTGTGGATTGTGACATTTTTCTCTCCTTTATCCTTAAGCGTTCATGACCGCAATCAGTTCAATACTGATATCTTGGAAACCAGCCGGAACATAAATACAAATCGTTTCTGAATCTAACATGCGCTGATAAAGCTCATGATGTGGTTCAATTTCGAAATAGCTCACACCAGAACGTACTGGTATTGCAGTTGGAACTTGAATTAAGTGATGCAATGGAATCGCAGGCAATGCAGCAACTACACGTTGTTCTACATCTAAAGTGCTACCGATCTTGAATCGTAAAGGCACAATCTGGATTAACTCATGTGTCTGCATTGCGCTACTTGATACAGCAATATAAAGTCGAGTATCTCGAGTAATCTTATCGGTCTCAAGACTTCCCACCCAATATGAAGGTCGGATTTCTTTAAGCGCAATACTGATGTAACGACTCGAAATAATCGTATCGAGCAAATCACGTAGAATCGTGTCTAACTGCGAAAAACTTTCTTGTAAGTTATGGTGTTTATAGGCAGGCAACTGATCGACATCATATGCCGTCGAGAATGTTAATAATGAACCTGCTAAACGCAATAATTCGAAGAACAAACGCTCTGGATGAATTTGAGGATATTGCACAAAATGATTTAGACCAGCATGAGCTGTATTTAAGGCATTTACCAACCAGAACGAAACGATATCACCTGAACGGAATTCAATTAATTTCTGTTCATTTTCTCGGTTATTGGTTTGAATCGTCTTAATTTTTGCTTTAATAACGTTCAGTGTTCTTTTTAAATTTGAAATAAGTGTTTCAGATGCATCCACATGCAAAATTGGTGGAATAAACTTTCGATCAATTTCAAAAGCACCCGAACTTTGACGTTTAATCTTTCCAATAGGTAGATATAAGAAACCATCTAGATTATGGTCTGGATTACTATGTACATCTAATAATTTAAAAACAGCACGGCGGCGTAGCAAACTGATATCTGCTTCAGTAGCATTCGTAAATAGATCATGCGTTTCGACAAGATGTGATTGATATCTGCCCTTTTGTGCTTGGTTTTGATCAATTAGATTTTGCTTGTTCGCTTGTAAGAGTGGCAATGCTAAATAAATTAGCATCTCACCACGTAAATTAAGATCATCCAATAAAATTGGCTCAGGCAATAAATCATATGCAGGTGCCTGATAAATTTCACCGTCTTGCCAGATCATCTCTACAGACTCAAGAGCAAGAATATGTGTGCTCAATTGAGCCTCATCGAAACTTAATTTCTGAATACCATATGAAAAAGGTACGACCGCACGAACCGTATGATTCAAGCGTTGTTCATGGTAGGTATCTTGAATTTGGAAATGTTGAGGTCTTAAAAATAAACCTTCGCCCCACAGGACTTTTTCAGCTTTAAACATATGTCTTTACCAATCTTTATTCGTATTCATTTTTAGGCTGCACACCTAACATTTCCTGAACCATTTGTAATGGATGCTCATCTTTAATGACTTGCGCTAGCCATTCATGTAACGGCATTTGACTCCATTTAATGGTTTTTTGAAGCATATAACTCACAGGACTATGAGGCTCATTTGCCTGAAAGTAATCCGCGATTTCTTGCAGCACTTTCATTGCTTGCTCACGGTTCGCCAAGTGTGTTTGAGCTTGAGGCTGAAAAGCAGGCTGATCAGAAACAACTTGTACAGGCACTTGATTTTCCATAGATGAACTCGTGATGACAGTCGCCTGCTCTTGGACTGGCGTAAGCCCAGTACCAAAAGCTTCTGCTTTATAAATCTTGCGTAATGTGCTGTGAATAGTTTCAAATGCTGAATCAATTGCACCAAAACTTGGTGAGTCGAGTCCCATTAAATGGTCAAGGGTTTGCTTTAAAACATCCCACTCGGTTAAGACTGAGCTAAAATCTTGATAATTAGAATATTGAAAAGTTTTAGACGTATTAAAAATAGCTTGATCGAACTGCTCTAACTCTGATGGTCCCGACTGACTATCGTACTCTTCAGTTTGCTTACGACGAATGTTCTCGTGATATAGAAAATTATCATAATCAAGCAAATTGTAATAAGGCACTGTATTGGTTAAAGAGACTTTCTTCAACAAGCCAGGCAACTGATTAATTAAACCCTGTAATAAACCAATGCGTTGATCTAAGTCATCATCTTCAATAACAGGATGAATTTCCTGCCAGTATTGATTAAGCATGGTATGGCTTAAAGTTAAGCCTTTCGCCATACCTTCAAAACCGTAAAGATGAGTCCAAGCCTCTATGAGCCAAGTTAATAGACGAATATCTTTAGTATTCTCTTTTAGCAAAACACTCGTTTTATTTGATACAAAATCCCAGTCGGCTTGTTTTCGCTCAGCAACCCAATCGCCTTGATCTAGCAATAGATCATCTTGTGTTTTCGCCTTTTTGATTTCATGAAATTCATTAGAAAATGAAAAGTCATCACCACAAGGTAAGCTATCACTAATGGGTTCAAGGAGTTCAGAAATATCAATATTCATCTAATTTTAGCTCTATTCAATTTTAAACTTCTGACTTCAACTTTTTACTGGTCCTTTTTTTAGCAGCTTTTGCAACCGGATCTAGTAAATATTGAATTTCGTCATCTTTAGCATCAATCATGATAATTTTTGGCAACTTTTGCTCTGCTAAAGCTACTAAAATTTCTGTAGCCAATGCAGGTAACACCGTAGAATTTAAAATATTATCAACATTACGTGCACCACTATCGACTTCTGTACAGCGACTTAAAAGCAGCTCTACCAAATCTTCAGAATACTGGACTTGTGTACCGTATTGTTTTTCAATTCTTGCTGTAATCTTGCCTAACTTATGTTTAATAATTCGTACAAGTAGATCGTCATGCAATGGGAAATATGGCACAACTCTCATTCGGCCTAAAAATGCAGGCTTGAATTGCTTATATAAACTTGGTTTTAAATGATCAATCAACTCTTCAGCTGTAGGCCATTCTTCTACAGGCGTATTTAAGCACGCTTGCATAATCGCACTTGAGCCAGCATTTGAAGTCAACAAAATAGTGGTGTTTTTAAAATCAATTACTCGTCCTTCACCATCCTCTAAAGTACCTTTATCAAATACTTGATAGAACAGTTCCTGAACATCACTATGTGCTTTTTCAATTTCATCAAGCAACACAACACTGTAAGGGTTGCGGCGAACAGCTTCTGTTAAAACACCACCTTGACCATATCCCACATATCCAGGAGGTGCACCTTTAAGCGAGGATACAGTATGTGCTTCTTGATATTCAGACATATTAATAGTGATTAAATGCTGCTCACCGCCATATAATTCATTTGCTAAAGTTAATGCAGTTTCAGTTTTACCGACACCACTTGGCCCTACCAAAAGAAATACACCTTGTGGCTTATTCGGATCTTCAAGTCTTGCTTTTGAAGTTTTAATACCCTGAACTAATTGTGTAAGTGCATAATCTTGCCCCATTACACGCTCGCCCAATTTATCTTCAAGCGTTAATATTTGTTTAATTTCATCATTAACCATTTTTCCAACAGGAATTCCGGTCCAATCAGAAATAATTTCATTAATGATTTGAGAATCTACTCTTTCAAATACTAATGGTTGCTGGCCTTGAATTTCAGCAAGATCTTTACGCAGTAAATTAATCTGATCATAAGCTTCAGCTTCATTAGAATGATTCTGTGCTTCTAATTCCTGAATTTTATGAACAAGTTTTAATTCTTTTTTCCATTGCTCTTCAGTTTCATGAATCTCTTTTTGCAAAGATTCTAAATTAGCTTTTAAAGTTTCTAATCGTTCATGATGAATTGGAATCTGACGATGCTCATTTTCCAAAATTTGCTGTTCAAGCTTTAAGTTATGCTCTTGAGCCTTTAACTGATCAAGCTTTACAGGTTGGGCATTTTGGGTCAACGCAACACGTGCTGCTGCCGTATCAAGAACACTAACTGCTTTATCTGGAAGTTGACGACCACTAATATATCGATGTGAAGAGTGAACCGCTGTAACGATCGCCTCATCATCAATTTGTAATTTAAAATGCTGCTGCATGACAGGAATCATCGCGCGCAACATATCTACGGCAACTTCTTCGGTTGGCTCTTCTACTTTTACCACCTGAAAACGTCGACTCAATGCAGCATCTTTTTCAAAATATTGTTTATATTCTGCCCAAGTAGTCGCAGCAATAGTACGCAACTCACCACGAGCAAGTGCTGGTTTTAAAAGATTTGCAGCATCATTTTGCCCAGCTTGTCCGCCTGCACCAATTAAAGTATGCGCTTCATCAATAAATAAGATAATAGGATGAACCGAGGCTTGAACTTCTTGAATCACTTGTTTTAGACGATTTTCAAATTCGCCTTTAACACTTGCACCTGCCTGTAGAAGTCCCATATCTAATACATGTAAATGCACGTTTTTTAGGGCATTAGGCACTAAACCTTGAGCAATTTTTAAAGCTAAACCTTCGACCACAGCTGTTTTACCAACGCCTGGCTCTCCAGTTAAGATTGGGTTGTTTTGGCGTCTACGCATTAAAATATCGAGCATTAGGCGAATTTCATATTCACGCCCAATAACTGGATCTATACCGCCTTTTTTTGCTTTTTCAGTGAGATTAATCGTATATTGATCAAGTGCTGGTGTTTTAGCAGTTTTAGTATTTGGTACATTCGCGTCTGTTGCTTCAGCTTCACCTAAAGATGCTTTTGTTTCATCTTGTTGTTCAACACTCTTCTCACAAATTTCAAGAAACTTATGTTTCATTGAATCAATTGGTAAGAGATCAAATAAACTCGAAGCACGAGTCGCAATTTGATATAAATCAGGTGCAGTTAATAACGCAACTAATAAATGACCACTGCGAATAACTGGATTTTGCTCAGCCGAAGCCAATAACCATGCTTGTTCAAACAAACGAACAATAGATTTAGCAAAAATAGGAGTTCTTGAATTACCTTTCGGTAATTGAGAAATTGTTTCTTTTAAATCATCAGCCAAAGCTTCAGATGAAATTTTATATTTCTTTAATAAAATCTTTAAATCATTCTCTAAAGATTGATTAAGTAACTCTAAGAATAAATGCTCAATTTCAATTTCATAATTTTGTTGAATAACACAAGCATTAGCCGATTTTTCTAAAGCAGTTCGCGCAACTGTAGAAAGTTTTGTAATTAAAATTTTTAAATTACTCATCATTACTCTCAATATTTTTAAATAATTTAATGCTTAAAATCATAATGCCTGTATATTAACAAAATTCAGCTTTATCAGACAAACTACTCATCATTTCAAGCGTTAATATGTTTTGGTAGATATTTATATCTATATAAAAATATCTCGGCCCTTATCCTTGATTAACTAAACTCTGTTTTGGCAATAATTTACAGCCGCATGATAATGAATCATTTACACGTGCTGCTGATTTACCCATGACAAGCATATTCGGATCTCCCGATACAATCGTTGCAACTATTTTGTGTAACGGGCAAGTCGCCTTGTCTCCTACACAGGCAATTGCAATTCCATCAATTAAAAATGTACTGTTTCCTGAAATGACTTGCCCTCCACCAGTTGTTGGGCATCCAATCGTAATGTAAGGGCTAGCCATGTTCTTCTCCTTATATTTATAGAACAGTAAACTCAATTCGACGGTTTTTCTTTCTGCCTTCTGGAGAAGTATTATCTGCAACAGGCTTAGATGAACCTAAACCTTCCGCAGATAAATGGTCGGCAGGAATATTTTTACTAATCAAATAGTTTTTTACTGCTAACGCACGATCTTGGCTAAGTTTCAAATTTTTAGTCGCATCACCTGAACTATCTGTATGTCCTACGATTTTGACTTTTTTGCCTCCTACTTTATTCAAGGCAACAGCCATCTCGTCTAGAATTTTTTGACCCGCATCAGTTAAAACCGCACTACCAGATTCAAACTCAATAATTCGATTTTTAAGTGCGTCATCAATGATTTTCTGCTCAGCCTGATTGACTGATAACTGTGAATACAGTTGATATGGTGGTTGTATTAACCCTTGAAAAGATTGAATAGTAGGTTGAATATCTGCTGGATTCAGCATTTTTCCACTTAGCTCAAATCGAGTACCATTTACGCTTAATTTACCTTGTGAAACTTTTTTTAAGTCAGGTGTAATAACTCGTGTAACAGAATCACTCCATCCATTTGGAGCAGCTACAGGTCTCACTTGTATTTTATCTACTACCTGATCAGCACCATAAACAGATTGCATTTTTAATAAGATGGCCTGTTTACTCGCCTCATTTGGAACCACACCTTCTACAACAATAGGCTGAGCGAAAGCATAATTAGCTATTGCATAGATAAAACAGCCTTTTATGAGCTGTGTAAGTTTAGTTTGATTTCGTTGATTCATTATTATTCACCCAAAAAAGTCTGTCTAAATAGTTTTAAGCCTTGATTTAAACTTAATTGGCGTTGGCATAATGATTGTTCTAGCGTAGCTAAACCAGCATTCTGCTCCAAATAAGTATCAATCCACTGAGCTTCTATTAAAGAAACCCAATGTTTACTATCCATATTCTGAGTAAAAATATCGCTCAGGGCTAAAATATCAGCCCCTTGAAAACCGAAGAATAATACGGGTTGTTCTCGATGTAACAAACCTATCAACACCTCAGTATTATGTTCCTTTAAAAAGCGACAAATAATACTGACCCAAAAGGCTGCTATTTCATAACTGTAAGCAGGATTATTAATAGGCAAAATTAAAACTTTATTTAAGCGACTGGTTCCATTTTGTAAAATTGGCTGAAGTAATAATCCTAGCCCAATCATACTTTGCGCTAACTCATAAATACTGAGTTTCATTAATTGAGCAAATGAATGCATCGTATGATTTTCATAGAAACCTACACACTCGCGTTCAGTTAAAACCTGAATTTGATTTTGTAAGTGACCTAATTTTCCAAGTAACAGATCTGAATCTTTAATTCCTTTTAAAGTACGATTGTTTTGGAATAAATCAACGAGTACATGTTTATAGCTATATGGCGCATATAGCAAATTATCATACGGTAAATCAATTTCTAATAAATGGCTGAGAACCATTGGAAAAGATCGACCCGAACTATCTTCACTTGCAAGAAGGTTCGCCGCTAAAAACATATTTTCTTTCGGATTTGCAATAAAGAAGTCGAGCGAAGGCAACGTGTTATAAGCTTCTTTAAAGCTGGCCGATTGCATTGCGTATTCCAATGCTTCAGTAATCCACTGATCAAGCAATTGTATTAAAGCATTCTGACCTTTTGTTTTTAAAAAGTCGCCGCGTGCAGGACTTTTGCCGTAATACAAAGGAGTTGTTTTTAATGTTTGCATAATTGCTCCTCCTTTCGCATAGAGGTTATTTTCCATGTCATGGTTTAACTCCCGCAGAAGACTGAGCAAGTGCTGAAACAGGATTTTCTGTTTTTGCTGGAGCTACTGCTTGAGCTGGCGCCTGCTGAGCAGACACCACGCGAGCTGCTTTGTCGGCAGTGACTTTATCCACTAGTTGCATACCTGCATAACCACGGCTTGAACCAATACTGCCTGAATTACTGCTGATCAGACGGAAATTCATTTTTACAACTAATGATGGATCAGTTTTACTACGCCAAAGCATTTCAAATCCGCCATTTTGTTCTTTACGCTGAGCACTATCGATTAAGCGGTTAATACCGTATTCACCCGGCTCATCAAAAATCGTATGCGTTTGACCTTGTAAATCTACAGCGGTAATTCGAGCACCCGGAATACTGCCTTGATTTGGCCAAATGAAGTTAACCCACTGTTGCACGCCATTTTCATAAGTCATGCGCTGACCATCAATATCCACGGTATATGAAAGCAATTGTGGATTTGGAATTGGGTAGAACTGGAAGTTAGATTGATTAGTTGCAGGTGCAGCAGGAGCTTGACTATTCAACTCACCTGTTGCCATACCATTAGATGGAGTAACGTATCTTTGGAAATTCATAACGAATTGAGGATTTAAACTAATTCCTAAATCCTTCCATGTCTTAGACGTTAATGTATAACCACGACGAATCACGAATGGATCAAGATTTTCTTTTACAAAACGAGAAATGCTGCCGTTTTCACCTAAGATTTGTCCAATTTCACTACTTGTTGCCTGCAAAGAAGCTGATGAATTAAATGGATATTTCTTAGCAAGATTTGCTGTAAATGGCTGATACGCCTGCATGACCCATAATTTATTAATTTCGTCTTGTGTAGGTGTAATTAAGCTCTCGAAAGCCTGTGTCAGTGGGCTAACTACTAATTTTTGTAGTAATCGCTGATCAATTTCACTAAAACCAACCGCCATTTTTTCATCTACAATTTTTTGCGTCTGGTTAAATACAGAAGTTTGCTCATTCAGGGTTTGCTTGACTAATGTCATCGCATTAGGCCCAACTTCCCCTGCATTCTTAAGCTCATTAAACTTGCTACGAACTAGAGCTAAATTTGTCATATATTCATCAAGTAATGATTTACCTTGTTGATCATCACGTTTGCGAACCAACTGATAGAACATTTGGTATTCTTGAGAAATAGCGCCCTGAGCATTAGTTGCCACTTGATTAGCAGCCTTATCATCATGATTTAAAACCTTACGTTTAAACCATGCAACAAATCCTTTTTGTGGAGCTGCCAACTCAGCTTGTACAACTGGATTATCCCAGTTTGTTTCAATTGCCACTCTTTCAATTAATGTTCTAATTGGAGAGTTCTGTGGCTCACCTAAAACATCAATATTTTTTACTTGCTGAGCAAATTGGCCAGCTTTAGCATAATGAATACCACTTAAGAATTTTCTCCATTCCGCAATGTATTCTTGCTTATAGAGTGCTGTCAGTTGCTTTCTAATTTGCTCTGGACTACCTGAGAAAGTTAAATCATCAGATTGACGGCTATTTAACACCCAATCTTTACTATCTGTTGGCTTATCTGCTGCTTCTTCAATTGCTTTTTCTACATAGTCATTCCATGCCTTTTGGGTAAACACACCTGGCAACGCATAACTACCTAATACAACATTTTTATTTGCTTCACCCACAATCTGACTTACTGTCAATGCTGGGAAACGTACTGCTGCACGCATTTTTATTTCGTTATAAACACGATCACGCGCTGGCATTCCTCGAACAACAGAGAGCAATACTTGACGTGTTTGATCAACAATTTGCGAATCTGCATCTAAAATTGGGAACTGTTTATCATTCGCTAAAGTCATTGCATACGACAAGATTTGTTCAGCTTCCTGAATCATATCTGCACGTGGCATTTGACCTTTATTTGCGTCCAACCAAGAACGCCAGAAACGCGTAACTTGATCACTCAGATGACTAGCATCCATGTATTGTGGATTACTCATCATCAAATATGCTTTTAATGCGTTATAAGCATCTTGAGGATTTGTGTCTGACGGTTCTAAATATTGTTGAGTCTGAGCAGTTTGCTTGATTTCAACATTCGTGTGATTCGCTTTTAAGGTTACTTCATTATTTTTTACACGTTGCAAATACTGAGCAATGTTTTGCTGTGTCGGTGTCAATACAATTTGCTTAACACCTTTTAAATATTCAGCTTTTAACTTTTCACGAAGCTCATTGCCCTGATATAAACCAAAACTAAACTTAAGTGGTCTATTTTCGTCAAACTCATCTAACTGCTGTAGACGTCTTTGAAGAATCAGTAAAGCTTCTAATTGAGTAGATAATTGCTGACCAGAAGCTCTTTCTAGTTGAACTACTTTATTTAGATCTGCTTGAACTTCACCAATTAATTGTTGGTTATTACGGTATGACCAAACCCATACGCCAAGAATAATTGAAACGCCCGCTAAAGCACCAATAAATGCAATGTAACGTTGACGTTTTCTACCCGTATTTACATGCTGCTTAACAAGATCTTTATCTTTTAAAATAACATCTGAAAATAGACCATTTAAGAAATAACCATGATTAGGCGTAATTTTTGAATGATCTTTTAAATCACTTTGAGCAATTTGAGTCAGCTGAAATTCTTGTGCGATTTGTTCTGTCATTGGACTTTCAATGACACCTTCCTGCAAAGCACTGGTGAAGTAAAACCCACGGAAAACAGGTTGAAATTGATATGGATTATCTTCAAAAAGTGTACCGATAAAGCTTTTTAAAGCTGGTTTTAATGTTTTAAATTCTAATGGGAAGGTCATTACACTTGGTGAGATATTTTGCGAATGACGGCGACTTAAATGAGTCGAACTTACCCCTTTTAGACCATCATAAAGAATGGTGTAATGTTTTTCGAACAAATCTACCGCGTTATGAGAAGAACTCTGCTCATATGGAAGCGTTGCTCCCCAAGCTTGGTTATATTCTTGAGCTTCGTAAAATTCAAAAAACTCGGTAAAACCTGCAATCAAGTCCATCTTTGAAAAGACTAAATAAACAGGTACAACTACTTCTAGACGTTCGGTTAGATCTTGAATACGAGCACGTAAATTTTTAGCTAGCTTTAACGAGTTTTCAGGACTTTGACTAATTAGCTCAGCAATACTAACAATTAAAATCAAACCATTAACCGGAGCTTTAGAACGGTTCTTTTTTAAAATATTTAAGAAACCTAACCACTCAGAATGATCTTCGCTATAAACAGAATAACGACCAGCCGTATCGAGCAAAATACCTTCTGTAGAGAAAAACCAATCACAATTTCGAGTACCGCTTAAACCAGCAGATACCATTTTTTGATGCGTTTCTTCGAAAGGAAACTTTAAACCAGAATTATAAATAGCTGAACTTTTACCCGCGGCTGGGTTACCAATAACCATATACCAAGGAAGCTCATATAGTGCAGCATTCCCTTTTTTATCACCCAACTTAGATTTACGAATCAGTTGAATTGATTCTTTCATTTGTTGACTAACAAGCTGAAGCTCTTCTTTATCTTTATTTTTGCCATATTCAGCTTGGTTGTCTTTTTCAATTGCTTCAGCTAGCTCTTCGCCCTGAGCAGCATGCTTTCTTCGTTGAATAAGCCAATAGATACCATAAACAATAAGACCCAAAGCATAGGCAGTTGCTAAAGCCCAGAATATATGACGAGGAATTGAAGTATATGAAGACATCAATGCCACGAACAATGACAAGGCGATAATTGCTTTAGGATTCGTGATGTACTGCCACAAGTAGCCTAAAATTGTATGCATTCTATTCTCGTTCTAAGTCCAAAGTTTAAATTAGTTATTCAACACCATCACATCATCTTCTGAATTTTCAGTGACACTTTGCACAAATGTATGTGCTGACACCGTATTTTCACCAAAGACAAAAGGAATGATATGTTCAGGGAAATGCATGCTCAGCATAAAGCCATAAATATCAGCTAAATGTTGGGTATGCCCTAATGAAGATTTCACATAAATATAGTGATGTGGTTCTACAGGTGTTTGAAGAAAGTGCTGCTGCAATTTTTTCGAAAATTTTATATCGGTCTGATCTGACAATATCAGCACATAAGGTTCCTCACCTTCATGCTGAGGTAAGTCATGAAATTCAAAATTAGTAAAAAGCTTTGCCGTATCTTGTTGGCCTACAACAACTTTTAGATTTTTTGTAGGTTCTAATTCTTGAATTTTTACTAAAGGATCGGCAAGTAAACAGCTTGCTGCAAATTCAGCAGGAATATAATCTTTAATCATCCAAGACTTTTCATCGACTAGATCCTGATCAATTTCGGAATCGGCTACGAGCAAAAAGAACATCTCGTGTTCTCTTTTATGAATACCCTTTAATAGGTGTATCAGCTCTTGATAAGCCAGTTGCTCTCCAAAAAAATGATATTCAATATGGATCTTTTGAGCAGGAATGCCGATCTCAGCAAAAAACTCTAAAATTAATTCATTACTTTGTTCATCATTCCAGATATGTAATAAATCCTCCGAAAGAAGGATATGTAGATTTAAGCGATTTAAACGATAAACTTCGACTATCGGCATTTGAACATCATCATATTCAGACTCAGGATCAACCCATGCCGGATGCATATGATATTCACGTGCTTGCTGCGACTCATAAAATAAAGTTGAACGTTTTAAATGCTCTGCAAGAAGATATAAGTTTTCTATATTTTGTTCTAATTGCTGTTTTATTAATGACATCATACGAACTTGTCGTGGAGATGCATACTCGCTCTCCTCATGATTATCTTCATCCAAGTCTTTAATTCGGTAAGATAAAAGAGGCAATCCGTAAGAATTTAACAGTTGATCATCCAGCTCTGGGCTTTTAAAGTTTTGTAGCTGCTCAATAATGCTTTCATTCTCACCGAGTGCATGTACAGCAAAAGAAGAGTAAATATTAAAATCTAGCTGTTCGAGTGGTGCATCAGTTACCGCAGTTTGTTTTTGGTTAGCATCACCTTTATCTTGATTTATAGCTTGTTCTTTCTTTTCTTTATAATTTTTATAAGCGCTATAAACTAACCATGGGGATAAGATCACCAAGGTAATAATTGCTGGTAATAGCAGGAAATAAAGGAAAAAATCACCCTTATCAGGGTTATATTGAACATCACGCCAGTAGAAAATAATAAATCCACTAACTAATGCAAAAATAGCGATGAACGAAAGTAATATTTTTTTAATCATATTCGCTCTCCAATAAGGCTATAGCAAGTTTCATGACTATGTACTTTCGGTTCTCGTGATATAAGAAAAGAACCTTGCCCCAAACCATTCTGATTATGGTGAGTGAGGCAAATAGGTTGTATTTCAGACTCATCTAATACGAGTCGAAGATCTATCGATAAAGTTGGACTACACCAAGTTTCTACAATTTTTTTTAGTTTTAAACTTAATTCTTGATTTGGTAAGAAACTGAGATATTGCTGACGCTTTAATGGTCCAATTTGAATTTCAATTTTCCCATCAATTTGCTGAATAGTTTCGCCACAAAATGTATTAACACCAAGTAGGCTCGGCTGAGCTCCACCTAAAGTTGTTAATTGGTCACTCGCCAACTTAAAAGACTCTTGTATGAACTCTTTAATCGTAATTTCGTGTTTAAAAATACACGACAACATCGTTTTTAATGCATGAACTGTATTATTCTGGCCCTGCATTAATCCAGAAAACTCTGCAAAATAGTCATCAAGCTCTGTTTGCTGATGTTGTGAGCGTACATAACCATTCAACGCATGCAGAATATCCAGATAATCATTTTTATGCTCGATCTCATATCGAATCGGCAAATTATAGGTAATGCTCGACTCTACATATTGAGCAGTAAGCTTATGATTAAATAAGCTCAGAAACTCTTTAGTTTCAGCTCTTTGCTGACGCGAAGCTTGTTTAATCTTGTTCGTATACGTATACGGTAAAGCACCTTGTATACCTGTAAGACCAACAATTAAATTTGTGATATAAATCCGCTCGTCCGTTAATTCTAAATTTTCAATTTCTGTAGCAGGAAAATTTAAATTAAAGGATGTCTCAAACTTAAAATGATCACTCCAAGATGTACCAACTGTGCGACTTGAATCGTGTCTTAATAGCCGTGTTGCTTGGATAAATTCAAAAGACTTTGGCTTTGTAAAGAGCTCAGCTGTTATAGAAGAGTCTTGCCACCAACGTTCTGACTGCATTGGTATAACTCCTGCTGAGATGAATAATCCTTAACAACCAAATCAACGAAACTATTAATTTGAACCTTTAAATTAAAAACACGACTTAACAATTGGCTAAAAATGTATAGGCTATGCCCTCTAAATACAGATGAATCAATTTGCAATTCCGCCTTCACACCCCTTACAAACATTGGAAAGGGCTTTCCATCTACAAGTTTGTGAGTAAGTGAAAATTCGAGATGCTTAATTGATTCAATAATTAAATAATTTTCTTTTGATAATGGTAAGTTGTATAACGCAAGTAACTCTTTAATATGAGATACCGCATCACCTTTCATTAAAGCTAAACTATTCAATGAAAGATGCGAAATAACACGCCACTGCTCACTCTGACTTTGACCAAATTGATATGGTTTTGTAGGTCTTTTTAAAACAATAGCACGGCGAGCCAAACTACTGTCATTGAGGTTCAATATATTATTAGACTGCCCCAATGCTTCATGTGGTAAGTCACGATTTGAGCATAATAATTTTGTGCTAATAAAATCCGAACGTGTTGACGAAGGATTTAGATTTTTAGAAATAATTGAATATCCCATTTCGACGAAATTGGGCTGTAATTTTTGATAGTTCACTGAATAGAAAAAACGAGCCTTATCAGCATGGTAGTGACTCATCGCGAAAAAAGGTAGCACAGGAACATAGCTTTCTTCGTGACTAGTTTTTTCACGCACCATATTCATTTCAGTAATTGAATAGACTTGATAAAACTCAGGATGATGTGCGTCTGTAATCAGCGGGTACTCTAATTGCTTGTGTACAATTTTTTGAGGTTCAGCGTATTTTTCAAATAAATTAATGACTGGTGTAGTAAACAATTTAAAATTAGCGATATTTAATTCAGAATAATTTCGGACTACGGCTTGATCATTTAAATTTAATTTAAAATGTATAAGCAGCTCAAAACCACTCTCTTCTAAAGATAGAAGCTTTAAAAAACTTAAATCGAGTTTTAGATAATTAAATTTTTCAGGAAAACAAAAATATTCCATCAGCAAACGATAAGCATGGTGAGTATGCTGATCGAGAGGCAATAGACTTTCCTGCTCTGAAAAGCCAGTTAATTCAAATGGATTTTTATTAAGCTCAACAACTTTCTGCCCTATTTTAATAGCAAAAGTTGTTCCCTTCTTAAAAATGCTGTCTAGTACTTGAAGTGGAAAATTAGAAATTGCATCTAAATAAATAGGTAGTTTTTCATCTTTTAAACATAGATGAGCATTGTTAAAAATTTCGAATTTAAAATTTAAAGTCGCATTTTGACTTAAATGCATATGTGCACTAGGTGTGCTTTTAAACTCTAGCGCTTGCAAACTTATCGGGAGTAATTTGACTTCTTGTGTAGTATTAAACTCACACTGAACCCCTTTAAAACTACGCGACTTTAAGATGGTATGTGCAGGAACAATATGCGCTTCTGTGAGCTGCTTTATCTTATTTATATCTTCGAAACTTACCACCGAACAAGCAGGAAAGTGACGTAAGTATTGAGGGAACATCACCTCAAATAGAGAACGCGTAAATACGTCATAGCTATCAGCAAGCTTTTTATCAATACGGGCAGCAATTAATGAAAACGCCTGTATAAGACGCTCAATATGCGGATCATCAATTTGCTCTTGATTTAAAGATAAGCGCTGAGCAATTTTCGGATATTTTTGTGAAAATTCACGAGATTGCTGACCAAATTCTTGTAGTTGTTTTTCGTAAAACGGTAAAAGCTCTTCTATCACAACACACCCACTACGCTTAGGTTCTCGCTGAAATTACATATTGCTGCGTTGTCGGTTTTAGCAATGCATCAAAAACGACAGGTTCATACAGTGGATGAATATTTAGATAGGCCTGAATACTTAAACATAGTGCCCCCATATTATGCCCATCTAACAACATCTCTACCCGTATTTGTCTTAATCTAGGTTCATGAGCTGCTATTGATTGTTCAATGGATTGGCAAATCTTGTCTCGATCTAGCGGATTGGCTGTAGAAAGCCCCACGAAATCAATAATCCCGAACTGAAGTATAGATTTTTTAACTAGCGGATAATCATCAACCACATGATCCAATTTAGCGACTCGACTATTCAGCAAGTCTTCTAAATCTTTTGCTACCGATTCTCTTAACTGCTGAATAGAAAGACCCTTTGCATAATCTTCACTTTCAGGAATTAAGCGATCAAACAAAGTTGAACGAAATCCATATGGATAAAGCCGATCTAAATTCATTCGAGTTCACAACAAGCATGCTTAAAGACAGCAGAGGCTAACTTTATGTCAGCCTCCACCAAATATTCACTCAAATAATTATGCTGCGTAAGAAGCAGTATTATTAGAAAGTGACCATTTCTTAGTAACAGCACCTTTAGCAGTACCGTTAATATCTTGTTGGTTATAAGTCCACTCAACAGCTGCGTATTTCAAACCAAACGCTTCAGTTGGTACACCTTCTTCGTTAACTGTTGGAGTTACGCTAGAAACTAGAACATGCTTCAATTTAATTTGTAAGTACTTGATACGTTTATCGCCATTTGCACGATAAAAATCAATTTGTACTTCATCAAATGTATAACCAGCTGAACATGCTTCCCATAATTTCGGGCTAGTTGCATCTAGGTCTTTAATAAAAAGCATATCTGAATGTTCAACACGTTCAGCAGTATGCCCACCAACACTACTTGAAGTAGCAGATTTAGGTTGACGAATGTTGTGAGACCAAGAGTTAACTTCTAACCAGCCTTTGTGCTCAGAGTCACGAGACTCGCCATCAACTTTATATTTACCGCGAAACTCAACGTATATATCTTTCATTTAGAACTTTCCTATTTGTAATTTAAAGTTATTCTTTCGCTGACCTTTATTAATTTGAGGACTGAGGTAACTCAGTAACAAGTCGCAAAGAAACTGACAACTCATCCAGCTGGAAGTGTGGTCGCAAGAAAACCACAGATTTGTAGTGACCTGGTTGAGCAGGATCCTCTACAACTTTTACAGACGCTTCGCGCAGTGGGTATTGAGCTTTCGCTTCTTGAGAAGCACCATCATCAAGTAATACATACTGTGACAACCACTCATTTAAGAATGCTTCAACATTTCCAGCAGAAGCAAAGCTACCCACTTTGTCTCTCATCATTGCTTTTAAATAATGAGCAATACGTGAAACGGCCATGATGTACTGAATTTGACTCGATAAAGCAGAGTTAGCATTTGCTGTATCGTTATCATATTTTTTAGGTTTTTGAGTTGATTGCGCACCAAAGAAGGCAGCGTAATCGGTATTTTTACAATGCACTAAAGGAATAAAGCCCAAATCGCTTAATTCTTTTTCGCGGCGATCAGTAATCGCAATTTCTGTTGGGCACTTGAATACCACTTCGCCATCTTGTGTTTTAAACGTATGAACAGGTAAGCCTTCGACTAAACCACCGCCTTCAACACCACGAATTGCAGCACACCAACCATGCATATCAAATGCATTTGTTAAACGAGTACCGAAAGCATAAGCAGCATTCATCCACAAATACTCATTATGGTTTGCACCCGAAACATCTTCAGCAAAGTTAAACCCTTCTGTAGCTGTTCCTTCCTTTGGATGATAAGGAAGACGACCAAGCACATGCGGCAAGGTTAAAGCGACATAACGAGCATCTTCACTGTCACGGAATGAACGCCATTGAACATATTCAGCTGTTTCAAAGATTTTTGACACATCTCTAGGGCGGTCAATATCTGTAAATGATTCAAGACCAAGAATGCTTGGACTAGCCGCCGAAATAAACGGTGCATGAGCCGCTGCAGCGACATGAGAGATTTGCTCAAGCAAATACATATCAGAAGGCGTGCGATCAAACTCAAAATCACCAATCAGTGCTGAATATGGTGCACCACCAAAAGATCCATATTCTTCTTCATAGATTTTTTTGAACAAAGTACTTTGATCAAAGTCTGTAGCACCTTGAAAATCTTTAACCAGCTCTTTTTTAGTCGTATTTAACATACGAATTTTAATGAGGGGATTAGAAGGTGTTTCTTGACAGAAGTAGTAAAGACCACGCCAAGTTGACTCAATCTTTTGGAATTGTTCATTGTGCATGATCTGACTTAATTGATTTGAAATCAGTGCATCAATTTCCGCAATACGCTTATCGATTGATAAGGTCATATTTTCAGAAACTGTAATTGTTCCTGCCATTACTTCTTTGGCAAGTTCACCGATTAAGCTTTTTGCACGCGAATGTTCTTCTTCATTTCGGGCAATACGGCTTTCTTCAACAATCGAATCTAAAAGATTAACTTGTTCATTTTCAACAAGAGGCATTGCTGCCGATTGAGCATTATTCATGATCAGCCTCCGCACTTAATTTACGGATTTGATCAGTACTCTTAAGCACTTCATCAAGTAGGTCTTCTAAACGCTCACTGTTAGAAATCTTATTTCTTAGATCTGTTAAACGCTCACGTGCTTCAACGAGTTTCTTTAATGGATCAACCTGTTGAACAACATTTTCTGGGCGAAAATCTTCCATTGACTTAAATGTTAAATCAACTGCAATTCTCCCACCCTCTTCAGTCAGCGTATTATCTACTTGAAAAGCAGCTCTTGGAGACAATGACTCCATAACTTCATCAATATTATCTAAATCGACATTAATGAATTTTTTATCTTTTAATTTTGTACGTTCAAGCTCAGAAGCTGCCGAAAAATCACCCATCACACCAACAACAAATGGTAGTTCCTTCGCTTCTTTTGCATCACCAATTTCGACATCATATGTAAGCTGAACACGTGGAGGTCGAATTCGCTGAAGCTTCTTTTGTACGCTTTCTCTCTTAGCCATAAGATTCTATTCCTGATTATTTAATTAAAGGGTCAAAAGGCGAACTTTTTGATTTATTAACATTGGCTACAGGGGCAGTTTTTGGTTTAACCGCAGTTGCTTTTGCTGGAGTTGCTACTCGTTTTGTTGCTGCTCTGGAAGCAGTAACTCTGTTGCGTGTTACAGTTTGTTTTTTATAACTTCTTCTTTCATTATCAACTGAGCCACCTTCTGTAGCCGCCTTAACATTTGAAGTATCTGGCGCAGGCATTGAAGTATGGATATTTTCAATTAATTGTTTAGCAGGTGGATAAGTTACATCGTTGCTTAAATAACGCATTTCCTGACTTCGCATTTGCTGCAAAGAGTTATTTGCAATGCTTACACCAGATAAAAATAAAACATCTGTTATTAATGAACCGCGTATATTTTGACTTTGCAATTGACTTGCCAAATTTAATGCTTTAACTGGTTGATTGGTTTGATAAAAACGCATAGCTGCTTTAGCTAATAAATCATTTTTTTGAGTCGTATTATCACTATCACAAACTTGTTTAAAAATATTCAATAGCTCAGGGTCATTCTGACCTTCTGCTAAAGGATTTTTTTTAATACAACTTTTTTTAAGTTTTACAGGCTCTAGTTCTGCTGCATGAGCACCTGATAGACCGATAATGTTTCCAGTCAGAGAAAGTATCAAAATACTTCGTTTCAACACAACTTTCATTCCTCTGTTTTCTTATTTATTCAAGGCTTTACTGAAAAGTTAATATTTATAAAACATTAAAAAATCAGTCTAAAAACCTTATATTCAAAAAATTTACGCGCAGTTTATCATATAAACAAACATATTTTATATAAAAATCATATCAACTTAAACTAAAAGTAAATAGTTAAGATGGTTATAAAATATAGCTTAATAAAGTTATTCTTATAAAAATATAATATTGTTATTTTTTGTAATTAAAAATAAATTATTGATTCTTATGCATTAAATAAAAATTAAAACTAATTTATAAATTATTATAAATATCATTCATTTAGTTTTTATGAAACATTTGCTTAACAATATTTAAGTTTATATTAACCAGAAGGTATTTCTATTTGGTTATGAACACATCATCAAAACGTAAAGTAAAAATTAAATTGCAAAAAACACAAAACTTGTCAAGACTAATCTGTCTATCTATTATACTTATTTATATAAATTTAATTTTCTAGCTAAAGGTTAAAAAGTGCCACACCCTGCCCTAAGCATGCTTTTTCGACAAATTATCAAAAAAATAGAAGAAAAAATTTAAGTTTGTTTTTGTAAAAGTATGATAAAAAATTATAGACTCCTCTTTTAAATAGCCAATAGGTTCATATCTGACTCCCCCCCCAAAAGATCATCTAATCTATATTTCACTTATAAAATATCTGAGTTCATTTTAATTTTTCATAAACTCTAATGACTATTCACTGAGTTGAATAACAAAACCGCTCTTTATATCTTTTACATCTCTTACTAAAATAGTTTTATCAATATTCAACGTAATGATTTCCAACAAAATGATGAAACAGAATATAGCTATTGTTTTATTTTCAAGCCTTGCTTTAAGTGCGTGTGCTAAATCATCAAATAATACACAGCAAATACAAACCCCAACAACCAACCAAAATCTCTCATCCGAACAACAAAAGAAGTTGCAACAACTACTTGATAAAACAAAAAAGAATCTTGTGGAAATTAAGGGTGGTACTTTTATGATGGGAGATTTTGGTGAGCAAAAAAGCCCAGATAAATTACCATATGATAGTAAGGCCGATAGCAAACCTTTACACAAAGTCACTTTAGACAATTACGCATTAAGCGCAACAAAAGCAACTTATGCTGACTTTGATGTATACACCGAAGTTACCGGCCAGGAAAAAATTGGGAAGTTTGATGAATTATCAATTCAGGATCGAATTCCCAATTCAGCAGCAGGAGTAAATTGGCAGCAAGCCCGAAATTATTGCCAATGGTTAGGAAAACAACTGAATTTAAAAATAGATTTACCCACAGAGGCTCAATGGGAATATGCCGCACGAAATCGAGGACAATACACTCTTTACCCTACAGACAATGGTAAAATTGATATTGGTAGAAATGTTTGGAGTTTTGAACAACGTCAAAAACAGCAAAATAAATTAAACGCTTTTAGAAATATTCCTGAGTTATTAAAGTTTCCTGCAACTCCTTTAGGCCTTTACGACATGATTACTGATAATTATGAATGGATGCTAGATTGGTATGATCCACAGTATTACAGTAAATCTCCTGAAAAAAACCCTCAAGGTCCTACAAATGGTACTCTCAAAGTTGTACGTAGCTCAACTCCTTCTGAGGGGCAGACTCTGCAAATGTTTGGAGGTTTCACTTTCAGTAGACATGCTATTCATCCTATCGAAGATCCCAAAGCCGCTAAAGATGAATTGACAAAGAAACATCATCTTGATTTAAATCAAAATAATTCTGTCAGATGTGCGGTTAATTATTAGCAATTTGATTAGGCAAATATATAATTAAACTTTATATATTTGCTTTTCCAATATTCCCTTCTTGGGTAAGAACATTTAGGTTACCCACCATTAGTACAACCACTTATAAATCATCTATAATTACTTGTAGTATCCAAAGTTATCTAAACTATTAAAAAATAGGAAAAATTTATTACAGACACTTGGTGAATGAAATGATTACTCTCTAAAGAAATTATATTATTTCTATACCTAAATAAAAAAAACTCTATTTATATCTCTTATGTCTATCACTAAAATAATCACATCACCACTCAACTACATAATTTTTAAATAAGATGATTAAACAAAATTTAGCCATCATTCTACTTTCGAGTATTACGTTAACTGCCTGTGCAAAATCAACAAATAATACAGAGCAAACACAAGCATTTGCGACCAAACAAAATCTCTCATCAGAGCAACGAAAGAGGTTGCAAAAACTACTTGATAAAACGAAAGAAAATATTGTAGAGATTAAAGGAGGTACCTTTATGATGGGAGATTTTGGTGAGCAAAAAAGCCCAGATAAATTACCATACGATAGTGATGCAGATAGCAAACCTTTACACAAAGTCACTTTAGATAACTATGCATTAAGTGCAACAAAAGCGACGTATGCTGATTTCGATATATATACCGATGTTACTGGGCAGCAAAAAATTGGAAAGTTTGATAAGTTCTCAATAAGTGAGCGAGTTCCCACTGCGGCGGCTGGTATTAATTGGCAACAAGCCCAAAATTATTGCCAATGGCTAGGAAAACAACTTAATTTAAAAATGAATTTACCTACTGAAGCACAATGGGAATATGCAGCAAGAAATCGTGGACAATACATTCTTTACCCTACAGATAATGGTAAAATTGATATTGGCAGAAATGTTTGGAGTTTCAAACAAAGACAAGAACTAATAACAAAATATAAAACTGATGAGAAAATACCAGAATTGCAACAATTTCCAGCTACCCCTTTAGGGCTATATGACATGATTACCGATAATTATGAGTGGATGTTTGATTGGTATGACCCACAGTATTATAGTAAATCTCCAGAAAAAAACCCTCAGGGTCCTAAAACAGGAACTTTGAAGGTCGTAAGAAGCTCAGAGCCGTCTGATGGTCAGAACTTACACATGTTTGGAGGATTTACCTTTAGTCGCCATGCGATTCATCCTGTAGAGGATCCCAAACTATCTAACAACCCTGATATTAAAAAATATAACATAGACTTAAATCGATTTAACTCTGTTCGATGTGCGGTTAATTATTAGAAATTTGATCAAGCAAATATATAATTAAACTTTATATATTTGCTTATCCATTATTCCATTATCTTGATCAAACGGCGCCAAAATATTCAAGTTACTCGCTATTAGAGCAACCTCTTCTGAATCGCTCCTAATTGCTTGCTGTATCTGGAGCTGTTTAAAACGCATATCATCCTGATTTTTTACCAACATATAATTCAAAGAACCTGCTATTTTTTTTGCTCCTTTACGATATTTTAAATAATCCTGAAGCCATATATTAATTTGCGTACCTTTATATTCGACACCAGAATTTAAACAACGGATTATATCTTCAGCGTACTTTTCATCACTTCCATAATTAAGAAAGCGAATAATATCTCCTTCCACTTTACCCAATTGAGTTTGAGTAAGCTTATTACCACGTGGATGAATATGCTGAATCGTATTTTCCCACTCTTCTGTAGAAATACATGTTTTAAAAATATTGATTACTGCTGTCTTACGAGTGGGGAAAAATTCAATTTTCATATCTGAAAATTTAATATTCATATCAAAAATAGGAGCGGTTCTATCTGTCCAATGAGTTACCGCATATAATAATATTCCTTTAGTCTCAGGTGTAGCATACAATAACTCTTTCTTCCCAGAACTAGAATTAATATTTTGTGCAGTTTTATAACGCCCTTGATCAATATCTAGTCTTCTAATCCAGTCTCCATATGAAGCTGCAATTCTATTTATATCATCAATTATTGGATGATTCTCGCCTATACAATAAGCCAGAACTTGTGCGGCCAACAAAAATGCCGCTTCATTTATATATAGTAGTGTCTTAAATCCTGCATGAGCAACTTGTGATTTAACAAAACCAAGATAACTCAATAAATGCTCCGTGCCCACAACAAATGATGCAACTCCTTTTGCTCCCACGCCCCAACACAAATGAGCTGCTACTAATATTTTAAAATTACCTGAACCAGGGTCATAACCAATTTGAAATTGACCTTGCGCACCTGCCCCCATACTAACTCCCCCCCCAGCTGCAGCTGAAGCGATTGCCACAAACTCACCTTCACCACTACTATTACCTTTAGGCTTAAACCACTCTATAGCGCCTTTAAGTAAACCTTGTATTTGAGCTCCAGCAAATGCATTAATACCAATATTGCCTTGATTCTGCGCATTTTCCTGATTATCACCAATTATTTTCAAACTTCCTTGCGCAGGTTGAAACATAGGCTTTTTATTACGATCTACCATCTGACTCATTGATCTTTCTGGTGGTCTTACCGCAGCCTTTATGACCTGAGTTGTGCCTTGATAAGAAATATCAACGGATAGATTACCAGCGATCCCTAAATTTGCTCCTGAAAAACCAGATATCTCAGCACCAATTAAAAAACGGATTGTTCCTAAATCATAGTTATCATATTCAAGTTTCCAGCCTGTTTCACAAGGATAAAATTTACGCCATTCTTTCACTCCTTCAAATAGTGTCCATTTAGTCGACATATCTCCAGAAGCCTTAATGCTTACCCCTTTGGGCGCAGCACTTATTGAACCTTCTCCGCTTGCTCCAGCGACCATGCGCATCCATTGTGCTTCTTGGGTAACCGTAATATCTCTACTATTTTTGTATTCTTCTGCAATTTCCCCTCCCAAACCTCCTATTAGGTTATAAACAGCCTTCTCATCACTTCCAACACTCCCCTTTGCTGTCAAAAGTTGCTGGGAAAGTTTTTCAAAACTACTACGGATTTGTGCAGGTTGTTGTACTGTATATTGATTCGCAGTTACATCCACATTTGTCTGAGGATTCCTACGCTTTGCTTTTAACTCCTCATATTCAGTAACTTTTAAATAACGTCGTTTTAAATTATATTTAGATGCTTGTTCGTTTGTTTTACCTGTGCTCTCCACTACCCATACTTCTCTTAAATCAGCTCTTTGCTTAAATTCACCATTAATCTTTTCAATGGCCTTTTCCTGATTTATATTTAAACGCTTTTCCAATTCTTTAATTTCTTCCAAATCACGACTTTGGATTGCTTGCGTTAGATCTTTATTAGACTTGTGAACTTCCTTTACTGCATCAGATAATATCTTAGTTTTTTTATCAAATTCAGCATAGACTGCAGGCGGCAACACAAGAACTTCATTGGTACACGGGTTAATCACAATAGGTGGTTTTTGTCTTGCACCCATATTTTCCTTATGATTAATATCCGGTTGAGTTACCGCTGTGGAAGTAGGAAAAATAATCTGATAAATAACTTGTTTGTCTACACAAGTTATTGGTTCATACCATTCACTATTTTTTTTACTAGATCCTAAAGTATATGTAACTCTACTCTTCAAATGCGTATAAGCTAATTGAGTATAGCCTTTTTTATCAGGTGGGCCAGGTTTCAAATTAACCAAGGGCTTATCCTGACCTTGTCCAAAGATTTGATAATCTATAATTGGAATCCCATTCCCTGCACTATCAATAAATCGATATACAGCATAGTTTTTAAACTTAAGATATTTTGTTTTTTTTACAATATGAGTATTCTTCTTTTTATATTCCTCATAAGACATATTAATTCTTTCATTTAATTCTTCTGCTAAATCTAAAGGAAAAGTTGGTTGTATTTTTGATAAATTAAAAAAGTTTTTTTGTTTAACTGATTTAGCATTTTTTCTTAGCTCTTCTAAATCTTTATTTGCTTTGCTCTGCTTGAGCTCATACTGAGCTTTTGTTAAGAACAAAGTATTTTTCTTAAGGCTTATGGCATTTACTTCAATTATATTACTTCCTTCAGCCAAAATAGGCTTTATAGTCTTCTTAGGGCTGAGAATAGTTTCATGCCCCTCAACAAAAATATGCAATTTTCCATTTTGATTTAATGGAATTGGTTTTGTTTGTCCTTTTGGGTTAGTAGTGCCCTTATAAGTCTCTTTCGTCCCATCTTCACAGAAAAAGATTATGCTGTATTTTACATTTGGTAATTCTTTATTTCTTTGATTATAAAAAACTATTGTATATTCAAACGTAGTATAAGGAGTCATTATATCTCTAACCTTTTGCCGCTAGTTTATATTTAGAAGCATTTTCATCACTAATATGAATGGAAATTTGTTCTGAGCCATCAGTTTCAAATCTTTGAGTTAAACCTTGGGCATTAGTTCGCCCCTTTTGCCGGCTACCATCCATTCTAAAAGCAATATACTCTACATTTTTCGCTGGCTTTCCATCTAAATCAGTAATTTCAAAAGTCAAATAATAAGGCTTATTTTCCTGCTTTTTAGGAGGAGTAACTTGTTCTCCCCCCATAAACAAATGCTGCCCTGCTTTCACCTCAAGCTTACCGCCCGTAACAGGGAAAATACCTGAACCATTTAGCTTTACTTGAGACCCATTTGCAGTCAGATTAATTTCAGTTGGACTAGTAATAAAAACCGTGTCTTCGGTTGAAGTAATTTGCACGCCCTTTCGAGCAATCACATCCAAAGCATCACCTTGGGCCTGAATTTCTAGTTTACCTTGACCAGCAAAAATCCGAGCATCTTCTTGCGCGGCAAATAGACTTATTTTTTGACTCGCATGACTCACTATATTCTTTTGCGTACTAATATTAATACTATCTCCAGCACTTTGAGTGAGCTGACCATTTGCACTGAGATGTATATCTTCATTACTACTTACAGCAATACTTTTTGGAGATGCTAACACCATCACTGCTGATTGAAACTCAGCAGCTTTTTTAGGGTCTTCTTCTTTAAGAAGCTCTAAAAAAGTCTGAATATTCTCAAGCATATCTAATGGATCAGTTTGCTGGTTTTTAGCAACTTCACTGAGTGCCTTGGCATTATTTATGCTGCCTTCTATTTGTTGTTTTGCTTCATTTGCATCTAGGTGTCCACCTTGAGCTTGATCCTGCTTGTGGGTACTAAGGAGTAAACCACTGCCAGCTCGAACTGCCCCCCACTGGTCTGTTCTAAGTTCGAAACCTTCACCACGGCCATCACTTTCCGGCTTGTCTTTTGGATGGCTTAAGTTACCTAAGTTTAGTTGGCTTACCGCATGGCTACTTTTTAGTTGGGCACTGATTTGCCCTGTGGTGTCATCAAAGCGTAGCTGGTTAAAGCCCTTACCGTCGACTTCTTCGGAGCGGATGCCACTGAGTTTTTTAGTATCAGGTAACTGCCCTTTCTGGTCGAATTGCGTTGGGTGACGTTCAGCCTCATGAATACGACCCACCACAAACGGGCGGTCAATGTTGCCGTCAAAGAAGTCGATCACCACGATCTCGCCCACGCGAGGCAAGAAACGTGCGCCATAACCCTCACCTGCCCATGGGGTGAGTACATCGACCCAAGCCGAGTCGGTGTCAGTGTCATTACTTCCTGCTCCACCATCATGGCTATGGTCGTCAGTTCGGGTAAATAGGAAGCGAACTTTAATGCGCCCCCATTGGTCAACATGGATACTTTCGCCTTCCAATCCCACTACTCTAGCGCGCTGCGGGTAAGCGGCTGGACGGTGCTCTAACGGATGATACTCAGGAACAGTTTTAATATTTCTACGCGACAAGATGAGCTGATTACCCTGACGTTCAGTCTGGTCATTTAGCCCTGATTGATTGTTTTGCCATTGGCTTTGACTAAAAAGTTGATTGATTTGCTGTTGTAAATCTTTAGGCAAATTATTTTGCAAATAGAAGCTTTTCCCAATAATCAGAAATTCTTTGTCTGATCCGCTATGAGTATCTATTTCAGGATGTTCATCCAATTCAAACCAATAGCCAACTTGCGCATCACGTACCGTAGTTTGTGCATGGAAATATTTTGATTGAAATGCGTAATAATCAGATAGATTTTGATTGAGTTTTTCTAGCTGCTGGTGACCCGATGCAGTGGCTTGGTCTTCCCCCTTTAAGTCTTGCATCCAAGCAGGGCTGACATGCCATGCATGTTCTAGACTTAAACTCGCATTATCCTGATTAGCACTATGACTATGCTTTGACTGAACACTACCCATGCCTTCTTCTTGACTTAAAGCATCAGCCTGCCAGCGTTGTACATGCACGGCTGTAGATTGCAAGCTTCGAGTTGGCACAAGACTCGTCATACTGTCTTGTTGTTCAACTGCGCTACTGCGGTGATAACGGATATTTCTTCGGTCTAATGCTAAATATGATTCATTACTATCAATTAAACGTAACTTTTGTGATTGAATCTCATCCGAGCTATCAGCGGCCCAAAGCTGAGCTTCATCAACCAACCAGTTAATGCCTTCACTACGCCAAAGTCGAGTTAAAAACTCATAATCCGTTTCGTTACTTTGCATGACAAAAGGTCGAACATCGTAGTCTTGGCTTAGGTTTTTTAAATCTAAAGTTAAGCCAGAAGCAAACAACGGGCTTTTGTTCTGCCACTCAGTAAATAGAATTTCAGTAATGTCCCGTACACTTTTATTCATAAAAACACGGCTATTTCGGCGTTTATGCCATAGCGCGGTCGGATCTTGTAATCTCAGTTTATACAATGTTAATGAACCATCACTCTGCCCCTGACTGGCTTCGGTAATAATTCCGGTAGTTCTATATAACTGCCCCTGATCAGTTACTTGATCGACTGCAACCTGACATCCAATAAATTGTTTTAATGAAATATGGGCATTGGTAGAAAGACAAAATAAATCGGCAGTCAGTCCTTCATTTAACTGATGCTGCCCTTCAATACTTTGTAAAAAGACTTGAGTATTCAACGATGGATTAGAAAACTGAACATAAAGCACGCGTTTTTGCGAGCTGATACCCAAATCTTCTAGAATTCTATGTATATGAGATAACATCTTTTTTATGAAAACTTTGTCAGGATTGGCATTATTTTATAAAATACAGAAACATCTGTCTATTTTGTAAAGGAAAACTTAACCATATGAATACAAGAGTGGATGAAGATGACGAACGTAATAAAGATATAAAGTGAATTAAAAACTTATGCTATTAATTCACTTTTAAAAGTTATTAATATTTTAGTATTCTAAGAAATTCATTTTTAATTTAAATTTATTAATAGTATCTACAAATTTTTTGCTCATTACGTAGATATAAGGTTTATCACTATCTCTAGCAATAAATAAGTCATCGACTACAAGATCATTCTTTATAAAGTCATCTTCATCTAATAAATTATTTTTTCTTTTAATATACATGGCATAAATATCTGCTTCTTGATTTCTTACATAACATTGATAGAAATCACATTCGTATGCAATAATTTCCTTCATTTCATTAAAAAATCTTTTTGAAAAAAGTAAAATTCCTGAAGATGAATAATAAAAATCCGTATCCAATATTTCATTCAATTGATCATAAAAAATATTGTCATAATCTAAATTTATTCTAGGATTTTTTAAAAATTGATTACTTAAGTCAAATTTAAAATAGTCAACAATAACTTCTTGCTTCCCTTTCAAATCAAAAGAAAAATCTCTATTAATATACTCAGACGGATAAATTGTATAAAAGCTCACAAATCCACCTTTTAAAACACCTTATTTTAAAGTAGTACTTCTAAATAAATATATAGAAGTACTACTTATTTTTGAATTGCACTTACACTTTAACCATAAAAAAATTCTATAAAATACTCTACATCTAACAATACTTTTTCATTTATAAGAATTTTCTTTAACTCTTCTAAAAAACCTGTCTTATACCCTCCATTTTCACCTCTAGGGTTAGAGTCATATAGGTCAATAATTAAATTCTGCACAATATTAATTTGCGAAAAAAATCAAATAAATTTTTAGCAATGATATGTAATTCATCACCTGAAATACATGCTCCTACCTCGCCACTATTATGATTTATATATACGATATTTACATCATGCTGTGTTAAGAATACTGTAGCACTTTCCCCATCGAATATATCTTCAAACATATATTGAATATTGTCTAACGAATCTTTTCCTAAAAAATCATTTATATTCCCTCCTAGATCAATATTAAAATCATTTTCAGGAATACAATTTAAATAGCTTTTAAATAGATCATCATTAACAGAATTATCCTGATCAATAAGAAATCTTTCACCATAAATTATTTCATTAGATTTATCAACTTCCTCAAATAATTTTTTAAAACAAACCTGCACTATTAAGACTCCCTATTTAATACAATTAAATAGTATCAAATATTTTTATCTAAAAACCATCAAAACCCAACACAAAAACTAAAAATATTCAAAGGGATATCTTTGATATAAACCTTCATTAATAGAATTGACTAATTTCTTAAATTGATCTTGTTCAACTTTATTAAGCTCTTCATTTATATCCAATTCTCCTTCAAGTTGTTGATAAAAAAATGCCATATTAAGAAAGTCTGCAAAAGTAATTCTCATATCTATAAACTGATTAATATTCAAATACTCGCCTTGGTTATGATCATAAAACAAGATATTATTTTTTTCCTTACCTATAAACCATTCATCACCTTGACCAGTACGACCAATTATCCAAACTTTCTCACAAATTTCAGGATAATTTTCATGAAGATATTGATTTTCTTTTAATGCTGTTTCATATCCAAAAATTATAATATCGGGTGTAATCTCTATTTTTCTAAATTTACCTAAAAAAGACAAATAATTATCATCAAGCTGAGGTAATTTGCTAAATTTCTTTATTTCGCTACTTCTTTCAATTAATTTTGCTTTAATTTCTTGATCTGTCATTAATTTATCAAACATTTCATATACCTTTTAACTTACTGTAATTGACAAAAGTTTGCACCCTTAACAGCTGTAGCATTGTGCTTTCCAATACGCTCTTTCCTTGCTAATGCTCTCAAGCGTTGTTCCAAAATTTCCTTTGATTCAGCTTGTGATAAATTCATAGCTTCAACTTGATTTAAAATTCCTCCCCAAGTTTTATTCCAATTCTGACCAGTACGCGAACTGTTAGTATGAATACCTGAAGATTTAGTATGCTTTTCTTTTGGAAGATTATAATAAAAAGCCTCATTTGTTTAATAATGAGGCTTTATTTACGTCTTGAAAATTACTTCACAATACTATTCATTAGAAAAAACAACCAACTTTCCTTCTGGCAAATGACCACTCCAACCACATGGAAACCCACCATTTAAATAGACTTCAAGAATTTTTTTCCAGATTTCTGGGAAAAAATCATTCGCATAACACTGAAAAATAATCCCTATATCTCTATACATTAATTCAGTAAGTATACAAGCTTCCCCATAAACCCATTTTTCTTTAGCACCATTAAATTCTTTTTGTTCAAAAGCAAAATAATTATTCTGTTTTAACTTATATTTAATTTTATCACTCAATTCAAAATCATCTGGAAATACGTTGGGCGTATCCGTTACAGTTTCCCACTCATCTGAAATGGTTTATTAAAAAAATTTCCTTGTTCTAAGAATGAAATAAAATCACTAGCATCTTTAGTCACTTGATCCCAACTTTTCATTTATTTACTCATACTAACCTATATAAAACACCCTATTATTGAAAAATCATAATAAAACTATTTATTCAAAATTAAGGGTGTCTTTCAATATATTAAAATTATTTTTTTATCTCTAAAAAATCTTTTAGATTTTTGGTTAAAGTATTAATTTCTTTTGCAGTGGATACCTCTATATCAGGATTTCCTAAGATAGATACAAAGAAAACAATTTCTTCAATACTTTTACCCATTTTTTTTTATTAATTTATTTTTTGCCTCTTTTAAAGCATATACATAGAGCTCTAAGTTTTCCTTAAATTCTACATCATAATCAAATCCTTTCTGAAACTTTGGAGCAATATCATTCTCATAATGTTCCATTATAATCGGAGTAAAAGCTCTAACTCCAAAAGTATCATCATCACTTAAGCCCTGCATCCATGAATGTGGTTCCCACTCAACTCCTGCATGTACACTATTTCTAGTACGTTCTGTAGATATCATTATATAATTTGTCAAAGCATCATCGTCAGTAATTAATGCTAAAGCATATATTTTATCTTCATCTTTATTATAATTTTCGTAAAGAACTAGAAACTCATCCACAATTAAATTTACTAACTTTTCTGAATATAACTTATGCCATGAATCCATTATCTATAACGTCCAAAAACTTTTTGCCCAATAATTTGTAATTCCGCACGTATCAATACTTTTGACTGAGCTACAGTAATTTGTCCACATTTTATACCCGAACTAATTTGTTTATCAGCTTTAGTTAACTAAACAGATACTTTTTTGCCTTCCTTTCAAATCACAAGAAAAATCTTTAAGAGTATACACAGAGGGCTAAATGATATAAAAACTCACAAATTAACCTTTAAAGTAACTAGTTTTTAAGTAGTGCTTCTAAGCAGTCAAATTAAAAGCACTACTATTTAAATAATATTTTATAATTTATTAATAAAACTTTAAAATCACTTTACACTTAATATAACTTTCTTATCAGAACATATCAAATTAAAAATCAATCATGTAATTTATCTAAAAACTCATTGAATGAGTTAGATACTTTCTTCAACTCATCTTTTTCATGAAAGAATATAAAGATTGCACCATAATCACTATCATTAATGATTAAATTTATTAAAATATAATCCCCATTCACTGTGTCACCTATTGAAAAATATCCCACAAGAAAGGAAATTACAGAATTATTATTGTTTTCAAGGGTGTACATTTCAACCTTAGAGTACAATGTAAAAAAATGTCCTATAACAATATCCTTTTTCTTTGTAAGATCAAAAATACTCTTTGAAGGTACTCCACCATTCGTTTCCAATAAAAAATTCTTATATTCTTCCGTAAGAAGCAAATTATATTTATCCTCAAGATCTTTAAGCATATTAATATCAACAACAGAAGGATTTTTATATTCTTCTGTTAATGCTTTTTTTAATTTTTTATCATAATTAATACCAATAAATGAGAGCGACTGTAATTGCTGTTCGCTTTTAGCAATTTTATCAAACTCTATATTTCTATATTCCATACTTAAATTACTTAATTATTTGCAGTTATATACTATAAAGTTTTCATAAAAAAACTAATAAATATCTTTATAAGTTAAAAATTTAAATTGAGTTTCTACTCTTCCTTCCATACATCTTCGTAACCCTGTTTATCTATTACAAATCTAAACCCTTCTTCCAACGCCAAATAAGGAATAACTTCGGGAAGATAATTTTCTAAATGAGATATATGTATTGGTTTAAAGAAATCATCATCTTCAGAAAATTCTCCACAATAAAAAAACCATGAAATATTTTCCCCCTCTTCTAATACATTACGTATTCCCGTAATTGGTATTTTTCCTAATGAATCCAAAGCTACAGCAACCATTTCATTATCCAAAGGTTGAACAAATTTAGAATTAAATTTTTCACATATATTTTTTTGCATTTCAATTACAGACATATTTTACCTAAAATCCTAGCTTTTTGTTCATTGCCTTAGAGAACCCCGAGGCTTTACCACCTTGAGTCGAGGAACAGTTACGACAGTGGGGTTGTACTGCTTTTACATCATTTTGTAAAGTCAAATCATTTTTACCATCTCGATAGTATTCAACTACTAATGCATCCTTATGATCGGGTATTTGTACCCCTTTTGTACTTCCACATACTACACACGCCTTTCCTTGTACTGACTTTCTTTGGCCACTTGTAGTTCCGACAGGTCTTTTATAAGGCTTCGTAACATTAGGATTCGGTTCAAACTTTTCTTTATCAGGAATACCATAAGCATCTAATTGAATAGTATTGCCTTTCCCATCTTTAGTATAACCGCTTAAACCTAATGGATCGATCCAATTATTAGGATTCGGTGCATAAGCATAAACATTAAACCCACCCAATAATCCAATCGGGTCTTTACTAATAAACCGCCCTACATACGGCGAATAATAACGATAACGGTTGTAATGAAGCCCAGTTTCCCCATCAAAATACTGACCTTGGAAACGGATGTTATTGCTTATAATCTCTGAATTTTCAAAGAAATCTGACTTAGCCTGTTCTACCTTACACTCACCCCAAGCTTTATATTGAGCTTTCCAGACGATGGCGCCTGTCTGATCACTCATTTCTTGCGGTGTGCCTAAATGGTCACAATGATAAAACCATATATCATCAAAACCTTGACTTTGTTTTACTGTATTCCAAAGAGGGTCTTTATAAATACTATATGTTTTATCTGACCAGTCTTGGTTTTGATGTAGCTCAATGGGGTGATGATACGCCGCTTGTAACAAAGGCACGAAACTATCTTTTTCGTAGAAATAGTGTTTTGTTAAATCAGCACTAGATTCATACGCTAAAGTATCACCATCCCAACCATAAATAATGTTCTGCTCTTGACCTGTATGGTGATGCTTACTGGTTTTTTGAATACGTCGACCTAAAGCATCGTAGCGATATTCTGCCGTGTATTGATTGTTTCGGCTACGAACAAGACGTCCCAATACATCCCACTCAAGATTTAAATCACCTTGTGATGACTTTTGTCGAATCAATTGCCCAAAAGCATCATATTGATATTGTTGGTCAAGATATTCCTGCACGACGTTATTGACTAAGCGGTTATAGCTATAACCTTTTTCACTAGAAATGTGCTGTGCGGATTGCTCTTTGGTACTGTTATATCGATCTAAAATATTATTTGCCGGGTCAAAATTAAAAGTCTCTTTCCCAAGTTTACTGGTCGCTTCTAATAAACGCCCAACAGGATCATATTTATAATGAATAGCCCCACGACGAGTATCCTTAATGAGCGTTAACTCACCTGTTTTATCGTAGTGATATAAGCGTTCAATCAATTGGTTGGTATGCTGGATGGCATTATTTTGAGTTTGGGCCTGATAGCCTTTGTCATGCCCATTCAACATTAATTGCTGAGTTAAACGCCCGACTTCATCATAACGTTGTTGTTGGCTAAGTCCATTTGCATAGTGTCGTAATGTCTCTCTATGTAAATCATCACGCTCAAAGCTAACAACATCTTCACCATTTAAAGCCACGCCATAGACATGTCCACTTCCATAAGTCAGCCAATCTACTTTCTGCCCATCTGGTCGGATGGTTGTAGTTCGATTATTTAATTCATCATAGACATGTTTCCACACAGCAGTTTTCTGAGTCACAACGTCTTGATGATGTTCTTTAACTAAATTGCCTGCTGCATCATAAAACCATTGCAAGTTAGTTTCTGCATTTTTAGCTTGAACTAAATGACCTAGGCCATCATAAGAAAATTCTTCTGTTTGCTTTTCTTCAAGCTCTTGCCCTTGATAACCATACCCTGCTGTACGTTGTTCTAAACGTCCCATACTGTCAAAAATAAATTGCTGAATACGGTCTTTAGGTGCAGCACGATCTTTAAAATCTTGACCATAGGCAGAAGCGACTTCAATGCTACTAGTTAAACGACCATTATATTCATCGTACGTATAGACAGTTTCTTTGCCATCAAAATCAATTTCTTTTACTAATCGACCCGCAACATCATATACAAACTCGTAACTTGAGCCATTTTCATTAATTAAACGTTTTAAGCGACTCAAGCGGTCCCATTGATATTTTAAGGTTTGATTTAATGGGTCAATACGCTTAGTAATTAAACCAGCCGCATCATATTCATAACGTGTCTGCTGTCCTTTAGAGTCAACATGAACTAATAAACGACCTTCTTCATCATGAATAAAATGTTCTTCAGCACCATCAGCATGTTTAATTTTTTCGAGCTGTCCAAAAGCATTTAGCGGTAAGCCTTTTGCTAGAGGTTTTCTTGGTTCAGCAGTTAATTCCGTATAGAAATATTCAACTTTTTGCTTTAAGGCATTTTCAATAAATTTGACGCGCCCGCGATCATCATAGTGCCAGTGCGTTTCTTTACCAGAACAATCCATATAAGTAACCAAGTTGCCTTGATCATCATATTTGAGTGTCTTCTTACCGCCTTTAGCATCTTTAATGGAAGTTACCAAACCCATTGCATTGTAGGCATAGGCTGTTTCACGCTTCAGCGGATCAATTTCTTTAATTATATTTCCTGAAGCATCGTATTCTTTAAACCAACGCCCCTGTTCAGCGTCAACAAAACCGGTCAGATTATCTTTTTCGTCATATTCATAATAGAAGGTTGAACCATCGGCCTGAACCATACTTAAGACATTACCGCGTTCGTCATAGGTATACGATGTTTCTGTTCCATCTGTGGCAATATGTGATGTTATATTTTTTGCTTGGTCTCTAAAGAACCATTCTTGCAAATTGTCTGGATAAATAATTCGATAGGTGTAACCCGTAATACCATAATAGTATTCAGTCACGTTACCATCGATATCCATGACTGAAGTTACTCGAACATTTTCATCCCAATCTAATTTAGTCGCAGAGCTATAATCATCAGCCCATTCTTCAATCGCTTTTGAGCTAGGTAAAATGCCATCCCACTTTAAGTTCATTCCTCTTTGACTAAGATCAGTATAACGAGTCAATAAGTGAGCTTGGTATTGATATTCATAAGAAGCAGCAAACTCATTAGTTGCCTTAATTAAATCGCCTTGCTCATTATATTCATATGCTGATAGTTGTCTTAGAAGTTGACCATCTTCAACCAACCAAGCTGCAACAACTTTCTGCACATCATTAATTTGTAATGCTACATGCGCCAAATTTTGTTGTTGCTGTTTAAATATAATGTCGGATAAATAGCTATCACCATTTTCTAATTCATAGTCATAACGCAGTCCGATACTAAATCCATTTTGACGTTCTATGGAGACTAAACGAAACTCATTTTTATATTTTTGATAAAAGCGAGTTTCTGAAACACCATATGAAATTGCTCTAATTTCAGGTGAGACAACTGTATAAGTAAAAGTTTCTACTTCATCATAGTAACTCTGCCCAACTTTTAGCTCTGGTAAGCGAACAGGACGGCCATCGCTGCCAATATACTCCCAACCCTCTTGCTCAATCGGTTCTTTAGGTTCATTAATGTTGTAACTAGAACAACGAGCAATCTTGGTTGTAAAAGGTGTAATCCACCGCGCTCCGAAAATCGATTGATCATACTGATATAAGTTCGATACGTACGTTCTCGAAAATTGCTCTATTAATAATGGATGAATTTGGGCATCGGTATGATTTAAAAACTCAGTACCCATGGCAAAAGTAATCGATCGTTTAGTCGCAGCACCTTTACAGTTTTTACATGCATTCGCATTATGAGTCGCGTCGGGTTCAGTATTCGCCTTTTCTAATTTATTATTTTTCTTGTCATGTTTAACTTGTGTGGTTTGAGTTGGCTTAACTTGAGCTGGTTTCTTTTTCCTAAATTTAGAAGCACTCATTCTTAATACATCAAATAGCCACCCAATTGTTTGCGGCTGCGCTACGTTTCCCAAGCCTTTAATTTTAGTATTGGCAGTGATACCAATTTTATTAATCGTTGCACCTACATTTAAAATCGGCTGCTTTAAATGTGCAGGAACTAAAGAAGTAACAACTTTAGCATTGGAATTTGCTCCTGTTTTAATAAGAGCCTTCCCCCAGTTTTCAGTCATGTAAACTAAATTTTTTCCAGCTCGCGTTAAGTCACCACTTTTTATTCCTTTAATAACACCGGCAGCTTGCTGTTGAGCGCGGTTTGTATTTGAGCCTGCATTTGTAAATACTTGGCCTTTTGTTACAACTCGAACAATTCCGCCATTAATTTGTGTAGTAGCATTTTGGACGGTTCCACCACAAGTGGCTAAAATTGAATTTAGTTTGTTTAACCCAGTTTTGCAGAATTTTTCTATGTCCCCTGCAACCTGATCATTTAAATGGTTAGAGATCACCACAATAACTGCTTCACCTAAAGCAGCTTTACCCACACGTTTAACTTCTTGACGGACTAGAAACAGAGCTGGACGAGCAGAAGTACGGATTGCTGTTGTTCCCGGAATAGGCGCAATCCCAATAAGGTCGATACCCATTGTGGTCCAATCCATAATATCGGCATTTTGAAAACCTTTATCGTAGATATAACAAATGTCGGAAACCACATCGATGGCAGCCATGACATTGCCAATAATTGGAATTGTTCCCATTACACTTGCAACCAAGTCTAACGTTACAATTTGATGAGTATGACTTTTTAACCAATTATCTATTTTTTGTTTTGAATGACTAACATCTTTAATAGCAACTTCTGATAATGGTTTAACAACTTCTGTTTTTCCAGACATTTTATTTCTCTACGAATTCTTTTTAAAAGGGCTTTGCAAATATTGAGGAAGAGCATTAGTTATCAAGCTACCGCCATCAACAGAACTTAATTTGCTGAAGTCATTTATTTTTTGAATTGATGCAAGATCAATGTTGTTCCCTATTTTTTGGCCTACTTCTGAAATGGGTAAAAAGCTTTTCACTTGATCAGTCACTAATCCCTGCGCCTCTGTTTTTAACATTGGCATTAAAGCCTTTGCCCCTTCAGATTTTATACTTTGTGCAGTTTGAATATTTTTCCTAATATTCGCAGGATTGGTTAATTGTTTAGATAATTCACCAAGTTTGGACTGGGCTGTTTTACTCATTTGTGCAATTAATGAATCTGATTGATCAGTATCCGCATCATTCTTATTTGGCCACTCAACTGGACGTTTAAAGTCACTTGCTGCATCCCAAGGATCACGGTGATCTGGTTCAAAGAAGACTTTTACTGCACCTGTTGCTAAGCCAGAAACTCTTGCAAATCCCTTCTCATCCAGCTTGCCAGTGACTTCTTTTCCTAAGTTATCAACAACCGTATAACTACCACCTTTAACAAACTCACCGTGCGCATAATCATGGATGAGCTCTAAATTTCCTGGGCTACGTTTTGGCGGAGGCGGTAGTGAAGAACTAAAATTCGCACTTCCTCCCCCCATAAACAAATGCTGCCCAGCTTTTACCTCAAACTTACCACCCGTAACAGGGAAAATTCCCGAGCCATTAATCTTGATTTGTGATCCGCCCGCCGTGATAACGATTTCTTTAGAAGCACTAATTTCAATTTTGTCTTCTGTTGAAATAATCTGAACAGCTTTACGGGCAATTAAATCTGCTCCGTCCCCTTGTGCTTGTATTTCGACTTTGCCTTTGCCTGCATAGAGTCTCGCTCCTTCTTGCGCTGCAAAAAGGCTGATTTTATTTTGGGCATGCGCAATCAGGTTCTTTTGAGTAGTCAGGTTAATGCTATCACCAGCAGTTTGACTTAACTGAGCATCTGCGCTGAGGTGAATGTCTTCATTACTGGCTATGGCAATGCTGTTAGGTGCAGTTAATATCATCAAGGCTTGCTTAAAAGCGGCAGCTTTGTCTTGATCTTTTTCTTCAATTTGCTCTATGAACGTTTTTAAGTTCTCAAGCACTTCCAATGGATCAGTTTGCTGATTTTTAGCAACTTCACTGAGTGCCTTGGCATTGTTGAGGCAGCCTTCTATTTGTTGTTTGGTCTCATTTGCATCAAGGTGTACACCTTGAGCTTGGTCCTGTTTGTGGGTACTAACGAGTAAGCCACTACCTGCTCGAACTGCACCCCATTGGTCTGTTCTAAGTTCAAAACCTTCACCACGGCCATCACTTTCCGCGTTGTCTTTTGGATGGCTTAAGTTACCCAAGTTGAGCTGACTGGCCGCATGGCTGCTTTGGAGCTGGGCACTGATCTGGCCTGTCGTGTCATCAAAACGGAGTTGGTTAAAGCCCTTACCGTCGACTTCTTCGGAGCGGATACCACTCAGTTTTTTGGTGTCGGGTAGCTGACCTTTCTGGTCGAATTGCGTTGGATACCGTTCAGCTTCATGAATACGGCCCACCACAAACGGGCGGTCAATGTTGCCGTCAAAGAAATCGATCACAACTATCTCACCCACACGAGGCAAGAAGCGTGCACCATAACCTGCACCTGCCCACGGGGTCAGTACATCCACCCAAGCCGAGTCTGTGTCATTGTCGTTACTGCCGGCTCCACCGTCATGGCTATGGTCGTCAGTTCGGGTAAACAAGAAGCGGACTTTAATACGACCCCACTGGTCGACATGAATACTTTCACCTTCCAACCCCACCACTCTAGCGCGCTGCGGGTAAGCGGCTGGTCGGTGTTCTAGCGGGCTATATTTAGGGACAGCTTTAATGTTACGTCGAACGACATTCAACTCAGCAAAGTGGCGTTGCTCTGGGTTTTGGTTGTCGAGTTGAGCTACCTTGAGCTTGTCTTTTGGCAACAGACGCTCAAGTTGCTGTTGTAATTCTTTCGGTAAATTATTCTGGTTATAGTAATGCTTGCTTAAGATTAAGAATTCTTTATCGGCACTATCATGCTGGTCGAGTTCAGGATGGTCATTCAGCTCAAACCAGTAACCGACCTGTGCATCACGGACGTTACCCGAAACGGTAAACTGTTTAGAACTCAGGTGATGATAAGCATTGATGTGCTGGTTAAGCTGTTCAATCTGACTATTACCCGAAGCTGTAGCTTGGTCTTCGCCTTTTAGGTCCTGCATCCATGCTGGACTGACATGCCATGCATCTTCAAGGTTTAGGCTCGCATTGTCATAGTGTTCGCTGTGCTTTTGTGTGCCTTGTACGCTACCGCTGCCTTCTTCTTGTTGTAGGGCATCAGCTTGCCAGCGTTGCACATGAACCGAGGTTGGTTGTAAGCGGCGCTCAGCTTTAACTTGGGTCATGGTATCGAACGGTTCTGTAGCACTGCTGCGTTGGTAACGTAGGCTACGACGTTCAAGAGCTTTATAATTTTGGTTATCGTCAATTAAACGTAACACCTGCGGCTGAATAGAAGCATTCGGGTCAGCGACCAAAAGTTGCGATTCATCGATTAACCAGTTAATTCCTTCGCTACGCCACAAGCGGGTTAAAAAGTCATAATCGCTTTCATTGGACTGCATCACAAATGGACGCACATCATAATCTTTAGCTAAACCAGATGTGTCGAGCGTTAGACTTGAGGCAAATAATGGACTTTTGCCTTGCCATTCTTTAAATAGAATTTCGCTAATATCGCGCACGCTTTTATTCATAAACACTCGGCTATTGCGGCGTTTATGCCAAAGTGCAGTTGGGTCTTTTAAAGTTAAATTATAAATAGTCAGTGAGCCGTCGCTTTGCCCTTGGCTCGCTTCAGTAATAATGCCTGTTGTTCTAAAAAATTGGCCTGTGTCTGTCACCTGATCGACGGCCACCGGACAGCCAATAAATTGTTTTAATGCAATATGCGCATTTGTCGACAGACACAATAATTCAGCAACGCTACCTTGGTTGAGCGTATGCTCGCCCTCAATGCGTTGTAAGAAGACTTGATTGTTTAATGATGGGTTGGAAAATTGCACATGAAGTACACGATTCTGTGCGACCAAACCTAAACTATCTAAAATTTGAAATATTTTATGGGACATCGTTATTATAAAACTGAGTCATAATCATCGATATTTTATAAAAAACAGACAGAATTGTCTATTTATATAAATTAGCTTATCTTCCATGACTTACATATTTTTTAGTTTAACTGAAAGAAAGATTGGCTATTAAATAATCTATAAATGCTCTCGTTTTGGCCGGTAAATTAGAGGTATGAGGATAAAGTAATTGAATACTTTGTGGCGGTAATGAAAAGTCAGGAAATAACCGAATTAGGCGATTTTGTTGAATATCTTCATCAACTAACCATGCAGGACAAATCGCCACACCTAAAGATGAAAGAGTCATTTGATGAATTGCAGTGACCGAGTTTGATTCATACTGACTTCGAATAAAAGGTAATGAATATTGCTCCCCTAAACTGTTTTGCAAAATATATTGTGAATCTTGCCAATTTAATAAAGTGTGGCCAATCCAAGGAACATTCGCTAAATCAGATATATTTTTTATAGGATGGTCTTTTATAAACTGCAGAGTAGCCACAAGATAAATTGGATATTCTCCGATTTTTCGAGTTTTTAGAGATGAGTTTTTTAAATTTCCTAGCCGAATAACCAGATCTAATTTTTCAGTCACTAAATCATCGAGAGATGAATTAAACGAATACTGTAAACGTAAATCTGGGTAAAGCCGACAAAAATCAGGCAGTAAAGGCAAAATGAAACGTTGGCCAAATTCATTGGTAGACGAAAATCTTAAAGTGCCTGTAATGCTTGTACCTAAGTGTTGGCTTCGTTCAAATGCCTCATCAATCTGCAGTTGGATTTGTTTAAAATCCTCATAAAAATGCTGACCAATTTCAGTTAATGCAATATTACGGGTGTTGCGAATTAACAGGCTTGTATTGAGCTGCTTTTCTAATTGTTTTATATCAATACTCACCATTGATCGGCTTAAGCCTAAAATTTCAGCCGCCTTGGTAAAAGAGCCGGAATCAACGACTTGTAAAAAACTGGTAATTTGCTTGAGGTTTTTTTGCACAATTAAGCCAATTGTTTAAAATTATCAAACAATGATTTTACTTCGCTTGCATCGACAATAAAAGAGCTGGATCTTACCCTGCCTGCACGGAGGTAGGTATGTCTTATCGATATAAAATAGCAACAGTGTTTTTACTTGGGTTCTTTATTGATTGCATCAACATTTTTATGTCTGCAATTGCATTGCCTAATATTGCATCGTCATTTTCAGTTAGCCAATCCATGGTCGCTTGGGTAACAAATGCTTATATTCTTGGCCTCATTTTAATTATGCCCATGAGTTTATGGTTCGCCACCAAACTTGGGAACCAAAAATTATTGTGTTATTCGATGCTGTTATTTTCGATAAGCATCTGCTTTATTGGCTTTAGCGAATCGATTTATAGCTTAATTTTTTGGCGATTTATTCAAGGCGTAGCTGGAGGCTTATTAATTCCAGTCGGGCAAGCTCTCGTATATGCATTCTTTCCGAACCAAGAACGCCAACGCATTTCTACATTAATTATGGCAATTGCTTTGATTGCGCCAGCTTTTTCACCTGCCATTGGTGGCGTAATTATTGATTCATTGAATTGGCGATGGGTATTCTTATCTAACCTTCCTTTTTCTTTACTTGCCTCAGCCCTGGCATGGTTATGGGTTAAAAAAACAGAGAATGTTTCGAGTGAAAAACCAGACATAAAAGGCTTAGTGATTTTTAATTTAAGCCTTTTATCTTTATTACTCTCCTTTTCATTTTATAGTGATTACCATAACGCCTCATTCGCTCTAACTAGCTTTCTAATTTCAGTCGGAATGCTTATTTTTTACATTCGACATGCGAAAAAAATTTCCCATCCTGTTCTTAATCTTGAGTTATTAAAAAATAAAAATTTACGTAATGCATTTATTGTCTATTACGCCGTTCCGGGTATTTTTACTGGCGTTAACTTACTCAATATTTTTAATTTACAGCTTAACTTTGGCTTTAATGCAAAACAAACTGGTTTGTTCATGTTGCTCTATGCAACTGGGGCACTCGCAGCCATGATTAGTGGTAGCCTGCTCTATCAACGGTTAGGTAAGAAGTATCTTCTTATTATTGGAATAACCCTACATAGCCTTGGCATATTTCTTTTATTTTGTATTTCAAACACTAGCCCAATCAGCTTTTTAGTGATTGCTTATTTATTAATGGGTATGGGTGGCGGTCTAAGTGCCAACATTGCCCAAATTAGCTCACTGATTGATTTTTCAGGTCAAGATTTATTACAAGGAAGTGTGCTCTGGAATATTAATCGACAAGTTTCATTTAGTGTCGGTACTGTTGTTCTCATTTCGATATATAACTTGATGTCTGGCTCAAGCGATCTGCTTCGCTATCAACATACTTTTTTAATTGCAGCTTTGCTCTGCTTACTTTCACTCATTCCCGTTTTAAAGGAGAAAATACGTGTCTAAACAAATGGATCAAGCCATTCAAAGTGTCATTGAACTACATGTTTTAATAGAAAATGTATTTACAGGAAAAAATGCAGAGCAAAGTCTTAAGCCTCTTTTAGAGAGCTTTGATCAAAATTTTAAGATGGTCACCGTTCAAGGTCACAGCATTGGTTTCGCCGAAGTGAATAGTTTATTTAGCCAAAATATTGGAAAAAAACCTTCTTTAAAAATCGATATTATTAAGAGTACAGCTTTATACGAATTTGAAAATTATTGTTGGGTGCAATATCAGGAACATCAGCAAACTGATGAAACGGAGACAGTACGTACCTCTACAGCCTGCATTAAAGTAGACGGCGAAAAATGTTATTGGGTTTATTTACATGAAACTTTAGTTCCCTCATCTTCTTAACTCATTAAGAGCTCCTTAAAGATGGCACCTATTTTGCTTAACAATATTACTTTTTATGAAAATCGTAATACTGATCAAAATGGGGAGCTGTCAATATGGGTTATGTTGCAAAGGAATTTACGCGAAAGAACAAGCTGATTCTCAGTATTTGTTCTTTCGTTATTCCAATATGTCTTTGGTGCGCAATCAGTTACTTACCTTTTGTTTGGCATCCTCAAGTACAAATCACGAGTTCGGGAAGTGTTTCTTACTTACAAGTAGGAAGTCGCATTGATAAAAATGTGTTCTATCTCGAAGCACAAAATGCAGTCAATCGAAATTCTGCACCACCACAAGGTATTTTAGTCAATCCGATTTATTTACCCGCTCCCCATGAAGTCGCTAAGGCTTTGGTCACCACCTTTACCACACCACCAGAACAACCTGATTCGCCGTGGTTTCATCAAAGTTTATGGCACAGTATTAAACTGGTATTTTCAGCCTTTTTTATCTCTTCCTTGATTGGGATTCCACTGGGTATTTTGTGTGGTTTTTCTAAGCGGATATCCCTGTTAACAGAACCGTTTGTCGAGTTTTTCCGTTACTTACCCGCACCTGCATTTGGTGCACTTGCAGTGGCAATTTTAGGGATTAATGACGCACCTAAAATTGCCATTATTGTGATTGGTACGCTCTTTCAGCAAATTCTCATTATTGCCAATACCACACGAATGGTTGATCGAAGCTTAATTGAAGCTGGCTATACGCTTGGCACCAATAAGCTCAAAAGTTTATTCCATGTAGTGATTCCTGCTGCCTTACCTGATATTTACCGCGATTTACGTGTGTTACTCGGCTGGGCTTGGACCTATTTAATTGTTTCGGAGTTGATTGGTACGACTTCAGGTATTACATGGTTTATTACCCAACAGGCACGCTATCAAAACTTTGACAATGTCTATGCAGCTATTTTGATTATTGGGGTAATTGGGCTGGTCTGTGACTGGCTATTAATGAAGTTAGGTGAGCGGATGTTCACTTGGAAAGTAGGAGCAAAATAATGAACGATTCAACATTTAACGCGCATGAATACTTTCAAAAAATTTATGAACGCCCTGTTATTTTAGAAGCCAAACAACTGAGCCAAGTCTTTAAGCATGGTCACAGCGAACGCACTGTTTTAAATAAGCTCGATTTAAAAATTCATAAAAGAGAATTTATTTGTGTGATTGGTCCTTCTGGCTGCGGCAAATCGACACTGAGCCGTGTTATTGCAGGTTTAGACCCATACCATAGTGGAGAAGTTTTAGTAGACGGCGAATGCATTACGGGTCCATGTCCTGAACGCGGCATGGTGTTTCAGGGTTATACCCTTTTTCCGTGGAAAACTGTAAAAGAAAATGTGATGTTTGGTCCGCAAATGCGCGGCGCTAGTCAAATGACAGCCGAAGCTCAAGCACGCGAATGGATCAATATTATTGGTTTAGAAAAATATGAAAATCAGTATCCACATCAACTTTCTGGTGGTATGAAACAGCGGGTTGCGATTGCTAGAGCCTTGGTTAATCAACCTAAAATTTTACTCATGGATGAACCTTTTGGTGCACTCGACCCACACACTCGTCAAAAAATGCAAAAGCACTTAATGGATTTATGGCAAAACATTGATATCACCATTATTTTTGTCACTCACGACATGGACGAAGCCATTTTACTGGCAGACCGAATTGTGGCACTCAAAGCCAACCCAGGTGAAATTAAGGAAATTATTGAAGTTAATTTACCACATCCACGCTCACTGGACTTAATGACTACACCTGAGTTTAAACAGCTCCGTTCACGGGTTGATTATCTAGTTCATGCTGAAGAAGACGAACTTGACCCTGCTTTACAAGATTTACCAAAAATTCCACGTATGACTCAGATCAGTACAGAAAAATAAGTCAGGCATTAAAAAGCCCAAGTTCAACTTGGGCTTTTTGATTTATAGAACTTATTTGAGTTGTTCTATGAGTGTCGGATAAATCAGCCCATCTACATTTTGTTCAGTTTTATAAATACCGTTTTCGACATTAAATTTATTGACATGGTAGCTAGAGCCATAAATCGAGTCAAAACCTTGAGATTTAGCAAATACTTTTTTATTAGCATTGATATCTAATAAATGCGTACCGCTGACCATCAACTCATATTGTTTTGGGTCGACCCCTGAACGGTTTGCCATGATTTTAACTGCATCGGCATGTGTTGCGGGGTCATTAATATATTTAACTGTTTTGTCCCACACCTGAATAACTTTTTTCCATTCTTCTTGATGAGCAGTTAAGTGGCTCATATTGACAGTCAAAGTGTCATAAATTAAACCCGGCTTGTCTTTAGAGGTATAGATAATTTTAGAACCTGCCACTGCTTTTAATGCCTGACCTGCAACAGGTTGCCAAACAGCAATCGCGGAAATATCGGGGCTATTAAACACTTGAGGTAATTGGTTCGTCGCTGAATTTACCAGCTTCACATCATTAGCTTTAATATTATGGTCAGTTAAAGCTGTTGCTAGCAAAAGATGATCAACCAAGCCTTTTTCGACACCGATTGATTTTTCTTTTAAGTCTTGAATGGTATTAATGCCCTCTTTTGCAATAATGACATCATTGCCCGCAGAATAATCCGTTGCTAGGATCATCATGCCTTGTGTGCCACCCGAAGCTGTTACCAAGTTATCGCCATTGGTGACCAACACAGCATCGAGCTGATTTGCGGAAAAGGCTGAAAGCGAAGCCGAATAATCAAACCACTTAAACTCTACATTTAACCCTGCTTCTTTTAACCAACCTTTTTCAATGGCTACTTGCCAAGCCACCCAGCCCGGCCAATCACTATATCCAATCGTAATTGGTTTTGTATTTGTAGATGCCTGAGCATCTTGTTTAGCCTCAGGCACTTTAGCGGTATTGTCACAACCACCCAATACAACTGCCGATAAAATAGATACGGATAAAAACGCTTTTTTAATCATATATAAACTTCCCCAACATTTTTACTAACAACACTTTGAGCGGTTTGATTGAGTGACTGTATATAGGCTCGCCAGCCTCCAAAATGGCTAATATCGATTGCATCTTGAATGGCATAAGCTTCACAAATAAAGCCTTTGACCCATGTGCCATCTTTTAATTTCAGGTTCCCAATGCCAAGAGGTGCAGGTACTTCAGCCACAATGGCTCCAAAATTTGCTAAAGGAACATCCCACACTTCGACTTCAATTGATGTTCCTACTACATCACATTGCAATCCTGGCTTTGGTGGCGTGGTATTTTTTAAGGCAAAGAGTTTATAAGTCTCTGCGGTCTGTGTTTTCTTGAGCAAAGTGGCATTACGGCTAGTGAGCTGAAAATTAAGTGGCATGCCTGTTAAGTGTGCTCCCACTACAGCAAGCTGCACTGAATGATTCGAGTGGATGTTTATACTTTTTTGATAATGTTGAGCTGATTTACCTAAACTCAGTGATGTTTCGGTTTGCCAAAGCTGTGCAAAATTGGCGAGTGTCTGATCGTGCCAAGCTGGTGCAATAAAGGTTACGCCGCTTGGTAGACCATCCTCACGAAGTACATTAGGTAAGGCTAAAGCTGAAAGATCGGCAAAATTGACAAAGTTGGTATAGGCTCCCATGTGCGCATTTTTAGTCAATGGGTCGGCTTCAACTTCGGCAATGGTGTAAATGGTTGGCGCTGTTGGAACCATCAAGGCATCAAAAGGTTGTAATGCCAAATTAATTTTTCGAGCCAGAACGGCGCGGTTATATTCAGCTTGAAGTGCATCTGTTGCCTTGAATTTATCTGCCTGCGCAATAATTTGAGCAATGACTGGATGAGCCTTTTCACGTGTTGTCATACGTTCAACGGCGACTGTTCTTTCAGCCACCCAAGCATCGTTATACAGTGCAGCAGCAAGCTCATTAAACGCGCTGAAATCAATACTCTCAACTTCATAGCCCAGTTTTTTTACGCGCTCGACTGCAACTAAAAAGGCTTTTTCAGATTCAAGATCACCATAAAACTCAAGCTGAGCTGGAATAGCTATTTTTCGTTTAGAAAATTGAGTCGGTACATTGGCTGGATGTGCTCGTGAATATTCATCTGTTTCATCATAGCCCTGCATTAAATTGGCAATGGTCCACGCATCATCAACATGCAGTGCAAAAATAGAAATGACATCAATAGTTCGACAGGCAGGAATTAAACCTGTGGTAGAAAACCAGCCCTTTGTCGGCTTAAGGCCCACAATATTGTTATGACCCGCAGGTACACGCCCTGAACCTGCCGTGTCTGTCCCTAAACTAAAAGGCACAATGCCGTTGGCAACCACCACTGATGAACCTGAGCTTGAACCTCCACTGATATATTCAGGGTTAAAACTATTTTTTACTGCACCGTATGGAGAGCGAACGCCAACCAGCCCAGTCGCAAACTGATCGAGATTGGTTTTACCGACCACAATCGCCCCTGCTTTTTTTAGTTTGGCAACTACGGCAGCGTCTTTCTTAGCTAAATATTGAATCTCTTTACAGGCAGCAGTGGTATGAAAGCCAGCAACATCAATATTGTCTTTGACTGCAAATGGCACTCCGTACAGAGGTAAGTCAGCAATATTCTGGTTTTTTAAAACATCAATTTGCGATTGAATCTGCTCGTTCGATGCAATTTCAATCCATGCATGGTCATCATTTTTAATTTCTGCAACGTAACCAATCAAATCTTCAAGATGGATTTGCCCATTTTGATATGCTGTTTTCCAGTCTTGGATAGTCCATAATTTTTTCAACACACTACTCCTCATTTAGTCATTTTGCTGTATAGGTGGCATGACGGCATCCATCAGTTCTAGATGTCCTTTGATCACCCCTTTCAGCACAATAAATTGCTGGCTAATTTGTCTAAGTTCAGAACTCGCGCCCTGCATTAACATGACTTGCAATATCTTTTGTTGGTCGAGCTGAATATGAAGTGAACTAATCACCTGCGCTAAAAACTGTTGCTGTAAATCGACCAATTGATTACGCAAGGTCATTTGGCTAGCGTCATAAAGTAACGTCAAGGTGCCCACCATGACTTCATTAGCCTGCGCCTGCTCTGCGATCAGGTGTTTATTAATCATGTCGACAATGGCTTGCGAGCGACTTTCATAGTTCTGCTCGACAATTTTTTGGTCGAGTGCGTTGAGGGTCGTTTCAGGTACAGTAATACTGATTCGAGCCAACTTTTGTTTTGCCACAGTCTTATCCTTTTGTTTTAGGCGGCTGATTGTTTTGCTTGATATATACGCCTGCACGTACGCTAAGCAATTCGACTAAAAAGGCTTTTAACGTTGGCTTTGGTTGAACCACAGGTTTTACATCGTTCATATCGCACCTCTAGTTTGGTATTACCAAATTCAGTTTTTGTATTACTGATAAGAGATGCAGAAAATGTGCCAGTTTTTAAGCGTCGTTTTGATAGGCTTTATGGGTATTTATGAGTGATTTTTGGGCACAAAAAAAGCCCCATGCACAGGGATGGGGCTAATTGAAGTGAGCATTAAAAAATCAATCTTTTATATTAATTATAATAATTGTGAATCGAACTTTTATTCTGCAACCTCAGATAAACTAATAAAACTATGAGCCCATACATATAAAGAATCTAAAACTGGCCTAAAAGTTTTTCCAAAATCTGTCATTTCATAGACAACTTTGATCGGTGCTTTTTCACCATAAACCGTTCTAGAGATTAAACCGCTTTGCTCTAACTGCTTGAGTTGAAGACTTAACGTCATTTCAGTAATTGTAGGAATGAGTTGCTTGATTTCATTAAAGCGTTTCGGCTTATCTTTTAAATAATACAAAATCACACATTTCCATTTTCCACCCACCAAGTCCATAGCCATACTGATATGACATGGATAGGTTTTTCCATTTACCGTGACTTCACATGTATTTTCAGTATTTGCCATTTTTTAACGCTACCTATCAACTTTGATAGTTATTGTACGCCAATACTATAAAAATTATAGTGACTATTATTTTTATAGTTTAAAGGCACTCTCATGGCTTTACTGATTTTAGCTCATCCCTACTACGCTCAATCGATTGCAAATAAAACGATTGTGAATGAACTCGTAAAAACCTATCCAGACCTTGAAGTCCGAGATATTTTTCAACTTTATCCAGACTACCAAATTGATGTAAGTGCTGAACAAGAAGCCTTGTTACGCCATGACACCATCATCCTGCAGTATCCAATGTTCTGGTTTAATATGCCGGCAATTTTGAAATTATGGTTTGATGAAGTTTTTACTTATCAGTTTGCCTATGGCTCTCAGGGCGATAAATTAAAAGACAAAAAAGTCATTATTAGTATGACGGTCGGCCAAACAGAAGCCAACATGGTGAACGACCAAGAAAACTTAATCGATAGCTTTTTAAAAGCGGTTCAATATTCAATTCAATATACGCAAATGCAGTTAAGTGCCACTTACTTGCTTTATGACGTATCGCCTTTATCAGGTAACCCAGAGTCGAAAATTAAATTAGAAGCGGTTGAACATGGTCATAAAGTATTAAAGCATTTGACCGAAGCATAAGATTTAAAGAGAGCATCGATATCGATGCTCTCTTTTTAATTTAGGCCACAGGTGCCAAAGTAAATAATACTTGTCCTGTTTTTACGGTTTGCCCCTTTTCAATAGTAATAGTTTCAACCTTCATGCGTTCGGGCGCAATAATTGGAATTTCAATTTTCATTGCTTCAATTACTGCAAGGGTTGCACCTTCTTCAACTATATCTCCCGATGCACATTCAATTTTCCAGATTGACCCCGGCATGTGTGATTCGACTGCACAGCCGCCTTCAGGAATAACTACGGTTTCACCTTCATCAACAGCATCTAGGCTTTCAGAAATATATTCTTGCAAGCCCGCTTCGTGCCAACGGCGGCGTTCGGCCTCAAAGTTAGCTTGTTGCATATCTTTAAAGGCCTGAATACTATCTTGATGTGTTTTTAAAAACGCATTGTATTCTTTTAAGTTGAGCACACCTTCTTCAATGCGAAGTTGTAGTCGACCTGCCTTAAAGTCTTCACGCATTTGTAAAAGTTCAGTTTCAGAAACTTCATAAAACTTCACTTGGTCAAAAAAGCGCAATAACCACGGTTTGCCTTCTTCAAAATTGGCATTTTTACGGTAACGGCTCCACATTTGAGTGGTACGGCCAACAAACTGATAGCCACCAGGCCCTTCCATGCCGTACACACACATATAGGCACCACCGATACCCACGGCATTTTCAGGTGTCCAAGTTCGTGCAGGGTTATATTTTGTGGTGACTAAACGTTGGCGTGGGTCGAGTGGTGTTGCAACAGGTGCTCCTAAATACACATCGCCTAAACCCATCACCAAATAGTTTGCGCTATAGACCACATCTTTAACTGCTTGCTTGGAAGCCAAACCATTAATACGACGAATAAATTCGACGTTATCTGGGCACCAAGGCGCATCTGGACGAACAATTTGTGTGTAGCGCTCGGTGGCAAGTTGAGTTTGCGAATCTTCCCAAGCTAAAGGCAAATAGACAGTTCGTGAAGGCACCTGCATATTTTGAATGTCTGGTAATTCGGCTTCTGCTTGCTGAAGTTTCTGTAGAAGCTCCAGTTGATCGAGTTGAATTGAATCAAAATGAATTTGTAGTGAACGAATACCCGGTGTTAGGTCGATAATACCCTGAATGTTTTGATCTTTGACCCATTGCATGAGCGCATGAATACGGAAACGTAAATTTAGGTCGAGGACTAACTCACCATATTCCACCAATAAATAGCTATTTCCTGCTGGTCGATAGGTCACGCTTGGTAAATCAGATTCACCTTCTAAAATTGCCAAAACTGCATCTTTTAGAGTATCGGGTTCTGCTTGAGTGGCTGGATTAAAATCGATCTGAGTTGTATCGGTCACAGTTAAGCTTTGATGATATTTTTGGTCGAGTGCTTTTGCTTGTGCATAACTCACAGGCACAAATTTGACTTTATCACCTGCTTTAAGCTGCCCGATTTTCCAAAGCTCGGAATGAATCACTACCGCAGGACAGACAAAGCCACCTAAGCTCGGACCATCCGGACCCAAAATAATTGGCATATCGCCCGTAAAATCAATTGCCCCAATCGCATAAGCGTTGTCGTGAATATTGGATGGATGCAAGCCTGCCTCTCCGCCATCTTCACGTGCCCACTCAGGTTTTGGTCCAATTAAACGAATGCCTGTGCGGCTTGAGTTATAGTGAATTTCAAACTCATTCGCAAAGAAGGTATCAATATCTTGTTTGGTGAAAAAATCTGGCGCGCCATGTGGCCCATACATGACTGCAATTTCCCAGTTTTGGGTAAAGCTTGGAATTTGTGCTTGAGCTAAAGCTGTGGTCGATTGAGCGGAATATTCAGTAATCGGCAGCATATCGCCAATTAATAAATTACGGCCTGCATGCCCACCAAACTGCCCTAAAGTGAAAGTTGCCTGTGACCCTAAATAGTCAGGAACATCGAAACCACCTTTCACACCAATATAGCTACGGCAACCTGAACGGATAAGTCCGCATTTTAAAACTTGGCCTTTTTTTACATTGATGGTTTGCCACATCGGCACAAGTTCACCATCAAGTTTTGACGGCATATCACCGCCAGTAATGACAATTTGGCTGTCACAATGAAACTTTAAAGTTGGTCCTTGCAAGGTACATTCCAGCCCTGCCGTATTTGGCTCATTGGCTAACAGTTGGTTTGCCACAGTTAAACTGAGTGGATCGATAGCACCTGATGGCGGCACCCCGACATCCCAATAACCTAATCGACCTGTTACGTCTTGAATGGCGGTTTGAATACCAGCCTGCAACACCTCAATTTTTTGAGTTTTCCATTCAAACGTATTTAAAAATCGAGTGGTTTGAGTACCTAAAGCAAACACATCGCAAGCAATAATATTTTGCAAATATTCTAAATTGGTTTCGATACCAGCCACTTGCGTGTTGGCAAGACTAATACCCATTACCTGTATGGCTTGGTCCCGTGTTGCAGCAGTCACAATGATTTTGGCAATCATTGGGTCATAAAAAGAAGATACCGTTGAACCTGTTTCAACCCATGTTTCGACTCGGGCTTGCGGGTCAAATTGAACATGTGTAAGCAGGCCTGCACTCGGCTGAAACTGTTTAATCGGGTCTTCGGCATAAAGACGAACCTGAATGGAATGTCCTGTTGGCTCTAACTTTTCAGTCGGTGCTGACCAGTCACCGCTTGCCAAAGTAACCATCCACTCGACTAAGTCGACACCAAACACTTGCTCGGTCACGCCGTGCTCGACTTGCAAACGCGTGTTAACCTCTAAGAAATAAAATTCTTGGGTTTCGGTGTCCATAACAAACTCAACCGTGCCTGCCGAGCGATAGTTCACCGACTGCATCAATTGAATCGCAACTTTTTGCAAATACTCACGTTGCTGTTCATTTAAGTCTGGCGCGGGTGTTTCTTCAATGACTTTCTGATTACGGCGTTGTACCGAACAATCACGCTCACCCAACGCTAAAACTTGCCCTTGCCCATCACCAAAAATTTGAACTTCGATATGGCGCGCATGTTGTACAAATTTTTCTAAATATAAACCTGCATCTTTAAAATTGACTTGCGCTAAATAAGATACGGTTTGATAAGCATCTTTTAACTCGGTTTCATTCCATACCAGACGCATACCAATACCTCCACCGCCCGCGGTACTTTTCAGCATGACCGGATAGCCAATACGTGCTGCTTCGGTTAAGGCCTCAGCTTCATCTGCAAGTAGTGAACTGCCCGGAAGTAAAGGCACATTGCTTTGAATTGCGAGTTCACGTGCAGTATGTTTTAAACCAAAATCGAGCATTTGGCTTGAAGTAGGCCCAATAAACGCAATACCTTGGCTTTCGCACAAATCACAAAACTCGGCATTTTCAGATAAAAAACCATAACCGGGATGAATAGCTTCTGCTCCCGACTGTTTAGCAACCTCAAGGATTTTTTCAATATTTAAATAACTTTGATGTGCAGGCGCAGAACCAATCAAGAAAGCTTCATCGGCTAAAGTCACATGTAATGAATCTCGGTCGGCTTCCGAATAAACAGCCACCGAAGCGATCCCAAGTTTTTTAAGGGTGCGAATGACGCGACAAGCAATTGCACCACGGTTGGCAATTAGAACTTTTTTAAACATGCTTATACCCCTTCCGCTTCACGGACAACCAGTTGAATTTTGGTTGGGTTATAGGCGTTACATGGGTTATTGAGCTGTGGACAATTGGAAATTAAAACAATCAAATCCATTTCTGCACGAACTTCGACATATTTCCCCGGCGCTGAAATTCCGTCATCAAATTTAAGCTGGCCATCTGGCATAACAGGCACATTCATAAAAAAGTTAATATTTGGGCCAATATGACGGACATTTAAGCCATGCTTTTTTGCAATCGGGTGTTTTGCCAAGGCATACATAAAGTTGTTACGACAACTATGCATTGGGTAGGTTTCATGTGCATAGCGAACCGTATTACTTTCACATGAGCAAGCACCGCCAATGGTGTCATGGCGGCCACAGTTATCATCATGAATAACGGCTATTGGGCGGCCAAAGTTACTGTAGAGCTTGGTGCCCTTTTCTAAATAAATCTGTTGGTTAATAGCCAAAGTATCCATTGCGCTATAACGTTCAGTTGGGTTTTCGGCGCTCATAAACAAAGTATCGACCGCTTGGTTTCCCTCAAGATCAATAATTCGAAAATATTGGCCCTTTTTAACCTCGCACATCCACGCTTCACCCGCAGGACAAACTTCATTTAAAACTGCTTTTTCAAATGATTGTAAAACTGTCATGATGCTTCTCCTGATTTAAATATTGCTAAGCGCGTAGTAGCGGGCTGTGTTTTGAAACGCGCGCTGATTTTGCGAACATGCATCACGACAAATATCGCTGTCTGTTAGAGAATTGGCTTTAAATAGACTGAGTTGAATATCGGCGGGTTGATAGCTTGGGCTGGTGTCTAAACCATGCGGTGCAGCAGATAAAAATAGTAAGCAGTCCATTTCAAAACGCAGTTCAATGCTTTGATCGGTATTGTCAGAACTGACATAAGACAAAGCACCGTTTTCATCTGGCACAACTTTAGAAAATAAGTTAACCGCGGCACTCAGGTCTTGGCTGGCAAGTCCGTATTTACACATTTCAATGAGTAAGCTGTCTAAGCCATTTTGGTACATATCATTGCGGGCATCTTGAAATGTACGCGCACCAAATTGCTTTTCAATTTGCTCAGGTCGGCTTGGGCCACAAAGTGCATCGTTCCAACCATGATCGTCATGAACAATGGAAGCCATGACACGGCCTAGGTCTGAATACAACACATTGGAAGCTTTCAAATAAGAGGTATGTTGTCCTTTTAAACTGTCGGGCATGTTATAACGTTCAAGCACATCGGCAGCATTTACACAAAACAAAGAAACATTTGCCTGAGCGCCAAGCGATGTAAATCTAAGAATAGTTCCTTTTTGAATACGACCCGACCAGTGATGTCCTCCGGGTAAAAGTTCGGTCCAAATCGCCTGATTGTTATGATAACTTGCAGTGTTCATAGCTACTCCTGTCGGATAGTTTTAGACTTCCTCCCGGGCTTTTATCCCTCCGTGTAGTTCGCTAGGAACCGTGAACTCTCGGTCCAGTCATACATGAAGTATCGGAACCCTAGATCACTTTTGATTGTTTATGACTATGCAAAGGACATGCCAGCTTAGTATTACGATTTTGATTAAAAGTAATACTAAACTTGGGCAATTTGAGTGCGATTTAGAATGGAAAGTAAAAAGCTGCACTAAAAATTGTGCATCTTGAAAATAAAAAAGCCCCTTTCAATAAGAGGCTTAAAACTAAATTATAAGATTGAGAATCTTAAGGAAGCAGAATTACCTTACGGCAATCCTCTTCTCTTTCATTAAAAATGCGATATCCTTCTGCGGCATCTTCTAATTTCATTCGATGGGTAATAATCGTTTCAGGTGACAAATCACCACGCTCAATCAATTCCAAGAGTTGCGGTAAATATTGATGCACATGGGTTTGTCCCATTTTAAAAGTTAAGCCTTTATCAAAAGCATCACCAAATAAGAAACCATGAATCGGGCCTGCATAGACACCCGGTACACTCACCACACCACCACGGCGAACCGCAGCAATACATTGACGCAGTGCTGCACCACTTGAACCTTCAAGCTTTAAATTGGTGAGAACTGTTTCAATCACACTGCCTTTTGCCTCGAAACCAATTGCATCAATCACAGCATCGACACCACGGTAATTGTCGGTATGTTGAATAATAAATTCGGCAGCATCGACTTCATCAAAATTAACTGGAATGGCGCCGTATGTTGCCGCTGCATAGTTCAATCGATAGTCATTGTGATCGACCATAAATATCTTTTCAGCACCGAGCATCTTGGCACAAGCAGCACTTAACAGTCCGACTGGACCAGCACCATAAATTGCAACGGTTGAGCCACGTTTCACTTGGGCATTGGTCACGGCTTGCCAAGCAGTGGGTAAAATATCAGTCAAGAACAGTACTTTTTCATCTGACAGTGAAGTTGGCACTTTAAAAGGGCCTTTATTGGCTTTTGGCACACGCACATATTCTGCTTGCCCACCCGGTACACCGCCGTAAAGATGACTATAACCAAACAAAGCTGCGCCTGGTGGAATCTGCTTTTTATTAATAATTGCGCCGCGTCCTGTATTGGTGGTTTCGCAGGCAGCGGTCAGGTCAAGTTGACAAAAGAAACATTCGCCACAGGCAATCACAAAAGGAACAATCACTCGATCACCCTTTTTCACTGTGGTGACGGCTGGACCGACTTCTTCAACCACGCCCATAAATTCGTGCCCAAAGATATCGCCTTGCTCGGTTCTAGGGATTTTGCCTCGATATAAATGTAAATCAGAGCCACATATCGCTGTGGCAGTCACGCGTAAAATAATGTCATCCGGTTCTTGAATAATAGGGTCTGCTACTGTTTCTACTCGAACATCTTCTGCACCGTGGTAAGTAAGAGCGCGCATTTTATATTCCTCTATTTTCTATGATGTCCTTTGATTATGAGGAGGCTTTCTTTACGGTTTGCAACGATTCTTACTCTTCACGTAAGGCATATAGTTCAAATGCAACGCGACAGAGATTTCAGTAACATTTAATGAATGTAGGATTATTTCAGCTAGAGATATTTTTATTATTTGACCCATTAAAAAGCCAATCATCCCTGCAATAAAATGACTGGCTTTGTCTTAAAAATTTGACTTAGTCTAATTTGAGTTGCTGTCTGAGCTTTAAGATATCGACCAGCCCCTTATCTCTGGTTTGGTATAAATCGATATCTTTATATTGAGTTAAAAGCTGATTGGTTTCTGCTTCTAACAACTCTGTTGTCTCATCTGAATGTTGAAATGCTTGCATATCGTTCCACCATTCTGTCATCGGTGGGCCTAAATGATGAATTGCCTCTTTAAAACCCTTTTGGTTTGCCAGCTGCATATTAATGTAGGGACCAAATAGCGCCCACCTTAAACCCGGCCCACTGGTAATCGCGACATCGACATCTTCGGCAGAACACACGCCTTGTTCAACCAATGAAAAAGCTTCTCGCCATAGCGCAGCCTGCAAACGGTTTGCGACATGCCCTTTTACTTCTTTATTTAAAATGATTGGATTTTTGCCCAGTTGTTTATAGAACTCAGAAGCCTGTTTTAAAATTTGAGGATCAGTCAAATTACCGCCAACGATCTCGACCAAAGGTAAAAGATGTGGCGGATTAAAAGGATGACCTAATAAAATACGTTCAGGATGTTGTGCCTCTTTTTGAAAATCAGACACTTTTAAGCCCGATGAACTTGAAGCAATAATAGTATGTTCAGGGCAATATGCTGTGATTTCTTTATATAGCTGTTGTTTTACATCGAGACGTTCAGGGGCATTTTCTTGAATAAAATCTACGTCTGAGACTGCATCTTTTAAATGATTAAAAATTTCCAGATGAAGCAGCACATCTGGTTGAGTATGAGTGCATTCAACGTTTTGATCTAAAGCCAATAAATCATTTAAATTTGCAGATATTCTGCTTTTAAAGACCGCTTCATTTATAGGATACGGGTCGTAAACCTTAACTTTAAATCCTTTATATAAAAATAAGGCCGTCCAACTTGCACCTATTACACCTGCTCCAACAACACCAACCGTTTTAATGACTTCCATATTTTCCTCGTAAGAATGTTGTTTTATTCGAAATTTCGTTACTCAATTGAATGCTAAATAAACATAGCAGATTCAACCAATCAATAAATTTAATTGTTTATATTTTATATAATTTGTCCTATATTCCTTAGCTTGAAAATTGATTCCTTTCATTAGTACAACTTAACCTTTTACCATTTTTTAACCGTTATTTACTGAATTTTATGTCAAAAAATCTAGCAACATTGATTGGTTTAAGTGCCATTCTCATGTGGGCATCTCTGGTCGGTCTGATGAAACAAGTCAGCGCCGCCCTTGGACCTGAGCTAGGTGTTACGCTTATTTATTCTTTAAGTGCGCTACTGTTACTGGCCATTTTCAAAGTCCCAGACTTTAAACAGATCTCTAAAAAATACTTAATATTTGGCACAATTCTGTTCGTGGCTTATGAGGTGTGCTTTTCATTTGCGATTGCTTATTCTCAGACAGCAAGACAAGCCATTGAAATTAGTATTGTTAACTATTTGTGGCCGAGTTTAACGGTTTTGGCTTTCGTGATTTTTAAGGAATTAAAGTTTAATTTTCTTATTATTCTTGGCTTACTTATTTCAATTTCTGGCATTATTTTTATTCAAACTGGAAGCGGTGATTTTAGTCTAAATAGTCTTGTCGATAATTTTCATAGCAACCCACTGAGCTATATTTTGGCATTTACAGGTGCCATCATCTGGGCTTTTTACTGTGTAATCACTAAAAAAATGAGCAATGGGCAAAACCCCATTTCCATTTTCTTTGTTGGTGTCGCGCTCACTTTATGGCTCAAGCTGCTTGTCTCGGGGCAATTCGCTATTCCATCAATGGATATTCCAGCTTTTATCACCGTTTTAATGGCATCCGCTGCCATGGGTTTTGGTTATGCTGCTTGGAACATTGGCATCATTCATGGAAACATTACCATACTTGTGGTGGCCTCTTATTTCACCCCGATTATCTCATCTATTTTGGCGATGTTTGTTTTACAAACTCAACTTTCAGTGAGCTTTTGGCAAGGAACAGCAATGGTAACGGCGGGTTCCTTTATTTGCTGGGTTTCAACCAATTGGTCTGTGATTCAGCCCTTCTTTAAAAAATTAAGAAAAGACCAAAAAGCATTGTGAATTTATCGCAATGCTTTTTTCGGACTTAAGATAACTCCGACGAAGAAGAATTCCCCCATTACCCAAAGCATGCTAATATCCAAATTCTGACAATCATCCATGTCAAAATAATTTATAGAGGGAATAAGATGTTAAAAACTCAAAAAATCAACATCGTACAAGAATTTGATGCACCCGTAGACAAAGTCTTTGCAACCTTAAGTGAGCATGAAAACCTAAGCAAACTTTTCGCTCCTGCTAAAGTGACTCGTATTAGCAACGGCAAAGACGCCCGTAATGGTGTTGGTTCTGCACGTAAAATGTCTATTCCACTCACCCCTTCATTTGTAGAAACAAATTTAGTCTATAAAGAAAATGAACTGATCGAGTACGCAATCACGAGCGGCATTAGCCCAATTAGGGGTCACCGTGGTGTAATGAAGTTTACTGACTTGGGAAATAACCGTACTCGTTTGGAATACACCATTAGCTTTAAAGGTCGCGTTCCTTTTATTGGCCCAATTATTAAAGCAGCCTTACAAAATGGTGTAAGTCGTGGCCTTAAAAAACTTAAGTTTTAATCAAGATATATCAAAATAAAAGCCCATTATTGGGCTTTTATTTTTAAGTATAAGTAGATGTATGGATGAACTGCTGCATCAATTTCTATAAATAGGAAATTTAAAACCTAACCACAAAAACAAAAGCCGACTCGTTAAAGTCAGCTGAATACTACAGTTCGAGAAAATTGCTTAAATAGTTCTTGTTCGTGGCAATCTTCTATCTATTTTCTTTTTCTAAAATTAATTTAACCCTTAATTATGACTATTTGATTAAAAAGAAATCAAAAACCTCGAATAAAAAGTAAAATAAATCACTATTTATGAAATTAATGCAATTCAAATCACATTTAACAAATGTAATGTATATCAACTAGATCTTTAGAAATTTTCTAAAGTTTAGTATGCTAAAAATAACTTACTAATTAATAGAAAATAATCAATACAATGGAACATCAGAGTTTGTTAAAGGAATTAAATTCACTGATTGAATATTATTCCAAAAGAACAGATTGTCCGCCTACCCGAATTCGCATAGGTTACAGAGCCTATGCAAAACTCATGCAAAATCCAAAGTTTGCTGATGAAGTGTCAAACTCTGCTTTAGACCCAAACAAACGTAAATATAAAAAGTTGAAAATTAAAGTCACGAAAGATGACGATCAGCTTGAACTCGAATAAATAAAAAGCCCAGTTACGGGCTTTTTTCCTTTTAGAAAGTGTTTGAATTTATCGCTAAGACAGCATTATTAAAAAATACTCGAGTAGCTTGTCTCGCTCATCTACACTGTTTTTACTCAAAAGTTGAACCATTGCCCCATCAATCACAAACAAAAACATGTGGGCGTCTTTCATTGAAGCCGTAGTTTTGATGGTTAAAAGCAGTTTATAAATTTCGTTGATTAGCCAAGTTCTATATTCAATCACCACGCGATAGGCTTTTGGGTAGAGCTTTTCAATTTCAAAAATTGCTTTAAAGGGTAAACGATAAAAGCCATTTAAATCGGCATGTAGAAGGTAAATCTGTTTGAGTTTATCAAGCACCATTTCTTCACGGTAAGATTTGAGAATTGAAAACACTTTTACTTTGAGCGCGTCTTTTTGAAAAGTGAGACACATCTCGATGAGTCGTGCTTTTGAGTGAAAGTCGTTATAGAAAGTAGCTTTGGGGATTTTGGCTTCCGCAATAATCCGGTCGACACCAACTTTATTAAAACCATCCTGATTAAATAGATCTTTTGCTACGTGAAGCACGCGCAGTGCTCTAAATGAAGATTCTAAATTTTTCATGTATACCGCTTAAAATAATTTTTTGTTGTATGTAAAAGAGATAGAAGTGCCGTCACTCTTAAATTGAGTGCTAAAAACAGGTATGCAAAAGCGGCACAAAATGGTGTGCTCGCCTATCTCGGGTTTATTGTTGCTATGATTTTGTAGTCGTAACGATTTAAAGTCGTAGAAAACCTACAAACGGTTAAAGCGTTTTAAAGACCAGTTTGGTGGTATGAGCAGAGAGAGTTTGGCAAAGGCCAAAAATTGAGAATAATTAGTACGCATAGCGGACTCCTTTGTTAACAAAAGAAATCCTACCGATCACTGCTAAATGATGGTGGCAGGACGAAAGAGGGTTAGCAGACTGGCAACAAAGAAACCAGCACACCCGAAGGTGTCCCCCTTCCGCCCTACCGTAGAGAAAAAGGGGGCGAACGAGTTCACGATACACAAAACTAAGTTTCGAATATCGTCTTTGTTAAATAGGGTCTGCTAAAACCCGCTAGCAATGTAGGCTAGCCCGCAAAGGATAGTATTCGCTCTTGTTGGCGTCAAGCGTAGGACATGACAATCGTATTAAAGTAGAGCGGTTGGGTTGAGAGCAGATAAATGTTTTTACGGTTTGAAAAATTAATTTAAGCTATTTTTTAGCATTGAATAAAAATATATTTACTGATCAATTAGTTTAAATAAACAAAAAAGACTTTGTTAGGTTAATTTTTAAACAAAATTTAATAAATCAATTTATTTCATGGAGTTAACCGAATATTTACAGAAAATCTGATTAGATTGTTTCTTAGAAAGAGTTGATTATTAAATAAATAATAATTAGGAAATAAGAAATGAAAAATATTATTATTTGTTGTGATGGAACATGGAACTCAACTGATCAGCAAGATCAAGGAGTATTATCACCAACTAACGTTGTACAGTTATACAATTCCTTAGCAGATACAGATAATAATGGAATAGCACAACATAAGTATTATCACCCAGGGGTAGGCACAGATGGTACAAAATGGGATAAATTAATTAATGGTGGAACTGGAGAAGGATTAGATAAAAATATTAAAAGCGCATATCGCGAACTATGTGAATATTATGAGCCAGAAGATAAAATCTTTCTCTTTGGTTTTAGCCGCGGTGCTTATACAGTAAGAAGCTTAGCAGGTTTAGTACATCATTCAGGGTTATTAGATCTTAAAGAGTTAAATGAAACTGAAATATGGAACAGAATAGACCGTGTGTTCAAACAGGGTTATAGAAAAAAAATCGAGACTCAAAACACATGGATTTCCTTAGGATGGAAATTGAAGACCAATTATAGTACACCCGTGCCTATTTGGTTTATTGGTGTATGGGAAACCGTTGGATCACTTGGAATACCCGATTATTTTGGCTTATTAAATCTTATTGATAGCTTTGAAAACTATACTTTTCATGATACTGAATTAAGTCCAATAATAATTAATGCACGCCAAGCTTTAGCCCTTGACGAAATGCGCGCAAGTTTTCAACCTACTCTATGGAGTAATCCAAATGCCAATACTAAACAAGTTTGGTTTGCAGGCGTTCATTCTGATGTTGGAGGAGGTTATAAAGATCATGGATTATCACATATCACTCTTAAATGGATGATTGATGAAGCAAAACATCTTAATTTAGCAATCAATCCAAAGTTTGAACAACAAATTACTCCTCTTTTTCAGGATACATTACATAACTCCTATACAGGTATCTTCTATACATTTCCATCTTTACCTCGCAGTTCTCCTCAATTAAATAATTCTATTGCTATCCATGACTCTGTAAGAGAGAGACTTGATACACCGCCTATTAAGCAAAGTCCTTATAAATTTATTCGGACACTACCTTGTAGTTTAGATATTTATGCACTTAATCCTTGGAATCAAACTGGGATTTGGCTAGAAAAAGGTAAAACCTATAGTTTTAGCGCTTCAGGTGAATGGACGGACAGTTCGATTAAATGTGGACCAGCTGGTACTAAGGATGGTGACTTTCAAATTGCTGAAATGATTCAAGTTGCAGGATCTCTTTTAGGCAAAGCAGAGGACTTGTTTAAAAAAATAACAGGCAATCATTCTGCGGATTTTAAATTCACAAAAAGACATGAAAAATTGAACTGGTTTAGTCTAGTTGGGGCAATTGCAAATGGAAAGGTCGATAGTCAAGGTAATTGGATACCACATGAAACTTTCTTAATTAGTGATGGATGTAAATATACGCCTAAACAGTCTGGTTATTTATATGCGTATGCTAACGATGCTTGGAACTGCTATGAAAACAATCGTGGCCGTATACGCCTACAAGTTGAATAATTTTAATAGTAAGATAGGAGAAGAACTCTTCTATCTTACTAATTATATAATGAAATTAAAATAATTGCTTAGGAGAAATAATAATGAAATTCTTTCGAAGTTATAAAAATATTATTCTCTTAATATTTATTGCAATGATAATTGTTAATACTTTAATAGTATTAATTCCTAAAATAAAAAGTGATACAAAAAATCAAAATGAAGAAGTTATAAAAATGTGTTCCGGAGGAATGGATAGTAAAACAGAAAGTCAAATTTTGGGGGAAATGGCTAATTTTTTAAATATAAAAACGAGTGCCTCATCTATAGAAGCTAGCCGAGGTGAAATTATTAAAAATATAAGATCAAATGAATATGGTGTAAAAATATTCCAAGCTTACTTAGACTGTTTAGATAAACAACGTAATCCCCACAATGAAGAAAAAAAAGTTATAGTCACAAATGAGAAATTAAATGAAGAAAAAAATTATATAGAGATAGCTACAAAGCTAAATGAAATTAACTCAAATTCTCCTAAAGAAAAGATAGTTGAAGTGATGGGTCAACCTTTTAGTGAAGAACCGCTAAGTGATGAAGATGTAGATCCACCACTAACAATTTCAAGATACCAATATAAAGATGCTTATTTTGTAGCTGACTATCATGATGGAACGAAGCGTCTGGGTTTAGTAATAGGTTATTTAACCCCCTCTAAATATACACAAGCGGATGTTAATATTAAAAATCTTCAAAACATACAGCTAGGTACAATCATTACATATTGTATGTCAGAACCTGAAGTCTCTTCTCACCTCGGAATATCAACAGGTATTTGTGGAGGTTCTCATGCTGACAATTATGAATATCAAGTTTATTTCTTTTCAATGGTAGATAGAAAAAATGTAGATCCTATACTTGATAAGAACTGTAACCCATTAGAGTCTAAAAATTTTTCTGAAACACTCCGCAACTGTGACAAGCTAGATAATACAAAACCCTATGCCGTTGCTCTTAGTAAAAATGAAAAAGATCTAAATTTAGTGAAAAATTTATTTACTGATGAAACTGACTTTGGTAGTAATTTTAACTTTCATCCAGTAGAAACCCCTTAGTTAAAACTTTCTCTTATAAGCTTCTAATTAACCTTTTCTAAGGAGTTAAGCAACCTAAAACTACTCAACTCCTTAGAAAGGCTTAATCAATCCATCAACTTTTTACGGCGATACAACCCACAATTTCCAGAAAATAACGCTGCCAATAAACAAGTAATGATGGCGTAAGTGGCAACATTCATTCCAAATAGCTCAACAGCTAAAATAATAGACGTTAATGGTGCCTTACTTGCCCCTGAAAACAGACTCACCAAACCTAAGCCCGCAAGTAATGAAAGTGGTAAGTTTAAAACCGCCCCTAAAGCATTACCTAATGTCGCGCCAACATAAAACAACGGCGTGATTTCGCCACCTTTAAAACCTGAACCTAGAGTGATGGCAGTAAAAACGGTCTTGTTAAAAAAGTCGTAAAACTCAATCGGCACATAAAAAGATGCAATGATTTTATCTGTACCCAAACCGTTGTACTGCTGATGCGCAGTGAACAACGTAAGTAGCATAATCACAATACCACCGACCATGGTTCTTAATGGCAAATAGCGAATGTACTTGTAAAAGAGGTCACTCGCCAAATGAATGGCCGCAATAAAGAAACGCGCAGCTAAACCAAAAACTAACCCTGCCGCAATTAAACTCATGAGCGTGCCAAAATGAATGGCTGGAAACTCACTAATGACATAAAAAATATGCGGATGAACAATATCGAATAGCTCAGGGATGGTCGATGCAATAAGCGCCGACACAAAGCATGGAAAAATGGCTGAATATCTTAAATTACCTAAAGCGGTAATTTCTAAACCATAAATTGCACCCGCTAGAGGTAAACCAAACACCCCAGCGAAGCCCGCACCAATACTCGCGATTAAACAGATTTTTCGGTTATCTTCCGAGATTTTTAATATATGGCTTAAGTGGTCAATTAAAGCACCCGAAAGCTGAACCGCTGGCGCCTCACGCCCCGCCGAACCACCAAACAACTGTGTTAAAATTGAGGTGATAAAAATGATGGGACTCATTCGTTTGGGAATAAACGACTTAGGCTGGTGAATTTCATCAATGAGTAAATGAGTTCCCCGCTCAATCGGTGAACCATATTTTTTAATGAGATAACCAATGCCAAACCCAATAAAAGGCAAAAAGTAGATGAGCCAATGATGCAGACTTCGGACTTTGTTTGAAATATCAAAGGCTACAAAAATTAAAGTCGAGGCCAGCCCCGCGACGACTCCAATCACAATCGAGATGACGAGCCAATAGACACTGTATTTTAGAATTTGATCATATTCAGATGAAGGTAGAATTTTCATTCGCGTTCTTCAATTAGCCTTTAAAATGGATGATAAATTCTCAATTTTTTTATGCAGCCAGCTCATTAAGTGAGAAATGCTTAAACTGGGCTAAAAATTAAAGCTCGCATAGGCGAGCTTTCAATACAGTGATTAATTTTGATATCACCAAACAGGGCGAAATATCTCATAACCCTTTCTGGCTTTCAAGTTGAAAATGGTTAACGAGTACTGTGAAAATAGCGGACTGAGTTAATAAATAAGCATTTGATTTGACCCGATCAAACTAAAACCAAAATCAGGCCAAATCATTTATTCAAAACTTAGTTAATGCTAGCAATCACAGTTTCAGCATGGCAGGTCGCACCCTTCTCTGCACTAATCTGAATAGCGCCACTGCGATGCGCCAGTACCTGAACTTCCATTTTCATAGCTTCCATAATCGCAACCACTTGGCCTTCTGTGACTTGCTCACCATTTTCGACTTTCCAAGCGCTAATCACACCATTAATTGGGGCAAGTAAATGCTCGGCACTCACTTCTGGCTCGGCAGTTTGTACTTGAACTGCGGTTGCTGGACCTTGTGCAAACATCCCTGCTGGTAAACCTAAACGGTGTAACTTGCCATCAATTTCAATGTAGCTCAGCAACATCGGTTGTTGATGGTTTGGAATGCCGCGTTTAGTCGGTTTCAACTCTTGTTTAAAGTCATTTTCGATCCAACGCGTGTGTACATTAAATTCATCGGTAAAGTCAGGTTCATTAAGTACCGCACGGTGGAAGTCTAGAACTGAAGCCACGCCTTCAATTTTAAATTGCTTTAAAGCACGTTTAGCGCGGGCAATTGCAACTTCACGGTTTGGACCCGTCACAATGAGTTTTGCCATGAGTGAGTCAAAATGGCTAGACACTAATGAACCAGTACGAACACCTGTGTCGACGCGTACACCGTTACCAAACGGCGCTTCAAATAAACTCAACACACCAAACGCCGGAATAAAACCACGTGCTGGGTCTTCGGCATTGATACGAAACTCAATGGCATGACCCTGAGCTTTCGGTGTTTCTTTAATAGAAAGCTCATGGCCCTGTGCCACACGAATTTGCTCTATCACCAAGTCGACTTTTGAGGTTTCTTCGGTCACTGGGTGCTCGACTTGCAAACGCGTGTTTACTTCTAAAAATGAAAGCTTGCCGTCACGACTCAGTAAATATTCAACTGTTCCCGCACCCACATAGTTTGCAGCCTGACAAATGTTTTTTGCCGAGGTTAAAATTTGCTGATAAATCGCATCGCTAATAAATGGCGCGGGCGCTTCTTCAACTAACTTTTGGTTACGGCGTTGCAACGAACAATCACGTGTGCCAAGCACCACAATGTTTCCATGTTGGTCAGCAATCACTTGCGCTTCTACATGGCGCGGTTTATCGAGATATTGCTCGACAAAACACTCACCACGACCAAAGGCAGCTTTTGCTTCTCGTACTGCTGACTCATAAAGCTCTTGAACTTCTTCGAGTTTCCACGCAACTTTTAAGCCACGGCCACCGCCACCAAACGCAGCTTTAATGGCAATTGGTAAACCATATTGCTTGGCAAACTCTAAAGCCTCCTCTGCATTATTGAGTGGGTCTTGCGTACCTTGAACCAACGGCGCGCCAACGGAAGCTGCAATTTTACGTGCTTCAATTTTATCGCCTAGTTTTTCAATGGCACTTGGTGATGGTCCGACCCATTTTAAACCTGCATCAATCACAGCTTGAGCAAACTCAGCACGCTCAGACAAAAAGCCGTAACCCGGATGCACCATCGTCGCTTTCGATTTCTTTGCAACTTCAATAATCGCAGGAATATTTAGGTAAGTCTCGCTAGCAGTTGCACCAGCTAAGCCCCATGCTTCATCTGCAAGTTCGACATGCATGCTGCCAATATCGTCATCTGCATATAACGCGACCGAAGCAATTCCCATGTCACGGCAAGCATGAATAATACGAACGGCAATTTCACCACGGTTAGCAATCAATAATTTTTCTGTATTCATCATTCATTCTCAAAATCTGTAAATTCGGCAATTTTTTTAAATTTGATGCGGCAACCTGCTGGAATCTGTGCCACCAAGTCCCAATGGTGTTTAGCAACAGAGCCAATGACCGGATATCCGCCCGTTAAAGGATGATCATTCATAAACAAAACGGGTTGGCCGCTCGGTGGAATCTGTAAAGCACCAATGCATGTGCCTTCACTTTCTAGTTCATGGGTAATTTTGCGAGTTAAAGGCTGTGCACCTGAAAGTCTTAGCCCGACGCGGTTGCTTTCATTGGTTACCAGCCATTCTTGCTGACAGAGCAGTTCAATACTGTCTTGTTCAAACCAGTCAGTGCGTGGCCCCATTACAATATCTAGCTCAACCACTTCACCAGCTTGTGGCAAGTCACATTTACCCACTTCATTTACACTAATATTGGTTGCTTGAACCTGTCCTTGGTAAATGATATCTCCAAGCTTTAAAGGCTCAGGCCCTAACACTGCCAAGCTGTCAAACGAAGCACTATTGAGTACAGGTTCAACATCTATACTACCTCGAACTGCCAGATAGTTTCTTAAGCCTGCTGTTGGCGGCTGAATTTGAAATTCATCGCCTTCATCTAAATCAATCAGCTGATAGCTTGCAAAGTCTGCGGTTTGTCCGTCGGCAAATTTCACACGAATATTTGAGATCGCTCCAGCAACTGCAATAACGCCTGCATGCTGCATTTTGGCTTTTAGCCCACCATTTAAAACTTCAATAACGGGTGTATCGGTTGGATTACCTACAATACGATTAGCACTATGCATGGCAGACAAGTCCATTGCACCTGCAACCCCAACTCCAATATTGGTCTGGTTTAAACGCCCTTCGTCTTGAATAAGCATTTGTAAACTTGGCGCAGTGACCTTAAACAGTGGCAGAGATTGTTTCGGCTCAACCTTACGTGTGATTTGCTCTGGTACAGTCACAGTAGTTGGACGATGCGTGACATCTTCAAAATGTACGGTCATGCCCGGTAACAGCAAAGCAGGATTTTTACGCTCTAAATCCCACATTTTTTCTGATGTTGTACCTATCAGCTGCCAACCACCCGGACTGTCTTTTGGGTAAATACCAGAGTATTTTCCAGCCAAACCCAAAGAGCCTGACGGTATTTTTTTACGCGGAACCGTTAAGCGCGGAATATCAGTAAAAGGCTTATCGGGACTGCTCATATACGCGAAGCCCGGCGCAAAACCAATAAAAGCCACATTCCACACGCTTTGGTGATGTTTTCTAATCACATCAGCCACAGACAGCCCTTGTAGCTCGGCAACTTGCGCAAGGTCTTCACCGTCGTAACGAATCGGCACAATCACTTCTTGGCTGCTACGCTCAAATCCAGAATCAACTTTGAGGCCCTGAATTGAAGCAACCAGCGTTTTAAAGTTGGTTTCGATCTCATTGAAAAAAACCAAAATTGTTTTTGCAGCAGGGACTAAGTCTTTAATTCCATTCAATTGCGTATTTTGCAATTTATTGTACAACGCCAAAGTTTCTTCTAGGCTCGCAAGCTCAATCAGAAAACAGTCGGCGTTTACCGATAAAAAACGCATTTGCTTATCCTTTTAATTCTTCTTTAGTCCAATTAGCCAATCCAAGCACGGTCAGGAATGTCAGTAATAAACATATGACCCGGTGCATGACTAATCGCAAAAGGAATTTTCGAGTTCATAACAGCTGCTTGCGGTGTTACCCCACATGCCCAAAACACTGGAATTTCGCCTACTTCAATACGAGAAGCATCGCCAAAGTCAGGCTTGTTTACATCCGAAATTCCTAAGCTTTCAGGGTGACCAATATGTACAGGTGCACCATGTACACTTGGCATACGTGATGTAATTTTTACCGCTTCACTAATTTGATGCGATGGAATTGGTCGCATGGAAACCACCATATTTCCTGAAATACGCCCTGCTGGTTCGCACTGAATATTGCTCAAATACATCGGCACATTGGTATCGTCATGAATATGGCGAACTTCAATACCTGCTTCTTGCAGAGCGGTTTCAAACGAAAAACTACAGCCAATTAAGAAAGTCACCAAATCAGGATGCGCGTTATAAATCTCGCTCGCATCAGTCACTTCATCGACCATTTCGCCATCTTTCCAAATGCGATAACGCGGGAAGTCAGTTCGAATGTCTGAGTCTGTCGCAAGCTTAGTTGCGTAGATACCTTCTTCAAGTACATCAAGCACTGGGCAGCTTTGCGGGTTACGGTGTGCATAGAGTAAAAAGTCATATGCCCACTCTTTTGGCACCGAAATCATGTTGACCTGCGTCATGCCCGCAGCCATGCCTGCTGTTGGTTTATCAAAACCTGCACGGATTTTTAAACGCGCATCTAAAGCGGCTTCAAGCTGAGCTGGGTCGACTTTAATATCCTTATACATTGTGCTCATCCTTATGCTTTGTTTACAAACGGGCGGATTTCAATATTGTTTTTTACAAGCTCGGCTTTAATAGCTGCCGACATCTCAAGCGCACCGTCAGTGTCGCCATGTAAACAAATGGTGTCGGCTTGAATTGGCGTAAAGACACCGTCAATTGACTCGACCCCACCATTTTTAAGCATAGACACCACACGGCTCGCAACAAATGCTGAGTCATGTAAAACCGCACCTTCTAGACGGCGGGAAACCAATGAACCATCGCTGTTATAAGCACGGTCTGCAAATGCCTCAGATACCACTTTTAAGCCAGCCGCACGTGCCTGCTCGACTAAGTTCGATCCAGCCAAAGCTACTAAAACCAGTTCAGGGTTATACATTTTAATCGCATCAATCACTGCGGCTGCTTGAGCTTGGTCATGTGCAATGGTGTTATAAAGCGCGCCATGCGGTTTAACGTATTGCACTTTTGAACCTGCCACTTTAGCCAAGCCATCGAGTGCAGAAATTTGGTAAAGTACATCGGCAATCAGCTCGTCACGGGACAAATCCATATTACGGCGGCCAAAGCCTACAAGGTCTGGATAAGACACATGAGCACCAACGTTCACACCAAGCTCCACTGCTTTACGAACCGTTTTTAAGATGCCAAGTGGGTCGCCAGCATGGAAGCCACACGCAATATTGGCACTGGTCACGACAGGCAAAATCTGGTCATCATTACCCATTTTCCATGAACCAAAGCTTTCACCCAAATCACTATTTAAATCTACAAACATGGCATTATTCCTTTATTACTTCACGCAGTCTGGCTTAAAGCTTGGTCAAATAGTTAAATACTGTCGTAAACGACATATAGCCCATCCACCACGTTAACAGACATGTTAATCCACCCAAAATAAGCAACCATTTTGGATAGTTGTAATTACCCATTAAATCTTTACGACACGCAGCAACATACACAAAAATTGTAAGACCAATTGGCAACACCAAACCGTTAAAACCACCGACGAAAATGAGTAGACCTGCTGGAGTTGCACCCAATAACACATAAAGCAATAAAGCTAATGCAATGAAGGTAATGGTCGTATAGTTAGTTTGTTTTGGTGTTAAGTTCTTTTTAAATGCAGTAAAGAATGACACTGAAGTATACGCTGCGCCAATAGTGCTACTAATCCCTGCTGCCCAGAAAATTAAGCCGAATAATTTAAAACCAAATGTACCCGCTGCATATTGGAATGCTTGAGCTGCCGGATTGGCGTCATGGCTGGCTAAATCAATCGTTGCACCACTCACCACCACACCTAAAAACGCTAAAAACAACACGTAGCGCATGATGCCGACAACAATAATGCCCTTGGTCGCAGCTTTAGCAACCTCATCAATATTTTCAGGGCCAACAGCACCTTTATCGAGTAAACGATGGGCACCTGCATAGCAGATATAGCCACCAACTGTACCGCCAACGATGGTGGTAATAATGGCAAAGTCGATCTGATCTGGAGCAAAGGTTTGATGTACAGCTTGCCCAACTGGAGGCATTACAATAACGGCAACAATAATAATCAGTAGGATTTTAAGCAATCCCAACACGATCATACTTTTATCCATGGCAAGCGTTGCTTTTCTTGATGCAAAAATCAAAATGGCTAACGCACCACTTAAAATGCCGCCCCATTTTGTGTCTAGACCAAAAAGTGCATTTAAACCTAAAGCTGCACCTGCAATATTACCAACACTAAAGAAAAAACCGCCCAAAATCACCAGAAACGCCAGTAAATAACCACTACCCGGTAATGCTTTATTGGCAATATCTGATGCACGCATTTGAGTAAGTGTGACCACTCGCCAAATATTTTGTTGAACTACATAATCAATCAGAATGGAAACTAAAATTGCGAAGCCGAATGCTGCACCTAACTTGACTGTAAATACAGCAGTTTGGGTTAAAAATCCTGGCCCCATTGCAGAGGTCGCCATCATAAAGATTGAGGCTACAATGGCCCATTGGCGATCTGATAAAAAAGAAGATTTCAGTAAAGACATATTAATGCGTTCCTCATCCATTTGAGCTTAACAACGCTATTTTCAGGTTGAACCAAGAACATCATTTTTCCCAAACAATATTCTTTAATCCTTTAAAATGACAAAGATTCCCTGTTCCCCAATCAGCACAATCGGTGATCAAATCTTGTATCTAAAATAAAAACATAGCTAAACCCTACGGACAATAAGACTTTTTACATAAAATTAAAAACTCAAGCATTTGATTTTAAATGGTTTATATTTTATTAAAAAAGCAGAATAAGTTTTACTTATTGAAAGAGATAAGCTGCTTTTATGACTTTGCATACAAGCAGCCTATTTAAAATAAGAAAAAATATTTTATGCGAAATAAAAATATCGCTTATTTTTGGATTTTCTCATTGAGGCTTTTCATGGCACTTTCCGACACCCTAACAGCAACTTCAGTTAGTTTTTCTTTCAAAGCAACATCATTTCCTTGAATGTAGATTGAGGTGAAATGAAACGTCTTTAACTGAATGGGTGTATTTAATATTTCTAGTCGTCCGTCGGTAATTTCTTTTAGCGCCGTTAAGGTCGGCACGACAGCAATACCTAGGCCCTGCTCAGCTAAACGCAATAAAGTCGCTAATGAATAACTGGTAATTGAGAGTGGTTCATCAATTCCTTGTTCTTTCATTCTGGCTTTCAATTCTTTATAGGGATAGGTAATTTTGGGGTAAGTTAAAATGGTATGTGACATTAAAGTTTTAAAAGACATTTGAGCTACACCGCCTTTAAAGGAAGGTGACGCCAAGAAACTTAATTCAAAGTCACACAAGGCCTGTTCAATACACTCAAAAGCCAGCGTTGGTCCAAGCAAAAAAGCCATGTCTAAATCGCCTGTCCGAACACCTTCTTGTAAGTTCGGTGTCAGGTCTACCACAATTTCTACTGAAATTTTTGGGAACTCTTGTTGAACCTTTTCGATATATTCAACTAACCACGTATAAACAATGGTTTCGGAAACGCCTAAACGAATGGTGCCAGTCAGGTGCTGGTTTTCGGTCAGTTCTGCGACCAGATCGGTTTCTAGGCGCATAAATTTTTCGGCGTACTTAAATAAAGTTAAGCCTTTATGAGTCGGTTTAAACTGCCGATAGTTTCGATCTAAAACTTTAAAGCCTAATTCATTTTCAAGAGATGTGATTTTTTGAGATACCGCAGGCTGGGTAGTTTGCAATTTAGTCGCAGCCTTATTGAAGCTATTTAAAGTCACAACCCAATAAAATGCTTCAAGATTCTTTAAATTCACGTTTCATCCTGTCTTCAAAATTCCTTTACTTTTATAGTATGTGAGTTCTTAGCCTGATTAGGCTAGCCATTTATTCATTTTTATTTAAATCGATTTAAATCTTTATCATTGATATCAAGCTCAGTACTAATCAACTATTGCACCAGCGGTCATGTTTACCACTGTTGCCGTCATTGAGTTCGCATGCTCCGATGCAAGAAAAGCGACAGTTTCTGCAACTTGTGAAAGTGTTGGTAGCCGTTTTAGCATAGTGCCTTGAGCCGCCCCCTCTAGCCATTGTCCTATGCTGAGCCCCATTGCCTGTGCTTTTGACTCAAATAATTCACGCGTGTATGAACCAGCTTGAACAGCGTCAACAATTGCATGTGAGCGAACACCCAGTACTCGTATATTCTTAGGCCCTAGCTCACTAGCCAGTGCTTTAATAAAAGCTTCGATTCCGGCACAGCCCACAATATGCCCTAGATGGCCCGGTATTGCCATCCGAGCTGAAGGTGCCACAATTGAAATCATTGTTCCGCCACGATCACCACCCATAAAAGGCACCACAGCTTTAGATATATTAAACTGCGCCGTTAGAAATGGGTTTATTCCCCCAACGAACTCATCAAGGTTTAATTCCAAAATTTCTTTGCCTTGATTATGTATAAAACTGGTCGCATTGATGACTAAATCGAGCCCACCTGTATCTTGAGTAATTTGAGCCACGGTATTATTTATTGACTGACTGTCTAACACATCAACACTAACGGTATGTACTACGTCTTCATGTTTTTGTAGTTGTGCCGCAATATTTTGAAGTTTATTTATATCTCTTGCACACAAATAAACATGTGCACCTTCACGAACAAAAACCTTCGCAATTGCAGTGCCAATTGCACCACTACCTCCAAAAATGACAGCCACTTTTCCCTTAAACAACATTGCGGCATCCTCTTGTTATTATGTGCCATCATTAAGTTATGTCACACAATCAAGACTGATGCAATTTTATACAGTTTAGAGTTTGTATGAGCTTATTTAACTTTGACAAAAATAATATCGAGGTCTTTTTTTGGTACAAACTTGGTTTTTGTCATTTGAAATTGAGTTGGGCTAATCTTTTTAACTTCTCCATCCCAACAAAAGGAAACCAGTTCGTCTTTATCACGCTCAATGGTGAGCTTAAAGTTTTCAATCGGCTTTGCCCAATTTGCACCCGTCGTCAAAATATAGCCCAGGGCACTAAAAGGCGAATTCTCTGAACTGGCTTTTTTTAAGCCCTGCTTAAATTGTTTATCCATACAAAATTGCTGGTTATATTCGTCTGGATAGAGAGCAACAGAACCACCCACCAAAGGTTTATATTCATGCTGAATTTTAGTCAAACTATTTGCTTTAAAGGTCTGTTTCCAACTATAGATCACTTGAGATGACCACGGAATCACATCATCTTTTTTAAAATTGGCTAAAATTTTCTGTATTTGTGGCTTATTACACTTCTTTAACTTATCTACATAATACTCATAATCATCGTTATTACGTAGCCACGGATTAAGCATGTCTTTTTCACTAAAACCGCACTGCTTAAACTCATCCGTTGCATCAATCAGAGGGGATTTCTCATCTTTTTGAATAAACGTTCGCACGTGCATTTCTGGTTTAATATTTTTACCATCCACCACAATCTTAAAACTTTTTAAAAGCTCTTCGGTGTGAGCAAAGTCAGACTCAAAGAAATTATCAATACGTGGTAACGGAAATAAAATCGTTTCAGTGATGTCTTTATTGCTTAGGTTTTTATAGAGGTAGTCGACTTTAATTCGTTTTTTACTAATAAATAGATCTTCGCTTTGCATAGCAATCTGCGAATTTTTGAGATATTGAATCCCACCTGTACCGACGTAACCCGTAGAATCATTGGCTAAGCCATAGGTTGATAGTTGAACCAAAACAGCAAAGGTTATTGCAAGCTTTTTCATTTTAAAGTGCTCTATGTCATTTTCTAATTATGAAATGTCGATCTGCAATAAAGCATAACTGTTTAAGCCCAGATGCTGTTAATTTTTTCGTCCATGCATAGAAGCAAACAGAGTAATCTATTCTATATTTTTCAAAAAAGCCTTTTAGATGGCAACCCTATCTATTTAAGTCTAAAAAATTTAATGAAAAGTTAGTTTTTGTCTTGTCATCTTTTTAGGCACACTAATTTTTCCAATAAAGTTAGTTAACCATAAAATGCATTCATCACGGTGTTCAAAGTGAGGAATCAAACTAAGGTCAATTTTAATATCTCGATCTGCCAAAGGTAAGCTCAAGCAATATTCAAAATCGATCGATTTATATTTCAACTTTAGGTCTTTTTCTTCGGCCTGCTTTTTTATTTCCGCCATAATGCGGTTAAGGTTAACAATCAAATTATTTGAAACTTGGTTGTTCTCATAGACACGTTCATAGACGTTTTCAGCAACGTCTATATATTTTATAAGCTCTGCGTTTTCATTCATCTTATTCACACTCTCTTTTTTTAAAGATTATGTACAGCTAAATGTTTAATTGCGTTACTTGGCACATGGGTTATGTGAAAAATGTATCTTTTCCTTTATCAACAAACAAAGTTAAACCATTGTTATTTATTACAAAACACCAAAAATAGGCACATTTATATACATTTAATATTTTCTTAAATTTGAATTTAATTATAAGAAAATTGAGTTATGAGTGATTTTTAGACAAAAAAAACCGCCCCAGAAGGCGGTCGCTGAACTTAAAAGCAGCAGTATATAGAAGCAAGGTGGACGTTCACTTCTATATTCTTTTATGAAGGAGTTTTATTAGTTTTAATAAAATCCTCAGATTTAAAATAATTGATAATCATGTCTGCATGCTCTTCTTTTACAGGAGCAACAGTCACAGGAAACGTATCTTTCGACATCTTAAAACCTGGTGGCAAAAAATGCGAAATTGGTGGTAATTTAGGTTTTCCCCCTTCTGTGATTCGCTCAATAAAACCAGCTAACCAAAGAAGATACTCACCTTCATTTGCGAACTTCGGCATAACACTCAAATCAATCTGGACCTTGCACTCACTTAACGGTTTCGTTAAGTTTTCTTCAAAGTCTATATAGTTGTATTTGAGCTTAAACTCTGTTCCCTTGATGGCTTTTCGAATCTGACTAATTAAACAGTTAAGGTTCTGAGTAATGTCATCAGTGAATAAGCTATCTTTTTTAATATTTTTATAAACCTTTTCGGCTACAGCTAGATACTTTGGCATTAACCTCTCTCCGTACTATTGTTATAAAGTGCTGATCTATGAATGTTTTCTGTCTTTGATTATGCTTAAAGTAGTGTAATTAAAGGTATCCTTATTGGAGTGGTTTGTAAGTAATTAGTTGTTTATGTAAATTGCACCATAAAAATACCTAAAAAAATTATGGTTTTGATAACTCATCCGCAAAATGAATGGTTGAATAGAGATAATTAGAAATATTTACTTTCATATTATTTTTTACCATTTGATAAAATTAATATGTTTTCATTTGCTTATCCCGTCTAACTAAACCAAGAACAGCTCGGCGCACTCGTATTTCTTCTTCAGAAAAAGGTAACTGTTCGATGAGTTCCTGAATTGAAAGAAAATTATTTTCTATCAAGAAGCAGTCTTGCTCTGTGGTCCAAGTGGAAGTAGTTGACTCAATTTGTTTTAAATAACGTTTCATATTTCCGAGTAGATTTGCTTGCACATATAAAAAGCCTGCCTTTAGAGCAAGCTTAGATTTTGCTTTGATCATTATTATAGCAGTCTGTAAACAATATGTTCAGTTGATCTTGTAGCCGATCATAGTCTATTACAAGCAGGTTTTAGAAAGTACAAACATATAGAATTTTATTTAGTAAATTTAGTTAAAAGTGCAAGAACCAAGAAGACCGCTAAGATAATAAAAACAATAAGCATAATTAAATTCTAATAAAAGTATTGTGAAAATTATAAATGATGAAATCAAAAAAGCCCACAAACTGTGGGCTTTCTAATGGTTATTTTGCGGCATTTACCCCAACAATAAACTGACTACAATTAGAACCTTCAGATGCGTTACCTAATTGCTTTTCAGAGAATTTAAATTTGGATGCAACTGACTCATAATCTTTTTTAAGGCTTTGGCCTGTTAGCTCACCAAGCTCTTTCACTTGTTCTGGCTTCAAGATGCCATGTTCAACCGCTTGATTTACCATGACACAGGCTGTAGTCATCGCGTCATAACGTGCAGCAGTTTTAGAGTAACCGAGAGCGCCTATTACACCACCAACAATTAAACCAATAATGACCGCTAAAGTTACGTGCATTTTATTCATTTTTTAAATACCTAAAAAACTAACGAAAAGACGAACACTTCAAAAGGAAGTGCTCAAGTCCAAACAAGATAGCGGTATTTACATGATATAAAAAGTTAGATTCTGTCACATTTATTGATAGGTTTAGATACATATAACCATTAAGGTAAAAATGGCTGTGTTAGAAATACAAATCCGATGGAGAAAAAAGCATTATCGTGATGAGACATTTGGTTGCCATAACTTGCGTTTAATTGCACAAGGTCTTTATAGACCATGTATCGAAAACCTGTTTGGTAAAAGGCATCATTTCGGTCATTACCATATACTTCGGCAGTGAGCGTTAATGGATGAGCAAGTTGTGTTTCGGTTCCAATTCCCCACGTAGTTTGATTTTTATGCGTAGTATTTTCACGTAACCAACCAAGGTTGGTATGGATTAAAAACTTATCATCTAATGTAGAAAGACTTAAAGGAACGTTGACCGTCCAATCTTTTTTTGAAGAATCTTTGGTGTTAATTTGAGTACCAAAAGAAAAGCCGATTCCCCAATCATTCGTTTCTAAAGGTTTTAATAAGGTTTTACCTTGAAAAGTTGCATAGCTGACGTGCTCAGCATCATCGTTCACTCTTCCCAGCCCTACAGCAAATTCAAAATTGCCACCCAAATTACAGGCTGGTGTCGCCCAATATTCTTTGCTGTCAGGATTATGCTGTACCCATGTTTCTAGCTGGCAAGTTTTTGGCGAAACAAGAGCAGCATCGTCAACAACCATTGGTCGTCCACTATGGCTAGCGTTAGATAATGCGAATAAACAGAAACCAGAAATAAGTGAGCGTTTCTTTAAAGTAAATAACACTGGCATCACTCCCATAAGTCATGGAGCACATGCAAGTACTGCAACCCGTCATGAATAAATCATGGGTTCATAATAGAAATGAAAAGATGAAAATAAAAAACCTCTTCTTGCATCCACAAAAAGAGGTCTGTCAGGACTTCAGTGGATACTTAGACTATTACCGATCGACTACCGTCACTCGAGCAAGTACTCACATTGAAGCTCCTAAAAATTAGTTGGGCGGATTCTAAAATTACCCTTGTTAAATATCAAGTTAAAATTTCATGACAATCTAAGCTATAGAAAAAATGCTTATTTTTGCTCGGTAAGATGCTGAGTTACCGCATTAAAAAATAAACTTTTTTCATTATCAAGCTCAGCAGAAGGCATCGCGGTTTCCCATGTGCTCCACTGCATCATAACAATCTTGTCTTTAGGGTTAATGGCTAACATCTGCCCAAAAATACCTAGTCCCCAGAAAGTTTCATCAGAATTTTGTGTGCTTAATGGCGAACCTTTTTTGGCATGTGAATTCCACCATTGAAAACCATATATGCCTTTTGGGTAGTTTTCTGAGACAGAGCCTTTCGCTTGATTCCATTTGGTCGCTTGTGTAGTCCAACCTTCGGGTAGCATTTTGTCTCCATTAGAAACGCGCCCATCATTCAATATAAATTGTCCGAAACGCGCATAATCACGTAACGTTGCATTAAACCCATGTCCACCCATGTCAACTTGATTACGGGTATAAGATTGCCAAACACCTTCTCGCTCCATACCTACCCGTTTCCAGACGTTATCTTGTAGGTATTTAGCAATATTTTCATGTGTAGCAGCTTCTAAGACTTTACCCACCAAATATGCCCCACCTGTGCTATATGACCATACCGTTCCCGGTTCATATTTAGATTTCAGGTTTTTCACATTTTTATAGACACAAGCATCGGGATTATTAGCTGCCTCACAATAGGTCATTTTTGCAAAATCTGAATTTGGATCTTTATAGTTTTCATTCCATTCAACACCTGAGGTGTGTTGCAAAAGCTGTTTTAAGGATACTTTTTCCCAAGCAGTTCCTTTTAAATCAGGTAAATATTGAATGATTGGATCATCTACCGATTTGATTTTACCTTGTTGAATAGCGACTCCAATTAATGTTGCTACAATAGACTTTGCTACTGAACGAGAAGTCCATAAAGTCGTTTCATTGTTCCCTTGTCCGTAATACTCATAAGCAATTTTGCCATCTTTTAATACAATCAGACCTGCAACACTTTGATTTTTTAAGTAGTCATTTAAATTATAATTTTTGCCATCTACCGAGTAATGGATATCTTTATTTTTAATGCTGTTCTTTAATTTTGGTAGCGCAAGCACGTTTTTCTTATCAGGGCGAAAAACACTGCCATCATAACTGCGGAATGTATTTCGAAAGCCCACCACCCTTTGCTGCTGCGTCCATGTCAACATATCATGTGGGTCAGGTAATTTTTTATCCACGGTCGTTGGACAGTCCTTTAGTTCCAACTGCTGACAGCTATATTCAGCACAAGCGACACTACTGACGAATAGACCAGTAAACAGTAGGCTCATTTTTGTAATCTTCATCTTTTTTTCCCTTAGTAGAGCTTAATTTGAGTGACTAAACCGACAATCACATTGCTATTGAAGGCTTTTCCTGTAGAGCGGTAGTAGTTATCTGGATTCCAGATGTATTGTACGAATGGGCTTAGAGTCAGACGTTTGTAATTAATATCGGTATCTAAAGAAAGAAAAGAGGTTGTTTTATTATTATTACCATTAATTTTTTCTGTCATTAAAACATAATCATCATTGAGTTGGGACTGACCGAACTTCACACCTAAATGATTTTTACCTTGATTGATTTTGTAACTTAAACCGAGTTCCCAATAATTTTTATAAGGCTGGTTTTTCTCATCAATATATGAGTAAGCACCAAATACAGTTGGAATATTTTGATTATTAAAATCATGATTAAATCTAAAATTTAAACCATCTGTACCATCATATTTTTCTTGAGTATATGCATTACGATATTCAGAATTATTATAAAAATATAACAACTCTGCTTTACTATTTTTATCTTTATATCCCACACCATATACTTGGCTGTAACCTAGCTGATGATGAAAGGAAAAATCTAATCCTTTTTTCTTATAGACATAATCATCTGTGTTGACCTCAAAAACTCCCGCATGCATATAGATATGGTCTGATAAATTATATTTGGCATAACCGCCCCAATACGCATAGTTAGTCGGTAATGAACCCATTGCGCCTTTAATCGGGTCAGTACATAACAGGATATTTTGACAATTGTTATAGAGGAAATATCGTCTTAGATTGGTACGCCCAACGGAAGTATAGAGTTTCTTATCACTCCAATACTTATCCCAAGTCAGCAAACTGAGTTGGGATGAAGCCAAATCATTGGCAGCAATTGCTCCACCGACATAACTTCCTACTCCACCAAACCAATTGTTTGAGGTATTTAGCTGTGCATCATCATTTAAACCATTAAACACATATTGTGCTTTTAGAACCCCAAAATCATAATTTTCATTCGCCAATTTAATTTCGGTATTTAGAAATAAACCTGCTGAATTAGTAAAATTGTCATCTACATTACTTTCTTGGCTATACATCGCTAAATCAATAAAATTAGCTGTAAACTTAAAATTATCTTTTAGGCTAACTTCTGCATTTGCACTTATGCTATATAAAAGCACGAGTGTACCTATACATCCTTGTTTAGATATATACATAGAATTCTTTCCTTTAAATATAATTAATCACTTTCCAAGTTTTATATTTTTATAATTAAAAACTTGGCATAATGATTATTTCTAGCTCAATTTAATATTTATTAACTCTGATAGTTTTTGAATCTCCTCCACCACAAATTAATAAATTATATTTAATAAATATCGATAACTTTAGGCTTACTCATTTATTTCAGTCCCATTTGATAAATCTGATTTCAACATATTTATATTGGCTTGACTTGTGTGCTAATGACATCAATTTTGTCTAAAAATGACATATAACCCTTAAACGCTTAGGCTATTAAATAATCAAAAAAATCACCCAAACCCCAGCAAAAAATACTCAAGCAAGCGCTTTCTTTCATCTGGTTTATTGGGGTCTAAAAGCTGAACCATGGCTCCATCAATCACAAACAAAAACATGTGTGCATCTTGTTTTGAAGCATTTTCATTCGTTGTTAAAAGCAGTTTATAGATTTCATTAATAAACCAATTTCGGTAGTCAACTACGGTCTGATAGGCTTTTGGATGCGTTTTCGCAATTTCAAAAATAGCTTTAAACGGCAAATGGTAAAGCCCTTCTAAATCGGCATGTAAAAAGTAAATCTTGCGGAGTTTTTCAACTAGAGTTAATTCTTTTTGGACATGAATGATTGAAATCACTTCTTGTTTAAGGCCATCTGTTTGAAAGGTTAAGCTCATTTGAATTAGCCTTTCTTTTGAGTGAAAGTAGTTATAAAAAGTCGCTTTTGGGATTTTTGCCGACTCAACAATTCGGTCTACCCCAACATTGTGAAAGCCGTATTTATTAAAAAGATAGCGGGAAGTGTGCAATACGCTTAAAGCACGAAATGGGAGATCTGAATGTGGCATATTTTTACCGTTATAAAAAATTATTTTTGTATATAAATGAGATATAAAAAACCGTTGCCATTTTCGGGAGAAAAAAAGGCATAGCAAAGCCCGTAAAGACTGTGCTTGGCACATCTCAAGTTTTATTGTTGATTAAGTTTTTGGTTAAGCCGAATTAAAGTCTGAAAAGCTTAATAGCTATCAAACTGCTTTACATGTTTAAGTTGTGTCGTTATAGCTTTTGGCAAAGGCTGCCAAGAAATAATGGATGTGCAAAGCCAACTCCTTTTTATTGGGAGTTCTACCAGACATTAAAATTATGGTGGCAGAACGGAAGAGGGTTAGCAGACTGGTGAAAGATATAACCAGCACACCCGAAGGTGTCCCTCTCCCGTCCTACCGCTACGGGAGGAGACTAGGAGTTTACACATAAGAGTATCCCTCAGACGGAATAACTCTGATGCGATCTTTCATCACGGTCTGCTAAAACCGACTGGCAATGTGGCCAGCAGGCAAAGGATAGTGCCCAACCTTTTTACAGTCAAGCACGCAAAATGACATTTGTTTTAAATTAGATCATTAAAAAAGTAAGGCTAAATAATGAGGAAGTTATTATTAAAGTTTGGTTTATAAATAGGTATTTTCTGTCTAAAGCAATATTGCTTTTTCAATAAAATGAGCAAATTCCGTTTAAATAATAAAAGCCCATTAGCGGGCTTTTATTAAATGAATAGTGGTAATTTTACAATTTCATTTTAAAGAAATCAGCAAGTACACTCGAAGCTTCATTTACATATTTAGAAATGTCATATAACTCCATGTGGTTTGAACCTTCAACAATATGTAAAGTTTTATCCTGACTTGCAGCGCGCTGAATTAGGTCTTCACTCATCCATTTACTACCTGCAACACTTCCAGCAATTGCAATTAATGGTTGAGTTAAGAAAGCTTCGGCTTTGTTATAAGCATCGTAAGTAATAATCTGAGTTAAGCTACGGGCTGTTGCAACCCCTGGTGAGTTAGGGTGCTCAGCTCTTGGCGTATGGTAATATTCCCACGCCTGACGAAGCTCTTCATTCGGTGCATCTTCTTCTTTTAAAGGTGCAAGCGGAATGGTTGCAACATTTCCACTATTTGCATCTGCTGTACGCGCATCTGAACCCGCTTGGATGTATGGAATAGCATCTGCATCTTTAACTGTGTTTTCCCAACCATTTCTGAACATAGAGCCGATATTCACTGCGCTTACCGTACCTACTGCTTTAATACGGCGGTCATTAATTGCAGCATTTGCTGCATAACCACCGCCCGCACAAATACCCATTGCCCCAATACGGTTTTCATCGACATAGCTTAAGGTGGTTAGATAATCAATCACGGCACTAATGTCTTCTGTGCGAATGTAAGGATTTTCTAACTGGCGAGGTAAACCTGTACTTTCGCCCTGAAAACTTGCATCAAATGCAATTGCAATAAAACCTTGTTCAGCGAGCTTGGACGCATACAAACCCGCGGTCTGCTCTTTTACGCCTCCACCCGGATGAGCAACAACAATTGCTACGTACTTTTGTGCTTCATCAAAGTTTGATGGATAGTGAATATTTGCTGCAATGGTAATATCTTGACCATTTGAATTTTGAAATTTAACTGTATTCATGGTTAGCTCCTTTATAGGCTTAACTTAGATATTCTTTTGAAAAAATGGGATGAGTTTTGCTAATGCTTGTGCCACTGGTTCAGGTTTGTCATATAAATCGTAGTGAGACCATCCTTCTACAATCACAAGCTCTTTATTTTGCGAACGTGCTCGACCATAGATTTCCAAACTGTCTCGATATGAACCAAAACCACCGACCTTATCACCTGCAATCAGTAATAAAGGCTGTGTAAGTAATACTTCAGCTAGGTGGAATGCATCCCAACCGATTGCCACAGCCGAATGTGAAAATAATGTTTTAGCAACACCATTTGGTTGATAGCCACGATCTGTTTTGTAATAGTCAGTTGCTTCTAGTACATCAATATCTGTTATTCCAGCCGCTTTGGCTTCTTCAACTGAACTTGGCAGCAAATCATCGACTCTTCTTGTTTCTCCGCGAGCTTCGGCAGTACGTTGTTTTGCAATAAGCTCTAATTTCTCTAAAGGATTCCAATTGCTAAAGCCTTCTCTCGACAAGCGACCAAAATTTACGGCGTCTACTGTAGCAACTGCCTTAATACGTTTTTCGGTCATGGCAACATTGAGTGCATAACCACCGCCCCCGCAAATTCCTAATACGCCAATTCGGTTTTCATCGACATAGTTAAGCATCATCAAATAATCAGTCACTAAACGGAAGTCTTCTACACGAAGTACTGGGTTTTCTGTTGAACGTGGTTCACCGCCACTTTCACCCTGAAAACTTGCATCAAATGCAATCACAATAAAGCCAGCTTTTGCTAATGCTGCACCGTATACATTTCCAGAGGTTTGTTCTTTACAGCTTCCGATTGGGTGTCCACTAATAATTGCTGGGTATTGAATACTTTCATCAAAATTTTCTGGGAAGTGAAGATTTGCTGCGATTTCCCAATAAGGTGCTTTGATTTTTACATTTTTCATTGTTGACTCACCTGTGTTGAACTTCATGAAAAACATAGTAACAAGCAAAGATTAACTTGATTAGATGCTATAATCTGATTGTAACTATTAGTAGAACTTATGAATCATGAAAATTAATCTGAATGATTTAAAAACATTTTCTGAAGTAGTAAAAACTAAAAATTTTACGAAAGCTGCGGCATATATGGGCGTGACCCAATCGGCTGTAAGCCAGAGTATTAATAATCTTGAAGCACAGTTAGGAATAAAGTTATTAAACCGTTCTACCCGTAGTCTCACCCTTACAGAAGCAGGTTCGCGCCTTATTGAGCTCGTTGGTCAAAACATTGAAAATATCGACTTAGGGATAGAACAAATTAGCTCGATGAAAGACCTTCCAAGTGGTCATGTGCGTATTTCTGCCGATGCATTTACCATTAAGTATTATTTATGGCCAAAGCTTAAAAAGCTTGTAAAACAATATCCCGATATATCTTTAGAACTGACTTCCGAAAACAGACGAATTGATATTGCAAAAGAAGGATATGATGCTGGGGTACGTGTTGGAAACTTGGTAGAAAAAGATTTAATTGCGGTTCCTATTAGTAAAGAAATTCCCTTCCGATTGGTCGCTTCACCTGAATATTTAGAAAAGTATGGAACACCGCAATCTGTAGACGATCTAAAAAAACACAAAGGCATCTATATTCGTCTTTTAACAGATAACTCTTTAATGGCATGGGAGTTTAAAGATAAAAATAAAAGTGTATTTTTTAGAGGCCCCGTTCAACTGGTCATGACCAGTTTAGATGAAATGCTTGATGCTGTACTTGATGGTTGCGCAGTAGCTTATTTGCCCTACTTTCTAGTGAAACCAGCTTTAGAAGAAAAAAAATTAGTAAGTTTATTGGAACAACACGCTGTTACCTTACCTCCTTTTTATTTGTTTTATACAAGTCGTCGGTTAATGTCCCCTGCCTTTAAAATTGTTAAAGATACGTTGAGTGAAATATAAAGTTTAAAATCCTTAAGGAGTAAATGGAAATCCAACTTTGTCACTTACTCTTCTATTTTACTACCGTCATTTTTCAGTACTAAAACTCAACTTATGACACCGTAAATTTAAAGCTAAAGAATATCGCTTTGATGAGAAGAAAATTGAAGTTATTAAAAATACCATGTACTTACATATGAATGGCTATATACATGATTCTGAACCAACTAAAATCCTAGGTTCGATTAATTAAAAACTCAATATAAGGTGGAATCCTTATATGTAGAGTTATGCTTTCATAATGAAATATATCGTTTTAGCGAAACCCATATTGCTTCGCCCGCCAAACCACAATAAATGTAATCGATAACAATATTAAAAGTACTAGAGGGAAAGAACTCATCCCAAAATTACTCAGTAAAAAGCCACCAATAATTCCCCCGCCAGCAATCGCAATATTCCAAACTGTGACTAACATCGATTGAGCAATATCAGCCATATCATTTGTCGTTTTCGCCAAAGCTGTTTGAAACAATGTTGCAGCGCCACCAAATGCGACGCCCCAAATCGCAATTGCCACATAAACAGGAACCACCTGATTACCCATGACTGCCAGTAAAAGTGCAGAAAATCCAAATAATATAATGCTATAGAGCGTTAATAGTCGTGAATGTTGGTCAATTAACACGCCTGTAATGAAGATACTGAATAATGATAAACAGCCGAATATCAGTAAAATAATGTCCGTATTTTTAGCTAAGTCAGCAAGTGTTAAAAACGGAGCGATGTAGGTATATAACAGATTATGGGCAAGCACAAAGCTTAGAACCGTAAATAATATGGGTCTGACACCGGGTAAAATGAACACCTGTTTTAAAGAGATGTGTTTATCTTTAGCCTGCCCCTTAAAGTCAGGTAGTGTGAGGCTCCCCCACACCACTAAAATAATCGCAAAAATACTCATAACACCAAAAGCCATTCGCCAACCGAACAGTTGACCAAGGTAAGTACCTGCTGGCACACCTAGAGACAAAGCTAATGGTGTTCCTAACATTGCTATCGCGATCGCACGTCCTTTTAAGTGTTCTGGCGCCATTCGTGTTGCATATCCAGCGAGCAAAGCCCAAAGTAAGCCTGCTGAAACACCTGCAAAAAATCGGGCAACCATTGTTAAAAGATAACTGGTAGATAACGTTGTAATTAGATTTGTGAGAGCAAAACCCGCTAGAGCAATTAATAACAGAGGTTTACGTCGAATACTTTGGGTAGCATTCGTTAATGGAATGGCTGTTAATAAAGACCCAATTGCATATATCGTGATTGTTTGTCCCGCTAAAGGTTCAGAAATATTTAAACCCAAAGCTAATTGAGGTAATAACCCCGCAGGTAAAGCTTCTGTCAAAATCGTAACAAACGCTCCCATAGCAAGAATGAGTAAGGGAACGATAGGTAACCGATTATTTGAATGTGAGCTGTTCATTCGACTACTCCTATCGCTTTATAAACTGCATCACGTAGCTCTGTAACAAACTTTCCAGACATGCCTTCATAAAGTGTGTTTGTAAATGCAATCACACTCAGATTATGTTTTTTATCGACAAACCATGAATGACCGTAAGCTCCGCCCCAACGCCATGTTCCTTCTGACTCTGGTGATAATGCTTGCTGAGCGTTTCTGAGTACTGAAAACCCGAGACCGAAACCAAAGCCCGGTGCATTTGGTAACTCATAACCACCCGTTTGATCTCTTGTCATTTCATCAATTAACTCAGTGGGTAAAAATAATGAGTCTTCCTGACGAAGAGCTTCTAATAAGCTAAAAAAATCCTCAATAGTTCCAGACATTCCCGCTCCACCTGAGAAAAATGCTTGCGAATTAAAAATACGGCGAGGACTAAAATTAATTCCTACACATCCCTCAAATGGTGAAACCACCTCTTCTTCTAATAAAACATGAGGTTCAGGACGATCACTCACATAAGCAGTTGCTACATGTTGGTGATCTGGTACAGCGAAACCAGTCTTGTTCATTTTCAATCGATCAGTGACTAATTCTTTAACTGCTTGATCTAAGGGCTTGCCATAAGCTTTTTCAATTAATGCACCTAATACATCGGTTGCCAAAGAATATCCCCATCCTTTCCCTGGTTCATAAAGTAAAGGTACGGTAGCAATTCGACGTAAGTTTTCCTCCAAACTAATATTGGATGAATCCATGCCATCAGATACACCTGCCTGTGAATATGCGCCACCGTTATCGGGTTCAAGAAACCGATAGCCCAAACCTGCCGTATGACTAAGAAGTTGACGTAGCGTAATTGGAACAAACTTTCCATTTTCTAATTTAGGCTGAAAATATGGCAATTGGTGGTGAATCGACTCATCTAAATTCAATTTATTTTGAGCAACTAAAACTAAAGCAGCCGTTGAAACAATAACCTTGCTCACTGACGCTAAGCGAAAGACAGTGTCCATGGTCATGGATATTGATTGTTCTCGGTCAGATAGTCCTAATGCTTCACGGTGTATAACTTTCCCATGTTGAGCCACAATAACCGCAGCCCCTACTAACTGATTATTGTCTATAGCTTTTTGAACAACATTTTGAACTAGACTTAAAGAGGTCGATGGAACTGTAGTACTTGATTCAAACGCTTTGGAATTCATATTAAAAACTTCTTTTCATATTCGAGATTTATATACTAGGAAGACTCCTATTAAAGAAAAAGTCGGTTATAGTTCCTTGTTATACGGAAGTTTTGTTCCGCAATAAGGAGAAAAGAATGGATAGCCTGAATGGATTTACCGTATTCGTTAAAATCGCTGAGACTGGAAGTATTGTGGCAGCCGGGCGTTCATTAGGAATCTCTGCTTCTGCTGTTGGTAAAAGCTTGATTCGCCTTGAAGAAAAGATTGGTGTACGGCTTTTTCATCGTAATACACGTAGTATTAATCTAACTGCTGAGGGAATATTATTTTTAGAACGTAGTCGACGCATACTGGCTGAAATTGAAGCAGCGGAAATGGAGTTATCGCAAGCGATCAAGTCTCCTAAAGGACGGTTACGTGTAAGTTTACCCTTAGTGAGTTCACTGGTATTACCTGTACTGGGTGACTTTATGCAGGAATATCCAGAAATAGAATTAGATCTTGATTTTACAGACCGCTTGGTCGATGTGATTGAAGAAGGATTTGATGCTGTTGTTCGGACAGGCATTCCAACAGATTCACGCTTAAAAGCCTTGAAACTAGGAACTTTTAGACAACTACTGGTTGCCTCTCCAGCCTATTTAACTCAACGCGGAACTCCAATAGTACCAGCGGATTTATTAGAACACTCTTGTTTACATTATCGATTTTCCCATAGCGGTAAGCTTGAGAAATGGCCCTTAAAAACAACTGAAAACGAACCTGACTTGCAACTTCCAATATCGATGATTTGTAATAATATTGAGACACGGCTTTGTTTTGCGCTGAAAGGTCGAGGAATTGCTTGCCTGCCTGACTTTTCTATCAAGGAATTGTTGAGTACCAATCAACTGGTTCAAGTATTACCCGAGTTTATCGATAGAACTGGCGTATTTAATATACTCTGGCCTGCAAGTAAACATCCCTCCCCGAAAGTTCGGGCATTTGTTAATTTCTTGTCTGAACGTATGTTTGAAAAATAAAAAGCTCGTTAAAATTTGGTTTATAAAATATTTACGTAATGCCAAATCGCTATTATTGGTGAGAGTTTATTCACTATTTATCGCTAATATGAATAATATATTTTTGATAACAATTAAATTTAATTGATTTATATAAGGACCATTATGAGTTTGCTTGAAGTGAACATTTCTACTCAAAGGCTTAATTTAAAACCATTTACAGCAGAAGATGCAGATGAAATTTACAGCTGTATTACACCAACCCTAACACGCTATATGGCGTGGGACCCTCAACCGAGACATGAGTTTGATGAAACTTGGAATGCTTGGTTAAAAAACTTCAAAGCTGGCTCTGAAATTATATTTGTTATAAGAGAGACACATTCTCAAATATTTATAGGTCTTGTTGGCCTACATCGTATGCAGACTCCTCATCCAGAGTTAGGCATATGGATACGCGAGGATTATCATTTTCATGGGTATGGAAGAGAAGCTATATCAGCAGTCGCTAAGTGGGCAGTCGAATTTGTTAAACCAGACTATTTTATTTATCCAGTTGCTGAAGCTAACACTCCAAGTCGAAAAATCGCAGAATCTTTGGGAGGCAAAGTAGTTTCAAAAGCTACAGGCCCCAAATATGAATTTGTAACCTATGAAATTCCTGTTAGCTTTTAATGCCCATAATTAAGCACTTACAATATATTGATCTAGATTTTTTAATGCAAAATGAATCACTTGAGACAGCTCTTCTTGCGAATATCCATCTCTTGCCTGAATAGATAGCCCATGGAGAACGAGCGCGTAATATTGCCCTAAAGTTTTAGGGTCTGCATCTGCGACCAATTGACCGTCTGATTTTGCTTGCAAAAATCGTTGGACTAGACTTTGGCCTCGTGCAATACGCTGTGCTTTCATCCACTCCAAAACAGCTTGGTTTTCTTCGCCTAGCACACTCGCTGCCGACACGACCATGCACCCATAGGAATGGTTAGTTTGCGTGTAAAGCGCTAGTGCATCTTGAAATAATTGGTTTATCGCATCCTTAATATTTTTTTGCTTTAAAGCATTTAGCGCGAAATTACCTTCGTTCTTTTCATAGTGATTTACAGCCTCTCTAAACAAGGCCTCTTTGGAGCCAAACGCTTTATAAATTCGAGCTGAGGCAATCCCCAAAACCTCAACTAAATCTGACATTGATGTGCCTTCATAGCCGTGAAGCCAGAAAAAATCTCTCGCTTTTACGAGGGCTTCTTCTCGATCAAACTCTCTTGGTCTGCCAGCCATAATGACCCTTTATCAAACTTAGTACGTGTTTTTATTATTATTCGAAAAAAATATTTTCACAAATAAATCAATGAGATTTATTCAAAATAGTCCTGTTTTGTTTTGATTTTCAAATAAAAAGTTGTTTTTCTCAATAATTCAGCCTATTGTTTGTCGATCGACAACTAATTAAGTTTTATTATGAAAACCATCAAAGGCCCTAGTATTCATCTTGCTCAATTTAGTGATGATGTTTTCCCTTTTAACCGTTTAGAAGATATTGCTGCTTGGGTAGCAAACCAAGGCTTTGAAGCGGTACAACTTCCTGCTTGGGATAAGCGTTTGTTTGATGTCAATTTAGCAGCAGAAAGCCAAGATTATTGCGATGAAATATTAGGTACTTTAAACAATCATGGCTTAAAAATTAGTGAGTTAACGACTCATATTTTTGGGCAGTTAATGGCTGTACACCCTGCTTATGACTCAATGTGCGATAACTTCGCCCCATCTCATTTGCATGGCAATTCAACAGCTAGAACCGAGTGGGCAAAGCAACAAATGCTCGCTTCAATTCAAGCCTCTGCCCGTTTAGGTCTTAAAGACATGGGGACATTTTCAGGCTCGCTAGCATGGCCTTATGTATTTCCATTTCCTCAAAGACCGTCAGGACTCATCGAAACGGCGTTTGATGAGTTAGCACGTCGTTGGCTTCCTATTTTGAATGCTTGTGATGAACAAGACGTCAACCTTTGCTACGAAATTCACCCCGGTGAAGATTTGCATGACGGCATTACATTTGAAATGTTTTTAGAGCGGACTCACAACCACCCACGTTGCCATATTCTTTTTGATCCAAGCCATTTTGTTTTGCAGCAACTGAACTATGTGGAATATATCGATATCTATAAAGATTTCATTCGCATGTTTCATGTTAAAGATGCTGAATTTAATCCAACAGGCCGTCAAGGAATGTATAGCGGCTATCAAAGCTGGGGAAATCGAGCAGCTCGATTCCGTTCTACGGGTGATGGTCAAGTTGATTTTAAAGCGATTTTTTCAAAGTTATCGCATTACGACTACGAAGGCTGGGCCACATTAGAGTGGGAATGTTGCCTCAAAAATAAAGACGATGGTGCACGCGAAGGTGCCGAGTTTATTAAGCAAAATATTATTCATGTCACCGATAAAGTATTTGATGACTTTGCTGCGGCCCCTGTGAATCAGACTCAAATTAATCAGTTATTAGGGATTTAAGGAATCGTAAGAGATCAACATGAAAACTCAATTATTCAATAAAAACTCATATAACCAATTCCAACATCATTACATTCACATCGAGAGCAAAAAATTACACTACGTGACCTTAGGTGAAGGCCCAGCGGTATTACTTATTCCGGGCTGGCCACAAACATGGTACGCGTGGCACAAAGTCATGCTTGAGTTGGCAAAACAAGGTTATCAAGCCATCGCAGTTGATTTACCCGGAACTGGAAATTCAGCTCCACTGGATGGAAGTTACGATACGGGGCGCATCGCCAAAATTTTATCGATGCTCATGACTGAACTTGAATCTCCAACTTATTCTGTTGTTGGTCACGACATTGGCATGTGGGTTGCCTATGCGCTTGCATCTGACTTTCCTGAGTCAGTGACTCGTCTTGCGGTAACAGAAGCTGTAATTCCGGGTTTAGCGCCCGCACCTCCTATTTTTGTTGAGCCGAGTGAAAATATCTTTCTTTGGCATTTCATGTTTAACCAAACCCTTGACTTACCCGAAGCCTTAATCGCGGGCCGCGAAGATACTTATTTAAATTATATGTTTGATAAATGGTCGTGGCACAAAGATAAAGTTGCGACAGAAACTTATATTGAAGCCTATAAAATTCCGGGTCGTTTAACGGCGGGTTTTAATTATTATCGCTCTATTCCAGAGACCATACGTCAAAATAAAATCAGAGAAAGTAAAAGTTTAGATATGCCAGTTTTAGCCATAGGCGCTGAACATGCTACAGATAATGCCCCTTATGAAACCATGAAAAAGGTTTCACGGCATTTAACCAGTGCGATTGTAAAAGACTGCGGTCATTTCATTATGGAAGAACAGTCAGAAACATTCAGTTCACTTATTTTAGACTTCTTGCAGCAGGAAAAAAGCGATGCCTCTACTTGCTGAAATTGAAAGCTGGCTTAAATCCAGACCAACCACACAGGCTGTAAACTCGTTACAAGAACTTAGGGAGCAAGTAAACAAAGACATTATTGATCAGCAAGGTATTCAACATGATGCAAGCTATCAACAAAGTTTTTATGTTGCTGTTTCTGATGGTGCCGAAATTGAAGTGCGTGTTTATGTTCCCTATTCACTCGAAAACACTGAGCAACGGTCTGCTTTAGTTTTTGCGCATGGTGGAGGTTGGTGTCTTGGAAGTTTAGATGCATGGGACCGCTCGTGTCGGTTATTAGCAGAAACTACTCAACAAGTTGTATTTTCTGTGGACTATCGTTTGGCGCCAGAGTTTAAGTTCCCCACACCTTTAAATGATTTTTTTACGGCATTTCGCTATATCCATGACAATGCCTCACTGTTTGGAATTGACTCAAACCGTATGGCGGTAGGTGGTGATAGTGCGGGCGCAAACATAGCTGCCGCTGCATGTTTAATGGCAAAACAACATCCGGAAATTAAGATGAGCCATCAACTTCTTTTCTATCCTGCCTTAGATGCCACGATGAGTAGCAAATCTTATGACCAATACGCCGAAGGTTATGGTTTGGAGTCATCCACAATGATTTATTGCTGGGATCAATATGTGCAAGATGAAAGTGAAAAACAGAATGAACTTATCAGTCCGTTACTCGCTCAGTCTTTAGAGGGACTGCCTGATGCAACCATTTTTGTTTGTGAATATGACCCTGTTCGGGATGATGGCGAAAGATACGCTCAAAAACTGTGGGATGCTGGTATTCAAGTAAACTTTCATTTGTTGGAAGGAATGATTCACGGCGCGATTCACATGCTGGCAATTAGTCCTGAAAAGGTAAAATCTATTTATAGTAAAATTCACATGTAGATAGATTTATTTCCATCATTTAAGCATTTCGGTTAGTCGGGCCACTCTTTAAAATTGTTTAATCAAACATTTGGAGTGGCCCAACTTACTTTTAACTATGGATATGGGTTATCCAAGTTCCGCTTATAACACCGTAAACTTAACGCTGTTATTTTGATAGATTGGCGTAATATCCTTGCCATTCAGTGTCACTTTTTTGTAGGTGCCTTGGACTTTTTTAGCCGATAACACCGTATAAGTTCCCGCTGCTAAATTGTCTTTTGTGACAAGCTGCAATGTTCCATTTAAGGTAAGAGTATTTGCCACCTGAACTGCTGGCAGTACATTCGATTTAAACGTGATGTTGAATGTGGTTCCTGCAAGCTGAGTTAGATTACCCGCAATGGTAACTGTTTTAGCTGAGTTGGTTTTTAATAGGCTATTTTCATGCATGTAAATATCGCCTTGACCTGCACCATGCTCAGACAATATTTCTAAACCACCCTGTTTTAAATCAATACCGCCAGTAAACGAGTTATTTCCTGTTAGTGCTAAAGTTCCTGTACCTGATTTGGTCAGTTTCCCAGCACCCGTAATATCATTACTCCACTGATCATATTGGTTAAAGCCACCTAAACTCGCATCCATGGTCAGATTTACATCACCATCAAAACTGCCATAACCTGCACCCGCTCTAAACAAGTTTAAACGGCCATAACCTTCAACGTCATCCATGACTGGATAACCCGAAGCAAGAGCAGTCGATTTCAAAACTACACGGCGCTGATCGGCTGTTAAATAAGGAAGTCGAGTTTCCAGTAAAACCTCTGCACCTTTAGGCACCGTTGCTATTTTTGTTTTATCGCCAATTTGATTAAACCCATAGGTCATCCAGTGATTAACCTGCTGTTTTAACTTTTCAAGATCGGCAAAACGGTCATTCGCGTCATAAGGTGTTTTGGCCAAACTATAAAATGATTCAAACGTTGAGCTATTGGTCTCTTTCATGAGCTGTGTTTGAGCTTGTAAATAAGCTTCTTTTCGTTGCTCGGCAGTCATGGCATTTAAGTTTGCAACATCTGCGGCAATAGATTGAAGTCGTCCGCCAATCACATCCATCGCTGAATGCATGCCCGCAATAATACGTGAATCACCAAGGTCCATACCGCGAGCAACGAGTTCCTGATAACGCTGCGGCACTAAATACGCCATCGCAATTGCATTTCGGCCAGCTTCGGCAGTGTGCCCACTTGGGAAACCGCCGTCAGTTGTAGGAGTACTACTTTTAGCAGATTCTAAGCTAGGTACAACAATGACTTCTGAACTCCAGCGCCACGGACGTGCATATTTATAAAAACGCTTTGCTGATTCCGTCGATGAGTTATTACCCATCGCTTGAACAAACTCAACCACTTTTCCAAAGTTGGCATTGCCATCGGCCGTGGTTAATCCACTATTATTGCCTTTATCATCGTATTTTACTTGTGCAGCATCGGCTGGTACTGAATTAATTGTGGTGGTCTGCCCAGTGAGTTTTCTCCACGGATCGGTTAATGCTCCCATCCCTGTTGTTACGCTATAACTTTTTCCGCGTCTATCATCTAAATAGGCCCGAATAGCTTCTTCATCTGTACGTTTCTGCGTAGTTTGAATTGAATAATTAATGTTGTAGTTCAATACATCTACATTCTTTTTTGTACCGTCCGTACTGTCGCCGGGTAAACCTGTCCAGTTTGATGCGACTACTGCTGGAAAACCATCTCTTGCCTCAGCAGATTGGCCTGCATCTACAAATAAACTCGAAGGCGTCCATACATCTAAAAAGTCGCTCAGCACACGTACGCCAGCATTTGTTTCAACCGTGGCATATCGTGCATCACCACGTTGATTGGTCGTCCACGAATCTACAATGGTGGTGATATTCGATGGAACTGAAGCAGCATCTTCAAAACCTACGCCCTTAGGCGCTGCGGGTATTTCTTGGTTTGCAGCCGAATTATCATCTGAGCTATTACTGTCATTACACCCCGTAAAAAAGACCGAACAAGAAATAAGAGAAAGTAAAAGTGTATTTATTTTAAAGCTTGACATGGTGTGATCCGTTTAATAAATATCCATATCTTTCACCATGAATGTTTAGCTGTTATTACATATTTTAAATTAATTTAAATTTTTCTAAACAATGCTAACCCTCTTTTTACTTTCTATACTTAACTGCTGAAATAGTTGTTTTGCCTATTTTTTGAAATGGGCTATCTGTTTTAAGAAGTCATTTAAAGGCATCGGACATCCCCATAAATAGCCTTGAAACTCAGTGCATCCATTATTTTTAAAAGCACTAAATTGTTCAGTCGTCTCAATGCCTTCGACTAAAACTCGAAGGTTCAAATCTAGTCCAATTTTAATAATGCCAGTTACGAGTTTATTGCTACGTTTATCATCCAAAGCTGCCTGCACAAAGCTACGATCAATTTTGATTTGGCTGATAGGCATTTTTTGTAAATAGCTTAAAGATGAATAACCTGTACCAAAATCATCAAGGGAAAGCTGAATTCCATTTTTTGACAGGAAATGCATTTTTTCGATTATGCTTACACAATTATTTAAAGCAATATTTTCAGTGATTTCTAAAATGAGACGCGATGGATTTATCTGATATTTTTGAACCATTCCAATCACGGTTTGCTCAAAGCTAGCTTGCATAAAATGATCAGCACTAATATTGATTGAAAGCGTAAGATCTTTGGTCTCGGCTTTTTTGCTCCAGTCTTGCAAAACTTTGCAGCCTTGAGCCAATACCCACTCCCCAATCTCTGGCATTAATCCAAACGTTTCAGCTGCTGGAATGAAATCTTTTGTAGGAACATAACCTAAAGTAGGATGATGCCATCTTAATAAAGCTTCCGCGCCAATCAGCGTTTCAGATGAATTAATTTGTGGCTGATAAAAAAGCTCAAATTGTTGTTTCACAAGAGCTAAGCGTAAGTCTTTCACCATGCTGTTTTCTATTTGTATCTCTAATTGCATGGTATAAATTGAAATACAAATCATTAATGTGGCAGCATAAGTTGCAATCCATCCGCCATGATCGCGAATATCTTCAGATAGCGGTATAGCACTCTCAAGATTAAAAGAGCTTCCACTAAAAAATATAAAACAACCAATCGACAATAAAATTAAAATGAATTGTAAATAGCTTGGGTCTCTGCGGTAATTCAAATACCCCAATATCGCTCCAGCAGGTAAAAATAAATGAGCTACCTGCGGACGATCAACGGTAGCTATATCAAAAAATAGGCAGAACACCACTGGAAAAACCAGCAGTACGACCTGTGAAAGAAGAATACCCGCTGAAATTCGATTTATATAAATAAGAAAAAGGCTAAATATGGAGATCAATGTAAAAAAGATATCCATGTAAACAATCAACCATATTTGTGCAAATGCAAAATATATGGTCCAAAACAAGCAAAAAATGATGCAAATAAAGATATTTGCTTTGGCTGCAATTGTAAGCTGCTGGTCCTTTACGCTGCGGTAATTTTTCTTGTGTTTCTTAAAAAAAGACGAAGCTAACATAAATAAATCAACCATAAAATATTTCTTCATAGACCCCCATCTGGATCATTGATACCCCACTTCAAGATTCACCAATAAAACAAAATGTTTTATTCCTTGTTATTTATACGACTCATCTTGAGAACGTTGTTGTTTTATCGTGGTGGTATAGTTTGGTTGTTTAATTGAACGATGTTGCTTATCAAACACCTTATAATTTTAAAGGATCATCCCCTAACGATACATGTGTCTGCGACTAAGGTACAGGCTCTAAATAGCGAAAAATTAGAACATTATTGTTTCTAGAATATATCGTTCTAATGATTGATATTAATAATAATTATCATTACTATTTAAGAATAATTTAAATGTGTGTTTAATTGCGCTACTCAGTGCCAATTTGTGGACTTCACTGCTATGAACCTCGATGTAGACAAACAGGTATGGTTTAGCCAAATTTACCGTTCTCAGCAAACTACGCTTTTATCATGGTTTAAACACAAACTTCAGCACCATCATCAATCTGAAGACCTAAGCCAGGAGGTGTTTTATCGTGCTTTAAAAAGTGAATATTGTTTTCAAAAAATTAAGGAACCACAGGCATGGCTTATGGGCATCGCCAAACATGTCATGATTGACTATTGGCGTCGTCAGCATATTGAAAGCCTTTATCTAGATGCCCTACAGCATCTTCCAGAAGAATATTATCCCTCCGCTGAACATGAAGTTTATATTCAAGAAACTTTATATCAGGTCCATTTAATATTAGAAAAACTGCCTACCCGCACAGCTCAGGTCTTTTTAATGTCTCAACTAGATGGCATGACTTATCGAGAAATTAGTGAAAAAATGAATATTTCTGAAGCCACTGTGAAAAGAGATATGAAACAAGCTTTTTTAGCTTGTATAGACCTCTATAATTAACCCTGTTAGCTGCGCTTAATTTATTACCTTATGTCAGATATGAATAAAATTCCTCCTCATGTTTTAGATGCAGCCGCAGACTGGTTGGTAATCTTACATTCGGGTGAAATGACCGCATTACAGCAACAACAGTTTGAGCAGTGGAAAACCGAAAAAAAAGAACACCAGCTAGCACTCCAGCAAATGGAAAAATTCAGCCATGGTTTATCAAACCTTGCAGCTAACTTCCCTTCCGAAGCTTTAGTTCAGTCTAATCAAAATTTTAATCTTGCTGCAAAACGCAATATGCTGTTAAGCCTTTCAGGTTTAATGATCGTTGGTTTGTCTGCCTATTTCATACCTTGGGAAAAATGGCAGTCGGACTACCACACCCAAGTGGGTGAAATTAGAAAAGTATCGTTAAAAGATGGTTCTCAACTGATTATGGCCAGTGATTGCTATGTCGATGTAAATTTCACGCAAGAGAAACGTCAGATAAAGCTGATTGATGGAGAAATTTATATTGAAACGGCAAAGGATGCTCAACATCGGCCATTTATTGTCGAAACCAAAAATGGTTCAGTAGAAGCCTTAGGTACTCAATTTACGGTTCGCCAAGAAAATAGCGAACAAACCAAAGTCAAAGTCTATAAACATGCGGTAGCCATTGAACCAGAGAACGCTTCTAAACGGCAAATATTAAAACAAGGTCAACGTGCTTTTTTTGATGAAAAATATATTTCAAAATCTCTGCCTCTTGATAACGATCAGCCCTATTGGACCCAACAACTTTTGGTTGTAGATCAATGGCCACTTCAAAAGGTGCTGGATGAGCTATTCCGTTATAAAAAAGGAACTTACCATCTAGACCCTGAATTAAAAAATATAAAAATTTCTGGCGTATTTTCTCTAAAGAACCCTGAGCAAAGCTTAGAAACTTTGGCCTATAGCCATCAACTTGAACTGAACTATTACAGTCCCTATTTATTAAATATTAAAAAAAGATAAAAAAATGTGACCCTTTTTTTGATCTGGTTCGACTTATAGAGAAATACACTCCCTGTCGAGAAGACCACATGAAGGATTATCAAGCAAAAAGTAAATTGGCTTTGGCTATACGTGCAGTGCTATGGAGTACGCCATTGGTGGTCACGGCGCTTACCTCAACGTCTATTTACGCTGCACAAACTTATAGTATTTCAATTCGCCAGAGCACGCTTGATCAGGCCATTAAACAACTGGCGATTCAAACAGGCACAACCATTAGCTACGATAATGCCAGTCTTTCAAAAACAAAAAGCAAAGCGCTTCAAGGCAATTACGTTGTTGAAGATGCTTTAAGTCTGTTATTACAAAACCATCCATTTGAAGCCGTTAAAGTCAACAATAGTGGTTACAGCATCCGAGTGAAGGCTCCACCCGCTCCAATTGAACCCAAAGTTTTCCAGTTAGAAACAATTAAAACAAAAGCAAATAACAATAATGAATTTGATACGGCAGGCAGTGAAACAGGTACGGCGCATTTAGCAACAATTCATGTTAATGCTGATCATGGTGAAAACCTAACAACCGAAGGTTCGGGTTTATATACGGCGAAAGCGACCACCGCTTCTAATGGCTTAGCTTTAAGTTTGCGAGAAACACCTCAGCTGGTCAGTGTAATCACCAACCAACAAATGAAAGATCAGAACCTCACCCAATTAACCGATGTTGTCAGTCAAGCAGCAGGACTCTCTATTAAACAAGGCGGCAATATTGGTAGTGATAACTCACCTATTTACGCTCGCGGCAAAGAAGTAGATAGCTATTTACTCGATGGCGTGAAGCTCATGAGTTCATATGCAAGTATTTTCCAAAGTCAGGACATGGCTTTATTTGACCGTGTTGAAGTCGTGCGCGGTGCAAATGGCTTAATGACAGGGGCTGGCAGTGCAAGCGCAAGTATTAATCTGGTCCGAAAAAAACCATTACAGGACTTTAAGGCTTCAGTGAGTGCCGACATTGGTTCATGGGATTCTTACCGTACCGATATTGATGTTTCCACACCTCTTAATGAATCAGGAAGTATTCGTGGCCGTACCCTTTTTGCCTACCAAAAGTCAGACTCTTATATCGACCGCTATAATGAAGAACGTAAAGTTGCTTATGCAGTTGTAGAAGCTGATTTAACAGACCAAACCAAAGCAAGTTTAGGTGCAAGTTACCAGCAAATTGATTTGACTGGTGTGGCTAGAGGTGGTTTACCAAGCTTTTATACAGATGGCACACTCATTAATTGGTCCCGTTCAGATTCAGCGGCAGCAAGTTGGACGGGTTCAGATCGCTCAACGACATCTTACTTTGCCGACATTGAACACCAGTTTAATGACCGCTGGAAATTAAAAGGTGTAGTATCTAGAACCATTACCGATTCTGATGAAATTGTAGGCTATACCTACTCAAGTAAAGGGATCGATAAAGCTACTGGTAGCGGGGCGATGTTATATGCAACCCGTTGGGATTATCGTCCAACTCAAGACTTGTTCAATTTAACTTTGAATGGTTCATTTGATTTGTTTAATCAAACTCATGACGTGGTGTTAGGCACGACTTACACAAAAAGTAAAAATAAACGTCCCACCTATTCTGGCTGGAATAACTCAGTTGACGGCAAAATGACATGGGATGGAACTCTAAAAAATATTTTTGCTTGGGATGGCAGTACACCTAACCGCCCTGAAACAAAAATAGATGGTTGGTACAGTGGTGATGATCGTAGCCAATCTATTTTTGGTGCTGTTCGTCTTAAAGCCACAGACAATCTTGCAGTCATTTTAGGCACTCGAGTTGAAGACTGGGAACGCGTAACGGGCGATCATTCAGATGCTAAGAATACGACCACCTACACAACACAAGAAGAAAGTGGCAAGGTAATTCCTTATGTGGGCATTACCTATGATTTCACTGACAATTGGACTGCGTATGCAAGCTACACCAATATTTTTTCACCACAAGATAAGAAAGCCGTTACAGGCGAATACATAGACCCATTAGTAGGTAATAGTACCGAGCTGGGTATTAAGGGTGAGTTTTTTGATAATCAGTTAAATGTTGGTGCTGCTATTTATGAAACTAAAGAGGACAATACAGCGATTGCATTAGCAGATGTATTTGCTCCAGATGGTTCTCAAGCCTATCGCACAGAATCTGGCACCAAAAGCCGCGGGTTTGAAATTGAAGCCACAGGTAAGTTGACTGATTTATGGCAAGTTTCAACCAGCTTTAGCCGTAACCTATCAAAAGATAGTCAAGACAACCGATTAAATACCGGTGTGCCAAATAACACAGCCAAACTGTTTACCACCTATACGCTACCTTATCTTGATGAAGCCCTCACCATTGGTGGCGGTGTTCGTTGGCAAAGCGAAATTTATGAAAAAAATGCGGTCTCTGCAACAGGTCGATTTACTCAAGAAAGTTACGCTTTAGTCGACTTAATGGCACGTTATAAGGTCAACAATAATCTGATGCTCAACTTTAATGTTAATAACTTATTTAATGAGAAATACCATTTAGCCACCACAAATAGCTATTACGGCGCTCCGACCAATTTCCGAGTAGGTGTGAAATATGAGTGGTAAATAAATTACTCGACGTTTAAAGACCTTACTTCAGAGGCAAATAATGTTCTTCTGAAGTAAGACTAAACTGGCTTAATCAATTGGAATGGAATATTTTTTGGCTAAGCTCAGGCTATAATATTAGACATGCTCTATTATTTTATTTAGTTCTCCTATGAAGAATGCGTTTTCTGACAGCAAACAAATTAGACAAGTGTCTAGTTTCCCTGAACTTGTAAATACGAAGTTCCGAGGAGAGACAAATGCGATTTGCTGGCACAGAAATTTGGTGGGCGACTTTAAAGAGATTGTGAATAAGCTTCAGTTAAAAGAAAATATTACAGAAGTTTCTGTTGAGGACCTTTTAGCACTACAACTTTCAGAAAAAGGCAATCTGGCAAGAAAAACTATTTTAGAAGATATCGAGCAGTTAACTGATTTCGGAGCATCGCCAGTACTTAACTTACTTAAACATTATGAACGCGATGAAGAGCTAGATTTCATTTCAACAGATGTATATTCATTTCATGTTGATCGCTCTCCAATTGAAACTGATACTTTCTTATGTACCTATCACGGCGCTGCCAGTGATATTGTTTCCAATGATCAGGTTGAACAAAAAGTTTTAATTTCCGAAATTCGAGAAAAGCTCAAAGAATTACATGACGGCACAGATGCTGAATTTGAAGCTTTCTTGGCAGAGTATTTCTTTGATTTGCATTATCAGCCTAAACCCAATGCTCAACCTGTAAATTTAGGCACGGGTCATATTTGGCGTTTGGCCGTAGATCATCCCACTCAAAAGGTTTTGCCTTGTGTTCATCGAGCCCCTGTTGAAAAAGATGGCGAGTATCGGTTGCTGTTGATTTGTTAAATATATTGCCACTCCATGACTGGAATGGCGTGGAGTCAACTTGTATCAGGCGTTTTAAATCCAAAACTCATCCCATGTCACCGAAAAGAGCAATCCCTAGACCTATCAGCATGACCACTGTTCCAACCAATTTAATCATGGAAACTGGTCGTTCAGCCGCTCCCATCAGCCCGAAATGATCAATCAACAATGACGAGATAATTTGTCCAGCAATTGCCAGCCCCAACAAAGCCGATAACCCGATTCTAGGCGCAAGGACGACATAGCTCAGCAGTGCACATGAACCTAAAACTCCGCCTAAAAGGGCCCACCATGGCTGACTTGGAATAGCGATTAGCGAAGGAGCTATTCCTCCTCGCATTAGAGAATAAATCCCAAGGCATACGGCACCAGCAGTAAACGAGAATAATGCCGCTGCAACAGAATCCCCGCCTATACCTTTAGCCAATTGCCCATTCAGAGTGGTTTGTAGAGTAATCCCCAGCCCCGCACCAAAAGCCATGAGGTAATAGATAACATTTATAGACATATTGTTTGCTCCCTCTTAGACAACTTATTCCAGAGGTAGAAACGTCTCGGCAAAAATATCTGGAGTATAACCAGCCGCAACGAAAAGTTGCTGGCGAGATTCATCAATCGCTGCACGAAGTCGCTCACTGTCCACACCCAACACTTTACCATCACGTTTAACGATTCTTCCGCCAATCATCACCGTATCGATATTGCTGCGTTCAGTTGCATGAACAACCGTGCCAAATGCATTACCAGACGGATAAAGATTAATGTCATCCGTTCGAATTAATATCAGGTCAGCTTGTTTACCGGGTGTCAGGCTGCCGATTTTTTCTTGCAGACCTGCACAAGCAGCACCATCAGCCGTTGCAGCTTTGAGAAGGTTTTGCGCCTGAATGGTCACTGGCGAATGTGCTGAACCACAACATTTGTTGTGATGCATTCCCATCACACGCTGTAAGTAAAACGCTACACGCATTTCCATGAACATATCGCCACTGTATGATGTTTCATTATCTACACTCAAACCAGGTCTAATGCCGTGACGTAAAGCAGACTGCATGGCAAACATGCCGTCTTCAATACCATAGTGAGCATCTGATCGTGGGCATACGTTTACTCGCACACCCGCCTCTCGTAAAATTTCCCATCCAGCATCTGGCAGCGAGGTACAGTGGTTAAAGATATTATCTGGTCCTAGCAGACCTTGTTGATGTAGACCCTCTAGTGCAGCAGCCATTTCACCACCAAAAAATTCAGTAATGATTGGCAGCCCCAATCTGCGTGCCTCAGCCCATAATTCAGGTTCTAGCTGAGCCATGGCAGCCAGTGATACCAAACTGTTTTCGCTGTTTTTAAAATATTTTTCTTGTAGGCGTTCGAGATTGCTAGGCCAATTCGCTCTGTCCCAGTCTCCTGAGACTGGTGCACCAGAAGCGTGTACAGCTCGAATACCAGCATCTAGTAAAGCTTCAACAGCCGCATCAGAGTGAGCAGCACTACGGCTATTGTGTGAATTATCTATTACTGTTGTAATACCCGCATCTATACAGCCTAGCGCTGTAAGTAAATTACCAATGTACATATCTGCTGGGCGATAGTACTTGGCAAAAGAATAGTGCGTCGCGTTGCAATAGTCTTCTAACGTTTCAGCATTCGGATTAATCCGTCGCAGTTGCCCTTCCCATGAATGTCGATGAGTATCGACCATACCCGGCATCGCGATCATATTGGATGCATCAATAATAGCTGTACCTTCGGCTTCTAAATTTTCACCCACGGCAGTAATCATGCCGCTCTCAATAAGAATATCTCCGCGAACCATGTTCCCAATCACGCTATCCATGCTTAGGATCGTCGCCCCGCGAATCAGCGTTCTATTTGGTGAAGACTCAGTCAGCTGCACTATGTTTCTGTTGTAATCAGTCATCATTATTCCAACTTCTCAAATGTATGCTGAAAACCTATCTGAAGTGATAATGCTGAAAAAGCTGGTTAAACTGTTTTTATTATTCAGTGAAAGCGAATAATCTAAGAGTGTAAGTATAGTATTGGGACAAAGGTATGAGATTAGATCGTATTCAGGCAATGCAGATTTTTGTTCGGGTGGCAGAAGCTGAAAGCTTTATCCATGCAGCAGAGGCACTTTCCCTACCTGCCTCAACAGTCACTAGTACAATTAAAAATCTTGAAAAGTATTTACAAGTGCGTCTGTTAAACAGAACAACAAGACGGGTTAGCCTGACGCCAGAGGGAGCAGAATATCTGACCCAGTGCCGAGAAATACTCGACCTGATTGAACATACCGAATCCAACCTGACCAATGCAATCAAAAAGCCACAGGGTCGATTACGAGTTGATATGCCTGCGGGCATCGCTCATTCAGTGATTATGCCGAGCCTGCAAGAGTTTCAACAGCGTTATCCAGATATCTACCTTATGATAGGTGTCAGCGATAGACAAGTAGACCTGATTAAGGAAGGTGTGGACTGTGTGATTCGCATGGGAAATTTAGAAAACTCCACACTTGTTGCCCGTCCTCTTGGCGAATTCCGCTGGGTAACATGTGCTTCGGCAACATATTTAAAAGAAAATGGAATTCCACAAACTCCCGATGATTTAGCACATCACCGAGCTATTCATTATTTTTCAGGGAACAACAGGCATGCAGGTGAAATGCGCTTTATACGAAATGGTGAGAAAAAAACTGTACAAACGAATGGTACTGTTGCTGTTAATGAAACCGAACTTTATATAAAAATGTGCATTGAAGGATATGGACTCGCTCAACTTGCTGAAAGACTTGTGGTAGATCACCTAAGAGAAAAAAGACTCGTCGCTGTGTTACAAGACTGGTGTCCTTCACCCGTTGCCGTCACTTTACTTTATCCGCATCAGCGTTTTCTTTCACCCGCAGTACGTGTATTTGCAGACTGGATGGCAAAGCTAATAAGTGATCAACAATCAGACTAACTCACTGTAAAAGACTATTTTAAAACTTTACAGATAAAAAAATATTTCACTTGGCACAACAACAGCTCTATAAGCTTCCCCCACCATCAACATTTAGAACCTGACCAGTAATAAAGCCTGCATGATCTGAGAGTAAAAAAGATACCGCATCTGCAACATCTTTAGGCGTTCCAATCCTTCCTAATGGAATACTATCCAATATTGCTTTCTCGGCTAAACTACCGATTGGTCTAGTTTTCCTAAAAAGTTCCGTTTCAATTGGTCCTGGTGAAACACAGTTGACTGTTATTCCAAATTCAGCCAGCTCCAGTGCCCAAGTTTTTGTACAACCCACCAATGCACTTTTTGCTGCTGAATAAGCTGTTCTATCCTTTGCCCCGTAAATCGCCCTACTACCAATATTAATAATTCGCCCAAAGCGTTGTTCTTTAAGTTGTTCAATAAAGTGTTGGGTCACTTGTATAGCAGCTCTTACATTTAAGTTCCAAACTTCGTCTAAGGCAGGAAATGTAATCTTGCCTAAAGGTTGAGGTAGACTAATTCCTGAGTTATTCACTATTCCGTGTATAACATGAGATTTAGAAATTAAAGCTAAGGTTTCTTCAGTTTGTTCTATATTTGATAGATCACAACTAAAAAGCTCTCCAGAAAAGTTTATATCCTTAATATTTCTAGCAATTCCGATTACATGATGTCCCTGCAAGGACAATTCATCGCTAATTGCTTTTCCAATACCTTTTGTAGCACCTGTAACTAAATAAGTGTTTTTCATAGCTAATCCTAAATAATAAAATAGTTTCTGGTTCGTTCTCCCCCGTTAACTACAAAAATAATAAAACGCTAACTATGATTTTTTATGACGATAAACAGATTTATATAAACTCAAGAAAACTATAATCAATATTCCCCAAATGGACATGACTTAATTTTGATTTACTTATTTGAAATTAAGAAGTAGCTATATTTCTATGAGTTAAAAAATTGTTATAGTCATTCAGCTTTAACTTGCCTTCTAAAAGATTATTTTAAACAGCTAGATGGAATTGTTTAAGTTTCAGTAAATACATTAAAAAGAGTACCGAATAATGAAAACCTCTGTAGATGAGAAAAGAAAAATTTTCCGTGAACTCCATAAAGACGGATGTTTTATTTTACCTAATCCTTGGGATGCAGGCAGCGCAAAGGTACTCGAACAACTTGGCTATAAAGCACTTGCAACAACAAGCTCGGGCTATGCATGGTCTTGTGGAAAAGCAGATGGTCAACTCGACAAAGATGAAACATTGGCACATTTACGTTACATGGTTCAGTCGACCAATCTTCCTATTAATGCTGATTTTGAAAGTGGGTTTTCAGATACTACTCAAGGCGTTATTGAGAATGTTCTGATGGCAATTGATACAGGTATAGCGGGTATTTCGATTGAGGATTCGACTGGAAATATTGAAAAACCGCTTCGTGATATTCCTGATGCTGTTGAAAGAATACGAGCAGCTCGTGTAGCGATCGATCAAAGCGGAACGAATACAATGCTTATCGGCCGTGCTGAAAACTTTTTTGTTGGTGTGCCAGATTTAGAAGATACCATTAACAGATTAAAAGCATATTCAGAAGCTGGTGCTGACTGCCTGTATGCACCGGGTATCAAAACACGTGAACAAATCATTGCTGTCGTTAATGCTGTTGCACCAAAACCCGTGAACGTTTTAATTGGCTGGGATAGTGATTTAACAGCGGCAGAACTTGCAGACTTGGGTGTAAGACGTATTAGCCTTGGTGGTGCATTAGCACGTTCAGCTTGGGATGGTTTTATTAAAACAGCAAGTGCGATTGCCAAGTCAGGCAATTTTCATTCGCTCAATACTTCTGTTTCAAGTGGTGATCTAAATAGTCGATTTAAATAAGATTTGGGTAAAACTCTTTTTTGATAACTTTTAGCTAGGACCTCTGTTATGGCCCCAAACATCATGCTTTCAAGTAATCGTATTCGGTTACGCCTTTTAAAGATTGAAGATTCAAGAGATTTAGTCGCCGCTGCATCAGACGGAGAACTATGGAACCTCCCTTTCACTGTCGTACCTTCAGCAGAAACAATAGATGACTATATTCACCATGCACTAGAAGGTTACCGAGCAGGTACAGTTCTTCCTTTTGTTGTTGAAGATATCGCTACAGGAAAAATTATTGGGTCTACGAGATTTTGGAAAATAGACAGAAAAAATTTAAAGTTAGAAATTGGAAGTACTTGGTATTCGAAATCTTGGCAGCGAACATACGCAAATACAGAAGCAAAATATTTGCTTCTTAAATATGCCTTTGAGGAATTAAATTGCGTCAGGGTTCAGCTTACAACAGATGTGCTCAATGAAAAATCACAGAATGCGATTTTAAGACTCGGTGCTCAAAAGGAAGGTGTTGTAAGAAATGAGAGAATTATGCCTGATGGAAGAAAAAGGAATTCTGTCAGATTTAGTATCATTGATGAAGAGTGGCCGAGCATAAAAGAGAATCTTATTAAAAAGTTAACTTATTATTAATTTTTCTTCTCTTTTATTCCTCTTCAAAAACATTGCAAATGAGTCTCATTTATATATACTTTACACACTTTTTTGAGTCTAGTCGGCTCTCTTGCTCGCTTGAATAGTCGCTCTTTTTTAGCCTTTCACGATGTTTATATCACTTAGGTATACGTATGTTTTCTTTCTCCCCGCGTAAAAATTTAATTACTGTTGAAATTTTAAAACATAGTAGCCCCTTGCTTTTATCCCTCATCCCTATCATGTCTTGGGCAGAAACAACTGCGATCCAACCAGCGCAGCTAGAGACTATTAAAGTTCAGGCGGAAGCGAACTCAAGCTATATCGAAAATCAAACGGCATCGACCTTACGAGGCAATCAAAAAAATCTAGAAAGCCCACAAACCGTAAATGTCGTTTCTAAGCAATATATGAAAGACTATTTACCTGCAAATCTGGACAATGCACTGACCCAAGTCAGCGGCATTACGCAAGGTAATACTTTAGGCGGTACACAAGATACCGTAATGAAACGTGGTTTTGGTGATAACCGTGACGGTTCAATTACCGTAAATGGTATGCCGATTGTGCAAGGCCGAACCATGAACGCGGCAGTTGAACAAGTTGAAGTTTTAAAGGGACCGTCTTCATTACTCTATGGCATTATGGACCCGGGTGGTGTGGTCAATGTCATTACAAAGAAACCTGAAACCACCCAGAAAACTGAACTTTCCGTCTACGGTTCAAGCTTTGCTGCGGGTAAAAATGGTTTAGGCGCAAGCATAGATACCACGGGCGCGATTAGTAATAGTAACTTTTCCTATCGCTTTATTGCCGATCACTCAGATGCAGACTATTGGCGTAATTTTGGTAACCTCAAACAGTCACTAATTGCTCCATCTTTAGCGTGGGATAATGGTCAAACTAAAGTGAACCTGAGCTATCAATACCGCCACTTTGATGTACCTTTTGACCGCTCTACCGTTTTTGATCCAAAAACAAACAAAGCCCTACCCATTTCTAAATATCAACGTCTAGATGAAGCTTTTAACCAAATGAAAGGTGAAGATCATTTAGCTCAACTGTTGGTAGATCACCAAATTAATGATAATTGGTCGGCTCACTTTGGTTATACCTACAACTACGAAACCTATGATGCCAATCAGTTACGTGTAACCAAGTTAGATACAGCCAATCATACGGTTACACGCCGTACCGATGCGACTTTAAATGCAGAAAGTATAGACAGTAACGCCCAAGCTTATATCAATGGTTCAACCAACTTATTTGGTTTAAAACATGATATTCAAATTGGTTCAGACATCGAATATCGCAAATATTTCCGTCCAGATATGGTTCGTGGTGATACCTCAACCTTAGATTATTTAAATCCAAGTTTTGGAACTATTGAAGCATCTCGTGATATTAGTAATGACGATAGTGACCAAACCGATAAACTACATACCTACGGTTTTTACGTTCAAGATGCAATTCACTTAAATGAAAAATGGATTGCTGTGCTTGGTGGTCGTTACCTGAACTATCAGCAAACTGCTGGACGTGGCAGACCATTTAAAGAAAACACCAACACCAATGATGATGCTTGGCTTCCACATGCAGGTTTAGTCTATCAGTGGAATGACCAGCTTTCATTCTATGGCAGTTATACCGAGTCACTTAAGCCATCTTCTTCAATTGCCCCTTTAGGCGGCGATGCTGTCATTAATGCAGATGTTCAACCTCAACAAGCTAAGTCTTATGAAGTTGGAGCAAAATACGAGTTAAATGACCGTATCAAAGCCAACTTTGCACTCTACGATATTAAAAAACGTAATGTTTTAACTAAAATCACCAATTCATCTACCAAAGTAGTCGAATTGCATACGACGGGTGCTGTTCGTTCTAAAGGAGCTGAGCTTGACCTGACAGGGCGTCTAACAGATCAGCTTGATGCTACCCTCACCTATGCCTATACAGATGCTGAAGTGACTGAAGATGAAAATGGTTTAGAAGGCAACCGCCTTAGCAATGTGGCACGTAATACAGCTTCTTTGGCATTGGCCTATAATTATGGGCAGCTCTACAACGGTAATTTACGTTTAGGCTTGAGCGGTAATTATGTAGGAAAACGTGCTGGCGATTCGAAAAATACCTTTGACCTACCCGACTATACGCTTGCCAATGCTTTTGTGAGTTATGACACAACTATTGCGAAACAAGCAGTCACTTTCCAATTTAATTTAAATAATATCTTTGACACCACTTACTACACAGCTAGCGTCGATAATGTGACAGTATCTCAAGGTGACTCTCGCCAAGCAGTATTACGTGCAACCTTTAAATTTTAAAACACAGGATCAGAGCAGTGTTAAATCACTGCTCTTTCGAGAACAATATGAAAAAGCTTCTTTCTACGGTAGTGTTGATTGGCACACTGTTTAGTACTTCTGTTTACGCCCAAACAAGAATTGCCCTGATTTCACAGATCAAGGGTTCATCTGCTAGTACAGATGTCGCTATTCAAAAATACTTGCAGAGCAAAGGCTATCAAGTTGAAGTATTAGATCAATCTGTTTCACCGAATAATTTAAAGAACACAGATTTAGTCATTATTTCTTCTACAGTCGCTTCTAAAAATCTTCAATCGGGTTGGCGCCAACTCGCCATTCCACTGATGACGTGGGAAAACGATTATCTTGATGATTTGGCTATGACAGGTAAACGAATTAATAGCGATTTTGGCGAAGTAGAGAAAGAACGTTATTTGTGGTTGGTCAATGCGCCACATCCACTCTCTGCACATCTTTCTGCGGGGACTCACAATGTCTATAAAGCGCAAGCACCTATGAGTTGGGGCAAACCGGGTTTAGGTGCCACCATTATCGCGACTGTGTATGGGCAACCTGAAAAAGTGGCAATTTGGGGTTATGAGAAAGGTGCAACCATGGATTATGAGTCTCTGGCACCTGCAAAAAGACTCATGTTTTTTCTTAACAACGACACATTTACCAATCTATCTGACGATGGATTAAAACTGTTTGATGCCTCAATTCAATGGTTGAGCAATAAATAAAATCATTTATGTAGCTCAACAAGGTTCTACTCATCGCACCTTGTTGAGCTGCAAAAGAATTTGATATCAAATCATAGTGATTAAAATATTGGCCTTTCAGCTTTACAGCAGAAGCGCTTTATTTATTATTCTTTTATTAATATATAACGTTCACACGGACCCAATCTTCATACTTGGTGGCCTGAACATTGGTACTTGATGTAATTGCCCCATGAATAGGAATATTTTCTTTCATCCCTGTGGCAACTCCTGAATATATTTTACTTCCCTGGCCTCCCCAAATTTGAGTATGACCAGCATCTTGGTACAGCACATATGCAACAGATGCTGGGCTAGCAGCAGATTTAAGTTCAAAGTTATTGTCTGAAGTTACCGCCAATTGATACGGGGTATTTTGGCTACATTGCACAGATACATCCGTTCTTGCAGCAGCAACTGGCTGAGAACGAACGACTGAACCAAAATCTAAATTTCCTTGTGTAGAAACTTCACACGTTTCAATAATCGTTAAACTGACTCTTAATGATGTAGATGCATTTCCAGCATCTGCACTATTTATTGTCAGCATACTCATAAGAGAAAATAAAGTGTATTTAAGGACTTTCATTTCTTCTCCTTAACTTTTTGTTCTAATGTCTATTCATCTTTATATTGTGTTTTTTCTGTTCTGGTTAAAGAAACAGCTTCAGGATCTTTTAGTTATAAAACTTAATATTGCACACTGTCAATAAATACTAAACGCATGATTTGAATGTTATTTTTAAAATCTGTGACGTACTACACGCAATCTAACTAATTCAAAAAATAGTTGATGTTTTTATCTTCTTTTAAAACATATTTTGTCATCATTTATTACACTATATACCTACCTATTCATCGCATACTTTTAAAAGTCTTAATAATTTATAATCTAATAATCACATTTTAAAGCTATATTTTATAACTCTGTCCATTCTCGCAATTGCATAAATATATTGATCCAAATAATATCCACACAAATAGATTATAACTTTACATATTGTTTAGCTTAAAGATTCAATACTAAGAAAACTGTGAAGTTAAATTTAAAATGAATAATTCAGATCTTTAAAACCATCCATTTTTAATTTGAGAAATGCTTGATATGAAAAAATATTTACTATTCCTTTTACTTAGCTTTTATTCGATTCACTCATTTGCCTCGGACAAACTACATGGCAGTGTTTGGAAAACAATTGATGAGGCAACCAATCAACCGAGAGCACTAGTAAGATTTAGCGAAGATAAAAATGGCAATTTGTCTGCGAACATCGAAAAAATACTTGTTCCAAATGAGGCCAACAAATGTACGATGTGTGAAGGTACCTACAAAAACAAATCTTTAATTGGCCTAACCATTGTCAAAAATTTAAAAAGTGTTGGTCAAAATAAATATGACAAGGGATCTATCCTCGACCCTCAGTCAGATAAAACTTATAAATTTAGTGTAACCGTATCACCAGATGGTGAAAAACTCATCGCTCGCGGATACATTGGTATTTCTGCAATTGGCCGAAACCAAACGTGGTATCGAATTAAATAAGCTCCTAAATCGTTAAAAGCCCTACTTATAAATTGCATGGTTTTTTGAAGTGATCATTTACCTCAAAAGCCATGTAATTTTTGAATATTCTTAATTTAATTAATAATTTTAATCATGCACTAACCTATAAATAAATAATTTTTTAAAAGCTCTTATTTTTTTCATGCATCGATTTTAGCTCAAAATATAACTACCAACTTTAAGTGATAAATAATTCTTTTTTAATGATAAATATAAACTCATCTTTGCATATATCCATTCCACTTTTTCATATTTTTATTAATCATAAATTTTCACTAAGATCGAATAAATTTCGAAAATTACTGGAAATATAATGTTGTTTGCAACACGTTTTCACTTAAAAAACGCTGTCTTATCAGTAGGGGTTCTCAGCTTTGCACTTTTAACGGGTTGTGGAAATAATTCTCAGCAAAATAATGAAACTAAGGCAGAAGCTTCTCAAACTGCGGCTGCCGCTGAACTGCCTAAAGAAGTACGTTTTGCTTGGGGTGGTGGTCCACGAGTTTGGGTTCTTGGTAAGGCTGATGGAGATTTTGAAAAAGCTTTAGGTACAAAAATTAAGTGGGTTGAATTTGCTTCGGGTGCTGATGTAATTAATTACTTTGCCGCAAATGAAATTGATATTGCTCGTTTTGGCTCAAGCCCAGCTGTTGCAGGTATTACTCGCGGATTACCAATTGAAATCATTGGTTTGGAAGGTCTAATTTCTGGTGCAGAACGTTTAATTGTTCGTCCTGATATTAAAAATCTGCAAGGTCTGGTTGGTAAAAAAGTTGCCTTCCCTGCCAACTCCACCGCGCAATATGCTTTAGAACAAGCGCTTGCATTAAATAAAATTGATAAATCAAAAATCAAATTAATTCCACTTAAGCCTGCTGAAATTGTTTCTGCATGGACACGTGGTGATATTGATGCAGCCTATGTTTGGGGACCATTTACTCAACAGCTAGAGAAAGAAGGCGGTAAAGAAATTTATCGTACAACGACGCTGAATGAAAAAGGTATTTTGGTTTATAACAACTTTGCTGTCCGCAAAGAGTTTGCAGAAAAACACCCTGACCTTGTAATTAAATTCTTGAAGGCTTACCAAGATCAAGTTGATGAATATAAACGTGATCCTAAAGCTGCTTCTGAAAAAATCTCTAAATACTTAAGTCTTCCATATGACCAAGTAGAAACCACACTTGCTGGTATCGAATATATTCCACTGAAAGATCAAGCCTCTGAAAAATATTTAGGTGCAACATCAAACGATGAAAACTCTGGCTTGGCTAAAGCAACTCAAGATATTGCTAAATTTTTAGTCAGTATTGGCGAGTTGAAACAATCTGATGTCCCAAAGAGTTATGCGCCTAATATCGACAGTAAATACCTTATTGAAGCGACAAAATAAGGTTATCAAATGATTCAGTTGAACCCGTTTAAAGTAAAAGTGATTAGTACATTATCGCTAATCACTTTTGTGATTATTTGGCAGCTTGTGTGTACATTTAAACTTGTCTCACCCATTTTGTTGCCCTCTCCTCTACAGATTTTAGATACAGTTTTAGATTTATTTAAAAACGGTTACCGAGATGCTCCTTTTTATCAACACATTTTAGTCAGCACGGCTCGTGCCTTCTTTGCTTTCTTCGTTGCAATCGTTATTGGTGTGCCTTTGGGATTATTAATGGGCCGTAGTCCTGTACTTAATGCCATTTTAGATCCATTTGTACAATTCTTACGTCCTATTCCCAAAATTGCCCTCATTCCATTGGTTGTTGTTTGGCTAGGAATTGGTGAGGAATCTAAATTTTTCCTTATTTTTATTGCGACTTTACTGAGCGTCATTGTGGGTGCAACCGCAGCAAGCCAAAACGTGCCATATGGTTTGATTCAAGCAGCACAAACGATGGGCTTAGGAAAAACAGCAATCTTATTCCGTGTCATTTTACCCTCTTCACTTCCTGAAATTTTCACCACCATTCGTTTATCTATTGGTATTGGTTGGACATCATTAATTGCAGCGGAAATGGTTGCAGCGACTTCTGGTTTAGGCTGGATGATTATTAATGCGGGTTCTTATTTACGTACAGATGTGGTGATTGTCGGGATTATTTTACTTGGAACAATTGGCTTTATTTTAGATTGGCTCATTGTGAAAGCACAGCAGAAATGGGCCCCTTGGACAGGAAAAGCATAATGACTCAACCCTTTATTGAGCTAAATAATGTTCTGAAAATATTTAAACAAAACAAGACAGAAAATACGGTCTTAGAAGATATTAATCTTAAAATTCCTAAAGGTCAGTTTGTTTGCTTACTTGGGCCTTCTGGCTGTGGTAAATCAACTATTTTGAACTTGCTTGCTGGTTTTGAAAAACCAACTTTAGGTGAGATTTATGTAGATGGTCAAACCATCTCAGCACCGGGCATTGACCGAGCTGTTGTATTTCAACAAGCTCAGTTATTTCCTTGGCTCACAGTAAAAGAAAATATTCAATTTCCACTTAAGCAATCAAAAGCTGAAGCTAAATATATTGCTGAGCAAACTGAATATTATTTAGAAAAAACGGGCTTAAAGAAGTTTGAAAATCATCGAATTTGGCAAATCTCAGGGGGGATGAAGCAACGGGTTGCCCTTGCCCGTGCGTGGGTCATGAAGCCAAAGATTTTATTAATGGATGAGCCTTTCGGGGCTTTAGATGCTCAAACACGTATTTTGATGCAGGAAACACTGACTCAGCTTTGGCAAGACAATAAAACTACCGTTTTATTTGTTACTCACGATATTGATGAATCTCTACTTTTAGCAGATCGCATTATTTTAATGGCAGGCCATCCCGGACGCATTGCCGAAGATATTCAAGTGAATTTACCTCGTGCGCGTAGCATTGAAAATATTACGCCACAGCAAGAATTTATTGAAACCAAAAAACATATTTTAGAAATTATGCGCAAAGAAGTAAGTCGCATGATTGATTACATACATTAAATTTTTAGGACATTATTATGTTATTAAGTCATTTACCGCGCGTTCAATTGGTTCATGCGCCTACTCCTCTAGAGTTTTTACCCAACTTAACTAAAGCGTTAAATGGTCCCCAGATTTACATCAAACGAGACGATGCTACTGGGCTGGCTACAGGTGGTAATAAAACCCGCAAATTAGAATTTTTAATTGGTGATGCACTTGCAAAAGGTGCAACCCATGTACTGACTCAAGGTGCAACTCAATCTAACCATGTTCGCCAAACAATTGCAGCAGCAAATAAATTTGGTTTAAAGGCATCTGTTTTACTCGAACAACGCGTTAGTGATGGTACAGATGAATATTACAATAATGGAAACTTATTGCTCGACGAGATTTTAGGTGCAACATCAATTGAGGTTGTTCCGGGTGGCACCGACATGGTGGCGGCTTTAGAAGCCAAAGCAAAAGAATTAGAACTACAAGGTGAGCGTCCGTACATTATTCCGGGTGGTGGTTCAAACGCTATTGGTGCTTTAGGTTATGTCTCAACAGCAATTGAATTAATTAACCAACTTAACCAGATTCAACTGGCTCCGACTCATCTTGTACATGCAACAGGTAGCACGGGTACTCAAGCTGGCCTTTTAGCGGGTATTGCGGCAACGCACTCAAACTTACCAGTACTCGGTATTAGCGTTCGTGCTGAAAAATCCAAACAAGAAGAAAATGTTTATAAACTTACTCGTGCAACATTAGAACATCTTGGTTTAAGCGCAGATCTTATTGCCCGTGAAAAAGTGATTGCGAATAGTGACTATGTTGGCGATGGCTACGGTATTCCAACTGATAGCATGGTTGAGGCTGTTGAATTGCTGGCTCGAACTGAAGGTATTTTGCTTGACCCTGTTTACTCAGGTAAAGGTTTTGCAGGTTTAGTCGACCTCATCCGTCAGGGTCATTTCACTAAGGATGACAAAGTGATTTTCCTCCACACAGGCGGTGCCGTAGGCTTATTCGGTTATCGTAAAACCTTCTCTAACAAAGATGCATACCGTTTGTAAGATGACAGAATTTTCAAAACTCCCCACCCTTGGAATTTTGGGTGGTATGGGACCGGGCGCTGCTGTTGATTTTCAACAGCGTCTGCTCGATGCAAGCCCTGCCACTAAAGATCAGGAACATATTCCAACAATTGCTTGGAATCACGGCGGTATTCCTGACCGACAACTTGCACTTAAAAACCTAGGTGAAAGCCCTTTAAATGCCATGTTACATGGACTAAAAATATTAGAGCGTAGCGGTGTCTCTAAAATCGCCATTCCATGTAATACCGCACACTTCTGGCATTCTGACTTACAGCAACACACCCATATTGAAATCTTAAATATGGTTGAAATTACGGTGCAACAGATTTTAAAGAATTATCAATCGGGTGATAAAGTCGGAATATTGGCAACCAAAGGCGCCCTTTCTACTCAGTTGTATCAACTTGAGTTAAGCAAGCACGACATTCCTTTTGTCATTAATTCAGATCAAGAAATTGAACAGGAATTTATGCCCGCTGTTTATGCTGTAAAACGTAATGAATCGGCACAAGCGGGTGCGGTTTTTCAAGAGTTAAGCCAAAGGCTCATAGATAAAGGTGCTGGTTCGATTATTTTAGCTTGTACAGAAATTCCAATTGGGTTACATGCAATCCAGTCTCCAATTTTAGACGTGAGCTTTGATACCACACAAATTTTGGCAGATGCTTGTGTACATTGGTTTTATCGGAATATATAACCCTAAAATAATGTTCCCACAGTGCTTTAGACTCTAATCTACCTAAGGCACTGTCTATATGTTCTGAGTGAGTGCTTCAAACTCTAAAGTCGAATAACTCCCTCTCAATCAGCACTCTTCTTTTCATTATCTCTATTTGACCCAGCAGAAGAACCCAGAGCCATACTTGAGAATACGCCATCGCGATAAACCCATGCATGTAATAATGCAGCAGACAGATGACCAATAACGACAGCAAATAACAGCCAAGCCAAAATTCCGTGTAGCGTGCGAAACCATGCATAGAGCGTAGAGTTGGTTGGAGCGATTGGTGGAAGGTCCCAACCCGGAAATAACGTTACAGGCCAATTACCTGCCGAAAGCGTTGCCCATCCGAGCAATGGCAAACTAAACATCAAAAGATAAAGTAGCCAATGTGATGCATGGGCAATAAACGCCTGCCAGCGCGGTACAGTCGGCGGCAAAGGTGGAATTGGAAAATAGAGTCGATTTATTAATCTTAAGATGACCAACAATAAGATTGCGATTCCTAAAGGACGGTGAATATCGATTAACCACGGACGCCAAGTGATTGAGGTTGTCATTCCAACACCAATAAATAGCATAGCCAAAATTGCTACCGCCATAGCCCAATGTAGAATTCGAGCAGTCAAATTAAAATGACGTGGAGCATTATCGTTAGATTTTTTTTGCATGGCTGATCTCTCCTATTTACCCACGGCATCCGTTGCTTTGCCAAATCCAATTTCACGTAAGCGCGCATTGTAAGATTGTGAATAGATGCTTGCTCGTGCTGCGAGTACCGGATCATCTGATAACTCAATTCCGGGTGGAACCAAAGTTGGGTCAAAGTTAATATCACGGCAAACACCATTTACCTGTTCAGCCACATTTTTGACTTCTAATGTTCCGGCTATAACTTCTTTACGCTCTTTTGGCCAAGGCTGAGACGGGTCATTCACTAGGTCTCCTGGCTCGGCAAGTTGCAAAACTAAATCCCAATACAGCGGCCCTTCAGCCAAACGTTTTTTGATGTCTTTAAATAAGAAATCATGGCCAGCTTGATCACGTTGCTCTTTGGTCAGACTAATAAATTTTGAATGAGGACGCATAGACCAACGCACTGGCTGTTCTTGTCCATTGGCGGCCCGCAATATAAATGCATTTACGACATAAAATTCTGCGCCGCTGAAACTACCGGTTAATGGCATCTTTGCCTTTTGCTCAATAGACTTACGCGCTTCGGGATATTCTTTTAAGAAAGCCTCAACAAGGGCTGGATCAGGTTTGCCAGTAGATGGAACTGGTTTAAATGCTTTTTGCTGCGCCAAAAAACCCTCAGCATTTCGCGTAGGAAAATAGGGAAAGTTGTTTAATTTCATCCGCCATTGTGAATGATCAGCTGCGGAAAGTAATAAAGCCATACTCACTGTTGCTGTCGAATTATCTGCCGCATGCGGGTTACCGCTCCCAATAGAAAATCGGCCAATTGCTGGTATATCAGACTTGGCAAATACAGTGGCTTTAGAGAGTGCAGCCGCCGCACCATTACTGTGATAAGTGCCATCAAAACAAATACCCTTACCGTGTGCACGTCGATAACCAGGATCAAATTTACTTAATGATTCGCCCAAAAAAGTTTTGCTTGTTGTTCGATGTCCCAATAGACCAGCAACCCAAGCAAATGCCAATATTAAAGAGCCCGCGATTAAAGCAATACCTACGAATGGCAACCAATACTTCTTGAGAGTTTTAAAATTCAAATTATTCATTCTTCATCCTGTGTAAATTGTATGGCTGCATCCCTAAAGAAGATTTTGATTAGGTACTAGTAAAACAGGGTCTTCAATGTCATAACCAGTTTCTTCTGGAACCCCCAAATATTTAACGACAACCAACCTCTTGTTCTGTTTAGGCACGCTATAATTTTGGGAAATTTTTATTGCTTTAGTGTAATGAACCGCGACATGGGGCTTACTTTGTAAAGACGGCGATTTTACAACATATTCTGTTTTATATTGCGTGATCTTGCCTGAAGGATCAAACCAAGATGATACTTGATTCTGATGCGTTTTTAAGGTCTGAATTTTTACAGTCTTACTATTACTTACGATCAAAGGGACTAAGTTTTTTTTAATTTTATTTAGAGCTTTATCAAACGCGGTACTATCTTGATCATAATCAATCTTATGTGTTTTTGGATTGATGTAGAGCGATTTAACTTCAATAAGTTTGTCAGGCGATTTACTATTTAATAGATAATAATAGAGTTGTGGTAACCGTCCTCGACCATCTTCGTAGTGTCTTAATACATAAAGTTTCTTCTCTTTTTGCTGATAACCCAATACTTCAATTTTTTGTCCACCACCCACTGTCGCATAGCTATGTGCGGACAACGTAAGAATGGTGCTAAAAGTTAGAAATCTTAAAAATTTCATTAGTTCATATCCTTGTGATCTGGCAACTATATTGTATAAATATTAATCAGATTAAAATGATACTTGAGTAAGTGTTACTTGCTGTTTTTATATTCTTTTTGTACAGAGGCAGCCTTTTTAAGGGGGCACTATTTATTATTTCTCTCCCGCTCAAATGACTCATCCAGCTTTAGATATAAGCCATCATAGAAGAACAGACTTATGCAGTATTACGTTTATACGAGAAATAAGAACATCCTGCACACGATGCCATAATAATTGTTATTCCAATGATCTGAAAATGATTTAATCGTTCATCTAAAATCAGCCATCCAGCCAAAGCACTCACCGCGGGTGATGCGCTCACTAATATTCCAAAAACTCGCGGATGCAGTTTTTTCATAGCAACCATATCTAATATAAATGGAATTGCACTTGCTAGCATCGCCATGAGTAAACATGTCAAAAGAATCGTATAACTATCAAAAATATGGATAATGTGAGATGCACCTAAAGGCGTTGCAAACAAAGCCGCCAAGAACATTCCAGTTGCAACAGAGCTTCCGCCACCTTGTGCAACTTTAGAGCCATAAATAATATACAGTCCCCAACCCACGGCAGCCACAAGCGCATACGTCATACCAATAAAACTAAAGTTATTGTTTGAATTGCCCATAGGTAAAAAAAGCAAACCAATAAGAGATAATACTCCCCAAAAATAATCTAATTTATTTTTAGACATTAAAATAGCGACCGTAAGCGGTCCCAACACTTCGATGGAAATAGCGATTCCAACAGACATATAAGAAAATGCTTTATAAATTAAAGTATTCATTAAAGTGAGGATGGCCCCATAAATAATGAGATTTTTCCAATTGGTCTGTCTGTTCCAGTCTCTCCAAGGTTTATAAACAATCCATAAGAAACATGCTGCTAAAGCAAGTCGAGTTAAGGTCACTCCTTCTGCACTCAGAATTGGAAAAAGGGCTTTTCCTATTGATGCTCCTATTTGCACAGAAACTAAAGATAGAAATGCGGCTGCGAATGCCATGCCTTGCTTGGAGTTTGTCTCAATCATCATATTTACTACTCTGGGAATGATTGAAATTTTAATTCTATATAATCAATATATTTCTTCTATTTCTCTCAATAAAACGATTAAATAACTCTATATTTAAAGCTTAATGAGAGATTTACTCATGTCAGATATTTCTTTAGATAATTTTGATTATGCAATCTTAAGAATACTTCAAAAAGACAATAAAACTTCGCATCGAGAAATTTCCGAAAAAATTGGCCTATCCTCTGCTTCAGTACAAAGACGTATAACTCGTATGGAAGAAAAGGAAATTATTTTAAGAAATTGCGCTATCTTAAATCCGCTTAAATTTGGAGAAAAAATTACTTCTATTATTGAAGTCCGACTTAGCGAAGACCGCTCTGTAGTGATGGATAGAGCGAAGCAATACTTTGCTTCTGTTGAAGAAATTCAACAGTGCTACTTTGTGAATGGAGGAGTCTCTTTTATCATTATCATGCTAAGCAACAACTTATCTCATTTTGAAAGTTTAGTTAGAAAACATTTTGCGGATAATGAAGATGTAAAAACATATCGAACCTTAATTGTTTTAGACCGTGTAAAAGTAAACTTTGAGTTAAATATTTAAACTTTTCTATTTTGGCTTCTAAACTTTTTTGTGGTTTTATAAAACTTAAAAAGAGGCCGAAGCCTCTTTATTTTTACTGCAATGAAAATCAGTCATCAATCATAGCGAACTCTTGTTCAGGCGTACCTTTCACCAAATGATGACGGCTATATAACAAGTAATAGAGTATAAATCCGACATAAATCAGCGCGGCTAATAACCAAACTTTTGGATTAACCATTAACCCTGCCACTACAGCAACAGCAGCGAGAATCAAAGCGATACAAGACGTCCATATTCCACCAGGTGTTTTATAAGGGCGTGGTAATTCAGGGCGAGACAAACGTAATTTAATGTGTGAGAGCATCATCAACACATAAGAAATGGTTGCACCGAATACAGCCATTAAAATGAGTAAGTCACCCTCACCTGTTAAAGAGAGTAAGAAGCCAATAATGCCAGGAATGATAATGGCCCAATATGGCGCTTTATTTTCATTGGTAAGTGATAAGTTTTTTGGCAAATATCCCGCACGTGACAATGCAAAAATCTGGCGCGAATAGGCATAAATAATTGAGAAGAAACTTGCGACAAGTCCAGCAAGACCCACAAAGTTAACAAAACTTGCCAACCATGTGTGCTGACCATACACCGCAATAAGTGCATCAACTAAAGGTGCTCCTGAATTTTTTAATGCATTTGAACCCGCTGCGCCTGCTCCTAAAAATAAAATTAAAAGTGCAAACGATGCCAATATCAACATTGAACCAATCAAGCCTCGTGGCAATGAACGTACTGGATCTTTTGCTTCTTCGGCTGCCAGTGGCACTCCTTCAACTGCAAGAAAAAACCAGATGGCATAAGGTACTGCGGCCCATATTCCCATATAGCCAAATGGTAAAAAGCTACTCGCTCCTGCATGAGCGCTGACTGGAATATCAAACAAACGGGCACTGTCAAAATGTGGAAGCATCGCAACGATAAATACGACCAGCGCAATACAAGCAACGGCGGTAATTCCAAACATGATTTTAAGCGCTTCACCCGCACCTTTGAGATGAATACCCATAAAAACTAAATAACAAATTAGATAAACAGCCCAGCCGCCAATTCCAAAGAGTGATTCGCAATATGAACCGATAAAAACGGCAATCGCGGCAGGTGCAATTGCATATTCAATTAAAATCGCAGTCCCTGTGAGGTATCCTCCAAAAGGACCAAATGCAACGCGGGCAAAACTATAGCCACCGCCAGCAGTGGGCAACATCGTCGACATCTCAGACATCACAAAGCTCATGCAAAGATACATAAACGCGACGATGACTGTTGCAATAAAGAGTCCTCCCCAGCCGCCTTGTGCCAACCCAAAATTCCAACCCGCAAAGTCACCCGAAATGACGTAAGAGACGCCTAGCCCCACTAAAAGTAACCAACCTACTGCCCCCTTTTTTAACTGACGTTTTGCAAAATACTCTGCGTCCTGTTGTAAAGCACCAACATCTACGCTTAATTCAGATTCTTTCATTGTCGTATGCCTTATCGACTAAATTTACACCACCAATAGTTGCGCAAAAGATATTCATAAAACTTGACAGCAAAACATCTCCCCGACCACTTGAAGTCAAGTTGATTCATTTTTTCTTTTATAAGATCGACGGCATCTCAACACGAAACGTGTTTAAAAATTAAATTGAGGAGATGGGTTATGTCTGTAGAACAAAATGAATTTTTAAGCCAAGTTCAATTACAAATACTGGCAGAACAAGCAATTAAGCAATATCCATCAGACTATCAAGGACAGGTCAAACTACTGTGTCAGTCTGAAAATGCAACCTATCAAGTTTCGACTGGGTCTGCCCGATATGCACTTCGAATTCACCGCCCCAACTATCACAGCAAACTCGATATACAAAGTGAGCTTGAATGGTTAGATGCTTTAAATGCAAGTGGAATCCAAGTTCCTGTGGCGATTGCAGATCAGTCGGGTGAGCGCGTCATTACCTTGAAACTATCAAATGATATTTATCGTTATGCAGTCCTTTTCAACTGGGTTGAGGGCGATATGCCGACGGTTGAAGTTGACCCAACTGCATTTGAACAATTAGGACAAATTACCGCAAAGTTGCACGTACATAGTAAGACATGGCAAGCGCCTGAAAGCTTTCAGCGTATTGTGTGGAACCATGAAACCATGGTCGGTGCAGATGGACACTGGGGAAACTGGAAAAATGCACCTCATTTAAGACCACAAGATCACGGCGTAATTGAAGAAGCGATTGCACAGATTTCGAAAGATTTAAATTTCTTTGGCAAAACTCAGGACCGTTATGGCCTGATTCATGCCGATTTGCGTTTAACCAATTTATTACTACAACAAGAACGTATCGGCGTGATTGATTTTGATGACTGCGGCATGAGCTGGTTTATGCATGATCTCGCCGCTGCGATTAGCTTCAATGAACATTATGCAAATGCGCCTCATTGGGTTGATTACTGGTTAAAAGGCTACGAGCGCGTAGGTCATATTCAGTCTGAAGAATATGAAATGATCCCGACTTTTATCATGCAACGCCGCATTCAAATGATGGCTTGGAATGGTTCTCACGCACAAACAGAAATGGCTCAAAGTCTTGGAGACCAATGGTCCAATGAAACTGTGCGTCTTTGTAAAAAATATCTAAACGGACAAATGCCTGTCGGAATTTGAAAAGTGATTTAGATCGCTTTTCTTCATTTTCATTTTTTAGTTTTTAAATTTTATAGAATTTAAAGGAAGGGTTTATGCAAGCTACCCATCAACTGAGCAAAGTTGCCAAAGCACTATTACTCACCAGTAGTCTGGCAAGTATGATTGCTCTAAGCGCATGTAATTACAACCCTATACAAAATACATCTCCCGCAGTCACTATTCCCAAAAAGGAATATATCCAAAAAGGTCAATGGGACGCTTTTAACTTCGACCAACTTAATCAATTTATTGCTAGCTATGGAAAAGATAGCCCTAACTACAATCCTGACAAACGCCCGTATATTGTCACTGACTTTGACAATACCTCGGTATTTTTAGACATCGAAGAAGCAACTTTAATTTATCAGCTTGAACACTTAGCGTTTAATGTCACGCCAGAACAGCTTAATCAGATTATTCACAAAGGAATTAGCTCGCAAAATTTTGAAGCGGCCTACAATAACCAGCAAGGCCAAGCCGTCAATATTGATAAAATTGCCCCAGATATTATTGCGAGCTACACATGGCTTTATCACCACTATAGCGGTCTAAAAGGCAAGCAAAGTCTGGATCAAATTAAACAAGATCCGCATTATCTCGATTTCATTACTAAAATGAGATATCTATATGCAGCGATTGGAGACACGTTTGATCATGAAGTTGCATATCCGTGGGTCACTTATTTATTTACCGGGCTTACCGAACAAGAAGTCCGTAATTTGGTGAAAGCAACGGTGGCTTGGCAAATGCAGCAACCGATTGGACCTGTGACATGGACCTCTCCCGCAGCACTTTCGGGCCAAGCTGGTGTTGTGAAAACCACTTGGGAAAATGGTTTAAGACCATACCGTGAAATGCAAAATCTATTTAAGGCCTTTCAGGATAATGGAATTGATGTCTATGTCTGCTCGGCATCTTTTATTGATGTGATTAAGGAAATTATTTCTAATCCAGAGATCGGCTACAACATTAATGAAAAAAATGCCTACGCGATGGAGTTGGAACGAGATGCACAAAATCGAATTTTACCCGAGTTTCGTCATGGCTATGCGCAAACTCAAGGTAAAGGCAAAACCGCAACCATCCAGCGTTTTTTAGTCTCTAAATATGGTTACGGGCCAATTTTTATCGCAGGTGACAGTGAAGGCGATCAAAATATGATGCAAGATTTTGCGGCGACTCAGAAGGTTCTGATTATCAACCGATTGCGCAGCCCAAGCTCTGATATTGGCAAGTTTTCTCAGCAGGCTGTACAGGGCTATGGTCAAACCAATCCTAGATTTTTACTACAGGGCCGCGATGCCAATACAGGTCAATTTAGACCCTCAATGGCCAGTTTAAGTTATGGCGCACAAACGGCAAAAACTACAAAAAATTAATATTTCACTTATTTTCTCATGCCTACAATAGATGTTGTATGCATGAGAAACCGATTAATTTCTTGTTTTAGTTCTGCCCTGTTTGCCTATCTCTAATGCATTTTCTGCCTTCTTTTAGTTCGCTACCCAACCTTAAATACAACTCTTGATCTCTTCTTAAAGAATCAAATCTGAAACTTAAAACAGCAACACATAAGTCATTATTTTATAAAAATTTTTAACAACACAAAATCATGGACGTAAGCAAAAACTGGTATGGCTTTTGCTTAATATAAGAATAGTTAGGAATAAATATCATGAGACTTGACATGTTACATCTCAACCCAGCTCATCTTGTCGATTCAAATATGTGTAATCAAGGTGTATTGTCTGCAGCTGCTTCTGGATTAAGCGAGTTTATTCGTCAAAAAGGTGCAGATGTTGATCGCGTTTTAGGTATTAGTGGTATTAATCCTGAACTTTTAATCAGCCCAACTTTAAGTTTACAACTGCCCAATTATTGCAAGGTGCTAGAACAGGCGGCGCTGGTTTCTGGTTGTGATAATTTTGGCCTGCATTATGGTCAACAGTTTCAACCGAAATCATTAGGGCTCATTGGGTACATTGGTCTTTGTTCAAATACATTAGAGTCTGCACTCATGAACATGACCAATAACTTTTATTTGCATCAGAAAGATACGCTTAATCGAATGGTCGATTTAGGAGATAGCTGGCGCATAGATTATCAGGTTCAACACGGCGCGATTTTAACTCGCCGCCAAGATGCAGAACTGACCATGGGCATGTTTATGAATGTGATTCGTGAAGTGATGGGTCCTCATTATTCACCACGCGCGATTCACTTTGAGCATACTCGCCCTGAATTTTGGCAAGAACACAGCAAATTATTTAACGCGCCTGTTTATTTTGATCAGCCTTTTAACTCCATCATCATTTCAAAAAAAGACGTCCAGCATACTATGCCGGGGCGTGATTCTATTTTATTAACAGTAATTTTAGATACGCTGCTGTTACTCAATCGCTCTTCTCAAAGTCAAAGTCTTGCAGATCAAGTACGTTCTCACATCCAACTTGAACTGAGTGAAGGTGAACCAAACCTTGAAAAAATCGCTCATGATATTGGTTTAACGAGCTGCACCCTTACCCGCCGTTTAAAAAATGAAGGACTGACCTTTACCCATTTAGTCGATCAGGTTCGTTGTGAATTGGCTGAGCATTATATTAAACAAAAAAATATTCCAATTTCAGAAATGGCATTCTTATTAGGTTACTCAGAAGTAAGTGCTCTATCACGTGCATTTAAACGCTGGTTTGGTGTTACACCACGTCAATTAAGACACTAAAGCATTGCAAATACAGGCCTTGAATAAAGGCCTTTTTATTATTTAAGTAATTCGAAATAACTTTTACAGCCACAAAATAATTGAACAACAAAATACCCTTCAAATTAGATTTAACATCCAACTTGAAGGGTATTTTTATATTTAAAGTGACTTACTTTAATTTTGTTAATGCTTGATCTAAAGCGCCAACTAACCAATCGATATCTTTTATTTGGAAAGCCAAAGGTGGGCGCAGTTTTAATACATTGCCATAAGGACCTGCAACTGAGGTTAAAACTCGATGAGTGTTTCTGAGTTCTTCAATAAGGTTCAAAGCCAATGCTTTATTCGGTTCTTTTGTGGCTCTATCTTTAACCAGTTCAAATCCTATAAACAGACCAGCGCCACGGACATCACCGACCATCTCATGTTTATCCATAAGTTTAGTGAGTTCTTTGAGAAGTAGCCCTCCCACATATTTGCTATGGGTCTGCAACTCTTCTTCCTGAATGACTTTAAGTACAGCCTGTGCCGCTGCCATAGAAACAGGATTACCACCAAATGTATTAAAATATGGAATTTTATCGCTAAAAGCAGCGAGGACTTCACTCTTGGCTAAAAGCCCTGACACTGGAACTCCGTTACCCATTGGTTTACCTGTGGTAATAATATCAGGCACAACATTGTGACGACCAAAGCCCCAGAAAGAATCGCCAGTGCGCGCGAAACCCGGTTGTACTTCATCAGCAATAAAGATACCGCCATTGGCATGCACAACATCAACCGCTTTTTGTAAGAACCCAACAGGATTAGGCATTACACCGTCAGAAGAGAATATTGAGTCCGCTAAAAAACCTGCAAACTTAATACCTTTTGCATTCATATCATCAATTTGCTGTTGGATCTGCTGCGCGAACCAAGTACCTAAATCATCAGTTTGAATTCGATAATAATCAGGGGCTGGAACTAGACGAGTTGTCGCATCTAAAGGCTGCTCAGTTCCAAGCGCTGGAGAGCATCCTGAGGTTAAGCTACTGGTTCCATGATACGACTCTTGAGACACAATGATTCCTGTACCGCCGCTATATTCACGGGCAATACGAATCGCTAAATCATTCGCTTCCGAGCCAGTACACATATACATGGCACGGTCAATTTCATCGGGAGTGGTTTGTAATAGTTCTTCGGTATAATCCAAAATATTTTCATGTAAATAACGGGTATGCGTATTGAGCATTTTCATTTGCTCATTTACCGCTTCAATCACCGCAGGATGACAATGACCAATGCTGGCAACATTGTTGTAAACATCCAGATATTGATGACCTGCTGCATCCCATAAATATTGCCCCTGTCCTTTCACCAGATGCACGGGATTACGATAAAACAAGCGATAGGATTCACCTAAAATTTTATTTCTTTTATCGGTCAGTTTGCGGGTAGCATGGTCCAGCTCAGCAGCATGTTCTGGACGAAAGCTATTGGTATCCATAATGGTTGAACGCGTACCCATGAATGACTCCTCTATTTATATTCAGCATACTTTTGCGCGAGACGATGACTGACGTAGGCAACTCATACGCTGATTCGAAATATTTCAGTATTTGATTGAAGTTACGCAAACCATATTGCTTAAGTCTCTTAAAAAAAACTTGACCTCAGACCACTTAAGCCACAATTTGAAGTCAACTCTCAAAGTTCATCCAATAGCTATTTTAAAATTAAGGTTTATGCTTTCCCGTAAATAAACCGAAACATCTAAAGAAATAAATGAGAAATCATATTCCAGTAGCTTTCTCTGTCGTCTGCCCCATCTGAGCTTAAAAGCTGAATAATTGCGCCCTCAATCATATATAAAAATAGTTTGGCATCTTGGAAAGTCGCATCGGTTTTTAGTTTTATTAACTGGCTATAGATTTCATTCATTAGCCAAGTTCTATATTTAATTGCGACTTGATAAGCTTTTGCATAAGTCAGTTTTATCTCAAAAATGGCTTTAAACAATAAATAGTAAAGCCCATCTAAATCGGTGTGTAAAAGATAAAGCTCCTTGAGTTTATCTCTAGCACTGGTGTGGCTGGTGTATTCAGCAATGGAAACCACTTTTTCTTTTAATCGTTCTTTTTGTACGATTAAACAGATTTCAATAAACCGCTCTTTCGAGTGAAAGTAGTTATAAAAAGTCGCTTTGGGAATTTGGCATTCTTTCACAATTCGGTCGACACCAACCGTATGAAACCCCAAATGGTGAAATAAATTAATTGATGTATTAATAACTTGTATGGCACGGGAGGAAAGTACTAAATTTGGCATCGTTTTACCGCTATAAATTCTTGTTGTTTCTAAATGAGATACTTTTTGGGAGAAAAAAAGGCGCAGCAAAGCCGTAAAGACTGTGCGTAGCACATCTCGAGTTTGTTATTGCTAAGTTTTAAATAAAAAAGACTTTAAGCCTGAAAGCCTTATGGCAATCAAGCTGCTTTAATTTTTAAGCTGTGTCGTTATAGCTTTTGGCATTGAGAGCCAAGAAATAATGGATGTGCAAAGCCAACTCCTTTTTATTGGGAGTTCTGCCAGACATTAAAATTATGGTGGCAGAACGAGAAAGGGTTCGCGGACTGGTACAACAACCAGCACACCCGAAGGTGTCCCTCTCCCGTCCTACCGCTACGGGAGGAGACGAGGAGATGCTCACACAAAATTATCCCTCAGAAAGGAATAATTCTGATGCTGTTGTAATCGGTCCGCGACGACCGTCTGGCAATGTAGGCCAGCAGGCAAAGAATAGTTCCCAACCCTTTTGCAGTCAAGCACGCAAAATGCCATTTGTTTTAAATTAAATCATTAAAAAAGTAAGGCTAAATAATAGGTGGGTTATTGTTAAGTGGGGCATTATAAACTTGAAATAGTTTCATCAAGAAATATTGATGGAGAACCATGTCCAATCACATCATTCCACTCATATTGCCCTATCGTAAGTTCTAATATTCGAGAGAAACGTTTCTCTATTAAATAATGTTCCTCTTTAGTAATTTTTAATTGTTCCCATTTTAATTTTAAAAAGAAACAGTCACTATTACTACAATAGAAACCTTCTTCAATGAATTCTTCAAGCCCTAAGAAGAAGACTAATGATAAGAAAAGTTTAATTTCTATATTTTGCCAATCCACATTTCTACGAGAAAAAACAGTATCATGACTGCAATCTTTATTGCTCATCTTAGCAATATTTATAGCTTTTATAATATACTCATTTTTTACAACATTAGACTCTTGATCAGAATCAAAATACTTTAACAAATAACGCCTTAAACATGATTCAGCTTGCATTTTACTAAAACCAAGTTCTTCAAAAGTACACGGTTTTTCAAACAAATATTGTAAAGTTACGATAGGTAATTCAATAGTATTTTCTTCAACAGAAGCATGTTCATATTCCCATAAAAATAATTTTCCTTGGAAAATAGGACATAAAAATTCTATCAGTGAGTTATAGGCATGATCAGGTTTAAAATCTTCTGCTGATATTTTTTTAGTCTTGCTAAACAGCTTTCCTTTTATATCTTGTGATTTAAGTAAATCCATATGCCCATAATGTTTTACTACTACTAGAAAATGCTTCCAAAATTCTGGATGATGTTCTAAAAGAACATGAGCCACTTGTAAAAGCTTTGAAAATTTATACCCTATTGGTTTGCCATGTTTTGCGCTTAAAATTGCTTTTATTAGGATAATGTATCCATCACCAAATGAACCTGTTTTGATTTCATAAAGTTCAAATTTTTCATCAAAAGAACTATGCCATTTCCAAAACCAACCATAATCGGTATCTCCATTTACCCAACCATATTCAAATAAATCTCTTAATTCATTAAAATCATCTGGAATTTCAGAATAATTAATATGTGAAAGCTGTTCCATTATCTTCATTAACTCCAGAGTAAAGAGAAATTTATTTAAAGAATTATATATAAATTTGATATGTTTCACATTATTTCTTACAATTGCCAATTACTCAAAATAATCTTCTATAAAAAGTTAGAGATAAATCTATGGCTGAAATGATTCCTGAAAGCATTTTAAAAATTCATAAAGCAACATCTGGTGAAAAGAAAATATTCAAAATTTTACGAGAAGCTCTTCATCCTGATGATGAACATTATGTTTGGTATGATACTCCTGTACTAGGTCGATATAGCGACTTTGTAATTTTCAGTCAAGATTTCGGCATAATAGTCTTAGAAGTAAAAGATTGGTCTAAAAATAGATTTAAAAGTTTTAATCCGCGTAAATTTCGCGGTAACTTCTATAATGAAAATGAAGAAGTAGAAGTTATAAACCCATTACAACAAGCAAGAAATTATGTCAATAAAATTCGAGACCTTGTAGGAAAGAATACTTCTCTAATTCAAACTGAAGGTGAATATTCAGGAAACATCCGCTTTCCTATTGGTAAATGTATTGCTTTTACAAATATGAACCGTAAAGAAGCAAATGAGTTAGGATTAATTAATGATTCAATAATACCAAATGATCAAGTATTATTTTCTGATGACCTTAATTTTGATTTAGATGATAGAGATGAATGTAAAAATTTTATCAAAAAAATAAAAGCTTCTTTAAAATTTGATCGCATTAATTTTCCTTTTGAACCACTAGGTTTTAAAGAGTTACAGCATCTAAGATATACTTTATTTCCTGAAATCCGTATTGGTGATCAAACAGAAATATTAAATATAAATAATATTAAAGCTTTAAGTATTGAACAAGAAAAAGTAGCAAAAAATATTGGTGAAGGTCATCGTATTCTAAAAGGTGTGGCAGGAAGTGGGAAAAGCGTTGTCCTCTCATGTCGTGCGAAGTACCTACAGCAGACAAATCCTGAGTGGAAAATTCTTGTTATATGTTTTAACCTTAATTTATTAAATCAACTTAAACTTAATATTTTAAATGAAAATTCACCATCAAATATCACTATTACTCATTTTCATGGACTAGTTAAGAAAATTACTCAAGCAAATTTAAAAAAATATCCAGATGAAGATCAAAGTCAATATAATGAGCGAATAGGTCATTTATTATTCGACCATATAAATGAAAATTCTACTGAAAAATATCAAGCGATTTTAATTGATGAAGGTCAAGATCTTTCAGATGATTGGGTGCGAGGAATAACCAATCTAATTGATCCTGAGACAAATAGTATCTTATTTTGCTATGACCCAGCACAGAATGTGTTTGGCAGAAAGCGTCCTAATTGGAAATCTGTGGGACTAACGGTACAAGGTAAAAAACCAACTGAACTTAAAGAATGCTATAGAAATACAAAAGAAATTCTTAAATTGGCAAGTTTATTTTCTGATGGTTCAAATGAAATATTAACAGATGAAGATGATTTATCTTCTCGTCTAATACCCAATATAGAATATTGCCATTCTGGCTCTGAACCAGTTCTTAAGCAGTTAAAAAATAGTGAAGAATTAACTTTATTTTTAACTAAAGCAATTCAAAAGGCAATTTCATCAGATAAATACACATTTAAGGATATTGGTATAATTATTGCGCCTAGCAGTAATGATTTTCTTCCACTGATCAGAAAAAACTTATTAGAGACTTTCGGCTCAGAAGCAGTCACTTTTTTACTAAGACGTGAAGAAAAGCTGAACTTTAATCCATTATTAAACAGTATTAAAGTTATGTATATTGAAGGCTGTAAAGGTCTAGAATTTCCAATCGCATTTTTTATTGGTTTAGATAGTATGCCTAGAGAAGATAGAGACCCAGAGGCTGAAAAATGTCTTGCATATGTAGGAATAACCAGAGCACAGCAACATTTAATTATCCCCTTTATAAATGAGCAAGGTTATATCTCTCACATTTATAATCATTTTAATTAGTTATAAATAAAATTGATGGGTAATCAGAATATTTTGACTACCCTTTCAAGCAAAAAACTAAATTATGGTAAAATATTAAAAAATTTTTATTCTATAATATATTAGTTTTATAGAATACATACTTTAGTATAAGTTCAATTCTACCAATTAAAGTAAAAACAAAATAAATTATATGTTATTATTTTTTATTTTTAGGATTAAATCATTTGAAAAAAACTATTGAAATTGAAAAATTAACATTTAATTCATCAATTGATTACTGTGAAAGAATTAGAGACATACTGATTTCAGATATTAAAAAAATCGAATTAGATTTTAGAAATTTAAGTACTATTGAACCTTTCGGAATAGTATATTTTTCAAACTTTATTAAAACTCTTACAAGGCTTAAAGATGTAGATTTTTCTTGTATTTATTATGATGATGAAAGTATAAGTTATGCTAAACATATGGGACTTTTTCAAAATTGTGGTTTTGATATTGGTAAAAAACCCAGGGAACTATTTCCTACTTGTGAAAAAAATCATATACCTATTACTATTATTGATGTAGAAACATTAAAAAAAGAAGCTCGAGATTCATATGAGGAAGTTGGTCAAATTATTGAAAATTATAGTGAGAACTTAGCAAAATTACTTACATCACAAAAAGAAACTATTTTAGTAGATACTTTAACATATTGTTTTAGGGAAATTCTTCGAAATGTTGTTGAGCATTCAGAATCTTCAAAAATTACTTTTTGCGCTCAATACTGGCCATATCTAAAAAAAGCAGAAATTGTGGTTTTAGATAGAGGTAAAGGCATTAAGAACTCTTTAAATGAAAACGATACACTACCCTATATTGAAAATGATAAAGATGCACTAAATTTCGCCTTATTACCAAGTATTTCCAGTAAAGTTCCATATGGTAGAAAACAAAAAAGAAGATCAGATGACTTTTGGAAAAACAGTGGATTTGGTTTATATATGACTCATCGTATAGCTGGGATGGGGGGCGATTTTTTTATTGCTAGTGGCAAACATGGTTTGCAATGGGTTCAAGATGAGAAAAGAGATTATAAAGTTAGATTAAAAGGCACTATATTACGCATGGTCATACAAACTAATAATATTAGTACATTACAAGAAACCCTGGGGAAATTTAGAACAGAGGGTTTTGCATTAGCCCAAGAATTAACAAAAATGGATATAGAACCCTCTACAGCATCTTTAATGCTTTCAAAGCATCGTAATACTTAAAAAATATTTGAGTGGCTATTTAACTGATATGTATAAATTATAGATATATACAAAATTTGATAGTTGATTAGAAACAACTAATCTTAATTATATTTACATTTGATACATAAAAAAGCCCCTGTTTTCGCAGAGGCTTTTTCAATTAAACAACTAATTATTTATGAGCCTAAAGCATAGCTGGTGAACCACTGCAAGCTGATTTATCAGAAATATTTTTCTACCTTAGTCATAAGTTACAAAACAAAACGATTAAAAAAACTATGTGGAACAAAAAAAATTGAGTTTTTAATAGTGATTTATAATGAAGATTCATATCTAATTTAGGTTTAAAAAACATGTCTAAAGTCGACGCAATGGTACAAGAAATTAATACTTTTTTAGTTCAAAATGGCTATCCACCTTGCTCTCATATAAATCAATTCACATCTGAGCAATGGTTTGATTTTTCAAAAATTGCCTCAAACCAGTATCGCCACTTAGCGCTAGGTGATCTTTTCAAGAAGTTTGCTATAGACACAGCTACCAAAACTCCTATTAGATGGTAACAACACAACCACCAAAAAGGAGCTTCTAGCTCCTTTTTGACTTTAAGAATTTGATAACTGCTAATTACTATTGAATCGCATCTCACGACGCTAGTCTATAACACGTAGATGTAAACAAAGCGACTCTATTATTCAAACCGTCTGTTATCACAACTTCATAATGCGCGAATTTTTTACTACTTCCGACCTTGGTTGCCGTTGCAAATAACACCTTATCTTTCGCACCACTCATATAGCGAATATCAGCCTGTAGGCCTGTATATGGCGCATCCCCTGCATTACAAGCCATCGCAAAAGCAATATCGGCTAAAGAAAATATGACACCACCATGCACGCCGCCCAAGGCATTCATGTGTTCGTCTTTTACATTAAGTTGACAACGCGCTTCATCAAAACTGCGATGCAGCACTTGAACACCCAATAGCTCTGCGAATTGATCAACCGCAGTGTTTTCATTTTTTTGCACAAACGTCTCCCTACTCGTGCGAGTATTCCTTAAATGTGATGAACCTATCTGTATTGAAATCGACTGATTAACAGCCGTTAAACGCTATCTTGTTTAATCTGATAGTTTGAAGAACTAAAGTCCTTATAGGTCAGGCGGTCATCCAACTCTGAGCTTAAAGGCTGAACTTCTTGCATTGTACTTAAGCAGCGCTGTGCAAGCTCAATGTATTCTTGCGTGCCTCTGGTTTTCCACTTTTTTTCTTGTTCTGATAAATCACGTGCAACTTTGGCTGGACTCCCCATTGCCAATACATTTGCCGGAATTATATCTTTGGTTTTGACTAAGCTATTTGCACCAATAATAGTGTTTTCACCAATTTCGGCATAGTCCAAAATTACGCTGTTCATGCCAACCAAAACATTTTTACCAATGCGGCAGCCATGCAAAATTGCCCCATGCCCAATGTGCCCCATTTCCTCAACTAAAGTCACGCTTTGCGGAAAGCCATGTACGGTGCAGCTATCTTGTATATTGGCATTTTGCTTAATATGGATACGACCAAAATCGGCACGCAATGAGGCAAATGGCCCTACATATACGCCCGCTTCAATAATCACATCACCAATTAAAACAGCCGTTGGGTGTACAAAAGCCTCTGGGCTAACGACGGGAATAACACCGTCAATACTATAACAAGGCATGATTTAACCTCTCATTTGTCGCCACCAAACCTCCGAAACGGCGCCAATAATGTGCTGTGGCATTTGGCATTGGTCCTTCTGCTGTTGCGGCAACAGACAAGAAGTATTCATCGGCAGGTTCAAATACTTTTTTATAAATATTCATTGATAAAGTTCGTGCACTAATCGCAGGCCAGTCAGTTGGTAACAACTCAAGCGGTAGCGCTGGGTCTTTCAATAAAATCCGTCGATAATAATGAATCAGCAAAGTTCGAATTTGAAAGGCCTGTACAGGTTCGAGCTGTTCATTTTCTTGCATCAGCAACACGCCAATTTCTCTAAAAATATCAAGAAACTGTAGATATCTTTGGCGTAATTCATCGATTGGCCAATTGGTTCTGAGCATACGACCAATGGTATCGACCGAGTTATTAAAGAGCTGCAAGGTTTCGGCTTTAAACACCACCACTTGCTCACTCATATTTAAGTCAACCAACAAGCGTTGCAGTTCAATACGGTTACAACCCGGATATGCCATTAAGTTTGTCGAAATATTGGCAAACCCTAACCACTCGAGTTCTTTCTTTAACAACGCTTTATTTTCAGTGTCGAGGCTAGACATCAGAATAAGATCCCAATAATGGTCCCACTCTTTCATCTGGTCGTTATAAATGCGTTGCTCAGCTTGCAAATAGGTCGAACGGCTCGAATCGGTAATTCGATAAAAACTGGTTCTGCCGATTTTGTCTGAACATAACCAATCATTTTTAACTAAACGAAAAACAGAGGTTCTTACAGCACGGTCATTAAAACCAAACAGTTCTAATAACTGAATCAGGCTTGCAAGACTAATGTTTCCACCCCGATGAAGTACTGAATCTCCAAAAATTGTCGAAATAAGCGAAGTTCCACTTAAGGTCTCATTCTTTACAACAGAATCAATTATTTGCTGTATTTTTGCACTCATACTCATGTCTTGGCGTTTAGTTTCAGGGTATAGATTCTATACCCTGAATGATCTTGATGTTAAGCAATCTGACGCATATCGATTACCCGCTTTGCCTTACCTTCCGAACGAGGTAAGGTCGCTTCTGTAACAACCTCTACAGTAACGCTAATCCCAATCATGGTTTTAATACGTTTCATCAACTCCTGAGCAAGTTGATTGGCCTGTATATTACAGTTATGACACATCTCTGTACGAATATGCAAAGTATCCATATGTCCTTTTTTAGTCACCAAAATTTCATAATTTGGAACTAAATGCGGAACTTGCAAAATTTGCTCTTCAATTTGGGTAGGGAAAACGTTCACGCCGCGAATAATCAGCATGTCGTCACTACGGCCAACAATTTTATCCATTTTACGCATCGCCAGATTTTCTCCCGCCAGTAAACGAGTTAAATCACGGGTACGGTAACGAATAATCGGTAAACCTTCTTTGGTAATGGTGGTAAAGACTAACTCGCCAAGTTCACCATCTTTACAGACTTCACCCGTTTCAGGGTTAATAATTTCTGGGTAGAAATGATCTTCCCAAATGGTTAGCCCTTCGCCCTCACCTAGACATTGCATAGCAACGCCCGGCCCCATTACCTCAGATAAACCATAAATATCGAGTGCTTTAATATTTAAGCGTTCTTCAATTTCACGGCGAAGTTCGTTGGTCCACGGCTCGGCACCAAAAATACCGACTTTTAAAGACGTATTACGCGCAGTTCCAAATTGTTGTTCGAGCTTTTCAATAATGCTCACGCAATACGATGGCGTAACCATAATTGCAGTCGGTTTAAAGTCTTGAATAAGCTGAACTTGCTTTTCAGTTTGTCCACCAGACATTGGAATAACCGTTGCACCTAAGCGCTCGGCACCATAATGTGCACCTAAACCACCTGTAAATAGTCCATAGCCATAAGCCACCTGAACCATATCTTTCGCGGTTAAACCTGCCATGCGTAAGCAACGCGCAACAATGTCCGACCAAGTATTAATATCTTTTTGGGTGTAACCCACCACCGTCGGTTTACCCGTTGTGCCCGATGATGCATGTAAACGCACAATTTGCTCTTGCGGTACGGCAAACATTCCAAACGGATAGTTGTCTCTTAAATCCTGTTTGGTGGTAAATGGAAACTTCGCCAGATCGTCTAAAGTGACGAAGTCGTCAGGATGTACACCTGCGTCATCGAACTTTTTCTTATAGACCGGACTATTTTCATATACAAAAGTCAGGGTTTGTTTTAACCGTTTAGTTTGCAGCTCTCTAAGCTCTGCAAGTGTTAATTGTTCAACATTATCCGTTGTAAGGCTGTCCATCGCCTATCTCCTCATTATGTAATTTTTAAAACCGTCTAAATTAATTTAAATTTTCCAAAATCAGTGCGACGCCTTGTCCCACACCCACACACATTGTGCAAAGTGCATAGCGTCCACCACGTTTTTTTAGCTCACGTGTTGCCGTAATCACTAAACGTGTACCGCTCATACCGAGCGGATGTCCTAACGCAATCGCACCACCATTTGGGTTCACGCGTTCATCGTCATCTTTTAAACCAAGTTCACGCATACAAGCTAAAGACTGGGCTGCGAATGCTTCATTCAGCTCAATCACATCCATCTGATCTAGCGTTAAACCTGTTTGCTTTAAAATCTTCTGCACAGCTGGAACAGGACCTATACCCATATATTTGGGTTCAACACCTGCACTTGCAATGCCAATTACACGTGCTAAAGGTTTTAAACCATGTGTATCTGCAAATTCACGGTTGGTAATTAACACACACGCGGCACCATCATTTACACCAGAAGCATTTCCGGCAGTCACCGAGCCACCTTCTTTTCTAAAAGGCGCTTTTAGTTTTGCAAGTGCTTCAAGTGTCGTTTCACGCGGATGTTCATCGCGACTAACAACGTTCACGTTTTTCTTACGGTCTACAATCTCGACAGGCAAAATCTCATCGTTAAAGAAACCGTTTTGCTGTGCCGCAGCGGTTTTTTGTTGGCTACGCAATGCAAATACATCTTGGTCTTCACGACTAATCTGGTATTTTTCAGCTACATTTTCGGCAGTTTCAGGCATGCTGTCGGTGCCGTATTGTGCTTTAAGTTGCTTATTTACAAAGCGCCAGCCAATGGTGGTGTCATAAATTTCAGGTGTACGGCTAAAAGCTTCGGTTGGTTTAGCTTGCACAAATGGTGCACGGCTCATTGACTCAACACCACCTGCCAACACAAACTCTGCTTCACCTGCTTTAATTGAGCGTGCCGCAAGGCCTACTGCATCTAGACCTGAAGCACACAGGCGATTGACCGTCATCGCTGGCACTGTATCAGGTAAGCCTGCTAAGAGTGTTGCCATACGTGCAACGTTACGGTTGTCTTCACCTGCTTGGTTAGCACAACCTAAAAACACTTCGTCTACCGTATTCCACGGTAAGTTCGGGTGTTTATCTTTTAAATATTTGATCGGCAATGCAGCTAAATCATCTGCACGTACAGCACTTAAGGCACCTGCATATCGTCCAATTGGGGTACGAATAAAATCGCAAATTAAAACGTCTTCCATGTTGACTCCTGATTATGCAAATTCGGTCATATCACGTGAATATTGAGTAGCAATGTTTTGAGTTTTTGCTACGTATTGCTTGAGGTAGATACTCGCGCGATATTTTTCCTCTCCATACAGTGCATATAAGTTATTTAAAGTTTGGAGCACATAAGCACCGCCCATTTGTGTCAACCACTGGTAAGGACCTTTAGGATAATTCACTCCATATTTCATGGCATTATCAATATCTTCCAGACTCGCAACTCCATGTAAACTTGCTTCGCAGGCTTCATTAATGAGTAAAGCGATGGTGCGTAAGGTTAACAGTGCCGGATGGTCTTTAATCCACATCACGCTCATGCCAAACTGTGCAAAGTAAGCTTCGACTTTAGCGAGGTCACTTGCTTCACAAAGTTCGTTATGACTGAGTACTAAAGCCTCTGCTTGCTCAAAATCATGGTGCCAATCCATTAAAACCACTTTACGGTTTAAATAATGAATATTGGCTGACTCACCTTGGCTTAAACGTAAGTCGATATCATCGATTTGAAGGATATTGTCATCACTCGCAGATCCGCTTTTTAAACTTAAACGTGTTAAAAAAGCAGGTAACTGAGACCAAGTCCCTTTGAGCTGAATATGGGCATCAACTGGTTTGGCGGTTACAGCTTGAGGCTGAAATGTCTCGTACTGATTTTTTTCGTTATAACTATAGAAGCCCTGTTTGGACTTACGCCCCCAAGCACCTGCATCGACTAATTCTTTTTGAATGAGGCTTGGACGGTAGCGTGGCTCGTAAAAGAACTCTTGGTAAACGCTTTGCGTCACCGAAAAGTTAACATCTTGACCAATGAGGTCAGTGAGTTCACACGGCCCCATCGCAAAACCGCCACATTGCTTTAAGGCATAGTCTAGCTGGTCGTAGCTGGTGACTTGTTCTTGCAGTGCTCTAAAGCCTTCTGCATAAAATGGACGTGCAATTCGGTTAACAATAAAACCAGGAGTGGACTTGGTGAGTACTGGAATTTTTTTCCAATTCAGCATCAAGTTTTTTAAAGCCAAACATAAGCTGTTTGGTGTTTTTAAGCCTTGTACAATTTCAACCAATTTCATGACTGGCGCAGGGTTAAAAAAGTGTAAACCCACTACGCGCTCAGGGTGAGCAATGCCCGCCGAAATTGCAGTCACTGAAATTGAAGATGTGTTACTTGCAAAAATGGTTTGCTCACTACAAATTTCAGCAAGTTGTTTAAATAAAGACTGTTTAACTTCTTTTTTCTCAATGACTGCTTCAATCACCAAGTCAGCATCACGGAGTGCTTCAACTTGATTGACCACAGTTAGACGCGCTAAAGCTTCATCAGCTTGCTGCTGTGTGAGCTTGATCTTTTCGACTAGCTTTTTAAAAGTCTGCTCCAAGCCGTGGGCGGCTTGTTGCGCTTTTTGAGCGTCCAGATCATATAAAACAGTCGAGTGCCCATTGACGATCGCTAACTGGGCAATGCCGATGCCCATGGTGCCAGAACCAATAACGGCAATTCGGGCACGAGATAAATCTAAATCTGTCATGCTTAGCGCCCTTTAAAATTTGGTTCACGTTTATTCATAAAGGCTTGTACACCTTCACGATAATCTTCGGAACGACCCGCAATACGTTGTAAGTCACGCTCTAACAGCACTTGCTCATCAAAGGTGTTATTACTTGATTGATGAATGGCTTTTTTAATGAGAGATAGACCAAATGTAGGCTGTTTCGCTAAACGCTCTGCGAGTTCAGTCACTTTTGTTTTAAGTTCAGCGTCTTCTACAACATCCCAAATCATGCCCCATTCTTTTGCGGTTTCTGCTGGGAGCTTGTCACCTAACAAAGTTAAACCCATCGCACGTGCATGGCCTACAGCACGTGGTAAAAACCATGTACCCGCCGAGTCTGGAACCAGTCCTAAGCGGCAAAAGGCTTGTACAAAGTTTGCCGATTTAGCTGCAATCACCAAATCACATGCCAGTGCAATATTTGCTCCTGCACCTGCTGCCACACCATTTACGGCGCAAATCACAGGCTTTGGCATATTTACAATCGTTTTAATGAGCGGGTTATAGTAAGTTTCAATGGAATATCCTAAATCTGGAGCTTCAGCATTTGGGTCTACTACACGATCACCTAAATCTTGCCCTGCACAGAAGCCGCGGCCTTCACCACTAATCACAACACAGCGAACATCTGGATTTTTAGTCCACAGGTTTAAAACTTCAGCCACTTCACGATGCATATCTACGTTGAAGCTATTTAGTGCTTTTGGGCGGTTAAATGTCAGGTAGCCAACACCATTTTTTTCTTCAGCAATAATATTTTGATAGTCCATCACTCACCTCTAAACACTGGCTTTCTTTTCTCAAAGAAAGCATTAATCCCTTCGTTTCGATCTTTTGTAGCCGCCAGCCAGACAAAGTTTTGACGTTCAAACTTGAGTCCCTGACTTAAAGTCGTTTCATGAATACTTTTAATTGATTGTTTAATCACGCGAATCGCTAAAGGCGCTTGTTTGGCAATTTTGGCTGCAAGTTGAACCGCATATTCAACGGTTAATTCGGTCGGAACCACTTGACTGCAAATGCCATGTTGCTCCGCCTGTTTTGCCGAAATCATCTCACCTGTCATGGCCCAGCGCATCGTGAGTTGTTGTCCAACCAAGCGTGCTAAACGCTGTGTTCCACCTGCACCCGGCAACATACCAAGGCCAATTTCAGGTAGTGCAAAACGGGCATTTTCACCGCAAATCACCATATCTGAATGCAAAACCAACTCAAACCCAGCGCCTAAGGCATAACCATTGACTGCACTAATCAGTGGTTTACTAAACGCATCAATTTTTTGCCAAAGCTTCGGACGAATATCGAGTTGCAAAGTCACGGCGTCCATTGCAGCCAACTCGCTAAGATCTGCTCCAGCAGCAAAACATTGTGAGTTACCCGTTAAAACCACCGCTTTAACTTGAGCATTGTGCTCAGCTTCTTCGAGCAACTCGCATAAACACTGCAATGTTGCATTGTTTAAAGCATTTCTTTTTTCTGGACGGTTTAGGGTTAATAACAAAACACCGTCAGTTGCTGTGCTGACTTTGATCAACTCTTGCATGACAGCCTCTACTCATCAAAACTCAAACGAACATTTGGGCCTTTTGGTAAGGTTTGACAGCTCAGCACATAGCCCTTTTCAACTTCATCTTTTTCAAGGCTATAGTTAAGGAACATATCGACTTCACCAGAAACAACTTTACAACGGCAAGTCGCACACACCCCACCTTTACAGGCATATGGCAAGTCAGCACCTGCGCGTAAAGCCGCATCAAGAATACTTTCATCATCCTGAGCCACAGACACAATCAGTTCACGACCATCTAAAATGATGTTTACTTTTTCTTCTTTACGGTTTGCATCAGCTTCAGCGCTACGTTTACGAGCCTGCCCTGTATGGAAACGTTCGGTGTGGATTTTTTCTTTTGCAATACCATAGTTTGGCAACGTGCTTTCTACGGCATTCATCATTTCGTCTGGACCACAGGCAAACACATGATCAAAACTCGTTTCAAGCACATCAAAATCAAAAAGTTGTTTAAGCTTTTCTTCATCAATACGGCCATTCATCAGCTCACTATCGTTGAACTCACGAGAAAAAATATTGATGAGTTGAAAGCGTTCTTTAAACTGATCTTTCAAATCCATAATTTGCTCGGCAAACATGGTTTGTTTCCATGAGCGATTGCCATAGAGCAAGGTAAATTTCGCTTCTGGTTGTTCAAACAACACTTGCTTAACAATCGATAAAATTGGGGTAATACCACTGCCCGCAGCAACACCTAAATAGTTTTGTCCACCCATCTTGGCTGCTTTTTGAAAAAACACACCTTGTGGTGGCATGACTTCAAGCACATCACCTACTTTTAAATGGTCATTGGCCCAGTTTGAAAACTGACCCTGATCAATTTTTTTAACCGCAATGCTGATGTCTTCTTTTGCTGCATAGCTACAAATTGAATAACAACGGCGGATTTCACCCGCTTCAGTTAAGTGGCGAATGGTTAAGTGTTGACCCGGTTGAAATTGAAATTGTTCTTGTTGTTCAGGTACAACATCAAATGCAATACAAATTGCCTGATCGGTTTGAGGCGTAATACTTTTTACTTTTAATGGTACAAATTGGCTCATGGCTGATTTCCTTATCTAAAGACTTAAATACATTTGAAGTAATCAAAAGGCTCAAGACAGTCCTGACATTTATAAAGTGCTTTACAGGCGGTAGAACTAAACTCTGTTAACAGTCGGGTATGTCGGCTTTTACAACGTGGGCACTCAACACCATCTTTTAAGTCAACATGAGTACCACACTGATGCGCCAACCCTTCAGGTGGTGCAATGCCATAGACTTGCAGTTTCTTTTTACCCGCTTCAGACATCCAGTCCGTGGTCCATGCTTCTGACAAATCGACCATGACTTTGACTGGTGTCAAAGCTTCTGCGGTAAAGGCTTCAGCAATTTGTGCTTTGAGCATATCTGTTGCTGGGCAACCGCTATATGTCGGAGTTAGACGAACAATAATTTCTTGTTGATCGTTAATCTCTACACCACGAATCATGCCTAAATCCACAACAGATAAAACCGGAATTTCAGGGTCACTTACCGTTTGTAGAACATCCCAACATTGGTCGATGCAATGACGAATCATTTGCATGGCTCACCTCCTTGTCTTACCAGGTCATTCCCGGATAAGTTCTTTGAATACATTGCATTTCAGCCAACAAATAACCCAAATGCTCAGTATGCAATCCTTGTTTCGCACCACGGCGATAAGCACCGTTCACAGCAACATTTAATTCAAAACGCTTAAGCTCATCTGCAATGGTTTGGTTCCATTGTTCTTTTTCATTTGAAAAATCTGGAATCATGCCTTCTGCAACTAGTGTTTGCTCGTCTGCATTGAGTTCAAATAATTCAGCGGTAAAGCGCCATAAATTATTTAATCCATCTTGCACACGTTGATGTGCTTCATCTGTGCTTAAACTTAAACGTTCCATCCAGCTTGTTGAAAAACGGATGTGATATTTCACTTCTTTTAAAGATTTCACGGCAAGCGCACTGACTTCTGGAAGCGAACTCTGGGTTAAAGCCGTAAATAAATGAAGATGGTAATGATCCATCAACCACTGGCGTACAATCGTTTGTGCAAAATCACCATTCGGTTGTTCGCATAACAATAGGTTTAAAAACTCACGTTCAGTACGGAAATATGCAAGCTGATCTTCATCACGTTTAGCTTCATCATATTGACCAGCCAAAGTCAGAAAGTTTCTTGCCTGACCCAACAAGTCCAAACCGATGTTTGCTAAAGCGATATCAACTTCAAGCTCAGGTGCATGCCCGCACCATTCAGCCAAACGCTGAGATAAAACCAGTTGACTGTCGCCAATATGCAATAAGAATTTAGATAAAACTGAATGATTCATGTGTCATCTCCCTTACATGTGCTCAATGCCATCTGGGATATGGTAAAAAGTCGGATGACGATAAACCTTGTCTAGAGAAGGATCGAAAAATTCTGCTTTTTCATCTGGCTGTGATGACTTAATCAGTTCAGAACGAACCACCCAAATGCTAATTCCTTCATTACGACGCGTGTAAACATCACGAGCATGTTGCAGTGCAATCTCATCATCAGGTGCTCTTAAGCTGCCTACGTGACGGTGACTTAAACCTTGTTTACTACGTACAAATACTTCGTAGAGCGACCAGTTGTTTTTATCTTCCATTTTGATTTCCTCAAATTTTTCCATAAATCTTGTTAAGCCACTTTATTTGCTTCAAGCTGCTGTTTTTTCGCATAGACCACTGCTGCATCACGAACCCATTTGCCGTTTTCCCATGCCTTACGGCGTGCTTCGATACGCTCGTGATTACATGGTCCACGTCCGGCAATCACTTCATTAAATTCGTGCCAGTCGATCTCGCCAAATTCGTAGTGGCCTGTTTCTTCATTCAGTTTTAAATCTGGGTCTGGAACTTCCAAACCTAGCTGTAAAATTTGCGGCACAGTGTTATCAACAAACTTTTGACGTAATTCATCGTTACTAAAACGTTTGATTTTCCATGCCATGCTTTGCGCGCTGTTTGGAGAATGCTCATCACTTGGACCAAACATCATGAGTGCTGGCCACCAATAGCGATTTACCGCATCTTGTGCCATCTGTTTTTGTTCTGGTGTACCGCCTGCTAAAGCCATCATGGCTTCAAAACCTTGGCGTTGGTGGAAACTTTCTTCTTTACAAATACGTACCATTGCACGTGCATATGGCCCGTAAGACGTACGGCAAAGCGCAACTTGGTTCACAATGGCTGCCCCATCGACAAGCCATCCAATTGCAGCAACATCTGCCCAAGTCAAAGTTGGATAGTTAAAAATTGATGAGTATTTCATTTTCCCATCAATTAATTTTTCCATCATGTCATCACGGTCAGCGCCTAAAGTTTCTGCTGCACTGTACAAATACAAACCATGACCCGCTTCATCTTGCACTTTCGCGAGCAAAACCGCTTTACGTTTTAAAGTTGGCGCACGAGTAATCCAGTTCCCTTCAGGCAACATACCTACAATTTCAGAATGGCCATGTTGCCCAATTTGACGAATCAATGTTTTGCGGTAGGCATCGGGCATTTGATCCTTAGCCTCGATCGTAATTTCATTGGCAATATTTTGTTCAAATTTCTGGTAATTGTTTTCCATTCTTTCATTCCCTGTAGGCATCACCCTTAAATCTATTTTTCGATACACCAAAAACAAAGTCAACCACTTTTTTAGTATCAAATTAAATTACCAACAGTAAAACACAACAAATTATTGAAATTATTAAATTTAAACTAATTGCAAAAAACCTTTTTACTTTTACAAATCAAAATAAAGTTGACTTTTAGACAAATTAATCTGAAATTATGAATCATATTTTTGCAATTTTTATAATTGATGTATCACATAAAAAAGGAGTTTGGTCATGCTTGAACAAGCACACCTAGAAGGAACCTCAACTGACACAGATTTTCAGCAGTCTGAGCATCAACTGCCTCATCTTGCTTCTTCTGTCTATGGAACATGGCATTCGACCAGTGAAGAACTGCGCCCTGTTTATCATGCTATTACAGGTGAAGCGATTTATACCGTAAGTAGTCATGGCATTGATATGAAACGTGTTGTTCAATATGCCAAACAAAATGGTTCAGAACTGGCTAACTGGACGTTTCACCAACGTGCTAATGCGTTAAAACAAATTGCCCAACATTTACTTGAGCGTAAAGAAGAGTTCTACAAACTTGCTTATGCAACAGGTGCAACTCGTAAAGATGCATGGATTGATATTGAAGGCGGTATTCAGACCTTATTCGCTTATTCGAGTCTGGTTCGTCGTGAACTTAATGATGAAAAAATTATTACTGAAGATAGCTGGATTCAACTCTCTAAAAATGGCACTTTCGGCGCTAAACACATTTTAAGCCCTAAAGCGGGTGTTGCCGTTCACATTAACGCTTTTAACTTCCCAATTTGGGGAATGCTTGAAAAAATTGCACCGACGCTACTTGCGGGTGTGCCATGTATTGTTAAGCCAGCAACCGATGGCTCTCAATTAACTCAAGCGGTTGTAAAAGCGATTGAAGAAGCACACGTATTACCAAAAGGTTCGCTGCAACTTATTTGCGGTCAGACGTATGACCTGTTAGAGCATTTAGGTCCACAAGACTGCGTTACCTTTACAGGTTCTGCTTATACAGGTCAAAAACTGCGTAACCATCCTCACCTTAATAAATATTCAATTCCATTTAGCATGGAAGCCGACTCGGTAAACAGTGCAATTTTAAGCCCTGAGGCAAATGAAGAAACTGTCGATTTATTTGTGCGTGAAGTCTTCCGTGAAATGACCACCAAAGCAGGCCAAAAATGTACGGCCATTCGTCGTGCATTTGTTCCTGAAAATTTGTTAGCTACGGTACAAGAGAAACTAACTGCCAAACTTGCTAAAGTTGTAGTGGGTGACCCGCAAAAAGAAGAAACCACCATGGGTGCTTTGGCGAGCCTTAAACAAAAACATGACGTTGCAGAAAAAGTTGCCGAACTCAGCAAAGACGCAAAAATTGTTTTTGGTGGCAATGATAGTTTTACATTTAATGCAGATCATCCTGAAAAAGGTGCTTTTTTCGCTCCAACTTTATTGCTGTGCGAACAACCTTTACAAGCGACACATGTTCATACCACAGAAGCTTTCGGTCCGGTATGTACACTCATGCCATATAGCAACATTGAAGAACTAGCTGATCTTGTTTCACGTGGTGAAGGTAGCTTAGTGGCTTCAGTCGTTAAAAATAACGATGAGAATATTGAACAAATTATTCAAAAAATTGCACCTTGGCATGGCCGTGTGCATGTACTCGATGCAGAGTCCGCAAAAGAAAGTACAGGACATGGTTCTCCACTTCCGCATTTAGTACATGGCGGTCCTGGTCGTGCAGGTGGCGGTGAAGAGTTAGGTGGTATTCGCGCTGTTAAACATTATATGCAGCGCACTGCAATTCAAGGTTCTCCAAATAGCCTGACGCAAATTACCCACTCATGGACTGCTGGCTCAAAAGTTAATGAAGACCGAGTACATCCATTTAAAAAGTCTTTTGATGAGTTAGTGATTGGTGAACGTTTATTAACGGCGCGTCGCACAGTAAGCGAAGCAGATATTGTTAACTTTGCTGGTTTAAGCGGTGACTATTTCTATGCACATACCGACAAAATTGCAGCTGCCGAATCTTTCTTTGGTGAGCGCGTTGCACACGGCTATTTCATTGTGTCTGCCGCAGCTGGTCTATTTGTAGATGCAACACAAGGTCCGGTTATTGCCAACTACGGTATGGACAACTTACGCTTTGTTGAACCAGTTAAAATTGGTGATTCGATTCAGGTTGAATTGACCTGTAAGCAAAAAACACCTAAGCCACAAAAAGACCCATCTCAGCCTGCGCATGGCGTTGTTGTATGGGATATTAAAGTCAAAAACCAACGCGGTGAACTTGTCGCAACTTATGACATTTTAACTTTAGTTGCTCGTGATTTATAAATAGAACTCAAACTGATGGATAGCTAATATCCATCAGTTTTTTATCTTACTAGGCGTTGAACTTAAACTACAAGAAATAATAATCAAAAAATAAATATGCCTAGCGCTGCTGTTGTTCCTTTTTATACTAAAAAATTTCAAAATTTGTACTATTAAAAACTGTCCTATGAGGAAATACAGGAATCCTTTTTGCCAATCAGTCGCAATTTGTTAAGATGGCAAGCTTGAGAAATTAAGTTAAGCTCTCACACACTGTTGACTCAATTTTGACATAAAAAAGGTACACTAAAAGGTATACTTTTTTCTTTGATTAAGTCCAATTCATACAGAAGTTGTTAGAATTGGCTAGATGACCAAACGTAAAATATTATTGATTTTTTAAGGGTTTATTACGCATGAATAGCGCTGAAATCATGGCCGATCTCTCCTCTCACACTCCAATGATGCAGCAATATCTCAAGGTTAAAAAAGACTATCAACATGCGTTGCTGTTTTATCGTATGGGCGACTTTTATGAACTATTCTTTGAAGATGCCCATTTAGCAGCTAAACTTTTAGGTATTACCTTAACCCATCGTGGTAAAGCAAACGGCAACCCGATTCCAATGGCAGGCGTTCCCTATCATTCGGCAGAAGGTTATCTTGCACGTCTTGTCAAAGCTGGGCGAACTGTAGCCATTTGCGAGCAAGTGGGAGAAGTGACAGGTAAGGGCCCGGTTGATCGTAAAGTTGTTCGTATTCTTACACCTGGTACTTTAACTGATGATGCATTACTCAGCAGTTATCAGTCTTCTAATCTCGTTTCATTATGCATTCATCAAAACCAGATTGGTTTCGCGTTACTCGACTTAAGTGCAGGCATTTTTAAAGTTCAACAACAAGATTACAAGCCAGAACAATTGCCTATTGAACTTGCGCGTTTAATGCCAAGTGAAATCTTGATTGATGAAGACTTGGTCGACACAAATATTATCGAGCAAATTAAAAAACACTTAGAATGCCCTGTTACCAAACGTCCAAATGTAGACTTCAATCTAAATAACGCACAAAAAACTTTATGTGACCAGTTTACGGTATCAACACTTTCAGGTTTTGGTTTAGACCCACTGCCTTTAGCTAAAGCTGCTGCCGCTGCACTCATTCACTATGCAAAAGAAACACAAAAAACTGCATTACCACATATCCGTTCAATTCAGCTTGAGCAAAGTACAGACTTTATTGCGCTTGACCCAATCACGCGCCGTAATCTAGAAATTATCGAGCCACTATTTGAACATGGCACCTCATTATTCCAACTGGTAAATGACTGCCAAACTGCAATGGGGGGGCGTTTATTAAGCCGAACACTCATGCAACCTGTTCGTGATACTGCCTTACTCGATGCTCGTTTAGATGCGATTGAGCAACTCATTCAAGGCTATCACGAAAGCCCTGTTCGTTTAGTGCTTAAAGAAATTGGTGATATTGAACGTGTGCTTAGCCGTGTTGCACTAGGCAGTGCACGACCACGTGATTTGGTGCAACTTCGTCATGCATGTGCACAAATTCCAGCTTTAAGAACGGCGTTAACTCCAGTCATTCAAGCGAAAAAATCTAAGTTATTAGTTCAGCTTGATCAAGAACTTGGAGATTTTAAAGCGCTTCATCAGCATTTGATGGCAGCTATTGTTGAAAACCCTCCTGTATTACTTCGTGATGGCAATGTAATTGCAGAAGGATATGATGCCGACCTTGATGAATTACGCCAAATTCGCGATCATGCAGGTCAGTTCCTCATTGATTTAGAAATCAAAGAACGCGAGCGCACAGGTATTAACACCCTTAAAATCGGCTATAACCGTGTAAGCGGTTACTACATCGAATTGACTCGTGCTCAAGCAGAACAAGCCCCTGCTGACTATATTCGTCGCCAGACTTTAAAAAATGCTGAGCGCTACATTACGCCAGAGCTAAAAAGTTTCGAAGATAAAGTTCTGTCGAGCGAATCGCGCGCATTAGCACGTGAGAAAGCATTATTCGAAGCTTTGCTTGAAAATCTTCGTGAAAATATTGCTCACCTACAAATGATGAGTTCAGCAATTGCTCAAATTGATGTGGTGGCAAACTTTGCGCATCAAGCACGTCTAAACAATTGGGCACGTCCTGAATTTACCCCAGAAACGGGCATTAAAATTCAGGCGGGTCGTCACCCTGTGGTTGAAGCATTAAATAAAGCACCATTTACACCAAATGATACTTTCCTTGATGCTCAGCACCGTATGGCAATTATTACCGGTCCAAACATGGGCGGTAAATCAACCTTCATGCGTCAAACAGCATTAATTAGTTTACTTGCTTATTGCGGTAGCTATGTTCCAGCTAAAGCAGCCAAGCTTGGTCCAATTGACCGAATTTTCACTCGTATTGGTTCAGCCGATGATTTATCTACAGGCAAATCTACCTTTATGGTTGAAATGACAGAAACTTCGCAAATTCTGCACCATGCCACCAATCAATCGCTGGTTTTAATGGATGAAGTTGGCCGCGGAACCAGTACTTATGACGGTTTATCTTTAGCATGGGCTTGCGTGGTTGATTTAACAAAGCGCGTAAAATGTTTATGTTTATTTGCCACTCATTATTTTGAGTTAACTGAACTTGGTAGTGAAGCAGGAATTGATAACTATCATGTGACGGCGCAAGAGCTTAACGGCAACCTGATTTTATTGCATAAGGTTCAGCAAGGCCCTGCAAGTCAAAGCCATGGTTTACAAGTCGCAAAATTAGCGGGCATTCCTGCCAATGTCATTAAAGAAGCACAGAAGCGTTTACGCATTTTGGAAAAACAGCAGCAGCAACATCTACAAACTAGTTTTCAAAATGATTTGTTTGCTCCACCAGATGCGAACTCTGGTTCACAAATCATAGAAAAAGTTGTCGAAATAGAAGTTTCATCCCCTGCTCTAGATTTACTTAAGCAAATTGAAGTCGATAACTTATCGCCTCGTCAGGCGCTTGAACAACTCTATGAGCTGAAAGCTGCACTCAAATCTTAATAAATCACGTCTGAATAAGCAGGCTTAGGTCTGCTTATTCATCTCGGAGAATAATATTTATATGATCTTAAGATCTTTGCAAAGTTCAGAAATCGATCTTATTTGGCAGCAAATTAGCCGCCGTGAATTAATTACTCAAAACTACATACAAAAACAGCAGCATCTAGACTTAGTTGATTGTTTTTTTGATGTACAACATTGGGACTCATATCATCTAGAAAATGACCCACCAAAACTGAAACAACTCTTTGAGCAAGGTTCAATATTTATCGGCGCATTTGATGCTTCTAAAAAACTGGTTGGTGTGAGCGTGGTCTCAAATCAACTTATAACGGACTACCCGCAAGCGAAATTATTCCACTATTTCTATGTCGATGCAGACAAACAAGGTCAAGGCATTGGCACTAAGCTTATGCAAGCCGCAAAAGCATCCGCCAAGCAACTCGGTGCAAAGCAACTGTATATTTCAGCAACCCCAAGTCGGCGCACTGTAGACTTCTATATGAAGCATGGTGCAGAACCTCTAAGTGCTCCAGATCAAGAACTTTGGCAACTCGAACCTGAAGATATTCATTTAGTGTGTAACGTTTAGCTCTAAATATTAAAGATTTTCAGCCCCAAAAAGCTGAAAATCAAAATTTGTAAAAGAAAAAATGAAAAGTTAAGGTATTTATTAAAATAGATGCCTTGACTTAAATGACATCTAAATAATTAAATAAAATAATTTTTAAGTTATTGTTTTATAAAATATATTATTATTTTAATTTTATAGACAAGCAGTTCATAAGACTGAAAGATTTGTTTGATTATCAACGTATTAACTTATCTTCATATGCATGAATAAAGAATATCAATAAAAGCAATTGTTTGTTTACCCCTTTTTTGCCTAAAATAAGCTATTCGAAATGAAACCATATTTTTTAGGTAGCTGTCGCCATGACCTTTGTTGTCACTGAAAATTGTATTAAATGTAAATACCAAGATTGCGTAGAAGTTTGTCCTGTTGACTGTTTCTACGAAGGTCCGAATTTCCTAGTGATTAATCCGGATGAATGTATTGACTGTGCATTATGTGAACCAGAGTGCCCGGCAAATGCAATTTTCTCTGAAGATGAGTTACCAGAAGGTCAGGAAGTGTTTATTGAATTAAATGCTGATCTTTCTCAAAAATGGCCTAACATTACGCAAATTGGTGATCAACCAGCTGACCGTGAAGAATGGAACGGCAAACCTGATAAATTACAATATCTTGAAAAGTAATTTCAAAAAAAGATCAGCAACCGCTGATCTTTTTTATACCCTATTCAAACATTTCATTGCAAATTCCTCGTAATTTGTGCACTGTTTTGCATTAAAATAGCCGCAATATTTATAAGTGCTTAATTTTTCTTATGCGGAAGTTTTTGCAGAGTCTGGTGCCCTTATGCATAATCCCAGCGGTTATGGTAGGTTGTGTCAGCTCTCCCCAACACACAACAACAGGCAAAACCTCTCCAAGTGGTAAACGAATCTTTATTCCACAAGAGCGCGTTATTATCGAGCGCCCGATCCCCCCTAAAGTTGAGCCTGCGTCTTATCGAGGCTGGTTAAGTTCTGGTGAAAATTACCAACGTGTTCGTGAATACGAAAATTTCTTAACCCGAAACAACGTCGCAGGCATTGTGCCAAGTTTTGAGTTATTACGCTCAGCACGTGATTGGCAAAAATGTGGACGCTCAGAATATGCCGTACCTAATCGCGAACTTTGGGGCAATTCTTTATCAACCCTACGCGTATTTAAATATTTAGTTGCAGCAAAAGTTCTAACCGACTTTGAAGTAACCTCGGTTTACCGTGACTTACCTTTAAATGAATGTGCTGGTGGCGCAAGCTCATCTAAACATTTATTTAACTCGGCAATCGATTTCCGTATTGGCCCTGAGTTCCCGCAAGCTCAAGATTATGCTTTTATCGAAAATACCAAATTTAAACTTTGTCAGTTCTGGGCTCAGCATGGCCAAAGCTTAAATATGGGTATTGGCTTATACAGCTCTGGGCAAATTCATATTGATACTCAAGGCTATCGTACTTGGGGACCAGACCTCACCCGAAACAGTTCGATGTGTAATTTCTAATTCAAAAAACTCCTTTCAACTGAAAGGAGTTTTTTATTGTTCATTTCTCAATCAACCAAAATTTCTTGAAACGAAGATTTTTGCACTCTAGGCATAAACGTTTAAAATAGCCCGATCAATATATAGGTAAATTTGATTATGCAGCAGATGTGGACAGACATTGACGAATATATCGATTCACATTTAATTCCTGAAGACCCGCGACTCGAATATGCATTAAAGAATACCGATGAACACGGCTTTTCAAATCATCTTGCCGTGGCGCCTAACCAAGGAATGTTCTTGCAGATGCTTATTCAAATGAATAAATGCAAACGAGTCTTAGAAATTGGTACCTTTGCTGCATACAGTACCATCTGGTTGGGCCGAGCTTTGCCTGAAGATGGCTATTTACTCACAATTGAAGGCCGTGCTACTCATGCAGAAATGGCTCAAAAAAATATTGACCATGCTAACCTTCCGGTAAAAGTCGATCTTAAAGCTGGCCGCGCCGCTGATATTCTGTCTGCAATTGATCCTCAATCTATCGAGCCTTTTGATTTCATTTTCATTGATGCAGATAAACAGGGTTATCCTGAATATTTAGAATTGAGCCTAAAATTCTCTAGATCAGGTACGATTATTGTGCTGGATAATGTAATTCGCGCAGGTGATATTTTAAATCCAGACAATAAAAAACCGAGTATCGAAGGCATCCGTGAAATGTTTAAAGCTCTCGAAAATCATCCACAAATATTGTCTTGTACAGCCTTACAAACAGTCGGTTCAAAGGGCCATGATGGCTTCGCAATTGCAATTGTGAAATAATGGTTAAAAAATCATCTTTTTTATTTTATTATTTATAATCAACAAATTACTTTTATTACTGTTGCTTTTCCATATAGTTATCCACAAGATTTGCGGATAACTATATGGAAATCTCATCATTTAGCCACAAGTAACGGTACAGTCGCGTTTCTGAATATGGTTGTCGCAATACTTCCTAAGAAGAATTGATGAATCTTGCTATGACTAAATGCCCCTAGCACAATAATTTGAATACCGTGTTCTTGTTGGTACTCTAAAATATTTTGTGCAACATCACCATATCGGTAAACGGTCACTACATCTAAGCCTGCTTCTTTCAGGTAATGCTCTGGCTCATTCAATATTTCAGGATGGTCACCTACATATACCAAATGACATTGCAGTGTTCGCAATAAATCACTTTGGGCAATACGGCGCATCATTTTTTGACAAGTTGGTGAATATTCATAGGCAAAGATAAAACGGGTTGGCACTTTAAAGTTTTCACCAATAGTCAAAACTGTACAGTTAGCACCACGGATAAAGTTTTCAACATTACTACCGATTGGTTTCTGTTTCTCGGCAGCCCGCTCCCCAACTCGACCTAAAATGACGATGTCATTTTCATGCAAAAGATTAAAACTTTGCTCTAAAAAATCGCCTTTTTCTTGAATTTTTGAACTCGTAATTCCATGTTTTTCTTGAATAAGATCAGAAATGTGACGGAGTAAATTATTGCTATAGTCTAAAGCGAGTTCACTTTGTTTTTGTTCCAGCTCAGCTAACTCTTTTAGCAGCATTGCATTGCTTTCAAAGCCAATTACCCCACTAATTTCACCAAGATGATAACTGGCTGGGTAATAATCTAGAATTTGTAATAATACAAGTTCCCGTCCGGTTGCTTTAGCAACCCATGCTGCTGCATCGGCAATAGCATTAATACACGGTGATGAGTCAATACACGCAATAACACGGTTCATGTTAGCCTCTCTTCTTCAGGTCTATTGCCTTGGAGATTATTCTTAAAACTTATCTTTAACTTAACATAGATAAAAATTGGTATGTTAAGGTTTATGTATAAAAATCAACTTTTTTGTTTAAAGGTCAAACATTTTATTACATTCTTAAGACTGCATTATTCTCTTAAACGAATAAATTTTGCGGGATTTCCACCAACAATATGGTAAGGCTCAACATCTTTGGTCACCATACTATTCATCCCGACTACGGCATGTTTTCCTATTTTGATACCATCTTTAATACCCACATGCGCACCCAACCAAACGTCCTGCTCAACTTCAATTCCTTTAGAAGTGACAGGCTGTTGGTAAAGTGGACGGTCTAACTGCATCCCATGATCAAATGCATATAAATGACAATATGCTGCAATACGAACTTGGTCATGCAATTTTATGCCGGCTCGTCCACCATCTAAAATACAATGATGATTTATCGCGACCTCATTACCAATTTCAAGTGGTCCATGCAGACTACAATCTGCTGCAATAAAGCAATTATCACCAATAATAATTTTGCGTCCCGGCTCAGCAAAAATATGAGCTAACGGTGAAATAAAACAGTTTTCACCAATCTCAACAGTTTCCATATCCATCAAATAAGCTTGATATTCTTTTTGCCATTCTTCGGCCCAAGCACGATGTTTGGGTTTTAAAGTCCAATATAACCATGGCATATAGTTTAAGCGGTGCTTGTGTTGCTCACGATATTTCAACAAGGAATCAGTCATCTGTTAATTCCTCTTCAATTTTTAACTCTTCACGACCACGCGTTACGTCTCGGAGTTTCAAGGCAAGCGGTTCAATTTGATGTATTTGTAGCCTTGCTTCGATATCTACACCCGTTGCAGTGTAGGTTTCCTGATATTCAATTTGTTGTTGAGTAAGCTCATATTGAAATATCGCCCACTCATTAAAGTGACAAGAAAAGTAAATCGTTTTCTTTGCAATGAGTTCAATACGCTCAGCCAAAAGCAAACATTGTCCAGCACAGCCCCCATATGCTCTAACAAGGCCGCCTGTTCCAAGTTTTATTCCCCCATACCAGCGGTTAACCATCACAATAATATTCGTCAGGTCATTCCCTTCAACGGTTGCTAAGATTGGACGGCCTGCTGTTCCTGACGGTTCGCCGTCATCATTAAAGCGTACATTATGGCCAATTTTCCATGCCCAACATTGGTGAGTTGTAGAGATGTCTTTATTGAGTTCTAAAAATTCTTTAACTTGCTGTTCATTTTCTACTGGCGCAGCGATAGCCTGAAATCTGCTTTTTTTAATTTCTTCTTCAAATGTAATCTGTGATGCAATCGTAAAAGCCATAAATTAAATAAAGCATAATAAAAATCAAATTATAACGTGAATTTAATAGAATCAAACCCATAAAAAAGCCCCGAATCTCGGGGCTTTTTTGATTATCTTTCTCGTAACGCTTCTTTTGCTTTATTAAATGGTTTAAGTAAGTAATCCAGTACTGTTTTTTCACCCGTACGAATATCTACTGTTGCCACCATACCCGGTGTAATTCCGAATGCTTTACCTTCTTTATTATAAAGTTTGTCGGAATCAGTTCGGATATAAACACGATAATAGAATTGGTCTTGTTTTACTTCATCACGAATTGTATCTGGTGAAATAACCGTAACCTTACCTTTTAAACCACCATAAATTGAGTAGTCATAGGCAGTAATCTTAACCAGTGCTTCTTGTCCCGGACGAATAAACGCAATGTCACGCGGCAAAATACGCGCTTCAATCAGCAGCTGCTCATCAATCGGTACAATCGTCATCAATTTACCGTTTTGTGGAATAACACCACCATGGGTTGTGACTGCAATTTCTTTTACAACACCACGTACCGGTGCTTTAAACACTGCACGATCTAAACTGTCACTACGACCCAACACGATTTGTTGTTGCGTTTCACTATCCGTATTTGCTTTCGATAACTCTTCACGAGCCTTAACATAATACTGGTTCTGCGCATCGTTCATTTTGTTTCTAAGGTCGTTTGCTTCACGACGTAAACGTAAAACTTCAACTTCACTTGCCGCACCTTTAGCAACTAATGGTTCTGTCATTGCCAGCTCTTGTTGCACCAGTTGCAAAGCCTGTTTTAAACCTGAAAGTGTTTGCTCAAGATCAGCACGACGTGAACGATATAGCGCTGTTTCTTCTTGTACAAGTTTTGGTTCTTTCATCACAATTTCAGGAAAAACCAATGGCGTACCGTTTACTTCCGCACGCAAACGCGCTGCTGTCGCCTGAGCTGAAATGAGTAAAGATCTTGATTCACCCACATTAGATGCAAAACGGGTTGGATCTAATTGCGCAAGAATTTCGCCTTTTTGAACAATGTCGCCTTCTTGTACATTGAGCTTAGTTAAAATACCGCCCTCTAAAGACTGAATGACCTGTTCTTTAGATGATGGAATCACTTTACCCGTACCGGTAGAAACTTCTTCAAGTTTAAATACCCATGCCCAGATAAAGAAAATAACCAAGCCAATACCCACGATCCAAATCACTAAACTGGCACGTGGTAAAGGTGGCTCACTGTAAGAGACATTCATTGAACGGGTTAGTTGTTGTTCTTGTTGTGGTTCGCTCATGAATTACCCCCTTGCACTTGTTTTTGTTGGGCTGTTGATTGATTAAGGACCTGATCTCTTGGACCATCCATCACGATTTTGCCATCGTTCACGACAATAATACGGTCCACCAGTTCTAAAACAGCTCGGCGGTGAGTCGCAACGACCAAGGTCCGATGCGCCAGCCAACCTTTTAAATGATCAATCAGTTGTTTCTCTGCCACATCATCAATGGCTGCTGTTGGTTCGTCTAACAATAAAATGTTTGGTTGACGAATCAATAGACGAGCCAATAACAACGCTTGTTTCTGACCACCCGAGAAACCAACGCCACCCTCTAAAATCAGGTGATCTAGTCCTTCTTTTTTCTCTTGAACAAAAGGTAATGCACCTGTCACCACTAAAGCCCGAAGAATTTCTTCATCGGTTGCAAGCGGAGCACCTAAAGTAAGGTTCTCACGAATCGTACCGTAGAAAAGATACGCATTCTGGTTGAGTAACCCCATATCACGACGTACATCGGATGGGTCAATTAAAGACAGATCCAAACCATCTAAATGCACAGAACCTTGAGTTGGGACTTGCATGCCAGATAGAAGCTGAAGGAGTGTCGATTTACCCGCACCATTACGCCCCAGAATTGCAATTTTTTCGCCAGCACGAATTTTTAAATGACGGATTGCCAAACTTGGTCTTGGGTCTTCTTCTCCATATTGGAACAAAGCATTTTTTAGTTCGTAATCGCCATTTAAAGCAGCTTTATGTACCAGATGTGAACGGTCAGCCTGATCAATCGGACGTTGCATAAGCTCATCTAAACTTTGTTTTGCAACTTTCGCTTGCTGTAAACGTCCTAGAACACCTGTAATTTGTGCAATCGGACCTAACATACGTGAAGATAAAATTGAACAGGCCACTAACGCACCTGTAGTCATTTCACCATCCATTACCGCAAAACATCCCACCAAAACCACAATCGCATAGGTCAGACCTTGAAGCATTTGAGTCCATGCCATTAAGGTGCCAACGATTTTACGTTGTCTCATACCAATGTCGGCTGAAACTTCATTCATGTGGTTCCACTGGTTTTGGAAACGCGATTCAGCACGCAATAGCTTGATATCTTCAATACCTTGCACCGCTTCAACAAGAATGGCGTTACGAATTGAAGATTCTCTCATACCCTCTTGTGCGAGTTGCGCTAGCTTCTTCTGTGCCAGAATCCCCGGCAAAAGCATAAGCGGTACAACCAGCAACATCACCCAAAACAATTTCCCGCCAATAATCGCAAAGATCGTGAGGAACAAGAAAAAGAACGGGAAATCTGCAATTGCACTAATGGTGGTAGAAGTCACCAGCTCACGCACACCTTCGAGTTCACGAATCTGGGAAATAAAACTACCTGTAGACTTTGAACGGTCTTTATTTTTGATTCTTAGGGCATGACCAAATACACGGTCAGACACCCGTAAGTCCGCACGCTTACCAATAATATCGGATAAATATACCCGTGATATACGTAAGGTAAATTCGAAGAGCGCTGCAATGAGTACACCGCCTGCCAGCACCCATAAAGTTGGAATAGACTGTGAAGGAACAACACGGTCATAGACTTGCATTGAGAAAATAATGGTTGCCAGTGCCAAAATATTGGCAATCAGTGAGGCAAACATAATATCAACGTAGCGCTTCCAGTCTCTGAGTACAATTGACCAGAACCAGCTTGCTTCATACGGTTTGATATATTCGTCAATACGCGCATCAGGAATAGAAGTTTCAGGACGCAGAATATAGACATTTTTAATTGTCGTTTTTAAGACGTCCAAGCTTAAATTTTGAGAAAGGCCGTGATCTCCACTCAACTGAATACTGACATTTCCTTGAGTATCAGCTTTATCAACAACACCAACCTGTCCGTCGTTAAACTCGACCATAACAGGCAGGCGCCACGGATTCAGTACCTCTAAAGAAAAAGGTACTTTACGTAAATTTAGTCCAACCTGACGTGTAATGAGCTGCAAAACATCATCAAGGTTTTGATTCTGGTTCCAATCAAGTTGTAAACGGATTCTTTCTTCTGAAGGCTCAATTCGGTAATGTTTAGCAATCGTTAAGACCGCCTGTAACCAGGGCTGGTAGTTTATTTTTGTCATCATGGTTGTACTTCGAACCCCTGAATTGAAATATTATTTAAGTCATAAGCTTGGCGGGAACGTCCTGTTGCCGAAATGTACTGAACAATACTGTTATAGATATCGTAACGTGCCGTCTCGAGTTCTGAGTTAGCACTATGAATGGCCTGTTCTGCATTCAGTAAGTCAACCAATGAACGAGTACCAAGCTTGTACTGCTCTTGGTAAAGTTCCCGTGTACGAACTGTAGTGGCTTGGCGATTTGCTAAAACCAACATTTGACGTTGTTTATTTTCAATTTGTTCACGGCTTGTTCTAATTTGGTCCAGAACGTCCAGATAAACTGAATTGACTTTAGACTTTGCTGCTTCTTCAGCATAACTTGCCATTTTTACCTGAGAAGAAACTGCCCCACCTTGATAAAACTGACTGCTTGCTTCAAGCATGACTGAACTATATAGACCGTCATCTTTATCATTGTTTGGGTTTCTGCCATTAATGGCCTGACTCAAGGAACCTTTAACCGACAAGGTTGGGTAACGTGTTAAACGCGTCTGTTCCTTTTGTGCCTTGGCAACTTCAACACTGGCTTGAGCCGCAATCATTTTTGGGATGGTATTAAACTCAGGTTCGCCATATAAATCAGATTGTTTCACCAAATCATCTGAAATAATCCAACCCGTGCGCGAGACATCTGCACCCAGTAATGTTCTTAAATGTTGTTGGTACTGACGCAATAAAGATTGCTGTGCAATTAAACCAGACTGGGCAGCTTGCAAATAAGACTGAGCTTGAATCGGGTCAGCCTGACTACTAATACCCGCATTTGCACGTAAATTAGCGATTTCCTGAATTCGCTGAATACCCGCAATTTGCTGCTCGGCAATTTTATTTAATTGAAGATAGCGCTGAATATTGATGATCGACTGTGCAACATCAAGTGCAATATCATCAATGCTGACCAGAACATTGGCCTGCTCGACTTGAACCTTGGCTTGCTCAACATCTACACCTGATTTAACTTTACCAAAATCATAGAGCATTTGAGTCGCATTTAAGGTCAATAACTGCCTACCACGCTCACCACTAGTCAAGTCACCTGTAGTGATACCACCTGAAAGCTGTGGATAATAACCAGCCTTGGCATAATCAATACCAGCATTTTGGCCAGCTAAAGTAGAAATGGCTTGAGAAATATCAGGGTTACGCTGGATCGCGATTTTCACCGCTTCCTGCAACGTCATTTTGCTTGATGGCAAACTTGAATAAGATCCAGCCGATCGATCATTGAGTTGAACAGTCGGAAACTCCTGAACTCTAGAACGATCTAACTTAAAATTACTCAGCTCTTGCATCTTGGCAACTTTAAATTCATCACTACTTTTTGGGGCAAAAAGTTGTGATAAGTTGTCTTTTAAGGTGTGATATTGCTCACTTGGTTTAGCAGCATATATCACCACAGGTACATGCAATGAAGTTAAAAGCATCAACCCTTTCAGGAAAGCCGGCTTTTTACATGTCCTTGTTACTCTTCTCTGGTTATATCCAATCATGCTTGTCTTGTTGATCTTGTTTGTTATCGTTTAAAAGCTTTTACATTCTACATATTTTTTTGCATAAAGAAGCATAATTGCAGGAATAATTCACACATTATAGTTCTATTAAATGAATAAGTTAAATCATTGTTTTTAAAAACTAAATATAAAAAAACTAAAAAGAGGCATTGACCTCTTTTTAGACAAATAGATTAACTTTGTTATTTAAACTGTAAAATCGTCACCTAAGTAGACTTTACGGACTTGCTCGTTATCCAGAATTTCTTGTGGTGTACCTTCTGCAATTACAGCCCCTTCACTCACAATATATGCACGTTCACAAATTGCTAAAGTTTCACGTACGTTATGGTCAGTAATGAGTACACCGATACCACGATCCTTCAAAGTCTGGATAATATCTTTAATATCTCCAACCGAGATTGGGTCAACGCCGGCAAATGGTTCATCAAGCAACATAAATTTAGGATCAGCAGCCAATGCACGTGCAATTTCAGCACGGCGGCGTTCACCACCAGACACGCTCATTCCTAATGAATCTTTAATATGACTAATTTTAAAGTCATTTAATAATTCAGTAAGACGTTGCTGGCGTTGTTGCTTATTTAAGTCCTTACGTGTTTCTAAAATGGACATAATATTTTCAGCAATAGTCAGCTTTCTAAAAATAGAAGCCTCTTGCGGAAGATATCCAATGCCCTTACGTGCCCGTTCATGCATTGCCAAGTCAGACATATCAAGATCATCAAGGTGAATTTCACCTTTGTCCATACGCACTAGCCCTACAACCATATAGAAGCTTGTTGTTTTTCCTGCACCGTTAGGGCCAAGCAAACCAACAATCTGTCCACTTTGCATACTAAAAGATACGTCTTTGACGACCCAACGCTTACTATAGTTTTTTCCTAAGTGCTTAATACACAAAGTTTGGGGTTGTTGAAGAGCTTGTTGCATTAGTCACGCGCTCCTGGAAAGCTTTTTGAACTTGATGGTGGAATAATAATCTGCACACGATTTGATGATGAACCTTGAGCTTCAACATCACCTTTGTTCATACTATATTTCAATGAGTTACCACGAATACTAGAACCATCTTGATATAAATATGCACCACCATTCAATGTAATAATGCCCGTATCTGCATTATAAACAATGGTCTGTCCTTCACCGCGTGCCACGCCCTTATCAGCACTTATTTGTTGCTGAAACTTAGATGGTCGACCTTTAGCAGTAATGGTTTGGATTTCACGCTTAGAGTTTAGCGTAGCAACAATCGAATCGGCTTGAAGCTTCATCGTACCTTGCTCAATCACGACGTTACCTGTGTAAGTCGTTAAACCAGTTTTTTCGTTATAAGTTGCACGGTCTGCCACGAGTGAAATTTGTTGATTACGGTCAGACGGCAACGCAAAAGTCGAAGCTGATGATAAAGCAACGAATGTAATAACCGCAGCTTGTTTTAGGAAAGCTGAAGAACGTTTTAAATTAAGACTTTGGTGCATACTTTCCTCGAATATTAAAAAATTCGTACTGACCGTTGTTCAAATTGGCTTTTAATCCTTTGCTAACAAAGTCGGCTTGTGGAGACTGTACAATCACTTGATGATCCGTTTCAATCTCTCTGGTTTTTGGATAACCAGTTAACTCATCGGTTTTGAATTCAATTTTCCCTTGTGGAGCAAGTTTAGTTGCGACCACATTACCCGATAATATAACTTTACGATTATCATCATAGCCATTTGCCTGTTTCGCAAAGAACGTCGCATCAACCTTGCCATCTTTATACATAGAGGCATTAAGTTGATCCAACTTTGATGTTTTTTGTTGCATATCCTGTTCAAGCTGACGAACTTCAGCACGAATATACAAATTGCCTTGATCATCAGTTTGAGTCAAATGGACGCCCTGCGCCGAATATGTCATATTCTTCGCAGAACCAATGTCTAGTTTTTTTGCTTTGCCACTATAGTAGTAATAACCACCACTTATAGCAGCAATAACTACAGCAACAATAGATAAAACTCTGGTATCCATGAGCAGGAATAGCCTACCTTTTTAAGTAATCTTATTATTAATGCGGTACTGCAAGATATTTTTCAAGAAGTTCTTGGTAAATGCCTTTTGCGATCAGCAACATATCACAGACTTCACGTACAGCACCACGTCCGCCCATCGACTGGGTAACCAAATGCGCACGGCGACGCACTTCTTCATGACCATTTGGCACGGTAACGCTCATTCCTGCGATTGCAAAAGCAGATAAATCAGGCCAGTCATCGCCCATATACAAGCAATCGGAAGGCAAAATATTAAACTGTGCACAAGCTTCACGTAACGCAGAACCTTTGTCTTCACGACCTTGAAAAACGAGATCTACGCCTAAATCAGACATACGCTTTTCAACAATATTACTTTTTCGGCCTGTAATAATGATGACTTTCATGCCTGCTTGCTGCACAAGTTTCATGCCTAAACCATCACGAATATCGAATGATTTAATCTCATCGCCACTATTGGTTAAAGTTACAAAGCCATCACTCAAAATACCATCGACATCCAGAACCAATGCCTGTAAGTGACGTGCTTGTTCTAACAATGCATAAGATGCCATTGATTAATTTACCCCTGCCTGAATAAGGTCATGCATACTAATTACACCAATCACTTTATTTTGGTCATCAACCACAACAAATTGACTGATTTTTTTCAGGTTAAGCTGTTGTAGAGCTTCTACCGCACGTGCTTCTTGAGAAATAGTTGACGGTTTTTTTGTCATTACTTCAGAAACAGGTAAATTCACATCGAAACCTTGCTGTTTATCAATTAAACGACGCAAGTCACCATCGGTGAAAATACCAAGTAAATGTTCCTGTTCATCTACAATCGTGGTCAAGCCTAAACGCTTATTAGAAATTTCGTAAAGCACTTGATTCATTGGCGTATTTGGTGAAACTTTTGGCAATTCATCGCCTGTATGCATCAGGTGTTTTACATGTAAAAGTAAACGCTTACCCAATGCTCCAGCAGGATGCGAGCGAGCAAAATCATCTGCAGTAAAACCACGCGCTTCAAGTAAAGCAACCGCCAGCGCATCACCCAATACTAAAGTTGCGGTCGTGCTCGATGTCGGAGCTAAACCTAGTGGGCACGCTTCATCAGACTCGCCTAAAGTTAAAGCGATGTCGGCATTTTGAGGCATTGGCCCTTTATCAGTACGGCTAATGGTAATAAGAGGTACACCAAGATGTTTGATGAGCGGCATCAACATCATGATTTCATCACTTTTTCCAGAATTGGAAATCGCAATTAAAACGTCACCACGAACCAGCATCCCCAAATCGCCATGCCCAGCTTCGCCCGGATGCATAAAGAAAGATGGTGTACCAGTTGAAGCAAAAGTCGCAGCCATTTTACGGCCAATATGCCCTGACTTACCCATGCCAGTAATCACAACACGGCCTTTACACTGTAACAATATTTCACAAGCCTGATTAAAACTGTCATTAATTTGTGTTGCTAACACGTCTAGGGCTTGCTGCTCAATACGCAAGGTTGCTAATGCGCTGCTTTGAAAATCTGTAGGATTGGGCATACGAGTTTGACTCAAAATAATTGATCTGATCTCTTATGAAGATCGGTGATTTTAATCAAAAGATTTGGGGGCATTCTAACATAACTCAATCATCTACACGTTTTTAAATGTATAAGATTTCACAAGCTTATAAAATTCTTGCATAAACCTTTGTGAAAAATGATGCATCAGTTATGATGTAACACTGTTTTTGTTGAGTGTTTGAAAACCCTTATGCAACCGTTTGTTTTATATAACTCTGAGCAACGAAAAAAAGTTGAATTTGTACCTCGCAAAGAAGGTCACATCGATATGTACGTCTGCGGTATGACCGTTTACGATTACTGTCATATCGGGCATGCTCGAGTTATGGTTGCATTTGACTACATTATTCGTTTCTTGCGTAGCCAAGGCTGGAATGTTCGCTATATTCGCAACATTACCGACATTGACGACAAAATCATTAAACGCGCGAATGAAAATGGTGAAACCATTCAGCAGCTTACTACTCGTTTCATTGATGCAATGAACGAAGATGCAGCTAACTTAGGCTGTGCTGCACCTGATGAAGCACCTAAAGCGACTGAATATATTGATCAGATGCAAAATATGATTGGCAATCTGGTCAATAAAGGTTCTGCTTACCCTGCTGCAAATGGCGATGTTTATTTTGAAGTTACCAAATTTGAAAAATATGGTCGCCTCTCTGGCCGTAAGCTTGATGACATGCAAGCTGGTGCGAGTGAGCGTGTTGACGTAGAAGTTGAAAAGAAACATCCGTTTGACTTTGTACTTTGGAAACATGCTAAAGAAAATGAACCATCTTGGGCGTCACCTTGGGGCAATGGCCGTCCGGGTTGGCACATTGAATGTTCTGCAATGTCGACTTGCTGCCTAGGCAATCACTTTGACATTCATGGTGGTGGTTCAGATTTAATGTTCCCACACCATGAAAATGAAATTGCGCAAAGTGAAGCTTCAACTGGCGAACAATATGTAAACTACTGGATGCATGTTGGATTCATTAACGTTGATGGTGAAAAGATGTCTAAGTCTTTAGGCAACTTCTTTACTATTCGTGACGTGATGGAGAAGTTCCACCCTGAAGTGATTCGCTACTTTATTGTGTCTTCACACTATCGTAGTCCTGTGAACTTCTCTGATGTGGCACTTAAAGAAGCAAAAACTTCTTTAACTCGTTTCTATCACTCATTTAAAGCTTACCAACAAGTATATGGTCAAACGACAACTGAAACGCTTGATCAAAGCTTTATTGAACGCTTTAACAATGCAATGTGTGATGACTTCAATACTGCCGAAGCAATGGCGGTATTGTTTGAACTGAACAAAGAATTGAACCGTGCTGTAAAAGAAGAGCAAGCTGACCAAGCAACTGTGCTTTATTCGACATTACGTCACCTCACCAACATTTTAGGTTTGGTACAACACAATGTAGATGATTTCTTAAAATCAGATATTGGACAAGAAGCGCTTACTTTGTCTGATGCTGAAATTGAAGATTTTATTCAACAACGTGTAGATGCGAAAAAAGCAAAAGACTTTGCTAAAGCAGATGGTATTCGTCAGTCTTTGCTCGACCAAGGTGTTGTATTAGAAGATACGCGTCAAGGTACAGTTTGGCGTCGTGCTGATTAAATGTTCAATTAAATCACAAGAGTGTTGACACTTTAGTGAAACACTCTATAATGTGCTCACATTGCGGGAATAGCTCAGTTGGTAGAGCATAACCTTGCCAAGGTTGGGGTCGCGAGTTCGAGTCTCGTTTCCCGCTCCAAAATTTAAAAACCACTTAATTCGAAAGAGTTAGGTGGTTTTTTATTGGCTATTAATTAGCTTTGATTAATTAAAAAATATGTGCGACATTTCACTTAACTTGTGGATACATCAAATTCATAAAATTATAAGCATTTGTAAAACCATCAAGATAAATAGTCTCCTCATATGTATCACCAAATTCATGGAATCTAGTCCTCATTATTTCTCCTCTCTTCATCTGTTCTATGATATTGGCAGCTTGTGAACCGATAAAAATAGATGTAGTTTTTAAAGGAGTATTTTTATCAACTCTTACATAGTGATCGATTAAAGGATTAAGCTTATCTGGCTCATTACTTACTGAAAAAACTAAGCCATGTTTGGCAGATTTTAAGATCATAATTGCATATTTTGTTATCGAACAATTTCTGATAGCTGTTATTTGATCTATATAGCAAACAACTTTCCAGCCGTCGCCAAAAGGATCATCTTCACCAGCAACTGGAAATACAGCCACTATTTCTTTCTGACTTAAAGTTCTATACATGTAATTTCCATCAGGAAATTCTTTTATCTCAAAATACTCATTTTTCTCAGTATCTTTCTTAATAATTGAATCCCCATATGCTGGCAACATCCCCAGTTTTTTCAGTTCACTTCTTGACACATCTTCAAATTCAGTTTTTCTCTGCTTATCTTCTAGCTTCTCTCTTAAAGTTGTCGACTCTGAATTGGCTGGATGAGTATATGAACCTTCCGAAAGTGTTTTACTTAAATTACTCAGCCTATCCCAATCCTCAGCATAAGAGTTTGAAAAATAAAAAATGCATAATAGACCAAATATTAAATTTATTCTTTTCATGAAATTACCTATATTTCTTAATAATATTTAATAAGTGGTTAATAAAGGCACAATAAAAACTACCCAAGGGTAGTTTTTATTTTTTACTTTTGAACATATTCTGGAAATTCTTTTAGAATAGATTTACAGGTAAGTTCTTTTCCTTCTTCTCTAACATGGCGATCATATTCCATCAAACCGAATTTAAGTACTTCCATTCCATATTCCTCTCCAAGCTCATGCTTAAAACATTTTTTAGTCTCTGAAATCATTTCTTTATTATACTTGCTATATCCACATTCAACTTGTGCTCTCGTAAGCAATCCATGAACAGCAACTATCTGCTCGCAATAGGTAGGTTGTTCACCATTTTTAGGTGCTAAAGCATATACAGATGACGTATTTAAAATTACTAAACCCAATAAAATAATTTTATTCATAATAATTATCCCTTTAATAATGAGTAGAATTTAATAGTTCAGATAATAAAAAAATATCAATAGACGATTTCCCATTTTACTTTCTTTGTTCAAGTAATGTTTGATGAGTAACTCTCCATCCCGAATATCCTTCTCGCTCTACCGTATACTTAAATTTATTAGCAGGAAAATTACTACCTCCATCTACTCCACCGTACTTACTATCTGCATGGTCCCAACTTATAACTTCAAATTTATTAGCATTAATTTTTTTGATTGATTCAATGTATCCATAATTGATATCAACATTCTGACCAAAAGCAAAATCAGTTTGAATAGTATAAGGCTTCCAGTCCCCTCCATGTCTGGCAACTTCTGTAACGAAGCTAGAGATTGTTCCTGACCCACCTAAACACCCCATATCTCCTACCCATAAAACAAAAAACACATATTCATTATTATTTTTATCGTAATTAACGGTAGTTACATCTTTAATAGTGGTTGGTCGTCCATTTTCTGGATTTTTCTCAAAAGAACTCATACAAGAAACTAGCCCAGAATATTGCTTTACCATATTAAAAGCATTTTGTTTATCTTCGATTTCAGTTGAAGCATTAATGAAAGGTGATAAGACTAATATACCACCTAATAAAATTATTTTTTTCATGAAATTACCCTTTATTACTAATGGTCAAAATCTAACATTTAAGATATTAAAAAACCACCTCGAAAGGTGGTTTCTTCTTTAATCACTTAGATTAAAAGTGGCTGCATTTTTTGTTTTAACTCTTCAACTTTATATTTTGCTTTCGGTTTAAGTTGCTTACCAACCAAACATAAAGTCCTTCCAGCTTTAGAAGCAATGTCTGTTAAAGTCTCAAGATCCAATGTAGCTCGATTAAATTGATCTATTAAATGGAAAGCTGATTGCCTTAATACTTTCTCACAGTTAATAAAGTAACGGCGTGCAATTCGCCCCTGCTCATTGTTTTCTACCATTGATAGCTCTTTGGCAACGTCCAGTGTTAATAAATACTCCTGATAAGCCTTTCTACTATAGGGTCTTTCGCCTTTTACCGAAAAAACAATATAGTCTTCATTTTCAACAAATCGATAAGTTTTGATTCGCCTTTTTATCCAGTCAGCAAAATGATCTTCACTTTTCAGCCATTGATGTAAAGTGCGGGCATCAACACAAGGTTGAATCTCTCCACCAATTTTGGCGTCCACAACTGGAATTAAAGAATTGTGTAATGTTTGGGGTTTGTGCATATGCAAGACCTCTAAAAAGAGTTCAGCCAAGCTACAAATAAAGAGAAATAGAAATAAAGATAAATTTTCATACTACCAAATATTAATCCGCAACAATCTACCTCACCAAGACATTATGTTTAGTGAAATAAACTGGAGGTTTCCCAAAGTAAACAAAATGTTTACTTGTTTAAACCAGTGGTCTAATATTTACTAAGTTAAGTTAGTTTTTAATCTTTACATCTAAGTTCTCTTAGTTTGTGCCCTCGGACGGCGATTAAAAATTAAGGTTTCTCGTAATTGCCGTTACGAGATACCACCTGAACCACGAAAAAGATCAAGTATTGCCGTACTTGGTCTTTTTTCTTTTGAAAAAGCGAGATAAATAGCCACGCTAATCATTGAATTGGTTCTATCTTTTTACTTTATAAGAGTTTTGCTTAAATGACTACCTCTTTACCTAACAACTACGACAGATTGCGTCATAAAATTATTCACATTTAGATAATACTGTTATCTACTAAATATAAATTTACCCTCTTTGCGAAGATTAATTTTAATTTGCTTAGCTTTCGCTAGATTTGTCCGTATTAATCTGTATTAGTCCGTAATAGTCTGTTGATTTGATGAATTTTCCAATAAATTAATTAAGATTAAGAACCTTGTTATCATTTATAAGTGAATAATTAATTATATTTTTGAATTTTTTAGTTACAAAATTATCACTATTTTGAGCTTCATTTCCTACTCTAAAATTGAAAAAAACCACCTAGTTTAAAAAATTAGATGGCTTTCGGTGTTAGTTAGTTAAACTTTCACTAACACCTTCACATACTTTTAGCCAATTCTTTTGCTAAACATTGTTCATGCCAAGTGGTTTGAAAATTTTCGACAGCTTTTGACTTAATGAGAGGATCTTCAAATAATTTTGAAGAATATGCAGATTTGATAAGCTCTTGATAAAGTTGTTTGGCTTGTTGCTCTTCAAGATGATCGGCGATGTCGTGTAACTCTTTAGCTGGCACTTCATGTTGTCTAGCATCCATCACCCCACTCGCTGCTTTCTTCACGGTTTCACAGTAATGAAGTTCCATTGCTTCTGATGCTGCATAACATTGAATTGAAATTGCGCTGATAAAGAGGAATATAAATCTCATAATCTCACCTTAATTTGACGCGCAAGGGTACCAACTAATCTGCCCAAATTTAAGTTAAAAAAGGTTATTTTTGTTTTGTCTTATTTTATTTGACCTTTTGCACTTGAGTATTAGAAGCTTTCAGCACTGTTCCATCTGCCGCGACTGGCGTCATAAATGGAATTTGTTGTCCTGTCGTTTTATCAATTAACAGAGAATGATGCTCACCACTTTCAAAAAGGTTGTGCTCTCCCCATTGTCGCAGAGCCACAATCACAGGAAATAAACTCTCCCCTTTAGCCGTCAATACATACTCCTGATAAGCCGTGCCATCCGAAGCGTCTTGCATTTCAAGAACACCGACATCTACTAATTTTTTAAGTCGGTCAGAAAGAATATTTCGCGCAACACCTAAGCTGCGCTGAAAATCTCCAAAACGGCGCATTCCATCAAAAGCATCCCGCACAATAAGTAATGACCAGCGGTCTCCTATCAGGTTGACGCAACGTGCAACAGGACAAGGTTCATCTTTTAACAATGTAGAGTTCGCCATCGAGTTTCCTTACCAATCATCAGTAACAAGTCATCTAGTTGCATTTTAAAACTAGCAGACTTAATATTCAACTAGTTGCATTTTAAAACCAAATTGAGTGAGTTTAGAGCCATGAAAGCTTCTCTTGCATCATCAACTTCACACACCAAAAGTGATAAACCGCTTTCAAGCATGCCTCGTGGCGTAATATTGCTGTTTGCTATTGCAAGTGGTGCAAGCGTAGCAAATGTCTATTATGCACAGCCTTTGCTCGACATATTGGCCAAGGACTTTAACGTTAGTCATGCTGCCATTGGGGGGGTAGTTACAGCCACTCAAATAGGTTGTGCCCTTGCCCTCGTGTTTTTAGTGCCGTTGGGTGATCTTGTAAATCGACGTCGATTAATGGCCCTACAGTTACTGGCTTTGATCTCGGCATTACTCGTGGTTGCCTTTGCTCATTCTACAATTGTTCTTTTAGCAGGAATGCTTGCTGTGGGCTTACTCGGCACAGCCATGACTCAAGGGCTTATTGCTTATGCTGCAAGTGCCGCTCTCCCACATGAGCAAGGACATGTGGTCGGTACTGCACAAAGTGGTGTATTCATTGGTTTACTGCTTGCCCGTGTGTTTTCAGGAGGAATTAGCGATATAGCGGGCTGGCGTGGCGTCTACTTTTGTGCAGCCATCATCATGCTCATGATTGCGTTACCACTTTGGAAACGTCTGCCTCATTTAGAGGTTCAGCCCGCTACCATGCGTTACTCGCAACTTTTAGCATCGATGTTAAAACTGCTTCGCCAAGAAAAAGTGCTACAAGTACGCGGTGTTTTAGCTTTACTCATGTTCGCCGCATTCAATATTTTTTGGAGTGCACTGGTACTACCGTTGAGTGAACCGCCTTACAGTTTCTCGCATACTGTTATTGGGTCTTTTGGACTCGTTGGAGTAGTTGGTGCTCTAGCTGCTGCACGTGCGGGTTATTGGGCCGACCGCGGATATGCTCAGCGTACAAGCTTAGCAGCACTCGTAATATTACTGCTTGCTTGGGGACCACTCTCATTCATGGCTTATTCGCTCTGGGCGCTGGTGATTGGCATCGTATTGCTAGACTTAGGCGGACAAGCCTTACATGTCACCAACCAGAGTATGATTTTTCGCACTCGTCCAGAAGCGCATAGCCGGCTTGTTGGTCTATACATGCTGTTTTATGCAATCGGTAGTGGACTAGGTGCAATCAGTACAACAGTCACTTACGCCTATGCTGGATGGTTTGGCGTATGTGCACTCGGTGCAGGTGTTAGCCTTCTGGCATTATTATTTTGGTGGATAACCCGTAAAGTCTCTTAAAAATGCCTACTCTCAAATAAAAAAACCACATGACTCAAGAGAATCATGTGGTTTTTAATGAGCAGTTAATTTAATGAGATGACTGAGCTGCTTTAGGTTTAAAGACCACTAAACAGACAACAATAAAAGCTAATAAAACAAAAGACGCACTAAATCTACTTAACTCTAATCCACCATGTGCGATAGGTTTATCAAGAAAATCTCCCAATACTGCACCTAAAGGTCTGGTCAGAACAAAGGCCAACCAAAATAATAAGGTTCTTGAAATTTTGGTATAAAAATAGCAGATTGCTAACACCAATAATAAAGTACCAAAAATTAAAGCGGCGCTGGTATACCCTAAGCCTTGAGTATCAGCAGTCCAGTCTCCTAAAGCTGTCCCTAATGTTTGAGAAAACATGATGGTTAACCAATAGAAAGCTTCACTTTTTGCAGATTGAACACTTTTTACTGAAATGGTGCCGCAACTTAAATACCAAACAAACAGAGATACGCCTAATAAAATAAGTAATATTAAGCTCCCTCCTGCGTAACCCACACCTAAAGTTCGATCAACGAAATCGGCAATTGTCGTACCTAACGTGGTAGTGGCAATAATGGTCGCCCAGTAAAAAAAAGAATTATAGTTTTTAGCTTTAATTTGTAGCCCGACAAATACGGCAAAGATCACAGCAAAAATTGCTGTACTAATGATATATCCCAAATTTAGGGACATAGATAATGCATCTCCAGCAGTTTCACCTAGCGTTGTAGCTGCAATTTTAATGATCCAGAATAATAAGGTGACTTCTGGAACCTTACTCAAGGTTTTAGATAAATTCTCATGACTCATCATTGTATGTTCTCCAAACATACGTATTTATTAGCTCTTATCTAAATATTTATGCCTTAAGATAAAGTTAAGGTTAAAAATAAATTACAAATACTTTTTTCAAAGCAAATTACACGATGCATATAACCAAAAAACTCAAATGAAAAAGATAACAATATACAAATAAATAAAATATAATAACCAATAATTAATCATGCCAGTGAATGAGTTCATTTGGCTAAAATGCTTAAGTTTAAACCGTAGTGAGATGAAATCTTCTCTAACAATCTAAAGATTGATATGCAACATTAGTCCATTACTATCAAAATTATATGGAAATCCCTATAGGAACAAAATTGGGTATTAATAATAAATTGATTTGTGCAGTTGTATTTGCTCTTCTTACAGGATGTCAGCAGCAAGAAGCGAACGAAAATACCAGTGCGGTAAAACTCCCTGTTTATCAATCTAATGGTATTTCTGCTTCAGCGCGCTTAAAAGGAATATTAGAGCAAAAACAAGAGTGTCTCTATGTAAACGATATTCTGATTATCTTTCCTGAACATTCGGCCAAGTGGGATGCTGAAAAAGAAGCTTTAAGCTATAAAGACAAGCATATCCGCTTAGGTAGCGAATTAGATATTGCTGGAGGGAGTGGCGATTTTGAGCGAGACAATCTACGCATTAAACATTTAAGCCCAATGTGTGATCATCAGAAGATTTGGTTTGCTGGATAATCTAGAGAGAAGAGTTTGAATTCGATTTTCGCTCCTCTCAATCTCTAGGCCTTAAACAGAACGATTTAATTCACTACCAGATTTATAAATTTTTCTCACAGGTAACCAGAAATAAATATAAATTAAGAGAATGACCCAACCCAACAATACATCTCCAATCAAGTGTGGAGTTTCATGTGTCATTACCAAACCCATAACGAACATTGCACCAAAGTGAGCAATATTTGCAAACATGGTAAATTCAAAAAATAGATAGTTTTTTAGAGGTTCATTCGCTGCTTTTAAAAGAAACCAGCCCCATACAATATAGATGGCAGAGATCATCAACTCGTAATGCTCACCTCCTCCATGCAACTCTCCCCAGCGAACTAATCGAACTAGAAATTTACCCCATTCAAACTGAAGTAAAATTGCAGGAATATTTAAAAAGATAAGAAGCGCTGCTCCGACAAAAAATAGCAGAAAGCTAATTCCCGTAAATTTTGCGGCGAGGCTAAATCTCGATATTTTTATATGTTCAGTTGTTGGCATCCTTATATCCTCATTGATATAAACGTTCATTTATAATTTTAAGAAGCACGTAATCGACGAGTTTTGAAAATACCCAATCCTTTATCTTTAATATCCAGAATAAAAGATTTGAGACCATTTTCATTTGGAATTGGCAAGCGCCCTCGTCCCAATCGATGCATTTGACGTGTATACCAAGTGATTTCCAACGTACCCAAGTTATCAATAAACTTAAAGCCCGTAGTTAAAGGTTTAACTTGGTTTATCGTTTCAAGCCCACTTAATAAACGTTTTGATGCCAACGGTTCAATTGCAAAAATTCGTCCAAGACCCACAAAATCTAGATCGTTATTTGATAAAGCACTTTCGATCCCTTGCAGACTTCTAAAGCCACCAGTCACCATAAGAGGTACTTTACTAAGTCCACGAACTTTTTTAGCAAAGTCTAAAAAGTAAGCTTCACGAGAGATGGTTGATTCTTTAGGTTTCCCCAACTGCATAATCGGTTTTTCATAGGTTCCGCCAGAAATCTCGATTAAGTCGATTCCCACCTTATCGAGGGCTTGAATGGTTGCTAGCGATTCTTCTTCGGTAAAACCACCTCTTTGAAAATCGGCTGAGTTCAATTTAATGCTTACAGGATAGTCAGCCCCGACTCGATTGCGAATTTCCTTATAGACCTCAAGGACAAATCTACGTCGATTTTCGATATTCCCACCCCACTGATCGGTACGGCGGTTATGATGCGGAGAAAGGAATTGGCTAATTAAATAGCCATGTGCACCATGTAACTGCACACCGCTAAAACCTGCTTTCTTGGCAATCTCAGCAGTGTTTGCATAGCGTTGAATCAGGTCTTCAATTTCGTGCTGAGTCAGCTCTCGCGGTGTAGCAAAAACCGCTGCCATTTTCGGGCTAAAAGGCACAGCTGACGGTGAAATGGTTTCTTTATTTAAGCCTCGAATTGCTTGTTTACCTGGGTGGTTTATTTGCATCCAGACTTCACTACCACCAGATTTAGCAACATCTGCCCATTCTTTGATTAAATCAAAATCTTTTTCGTCTTCAATAATGACATTGCCTGGTTCACCAATTGCTCTAGAGTCAATCATTACGTTACCCGTGATCAAAACCCCAGCTCCAGATTGCGACCACGTTTGGTAGAGCTGAATCAGTTCTTTACTCGCTCGTCCATCTGTATGCGCCAGCCCTTCACTTAAAGCTGATTTAATAAGCCGGTTCTTTAGCGTAGTTTTTTTCTTTAGTACAAATGGCGACGCTAGCTTTAAATCGTTTTTCATTTTAGACCTCCAGCTTTATTGTTTTTACGCAGTAAGTTTTTGAATATAATTACGAATAGGCATTGCGATTAAATCAGGATGGCTCGCAATTCCCCAATGACCCGCATGAATATCAGTACGCGTAAAAGATGAATTTACCCATCTGTCTTGTTTATCTACGATGTGTTGAGGCACAAAGCGATCTTTGGTCATCGATAAAACATGTACAGGTACTGAGGTATAACGCTTTTTAGAGTTAATTAATGGCTTAAACAAATTCAACCGATAGAAACCTAATCCACGTACGGCATTTTTGAGTTGATGAGGATGTGGATTAACTTTCTTACCTTCGAGTTGAGAAACCACTTTTGGCCATATTTTAGATAGGCCCAGATACCAACTTAACTCTGGAATAATTGGGATATTAAAAAACAGCATATAACTCGAAGAAATCATCTGCTTAATAGCCGCAAACTTTCGTGCAAGTTCTTTGCTATTCAGATTTTCTTTAAACCACATACCTGCATGATCAATACTCGGTGCTAAAGCCGTATAACTTTTGATATATGGTTTTAACTTATCGTCCAAAATCGCTTCCCAACCTTGGAGGGCACCAAGATCATGGCCAATCAAATGCACGGGCTGCTGAGGACTCGTTTGCTCAATAACCGTTTTTAAATCTGAAATGAGATAGTCCATGTGATAACCCGCGTCAGACAACGGAGTTCCTGATAAACCTGTACCTCTTACATCGTAAGTCACAATATGAAAATCTGATTTCAGTAATGAAGCCAGTTCATCCCAGATTTGTGCTTCGTCAGGATAACCATGAATAAACACCAGTGTTTCACGATTGTCTACCGCTGTACCCCACTCATATATAGATAGCGTGACATCAGCAGACTGAATATATCTTTGTTGTTTTTCGATATTCGTATTCATATTAGCTCACCAATCCTTTTTGTATTTCTTCATACAGTTTGACCGCTGGTGAACGGTTTATATAATCCAGTGCAAGCTCAGTTGAACCTTCATAGTAAGGATGATACGAAGGTTTAAAGAAGTTTTTAGCCGTAGTCATAAACCAGACAGGACTTGGTACTAATTCTTGAGAACTTGCTTTAAACCATTGTTGCCAAAAACCAAAGCGAGCTAAGGTTTGTTGAGATTGAGGTAAACTACGATCTACTGCTGCAAGCTCTTGCGTGCCTTTAACCATTAAATAAGTGAAAATTGGTGCCACCATACTCATGATTGCAGCACGTAATGCATAGTTCCCACCTAAGTGCTCAAATAAATCAAAAGCAACCGTTCGATGCTCAACTTCTTCGGCACAGTGCCAAGTAAATAGATCACTTACTGCTGGGTCACAGCCTTTTTCTTCCCAATGTGCTTTCGTCAAAGCGTATTGCCCTAATGCACACGTATAATGTTCAGCAGCAGCAACAATGCCTACACGAAACAATAACCAAGACTTTTGCATACGCTTTGGTAGAGCTTTTCCAAACGGCTTATCTGCAAGCATGTAATCAAAGAGTTCAATTACGCGCTCATACTGTTCTTCAATATCAACGCCATAACGCTGTATATATTTTTCGATAGATTCTTTGTGCGCTTGAGCATGAATCGCCTCTTGGCGGATAAAAGTTTCTACATCTTTTTTTAATTTTTCATCGGTTACAAAAGGCAATGCCTTATTAAAAATACGGCAGAAAAAGTACTCTCCTCGCACAAGTGTAAAACTGAAATGGTTTACAGCATGACTTCCTATTGGAGATTGTGGCATCCAGTGGAGTGGTGATTCATTCCAATCAAAAGCAACACGACGTGGAAATAAAGGCCATAAAGTTTTAGAAGCCATATCTTTGAATGTGTTTGGGTACATGTTCTTTTTCTCGTCCTCAAGATATCTACACACTAAGTTCTAAAACAGAACTTGTTAATATCTTTAAAGGACAATTCCGATGTCAGAACGGTCAAGAACTCATAATTAACGTTTTAAAATAAGGGTTAACGCAAACATTTTCAGATTGAAAAAAGTTAAAAAAGCCCCCATCTGTGAGCTTTTTAAAATAGTTGAGGACCTGCTATTCACAGCTTAAAAGTTAGCTTGGATTAATCTCGGTAGTTAATCTTTGCAAATCATGACCCGAAGGTGCTTGGTAAACACGTAAACCAAATTCGGGAAGAATCGCAATTAAGTGGTCAAAAATATCTGACTGAATTGCTTCATAAGAAACCCATGCAATCGTATTGGTAAATGCATAAATTTCTAAAGGCAAACCTTGGCTAGTCGGCTGTAATTGGCGAACCATAATGGTTTGATTTTGGGCAATACCCTTGTGCTGGCGCAAATAAAATTCAACATAGGCTCTAAATGTCCCAATATTGGTTAAACGGCGCTTGTTATAACGAGATTGATTGCTTAAATGCTTATTGAACTCTTCAATTTCAGAGTTCTTTGCATCGAGATATTGGTCTAATAATAAAAACTCTTTGAGCTTTTGTTGCTCTTCATCACTCATAAAATGAACACTGCTTTGATCGAGAAAGAGTGAACGCTTCATTCGACGGCAACCCGAATTGCTCATGCCTCGCCAGTTTTTAAACGTATCGGTAACGAGTTTATTGGTTGGAATGGTGGTATAGGTTTTATCAAAATTTTGCACAGTCACCGTATGCAGCGAAATATCAATTACATCACCATCTGCATTAAGCGACGGCATCTCAATCCAGTCTCCAATCCGCACCATGTCGTAAGAGGCAATTTGTACACTCGCCACTAAAGACAAAATAGTGTTTTGGAAAACCAGCATTAATACCGCTGCCATCGCACCGAAACCTGCCAGTAAAGTGAACACATCCTTTTTAAGGAATGTTCCCAAAATCATCAGGCCACACACGACAAATAAGATTAACTTAACCAGTTGTAAGTAACCTTTAATCGGCTTGTTTTTAGACTTCGGATTACGCTGATAAATAAGATTAAAGATATTTAACAACTCGCTGACCGTAAGTGCGAGTGTAAGAAAGATAAATGCTTGCGCGCCCATTTCTACAAACGAAATGAACTTTGGAGTTAGATGAGGAACCGTTGCAATACCGTTCATAATCACAACAGCAGGAACAATATTTGCAAATTTCTTTATGACGCTATGCTGGGCAAAAATAGATTGATTGGGTGATTTTAGCTTGGTCACCAAGTGACGGACGCCCCGAACAATAATGCGTTTAGCAATAAAATTTGCTATTGCTGCAAATAAAATCAAAATGGTGAGTGAAACAAACATTTCTAGCCAAGGATAATGGCTTAACTGAACCCGAATATCGCGGAAAAAACTTAAAAAATCCAAACCTATACACCTTAAAACTTTCTTTTCTAGAATTTTAAGGGCTAAAGCATGTGTTAATAAGACTTGTTTACATATGTAGGCATAAATACAACAACTAAGTTATATACCCTGCTATTTATCTTATTATTTTTGACGCTTAACGATAAGGTTTTATCCGCTTATGTTTTGGATCACGTACATCAACTAGATTGAACAAATCTGTTCATTTAGAATAATCCGTTAAACGAATAATTCTGGTTTTAGTGAGTGAAGTTTTCTGATTTTTTGACTTTTATTGGAGTAGTTTGGTTCAGCTTATTCTTTGTCTATATTGCTTGGACCTTTTTTCTTAAAAGTCTGGTTCATAGGTTTTTAATTTATAAACGAGGAATGATTACTTCTGCCAAGGTCGTATATTTTCAGGACTCATTAGCTAAGGTGCAATATCGCCCGTTATGTTATATAAAATTGAAATTTCAAACTGAGCAAGGCCAAATCATTACTGAAAACCTTAAGGTGCTTATTGCTAAAAAAAATCACGATCAATATAAGGTCGGTAGCATCATCAAAATTAAATATGACCCTAAAAATTTAAAGAATATTTCGATATTGGGAGAAGTCATGGTTTAAGTGATTAGAGATTATTTAAAAAGTACGATAAGCCCTGAGGTGCCCGTCCGTTTAAGCGACTACTCGTTGTCACTCGAACCAGATTACTCCAAGTAATATTGCAACAATGCTTGATCAATTTTTTGATTAAAGACACATCTTCATGGCATGAAATAGGTTCAAAGCCACCTACCAAAAGATAAACCTCTGCACTAAAACTTAAATTCGCCCCGTGAATATGCGCGTGATCCATCTGATCTTTATAATGCGCTAAATATTTTTGCTGTTTCGTTATAGAGAGATGACTAAAATCGTCTAGCGTTACAGTGCCGCAAATTGCATCTGTGGGTTGGTGCTGGATTTGATAGCGCAGCCAATCAGGACTAACGACTGTGTCTGCATCCGTACATGCAATCCATGTCACGCCACGCCCAATTAAATGGCGAATTCCTAAATCTCGTGCTTGCCCAACACACGCGTAATTACATTCAATCCAATTGATCTGATGGCTTTGTACAATCAACCGCGACTGATCTGTACAGTTATCCAGTACTACAATCACTTCTACGTCATAACCGTGAATGTTCTCTATAGCGACCTGAATAGATTGCAAACAGGCAGATAGATAGTGCTCTTCATTATGCGCTGGAATGACGATACCTATTTTCATCTTAGTTTTTCCTGCTGTGCTAAAGAGGAAGTGTTCGCCGTCCATAGATCAATCATAAAATCTGGATCATTTAAGCTGAGATAGTGATGAAATGGAAAATGTTGCTGAAAGCCTTGATGGACTTGTTCTGCATTTAATTCAAAATCTTGAATTTCATGACGCCAATGACAACACAGAATCTCACCGTCATCATTTAAACTATGTTTTAACTTTTCAATAAACTGCTGCAACTCATCAGCAGATAAGTAATAGGCCATCTCACTAATTAAAATGAGATCGAATTTTTGAATTGAGTAGTCTTCAGGTATTTTTCTATTTTCAACGACCACATGCTCAAATTCTTTTAAGCGCTCGGATGCCAAACGAACAGCACATTCAGAGACATCTATACACAGCAATTGCTCGGCTCTTTGCGCCAAATGAAAACTTAAATGTCCATTTGAACAGCCCACTTCTAACACTTTTGAATAACGAGGTTTTGTCAGTAGCGCGAGACAAATTTGTCTTTTACGAGCTTCATACCAATGAAAGTCATAGCCCCACGGATCACTGTTATGACGATATAAATCTTCAAAGTACATGCGAGAATGAATCACTCAAATAAACCTCATAAGGCATTAAAAGACGTTTAATTGCACTTGAAGAAAGAACCGCAGCATTACCCGTGGTTTCATCTGCTTCAAGTTGGGTTTTAAACTGCAAAATTGCTTGATGTTTTTTAGTTAGCTGTTCTTCGGTTAAGTGATAGGCTTTTGCTCGGTACCAATCAATTCGTGAGTCTAACGGTTTTGCCCAATGCCAAGCCCAAATTAATACGTGTAAACATAGAAGTTGCTTAGCGGTTGCGTAAGCTTGTACGGTTTTACCTACGGCTTCGTGGTCTGGGTGACCATCAAAGGCATAGCTACAAATTAGAATGTCATCGGCTTGAATGATCTGCTCTAAACTCTGCCACAGTTGATCTGTTTGCAAATGAATCTGACCATCTAACAAATTAAGTTCTATATGCTCGGTTGACTCGGCTACTCCTAAACAATTTAATGCCGCCAAGCTTTCTTGTGGGCGAAGAATGTTGAGCTGATCTGGAGGATATTTTGTAGAGTTAGGATGGCTTTGTGTGCCGTTACTTACCGCTAAAATGAGGATCTTACAATTCAGCGCAATAAGTTGCTGCATTAAGCCACCACAACCAAGCACTTCATCATCAGGATGTGGAGCAACAATCACCATCCTTTTAGAGCGAAATAACTCAAGATCTAAAGCTGCTAAAGGTTGTTGTTGAAATGCATTTAACCATTGCTCTTTGGACGTACCCTCACCAAAAATAATGCGGTCTTCGACCAAAGGATGTTTTAAAGTTCCCATAGACTTTGGTCCGATAAACAGAGTTCTGTAATTTGCTGGTAGTCAAAAGCAGCATGACTTTGTCTGATAAACACCGGCAAATCAGCCATGAGCTGTGCAAAAGTAGCATCTTCACAAAAAGGACGAGCGCCTAATGCTTTGCCTACTCGCTCAACTACACTCAGACAGCATTGTTCTGTTTGGGCACGTAATATTCGTATTTCCCGCTCATGATTGAGCATGGGTTTGCTGTCAATCAGTTCAGCAACATATTGAAAATATTGCTTAGTGATTTCTAATTGATGAGCGACCTCTCCCAAGTACAGTTTTTTAAAAGGATTCGGACTAACCTGACAACTTTCTTGTAAAAAACCAGCTAAGCCAACGGCGGCACCATACCAACAAGCCGCCACACCGGCTGCACCATGCCAAAAGCCTGGACGTTTTAAATAACTATTTGGGTGACCGATCAATTTAACAGGTGTATTTTCAAAACTTACTCTTGCAGTCTGTGTCGCATTCATCCCGACTGCATGCCAGTGGCTTGAGTCCGTGCTAATAGAGGAATGACTTAAGTCAACAATACAAAGCTGCGCCTGCCCTTGTTGATTTTTATAACTCATCAAAACTTTTTGAATAAACTCTGCACCAGAGCACCAAGGCTTTATGCCATTACACAGGTTATCTTTCACTTGCAACGGAGCTGGTCCACCGTCTGCTGCCCAAACAGCCCAAAGCTGGTCATCTATTTCTGGGTGATAACCCAATTCACTTAAAATGCTTAAAGCATCGCAGTGTGACTCAAAAAGCTTCGCCAAACTCAAATCGACTCCAGCAATCTGAGCAAAAAGTTGCCAGCGTTGATAGGTCTGGCCTGAAGCGGGATGAGGCAAATTTTTCGCTAAATTTACCAATTGAGAGAGCAAATCTATACGAAGCTTGCTTTTATCTTCAGCTAAGGCAGATTCAAATTCACTCAAGACACTTAATATCGTCACATTTATAGGTATTTTAATATTCATTGCAAATAATTATTTATAAGACTTGGTTTAACCTTATCTAAATACTTCTGTTTAAATAAACATGTAAATTGTAATAAAAAGATAAATATTATTAGTTTTATATCTAATTATTTCATTGTTACTCGAATATATTTATTAAGTGAACTTATAAACCCATCCTGTAAGGTTTATTAAAAACCCCTGATTTATCCAATTATTTAAAGTAATTTAAGTCTTACCGTTTTTCTATTTCTAAAGAAGAGGTCTAAAATGAGTACTTTAAATATTAATGATATTAAAAAACACGCAGACGTTATTGCTTCTTGTGGTACTAAAGTAGGTACAGTCGACCATCTAGAGGGTGAAAACCAATTAAAGCTGACTCGAGACGAAAGCGGTCAACATCACCTTATTCCTACAGGATGGATTGGTGAAGTGAAAGAAAACCAAGTCATTCTGAATAAAAATTCAGAAGAAGTTAAAGATCAGTGGCAAGCGATCTAGACTTTAAAGCACGATACGTGACTTAACGTGAAATTTATAATAAAGCGTTTCAGCTTAGAAAAATAAAGAGGCTTAGAAACTTTAAAGCCTAACTCCCCAAACTGAAGGCTCCTTTTCATAAGGAGCCTTTTTTTATTTATGAAATCTCTGTCTTAGACCGTTTTTATCTCTTTAAGCCTTTGGTTGGATGTTTTTGTCCTTTACTCACATGGCGATCGATTTTACTTAATGCTAAAAATTGTGCATTCGCATTAAATGAATAATTATGAATAGGGTGACGTATATGATCACAGGGAATCATCAGCTTAAAGCTCGAAAAGTACATTTTGATTTCGCGGAGTCGTCTGTGTGTTGGATGCCGAATGATCCGCTATGCTCACATGTAGCCAATGGCATTAATATGCTCTTGCCGGCTGGTGAGTTTTGGTTTTGCCGCGTGTTTAATAAAACCCTTCCCTTGATTACCGACGAAACATTAAAACAAGAAGTGATTGGCTTTGTTCGTCAAGAAGCAGCTCATGCACGTGCCCATGAAAAGGCTCAGGACTTCTTACGTGAAAATGGCTACGACATTCAAGAAACACTTAACCGCGCCCATTTTGTGTTTAACATTTTATTGGGTGACAAACCTTTAGGTATACCCTTTTTAAAAGGCGAAAAGCTCGATGAATATTGGTTACTTTTCCGAGTAGGTGTGATTGCTGCAATTGAGCACTTTACTGGAACTATTGGTCAGTGGACACTTGATAGTAAGTCTTGGGACAAAGCCGACCCTGCCATGGCCGATTTGTTCCGTTGGCATTTGGCTGAAGAAGTTGAGCATCGTTGTGTTGCCTATGACTTATTTGAGCACCTCTTAACAAACAAGTTTGGTTTTTATGTGTCGCGCCAAGTGATTATGGCGGCTGTTTTCCCGCTGTTTATTTATTTCCTTGCTGACTTTGCGCGTAGTTTAGGCCAACAAGATTTAGAGCACGAAGACATTCAAAAATTGATGCGTCGTGGCTACTTCAAAATTATTCGTGAATTTGAAAAAACTGCGACTCGCTCAGACAACTTACCGACCATTAAATATTTATGGAAAGCGACATTAAGATGGGTTTCTCCAAAATTTAACCCACTTCATGAAGGTGACACCGAGCAAGCTTTAGCTTATATGGCTCGTTCACCTGCCGTTCAATATTTTGAAGGAATGGCACAAGCTACAAAACCAGCAACATTAAGCTAAGCAGCTATTTTATTTAAAATGAAAGCCTCCTTATTTGGAGGCTTTTTCTTTACTGAGTTTTGTCGCTTAAGCAAAATTTAAAAAGAAATAATCCAACAACCGATCTCTTTCATCTACCGCATTTTTATCTAAAAGCTGGACCATTGCGCCATCAATCATAAATAAAAACATGTAAGCATCTTGGATGGAGACCGTAGCTTTTAAGGTTAAGAGCAACTTATAGATTTCGTTAACAAACCAGTGTCTATAGTCAACCACAACTTTATAGGCAACTGGGTAGAGCTTTTCTATTTCAAAAATTGCTTTAAAGGGTAAATGATAAAAGCCATTTAAATCGGCATGTAAAAGATAAATCTGCCTAAGTTTATCGAGCACCATTTGTTCACGGTAAGAATTAACAATGGAAAACACTTTTACTTTGAGCGCGTCTTTTTGAAAAGTAAGACACATTTCGATGAGTCGGGCTTTTGAGTGAAAGTCGTTGTAAAAAGTAGCCTTGGCAACTTTGGCTTCCGCAATAATTTGGTCGACCCCGACCTTATGAAACCCATATTGATTAAATAAGTCTTTTGCGATGTGAAGCACTCTTAGTGCTCTAAATGAAGATTCTAAATTTGGCATAGGAATACCGTTTAAATAATTTTTTGTTGTATCTAAAAGAGATAGAAATGCCGTCACTCTTAAAATGAGTGCTAAAAACAGGCATGCAAAAGCAGCACAAAAATGTGCCTAAGCTATCTCAGGTTTTATTGTTGCTATGATTTTTTAGTCGTAACGAGCTAAGGTTGTAGAAAACCTAGAGTCGGTTAAACCGTTTTAAAGACCAGTTGGGCGGTATGGCTAGAGAGAGTTTGGCAAAGACCAATAAATGAGAAGAAATAGTACGCATGAGCGAACTCCTATATGCATAAAATTTCTGCCAATCACTGCTAAATGATTATGGTGGCAGAACGAAAGGGGGTTAGCAGACTGGGCATATAGAACCAGCACGCACAAGGCGTCCCCCTTCCGTCCTACCGCTACGAAGGGGGGACGAACGAGTTCGCCACCAAAAAATTGCTTTTTTGATGCGCTATACGCTCTCGGTCTGCTAAAACCGGCTGGCAATGTAGGCCAGCAGGCAAAGCATAATCGGAGGGGTTTTAGGTGTCAATGTGATATTGGCTAGAAAATAATTGAATAAATATTATTTTTCATTTGAGTAAAATATTTAATTCTTTTATTAGAAATTCATTATTTAGTAAAAATAATAATAGAACGAGAAAGGGTTGACAGACTAACACACAAGAATCAGCACGCATTGAGCGTCCCTCTCTCATCCTGAAACGAAGAATAATAAGAGAGATTTTAAGTGTCAATGTGATATTAGGTGAATTCTTAAAGTTTATTATCTGGTTTAATTGGCAAATTATATAGGGTGAAACACCGATAAAATGAATAATTAAATCCATTTTATCGGCTTGCTAGAAGAGATTTTTAAAACCTTATTTTATTTTTTAATATAGTTTGGAAATTCTTTTAAAACCGTATTACATAATTGGCCTTTCATATCTCCTCTCTTACGTGCTTCAAATTGGTCCATACCTAATCTCATAACTTCTCTACCATATTTTTCACCTAGTTCATGTTTAGTACATTTGTCAGATTCATGAACTAATTCTTGTGAAGTATAGTGATAATTACAATCAAGTTGAGCACGGCTTAAAAAACCATGTAATTGTACTGTTCTCTCGCAAGTTGTTCGCTGTATATAAGTTTTCGGCTCTTGCTCAGCATAAACTGATGTTCCTACCAATAAAGTGAAAACTGTTACTAAAATATTACGCATTATTTCCCCGACAAAGTTATTAAAAGTATTAGTGATAATGTTGCGGGCGTATTAAATAATAATTACTTATAAGTGTCTATTAATAATAAGAAAATTAGATAAATCCTCTTCTCTTTTGAGTACTTAATCACCTTAAAAAAATTGTGTGATTAAGTTTTCTCAAATAAATGATATTAATTTTTTCTTTAATCTTCTTTAATATAATCCAAGTTATTCAAGTAAAGAGTTTTAGTGATATTTCATAGATTTCTTATCGACTAAAACCCTTACTCATTACACCACTTTAAAACCCTAACTTCTTAAAGACAAAATAACCCACATGGCTTTCAAAGCTACCGTCATTTTGAATTTTGAAATACTTCTTAACGAGGTCAGATGAACCTTCCTGCAAATAGCGTAATGTTTTAATTTGATCTTCAGGGGTTTTCATACGCTTTACCCAACTATCAAAGTCTAATGAAAGCGTTTGTTTGTCTACCCCCCCTAAGTCAAAGCCAGCATCTTCAATAAAATAAACCCACTCTTTCACACTATAGTTTCTTACGTGACTTGGGTCTCGAATAGTTTCGATCGTCTGTAAAAACGTATCTAATATAGGCGAACTAGAACTAATAATATCTACAAAAATAACAATACCATCTGGCTTAAGAACACGGTTTACTTCTTTCATGGCTGTCGGAACATGCTGCCAGTGATGAGCTGAATATCGGCTAATCACAACATCAAACTGCTGATCACTAAAAGGCATATCTTCAGCAATGCCCTGCTGCACAAAGATGTTTTTTAATTTGCGCTGGCTAGCAGCTTTAGAGACTGTGTCTAACATTTCATGAGATAAATCGTAGGCAAAGACTAGGTCAGCATGCGGAGCAACATTATAAGAAACATGACCACCACCACAGCCTAAATCTAGGACAACAGCCTTTTCATATTTCTGAATTTCATGAATAAATTTATTAAATTCAATTCCTTCAGAATGAGCTTGGCTATTCAAATAGTCTAAAGATTTATTTTGATATTGTTTTTGGTTTATATCGTGCTGGGTGATCATAACCTTGCTTCCTACTTTGCAATGAAATCACCATAAAGCAAAAGTTAGATAAAAAATAATGATTAGTTTTTCTTCAATTGATAAATAAAAGTTATTATTTAATTTGTTTTAATACACTACGGCAATTAATAAAAATAGATTTAAGAACTTAGAAGGGATCCGCAAAGAGCACTGTTTAGTCACCCTTACTGAAACAGTGCTCTTTGCTCCATCACAACCCTTATCCAGAGAGTTCGATGCATAGAACTAGTGTATGTACCTTTAACTCAAAATGTTTCCTGTATTTTTTAATATTTTTAAATGTTCGCAGCATAAAAATGAAGTATATTTAATTTTATCAGAAGATTCTTCTTTGGTTTATATTTTGAACAGAACAGAATACACACTAGATCGCATAGATCGGAAAATTTTATCTGCATTACGTGGCAATGGCCGTTTAACTGTTGCTCAATTAGCAGAAGAAGTCGGTCTTTCATCTTCACCATGCTGGACACGACTGAAACGTCTGGAAACTTTAAAAATTATTGAAGGCTATACGGTAAACGTAAACCCAAAAGCGATCGGTATTCATGAAGTATTCTTTATAGAAATTACTTTAGAACGCCATGACGATGAAATGCTGGAAAATTTCAGCGAAGCATTAGCTGACATACCAGAAGTTGTAGAAGCGCATCTGGTTACAGGTGATTATGATTATTTGGTGAAAGTAGCCGTAAAAGATGCTGACCATTACGAACGTTTTTTACGAAAAAAACTCTATTCAATTAAGGGAATTCGACACACCCGTTCGACCTTTGCCCTACGCCCTCTTAAATCTGCCAATACCGCCGATTTAATGTTAATTGAATAAAAGGTGTAAGACGTATAGCGTATCGACTTAAACTTTTGATTCGAAACTTCTTATTCAGTTAAGCGGCTTAAACCATAACAGATTTAAGCTCTGTTATATTTTTTTTAAAAAATTCTGTATCTATGATTACAGCCTCCTCATCTCCATAATAAAATTAATCTGAATTGGAGGCATCGCCATGAACATTTTGAAGAAAAAAAATAAGGCCAGTTTTGTATTCTTTATTATTACTCTCTACTCTTTTATTGGGTTTGGCTTAGGTTTCATTATTTGGGAATACTTCTTAAAGGCCTAGTTTGCTAAAAAGCGTTAACGAGCCTCAGAAATAATTTCTGAAGTAATTTCTTTGCTACGATGATATGCGGCCCTCATGGCTAAACGTATATCATCAGACACATTGCCTAATTCAAACATTCGTAAAGCAGATTCGGTAATCCCATTTGCTAAAGTGACCTTTCCACATAACTCCGCTGGTGGAACATTACTTTTACGAATCATTTCGACTGCGCCAGTAGCCGCTTGAAGCGCAAGATCTAAGGCAAATTGTTTATCTAGCCCTAATGAAACACCTGTCTTAATCATGCTATCTAAAATATAGAAAAAGTAAGCTGGCCCTGAACCTGATAATGCAATAATGGCATCACTTTGTGTTTCAGACGGCGCCCAAAAAGTCTGGCCCGTTGCAGAATACAAGGTTTCAATTAAGTCTTTATCAAGCTGGTCCATTTGCTCTGAAGCAATCAGCACGTGAGTACCAACATGGGTCAGTACAGGCGGATTTGAAATCACACGAACGATTTTCTTTGAACCTGTAAAACTGGATAGGTGCGCAATATCAATCCCTGCCATCATAGAAACAATAATCTTATTTGCTAACCATTTTTTAAACGGCGCAAGTATCTCTTTTAATTGTTTTGGATCGAGTAACAACACAACAATATCAGCTTTTTTTAAACCATTTTCTTTTTGCTTCAAAGCATGTGTATCATTAATTTTTTTCTCTTCAATTAAGTGTATTTTTTCTTTGTTAAACCCTTTTAAAACCATTCCTCCGATTAAAGCCAAAGCTAAATTACTACTGCCAATAAAGCAAATATTAGGTTGTACTTCACTTAACATTTAAAATGTTTTCCTTTCTAAGCGAGGCTATAACAATAAATATTATCTATAGTTTAATTATGAAGGTTGAATTAAAGATGACCGTCTGAATAAAGAGCCCACTTTAATAAAATATTTTATTAAAGTGGGCTTTGTTTTATTTGCGCAATAAATAAAACAACTTTAGCTTACGCCTAATGTATAACTATATTTAGCAAATTCCACTCACAAATTGTAATGGTCTGTAACTAATACTAAAATATTGTAAATTCTATTTAAAGCTATAAAATAAAACCATTGATTTTCAAAAATTAAAGTTTACTCATTAAATCTATTTCAATTAAATTAATAAGAAAATCTTTAAAATAATAGACAGTAGTAAAATTATTTTAATTTATTAGCTAAATATTTTCATTTTTCTTCTTTAAAATACTCTCGGCTTTTCTCATTGCTTGACTTAAATCAACCTCTTCACACACCCAAAAGCTAAAAATTTGTCCAAACAAGTGGAAGTGTTGCCTAATATATTTAGAACTATTGTCTGAATAATGCTCTTCAACCTTAAAGAAATCATTATTATTTTCTATTTTCTGACCGTCAAAAATACCGCCAATACAAATATCCATTTTAATACCATACACCTAATTCGTTATATTTTAACATAAAAACTTAGAAGCACTTTGATGAGAGTATTTTTATACTTCTTTTTTTAAATATAAGTTGAATTAAAACTTATAAAAAACCCACAAGACTAAAGTGGGCTTTTTTAAACTCTAATAAAATACTTTAGACTTAAATATATTTTATTTAAATAATATATTCAAATCAATTAAACGCTTTATTTATGAGTTTTGAAGAATCACAATATTTGAAGCTTGAGGGCCTTTTTTACCTTGTACTACGGTAAACTCAACACGTTGACCTTCTAATAGAACTTTAAAACCTTGTGTTTGAATATCAGTAAAATGAGCAAAAATATCTTTACCTTCATCAGTCACAATAAAACCAAAACCTTTAGTTTCATTGAACCATTTTACTGTACCAGTACTAGTAGACATATGTTATATCCTAAATCTTAAAATATTATAACTTATTATTGGGAAACCAATTTAACTAAAAAATAGATGTCAAAAATTAAATATCTGAAGAAACCCAAGGATTATAAATATAAAACTGCGCAAATAGAAATTTATTATGACAAGAATATTTTGTTAGTTATGCTCGATAATACACGCTTCATAAGCATTTGCAATCGATATTCAAAATAATTAAAGCAAGAAAAACTCTACCCACTCCCCGATTCACCTTTCACATTGATTTAATTAAGATTCCTTTCAATTAAAAGTCAAATTTTGTTTCATTTTAATCGGAAGAAGTCCCATATCAGTGCTATTTCCCTATAAAACCATCAATAAAATTTCTTTTCACCAGCAGGACGCGTCTTAAAGCGTCGATGGAACCACATGTATTGTGTAGGGGCAATACGAATTTGATTCTCAATAATCTTATTGACTCTTTCAGCATCACTCACTTCACATCCACTCGGAAAATTTTCTAATTTAGGTTCCACGAGAACATGATATTGAGGGTTTCTGATATCGCCACTTCTATAAAAGTATAAAGGTACTGCTGCTGCTTTTGAGATATCCATCAGTCTACGGTGAGCGGTCACGGTGGCAGCCTGTATTCCGAAAAATGAGGCCATTACACCTTGTTTTAAGCCAAAGTCCTGATCTGGGCTATACCATATGGCATGACCATGTTTAAGGTTTTGGATAAGTCCACGCATGTTGTCTCGAGCAATCTGATTTTTATAGACTCTTGCGCGGCTACGATGAATCAGAAAATCTAAAAAGGGATTATTTTGAGGTCTGTAAACCACGTCCATATTAAAAAATAAGGTACAAGCTGCTCCACCAGCGTCTAAAAGCGTACTATGAGTGCCTAATAGTAGTACACCATTTTCCTGATTATTGGTTAAATTCTCTAATCCATCTATGTGAACACGGCTTTTAAACCAGTTTGGGCTGTACCAAGCATTTAAGGCTTCAAATACACCCGTGAGAGTATCTACAAAAACCTGTTTGGCTTTGACCTCAATTTGCATAGGTGTTTTTTCAGGAAAGCAGGCTTCTAAATTACGTAATGTTGTTTTTCTTCTTGAACCTAAAGATTTCCATGCTATTTTTGATAAAAGATCGGCAAGACGCCATTGAATTGCCCAAGGTAACATCGCAAAACACATCAGAATAAATGCTAAAAACCATATACCCCAATATTTAAACGATAAAAAGGAAAATCGAAATTCGCCAGATTTAAACTGCCGTTCTTTTTTCGTCATGCTGTATATTTCTTGAGGTATAGGTTTAGCATACTAACACCCCCTACTGTTGGGGTTGTATGTTTATGTTGCTTTGAGTAATAAGCTTTTTATTACCCTACCTATTTATCAAAATGCATATTTTAAACATTTAATCTATTCAAGGCTTAAATATACATAACTGTCTGTATACATAACTTATTTTCTCATTTAAAGTAATCGCATAATCTAGTCTCATTGATAAATAGGATATATCAGCGTGAGCGGTCTTTTAGTCTTTATAACAATTGCATTTCTTACTCTCTTAAGCCCCGGACCTGGCGTTTTATTTACTGTCACAAATTCAATCAATTATGGTGTTAAAACTGCTCTATTCGGTATTAGCGGCTTAATCATTGGTATGTTTGTAATTGCTGTAATTTCCGCTAGTGGTGTAGGTCTTATTATTACCAGCAACCCTACTATTTTTACGGTTTTAAAATTTATTGGTGCATTTTATTTAATGTATCTTGGATATAAAAACTTCAGCAAAAAATCGCCATCGCAAGATTTAATCACTGATCAGCAAAGCGATAAAAATGTAAGTAAATCGAGACTCTTTTATCAAGGTCTACTTGCATCTTTGCTTAACCCCAAAACAATCGTATTTTTTATTGCTCTATTCCCTCAATTTATTGATATAAAGAAAGAAATTTTAACTCAGTTTTTAGTTCTATCTTTAACCTTTTGTTTTATTGGCTTTTTAATTCATTTGGTCTATGCAAATTTCTCTTCAATTTTTAAAGAAAAGATGTTGGCGGGAAATAATTTTTCTATACTCAATAAAATTAGCGGTGCTATTTTCTTTCTTCTTGCCGTTTTACTCATTGCACAATAAATCATTACTCGACATATGATTATTTGAAAAGCCTCAACTCATGGTTAGGCTTTTCAAGTCTTTTGTCTATCAACATATTTTTATCTAACTACAATTTTTACAACACTACCCTGTTTAAGATCCATCCATAAAAGAAGTCTTCGTAATTTGGGTTCTTCTCTGTAATTTCGATATAGTGCTGCCCTTGCATAATATTTAAAACGCGTAGTAATACCGTTTCTCCATCTTTATTACGCCTGTTCAAATACGTACTCAGTGCTTGAAAAGTCAAAGGCCCATATTGACCATCTAAAGTAAGATTGGGCCAGCCCTCCTCACCCTGCTTATTTAGCAGATTTAGAGCACGTTGTAATAAAGGTTTAGCAAAGTTGACTCCACAATTTATAGCCGTATCAAGTAACTCTTCTGCAATAGCAGGGCTAATTTGATTGATCTGGTCAAATTGGGGTTCAAACCAATATTGTTTTTTATAAATAGATTTGGCTACGCTTAATGGTAAATCTCGCATATCACCTTGATATCCGTTTGATCGAGCGACTGCCTCTGTAATGCCAAATTTGGTAGCATGGCCATGGTCTGATGGATGATTAATATATCCACCTTCTCTGTCTATGATTGCTTCTAAATACTGGTCAATATTCATTTTATTTTACCTATATCATTGAAACTGTTTTTAGCTATTTTGCAGATCATCTTTCGCTTTTTTTAAGTCTTTGATGACTTCCACAATCGTTTTACCTTCTTGTTTATTGATGAAGTTAAATATCCATCTCACAATCGCCCAGCCCGGCAAACCGCAAATAAAGAAGAATCCACATAGTGTGATCATTCCCCAAATATCCGAGACCCATTCATGTAAATTCCATTTCATGATGATAAATGAGCCTCCAGTTAAGCTTGAAACGACTGTGCATATCAGCCCAACAATCCATTCTTGTGGTGAGCGAGGGAAACGCATCATCAACACGACTGCCACAACTAAGCTGACTGCTAAAGCCACCATAATTGCAATGCTATAAAAATCTAAAAATGTTGCTAAACCACCTGTTGGAACTGTTTTCATCATCTTGTCCTGCTTTAAAGGGTAAAACTTGAAAACTCACCACGCTTACTCGCTTGTTGTTTTTCAGGTTCTATAAATACCCTTAGTTTTCTTTATTACAGTCAATAAAAAACACTAACGCTTTTTTAACCGCGCTAAATCGCAAGACGAACTGATCCTTGACCCCATATTTCAGGGGTCCAAGAAAGAATGTTTGTATGCTAAAGCCTGTTAGTGTGCACTGTTTAAGGCTTGTTCAATCAACTCAATCACGGTGATTGCACCTATCGCTTTTTGCATTGAGACTTGATCATCGAATTCGAATGCATCATCTTCAAGCTCACTAGCAATTAGCTTTGCCTCTTCAAGCGCCCTTTTTATTTTTTGTACCTTGTATTTGTTTACGTCTTTTGCAATTGTCGGAACATATCCTCCACGTTTTGCATTTTTAAGTTGTTTAGCTCTGTTCTGCATTGCTGTAGTCATTCACTATCTCCAACTCACACGTTTAATAAGGCATCTTTATCGTTTGTTATTCTTGAAGTTTTGATCCATTCTTTGAGCAATATAGCGAAGCTATGACTACAAATGTGTGTTCAAAACGTTTCATCTGGTACAACAAACCTAAAGAACTAAACGGTATGCATTTAAAGCATTCATTTAAAAGTAGATATTCCTTTTTCTAAAATTGTAAAAAAGTATGAAAGCGCTTACTTTTACGCTTTTTTCGAACTTTAATTTTTTGACCAAAAAGTTCAAATAAGACTTTGCCGTATATCGGAAACTTTTGTTACGACTCACAATCTTTGCTAAATTCTTCATGTTCTTGATACCCTTTATCGACGAACATTAAGCCTGATCCACGGAATCGGGCTTTTTTTTATTCCATTTTTTGTTTTGATAGCCTATCTGTAAATAATAATTGAGCTATCTCCCTTCTATTTTGCCTCCTCTAGAAACAAAATAAATTTAGCTTTCATCTCAACATGTTGATAATTCAATAAATAGTGGTTCAAATACGATTTAAACTTAATCTATTCATCTGAAGATATAACTGATATTATAACTATAGTTATTATTAGTCAATAACTATAGTTGTTTTACTCGATATAACTTTAGTTATATATTTGTTATAAGTTTGCTGGTGTAACCGTTATGGCTCTTAAAGACCGTTTAAAAGATTCTAGAATTAAAGCCAAAAAAACTCAGGCTGAAGTCGCTGAGGCTGTAAAAATGTCTCAGCCGGCCTATCAGGCTTTAGAGTCTGGGAAAAATTTAAAATCTGCGTTTCTTCCACTTATTGCCCAGTTTTTAGGTGTAGATGGTTATTGGTTAACGACTGGAAATACAGAAGATGCTTTTAGAGAAAGTGATGTATTTACCCCTACAGTTGTGAGTGCAGAATCCACCGATCAATATGCTTGGATTGAAGTGGTAGAAGCTAGTTTTTCGTGTGGTACTGGTGAGTCTATTGAGTTCCACTTCGATGCAATTAATGGAAAAATCCCTTTCCCTGCTTCATTTTTTAAAGAAAAACGGGTTGCTCAAGAGTGCATGCGTATTATCAAAGCTAAAGGCGATAGCATGACAGACTACATTAAAGATGGAGATCTGGTCGGTATTGATATCTCTCAAACTGAAGTAATTGATGGCGAGATTTATGCGGTTTACTTTGCAGGGGAAGGAATGATTAAGCAAATTTTTAAAGAAGCGGATGGCTCTTTAATTTTGCATAGTTTGAATGAAAAATTTAGAGACCGCCGTGTAACCGAAGAAAATGGAAAGAACTTTAAGGTCATGGGCCGTCAATTTTGGCGAGCGGGTTAAGGTCGTTATAAATATAATTAAAATAATAATTCTATCAATTTAATACGTTTTTGCTTTTTATAATTTTAATTATTTTATATCCATATAGATATAAAAAAACCTATCTCTTTTAAAGGAGATAGGTTTTTTAGCTTTAGCGCCAAGCATTTTATCAACAATACGTTGTTAAACGATAAAGCTGATTAAATCCAGCATAAAAGCTTTTACCATCTTGGTTTAATTCGATTTCTTCACCAGATTGAAGTTGAATTTTCTTACCAACTTCGACCCAACGATAACCATCTTGAGAGTTTTGCTTACGCACATGAGGAACGATCCTCACATTGATCTCATTGCCATTTACGGATGTGGCAATATGCCACTCATTTACTATATTCACAATCATTCACTCATCACTGAGCTCATGTGATTTAACGGTATTTAATTAGAACGCTAGATTTAAGGTATGGACAGTCAGTCTAGAATTTAATATTTAGCTTTATATAGGGTTATTTATAAGCTAATTGCTTTTCATAATTTTCGTATTATGAAAAGTGGTACATCACAGAGCATAATATTTTGGTTGCGGGGGCCGGATTTGAACCAACGACCTTCGGGTTATGAGCCCGACGAGCTACCAGACTGCTCCACCCCGCAATTGGAAGTAAGCTTTATACGCTCATATATTTCATAAAGCAAACTTTATTTTTTAATCGGTTGTAATTATTGAGAATTATCTTTTTATTAATTTTTCATTTTAACCGTTTGGTCTAAATAACCCTATCAATTTCCAATTTTTAATTCTTTAAATTGTTGTATTTATTTTAAATAGAACCCGATATTCATAGACAGCAATTGCCTTGGTTGGATGGCTTTTATACTATCTAGGTTGGTCCTTTAATGTTTAGTTCGTATGTCTGAACCTCAGTTTTCCCTTAGTGAATATCTTGGCACAGTTCAGGAAGTCATACGTTTGGCTTTTGATGAGCCAGTCTGGGTAAAAGCAGAGATTCGAAATTTAAATATTAAAGGCGGCCATTACTATTTAGAGCTTGCAGAAAAAGATGCAGAGACTGATAAAGTCATTGCCAGTTGTAAAGCTACAATCTGGAAATTTTCAGCCAGTAAAATTGTTTTAAAGTTTGAACGCGAAACTGGCATTGAGATTTCAAGCGATTTAAATGTGCTTATCAAAATTAGAGCGCGTTTTGATCCTCAATATGGATTTTCGGTCAATATTGAAGAGATTGATTCAAGCTTTACCTTAGGTGAAATTGCTAAACGTTATCAGCAAATTATTGAACGCCTCACGCAAGAAGGGTTAATTCACAAGAACAAACTCCTGCCTACTCCTTTTGACATTCAAAATGTTTTAGTCATTGCTCCTCAAAATGCTGCGGGCCTAGGTGACTTTAAAAAAGATGCTGATGCTCTAGAGAGAAATGGTGTTTGCCATTTTGTGTATCACACCGCTACTTTTCAAGGGAACAGCGCTGCAACTAGCTTGATTGAATCTTTAGGTTCGGGTTTAAGACAATGGGCCAGCACATTTAAATTTCCACCTGACCTTATTGTAATTATTCGCGGTGGCGGATCTGTGAATGATTTAGCTTATTTAAATGATTACGAACTTGCAGCCCTGCTCTGCAAACGCACTGTACCAATTTGGGTTGGTATTGGTCATGAAAAAGACCGTACTATTCTTGATGAAATTGCCCATCGTTCATTCGACACGCCAAGTAAAGTGATTGCTGGCATCCGTAACCATATTGTTGAACGCGTACAAGAAGCCGTCGATAGCCTGCAAACCATTAAGCTTCTTTCGCAACATCAAATCACGACGTATCAAAGCAAGAATGATCAGCTACTTCATCAGATTAAATCTTCGGCCCAAGGTCAACTTAGCTCGGCACATCGTCTGCTTGACCAAATGAAAGAACGTATTCAGTTTAGTTCTCAGCAACAGATTAAATTTTCATTAACTCAAATCGAATCATTAATGAAAGAAGTCCTTTTACAAAATCCAAAACAAGTTCAAGCCAAAGGCTATGCAATTGTCAGATCCGAAGGAAAAGCGATTCGGTCTATACATCAAATTTCAAACCCCTCCATTGCGATTGAAATGCAAGATGGTGTGATTGAAGCCAACATTACACAGGTAATTCCAAATGAACAATGAAGAGTTAACGTTTAAAGACGGCCATGACATTCTGAAAAAAAATGCCGAACTACTTGAGTCTCAAGAAAGCCCAGATATTGATAATTTAATGAAGATTGTTGAAGAGTCGATTACTGCTTATAAAGCGTGTAAATCACGTATAGAAGCTGTTCAACAAGCTTTAGATGAAACATTTAAAGAATAATTTGCAATAAAAAAAGCCCATTCCTACTTCTCATTGAAGGAATGGGCTTAGTGAAAACCACTTAGTCCTGAAATGCAAAAATGTGGATTAGGTCACATTTTTGCAAAAGCATAGTCCCATAAGTATTGGGCATCTTCAATATTTTAATTGTGTCTATTACGTAGTTTGGCTTTATTTTCAGCACTTCTTAGCTAAAAGCTATTCCTCGCTGAATGCTCCAATCAATTGATAAATCTTGCCGTCTTTAGGGTTTTCATAAAGCAAATCCATGTTTGGCAAAATAATATCGTCATCAATTTCAATATGTTCAACGCTTTTGTGAAGTTCAAGGGCGTGGTCATTCATAGGTCGAACTTTTGCCAAAGCAATCGTTTCTTGGTTAAACTGATCCTTAATAATTACTTTTAATCTTTTCATAAAAATCTCCTGAAAATTAAATTTTTTAATATAAATAACGAGTTAAGTTTAAAATGAGCTAATCGCTGAATAGCCGATTGGCATAGCAAAAAAAGTTAAAATAAATGCAGCCGTACGTTGTAAATTACGTTGGTTTAACCAAGTTACTTTGTTTGAAATTAATACGGTTCCAAAAGCAATCCATAAAAAAGCAATGGGTGTAATTAATGATAAAAAAACAGCAATATGAATAAAATATACGTGAAACACTTCCCATGCTGCATGTGGAAAAATAGCAGAAGCAAAGAGTAAAGCTTTAGGATTTAAAAGTGTCGCGACAAATAAAGCCTTAGGCGTAATCAGTGGATTGTCTAATTTGATGTCGTTTGTCGATGTTGTCCAAAGTTTAAATGCAAGGTAGAGAATAAAAGTTGCACTTATTAACTTTAATACAGGTGGAAGCCACGGAATAAAATGTGAAACAGACTCAAGTAAAATACCCCATGAAGTAATTGCAATGAGATAACCCATCACTTCAGCAGGAATAAGTTTAAGAGACTGCTTCACTCCTACCTGTATTCCAGCAGAGGCTAACAATGTATTTGTTGGGCCTGGAGTCAACAAAATGGTGACCACAAGTCCAATGAACATAAATGACACCATAGGCAACGAACTCTTTAATTATGCTAGGCGAAATATGTCAAAAAGGTGCATCTATTGTCGACAAAATGGTTGTAACAAGAAATATTAAAACTTAATTATTTATTTTTAAAACAAATGATTAACTAAAACTGACCTTAAATTCACTTACGATTTCATCAATTTTAAATATGCAAAATCGATCACACAAATACAGAATAGTGGGCTATTCTTTCTTGCCTACAAGGAATGAACTTGAAAATTTATTACTCAAAAAAATAAGCTTTTTTTGAATATTCTTGAGCGTATGTAACTCAGTAAATAACAGTTTTCCGCCTCACTTGAAATTTTAAAATTGAACAATATATAAACAACTAGAAATCGTAATTTTACTGAATATGATGTCTCACTCCCCATCAATTCATTGATTGTCGCTTTCATCAAATAAATCAAATGATGGAGGATGCATGATGAATGCTTATGTTCGCCCTCATCCCGATGGTTTTAAATCTTATTTAGGTAAAAATCAGAAAACCGGACTCTATGCTGTGCGGCTTGGTTGGACGGTTTATGAAACAAATGGCAATGGCTCTGTTCTATACATTGTCAAGAATGAAGATAAGATTCCATTGGATGTAGATAAGTTTAAAACTGACCGACCCAAAATTTATGCTGTTCTTCTTAATGAAGTTCAGTTTCAACGTAAGAAACAACTAGCGATTGATCTCCAGCAATCAAATATCCCTTCTTATGACCGTAAAGCCTACAAAAAACGTCGTGGTTTTATAGACTCTTAAACCTATCTATTTATAGTACACATATAGAAAAAGCACCCTCGGGTGCTTTTTCTTTTAACGACCAGTTGTAATTAATACGAACATACTCAGTATTAATGTGCTTAATGATCGTTTGCAATGGATGTGGACTTCATGCTCAGCTCCGTGAGCGTATTGATTAACGTTTTCCATTTCGTGTCCTTCAAAGTTCACATTCCTAATTTGCCTAATATTCACACAATAAGAAATTAGCCAAAAGTATTATATGCAATTAAATTTAACACAATCCTTAAATTTAAAACCCCTATCAATATCAAAAAATACGAGCGTTTTAGCTAAAAGCTGGATGTAACATTCTACTACGAGGTTAATTGTGTATTAGCGATTTGTAGCCCTTTCATCTCAAACAGCCATGCCTTAAAAATGATCTTCTAAAATAGAAAATATAACGATATTCCATTTTTTAATAATAGTCTTCGATAGGAGAACTCTTATGGAAATTCAACAAGAAACAAACTCAGCTTTATTTTGTGACACTTCTACCTCAGTTCAAGCCTGTATCGAATGTATGATTGCTTGTAAAACGTGCGCAGCTGCATGTTTACAAGAGGAACATGTCCATATGATGCGAGAGTGTATTAAGCATTGCATGACATGTGTAGAAACCTGCCAACTGTGTACCTCTTTAGAGTTAAGAAATTCTGAGCTTGCTGAACAAGCCATGCAATTGTGCGCCAATGCCTGTCAACTCTGTGCAGCAGAATGTAGTAAACATGAACATGAGCACTGTCAGATCTGTGCTAAAGCATGTTTGGCTTGTGCTCAAGCGTGTTTGGCCTATCGCGCCTAAATTATTAAACATGTAAAGCCTACGCAATCTTTAGATCGTAGGCTTATTAAAATCTAATAAATAACAGAAAATTATATGTTTTTTATTTAAGTCGAATTAATCGCCACTTTTCTATAGGCATAAAAAAAACCCGCATCTTGGGGAAGAATGCAGGCTCTTAGATCTCCCACAACGACCATGAGTCCATTATTAAACTTGAACTTTAAACCGTTAAGTAAATGTACCTATAAACAAATTAAATTGCAATACAGAATAGTCTGTATGTTTAAAAAATTTTATTATTTCTACATCTTTTTATTTGCTTAAGAACGAATGGTAAAAAATGACGTTATAAAAAACTTTATTTATAGTCTGATCATCCACTAAATAGCTTTTTACAGGCATTAAAAAAGCCCGTTTCACGGGCTTTTCTGCAACGGTGAGCAATCTAAGATTTGTGTCTATCCATCTCTTACATGCTCTTTGCTAGCTATATGTAAGGTCCTATCGTATCTTTTGCCCTGTCCCAAGTTTCCCTGTGGATCGAGGAGATATTACGATTACCTTAGGTACAGTTATAGCACATTATTTATTCATGACTAGTCTTGTTCACGTTTTTTTACAAATGAATAAAATACCATCCAACCTTAATATTTAAGGGTTTTCTACCCCATTTTGATATTGGCGAGCACTATCGCAAATTGGATACCACTTCACTTTTGAAGACACAAAAGCGTGAGAAATGACAGATGTCGATATTTCTTCATTAATAAGCCCTACTCTTAAACGTACCACTGCTGGCTTATCTAAACGCTCACTCCAGATCGGTGAACCACAGGTTTTACAGAACACTCTCTTTTTATTAGGTGATGCAAAATAAGCCTGTAACAGGTTTTCACCCTGCACAATATTTAAGTCATTTTTTTGTACTTGAGTAATGGCAGCGAAAGCAGCACCTTGGGCTTTTTGGCACTGCGTGCAATGACAAACCATGATGGGTTCTAATTCAGCATTAATTTGCAGTTGAATCCCATTACAAAGACAAGAGGCTGTATAAGCCATGATTTTTTCCTTTTTTATTTTAATGAAACTTAGCTTACACCCACACCTTTTTCAATGTGATCTAAAATGGCACAAGAAGCTTGCTGGTTGCCGCAGCAATCATCGGCTGAAGCCTGTAAAATATTGACCATTTCTTGGAGATGCGCAATTTTCTGTTTTAATTCGGCAATGTGTTTGACGGTTAAGGCTTTCACCTCTGCACTCTGCCGATCCGTGTTTTTCCAAAGCGAAATAAGTTCTTTCATCTGTTCTGATGAAAAACCTAACTCTCTGGCATGTTTAAGAAAATTTAAAGTTTTAAGATCTGTTTCTGAATAAATGCGATAGCCAGAAGCAGAACGCTGAGCTGCTTCAAGTAAACCGATTTCTTCATAGTAGCGAATCATTTTCGCCGAAATGCCCGAATGTTTGGATGCCTGACCGATATTCATCTCACACCTCAAATATTAAATTTGGTTTAAGACCTGGTGTCATGATCTTAAACCAAAAGTTGATTTTCAGCACCCTTACTGTACGGGTGCATGAAAACGTTTTAAGCGTAATGCATTGCCTAAAACAAAAACCGAAGAAAGTGCCATCGCGCCTGCTGCAAACATTGGTGAAAGTAATACACCAAATGCTGGATAAAGCGCACCTGCTGCAATTGGAATAAGTGCAACGTTATATACAAATGCCCAGAACAGGTTTTGACGTATGTTTCGAATCGTTGCTTTACTTAATGCAATTGCGTTCGGTACGCCTTTTAAACTACCTGACATCAACACAACATCGGCAGCTTCAATGGCAACATCTGTTCCTGTACCAATGGCTAAGCCGACATCTGCTTGCGCCAAGGCTGGTGCATCGTTAATACCGTCACCTACAAAGGCCAAACGACCATATTGTTTTTGCAGTTGGCGAACTGTGTCGACTTTGCCTTCAGGTAAAACCTCTGCTACAACTTCATCAATATTCAGCTTTTTGGCAATTGCTTGCGCCGTATGACGGTTGTCTCCTGTAATCATGGCAACCTTGAGACCTAATTGATGCAAGGCCTCAATCGCAGCATAGGTTGTTTCTTTAATTGGGTCTGCCACGGCAATAATTGCAGCAAGTTTCTGATCAATAGCGACATAAAGTGGTGTTTTGCCTTCTTCACCTAATTGAGCAGCAATCTTTTGGAATGAGCTAGTGTCTAAACCAAGTTGGTGCATATAACGGTCTGCGCCAATTTGTACTTTTTGGCCTGAAACTTCCGCTTCAATACCTGAACCGGTAATCGAGTTAAATGCTGTCACGGGTAATAAGTTTAAGCCTTCACTTTCTGCTGCTTGAACAATCGCAAGAGCAATTGGATGTTCAGACTTGGCTTCGACCGAAGCAACTAAAGTCAGTACTTGTTCACGTTCAAAACCTGATTGCACATTAAAGTCTGTCAGTGTCGGTTTACCCTCGGTAAGTGTGCCCGTTTTATCAACTGCAACCACTTGTGCTTCTTGTAAAAGCTGCAAAGCTTCACCTTTACGGAACAAAACACCTAACTCAGCACCACGTCCAGTACCGACCATAATAGAAGTTGGTGTTGCAAGTCCCATCGCACAAGGACACGCAATAATCAGTACCGCAACAGCATTCACCAAACCAAAAGTCAACGCAGGTTCTGGCCCAAAAATAAACCAGACCAAGAAAGTAATCGTCGCAATTAGCATGACAGCCGGTACAAACCACATAGTGACTTTATCAACTAAACCCTGAATCGGAAGTTTAGAACCTTGGGCTTGTTCAACCATGCGAATAATTTGTGAAAGTACAGAAGAAGAACCAACAGCGGTTGCCCGAATGTTTAGAGTACCGTTTTGATTGACCGTACCACCGACCACCTGATGGCCTACTATTTTTTCAACAGGAACAGGCTCACCCGTAATCATAGATTCATCAATATAGCTGTGCCCTTCGACTACTTCCCCATCGACTGGCACACGTTCACCCGGGCGAATTTCTACAATAGTTCCACTGACTACTTCGGCAACAGCAACTTCTACCACTTGACCGTCACGCTGAATACGAGCTGTTTTGGGCTGCATTCCAACTAAATGTTGAATTGCTTGTGAAGTACGCCCTTTAGCTTTTGCTTCAAAATATCGCCCAAGCAAAATTAAACTGACAATAACGGCAGCCGCTTCAAAATAAACATTTACCGTGTCTTGTGGTAGTACCTGCGGCATAAAGGTTGCCACGACTGAAAAACTGTAGGCGGCTAAGGTTCCAACAGCCACCAGCGAGTGCATATCTGGCGCTAAACGCCATAAGGCTGGAATACCTTTTTGGTAAAAACGGCGACCAGGAAAAATGAGTACTAAGGTTGTTAGAACAAATTGTAAAAGCCAGCTATTGTATTGACCAATGGTGTGCATGACCCACATGTGAAAAGCGGGAATGAGATGTGAACCCATTTCCAAAATAAACACAGGTAAGGCCAATACAACCGAAATGATCAAATCTTTTTTAAGCTGATCTAACTCTGACGCTTTTTTGTCGAGCTGCTCATCTTGATTTTTTTCAGATGCTTTCGCGTCGTAACCTGCTTTTTTTACAGCGCGAATTAAGTCTTCGACATTGACTGAATTATCTGCCTGTACCCAAGCCTGCTCTGTTGCTAAGTTGACGGTAGCTTCTTGAACGCCGTCTACTTTTTTAAGGGCTTTTTCAACACGTGCAACACAAGATGCACAGGTCATGCCCTCAATAGACAACTCTACTGGTGCGGCTTTTGGAACATCATAACCTGCTCGTTCAACTGCTTTAACCAAGGCTTCACGGTGGATCGGTTGATTTGAATAAACAACGGCTTTTTCTGTTGCCAAATTAACGTTGACAATCTCTACATTTTCAACTTTCTTAAGTGCTTTTTCGACACGACCTACACACGAGGCACAGGTCATGCCTTCGATTGGAAGTGTTTCACTATATGCTGGCAATTTTGTGTTTTTTGAGTCCATCAAACACCTCTGCAAATCTGCAAAATTTAATAATCTGTATTGAGCATACAGATTCCCATCATGGGAAGGTCAAGCATATTTTTTTTAAAAATTTGGTCTTGACCTTACAATCATGACAAGGTTTAGACTCAGTGTTATCCAAACAAATATCTCATTCTTGATGGAGTATGAACATGAAACTACTTATTGAAAATATGACTTGTGGTGGCTGCGCTCGTGGCGTGACTGCGACGATTCAAGATATCGACCCAAATGCAAAAGTAGATGTAGATTTAGCGACAAAAATCGTGACTGTTGAAAGCAGTGAAAGCGTCGATAAAATTACTGAAGCACTTGAAGAAGATGGTTTCCCAGCTCAAGTGCAATAATGAATAAGGCCTAACATTTAAAGTTAGGCCTTTATTTTTGAGCTTGTTGATATTGACTCAAAGCTGAAATTTTTTAATTCGATAATCCAGTGCTGCCCGAGTTAGTCCCAATAAGCGTGCCGCTTCTGACACATTATGATTTGCCTTTTTTAAAGCCGTTAAAATTAACTGCTTCTCGTGTTCTTCTAAATTAAACTCTGGTTGTAATAATTTTTCAAAGTCAGTTTCAACAGCTACAGCCTGTTCTGGGTCATGCTTAATCTGTGGGAAAATGGCATTCAACTTAATCAGTTGCTGATCGTCCGTTAATAAAACCGCCCTTTCTAATAAATTTTCCAACTCACGAATATTGCCCGGCCATTCATATTGCTGCATAAAAACTTTGGTCTTTTCACTTACACCCTGAATGGTTTTACCGTACATTTTTTCAAAGCGATGAAGAAAGTGTTCAACCAGTAAAGGAATATCTTCACGGCGCTCCCGCAAAGGCGGAATCTGAACTGGAAAAATATTTAAGCGATAATACAAATCTGCCCGAAATCGTCCTGTTTTCACAGCTTGTTCAAGGTCTTCATTGGTTGCTGTAATTACACGGACATCTAAAATACGAGTTTGTGAGTCTCCAACTCGCTCAAATTCACCTTCTTGCAAAATGCGTAATAGTGCTGCTTGTGCACGAGGAGAAAGCTCAATCACTTCGTCTAAAAAAATAGTACCGCCATTAGCTCGTTCAAACTTACCCAAGCGAGATTGATGCGCTCCTGTATAGGCACCTTTTTCTACGCCGAATAATTCAGACTCAATTAACTCTGGTGGAATCGCTGCACAATTCACCGCGATAAAAGGTTGGTCTTTTCTTTGGCTATTTTCATGGACACCTCGTGCAAAAGCCTCTTTACCAACGCCGGTTTCGCCTTGTAGCAAAATAGAAACTTTCGAACCTGCTGCTTTTGTTAATAATGCACAGACCTGTTTATAAGATGCTGACTTACCCACAGAACTAAATAATTGGTAATCGGCTTCACTGTCGCTATAAATTGATTTTTTTAATTCAAAAAGTTCAGCCTGTAACGCAATCAGTTCTTTTTCCATAGGTTCGGGTGACATAAACTGAATCAGCTCATCAGCATTTTCCCACTCTTCTAAAGGCTTACCAATAATACGGCAATGCTCATCACCGCAGGCCTTACACTCTATTTCTTGATAAATAATGGTCATGCCCGTCGCAAAACTACTGTAGCCGCATGCATAACCCAGAAGCATCCAGCATGCAGGTTCATCACTTGGGCCAAAATGCTCTAAATGCACATCAGCTTCAAAAGAGTTAAGCCAATTTAAATCGGCATAAAACTGTTTTTTATCGTGGCTTAAATTGAGCTGGTTGGCCTGTACTTGCACCATTCCACGAATGGCGTGCATTTGTGGGCCTGCCATAAAAGCATCGTGTTCATTTAAATCGGGACGCATTTTTGTTGTAACTTCTGCATCTTTTAACCCAGCTTGATACCCCAATCGAATAAAAAAACGCTTAGTTCGTTCAAGTCCAATCATGTGCGCTAAATCTTTACGCAAATATCCCATAATGCTGGTGTGTAAAAGTAGCATCCGATATTCATCAAACCAGATTTGACCGTGGGCAGTATCAAAGTTCAGTTTAGATAGCAAATCGTGAATTTCTTGCGGATGATCTGCGTATCGTCCCGTTTTATCGTATTTTACTCGAGCCATGAGTGATCTGTTTTAATCCATTAAACACATTTGGGTTTTATCTCATCTTATCGAAGAACAAGATAAATGTCCTAGTACCTTAAAGACATAACTTCATACTAAAAAAGTATTTCTAAATCTCTCCTTTTAATGCCCCAAACAATCTAAAAAGAAATTTTTACGACCCTCTTCATCAAATCATGAATATCTCTATTTCACCATTCAAAAAAATTCATGAAATGGTGAATTTTAAAAATGCTGCACTTTCAATAAAAATACTAAGCAATTGTTTTTAATTATAAAAATAAAGTTGGCATAGCTTTTGTAAAGCTTATAGCGAGAGCAAGGAGCATTCATCAATTTCAAGACCATGTCTTGATGGAGTACAGCATGACGCAACCTCAAGTCGAAGCATTAACCAAATATATTCGGGTCACTGGTGACTTAAACGCAGAGTTTATCGAATTCGATTTTGCCATTCACGACCCAAGTCTATTTGTGGAACTGGTTTTACCTAAACATGCATTTAATGATTTTTGTAAGACCAATCAAGTGGTTGAAATGACCCAAGAGCAGCAAGCTTTTAATGATGCTCAGGAAGAAAAATGGCGCTATGGCACTGAAGCAACCTTAGTCGGCACGCAACGTAATAGCAACGATCACGATGATCTGATGTAAAAAATATAAGGAGATAAAGCCATGACTTTAGAAATCAAAACGTCAAATGTCGAACCTATCCGCCAGAACTACGCCTATATCGAAAGACGATTTGGTAGTAAGCCAGCAACCCGATATCAAGAAGTCAGTTTTGATGTACAGGCAGAAACTAACTTTCACTATCGTCCTTTGTGGAAACCTGAAAAAACCTTAAATGATAAAACCCATACTGCCCTGCAAATGCAAGATTGGTATGCATTTAAAGATCCACGTCAATTCTATTATGGAACTTATGTTCAACACCGTGCGCGTTTACAAGACACCGCCGAAAGTAATTTTGCTTTTTTTGAAAAACGTCAGCTTGCAGAACATTTGTCTGATGAAGTCAAAGCTAAGGTCATTGAATGCCTATTGCCATTTCGCCACGTTGAACAAACTGCAAACTTACACATGATGTCTGGCAGTGCCTATGGTTATGGCACGGTACTTACCCAAGCTTGTATTTATGCCGCGATGGATCATTTAGGAATTGCGCAGTACATCTCACGTATTGGTCTAGCTTTGGATGGTAATAGCGGCGACTCACTACAGCAGGCAAAACAGGCTTGGATGCAACATCCTGCATGGCAAGGCTTACGCCGTCTGTGTGAAGAAAGCCTCACCGAGCAAGACTACTTCAAACTTTTCTTATTACAAAATCTTGTGATTGACGGTTTTGTGACAGAGCTTGTCTATCAACAGTTTGATCAGTGGTTAGTCACTCAAAATGCTCGTGACTTAGCCATGCTGACTGAGTTTATGAAAGACACTTTAGGTGATTTACGTAAGTGGTCAGACACCGTCATTAAAACTGCCGCAGCAGAGTCCGATCATAACAAACAGCTATTAAATGAATGGTTCACTCAGTCTTTAGCTCAAGTAAAAGCAGCTTTTACGCCGTGGGCAACAGCAGCCTTAACAGCAGAGGCAATTGATCAAGCAGAACAAGTTATGATTGATCGCGCAAAAAAACTCGGTCTACAACCAGAACTGGCAAAAGCTTAAGGAGAAGCAACATGTCTAAAGTCTATCTCGCATTACAAGACAACGATACTTCACGCTACATCCTCGAAGCGATTGAAGAAGATAACCCTGAAGCTTCAATTCAGTATTTACCCGCTATGATTCGCATTGAAAGTGAAACTGATTTGGTGATTAAAGCTGAAACCGTATCTGAAAAGCTAGGCCAAGATTGGGACATCCAATCGTTACAACTCAACATGATTACGCTGGGCGGCAATGTCGAAGAAGATGACGATACTTTCCGCCTTCACTGGAATTAATCACAACATAGACGTTGTTTAACAAAAATTTAAGGATGATCAATCATGACAACTCAAACGAAAGAAACCAGCAAAAAGTTAAATGCTAAAGATCGTTACCGCGCATTAACCCGTGATCTGGACTGGGACTTTTCCTATGCTGACCGTAAAGACGCGTTCCCTTATGAAGAGTTTGAAGGCATCAAAATTACGGACTGGTCTAAATGGGAAGATCCTTTCCGTTTAACCATGGATGCTTACTGGAAATATCAGGCAGAAAAAGAGAAAAAACTTTATGCGATTTTTGATGCTTTTGCTCAAAACAATGGTCAGATGAATGTCAGCAATGAACGCTACTTAAATGCGATCAAACTCTTTTTAACAGCGGTGACCCCACTTGAATATCAAGCTTATCAAGGTTATGCACATGTAGGCCGCCAGTTTAGTGGAATTGGAGCACGTATTGCTTCTCAGATGCAGTCGATTGATGAGCTGCGTCATGTACAAACTCAAATTCATGCCATGAGCCATTACAACAAGTTCTTTGATGGTTTTCAGGACTGGGCACACATGCATGACCGCGTTTGGTATTTGTCTGTGCCTAAATCATTTTTTGAAGACGCCCGTTCTGCTGGCCCTTTCGAATTTTTATTAGCCATTAGTTTTGCTTTTGAATATGTACTTACCAACTTGCTATTTGTGCCGTTTATGTCGGGTGCAGCTTATAACGGCGATATGGCAACCGTGACCTTTGGTTTTAGTGCACAGTCAGATGAAGCGCGCCACATGACACTCGGTCTTGAAATCGTAAAATTCTTGCTCGAACAACATGAAGACAACGTACCGATTGTGCAGGAATGGATTGATAAATGGTTCTGGCGTGGAACTCGTTTGCTTTCAATTGTGGGCATGATGATGGATTACATGCTGCCAAACAAAGTGATGTCGTGGAAAGAAGCTTGGGAAGTTTATTTTGAACAGGCAGGCGGTGCGCTATTTAAAGATTTGAGCCGTTATGGCATTCGTATGCCGAAATATAGCGATGTCATTGTGAAAGAAAAAGAGCATGTCTCACATCAGGCATGGTGGATTTTCTATAACTTTGGTCATGCTGCTGGTTTCCATACATGGATTCCAACCGACGAAGAAATGGATTGGTTATCGGCTAAATATCCAGACACTTTTGATAAATATTACCGACCAAAATGGGAGTTGGCTCGCAAAATGGAAGCCGAAGGTAAACGCTTCTATAGCGCAGGTTTACCACAGCTTTGTCAGGTTTGTCAGATTCCAATGACTTTTACCGAAATGGGCGATGATCCGACTCAGTTTAGTTATCGCCATAGCATCTACCAAGGCGAACGCTACCACACCTGTTCAGATGGCTGTCATGACATTTTCGAGCGTGAGCCTGAGAAATATATACAAGCATGGTTACCTGTAAATCAAATTTTGCAAGGCAACTGTGGTGGCGGTGACCTCGAAACCATGCTCCGCGATTATTACCGTATGAATGTGGGTGCCGACAATCTAGATATTGAAGGTTCACCAGACCAACAGCGCTGGAAAAAATGGAAAGGCAACGCAGCTTAAGCACAAGGAATTGTTCAGGCAGTCATCAAGCTGCCTGATCGGAAATAAGGAGATTGAACATGACTGTTCGCGCGATACACAACAACTATCAATTTGAACCACTTGATCTGCAAAAAAATTATGGCGATCAATTCTTACTTTACGTGGGTTGGGATCATCACACCCTTTTTTGCTCGGCACATGCCATGCTTGCCTCACCTCAACAAACTTTTGAACAGTTGATTGAGCAACAAATTACAGGTGGTTTTGCCCAACATCCAGATTTTGCCAAAATTGATTGGTCAAAAGTGCAATACACATTAGATGGTCAAACAATCGAACCAGAGAATACAAAAAGCTTGGCAGAGCTTGGTTTTGGTCATAAGTCATTACTTCGTTTCGTTACGCCAGAGTTAAATGGCTATAACGACAGCTACGTTTAACTCGGAGGTGTGTCATGAGTTATCAAGTCACCATTGAACCGATCGGAACAACGATTGAAGTAGAAGAAGACCAAACAATTTTAGATGCCGCTTTACGCCAAGGCGTTTGGTTACCCTTTGCCTGTGGTCATGGCACTTGTGGGACATGTAAGGTTCAAGTCACCGATGGTTTTTACGATGTTGGTGAAGCTTCACCATTTGCGCTCATGGATATTGAACGTGATGAAAATAAGGTGCTTGCCTGCTGCTGCAAACCACAGTCCGACATGGTCATTGAAGCCGATGTCGATGAAGACCCAGATTTCTTAGGTCATTTGGTTCAAGACTATCAAGCGACCGTCATTGAAATAAAAGACCTATCGCCAACCATTAAAGGAATCCGACTACAACTAGATCGCCCAATCGAGTTCCAAGCTGGCCAATATATCAATGTCCAGTTCCCAGATATTGAAGGAACTCGTGCGTTTTCAATTGCCAATTCACCAAATGAAGTGGGCATTGTTGAGTTGCATATTCGTAAAGTTGAAGGCGGTGCCGCGACGACTTATGTACATGAACAACTTGCCACAGGTGATCAGCTCGATATTTCAGGCCCTTATGGTCAATTTTTTGTACGTAAGTCAGATGATCAAAATGCCATTTTCATTGCAGGTGGTTCAGGTCTTTCAAGTCCACAATCGATGATTTTAGATTTACTTGAGTCTGGAGATAGTCGCACCATTTACCTCTTCCAAGGAGCACGAGACTTGGCAGAGCTGTACAACCGAGAATTGTTTGAACAACTCGTAAAAGACTATCCAAACTTCCGCTATATCCCTGCCCTGAATGCACCAAAACCAGAAGACCAATGGACTGGATTTACCGGATTTGTGCACGAGGCTGTTGCCGATTACTTTGAAAATCGATGTGGTGGACACAAAGCGTATTTGTGCGGCCCACCAATCATGATCGACTCTGCAATTTCAACACTCATGCAAAGTCGCTTATTCGAACGGGACATTCACACTGAACGTTTCTTAAGTGCAGCCGATGGTGCTGCTGGACAGTCACGTTCGGCTTTATTCAAACATATTTAAAGATAAACCGTTAAGCACACCACTTTTTCAAATGAGCTTTGTATTTGTAATTTAGAAAGTAAATACAAGGCTCACAGGAGTTCTGCATTCAAAATTTACAGGTTAAACAGACTTAAGTTTTTAAAGACCGTTAAGGAATAACGTTTTTTTAGTGACAAGCCAAACAACACAGAATAGGACATTCTATGAATAACAAAATTGCTGCAATCATATGTGGTGTAATCAGCAGCCTTTACCTTCCCTCTGCATTTGCGACAGAAAATGGCTCAGACTCTTTTGCATTAGGTGCCGAAGGTATGATGGCGGGTGCCTTACCACCTGCTGGGGTCTATCTACTCAGTTATTATCAAAATTACCACGCATCAGATTTTCAAAATGGTCCCGACCAGTTCCATGTTGATGTCAACGCTGTGGTTCCGCGGTTGGTCTGGATGACCGATCAAAAAATTATGGATGGACAACTCGGGTTTTATGCAGCCCAGCCATTGGTTGATCTACGCCTTAAAGTAAATGGAATGGCTGACTCAAACCAAGGTCTCGGAGACTTGATTTTGGGTGGTATGCTCGGCTGGCATCAAGGAAATCATCACTGGATTGCAGCCCTCGAAACGGTACTTGGGACAGGTGAATACGACACTCCAAGTACGACACATCCAGTTGAAGCCAATCTCGGGAAAAACTATCACACCATTCGACCGATTATTGCCTATAGTTATGCCAACGCGGCAGGCTTAGATCTTTCTACGAAACTGTCTTATAGCTGGAATACACGTAACGACGCAACCGACTATAAGTCTGGACAATACATTGCGGGTGACTATAGCTTAGGTTACCGCATTAACCCCAAACTCAAAGTTGCAGTTGAAGGCTATGCTTTTAAACAAACTACAGATGACAACGTAAACGGAAGTGACATTGGGCTTAAAGGACAAGCTTTTGCAATTGGCCCAGGCATTCAATATGCCGATAAAAACTGGTCTATTGAAGCTAAATTTTTAAAAGAAACCGAAGTCGAATATCGTCCCGAAGGACATACCAGCTGGCTAAAATTGATTTGGGCTTTCTAAAACACATCAACGCATAGCTTCAGCTTTTGAGGCTATGCCCTGCTTTATTTAAAAGTCGATACCGTCTGAATCATCTATTGGATTTTGGTCGAGCGTGAAAACGGTGCGTTTATATGGAATACCTTCAAGATCATAAACCTGATAAATACAATCAAATAAAAGCTGTAAGTCTTCACTTCGGTCCATTGCACGAGCAGTAATAAAAATCGGACTGACTGCGCCGTTATCTAAAATCGGAATATAGTTTAAGTGTGGGAATCGAATGGTATCGGCACTGGCAGGAATAATACACAAACCTTCACCCGCTGCCACTAAGCCCAAAGCCAGTTGAATTTCCCGTATCTCATGCATATTTTTTGGAACCAAACTATGCTCGGCAAAAATGTTCAAAAGCTGGGTCGAAAAATTCGGTTTCGGAGAAGTGGGATACATAAACATCTTTTCATCAATGAGATCGGCCAGATATACCCCTTCGGTACGCTGAGCGATGGGATGACTCGTATGTGCAGCAACCACCAAACGTTCTTTACGTAGCAAAATACGTCTCACCGCAGGATCACTAATTCTTAGACGTCCAAATCCAACATCAATACGCCCTTCTTTTAATGCCTGTAGTTGCTCAGTCGTACTTAACTCCATCAATTGAATATTCAAATGAGGTTGTTGTTGCCGAAATAAATAAATGATTCGAGGCAGTAAACCATAGAGTAAAGATCCGACAAAACCAATCGTCACACTGCGTTCAATCAGACCAATACGTTTGGTCATACTTTTTATTTCTTCAGCATTCGACAAAAGTTTAAGGGCATGCTGATAAAAGAAATGTCCGGCTGGGGTTGTCTGTAAAGGACGGCTTCCGCGCTCAAACAGTTGAATTCCAAGCTCACTTTCCAAATTTTGAATCTGTCGACTCAAAGGTGGTTGAGCAATAAATAGTTTTTCTGCGGCTTTTGTAAAGCTCTGCTCTTCAACAACAGCCACAAAATACCGTAAATGTCTTAGTTCCATAAGGCTTCCATACCTTTAAGATATAAAAAAATGCAAATTCAGTCTTAGACACAGTTTAACCATTCTTTTAAGGTATATACAAGCAACAAACCGATGAAGTGATGAATTGCTTTGTGAAAAAGCCTTCTTGCCAATCTTCCAGTGATTCATCTTCATCAATTCACGGTTAAACACCCAGCGCTCTCATGCGCTTCATTGACAATATTAGGATATCAAGACCTTGTAGATCGTAGCTAAGGCCTTGGTGACTTCCACACTTTTGGAAAGTCGGAGAACGGACATGCCACGTATTCCTGTAATCAATACTAGCCATCTTGACCGTATTGATGAATTACTTGTAGATAATATCGATACAGGTGAATTTAAACTTCATCGCTCAGTGTTTACTGACGAAGCCCTATTTGACCTCGAAATGAAATATATCTTCGAAGGTAATTGGGTTTACTTAGCGCACGAAAGCCAAATTCCGAATAATAATGACTACTACACCACTCACATTGGTCGTCAGCCGGTCATTATTGCCCGCAACCGTAACGGCGAACTCAATGCCATGATCAATGCGTGTTCACACCGCGGAGCACAACTTTGCCGTCACAAGCGTGGTAACAAAGCAACATATACCTGCCCTTTCCACGGCTGGACGTTTAACAACTCAGGTAAATTACTCAAGGTTAAAGATCCAAGCGAAGCTGGTTACTCGGACTGCTTTAACCAAGAAGGCTCACACGACCTTAAAAAAGTGGCTCGTTTTGAGAGCTACAAAGGTTTCTTATTTGGTAGCTTAAATCCCGATGTTCCTTCACTTGAAGAATTCTTGGGTGAAACCACCAAAATCATCGACATGATTGTTGATCAGTCTGAACATGGCCTTGAAGTTTTACGTGGTTCATCTACCTATACCTACGAAGGCAACTGGAAACTCACCGCTGAAAATGGTGCCGATGGTTACCACGTTTCTGCTGTTCACTGGAACTACGCAGCAACAACGCAACACCGCAAAGAAACACAAGCTGCCGATAACATCCGTGCGATGAGTGCAGGTTCTTGGGGTAAACAAGGCGGTGGCTCGTATGGCTTTGAAAATGGTCACATGTTGCTTTGGACACAATGGGCAAACCCAGAAGACCGTCCAAACTTCCCGAAAGCAGACGAATACACCGAAAAATACGGTGAAGCGATGTCGAAATGGATGATTGAGCGTTCACGTAACTTGTGTCTCTATCCAAACGTTTATTTGATGGATCAGTTCGGTTCGCAAATTCGTGTACTTCGCCCACTTTCTGTCAATAGAACCGAAGTCACCATTTACTGTATCGCACCTAAAGGCGAAGCACCCGAAGCTCGCGCACGTCGTATCCGTCAATATGAAGATTTCTTTAATGCTTCAGGCATGGCAACACCAGACGATTTAGAAGAATTCCGTGCTTGTCAGGCAGGCTACGCAGGTATTGCCCTTGAGTGGAATGACATGTGCCGCGGTTCAAAACACTGGATTTATGGACCAGACGATGCAGCGAATGAAATCGGTTTAAAACCAATGTTAAGTGGGATTAAAACTGAAGATGAAGGCTTATATCTTGCCCAACATCAATATTGGTTACACACCATGAAACACGCGATTGCATCAGAGAAAGAAATTGCTGATCAGGGAGAAACAGCATGAGTGCTCAAGACAAAGCAACTTTAGAAAATATTGCTCAGTTTCTCTATCGTGAAGCTCGCTTTTTAGATGATGAACAATGGGAAGATTGGATTGAATGCTATGCACCCGAAGCTTCTTTCTGGATGCCAGCTTGGGACGACGACGATAGATTGACTGAAGATCCGCAATCTGAAATTTCACTTATTTATTATCCAGACCGTCAAGGTTTAGAAGATCGCGTGTTCCGTATTAAAACCGAGCGCTCATCTGCAACCATGCCAGACACACGCACAAGTCACAATATTGCCAACGTTGAAGTCGTAGAGCGCGATGGCGACAAAGTTACTGTGCGCTTTAACTGGAATACCTTGAGTTTCCGTTACAAGACAAATTACAGCTATTTCGGTATGTCACGTTATGTGATCGATTTTTCAGGTGATCAACCAAAGATCTTGAGCAAGTATGTCGTTTTGAAAAATGACTACATCAATCAAGTCATTGATATCTACCACCTTTAAGACATACCCCCCTCAGTTAAACGGACTGTTGGCTGAGGGTAAAAGTTTCAAATATTTTGTAGGATACATGCCATGTCAAACCACAATATCGCACTTCAATTTGAAGATGGTGTTACACGTTTCATTAACGTAGCTCAAGGCGAAACCCTATCTGACGCAGCCTATCGCCAAAAAATTAATATTCCTTTGGATTGCCGTGACGGTGCATGTGGAACTTGCCGCGCATTTTGCGAATCCGGCAGTTATGACATGCCAGAAGAAACCTATATTGAAGATGCACTAACCCCAGAAGAAGCTGAGCAAGGCTATATTCTTGCTTGCCAATGTCGCCCAACTTCAGATGCGGTATTCCAGATTCAAGCATCATCAGATGTTTGCAAAACTGCAATTCATAGCTTCCAAGGCACCCTAGCCCGCGTTGAAAACTTGTCAGACTCAACCATCACATTTGATATTCAACTTGATGAAGGTCAACCGGATATTCATTTTCTTGCAGGTCAGTATGTGAATGTTGCTATTCCTGAAACTAGTGAAACACGTTCATATTCATTTAGCTCAAAACCGGGCAATCGTTTAACAGGCTTTGTGGTCCGTAACGTACCGAATGGCAAAATGAGTGAATTCTTGAGCAAAAATGCCCAAGCTGGCGACAAAATGACATTTACCGGCCCATTCGGTAGCTTCTATTTACGTAATGTAGCACGTCCAGTGCTGATGCTGGCAGGCGGTACTGGCATTGCCCCATTTATGTCGATGTTACAAGTGCTTGAAGAAAAAGGTTCAGAACAGCCAGTTCGTTTAGTCTTTGGTGTAACCAATGACTTTGATTTGGTGGCTCTAGAAAAACTCAATGAATTGCAGGCAAAATTCCCTTGGTTTGAATATCGAACTGTAGTTGCAAGCCCTGAGAGCAACCATGAACGCAAAGGCTATGTCACTGGTCATATTGAAAGTGAATGGTTAAACGGTGGTGACGTCGATGTTTATCTATGTGGGCCCGTTCCAATGGTAGAGGCTGTACGTGGCTGGTTAGAAACTGAAAATATCAAACCTGCTAGTTTCTTGTTTGAAAAATTCTCTGCAAACTAACTCAAGGTGGAGAAGTTATCTATGTCAAACCGTCAAAGATTTACCGATAAAGTGGTGATTGTCACAGGTAGTGCCCAAGGTATTGGCCGTGGCGTAGCACTACAAGTTGCAGCTGAAGGCGGCCAAGTCATCATGGCTGACCGCTCTGAATATGTTGAAGAAGTTCTCAAAGAAATTCAGAGTGCAGGCGGTGATGCTGTCACGATTAATGCTGACCTTGAAACATATGCAGGTGCACAAGCAGTTTTTGCAAAAGCCATTGAACACTATGGTCGGGTAGATATCCTGATTAATAATGTAGGTGGCGCGATCTGGATGAAACCTTTTGAAGAGTTTTCTGAAGAAGAGATCATTAAGGAAGTGAATCGCTCGTTGTTTCCAACGTTATGGTGTTGCCGCGCTGTGTTGCCCACAATGATTAAGCAACAGTCGGGTGTGATTGTAAATGTATCTTCAATTGCAACCCGTGGTATTAACCGTATTCCCTACTCAGCATCTAAAGGTGGTGTAAATGCTTTAACAGCATCGCTTGCTTTTGAACATGCTAAAGATGGAATTCGAGTCAATGCCGTTGCGACGGGTGGAACCGAAGCCCCGCCTCGCAAAGTACCACGAAATGCCAATCCGTTAAGTCAAAATGAAAAAGACTGGATGCAGCAAGTGGTTGATCAAACCATAGATCGAACATTTATGGGCCGTTATGGCACAATTCAAGAACAAGTCAATGCAATTTTATTTCTTGCATCAGACGAAGCATCATATATGACTGGCTCGGTTATTTCAGTCGGAGGTGGAGATCAGGGTTAACCCTGATCTTTTTGCATGATTGGGTAAATAACATGATTTGCATGGAGGCAATCACACATGGCAACCCTGTTCAAGACATTAAAAAATGACTGGTCCATATCAGCAACAGTTGCTGGCTTTCTTGCGGTTTTAATTTCTTACTCAGGCCCACTGATTATTTTTTTCCAAGCTGCTCAGCGTGCCCATGTTTCCACCGACATGATGGTGTCATGGATTTGGGGAATCTCAATTGGTGCCGCCGTTTCAGGTATTTATCTTTCAATTAAATATAAAACGCCTGTCATAACTGCATGGTCTGCACCGGGTACTGCCCTGTTAGTTACCCTATTTCCCAATGTCTCGTTGAATGAAGCGGTAGCCGCCTATATTACTTCCGCTATCGTTATTTTTTTAATTGGTATTACAGGTTACTTCGACAAGTTACTGAAGTGGATTCCCCAAGATGTTGCTGCGGGCATGATGGCAGGTATTCTTTTTCAATTTGGTATTGGTCTGTTTACCGCGTCTGATAGCATGCCTTTTATTGTTTTTAGCATGCTTATTGTCTTTTTAATTGCCAAACGTTTAATGCCGCGCTACACCATGATTTGGGTGTTAGCTGCCGGAGTTTTATTAAGCCTCTTTTTAGGCAAAATGAATCCGGTTGATGTGAGTTTTAGTTTAGCTATTCCACAGTGGATTAGCCCAGAATGGACATGGAACTCAACACTGAATCTCGCTGTTCCTCTCATTTTAGTCAGCCTAACCGGCCAATTTTTACCGGGTATGGCGATTATGAAACTCAGCGGTTACGACACCCCAGCCAAACCCATTATTACTGTCACTAGTATTGCCTCTTTAGCTGTTGCCTGTGTCGGCGGTATTACCATTGTACTTGCCTCAATTACCGCAGCTTTATGTATGGGTAAAGATGCACATGAATTGAAAGAAAAACGTTACATCGCAGGAATCGCCAACGGAATTTTTTATATTTTAGGAGGCCTATTTGCTGGCAGTATTGTCATGTTATTTAGTTTACTTCCTAAAGAGTTGGTGGCAGCACTGGCAGGTTTAGCCCTACTTGGAGCGATTGCCACCAATATTTCTGTTGCTATGAAAAATGATAGTCAACGCGATGCTGCACTTATTACCTTTTTAGCTACCGCATCAGGCATGCATTTCCTTGGATTAAGCTCAGTTTTTTGGGGTATTTGTATTGGTGTAATCGCCCATTTCATTCTTACACCACGCTCAACGCCAGCCACAAATTAATTTTTTAAATACTCCCCAACTAAAATAAAACCCCAATCGCCAAATCAGGATGCAAATAATTTGCTAATTCTGATTTAGCGATTTTTTATTGAATATAGATTAAATTTCATTTTTAAGATGAATCTCTAAAATAATTAAATAATAGACTTTAGTATTTTGTTTTTATATTTTCACTTCAACTCATAATATAAATTTAACAATATTTTTAGCTGTGATTATTACCAACAAAATCTCTAAAAAAACATCTATAAAATACTTAAAATTCTCATCATACAATATTTAACCCCATTTTAAAGACACAACACAGCCAGCTAGAACAATAAAAATAAATATATATTTTTCAAATAATTAAACTAATAAAAGCACAATACCTTAAAGACATAAAGATATATCAATTAGGTTTTTGACTCTAATTCAATAACAAAATAGTTTATTAAAAAATAACGCGATGCTTCACAAATTGGAGGTGAAGAAAATGGATATGAGTAAGGTAAATATTAATGAGTTAATTGATAAGGCCAGTTTTACATCTTTTCATTGGAAAGTTTTAATCTGGTGCTTACTTATTATTATTTTTGATGGATATGATTTAGTTATTTATGGGGTTGCTCTTCCTCTGTTAATGCAGCAATGGTCATTAACTGCGGTAGAAGCTGGTTTACTCGCCAGTGCTGCTCTATTCGGGATGATGTTCGGTGCCATGATTTTCGGCACACTTTCAGACAAACTGGGACGTAAAAAAACCATCCTGATTTGTGTCACCTTATTTAGTGGATTTACCTTTATTGGTGCCTTTGCCAAAGGACCAACTGAGTTTGCTATTTTGCGCTTTATTGCAGGCCTTGGTATTGGTGGCGTTATGCCAAACGTCGTTGCGCTTATGACCGAATACGCACCAAAAAAAATCCGCAGTACATTGGTCGCAATCATGTTTAGTGGCTATGCAATTGGCGGTATGACATCTGCTCTACTCGGTGCATGGCTCGTGAAAGACATGGGCTGGCAAATCATGTTTTTAATTGCAGGTATTCCCCTATTATTGCTCCCACTCATTTGGAAATTTTTACCTGAATCTCTCACCTTTTTAGTGAAATCAAACCATAGCGAGCAGGCAAAAAGTATTGTTTGTAAAATTGCGCCAGAAACGCAGGTAAACGCCAATACACAACTGGTATTAAACGAAAGCACAACCACAGATGCACCTGTCCGTGCGCTTTTCCAACAAGGCCGTACCTTCAGCACATTTATGTTCTGGATTGCTTTCTTTATGTGCTTACTCATGGTGTATGCCTTAGGAAGCTGGTTACCTAAACTTATGCTTCAAGCTGGCTACTCATTAGGTGCGAGCATGTTATTCCTGTTTGCACTCAATATTGGCGGCATGGTCGGTGCAATTGGCGGCGGTGCTTTAGCGGACAGATTCCATTTAAAACCTGTTATTACAATCATGTTTATTGTGGGATCAGCAGCTTTAATTCTGCTTGGTATTAATAGCCCACAATTTATTTTATATAGCCTGATTGCGATTGCTGGTGCTGCCACAATTGGCTCACAAATCTTACTCTACACCTTCGTTGCACAGTTCTATCCGACAGCACTTCGTTCAACTGGCATGGGCTGGGCATCTGGCATTGGTCGTATCGGTGCGATTATTGGACCAGTTTTAACAGGAGCCCTTCTCACACTTGAGCTTCCTCACCAAATGAATTTCTTAGCGATTGCAATTCCGGGTGTGATTGCTGCACTTGCAATATTTATGGTCAATCTAAAAGCCTCTGTTGCTGCACAAACGCCATCAACTTTTAACCCTCAAAACACGCTTACCCAGCAGTAAATATAAATGCGCCGAGGACTGGCGCATCTTTTTGGAAATGGATTATGGAATTATTACACCACTTTAAGCCACGTGCTTTAACTTTCGCGACCTTAGTGTTGATGTGTGGCAATTCATTCGCTGCAAATCCAAATCAGCAGCCCGAAGATGAATGGAAATTCACGCTAAAAAATGCCTATATCAACCGTAATTTTGATAATGATGCACTCAAAGATACGGGTAGCTGGTCTCAGGCAGCCTCATTATTTTATAAATCGAAAATGCATGACACCCCACTGCAAATTGCAGACAAACCAATCACGATTGGGGCTGATGCTTCTGTTCAATACGCCGTTCGCTTGAGTTCAGACAAACACGTTGCTGACACGGTTTTGCCTTTTAATAAAGAAACTCAGTCACAAGCATCCGACTTCTTAAAATACGGCGCCACTTTAAAATTAGGCTATGACAAAACCCTTTTAAGTGTCGGTGAACTCTGGTTAGACCTGCCTGTAACGGCTGTGGATGCAAGCCGACAATTACTTGCTTCATATTGGGGAACCAATCTTAAGTCGCAACTTTCAGATCAGCTTTATGCAGAAATTGGCCGAGTTGAAAAAGTCTCTCCACGAAATGAAGAAGATTTTAAAAAGTTTTCGTTCACTTCAAATGGAATCACTAAAGAATCTGATGGTTTAAATTATATTGACCTGCGCTATCAATTTACGCCGTCTTTAAAGGGCGAATATTATTTTGGTAATTTAGAAGACCTCTACAATAAACACTATGTAGGGCTTGAGCATAATTGGAAACAACCTAATTTCGCTCTTACGTCTAAGTTTAAATATTTCAATGCAAAAGATGACGGCAATACTTTTGATATTGATGCGCAAAACATTGGGGTGTTAGAAACACTTAAAGTAAAAAATCATACCTTTGGTTTGGGCTACCAACAGATTATGGGTGAGTCAGCTTATCCATTACCAGATGGTTTCTTACCAGAGACGTATTTCATTAACTGGAATGCAACAGGTTTCTTTAAAGAAGATGAAAAGTCCTATCATGTGATGTACGGCTATGACTTTAAAGATTATGTTCCGGGTTTAAATGCGATGGTGAAATATGTTTACGGCCATGACTTTAAAGCAGCCAATGGTGAGAAAAACCATGAAACCGAGTCGAATGTGATTTTAAACTATGCGTTTCAACAGCCATTCTTAAAAGGCGTTGCCCTGCAATACATTCGAATTGATTACAACGTAAAACATGGCAATGACTTTGGTGAAGACCGCTTGTTTGTAAACTACACTAAAAAGTTTTAATAACTTTTAATTCAATCATAAGCGGGCTAGTTTTGGCCCGCTTTTATATTATTTCGCTCATAAAAAAACGCTCTTACGAGCGTTTTTTAATTAATCTTGTAGCTTAAGCAACATGCTTTTGTACAACAATCGAACCTACTGAATAACCGGCGCCGAAAGATGAAATTACACCATATTCGCCATTATCTACTTCATGGCCTGTACGGTGTAAAGCAATAATAACGCCTGCTGAAGAGGTATTAGCAAACTCATCTAGAATAATTGGGGCACGGCTTAGATCAGCCTCTTTACCAGCCACATATTTCAAGATTAGTTCATTCATGTTGGCATTGGCTTGGTGTAACCAGAAACGCTTAATATCGTTTGCAGTTAACTGCATTTTTTCCAACTGCGCATTAATGATTTTTGCCACTAACGGACAAACATCTTTAAAGACTTTGCGACCATCTTGACGGAATAACTTGTCGTCAACCACTGCATCTTCGCTACGGTTTAAGAAACCGAAGTTATTGCGAATGTTGTTTGAAAATTGAGTAAATAAATGAATATCTAAAATTTCAAAACCAGTCTTAGTAGTGGTTTCTTCAATAATAGAAGCTGTAGCAACATCACCAAAAATGAAGTGACAATCACGGTTACGGTAGTCTAGGTGACCCGATGTAATCTCAACGTTCACCAATAAAACACGGCGAGCACCCGAACGAATTGCATCAGCTGCTTGTTTCAAACCAAAAGTGGCAGCTGAACATGCAACGTTCATGTCGTAGGCATAACCTTGAATACCAAGTGCTGACTGGATTTCAATTGCAACTGCCGGATAAGCACGCTGCATGTTTGAACATGCCAAAATCACAACATCGATATCTTCAGCAGTTACGCCCGCATTTTCCATTGCCTGTTTCGCAGCAATCACGCCCCACTCTGCTTGAAGTGAAAGTTCATCATTTGAACGTTCAGACAAACGAGGACGCAAACGATTTGGATCGAGGATACCTGATTTCTCAATCACGTAACGACGCTTAATACCAGACGCTTTTTCAATAAATTCAGCACTAGAACCACGTAATTCTTCGAGTTCACCTGCTGCAATTTTCTCTGCATTCTCTTGGTTATATTGTTCCACATAAGCATTTAAACTGTCGGCCAGTTCTTCATTAGAAATGATTTCTGTTGGGTGAAATAACCCAGTACCTGTGATACGAATGCCCATGTAAAACTCCTAAAAAAATGAATAGGGTCTGTTAATCTTTCATTTATAAATTGCGTTGTAGGCTAAACAACAACATAAACAGACCCCGATCTATCTTAACTGATTCCCAAACGATCCCATAACTTTTGCAGTCGAGTTGGTGAAATAGGCATCTTGGTTTTCATCGGTTGAGAAAATAAAGAAATGCGGAATTCTTCCAACATCAAATACAATTCTTTGATTTTTGGATCGTTTTTGAATTTAAATACCTTGTCCATCCATGGATCGACATCATCAATAGCGGCATGATCTCGCTGTAGATTATTTGGCAATCGATCTAAACGCAATAGCAGCGCTTTTAAATATCGCGGATATTCCTGCCAAAGATCGACTGGTTGGCAGTAAACAAAATTACCAAGTGACATTAAATCTAGCTGATCTTCAATATCATCAACGCTACGGCCAAATATGTCTCGGTCAAGCACTAAAAGCTGACGGCGAATTTGCTGCCATTGAATATAAATATCACTTAGTTGCTCAAGTGCTTGCTGACCATGGGTCAAAAATTGCTTTTTAACTTGCTCAAGCAGTTTATTAAATTCATCTGCATTAATTGGCAAAGTTGTAATTGCCATTTGCAATGTTGCATAGACTAACATCTGCTCAAGCTTAGCTTTATCGCCCAAAGGTGAATATGCCAAAGCAAGCGGTTTTGAAATCTGCTTTTTCAACTGGCGAACCAAATCGCCAAGTTGCATATGGACCAGACGAATAATCCCTTCACGATGCTGCTTAATGGCTTCGGCCTGATCATTAAAAGTTTGAATAACAACGCCTGAGTCATCTTTAGCTTCAATTTCGGCAAAAGCCTTTGTCGGGACTAAAGCCTGATATTGCTTTACTACAACGCCCGTAACTTTATGAGAAGCCTCAAAAGTAAAGTTTTCAGGAAAGTCCTTAAACTCACCTTTTTGCTGTTTTACTGGACGATGTGTTTCCACACGGCAACGCGCTTTTAATTCAGGTAAATCACGGCCTTTTGCAATCAACTTACCTTTTTCATCAATAACCTTAATGAAAGGTACCAAATATGGATCAATGCGTTCAAACGAGAAATCTTTGTCAGTAATTTGCTCACCGCGTAAGGCAAAAGCTAAATAACTAAAGATATGTTCACGTAAATGTACAGCATCAATGCCTTGCATGAGCTTGCGAGCAGTATCAGGAATAGGCACTACATTACGACGCTTATCTTTAGGTAAAGCTTTAAGTAATGCCTCGATTAAATCTTGGCGCCAACCCGGAATTCCCCATGACCAGATATTTTCATCAACTTGAGGTAGCGCCTGCACAGGAATTTGAACAGTTGCACCATCTTCATCATGGCTCGGGTCAAAATGATATGTTGTTGCTAAACGTAGTTGCCCATTGTGTAGATGATCTGGGAATTGCTGCGTTGTTGGTCTGTCATTTAGCCAAAGTGAATCATCTTCAATAAATAAATAACGCGGATGATTTGCTTCTACCGTCGCGCGCCAGTCTTCAAAACTACGACGGCTTGCGATTTCTTCAGGAATCTTAGAGGCATAAAACTGATAAATCGTTTCTTCATCGACCACTAAATCACGGCGACGCAATTTATCTTCAACTCGCTCCACTTCTTCAAGTTTAAGCAAGTTGTGTTTTAAAAATGGTGGGATCGTACCCAAATTACCTGTGGTTAATGCGTCGCGTAAGAAAATCTCATGTGCAGCGGGCTGGTCAACTTTCTCAAAATTAATTAAGCGTTTTGGTTCAATAATTAAACCAAACAGCGAAATTTGTGCATACGCATTTACGATCCCAGCTTTCTTAGACCAATGTGGCTCAAAATAGTGATATTTCAATAAGTCACGTGCAGCAAGCAAAATCCATTCAGGGTCAATTTTGGCTAAAGTACGTAAGTACACTTGAGAGGTTTCGACCATCTCAAAAGCCATCACCCAAGAGGTATTGGTTTTGTGCAAAGTACTTGCTGGAAAAACTTTAGCTTTTTGCTGACGCACTGCCATAAAGGTATTACGTTCATCTGTTTTATTGGCAATAAAAGACAATAAGCCTGTCAGCAATGCACGGTGCAAGTTTTCATAATTCGCAGCTTTTTCATTAAAGCTGAGTTTTAAACCTTCTGCTAACTCAACTAATTGCTGGTGTGTCTGCTTCCACTCACGTAAACGTAACCAACTTAAAAAATTCTGCTTAGCAAACTGACGTCGTTTGTTTTCAGACATGCCAGCTTCACCTTTAGGATTTAAAGTATCCCAAAGTTTCAAATAAAACAGAAAATCTGAATCGGCTTCTTTGAACAAAGCATGCTTTTGGTCAGCCTGCATTTGCTTGTCGGCTGGTCGCTCACGCGGGTCTTGAACTGCTAAAGCACTCACTACAATTAAGATTTCTTTGAGCACGCCGAAATGAGCACCGCCCACGATCATACGGGCCAAACGTGGATCAATTGGCATACGTGCCATCATTTGCCCGACTTTAGTCAGCTCATTTTTCTTTTCGTTAAGTGCCCCCAACTCGATGAGCAACTTACGACCATCATTTACAAGACGGAAATCTGGTGGCTCAATAAAATCAAAGTTTTCTAGCTCACCCAAACCTAAACTGTGCATTTGTAAAATAACAGACGCTAAATTGGTTCGTTTAATTTCAGGTTCGGTAAATTCAGGGCGGCTTACGAAATCTTCTTCGCTATATAAACGAATACACACACCCGCAGCAATACGACCACAACGCCCTTTACGCTGATTGGCAGCAGCTTGAGAAATTGCTTCAATTGGTAAACGCTGCACACGTGAACGGTAGTTATAACGAGAGATACGGGCAAAACCGCTATCAATCACATAACGAATATTTGGAACTGTAAGTGCGGTTTCGGCCACGTTGGTCGCAATAATAATACGACGCCCTTTTCCACCCGGACTAAAAATCTTTTGTTGTTCTGAAACAGCTAAGCGCGCATACAAAGGTAAAATTTCGGTGTGTCTTGGCCCATACTTTTGCAAGGTTTCCTGCAACTCACGAATTTCTTGTTCTGTACTTGAGAAAATTAAAATGTCGGCATGTTCGGGGTGACCTTTTGCTTCTGCGTCAGCAAAGCATTCTTCTACTGCCTGTACGACTGCTCGAGGTAAGTTTTCTTCGAAATCATCAAATTCATCGTCATCACTTCCGCCAATATTCATTTCTGAAATTGGACGATAAAGCACTTCGACCGGATAACTACGCCCTTCTACTTCAAAAATAGGTGCATTATTAAAGTAATTACTGAAACGATTTACATCTAAAGTGGCCGAAGTCACAATCACTTTTAGGTCTGGGCGTTTTGGTAGTAACTGCTTTAAATAACCCATAATAAAATCGATATTGAGTGAGCGTTCATGCGCTTCATCAATAATGATCGTGTCATATTTAGACAAGAAACGGTCATTGCCTAACTCGGCAAGCAAAATACCATCGGTCATTAACCGTACAATTGAATCTTGCGAACCTTGTTCATTAAATCGGATTTTAAAACCAATCGATTCACCAAGCTTTTCGCCGACTTCTTCTGCAATACGCTGAGAAACACTACGTGCAGCTAAACGACGTGGCTGAGTATGCCCAATCATACCCGTTAAACCACGACCTGCTAGCATTGCAATTTGAGGAAGCTGAGTGGTTTTACCTGAACCTGTTTCACCTGCCACAATAATGACCTGATGCTTTTGAATCGCATCAATTAAACGGTCAGCATATTGAGAAACAGGTAATTCCTGATTCAGTTTAATTTTAGGAAGGCGTTCAAATCGCTGCCTTACTTTGGCATTAGATTGTTCAAATAATTTTTCAATCTCTGCTGTATTGGCTTTTTTATCTTTACGCAAACGATTTAAACGGTAACGATCTCTTGCCATTACCCACTGATCAATATTTAAATCATTCTGCACAGACAAATTTTCCTGAAAATACAACAATCCTCTATTTTACGCTCTAATGCCCTTCAGGTAAAACACTTGGTTTTTTATATATTTTTAATTTTTTAAAATTTTACCCTTGAATTTTGACTAAGTAGACTTCATGTTGTTATGCAAGTTTCTTTTACTATAACTGTCATTTGATTTACATGTTTTTGCAGTCAAATCGAATACAGTGTTTGGGGACTTAAAAATCGTAAATTTATCACTTATTCAATTTTCCGATTTTAGTCATGTAAAAATACTATTTCCCCAATAAAGAATTTTTATTTATTCTACATCTCGTAAACAAGTTTAAATATAAACCTCAATCATGGAGACAATGATGAGCTTGATTAATACTGAAGTTAAACCATTCCAAGCAACTGCTTACCACAACGGCCAATTTGTTGAAGTTAACGAAACTAACCTTAAAGGTAAGTGGTCTGTTGTATTCTTCTATCCAGCTGACTTCACTTTCGTTTGTCCAACTGAACTTGGTGACTTAGCAGACAACTACGCTGAATTCCAAAAACTTGGTGTTGAAATTTATGCTGTATCTACTGATACACACTTCACTCACAAAGCTTGGCACGACACTTCTGAAGAAATCAAAAAAATCCAATATCCATTAGTTGGCGACCCAACTTGGACTCTTTCTAAAAACTTCGACGTTCTTATTGAATCTGAAGGTTTAGCTGACCGCGGTACTTTCGTTATCGATCCAGAAGGTAAAATCCAAATCGTTGAACTCAACGCTGGTGGTATCGGCCGTGACGCGTCTGAACTTCTTCGTAAAGTAAAAGCTGCTCAATACGTACACGCTCACCCAGGTGAAGTTTGCCCAGCTAAATGGAAAGAAGGCGAAGCTACTCTTGCTCCATCTATCGACCTAGTTGGTAAAATCTAATTTTTTAGATTAGACCAATACGTCTGAAAACCACCCTTTTTAGGGTGGTTTTTTTATTGGTTATTTTTATAAATCCAAGCCCTACTCTCTACTCAAATTTTATAGCTAATTTTTTACAATTCTTATACTTATAAATTTATAGCAAGATTCATTTATGAATTGTCAGCTTGCTTAACTTAGAGTACTGTCGAATTATGAAACAAAAGAGCTTTATATATGTATTAAAAGATCAAACAAAAGTAGGAGTAGTTATATGGAAAAATCTGTTGTTGTAACCTCTTGGAAATACGATGTTTCTTCACGCTATTTAAAAATTTTCTATAGCAATGGCTCAGGTGAGCTCTACCATCCAGTTCCAGAGTTTATCTACAATAATTTGTTACGTACCAATGATAAAACTGCATTTGTTCACAAATATCTTGAGTTTGATCTGCATTTTAACAGACTCCGTATTTCTGCTTAATTATAAAAAATCAGCCCGCTTGGGCTGATCTGTTTTTATATCTTTTGGCTATTAAGCCGCGTCATTTTGACCAATATATTTCTCTAGCATTTTTTCCTTCACATCAACATGCATATTGATTTTACTAAGGTCACCCTTATAGTGCTCGACAACGCGATCATCCATAATTTTTGACCACCAAGAGGGAATAAATGCAGGCAAAATCATTGCACCATAACCTGCTGGTAATTGCGGCGCATCTTCAAAGTGACGTAAAGTCTGAAAGCTGCGAGTTGGATTGGCATGATGATCTGAATGGCGTTGTAATTGATACAAAAACAGATTGGTGACCACATTATTATTGTTCCAGCTGTGCTCTGGCAAAGTACGTTCATATTGGCCATTTTCTTTCTTTGCACGCTTTAAACCATAATGTTCAATGTAATTCACCGATTCAAATAAAGTTACTGCATAAGCAGCTTGAGTAACTTGAAATGGAATCGAACGCGCACCAAATTTAGCAAACATGGTTGCATGATAAACAGCAGACATTGCCCAGCCATGAATCAGCTCATTTTCCTTACAGAAGAAAGGCAATTTCTTACGTTCTAAACGATTTTTTTCAATTTCAATCGCCGATTTAAAGCTGCCAATTACAGTCCGCGGTAAAAATTTCCAAAAGGTTTCACCAAATTGTGAAGATGCTGGGTCTTCAGGTGTCGCAACGCGGCGGTGGTGTCCATAAGGGTGTTCAATTCGGAAATGGTTATAACCCGATGGTGCTAAAGCTAAATGAGATAAATAATGTTCAAGCTGCCCATTCTTGTGGCTAAGTTCATGCGCCGTATTAATGGCAATCCCATTGACCATTCCCACCAAAGTTCCAAGTAAAACCTGATCAGCAAGAGGTGTATTTTTACGACTGGCTAAATATGCTCCATAAATATTGGTCGCATATTGCAAAGGAATAAAAAGTTTAACAATGCGAGCGTAATACGGATCTGCTTCTAAATCCGCGATTGCGTCTAATGGCGGATTTTCCTTGTCTTCCCCAATCAGTTTATCTAATGCTGGAATAACGCCATGAATAAATAATGGCCCAAATGAAGCGAAGAATTTTTTAGTTTTTTTAGGACCAAATTGATAGCCTGCTAACCCACCCATTGCAATGGTCGGTACAGCCAAACCCAGTAGCCATAAATGACGTTTCTTATCCTTAAATGTTGTTGTCGCTTGCTCGACATCCAGTTGAGTATGCATATTCATTAGAGACTCCAATCAAACACAAAATTTTTTGCTTGAATTGATTGTGCTCGCACATAGCCCCTCTATATTATCATTTTAAGACTTGCTATTATCATTTTAAGACTTTGCTGAGTTTTTCTTGTGCAGAAGCAACAGATCCCTGTTATTCCATCACGTTATTATTTACGACTGATTGAAATTTTAATCGGCACACATCAATACAATAATGATTTACTGACGGCATTCCAGCAAGAACTGGCAAAAACAGAATTATTATCAATTCAACAAATTGAACAATTCATTGAGATGGGTTTAAGTCTGCCCAACACTCAAGACTTAGCCTTTGAACTGGGTAAAAATATCAAACTCAGCTCACATAGTCTGGTCGGCTATGCACTAATGACTAGTCCTAATCTGGAACATGCACTTAGGCTAATTGCACAATATTTTAGACTGATTATGCCGAGTTTTAAGCTCAGCATTCAGTTTCCGACCAATCAGCAAAAGGTTGAACTATTATTTGAACCGATTTTGCAGATGAATAAGCAATGTTTGGCTTTTCATATTGAAGCGATTGCCGTGGCCTTTTACTACAGCCTGTTAGAATTGGCTGGTCAGCAATTACAACGCTACCAAGTGTATTTGAGTGTTCCAGAGCCGAGCTATCAAGAACGTTACATATCCTTAGTAAAAGCTAATTTTCACTTTAACTATACGTGGCTTTCAGGTATACGCGTGGTGATTGATCAGCAACAATTAGCACTACCCTTGCCTCTAGCTGACGCACATAGTCTAAAAATAGTTGAACAACGCTGTCAGGAACAAATCCAGAAGATCTATCATCAAGGTGAGATTGTTGAATGGGTTAGCATGATGTTACGACAAGCCAATCAAGTCCCAACCCTAATGGAATGTGCCAAAGTATTAAATATTTCGACCAAAACTTTGCAACGCTATTTACAACAGCAAGGCGTTGAATTTCAAAATTTAAAGCAACAGATCAGCACTGAGCGTGCCATTGATTTATTAGAGAACTCTACCTTTACCATTACCCATATTGCCTATGAACTGGGCTATTCTAATCCTGCCAATTTCACCCGTGCATTTAATAAAGTAAAGGGCTGTAGTCCACAAGCTTATCGCCAAGAATATATCAAGAAAGCGAATCTACTTTAAAATCACCAGACTTAAACCTGCGCCTACTGGCAAAATACTGCTCATAAAATTTTCATCTTTTTTAATTAAAGATAAGAATGAACTGACTTCAACCGCATGTGAAATCACCTTATCAATAATAAGAACACCACCTTTGGGCTTGATCAGACGCTTTAAATCGGGCCAATAATTTTCGTAAGCATTACGCTCAGCATCTAACAAAATAAAATCGAAAGTTTCCTGAGTTTCTTTTAAATAATCAGCAGCATCCCCTATCCAAAAATCAACCACTTCATCTAATGCTAATTCAGTCGCATGGCGTTTCGCCTCAGTACTACGATTGGCATCAATTTCAAGCGTGGTTACTTTTCCGTGAGTCGATTGTGCAGCCTCAGCAAGCCATAGAGTAGAATAACCCGTTGAAGTACCAATTTCTAAAATTGATTTGGCTTGCTGCATTCGGATAAATTGCGACAGAAGTTTTGCAGATTCAGCCTCAATATTTCGATAGCGTAGCAAGCGATCTGACTGCTGGGCATCATGTCGTTTAAAGGTGTCATATAAATCTGCAACTCTTTGTAAGAAAAAAGTATTTGGCATATCTTCACCCTTTAAAATCGTTATTTTATATGACAGCCGTTTGAGTTAAGTGCTTTGAATTAACTTGAATCGCGGCACGATACTTCCATCAGCCATTTGAACCGTTTCAGTAAACATATCAAGCGGACGTACCCAAGTTGAATAGTCACCATAAAGACACTGATAAACCACGAGTTGCTCTTCAGTCTCGCTGTGTTTTGCCACAGAAAAAACTTGATAGAGATTACCTTTATAATGCTGATAAATGCCGCGTTGCAATGACATGAAAGTACCTTTTAATGTTATGACATAAAATCTTTACAGCCATATAACATATATAAATTTTTAAACACTTTCACTTTAAAAGATAAAAAAGAGTAATAAAGACGACCTAAAGACAAATTCCACTTTAACTTCTTGATATTATTTATAAGTGCCAATCAACATTCAAAAAACCGATCAAATCTATAAAAACATACTGTTTCACCTATTCTGTGTTTTAACGTACTATGCATCTATTGAAAGAATTTGGATGCATTGGAGTAAAAACAGATGTTAGATCAAAACATTAAAACTCAATTAAAAGCTTACTTAGAACGTTTAGAAAGTCCAATCGAATTAGTTGCAGCTTTAGATGAATCAGATAAAGCTGCTCAAATTAAAGAGTTAGTGACAGAAATCGCTGAGCTTTCTGATAAAGTGACTGCCCGTTTTGATGGCAACAATACACGTCGTCCAAGCTTTGGTGTAGCTAAAGCAGGTGAACAACCTCGTGTGTTCTTTGCAGGCTTACCAATGGGTCATGAGTTTACATCTTTGATCTTGGCACTGTTACAAGTGTCTGGCTATGCACCAAAAGTTTCTGATGAAGTGCTCAACCAGATTAAAGGTTTAAACCTCAAAGCCAACTTTGATGTGTTCGTCTCTTTAAGCTGTCATAACTGTCCGGATGTGGTACAGGCGCTTAACCTGATCGCGATTTATAACCCGAACACCACAGCAACCATGATTGATGGTTCATTCTTCCAAGACGAAGTTGAACAACGCAAAATCATGGCTGTCCCGATGGTGTTCCAAGACAATGAGCACATTGGCCAAGGTCGTATGACCCTTGAAGAGATTGTGGCAAAACTTGATACCAACTCAGCTGAAAAAGATGCAGCAGCACTCAATGCCAAAGAAGCTTTTGATGTATTGGTGATTGGTGGTGGACCTGCGGGCGCAACAGCAGCAATCTATGCTGCACGTAAAGGTATTAACACTGGTATCGTAGCTGAACGCTTCGGTGGTCAGGTGATGGATACCATGGACATTGAAAACTTCACATCTGTGCAAAAGACTCAAGGTCCTAAGTTTGCTGCCGAGATGGAATCACACGTTCGTGAATATGATGTGGATATCATGAACCTGCAACGTGTTAGCAAAATCACCGGTGCAAACCAAACGATCAATGGCTTGGTTGAAGTTGAACTTGAAAACGGTGCGAAACTTGAATCAAAAACAGTGATCCTTTCAACAGGAGCGCGTTGGAGAGAAATGAATGTACCGGGTGAGCAAGAATACCGTACCCGTGGTGTTGCGTACTGCCCACACTGTGATGGTCCATTATTCAAAGGCAAACGTGTCGCGGTGATTGGTGGTGGTAACTCAGGTGTTGAAGCTGCAATTGACCTTGCAGGGATTGTTGAGCATGTAACTTTGGTTGAGTTCGATACAAAATTACGTGCTGACCAAGTTTTGCAAAACAAACTACATAGCTTGCCAAATACAACGGTAATTATGAATGCCTTGAGTACAGAAGTGTTAGGTGATGGCTCACAAGTGACTGGTCTTAAGTATAAAGACCGTACGACTGATGAAGAGCATGTGGTCGAGCTTGCAGGGATCTTTGTACAGATTGGTTTATTACCAAACACTGACTTCTTAAAAGACAGTGAAGTTGAGTTAACCAACCGTGGTGAGATCATTGTGAATGACCGTAATGAAACCAATGTCAAAGGTGTATTTGCTGCGGGTGACTGTACAACAGTGCCTTACAAGCAAATCATTATTGCCACAGGTGAAGGCGCTAAAGCATCACTCTCTGCGTTTGATTACATCATCCGTTCTGGGCAATAAAATTTAGTCCAACCACTATGATTTAACCCAAGCCTAGCATTACAAAATGCTAGGCTTTTTTAATATTAGAGTTACAACTCTTTAACAATTTTCGATCTTTATTAATCAGTTAGTTTATGTTTATATTTTATACATCCATATTTGGATGCCATGAATTAGAAGGAAAAACACAATGAATAAATTACTTGTTGCTTTAGGTCTTGCTGCGACCGTTGCCCTTGTTGGATGTAATAAAGATAAAGCTCCAGAAACAGGTGCGACAACGGGTGAACACTTAGAAAATGCTGCTCAACAAGCAACTGCAGATATCAAATCAGCTGGTGACAAAGCTGCAAGCGATATTGCTACTGCAACTGATAATGCTACTGCAAAAATCGATGCTGCAACTGACCATGCTGCTGATGCAACCGCTGAAGCTGCTGCAAAAACTGAAGCAACTGCTCGTAAGGCAACTGCTGATGCTGCCCAAGCTGTTGAAAATACTGCTGCTGATGTGAAAAAAGATGCTCAACACTAATCATCTTTAGCATAAAAAAGCCCCTGTTCATACAGGGGCTTTTTTTATATTAAAGTCTAAAAAACTGATTAAGAAATTAGACCTTCATCACGCATCGCAATTTGTACAGATTGACGTTCTGCTACCTTATTACGTAGAGCAATAATATGTTTATATGGCGTTAAATCATGCTCAATTGAGTTTGACCAGTTTGTTAAAACAAATAGATAAGCATCTGCTGGGCCGAAATTATCATTTACCAAATAATCATAATCAGACTCAGCCAAATAGTTATCGATATATTTTAAAAGGCGATCAATTTCTGCATAAGCTTTGTTTTTTTCATCAGTCGTTAACGGCGCCCCAAAGAAGACTGCATATGCATCATGTAATTCAGAGTTCAAATATCCCAACCATTCCAATACTTTCGCACGGCCCATCCCTGATGGAGGAATTAAGTCTTGTTTAGGATCATGCTGAGCAAGGAACGGTAAAATAGCAACGTTTTCAGTTAACATTAAACCCGGATTAATTTCTAAAGCTGGTACATATCCTTTTGGGTTAATCTCGTAATAATCTGCGCCTTTTTCTGTTTTATGAGTTTTTAAATTTACCCGTTCTAAGTCAAAATCAACATTAATTTCATTTAAAATAATATGTGCAGCTAAAGAACATGCGCCTGGCGAATAATATAATTTCATATCTGATCCTTGTTATCTCATATTAACGTTTTAAATTGCTTCTAGAAAACCTGCAAGGTTTGCACAATTCTTTAATTGTAAAAAAGCGTAAACTTATAAAATACTTACACCATCTAATATTCTTCAAAAAGTCATTCCTTGCAAGTTGTCTTGCGTGACGATTGTTTAAAATATGATAAAACACATTTGCGTCACGCAATTTTTCCGTTAATTACGCTTAAAAAGCTGGCTAAGCCAATTCACTAATTCAGTTAAGAAATCAAAAATCCCATTTTTCTTATCATCGTCAGGATGACTTGAGTCTTTTCCATTTAAATCCAGATCGACAATTACAGGGTCATGGTCCGAAGAACGATAAGCATCTTCACCATAGAATAATGCCTTTTGCTCATCCGTTTTATATTCTTCGTTGTAATCTAGAACCGTTGGCTCATCTGCATTGATATGCCATGCAAAGGTTCGAACCACTTTTGGATATAAAGCTGCATCAGCAATTGCATGATCTAAGTTACCTGCTCCACCATTACCGTTGGCATCACTCGCAACACCATACACATAGCTATACGCCTGAGTACCCTGACCGACCTTAGCGTCATTAAGTAAAACTTTATAGTTCGCTTTTTCAAATGACAAAATAGGTTCTTCTTTTGCGTAACTATTCATATCCCCTACAAGTAAGGCATTTTGCTTTTGCACTTGAGTTGGATTTTTCGCGAGCCACTGCACAATTTGATCAACGGCTTTCACACGAGTTGGGTTCCAGCAGCCTTGACCATCTTTTTGGTCGGCGTCAGTAGAGCTAGCATCGACCCCACTACAGCTTTTTGATTTCAAGTGGTTTGGAATAACAGTAAATGTTTTATTACCACGAACTGCTTGGAAACTTTGCGCCAAAGTTGTTCGGTTCTTGTCGCCTAAATCAAGCACAACAGGTTTATTTAAAGGCTTAACACGTTTGCTGTTATAGATAATAGCAACTGCGATTGCATCACCACCTAAACGGTCTAGATTTTCAGGAACCACATATTTCCAATCGCTACCTAAAGCTTTGGTCAAATTGGCAATTGCACTGTTAGGCCCATAACCATTGTTCGCAATTTCCATTAAACCGTAAACATCGGCATCAATCGCTTTTAATGCGCTCACAATTTTACGATGCTGTTTATCAAACTCAGCTTGTGTTGTCGCACCACGCTCTGTTGGGAAACCTGTTGCGCCATTGTCATAGTTCAAAACGTTAAATGAAGCTACACGAATGTGATTAGCATTTTTAGTAAGGACGCTTTGACGCGGGTTTGTTTGAGTAATAACTTCAGGCTGATTACGTCCAAGCACAGGTTGTACACGCCAACCATTAAAACGATATTCTAAAATACCTTCAGCATTTTTAAGTTGATAACCCGAACGTAGCGTATTGGCAGCGCTAAAATTGCTTGGTAACCATGGTGTACGGTTTTGATTGTTATAACCATCATCAAAAATAATTTTCGATAATAAATTTTTCTGAGCTAGAGCTTTAGCTTCAGGAGATAACGCTGGATATAAATTGGTTGGAATATATAAACGGCCTAAACTCAGCGATAACTCACCATAACGACCATAATTATAGTTCTCACTCACCGTTAAAGTCTGAGGTAATTTGACCAACATACCTTGATAACGCTGTGGCGAATTAACTGAGCCACCTGTTAAACTAGCAAACGGAAGTTCGAGGCTAATCGGCTGAACCTGATTTGCCATATTGCTATTACAGGTTTGAATATCTTGTTGTAATTGATCTATTTGTAGCTGATTTTGATAAGATGTTAAACGACCACGTAAAATAACTTCATCGCCAACTTGCCCACCTTTTACAGCGCTACTATTTGGAATATAAACAAAAATGGCATTACTGACATTTGCACGTGCTTTAGTGTCTGGCGTCTGAACATAAAAACCAGAGAAGCCATTGGCATAACGATAATCAGCTGTAATCACACCACGCACAGTATAAGTCTGGTCTTGAGTTGCTGTCGCCAAGTCAGCAATGGCTGTATCTGAGCTTGAGCAACTTACTGTTTCAACAGGAGGCTGAGTTGTAGAACCCGATAAATTTGAAAAATCATTTCGGTTTGTCCAAGCCGACCATGAATGATCCAAATCAAATGCTGCGGTTGCATCAACACTTAAAGCTGGATTCTCTGTTTCAATACGCTTAAAACTATTTCCCAAGCTTGAAACTGCCGTCCCCCATCCCGCTGCTGGACGTTCACCAATACGGCCAAAACGGTCTACAGGCGTACCTTTATAAACAAGTACAACCGCATCATCTCCATTAAAAGATAAAGCAGCGACCTGATTTACTTTACTTCCAAGCTCAGTTTGTAACTCTGAGCGCCCCACTAAAAACTTCTGCTTACTCGCGAGCGTGCCTTGTAAACGAAAAGCCACAGTCTTTGCTGTACCACCATTATTAAACTGTTGAATCTCATAATCGGCTAAATTAACTGTAGCGCCATCTGGATTATAAATTTCCAAGCCTTTTTTATTGCTGCTGCCATCCACATATTGGCTAAACATGAGCTGTGCTTGAGCAACTGAGCTATATGAAAATGCACCTAATGCACTTAAAAAGACCGAAAGTGTTCTTAATTGAAAAGTTTTCATGAGTAAAAGTGTTCATATGAGTTTTAATTAGTCTCTTAGAGTAAATATTGATCATGACATCTACATGAAGAAAAACACCGAAACATTTGACTTGATCCCATGAAGACTTAAAATACCGCATTTGAATTTCAATATTGCCAAGGTTATGTCGATCGATCAGTTAGAAACGCAAATTGCAGACTTAGACAATTTGCCTGAACACCGTGAAATTGTGACGTTTATGCGTCGTTCAGCACCACTTAATACGTCTCAACGCACGGCATTAGAACAACATCGCGATTTAATTTTGGAATATCCTGTTGGTGACCTACGTCAACACTTCGAACACCCAGAGCGTCCATTAACTGTTGAAATCGGTTTTGGTATGGGTCGTTCGTTAGTACTTATGGCAAAAGCGAACCCTGAACGCAACTATGTGGGTATTGAAGTCCATGTACCAGGTATTGCTCAATGCCTATATGAAGCAGGTATAGCAGAAGTTAAAAACTTACGTGTACTTGATGCAGACGCGATTCAGGTTCTACGTGAAATGCCAGACAACAGCATTAACTGTGTTCAGCTTTACTTCCCAGATCCTTGGCAAAAGAAACGTCATTTCAAACGTCGTTTTGTTGCTCATGAGCGTATGCCATTGGTTGAACAAAAGCTTGAGCTTGGTGGTACGTTCCATGCTGCAACAGATTGGGAACCGTATGCTGAATGGATGCTAGATGTATTAGATAATCGTCCAGATCTTGAAAACTTGGCAGGTAAAGGCAATAGCTACCCACGTCCAGACTGGCGCCCAGTGACTAAGTTTGAACGCCGTGGTATTGAGTCAGGTCATAAGATTAATGACTTTATCTTTAAAAAAATTAAGTAAAAATTTTATTGTTTTTATTTAAAATTATGGCATTAAGTTTTAATGACTTAGTGCCATAATTTTTAAAAATTAAAAATAGTTCATTGAATTATTAATAAACATGCATTTATTAGTAAAATTTTTCTACTCTTAAAAAATTAATAGAAGTAATAGTTTACACATCTAGTTATTTAGAATAGTAAAATATTATTTATTTCCATGAAATAATTAAATTGTGGTATATAAAAAAGCCTAAATATCTAAAAATTTTAAAAAAGATATTTAGGCTAAATTTAATTAATTAAGATCTTAAATCATTCATTCTTTCATCTAATTCCTTATCATTACCATCAAGAAGAGGAGTTCCTTCATAATAAAACTTAGAAGAGTATTTACCATTTTTATTAATGGTCAAAAGTAAGCCACACCATATATTTCCACAGTTGTGAGCTTCTTTATATAAATTATTTATTGCTTCAAATAGCTCCATAGAAGCTCTTAATGGGGGACCTTTCGAATTATCATAAGGTGTCTTCTCTTTGCCAATCCAACATTCGGCAGTAGATTTATTCCTTATCCCAATATCTTGATCGTCTAATCTCTCCGTGTAATAAAGTACTTGCTCCCAGTTTCTAGGGGCAACGTAAGCAATTTCTTGGACAATTATATTTAAAAGCTCTGATTGATATAATAAATTCACAATTTATCCCCCAGCTTTATTTTCAAATGATACATCTTCCCATCTACCATTTGCTTTTTGGTACATAGTTACAAATCCATCAGGCCTATCAGAGGTATTATTACGCTTGTATACCACTTCAATCTTAACAGGAACATTTTTACCTGTTTGCCTATAAATTTCAGCTACAGGATTTTCAAAGTCTGTTTTATAACGACTCTGATTTAAGTTTTTCAATGAAGTTCCATCTGATAGTGTAACAGAACGGCCACTCCCAGGAACTACATTCAGTCTATTTATTGGCCCATCAAATTGATTACCAATAAAATGAAAACCAACATCTTCCAAAGCACCATTATAGCCAATTACTGTTGCATTTGGTTCACCAGAAGTAACATAACGTCTATGATTCTTCAATGAAACCTCCCCTTCAATCATTGAAACACGAGCTTGGCTATCTGTAGTCCATGTAACACCACCATATTTATAAGACGTATTTGGAACTGGATTATTCGCTGCCCTATTAAAACTATCAATATTGTCGAAATGTAAAGTACGTGATGCAGTACTAACAAATGGTGCTTTAACTCGTGTACTTGCTGTACTTGGATATAAAGCTTTTATTGGAGGAGCTGGCATTGATGCTGTCAACACTTCACCAGTGGTACTACCAACTGGAATGTCATTCAACAAACCAAGGCTAGCGCTACCTCTTTGGTTAGCTCCAATGGTTCGGCCAATAACAGTAGCTTTATTAAATTCCCTTACATCGCCTAAATATCTGAGTCCACTCCTTACGCCACCAATAGAAGCTGTCAAAGGATTAGATAAGTACAAATCCTCATAAAACTGTTGGGATGCTTCATAATCACCGCTAATGATACTAAATCCAGCAGCAGGTAAATTTGATACAATTGCTGCTGTATTACCTGCCAATTTTAAGGTGTTCCATCCAGCATTTAATACTGTATTAAATGCATTATTTATCGGCTGGAAATAATATCGATCCAGTCTAGGATTACCTGTATTTATTGTTGGTGTAGCCCATGAATATTGAAATGGTACAGAAGCGCTACCCCATTCCTCTAATGCTTGTGCACGATTTTGGAAGAAGCTTTTAGCTCCCTCAAGCGCATAAAGCATATTATCATCATCTATCCATGGTGTTTTCTCACTAGCTGAGACCTGGATAGTCGGTAATATATATACTGTGTCGGAGGCCGTTCCACTTTTATAACTGGCATCCACTAATAAAGGTCTAGTTTTGGAACGAATAGCTTCCTGACGCAGGAACTCTTCTTCATTAAAGTTAGCAACCAAATCATTAGTCTTACTATCAGCAAACCATCCATCAGCATTTTCCCCAAACTGGCGCCCTACTGTATTTGCGATCGCTGCCATTGATACATTTAAGTAATCCGGTTTCGCTCCACCAAACCACTTATCATCAATCACTGCTGCTGCATTAGCACCTGCTAAAGAGTAGGCATATGGGCTTGCTGTAGCTCCTAGGCTATTAAATACTCCTTTCGCCCCCATTCCAGCTGCTGCAATTGAACCTACAATCGATGAACCTAGTGATGCCCAGCTAAAGCTCTGGTTATTCCCAAACACTTGGTTGGCAAGGTACGTTGATCCATAACTGACAGCCCCGTACACAGCTCCTTTAGCGACCCAACCACCATTATTAATAGCCGTCTTCGCTGCGCTTGCCCAACTACCTTGTGTCGCAGTTGCTCCAGCTGTTCCAGCTACAGGAGCCAATGCTCCGCCAACGCCTGCTGTAGCACCTGCTGTAAGAGCAGAAATACCCACTTGTGACCATGAGAAACTATCCACAACACCCATTGCCTGACCAGCCAGTTGAGATGCAGCACTTCCCACGGCTGCACCTATCATAGATCCGCCAATTGCTGCACCCAAAGAAATTGTTGTAGTAGTACCAGCTACAAGCCCTCCTCCAAGTAAAGCTGTACTTCCCAATGCAAAAGCTGAGCCACTTGTTATTGCAGCTCCTGCAGCCCCTGCAGCAGCTCCCATGGTTCCTCCACTAGCCAATACACCTAATGCTGCTGATGCAGCCCCTGCGGTATAAATGGTCACCACAATCGCCACCACGATCATTACAATCTGGGCAATACCACCACACTTCTTCTTCGGCTTCGGTGGCGGTGGCGGGCTCGGTACTGTCGGCTGGGTATTCCCAATCGCCTCTCCTGGGTTATAAGGCCGGAACGTCTCACTGTTGTTATGGATGTTGGTGACCTTGTTCGGAACCGTTAATACCTGTCCTGCAGTTAACTTGTCCGTCGCACTCAAGCCATTTACATCAGCCAGCATGTACCACATCGAAGCATCACCCCAAACCGACAACGCAATGCTTTGTAAGGTATCCCCGTTATTCACCACATAACTGGTCGATGCACTCGATGGATACTGCGCATTAATCGGCTCAAAGTTCTGGTCAAAGTCCGCCGATGAAATCGGTTTAAAGTCTTTGGCCTGAGTGGCTGTCGCACGGTTGTTTTGCAGGTTCTGTACGTAGTCTTCACGCGATGGACCATCATTACTCAAGTCACCTACACGTTGCCCGTTGACATAGTAGAAGTTACGGTAACGGTTCATGGTGTTATTGATCAGCTCGTTTCGCTGTAACACCATCCCTTGTGAGTTGTTGATATACGTTGCTGTCCGTTTATTCTGTGTATTCTTGTCATCCACAAAACCGCTCAGGTGGCCATTGATGTTATAGCTCAGGCTAGTTTCACCCTTTAAACCATCTACCGTGGTGGTGATTTTGCTTTGCTTGGCACTGTCCCACCATTCATAAGCATATTGAGTGGTCTGGATGGAACCTGAAGTCGGGGTCATCACCGTCTTGTCAAGGGTCGCCTTATCTGCAAGATAGGTATATTTCGTTGTACCCGCACCAGTACCGCCTTCTTTTTTCTGCTCGGTAATCTGGTTATCTTTGCTATAGGTGGTCGTGGTGGTCTGATAGACCGTCGCACTGTTTTCATTGTTATCGGTATATTGGGTTACCCGGCCCAAGGCATCGTTATAACGGGTAGATATCGTGTATTGGGTACCTAGAGTACCTGTGCTTGAGTAATCTGCATTCTTCACCGTTTCAAGGTAGCCATCAGTGGTATAGCTATAGCTTTCTTTATGTGCCTTGGTCGAGTTCAGTGCATCTTTACCATAATCTGCTGTCAAGCGTTGTCCCAGCTTGTCATAGCTAATCGCAATACCAGTATTGCCGCGCTCTACTTTCTTCGCTGTACTATTCAGCACACCCATGCTGATGATAAAGCGGTTCATGCTGTCATAGCTGTACCAGAAATCCTGAATCTTCGGTGCAGCATTTACAGCATCACGGTAGTTCGCCAGCATATGCACGATATTGCCATTGCCATCATATTCATAATGAATATTGAAGGACTGGTCCTGCACACTGATCTTACGGTTTAAGCTATCGTAGTTGATCAAGGCATTCTGGAATACCCGTGGCTCGCCCACCTTGCCATTGAGTTCCTGATAGCGTTCTTCAATCCGGTTACCGTTATCATCATAACGATAAGAGGTTAACAGGTTGAGTGCGGTATCCCGTATTTCCTTGAGCGAACCATTGCTGTAGTAGCTATAGTCAAGGCTCTGGCCCTGGCTGTTAATTTGCCTAGTAAGCCAGCCACCTGCGCTATAAGTATAGGTAAAGACATGTTCACCCTTGTCGGTATGCTTGATGGTCCGGCCAAAGTAGTCCTGTTCATCGACCAGGGTTTTACCGAGCCCATCTGTTTCCGTGCGTCTAATGCCGCCCTTACTACTATTAAGATTGCTAATTGTCGCATCGTAAACATAATCGACTTTGGTAGTTACCCCTTCAGCGGTTTTACTCTGTACCACACGGCCTAAGGCATCATAATCTGTGGTGGTGGTATTCTTCAGTGCATTGGTTGCACTCAGGCGATTCCCTAGTTCATCGTAGGTGAAGGTGTCGATAAGGCTGGTTTGTACTCCACCCGAAGTAATGTGCGTCGCACCTACTGTCCCCGCGGTTCGTGCTGCACGGGTGATCTGGATCAGGTTGCCATTGATATCGTAGCTATAGCCGGTTTTAACGCCCAGTGCATTGGACTGTTCAATCAGGTTGCCATAAACATCATATAAATTACTGACCTCACCAGTATCGGCATGGGTTTCTTTCTCAACCAGCCAATCCCCGGTTTCAAGGTTACGTCCGTTTAAGTAACTTTGCTTGTTGATGTTGCCATTGGCATCTTTACTGGTCAGTAAGCGGCCACTTAAGTCATAGCCATACTCAAGGGTTGGGGTGCCTTGTACAACCGTACCATCTGACTTACGGATATCGACTGTAGGGAGAACCTTCTTGATCAGTTTACCCATGGTGTTGTAGCTGAGGCTACTGGTATTGCCATTGCCATCGGTTTCACTGATGATTTCACCAAAGGCATTGTAGGCCTGTGATTTAACAATCTGGCTGGCACGGTCACCGGATCCATTAATCACCCACTTGTTTTGCTGGCTACTACCGTTGCCCTTACTGTCAATACTGAGCTTACCCGGTACAAAGGCGATTACCTTGCCCGCACTGTCATAGAGCTGGTAGAAATACTCGTAGTTTTCAAAGCCTGACTTTGGCACCAGATCATTTAAGTTCCAGCGATAAATGCCACTTGAAGGAGTGAGGCTGACTTTCTGGAACTGGTTACTGCTGGCCCAGTAGGCATCGCTGTTGATATCAGCACTGACCAGATCTGAAACAAAGTTACCACTGGCATCGACCTGACGTTTACGGTAGAACAGTTCCATCTTGCTGCCGTTGTTCTGGGCAGGCTGGAAGTCAAGCCAGCTGTCATTCAGCTGGTTAGTATGTTGGCCTGAACCAGCACCCACCCCGACATTGACATAGCCTGTGGCACGGTTAAGCAGTTTGCCTGAGTCATTGGTGGTTTCATAGCTATAGTAAACCGTGGTACTGCCTAACAGGTTCTGTTCAGCAAGATCGGTGGCATCCAGAATGGCTTTACCATCGCTTCCTACGGTTAATACTGCGGTTTTATTAAGCAAACCTGCGGCTGTACCATATTTAACGGTCACTTTACTGCTGCCGGTAGGCTGGCCTGCAAAGGTAATCTGGTTCTGTACAAAAGATTTAGGGATATAACTCAGAACTTTGGGTTGACTTCCCAAGCGCAATTTACCGATGATACTGCCCGATGGTGTGGTTTCAGTGGTGCCATTAAATGAATCTAGCTGAAACTCGTAGTCACCTGTACGAGTTCCATAGTTCCAAGCAAAAGAGTTAAAAATTCTTGTGTCTTGTGTTGGCATATAACTTGTTAAGGATATATTTTCCCAATCAGTTGTGCCTATTTTTCTTACTTTGAGTTTAGCAAACTGGTTATTGTACTTATTTGCTAAAAATTGATCCATAAAGTTCACACGAGATTCGGCAAACAAAGCAAAGCCATCTCCGCCATAATTAAGTGGAGTCAGACTAGCCTTTACCCCATCCTCAGTAGTTTCTAACACTCCTTGTTGTCGATTAACAATCGTAACACCTTTATAAATAAGATATTGGATTTCATATTTTTTATTTTCTGCAAAATTATCAATATAAAAATCAAAAACACCATCGGGCTTTAAATCAAAACTATACCCAGCAAAGGACATAGAAAAGGGAGAATTTGTACCAAACTCTCTGTAGTAAAAAATCGCATGCGTCGATTCAACTGGTTGATTAATAATTCTTAATGCCTTATAACTAGGACCGAACATAGTTAAAGAATTATTTGGTCTTGAAAGATAGCTATATAGAGGAAATTCTGGAGCAGGATATTCTACCAACGAGTCAACTATTTCAAGTCCAGAACCTATTGGTATATAACTACCATTAATTTCGACCATAAGGGTAGTAACAAATATTGCACTTCCATCGCCTTCTTTATTTAAATTTTGATGATAATCTTCATCAGTAAGTTCAACTTCAAATAAGGTTGTAGAATTCGAACTCAAACTAGTTTTAGTTGATACTGCTATATCAGATCCATTATATATTGGACTAGCTTTTAAAATAAAATTACTACCATACCCCTTCAAAGACTCGGTATTAACCTCATACCTTATCTTAAATTTTGGAATTCCCTGATATATATCTTGATTTGTTGTAATAATAGATGAGTTAACTTTATGGTAATTATTTTTAAAATCATTATTTGAATAGGAGAATTTAGCAGTAACATCTTGCCTAGTATTCACTGTTTCTTTCTTATCAATATAAACACTCGGCAAATCTGTAGCAGCCAGTGCCTTCTGGGTGATCGTAGCCTGATTCAGTGCAGTATTAATAACACCTTGCCCACCCCCTAAAATTTCTCCTTTCGCGCTATACGCCAAATATTGATAGTCATATAACGTGTTATTCTCTAACGTATTTAACCCGGCTTTGTACCATCCAGCGGTATTATTATATAAAGTGGCACTATTGGTTAAGGTACTCCACTGGCTTGCCCCAGCAACCTTATATTTCACCTCAACCCGACTGGTCCCGGTCGGGATATTTTTCATCATTAACTGACTATAATTATTTAAGGTGCCTTCCTGTTCAATTGTTCTAGGTTCCCAGATCAGTAACTGTCCAATCTCTGCATAATACAATGGAGGCTGCTCACTCCAACGTGATTTCCTCGCAATTGAAGATGCGATCTTATCAGTCACCTTATTGGTGGTGTTCATCACCAGTTCAGTCGTAGTCGCCGAAGTCCGTTTATAAATCTTGACGGTATAAGTTTTTCCACCCAGGAATTTATCGGTATTGTTATCTAGCGCAATCTCGACCAGACTGCTGCCTGAGGCAACACTCTTTTTATACACCTGCCCATCAATGCTTAACTCAACCTCAAAGTTCCCATCCCCAAAGCCTTTTAACTGTGATGGAAGAGCAACCTGAATTTTTTCTAATACAATCCCTTCTTCATAATAAACCGTAACCCAAGTTTCGTGCTTGTCAGTACTGTCAGTAACTTTTTCTCCTTTATTGCCTATCAAGGTAATCGGTAATTTATAATCATTAAATACATCAACTGCCACCACGCCCATGGTGTTCGCCACACCGTTACCCGTCGCCGTGGCAGCCGGATTAGCACTTACCGTCCCACCCGAGAATACATCCACCACATTCACAGAGCGCTTGATCGCCCCTGTACCACTGTCCAGTACCTTACCGGTCGCATCACTGCTGCTGTAACTATAGCTATAGTCGATATTGGCCTGAATCGCCCCAATATCCAGCACGAACTGGCCTGCTGTGGTGGTTGCCTGCATATCAACAGTGAGGGTATTACTCACGGTAGCCGTACTACCCTTCGGCCAGTACTTGATCATCACACGCTTCGCCTGGGCATTGGCCTGAATGCTCAGCTTCTGGGTCTCGGCACTAAAGCTCAGCTTGCTGGCACTGTCGGTCAGGCTCACCGTCGACTTGTCCACCGTCCGTGAAACCGTCTGACCAAACAGGTTTAAGCTGGTGTCCAGCTTGTCCTGGTTAAACTTCGGCTCCCGAACCTCAACCACCTGGTTACGCTTGTCATACACCGTTTCGGTATAGCTGACCCCGGTCAGATCCTTAAGCTGATCAGCACTCTTGGCAGTGATGCCCGTACCCGTGGTATCCAGCTGCAAGGTCGCATTGCCATTGCGGTCATATAAGTAATAACGGGTCACGCCATTATTGGCATTGCTCTTCCACACCTTACCCTGATTGTTATATTCAGTGACTTCTTGCCATGAGTCCGTGCTCTTGGTAGTGCTATCCGTCTTGACCAGACGTTTGCCGGTAATCTCACCAAACACGTTATAGCGGGTTTCACGTTCCTCCAGGGTCTTCCAGCTGATCGCAGTCGCACCGGTCGGGAGACTACCTTCATTGGTCTGGCGGGTAATCTCCTTACCCAGCAGGTTATATTCAATCAGTGTTTCATCATACTTGGTTATGCCATCGTTGGCCTTACGGCTATTGCTGGTCCAGGTGCGGTTCCCCATCAGGTCATAGCCATAGTTGACACTATGGCTCAGGCTGGCATCGGTTTCCTGGGTCAGTCGGCCCAGCTTGTCATAGCTATACTGGGTCACCCGGTCATCGGTACTGACCGCATCATTGCTGCCCAGTACTGCACTGCTTGATAACAGTCCCAGTCCGTTATAGACACTGGAGATGCGCTGCTTGAGAGTAACACCTTTACTGTCAGTATAACTACCGAAGGTCCGAATGCTCTCACGGCCCAGCGTGTCATAAGTGATATTGAGGGTTTCGCCTGCACCCTCTTTCTTGGTGAGCAGCTTATCCAGTGCATTATAGGTAAAGTACGTCACGCTGTTGGCTGTTTTAAGCACACCACCATCACTATAACTGACATTAAGCAGCTCGGTCTTGATCACCCGCCCTAGCTTGTCATAAGTACTCACGGTGGTGCGGTCATTATCTGCATCTTTAACCAGCAAAGCAGTCAGACTCGTTAAGGTATCTGTACCCGTGACAGCACGGCTCAGTTTCTTGGCATACTTGATCTCGGTCAGGATATTCAGTTGAGACGTCGTGTCATTGCCATAACTCCAGCTGGTCGCATAGCCTTCCTGGTCAATAGCCAGAATCTTGCGACCTGCCTTGTCATAGTACGCATAACTACTATTACCTTTGCCATCCTCAACCCGAATGATATTGCCATTGCCATCGTAATAGGTCTTTTCAATCGCACTCTGGGTGATAAGTGCACCCTTGCCCTGACTATCATATTCATAGCTTGCGATATTCGGGCTAAGCACGCTGGTCTGGCGGCCGACCTTGTCATAGCCATATTCAACTACACGCACATTGCCTGATGGTGTCACTGGTACAGCACCTCCGGCCTGTGCTGGCAAGCTGACCGGCGTTTCATAGCTTTGCAGCTTGGTCACTAACCCCGCTGCATTGTATTCCCAGCGGGTCAAGCCACCCAGCGGATTTACTTCTGCGATCTTGCGCGCATTCTTATCATAATAGCTAAAGGTCTTGGCCCCGTTGGCCTCGGTTTTTAAGATCTGGTTGCCATAACCATCATATTGATAGCTTTCTTGTGCAACACTACTTGTGGTCTCAACCTTGCCTTTTAAATACGGCTTAGTCGCATCCTTGACCTGTAACTGAACCGTGCTGACTGCCTCTGCAATCTTGGCCGTCAGGCGATTAAGGTTGTCGTATTGATAGACCGAAACCCGCTGCTCAGTCAGCCCGCTCGCTTCCACCTGTTTGGTTTTATTACCATAGGCATCGTATTCATACAGATGCGTGACCGGGTTACCTGCCGATGGCTCAGGCAGGGTTTCCTTGATCAGTCGACCCAGTTTGTCATAGCTGTAGTTATACACTCCACCCAGTTTATTGCGGTAAGTGGCAGGCTGAGCTGACCCATCCGTATAGGTATAGGCTTCATAGGCCCCCGAGACATCAGTGATGCGGATCTTACGGTTTAACTTGTCATACTGGTAAACGACGTGCGTATATACAGTACCAAAGTTCAAATAAGGCTGAGTGGTGGGTGCAACTTCCGTACTGCTTGCGAGTATCTTAACGCTAGTATATAAACCATTGCTGCCTTCAATCTTATCCAGTGCATTCACTGGTGATAAGTATTTTCGTTCAATGGTCTGATTACCAAATGTATCGTAATAATAGTAAGTGATATAACCTTCAGGATCGATTTTTGCCGTATTCCGGTTAAGGCCATCGTAGTAGAAATAGCCCTTATTGCCGAGTTTATCTTTGACCCAGATGACATTGTTAAAGGCATCATAACCGGTTTCAACTGTATTACCCTGCGCATCGGTTTCCTTGACCTTACGGTTCAGTGCATCATAAGCATACTGGGTGAATGCATGCTCAGGTAAAGTCGCTATGTTATAGCTGGCATCCAGCTGTGCCAGTGTACTGCTACGACTTAAGCTGGTTGCTGCATTAAAGCGTGCCGTGCTTATTATATTGTCAAAGGCATCATAACTGTAACGGGTCACATAGCCCTGTGCATCAATCTGGTAACTGAGTCGTCCATCCTTATCATAATAAGAACTGGTTTCCCGGTAATTGGTCGCAGCCAGCAGTTTAATGCCCTTATCCAGATTGTCTGCTGTCAATGCCGGACGCGGGACCGTAAAGTTACCTGCCGTATCCTTAGTTCTGAGTAAATCTAAAATGGCATCACTGTTCAGGGCAGTCTGTTTAACCGAGGTCTGCTGGCCTTGTGCATTGTAGCTATAAGCCGTGACATAACCTAGCGCATCAACATCATGGCTGCGTCGTCCCGCCTTGTCATAGAAATATTGAGTTTCCTGCATTTTGTTCGCAGGTAACAGCAAGATTGCCGCATTGCAATTCGCAAGTGTGGTAGCCGGTCTGGCCGAAGTATAGACCCCATTGGCATCTTTAGTTCTGAGCAGATCTAATAATTCCCCGACAGTGACTGTCGTCACTTTTTGACTCACCACATTGCCTAAAGCATCATAGCTATAGTGAGTCACCAGGTTCATTTCGTTAAAATCAACGACCTTACGTCCTACCGCATCATAGAAGGTACCCGTCACCGTATAGGCGGGTGGCGTTGAAGACAGATAGAGGGTATTCAGCTCGGCCAGCGTACTGCTACGGCTTAGCGGTGCCGCCAAAGCAGTGGTGTACTTGACAGTATTGGTAATCTGTCCAGCTGCATTGGTGTTATATCGGGTGACATTACCCAACGCATCGATCTGGTAGGCAATCCGGCCGACCTTGTCATAATAGTAATTGGTCTCGCGGTATTGGGCATCGGTCAACAACGCCAAGCCAGCATCATAGTTTTCAATGGTGGCAGGTGGTCGGGCACTTAAGTTACCTGCTGCATCTTTGGTTTTCAGTAAATCAAGTAGGGATGTATAAAGAATGGCTGTTTCTTTTTTAGCAGTCAGGTTACCCAGTTCATCATAGCGATAACGGGTCAGAACCGAATTCTTATCCAAGTCATAGATCTTTCTGCCCAGCTTGTCATAATACATATAGTGGATAAAATAAGCGGGCAATGGATTGACTTTATAGACCGCATCCATCTGCGCCAAAGTGCTACTACGGGCCAATGTAGTCGCAACTCTAAAGTCCAGCACATTAATAATACGATTCAATTTATCATAGTCATTACGGGTTACATAACCCGCCGCATTCATGCTGTAAATCACCCGGCCCAAGGCATCGTAATAGTAAGACTGGGTTTGAGCAGACGCTTTGGCAGTGGTGAGGGCCGTCTTGATCGTATCGGCAGTTAATGCCTCACCTGTCAGGTTAACAACTTTATCGTACCGAATGGCATGTGCAACTTTACCCAGCTCATTATATTGGGTTTCAAGCACTGCACCTTCGGCATCAATCCGGTAGATTTCCAGCCCATCTTTATTGTAAACAAAGCGGGTCAGGTTGGCCGTGGTTTTACTGACCGTTACATTAGCAGCAGTCACGATATCTTTGGTCGTCCAGCTACTCACATCTTGTAAGGCGGTATATTGATACTGGGCAATCACTTTGCCATTGAGATCATAAACAGATCCGCTGACAACGCCCAGACTATTAATGGTATAGACCAACTGGTTCATCGCGTTATAGACATACCAGCTGCTATTGCCCGCCTCATCAATCTTACGCGTGACATTGCCATTGGCATCGTAACGGTACTCAACCTTTAAGGCCAGACCCGTCGGGTCTTTCACCTCGGAAATCCGTCGTCCCAGCGCATCATAAGTATACACCGTGGTCAGGCCCTTATCGGTTACCTTCACCTGACGTCCAGTCTCGTCATACTCATAGCTGGTCACCAGTTTGAGGCCCTTGGCATCCTGAGTAACTGAAATCAGCTTCCCGGCCTTGTCATAGCCATACTGGGTTACCCGCTCATTGGCACTGCCCTTGGCTTCCGTGACTTCAAGACGCTGTCCTAAGCCATCATAGCTATAGCTGGTTTCCTGACTCTCAGTTGCAGACAATGTAACAATCTGAGAGATAATCCGGTTGGCATTGTCATAGTAATAGCTGGTCTTCACCCCGACCGCATCGGTGCTTTCGCTTAATAATCCTGTTTTCTTGTCATATACATAGTTGGTGATCGCCGCTACCGCATTGGTCTCTTTGATCTTTTGTCCATCATCATTATATAAATAAGTGCTTTTACCCTGATTGGCTTGTGTGACCTGCATCACATCACCAAACTCATTATATTGAGTGGTGGTTTGCAAGCCTTCCGGGCTTTTAACTGTCAGAGTCTTCGTCTGATCATTGTATGTATAACTGGTCAGGTTGTCATTTACGCTGACGCTAAGCTGGCGTCCCCAGGCATCATAAGTGGTTTTAGTTACCCCATTATCCGCTGAGGTCACTTGGATGGTACGACCCTGATCCTGACTATAATCCAAGCGGGTAACATTGCCGTTGGCATCGGTTTCCGTGATCACACGGCCATAGGCATCGTACTGTTTAAGCGTGGTATTTTTTAAGCCGCTGGTGTCTAGAATGGTGCTCTTCAACTCACCTCGTTTGCTATAGACATAACTGCTTTGTAGTGTGGTTTTGGTCGTTCCTAAAGTCACCTGTTGGGTCTGTTGTTCCAGTTCACCATACAGGTTATAAACTGATGCGATACTATTAGAGAGCCCATCGGTCTTTTTACTGACCTTGCCCAGCTTGTCATATTCAAGCTTTTCAATACGATCCTTGGTCGCATCTTTAATCGCAGTCACCAAACTACTAAAGGTCGTGGTCAGCTCACCCCCTTTGAGGCTCTTACCGATACCCACCGCATTCGCCAATGCACTCGGAACTGCTGCACCCGCCAGATCCGTAGCTGTCGTAGTCAGGCTCTTGCTATATTGCGTGCTGCTGGCAACTTCACCAAACAGGCTGTAGCCGGTTTCAACCACATTACCTTCGGCATTGATCTGATGGGTCAGGCGGCCTGCTTTATCATAATAGAAGGTAGTGAGTTGCCCTGCTGCACTCATGACCTGGGTTTTTCTGCCCGCAGCGTCATAGAAGGATTTAATCGCATACTGGTTATAGGTCTGTTCAACCAGATCAGCCGTCATCCCGGTCGTTAATTGATTAGCAGCTTCGCCTCTTAATACCTGAGTGACTTCACCAAAAGCGTTATAGCGGGTATAGGCAACACGTTCATTGGCTGTACTTGCAGCTAGAGTCTCCTTGATCAGACGACCCGCCTCATCATAGACATAGCTGGTAGTTCCCTGACGGGGATCGACCACTGTTATCAAACGCCCTTGAAGATCGTAAGATTTAATGCTGTCTTGATAGGTATTACCTGCAGGTAACTTAATAATATCCGTCCACACGCTGGTACTAGCCACCGTTGCTGTCGTTGCCAAGGCATACTGCCGTGTAGTTACGCTATTGGTTTTTTGATTATATAAATAGGCCGTGACGAATTTCTTTTCATCCACTGTGCCAATCAGTTGTCCTTGCGCATCATAGAAATAGAAACTGCTCAGTATCGTGTTATCTGTACCAGTTGGTTTGAGCTGTGCCAACGTCCCGGTCGCACGCAAGCTCTCGGTTGTGACTTTACTATGACGGTTCACCTGGATTTTTTGGCCGGCACTGTTATAAACCGTTTCAACCAGATAGCCCTCAGCATCTAAGGCAGCCACCTGCAGGTTATCTTTATTATAGAAGTAACGACTGATCCGGTCGCCCGCTTTAGTTTGAGTGATATTGCCATAGCTGTCATAGCTATATTCAGTGATTAAACCATTGGCCTGTTTAACACTGATCAGTCGGCTACTGCTGTCATAACTCTTCTCCACCACCCGGTCAAGGCCAGCAACTGCAGGACGGATCTCTTCGACGCGTTTTTTACTCACCACCCCGTTGGCAAGCCATCCTGCACTGCTCACTGCAGTGGCATAACGGATTTCTTTGGTTTGTAAATCATTCTTGTTATAGACATATTCAGTCAACAGACCTGAGCTGTCGACCACACCAGTTAAACGGCCTTTTTTATCGTAGAAATTAAATTGCTCATAACCACTCGGCTGCTTGCTATAAATCAGACGTCCCGCTTCATTATACAGATAGCTGGTGGTACGATCCGGTAGATTGGTGGCAGTCTGTACAGTGCTGGTTAAACGGCCATAACTGTCAAAGCTTTGAACGGTACTTAAACCCGCTGCGTTCGTCACGGTAATTTTACTGGCACCATAACTATAGCTGGTGGTGCCGGTACTTCCCACTTCAGAAAGCACACGTCCCATCCCGTCATAGGCAAACGACTGCACACTCGATGCTGCCGTTGTGCCGGCAGTGGTGCGGTCCGCACCACGACGGGTGATCTTCTGCAATAATAAACCACGCGCATCATAGACATAGTCAATCAGCTCAGCTGCATCATCCACAATCCCCAGATTCTTGATCACGCCTGTTGTAGCATCTGCTGTAGCATCAATTGAACTATAATGGATCTCTTTTTTTAAGTTGCCATACACATCATATTCATAGCTGCTCAGTTCTTTTTTTAGCTGTTTTTTTACCCAGGTATCCACATCCTTATATGTCATGGTACTGGTATATTTGGCCTGATAGTTGCCGCCTTTACTGACCAGCTGGCCTTTATCATTATAGATATATTCTACGACCGTACCCTCCGCACTGATCACAAAGCGCAGACGTTGGGCATCATACAGATACTGGGTGATCTTGGTTTCACCTGTCGCCGGTAACGCCAAGTTCCCACTGGCATCTTTCACCGCGAGCGTGAGATATTCGGTGACAGTGGCAAGCTGGGTATTATTGGTGTAGCTATATTTAATCGCTTTACCGGTCGGGCCATATTCTTCGGTTAAGTTGCCATTACTATCATAGCGGTAAGTGAGCTTATTACTTTCATTATCCGTAATGGTCAGTACATTGCCATCTGCATCATAGCTAAAGCTGGATACCTCGGCATTGGCATTCTTGATGCTGGTTAACTGCCGATTGGCATCGTAACTATATTCCCATACCTCTTGTAAGCTATTGGTCACCGTGGTCTTGTTAGCAGCATAGCTAAAGGTGGTGGTGCCCTGGCTGTCCTTTACCGTTGTTACCCGGTAAACATTGTTTGCCGTATCCAGCTCATAGCCAAACTGTACGCTACTGCCATCACTTTGCGTGATACTTGCAATACGCGAAGAGCTGCCATCATAAGCATAAGTGGTGGTATACACCTTTTGATCGGTAATCAGATTATCACTTGGTGTGAGGTCACTAATGACCTTAGTCAGGCGATTGGCCGTGTCATATTCATAATAGACATTCTGGCTGACCACCCCGCCAACTTTCGTATCAATTCTTTTAATACGGTTACTGGTTCCGTCATATTGATAGATCAGCTCATTTAAACTGCTACTATCCTTAATAGAAATCAGACGATCTGCGCTGTCATAGCTATATACTAGGTTGGTGCCATTGTTATCTTGAATACTGGTGAGGCGGCCTGTCTTTTTGACTGCATCATAGGTGTAGCTTTCTTGAGCAAGGGTCTTTCCATCAGTGATGGTCCAGGTCGTTCCTGAAATTGCCAACTTATCGTATGCCCCATCGCCTTCTTTAGAAATATAGTTATTGGCAGAGGAAAAGTTAAAAGTGACTTCGTGACCATCTTCAGAGGTAACAATAATTTTACTGCCCGCTTCATTTAAGTTACCGACTAAACTGAGTCGTCTGCTCCACTCGCCACTCCACTGAGCATTATTATTTAATAAACCTTTAGAATTATAGGTCTGGACCGATTGAATATCCTGACCTATTCCTGCCAGATTATAGCCCTGCTGGCGAATCACCAGATTGCCATCGGCAATATTAATATAATCTTCTATTCGGGCTTGCCCAAAGCTTGCATTTCCTTGTACCCCTCGTTTCCCAAGCTGGTTTAATGAGCTATTTGATAAACCTAAACCATTACCTGATACAATCGCAACCATGATGCAGCCTCTTCTTATTTTTTAAGTATTAAATTAAGAAAGTATTTATATATGTAAGCTCTTCTAAAGAATTAATATCACAACTTGATTTTAAGTTTAGTTAAACCCCACACAAGTTCCATAGTCTAATGATTTTTAATACCTTTTTAAATACATACTTAATATATTTTTTTATAGTGTATTTGATAAATATTTTTTATAAAAAAGATATTAATATAGCTTCAGTTTTTTACTATGCATTCAATATGCATAATTTAATTTTCTACAATTCACATTCAAACTCACTTATTAAAAGAGTAGACTTTCATGTAATTTAAGACACCTGTTCTTCAATTAGTGAAAAAATATAATTTAACGTATCAATAAAAAATAGAACTTTTAAAATTAGTTTTTTACTAATAATAAAGATAAATCGTAACACACTACCCAGTTAATGATTGCCAATCGAGCCAAATCTAGCTATTTATAGAAACTGGTACTTGCCATACTAAAAATTGCTAAGGACAACACATGTTAAAAATTTTAGGGCGCGATAACTCCATTAATGTTCGCAAAGTCTTATGGTTGTGTGAAGAACTAAATCTTGAATATGAAAGAGAAGACTGGGGACGAGGCTTTCGCTCTGCTCAATCACCTGAATATTTACAATTAAACCCCAATGGTCAAATTCCTGTTGTTTTAGATGGCGATTTAGTCCTTTGGCAGTCCAATAGTATTATCCGTTATTTGGCAAATGCTTACGATAAAGAACATCAGCTTTACCCTTCTCAAGCGAAAGAAAGATTCTTTGTCGATCAGTGGATTGATTGGCAAGCGATCGAGCTGAATAACAGTTGGACTTATACAATTATGTCTCTCTTGAGACACTCACCAGATCATCAAGATCCAAAGTTGTTAGAGCAAGGTATTGATGACTGGAATCATCATATGCAGATTCTTGATCAACAACTCGCAAAAACTCAGGCCTATGTTGCAGGTACTGAGTTCACTCTAGCGGATATTCCAATTGGTCTATCTGTACAGCGCTGGAAGGCCACTCCTTTTGACCATCCAACGCTTAAGCATGTCGACCAATATTTTGAACTTTTAAATCAACGTGCTGGCTTCTTAAAATGGGGAAATAACGGCGAACCTTAATTTTAAATCACTTTTAGTCCGAGTGATGGCGTTTCACGATGCCATCACTTAAAAGTTGATAAACCTGTTTTAAATCATCTTGATTTGCTTGAGCCAATAAGTCTTGATGCATTGCCAAGATATTCTGATCTCCCCTTACTGCAGGCCCAGTTTGCATTTGTTTCGGATCATTTTCAGTCGCTTTTTTAGCTGTTTCCAAAATTAAAGGATAGAGCAAGCCAAAGTCCACCTGCTCTTTATCTACAACCTGCTTTGCCATATCAAAACAGTAATTACTAAAATTACAAGCGAACACAGCCGCTAAGTGTAAAGTTAAACGTTGTTTTGAGGTGTATTGATATACTCGATTACTTAGGCTATTTGCTAAATCTGAAAGTAGTTTCTGGTCGACATCTGTTATTGCTTCAACAAATAACGGCGTTGAAGTCCAATCAACATCTCTTTCTAAGCTAAATGTTTGTAATGGATAAAATACCCCTGCTTTTTCATGTACGTGACGGATGACTTCAATATCAGTACTACCCGAAGTATGGACAATGAGTGTGTCAGGAAAGAATTCATGAACTTGTTTTACAAGCTCTGCAATTGCACTATCTGAAACCGCAAGAATGATGAGATCGGTCGGTTGAAATTCGCGAAGAGTTTGGCATGCTTTTGCTTGAATTTTCTCTGCAAATTTTTGGGTTTTATCAAAATCACGCGCATAGACTTGTACGATGTTATGACCTTGGCCCAATAAAGCCTTTGCCAAATGAAAGGCCACTCGCCCACTTCCCACCAAACTGATTTTCATATCAATCCAACATTATTTGTCTCAACAAAAAAAAGCTTCTCAAAATGAGAAGCTTTTTTCAAATTAAAATAACTAATTTTTCATAAATCAGTCGATTATTGGGCTACTGAAAACTCAATACGACGGTTTTTAAAGCGACCTTCTTCTGTTGTGTTTTCTGCAACTGGCTGATCAGAACCATGGCCTTCTGCAACTAATTTAGAAGCATCTACACCTTTAGATTTTAAATAATCTACAACTGCTTGAGCACGGCGTTGAGACAAAGCTTTATTTGCAGCAGCGTTACCAGTTGAGTCAGTATGACCACCCACATTTAATTTGACGCTAGACACTTTATTTAAAAGCGTTGCAGCTTGATCAAGAATGGCTTTGTTATCGGCAGGTATGTCACTTGAACCACTCGCAAAATTAATAATTTGCAAGTTAAGTGCTTTCACCAAAGCATTTACATCGACATTGTTCGGATCAATTGATCCTAGAGCAGTTTGCGAAGCAGTTAAGCTATTGCTTACAGATTGCTCAGCTGTTACTGGTGCTGTACCGACAACCTCTGTATGTGGCACCAATGCTTTTACTTTTGCAGTTAATGCTTCTAATGCTGCCGCATCACCCGCTTTCAAAGTAATTTTGTCGCCTACCCATTCTAAAGATGCATTTGGTACACCTTTTAATGCACCTAACACACCTGCAAGCGCATCTTTGTCGGTAAATGAGGCTGCATAAGTTTGGCTTGTATCCACCTTACAATCTTGAGTTGTCGAAAAAACTTTTTTAACGCTGGTTTGTAGCGTTGCCAAGAAGCCTTGATCGCCAATTCCAGCCTGACACTCACTCACTGCGCCTTTATCATTGGTACTTAAAGTTAAGCTAGCTGGTGCAGCAGCAGCTTCAACACCACTGGCAGCGGTCGGTTCTGGGGCTGGTACAGCTTCTTTATGCTGACAAGAACGCCATAACCAAGCAATGATCAGCCCCAGAATAATGAGGGCAATAATCGGTAAGAATCCACGAGACTTACCTGTATTTTCAGTTGCTGCTGCAAGTGGAGGTGCAGTTGATGGCGTGACAGAAGATAAACCTGCACCAAGTCCTAGCGGAGCTAATAGACCCACTGCCCATGCTGGTAAATATGAACGAATAGTATCTGCATGCTGGCGCAAGTAATTCATAATACTTTGCTGGTCATTTCCGGCAACATCTGAAATTGCATTAAGGCTGGGTTTAATTGCACTGTTGAGCGTGCTTTCAATTTCATTATTTGGTGCTGTACCACTTAAATGAGTAAGCACAGTATTTTTGATTTGGTCATTATGAGAAAAAAGGTCTGACAAGGAAGGAGCCAAACTATTTTTCAATTGTCCGATAAGATCAGGTTTAGCAGCTAATAATGAAAGTAAAATTGGATAAAACTTAGATAAAGCATTCGATTTTTCGCCTAGGTATCCATCCTGTTCATTTAATAATATTGAAGATACTTTTTCTTTAAGCAATTCTATAGGGTTTATCGACATTGGTTATTCTCCCGAATCTTATACGTCGTAACCAGCAATTTTTGATTATTCAAATACTTCTCTTTGCTGATAGTTTTTTATTCTAGTCTTCCTTCAATCTTTTGTTGTTTTTTATATAATTTATATACAATTTTCCATCTAGTATTTACAAAACAGGTAGATCATATTGATCTACCTGTTCATATTTTAAATTTACTTTAACTAAGCACTTTATCAGTTAGCAAAAGTTTGAAGTACTTTACCCGTCAAGGTTTGACCCAACAATGGGGTATTTTTTCCTTGCGATAAAATAGTATCTTTGCTTACTGTCCAGCTTAAAGCAGGATCTACCAATACCCAGCCAGCCTCATCTTCCCAACGCGAGGTCATATTCGCAACCTGCGCTGGCACACTAGTAACTTTAGCAACCCATTCTAAAGGTTCAAATAAACCCTCATTAATGAGTTGAATACCTAACGAGACATAAGTATCAAAAGCGGTAATACCCGGCTGAGTTTCAGCAAATGGCGCCATTTTTGCCGAACTGCTTAAAGGTTCATGGTGCGTACAAATTGCATCAATTACGCCTTCTTTTAATCCTTGACGTAAAAGTTCTTTATCTTGCTCAGAACGCAATGGTGGGCGAACGTGTGCAAGTGAATTGAAACCGTCGATTAAGTGTTCAGTTAAATGTAACTGGTGCATTGCAACATCAGCAGTCACAGGTAAGCCTTTTGCTTTTGCTGCACGGATTAACTCAACCGATGCACCACAAGACAACAAACCAAAGTGGGCTTTTACGCCAGTTGCTTCAATCATAAGCAAATATTTTGCAATCGCTACAGTTTCAGCAAGCGCCGGAATCATTGGCAACCCTTGGCGAGAAGCAATAAAACCTTCGTGTGTACATCCATCTTTAGCAATTTGTGGTTCTTCGGCATAGAACACAACCGTTAAGCCAAGACCCGCTGCATATTCCAAAGTACGAATAACCACATCATCATTTTCAAAAGCAGCGTTGGCATTTGAAACAGCAGTACAACCACCCTTTTTAAGACCCGCCATATTTGCAGGTTGTTTACCATTTAGACCTTGGGTTTGAGCACCGATAATATGCATATGAATGCCGCCATCAAGCCATGCCTTTTCAATCAAGCCATGAATAAGCGCACCATTGTCTTGCACAATCGGTTTTGAGTCTGGCGGAGTAATCACATGCAAAATACCATTAGCACGTGCGGCCTTCCCTTCAGACTTAAGGGTACCATGTTGCTGTTGACCCGGTTCACGTAAACGCGCGCACAAATCAACCATGGTTGGCATTAACCATTTGCCTTGACCATCGATGGTTTGTTCAACTTGCTCGGCTTGAGCAACCAACTTGCCATTTTGAATATATACAGTTTGTACGTTGTCTGTTTTTTGGATTGGGTCTAACACACGTACATTTTCAATTTTTACAATACTCATGTGATCCATTCCTTACAACGTAATCGCTTCAATTAAACCTTGCTCTTGGAGCTGGCCTTGCATTGACAGCGCCAACACAGCCATACGAACAGCAATACCATTGGTTACTTGTTTCAAAATAACTGATTGGTCCCCATCCGCAACACTTGAGTCAATTTCTACACCACGATTCATTGGCCCTGGATGCATGACAATACAGTCCGGTTTAGCTAAACCAAGACGCTCTTTGTTTAAACCATACATTCTGTAGAATTCAGACTGTGAAGATAATGCTGGAGAGTCAATACGTTCATTTTGAATACGTAGAGCAATAATCACATCACAATCCGCAATCCCAGCATCCATGTTATTGAACAAGCGAACGTGTTCGCCATATTCTGAAAAGCCCACTGGCAATAATGTATTCGGTGCAATCACGCGAATATCTTTACATCCAAGAGTTTGTAATGCAGCCACATCCGAACGTGCTACGCGAGAGTGTTTGATGTCTCCAATAATGGCAACACTCAACTCTTCAAAAGGTTTTTTTGTTTCACGGCGAATAGTAAGCATATCAAGCATCGCTTGCGTTGGATGAGCATGACGTCCATCTCCAGCATTAATAATCGCGACCTTTGGACATACATCTTTAGCAATGAAATGTGCAGCGCCCGAAGATGAATGGCGTACAACAAAAATATCGGCAGCCATTGCTTCAAGGTTCCAAAGCGTATCTCGTAGCGTTTCACCTTTTGAAGTACTTGAACGTGCAATATCAATATTCAATACATTGGCAGACAAGCGTTTTGCTGCTGCTTCAAAAGTAGTACGAGTACGGGTGGAGTTTTCAAAGAAAAGATTCATAACCGTCAATCCCTCTAAGAGCGGACGGTTAATTAAATTATTATTATCATCTAAAAAGCTTTGTGCGGTATCTAAAATCTTCGTGAGGTTTTCTTTTGAAAGTCCCTCAATCGTTAAAAAATGTTTTAAATTTCCGTCCTGATTGAGCTGAACCTGGCTCGGCTGATGCAACGCTGCAATATGCATAATGGATTCCTATGGGTCGAATCGCGAAAACGTGCATAGTGTAGCTGAATTCCGCTCTTTTCGCAGAAGAACTTTACAGAATAAGACCCTAAATTGACCAAAATTTAAGGTCTTATTCGAGATTACCTTAAAGCACCAATATAATGATGTGGAACTTGTGCTCGATAAATGTCTTCGGCTGTTATTTCTGGCTCTTCATCGACCTTAGCAACAGCGAGCGTTTCTTTTTGAGGAGGTTCTGGCAGTGTGTCAACTAACGATCTTAATCGCTCAACACATCGTTTTAATTCATCATCCTCTGTTTCTAACGCCACTGTAATTACATATTTTGCATAATCTTTATTTTGAATCACATACATTGCATCTATTACCCGCCCCGTGACCCGACGCATACGTACATATATTTGTGTAGCCACTGAGAAAGCATCCGCATTCGTAATAAAACCATTCCCCATCATGTCTTTCATTTATAACGTCCCCACCCATTAAAATTATAAAAATGGTTAAAAATCGACTTTGTCTGTTAAATAAATAACCATCAATTATCTTGGTCTAGCAAAATACATACCAATTACAAGGTATTACTCTTTAAAAATCAGATTATTGGTTGCTAAATGAAAGGTTGCAATAATTTAAAAACCTTTAGACATCAAAATAAGTTAAACTTTGCATCGTTAATATTTATATGTTTTGGTCAATCGAGTTTATGAATACCTCTTTACGTTTAAACCACTATTGGATTACTTGTGCTGATGGTTTAGAACCCCTCTTACAAGAAGAAATAGAACAACTTGGCACCAAAGTGACAGAACGTAAAGCAGGACGTTTAATCATTGAAGGAACGCTTGAACAAGCTTACCGCATTTGTATGTGGTCGCGTCTCGCTTCTCGTGTTTTACTTCCTATTCATACTTATGAACTTGATTTTACGCACGATGCACGTGATGTGGCAGAAGAACTCTACGAAGGTGCAATGAGCTTTGACTGGTCACTTGTTTTTGCACCACAAAGTACCTTTGCAATTCGCTTGCATGCAGAACGTGAAATCATGGTCAATTCGCAATTTGCGACACTGCGTGTAAAAGATGGTGTCGTTGATTCATTTATGGAAGCTGTAGGTCGCCGTCCTAGCATTGATACCAAACAACCAGAAATTACGATCTATGCTTTGGCAGGTAAGACTGAACATACTTACTGTCTAGATTTATCAGGTGATTCGCTCCATAAGCGTGGTTACCGCCGTTACATGACCGATGCGCCAATTAAAGAAAACCTTGCTGCGGCAATTTTACAAAAAGCTCAGCTCAAACAGCGTAATCCAGAGATTGTACTTGACCCAATGTGTGGTTCAGGCACATTCATCATTGAAGCATTAATGATTTTAACTGACCGTGCACCGGGACTTGTTCGTCGTTTTGGATTTAATGGCTGGCATGGTCATGACCGTGAACTTTGGCTTTCACTTAAAGCAGAAGCAGCAGAACGTCACGAAAAAGCACTTCAATTACCTTTACCTAAATTTTATGCCTACGATGCAGATTGGGAAGCAATTAAAGCAACCCGTGAAAATATTATTGCGGCAGGCTTTGAAAATTTATTAGGTCAGATTCAAATCGAAGAGCGTACTTTAGCGGACTGGCCAGATTTTGCTGCTGAAGGCAAAACTGCATTTATTGTGACTAACCCGCCTTATGGTGAACGTTTAGGTGAAAAAGCATCAAACCGTTCTCTATACTTAGGTTTATCAGCGCTTTTACAAAAACATTTTCCAAATCAATATGCAGCAGTTATTGCAGCTCAAATTGAACAATCTGATGTTCTAGCATTTGAAGCGCCTGAAACCTTACGCTTAATGAATGGTAAATTACCAATTTATATTCGTTTTGGTGTAATCAAACCTGAAAAAGTAACTCAACCATTTTTAGCAACTTGGCAAGCTCAACCTATTGAAATGGAAGAAGCTCAAGACTTCGCTAATCGTTTGCAAAAAAATATGACTGCCTTGAAAAAATGGGCAACGAAAGAAAATGTTTATTGCTTACGATTGTATGATGCAGACTTACCTGACTTTAATGTCGCTGTTGACTTATATGGTGACCGTTTACACGTTCAGGAATATGCACCACCAAAAACAATCGATCCAGAAAAAGCTAAAAAACGTTTTAATTTAGCGCTTGCTGCAATTCGCGCTGTTACTGGTTTAAACCGTGATGCCATCTTTATTAAGACACGTGCACGCCAAACTGGTACAACTCAATATACGAAGCAAAGTACAGCTTCAAAACGCTTTATCGTTCAAGAAGGTAAAGCTAAAATTTTAGTTAACCTCACAGATTACCTAGACACAGGTTTATTCCTTGACCACCGTCAAATGCGTTTACGTATTGCTCAAGAAGCACGTGGTAAACACTTCTTGAACTTATATAGCTATACATCTACTGCAAGCTTACATGCTGCTCTTGGCGGTGCTGCAAGTACAACAAGTGTTGATTTATCTAACACTTACTTGAACTGGTCAAAAGAAAACTTCGTTTTAAATGGCTTAACTGTAGATCATGCAGATGAACAGCACATGTTCTTTGCCAGTGACTGTTTTGAGTGGTTAAAAGAAGGGCATGAACAATACGACCTTATTTTTATTGACCCGCCGACATTCTCAAACTCGAAAAAATTCTATGGTACATTCGATGTACAACGTGACCACATCTCACTTATTAAACGCGCAATGAACCGTTTACACAGTGAAGGTACGCTCTACTTCTCGAATAACTATCGCGGTTTTGAAATGGACGAAGAGATCGAGGCTATTTTTCAGGTTGAAGAAATCACATCTGAAACCATTGGCCTTGATTTTAAACGTAATCAAAAAATCCACCGTGCATGGAAAATTCAGCACCCTGGTTTAGATCAGTATTAATGAGACTAGAGGTTATTATTACTTCACGGTAATAATAACCTCACCATGAACATTTTTTGACTCAAAATCATATTTAGTAAAACGATCTGCTCTTTCCGGTAACGCAATCATTTCTAACTTCTTCTTTTCTTTACTATCAACAACATGATTCTGTTTTTGTTCTTGATACGGAGAAAGTACGCTGGTTCTAAGTGCATCCCATCGAACTTGCTGTAAATAGTTATCTCCTAACGCCTGCTGTACTTGTTTTTGTTCTATCGCAGGTTTTTTAGCATCATCCTGAGCTTTAGCAATAATTACGGGTAAAGATGCGGTTATCGCCCCTGTTTGAGTGGCAAGCGCACTTTCTGACATAGGTTGTGCTGCCCATGTGTTTGATAATAATACAGATACACCGCTTAAAATTCCCAGTATATACCCTTGCTTATTGTTCATTTCATTCATCCTAAAATTGTTATTGTTCGTTATATCGAACAAAATTAACAATTTTTTACGTATGTCGCAATGTTATAAATAAACTTCCCGACAATTAACATTGATCATTTTAAAACCGGATTTTTTTCACAGGCATTTTATGAATATTCAAGCAGTTTTATAGATTTTTATCCCAGACTTGAATGACACCCTTAAATCACTTACTGTAATTTTATAATTTATCTGTAACTTGATTTTTTTATAAATAAACACCATTCGAGGTGAAATAATGCTTCAGCACTGCTGCCAACTATTAGAAAATCTTCAACTCAAAATTGCCTTTATTGAAAGTGCAAGTTCCGGTTATTTAACCAGTCAATTTTCTATTCATAAAAATAGCGGTGCAGACATTTTACTCGGTGGTTTAGTGAGTTATGACCCCAGCATTAAAATTAGCATTTTAAATATTAATCCCAAGTTAATAGAGACTTACACAGCTGAGTCACCACAAGTTACAGAGGAAATGTGCAAGCTGGGACAAACGTTATTTCAACAAGCCGATATTATTGTAAGTTGTACTGGGCTATTAAAATCTGGGGGAAGTGAAACCTCAGAAAAACCTGTAGGTACCTTTTTTATCTGCATTTCTTATCAAGAACGTATTTATCATTACCATTATTTTTTATCTGGCCATCCCGAACAAAAGTTAAAGACATTAACTCAGAAAGTTTCAGACACCCTAATTGCTTTACTCACATCAAAAACTCAAATAGCTTCGCCATAAAAAAGAGAATATGTTTCCATATTCTCTTTTCGGTTTTAGCAGAACAAGATTAGCTGAGTTTCATTTTATCGAAGACTAAATGACCATTTTCACCTTTCACTAAAATGGTATCACCTGCGACAAAATCACCCGACAAGATTTTTTGCGCTAATGTGTTTTCAATCTGTTGTTGAATCGCACGTTTTAATGGGCGCGCGCCATAGACAGGGTCGAAACCAGCATCAATCAATAAATCAAAAGCAGTGTCATCTACAGTTAAACTCATATCACGATCAACCAAACGTGAACGTAATCGATCCAACTGAATATCAGCAATGCCTCGAATCTGTGCTTTTTTGAGTGAATGGAAAATCACAAGCTCATCAATCCGGTTAATAAATTCCGGACGGAAATGCTGACTTACCGCATTCATTACAATGGTACGCACTTCATCGTCTGTTGCACCCTCACCTAGCTCACGTACATCTTGTGAACCCAAGTTCGAGGTCATCACAATTACAGTGTTTTTAAAATCTACTACTCGACCTTGTGAGTCTGTTAAGCGACCGTCATCCAACACTTGTAGCAAGATATTGAATACATCTGGATGCGCTTTTTCAACCTCATCAAACAACACCACACTATATGGTTTACGGCGAACAGCTTCAGTTAAAACACCACCTTCTTCATAACCCACATATCCTGGAGGTGCACCAACCAAACGGCTAACCGAATGTTTCTCCATGAATTCACTCATGTCGATACGAATCATGGCATCATCACTGTCAAACAAGAAGTTAGCCAATGCTTTAGTCAACTCTGTTTTACCAACACCTGTTGGACCTAAGAACAAGAATGATCCGCTAGGACGATTCGGGTCAGACAAGCCTGCACGTGAACGACGAACAGCATTCGATACCGCAACGACTGCTTCATCTTGACCTACAACACGGTCATGTAAAAACTCTTCCATATTAAGGAGTTTTTCACGCTCGCCTTGCATCATTTTCGCAACTGGAATACCTGTTGCAGCACTCACAACTTCGGCAATTTCGTTTTCAGTCACTTTAGTACGAATGAGTTTTGGCTCTTCGTTTTCTTCAGCAACTTCATCTTGCTCTAGTTGTTTTTGCAATTCTGGAATAACGCCATACTGTAAACGCGCTGCTTCAGCCAAATCTCCTTCACGCTGAGCCTTTTCAAAAGCAATACGTGCTTTATCAAGTTCAACCTGAGCCTGTTTAGTACCCTCGACAAGAGTCTTCTCAGATTTCCAGATTTCTTCAAGATCGTTGTATTCTTTCTCGACTTCAGCAATCTGTTTTTCAAGATGATTAACTTCAGCTTTACTGCCGACATCTTCATCTTTTTTCACAGCTTCCAATTGCATTTTCAACTGGATTAAACGACGATCAAGCTTATCAAGTGCTTCAGGTTTAGAGTCAATTTCCATCTTAATACGAGAAGCGGCTTCATCAATCAAGTCAATTGCTTTGTCTGGTAATTGACGATCTGTAATATAGCGATGAGACATTTTTGCTGCTGCAATAATCGCTGAGTCTAAAATTTGCACACCATGGTGAGTAGCATATTTCTCTTTTAGACCACGTAAAATTGCAATGGTATCTTCAACACTTGGTTCATCAACCAACACTTTTTGGAAACGACGCTCTAAAGCTGCATCTTTTTCAATATATTGGCGGTATTCATCTAAAGTTGTTGCACCCACACAGCGCAATTCACCACGAGCCAATGCAGGTTTTAACATATTACCTGCATCCATAGCGCCATCGCCTTTACCTGCGCCTACAAGCGTATGTAGTTCGTCAATAAATAGGATGATTTCGCCTTCGTGTTTTGCCAAATCTTTTAAAACAGCTTTTAAGCGTTCTTCAAACTCACCGCGATATTTAGCACCAGCCAGTAATGAACCTAAATCCAATGATAAAACACGTTTGCTTTTTAAGCCTTCTGGTACTTCACCATTGACAATACGCTGTGCCAAACCTTCAACAATAGCGGTTTTACCAACACCCGGTTCACCAATGAGTACAGGGTTGTTTTTTGTACGACGTGATAAAACCTGAATCGTACGGCGGATTTCATCATCACGCCCAATCACCGGGTCAAGTTTTCCAGATAAGGCACGCTCAGTTAAATCAATCGTATATTTATTAAGTGAGTCACGTTGATCTTCGTGATTATTACTCATGACTTTGTCACTACCTCGAATATGTTCAATTACTTTACGTAGACTGTCGGGAGTTACACCTACGGCACTTAAAATATTTTTAGTTTCGCCTGTTTCTGCTAAACCTAATAGCACCCAGTCAGTTGACAAAAATTCATCACCTGCTTTTTGCGCATATCGATCTGCCAGATTAAGCGCCTTAACAGCTTCAGGATTTAAATTGACATCCCCAGTCGGATTCGCAATGGTCGGAGCATCTTTTATAGCTTGCTCAAGCTTTTGTTTAAGTTCAGGTAACCGTGCACCTGCTTGTTGCAACAAACTAATATTTGATGGCTCTTCTAAAAGGGTACTCAAAATATGAATACCCGCGATCGCGGTATGGTCTTTACCCATCGCTAAAGATTGAGCATGTGAAAGGGCTTGCTGCAAGCGGTTTGTAAATTTTTCAAAACGCATTCTTGTTATTCCTCACAACAAATTTGTACTTGTCTAATAGATGGGAACATTTCTTCGGATTTCAAATAAATTTTTATATATTTTTCATAATGTTATTAAAATAACAATGAGTAAAACTCCATTATAATATGGGTTTATGAATGATCTATTTCAAGTATATTTTGTATAATTTTTAAGAGAAAACAAAAAGGCCAAGTTTTTATCTGAATTTCTGCAAAAAATGGCAATTTTAAAACTACCATTTTTTTAATAGTTATCACTGTTAAATTTTAAAATAATTAAAGGTAGCCCTTCATTTGAAAGACTACCTTACAAAACAGATAATCAGTTATGCCATTGGTGGAACGGACATTTAGCTTGCTCTGTTTTTTCTTCTGGAAGATCTGGCGTAGAGATTGGACGACGCTGATGTTGATCTTGAATAATAGGGAACACAGATGTAAAGAAGTTTGACCAACCACCAGTACGTACTCTTAACAGATTATATTGCTCAGGTGATGTTACAGCTTGAGCAAATGTTTCTGGGTCAGCAACCGTTATTGTTAAAATATTGGATGATCCACCTTGGCTAAATTGCTTTAAGATGGCTACAAGTTCTTTAACGCCAAAGTCTTCACCAATATTAAAATCTGTAGGTGCGCCATCAGCCATTAAATCTGTTCCGACACCAGCAAAACCTTGTAAAGCACGACTGAATTCAACTGTTTGATGATCAATTGCTAAATCTGCTGGACTTGGTGACGGACTTAAATCAGATGCGACAGTTGTACCTAAACGGCGACCGTCAGCACTTGCCCCATTCCAAGCCCCCATCTCTACATGATTTTCAAAAGTTCCTACGCCAGGTTGAATTTGAATACCAAAAGGATGCTCTTCTGAACCATAACGCTCAGCCAAACTTTTAAGACTTTGTGCAAATTGGGGCCATGGATTGGTAAATGTTTTAACTGATATTTCAGCAATCATTTGAACAATTTTATCACCTAGTTTATCGACTTCAGAATTCCCCCGCCCATAACGTGGTTGTGCCAAAGCAATCTCACGTAAACGCTTATAACGATCAGCTTGTGCAGCAATACGAGCATGACCAGCTAAATTACTAATAAATGGCTCGGTCATTTTATATCCCCAGTCACAACACAAGCACTCTAACAACTCAGGCAATGTGGTTACTGCGGTTAATGGATCAAATACCATTGCCTTAATGGCATATAGTGAATTGATCGTATTACTTAAAGAGATATAGCACGGTCCATAAATATTATATTTAGCCCCACCACTATAAAAATCTTGCCCTTTAGCCAAACAATCATCCATCAATACATTTAAAATTGGAGATGGGCAAATATCTGTATTGGCACCATAACCTAGAATTTGGCCATTAAAAGCTTTGCGGTTAAGTAATTCAAAATGTTGCTCATAGAGCTTTAAGAGTTCTTCAAAACTTTCAATCTGATCAGCAGGTTTCGTATTTAATGAAACAGTTTGTCCAAACAAATAGCTTTGTCCTGCACTTGAAATTGTTCTGCCCTGATTTAATGCACATTCCAAAGGCTGTAATGTCGAGAAGCCACCTAAAGAGAACCAGTTTTCGCCCGGAAATTGTGGTTCATAACAACCATCACAAGCGTAATTCTGCGCTGAACGAATATCGACTTTAGAGTTCCAAGTTGACAAATTAGTGAGTGTATCTCCCCCTACACCATTTCCACTCTGGTGAAGACTAGGAATAAGCTTTTCATCATTTAATAAAATCGGGTGAGCGCCACCAGATAAAATTGCATGTGCAGCTTCTTCTAAAATATCTTCAGGAATATCTTTACGAGTTCTTAAAGACAAACACGGAGCATTTAATGGTAAACGACCTGATGCACGAATGAATAATCGTGTCACATCATTGTAAGCAGGCTCAGTTTTAGAAAAGTCTGCTTCACCGTCAACTTTTGTACCGCCGACTGTAATCTGCTGAATCCATTGCCCCAAAGATGCTCCTTGAGGATAAGGGCCTGAGCTACCACCCATCGCAAGATTACCGAAAGGTTGATGGTCTTCCATAAACATTCGGTTTTGTTGTACTTTTTCATCTAGCTTAATATAAAACGCATCAATAATTTCCTGAGCTTCTTCAAGCGGGATCGCATCTTGTTCAAAGAAAGGTTGCAACAGTTGATCCATTCGTCCAAATGCGGTTGGTTCACCATTCAAATGCAGACAGCTATGTAATGTAAAAATGAATTGAACTGCTTCAAGAAATGTCTCTGGTTTATCTTTCGACAACTTTTCCATGCGTCGACCAATCGCAGTTAAGTTATCTTTTTCGAATTGCTGTCCTTCTTGCATCCGGTCTGCAATTTTAAATGCAAGTTTTGAGTAGTTTAAGAAATATTCAGAAATACCAATCAATGCCAATGCAGAAGCTTCATAGAAATCTTTCTTTTCTTGAGTCTGTGCATTATTTGCATGTTTAGCAATTTCTTGTTGTAAACCAGCCAAACCTAAATCTAATGCTTTTTTATAATTTGGGATAACATGCCCCACACCCGATGCTTCACTTAAGTTACGCAGGAAACCCTGAAGGCGCTCTTCTTCAGATAAATATTTCATGACATAGCGACCTTCACCCAAGGTCAAGTTTGGCATGGCTCCTACAATAATTTCATCAGGCATGATGCGATAAGTGTCCGATCCATAAATGACCTTACCTTGACATTCAAGTCTGCTCGAATATGGAACCATTTCACCCGTTTCTTTTAATAATATTTTCCGTCCACGGAAACCATAATTTTCTGATGAGAATAATTGCAGACTTAATCGAATAGCCCAGCCTTTTCGTAGCATAATTGATAAACCCATAATATTTTCAGGCTTATCAAGGATATCGAACTGGTTAATGTAATAATCTATCCCGTGCTCAATCTCTTCTTGTTTACGGTTGAAATACCAGTTGTCTTGCCATAAAGAAAATGTATTCTCAAGTAGACTTAAAATACGGTTTGATGGTGGTTTAAAAAATTCACTATGAGGGTTTAGCCCAGTCGCCATATTAAAAAGGTAATTACTATGGTTGTAATACATCAAACCATTATCAGAACTGTTCGTATAATGGCGATCAAATCGGGTCCAATCCATCCCTGGGAAAAAGTTCCAGTTATCATTATCCAGCCGACTAAAATCATTTAAATATTCTGGAGCATCATCTAATGCCAAATCTTTTAAACTTGGAACATAAAATATACCGCCTAAGTCTGAGTGAAGATTATTGAATAATCTGTCATTCATGAAACCTTTTATTGCTCCAACCTGACTTGCCATTACTTCTTCTAAAATGGCAGCAGTTTTTGCAAAGCCAGCAAAATAAATTCCGGCTTCATCTGCTTTAGTGACCGATTTTGGCACTCTAAAACTTGAATTTGACTCAGCACGGCCGAACGGTAAGCCCAGACGCATCAGGTGTTGTATTTCCATTTTCATCTTGCACACGAGACGCTTTAATGTGCGAACGGCTATCACGATCGGGAATAATTGTGTCGTCAGTTTTACGTCCAATCAAATCTTCAATTTGATCTTCTGACATCATATTGATTTGATCCCAGTTAATTAGAAACCGTTGAGATAGAACGTATGAGCCACCAAAGTGCTCAATATCTTCAGTACCAATTAAAGTATGCTTTGCCAGTGAAATAGGATCAGATGGATTATTTAAATTTTCAGAGAAACGACATCCTAAAACCTTACCATTACGACCGTTTTTAGATTGTGAAGCAGTCACCTGACTCACTATTTCTTTAATATCTAACGCTAAAAATTTCTCAATATATTCTTGTAATACTGTACATGCATTAGCATCATCACTTTTTACATGCAACCAAATATCACCTTCCGAGTTTTTAAAACTCCCATTAGAATCAGCAAAAACTTTAGAGATATTTGGATGATGGCGCTTTGGATAATGTAATTGCATTCCTTTTGGTCGTGATAAACCATCTTTTTCACAAATCAGATCCCAGTTATCAAAAGATACACCGACAGCCAAAGTCGTATTTTTACTAGAAAGTGCAGGATTTTTATTAATCTCTTGACGCACAGCGATCATTAATTGACGAATTTTTTCACGTGTAATTTCTGTATTAAGCCAAACCGTACTAAAAGTTGCATGGGGGGCTGGATAAACCAACCCTCGTTGCATATATTTCCATATTTCAGTAAAACGATCTTCATAAAAGATATCTAACATTATATTAAGTCCTTTAAAATATTTATATAATAATTAAAATTTTGATTATAAATTCAACCAACAAATCATTATTAACAATAAAAATTAAAATAACAAGATCTTTAAAAACCAAAGAAAATAGTAGGAATTAAAATCTAAAAAAACCATAAAAAAATAAAATTTAGAAAAATTAAAATAATAAAATAAATAAACCCAACAAAATAAAGAGCAATATACAATTTCAACAATCAACTGTTAAAATAAAATAACAAACAAACCTTTACTTTAAAAAAATTAAAATAACTTTTAATTAAAACTTATTGATATAATCTTCATTATTCTTTGCATAAGAACTAAGGTTACCATGTTTATAAAAAAGCTCATCTCCTCGTTACTTTTTACATCCATACCTTTTTATTGCTTTGCTGAGCTCCCACAAGACTCAAGAAGACCCGGTGGCATCGCAGTTGTCCCATTAACCGCTGATATTACTCAGGTCACTTTTCAACAAAAGCCAGTTTTAATTAGTCAGGAAGGTCAGCAGCGTTATGCTGTTGTGGGTATTCCCTTATCTACCCCACTTGGCAATGTACAACTCGACACGAATAAAACCCCTATTCAAATAGAAATTAAGCCCTATCCCTATGCGGAGCAACGGATTAAAGTCACTAACCAAGATTATGTGAACCCGAACCAAAGCCAGTTAGACCGTTATGCTCAAGAAGCTAAAGAACAAAATGATGTGTATAGCTCATTTACGAAGAGTTCATGGCAAACCTTACCAGCATTTATACGCCCGACTTCAGGGAAGTTTTCTAACTCTTTTGGACGAAAGCGTTTTTTTAATGGTGAAGAGCGTGCTCCCCACTCAGGTTTAGATATCCCTGCGCCAATAGGACAAAAAGTTGTTGCACCCGCAGATGGTGTCGTTATCCAAACTGGATCTTATTTTTTTAATGGTCAAACCGTATTGGTTGATCATGGCCAAGGCCTAGTCAGCATGTTCTGCCATTTAAGCGCAATTAAAGTAGAGAAAGGCCAACATATCCGCCAAGGAGAAACACTTGGTTTAGTGGGCAAAACTGGACGTGTGACAGGCCCTCACCTGCATTGGGGCATGAGCCTTAATAATGCTCGGGTAGATCCTCAGCTTTTTCTAAATACAGCTCGTTAATTTAAAGCTTTACGAAAATACTTTGGTGCTTCGATATAGCCTTCTCTTAGGTAAAATTGATGTGCCAAAGGTCTTTGCACTCCAGAATGAAGTTCCATTCGATCACAACCACGGCGCTTGGCTTGTTGCTCAGCTTCTTGTACTAGTAACCGCCCTACACCTTTACTACGCATATTCTCATCAACGCACAGATAGCATATTTTGGCAAAGTCACCCTCTAAGGCAATTTGAGGAATAAAATAAAGAGATAAAAAACCACAAATCTTGCCCTTTTCTTCAGCAACCAAAATTTGTGAGTTAGCGTCATTATGCAATATTTCAAATTTTTCTTGGATAAGAGTGAGTGTCTGTGGGTAGCCCATCTGTTTAAGTAAATCGCATATTGCTTGAGTATCTTCCCATTTGGCAGTACGAATATTCATTTCATCCCTCCTCTTATTTTTTTAGTTATTTTTGACAATAAAAAAGCCAACCCTAATGTCAGCTTCTTTTAATTTTTAGCTATCAAAAAATTGTCTTATTCCGCTTCAATAATTTCAAAGTCATGGGTAATTTCTACACCACCATCGGAAAGCATTTTACTCGCTGAACAATATTTTTCAGCAGACAATTCAACCGCTTTTGCAACCTGTTTTTCTTTAACAGCTTTACCCGTTACCACAAAGTGTAAGTGGATTTTAGTAAAAATAGCCGGAATTGTGTCAGCACGCTCAGCTTTTAAATTACATACAACATTCGTCACATCTTGACGAGATTTCTTTAAAATGGTCACAATATCAAACGAAGCACACCCACCAAGTCCCATTAATAGCAATTCCATAGGACGTGGACCACGGTTTTCACCACCATACTCAGGTGAGCCATCCATAATGACACTATGCCCACTATCTGATTTCGCTTCAAAAGCAACATTCTCTAGCCAATGTACACTTGTTTGCATTGCAACTACCTAAAAAAAATTATAAATTTAAGCAGGGTCTGTTGACATTTCATCTATGGATTGCGTTAGAGCTAAAAATTAATCCAAATAAGACGCAAAACCCAGACAATGGCAATCCTTTGTCCAGTTTTGTTATATAGTTTGTGAAATTTCAGCCATAATCTGAGTTGCCATTTAAGCAGCGCAGGCACAGCGCAAGACCATGTTATTTTGTACGTTCCGTTGTTAAGATCTATTTATTTAGAATGGCTAAATTTCATAGCTCTTGCTTGGTAACGTCTAAAAGAATTGTCTTATGTCGCAACCATCTGTGAAATGTCAACAGACCCTTGTTTTGTACACTAACATAAAATGAGTTGATAAGGAATTTCATCTCTTCTGTGTAATAGCTCATCTCGGGCTTGTGTGAATTGTTTACCCTATTCGGAACATATTAAGCATGACTTCAAATTTTTCACAACTCAGCACAGATGCTTTATCTCCGGGGCAACTACCTGAATCCGTTAAAGCATTATTAAAACGTGCTCACATCAACAGATATCCAAAACGAACCACAATTGTTGATGCCGGAACAGAGTCGAAATCTTTATATTTAATTTTAAAAGGCTCAGTTTCAATTATTTTACGTGAAGATGACGAACGTGAAATTGTTGTTGCGTATTTGAATCCGGGCGACTTTTTTGGGGAAATGGGGCTTTTCGAACCGAACCCTCAACGTACAGCTGAAGTCCGTACTCGTGATGTCTGTGAAATTGCAGAAATTTCTTATGACAACTTCCACGAACTTAGCAAACAATATCCGGACTTAAGTTATGCTGTTTTTGCACAACTTGTTCGCCGTCTAAAAAATACAACTCGTAAAATGACAGATCTTGCGTTTATTGATGTGTCTGGACGTATTGCACGTTGTTTAATTGACTTATCTTCACAGCCAGAAGCAATGATTTTGCCAAACGGTCGTCAAATTCGTATTACTCGTCAAGAAATTGGCCGTATTGTGGGATGTTCACGTGAGATGGTTGGCCGTGTACTCAAGACCTTAGAAGATCAAGGCATGATCCAGACAGATGGTAAAGCTATTCTTATTTTTGATGTTTCATTAGAAGAAGCACCTGTTTCTGATGAAGATTATGATGATGAAGAATAATATTTATTAAATTTTTAATAAAAAGCAAACTTCGGTTTGCTTTTTTTATATGCAACAATGAGTTAATACACAAAACTTACAAACTATTCTAATTTTATGATTTAAGTTGAATACATATTCTCCGTTAGGCTAACTCAAAATTTCCAAGGATTCCGCTGTATGCAATTTAACCCACTTAGTCGCACAGGCCTCAAACTTCCAGAAATTTGTTTAGGCACCATGACATTCGGTGAGCAAAACTCCCAACAAGAAGCATTTGAACAACTCAATTATGCTCTAGCACACGGTTTATATTTTTGGGATACGGCAGAGATGTATTCGGTTCCGCCAAAACCTGAAACCTATGGTGCAACTGAAACGATTATTGGCAATTGGTTTGCCCAAAATGGTCAACGTGACAAAGTCTTTCTTGCCTCTAAAATTGCAGGGCCAGGCTTTGGAGGAACACACATCAGAGAAGGCCATACGCGCTTCAACAGCGATCATATTGCTAAAGCCCTAGATGGCTCCCTGAAACGTCTCCAAACCGACTATATCGACCTCTATCAACTGCATTGGCCTGAACGTAATACCAACTTTTTCGGTACGCTAGCTTATGGCAACCAACAAGCACAAAATGATTACGATACCACTCCTCTAGAAGAAACATTACTTGCTCTACAAGAAGAGATTAACCGAGGACGCATTCGCTATATTGGCTTATCGAATGAAACGCCGTGGGGCACTATGAAATTTTTACATTTGGCTGAAAAGCTAGGTGTCAGTAAGTTTGTAAGTGTTCAAAACCCATATAGCCTTCTCAACCGTACGTATGAAATAGGTATGTCTGAAATTGCTAAATATGAGGATGTTGGCTTACTCGCCTACTCTCCTCTCGCGTTTGGCTACCTCTCTGGCAAGTTTAGAAATGGCGCTCGTCCCGCTAATGCTCGTGTCACATTATTTCCACGTTTTAGCCGCTATAGTAACCCTCAAAGTGAGTGGGCAACTGAACAATATGCACAGCTAGCTGAGAAACATGGGTTAAGCTTAACTCAAATGGCATTAGCATTTATCAAACAACAATTCTTTGTAACCAGCACAATTATTGGTGCCACTAATCTAGAGCAACTTAAAGAAAATATTCAGGCATTTGAAATTGAACTGCCTGCTGAAGTCTTACAAGGCATTGAAGCCATTCATGTTCAACAGCCCAACCCAGCTCCTTAAATAAAAAAAACGGATGCTTAAGCATCCGTTTTCTTTTATAAAAAATTTATATCTTATTTACGGCTATTATAAATAGCCATTGCTGCAGGCAAGTTTTGACGCATATCGCTAATACGCTGAGAGTTAGAAGGGTGAGTAGACAAGAATGATGAACCACCGCCACCTTCAAGTTTATTCATCTTTTCCCAAAGTGTAATCGCTGCATTTGGATTATAACCTGCACGTGCCATTAGCATTAAGCCACCTTGGTCAGCACGACTTTCCAAGCTACGCGAATATGGTAAGCCTACACCGACTTGTGAACCTAACTGAGCCGCAGCCGACCCTAGTTGCCCCACATTACCACCATTAATCTGACTTAAGCCAATATTTAATGCTAAATCAGTTAAAGCTTGAGCACCAATTTTACTTTTTGCATGCTCTTCTAAAGCATGTGTCATTTCATGCCCCATAACAGCTGCAATTTCAGCATCTGTCAGGTTCAATTTATTTACAATGCCTGTATAGAACACCACTTTACCACCTGGTGCTACATAAGCATTAATGGTGTCTGATTTCAGTACTGCCAACTGCCAACTAAAAGGCTGACCAGTTTGGTTCATCTGGTTTGCATACGGTTTTAAACGGTTAAAAACAGCATTAATACGGTTATAGGTACTTGAACTTGTGTCCAGCGTTCCTTTGCCACGCGCTTCCTGCACCATCTTACTAAAACCTTGAGCAGACTGAGCATTTAAGGTTGCAGTATCTGCACCCGCCATGTCCGCTACTGTTGCACAGCCAGAAATGGTCATCACACTTGCCGCACACAAGCTTAAAAAGAGTTTTTTATTCATAACATGGATCACCTAAATCGAGAAAAAGCTGTTTATTCTTTTGCACTTATTATAAGAAATACCACTCACACTTTGAATGTCTCATTTCTTCATGATCATAGTATTTATGTAACGATCAAGCCGATAAAGTCATCAAATAAATCCAGAAAATTAAACATATTACATTTAAGCCAAGATAAACATAACTTAAAAACTTAACTTTCTCTTCAAGATTAGGGCTTTCTCTTTTCCAGAGTAAATAACTATTTTGTATGAGCACCACAGGAATTAACACACATGCGAACAATACTGACAAACTCATAAACGCGGTCATGAAGAAATCTTCATGATACTCTTGACCATAAATAACTAACATCGCCAGTGTCGGTGAACCACCAATAGCGAATAAAAAAGAATAAAAAATTGTTTTCGAAATAGTTGGTTGTAGCTTCATCCTGAGCCCATCATTCCTTATCTATCTAACGTTTTAATCTGAATCGAATAAAACGAAAACTGCACTTTAGTCGGGTATAAAAAAGCCCCCTTTCAGGAGGCCTTTTTTAATCTTTGCTAATTAAGCAGAGAATGGATGACGTAAAACAATTGTTTCTGCACGGTCTGGACCAGTTGAAACGATATCAATCGGACATTCGATTAATTGTTCAATACGCTTCACATAAGCTAAAGCATTTGCTGGTAATTGATCGATACTGGTTAAACCAACAGTCGATTCGCTCCAACCTGGCATAGTTTCATAAATTGGTTTCAAGCATTCAAAAGAAACCGCATCAGAAGAACCTACACAGCCTGAATCTGTATTTTCATAGCCCACACAGATTTTTACTTCTTCTAAACCATCTAGAACGTCTAGTTTAGTTAAGCAAATACCAGAAAGTGAGTTTACATCTACAGAACGGCGAAGGATTTCAGCATCAAACCAACCACAACGACGTTGACGACCAGTAGAAGCACCAAATTCATGACCAACTGTACCAAGGTGTTTACCCACTGGGTCACCAGCATCAGCAGCTGCATCGTAAACCAATTCAGTTGGGAATGGGCCAGCACCTACACGTGTTGTATAAGCTTTAGTAATACCTAATACATAATCAAGATGTAAAGGTCCCATACCTGAACCAGAGCTTACGCCACCAGCAGTTGTATTTGAGCTAGTCACATACGGATAAGTACCGTGGTCGATGTCTAAAAGTGAGCCTTGAGCGCCTTCAAACATTACAGGCTTACCTTCTTTGCGGTAGTCATGTAACACTTTAGTCACGTCAATCACTAATGGAGCAAGAACTTCACGCCATTGGTTGCAAAGAGCCAATACATCCTCAAATTTAACAGCTTCTACACCGTAGAACTGAGTCAATTGGAAGTTATGTAACTCAAGCATTTCAGACAGTTTTTCTTCTAATGCTGCACCACCACGAACAAGGTCAGCAACACGCACTGCACGGCGAGCTACTTTATCTTCGTAAGCAGGACCAATACCACGACCTGTAGTACCGATTTTAGCATTACCACGTTTCTTTTCACGTGCCTGATCAAGTGCAATGTGGTTAGGCAAAATGAGTGGACAGTTTGGAGAAATACGTAGGCGTTCTTTAACAGGAACTCCTTCCGCTTCCAAAATTCCCATTTCTTCAATTAACGCGGCTGGTGAAAGTACTACACCATTACCAATTAAGCACAATACGTTTTCACGTAAAATGCCTGATGGAATGAGGTGCAATACAGTCTTTTTACCACCTACGACAAGAGTATGACCTGCGTTATGTCCGCCTTGATAACGTACTACCGCAGCCGCCTGATCTGTGAGCAGGTCGACGATTTTACCTTTACCTTCGTCGCCCCATTGGGTACCAAGTACCACAACATTTTTGCCCATAATAGCCTCATTACATCATGCTGTTAAAATTGGAAACCATCAGTAAAAACTTACCGTTGGCGTTTAAATCTTTTCAATATTCCATTGACCATTTTGCGCCACGAGTTGATGGGTCGCGTATGGAATAGAACTTAAATCATCATTACCTAACAATTGAACGACACGTAAACCTTGAGCGCGTGCATTCGAAATTGCTGAGAGTAAATCTTGTTCTGACCCTTTTGGAGCAACAACAGTTTCTATTTCGGCGAACTGATTTGCACCTAAGGCATATAAATCACAACTGAAGCCTGTAGCAGGACGTGCACGACCAAAGTGCTCACCAATACCATCGTAACGGCCACCCTGCGCTAACGGCGCAGCACGGTTCGGCGCATATACTGCATACATTAAGCCAGTGTGATAGTGATAACTACGTAGCTCTACAACATCAATACCAATATTGAGATTTGGCCAACGACCTTTTATTTGCTCAAGCGTCGTCTTTAGTGCATCTAATGCTGACTTAAATTCAGCATCTTGCAAAATATTGGCACTTAAATTGGTCTGCAATGCTTCTAAATCACTAGAATAACGACCAAGCGCATAGAAATCAGAACCCATGTTAAGGCTTTGAGTAAACTCTGCTAACTCTGGCAATGCTTTTCTTTGATAAAGATCAGACAGTTCATGTTCTTCATTTTTTGACAGGCCAGCATACTTCACTAGACTGCGGAACAAGCCTACATGACCTAAATCTAAATGCGCGCCTTGTAAGGTATAGATGTTCTCAATCAGTCCTAACATGACATCGACCATTTCGACATCAGCTTCGATACTATCGTGGCCATATAACTCTGCACCTAATTGCAACGGTGCACGTGTGGCATTGAAATTTTGTGGTTTAGTATGTAATACAGTCCCTGAATAACAGTAACGTGCAACACCTTCAACTGGTCTTACATGTGCATCAATACGTGCAACTTGTGGCGTCATATCAGCACGAACACCGAGTAAACGGCCTGAGAGCTGATCAATAACCTTAAAAGTTACTAAATCTAAGTCTTGATTTGATTCTGATAATGAAGACAACGATTCGATGTATTCGATAAATGGTGTATATACCAATTGATAACCTCGCACCGCGAGGAAATCTAAAGCTTCACGGCGAAGTTTTTCAATGACTTGTGCCTGTTCCGGCAATACATCTGCTACCCCGTCAGGCAGCAACCATGTCTCTGAAATGGTCATATTTCAAGCCTAAAATCTGATCAACGTGGAACGACCCCACATAAAAAAATCGGGAACACACCCGATTTCTCTTAGTGTAGCATGATACTTTCTGCCATGCACCTGACAATTTGCATAAATCTTTCTTAATAAACTCTAGAGTCAAAAAGAAGATTTAAACAATTAATAATAATATTCAATATCTTACTCTGCTTTATTTATATCATAGTCAAAAGTTCTTCGAGCAAAGAAAGGGCCAATATCTGAACTATCGCCCTGTTTGCAATTAACCGACCTTGACTGTTGAATAGCTTTCTTAAGTTATTTTAAATTTAAAAAGAATCGCACAAATCTAATAATCGATTTGCATAGCCCCATTCATTATCGTACCAAGCAAATACTTTAGCTTGATGCCCAACGACCATAGTCTGAGTTAAATCAACGATAAGTGAATAAGGTGAATGGTTAAAATCGCTTGAAACTAAAGGCTCATCAGTCACTGCCATAATTTCTGCATAGTCTGTTTGAGATGCTTTAATTAGCAATTCATTAATATGATGCACAGTAATTGGAGATTGCGCGATAAAAGTTAAATCAATTGCAGCTACATTAATAGTAGGTACCCGAATTGAATAACCATCTATACGGTCTTCCATTTTAGGCATAACACGTTTTAATGCACCGAGTGCACTAGACGTGGTCGGAATAATATTTTGCCCTGAAGCTCTAGCGCGGCGCAAATCACGATGTGCGTGATCGAGTACAGATTGGTCTGCCGTTACTGCATGAATTTCGGTCATAAGCGCAGTTTCAATACCAAAAGCATCATCAATGATTTTTACCAATGGAACCAAAGCCTGCGTAGTACATGAAACGCTTGATATGATCTGATCAGTCACTTTGACTTCATGATGGTTCACACCATAAACAATGGCTGCATCGACATGATCAAAAGGCGCTGCCCCAATAATCACCCGCTTCGCCCCTGCTTGTAGATGACGCGTTGCATCAGCGTGAGAACGGAACAGTCCTGTACACTCAAGTACCACATCAATATCTAAACTAGACCATGGTAAAAGTTCAGGTTGTTTCTGCTTTAAAACCTCAACTTTTAGCGCTCGTTGATTTGACTGAATATTCAAAAAAACTTTTTCATTTTCAATGAATATTTCCACATTTCCATTGAAGCGACCATGTGTTGAGTCATATTTAAATAAATGCACTAATGTTTGCACATCTGCTATATCGTTAATCGCCACGATTTCAAATTGAAATTGTTTTGAGCTCTCAAACCAGGCACGTAACACATTACGTCCAATTCGGCCAAACCCATTAATGGCGATACGTTGCATGACCTATCCTTATCTACAAAACTACAGGCTAAAGAAGGCATATAGTAAAGCACGTCACGCCCAATTGAATATAGATTTTTAGCCAAATCACAGTTTTGTAAGATATTCCTTTTAAAATCGTTGGTTCGGTGGGGTTTTTCCGCTACAATTTAGCGTTTTTAAAAAATAAGCCCCGTATCACATGCTAAGGTTTGACATAAAACAAACAAGCATTGATACATTTAGCCAAATTCGAAAATATGGAGTGACTTGGTTGTGAGTACTCGTTTAATGACATCTGCTGAAATTCGTGAAGCATTTTTGCGCTACTTTGAGACGCAAGGGCATACACGTGTCGCGTCGAGTTCTCTTGTTCCTGCCAACGACCCAACTTTATTATTTACAAATGCTGGGATGAACCAGTTTAAAGACTGCTTCTTAGGTCTTGAAAAACGTGACTATGTACGTGCAACTACATCACAAAAATGTGTACGTGCTGGTGGTAAACACAATGACTTAGACAACGTTGGTTACACTGCTCGTCACCATACATTCTTTGAAATGTTAGGTAATTTCTCATTTGGTGATTATTTCAAACGTGATGCACTTAAATTCGCTTGGGAATTTTTGACTAGCGATGAATGGTTAGCTCTCCCTAAAGACCGTTTATATGCGACCGTTTATCACACTGATGATGAAGCTTATGACATCTGGAATAAAGAAATTGGTTTAGCGCCTGAACGTATTATCCGTATTGGTGATAATAAAGGCGAAAAATACGCATCTGATAACTTTTGGGCAATGGGTGACACAGGTCCATGTGGTCCATGTTCTGAAATTTTCTTTGACCATGGCGATCACATTTGGGGTGGTTTACCAGGCACACCTGAAGAAGATGGCGACCGTTTCATTGAAATCTGGAATAACGTTTTCATGCAGTTTAACCGTACTGCTGATGGCGTGCTTCACCCACTCCCTGCTCCATCTGTTGATACAGGTATGGGCTTAGAGCGTATCTCTGCTGTATTGCAACATGTTAATTCAAACTACGACATTGACCTATTCCAACACTTATTAAAAGCTGCTGCAAACATTATTGGTATTGAAGACGAAGGTCAGCCTTCTTTACGTGTTGTTGCAGACCATGCGCGTTCATGCTGTTTCTTAATTGCTGATGGTGTTAACCCAAGCAATGAAGGTCGCGGTTATGTACTACGCCGTATTATCCGCCGCGCTGTGCGTCACGGTAATAAGCTTGGTGCAACTGGTACATTCTTCTACAAAATGTTGCAACCTTTAATCGAAGTTATGGGTGAGGCTTATCCTGAACTCGCAGCTCGTAAAGATGTGATTGAAGCAACCTTAGTTCGTGAAGAAGAACAGTTTGCTAAAACACTTGAGCAAGGTTTAAAACTACTTGAAGGTGAACTTGCTCAGTTAAAAGACAAGACTATTCCTGGTGCGACAGTCTTCAAACTTTACGACACTTACGGCTTCCCAACAGACTTAACTGCTGATATTGCACGTGAACGTGACTTTATTATTGACGAAGCTGGTTTTGAAGTAGAAATGGCTGCTCAGCGTCAACGTGCTCGTGATGCTGGTAAATTCGCTATTGACTATAACAGCATTGTACAAGTTGAAGGCGAAACTCAGTTTGACGGTTACATCAACACCACTGGTCAAGGCCAAATTGTAGCGATCTACAAAGATGGCGTACAAGTTGATGAAGTTTCTGAAGGCGACGAAGCACTTATCGTTTTAAACCAGACTCCTTTCTATGCAGAAAGTGGTGGTCAGATTGGTGACACAGGTATCTTCAAAAACGAAACTGGTATTTTTGAAGTTCAAGATACTAAGAAATCAGGCGGTGCCTTTGTTCATCAAGGTATTGTGACTGTTGGTAACCTTAAAGCTGATCAAAACGTTGAAGCAATTGTTAAAGCAGATATTCGTGAAGCTACTGCGCGCAACCACTCGGCAACTCACCTATTACATGCTGCTCTACGTCAAATCTTAGGTTCACACGTACAACAAAAAGGTTCTTTAGTTGCAAGTGATATCTTACGTTTTGACTTTGCTAACGATCAACCTGTAACTTTTGAACAGTTACAACAGGTTGAGCGTTTAGTTAATGCAGAAATTATTGCAAATACAGCTGTAACCACTGAACTCCTTGACATTGAAGCGGCAAAAGCAAAAGGCGCAATGATGTTATTTGGTGAAAAATACGGTAACGAAGTTCGTGTTCTCGCTATGGGTTCAGTGATTGATGAGAAAAACTTCTCAATTGAACTTTGTGGTGGTATTCACGTTAAGCGTACAGGTAATATTGGTTTATTTAAAATCACTTCTGAAGGCGGTGTAGCTGCTGGTGTACGTCGTATTGAAGCAGTGACTGGTACTAAAGCTTTAGAAGTAGTACAAAAAACTGATGCTGATATCCAGCACATTAATGGCTTACTAAAAGCACAGAAAGACCAAACTGTTGAGCGTGTACAGGCTAATGTAGAACTTGTTTCTGCATTACAAAAGCAGATTGAACAGCTCAATCAGAAATTGGCAAACTTCCAAGCGTCAGAATTGATTGATCAGGTACAAACGATTTCTGGTCGTCAAACGCTTATTACCACTGTTCAAGGTGTAGACGCGAAATCACTTCGCAACTTACATGACAGTGTTAAATCAAAATTAGAGAATGCAGTTATTGTGTTAGCTGGTGTAGAGGGTGACAAAGTTAGCCTACTTGCTTCAGTTGCATCACAATACACTGCAAATCTAAAAGCAGGTGACATCATCAAACATCTAGCAACCGAGTTAGGTGGTAAAGGTGGTGGTAAACCTGACTTAGCACAAGGTGGCGCGCCACTTAACGAGAAGTTTGGACAAGTTATTACTGCATTACCTGCATGGCTTGAACAAAAATAAGACTTCACTTTTTGTGTAACTGACCCTGAAAAGCCTCTCAGGGTCATGGCTTATATGGAAAAACTATGGCATTAATCGTTCAAAAATATGGCGGTACTTCTATGGGTACCCCCGAGCGCATTTTAAATGTTGCTCGTCGTGTTAAGCGTTGGCATGATCACGGTCACAAGGTTGTTGTGGTCGTATCTGCAATGAGTGGTGAAACAAACCGCTTACTTGCTCTCGCTAAAGCCATTACCGAAACACCTGACCCACGCGAGTTAGACCAAATGGTTTCAACCGGTGAACAGGTGACGATTTCCATGTTAGCTATGGCACTTAATTCGATTGGTGTGGAAGCTAAATCCTATACCGGACGTCAAGTCGGTATTAAAACTGACAGTGCATTTACCAAGGCGCGTATTGAGTCTATTGATACAGATGTCATGACCAATGACCTAGATGCAGGCCGTGTTATTGTTGTTGCAGGTTTCCAAGGCTTTGACGCTAACGGAAATATCACAACGCTAGGTCGCGGTGGTTCAGATACTTCTGGTGTTGCTCTTGCTGCTGCTCTAAAAGCAGATGAATGCCAAATTTACACTGATGTAGATGGCGTTTACACCACTGACCCGCGTGTTGCTCCTAAAGCTAAAAAAATCGACCGTATTTCTTTTGAAGAAATGCTAGAAATGGCTTCATTAGGTTCAAAAGTTTTACAAATTCGCTCAGTAGAATTTGCCGGGAAATATCAAGTTCCTTTACGTGTATTATCAAGTTTTGATAATGATAACGACGGCGCGTTTGACGAAGAATTTAAAGAAAATGTAGGTACACTCATTACGACTGAGGCGGAAGATACTATGGAACAGCCAATTATTGCAGGTATTGCTTTTAACCGTGACGAAGCAAAATTAACGATTTTAGGTGTACCTGATGAACCAGGTATTGCTTCTAAAATTTTATCACCAGTAAGTGATGCCAATATTGAAGTCGACATGATAGTGCAAAATGTTGAAGAAGATGGCACAACAGATTTCACTTTCACTGTAAACCGTGTTGATTTAGCGAAAGCTGAAAAAATCTTAAATGAAACTGCCAAAAATATTGGCGCACGTGAAGTTTCAACACGTGATGACATCGTTAAAGTGTCTATTGTAGGTGTAGGTATGCGTTCACATGCAGGCGTAGCGAGCAAAATGTTCACTGCCCTAGCTGACGAAGGCATCAACATTCTTATGATTTCAACTTCTGAAATTAAAGTTTCTGTCATTATTGACGAGAAATATCTTGAACTTGCTGTTCGTTGTCTACATACCGCTTTTGGTTTAGATCGTGAACATGGTGAAAGCAGCGCCCGCGCTTAATTTTACCAAACGGTCAATAATTCATTAAAAAATGTTTACTTGTCCGACAATAATCAAAGAAAACACAGAGCCGCTATAGTTTTTTTTATAGCGGCTCTGTTATATTAAACGGAAAGTTTTTTGGCAGTGATTATCAAAATATGACTTTGTTCTCATATTTCTGTTAGAATCTGACTGAAAACTGAGGTTGAGCTTTTATTTGGGTACCAATATTGCAGTTTTAAGCGTTTAGCAAGGAGATAAACATGCTGATTCTGACCCGCCGTGTCGGGGAAACATTAATGATTGGGGATCAAGTCAGTGTTACTGTGCTTGGCGTCAAAGGAAACCAAGTTCGTATTGGTGTGAATGCACCAAAAGAGGTTTCTGTTCATCGTGAAGAAATTTATCAACGTATTCAACATGAACGTGCAATGCATGAACACCTTCAACATCTTGATCAAGATTATCAAGTTTCTTTTGAAGATGATAATTATGCACAGAAAAACTTCAATCGTTAATATGAAGTTATTCTCTCCCTAATTAAAGCGACTTTCTAGTCGCTTTAAATTTTTTAGGACTTTGTATTTATAGACCTAGAGCACGTTTAACAGGAGCATAGCTACGGCGGTGCTGATCGATTACCCCATGCGCTGCAATCGCTTCAAAATGCGCTTTAGTTGGGTATCCTTTATGTTTGGCAAAACCAAATAATGGATATTGCTGATCTAATTCCTCCATTTGTCGGTCACGTGTAACCTTTGCCAGAATACTCGCAGCACTGATCTCTGGATGACTCGCATCTCCCCCAACAATAGCTTCACAAGGAATAATGATTCCTTTTGGAATTTGATTCCCGTCTACAATCACTTTTTGTGGTTGAGCTTTTAAACCATCAACTGCGCGCTGCATGGCCAAAAAAGTCGCTTGTAAAATATTTAATTCATCGATTTCAGCATGCGTTGCTTCTGCAATTGACCAAGCTAAGGCTTTTTCTTGTATTTCAATAAACAACTTTTCACGTTTCTTTTCAGTTAATTTTTTAGAATCATTTAATCCCTCAATTGGATTATTCGGATCTAAAATAACAGCCGCTGCCACAACGGAACCTACTAATGGGCCACGTCCCGCCTCATCTACACCAGCAATAAACATTTACTCTTCACCTTTAAACAAAAGAGGCTGATCAATAGTAATCAGCCTTCTTTAATACAAAAATCATTAATTACTTTTGTAAAGCTTCTGCCACACACTCATTTACAGTTTTTGAAACCACTTGGTTTACAATTGTAGCACGTGCATTTACATCAAATGCAGCCGCTGCCAATTCTACTGCAGTTACACTATTTGGTGCTTTTTCGCTCACACAACCACAAACATTAGTTTGAATGCTATCACGTTGCTCAGCAGTCATAAGCTTTGTTGCTGTTTTCCAAGCGGCAACATTATTAATCTCTGTAATACATTTCGCATTTACAGCAACTTTTAATGCAGCCACACCCAACTGCTGAGTTGTTGTTTGTGCAGAAGTAGCGCCTGTACCCGTACCTGTAGTCGTTGCACACGCTGTTAAAGCTAAAACAACTGGCGCTAGAGCGAGCATCAATTTTTTCATCATTTTTTCCTTTGATTGAACGTTGGCAGCGCGTATTGTGCCTAAACTCGACTTTAGAAGAAACAAATAATTTGATGCATTTATGCAATCTTTTTTCCCCAGCATAACTCAGCTCATCAAATGCATTTTTCCTTAAACGTTCTGTTTTTAGCACGCTCTGTTACATTTAAAACATTTCTCAAAATCAGTGCTTTCTCATAAAATTGAAAATCAAAACGACAAAAAAATAGGTTTTTTATGCCTGCTGTTTCATCTCAGTATTACACCCGTACCGCACAAATCCTGCATTGGGTGATGGCAATCATTTTCATCGCAGCATGGGCTATTGGTTTCTATAGTGGAAATTTTTTAAGTTATGACGTTGATGGTCCCTTTAAAGGCGATGTCATTACGCTGCACAAAAATATTGCGACCACCATTATCTTTTTGGTGATTATCCGGATTTTATGGCGCTACACACACCCAGCTCCAAAACTACCTGACAGCATGTCTCCAATGATGAAAACTTTGGCTCACATTGGTCATCTATTGCTTTATGTGATTTTGGTGGCTTTACCTGTCACTGGTTGTTTATTTAGCTGGAGCGCTGGTCACCCTGCGCCTGTTTTATATTTATTTGAAATTCCGCGTTTAGTACAAGATAACCCAGAACTTTTAGCTGTTGTTAAACCATTACACGTTTATATTTCTTGGTTTGCAGGCTTGCTGATTGTTGGGCATGTGCTTGCAGCTTTAAAACATCACTTTGTTGATAAAGACAATATTTTAAATAGCATGACTAAACAACCTAAATAAAACGTATGTATAAAAAAACCGCCTAAGATAGGCGGTTTTTTTATTTAGATTTTTTGGATTTCTGCAATCCACTTTTGTTTTTCTTCATCTGAAATGAAAGAGGCTTCAAAAGAGTTAATTGCGAGTTGCTTCAACTCATCATTATTTAAGTCTAAAGCTTGTTGGATAGCAAAGAAATTATCATTCATATATCCACCGAAATATGAAGGATCATCTGAGTTAACCGTCACGTGTACGCCTTTTTGCAATAGACGACGGATATTATGATCTTTCATATCCTTAACAACACATAGCTTTAAGTTACTTAAAGGGCAAACAGTTAAAGGCATTTTTTCGTTAATTAAACGCGCCATTAATTGTTCGTCTTCTTCAGAACGTACACCATGATCAATACGGTTCACTTTGAGTAGATCTAAAGCTTCCCATACATATTCAGGTGGACCTTCTTCGCCAGCGTGGGCAACGATTAAGAAACCTTCTTCACGAGCCTTAGCAAAAACACGTTCAAATTTAGCTGGCGGATGCCCTACTTCACTTGAATCGAGGCCGACAGCAATAATGTCTTGTTTAAATGGTAAAGCTTGTTCAAGTGTTTCAAATGCAGCTTCTTCACTTAAATGACGTAAGAAACACATAATCAGTTGAGAGCTGATACCAAACTTAGCTTTAGCATCTGTACAAGCACGCTTTAAACCGCTAATCACTGTTGAGAACGCAACACCACGATCAGTGTGAGTTTGCGGGTCAAAGAACATTTCTGTATGAACGACATGATCTTCGGCACATTTCTCAAAATAGGCCCATGCTAAATCATAAAAGTCTTGTTCATGTACAAGAACATTCGCACCAGCATAGTAAATATCTAAGAATGATTGAAGATTATGAAAGTTATAAGCTTGCTTTACTTCTTCAACAGATTTGTAAGGAATCTGAATCTGATTGCGCTGGGCAATTGCAAACATTAATTCAGGTTCAAAAGTCCCTTCAATATGCACATGCAATTCGGCTTTTGGTAAGGCGCGAATCAGCTCGACTTGATTCATATTAACTCCACATCTAAAGAAAAAAGGGTGTGGTCAAAATCACACCCTTCTATAACTTTCTTCTTATTAGAAACTATGACTAAGATAGCTCAAGAAGAAAATTATAAAAAATCATATTAACCGCCAAACGCGATAAATTTAAATACCCAAAGTGCAGCAATAATCCATACCATGTACGGTACAGTTTTTGCCTTACCCGTGAATAATTTAACTAATGCATAGCTAATAAAGCCCATTGCAATACCATCAGCAATTGAATAGGTAAATGGCATAAATACAATAGTTAAAAAGGCTGGAACAGCTTCAGTAATATCATCCCAATCGATATGAGTGATACCTTGAATCATCAACACACCAATGAACAATAAAGCTGGCGCTGTTGCAAAACCTGGTACAGATTGAGCAAGAGGTGCTAAAAATAAACAGCAGATAAATAGGACAGCAACCACAACAGCAGTTAAACCAGTACGTCCACCCGCTGCTACACCTGAAGCTGATTCAATATATGGCGTAGTTGAAGATGTACCTAATGCAGCACCAGCAACAATTGCAGTAGAGTCTGCAAATAATGCTTTCTTCAAACGAGGTAATTTACCGTCTTGTAAAAGACCCGCCCGGTGTGAAACACCAACTAAAGTACCCGTACTGTCAAATAAATCGACAATAAAGAATACAAAGATGACGCCGACCATACTTGCTGTAAATAGACCTTTAAAGTCCATTTGCATGAAAGTTGGTGCAATTGAAGGGATTTGACCCACTACACCTTTAAATTCGTTTAGACCTAAAGCAGTAGCAATGCCTGTAACGACTAAAATACTAATAATGATTGCACCGCGAATCTTCAACTGGTGTAAAACTACAATCATTAAAAATCCGAAAAGCGCTAACAATACTGTAGGTTGTTTGATATCGCCCAAACCAACTAATGTCGCTTGGTTATCAACAATGATTCCAGCATTTTTTAGTGCAATCAGTGCCAGGAATAAACCAATACCCCCACCGATTGCAAACTTAAGTGACATCGGAATCGCATTGACAATCGCTTCACGAATTTTAAAGAAGCTAATTGCAAGAAAAACAAGGCCTGAAACAAAAACAGCCGCTAAAGCTGTTTGCCACGGCACGCCCATCCCCATACAAACCGAGTAGGTAAAGTAAGCGTTTAAACCCATACCAGGGGCCAGTGCGATTGGATAATTTGCAATGATCCCCATTACTAAACATCCGATTGCTGCTGCCAAACAGGTCGCAACGAATACGGCACCATGATCCATGCCGGTTTCAGATAAAATGAGTGGATTGACAATAATGATGTAACACATCGTTAGGAATGTAGTTACACCAGCAAGAACTTCAGTTCGGAAAGTGGTTTTATTGTCGCTTAACTTAAATAAACGCTCTAACCAGCCTGCCGAAGAATTGGGCGCCGCCATAAGTAGCCTCTATGCAAAATCTGAACTGTGGAATATTTACGTCTATATAGGTCGCTGAACAATATTGTTTTTCTGTTCAGCCCTATAAACAAGAATCTCAAACTTATGAAGCAACAAATATGCCACTCATTTGGTTTCTAGTTCTTACATAGGAAATAGCCACAGCCCCTCTTGAAACACAAAAAAGCTGCATAACCCCTATGCAGCTTTTTTACTATACGTTAAATAAGTTTAACAGATTCAACAGAAACATGATCAAAATTTATGAAAAGATATGACCAATGACAAAGTAAAATTCAGAAATTTATCATTCAATATTTTTAGAAAATAATTCTTTTCTCACTTATATATCCTTGCAAATTATAAGAAGCCAAATTGCTGTGGTGAGCATGATTAGGATTGCGTTCGATACTTTGTAAATTTTGTTCTGCTTCTTGAATGATCCGCATTAGCTCTTGATGTCTTTTATTTTGAGTATCTAAATAGGCCCAATATCCCAATACAAAGACGATACCCACGCACAACACTATTAATACTTTATTGATCATTATTATTATCTCTATGTTTTTAATGTTAATGATCTTAACAAAAAATTATAGCTTTGTGAATATTTTCACATTTATTTACAATAATACACTCTTACTCAAATTATTGAAAAGAAAGGTGATTTTAAATTCATCATTTCAATATGTGATAAATACAAAACATTTCCATTGAAAAGTAACTTTATTTCAAAACAGTTTAGCTTTAGTTATTTTTAATATTAGCTTTTCATTCATTTTTATTATTAAGTTCATTTAAAGACACAGGGTAGACTAATGTGTATATCGCATGAAATATCTCTAAATTTTCTACCAATTAAATAGGATAAAAAGATTCATTTTTCTTTCAATTGTTCTATTTAAAAGTGTTTGGCGATCTCGCTATTTCTCGATTTTCATCTTTAGCTTTAAAAGTAAAATTTCAATTTTAACCCAAAGAGCTCTTTTTCTTAGTTAACAAATAATTTTCATTTAATCGTTCTAAAAATCGTACCAAGCTTTCCATTTTCAGTGCTTTATTACGATAAACGCTACGATAAACTACGCTCAGATAGAAAATTAAATCAGGAGAATACATCATGTTTGATATGCGTTTATCTCACGAGCGTGGTGCAGCACATCATGGTTGGTTACAATCAAAACATAGCTTTTCATTCGCTAACTATTGGGACCCTAAACAAGTTGGTTTTTCTGATCTACTTGTAATTAATGATGATAACGTTGCTCCATCTAAAGGCTTTGGTACTCACCCTCACCGCAATATGGAAATTATTTCCTATGTGCTTGAAGGTGCATTAGAGCATAAAGACTCAATGGGTACAGGTTCGGTTATTGTGCCGGGTGACATTCAGCTCATGAGTGCAGGTCGTGGCGTTGCTCATAGTGAATTTAACCATTCAGCTCAAGAAGGCGTTCATTTCTTGCAAATTTGGGTTGTTCCAAATGAAGTGAATACAGATCCGGGCTATCAACAAGTTCATATTGATGAAGCAGACAAACGCGGTAAATTGCATTTGATCATCTCACCGAAAGGTGGCGAGAAAACTTTATCGATCAAACAAGACATTAATATTTACTCAGGTCTTTTTGACGGTGAAGAAACTGCTGAATTTGTGATTCCTGAGGATCGATATGTTTACCTACACGTTGCCAAAGGTCGTGTTGATGTAAATGGTAAAACATTTAACACTGGCGATGCTGCACGTATTCGTGAAGGCGGAAGTTTATCGTTTACCAATGGTGATAACGCCGAAATTTTGATTTTCGATATGCGTCCTGAAGAAGTTCCAACCATGCCATAATGTAACTAAGCCCTCGCATAAAATTTATGCGAGGGCTTTTTTATTGTTGATCGGACTTATAAAATTCTTACTCAGCTCAATGTTCTTCTGAACGTGCCATCTCTGTATTGATATAGCTCATAATCATCGTGGTTAGCCCCTGCACCATTTCATCAAAACTAATATAAGGGTTTGGCAAAATAAGATGCCGCGCGACATTAAAAATTCCGCTATTGATACAAATGTAGGTAATTACAGGCAAATTATTGATTTTTAGGTATTTAGGATTGTGCATCATATATTTCATGATCACTTCCATTAAAGCCTGTTCAATTTTGGGAATGTATTTGTCGTACTGTAACTCCCCTGCATAACGCAAAACAGTCAAATAGCGGTCATTATTTTTCTTTAATAAATCACTAAAAGTATAAAAAATCATTTCGATGACAGGCTCTAACTCCAACTGTAAAATCGTCGGTGTAAGCTCTGTAATCATGTCCAGAATTTCCCGAACAAAAAAGTGATTCATCGCATCATAAATTTCTTCTTTATTTTTAAAATATTCGTATAAAGACCCGACACTCACCCCTGCAATCTCTGCAATATGGCGTGTTGTAGTGCCACTCGGTCCGTGAAGTGCCACTGCAATAAAACCTGCTTCAATAATCGTGTCGACAGTGACTTTGGCTCGAGTTTGACGAGGTTTACGCGTAGTCATACGATCTAATCAATAATCCGAACATAAAGTCAGATTAGCATGTAATTTGACTCAGAAGAAATATAAAAACAAAATCCGAATAGTTGTCAAACTTAGTCAAAAAACCGAGAAAAACAGATCTCAACTTATCAATCAATGGATGCTTTTATTTACTATTTTCCGAGATCAGAAATAAATTTAATTTATTATATTTCAAAAATATAAATCAAATTTATTTAAAATTATTATTACAAAGAATGTCTATAAAATACTTTGATATTTTTAAAAATTTACCCGAATTGAATCCGAACATAAAGTCAGATTAATATGAAAAAATTAAAGAAGAGTCACTAAATAGTTTGTCTATCTCTACTCTTCTTTCCGTTATTCAGCCAAATAATCAAACAAATAACGGAGCAACAACACCGTAGTCAATGCAGAGAATCATCTGCTTTTGAAAATGGAATTTTACAGTGCTTTGTTGATCATTGAGTTTATTGATTTTCATCAAAATGCACCACTACTTTGCCTCAGGGTGTCGCCATGATCTCGACCGCAGTTAAAAAATCATTCAACAAACTTAAATTTCAGCGTGAAATTGAGTTACCGGATTTTTCTAGCAAAAGCTCAATTCCAATCCGACATTTAAATATTGGTTTTGATGGAAAGGAAATTGATGTCAGATTCTATATGGACAATCAATTTGCTACTTTGTTTTTTGCCACACTTTCGGTGTTTTTAACCTATGGTGAAGATCTGGTTATTGAAACCGCTCGCCATCACCGCGAATTTATTAAAGACCCAGTTTTAAAGCAACGTGTTACCTCACTGATTGGCCAAGAAGCAATTCATTCTAAATTGCACAATGAATATAACGATGCTCTTCAAGATGCTGAATATCCTGTTGCGCTATATCGCTTTCTTGGTTCGAACTTCTTTAAATATGTATTTTTGAAATTTCCACAACCACTAAAATTGTCAATGATGGCGGGTATTGAGCACTTTACTGCGGTACTTGCTGAATACATGATGAAGCATGAAAAGAATTTCTATTATTCAGATGATGCAAAAAGCCGTGCGTTGTGGATGTGGCATATGCTTGAAGAATCTGAACATAAAGACATTGCCTACGATGTTTATCAAATATTAAATGGTAGCTATCCACTGCGCGCATCTGGTTTTTTCCTTGCACTATTTACGATTTTAGGCTTAATCCCTGCGACTACATTATTTGTCCCTGTGTTAAGAAAGCCACAAGAGATGTTGACCTTAAAATTCTGGAAAGATGCTCGTCGTGGTGTAGGCTTAATTTTTGGTCCAAAAGATGGTGTGTTTGGCAGTACGATTGGTCAAATTCTTGACTACTTACGTCCAGATTTTCATCCAAATGATCATGATACGACTGAATATCTTGAGTATTACAAACAGAAATTACTGAACGAAGGCGGTGCGATTGCACCTTACTTTGTTAAAGAATTTACCCCACCAGTACGCATGTCTTAATCGTCCTGTATTTCCAGCTATCGAACAGATAGCTGGTATCTCTTCAAGCTATTTATGGATGAATCATGATTTTATTTGGCAAAAAGAAAGTTAAACCAAGCCAAAAAGCTTATGCCGTAGTGACGGGTGCAGGCAGTGGGATTGGTCGAAGTTTTGCACTTGAACTGGCAAAACGTGGTGGCAGCGTAGTGTGTGCAGATATTAATCTCGAAGCTGCTGAAGAAACAGTAAAACTTCTTGAACAAGAAGGTGCCAAAGCTTTTGCTATGCGTTGTGATGTGGGTAATGCTGAACAGGTTAATCATCTAGCTGAAACTGCTGAAATCTTACTTGGACACCCTGTAACTCTTGTCATTAATAATGCTGGTGTGGGTTTGGGTGGCAAGTTTGACGAGCTAAGCCTAGAAGACTGGAACTGGGTTATGAATATTAACCTTTGGGGTGTTATTCACGGTTGCCATGCATTTGTTCCCAAGTTTAAAAAGCTAGGTTACGGTGCGATTATTAATGTGGCATCTGCTGCATCTTACACTGCTGCACCAGAAATGACCGCTTATAACGTGACTAAAGCGGGTGTGCGTGCGCTTTCAGAAACGCTTTCAGCTGAACTGCATAAGTTTAATATTAAAGTGAATGTACTCTGCCCGACGCTGGTTCCAACCAATATCATTAAAAATGGTCGAATTCCAGGACGCTATTCAAAGCTAGCAGACCATGCGCTGATGAACTATGCCTTCACGACAAGTGATGATGTCGCAAGATTAACGCTTAATCGCCTTGATCAGGATGAGCTGTATACCATTCCTCAAATTGATGCGAAGTTATTCTGGCTCATGAAACGTGCATCTCCAAGCTTGTATAACAAGTTCCTTGGCACATCGTACAAATTATTTAAATAAGAAATTTATAGGTAGTACACATATGACTGCTCAAATGAAAACAAATGCTTCAGCAAAAAAAGCTGTCAAATCACCAAACCATATTTTCGATACTTTTATTGTGGGTGCTGGCATTTCAGGTATTGCCGCTGCTATTCGCCTAGATCAAGTTGGTTATACCAATTATAAGATTATTGAAAAAGCTGGCCGTGTTGGTGGAACATGGCGTGAAAATACCTATCCAGGTTGTGGTTGTGATGTACCTTCTGCTCTTTACTCTTATTCATTTGCACCAAGTGCAAAATGGAGCCATTTATTTGCGCGCCAACCAGAAATCTTAAGTTATCTGGAAGATGTGAGTAACGAGTTTAATGTTACGTCTAAAATCGAGTTTAATAGCGAACTGCTCAACGCAGCATGGGATGACTCACGTCATGTGTGGGTACTGGATACCACGACTGGTCAATATTTATCTAAAACCGTTATTTTTGCTACAGGTCCAATTACCGAAGCTCAAATTCCACGTCTTGAAGGCTTAGAAACATTTAAAGGCGAGATGTTCCATTCTGCTAAATGGAACCATGATTATGATTTAACTGGTAAACGCATTGCCGTGATTGGTACTGGTGCATCTGCTATTCAGTTTGTGCCACAAATTCAACCAAAAGCGAAAGAGCTTTTTGTGTTTCAACGTACAGCACCTTGGGTACTACCGAAACCAGATACCGACTTGGGTGAATTTAGTAAATCAGTCATTGCTAAATATCCGTCTATTCAGGCGAGCTGGCGTAAAAGTGTAGCGTTAACGCTGAATGCAATTAACTTTGGTTTACGCAATCCACTTGCCCTAAAACCAGTCAATGTATTGGGTAAGCAATTACTTAAATTGCAAATTAATGACCCTGTACTACGTAAAAACGTAACGCCAAACTTTGATATTGGTTGTAAACGTATTTTATTCGCTAACAATTATTATCCAGCGCTACAAGCACCAAACACCACCCTAATCCCTCATGGTTTAGTGAAAGTTGAAGGCAATACGGTGGTTGCTGCTAACGGTGAACGCCACGAAGTTGATGTGATTATTTGGGGTACAGGCTTTGAAGTGTCCCACCCACCAATTGGTAAACGTGTTCACAATGAAAAAGGTCAATGTTTACAAGATATCTGGAAAAATAGTTCACCAGAAGCTTACTTAGGCACCAACATTGAAAATGTACCAAATGCATTTTTAGTTTTGGGACCGAATGTACTGGTTTATGACTCTTTCATTGGTTTGGCTGAAGCGCAGCTCGACTATATCGTAGATGGCTTATTGAAAATTAAAAACAAAGGAATTAGCAAATTAAATGTTAAATCTGATGTGATTAAAAAGCATAACGATTTAGTGCAAAAGCACTTACAAACGACTGTATTTAATAGCGGCGGCTGTAAGAGTTACTACCTTGATGCCAACGGTCGTAACTTTGCTGCATGGCCTTGGTCACTGAAAAAACTTAAACAACGTTTGAAAAAAGTAGATTTGAAAGATTATGAAGTGACGTATCAAACGACAAAAACTCACTAATTTGTAGTTTCGATCAAATCCGTTGTAAGAAATAGGCAGTGTATTTTTGACTTTCATGAAATACACTGCCTTCTTCGTTGAGTATCTTCAAGAAATAAAAAAACAGGATAAAGATGAAAGAAGGACAATCAAGTCGTACCGCCGAAGCTGCTGCTGCATTACGGGCCAATCATTTTCAAAATACGAAGAACCCTGTATTTTCAGACCCTTATGCTTTTGAACTAACCAGTAAAGGCTGGAAAAAACTGCTCTCTAACCCACTGATTGTTAAAGTCATGAATTCTTCGGTTTTAAACCGCACTTTAGGTTTACTTACTGGGCAAGTGGTCGGACGCTCTCGTTATGCCGAAGATTTACTTGATCAGGCAGTTCAACAAAATATTCAACAATATGTGTTAGTCGGTGCTGGTCTAGACTCTTTTGCACTACGTGAATCACACCATTACCCTACTTTGAAAATTTTTGAAGTCGATCATCCTGATACTCAAGCGGCCAAACAAGCCAAGCTAAAAAAGTTAGGAAATATTCCTACTACCGTTGAGTTTGTCGCGATTAACTTTGAAAAAGAGTCTATTTCGGAAGCCCTGACCAGAAGTGTCTATGATTCATCTGCTCCTGCATTTTTTTCATGGTTAGGCACAACTCACTATTTAAACCCGCAAACGACCTTAGGAACTTTAAAAAGTATTGCCGAATTTGCTGCAAACGGTAGTGAAATGGTACTCGACTATTCGACTGATTTTCAGGAATTAAACGGTATTGAGCGACTTGGAAGTATGGGCGTTGCACAGTTTACCCATTTGCTGAAAGAACCTTTATTAGGTCAATTTAAACCAATAGATTTACATCATGCAGTGGAACAGATGGGATTTGAAGTGGTCGAAGATCTTTCAGGTGAAGCCATTACTGAACGATATTTTAATGCACGAATCGATGAAATTCGCCACACCTCAGCAACACGCTTATTACATTTACGTTTAAATAGAAAATAATGTTGAAAGCCAACTTAGACTTTAAGTTGGCTTTTTTAATCAAGGTGAATACCATCATCACCAGCTTGAACGCGGCTCTGGCCCATCGACATGCTGATTTAAAAATTGACGTAAATGATCTAAAAAGTGCGCGACTTTAGGTGACAAATTCAGTCTCTCTAAATACACCGCATAGACATCTGCTGGTGGTGTTTCATAATCCTCTAGCACTTGAACCAATCTGCCACTTCTTAAATATTTTGCTACGTCCCACTCTGCTCGCATCAAAATACCGTAGCCTTCTAAAGCCCAATTTAATGCGACTGCCCCATCATTCGTACTCAGTTGCCCATGAACTTTAACAGTTTCAACTTGTTTGCCATGACTTAACCGCCAATTACCATAAGCAGAATCATTTTGCCGAATCACAATACACTGATGCTGTGTTAAATCATGGGGAGTGAGCGGTTGCCCTGCCATTTTTAAATAGCTAGGTGATGCACATAATAAACGGCGGTTGGCTGCCAATTTTTTGGCAATGAGACGTGAATCGGGTATTTCGCCAAAGCGGATTGACACATCAATGGCTTCATCTGGCAGATTAATCGGGCGGTCAGTTAAATGCAGTTGGACATCGACATCAGGATAGATTTTGGCAAATGTAGAAATCGCTGGCGCAATATAAGAACGACCAAAGCCTAAAGGAGCATTCACACGCAATACCCCTTTGGGTGCTGCCCGACTACTTGAAACCAAGCGCTCCATTTCATCAATCTCTTTTAAAATACGAACTGCATTTTCAAAGTAGATCTCACCTTCACTGGTTAAACTAATTCGCCGTGTTGTTCTATTTAAAAGCCTTACTCCTAAACGCTCTTCAAGTTGAGTTAAACGTCTAGAAACCGCAGGTGGAGTCAAGTTTAACTCTCGAGCCGTCGCCACAAGACTTCCTTGTTTAACCAATAAACAAAAGAAAGCTAATTCCGTATCTGCGTTCATGATTATTAAGTTTTTTGCAATAGTGATTTAACTTTATATCGATTCATCAGTTTTTTAAAGGGATTAACATCCATTTCATTGTTTCCCGACATAAGTCGCCTCTTGTTTAAGAGCATAAAAACGTCCGCAGAAGGAATGCTGTGGATGAACGGGAAAAAGCCATCTAACCGAATGAATAGCGGTAAAGAAAGCGAAAACTACCAATCAGGATTGGTAGTCATGAATATGGAGTCATGACATGGAAATGGATATTGAAAAGCGAACGTTACGTCGGATCACATGGAGAATCGTACCGTTTATTATGTTGTTATACCTTGTAGCCTATATCGACCGCGTCAATATTGGCTTTGCAGCACTCACCATGAAAGAAGATCTAGGCTTTACTGCCTCAGTTCTCGGGTTTGGTGCCGGAATTTTCTTTTTGGGCTATTTCTTATTTGAAGTCCCATCCAACATTATTTTGCATAAAGTCGGTGCCCGTATCTGGATTGCTCGAGTCATGGTGAGTTGGGGTCTGATTGCAGCAGGCATGGCATTTGTAGAAAGCTCAACCGGCTTTTACGTTATGCGATTTTTACTCGGTGTTGCCGAAGCAGGTTTCTTTCCCGGCATTATTTTGTACTTAACTTACTGGTTTCCTGCACGCCATCGCGCGGGTGTGATTGCTTTATTTATGGCAGCCGCCCCAATTGCCACAGCAGTTGGTTCACCAATCTCAGCCGCGTTACTTGAAATGCATGGAATTTGGGGACTCGCTGGCTGGCAATGGATGTTCATTATTGAAGCAATACCAGCACTCATCTTAGGCGTTGTGGTTTTTAAATATATGACTGACCGCCCTGAACAAGCTACTTGGTTAAAACAGGATGAACGCGAATGGCTTGTAAAAACCATGAAAGAAGAAGATGTCGGGAAAAATGCACCTCAGCATCACAGCATTCTTCGCGGTCTTGCTAACCCACGGGTACTTGCCCTTGCGTTGATTTATTTCGGAACATCGGCTGGGCTTTATACCCTCGGTATCTGGGCACCACAAATTATTAAACAGCTTGGCGTAACGTCTATGACTGTGGGGCTTTTAAATGCCATTCCACCAATCGTTTCTGTCATTGCCATGGTTTTATGGTCTCGACACTCTGACCGCACCAATGAACGTACATGGCATGTTGCTCTTGCGTGTTTAACCGCAGCGGTTGGTCTCGCAATTGCAGCAGGCACACACAACGTCATTGGATTAATTGCAGCACTTACCATTGTGAATGTCGGTATTAGCTGTGCCAAACCACCGCTATGGAGCATGCCAACCATGTTCTTGTCAGGATCAGCCGCAGCAGCAGGCATTGCCACGATTAACTCAATTGGAAATTTAGGTGGGTTTGCAGGCCCTGCCATGATCGGCTGGATTAAAGATCAAACTGGAGATTTCACAGGTGGACTCTATTTTGTTGCCGGACTACTCATTATCTCGACCTTACTGACACTAGTGCTGAGCTTCTCCCAAAAAGTGAAAGTAAACACTGCCAAAGCCACCCACTAACCCTATTTACATCAATTAGATCTGAACAAGTTTCTTCAAGGAGCACAACATGGACAAAGATATTGCAGTCCAGTCCCTTACGGACACCATGGCCAAATTTACGGCTTATATTGGAAAACGCCTACCTAAAGATGTGAAAAGCAAGTTAATTGAACTGCGTACTTTAGAAACTAATCCTTTGGCTAAATCAGTTTATGATTCGATGGAGGAAAATCAGCAAGCAGCAGATAAGCTCAACCGCCCAAGCTGTCAAGACACGGGTGTCATTCAATATTTCGTTGAAGCAGGTGCTAACTTCCCTTTGCTTGGTGAACTTCAAGATATTTTGAGCGAAGCAACTGCTGAAGCAACACGCATAGGTCCATTACGTCACAACGCTGTTGAAACCTTCGATGAAAAAAATACGGGCACCAATACAGGTACCCAAATTCCATGGTTAGACTGGCGTATTGTGCCTGAACTCGACACTTGTACCATTGATGTCTATATGGCTGGTGGTGGTTGTACCCTACCGGGTGCAGCAAAAGTTTTAATGCCAGGTCAAGGCTACGAAGGTGTTGCTGAATTTGTGATGGATGTTATTACCGAACGCGGTGTAAATGCTTGTCCACCGTTACTGGTTGGTGTTGGCGTATCAACTTCGGTTGAAACCGCAGCTCGTCTTTCTAAACTCGCGATTATGCGTCCGGTTGACTCAACAAGTGAGAACCCACGCGCTGCCTTAATGGAACAACTGTTAGAACAAGGTCTTAATGAAATTGGTATTGGCCCGCAAGGACTCACAGGTAATAACAGTGTGATGGGAGTCAATATTGAATCTTCAGCACGCCACCCATCAACCATTGGGGTTGCCGTAAATACAGGTTGCTGGGCACATCGTCGTGGCAAAATTAAGATTAACCCAGATATGTCTTATGAAATCTTATCTCATGAAGGAGTTGTACTATGAAAAAAATTCTGACAACTCCTATTAAAGATGAAGATCTTTTAGACCTTAAAGTCGGTGATGTCGTTTATTTGACTGGCCGTTTGGTAACTTGTCGTGACGTTGCCCATCGTAGACTGATCGAACAAGGTCGAGAACTACCAGTTAACCTTGAAGGCGGAGCGATTTTTCACGCTGGCCCTATTGTGCGTAAGAAAGGTGAAAACGACTTCGAAATGGTTTCGATTGGTCCAACAACCAGTATGCGGATGGAGAAATTCGAACGGGAATTTATCAAGCAAACTGGCGTAAAGCTTATTGTAGGTAAAGGTGGCATGGGACCAGAAACAGCTGCTGGATGTCAGGAAAATATTGCCGTTCATGCGATTTTCCCAGGTGGGTGCGCAGTACTCGCAGCAACCTTAGTTGAAGAGATTGAAGGCGCTGAATGGCAGGATTTAGGAATGCCAGAAACTCTTTGGATAAATCGTGTAAGAGAATTTGGTCCGCTCATTATTTCTATCGACACTAAAGGTAATAACCTGATTCAACAAAACAAAGTTGAATTTCAAGCCAAGAAAGCCCCGATTTTAGAAAAAATCAGCAAACAACTGAGCTTTATTAAATAAACCACTCTTTAGATGAAGGGAAGCAAAAGCACCCTTCATCTTTTTTATTTTTGTACTAAACGCATGGCATGAGGTGTTTTCCCATGCCATCTTTTATAGGCATGAATAAAACTGGCAGGTTCCGCATAGCCTAACCACTCGGCAATCTGCTCGATAGATACTTTAGGCAAAGCTAGATATTGCTCAGCTAAAACTTGCCTCACTTCTTCACGTATTTGAATAAAAGTCATTCCTTCAGATGCCAAGTGACGGCGTAAAGTACGGACATTTAAATGCAAACGTTCAGCCACGATTTCCATAGAAGGCATTTCACCTCGCACAGTCATCAATTGCTGTTGTACTAAATTAATAAATTTCTTTTGGGTTTGACGTTTATCTAAAATTTGTCGACATTGTTCTTCGGCTGTATGTAGCACCAGCTCATTTGCCATTTGCAGCTTTTGATTAATTTTCTGTGCATCAAGCAGAACAAAACTTTTGCTAGAACCAAATTTAGGCATCACCCCAAATAATTTTTCATAAGCTTCTAAATGATCTATAGGTTCAAAAGAAAAAGCCAAATATTGGCAAAAGTTATCTTTTACTAAGTCGCGTTGTACCGTAATAAGAGCCGCAGCATCGCGTTCAATAATAAATTGCCTAACCAAAGATGGAATTCCTTCATCTTCAATATCGACACGTGTTCCTGCATCAGTATCTGAAACTAAAAAACGGGTAAACGCAAAAGTAAGTGAAAAATAAGTGAGAGCTAAATCTAGTGCTTCACGAATGCTAGCACTACTCATCAGTGCCATACCTAATGGCCCAAATGTTGTGAAATGATAGCGTGTACCTACTTCTAAACCCAACACTGGTCGGTCTGGAAACTGTGCAACCAGATTATGAATGAGCTGTAATTCCTGTTGCCCTGACACCACCATATTCGGGTCAAGCAACTGCTGCTGACTCAATCCTGTTCCATCTAAAATGGTCTGATAAGAAGTACCTGCTTCTACTGCAAAATCAGCCATGAGTCGGACACTATGTATGCTGCGTTCAAATGCCCAAGCGTACGTCACTGTACTTTCCAAAATGTCCTCGAATCACAATATTTTGTCCTCATCCATCCTCTAAATCAAGTTAATAAACGTCTATTCTGCATACAGGAAATTGCGATTCTTTCGCCCACTGTTTTTAAGGATTTAGAGCAGCCTATGTTTAATTCGTCGACTAATTCAAATAAAAATGTACGCATCGCCATTATTGGCACTGGCTTTGGTGGTCTAGGACTTGCCATTCGTCTCAAACAAGCAGGTTTTGAACAATTTACCCTATTTGAAAAAGCTGCCGATGTTGGTGGTGTTTGGCGTGACAATACGTATCCGGGCGCTGCATGCGACGTGCCTTCTCATCTGTATTCTTTTTCTTTTGAACAAGAGCTAGGTTGGAAAAATCGCTACGGTACATCTCAAGAGATTTATCAATATTTACGTCACTGTGCCGATAAATATGACATTCGTCCACATGTTCAATTTAATACTGAAATAGCCAGTGCCGAATTTGACGCGCTGCAAGGTGTATGGCACATCCAAAGTACAACTGGTGAACAGTTTGAAGCTGAATTCTTAGTAGGCGCTGTAGGCCAACTCAACCGCCCTGCCTATCCAAAACTTAAAGGTATTGAAAACTTTAAAGGTAAGGCATTTCACTCAGCACGTTGGGATCATGACTATGACTTAACTGGCAAACGTGTTGCAGTGATCGGTACAGGTGCAAGCGCAATTCAATTTGTACCTGAAATTGCAAAACAAGTAGCACATCTAGACGTTTATCAACGTTCAGCACCTTACGTGATTCCAAAACCAGATCGGGTTTACCAACCTTTAGAGAAAAAGGCTTTCCGTAAATTACCTATTTTGCAAAGTCTAGATCGTGCTTTGCAATATGGTCATCATGAAATTCGCCTACTTGCTTTTACAACTTCTTTAAATGAAATGCCTTTGGTGGAATATTTATTCCAACGTCACATTCGTAAAGTCGTTAAAAATGGGAAATTACGCCACCGTTTAATGCCGGATTATCCAATTGGTTGTAAGCGTATTTTAATCTCTAACCAGTGGTATGAAACACTGACTCAACCTCATGTCGATGTGATTAATACGGGCATTCAAGAAATTACCGAAAACGGCATTTTAGATACGGAAGGAAAGCTGCGTGAAATCGATACCATTATTTATGGTACGGGCTTTGCCGCAACAGAGTTTATGGCGCCAATGCAGATTACAGGTCTTGATGGTCGCACCTTAAAAGACACATGGAAAGATGGTGCAGAAGCTTATCTCGGTTTAACTGTGAGCGGCTTTCCAAATTTCTTTATGCTCTATGGTCCAAATACCAATCTTGGGCACAACTCAATTGTGTATATGATTGAAAGCCAAGTGAATTATATTTTAGATGCCGTTCAAACAACCCTACAAAACAAACTTCTGTTCACCAATGTTCGTGCAGAAGTTCAACATGAGTTTAATCAAAGCATTCAAGAAAAAATGAAAAAAACTGTCTGGTCACAAGGTTGTACCAGTTGGTATCAAACTGCTGATGGCAAAAATACCAATAACTGGCCGGGTTTTACCCTTGAATATCGACAACGTACTCGTCGCTTCGATGTTGAAAACTACACTCAGGTTTCGGCTATTTCTTAAACAAGCTTCACCATAGGAAATGAGAAAAATAAACGGAGAATTTTATGAAGTCTTTTAAAAATAAAGTCGCAGCTGTGACAGGTGCTGGCTCTGGTATTGGACAAGCACTTGCTATAGCTCTCGCAAAACAAGGTTGCCATCTGGCACTTTCCGATATTAGTGAAGCTGGATTAGCTAAAACAGTCGAACTGTTAACGCCTTATTCAGTCAAAGTAACTACACAAAAAGTCGATGTGGCTAAGCGTGATGAAGTTGCAACTTGGGCAAAGGCCGTTGTCGATGAACATGGCCAAGTTAACCTGATTTTTAATAATGCTGGTGTCGCAATAGGTAGTACGGCTGAAGGTGTGAGCTATGAAGATCTTGAATGGCTCATTGGGATTAATTTTTGGGGCGTGGTTTATGGCACTAAAGAATTTTTGCCTTACTTAAAGCAAAGTGGTGACGGACATATTATTAATATTTCCAGTATGTTTGGCTTAACAGCTCAACCAACTCAAAGTGCTTATAACGCTAGTAAATTTGCCGTTCGTGGTTTTACTGAATCATTGCGCCAAGAACTCGATCTACAAAATGCTGGAGTGAGTGCGACCTGTGTCCATCCAGGTGGTATTCGTACCAATATTGCCAAAGCTGCCCGCATGAATAATAGCGTCCAGTCTTTAGGAATGGATCCTTTAAAAAGTCAGGATGCTTTCGATAAATTACTTCGTACCCCTGCGGATGATGCTGCTCAACAAATTTTAGAAGCTGTTCGTAAAGACCGTCGCCGCTTACTCATTGGAGCCGATGCGAAAGCCGTTGATGTGATTCAACGTATTCTTCCGCAGGGTTACCAAAAGATTTTTGCAACTGCGACTGCCTTGCAAACTCGTCTACTCAACAAATCAGCAAAATAAAAACACTGGTCAGCATACTCTTCATTTTAAGAGATGCTGACTGACATTAATTGCTCAGTATGAGTCCTTATTATGAAGCAGCTTCTTGCATGGACTATTCGTACCACGCTACGTCCAGCTTTATCCCCTAAAACACCACTTAAGCTACAACGTTTTTGTAGCGATGCAGCCAGTGCTATTGTGCTTGGGCCACGTGGCTATAAAACAAAAAAGCAAACAATTGCTCAAGTACCGACAGTTCACATTCAACCCAAAATGACTCAATCAGGCCTCGGCATCTTGTATTTACATGGCGGTGGCTATGTGGTGGGTAGCTCAAAAAGTCACACTAAGCTTGCTGCTCAAATTGGACATGCAGCTCAAGCACAAGTCTGGTTACCTGAATATCGCCTAGCCCCAGAGCATACCAACCCTGCTGCTATTGAAGATGTAGTTGCAGTCTACAAAGCTTTACTTGCCCAAGGGCAAGACCCGAAAAAACTCGTAATCGCTGGTGACTCAGCTGGTGGCGGACTGAGTTTAAGTACTGCAATTGCAATACGGAATGCAGGGTTACCGTTACCAGCGGCGTTAGTTTTACTTTCACCTTGGGTTGACTTAAGCCTTTCTGGAAGTAGCATCAAAACTCATGCTGCTCAAGATGCAATGCTGTCAGAAGACTGGTTAGTTTGGTGTGCAAAAAACTATTGCGGACAAAAATCGGCAAACGATCCAACCTGTTCCCCACTCTATGCCGACTTAACTGGATTACCACCTGTTTTAATTCATGTCGGTACCGAAGAAGTATTATTAGACGATGCAAAACGGCTTGCTAAACAAACCGAAAAGTATGGTATTCCGACGAATTTGAAGGTTTATGACCGAGTCGGACATGTTTTTCAGTTCCACGCGGGTATACTAAATGAATCTAATGACTCGATTGAGCGCATTGGGCAATTCATTGATAAACATACACAGTCAATATAAAAATATCGCCAGAGAGGAGTCCTCGGCATGACAACAAACAATTATGACTATGATTACCTCATTATTGGTTCAGGCTTTGGTGGTAGTGTTTCTGCTTGCCGTCTAACCGAAAAGGGCTACTCTGTTGCTGTAATGGAAATGGGGCGACGCTGGGAAGCTAAAGATTTTGCTAAAAATAACTGGAATACCCGTCGTTGGATTTGGCGCCCGGGCATGAAACTTTTCGGTTATTTCAACATGCGTTTTTTTCGCCATGTCACCATTATTTGCGGTAATGCTGTAGGTGGCGGCTCAATCACCTACGCCAATACCCTACTTGTTCCACCTGAACATATTTGGGATGAAGGCACGTGGGCAGATGCAGCAGACTGGAAAAATGAAATGCCACAGCACTATGCTGAAGCAGAACGTATGCTTGGGGTGACGGATAATAAAATTTTTGGCCCTGCCGACCACATGCTAAAAAAAATGGGCGATGCAGTTGGGGTGGGACATACGTTTAAACCGACTCGTGTTGCAACCTTTTTTCCACCCGAAGGTGAGCAAGGTGGAAAGACCTACCCTGATCCGTATTTTAATGGCGAAGGTCCAGACCGCGGAACCTGTACTGCATGTGGCGGCTGTATGACGGGCTGTAAACACAACGCAAAAAATACTTTAGATAAAAACTATTTGTACTTTGCCGAAAAAAATGGTGCCAAGGTTTACGAAGAAACCAAAGTCGTTGACGTTAAACCACTTAATGGTAAAGCCGATGGCAGCGATGGCTATGAAGTTACGACTGAATGTTCAAGCTCATGGTTTAACAAACAGCGTCGTACATGGGGTGTTCGAAATGTGATTTTCTCGGCATCGTCTTTAGGTACGCAAGAGATGTTATTCCGTTTAAAACAGTCTGGTTCACTGCCAAATATCTCTGATGATTTGGGCAATCGGGTTCGTACCAATGCCGAGTCGATTTTAGGCGTTCGCTTTTTTGGTAAAGATGTCGACATGAGTAAAGGGGTTGCGATTGGTTCAAGTATTTACCTTGACCATGACACTCACATTGAAGCGACTCGTTACCAAACTGGTTCAGATGCCATGGGCCTCATGTGTACTTACATGGCTAAAGGCAAACCGGGTTGGACGCGTATCTTCTTTTGGTTATGGGCTTTAATCTGCCATCCATTTATTTTTCTTCGCATGAGTAATCCTGTCAGTTTTGCGCGTCAGACTTTAATTTTCTTGGTGATGCAAACAGCTGATGCCTCAATTAACATGCGCTTGAAACGTAATTGGTTCTGGCCTTTTGGTAAGGTGTTATCGAGCGAAGGTAAAAAGCTACCTGTGTATATTCCGCAGGCCAATGCATTTACCGAAAAAGTTGCCAAAATGTTTAATGGTCACCCAATGACGACCATTACCGAAATTTTGTTTAACGTACCTTTTACAGCCCACTGTATGGGAGGTTGTGCAATTGCTTCAAGTCCAGAACGTGGCGTGGTAGATGGACAAAACCGTGTCTTTAACTATAAAAACTTATATGTTGTAGATGGCTCAATGTTAGGTGCAAATTTGGGGGTTAACCCAAGCCTTACCATTACAGCTCTTGCGGAACGTGCAATGTCTTATATTCCAGCTAAACATACTTTGGATGAGCAGCAAGATCATAGAGTAGATGCAGAAACCATAGAGATCACCAAAGCTTCTGCTTAAACCAGCAAGTTGTTTTATAAAAAAAAGCCTATTTAAAAATAGGCTTTTTTATTTCGCTTTTTAAATTACATCGCTACGGCTTTAGCGCGAGCTGCATGCAATTTTTTATAGCTCTCAATCAGACGTAAATGGCGATCAAGTCCTTCTAGTTTCATGCTTGTTGGTGTTAAGCCATAGAAACGAACGCTACCATCGACAGAACCTAATACTGCATCCATTCGTGTATCACCAAACATACGGCGGAAATTAGTCAGGTAGTCTTCAAGCTCTAGTTCTTCATCTAACATCACTTCAAGCACCACGTTCATGCACTGATAGAACAAGCCACGCTCAACGGTGTTGGTGTTATATTGCAAGTAAGTTTCGACAAGCTCTTTTGCTTCTTCAAACTGTTGTAAAGCAACATAAATCAGCAACTTTAACTCTAAGATTGTGAGCTGCCCCCAAACTGTATTGTCATCAAATTCGATGCCAATCAGCGTGGTGATTTCAGTGTAATCATCTAGCTCACATTCTTCTAAACGCTCAACCAATGCCTCAAGCTGTTCATCATCCAAACGATGCAGATTTAGAATATCTTCACGGAATGAAAGTGCTTTATTGGTATTGTCCCAAATCAAATCTTCAACCAGATAAATTTCTGAGTAATCCGGTACTAAAATACGGCAAGCAGTCGCACCTAAGTGCTCATAAACTGCCATATATACTTCTTTGCCCATCTCTTCGAGAATGCCGAACAATGTTGCAGCTTCTTCTGCATTCGACTCTTCGCCTTCGCCAGAAAAATCCCATTCAACAAAGTCATAGTCAGATTTAGAGCTAAAGAAGCGCCAAGATACCAAACCGCTTGAGTCAATAAAGTGCTCAACAAAGTTGTTCGGCTCAGTGACCGCATTACTTTGGAAAGTCGGTTGTGGTAAATCATTTAAGCCTTCAAAACTACGACCTTGAAGTAATTCGGTCAGACTACGTTCCAACGCAACTTCAAAACTTGGGTGTGCACCGAAAGATGCAAACACCCCACCTGTACGCGGGTTCATTAAAGTTACACACATTACAGGGAACTGACCGCCTAACGATGCATCTTTAACTAATACAGGGAAACCTTGCTCTTCTAGACCTTTAATACCAGCAACAATACTTGGGTATTTTGCTAATACGTCTTCAGGAACATCTGGAAGTGCAATTTCACCTTCTAAAATTTCACGTTTTACAGCACGTTCAAAAATTTCTGACAAGCATTGAACTTGGGCTTCTGCCAAAGTGTTGCCTGCACTCATACCATTACTTAAGTACAAGTTTTCAATTAAATTTGATGGGAAATAGACAACTTCATCGTCAGACTGGCGCACAAAAGGTAGCGAGCAAATGCCGCGCTCTACGTTGCCTGAGTTGGTGTCATATAAATGTGTGCCAAGTAACTCATCATCTGGGTTGTAAATCTCAAGACAGTATTCATCTAGGATTTCTTTAGGTAATTCACCATTTGGACCCGGTTTAAACCATTTTTCATCTGGATAATGTACAAATTCAGCATTGGCAATTTCTTCACCCCAGAACTGGTCGTTATAGAAGAAGTTACAGTTTAAACGCTCAATAAACTCGCCTAATGCAGATGCTAAAGCACTTTCTTTGGTGGCACCTTTACCATTGGTAAAACACATCGGAGACTGTGCATCACGAATGTGTAACGACCATACATTTGGAACAATATTACGCCAAGACGCGATTTCAATCTTCATGCCTAAATTTGCCAAAATGGCAGACATATTGGCAATGGTTTCTTCTAACGGCAGGTCTTTACCTTGAATAAAAGTATGGCTTTCTGAAGTTAGGCTTGGCAATAACAATGCTTGTGCATCTGCATCGATGCTTTCAACTTCTTCAATAATAAATTCAGGACCCGTTTGAATCACTTTTTTAACAGTACAACGGTCAATCGAACGTAAAATCCCTTGGCGATCTTTCTCTGAAATATCGGCTGGTAATTCAATTTGAATTTTAAAGGTTTGCTTATAGCGGTTTTCAGGATCAACAATATTATTTTGCGATAAACGAATATTATCGGTTGGAATATCTCGAGCGGCACAATACACTTTTACAAAGTACGCTGCACACAATGCTGACGATGCTAAAAAATAGTCAAATGGGCCCGGTGCCGAACCGTCACCCTTGTAGCGAATTGGTTGATCGGCAATTACCGTAAAGTCATCGAACTTAGCTTCCTGTCGAAGATTGTCGAGATAATTAACCTTGATTTCCATGCTGGCACCTAAATATTTTTATGTGTCAGCACAGACACATAAAATTCTAAATATTGAAAAATAAGCCGAATCACAGCGAAGAAATTGACTTAAAAAAATGAGAGATTAAAGCCATGTGTTTAATGAACGACTCAAGTGGCTTTAATAAGATTGGCGGTATTATAGAGGGATTTTGTGCAGTTGATAACTAAAGTTAAAACATTGCTGCTTACAATGTTTTAACTTGTCTTTAATTTAATAAATATTGAGTGTTAAAACTTAAAAGTGTAATCAATATTCAACCGCGTTTCATTGGTCGAATGAAAGGTCATATTGGTAGGCATATCGTTGCGATAGTGAGAAAAACGAGCTCGCACTCCCAAACCTTTTAACTTACCTTCAGGAATTTTATAGCCCAAATCAAATTCCATCGACTCTTCTTTAAAACGTTGGTCGCCATATTGCAATAAATCAATATCTTCACCTTTTGCGTAGCGAGACATAAAGCGTAGTCCATTTAATGAAATATCACCTATCCGCGCATTTTTAAAGTCATATTCATAACGAATCGAATAGACTTTTTCGTCTTTATTTGAATAGTCCGAACTCATAAAATCAAGCACGACTGGACTTTCAGTTCCCGACAAAAATGGCAGACCAGTTGAACCAAACGACTGCATGTAGCCCAAAGAAACTGTATGGTTTTGATAGTTCAAACCAAATAAGCCACTAATATGTCGGTTATCGACCTCTCCTATTTTTTTACTTCCAGTTTCTTCACTATTAAAAAAACGCACGTCGCTTAAAAAGTTAAGCTGGTCATTTAAAGGCTGTTTGCCGTTAAAACCTAAAAACTGTTGCTGATAAATATCTTTGAGTTCAGCATGATAAGCACGTAAACGGTAATCCTTTAACTGATAGCTTCCACCTAATGTATAAAAAGAATCGGTAGTTGCCGCTTTGTCAAAACGATGGTTGATATTGTCTGTTCCAACATCGGTATAACGAATTGAATCGCGCTGGCGCACTTCATCGACATAAAAGCCTTCGAGTTGAAGATTTGGAATTTCATTTAAAACAAAGCGGATACCACGGTAAGTCTGAGGGAACAAACGCGCTGGCGATGAAAATATGGTCGGTAATTGCGGAACTAAATCGCCCACAAAAAGCTCATTTTTTCTAAATTTAGCCTTCCCAGTAATGCCTATTTTTCCATAATAATCATCACGCGAGTTATCGGTATTCACTGGTAATAAGCCACTACGCGCATAGTCATCAGCACGGCTTCCCATCAGGTTAAAACCTGCCATTGCCAGTACATCAACACCAAACCCAACCGCACCTTCAGTATAGCCAGACTGTCCTTTAAAAATTAAACCCTGCGCCCAATCTCTACCTGCTGTATAGGGATATGGGTCCTTTTTATAGTCTCGGTCAAAGTAAAAATTACGTAGTGTTAGCTCAGCTTTACTGTCTGCAAGAAATTCGGCATGCACAACTTGACTAAATAATGGGCACAAGCATACCCCCACCCATACTGGTGTCTTTTTCATTTTTTATCTCAACTATTTAATTTTTAATGGATTAAGGTGCTGTTTTAAGCGAGTAGTTCTGCTCTTTTTGACTGCGGTAAAAAGCACTACCCAAACTTAAAATCAGGAAAATAGCCAAAATAAACACCACACCGTAATAGGCATAAAGCGTTGCGGGTGCTATACCTTTATCCAGAAAAATGCCTGCGACCGTTGGCGATAAAATTGCCCCAATTCGTCCAAAACCAATTGCATAGCCCACGCCACGACTACGAATTTCAGCATCATAAATTGTTGGAGAAATCGAATATAAACCTGCTACACAGCCATTGATGAGAGTGCCAAGTAATAACCCCACCATGAGTGCAATACTGACTTGAGATGAGACTGCGACAAATAGGAAAACACATGCCGAGGTTAGCCCTAAAAATAGACTTAAGGCATAGAAAATTTTCATGCGTGATGCCAATAAACCAATAATAGCTGCCCCGAAAATACCGCCAATACTAATTAAAATGCCTGTACTTACGCCCTGGTGTGGCGACATCCCCATTGAAATAAGAATTTTTGGTGTCCAGCTCATCACGAAATAAAAGCCAAACATCACTAAAAAGAATGCAAACCACAAACAAAGTGTTTGAAATCTAAGTTGTCCAGCAAATAATTTGCCCAGTTCACTGCCATTTTGCGTGCTGATCTTTTCATAACGCGGCATAACTGGTAATTCGTTAAGCCCCATACGATTTACAGCTGCATTAATACGTTCTAGTGCCTGTTTTGGTCGTTTCGCGAGTAAATAATCTAAAGATTCAGGTAATAACCATGCGCTGATCAGTAGCATTGCAATGGTAGTCACCCCACCTGCTAAAAAGATTGAACGCCAACCCAAATGCTCAATCAATGCTAGTGATAGTATTCCGCCCAGTGTCGCGCCAATTCCATAACCTGTAGACATTAAGCTCACTGCGAGACTGCGCCAGCGAGCATTGGCATATTCACTTGCCAGCACATTACTACTCGCAAGAATTCCGCCTACCCCAATTCCGGTAATAAACCGAAGTGCTGCCAACATGCCATGGCTTTGTACAAAAGCACAGCCCAACATGCTCAGACCTGCAATAACAAGACAAACTAAGATGAGTAAACGACGACCGATTTTATCGGCTAAAGGCGCGAGGAAAATGGAACCGGCAGCCATTCCAAAAAGGCCAGCACTTAACAACAAGCCAATTTGTGCGCCTGAAAGTGACCATTCTGCCGAAACAGATGGAGCGGTAAATGCCATTACCATCACGTCAAAGCCATCAATAATATTGAGACAAATACAGATCAAAATGACGAACCATTGGTAGCGGCTCATGTTGTTTTGATTAATCTCACTTAGAACGTCTCTTTCCATTTGTGTATCTCCCTTGGATAAGACATACACACGACATTGCTGATATGAGCGATTGGGTGGTTATGCACATCCGTATCCATAATGACCTAGAGGAATATTTGTTTTTTGAGCATCCTGCTCTTTTTCTATACTGAATATTTGGATCCAAAAAATCAACTAAAATTATAAACAGATTATTAAAAAGTATATAAATACATAAATTATATAAGTATAAAATTATTAAAAACATAAAATTAGAATGCTTGAATATTTTTATGGATCCATATTAAAAAATCCATTATGATCGATTACAGAGCATTTTTTAGCCAAAAAAAGCTCAGTTTATTTCCAGGAAATGCAAGACGCATTTATGAAACATCAAAGGATTGTTGTTATGAAACTCAAAAGAGTAAGTCAGCTTACATTGGGACTTTTTTTTGCCAGCCAATTGTTTTACACAACGCAAGCAGCACCTCCAAAAAATCAACAATCACCTAACATCATGATTATTTTGGCCGATGATCTTGGATTTTCAGATATCGGTGCTTATGGTGGTGAAATTAAAACCCCTCATATTGATAGCCTGTTAAAGCAAGGAAAAATGCTTTTTAATTTTCATGCTTCATCAATGTGTTCACCTACTCGTGCACAGCTTATGACAGGTGCCGATAACCACTTGGTAGGTTTAGGTGCGATGTATGAAACTTCAAAACGACAAGAACAATTAGTTGGAGCCGATAGCCCTCATGCACTCCTCAAAATTGATGGCTATTCAGGACACTTAACGCAAAATGCTTACACACTCGCAGAGATTTTAAAGACAAAAGATTATTACACTTTCATGGTCGGTAAATGGCACTTAGGCTATGCTCCCGACCAAAACCCTAAAGCCCGTGGTTTTGATCAATCTTTTGCTCTACTCGATGGCTTCGATTTACACTTTAAAGACCAGCCTAAAAACTATCCGCGTAATACTCAATACACAGAAAATGGTCAAAAGGTTACATTGCCAGACAACTACTACTCAACCGACTTTTTTACACAAAAAGCGTTTGAGTACTTAGACAAAAATAAATCGCAAAAACCATTTTTTGCCTACCTAGCCTATACTGCTCCACACTGGCCGATACAGGCACCCGCTCATTACAGAGACTTATATAAAGGTAAATATGATCAAGGCTACGATGCAATTCGCAAGCAACGCTTTGAGAGACAAAAGCAACTAGGATTAATTCCTGCAAATGCAGAATATCCAGTCGAACGTGGCAATCAAGCTTTAGGTACCAAAAGCTGGAATGAACTCACCCCACAAGAGCGCAAATATGAAGCGCGTAAAATGGAAGTTTATGCTGGCATGGTTACCCAGTTAGACGACCGTGTGGGCGATGTCATTCAATATCTTAAAAAGCATCATTTATATGACAATACTTTGATTGTGTTTATGTCAGATAACGGCGCTGAAGGTGGTGATCATAATTTTCCAATGGGTGATGCCGACAATCGCTATGAAAATATAGGCAACGCCAGCTCATATGTTTACATGGGACCACGCTGGGCCGAAGTGAGCAGCACTCCATTTACGTACTGGAAGTCAGCTGCTTCAGAAGGCGGAGTTCGAGTTCCATTTATTGTTAAATCACCAACTCAGGTTTCTAAACAACATGGAATTAACAATAACTTTGCGACAGTCAGAGATATATTCCCAACTGTGATGGAGCTAGCTGGTATTCAAAATAGTCAGGTTTATCCAACTTCAAGCACCAAAATTAAACCATCTGGTTTTAGTCTGATCCCTGCGTTTAAAGATAATACTGCCCGTATTCGTCCTGTTAATTATTATGACTTTAAAGAATTACATGGCAGCCGCTACGCTAAAACTGACGAATGGAAACTTGTTGAAAACTCACCTTCTAAATTTAAGAGCCATGGTTGGGAACTCTACAATTTAAAAACAGATTTTAATGAACAACATAATGTTTACGCAGAACATCCTGAAATCGTTAAAGTCTTAAATGACAAATATTTAAGATATGCTGATGAAAATGGTGTTGTGGATTTTGAGCAATACAATAAAAAGTAGGGAAAACCAGATGAAACAGATCATGATGCTTTCATCGTTCCTCTTACTTTGTGCATGCCAAAAAACCACACCTCAACTACAACAGACCACCTTGCCTGACTTAGGCAGTAAAGCTAAATGTAATTCTTATTCGGGCCTTCCTTCGGGTTGGCCTAAAAATAAAGAAGCAGGCATGGTCAAACTTCATCAAGGAAAGATTGTTTTAGGCACCACACAAGGTTATGAAGATGAACGCCCATTAAATTTACAGGCAACTTCAGTTCCCGCTTTTTTAATTGATGCGACTGAAGTCACCAATGCTCAATTTCAAGAGTTTGTTAAACAAACGGGTTATGTCACCGATGCAGAGAAGCAAGGCGGCGCAGCTATGTTTGTACAACCAGATCATCCAGTTGAAGAATTACAATGGTGGAAATTTGAAAAAGGGGCCAATTGGAAACATCCATGGGGCCCAAACAACCCTAAACAACCTGCACCTCATGAGCCTGTTCGCATGGTGACATGGAATGATGCCTACGCTTATGCAAATTGGCTGGGTCATGACTTACCGACCGAACTTGAATGGGAATATGCAGCCAAAGGTTTTCAGCAAAATTCCGATATTGGCCCGACCCATGAAGGCCATATTGTAGCCAATTTCTGGCAAGGTGAATTTCCATATAAAAATGTTCAGGAAGATGGTTTTAAGGATGTTGCCCCTGTTGGCTGTTTTAGTAAAAACCCATTTGGCTTATATGACTTGATTGGCAATGTATGGGAATGGACGCAAACACCCTATACAGGTCCAAGAGATCACCATATGGGAGATCCCTCGAAATATCGGCAAAGTCACGAACAGATTTTGCAATATACGATTAAAGGTGGATCTTATTTATGCGCTACCAACTATTGCGCGCGTTATCGTGCTGCCGCGAGGCATCCACAGGAACTCGACCTTGCAACTAGCCATGTCGGATTTAGAACAGTAAAACGCTTTTAAACGGATTTAAAAATGAAGCATATTTTTATTTATGGGATTTTCTTCTCAGGGACAACCCTTGCCTGCTGTTTAGCTCATAGTGAAGTAGATGTTAATTTTCAAAATACACTCACACTCAAAACATTTAACTTCGACAGACAATATGAAAATAGTATTAGTCCCGATACTCATAGCTTGAGCCAAGGTCTGATTTATCGTGGTGACTGGTCAACCAAGCTTAATGATATTCAGCTACACCTCAATCCAAGCATCCAATATGCTTATCGCCTAAGTAGCGACCAACACACCAATGATATGGTCATACCCTTTGACCCTAACACCAAGAAACAAGCACAAGACCAAATTAAATATGGCTTAGGTGCTGGAGTTGAATATCAAAACTTTCGCATGAATGTAGGTGAAATTATTCCCGACTCACCACTTACGCCACAAGTGGATACACATCAATTACGCGTTAACTATAAAGGCTTGGAATTAAAATATAAGACACCACAACAAAATTTCGAGTTGGGTTTGATTAACCGTTATTCGCCAAAAAATGAGGAGGACTACCACAAACTCGCCATATCAAAACATGAATCTGACGGACTTTATTTCTTTCAATGGGATGGCAAAACACCTCGATACCACTGGAAATTTTATAATGGTTACTTAACAGATCTCATCAATCAAAGTTACTTTGCTTTTGATTACCAATGGACAAAACAGCACACCACAAAATTACGTGTGTTTCGCCACGATGATGTCGGCAAATCAAAGCTTGGCGAATATGACAATACATCTGTAGGGGCCATGCATTTCATTAAACATGGAAACTTTACAACTGGAATTGGCTATCAAGAAAACTTTGGCAAAGATGGTATTCCAAAACTCGATAATATGCCCATCCCCCATATGGTGAACTGGACCTTAGGCGCGTTTACCAAAGCAGATGAAAAATCTTATCATTTCGTTGCATCGTATGACTTTAAAGACTACATCAAGGGTCTAAAAGTGACCTATAAATATATTTATGGCGATTCATTTCAGACCATGAATCAAAATGATTTTGAGCAAGAAAGTGACGTGTTGATTCAGTACGACCTAAATGCTTGGATTAAAAATCTTAAGTTTCTTTTCTTAAATATAAATTATGACACCAAACACGGCAAAAGTTTGGATGAACAGCGCATGATGCTTCACTACACGGTTAATTTCTAAATTTTCACACTCCATAATGGCTTAACTACAGTCATTATGGATCCAAATTAAGATGAATAAAAATTTAGCCTTTAAAATTCAAGGTAAATACAAAAATCTTTAATAGCAATTAAAAATATACAAAATAACCAAATTAAAAGATCAATATTTTTGAATAAATATACCGCTTATCAATTGACCAATATTTTTATTTATTATAAATTGGATCCAATAAGTGATAAGGAGTCGTCACAAATGTTTATTAAAAATGCTTGGTATGTTGCCTGCCGCCCAGAAGAAATCCAAGACAAACCATTAGGTCGCACCATCTGTGGTGAAAAAATTGTTTTTTATCGTGGTAAAGAAAACCAAGTTGCAGCCATTGAAGATTTTTGTCCCCATCGCGGTGCCCCACTTTCACTTGGCTATGTCGAAGATGGAAACCTCGTATGTGGCTATCATGGCTTAGTCATGGGTTGTGACGGAAAGACCGTCTCAATGCCAGTCCAACGTGTAAACGGTTTCCCTTGCAACAAATCATATGCAGTTGTCGAAAAATTCGGTTTTATTTGGATATGGCCGGGTGAGAAAGCTTTAGCGGATGAAGCAAAACTTCCAACTTTAGAATGGGCAGATCATCCTGAATGGAGCTATGGCGGAGGCCTGTTTCATATTCACTGTGACTATCGCCTGATGGTCGACAACCTGATGGATTTAACCCACGAGACCTATGTTCACTTAAGCAGTATTGGGCAAAAAGAAATTGATGAATCATTACCAGTCACTAAAGTTGATGGTGACCATGTGATTACCGAACGCTATATGGAAAATGTGATCGCACCTCCATTTTGGCAAATGGCCCTTCGCGGCAATCATTTGGCTGATGATGTACCTGTTGATCGTTGGCAACGTTGCCACTTCTTTGCACCAAGTAATGTTCACATTGAAGTAGGTGTAGCGCATGCTGGACATGGAGGTTATCACGCACCGAAAGACAAAAAAGTTTCCTCAATTGTAGTGGATTTTATTACGCCAGAAACTGAAACTTCACACTGGTATTTCTGGGGAATGGCGCGTAACTTCCAGCCAGATAATGCCGAACTCACCGATCAAATTCGTGAAGGCCAAGGCAAAATCTTTACTGAAGATTTAGAAATGCTTGAGCAACAGCAGCAAAATATTTTAAACAATCCACATCGCAAGTTACTCATGCTCAACATCGACGCAGGCGGTGTACAGTCTCGCAAGGTCATTGAGCGACTACTTGCCGAAGAAAATAAAACACCTCCTGAAACGTCCACACAGAAGTTTCCAAACATTCGGATTATTTAAAGGAGCATGAACATGGACGTTATTATTCAGAAAATTCACCAGCTTACCCCGAACATTCGTGCTTTTGAATTGGTTGCAGTAAATGGTACAGCGCTACCGAGTTTTGAAGCAGGTGCACATATTGATGTGCACCTAAAAAATGGTCTCACCCGCCAATATTCACTTTCAAACTGCTGCACTGAAAAGCATCGCTATGTGATTGGTGTTTTACATGATGCTAACTCACGCGGTGGATCACGTTGCATCCACACTGAATATAGTGAAGGCAATCATTTAGAAATTGGTGAACCACGCAATTTATTTGAGATACACCCTCAAACCAAACAAGCAGTTTTATTTGCTGGTGGTATTGGTATTACCCCTATTTTGTCGATGGCATATCGACTTAAGTCAGCCAATATTCCTTTCGAATTGCACTACTTTGTGCGTAGTCATGAAATGATTGCTTTCTATGGCAACTTAACCGAGCACTTTGGTAACCAAGTCCATTTTCACATTCAAGATCAACCAGACACCGAATGTAATATGGCAAAGGTTTTGGGCCAAGCTTCACCTGATAAACACTTATATGTATGTGGGCCTACAGGGTTTATGCAGTTTGTCATGAGCTCGGCTGAACAAGCAGGTTGGCATAGCGAACAGTTACATCAAGAGCATTTTGTTGCTCAAAAATTAGATACGTCTAACGATGAAGCTTTTACTATTGAAGTTAAAGGTACGGGCCGTCGAATTGAAGTATTACCAGAGCAGACTGCTACTGAGGCATTGATTGCAAATGGTTTTGATATTCCTGTTTCATGTGAACAAGGCATTTGTGGCACATGTATTACTCGCGTTATAGAAGGCACACCCGATCATCGGGATATGTTTATGACCGATGAGGAACATGCTTTGAACGACCAATTTACGCCCTGCTGTTCTCGTGCAAAAACTAAAAATCTTGTGATTGAGCTTTAATTTTCAAGTTCCTTTATTCAAAAATAAAGGAACATTTCACCTTAAACGCTGAGAACATTTCTTAGCGTTTCACCCAAAATCACTACACTACTGTGCTCACGCATTAAAGTTTCAGCACGCCCTGCCTGACGATGTACCAACGCATCAAAAATCGAACAATGCTGTAAATGTGCATAGTGCAAACGGCGATATTCTGACAAAGCTTGATTCTGGTCATAGGTAATAGCTTGAGCAGAAGCCATCGGTAATTGGTTGTTTTTTGCTAAGGCTTGTATGAGTGCGACGTTTTGCGCGCCCTCAATAATCGTGTCATGAAAAATGACGTTAAAATGGTGATAACGTTCTAGTTCAGCATCACCAAACTCGTCTTTATCATTAAATAGTTTTTCAGTTTCTTGAATGCAATGTTGCAGCGTCTTTTTCTGCTCTTCGCTTAAGCCTTGTTCTGCCAAAGTTTTCGCAGCTAATCCTTCCAGCACACCACGCACTTCAAGTGCATCATGAACAAGTTGTTCTGAAATTTCACGAACCGTGTAACCACGAGTTGGGTTTTTAATGAGGAGGCCTTCTTGCTCGAGCAAGCGAAAGGCAATACGAACAGGCTGCCTTGAAACACCAAGTAACTCGGCAGTCGGAATTTCGGCAATTCTGGCACCGCCTTCAAGTTCCCCTGAAATAATCATTTTTCTTAGTTTAAGTAAAACTTGTTGTCCTGAAGACATTCGCTGCCACACATCACCAAAAACGTCACTTCGATGCTAGCAAGTTCATTTGTAAAATGAAATAAATTTTCTGTGTGAATCAGTGCTTAAGCATTTCTATTAAGTTTAATAAATTAAATTGCAAACTACCTTTCATTAAAGGTTTTTAAGATTATTAACCATAATATCCAAATTATTACGGATTAAATAAGCCAAGTTAATATCAATGCCTTCAAGCATTTTTTCTTCAACTTTTAAAACCACTTCATTACATTTATTTAGCTTTTCGACACCGCTTTCAGTCAGGGTAATTAAAATACGGCGACCATGTGTTGGGTCTGGTTTTTTCTCAATCCAACCATTGACCAGTAAATCTTGCAAAATTTTGTTGGCCGATTGCGGCTTAATAAAAGAGCGCTCAGCAAGTTTGGCATTGGATACATTACTTTTTGAAGCTAAAACAGAAAGCGCAGTAAATTGCGGCAAGGTAATCTCAAGCTCTTTTAAATGTTCTGTTAAATGTTTACTAATAATTCGGTCAACACGAGCAATCATGTAACTTAACTTAGGCTCATCTTCTACTTTTTTTTGAACTAAATTCGAACGTACCATAACCTTTCAATCATCATAAGAAAATCTGTAGTGAAAGTATGAGGCACTAACCCCATACTTTCGTTAAAACTTAGCGAGCACCTGAGCTTTGTACTAAATGTACAGGCTGTTTAGGTTTTTTGACAAGAAGTAATGCAGAGATCGCTGCAATTAAAATCACCGGAATGCTTGAACCAATCACAATGGTCGAGCTTTGGCCAAGCGAGAGTAAAAAACCAGCCATTAAAGGTCCTGCAAAAGAACCAATACGCCCAATTGCAACCGCTGAACCTACACCTGTTCCACGCATTTCGGTTGGATAATACATGGCAGCCAAACCGTATAATGCCGATTGTCCGCCCACAATGAATAAACCACAACCTACTGCCGAAAGTGCAAGTAAAGCAACGGTTGGGGATATCGCTAAACAACAAAGCGAAAATAAAATGCCGAGATAAATCAGTTTAATCACAAAACTCATGCGTAACTTATCCAGCAATACACCCATGAGAATCGAACCTAAAATTCCACCCACGTTATAGCCCATCTGCACATAGTTTGCCTGAAGTTTCGATAAGCCTTGCGCACCCATCAGCAATGGCAACCAATTCAATAAGAAATACAGTACAACGAGCGTACAGAAAAAACTTACCCAAAGCTGAATGGTCGACATACGACGTTCTTTCGCAAATAAAACTTCCAAGAATGGAGTCGTTTTTTGCGCTTGACCTTTTCGTTGCAGGTAGTCATTTGACTCAGGTAAAAAGCGCATAATCAGTGGAATGAGTAAAATAGGCGCAATCCCACCAATATAGAAAATATGACGCCACTCTGCATCGCCTGCCAACGACATGGCAACAACAGAAGTGAGTAATCCTCCAAAAGGAATACCGCTATACATGATGCTGACAGCAGTACCTTTATATTTATCAGGTACAGCTTCAGATGCCAGTGTAATCATCATCGGAAGTGCCCCACCCATTCCTAAACCAGTACAAAAACGAATGAGTAAGAGCAAACTAAAGTTAGCAGCATAAGCCGTTAGCAAAGACATAATTCCAAAAAGTAAAATACTAAAAATCAGAATTTTCTTACGCCCGACAATATCTGCAAATCTACCGCCTAATATGGCACCTGGTAGTGTTCCTAAAATTGCAGCACTAAATGCCCACGCCATCTGGCCATTGTCCAACATAAACTCAGCCCGCATTCTTGGAGCGGCTACCCCCATTGACTGAAGATCAAAACCTTCAAAAATTGCTATTGCAAAGCATAATAGCAACGTGATTTTTGCCCTTGCAGACTGTCCTAATATCTTTTCCATTGTGTTATCCCTTATTGACTAGTCGTTCCATTTAGCCCTTTGTGTATTATTGTTTAAACACACCAAAAATATCAGTTAAACTTACTAAAAAATCAACATATTTTTATATTAAATCAACAATAAAATTAATTAATATTTAAAATACAATGAATTATAAAATATTTATGAAATTTTATAAAAAAGACTTGAATGTAAGTTTAACTGATATTAAATTAAATCCCAGAACAGCTAAAAATCATTCAAGGAGTATGAAGATGAGTTATGAAAACCGCTGGGAAACAGTAGATGTTAAAGTTGAAGATGGAATTGCATGGGTAACACTAAACCGCCCAGAAAAGAAAAATGCCATGAGCCCGACACTCAATCGTGAAATGATTGATGTGCTTGAAGCAATAGAACTTGATCAAAATGCACGTGTGCTTGTATTAACAGGTGCAGGTGATTCTTGGACAGCGGGAATGGACTTAAAGGAATATTTTCGTGAAGTCGATACGCAGCCTGAAATTTATCAAGAACGCATTCGCCGCGACTCATGCCGTTGGCAGTGGCAACTTCTTCGCATGTATTCAAAACCAACCATTGCTATGGTCAACGGCTGGTGCTTTGGAGGTGGTTTCTCACCTTTAGTGGCTTGTGACCTCGCAATTGCAGCAGATGAAGCAACTTTCGGTTTATCTGAAATTAACTGGGGCATCCCACCGGGTAACCTTGTAAGTAAAGCAATGGCAGACACTGTTGGTCATCGTGCATCTTTGTATTACATCATGACGGGTAAAACCTTTAGCGGTAAAGAAGCTGAAACGATGGGCCTTGTAAATAAAAGCGTACCACTTGCCCAGTTAAAAGCAGAAGTGACTGAGCTTGCAAACTGTCTACTTGAGAAAAACCCTGTGGTTCTTCGTACAGCTAAAAATGGATTTAAGCGTTGTCGTGAACTCACTTGGGATCAAAACGAAGACTACTTATATGCCAAACTTGATCAATGTATCCACCGCGATACTGAAAATGGTCGCCAAGAAGGTTTGAAACAATTTTTAGATGAAAAATCAATTAAACCGGGTTTACAGAGCTATAAACGTACTGGTTAACTTTTGATTCTCTAATGGCAATGTAAGGACACAACCCATGCAAAATGTACAGTTACTTATTCACGGTCAATCTGTTGATGCATCAAATCAGGCAACTTTTGAGCGTATCAGTCCTATTGATGGATCAGTGGCAACTAAAGCCGCTGCTGCAACATTGGAAGATGTTGATCGTGCAATAGACTCGGCACAACAAGCTTTCAAAGTATGGTCGAAACTCTCGCCTACCGAACGTCGCTTACGTTTGTTAAAAGCAGCTGATCTAATGGACCAAAAAACCGAGCAATTCATTGAAACTGGAATGCAAGAAACAGGTTCAACTGCAACATGGTATGGGTTTAACGTTCATCTTGCTGCCAACATGTTACGTGAGGCCGCAGCCATGACCACACAAATTGACGGAAGTCTGATTCCGTCAGATGTACCGGGCAATATTGCAATGGGTGTGCGGGTTCCTTGTGGTGTGATTGTAGGAATTGCACCTTGGAATGCCCCTGTGATTTTGGCAACACGTGCGCTTGCAATGCCCTTGGCTTGTGGAAACACGGTGGTATTAAAAGCATCGGAAGCCTGCCCAGCAACACATCGTCTCATTGGTGAAGTGTTACATGAAGCAGGTCTGGGTGAAGGTGTGGTCAATGTGATTACGCATGCCGCTGAAGATGCACCACAAATCGTGGAGCGTTTAGTCTCTCATCCAGCCGTGAAGCGCATTAATTTTACCGGTTCAACCAAAGTCGGAAAAATTATTGCCGAGACTGCTGCCAAATATTTAAAACCTGTTTTACTTGAATTGGGTGGCAAAGCCCCTGTCGTGGTTTTAAATGAAGCTGACATTCATGAAGCTGTAAATGCAGTCGCTTTTGGAGCATTCTTTAATCAGGGGCAAATTTGTATGTCGACCGAACGTGTTTTGGTTCAAGACAAAATTGCCGACCAATTTATTGAAAAACTGATTGAAAAAACTCGCTCTATTCGAGCAGGTAATCCAACCTCAAAAGACAATGTACTCGGTGTTTTAGAAAGTCGCCGCGCTGCAAACCGTATTCAGCATTTGTTGGAAGATGCTCAAAACAAAGGTGCTGACTTACCTTTAGGTATTCATATTGAAGACACCACCATGCAACCGACGCTGGTGCTCAATATTAAACCTGACATGCTGCTTTACCGCGAAGAATCATTTGGGCCTGTATGCACAGTTCAACGTTTTTCAAGCATTGAAGAAGGCATAGCACTGGCAAATGACAGCGAGTTCGGTCTTTCTTCAGCAGTGTTTAGCCAAAATATTTCACAGGCATTAGAAGTCGCTCAACAGATTGATTCGGGTATTTGTCACATTAACGGCGCAACCGTACATGACGAAGCTCAAATGCCATTTGGCGGAACCAAATCGAGTGGTTACGGACGTTTTGGTAGTAAAGTCTCCGTTGCCGAATTTACCGAACTACGCTGGATTACTATTCAAACCCAATCGCGTCATTACCCGATTTAGTCAGGGTAATGCAGACAACAACATATTAAATAAAAATTGCATGATGCAAAAAAATAAAGCGCAGTGATGCGCTTTCCATGGAGTGAAAGAAATGCAAATGAATGCCACTCAATCACAAGACCGCGAACGGTTCGTAAAATTAGGGCAACATGATATTCATTATCACCATAAAGATGACACGCTCTATATCAGCCCAAAAGAGCAATTAAAACCGTATCCACAAAAACTGACAGATCGGTTAATTCATTTTGCACAAACTAAACCAGACCATATTTTTGCAGCAAAACGCAATGCTCAAGGTGAATGGGTCAAACTGAGTTATGCAGAAGTTTTACAACGTGCATGGCACATTGCTCAGGCATTACATGACCGTAAGTTAAGCCAAGAAAGACCTCTGGTCATTTTAAGTGGTAATGATCTCGAACATTTAACACTGTCTATGGCTGCCATGCTGGCAGGTGTGCCTTTCTCTGCTATTTCCCCTGCCTATTCTCTGATTTCTCAAGACTTTGGCAAACTTAAACATGTGTTTGAAATGCTGACACCGGGGATGGTCTATGCCAGCGATGGACAAGCTTTTGCCAAAGCGATTCAGGCATGTATTACGCCTGATATTGAAGTGGTAACCAATAAAGGGATTGTGGGCGATCAGATTTGCACATCTTTTCAGTCGCTATTAGATACGCCAGTTTCAAATGTTCAAGAGTTTTATCAAACCCTTGATGAAAACCAAATTGCCAAATTCTTATTTACGTCAGGTTCAACCAAATTGCCTAAAGCTGTGCCGACCACGCATTTAATGTTGTGTGTTAATCAGCAAATGTTGTTGCAGACTTTCCCGGAGTTTGAAGAAACACCACCTGTCCTACTCGACTGGCTGTCTTGGCACCACACGTTTGGTGGCAGTCACAATGTCGGCATCGCGCTCTATAACGGCGGTACTATTTACATTGATGATGGCAAACCCGTTGCAGGAAAATTTGACGAAACCATTCGTAATCTGAAAGAAATTTCTCCAACCGTTTATTTAAATGTGCCAAAAGGTTGGGAAGAACTCACCGAAGCTTTAGAAAAAGATGAAGAATTAAGAGACCGCTTTTTTGCCAAAGTTAAAATTCTATTCTTTGCAGGTGCCGCGCTTTCAGAAGCGGGCTGGAACAGACTCGATAAAATTGCTCAGCAACATTGCGGAGAAAAAATTCGCATTATGAGCGGATTAGGTATGACCGAAACTGCTCCGTCTTGTGCTTTTACCACTGGTCCACGCGTGATGGCTGGCTTTATTGGTTACCCTGCTCCGGGATGCGAAATCAAGCTGGTGCCATGTGGTGACAAACTAGAGTTTTGCGTTCGTGGCAAACATGTTATGAAAGGCTATTGGCGCTTAAAGGCAGACCAGCAAAGCACTGTGTTTGATGATGAAGGCTTTTTCCATACGGGTGATGCTGTTCGTTTAGTCGATGTGAATGATCCAACTAAAGGTCTCATGTACGACGGACGAATTGCTGAAGACTTTAAACTCAATACGGGTACTTTTGTGAATGTGGGCACACTACGCAACAAAGTACTGATTCAAGGTAATTTACTGGTTCAAGATGTTTGTATTACTGGTTCAAACCTGAATGCGGTTGGCTTTTTGATTTTTCCAAAACTAGATGCTTGTGCTCAATATGCAGGTCTTAAGCTTGGTGAACATTCTGCAGCAGAGATATTGCAGCATCCTAAAGTCCAACAATGGTTCCGCCAATTTTTAACGACCTTTAATAAAGATGCGACTGGCAGCTCAAATACAGTCTCAATGCTTTATTTAATGACCGAGCCACCTCAACTCGATGCCGGCGAAGTGACCGATAAAGGCAACCTCAATCAAAGCAGTATTACGAAACGTCGTGCAGCTTTAATTGATGAACTTTATCAAAAGCAGACTGATAACCCGCTGATTATTCGGGTGCCCACCTTAAAGCAATAAGCAATTGAAATAAAAAAGGAAGCTCAAATTTCGGTTTGAGCTACAGCCTCACTTTTGCCTAAAAAAGGTTCAACATGCCACATGATATAGAATTTGAACTATTTCGGGACAGCTATCGCAGGTTCTTAAAAGAACAGGTTGCTCCGTATTATGAACAGTGGGAACACGATGGCCTCATCCCGCGTGATCTGTGGCTTCGTCTTGGGGAAAATGGCTTTTTGTGTGTCGATGTGCCCGAGGAATATGGCGGTTACGGCGCTCCTGTGCACTACTCACTCATGTTGGTTCAAGAAACTGCTCAAGCTGGTTTTGCATCTTTAGCGGTTGCCATTGGCGGGCAAAATGAGTTGGTCTCTCCTTACCTGCAAAATATTGGAACTGAAGAGCAAAAACGCTATTGGTTACCGAAAATGGTGACAGGTGAAGTCGTCACTGCAATTGCCATGACCGAAGCGAATGCTGGTTCAGACTTACAGGCCATACGCACTCAAGCGATTTTAGAAAATGATCATTACCGTATTAATGGTTCAAAAACTTTTATTTCAAATGGTTTGCATGCCGATCTGATCATTCTGGTTGCGAAAACTGATCCGCAAGCTAAAGCAAAAGGCATTTCAATTTTTTTAGTTGATGCTGCTTTAGACGGCGTTAAAAAAGGCCGTTCATTACAAAAAATCGGGCTCCATGCTCAAGATACAGCCGAACTATTTTTTGATGATGTTTATGTGCCTACAACTCAGCGTTTAGGTGAAGAAGGACAAGGCTTTGCTTATTTAATGCAAGAGTTACCTCGTGAACGTTTAAGCATTTCAATGATGGCGTTGGGGTCAATTTTAGGCGCCATTGAAATTACTAAAGACTATGTTTTGGAACGCAAAGCTTTCGGACAACCTTTAAGTCAAATGCAAAACACACGCTTTGTGCTTGCAAACGCGCAAATCAAAGCCAAAGCCGCCCAAGCCTTTGTAGACCAATGTGCGGCGCTTTATCAACAACACCAGTTAAGTGTCACTCAAGTTGCCGCACTGAAGTGCTTTATTACCGATGTCCAATGTGAAGTGATTGATCAATTACTTCAGCTTTTCGGCGGCTATGGCTATATGCAGGAATACCCAATTTCACGCTTTTTTGTGGATGCACGGGTACAAAAAATTTATGGGGGAACCAATGAAATTATGAAAGAAATCGTAGCCCGAGAACTGCTCGGAAAATAATTCGATTTAAAAACCAAACAAGGCAGACACAACAACTATCCCTTGTTTAAAACAAAAAAATGTTATTTCAGGAAGAAATGCTATGTCGAAATTATGGATGTACTCTACCCTCATGCTCTCTGGTTCAGTGTGGGCTGGCAATTTTATTGACAACAGTTCAGTAGAACTCACCACACGAAATTTCTATTTTGACCGCGACTATCAAGAGCAATCTGCTTACCCTGCTGCCAAGGACTGGACACAAGGTTTTATTCTTAAAGCCAATTCAGGTTATACCGAAGGGACTGTTGGTTTTGGACTGGATGTACTTGCAACGGCGGGTTTTAAACTCGATGCCGACGCAGAGCATGGCGGTACAGGAAACTTACCTAGAGACACGCGTACCAATGAACCTGCTGACTCTTATGGCGAAATTGGGGTCACAGCAAAAGCGAAAATGAGCCAGACCGAGCTACGCATTGGTACCCTAATGCCGATGAACCCAGTTTTAGTAGCTTCACCTGCTCGTTTGCTTCCTCAAACCTATCGAGGAATTTCACTGACCAGTAAAGATATTAAAGATTTTGATTTACAAGCGGCCTACCTCGATAAAGTGAATCATCGTGATTCGACCAACTATGAAAAAATTAAAATTTCAGGCGTAAATGGACGTTTTAAAAGTGCCGAAACTGATGGCCTCTATTATTTAGGTGGAAACTATCAGTTTAATCCCGCACTCAAACTCACCGCTTTTTACATGGACGTTGACGATCTTTATAACCAAACCATGGTCGGTGCCTTACATCAACACAAAATTAATGACACCACTAATTTTAGCTCGCAATTACGTTACTACCGCAGCCGAGATGACGGACAAGCAAAAGCAGGCTTAGTCGATAATGACCTCTATCATGCGCATTTCGAACTCAAACATCAAAACCATAAATTTATTTTTGGAACCTTCCAACATCATGGCGACACCGCTTTTCCGTATTTAACGGGAGGTGAAACGGGTCTACTCATTGATACATGGCCGGGTGAGTTTTTAAACCCAAAAGAAAAGGCCTATAGCTTCCGTTATGAATATGACTTTAAAGATTATGTACCGGGTTTACGTTTCATGACCCGCTACACCACAGGTCACAATATTTATGCACCCAACTTAGGGGGAACCAATTTAAAAGAGCGAGAAACAGACTTTGATTTAGGCTACACCATTCAAAGTGGCTGGTTAAAAAATTTAGGGTTACGCGCGCGCTATGCCATTTATGACAACAACATGCTCTCTACAGCCAATATCAAACCTGTAAACGAAACCCGTCTCAACATCGACTACACATGGAAATTTAAATAATTAAAACCAGAGGTTCTGTCACACATAGAACCTCTTTTTATTTCGGGAAATTCATCATGAAGAAAGTTGTAACGCTACTCTGCGGAATTTGTCTCATTAGCCTGACTCATGCCGAAACACAATATAGCCCGCCACCTATTCAGCTTGAGCCTTTAGCAAAATTCAGTGTTGATCTAAATGCGCCTGTTTGGGAGTTAGGCACCACCAGTGATGCAGGTAAGCGCCGAATTATTCCCATTACAGGTGGGACATTTGAAGGGAAATCACTTAAGGGCCGCATTTTAAATAATGGCGCAGATTGGCAAATCGTTGACAGTAAAGGACTAGCAATTATTGATACGCGATACTTGTTAGAAACCGATGACGGTGCACTTATTTATCTTCAAACCAAAGGTTACCGACATGGTTCGGCCGACACGCTAAAACAGCTTGCTCAAGGCAAAGATGTCGACCCAAAAAATTACTATTTCAAAATTACCATGCAGTTTGAAACCAGCTCACCTAAATACTCATGGCTTAACCAGACCGTTGCGGTAGGTAGTGCAATGCGCTTGGGCAAAGCGGTTATTTATGATGCCTACACCCTGAAATAATAATTTTTATAACACCTACAAAAAGGATGGACCCTTCATTATGGATCAAAAAACTTTAGAACACTTACCACCCATCCACCATCATTTGGGTGGACACAATATTTATTGGAATGATAAGAACACTGAACTCACCATCCACTACACGGCGCTAGAAAGTTTTACCAATCCACGCGGCACCGTTGAAGGTGGCATGATTTGCGCCATGCTTGATGACGTGATGGGACTTTTTGCATATCTCGCCAATGACCGTAAACCAGCTACTACCATTAACTTAACGATGGATTTTTTAAGGCCCTGTGCTGTGGGCGAAGTCATTACAAAATGCCGATTCATTAAACAAGGCAAAACTGTACTGAATCTTGAAAGTGAAGCTTGGCAAAACAACAAAATGATTGCACGAAGCACAGCTAATTTTCTGGTTTTAGATTAATTGCAAACATTCATTCAATAAGGATATGAATAAATGAATTACATCAACAATAAACGAATTTTGACCCGCTCCGCTTTAGTGCTTGCCATGCTTGGTGCTTTGGCAGGCTGTGGAAGTGATAATGATGACACATCGGCTCCTTCTACAAATAAACCACCACAGTTATCTCCTGCTGTTGGCGTAAAAATGACAGGAAGCTGTTCAGACTTACTTGGATTTCAATACAACAATACGGTCATTAGCTCAGCTACCCTTCAAGAGGCAGGCACATTGACTGTCGCTAATAAACCGATTGGCGCTCATTGTTTGATCAAAGGTTATATGGATCAACGTATAAGCCCTGTCGATGGACAAACCTATCAAATTGGTTTTGAAATGCGCTTACCAATAGACTGGAACGGTCGTTTCCTCTATCAAGGCAATGGCGGAACCGATGGTAATTTAGTTCCTGCAACAGGTCAGGTCGGTAGTGGTGGCCCACTCACCAATGCTCTACATGATGGTTTTGCTGTTATTTCCTCCGACGCTGGACATAACGCTTCACAAAATCCAATGTTTGGCTTAGACCCTCAAGCTAGAATTAACTACGGCTACGGTGCAATTACCACACTCACGCCTATGGCAAAAAACCTAATTAAAGCCGCCTATGGTAAATTACCAGATCGTTCCTATGCAGGTGGCACTTCAAATGGTGGTCGTCATGCCATGATTGCTGCAACTCGTTTGGGTGATCAATATGATGGAATTTTGGCAAGTACACCGGGTTTTCACCTACCTCGTGCGGCAGCGGCTCAACTCTACACAGCCCAGCAGCTTCGTCGTGTCGCAACAGATGAAAATGATTTAAGTACCGCCCTTACTCTTTCAGAGCGCAAAGTATTAGCAAAAGCGATTTTAGATCGATGCGATGCTCCAGACGGTGTTGCAGATGGCTTGGTTCAAGATGTCGAGGCTTGTCGTACAGCTTTTGATATTCACAAAGATGTACCTGTTTGCTCAAGCACAAGAGATGGTACATGCCTAAGTACCGAACAAATTGATGTATTAGCCAACATTTACCGAGGTCCTGTAAACTCTGCTGGACAAACGCTCTATGCAACCCAGCCTTTCGACCCCGGTTTAGTCGGCAGTAACTGGGCAAGCTGGAAATTCGAATCTTCAGTGGGAACAGCACGTGACCCCGTTGCCGTTGGCATTCTTTTTCAGGTTCCGCCAGACCCAACTGTGACTCAAAACTCTAGACAATTTACCTTTAATTTTAACTTCGATACCGACTATCCAAAACTATCCGCAACCAATGATGTGTACACAGAAAGTTCGATGTCATTCATGATGCCACCCGATGAACTTAATCTAGATAAACTCCGCAATCACGGTGGAAAAATGATTGTGGTACAAGGCACAGCAGACGGTGTTTTCTCTGTAGATGACACCCAAAATTGGTACGATCAACTACTCCAACACTATAAAAATGATGCAAAAGGTACAGCACCTGAATTTGCACGTTTCTTTAGAGTTCCGGGCATGAACCATACCCGTGATGGCATTGCGACCGACCAATTTGACGCATTGACTGCTTTAGTTAACTGGGTCGAATATGGCCAAGCACCTGACAAAATCATTGCGACCGCACGCGGCGCAGGTAACCCGAGTGGACAAGTGAATACTGAGCTTCCACAAGACTGGGCACCAGACCGTACCCGCCCACTTTGTCCTTACCCACTGATTGCTCGTTACAATGGTCAAGGTGATAGCGAAAAAGCTGAAAACTTTAGCTGTAAATAACATCCAATAAGATAAAAAGAGAGCTGACCTAGGCTCTCTTTTTTATTTTACTAAGTATCACTATTGAATCATTATCAAATGATATTTCATCCAATGCCTGCATCACTGCTAAGATAACACCGAAAACCAAAAACTCATTTCTCTATGCAAAATCAGACTGCTCCAAATCTCCCCTCGACTCAACTTGGAAAAGCACTGCTTTGTCTTATGACATCAGCATTATTATTTTCCATTATGGGAGTGTGCATTCGTTTTGCTTCAGAAACAGTGGACAATGCGACCGTCGTGTTTTTTAGAAATGCAGTAGGTTTATTTATTTTTATTCCGATGCTGTTTAAACAGGGTTTAGACTTTATTAAAACCGATAAACTCTGGATGCACACTTGGCGAAGTCTAGTCGGTCTTGCCGCAATGTATGGTTTTTTCTATGCCATTGCGAACTTAAAACTATCAAATGCCATGGTTTTTAGTTATTCATCTCCTATCTTTATTCCACTGATTGCATGGCTTTTCTTAAAAGAAAAAATTACCAAATCGATGATTTTTGCTGCTGTTATTGGGCTCGTTGGGGTTTTATTTGTCGCTAAACCCGACCAAGGTTTATTTAATGCACTATCTTTTATTGGCTTGGGTGCATGCTTTTTATCAGCAATGGCTTTTGTGACTGTAAGAGCTTTAACCAGTACAGAACCACCTGAGCGTATCGTTTTTTATTTCTGTATTTTTGGTAGTTTAATTTCCTCTATTCCGATGTTCTGGCATTGGCGTATTTTCACTTGGCACGAATTAAGCCTACTGATTGCCGCAGGACTTTTAGCTAATATTAGTCAACTATTTATGTCTTATGCTTATAGCTTAGCGCCAGCAGGACAAATTGGCCCCATGAATTACATTGCCATTATTTTTGCAGGAATATGGGGATTTGTTTTTTGGCATGAATTACCGGATCTGTTTAGCATTATCGGTATATTTATTATTTTATTTGCCATTTTGCTCTGTAATCCATTTTTGCAGAAAAAGTTACTCTCTCGATTTAAATAACAAACAAACCTTAATCTAATTTAGGTACTGTATTCGATACTCATTTGGTGAAATGCCTGTCCAGTGACGATAGGCTTTTCTAAAATTAGAGGTATCTGAAAAGCCAATTCTTTCAGCAATTTCATCTACGGTTAAAGTGGTTTCTCGTAAATATTCATCTGTAAGACGGCGCCGAGTTTCATCTAACAGTTCTTGATAGGTTAAATCAAAACTTGCCAAGCGCCGATGTAAGGTACGCTTTGACATATGTAACCGTTCAGCCATTTCTTGAGCTGATGGAAAAAGTCCTGTTCCATCTAACAATATTAAACGAATCGTTTTCACCAACTCAGGCTCTTCAAGTTCAGCTGCACCAAGCATCCGCTCACAAAATGACTTACACATATCCGCGGTAATCGGGTTGGCATTTGGGCAAGGTACATCGAGCCATTTTAAATCAAAGTGCCATTGCATCACTCCAGCATTAAACTGAACTGGGCAATGAAACACTTTTTCGTATTCTTCTGCATAGTCAGGTGCTGGATAGGGCAATAAAAGCTTCTTCGCTTGAAATGGTCCTTCAAGCACACGTTCAATTAAGGTCTGCATGGAGCTAAACCAAAACTCGCACACCAAAGGCAGAAGCTTACCCAGTGCAATAATGTCCTGACCTTCAAAAATCGCAACATCATCTCGAATATAAAAAGACTTCTTTAAAATAGGCCCTGCAAGCTTAATGTGTCGAATGCCAAGCTCTACCGCTTGTCTAAAATTACGAGAAGAATATAGTGCATAGCCATATACCCCGAAATCTGACAAACGCTGCTTTTGCCCCGCGCGTAGTCCAATGAGTGGATCATTTGATAGACGTTGAATATTTTGAAATAGCTGAATTTTTTGGACTTGAGAAATATATAAAGAGGATTGATTCATCGTATCGGGCGAAATATTTGTGCCAGACAGAACTTCTGATATTGAATGGCCTTGCGAACCCATTTCATCAAATAAACTGGTCAAACCTAGCAAATATGCATTCGAACCTAAGGATGTATTATCATAATTTCCTTCAATAACACTATTTGCATTTTTATAAATATTTTTAGGCATTTAACTCACACCATCCCTAGAGTGACGTGCATAATGGCACTAAACTACCTCTTGTTGTCTCAATTTAACATCGACCATACGACGCTTCAAGCATAAAGTATGATAAGCAAAAGTATGGAAGGAACAATAATGGAAAGCTCCACTTTAAAAGAATATAGCGGCTCTGCCACAGAACATATGGAACTTATTTTTTCCAAACAACGTGCCAATTTTGAGGCAGATCCCTACCCAAGTCTTGAGTCACGCCGCACAAAATTGCATCAACTCAAAAAGCAAATTATTCGTTATCAAGATGCTTTAGCTGCTGCGATTAATGCTGACTTTAGCTCAAGATCTCATGATGAATCCAAATTACTCGATTTGCTTGGCTCAGTTTTAGAAGTAGATCATGCGATTCATCATTTACGACGCTGGATGCGTCCAAGTAAACGCCGTACCGAGCTTTTATTTTTATCAAACCGTTTAAGTGTGCAATACCAACCTAAAGGCGTGGTTGGCGTGATTGTTCCATGGAATTTCCCCGTTTATTTAGCACTTGGCCCACTCATTGCTGCTTTGGCTGCGGGCAACAGAGTCATGATTAAGCTGCCTGAAATTACCCCAAATACCAACGCAATGCTACGACGCATGCTGGCTGAAGTCTTTAATGAAGATGAAGTGGCGGTTTTTGGTGAAGAAATTACAGATCCAGCTAGATTCACCACTTTGCCATTTAACCATATTGTCTTCACTGGCTCTCCTGCGATTGGCAAAGTTGTCATGCGAGCTGCTGCTGAAAACCTAACTCCAGTTACTCTCGAATTAGGCGGTAAATCACCTGCAATTGTAAGCCGCAACTACCCGCTTACCGATGCGGCAAAACGTATTACCCATGGCAAAGCAACTAATAGTGGTCAAATCTGTGTAGCACCTGACTATGCGTTGGTTCCAAAAGAAAGTATTGATGAATTTGTGGATGCAGCAAAATCCAGCTTTATAAAAATGTTTGGTCAAAACATCACGAACAATGAAAATTACACATCGATTGTGAATGACCGTCATTTAAAACGTATTCAAGATATTTTGACCGATGCACAAGCAAAAGGTGCACGCGTTATTCCTTGCGACACGTATAGCTTTGACCAACAAGGCCGTAGAATGCCTGTACAGATTGTGCTGAATTGCACGCCAGACATGCGCATTATGAAAGAAGAACTCTTTGGCCCTATTTTACCTGTAGTGGCTTATGATTCTTTAGATGATGCGATTACCTATGTGAAATCGGATGAACGACCTTTAGCGCTTTACTTCTTTACACATAGCTCGGTAGAACGTGATCGTATTTTACGTGAAACTCATTCGGGCGGTGTGACCATCAACGATTGGGGTTGGCATGTAGTCAACCATGATGCCCCTTTCGGGGGTATCGGAAACTCAGGCATGGGGTCATATCATGGTGAAGAAGGTTTCCGTGAACTTTCACATGCTAAAACGGTTTTTATTCGCCATCGGTTCTTCCCAACTCAGCTTTTCCACCCTCCTTATGGAACATTCCTACAAAAACTAGCGATTCGCTTTTTCTTGAAAAAAGGCGATCCAAATATTAAATAAAGATTATGAAAAAAGCCTCGTCATGAGGCTTTTTCCAACTTTAGAAAATATCTTTTAATGAGTACTTTTAATCAGCACTTCAAAAAGAAGACTCCACCCATCAATTAATAGAAAAAGAAGTAATTTTATAGGTAATGAAATAGTCACTGGTGGAACCATAATCATGCCTAAAGACATAAGTATAGAAGCAACGATAATATCTACAATTAAAAATGGTAATAAAATTACAAACCCTATTTGAAAAGCGATCTTGAGTTCACTCAACATAAAAGCAGGTATTAATTTAATTGGTGAAATAGCAGCTATATCATTTGGAAGTGAAGACTTGGACAGCTCATAAATTAATTTAATATCTGATTGATGAGTTTGAGTAATCATGAAAGCCTTTAAAGGTTCCCACGATTTCATAAAAAAGTCTTGCAATGATATTCTGTTTTCAAGATAAGGTTGAAAGGCTGTATTATTAATTACTTCAAATGAAGGGCCCATTACAATCATCATCAAGAAAAATGATAATAAAATTAATACAATATTGGGTGGAGTTTGTTGCAATCCTAAAGCTTGCCTCATGATTGACAATACAATTACATTTCTAATAAATGTAGTTGTCGCTATCATTGCTAGAGGAATAAAGCTTAAAAGTGTTAAAGAAACAAATGTTGATGTAGGATTCATTAAGTTAGCTATATCAACTTGCTTAGAACTTTCTTGAGCAAAACAACTTATGCTTAAAAATGAACAGAGCAAAGCGATTAATACTTTACTTAATGATTGATTATACATTAGTACTCTGCTCATCATTTGAGACTTTATTTTCAATGCGTTTAGGAACATGTGTAACAGAAACTTTTTGATCTGATTCAACAATAATCACATCATAATCTATTTTATCATAGATATATAAAGTGGTTTTCGATGATATTTTTTGGACTTCCAATTTACGATTAAGCACCGGATTTAGCTCAAATTTTGAAATAATTTTCTTTTTGAAAAAAAATAAAATTAAATAAGTAGCTAACAATAGTATTATCGTAATTCCCAATACATATAATATATATTCAGAGGAAATTATATTGTCTTGCTTAAACATCATATCAAAAACTATTTACTATTTCAGTAACTTGAAAACCCAATACATCGTCAACAGCAACAAGTTTTCCATATGCAATTAAACGATCTTTAAGATAAAGCTTTAAAGGCTCTTCAACTGACTGATCTAATTTAATAGTACTGCCTTGTTTCAAATTAAATAAATCACTTACAGTTAACTTTACACTCCCCACTTCTACAACTAATTCAACTTCGACATGATCTACTATAGATAGTTTATTTTCTAATAAGTCTTTAGAGCTTTCATTATTCTGCCCATCTAAACTAGGTAAATTTATATCATTGATCTGTGTTGTCACTGTCTATTTCTCTTCTTTGGATCTTAACAAAACTGCTAATTGATTTTCCGATTGTCCTAAAAACCCCACAGCCACTTCCTTATCTCCACTCATTACATTGAATGGCTCAACAATTGAATGTTTCGACTTAATAACATCACCTACTTGTAAATCAAGAAAGTCAGTTATTGAGAGTTTATCTAATGAAAAACTAATAGATAATGAAGTAACTTCATTATTAATAGTAACGGGGTTTAAAATATTATCTGCAACTAATTGATCTAACTGCTTATTACTTTTAAGCATATTAGAATCCAATATTAATTCAACACTACCAAAATCTAAATTAATTTCAACAACAACAGGAATTCCTAAAAACTTTATATCTGTTATATTTCTCAATTCAGCAATATCTTTTTTATTATTATCAATTTTATATAATAAATCAGATATTGCATTCTCAATTAAAAAATTTGATATATTATCTAAAGGAAGACAACTTCCTATTTCTCTAAAAAAAAACTTCAAAAAATCATTTGGGCTTTTTACTAAAAAAAATACTGAATTTATTTCATCTATAGCAAAAACGCCATTATTAACTACAAGGCTTTGATAATAATCAGAAAAGTTTTTAAGAAAAATCGTTGGTTTCTTTTCACGCTCTATCCAATCTTGACACCAATTATAAATTGGCTCGTTAATCTTATTAATTAACTGCTCTTTTTGTTTCTTAGTTAAAAAACCTAAAGCATATTGCATCTTAGCCACCACGAGATGAATTATAAAGTTGCTCTAACATTTCATTAGCCACATTCATCACTTTTGAACTAGCTTGATATCCCCTTTGAATAATTAAAATATTACCAAACTCCTGTGCTAAATCGATATTAGCTAATTCAATATACCCACCTTGTATTTTTCCAAAATATTCTAAATCAGGTTTACTATATTTGACATTTATATTTTCAGGTTTATGAAAAAAGGCATTTTGATCTTGCACAAGTTTTGTTTCATCAGAAAAGTTAGCTAATCCGACAGCTTGATTTGTTTTTTTCTTCTGACCATTATTGTAACTTAATTCAAGAACACCATCTTCACCAAAATTATAGCCTACTATACCAGCTCTAGGCCCTCCATCAGTCGCTGTAGCTTGTATATTACTACTACCAACTGAAACTACACTAACTCCACCTAAATCTAGCTTTATCTTTTGCTTACCACTATCAAAATCTAGATCAACATCTAAAAATTGTTCTTGCACAGTGCCAGCTAAAGTAAAACTTATGACCCCCGTATTTAATGTTTTATTATTTTCATCAATGACGGTATATGACCATTTACTACCGACGGTTGTTGTACCGCCAGTTTGTTTTTCAAAATTAAAAGTTAACTTTCTTAAAGAACCTGTTGCATCATAAATATTAACATTACTTAACTTATACGGAGTAGTCTCAGATGTACTTAAGGTTCCATTAATATCAAGTATAGTAGTTTGTGTAGGTGGCAAAGATAAATAATTATTTATATTAATCTCAACTAAACTTGCTCCATCAAATCCCATAACATGGTAAGTACCAGACTGATCAACTAAACTACCCTTTTCATCAAATTTAAATTGACCAGCTCTTGTATAAAAAACATCTTGTTTAGAGTCCTTTAATATAAAATATCCTTTACCATTAATATATAAATCTGTTTGATTACCTGTTTGTTTAGAGTCACCATTTTTTGTTCTAGTACTTGTACCCTCATAACTCACGCCCAAACCTGAACCATTATTATTTTCAACATCTTTTAAAAAACTATCTTTGCCCTTATATCCAGGTGTATTCATATTACTAATATTTTGAGAAACAGTGTTTAATTGAGTAGAAAATGCAATTAAACCACTTACACCATTAAAATGTGCTTGAGTCACTTATATCACCTTACTGTTTTAATTTGTGATAGCTTTATATCGGTCAAAAAATTACCATCTGCTTGTTTTACACTAATTAATGAACCTTCAGGTGAAAAATTAACAGCTGAAACTGTTCCTGTTATATTTGCACCACTATTAGTAACAATCTCCACCTGCTTTCCAATAATACCTAAAGATTGTAAGGTTGCATTAATAGAAACTAGATTACTAATATTATCGTTTGTAAGCCTAGCTTGCTCTAAGTTTGTAAATTGAGCCATTTGAGCTAAAAATTCCCTATTATTAATAGGCTCAAGCGGATCTTGAAAAGTAAGCTCCGTCATAAATAGTTTTATAAAATCATTTTGACTTAAATTACTTCGACTTACTTCACTACTTGCAGTATTTAAACTATTACCAAGAGCATCTATAGCCATAATTATCTCTTTAGGTTTTAGACCAAATCATTTTTCCGTTAAGCCATATTCTATCAATATTATCAGGTAGTTGTCTCTTAATATTTTCTAAAAGCTCAGTTTGATCACCATCATAATCTCTTATGAATATCTCAGAACTTGTAAGAATAATATTTTTTTTAAACAACAATGGTGAGGTAAATACTGTCTGCTTGACAGAAGCATTCAATTTCGATACATGATTTTCCATAAAGATATCTTCGTTTTTTGAGGAAAAATCTATTTTTGTATCAGGTCTATCTAATCTTAACTTTTTGCTTATAAAGTTATTTTCTCTATTCTCATATGACTCATAAGATAAATCTTCATATTGAACTAATAAAGAATTGTACTTTTGATATGAAATATTATTTCCAATACTATTCAAATAAGATAAATGGTTGACCGCTGTTTTACCAAAATCATAAATTTTAGAGAAATTCATAGTCTTCTTTTCAATATTATTTTTTTGGATAGTAAGTTTTTCATTTTTTTCATTATCATTAAAGTCTCCCTTAATATCTTTTAAAAAATCACTACTTTCCTTTTTTCGTTTTGGGGCAATACTAAACCTTTCCCCTTGTTCATCGTAAATTGTCTTCAAACGATGATCAAAATTAATATTTTCCATTCTATTTCTCTCAAATATCTTCAAAAAGTATATTTAATTCATCTTTTTCAATAGCATCTTTTAGATGATCAACTTTTCTTTTATGAAGAACCAACGCATCTAATCTTTCCTTTAACAACTCGTACAAAGCAATACTAGCTTTGTCACTTTCAATATAAGCATTATATTTTTTATTGATTACAATAAAATTTTCTTCATAAATCTGATTATCTAATGTAAGACCAAATTTTTTTTTAAGTTCAGAAAAGTTTGCTAATAGACCTAAATATTCATATTCATTTTTTTGTTTAATAGAATCCAATTTCAGCTTTCTTTCCTTCAACTCTCCCACTTCTATTTTTAGTGCCATATATTGATACTGAAGAATTTTCATTATTTCTTTTCTTTTCTTTAAATTGGAAATTATTGTCATTTTTATTCACCTAAAGGATCAATTTTAGTGATAATATTTTGCATTCTTATCCAGACACTATCTGGTTTTATACGCTCATTCTCCAATTGAATTAAAATTTCATCAACTTCTGGTTTATATTGAATAATACAATCGAGTAGCTTATTTTGCCCTGACTGATATGCACCAAGTTGAATCATATCAGAATACTCATTATATAAAGCCAAGTATTTCTTTAACTGTGCAATAAGTTTTTTTTGCTCATTCGTATGTAAAATGCTAGATAATCGACTAATACTTTTCAATACATTGATTGCAGGAAAATGCCCTTTATCAGCTAAGGTACGATCAAGAATAATATGACCATCTAAGATTGATCTCATATGATCGGATATAGGTTCATTATAATCATCCCCCTCGACTAAAATAGTATAAATTGATGTTATCGAACCTTGTCCTAGTAAAGCTCCTCCTCTCTCGACTAAAGGGGGTAATTGAGAAAAAACCGAAGCTGGATATCCCCTTAATCCAGTTGGCTCAGAAGCAGCTAAACCTATCTCTCTTTGAGCATAAGCAAATCTAGTAATAGAATCCATTACCAAGAGTACATTAAAACCTTTTGCTCTATACCAATCAGCTACTGTAGTTGCCGTATAAGCAATAAATCTTCGGAAAACAGCTGGCTGTTCTGCTGTAGCGACATATATAATTGATCTTTTAAGACCTTGCTCACCCAGTACATTAGAAATAAAGTCTGTAACCTCTCTTCCTCTCTCTCCAACTAAAGCAACAATAATCACATCTGCAGTTGCATATTTGCACAACATACCTAATAAAGTACTTTTCCCTACTCCACTTCCAGCAAAAATACCTATCCGTTGCCCTATTCCAATTGGAGTAAATAAATCTAGTGCTTTAACCCCTGTATTTAATTTTTGAGTAATAGGAACTCGGTGCAATGGATTTATTGGTACTAAGTTTTTGGAGATAAACTCTACATTTTCTGGTAAAGATTTACCATCAATTGGATTTCCTAAAGCATCTAAAACCCTACCACGCATGTTGAGACTAACAGGAATTTGAATTGTTTTTTTTGAGGATATAATTCTACACTCAAGATTTAAACCATGAATATCACCAAAAGGCATTAAAGTAAAAGATTGTTCACCAACAGAAATTACTTCTGCAAACATATTATTCAATTTATTAGGATGAATAATTTCTACAATTTCACCAATACTAACATTTAAGCCAATTGCTTCAATGCTCACACCTTTAATTTCCTTAACTTTTCCTGAAGATTGTAAAAAGGAAGAGGTATTTAATTTTTTAAGAATATTATCGACAATATTATTTACACTATCAGTCATTTAATAATTGCCTAACTTTATCAAATTGCTGTTTAACCCCAATATCCAATATAGATTCTTTTAGATCAATTGAATACTGACCAGATTTTAAAGAACTATCCTTCTCAACGACTATATTATAATTTACTAGAAAAACATTTTCAGAAATAATTTTTTTAATTAACTCATACTCATGCACATTAACTTTTAGGGTAAAACCCTCCCCCAAATTATACTCAACCAAAGCTTTTTTTATAATTTCTGCAATAAAACCCTCATGTTCAGTCAAATCTATAGTCATTTTCTTTAAGATTTCATCTATAGTTTTTATTGCAATAAGTTCTAAAGATGAATTTAAAACCTCATTTTTCTTTGTAAATTCAACAATACACGAAGTTAGAGAATCTATTTTTGCTTTAAATTGACTTTCCAGTAACAACATTTTTTTCTCATGAATATCTTTTAGTCTTGCCTTTTCAAGTTCAACGACTTTTTTATATTCATCCGCATATTGTCTTTTTAAAATAGATAACTCCTTTTCTACTAAATCTTCCACTTGTTCTTTTTTTGTTGGCACAACATTTTTTATTTCCGCCACTTTTAAGATTTCTTTTGGAGTGATGACCTTCTCAATCATAGTACCTAAAGTGACTTTTCTATCACTTTTTATCACTTTTTGTAATCTAGCTGATACACCACTATCATTCATATATTACTTTCTCATAAAAATAGTTATTCAAAGAGGCCTTCATTTTTGGTGCCAACTCAAATTGATTAAATATTTCTTTATATTTAATATACTCTCTGTGATAAGCATGATCTTTTTTTAAAGATATTTCTGAGAAAAGATTATCATCAATCAAAGCACACCAAACTGGAGATATATTCTGTATCACTTTATCTAATAATACAGAATATGAGTCACAGTCTTTCAAGTCAGCTTCAATATAATCCTTAATGAATAAATTTTTAGAATCGATGCCAAGGGATTGAACTTGTTGTAATAGTTCATCTAATTTTTCGACTTCAGAATCATTTAAGTTTAGACGGATTTTTTCTTGCTCATTATAAGTTAGACTAGAAAATCTTAATATCCAACTGCGTAAAGCAATATCTTTATCTTTCATCTAATTTTTACCCAACCAGTATTTTAAATTAACTAGAATTTTCTCTCTTTCTTCATCTGACAAGGAGTCTGTTTCAATTTCGCTTTTGATTGGATTTTTGCGTAAATACTTTAAAATTAAAAATAAAACTATCATTCCTAAAGAAGAAATAACAATAATCATAAATGGTGATAGTTTACTTTCAACTATATCATTTTTTTCATTATTAACTTTTAATAATTCACTTTTTGCCTTTTGATCAGATATGGGTTCTACAGGAACCATACTGCTAACCAAAACTAAACGATCTCCACGTTTTTTATCAATACCCAATCCAGCCTCTAGAACTTGTTGAATATTCTGTAATTGTGTAAAGTCTAATGTACTCGGAACAATAACACCTACATTGATATTACTAATTCTTTCTGAACCATATTCAATTTCTGAAATTTCTTTACCAATGGCATATTCATTATCTTGTGAACTATCCTTTTGAGAAGAATTTGTATTTTCTCCCCCTAAAGTAGTTGAAGAGGTTTCTTTCTTTTTTAACAATAAGATTCCAGCATCAGATAAAATTGGTTTTTCACGTACTACTTTTCTTTTGTCAAAATTTACTTGAACATGCGCAGAGACACTGACTTTATTGATATTAAAAGACTGGTATAAGATATTTCTTACTTTACTTTCTATTTTTGTTTCTAAATCATCTGAACGCTTCAATGAAGAAGAAGTATTTAAATTATTACTAATAATTTCTCCTTGTTGGTTCAAAAGTACAACATTCTTAGCTTCCAATCCATTAACAGCAGAGGAAACTAAATTTTGAATTCCTTCAACAGTATCTTTGCTTAACTGATTATTATTTAAAGTTTCTATAACCACAGATGCCTTAGCTGTAGCTTTATCCACCTCATATATTTTATCTTTTTCTGGTGTTAGATGGACTCTAGCATATTTCATTCCATCCATAGTCATAATAGAACGTGCTAATTCACCCTCTAAGGCACGTTGAAAGTTAATTTTTTGAGCAAAATCAGACATACCATAATCAGTTTCATTAAACAATTCAAAACCAACCGTATCTGGATTACTTAACCCACCCTTATCTAAAGCGATTTTTGCTTCACCAACTTTGCTTTCTTCCACTTCAATTGTATTATTCTTAATTACATATGGAATATTTGATGTAGATAAGATATTAATAACATTTGCCTGAATATTTTTATCATTTTGTTGTAATAAAGGCACATATGTTGGTTTCAAAAACCACCAACAAGCACCAATAAAACCGACAATAATAATGCATAGTCCACTTATAAAAAAAACGGATTTTTTACCCCAGAAATTCATCTCTTTCTTACTCAAATTAGTTGCTTAGATTTGCATACGTGTAATTTCTTGATAGCTTTCAACTAACTTATTTCTTACTTGAACAGCAAATTGAAACGATAGTTTTGCATTTTCCATAGCAACCATAACGTCGTGTACAGCTATATTTTCACCTGCTGCATATTTCATTACTTTATCAGTTGCATTTTGATACAAAGCATCATTTCGATTCAGAATATCTAAAAAGCTTAAATGTTTTGGTTCCATAGAAGAAACAAAAGAGCTTTTTAAAGTTGGAAGTGATGTAACTTTATCTAAGCTTATTGGTTCAAGACTATACATTTACTTATTTTCCAATCTCATATGCTTTAGTGGTCATATCTTTAATCGTATTAAAAATACGAATATTTGCATCATATGCTCTGCTTGCAGAAACTAAGGTAGCCATTTCTGTCGCTGTATTAACCTCAGGATAAAACACCATTCCCATTTTATCAGCTAAGGGATGACTAGGTTCATATACACTTTTAGTATTAGCGTTCGGTATACTTTCTATATGAATACTATTTTGTATATCATTTAAAAAAGACAGATTAGTTTTAACATGCAAGACCGAATTTGCTTTTTTATTAGGCAAAGCAACATTAGCTATTGCCATATTATAACTTGCAGCTTCAACTCGAGCCTTTTCATGCTTTAAACCAAATGAAACAATGTCTTGAATAGATAAATTGGAAGAAAATTGCATTACACTTCTTTTCCTTGTATGACTAATTGCATTAATCCATAATTCCTATTTAACATTTCAGCGATACCTTGATAACGACCACTTGCTGAAACTGCTTCAAAAGTTTGTTCATCTAGCTTTATTAAGCTTTTAGGGATATTAGATTTATATCTTTCAATATCTACTTTATTATAATCTAAGTTATGAGTTGATATATCTTTTAATAAACGTTTATAGTCAAAATTTATCCCTTTTTTATCTACTAAATTAAAACTTGCAATATTTGTCGATGCAACTTTAACTCTCATATCTTGTATATTCATAGCACTTAAAAGTGTATTGCTAATACTGCTAATATCATTCATTTAACACCTCTATTGAATCACTAAGTCAGCATTTAAAGCACCAGCATCTTTAATTGCCTGAATAATTGTAATCATATCTCTCGTATTTAAGTGTATTTTCTGCAAAGCTTGAACTAATCCAGCTACTGTTGCTCCCTTAGGCAGAGATACAAAATTGGCTTTTTCCTCTGTTACTTTTAGATCTGTTTGAGGAACAACTTCTGTTGAAATATTGCTATTATAATTTCGTCCAATAAAGTTTGGTTGTGAAACTAAATATTCTGTATCTACTTTAATATTTAAATTGCCTTGTGAAATATTAACTTCTCCAATACGTACATTTGCTCCAGCAACGATTGTTCCCGTTTTCTCATTAATTACAATTTTTGCTACTTGATCTGGTTCTACTTCTAAACGTTCAATATTTGCAATGAGATTTGGTATTGGAGTGTAAGGACTAACAAAAATTTCTATCTTTCCCGCATGTACTACTTTTACATTCATTACACCTTGACGAGATATAACCTGAGCAATTCTATTTGCGGTTGTATAATCAGGTTGATTTAAAATAAGTACCAACTTATCTTGAGGTAACTCATTTTCTACAGTTTTCTCCAAATATGCTCCTTTGGGAATACGTCCAACTGTTGCATGATTTTTTTGGAAAGAATTTCCATTAGCTTCAAAAGCATAACCTCCAGTAGCCAGTGGCCCTTGAGCTAAGGCATATAGTTTATTGTCAGGCCCATATAGCGGAGTTAATATTAGAGTACCTCCCAACAAACTCCGAGCATCGCCTATAGAAGATACTTCTACATCGAATTTATCACCTACTTCGCTAAATGGTGGCATTTTCGCAGTTATCATCACGGCTGCTGTATTACGCGAATTCAAATCATGCTCATTAATATTGACATTGAAATGCTTCAATGTATTTACTAATGCTTGCCTAGTTGTACTATTTCGATCTGAGTCGCCACTTCTAGCCAACCCCACAACTAATCCATACCCAATTAATACATGCTCTCGATTATCTTGTACGCGAACTAAATCTTTTAATCTAACTGTATTTCCAGCAGCAATAGCAGCATTTAAACTAACTAGAGCAACTAAACCAATTAATATTCTTCTCATATTAATCTTAACCAATGAAAAAGCTTATAAAAAACACTTAACTTTTGAGCATCATTTGCTACACCTTTACCATTAATTTGAATTTTAGCATCGGCTAAACGGTACGAATAAATAGTATTATCATAGCTAATATCATCTGGTCTTACATAACCACTTACCTGAATAAGCTGTTTATCATTATTGATAATAGCTTCTTGGTTACCTATTACTTTTAAATATCCATTTGCTAGCTTTTCTACAACTTGCACAGAAACAACTGTTTTTAATTGGCCTTGTCTTGATGTATTACCCTCACCACTTGCGCCGCCTTCCATTCCGAGACCAGCATCTGCCTTAGCAGTTAGAGTGTTTGCCGAAAAAGATAAATTTGTTTTATTCTTGGCATTAGTACCTACTGATGATTTGGCTGAAGTAGATTCAGCCACAAGAACAGTCAAAATATCACCAACATTAATTGCACGCCTATCACTTGTTAAAGCTTGATAACTCTCAGTATCAATTAAACTAGTTTGTGCAAACACATGATGTGTAGTTAACAAGATACTCATCATAAGAACAATTTTATTAATCAATTCTAACTGTTCCTTCTTTTATAACTGTAGCTCTAATGAGCTGGTTGTTAGTAGGTAAACGTACACTCACCTTTTCCAAATATTGCCCAAATTGTTGTGCTACACCTTTTGTTTCAATTACAACATTATCAGCAACTACAACAACCTTAACTAATTGATTCCTAGCAACCATAGGAGCCACCTTTAAATTCTTTTTTAGAATGGGAGTATTAATTTTTACTGCTTCACTAATCCATATATTTTCATCAAACGGCCCAACAGCTAATGCCTCCTTAGTTGCCTTAAATTTAATGAGATCAACATCTTCATAATTTATTTCAACTTGTGAAAGTAACTGATTACGCATCGCATTTTGCTTAAATACCCAGGCTTTAATTTTAATTTCTGGACGAAACCATAAGATTTTTAACTTCTGTGTCTCACTCTTAGGATCACAATCGACTACTTCAAACCCGACTCTAGGCTGATAAATAGAAGTGATAAGCTTAAGTTGAGAATACGAATGATTAGAAGCATTAAATAAGGGAAATAGTTGAGATGACAACTCACTATCGCTTTCTATTTTTTCTGAGACTAATCTATTCGCATTTACAATAAGTTGTTCATAACTTGAATCTAAACATGCATTTGTAGAACTAGAAATAATCAATAAAAATATAAGCGATAACCTAAAACCCATTCTAGCGTCTCAAATTATTAATTGTTTCCATAATTTGATCTCCCGCTTGTAATACTCTTGCATTTAATTGATAGGCTCTCTGCGCCATAATTAAATTAGAAATCTCACTCACTAAGTCAACATTTGACATTTCTAAATGCCCTTGTAAAACCGTCCCCATACCTTCTGTATTCATTTCGCCATATTGTGGCTCACCGCTTAATTGTGTCGGTAAATATAGACCATTACCCATTTTTTTAAGCTGACTATCATTATTGAAATTCACCAACTCTATTTTACCGAGTTCTAACTCTTCGCCCGTACCAATCACTTTACCGCTTAAAATACCATTCGCAGACAATTTCACACGCTCAACATCAGGTGGAATACGAATATCTGTTGTTAGAACTTGACCATTTGCTAATGCAAGTTGGCCATCGGAATTCACATGGAACTGCCCAATTCTAGTATAGGCTAAACTTCCATCAGGTTGCTCAATTTCAAAAAAACCCTTACCTTGTATAGCGAAATCATAAGGTTGATTTGTGGTTTGCACATCGCCATTTTTAAAATCAGTATAAGTATTCTCCAAAGAAACACCTATGCCTTGCTGAGATACAGTATTATTAATATTATTTGTAGCAATAAGGTTAGAAAATTGAGCAGTTTCTTTTTTATACCCCATAGTTTGCATATTTGATATATTGCTAGAAATCGTATCTAACCATTTTTGATGCGCTGCTAATCCAGAGTTTGCAATACTTATTGCGTCAATCATCTTATTTTCCTAATTGATTAATACCACTATCTAACAAATTATCGTAAGTGTTTACAGCTCTTTGTAAGCTTTCAATATGCCGAGATAATTCCATAATTTTCACCATATCTTGGCTCATCATCGTATTTGATTGCTCTAATTTCCCCTGAAATATTTGATACTCATTAGAGTCTATTTGTCTTACTTGCGAAGCTGAATATAAGGCATTACCCTTTGCCTTAATATCATTACTTTCAGCATGCACTACTAAAATTTGGTTTAATATTATATCATTATTTAAACTATGAATATAACCTTTATTATCAACTTTTAATGAATCTAAATCTTTTTCATCAATAATAATTGGCTGCCCTTCTTTACCTAAAACAGTTAAACCTTGTTGCGTTAATAAGTAACCCTTTTTATCGACTTGAAAATGTCCATCACGTGTTATTAAAAAACCTTCCTTATTCGAAACGACAAACCACCCCTTACCTGATAATGCAAAATCAAGCGCTCGATTTGTATTTATATATGATCCATTATTTGAATTAATATAGGATAAAGTCTGCCTCTGCTCTATATCAGAAAAGGTTCTATTATTTGATGATGGCGATGCTAAAGTGCTAAACACTCCTTCGCTTCTATAACCAACTGTATTTATGTTTGCTGTATTCTGTGAAACAGTTTTTAAGGCATTAAACTCTTGCTGAATAACTTGAGACAATTGCATAATCGGATCTGTCATGCGCTCATCTCCATTGCATGAAATTCTGGAATAGAAATAATTCCAGCTGAAGAAACTTGCACATACTGCCCCAACTCAGAAATCGACAAAACTTCCACATGCGGAATAGCTCGTGAGATCATGGCACGAAGAGGTCTACGAATAGAAGGTGAACACAATAAAATTGGTTGCACATTATTTGCTAATTGTTTTTCTGTTTCTTCTACAATCCCTCTAAGAAATTTATCAATATATTGTGGAGGTAAGATACTTTCATTATTTACACGTACCATAGCCAACATATGACTCTCAATTTCAGGAGCAATTGTCATAACCTGTAAATTTCCATCGCTACTCAGAAATTTCTCATAAATAATAGACCCTAGTCTTTCTCTAACTTTTTCAGCTAAATCCTCAGGTACTTTATTAATACGCCCAATATCAATAAGTACTTCTAAAATTTTCTCCATATTTTTTATACTTACCTGCTCTTTTAACAATAACTGTAAGACACGCTGAATATCAGAGTAAGTTAGAACAGATGGAATAAGTTCCTCTAACAAGGTTCCCATACTATCTCTATGGAGTTGTATTAATTTTTCAGTTTCTGCCCGTGTTAGAAACTCACTTAAATAGCGTTTAATAATTTCTGATAGATGGGTCACAATTACAGTCTCTGGCTCAACAATAGTAAACCCTAAGGTACGTGCTTGTTGTTTCTGAGTATCTTCAATCCAGAGTGCGGGTAATCCATAGGTAGGCTCCTTAGTTTCATCTCCTTGAATACTACTCATCGAAGCATTGCCAGAATTAATCGCTAAAACCTTTAAAAAGTTGACACTCCCCCTTGCCACTACAGCACTATAAATGAGAATTTGATAATGATTTTCTGCTAATCTTTTATCTACATTAATCGATAACTTAGGCAGAAAAATACCTAAATCTAATGAAAGCTGTTTCTGTAAAGTAGCATATCTTTGAGTAAGAGAACTTGCATTATCCAAAATAAAAGGCTCTAAATTGGCACTTACTTTTAACTCAAATGGAGCAGGCTTTAGAGTATTTAGATCTTTTTGCTCTAATTTCCCTTGTTCAGTTTCATTTTCGCCTTCATTACTGTTAATTTGATTTTTCTTATTTTTAATAGAATACCAAACCGCTACCGCTAATATTATAAGCAACATTAAAATTGGCAAAACCGGTAGACCAGGCAAAAATAGCATTAAAGTTAACGCTATACCAACCACAATGATCGTTTGAGGATAAGCAAAAAACTGATTACCTAATGCTTGACCTAATTTAGTATCGGTAGCTGCACGTGTAATAATAATACCTGCAGCAACTGAAATTACTAATGATGGAATTTGGGTAACAATTCCATCACCAATTGTTAATAGTGAATAGTGCTGTAAAGCTTCAGACCATCCCATGCCTTTTTGAAGCATACCAATCGATAGTCCACCGATAATATTAATAATGATGATTACAACACCTGCTATCGCATCACCTTTAACAAATTTAGAAGCACCATCCATAGCACCATAAAAATTTGACTCTTGCTCTAATTGATGTCTACGTAACTTTGCCTCATCTGAATCAATTAATCCCATATTTAGATCAGCATCAATACTCATTTGTTTACCAGGTAATGAATCCAAAGTAAATCTAGCTGCAACTTCTGCAACACGCTGAGCACCGTTAGTGATAACAATATATTGAACAATAATAAGGATAAAGAAAACAACAAAACCGACTACTAGATTACCAGCCACCATGTAGTTACCAACGGCAGCAATTACTTTACCCGCATCAGCATGATCTAAAATCAAGCGAGTTGATGAGATATTTAATGCTAAGCGAAATAGTGTTGTAATGAGCAGTAATGATGGGAAAGTTGAGAAACTTAGCGGTTTTTCTGTATCAAGTGCTAATAACAAAATAATTAAAGCTACTGTAAAATTTGTTAATAACAGAAAATCTAGTAACCACGTAGGTACTGGAGTAAATAGTACCAATAAAATACCTATTACCCCAATCACTAATGCGAGATTATAAAACTCGAATTTCAATTTATTCTTATCAATCATCTTTTAAAACTTCAACTTCGAATTTGGTAATGCAATGACCCAGCGATATATATCAACCACATCATGATGTATTTCATCTGGTATTGATTGATTAACTACGCAATGGGCATAAATATATCTTGCGACAACTGGCCGATGTAATATTGGTACCTGATTCTTACGAGCTACCCGTTTAATCATCGAGGCAAGCATACCTGTTCCTGTTGCTAAAACAATAGGTGCATGCATTTTTTCAGGTTTATAGATTAATGCAACTGCATAATGAGTAGGGTTAATAATAACAACATCAGCTTTTTTAACTTGAGAAATTGCTTTCACCTTATTAAAAAATTCTTGCTGGTTTCTACGTCTCTTTGATTTTAATTCTGGACTACCTTCTCTATGACGATATTCATCTTTCACTTCCTTATGGCTCATACGCATTTGACGTGAGAATTCTCGTTTGGCATACCACATATCAAAAATTGCAAAAATTGCCATTACAGCTAGTAAACTGAGTACCAAGACAACTATAGATTTACTAAAAAATAATACGATTGATTGAGGAGTTCTTGTTAGATTACTCATTAATTGGTGGATAATATAAATTATTGAAAAATATGTAGCCACAAAAAATAATAGGCCTTTGACAATAACTCTAACTACCTCAACAAACATCCGCTTAGAAAATATTTTCTTAAGTCCCTTTACTGGATCTAATCTTTTAAAATCAGGTTTTAAAGTTGCGAAAGAAAAAACAAAACCACTATAAGCAAGGTTTATAGCGACCGCAAAAACCATAATGATTAAAACTAATGGAGCAAGTACATTTAATATTTTAGATACACTTTTGTTAGCCCAATAATGCACGCTTGCCAAGTTGTTTTGAACTAGAATATCTGTATGACCTAACCACCACTGAGTAAGCCTGAATATTTCTGAAGCAATATCGCCTGATAGTGCTATGAAACCTGCAAGGAAAGCTGAAATTACTACAAAAGAAAGTAAATCCATACTCTTAGGTACATTACCTTTTTTCCGAGCTTGCTCTAACTTATAAGGTGTAGCTTGTTCAGATTTTTCTTGTTGATCTTCCATTATTTTAACCCCAGATCTTTAAAAAAGAATCAGTTTTAAAGGTTCATCAAAAAGTCGAGGTACATTCTGGACAATCATTGGCATAGCTAACATCAGCAAAACCAAACCAGCAATAAATTTAACTGGGAGAGCCAAAAAATAAATATTAGCTTGAGGCATTGATCTAGACATTATGGCGAAAGCAATATCTACCAACCACACCCCTAAAATGACAGGTAACAATATAATAAAAGCAAAAATAAACTGCTCTCCCATTAAACTGACTAGTTTTTTTATATTTAATAACTGGAAGTTAAAAGATCCTAAAGGTACCACCCTAAATAATGCAACCAATCCATTTAATAAGGTGTAATGCAAATTAAGTATAAAAAATAAAACTCCAGCGATGGCAATGAGCAAATCTGAAATGACACCATTTAAATGACTAGAGGAAGGATCAAAAACACCCGCTGTATTAATACCAATTTGTAAATCCAGCAACTTCCCAACCAAATCTAAACTTGCAAAGGCTGTATGAAACCCAAAAGCAAGAACTATTCCTAAAAGAAATTCACTTACGATCAAGGAAATTGTGATTACACTATGCTCAATCGGCACTAATCCAGACAAAATAACTGAGATTGCCAAAACAATGATAAGTCTAAAAAATATAGGTGCGCGAGTAAAAATAGTTAAAGGCATAACCACAAAAATTGGAAGCAGACGTAATGACAATAAGAGAACTGTCGTAAACTCAAGGAAGCCAAACATATAATTTAAAAATTAGCTGCTTTTAGAAACATTTCAACTGCGAAAGCTCGTAAGTGGTTTATCATCCACCCTCCTAAAACCAATAGCATCACCACTGAAACAATAAGTTTTGGAATAAATGTTAGAGTCATTTCTTGAATTTGAGTGGCAACTTGTAAAATACTTACCAATAGCCCAACAATCATGATTGCTAATAATAATGGTGCTGCGACCATTGCTGTTGTTAATAATGTTTCTTTTAATAAATATAAGAGCTGATCTTGGTTCATTACATGTACTCCAGAGTGGGCACATTTTATCTGAAACATTCAAACAAAAAAATATATTTAATAATATTATTTCTTCTCAATTTCATATATTTATCTTATTCTATAATTATAAAAAGCAGGTGTTTTAATTTTATGATAACAACGAATGATTTCGAACGTGAAGAACAACTTAAACGTTGGTTAAGTTTTTTAGAGCAGGATCCTCAAAACGGTCACTTAATTAATTCTATTTTTGAGTCTGCTTTAATAGTCAATAATGTTGATGTGCTTCAACACATGTTGGGCCACTTAAAAGAACAACAACTTAGTGATCCTCAAGTAAACCGCATGGCTAGCTTAGTAAGTTTACAGTTAGGTAAATTTCCAGAAGCTATCAATTTTAGCCAACATGTTTTAGGTACTGAGTTTGAAAATACAACTGTATTACATAATCTCGCTTATGCCCAACTCTATATGAATCAATACGAGCAAGCATATTTAACATTACAACCCTTAATGAGTTCTTCTGCGTTAGTAGAAGCAGATACTTATGTGTTATATGCGAGAATATTACATCATTTAGAACAACCTGCTGGAGCAATAGCGTCTTTACGGAATGCGATTAATTTAAATCCAAGACATGCGGAAGCCTTAGGCAACCTTGCGTTATTGCAATATGAAACGAATAATAATTTTTCAGATTACTTAAACGTTAAAGAAACAGCTCAACAAGCTTTAGCTATCAACCCTTATCAGTTTGAAGCACTATTAGCATTCGGTGAAGTACAACTTAATGAACGAAGTATTTCTGCTGCGCAAAACACTTTTAACCTAATTTTAGAACACTATCCTCAAGCAGGACGTGCCTGGTCTGGTCTAGGTCAACTCGAATTTTACGAAATGAATCTTGAGAAAGCTGAACAACATTTGCTTAAAGCCGTAGAATATATGAATAATCACGTTGGTACATGGCATGTATTGGCTTGGTGCTATATCCTTAAGCAGGATATTGCTAATGCTGAAAAAGCTTTTGAAATTTCCTTACCATTAAATACTGAATTTGCCGATAGCTATGGAGGCTTAGCAGTTGTTGAAGCTATGAAAAATAATACTTCAAAATCGAAACAACTCATTCAACAGGCTTATGATATTGATGAATACAGTATGGCAGCACAATATGCTGAATATGTTTTATTGAATAATGCAAACCAAGCAGATGCGGCTCAACAGAAAATGAACAATATTTTGATGAGACGAGCTCCAAGTAGCGAAAGCTCAGGTCAAGTGTTAGTCCAAGACTGGTTAAACAATCATCCAAACTTTCAAAAACATTTAAACTAAAATAGAAGACAATGATGAAGAATTTCTTATCTCCTTTTGATGCAGATGAAACTTTAAAACTTGCAATCCATGCAAGTGAACATGGAGATACCCATTCTGCTATTCGTTATTTAACTGAATTATTAAATATCCAACCTGATCATGGCGCGGCTTGTTATTTTCTCGCTATGCAATATGCAGAAATTGGTCTATTTGAGCGGGCAATCACAACTTTACAACACGCTGTTGAGATTAATCCAACATTTGATATCGCTCAATTTCAACTCGGACTTTTATATTTACAAACTCAGCAAACGCTACAAGCTGAGCAAATTTTTAGTGGCCTATCTCTAAGTTCACATGATCCTGCCCTTACAGCATTTTCACTTGGCTATTTAGCTTTATTTAAAGAACAAATCCCTAATGCTGTTCATCATTTCCAAGAAGGAATTGCTGTTTGTTCAAACGATGCTTTAAGTAATGATATTAAACGTGTAATCGCTCAAGTTGAAAATACAGCTCAAAATTCATCTATTCCTAAATCGAATAATCAAGATATAGCTCATACTAATCATTTTACTGAAACCCAGGCCGAGCAAACTAATGCCACTACTGAACAAAAAACATTAACAGGGTTTTTGGGTGCTTATTTAGATACTATTGATGAGGATAATGGGCCACACTGACAAAGTACATCAATTAAGGAAAAGTCAAAATAAAACTTACTTTTCCTTAATTGGAACCCCGCCTTTTAATGAAAAACAAATCTAAAATAATAATTATTTTCTCTTAAAGAAAGTCTCACTAATTAATTTAAAATTACCATCCTTAAATTCATATTCTATAGTATAATATAAAGCTCCTAATTCCAAAATTTATAGGAAAGATTGGAATTATTTTCATATATAAAGAGATATATTTAAGGTAATAAATAATTATAAAATGTAGGATAATTCATTAAATCACTAATCCAGCCTCACTCCACTAGCAAATTGTAGAGTGAGATAAATAAGGCAACAGCTCAACCGTAATCAAAGGGATTTAAAATAGCAATCACTGTTACAGGCTCCTCTTCAAAAAACCTATCAACAACCCAAGTACTTTCACGTATTTCCCAGCAGAGTTGAGTCTTTTGTAAGGCTTCTAAGATTTCAACTTTTATATCAATCATCTCTAATGGTCGATTTGCCAATCCTCCCCTAAGACGATTTATTGAAATCTCTACTACGTCTATATCTTTAAAAGAAACAAAACCATCAGGCCCTTCTAAATAATTTTCTATAGAGATTGTTAACATTTGTCCCCATCGACCTTTCTCAGTCGAAGAGTCTTGCTTCCGAACTATATGGACCCAACAGCGCAATTCCGCTCTTAACTTACATAGTGAAGACCAATATAATTCTGTTCTATCAATTGTCATTTGATTAACCTATTTTTCATTTTTTCGATCATATTCAGATGGATAAGTTAGATGTTCGCCATTTGGACCATGATAATGAGGTAACTCGAACTGATTCTTATCCTCGAAGTAGTGTCCATTTGCATGATGTTGAAATTCGATAATATCTCCATCCTTGTCAAGACCACTAACCATTTCCCAAGGTTGACCATTTGGACCAACAAGATTTGGATTCTTTCCATACATCTTAGTAACTTCAACTGTAGTTGGATCAATTCCACGACTTTCTAGAGCTTCTGCAAGTGCTGCATCTGAAGTTAAAAATTGTTTATCACCCACACTCGCAGGTCGTCTTTCAGCATCAGTTTTATAAGTTGACCAGTTTTTTGCTCTATCACCGACTCCACCAAATTGACTATTCGGTACATCTGTTGGACGAGTGTATTTAGAACCAACACTCATCATACCATAAGCACTGGCAGAAGCTCCTGCAGCCAGGCTCAATATGGCTAATAAATCACCAGCCCCTTGCTGATTCTTTAAAATTCCTTCTCGTCTATATATGGCTGCTTGTGATTCTTCTCTTACTAATGCAGATGAATCATTTAAACCTGCTTTCGCTAAAGCAAAATTTTCCGCACTAATTCCTGATCTCATCAGACTTAAGTCAGAAGAATAAGCCCAAGCTGTCATACCCAAAGTTAGAGTATCCATTCCTGCAGCAATTTGATCTCCAGCAAAATAATTAATAATCCCATTTAGGGCATAATCCTTCGCTACTGCTGCCGGACCAAACATTACAATAGATGCAGCTAAAGAAAGCTTTTCTACATCAATGCCTGTTTGATTAACAAACGTATCAATCCCCTGTTTGACTAAACTAGCATTTTCAAACAAAGTCATACCAACGGTATTGCCATATATTACTTGTGTTCGGTTTTCTCCCCCATATGAAAAGTAACCTGTACTTCCATCACTACCTGCTGAATAACCTAAAGCAATTTTCAGATTTTCAGCACTATCAAACATACCATCTATCATCGGTTGATGTTTTTGATAATTTGAATTGGCATTTATTAGATTTATTCTTTGTTCATTATTACTGAGTGTTATTAAGCCTTTATCCCCAAATAAGAGATCTCGCATAAATTCATCAGATTTAAATCTTTCAACAAAATTATTTTTATCAGTATCTGATACTCCTGCTAATTCGATATTCAGTAAATCATTTTCATTGTTTACTAAAATTTCTTCCGGTTTAAGCTCTTGAGTTTTTTCAGTAAGTGCATCACTTAACTTATTTGAAATATATCCACCAAACTGACGGCCTACTGCATTGGCTATCGCTGTCATCGACACATTTAAATAATCCGGTTTCGTTCCACCAAACCACTTGTCATCAATAGCCGATGCTATATTTGCTCCAGCTATTCCGGAAGCATAATTACCAGCTACTGCACCTAATTTATTGAATACACCAGTATAACCTAGCCCAGTAGCAGCTACAGAACCAACAATCGATGAACCTAGTGATGCCCAATTAAAACTTTGATCATTGCCGAATACCTGATTAGTAATATAATTTGCCCCATAGTTAACTGCACCATTATATGCGGCAACGCCAATTCCCTGAGTAAAACTCGCTTGGCCGTTTTGAACAGCATTAATTGCTTTTGCCGCAGTCTGAGCCCAGCTATAGCTTTTTGCTAAATTAGTTACGCCCGCTCCCACCCCAGCAGTAACACCTGCGGTTAACGCTGACATACCCACTTGTGACCATGAGAAACTATCAACAACCCCCATGGCCTTACCTGCCAATTGAGACACTGCACTTCCTACTGCTGCACCCACCATGGCTGCACCAATAGAAGCTCCCGCTAAGGCAGCTATACCACCAGTGAATGCAGCTCCAGATGCTATTGCAGCCCCTGCAGCCCCTGCAGCAGCTCCCATGGTTCCTCCACTAGCCAATACACCTAATGCTGCTGATGCAGCCCCTGCGGTATAAATGGTCACCACAATCGCCACCACGATCATTACAATCTGGGCAATACCACCACACTTCTTTTTCGGCTTCGGTGGCGGTGGCGGGCTCGGTACCGTCGGCTGAGTATTCCCAATCGCCTCTCCCGGGTTATAAGGCCGGAACGTCTCACTGTTGTTGTGGATGTTGGTGACCTTGTTCGGAACCGTTAATACCTGTCCCGCAGTTAACTTGTCCGTCGCACTCAAGCCATTGACATCAGCCAGCATGTACCACATCGAAGCATCACCCCAAACCGATAAGGCAATGCTTTGTAAGGTATCCCCATTATTCACCACATAACTGGTCGATGCACTCGATGGATACTGCGCATTAATCGGCTCAAAGTTCTGGTCAAAATCCGCCGATGAAATCGGTTTAAAGTCCTTGGCCTGAGTCGCTGTCGCACGGTTGCTTTGCAGGTTCTGTACGTAGTCTTCACGCGATGGACCATCGTTACTCAAGTCACCCACCCGTTGCCCATTGACATAGTAGAAGTTACGGTAACGGTTCATGGTGTTATTAATCAGCTCGTTTCGCTGCAACACCATCCCTTGTGAGTTGTTGATATACGTTGCAGCGCGTTTATTCTGTGCATTCTTGTCATCCACAAAACCGCTCAGGTGGCCATTGATGTTATAGCTCAGGCTGGTTTCACCTTTTAAGTTATCCACTGTCGTGGTGATTTTGTTTTGCTTGGCACTGTCCCACCATTCATAAGCGTATTGAGTGGTCTGGATGGAACCTGAGGTCGGTGTCATCACCGTCTTGTCGAGGGTTACCTTATCTGCAAGGTAGGTATATTTCGTTGTACCTGCACTTGTACCGCCTTCTTTTTTCTGCTCGGTAATCTGGTTATCTTTGCTATAGGTGGTCGTGGTGGTCTGATAGACCGTCGCACTGTTTTCATTGTTATCGGTATATTGGGTTACCCGGCCCAAGGCATCGTTATAACGGGTAGATACCGTATATTGGGTACCTAGAATACCCGTGCTTGAGTAATCTGCATTCTTCACCGTCTCAAGGTAGCCATCAGTGGTATAGCTATAGCTTTCTTTATGCGCCTTGGTCGAGTTCAGTGCATCTTTACCATAGTCTGCTGTCAGGCGTTGTCCCAGCTTGTCATAGCTAATCGCAATACCGGTATTACCACGCTCTATTTTCGTACTATTGAGCACCCCCATGCTGATGGTAAAACGGTTCATACTGTCATAGCTGTACCAGAAATCCTGAATCTTCGGTGCAGCATTTACAGCATCACGGTAGTTCGCCAGCATATGCACGATATTGCCATTACCATCATATTCATAATGAATATTGAAGGACTGGTCCTGCACACTGATCTTACGGTTTAAGCTATCGTAGTTGATCAACGCATTCTGGAATACCCGTGGTTCGCCCACTTTGCCATTGAGTTCCTGATAGCGTTCTTCAATCCGGTTACCGTTATCATCATAGCGATAAGAAGTTAACAGGTTGAGTGCAGTATCCCGTATTTCCTTGATCGCACCGTTACTGTAGTAGTTATAGTCAAGGCTCTGGCCCTGGCTATTGATTTGTTTGGTCAGCCAGCCCCCTGCATTATAAGTATAGGTAAAGACATGTTCACCCTTGTCGGTATGCTTGATGGTCCGGCCAAAGTAGTCCTGTTCATCGACCAGGGTTTTACCGAGCCCATCTGTTTCCGTGCGTCTAATGCCGCCCTTACTACTATTAAGATTGCTAATTGTCGCATCGTAAACATAATCGACTTTGGTAGTTACCCCTTCAGCGGTTTTACTCTGTACCACACGGCCTAAGGCATCATAATCTGTGGTGGTGGTATTCTTCAGTGCATTGGTTGCACTCAGGCGATTCCCTAGTTCATCGTAGGTGAAGGTGTCGATAAGGCTGGTTTGTACTCCACCCGAAGTAATGTGCGTCGCACCTACTGTCCCCGCGGTTCGTGCTGCACGGGTGATCTGGATCAGGTTGCCATTGATATCGTAGCTATAGCCGGTTTTAACGCCCAGTGCATTGGACTGTTCAATCAGGTTGCCATAAACATCATATAAATTACTGACCTCACCAGTATCGGCATGGGTTTCTTTCTCAACCAGCCAATCCCCGGTTTCAAGGTTACGTCCGTTTAAGTAACTTTGCTTGTTGATGTTGCCATTGGCATCTTTACTGGTCAGTAAGCGGCCACTTAAGTCATAGCCATACTCAAGGGTTGGGGTGCCTTGTACAACCGTACCATCTGACTTACGGATATCGACTGTAGGGAGAACCTTCTTGATCAGTTTACCCATGGTGTTGTAGCTGAGGCTACTGGTATTGCCATTGCCATCGGTTTCACTGATGATTTCACCAAAGGCATTATAGGCCTGTGATTTAACAATCTGGCTGGCACGGTCACCGGAACCATTTATTACCCACTTGTTTTGCTGGCTACTACCGTTGCCCTTACTGTCAATACTGAGTTTACCCGGTACAAAGGCAATCACCTTGCCTGCACTGTCATAGAGCTGGTAGAAATACTCGTAGTTTTCAAAGCCTGACTTGGGCACCAGACCATTTAAGTTCCAGCGATAAATGCCACTTGAAGGAGTGATACTGACTTTCTGGAACTGGTTGCTGCTGGCCCAGTAGGCATCGCTGTTAATATCAGCACTGACCAGATCTGAAACAAAGTTACCACTGGCATCAACCTGACGTTTACGGTAGAACAACTCCATCTTGCTGCCGTTGTTCTGGGCAGGCTGGAAGTCAAGCCAGCTGTCATTCAGCTGGTTGGTGTGCTGGCCCGAACCGGCACCCACCCCAACATTGACATAGCCTGTGGCACGATTAAGCAATTTGCCGTTTGCATCGGTGGTTTCATAGCTATAGTAAACTGTGGTACTGCCCAACAGGTTCTGTTCAGCAAGATCGGTGGCATCCAGAATGGCTTTACCATCACTTCCTACCGTTAATACTGCAGTTTTATTCAGCAAACCTGCGGCTGTACCATATTTAACGGTCACTTTACTGCTGCCGGTAGGCTGGCCTGCAAAGGTAATCTGGTTCTGCGCAAAGGATTTAGGGATATAGCTCAGGACTTTTGGCTGACTGCCCAAGCGTAATTTACCGATGATACTACCCGATGGTGTGGTTTGGGTGGTGCCATTAAATGAATCTAGCTGAAACTCGTATTCCCCATCTCGACCTTGATTTCCATTCCAGCTAAACCAATCCGAAGTTCCTGTTAAAGCAAATTGTTCCCAGACAGTCGTGCCGACTTTTCGGATTTTTAATTTTGCAGAGGTGGATGCACTGGTCACCGGTTTAAACTGGTCCATAAACTGGACATCAGTACCACTAAATAAAATAAAGCCATCTCCACCATAATTGAGTGGAGTGGTATTAATCACTGGTTTACCACTGGTAAAATCTAATACTCCTTGCTGACGATTAACAACTTTACTGCCTTCATATGTAATGTATTGGATTTCATATTTTTTTGCAGTTAACAACTCTGGAATTTTAACGTCAAACTGACCAGATATTTTATTTCCATATACATCTTTGGAAAAACTATTTTCTTGAACTGATTTAAAACTCTGATTACTTCCAAATTCTCTATAATAAAGAGAAACACTGCTAGCATTAGCAGATTGCCCCAATATACTTATATTATTTTTTTCATTAAACTTAAAATAGCCATCATATTCATTAAAAAAAACATCAGGATAACTTCCTGGCGAATGATGAACTTCTGTTCGATAAGAAGCACTCCCTTTACCTATTTCGATAAAATTTCCTCTTTCAAACTTTACTAATTGAAAATCTAAAGTATTAAAAGCTCGAATCGTATTATCAGTAAGATCATTACTATATTCAAACCTAATATAAGAAAAAGTAGGAGCGTAAATATTATCAGTCTCTACTTGAACTTTTTGAAGGCCAGATAAGTTTAGTTTATTATTCTTTACTAAAACATACAGTTCACTATCAGAGAGATATTTTTTTAATGTTTCTCTATCGAATCTATAAGTTATATTAACAACTCTAAAAGCTTCAGAACTTATAAAAGTTTCAGCACTAAGTTCCTTTAAAAAATATGCCTCATTAACATCCTGTTTAATATTGACCGTTTCCTGCTTATCTACATACACACTCGGCAAATCGGTAGCAGATAAAGCCTGTTGGGTGATAGTAGCCTGATTCAGTGCGGTATTAATAATACCCTGTCCACCCCCTAAGATTTCTCCTTTCGCGTTATACGCCAGATATTGATAGTCATATAACTTGTTATTCTCGAGTGTATTTAACCCAGCTTTATACCACCCAGCGGTATTATTGTATAACGCGGCACTACTGGTTAAGGTACTCCACTGGCTTGCCCCAGCGACCTTATATTTCACCTCAACCCGACTGGTCCCGGTCGGGATATTCTTCATCATTAAATGACTATAATTATTTAAGCTCCCTTCCTGATTTACCGTTTGCTCCTCAAACTCAAACAGATCCCCTATTTTAGAATAGTACATTGGAGGAAGATTACTCCAAAATGAGTATCCTAAATAATTTAATGCCACCTTATCAGTAATTTTGTTGGTGCTATTCATCACCAGCTCGGTACTGGTTGCCGAGATTCGTTTATAAATCTTGATGGTATAATCTTTTCCACCTAGGAACTTATCGGTATTGTTATCCAGCGCAATCTCGACCAGACTGCTGCCTGCGGCAACACTCTTTTTATACACCTGTCCATCGATGCTTAACTCAACCTCAAAATTGCCATCCCCAAAGCCCTTTAAGGTTGACGGCAATGCAAATTGAATCTTCTTAACATTAATGCCTTCATCATAGTTAATCGAAACTTGAGTCAGTCGACCATAAGAGTTGTATTTTTCTGCGCGACTCGTAACTTTCTGGGCTTTATTGCCTATAACGGTAATCGGTAATTTATAATCATTAAATACATCAACTGCCACCACGCCCATGGTGTTCGCCACACCGTTACCCGTAGCCGTGGCAACCGGATTAGCACTTACGCTTCCGCCGGAGAATACATCTACCACATTCACAGAGCGCTTGATCGCCCCTGTGCCACTGTCCAGTACCTTACCAGTCGCATCACTGCTGCTGTAACTATAGCTATAGTCGATATTGGCCTGAATCGCCCCAATATCCAGCACGAACTGGCCTGCTGCGGTGGTGGCCTGCATATCAACGGTGAGAGTATTACTCGCGGTAGCGGTACTGCCCTTCGGCCAGTACTTGATCATCACACGCTTCGCCTGGGCATTGGCCTGAATGCTCAGCTTCTGGGTCTCGGCATTAAAGTTCAGCTTGCTGGCACTGTCGGTCAGGCTCACCGTCGACTTGTCCACCGTCCGTGAAACCGTCTGACCAAACAGGTTTAAGCTGGTGTCCAGCTTGTCCTGGTTAAACTTCGGTTCCCGAACCTCAACCACCTGGTTCCGCTTGTCATACACCGTTTCGGTATAGCTGACCCCGGTCAGATCCTTAAGCTGATCGGCACTCTTGGCCGTGATGCCCGTACCCGTGGTATCCAGCTGCAAGGTCGCATTGCCATTGCGGTCATATAAGTAATAACGGGTCACGCCATTATTGGCATTGCTCTTCCACACCTTGCCCTGGTTGTTATATTCGGTAACTTCCTGCCATGAGTCCGTGCTCTTGGTGGTGCTGTCAGTCTTGACCAGACGTTTGCCGGTAATCTCGCCAAACACGTTATAGCGGGTTTCTCGTTCCTCCAGGGTCTTCCAGCTGATCTCCTTCGCACCGGTCGGGAGGCTACCTTCATTGGTCTGGCGGGTAATCTCCTTACCCATCAGGTTATATTCAATCAGCGTTTCATCATACTTGGTGATGCCATCGTTGGCCTTACGGCTATTGCTGGTCCAGGTACGGTTCCCCATCAGGTCATAGCCATAGTTGACACTATGGTCCAAGCTGGCATCGGTTTCCTTGATCAATCGGCCCAGCTTGTCATAGCTATACTGGGTCACCCGGTCATCGGTACTGACCGTATCATTGCTGCCCAGTACTGCACTGCTTGATAACAGTCCCAGTCCGTTATAGACACTGGAAATCCGCTGCTTGAAAGTAACCCCTTTACTGTCGGTATAACTACCGAAGGTCCGAACGCTTTCACGGCCCAGCTTGTCATAAGTGATATTGAGGGTCTCGCCTGCACCCTCTTTCTTGGTGAGGAGCTTATCCAGTGCGTTATAGCTAAAGTAAGTCACGCTGTTGGCTGTTTTAAGCACACCGTTATCGCTATAACTGACATTAAGCAGCTCGGTCTGGATCACCCGGCCCTGCTTGTCATAAGTACTCACGGTGGTACGGTCATTCCCTGCATCTTTAGCTTTAACCAGTAAATCGCTCAGGTCCTTGAACGTATCCGTAACCGTGACAGCACGGCTCAGTTTCTTGGCATATTTAACTTCGGTCAGGATACTCAGTTGAGAGGTCGTGTCATTGCCATAACTCCAACTGGTCGCATAGCCTTCCTGGTCAATCGCCAGAATCTTGCGACCCGCCTTGTCATAATAGCTATAACTGCTATTACCTTTGCCATCCTCAACCCGAATGATATTACCATTCGCATCGTAATAGGTCTTTTCAATCGCACTCTGGGTGATAAGTGCACCCTTGCCCTGGCTATCATATTCATAGCTTGCGATATTCGGGCTAAGCACACTGGTCTGGCGGCCAACCTTGTCATAGCCATATTCAACTACACGCACATTGCCTGATGGTGTCGTCGGTACAGCACCCCCTGCCTGTGCCGGTAGGCTCACCGACGTTTCATAGCTTTGCAGCTTGGTCACCAACCCCGCTGCATTGTATTCCCAGCGGGTTAGGCCACCCAGCGGATTCACTTCTGCGATCTTGCGCGAATTCTTATCGTAATAGCTAAAGGTCTTGGCCCCATTGGCCTCGGTTTTTAAGATCTGGTTACCATAGCCATCATATTGATAGCTTTCTTGTGCAACAGTACTCGCTACCTCAACCTTGCCTTTTAAATACGGCTTAGTCGCATCCTTGACCTGTAACTGAACCGTGCTGACTGCCTCTGCAATCTTGGCCGTCAGGCGATTAAGGTTGTCGTATTGATAGACCGAAACCCGCTGCTCAGTCAGCCCGCTCGCTTCCACCTGTTTGGTTTTATTACCATAGGCATCGTATTCATAGAGATGCGTGACCGGGTTACCTGCCGATGGCTCAGGCAGGGTTTCCTTGATCAGTCGACCCAGTTTGTCATAGCTGTAGTTATAAACGCCACCCAGTTTATTGCGATAAGTGGCAGGCTGAGCTGACCCATCCGTATAGGTATAGGCTTCATAGGCTCCAGAGATATCCGTGATAAGGGTCTTGCGGTTTAACTTGTCATACTGGTAAACGACATGCGTATATACTGTACCAAAGTTCAAATAAGGCTGAGTGGTGGGTGCAACTTCCGTACTACTGGTTAAAATCTTAACGCCAGTATATAAACTATTACTGTCTAGAACCTTATCCAGTGCATTCACTGGTGATAAGTATTTCCGTTCAATGGTCTGATTACCAAACGCATCGTAGTAATAGTAAGTGATATAACCTTCAGGATCGATCTTGACCGTATTCCGGTTTAAGGCATCGTAGGCGAAATAGCCCTTATTGCCGAGTTTATCTTTGACCCAAATGACATTGTTAAAGGCATCATAACCAGTTTCAACTGTAGCGCCTTGTGCATCGGTTTCCTTGACCTTACGGTTAAGTGCATCATAACCATACTGGGTTAATGCATGCTCAGGTAAAGTCGCTATGTTATAGCTGGCATCCAGCTGTGCCAGGGTACTGCTACGGCTCAAGCTGGTTGCTGCATTAAAGCTTGCCGTGCTTGCTATATTGTCAAAGGCATCATAACTGTAACGGGTCACATAGCCCTGTGCATCAATCTGGTAACTGAGTCGTCCATCCTTATCATAATAAGAACTGGTTTCCCGGTAATTGGTCGCAGCCAGCAGTTTAATGCCCTTATCCAGATTGTCTGCCGTCAATGCCGGACGCGGGACGCTAAAGTTCCCTGCTGTATCCTTGGTTCTGAGTAAATCTAAAATAGCATCACTGTTCAGGGCAGTCTGTTTGACCGAGGTCTGCTGGCCCTGTGGATTGTAGCTATAGGCCGTGACATAACCCAGCGCATCAATATCATGGCTACGTCGTCCCGCCTTGTCATAGAAGTATTTGGTTTCCTGCATTTTGGTTGCAGGTAATAACAAGATCGCCGCATTGCAATTTGCAACTGTGGTAGCAGGTCTGGCCGTATAGTTACCACTGGCGTCTTTAGTTCTGAGCAGGTCTAATAATTCCCCGATAGTGACTGATGCCACCTTCTTGCTCACCACATTGCCTAAAGCATCATAGCTATAGTGGGTAAAAAAGCCCATCTCGTTCGTATCAACGACCTTACGTCCTACCACATCATAGAGTGTGCCACTCACTGTATAGGCCGGTGGCGTTGAAGACAGATAAACGGTATTGAGCTGAGCGAGCGTACTGCTCCGGCTGAGAGATGCAGCCAAGACAGCCGTGTATTTGACAGTATTGGTAATCTGTCCGGCTGCATTGGTGTTGTATCGGGTGACATTACCCAAGGCATCGATCTGGTAGGCAATCCGGCCGACCTTGTCATAATAGTAATTGGTCTCGCGGTACTGGGCATCGGTCAACAACGCCAAGCCAGCATCATAGTTTTCAATATTAGCAGGTGGACGAGCACTTAAGTTACCGGCTGCATCCTTGGTTTTCAGTAAATCAAGTACTATTCCATAACTCAGTGCTGTTTCTTTTTTACTGATCAGGTTACCCAGTTCATCATAGCTGTAACGGGTCAGAACTGAATTCTTATCTAGGTCATAGACCTTCCTACCCAGCTTGTCATAATACATATAGTGGATCGTATAGCTGATCGCTGATGTTCTATAGGCCACTTCCATCTGAGCGAAAGTGGCAGTTTTACGATCTAATGTGGTGGCAATTCTAAAGTCCAGCACCTTTATAATACGATTGAGTGCATCATAATCATTACGGGTCACATAGCCCGCTGCATTCATGCTGTAAATCACCCGGCCCAAGGCATCGTAATAGTAAGACTGGGTTTGCGCAGAGGCTTCTGCTGTGGTGAGGGCCGTCTTGATCGTATCGGCAGTTAATGCCTCACCCGTCAGGTTAACAACTTTGTCGTACCGAATGGCATGTGCAACTTTACCCAGCTCATTATATTGGGTTTCAAGCACTGCACCTTCGGCATCAATCCGGTAGATTTCCAGCCCATCTTTATTGTAAACAAAGCGGGTCAGGTTGGCCGTGGTTTTACTGACCGTTACATTAGCAGCAGTCACGATATCTTTGGTCGTCCAGCTACTCACATCTTGTAAGGCGGTATATTGATACTGGGCAATCACTTTGCCATTGAGATCATAAACAGATCCGCTGACAACGCCCAGACTATTAATGGTATAGACCAACTGGTTCATCGCGTTATAGACATACCAGCTGCTATTGCCCGCCTCATCAATCTTACGCGTGACATTGCCATTGGCATCGTAACGGTACTCAACCTTTAAGGCCAGACCCGTCGGGTCTTTCACCTCGGAAATCCGTCGTCCCAGCGCATCATAAGTATACACCGTGGTCAGGCCCTTATCGGTTACCTTCACCTGACGTCCAGTCTCGTCATACTCATAGCTGGTCACCAGTTTGAGGCCCTTGGCATCCTGAGTAACTGAAATCAGCTTCCCGGCCTTGTCATAGCCATACTGGGTTACCCGCTCATTGGCACTGCCCTTGGCTTCCGTGACTTCAAGACGCTGTCCTAAGCCATCATAGCTATAGCTGGTTTCCTGACTCTCAGTTGCAGACAATGTAACAATCTGAGAGATAATCCGGTTGGCATTGTCATAGTAATAGCTGGTCTTCACCCCGACCGCATCGGTGCTTTCGCTTAATAATCCTGTTTTCTTGTCATATACATAGTTGGTGATCGCCGCTACCGCATTGGTCTCTTTGATCTTTTGTCCATCATCATTATATAAATAAGTGCTTTTACCCTGATTGGCTTGTGTGACCTGCATCACATCACCAAACTCATTATATTGAGTGGTGGTTTGCAAGCCTTCCGGGCTTTTAACTGTCAGAGTCTTCGTCTGATCATTGTATGTATAACTGGTCAGGTTGTCATTTACGCTGACGCTAAGCTGGCGTCCCCAGGCATCATAAGTGGTTTTAGTTACCCCATTATCCGCTGAGGTCACTTGGATGGTACGACCCTGATCCTGACTATAATCCAAGCGGGTAACATTGCCGTTGGCATCGGTTTCCGTGATCACACGGCCATAGGCATCGTACTGTTTAAGCGTGGTATTTTTTAAGCCGCTGGTGTCTAGAATGGTGCTCTTCAACTCACCTCGTTTGCTATAGACATAACTGCTTTGTAGTGTGGTTTTGGTCGTTCCTAAAGTCACCTGTTGGGTCTGTTGTTCCAGTTCACCATACAGGTTATAAACTGATGCGATACTATTAGAGAGCCCATCGGTCTTTTTACTGACCTTGCCCAGCTTGTCATATTCAAGCTTTTCAATACGATCCTTGGTCGCATCTTTAATCGCAGTCACCAAACTACTAAAGGTCGTGGTCAGCTCACCCCCTTTGAGGCTCTTACCGATACCCACCGCATTCGCCAATGCACTCGGAACTGCTGCACCCGCCAGATCCGTAGCTGTCGTAGTCAGGCTCTTGCTATATTGCGTGCTGCTGGCAACTTCACCAAACAGGCTGTAGCCGGTTTCAACCACATTACCTTCGGCATTGATCTGATGGGTCAGGCGGCCTGCTTTATCATAATAGAAGGTAGTGAGTTGCCCTGCTGCACTCATGACCTGGGTTTTTCTGCCCGCAGCGTCATAGAAGGATTTAATCGCATACTGGTTATAGGTCTGTTCAACCAGATCAGCCGTCATCCCGGTCGTTAATTGATTAGCAGCTTCGCCTCTTAATACCTGAGTGACTTCACCAAAAGCGTTATAGCGGGTATAGGCAACACGTTCATTGGCTGTACTTGCAGCTAGAGTCTCCTTGATCAGACGACCCGCCTCATCATAGACATAGCTGGTAGTTCCCTGACGGGGATCGACCACTGTTATCAAACGCCCTTGAAGATCGTAAGATTTAATGCTGTCTTGATAGGTATTACCTGCAGGTAACTTAATAATATCCGTCCACACGCTGGTACTAGCCACCGTTGCTGTCGTTGCCAAGGCATACTGCCGTGTAGTTACGCTATTGGTTTTTTGATTATATAAATAGGCCGTGACGAATTTCTTTTCATCCACTGTGCCAATCAGTTGTCCTTGCGCATCATAGAAATAGAAACTGCTCAGTATCGTGTTATCTGTACCAGTTGGTTTGAGCTGTGCCAACGTCCCGGTCGCACGCAAGCTCTCGGTTGTGACTTTACTATGACGGTTCACCTGGATTTTTTGGCCGGCACTGTTATAAACCGTTTCAACCAGATAGCCCTCAGCATCTAAGGCAGCCACCTGCAGGTTATCTTTATTATAGAAGTAACGACTGATCCGGTCGCCCGCTTTAGTTTGAGTGATATTGCCATAGCTGTCATAGCTATATTCAGTGATTAAACCATTGGCCTGTTTAACACTGATCAGTCGGCTACTGCTGTCATAACTCTTCTCCACCACCCGGTCAAGGCCAGCAACTGCAGGACGGATCTCTTCGACGCGTTTTTTACTCACCACCCCGTTGGCAAGCCATCCTGCACTGCTCACTGCAGTGGCATAACGGATTTCTTTGGTTTGTAAATCATTCTTGTTATAGACATATTCAGTCAACAGACCTGAGCTGTCGACCACACCAGTTAAACGGCCTTTTTTATCGTAGAAATTAAATTGCTCATAACCACTCGGCTGCTTGCTATAAACCAGACGTCCCGCTTCATTATACAGATAGCTGGTGGTACGATCCGGTAGATTGGTGGCAGTCTGTACAGTGCTGGTTAAACGGCCATAACTGTCAAAGCTTTGAACGGTACTTAAACCCGCTGCGTTCGTCACGGTAATTTTACTGGCACCATAACTATAGCTGGTGGTGCCGGTACTTCCCACTTCAGAAAGCACACGTCCCATCCCGTCATAGGCAAACGACTGCACACTCGATGCTGCCGTTGTGCCGGCAGTGGTGCGGTCCGCACCACGACGGGTGATCTTCTGCAATAATAAACCACGCGCATCATAGACATAGTCAATCAGCTCAGCTGCATCATCCACAATCCCCAGATTCTTGATCACGCCTGTTGTAGCATCTGCTGTAGCATCAATTGAACTATAATGGATCTCTTTTTTTAAGTTGCCATACACATCATATTCATAGCTGCTCAGTTCTTTTTTTAGCTGTTTTTTTACCCAGGTATCCACATCCTTATATGTCATGGTACTGGTATATTTGGCCTGATAGTTGCCGCCTTTACTGACCAGCTGGCCTTTATCATTATAGATATATTCTACGACCGCACCCTCCGCACTGATCACAAAGCGCAGACGTTGGGCATCATACAGATACTGGGTGATCTTGGTTTCACCTGTCGCCGGTAACGCCAAGTTCCCACTGGCATCTTTCACCGCGAGCGTGAGATATTCGGTGACAGTGGCAAGCTGGGTATTATTGGTGTAGCTATATTTAATCGCTTTACCGGTCGGGCCATATTCTTCGGTTAAGTTGCCATTACTATCATAGCGGTAAGTGAGCTTATTACTTTCATTATCCGTAATGGTCAGTACATTGCCATCTGCATCATAGCTAAAGCTGGATACCTCGGCATTGGCATTCTTGATGCTGGTTAACTGCCGATTGGCATCGTAACTATATTCCCATACCTCTTGTAAGCTATTGGTCACCGTGGTCTTGTTAGCAGCATAGCTAAAGGTGGTGGTGCCCTGGCTGTCCTTTACCGTTGTTACCCGGTAAACATTGTTTGCCGTATCCAGCTCATAGCCAAACTGTACGCTACTGCCATCACTTTGCGTGATACTTGCAATACGCGAAGAGCTGCCATCATAAGCATAAGTGGTGGTATACACCTTTTGATCGGTAATCAGATTATCACTTGGTGTGAGGTCACTAATGACCTTAGTCAGGCGATTGGCCGTGTCATATTCATAATAGACATTCTGGCTGACCACCCCGCCAACTTTCGTATCAATTCTTTTAATACGGTTACTGGTTCCGTCATATTGATAGATCAGCTCATTTAAACTGCTACTATCCTTAATAGAAATCAGACGATCTGCGCTGTCATAGCTATATACTAGGTTGGTGCCATTGTTATCTTGAATACTGGTGAGGCGGCCTGTCTTTTTGACTGCATCATAGGTGTAGCTTTCTTGAGCAAGGGTCTTTCCATCAGTGATGGTCCAGGTCGTTCCTGAAATTGCCAACTTATCGTATGCCCCATCGCCTTCTTTAGAAATATAGTTATTGGCAGAGGAAAAGTTAAAAGTGACTTCGTGACCATCTTCAGAGGTAACAATAATTTTACTGCCCGCTTCATTTAAGTTACCGACTAAACTGAGTCGTCTGCTCCACTCGCCACTCCACTGAGCATTATTATTTAATAAACCTTTAGAATTATAGGTCTGGACCGATTGAATATCCTGACCTATTCCTGCCAGATTATAGCCCTGCTGGCGAATCACCAGATTGCCATCGGCAATATTAATATAATCTTCTATTCGGGCTTGCCCAAAGCTTGCATTTCCTTGTACCCCTCGTTTCCCAAGCTGGTTTAATGAGCTATTTGATAAACCTAAACCATTACCTGATACA